>NZ_JBPJZD010000001.1:0-2376054 GCF_051207375.1 Haloarchaeobius pelagicus | reverse complement strand
ACGGACCGCGTCGGTCCTGACCGTTGCGCTGCTGTCGCTCTCGGCGGTCGGCGTGGGCGTCGCCTACGCGGGCGGGATGGTCGACAGCCACCACGGCGACCCGTCACAGCCCGCCTTCGTCGTCACGTACGCGGCAGGGCTCTACGCCCTCTGGAAGCGCCGGTTCCTCGTGCCCGTGTGGCTGTTCGTCTCGGCGTGGGTCCTCGGCAAGACCCGGTTCCAGTTCCTCGCAGGCGGCATCCTCGTCGCCCAGTTCGTCTTCGCGGTCGTCCCCGCGCTCGTGGCCCGCTTCGACGCGGGGACCGCCCCCGGCTGGCGACGGACCGCGTCGGTCCTGACCGTTGCGCTGCTGTCGCTCTCGGCGGTCGGCGTGGGCGTCGCCTACGCGGGCGGGATGGTCGACAGCCACCACGGCGACCCGTCACAGCCCGCCTTCGTCGACTCGCACGACGTCGAGGCGATGCAGTGGGCCGAGGCGAACACGGCCCCGTCGGCCGACTTCGTCGTACTGGGCGACGCCGCGGAGTGGTTCCCCCAGCAGACCGGTCGCAGCATCCTCCTCGGTCCCTGGGGCGTCGAGTGGACCACGCCAGCCAGGTACGAACACCAGCTGAACACCTACCGGGACAGCTCGACCTGTGACGATGCCGCCTGCCTCACCCGGTTCCTCGAATCGGGCTCGCAGTCACCCGAGTACGTCTACGTGCCGAAAGACGAGTACACCGTTCGGGGCATGCACCACCAGCAGTCCCCCACGATGCGTGACTCACTGGCCGAGAGCGACCGCTACACCATCGTGTACGAGAACGAGGGCGTCGTCGTCGTGGCCGTCCAGGAGGAGAGGGCGGCAGTCGGCACTGGCGAGGTAGACGCGGAGAAACGAGGCAGCGACTACGGGTCAGTCGGTGTGACTGTCGACCGGGCCCGAGCGCAGTGGCAAGGGCTGTAACCACTCGATATCGAACCCAACGCGGCGGTACATGCGGACGGACTCGGGCGACAGTTCGGATTCGGTCTCCAGCCTGACGTTTACAGTGTCGGCCGGGTCGAAGGTGACGGTCTCGCCTCCGATGCGGACTTTCACCTCTCCGTCTCGCTCGAACTGGTCGGCGAGGATGCGGAGGCAGGCGGCGATCTCCGCCCGTGTCTTTTGCTCTTCGGTCTCGATTTCGACCATGTAATTACCTAGGCGAGACTCCGTGATAAGACGAAGCGTCCCTCAGTGCGCCGATTCGACGGGAAAAACCGGCAGACAGCGTGGCGATGGGCGGCGCACTCGATTCGTCGTTCAATCGGCTTCGGCCCCCGAGACGGCCTCGGAATCGCCAAGTCTGACCCAGCCCGTCGCCGCGCCGTCGATGCCGACACAGCGGACCTCTCTGGTGCCGTTCCGGCGACGGACGCGGACCATGCCGTCGAAGAGGTGCTTGAGTCGCTCGAAGTCGGTCCCGTCGGTCACGTTCGTGTAGATGGGGAACACCGACACCGCGCTGGTCGCGTTCGCGAGCAGGAGGAGCTGGTGGGCGTAGCGCGTGACGGTCTCGGAGTCGGTCGACATGAGGACGTTCGACAGCGAGTCGAACAGCATGTGGCGGTCCGCGACGCCTTGCTCCCACAGCGTCTCCATGCAGTCGTGGACGGCCATGCTCGTGCCGGTCAGGTCGACCGGGGAGGGGACGCTCCAGTAGCGCTCTCGCGGGTCCACCCGGACCTCGTCGTGCGTGGGGGTACAGTCGACGACGCCCGTGTTGTCGCGCTCGAGCGTGGGGACGTCGCGGACGAGGCGGTCGACCATCGTTCGGGCGGCGGTGCGTGTCGTCACGACGGTCAGCCCGTCGTCGGGGGCGACCGCGCTGGCGAGGATGTGACTCGGGACCGGCCAGACGGTCTCACGACTCGGGCCGGCGACGAGCAAGTCCCGGTGACGCGACAACGCGTCGTCCGGGAGGATATCGGATAATGTGCCAGACACGGTTCTGCCCGTTAGGATTCATGCAATAACTGACGATTCACTCACTTAGCACTATCGGTAGATCCGACCGTCTCGTCGGCGAACGTGACGAGGGCGATGCCCGCGTCGTCGTGCTGTTTGAATCGCGGGTGGGTCTCGCAGTCGGCGTCGGCGCGCTCGAACTCCCGGAGGCGTTCGACCGCCGCGGCCGGGCCGCGTTCGTGGAGGAAGCTGGTCGCCTCCGCCCAGTCGCCGAACACCTCGTAGGACTCGACCAGCGGCTCGACCCCGTCGGTGAACAGGGTCGCGCCGGTGACCCCTTCGACGGTCCCGGTGGTCGTCTGGTCCGTCGCGTCGGGGTCGAGGCTCAGGACCCAGTAGCCCGCGGGCGTGTTCTTCGCGGCGCGGATCTCGCGCAATCGGGGAAGCAGCGCCTCGAACGCCTCGGCGTGGCGCAGGCCCTCCTCGCGCTTCAGTCGGGTGAGTTCGGCGACGGCCGCGGCGTCGTGCTCGCGCGGGCCGTGCCCGTGAACCGTCTCCACGTCGCCGCTGGGGAACCGGAACACGACGCTCGCGTCTCCCAGGACCGCGTACTCGACCGCGTCGCTGTCCTCGCGCCAGCGCGCCACGGCGACCGCAGCCGAGGGTTCGTTCGCGGGGTCCACGTCGCCAGCCAGCTCGTGGAACTCGGCGGCGACGCTCTCGACACACCCCCGCAGCACGGTTTCGAGGGGCACGTCGTCGTGGGCGTGCTCGCGCAGGTAGCAGTCGACCCGGTCGACGTACCAGGTCGCGTCGGTCGCGCCCGGGGTGTGGCTCTCCCCACCGAGGCCGGTCGCGCCGTCGAGCACCCAGGCTGCGCCGTCGGTCACCGTCGCCACGTCCTCGTTCACGCCGACACCCGAATCGACGTGGGCCGTCGCACTGTCTGCTCGCATGGTCGAAATCTCACGGCCCGCGGGCAAGTAGCTAGTGCCGGGTGGGTCCGGGTCGGGTGCGACCCGGTGCCGGCCCCGTGTCACTTACGTCGCCCCGGTGTGAACGACCGGGCAATGATAACGGACCCACGGGTGCTTCGCGAGGAATGGGTGCCGTCCGAGGTCCGCCACCGCAACGCCGAGTTGAACCAGCTCTCGACGGCGCTGCGGCCCGTCGCGGGTGATGACCGACCGGGGAGCGCGTTCCTGTACGGGCCGCCCGGCGCGGGCAAGACCTGCTGTGCCCAGTACATCGTCGAGCAGTTCTGCCGCGAGGTCCGCGACGTGGCCCACCAGTACGTCAACTGCTGGAGCGACTCCACCCGCTTCGCGGTGCTCGAACGCCTGCTGGAGAACCTCGGCGCGGTCGGCGACATCCACCGGCAGTCGACGCCCGCGGACGAACTGGTTCGCCGACTGCGCGACCACGGCGAGCCCTACGTCGTCGTCCTCGACGAGGTGGACGTGCTCCGGGACACCGACGTGCTGTACGACCTCTACCAGATACCCGACGTGGCGGTCGTCCTCATCGCCAACGACGAAGAGGAGTTCCTGGCGAACCTCGACCCGCGGCTGCAGAGCCGCCTCCGGACCTGCACGTCCATCCGGATGCCCCCGTACGCGACGGACCAGCTCGTCTCCATCCTTTCGGACCGCGTCCGCCTGGGCTTCGAACCGGACTCGGTCGCGACGGCCCAGCTCGAACGCATCGCGGACGCGGCGGCAGGTGACGCCCGGCTCGCCATCGGTATCCTCCGGACGGCCGCCCAGGCCGCCCAGGAGGAGGGCTCGGAGACGCTGGCGGCGGACCACGTCACGAGCGCGATTCCGGCGGCCGAACACGATATGCGCCGGAGCACCCTCTCGAAGCTCTCGGCACACCAGCGCGTCCTGTACGAGATCGTCCGCGAGCGCGGCGAGGTCTCCTCGGCAGCCCTCCACGACGCCTACGAGGAACGGGTGACGGACCCGCACGTCCGCCGGACCCGCCGGAAACACCTCCACAAGCTCTGTGAGTACGACCTGCTCGCGAAGGAGGGCGAGGGGCGGGCGCGGACCTACCGGGTCGTCGAGCCCGCGCCGAATCTCTGAGCAGGGCGTGTCCGTGTCGCCGCAGGCGGAACCTTTGTCGTCACGGGGTGACACCTATGCGGCATGGATACTGCTGGCGACGACCGATGGCGCTGTGCCAGTTGCGGGCGCACCCACGAGTCGTACAACCCGCCCTGCATGTACTGTGCCGGCGAGACCCTCGTTCGCGTCGGCGACGAAGCCGACGAGGACGATGGGGGGAGCGACGCGGCCACGACCGACGAGTCGACGGACGAGTTCGAGTGGGCTGAGACCGGGAACGACGCCTCGACGGGCACCGACGCCGACCACTGGATCGACGACGACTGGGGCGACACTGGCGACCGGTCCGGACCGGCATCCGGCGACCGGAACGCGACCGCCCAGCAGCAGTCGGTGGCCCCGTCGGTCGAACACCTCTGCAAGGCGTGTGGGGCGCGCTACCCCGACCAGAAGGACGTCTGCCCGAACTGCGGCGGCACCGACCTCGCGCCCATTCGAGAGGTCCGCGAAGCGGCCGACGCCTGGGCCGACGACTGGGACGGTCCCACGGCATCGAGCACGTCTCGGGGTGTGTTCGGCATCGTCTCGACCATCGTCGCGTGGGCGTTCGGCCTCCTCGCGCTGCTCTCGGGCATGGGCGTCCTCTTCCTCGCGGTCGCCGAGGTCAACGTGGGTATCCTCCTCTCGGGGATACTCGCGACCGCGGCGGGACTGGTCTCGGTTCCGCTGACGCGTCGCCGGCTGCTCCGCTGGGCCGGGCTCGACCTCTCGCACGCACAGCTCGTCCTCCTCATCGTCGTGCTCTGGGTCGGCGGGAACCTCACGCTGTACGCGACCGGGACGGTCCCGGCGGGCGCGGTGTAGCGGCGCGGTCTCGGCTCCGATTCCTGTCTCCCGCGGTGACTAACCGGCGCGAAATCACGTGGTGCGAGGAAACTCGGTGGTTGCCGGGTTACGTCGACTTCGCCGCGAGCCTATTCGCGTCCATCGTCTCCGTCTCTGTAGGGGGGGAACCATCTCCACCTCACCACCATGAGAAGACCAGACCGACGCGTGACGAGGCGCGACCTCGTCCGAAAGATCGGGGTCGGGAGCATCTGTCTCGGCCTCGCGAGCGGCACCGCCGCCGCAGCACCTCGTGACGCGCTCTCACGACAGTACGACGGCCGCGGCCGAGGACGGGGCCGAGGCCCGGACGACGACGACCGCGGCCCCCGGTACGGCCTGCGCGGCTGCCGGTACAACGAGCGGATAGACGCGTACATCTGCCGGGAACGCCCGATAACGACCGGCCTCATCCGGTGCCGGTACAACCAGCGGTTCAACGTGTACATCTGCCGCCGGGTCGACGACGACTCGGACCGCCCGGGACCGGGCCCACGCGGCTGCCGGTACAACGAACGCTTCGACGCGTACATCTGCCGTCGCCCGCCGCGGAACCCGCGGTTCCGGTGCCGGTACAGCCGCCGGTTCAACGCGTACGTCTGCCGTCGACGCGACGGTGACGGCCGACCAAGTCCCCGCGGCTGCCGGTACAACCGCCGGCTGAACGCGTACATCTGTCGGCGGCCACCGCGACGCCCGCGGTTCCGGTGCCGGTACAGTCGCCGGTTCAACGCGTACGTCTGCCGTGAGGGACGGCGCGGTGGGCGGCCGGGGGGCCGCTGGCCGTTCGACGGCGACCGGGGACGCAGGGGCTGGCCGTTCGACGACGACCAGCCATCCGATGGCGGTCGCCGGGCACGCCCGGGGAACGGCCGTCGGGGACGCGGAGCCGACGCTGACGACGACGAGAACTGAGCCAGCACCCGGGGCCATCCGGCCGCGTTCGGAGCCGGCTCCGGGCTAGTTCGGTCTACGGCCGGCTCACTGGCGGGCCGCCGTGCTGTTTCTTGGGGTGACTAACCGACGCGAAATCACGTGGTGCGAGGAAACTCGGTGGTTGCCGGGTTACGCCGGGTTCGCCGCGAGGCTATTCTCCCCTATCGCCTCCGGTTCGGTGAGGGGGAAGATACCTCCCTCACCAACCATGAGAGGACCAATACGAGGGGTGACGAGGCGCGACCTCGTCCGAACGATCGGGGTCGGGAGCATCTGTCTCGGCCTCGGGAGCGGCGTCGCCGCCGCGGACACGGTCTCCGGTGGCGTGCCGTTCTCCCCACAGCGTGACGGTCGCGACGGCCGCGACGGGCGTCGAAGACGTCCCCGTCCCGGCCTGCGTGGGTGCCGGTACAACCGCCGGCTGGACGCGTACATCTGTCGTCGCCGGCCGATAGACCCCGGATTCGCCGGCTACCGGTGCCGGTACAGCCGCCGGTTCAACGCGTACGTCTGCCGCCGCATCAGGCCCGACCGGCCCGACTTCGTGCCGCGGTACTGCCGGTACAACCGCCGGCTGGACGCCTACGTCTGCCGTCGCCGGCCCACTGGCTACTGGGCGCGGTCGTTCCGCTGCCGGTACAGCCGCCGGTTCAACGCGTACATCTGCCGCCGCCGGCTCCGCCCGGGTCGTCCGTTCGACGAGGACGACCTGCCGCGGCCACGCCCGCGCCCCCGGCCCCGCCCTGGCCCCTGGCCTGACCCGGTCGGGGACGACGACCTGCCGCGGCCACGGCCACGCCCACGGCCGCGGCCCAGACCGTTCGGTGAGGAACAGCCCCTCGGTGGGGACTCGGGCGGGTCGTACTGACCTGCCCGGTGCTGCTGCGGGACCGTGAACCGCTGGCGACCGGGGCTGTCCCCGCGACCGGCTTGAACCGATTTTGGGTGCTGTTGCGCTCGGTGACTAACCGACCGGAAATCACATATCACGTGGAAACCCGGTGGTTGCCGGGTTACGTTCACTTCGCCGCGAGGCTATCCCCGGCAATCGTCTCCGTCTCTCTGAGGGGGAACCATCTCTACCTCACCAACCATGAGAGAACCAGACCGAGGAGTGACGAGGCGCGACCTCGTCCGGAGCATCGGTATCGGGGGTATCTGTCTCGGGCTCGGGAGTGGCATCGCCGCGGCCGACGCCGCTGGCGGCGCTGTCTCACGGCAGAGCGCCCCGCGAAGCTGGACCACAACGTTCAGCTGCCAGTACAACCGTGGGCTGGGCGCGTTCGTCTGCCTTCGCCGCCCGGTAGACCCCACCGCCTCGGGGCTCCAGTGCCGGTACAACCGCGAGTTGAACGCGTACATCTGCCGGACGGCTGGCGGCGGCTCCGCACAGCCGAACTGCCAGTACAGCCGTGAACTGGGCGCGTACATCTGCCGTAACTATCCGACCAGCTACTGGGCGCGGATGAACTACCGGTGCAAGTACAGCCACGTGTACAATGCGTACGTCTGTACCAGCAAGCAGACCCAGCCGGCCCAGCCATATTCCGGCCCCGAGCCGGAGCCCCAGCGACCGCAGCCCCAACCGCAACCACAGCCCCGGCCACAACCGCAGCCACAACCACAGCCCAGGTCGCTCGATGGCGACCGAGCCTGACCCTCGGTGACGGCTCGGACGACTCGTACCGACCCGTCGGCTGGACCCGTGTCACCCGCCAGCGACCCATCCGGACCACTTCCGGAACGTTTCCGGAACGACTTCCGGCCCCTTTCCGGAACGGTGCTATTCCGGATTCAGAGGCATTGAAACGGCTGTTCTCGACCGAATCGGCGACTTCCGGAACTTCCGGAACGCACACTCTGTAACTTTTGTGATAGGTGTTCCTCTGTCCTGGTATGGACACCCAACCGACGCTCGACGCGGGGCTCACGCTCCTCGACACGCCCGACGCACGCTCGACCGCGCTGCACCGGCTCGTCGTCCGGACGCTCGCCGGCGAAGCTGGAACCACCTACTGGGTCGACGCCCGGAACACCGCGGCGACGTACGTCCTGGCCGAACTCGCCGACAGCGACCGGCTGCTCGACCGGATACAGGTCGCCCGGGCGTTCACCGCCTACCAGCACCACGAACTCGTTCGCGAGCTCGTCCGGCGGGTCGACGGCCGGACCGCGATGGTCGTCTGTCCGAACCTCGGGGCGCTCTACCGCGACCCCGACGTGCCCGACGCGGAGGCCGCAGACCTGCTGGAGGGGTCGGTGGCCGTGCTCGCCGACCTCGCCCGGGCCTGCGACGTCCCGGTGCTCGTGACGGCCCGGGACGACGCCGCAGAACAGGTCGCGGCCGTGGCCGACCGGGAACTCGACTGCACCCGGACCCGGATGGGCTTCCGGTACGAGGGCGAGGACTTCGAGACCGCGGCGTACCCGGTGCCCGGCGGCTGGCAGACGACCATCCCGTACTGGGTCGACCTGTTCGGGGCCGTCACCGACGCCGGTATCGCCGTGGACACCGACCCGACCGTCGCCGACCTGCTCGCGAGGGCCTGACCATGGGACGGACGAACCCCACCTACCGAGACTGCCTGCGGTCGTTCGAGGACCGGTACAGCCCGTTCCGGCGCGCACTCCGGCGACGCCACCAGGCAGACTTCGACCGGTTGTTCGAGCGCGCCGACGCCCACGCCCACGCCGCCGGCTACCAGAACGCGACCGACCCCGAGGTGGCGGCCCTGCTGTCGATGCTGGTCGCCCACGAGGCCGAGCTTCGGGAGTTGCGTGAGCGCCTCGCGGTCGCCGAAGGCGAGGGCGAACCCGACGACGGACCGGAACGCACGACGACACCCACGGAGGTGCCGGACTGATGTTCGCGGTCGACTTCCTCGACGAGGCGGTCGTGGAGTGGCACCGGACCGAAGACGGCGTCAGGACGGTCGAACGCGAGGACTACCACCCGACCATCTACGTCGCCGGCCCGGCCGAGGCGCGAGTGGACCTGCGTGAGGCGCTCGACGCGGACCCGAAGGTGGTCGAGACGATGATGGTCCACGACCAGTGGCACCTCGACCTCCACGCCGCCGAGCCAGAACCGGTCCTGCGAATCGACTGCGCCCGGGTCGACGAGGTCCGGACGCTCGCCCGGGAGATTCGCCACCACCACGAGCGCGGGTCCTACCCCCCAGGAACGCTCAGGTTGTTCAACGTCGACCTCGCACCGGGGTTCCGGTACTGCGTCGAGACCGGTACCTCACCCGTTCCCGCCCACGACCTCCGGTCGCTCCGGGTCGGCCTCGACGAGAAGTCGCTGGCCGACGGCGAGGTGGATTCACTCCACGTCGAGGGCGAGCCTGCGGGAGAGCATGCCGATGCGGCCCTGCGGACGCTCGCCCGCCGGCTTGACCGGGTCGACCCCGACGTGCTCCTGTTGAGCCACGGCGACCTCGTCCCGCTGCTGTACGAGGCCGCGAGCGACCACGACGTCGACCTCGAACTCGGTCGGCGGCCCGGCTGGACTCGGCTCGCGGGTTCGAACACGTACGAGAGCTACGGCCGGGTCGGGCACTCGCCGGCCCGGTACGACGTGCCCGGGCGGGCCATCGTCGCGACGAACAACAGCTTCCTCTGGCACGAGTCCAGCCTCGCCGGCCTGGAGTACATGGTCGAGCGCTCCTGGCGGCCCATCCAGGAGACCGGCTGGGCCAGCATCGGGACGGTGCTGACCGCGATGCAGACCCGCGAGGCGCTCTCCCGGGGCGTGCTCGTCCCCTGGAACAAGTGGGAGCCCGAGACGTTCAAGGACGCCCGGACGCTCCACGCCGCGGACCGCGGCGGGGTCACGCTCTCGCCCGAGGTCGGCCTGCACGAGGACGTCCACGAACTCGACTTCGCCTCGCTCTACCCGAACGTCATCTGCCGGCACAACATCAGCCCCGAGACCGTCGGCTGTGCCTGCCACGCCGACCGCGAGGACGTGCCCACACTCGGCTACAGCATCTGTGACGAACCGGGGTTCCTCCCCGACGTGCTCCAGCCCCTGCTGGACGACCGGGCCGAGCTGAAGCGCCGCATCAGGGCGGCCGACACCGACGCGGACACCAGCGAACCCGAGTCCATCTCGGCGGCCATCAAGTGGGTGCTCGTCTCCTGCTTCGGCTACCAGGGCTACCGCAACGCGAAGTTCGGCCGCATCGAGTGCCACGAGGCCATCAACGCGGTCGCCCGGGACGTCTTCATGGAGGCCAAGCGTATCCTCGAAGCCGGCGGCTGGCGCGTCGTCCACGGTATCGTCGACTCGCTGTGGGTCACCGCCTGTGAGGGCCGCGAGCAAGCGCCCCTCGACGAACTCGCGGCCGAGATCTCGGACCGGGCCGGCATCACCCTCGAACACGAGGCCGCCTACGACTGGGTCTGTTTCGTCCCCCGGCGTGGCACCCAGGCCGGCGCGCTGATGAAGTACTTCGGGAAGTCGGAGGACGGGGACTACAAGCTCCGGGGCGTCGAGGCCCGCCAGCGCTCCACCCCGGACTGGATCGACGACCTCCAGCGCGACCTGCTGGCCGTGCTCGACGAACACCGCGAACCCGAGCCGGTCGTCGACCGCCTCCGAGTCTGGCTCTGCGACCTCCGCGCCGGCCGGGTCGACCCCGCCGACCTCGTCATCAGCAAGCGCGTCGGCAAGCGCCTCGCGGACTACGACCAGCGCACCCACACCGTCGCGGCGCTCCAGCGCTACGACCGCCACGGCGTCGACCGGCACCCCGGCCAGCCCGTCAACTACGTCGTGGTGGCCGATGCTGCCCGGAACGCCGAGCGCGTCCGCCTCGACTTCGAGGCGTGCACGGACTACGACGCCGACTACTACGCCGACCTCGCGATGCGCGCCACCGAGAGTATCGTCTCCCCCCTCGGCTGGGACCGCGACGACATCACGAACTACCTCCACGAGCGCCGAGACGCCGCCCTGTCGGCGTTCCTGTGACGGTGGCTATTCGAGGAGGACCGCCGCGCCCGTGACCATCCGGGCCATGCCGGGCAGCACGCTCCCGACGACGATGCCCACGGCGTGCGCCACCACGTTCGTCACGCCCCCGTCGGTGACGACCTCCGAGGGGAACAGCATGTAGACCACGACGAGCGACATGGCGGTCGCGTACCCGAGGACGAGCAGGGTGGTGGCGTGCTCGCGGAGGTTCCGCAGTGGTTCGGGTTCCTGGCGGACGAGCCCCGTCACGGAGAGGACGATTCCCAGCGCGACGAGCCCGGCGTGCAGGGGTTCGAGCCCGCCGACCAGCCCGACCAGGATGACGCCGCCCGCTGCGAGGACGAGCGCCTGTGCCAGCCAGTACGCCCGCCGGAGGCCGTACACCTCTGCGACGAAGGCGACGACCGAGGCAAGGCCCATCCCGGCGAAGGCCCCGACGACACCGGAGAAGCCCCTGGAGATCGTTTCGCCGGCCACTCCCTGCGACGTGAAGTAGACGAAGCTCCCGAGGTTGACGAGGGGTGGGACTAGCAGGAGCGAGAGAGCGAGACTGTGCCAGAAGAGTGTGCGGCGGTTCCAGTGCAGGTAGAGCAGGTACGTCGGGATGATCGCGAGGAAGTAGCCGATGAGGTTGGAGAGGAGGTGTGCGAGGTTGACGTGGACGAAGGCGGAGGACCAGAGGGTGAGGAGGGTTGGGTTGCTGTGGTTGAGGGCCAGTGTGTGGCGGGCTGTTGGGGCTAGAAAGTGGATTGTTGCTAGTATGAGGGGGATGAAGCAGAGGGCGACGAGGTCTGTGAGGAGTTGGTGGGGTTCGTCGCGGGGCACTGCTTGGTTTGTTGGGGGTTGGTTGTGGTAAAGGGTGGTGTGGCTGTGGCTATCGGGTTGTGGTGTTCGAAAGAATGGAAGTTAGAAAACTACCTGAAATCAGGGCAGCTCGCCGGTTGCGATGATGTTCGACTTGTCGCCGCTCGACGACTCCCAGACCACGTTGATTTCTTCGCCGCCCGAAACCACTGGAGCACTACCGCTGTCCCATTCACTAGCAGTTTGGATTTCGAATACTTTGGGCATACCAGCCGACCACGTCGAAGTCAGACTGGAGTTGGTTTCTCCAGAGATGGTGACACTAATTGAACTTGCGTCAATGTCATCCCCACCTTCGTGGGTCACGGTGAAGTTTTCGGGTTCGGTAGTATCGCCCCACCCGGGAGTCCCTCCATCGTCGTAGCTGAACGCGAGGTTTGCCTGCGGTGCCGCTTCCTGCGAACCACCGATGTTCAGCACGAACGCGCCGATAACTGCGGCCAGAATCACCGTGATGGCGACCATCAGGATGACGCCGATAACCGGCGAAACCGCGTCGTCGTCTGTAAAGAGGTTTTTCAGTTCCATCTTAGCTCACCGTGTACTCGCCAATGATGTTCGACTTGTCACCGCTCGAAGCTTCCCAAACAAGGCTCACTTTGTCGCCGGTACCAGCACCAGCAGAAACTACCGTCTTAGTCTGGCCTGCACTCCAGGTGTTACCTGAAGAGAAAACAGAATTGTCCGCAGTCGCGCCAGTTGCCTGAACCGTTATCTGGCCCTCTGCGATGTCGTCACCACCCTGGTGCGTAACGTCGACGGTTCCAGCAGCAGTGTCAGGTGCCCAGTCGAACTGCGCTTGCGGTGCAGCTTCCTGCGAGCCACCGATGTTCAGTACGAATGCGCCGATAACTGCGGCCAGAATCACCGTGATGGCGACCATCAGGATGACGCCGATAACCGGCGAAACCGCGTCGTCGTCTGTAAAGAGGTTTTTCAGTTCCATGTTTGCGTGTTGTATCCCACACCGTGCGACAGCCGGCGAGCGCCTGCCAGGGGAACGCGGCAGGTGGGTAGCTCGCCGGTGCCGTCAGGTGTTATCGGATGGAAGGTCATTGGGATGGGATAAACCTATCTCAATATGAAATATTTCTTATCTTAATGGGTAGTTAGGAACCGACTTCAGCAGTGGGTTGTAACCCGTCAAGGCCCCATTGAAACCGACTAAGATAGTTCATATCTCCAGAAACCGAATGATTATCAAAGCTGATTTCTCCAGCGTCTGTGAAAGGTAACTTCCAGAGAAATACCCGGTGTTGGCCGACAGCCTTATTTATAAGTTCGAGTCCGGTTCCGGCAATTCTCTCACGCGCGCTTTCGTGTCGACCCTGTCTGACGTTGAAATCTGACAGAGAATGTCGGAAAGGAACGTGTCGTATGGCCTGTATTGGATTGCAATTGAAAGACATCACCAACAGTGACAACCACAGACACATGCCGCAGCCTGAGGGTGACGAACCGAGATCGTCGCTGCAGTCACGAGGTGGTCGCGGTCGAGTCACTCGTTACTGACTGCCAGCTGTGAAGACACGGTCGCCGTCCTCCCGGCACCACCGTTACCGAGCCAACTGCCGTGCTGGTCGTGGTCGTTCGTGCTGAGAGATATCAGGACTGCTCACTCCGGGCAGGACTTCCTCACGAAGCTCGAGAATGGGACCACGACTGCTCGTTACACTCGCAGTCTGGTACCATTCTCTCACGAGGTTCGAAAATGGGACCACGGTTGCTCGCTACGCTCGCAACCTGCTCCCACTTTTTCTCCACTACGCGCCACTATCGTGGCGCTTCGTTCCGCAAAAGTGGGACCGCCGAGATAGCCACTTTGGCGATACTCGTGGGGTCTGACGGGTCGTGCTGGTGGTGCTGGCAGGCGTTCATGCTTTCGTGTAGTTGAGGTGTGGAATGATGTGGTTGCGGCGCTGTTCCATCTTCGCGTGCTCTCCACGCAGATCGTAGTGGCGAAGGATGACTTCGCGACTCGCGTTGACTCGTGCCTCGACAAGTTCCATCGGGATGCCACACGCGAGCTGCCACGAGATCGACCCGGAACGAACCGGGTGCGGCGACCGCGACGACGGGCAGGCGCTCTCGCCGTTCGGCTTGTTCAGTGCCTCGCACTCGTCGGGGTCGACATCGTGCGGGCACTCTCCGACGCGACACGGAACCGTGAGTCGATACATCCAGTCCCGAATCGTTCCCGGCTTGGGCCGGCCGTAGCGGCTCGTGAACAGTGGCTCCCGGCCGTAGTCGTCGACTGTGTTGTACCGATCTCGGCCATCTAGGTAGGCGTCGAGTGCATCACAGACGCGGCTCGGGAGCGAGACCGGGCGCTCGCCGTCGTACTTGTTCTTGAGCGGCGTATCCTCCGCGGGCTGATGTCGGAACTCGACATACTCGGCATCGCTGTCGTAGTCAGTCACGTCGACGCCGGCGACCGCTCCGGCGCGGGCTCCCGTGCTCCACATGAACTCGAAGAGTGCGTGGTCGCGAGTTCCGTACTCTTCGCTACGCAGGTGGTCGAGGAGCCGAAGCGCCCGGCCCGACTTGAGGACCGTCTCGCTGACTTCCTCGTGTTTTGACGGGGTGGGCGGGTCGATCTTCTCACTGAGTCCCTCCGGGGCGCACTCGATGCGCTCGCAGAACTCGATGAAGTTCCGTAGCGTGGTGAGTTCGCCCTTCAGGGTGGTCGCAGCGAGGCCCTGCCCGCGCCGGTGTCGGTCGTACTGGTGGAGCGTCCGGCCGTCGAGCTGGTGGATGGACGTGATATCCTGGTCGTCGCACCAGCGCACGAAGTGCCGGAGTCGCTGCCGGTGGCTTCGGATGGTGGAGTCTGCGAGGTCGACACTCTGGTGGTCGATCCATTCGTCGCGGGCGTCACGCGGCTTGATGGGGTAGAGGCCCTCTGGAGTCTGTTGCGCGTGACTCATGCCGTTTCCTCCTCGCCGCCGTGATCAGGGGCGGCGAACTGGTCGAGCGTGTGGTGGCAGTCGCTGCTGAGGTCGTCCGTCTCGTCGAGGATGTCGTCGACAACCTCATCGACGAGCTGGCGGAACTCGTGGTCGGTGAGGGTACCGCGGGCAGCCGCTTCTGCCGCGGCAAGGATGTCTTCGAGGCTGACATCGTCGTCCGCCGGGCCCTCTCGAAGCGTGTCGGTGACGACCTCGTCGACGGCTTCGGTGTTGACCAGATCCCGCGGGTCCGCACCGAGTTCGCCCTGCGTGAGCGTGGAGTTCTTGTACGTCACGGGAGCGCACCTCCGGTGATGGCGAGGTACCAGTTACAGTCTGGGTTGTCGCACTCGCGGTAGCCCTCGCTCCGGTTCCCGAAGGACTCCGTCTCTTCTGCCGTGGTCGTACTGCCGCACTTCGGGCAGTCGCGGATTGCATCTACAGGCATGGTCAGTCTCGCTGAACCCGGGGTGCGATGGTGTACTCGGCCGTGGTGCCGGCGCGTTCGAACTCGAAGATACCGGGGAACTCGCCGGAGAGCGTGACTGTGACGGTGCCAGCCATCTGTGCGACTGTCTTCTCGACGTAGTCGAGGCTGAGGAGTGTCTCCGTATCCTCCTCGATGTCTGTGCCGTAGAGGTCGTCTTCTCCGAAGTAGAACTCGAGGTCGTCGGTGTCGCCGTCGCCGATGACGTGGAGTTCACCCTCTTCGGCGTGAGCGAGGAGTTTCAGATGATCGTCGACGAGGTCGACACCGGAGGCGGCGCGCTTGAGCTGCCCAGCATCGATGTCGATGGTGTTCGTCCGTGGCAGGTCAGGCGTTCCGGGCCGACTCCGGATGGCGTCGGGGTCGATGGGCGCGACGGCGTAGTTGAAGTCGTGCCCGGACACGTCGACCTTGTAGGTCTCGGCATTGAGTTCGAGGGTGACCAGTGCATCCTTCCCACTGGCGAGGCCGATGGCGTTCTTCAGCGTCGCGATGTCGATGCCGAGGATGCCACCGTTGGCGGTGTAGCTCTCGAACTCGGCCGCGGGGAGGGTCACGTCAACCAGAGCGACGTTCCCCGGATCGTTCGCTCGGGTATGGAGGCCGTCTTCGGTGAGTTCGATGATGGCCTCCTCGACGAGTGCGCCGAGGATGTCGAGGTAGGCGTCGAGGGTGCCGACGTCGACGATGGCCTTGAACCCGCCAGTGTGGAATGCCTCCGTGTTGGTCTCTGGTTCTTGATCGTCGGCCGTGTCAGCCTCGGCTTCGGCGCTCATCAGTCCGTCACCTCCCAGTCTTCGCCGCCGTCGGTGGCGGGCTGCCGAACGGTGAACCCGCAGGCGTCGGCGAGTCGCTCGGCGTGTTCTTCGAGCATCGCCTCAGCCGCGGCGGTGAGAGTGTACTCGTTGGTGCGCTTGTCGAGTGCGGTCTTCTCAACGAGGTCCGCTTCGCGCAGCTGGTCAAGGTTGGGATAGAGGCGACCGTGGTGGATTTCCTCGGCGTAGTTGTCCTCCAGGTCGCGCTTGATGGCGAGACCATAGGTGGTCTCGTCGTCGCGGTCGAGGCGGTGGATGGCCTCCATGCAGTCACGCTGGAATGCGGTCAGGTCCGCCCAGGTGGTACCGCCGTCGGCGATGAGTATCCCGTGGTCCTTCATGACTTCCGCGCCGTCACCGTCGTCTGCGAGCGCGGCCAGTACTTCGGTAGTGGAGCCGAACGGGACACAGGGGCTCTCTTCGGGCAGGTAGAGCTCACCAGTCTGGTAGCGACAGGAGAGTTCGTGCCAGGAGAGCGTGCGGGGTCTGCCGTCGTGATCGAGCGGGTGGAGGGCCGGTTTGGCGTCAGCGTGAAGCTGGAACCGGAGGCTGGTGCGGTCGGTCGTGGCGACGGTGATGCCGTCGATCTCCTCACGGAGGTCGGTGGTCTCTTGTTGCTGGCAGGTGTCAGCGTCGTTCGGGGTTACGCTGGCAGGCGTCTCCCCACTTTCCACGGGGTTCGCGTGTTGGTGTTGGTCCGTCATCACGCGGCCCCCTCTTTCGTACCTGCGGGCTGGTCGTCGTCCGTCACAGTGGTATCGAAGTATTCGCGGAGTGCCCCACGCACGACTTCGCTCTTATTCGGCCTGTAGCCGGTCTTTTCTTCGACGTTATCGAGGTGCTGCTGGAGTTCGTCTCCAACATCACCCAGTCGGACAGTCACTTGCATTGTCTGCATTGCAGGCATTCATAGCAACACATAATAAGTGTTGCGGGCATTGCCTGCAATGCAGTGGGTGCCGGTGATTTCTTCTGAGCATTCACATAATGAGAGACAAATCCTGTAGTATGAGCAATGCCAGTGGTTCCGGGGACACACAGATTACGTTTCGTCTCGACCAAGAATTAGAGGAACAGTTTATGTTGGCGTACAGGCAGGCCGCAGTGGATGGTCATGCACCGGCCGACGGTAGCCGGAGTGATGGCCTGAGGCAGTTGATGCGGGCGTTCGTAAACAACCCCGAGATAATCAAGTACGGGGGTTCTGACGCTGAAGTTGAGGATTAGAGGGTCTGTTGTAACTCCAGAGCATGACCGGAGCGGCGTGCTGAATACAGGGCGCGTATCTTGCAGATCATTCTGTACCTATTTGCGGACACCACCGACGCTCCGCCGGAGTTGTAGTAGCAGATTGGTCGGTTCATGCACGGGGAAGTCGGGCGAACGATTATTGTTCGGCCCGTTCGTGTGCGGGATATGGTCATAGATGTACCCGACGACGTGTGTGGCTTCACGCTTCAGCCAGAAGACGTCGGAGAGGTAATCGAGGATTTGCCTTTAATTGATGACCTACTGGAATGGTACGAATCCCGGAATATTGCTTGCTGTACGCGGCCACCATGGCGAGACGAGGACCGTTGTATCTGGCATGCCGAAGTTGATGGCAAGCCCACCGATGACCTCGTGGCGGCGCGGGGCGACGGGCCGGAACATTTAGATGGAGCATTCGTTGTCGGCGTGGAACTGGAGGCCCAGATTTCGTTCGATGAATGTCGACTCCGAGGCGCTAACCTCTCTGGTACCGACCTTACAGGTGCATCTCTCTTTGGGGCCGACCTCAAGGAGGCGAATCTCCGAGAGGCCAACCTTCGGGCGGCGACCCTCCCCTCGGCCGACCTATCGAGAACGGAGGCTCAGAGATCTGACTTGCCGAAAGTGAATCTTATTAAAGCCGATTTGTCGGGGGCAAATCTTAAGCGTGCCAACCTGTCGGAAGCAAGCCTCTCCGGGGGCGATCTGTCCGAGGCGAACCTCTTTCGTACCGATCTGTCAGGAGCACGCCTTGCAGAGTCCGAACTGCCGGAGGCAAACCTCCAGCATGCCGACCTACCGGGGGTGACCCTCTACCGAGGCGATCTGTCGGGAGCAGATCTCCGAGGTGCCAACTTGTCGGGGGCGAACCTCAAACATGCCGACCTGCCGGAAACGAACCTCCGACGCATCATCCTGTCACAGGGGTATCTCTATGGAGCCGATCTGTCGGGGGCAAGTCTGAAGTTTGCCAATCTGTCGGGAGCAAATTTGAAGTTTGCCAAGCTGTCGAAGGCGAATCTTCGGGAGTCCGATCTGTCGAAGGCGGATCTCCAGAGTACAGATCTGAGGGATGCAGATCTCGGAGCAGCCGATATATCGGGAGCATTCCTCCGGGGCGCTGATCTGTCAGAGACGAATCTCATTCGTGCCGACCTGGTGGAGGCAGATCTCAAAAATGCCGATCTGTCGGATTCAACCCTCACCAACGCGGTTCTCACTAGTACTGATCTTCAGAACGCCACGCTCAACCGCGCCGTCTTCGAAGAAACGCTCCTCGCCAACGCAGACTGCCGGGATGCAAATTTCCAGGACGCTCGCTACTACCAGGCCGTCTTCCGTGACACTCGCATCAACAGCAAAACACATTTTGTTGACTTGGATGGTGGATCCTTCGGCCAGTGTGACTACGAACAGCGCCCTGACAACCCGCTTGAAGACTACGACCAACATCCCTACGAGGCCGCCGCGTGGACCTACCGCCGCTTGGAGGTGCTCCATGAACAAAACGCGATATCCGACCGCGCCCGACAATTCCACATCCGCAAGCAGGAGGCCCAACGGAAAAACCGGCACCGACGCGCCCGCGAAATGAACTGGAACGACCGAGAAAAGTACCTTCTCCACGCCCGCGCCAAGATTGACTGGCTCAACTACCGCGTCTCCCGCCATGGCGAGAGTTTGGGCCGTATTACCGCTACGTCGGGATTGATCATCCTTGGCTCCGGACTTCTATACCCGTTTCTCGGTGGTGTTGAGGATGCCGGGATTCGGTATTGCCTGCTCGGTCAAGCCTGCCAGAACACTGACATACTGGCGAACCTCGGGCGCGGCTTGTACTTCAGCATTATTACGTTCACGACCATCGGCTACGCCAATGTCGCACCACAAGGAACTGGCTCCCGGGTACTGGTGGGAATTGAATCCCTTGCTGGGGCGCTGCTTATCGCCCTGTTTATTTTCGTGCTCGGGAGGCAGGTCAATCGCTGATGGTTCCAAGATTTATTTATTAATATCTATTAAACTCAAGCCAACATGTCGAATTCAATCTCTGTATTCAGCACGGTCCCAATAAAACGTCAATAACTGAGGGTTTCAACAGAACCGGATTAGAGGCAGTCTGGGCAGATTCGCTCTGGGTCACCGTGAACGTTGAGCAGTCGCCAACCGCGGGAGTATGCGTTCACGCGTGGAGTTTTTCGGTCACAGACCGAGCACTGGGTGGTCTCGTCTGAGTTCTCACCGGTGCTGAGCCGGCGGTCGTCCGGCCCGATGGTAATCTCGAGGCTATGCGAGGTCTCGATGCGTGCGAGAAGTGAGTTCATCGGCCGTTGCCTCCGTAGACGTCTGTATATGGGCCTGCGTAGGTCATGAGTTCGAGTTCGTCGCGGTGGTAGGTGTCGCCGGTGCGTTCGTCTCGGAGTTCGTCGAAGACGGCGTCAGCGTCTGGTTGGTTGCTACAGGTCTGGCACCAGAAGTGGTGGTTGGTGGGCTCCCAGTTGCGGTGGCCATTGGGGCAGCTCCATCGCCAGCGGTCGGTCTCGTCGTCGACGTTCACTCTGACTGCCATCGTGACTCCTTGAGGGTGGTGTGGTAAAAGGCGGAATCCTTGTCCGGGGTGAAAGTGAAAGTGATGTTAATCATCTTAGAAATTCTGTTCGAATACGTCGAGTATCACTCCTCAGACCCTGCTTCAATCTCCTCTACCCGCTCCTGCAACTGCCGAATCTGATGCTGTTGGCAGGTACAAATCGATAACATAATCGTCTCTGTCGGGTTGGTGCTGTTGTAGTACATCCCCGCGTGGGCGACCTGATCGGCGTGTCGGCGTACCTCGTCGAAGGCCTCCTGACGCTCTCGTCGGAGTGCCCGCCGGAACGTATCAGTGTCCTCTCGCCACATCCGGACGTGGTCGCGGTAGGTCGGGTTGGTCTTTCCCATCGGAATCACACCCGCTGGGGCTCGCCGTCTGCTTCGGCGCGTTCGATTCTCGCGCGGCACTTCAGCGCGTATTGGACGACTGCATCCTGCGGGGTGTCACCGTGGCCGACGATGTCGGTCCCATCCTCGGTCGCATAGTAACCGTCGTCTTCGGTCGATACTCGAATCGTGAACAGCCTACTGTTCCAGGGCATCGAATATACGGAGGGGAAGGTGTAAGATAAGTGTCAGAGTGTCCGTTCCGGAAGTTCCGGAAGTCGGCTGAAGTGCGGGTATCGAGAGCTTCAGGGGGTTCTAAATCCGGAATCGCGCCGTTCCGGAAAGGGGCCGGAAGTCGTTCCGGAACGTTCAGTCGAGGACTTCCTTGACGAGGTCGTCGGAGAGGTAGAGGTTGTGCTCCGAGATCGTCGCGCCGTCGAGACCGGCGACTGTCTCGAAGAACTCCGCAAGCTCCTGGTGGTACGCATCAGGTCGTTCCTCGGCGATACAGAACCGGTGATTTGGTCGGCCCTCCCGCTCAACCGCGCGATTCAGCAGGTAGATTCGGCAGAACTCGCGCTGGTGGAATTTGAACACGTCCGGAAGCCAGTCGGGGAGAGTTATCGACGTGGATTCGTTCTTGTCGCCGACCGGTGCGCCGGCGGCGGCCAGCAGCCGACCGAGGAGAACCGCGTCCGACCCCGGCCGGACTTCGGTCGCGCGGCCGTTCTCGCGTTGCACGACGGCCGGCTCCGCTCCGAGTTCGTCGAACGCGGTCTCCAACACGGTGAGGTCGATGTTGTCGGGCCCGCCGAAGCTACTTCGGACAGCGAACGTCGGACGGTAGTCCTGGGCGCTGATGGAGCCGCCGGAGTAGATCCAGGCGACGAGCTTGACGAGGCCGCTGGCCTTGTCGGTTCCTGGCGCGATGTCGAGCCAGCCCAGCTCGTGGGCGTGGTCGATGGCGTTCACAGGGTCGGGTTTGCTATCACTGTCGAGCCACGGGCGGATTCTCCCCCGCGGGACTTCGAGCGCGGTCGAGATGGCGCTACTTCCCTTGTTCGGGTGCTTCGAGGCGTAGGACATGACTTCGCGATACTCTTCGACACGGTCCCATGCGGTGAGTCCTCGCTGGGTTGGAAAGGTGTCGGCGAGGTCGCGCTCGGTGACGAGTGCCATCGGGGTGTTCTCAGGTTCAGTGAACGCTGTGATATATTTATACATTCGCAGTTCATGGGCCAAGATAGGCGGGGTCGTCATGCTCGCCTACAGTATCCCACACCGGGTTCAGGGAGGGGGTTGCTTTCCCCGAATCCGTTTTGAATCGAATGTCTGACAACGACCCGTTAGTGAGCGCGCGTGAGAGTCTTGCCGGTGTCGGCACGACTCGTATAAATAAGCCTGTCGGCCCCGACTGATTATTTCTCTGGATTTTACCATTTTTAGACAACGGAACTATCGCGATTGATATTCGGTCGGTTTCTGGAGTTGTGAACTATCTATGTCCATTTCAATGCAGGCTTGACGGGTTACAGTCCACTGCTGAAGCCCATTACTAAGGAACGGTTAGTGCCAGAATTTTTTCATAATGGGATACCTTTATCCCACACAAGATAGGTGAATCTGGCAACACCAGACGGTTCCGGTGAGCACGGGACCTGCCGCATTCCCCAGGCAGGCGCTCACATGCGGCCGGACGGTGTGGGATACAACACGCAAACATGGAACTGAAAAACCTCTTTACAGACGACGACGCGGTCTCGCCGGTTATCGGCGTGATCCTCATGGTCGCGATAACGGTCATTCTCGCGGCTGTGATTGGAGCATTCGTACTGAACATCGGTGGGAGTCAGGAGAAAGTCCCGCAGGCCAGCATTACGATTACAAATTCTGAGGTCACCCATGACGGTGGTGACTCAATCGATGAGTCTACGATAACCATTGAAGGAAGTGGCTCCTACTCCAAAGTTACTGACGACGGTACTTACTCGGCCGGAGACACCATGGCCGATAGTGGAACAGGTGGTGAGGTAATTGTGGTCTGGACCTCGTCCAGTAGCGATAACTCTCAAATATTGGCCCAGAGTGAATAAAATGGATCTGAAAAACCTCATTACAGACGACGACGCGGTCTCGCCGGTCATCGGCGTGATCCTCATGGTCGCGATTACGGTCATCCTCGCGGCGGTCATCGGCGCGTTCGTCCTGAACATCGGCGGTAGTCAAGAAAAAGTCCCATCAGCGAGCTTCTCGTTCGATGAGGAAACCTCGGCCGTTACGACGGACTGTGCACTTGGTGGCACGGGTTCTTACGTGACGGTCAACCACGATGGTGGTGACGCGATTGACGGCGCAAACCTATACCTGAGTGATGGTACAGAGACGGATTGGAACACTTGCACCTCCTCCAGTGGCGATGTCACTGCTGGAAATTCTGCTACCGTTCAATACAGTGGCGAACTCAACGTCATCTGGAAGAGCCCGTCGAGTGACTCGACTCAGATACTAGCAACCAAGTAATGAATCTGAAAAACCTCTTTACAGACGACGACGCGGTCTCGCCGGTCATCGGTGTGATCCTCATGGTCGCGATTACGGTCATTCTCGCGGCTGTCATCGGTGCGTTCGTGCTGAATATCGGCGGTAGTCAAGAGAAGGTCCCGCAGGCCTCCTGGGCTGCGGAATACCCAGACACTTACGAAACCGGCGGCGCGGACGCTACCGATACAATCGTCCTAACACATGAGGGCGGTGATTCAATCGACGTATCGACTCTGTCGGTTTCCATTGGCGGGAATGGTGCAGATACTGTAGAGAATTTAGGTGCAGCTGGGAATTACATTGCCAGCGGTGACCAGTTCAGTTCGAGCACCGTCTCTGCAGGCGCCTCAGTAACAATAACGGAATATAACGCCAGTGGTGCCAGTTACCCTAGCAGTGGTACTGACGACCTTGCTATGGAACCTGGAGACAAGGTTCAGATAATCTGGAGTAGTCCGTCCAGCGACAGTAGCCAGGTTATCTTCACTAGCCAGATTCCGTAGCTTCGGGACTGAATCTATTTTTTTAGATTGGGAAGTCTATTAGGGCTGAGAATTCTCGGACGTTCTTGGCCAGTCTGTCCATAAACTACTTCATTTATTAGTTGACACACCCTGGCCGAATGTTCGCCTGCTACTGTCGCGTTTCGACCGTGGAACAGAACCTCGACCGCCAGCTCCAGTCCACTCACGACTACGCCCAAGAGCGACTCGGTGCGGGTCTCGACGAGATCGAGACGTACCGCGACAAGAGCACGGGCACCGACACCTCGCGTGAGGGGTACCGCGAGATGATGGCGGATGCCGAGGCGGGCGAGGTCGAGGCCATCGTGGCGCACAGCATCTCGCGCATCTCTCGGTCCATCCGTGACCTGGAGCGGACTGTCGACCGGCTGGAGGAGGTTGGCGTGGAACTGCACATCATCTCGGAGTCGCTCGTGATTCGCCCGGGTGATGATGACCCGTTCCAGAACGCGCTGTTTCGGCTCCTCGGCGTGTTCGCCCAGTTGGAGGCGGAGATGGCGCAGAAGCGGACTCGCGAGGGTATCGCGGCGCGGATGCAGAACGAGGACTACCATCATGGGCCGGCTCCGCTTGGGTTCGAGAAGGACGACGGTGAGCTGGTCGAGGCGGAGACCTACGACCAGGTGACGACGGTGCTGGATATGGTGGCGTCGGGTGACCTGAGTAAGCGGAAGGCGGCTGGTGAACTCGACTGTGGACGGGCGACTATCTCGCGGGCAATCAAAGACAGAGGTGAACTGTACGGGCTATAGTTATTCAATTTATCTAGATAGGACCACATTTAATTCGACATATTCTTTTCCAACTACAGAATAGGGTAGTAGAGGGCCCGAGAAAATCATCACAAACATAACACGGCCAACAAATATATGCACCCGCCGTATGGAATGTTTGGAAATGGGACTGTTTAGTTCATCTCCATCATACAGGGCAGAGTTTGAGAGTATTTGGACCGATTGTCCTTCCTGTGATTATTTTGAAGCACCGTTGCAGTGTGAATGTGGGGGAATATTCTATTACAGTAGGCGTGCTGACGAAGTCATGTGTGATGCCTGTAACGACGGTCTTCACTACCCACTCGAACATCGATGCAAACAATGTGCGTATACGTATCTAATAGACGAGAACCAAAATGCTGAGTGGGTTAAATTCAAAATTGAAGACTGAAATTTAGTATCTGGGCGAGCCTATTAGCAGCACACCGTTTCATATTAGATGCACTATTTGTACAGAGAATCCTATTCATTGGTAAAACCTCAAACCTACGGGAGAGATTATTGATACCAATCTTGTTTTGATGTAGTTCGATTGCACGTTAGGGGGAAAACACGAAATGAGCCGGTTCTGGGAATGGGTGGATCTCGGAAGATGGCCCGCACCGCGTTCAGGGAGGTGTTAGAATAGTGGCGTAGAAACAAAAATTATCCTACAAGAAAATTATCCTACAAGTATTATTAACGGTGCGAGATTAGTATACACCAATGGCAAATGAACAAATCGTTCTGTCTTGGATTGGCGGGGGAATCGCCGCCTTACTTCTATTTACTGTCGTCGCAAGAGTGATTGATGCACTTAAACCAGAAAATCAGAAACGGACTGTCACTGGAGTTGCTGTTTCAGCAGGCTTGATATATTCAATCGATCTTTCGCCTTTTGGTGATATTGCAGTAGAAGTAGCACATCTTTTTGAAGTAGTGCCAACAGGTTTTCCGGAATGGATAACGGCGATTGTAACTATTGAGACCGTCTTAACCCTGATTCTTGGGCTGGGTGTGATGTGGGAAAACGGCAGATGGTTCGCCGCTGGCTCATTCGTTGTTGCACTGTTCGGGGGAATGGCCCTCCCGTACGAACCCTTCGGAGGAGTAATGCTGATTGGAATCGCGTGGATGCTAATGGAAGCGTCTCCGACGAGCCGCTGGTAGTAGCTTTCCTGGTCGGTGGACCGACGCAACTAATCAATTCAGGACTGCTCGGACAAGACCGACAAACAGAGCGATGAACACGAAGAGGACAGTTAGGGGTTGAATCAGCGAACTGAGTCCTGTAGTGTCGATACCGTACAAGTGAGCCAGAAAGACACCTATTACGATAATCATCAGGGGAATAGCCACGATTCCAGCCTCAAGCTCTCCCATGCCTACAGATTTTTACGGAAAGAAATAGTATTTTCGGCGATAGGATTATCGGTGTTTGAGCGATTCGAGTTCGGCGAGACACCGGTACTCCATGGCGATGGCGGCGCTGGTCCCGGGTCCGACACCGGAGACTTCTTCTACAGCGTCGCGGACTTGCTGGCGGTCCTCGTCGAGAGCGAGAGCGAGACGGCGCTCTAACTCGGTCTAGGTGATGTCGCCGTCTAAGTAGGCACGGCGGGCAGCTTCGGCGTCATCGATGTCCTCGGCGTCCTGACGACCCTGGTACCAGCAATGGAGTGCCGCGCCGATGATGATGAACGCTGCGGCGGCGTAGATGCCAATGGGTTCGAGGAGTACGACACCGATGGCTGAACCGATGAGCGTGGCCTTACTGATGGTCTTCATGCCACCACCCCGAGGACCACGAGATTCCCAAGCGTCAACTGCGCCCCGCTCACGAGGACACCAGCCGGGATGGCGTGATACACTGGCCAAGCGTCGATGCCCAGATGTCTCTCGACGAGTCGCGGGCTCACGCGATAGATGACCAACAGCGAGGCGAGCACGACGACCTTGATCGCGACGAGGCCGAGGATACCGGCGTGCTCCATCGCCCACGAGTTGATCGGGACGCTCTCGAAGGCGTAGGGGTGCCGTATGCCCATCCACGTCGTGACGGTGTCGCCGACACCCCAGGTGAGGACAGCGAGACTCCACAGGTACGCCCCGAGCCAATCGTGGAGAAACTCACGGACGACGTCGAGGCGGAGCTGGCGCTCAGTCGTCGCCATGTCCATCACCTCCAGGAACCTCACTGTCTGGCTCCGGACCGAAGCCGTAGATCCGCGCAATCGAGAACGCGGCCACCAGGGGAACCCCAAACGAGAAGATCGGGAGCCACGTCGGCACGGGCTGGTACCGAGCGTCGACGACCTCGCGTCCCTCGTAGCCCGTGACCGTCTCCTTGGGAACGTCGAGGGCGGCGTCGGGGACCATCCAGAGGCCAAGCCAGACGCCTGCGACGAGTGCGAGCGCGCCGACACCGACGATAAGCGTCTTCTCTCGCTTCGAGAGTTCGAATCTCGCCATCGTCAGTTGCACACCCCTTGATTTCCGCTCGAAATCGCTCTCAGAACCGATTTTCGGGCCCCGGTTCGGGTTCGGGTGTCCGGAGAAACCCGGCCAGGGCCCCCCGTATAGTATATACTATAATGCCGTCCGGGGGGTGTGTGGTGGTGGACAGCGCCCACCCGTCGCGCCATCATGCGTTTTCACCCCTCGGGTCGTCCACGAGGTCGCGGTACTGTCCGCTCTTCCACTCGCGTACCTTCTCGCCGACCCAACTCTTCCCGTATGGCACGATTCCGTTGCTCTCCTCGCCGTTCTGGCTGGTGTCGGCTATCTCGCGGTAGTTCATCCCGCCGTCGTCTGTCCACGGCTTCGCGGCCCGGATGGCCGTCTCGATGTCCTTGCGCTTCTCGACCTCGGCGACACTCGGGCCGTCCTCGTCTTCCTCGTCTTCGTCGAGGACGATGCGGAACGAGCTGGCCTCGTGTTCGGGGAACGTCTCGCGGGAGTCGGTGAGGCCGGTGAACTCGGCGATCTTCTCGCGGGAGTCCTCGCCGCCCTCGCTCTCCCAGAGCACGACCTTCCCCGGGTCGGCGCGCGAGGGCTTCTGGATGACGAGCGTGGTCATCTCGCGGGTCGGCTTGTTCATTCGCCCCCAGACGTGCGAGACCAGCAGCAGACTGCCTTTCTTCGGGTGCGGGCCATGTTCGTCCTCGCGTTTCCTAATGAGGCTGGCCCGGGTCGCGAACACTTCGGCCTTCTCGACGTCGGCCCCGCGGCCCGTGAGTTCCTGCATCGTCTCGTCGAGGACGCCCAGCGAGGGATTCTTGTGCGAGGCCATCGCTTCCAGCATCTCGAGGTCGCTGCTCACGACCTGGTCGAAGCCGTCCCAGGTGGTGACGCCGTACATCTTCCCGCCGGTCCATGCACCCCAGGCGCGGGCGATGTCGACGGTGGTCGACGTCTTCCCGGCACCAGGCGGGCCGGTGACGACCGCGATGGTTCCCTCTTGGGAGAGCCGGCGGACGATTTCGGCGAGGGCGTCAGTTGCGTCGTTCTGCTGTCTCACGAGACCGACCGCGCCCTGGAGCTTCGAGACCTGTCCATCGGAGAACGCGCGGTCCATGCTCTTCGTGGCGGCGTCCCCGACGACGATCTCGTACAGGCGAGTCGATTCGAAGTCCTCGCCGACGTCTTCGTAGATGCTCTTCCAGTAGTTGAGCTGTTCCAGCGTCTCTTCGTCGTCGATGAGGCCGGCGTACTGGTTGATAAACTCGGGGTCGAGTCCGTCGAGATCGCCACGGAGGAACTGGCGGGCAAGGCCAGCGGCGTAGACGCTCTGGTCTGATTTCTTGTTCTGGCTCATGGGTTAGTCGTCCCCCGGAACGGGTCCGGTTGCTGGTTCGTCGAGTGTGGGCGGTTCGTCGGTCTCCTCGCTCTCCTCTGCGGCGTCTTTGAGCTGGTCTTCGGCGGCCTCACTGACGCGGTCGAAGTGGCTCTTGCCTCGCGGGTCGATGTCTTCGACTCGCGCCTGGAAGCGGTCGGGGAGGATGTCCTCGGGGAGCATGTTGTTCAGCAGTTCGTCGACAGTCCCATCTCCCATCGAGGGCGCGAGGTGGCCGGAGAGCGCCTTGTTCTGGGCGTCGAGCCGCTTCTGGTCGAGTTTCCGCACGAGAATCGGCAGGTGCGTCTGGATGTACCGGGCCTTGTGGACCTGGCTCTCGTACTCGTTACGCATCCCGACGACTTCCTCCTCGATCTCGCTGGGCTTCGCACCCATGATGTCGGCGTCGTCGGGCACCTGATCCCACGTAACGTGAGCGACCGGGTTCTCTACGTCGTGGTTCCAGAAGCGGACCTTGTAGTGGCCGTCGAAGCCCTCGATGGGGCGGAGACGCCCGCCGATGACGAGCATCTCGCGGACGACCTGGGGCGTCACCTTGCTCACCCGCGGCGTGCTGGGGTCGTCCTTGTTGACCTCGTGGATGTACTGCCAGTTGGGTTCTTTCTCGTCGCCCCACATGCTCCAGGCGGCGCTGCCGAGGACGGCGAACCCGCCGAGGGTCAAGCCTGCAAGCTTGAACTGTGGCGGGATACTGATTGCATCGAAGGGCAGGTCGACACCGAACTCACTGACGGCGAGTGCAAGCGCGAGCGCCCCGGCGAATATCTCGCGGAAGTACCGCCGGAGGATGTCGCCGGGGAGCTGGGCGTAGCTCGAGAACGTGCTCATTCGACGACCTCCATGTCGCGTTTTTTCTGTTCGTCCTTGGCGGCCTGCTCTCGGCGCTTCGCACCGTAGATGCCGCCAGTGAACCCGCCGACGGACCCGACACCGACGAGGCCCCAGTTCGCGGGCGAGTTGAACAGTTCGAAGCCGTTGCCGGCCTGGAGCATGACGCCGTAACCGTCGTTGATGCTCTGGCTGGTGGTGATAGTGACGACGGCCTTGTTGTCGAACTTCTGGGCTGGGATGGTGGTCTCTACGACGTTTCCCTCGGTGAGGTTGAGCTGGCGAATGTTGAATCGTCCCGAGCCGGCGGACTCCATTGTGACCTGCTCGGAGATCGTTGCGGTGGAGACCGGCGCGTCAGTGCGCATCTGGATGTTGAATGCGCCGTCGGTGTAGTCGTAGTCGAGGATGTCGACGGAACCGACTTCGCGGACTACGCTCTGGGGCTCTGGTTTCTGTGTCGTGGTGGTCTTCGTGGTGTTCTCTTGGGCGAGTGCGGGTTGGCTGGCGAGCGTTGCGGCTCCGGTCGTGGCGAGGCTGGTGAGGAACGTCCTGCGTTTCATGGGAAATGTGGGTCTGGTGGGGTGGTTAGCTTGCGCTACGGTCTGCGAGGAGGAGGAGGCCAGCGATGGCGACGAGACTGCCGATAGCGGCTCCTCCGAAGCTGACCCCTTCGAATAGACTACCACCACCTCCGCCGCCAGTGTCGTAGTTGTCGATGACTTGGTCTCGGTAGTCGAGGAGCGATATCATCTCCTCTCTGGTGGAACTGGCATTCCACGTTTGCTGGTTGCGAGATTCAAGCGTGGTCGAGTTTATTTCGTTGCCAGAGGTCACGTCGACGAGCGACTCGATGGTAAACTCTCCGTCTAGCTCAATGACGGTCGAACTGTTGGCGCTCTGGTTGACGAAGTAGACCGGAGCGTCAGCGTTCGAGGTGTTGTAGGTCATGCCTCGTTCGAACGTCCCGTTCGTGCTCGACGGAGCCCAGCCGGTAAACAAAGTACCGCTCATGTTGACCGACGTGATGTTGGCGGAGTCAGTGAAGTTCCCAGAGCCGTTCAGGGTCCCTGCGTACTGGTCGGCAGCGTGAGGCGTGTAGTTGATGGTGAATGAACTATTGACGTTCCCTTCGAGACCAGCGAGGCCCATTTCAGCGGCAATCCAGCCGTAGGAGCCGGTAGTGTTGAGGTTCGTACTCCACTCACTAGTCAGCGTGATTGGATCCAGAACCTCGGTTACGTTCACCTCGGAGTAGTTACCGTAGGTGTCGTACAGTGCATCGACATACGCAGAACCGTTGGTCTTGGTCTGATTGAACTGGACCTCGATGTCGCTATAGGCGAGGTGGTAGGAACCACCATCGTATGCGAGCCCAGCCGTGTCGTTCGTGTAATTGATTGGGAGACCACTGGTGTAGTCGTCCGGGTCAGACACACCGAACGCAAGGATGTATCCGTTCGAAGCAGAGTGACTGTGATCTGGATTGGTGGTCGCGTAGTAGAAGGTCCCAGCAGTGTCCCACATCTTGATAACCGGAATCGAAACGTTCGACCCGTTGAGAAGAGTGGCGTTTTGAGTACCATTGTGGAACTCGTAGTTAGAGTCCGAGATGGGGTTATTCATCGTTGATAGGTTGAGAGGGCCCTCATACGCATTGTTGGTGTTTGAAGTCCCGTAGCCGACAGACGAGTCGGGGAGACTGTTGTTGTTGTAGACACCGATGATGTAGATCATCTGGTTCACGTTGCTACGGTGGACCTCCAGCAAGTTGCGCTGAAGTGTGACGTAGTAGTCCTCCAGAGACTGGTTTACAGCCGCTTTCGCTTCAGAGCGGTTGGAACCATTCTTGAACTGTTCCAGGGCCTCGGCCTTCGCGATGGTTTTCGCCGAGGTCCGGGCGTCTTCGAGGTGGTTGCGGAGCGCGACGATATTCGATTCTTCGAGGTCCTCGAGCGCGAGCGAACTCGCGTAGAGGTCTGCGTGAGTCGCATTGACGAACTGTTGGGCCTCGTTACACCGCCCCGCATCGTACACGTGCCCCCAGATCCCACCGTCGACGATGAACTCGATGACTCCCTCCTGGCAGGGGTTGTCTGGCGTCGAGGCCGCTGCCGGAGCGACCAACGTAACCTGCCCGACGATGACCAAAACCGCGAAAACAGTCGCGATTCGCCGAAGCCGCGAACTACCGTCGCTCATCGCTCACCACCTCCGGCAACACCGACAGGTCGGTGAGCAACTCGGCCAACTTCACCAGGCCGACGATACCGACCGCGGTCATCAGCAGGCTGCCGTACTGGCTGCCGAAGATCGTCGTCACGGCGTCGACGCCGAACAGTTCTTGCAGGCCCCGGTTCGCGCTCCCGATGGCGAGGGTGAGCGCGACCAGTGTGGGGCCGAGTCCGTGCTTCTCGAATTCGTCTGTAAGGCTCATTCATGAGTCGCGTAGCAGTCGAGCGCCCGCGACGGGTCCTGGTAGGACTCCCCGCAGGTGCAGGTAAGTTCGACCGTCGGCGTGCTGCTGAGGCTGGGGCCGGTGAGGTCGTGCAGTTCTGGGGCCGCTGAAAACGGGTGGGATGACATGGGTGGATGGGTCTCTCGGGTAGGGGTAGGGTTGGTTATCCGCCGTAGGCCGCGACACCTGCGCCGGCGACCATCGTAATCGCGGCCGCGGTGCCGGCGATGTCGCTCCCGGTCACGAAGCTGCTGAACTCGGTGACGAACACCATCAACAGCGGGATGAGGATGAGCCCGGCCGCGGCGACGCGGTAGGCGGTCTCGAGGTTCTTGCTCTTGTTCTGGGGGTCGTCTCCGTCAGAGACCATCCCGATCCAGTCGCCGAGCTCGACCTCGTTGGTGACCGAGATCCAGACCGCACCGGCGACGACCAGGAGTGCGGCCCAGCTGATGGCCTGGCCGCCGAGATTGAATGCGGTGTCTGCGAGGCTGTACCCGTACACGCTGATGGTACCGATCTGCGTGAGGCCGATTGCGCCGAGCACGATGGCGGCGAAACCGGGTGCGTCTTCTGAGTCAAATTCGCCTGAAGTCATGGAACTTCGGCGAGGGTGTGTCAAATCGGTCTAGAAAATTGTTTTGATTATTAAATTGACCAATCCTCTAAGGAATACCGCACCACCAATATTTTTGACTTCAACTAAGGAATCGGTGTGTAAGATAGTCATGGAAGGGCCATTCTATGGTGCATTGGCTGCATCTGCTAGTGTTTTTGTAGCGATTTTGACTGCACTATTAGTAAACAACTATGTCCAAATCAAAGGGGACCGTAGACAGGTTTTACAGCGTCTGAGTAGAGTTACAGGTGAAATTGAGAAGTTAGAAGATCAGCGGGACAAATATCAAGAAACGGTTGATTCGATTAGGTCTCAACGTGAACAGGAAAGAAGAGAATCGGCTGAAAAGACGGTGGATGAATTTATAGAGGAATTTGACTGGGAAGATATTCAAGAACCAGTTGAGAACTTATCATTGGAGGATATATACGAAACCCTGTTGGAATTCTCTGATGAAGACGATTTCGAGGAATTGGAGGGTGATGGAGAAGAATCACATCACTTTGATATTTTAAAAGAAAAACAAAACACAATATTCGAGAAAATTGCCGCTCGATTTGCACGCGAACACGCTGAAGAGCATAGAGGGAAAGGGTGGGAATCGGAGGTAGATCATTCAGAATCATACGAAGATGAATTCGACGAAGAAACAGCCGAATTTCTGGAATCTATCGGGCCTGGTGAGCCACTGTCGTTTGAAGATTTTGTAAATAAATATCGAAAGAAGCACGATCTCGACAGGCTATCTAAGATTACCAGTGACGAACTTCAAAAACAGTATGACGAAGTCGTAGATAACATAAAGGATTTCAGCGAACGTTTTGACAATTCTCTTTCTGGCACTTTTGGCAAAACGCTCAACGAAGCAAAAAACCAGATGGGGGGTGAGCTGGACGAGGATATATTCGCCCATCCAGACCGAGGGTCTACAATCGATTTAGAGGGCATGCTTGGAGAAGATGAGCTTGAGCAATCAAAAGAAAAACTAATCGAAATAAAGTTGGAAATACGTTCAATGAAAAGGGAACAGAATGAACTTCAACAGCAAAAAGAGCGCCTCAATCCAGAGGAATTAAACGATGCACTGAGTGCGAATATATTAACAATCATATTCTCAGTTGTTTTCCCTATGGTGGCATATATGTCGATAGTTGTGGGTTTCTCTTTTGGAATCGAACAAGCCCCAGATTATTTGGATGTCTGCATAGTCTTCTTATCATGGCTTCTCGGGCTGATAACTGTATTTGACACGATTAGCTCCGAGATTAATGACCGAAACCCAGTGATATACCCAAAATTCCAAAGCTGGTTGCCAATGATTTGATAAAATAGAAGGAGATTATGGCGGAGCGGTACTTCGTAGATGTCTATCTACACTTTGGTGTGAGCAGTTGGGGCACTCGTGAACGACACCGCCGATCGCGTTCACTCGTGCGTAGGCTCTGCTGACGTGTTCGCCGCAGGATTGACATCTGGGCATGGCTATTGTCCTCCCGCGGGCCCGCTCTCGTGCTCTACGTCGGAGTTAGAGCGGGGGGGCTTGTTTCTGTGGTAGGGTTCGGTGAGTCGCCGTTGGCGGACATCGAGGAGCGCCTCGACGGTACGACGGCGACCGAGGGCTTCGAAGTGTTCGCGGTCGGTGAGCGAGCTGGCACAGCCTCGATGAGCGCGAGTCATCCGAACATCACCACCAGGGGAACCGAGATCCCGAGGGCGATGATGACCATGCCGAGGATGACGAGAGTCGTGTCACGCATCGGCGGCCACCCCCGAACTCAAGGAACGCTTGCGGTACTTCCACTGCTTCGGGTCCGCCGTCGTCGGCTTCACGCGAACGGCGACCTCGGCGTTGAGGTTCTGCCCGTAGACGCCCCCGATCTGGACGCGGACGAATCCGCGCTGTTCCAGCGGACGGAGTGCCGCCACGAGGTCGTCCTTCGAATAGCGGGTGTCCTCGGCGACCATCCCGCCCTTCACTCGAAGGTTGAGGATGAGCTTCTCGTTGGCGTGCTTGAGACAGGTCCGGTAGAGGTCCGCGAGGTCTTCGCGGTCGGGCCAGTACTCGTCGCTTCCTACCTGGCTGGTTCCACCGTTCTCCTCGATGCAGTCCTCGACGAGCTGACGGAGGAGTGCCGCCCTGGACATCCCGTTGTCCTCGGCGACGGCCGCGAGATCGTCGGCCATCTCCTCCTTGATGCGGAACTTGACCTGCTTGTTCCGGTTGTTCTCGTCGTGGATGTGCTTACTCACGGCGACCACCCCGGTTGTCCTCGGATTGGCTGACAGGAATGGTACCACTCTGGTCCGACAGTGGTACCACAGGAAAACCGCCAGACGTGGAAGCTGCGACCCCCGCCAGGGGAACGTGGGTACCATACCCCCCTGGGGCGGCTCCGAGGGTCCCTCGTGCGCCCCCGTGCCTGCCCGCGTGCGAGGGCGACCGCTGCTCGAGGAAGCCTGCAGCCATCATCGGGCGTAGCACCTCCGCTGGCGGTGGTCGGAAGAACTATTCCACGAGTGGAGCCCCTCGTCGTCGAGGCGGGCGTGGGCGGTCGCTGACGGCCAGCGGTATTCACTCACCGGCGCTCACCTCCGTCGGTCGCGACGACTCCACGAGAGGCGCTGTGTGGCGCGCTGTGGTCGAGGGACAACCACCAGGGTGGTTGTTCGTAGTGGCGGCTTGCGTCGACGTCGAGGACGACGAGGCGCTCTCGTGACCACTGCCACCAGAGAAGCGCGACGTGGGCACACCACTGGTTGTACTTCCAGGCGTGGCAGTTGCACTCGGCGCGGAGCTGTCCGTGGTAGATCGCGAAGAGTACCTCGTGAGGGTCGTGGAGGTCGCTGGGCGCGTCGATCTCCCCGAGCATGACCTTCCAGACCGCGGGGTCATCGGTGGGGCCGACGACGTGGTTGGCGGCCTGGGCGCGGTGCCATGCGCCGGAGAATGTCCAGTCTTCGGGGCGCTGGAAGCGCGCGGGTTCGTCGAGTCGTCGGTCGAGGCGCGTCTTCGAGTCGCGGGGTTCGGGCGAGACCGGGACTTCGCGCTGGCGAAGGCTCACGCGGTCTCACCTCCGTCGGCGCGGACGGGTTCAGGGTGGGCTTCGAGGGTCGGGGGGCGCCCTTCGAGTTCTTTCAGTGCCCACTCAGCGCCGGGCGAGAGAGTCCCGGCGCGGCCGCTGGTGGTAGTGTAGTGGAGGACACCGCTGTCGCGGACGTCGAGATCGCTGTCGTGACAGTAGTCGGTCTGAGGGTGGCCACTACCGACCTGGTAGGTGAGGCGGTAGAAGCTCACGCGGACCACCCTGTTTGGGCGGGGCTGAAGCTGTTCGAAGTGTGGGAAACAACCGGCAATCCGCGCCGGTTTGTTTTTAAACTGTATGGGACCGCCGAGAATTGAACTCGGGTCCTACGGACCCCATCCGCAGAGGATACCACTACCCCACGGTCCCTGTACTTTGACCGATGCCCGTCTGCCGTTTAAGGGTGTCGTTTCGTTGGCACCGTGAGAGGTGCAGCCACTCAGACGACGACGCGCTCCAGCTCGACGACGACGCCGGAGTCTGCTCCTTTCTCGCCCACGAACCGTCCGAGACACACGGCGGTTCCCTGCGGGGCGAAGCAGGCCACGAGGTCGCCGGACTCGGCATCGTCGTCCACGTCGATGACGCCCGGGGCGTACACCGGTGCGCCGTTCGCGACCTGCTCCGCGGCGTTCGGTGCGATGGTCACGTGTGGGAGGTGATCCAGTGCCCGCTCGGCGGGCTGGACCACGTCGCGGAGCCAGGACTCGTCGTCCTCCTCGCGGTAGAACGCGAGGGCGTCCCAGAGGTCTTCCAGCGTCACGAGCGTCGAGTCGTCGAAGGGGTCGGTCGCGGTGCGCCGGAGGTGGCCCATGTGGCCGCCGGTGCCCGCGGCGAGCCCGATGTCGTGGCAGAGCTTGCGGATGTAGGTGCCGGACTCGCACTCGATGCGGAGGAGTGCCTTGCGGTCCTCGATTTCGAGCACGTCGAGGTCGTACACCTCGCGCACGCGCAGGCGACGCGAGACCGCGCTCTTGCGCGGCGGCTTCTGGTAGATGGGTGCCTCGAACTCCGCGACGGTGGCCTCGAAGTCCCCGGGGGCGGTCCCGTGGAGTTCGAGCACGCTGACGTACTCCTTCGAGCCCTCGAGGAACACCTGGGCCATGCGGGTGGCATCGCCGAGCAGCATCGGCAGGCAGCCCGTCACTTTCGGGTCGAGCGTGCCGGAGTGGGCGGCCTGCTCGACGCCGGCCTCGTCGCGGACCCAGGCGGCGACCTGGTGTGCGGAGGGTCCCGGCGGTTTGTCGAGGTTGACGACGCCGAATTCGAGCAGTTCCTCGGGCGAACGGTCGTCGGGCGGTGCGCGAAGACTCATGCTTAGAACTCGTAATCGAACTCGACCGGGCTCTTGCCTTCGTCGGTGTCACCGTCGTGGGCGTCGACGGCTCCGACGAGGATGTCGACGACGGTGTCGGCGTCCCAGCGGGCGGTGTTGAGACAGACGTCGTAGATAGAACGGTCGCCGATGTCGATGCCGTAGTACTCCTGGTAGCGCTTGGCCTCGCTGGCCTCGCGGGCCTGGGTCTCCTCGGCGGCGGTCTCGGGCGCCTTCTCCTCGCGGTCGGCGATGCGCTCGCCGCGGACCGAGAGCGGGGCGTCGAGCCAGAAGCGGAAGTCCGCGGCGTCGCCAGCGAGCCAGCCCGCGAGGCGGGATTCGAGGACGACGCCGTCGCGTTCGTGAGCGATCTCTCGGAGGCGTCGGTCGAGGTCGATGTCTATCTGCTCGTCCTCCTCGGCGAGCTTGTTGAATTCCAGGGGCGTCATGTCCCGCTCGGCGGCGAGTTCGCGGAAGATGTCGCCGCCGGAGATGTGTTCCAGGTCGAAGGCCTCGGCCAGCCCGGCTGCTGTGGTGCTCTTGCCTGTTCCCGGCGGTCCGGAGACGGTCAGTAACATATCCACCCTCGGAGCGTGCCGGTAAAAGAGATTGTGACTTCAGCCGGGCACGCGGGGGCGTGTCACGACTGGGTGTGGCGGTTCGAGACGAAGAGAGACGCGAGCTTACGTCGGCGTCGCGTCGAGGTCGAGCGTCTTCCGGATGAGCTGCGTGAAGCCCATCGAGCAGAGGAAGTACCAGATAATCCACGCCGGCATCGGGCCGACGCCCTCCTGCCAGCCGTGCTCGCCGAAGATGGGCATGATCATGCCGCCCTCGATGGCCGTGTTGAGGTGGCCGTCACGGATCATCCAGTACATCCAGAGGAACGCGGGGATGGTGAGGAGCATGATCCACGCCATCGGGCGGAAGTTCTCCTTCATCATCTCGCCCTGGTCCCCGATTGCGTCCATCTTCTCCTCCTGGATCTTGTCGAGCGCGTCGTCGTCGCCGCGCTCCTTGGCGGCCTTCTCGCGCTCGTTGATGTCCTGCATCTTCTTCTGGATGCCCTTCACCTTGCTCTGGTCGACCATGTTCGCCTGCAGGAGCGTCGAGTAGAGCCCCGTGAGCAGGGCGATCGCGAGGATGACCGCGTAGAACGGGAGCACGTTGTTCAGTGGCTGGAACACCACGTCGATGGTGCTGCCGACGACGTTCCGGATGGGGGTGTAGTAGTACCCGGCCATCATCGCGAGCGCAACGACACCGGCGACCTTGTCCTCGGTGCGCCAGCTCGACCCGCTGCTGGCCTCGTCGAGGTCGACGCTACTGGAACTGACCGTGAGGTCCCCGTCGAGGGCCTTCTGGACGGCCTCGGGGTCGGCGATCTTGAACCCGTCGTCGCTGTCGACGAGCAGGTCGGTCTGGATGAGTCGGCCCCACCGGCCGCTGTCCATCCCGTTCGTGTCCTTGACGTCCTTCCATTCGAGGGCCCTGTCGCCGTCGTCGCTCGCGTCCATGAGGACGGTGAGCGCCTCGGCCATCTCGGGGTTGTCCTCGATGAAGGAGGCTACCTTGTCCGCTGTCCACGCCATATGGAGACGTGTTAGGAACGGATGGGTAAGAAGCTTTTACTCTGCGCGCGCTTCGATGGCGGCCTTCACGTCCGCCCAGACGGCGTCGGGTGCCTGGTTACCGTCGATGGCGGCGAACTCGTCGCGGCCCTCGTAGAACTCGATGACGGGGACGGTGTTCTCCTCGAACACGTCGAGGCGGTTCGCGACGGCCTCCTCGGTGTCGTCGTCGCGCTGATGCAACTCGCCACCGCACTCGTCACAGACGCCCTCCTCCTCGGGCTGGTTGTACTTGACGTGGTAGTTGGTCCCGCACTCCTCGCAGACGCGGCGGCCGGTGAGGCGGTCGGTGAGTTCGCTGCGGTCCACGTCGAGGTGGAGGATGACGTCGAGGTCGGTCATCTCGGCGAGTTCCTCGGCCTGTTCGAGGTTACGCGGGTAGCCGTCGAGGACGTAGCCGTCGGCGCTGGAGAGCGCCTCCTCGACGATGGCGTTGACGACTTCGTCGGGGACGAGGTCGCCCTGCTCCATGTACTCTCGGGGGGTGTCGTACTCCGTGTCCATGTCGCTGATGTCCATGTCCTTGTTCCCGCGGAGCGCGTCGCCGGTGGTGACGTGCTCGACGCCGAACGTCTCGACGATGTGCTTGGACTGCGTGCCCTTACCTGCCCCGGGCGCACCGAGTATCAGGATGTGTGGTTTGCTCATGTGGGGGGCATCTCGGTGATGACGTAAAGAGTTAAAGAAAGCAGTCAGCGATGCCAGCCCGTGTGGGTGGCTGGCATGGTGGCAGGGGGTGTCGACGGTGAAACGTCGACGGGAGTGTGGCTCAGTGGGGTGTGTCCTGTCTTACTGGTACTCCGTGATGGTCAGGTCGTAGCTGCCGGAGCCGGAGTACGAGTCCACGTCGATCTGGAGGTCCGTGGAGTCGTCGGGGTTGTCGATGGTGATGGACTCCTGGCTGTCGGTCGAGTAGGAGGCGTAGTCGTAGTTCGAGGGACTGGCGTTCGACGTCGTGCCGGTGTTGACGTACAGGTCGAAGTCGGCGTCGGCCGGCCCGTCGAGTTCGATGACGACCTGGCTCGGGTCGCTGTACTCCCACGCGTAGGACCAGTCGTCGTAGTCCCAGTAGCCCGAGAGGGAGTCGCTGACTGACGCCGTGGTGGAATCGCCACCGCCGCCGCCACCGCCACCGCCACCGCCGTCGCCGCCATCGGACGGGTCGGTCGTGACCGCGGCGTAGGCGTCGACCTGACCGCTGCCCTGTTGGGTCGAGGAGAGACCGATGTCCTCGGCCGTGTTCTTCAGGTGGGTGCGGAGCTCGTTGTTGGCGAGGCTCGACCACTTCGCGAGGGTGAGCCCGGCCACACCGGAGGTGACCGGCGTCGCCATCGAGGTGCCCGAGAGCTTCTCGTAGCTGCCGCGGGCCTCGGTGGTCGTCGAGAGGACGTCCACACCGGGGGCACACAGTTCGACGCTGTCGCCGTACTGGCTGAAGCTCGCGAGGTTCTCGTTGGAGTCGACCGCCGAGATGGCCATACATTCGCTGTAGGCCGCCGGGTACGACACCGAGCTGGAACCGTTGTTCCCTGCGGCGGCGATGATGAGCGAGCCGTTGTCCTGGGCGTAGCTCACCGCGTTCTTCATCGTGCTCGTGTAGCCGCCGCCACCGAGGGACATGTTGATGACGTCTGCGCCCTGGTCGGCTGCCCACTGGACCGCGTCCGCGATGTCGCTGGTGGAACCGCTCCCGCTCTCGTCGAGCGAGCGGCCGTTGATGAGCGAGGAGTTGCCCTGCCCGGCGACGCCGGTGCCGTTGTCGACGACGGCTGCGGCACAGCCGGAGACGTGGGTGCCGTGGTACTCGTCGGAGGGGACATCCGGGTACGGGTCGGAGTCGCCGTCGGCGAAGTCCCTGCCGGGGTTGGACTTGTAGTTGCCCGCGAGGTCGGGGTGGTCGTACTGTGCGCCCGTGTCTATCACCGCGATGGTGACCGAGGAATCACCGAGCGTGGTGTCCCACGCCTGGTCGGACTTGACCTGCTGGGGGGCGTACTGGTCGCCGAACTGCGGGTCGTTCGGCGACAGCATCGTCGTGTGGGTCGTGTTCGGTTCGGCGTACTTCACGCCGTCTTTCTTCGTGACCGCCTCGATGAAGTTCTCACGAGCCGCGTCACTGGCCGTACTCGGGAACTTCACCGCGACGTAGCTGAGTGTGTCGTTCTCGTGGACGATCTCGGCGTTGCCGGGGACCGCCTGTTCGACGGTGGCACGCCGGTCGACGCCTGCCGAGACGCCGACGAGGACCTCGTCCTCTTTCGGACCCGGTTTGCGTCCGGGAGTTGCACTCACCACGCCGCCGAGTGCGGCAGCGCCTGCGACTGCACCGGTTGCTTTGACGAACTGTCGCCGCCCGAATTGTGGGGTGTCATCATCTGCCATGAGACGAGATACCGTCCCGAGAGATACTATTAAACTGTTACGAAATGCCTGCAATAAATGTCCGATTTCCGATGGCTATTACCAATCGATATAAAAATATATCGCCGCCTCAGCGGGGACAGAATCTAATTCAAATATATTTTTACTTTGATTTTATTTATTACTTCACGAAACACCGTGTGGATGCGGTGGCGCGCGGTCGCCGACAGCGACGACAGAAACCGCCATGGCTTTGAGCGCGACCCCGATACTCTGGGGCATGAACGAGCGGTTCAGACGGCTCCTGCCGGGCACCGAGCCCCATCCTCGTGCGCGAATCGGCCTGTTCGTGGACGGACCGAACGTGCTCCGTGACGAGTTCGACGTGGACCTCGACGACGTGCGCGAGGCCGCTCGAGCCGAGGGCGACCTCGTCGTGACGCGACTCTACCTCGACGAGCACGCCACGCCGGGGCTCATCCAGGCGGCCGAAGCCCGGGGCTACGAAGTGATAGTGACGAGTGGCGACGTCGACGTGAAACTCGCCATCGACGCCACCGAAGCCGCGGTGACCGAGGCGATCGACACCCTCGCCATCGTCTCGCGAGACACCGACTTCAAACCGGTCCTGGAGACCGCGGGCCGACACGGCCTGCGCACGCTGGCTATCGCGCCGGGCGAGTACGGCCGGTCGGATGCGCTCCAGAACGCCGCGAACGACGCTATCGTCCTGCAGTAGCGACCGTCTCGGGCGGTGCCGCCGCTGTTTCTCTCGGGTCGGTGGGCAGAAAGAACGCGCGGGAGCCGCGCCAGTCGACACCGTCGAAGGGGCGCTACCCGCGCAGTCGTGGTGGGTGGGAGACCGAGTGGCGTCCGGAGCCGTTACTTGCCGAGCTCCTCGACGGAGACGGTGTAACTGCCGGAGCCGGAGTAGGAGTCGACGAGGATGCCGATGGTCTGTCCAGCACTCACGTCGTCCAGGGTGATCTGCTCGTTGCTGTCCTGGGTGATCGAGCGCTTGTCGTAGTCGTAGGTGCTCGGGGTGCGCCCGTCTTTGGTCACGTACAGGTCGAAGTCGGACCAGTTGCCACCGTTCAGCGAGATGGTGACCTGGCACGGGTCGGCGAGGTCGAGGTCGTACGTGTAGGAGTCGGAGTCGTAGTAGCCGTAGAGGTAGCCGTCGGCGGAGCCGCCGGAGGTGGCGTCGCCACAGGAGCCACCGCTGCTGGACTCGACGGTGATGGCGACGGAGTCGGACGAGCTCGCGCCGTCGTCGTCCGTGACGGTCAGCGTCGCCGTGTAGTCGCCGGCGGTGTCGTAGGCGTGGGTCGCGGTCGCGCCGGTCGCGGTCGCGCCGTCACCGAAGGCCCACTCGTAGGAGCTGATGGACCCGTCGGAGTCCGAGGAGCCGGAGCCGTCGAAGGTGACGTCCTGGCCGACCGTGACGGTCGCGGAGGACGCGCTGATGTCGACGGTCGGGGCCGTGTTGCCGTCGCCGCCACCGCCACCGTCGCCGCCTGCGTCGACGAGGTTGGCTGCGTCGACGCGACCGGCACCCTGCTTGTCCGAGGAGAGACCGATGTCGACGGCCGTCTCCTTCAGCTTCGAACGGAGCTGGGTGTTCGTCCAGTCGGGGTTCGCGGCGAGACCGAGCGCGGCGACACCGGCGGCGGCCGGGCACGCCATCGAGGTGCCGGAGATCTTGTTGTACTTGCCGCCGTACTGCGAGACGTTCTCGGTCCACGTCGAGAGGATGTCCACGCCGGGGGCGACGACGCTCTGGTTGGGACCGTACTGCGAGAAGCTCGCGAGGTTCTCGTTCTCGTCGACTGCACCGATGGCCATACACTCGTCGTATGCCGCCGGGTACGACACCGAGCTGGAGCCGTCGTTCCCGGACGCACAGATGATGGTGACGCCCGCGTCTGCGGCGTAGCTGACGGCGTTCTTCATCGTGTCCGTGTAGCCGCCGCCACCGAGGCTCATGTTGACGATGTCGGCGCCCTGGTCGGCTGCCCACTGAACGGCGTCGGCGATGTCGGCCGTCGACCCGGAGCCCTGCTCACTGAGTGCGCGGCCGGAGAGGAGCGAGGAGTTCGACATGCCGGCGATACCGGTGCTGTTGTCGGTGGTCGCGGCACAGATGCCGGCGACGTGGGTGCCGTGGTACTCGTCGCTCATCGAGTCCGGGTACGGGTCCGAGTCGGAGTCGACGAAGTCCTGGCCCTTGTCCGAGCCGAAGGCGGCCGAGAGGTCGGGGTGGTCGTACATGACACCCTGGTCGACGACCGCGATGGTCACGTCCGAGCTTCCCTGGGTCGTGTCCCAGGCGGTCGGTGCGCGCACCTGCTGCGGTGCGTACTGGTCACCGAAGTCGGGGTCGTTCGGGGTCGCGAACGCGTAGTGCGTCTTGTTCTCCTCGACGTACTTCACGCCCGCCTTCTTCTCCATCGCCTTCGCGACGGCGGAGTCCGCCTGTGCAGCGGCCTGGTCGGGGAGTCGAACGGCCATGTAGCCGAGGCCGTCGTTCCGGTGAACGACCTGTGCGTTGCTGGGGAGCGCGTCCTGGACGCGCGACTGGGCGGTCGACATGCTGGTCGATGCCGAGATACCCACGAGGAGTTCGTCCTCTTTCGGTCCGGGGTCGCGACCGGGCGTCGCCGATGTGACGCCTGCGAGAACAGCGGCTGCGCCCGCTGCACCCGTCGCTTTCAGGAAGGTACGCCGTGCCCACGATTGACTGTTATCGTCTGTCATGACACACGCCAGCAGATGTACCGCCACTACTTATATTTTTACAAAACTGGGCTAAATTTATAGTAGATTGAGACTATTTCCGAAGAAATTCGGATAAAATTGTGTGGCAGCACAGATAGAAACTATTGTGAACGGGGCACTGGTTGTTCGATATCCGGCACCTCCGCGTCTCGCGCCGTGGTTGACAGCGACACCCACGGCTCGGCGAGTCGTGTTCGTCGTGCGATACTGCGAGAAAAAAGCGGCGGGGGATTCGCTGGTGGCGTGACGCGATTCGGGCAGCCGTCGTTACTTGCCGAGCTCCTCGACGGAGACGGTGTAACTGCCGGAGCCGGAGTAGGAGTCGACGAGGATGCCGAACTCCTGCCCGGAGCTCACGGTGTCGATGACGATCTGCTCGCTGCTGTCCTGGGTGATCGAGCGCTCGTCGTAGTCGGACGTGCTCGGGGTGCGCCCGTCTTTGGTCACGTACAGGTCGAAGTCGGCACCGGCCGGCCCGTCGAGGGTCACCGTGACCTGGCACGGGTCGGCGAGGCTGGCCGTGTACGAGTAGCTGTCACTGTCCCAGTAGCCCGAGAGCGAGCCGTCCGCGGAGCCGCCGGAGGACGTGTCGCCACACGAGCCACCGTCACCGCCATCGTCGCCGCCACCGCCGCCACCGCCGCCGCCGCCGCCGACGATGTTCGCCGCGTCGACGCGACCGGACCCCTGCTGGTCCGCGGAGAGGCCGATGTCGACTGCGGTGTTCTTCAGCTTCGAGCGGAGTTCGGACACCGTGAGAGTCGGGTCGGCCGCGAGGCCGAGTGCGGCGACGCCCGCGGCGGCGGGGCACGCCATCGAGGTACCCGAAATCTTGTTGTACTTACCGCCGTAGGCGCTCTTGTACTCGGTCCAGCACGAGAGGATGTCGACGCCGGGTGCGGCGACGTCGATCTTGCTCCCGTAGTTCGAGAAGCTCGCGAGGTTCTCGTTCTCGTCGACGGCGGAGACCGCGACACACTCGTTGTACGCGGCGGGGTAGTCGACGGAGCCCTCGCCCGCGTTCCCGGCGGCACAGATGGGCAGCGCGCCGTTGTTGACGGCGTAGCTGACGGCGTTCTTCATCGTGTCCGTGTAGCCGCCGCCACCGAGGCTCATGTTGATGATGTCGGCGCCCTGGTCGGCTGCCCACTGGACGGCGTCGGCGATATCGGCCGTCGACCCGGAGCCCTGCTCGCTGAGCGAGCGCCCGGAGAGCAGCGTGGAGTTCGACATGCCGGCGACGCCCGTGCCGTTGTCGATGGTGCCCGCGCAGATGCCGGCGACGTGGGTGCCGTGGTACTCGTCGCTCATCGAGTCCGGGTACGGGTCCGAGTCGGAGTCGACGAAGTCCTGACCCTTGTCCGACCCGAAGCGAGCGGAGAGATCGGGGTGGTCGTACATGACACCCTGGTCGACGACCGCGATGGTCACGTCCGAGCTTCCCTGGGTCGTGTCCCAGGCGGTCGGTGCGCGCACCTGCTGGGGCGCGTACTGCCCGTCGAACTTGGGGTCGTTCGGGGTCCCGAGCGCGTAGTGCGTCTTGTTCTCCTCGACGTACTTCACGCCCGGCTTCTGCTTCATCGCCTCCGCGACGGCGGAGTTCGCCTGCGCGGCGGCCTGGTCGGGGAGCTTGACGGCCATGTAGCCGAGCTCGTCGTTCTCGTGAACGACGTCCGCGTTCGCGGGGAGGTCGCTTGTGATAGCTGCCTTCGCGTCGGCGACGCTCGCACTCGCGGCGACGCCCACGAGGAGTTCGTCTTCCTTCGGTCCGGGGGAGCGTCCCGGCGTTGCGGCGGTCAGGCCGGGGACGGCTGCCGCACCTGCGGCGATACCGGTTGCTTGTAGGAACGTACGTCGGCTTGGGGACGGCTGGTTGCTATCGTCTGCCATGCCTACCACTATCGAATGGTGATTACCACTTATATTTTGCCAAATGTTGCCATAAATCAATTCTGAGCTACACTAGTTTACAGATTGAACCGTAGAGAAACTGTACGCCGGCGTCGCGGCGGTATCGCAGGGCGAGCGACCGCTGGGGACAGATTTTTCACTCGCCCACGCGCACGCACGACCAGCAATGGCCGAACTCGACACGCCGGTACTGGACAACCACATGCACCTCGACCCGGCGCACGGGCGCGGCATCGAGGCCGTGAAGGACTTCGCGCGCGTCGGCGGCACCCACCTGCTCGTGGTGAACAAGCCGTCGTGGCACCTCGGCGACCTCCCCGCCGAGCGCTCGGACTTCCGGCACGTCTTCGAGACGACCATCGACGTGGTCGCCGACGCGACCACCGAACTCCCCGGCAGGGCGTGGCCCGTCCTCGGCGTCCACCCCGGGCTCGTCTCCAAACTCGTCGACGCGGGGCACTCCCCGGCAGACGCCCGCGACCTCATGCAGGCCGGGCTGGACCTCGCCGCCGAGTACGTCGACGACGGCAAAGCACTCGCGCTGAAGTCCGGCCGTCCCCACTACGAGGTCTCCGACGCGGTCTGGGAGGCGTCCAACGACGTGATGCGCCACGCCTTCAGGCTCGGCGCTCGCGAGAAGTGCGCCGTCCAGCTCCACACCGAGGGCTCCGACGACCTCACCGAGGTCGCCGAGTGGGCCGAAGCGGCTGGTCTCGACCGCACGCACGTGGTGAAACACTACGCAGGTGGCAAACTCGCTGGTCCTGTCCCGAGCGTGATGAGCGAGAAGGACCGCCTGGAGCTGGCGGCCGAGCGCGACGACCACTTCCTGATGGAGACCGACTTCGTCGACGACCCCGACCGCCCGGGTGCGGTCCTCGGCCCGAAGACCGTCCCCCGCCGGGTCCGCTGGCTCCTCGACGAGGGGTACGACGAAGCGGTCCGTCGGGCCCACGTCGAGACGCCAAAGCTGGTGTACGACATCGACACCGAAGCGACCCTGTGACCGACTGGCCGATGTCACATGTTACGCTCGGGGCGGATGTGCACCGTCCCCACGGGGCCCAAGTAGAGAAAGGCATTTGACTACGCCGGGGTAGGTTCACGTATGAGCACGCCCCCGACCGAGTACTACTCGGCCGAACGTTGGCAGAACTGGGTGGACCGCATCCGCGAGGAAGAGATAGACGCCGAAGACGAGGACTCCATGCGCGTCTTCGACCTCATGCAGGACGACGCGGCCATCGCCGCCGCCAAGATCGTCTCCAGCTTCGACGACGGCGACCTCGACGAAGAGGGAGCCTCCGAGAAGATCAACGAGATCGGCGACATCGTCTTCTCCGAACCCGATTTCGACGACGAGGACAAGGTGTTCCTCGTCGGGAGCGTCCAGGAGAGTCTGAGCATCGTCCTCCACGCGTGCATGGAGTACATCCACGCCGGCGCTGCCGAAGAGGCGAGCATCGAAGAGTACGTCGCCGCCGCCGCCGACGCCGAGGAGGAAGAGGACATCGAGAGCGCCCGCGGCTTCCTCGTCAAGGCCGGGACGCTCATCATCGACGGCGATAACCTCTCGCCCGAACTCGGCAAGGACCTCGAGTACGGCCCGGTCGCGGAATGGCTCAACGGCCTCGCGAGCCTCCAGTCCGCCATGGAAGACCCAGAAGTCGTCGAAGAAGACGACGAGTAACCCCGGTTGGCAACAAGGGTTTTAGTCTCACGCGGGATAGGACAGACAAATGGATAGCTGCGGGGACGAGCGCGCCGTGACCGTGCAGGTAGGCGCAGTCATCTTGCTCGCGTTCGTCGTCATCGCCATCGCGACCTACCAGGCACAGGTCGTCCCCCAGCAGAACTCCCAGGTCGAGTACAACCACAACCAGCAGGTCCAAACGCAGTTGCAGGAGGTCCGAAACAGCATCGTCACCGCTGCGGTGACCGGGCGAGCGACACCCCAGACGGTGAGCCTCGGGACGACCTATCCTTCGCGGACCATCTTCGTCAACCCTGGACCACCAGCAGGGTCCTTGCGGACCGTCGGCACGCAGAACACCAGTATCAACGTCTCCGTGGCCAACGGGACCGCGGTCGACGGCGAGATAGACGACTACTGGGACGGCACGGCTCGGAACTTCTCGACGGGCGCACTCGTCTACCAGCCCAACTACAACGTCTACGAGAACGGGCCGACGACGGTGTACGAGAACTCGCTCCTCTACAACGTCTACCGGTCGGCGAACATCACCGTCGCCGGGCAAGGCATGGTCGACGGGACGGAGATCACACTCGTCGCGTTGGGTGGTGAACTCCAGGCCAACTCGGGTGGAACCGAAACCGTTGACGTGTCTAGCCTGAGCACCTCCGAGAACACGGTCGAACTGACGAACCAGACCGGCACGAACCTCACCATCACGTTCCCGACGTACCTCAACCAGACCCAGTGGCAGGACGCCATGGGTGACGAGGTCGACGGGTCAGGGAACACCGGGAACGACGCCTACATCCACAGTGTGAGCTACCAGCCGGTTCCCGGACAGCAGTTCAACCTCGTCACGCTGGAGTTCGAACAGGACGTGACCTACCAGCTCGACCTCGCCCGAATCGGGGTCGGGAAGACGAACGGCGCGGACAGGACCAACGCGACGTATCTGACCCTCGTCGGCGACCCACAGGTCAGCGAAGGCGAGACGGGCACGGTGACGTTCGAGGTCCGCGACCAGTACGACAACCCAGTCAGTGGCGTCCCCGTGAACGCGAGCGCGTCGAGCGGTACCATCACGAGTTCGAACCCGCAGACGACCGGCTCGAACGGACAGGTCTCGTTCTCCTACCAGGCTCCGAGCGACGTGGACGGGAGCGACAACACGGACACCGTCAATGCGAGCTTCACGGTGAACACCTCGACGACCAGTATCGACCCCGACGCCCCGGAGAACGTCTCGGCGACCGTCGAGATACAGAACTCGGACGGCAGTGGTGGCGGGGGCGCTGGCAACTACGACATGATGTGGGACTTCGACTACATCGAGAGCCAGAACACCTACACCCAGTGCTACGCCGCCAACGAGACCTGCGTCTACAACATCAGCCAGACGACCAACGACAACCTCGACATGCGCGTCAACACGACGCCAGCGACCTCCGAGGTGTTCGTCGACTTCGGTCACAACGACAGCACCATCGTGAAGGCGTTCAACCCGTCCGAGGGCGCAACCGACGGGAGCGGCTACCGGACGACCACGCTGTCGTTCGAGAACGGTGACCCAACCGGTACCCTCAGACTGCTCGCGTCCGCAGTCGAGGACCCCGAGACGATGACGCTGAAAGTCATCGGGAGCGGCGGTGGCGGTGGGGCGAACAACCCGCCAGTCGCAGATGCGGGTGGGCCGTACACCGTGGACGAGGGGAACAGCATCACGCTCGACGGGAGCGCGAGCAGCGACAGTGACGGGAGTATCTCTACCTACGACTGGCAGGTCATCAGCGGCTCGGGGAGTATCTCGGACACGGATAACACGACTCCGACTGCGACCTACAACGCACCTGCCAACGTCGGGTCTGACACGGACATGACTGTCCAGTTGACGGTCACCGACGACAACGGGTCGACGAGTACGGATACGACGACCGTGACCGTAAGGGATACTGGAGGGAGTGGTGACTCGACGGCACCGACTGTTGGGAGTGCATCTGCTGAAGCGCAAGACACCTCCGGTAGTAAGCAGGACGTCGAGCAGGTCACGTTCACCTACCAGACGAGCGACAACGTCGCAGTCGACAATGTCACCCTCCGTGTGTTGGACTCCTCTGGTACGGAGTTAAATAGTTCAATCTCTCAACAGGCAAGTGACACTGTCGTGGTGGGGATACCGGCGACCGCCCTCAACGGTAATAGATATATCACTGTTGAGATGGTGGTTCAAGATACGAGTGGGAACTCACGGACGTGTACCGGTAGAATCGACAATGTCGGGCAGCAAATCACGAAGTCGGGTGGTGGCCTCGATTGTTCGACGACCGCAACCGCCAATGTCCGATTCGGTTACAACTACGTGGACTCTTGGATTGCTGCCCGTTACGCCGACCTGAAATAGGTTCGCTTGTCAGCAAGTGAAACTGATGTGATTGATATTGTCGTGACTTCCTTCTGAGATGGCTCTCTTACTCCCAGAGGAAAAAGATTCGACAACCGTCGAACTCGCAGTCGACAATATCATATAGAACCGACACGCACACTCTCGTATCATGACCACCGTCGGAATCGACGCCATGGAGATCTGGACAGGAAAGCTCAAACTGGACCTGCCCAACACGTTCGCGCCGGAGAAGGGTGAGGACCCCGCGAAGTACACGAAGGGGCTCGGGCTGAACGCGTCGTCGTTCCCCGATTCCTACGAGGACATCGTGACGATGGGGGCCAACGCCGCGAAGCAGCTGATGGACCGAAAGGGTCTGGAACCCGACGACATCGGCCGAATCGACGTGGCCACGGAGTCCAGCTTCGACAACTCCAAGCCGATTTCGACGTACATCGCAGGCTGTCTCGAGCAGGTGTACGAGGGTGACTTCCACCACGCGAACAAGGGCGAGCGCAAGTTCGCCTGCATCGCGGGCACCCAGTCCATCGACGACGCCTACAACTGGATTCGCGCGGGTCGCAACCGCGGGCGCGCCGCGCTCGTCATCGCGACCGACACCGCACTGTACGCCCGGGGCGACGCCGGCGAGGCGACCCAGGGCGCGGGCGCGGTCGCCATGCTCATCGACGAGGAGCCGGACCTCGTCGAACTCTCGATGGAGCAGGGCTACGGCTCCGCCGACGAGACGGACTTCCTCAAGCCGAACCAGCAGTTCCCGAGCGTCGACGGCAAGCGCTCGGTGAAGGTGTACCTCGCCCGCATGCGCGAGGCCCTGGAGGACTACGAGTCCGTCGCGGGCAAGATCCACCCCGACGACTTCGCCTACGGCCCGTTCCACACCCCATTCCCGGGCATGGTCCGCAAGGCCGCCCTGCTCGCGTACCGTCACATCATCCGCGACACCGAGGTCGAAGACGAGCTCGCCGAGGAGATCGGCCGCCAGCCTCGCCAGGAAGCGTTCGACGACGACGAGGCGTTCACCGAGGCGCTGCGTGAGTACATGGACGCGCTGAAAGGAACCGAGCAGTACCAGGACTGGTACGGCCGCACCATCGAGCCCACCCTGGGTATCTCTCGCGAGGTCGGGAACTGGTACACGGGCTCGGTCCACATCGCTCGTCTCTCCGCGCTCAAGCACGCCGCCGAGAAGGGCGAGGACCTCGCCGGGAAGAAGCTCCTCGTCGGCTCCTACGGCTCCGGTGCACAGGCGGAGATTCACGCCGAGACCGTCTCCGAGAACTGGCTCGAGGAGGTCGAGGCGCTCGACGTCGAGGAGCAGATCGACGCCCGCTACGACCTCTCCTGGGCGGAGTACGAGGAGGTCCACGACCGCCACAACCACGAGAAGGACAAGGAACTCGAGGAGTTCACCGCGCCGCAGAACGAGTTCGCCTTCGACGGCTGGGGCCGCATGGGCGAGCGCAAGTACCGGTACGTCGAATAGTCGCGGTTCGTCTTTTCTTCCGCGCGGTCGGTGGATGATACCATACGAAATCTATACCGACACCCCGGCGTAACCTCGGGCAGATGGTGGCTCGACCGACGCGGCGAGGCCTGGGTGTCCTCGTCGCCGTCGCTTTGCTGGTGGGTGTACTGACGAGTGTGACGGTCGTGGTCGTCGCGGACGACGACGAGACGGGAATCCTCGAAAGCGGTGAGGACCTGGCGCGGGACCTCGGCCTGGTCGGGAGCGAGACGATGACGAAGATTCGCGACGGCCTGCTCCTCGGAGACGGTCGAATCGGTGGCACCCCCGACCGTCCTGCCCCGGACCGCGACGGCGACCTGCTCGCGGATTCGTGGGAGCGCGCCGGCGAGTTACCCGACGGCACCCCGCTCCCGGGCGCTGACCCGGACCGGAAGGACATCTACGTCTACCTGAGCTACGGCTCGAACGTCGAGCGACTGACCCAGGGCGAGAAGATACGACTCAAGCGCATCTGGGCGGAGATGCCGGTGTCGAACCCCGACGGTTCCACGGGCATCGACCTCCACATCGTCAGAACGGACCGGCTGGACCACGCCGTGACGGTCGAATCCGTCGACGCCGAGGCGGTCCGCGGGCACTACACTCGTGAGCGACTCGACGGCGGGCTGTGCACCTACTACGGCGTGACGGTCGGCGAACTCGACGCGGGCCGGTACCTCGGCCTCGGGGACGCACCGGGCTACGCCAGCGTCGTCCACCGTGACGCGCCGTGGTACGCCCACAACGGGACGGGCGTTTCGGGCGTCATCACGCACGAGTTGCTCCACAACGTCGTCGGTCGAGTCGGCGAGGACGGGCACACCGGCGAGGGCTGGCTGGCGGGCGAGCAGGGCGGCCCGCGGGACTTCCTCTCCGAGCCGACCCGGACCCGGCTGAACGAGACGGGCTTCGTCTTCCCCGACGCGAACCACGGCTACTACTACCGGCTCTGCACGGGACGGGAGACCACGACAGCGAACTGAGTCTATTCGTCTGCGTCGGACGTTTCGGTTCTGATGACTGACTCCGTCACGTGGACCGTGACCGCGGTGTTCTCGTTCGACACCACGAACCGGTAGTCGGCGGTGAATCCGTCCGGGAAGGAGAAGGATTCGGACTCACCGGGGAGGGGAACGGTGACGCGACAGTCACAGGTCTCCACGTCGACGGTCGCCTCGTCTGCTCCGACCACGGCGAGCTGACTGTCCGTGACGGAGAGGTGGGCGTCGTCGCTGGCGCGGTGGACGGTGGTCCCGGTCCGGTGCGAGACGTTCCGCAGGTCGACCGTCGCGTGGTCGTCGTAGGCGAGAGTCGCCGCTGGCTCGGTGGTGAACGCGACCGTCTTCGCAGTGAGACTTCCCTGGCCACGGACCGTGAGAGCTGGGTCGTCAGCACTGGCCCCACCACCGAGCTCGAGGACCGATTCTTCGAGGACCAGCGAGCCGCCGTCGGCGACGACGACGTCACCGGTCACGACGAGCCGGACCGACTCGTATCTCGTGGGGGTCGTCACGACCAGGTCGCCCTCGTGGCGAATCGTCCGCGTCGGGTCGGGAGTGGCCGCGGGGCCGATCGGTCGCGGCGGCTCATCGCCGGCCCCGGCTGCCGCGTCCCCCGAGGTCCGCGTGCTGGGAACCGGGTCGTCGCTGTCGGCGACCACGGTCTCCGAGGAGGCGGGGTCGGTGCCGACGCCGAAGCCCGTCGCGCTACAGCCCGCGAGCACCACCAGCACGGCGACGGCCAGCAGGACGGTGGGTCGACCTCGCATGTCGAGTTCGAATCGGTCGGTGGGCGATGTAAACACTACGGCCGGGCGAGACGCGCCTACATACCTCTATCGGCCGATGTCTCGGGTTCTGAGGGTTTCTTTCCCCAGCGGACGAGAATAGCACAAATGTCTCTGCGCCCCATCTTTCCGGGTATGTCTACAGTAACCGGGCGGCTCGACCTGGACCGGGTGTCGAACACGGACCTGAGCGTCTTGACCGTGCGCCTCGGCGTCGGCCTCATCATGCTGGTCCACGGGCTCGGGAAGCTCACCGGGGCCGGGCCCGCAGGCTCTGGAATCGAGGGGTTCGCGGTGGCCCTCGTCAGCCTCGGGGTGCCCGCACCCGTGCTGACCGCCTGGCTGGTCGGGTTCGCCGAGGCCGTCGGCGGCCTGCTGGTGCTCGTCGGTCTGTTCAGTCGCATCGGCGCGGCCGCCATCGCGGTCGTGATGGTCGGAGCCATTTTGCTCGTCCACCTGCCGAACGGCTTCCTCGTCTCCAACGGCGGCTACGAGTTCGCCCTGCTCGTCCTGCTCGCGTCGGTGTCGCTCGTGTTCACCGACCCCGGGAAGTACTCGGTCGCACACTGGCTGGCCGAGCGCGAGGAACGGAAGACTGGGCGGCCCGCGGCCTGACTCTCCTACGGCAGTTCGCGCAGCGCGTCGACCATCTCGTCGACGGGTTTCTTCGTTATCGCGAGCGAGAAGCCGTCGGCACGCGCGAGTTTCGAGGCGTGCCGCCAGAGGTCCTCCTCCTCGATACCGTGGAGGACCACCGCGTTCGGGGTCGGCGTGACGACCCGCATCGCGACCAGCGGGGACTCTCCGCGGGTGATGTCGGTGAAGACGAGCGCCCGCGAGGTCGACTGCCCGTAGAGCCGGTAGAACTCCTCCGAGGAGAGGCGCGTGATGGCCGCGATGGAGTTGATGACGGTGTGGCCCGAGATGTTGCGCTCCTCGGCGGCGTGTATCTCGGTGGCGTCGATGGCGTCGTAGAAGCGCGACAGCGGGATGGTCGTCGGGTACTCGCGCAGGTCACGGACGATGTCGCTCTCGAAGCCGGCCGAGAGGACGCGGGCGTACTGCCGGATGTGGTTGCCACCACGTGCCTCGTCGATGTCGAGGAGGGCGTTCACCATCCGGCTCACGACCCCGATACCGGGGTTCTCGCGGCGTCCGCTCTCGTAGTCGGAGATGACCGACGACGAGACGTCGAGGTGGGCTGCGATGTCGGTCTGGGAGACCCCAAAGTCGGTCCGCCACTTCCGCAGGGTCGCGCCGGGGTCGTCCGAGAGGGTCACCTCGCCGGCGATCTTCGTCGCCAGGTTGCGCCGTGGACTGTCACTCATCGTCACGGAATGGTGCGACGCCGGGCAAAAGCGTATCGAAACCGCACTTCGACAGACGACGAACCACGAGGGATTTCACCATGGGTACCGATACCGTCTCCTATGCCCTCGACCGTCGTCCACGTCGCCCTCGCCGCCATCATCGGCTGTGCCCTCCTCGGGCCAGCCTTCTCCGGCCGTGCACTCCTCGTCGTGATGGGCCTGACAGCGTTCGTCGACCTCGACGTGTTCCTGGGGTTCGTCCTCGTCGGCGCCCACCGGGCCGCGTTCCATACGCTGCTGTTTCCCGCGGCCCTCGCGGGTATCCTCGCGTTCGACCTGCTCGCCGACCGTCCCTCGAAACTCGTCGCGCGGTTCGGCCCGCACGCCCCCCGGATCGCCGGTGTCGCCGTCGTGGGGGCAGTGTTCGGTGCCATCGGCCCAGACCTGATGACCAACGGCGTGAACGTGTTCTGGCCGCTCCACGACCAGTTCTACGCCCTGACCGGCAAGCTCCACCTCTCGAACCAGGAGGGTATCATCCAGACCTTCGTCGAGTTCGAGAACGGCGAACCGACGAAGAAGGTCGCGAAGGGCTCCACCAGGGAGTTCCAGTACTACACCGGCGTCGACACCAACCCGGACCGCACCGGGGAACCGGTCACCCGCGAGCGCATCTTCCCGCTGGTCGACTCCGGCGTCCAGCTCCTGCTCGTCCTCACCGGGGGGTTCGTCTCGGCGGCGCGGCTGTGGGAGGAGCGATGACCGGCGTACCAGGCCGCGAACGAAACGGTGAGGTGGGCCCCTGCTGAAGTGTGACCATGACCAGACCGTACGACCCCGACAGCGACGCGGAGACGCTCTGGGAGCTGAAGCGCGGCTTCGAGCTCGGGCTCGGCTCCGGGACGGGCGGCGACGAGAAGCAGGCGAAGTACGCGGAGAAACTGGACGACGACTATCGCGAGGAGTGGCTCGACTGGGTCGAGCGATGTGTCGACGAGGACGAGCGCTGTGTGACGGTCGCCGAAGACGACGACGGGACGGTCGCGGGCTACGTGTTCGTCCTCCCGTCACGATTCGCGTTCATCTGGGACGCCGCGGTCCTCAACGAGCTCTACGTCCGACCCGAGTACCGCGGCACCGGGGTCGCAGACGACCTGATGGCCGCCGCGGTCGCGCTCGCCCGTGACCAGGACCTCCCGCTCGACCGGCTGGTGCTGGACGTCGACCGGGAGAACGAGCGCGCGAAGTCCTTCTACGACCGCCACGGGTTCGACCACTGGGGCGAGATGGTCGCCCGACAGCTGTAGGGTCGGTCGGTCAGTGTCAGTCCGCGAGGTGGGCGATGACGCCACCCAGCCCACCACAGATGACCGGGTAGACGATACCGGCGACGACGACCGCGTTCACCAGCGGGACCGACAGCGACGTGCCGTCACCCGAGGCCGCGAACAGGACGGAGCCGAGGGCCGACAGCACGAGGTAGCCCACGGCGACGAGTGCGCCCGCGACGGCCGAATCGGCGATGTCGTCGGCGAGACCACTCGTGCGCGCCGCGAGGAAGCCCGCGGCCAGGAGCGCCAGCGGGACTACGACGTAGGTCACCTGCACGAGCCCGCCGCCGGCGAGGTCGATGAGGTTGAACGACCCGCTGGCGAACGGGCCTTCGTAGGCTAGCTGGACGAAGTGCCCGTTGAACAGCACCATCCCTGCAGCCTTCCACGTCGCGACGCTGTCACGGATGGCACTGATGAAGGCCTGTTCGAGCGCCTGCCCCAGCGAATCGGGCTGTGGCAGCTGGGTCTGCGTCCACAGGACGAACGCCAGCAGATAGCTCGCGACGAACGCACCGACGCCCGCGGCGGCGCTCCGTGCCACCGTCGTCGCGTCGAGCGTCGCGCCCTCGTTACCGAACGTCGCGGACAGACTATTGTCGGTCGACATGATAGTTCCGGCTTCCGGCGCGTCCGGTAAAGACATTGTGTAAACCGCGACTTTGTTGTAAGTATCAATTACATTTATCACAAACAAGATAAGATACGTAGGGTCGTCGTTGAAGTCGGGGCGAAACGAACTCGCTAGCTTCGACGGTCCCCGACCTATCACCTTCACTACTGGAATGCGCTTCAGATTACGGTTAACAGGGGGCGGCCCCTGCGTCCGAACGTACCATGACCGACTACGAACTGCCGCCACTCCCGTACGACTACGACGCACTCGAACCGCACATCTCCGAACAGGTGCTCACGTGGCACCACGATACCCACCATCAGGGCTACGTGAACGGCTGGAACGCCGCTGAGGACACGCTCGCCGCGAACCGCGAGTCGGGCGAGTTCGGTGACTCCCCGGGTGCCATCCGCAGTGTCACCCACAACGGCTCCGGGCACGTCCTCCACGACCTGTTCTGGCAGAGCATGAGCCCCGAGGGTGGCGACGAGCCCGACGGCGACCTCCGTGACCGAATCGAGGCCGACTTCGGCTCCTACGACGCCTGGGAGGGCGAGTTCCGCGCCGCCGCCGGGAACGCCGGTGGCTGGGCGCTGCTCGTCTACGACGCCTTCAGCAACCGGCTCAGGAACGTCGTGGTGGACAAGCACGACCAGGGCGCGCTGTGGGGTGCCCAGCCCATCCTCGCGCTCGACGTCTGGGAGCACTCGTACTACCACGACTACGGCCCGGCCCGCGGCGACTTCGTGGATTCGTTCTTCGAGGTCGTCGACTGGCGCGAGCCGAGCAGCCGGTACGAGGACGCCGTCGCCGCCTTCGAATAAGGTCCACGGACGCTTCGGCCCGCTATCGCCTCTCTCGATGTACAACCGCCAACCCGCCGACGTGACGCCGTGGGCATCACACGCGGTCGTCCCGGCGGGCAGTCATCCCCTGTTCTCACCCGAAAAATCGCACGGCAGGGTTGACGTCACTCGCGTCGTAGTCCTCGCGGGTGATGCTGTATCGGTGGACGCTCGCGGGGTCGTCGCCGTGGGTCTGCAGGTTGCGGAAGTAGCCGTCGTGCTGACCGCCCCACCTGCCCACGTACTTCTCGATGGCTCGTTTCGACTGCTCGTTCTCGTCCAGCACCGTCACGGCGACGAGGTCGAGGTCGAGCCGGTCGAACGCGAGCGTGACAAAGGCGTCGGCACGCTCGCCGGAGTAGCCCCGGCCCCAGAAGGGCTTGCGGAGCCACATCCCGAAGGTGACGCTCTGGCGGTCCCAGTCGGGGTGGAGGCCCGCGGTACCGGCGAACTCGCCTGCGCCATCCTCGCCGGCCTTCGGGTACAGGGCGTACAGTTTCCCGTCGCCCGCATCGGCGCGATCACCCATCGCCCGGACGAACTCCCACGTCTCCTTCGGGGTCTGGTGGGGCTCCCAGGTCATGTACTGCGTCGCCTGCTCGATTCCCTCCTCGGTGGAGTAGTAGGGGTACACGTCCAGAGTATCGACGGTGTCGAGTCCGACGCGCTCGAAGCGCAGGCGGTCGGTCTCGAAGCTGTCGGGGAACAGGTCGGCCATCGCTATTCCCCGCCCTCGTGGACCGTCATCTCCACCGCCACGTCGGCCGCTTCGTACTGCTCGCCGGTGATGGTGTACCGATGCAGGTCACGCGGCTCGTCGTCGAGGACGACCCAGTTCCGGAGGAGACCGTCGTACTGGCCGCCCCACCGCTCGACGTACTTCTCGATGGCCCGTTTCGAGGCGTCGTTCTCGTCGGTGTGGGCGGCCGCGACGAGTTCCAGGTCGAGGCGGTCGAACGCGAGGTCGACCAGGGCGTCGGCGCGCTCGCCGGAGTAGCCTCGCCCCCAGAACTCCTCGCGGAGCCAGATTCCGAGCCGGGCGGTCCGGCGGTCCCACAGCGGGATGAGTGAGGCGACGCCGGCGAACTCGCCCGCGCCCTCCTCGCCGTCTTTCGGGAACATCGCCCAGTTCGCACGGTCGGCCTCCTCCCACTTCTCCGCGCTCTCACCCAGGTAGTCGAAGGTGTCCTTCGGGGTGTCGTGCTGTGACTTCGAGATGTGCTCGACGGTGTCGCCGAAGCCCGGCTGGCTCATCACGTCGTACAGCTCGAACACGTCGACGGACTGGTCGAGGCGCTCGTATCGGAGGCGTTCGGACTCGAAAGCGGTGGGGAAGAGGTACATTGGTCGCCGGTTCGCCCGGTTCGATAAAAAGCGTTCTCGATGTGTGACAGGAATTCGCGTGGGCTGGTTCGCTGGCTCTCTACCCTGATGGGGTTCGGCCACCCTGTATTCTGGTGGCCTTCGGCCACCCTGTATTCTGGTGGCCTTCGGCCACCCTACGTGACGAACAGCCTATCCCGCGCCGCCTCGCAGGCGGCCCGGAGCGCGTCGTCGCGGGCGCAGGCGTCGACCCAGTCGAGGTAGTCCAGTTCGCCCGGCCCGCCGAGGTGGCCCAGCGCGTACACCGCCTCGCGGACGGTTCGGCGGTCGTGCCGCGTCGGATCGGCGTACCACCTGACGACGGCGGCCGGGTCGGCCAGTGGGTCGGGGACCGGTCCGGGGGCTGCCTCCGCGGCCTCGGCTGCTGCCTGGAGCGATGCCTGCACGTCGTAGCCCGCGGCGTCGAGGTAGTAGAGGCCGACGAGTCCGGCCAGGACGCCAGCACCTGTCCCGCAGGCCAGGGTCTCGAAGCGGTCGGCCCGGCGCGCACCCAGGACGGGGGAGGCCAGCGTCAGGTTCGCGAGGGTGATACCCGCGAGGAACCGGACCGCGGGGCCGGCATCGGAGTCCAGCACAGCGGCCACGCGGCTGGTGTACGGTTCGACGACGTGGGCGTGGGACCGGGCGAACTCGCGCAGGGCCGAGAGCGCGAGCGCCCGCGAATCGGGGTCGTCCTCGTCGAGCATGGCGACGAGACGGGGCACGACCACGCCGTCGTCGACCGACAGCAGCGCGTCTGGGCGCTCCCAGGCGAGGGAGGCGACCGCGGCGGCGCTCGCCTGTCGAATCGGCGCGTCGTCGTCCGCGAGGGAGGCGACGAAGCGCTCGCGGACCCGCCCGTCGATGGTGCCGAGGTGGGTCAGCGTGGTCGTCACCGGGTGGAGGAACTCGCGGGAGACCACGACGGCCCCTCGCTGGGACTCGAACGCCCGGAGCAGGCTCTCGGTGACCGGGCGGACGGCGTGCGGGTCGTACGCCCCGATCTCGGCGAGTCGGTGCGCCGCATCTGTGGGTAACTCCTCGGCGTCGAGTCGCTCCGCGAGGTCGAACGGTTCGTCGGGATGGGGCTGTGCTGGCGTGGTGCGGGTGGCCTCGACGAATCGCTGCATGGCCTCGCGGTGATGGCCCTCGCAGACGTGGTAGGCGATAGCTTCGCCGGTCACGACGGACAGCTCGCGGTGTTCGCAGTGCTCGCAGTCGGAGACGGTCTCTTCGACCCAGTCTCGGGTGCCGTCGTGCGCCCAGTAGTCGGGTCGTGCCGACGGGCGAAGGTCGGCTCCCGCCCTGGCGTACGCCTGCACGAGACGGGTGAGGTCGGTCAGCTCGTCGGCGCTGTTCGGGTGGTCGTACTGCGCGAACGCGGGCCGCCACGAGAGCGTCTTGAGTCGGTTCGCGATGCGGTGGAGCGCGTCGTTGTCGAGGTCGCGCTCGAGGTTGGTCGCGAGCTCTCGCCGGAAGAAGACTGCATAGGCGTCACGAAACGCGTCGGCGTCGCTCACGCCGATGGCTGCGGCCGGCGGGTCGAACGACACGGCGGTCGTCGCCGGGAGGTCCCAGCCGGTGTCGATTGGCATACCGGCGATTCCGCGTGCCGATGCTTAATGGCTCCGTCCGAGCACGCTAGCCTGTGACACGGCCTGGCAGGTGGCTCCGTGCGTCGGGGTGGTCAGTCCAGGGCGGCCGGGTGCGTCTCCGGCTCCGTCTCGGCCTCCGCCTCGTCCACGTAGCCCATCGCGGTCCGGTACTGCTGTCGGGTGATACTGAACCGGTGGACGTCGTGGACCGTCTCACCGTCGGGGAGCCAGTTTCGCAACAGGCCATCGTACTGGCCGTCGAACGCGTCGGTCATGTGCTCGAAGATGTTGTAGGCGTGGTCGTTCCCGTCGATGGCGTCCGCGATCATCAGCTCGAACTCGAGGTCACAGAAGCCGAGGGCGTGAATCGCCTTCCCGTACTCTGGGTCCGCCCGCTCAGTCCTCGGTGTGGGCTTCCCGTTTGCCCGTGAGTTCGTACGGTTTCATCCGGAAGAACTCGAAGGTGAGTTCCTGTGGGTCGCGGTCGAACGTGTCGACCAGCGGGATGTGGATGCGGCGCATCCGGTCGAGGATCTGCGTCCCGACCGCCCCTTCGGTTATCGGGGAGAGCTGGCCGGCCGCAACGATGCTCTTCCAGCCGTCATCGGTGTGTTCGTGGGTGACGAAGGAGACGTGGCTGTCGCGCTCGAGCAGGTCGGCCTTCGTGCTGTCGGTGCCGAACGCGAGCCGGAAGTAGAAGGTCTCCTCCTCGGCGTCGAAGCCGTAGGAGATGGGGATGGAGTACGGGGCCTGTTCCTTCCCCGACGAGAGCGAGAGAACCCCTGTTCCACCCCGTCCGAGGAACTCGTTTCGCATCTCTTCGTCCATCTGTACGGAGCGGATGTCTTCCATGGGGAATGATAGCACGCCAGCGCAGAAAAGTGTTCGTCAGAATCTCGATACTCGAGTGCCCCCGGCGAGACCGTCCCAGCGTCAGTGCCCGTGCTCGTGTGGATTCAGGCTCGTCCCGTAGTACTCGGCGTGTTCAGTGTACTCGATGAACCGCGGAGCGGTCGGGTCGAAGGGGCGTTGCAGGGCCTCGAACGCCTGCTTCTTGTCCCATGACTGTAACTTTCCGATGGCGGAACGGTCCTCGAGGTCGTGGGACACCAGGTCGGGTTCGGTCAGTTCCCACGCCTTCAGTCCCTGCTCGGTCCGGACGATGACGCTGGAGAACTCGTCGCTCGACCCGACGGAGCCGACGGTGAGGTCGGCGCAGTAGCCGGTGAAGTCGGCGCACTCGCTACAGCCCTTGAGTGCGGCATCGTGGAAGTTCTTCACGTCCTCCTCGACGAGCAGGTCGCCGTCGTGGTCGTACGCCAGCAGCTTCCCGTGGAGCACGTCGAGTTTCCCGATGTCTGCAGGGCTGATGCCGCGTTTCTCCTCCAGCTGCTCGCCGATGAGGGAGTAGTAATTGAAATTCTTCGTGCACATCAGCGCGATGGTGTAGTCGATGGCGCGCACCCCGGCTTCCTGTGCGCCGTACTCCCACTCGAAGTCCTGCAGGGCGCGGATGCCCTCTATCTCGCAGGGCGTCCCGACCAGTGCGAGCGAGAGGGCTTCCGGGTCTTTGTCCGGAAGCTGGTCGGCCCACTGCTCGGGGTCCAGACTGCCGAGCGCCATCGTCTGGTTGTAGAAGCTCCCCGAATTCGCGACCAGGTCCTCGTGGCTGGTCGCGAGGAAGGGTTCGGCCTTCCACTCCTCGTCGTCGCTCTCGGTCGCGATGAGTGCGCCGTCTATCTCGCCCGCCGCGAGCAGGTGGCTCAGCACCGAGGTGACCACGCCGCCGTCCTGTGCGCCCTCGCGCCAGTCCTCGTCGACGCGGGCGGAGAACTCGGTGATGGGGTCGCCCGCACCCGTCACGTTGTCCTCGCCGCCGGTTATCGTCCACTGGCGCTCGTACCGCAGGCCGCCCCGGGGGCAGAAGTCCCAGCACAGCGAACAGCCGGTGCACATCTTCACGAGTTCGGGGAGGTCGTCGTCGCCGATGCCGATGGAGTCCGAGGGACAGGCCGCGACGCAGGTGCCACACTGGATGCACCGCCCCTCGTCGATGACGGCCTCGTCGAGTTCCATGAACCAGGTCTTCCCGTCCGGCGTCTCGATGTCGTTCATCTCGCTCCTGATGGCGGCGGGTGGCGTCTCCAGGCTCGCGCCGTCCGGCAACTGGACCCGGGTGGCGGGGTCGCCGTCGTCGACGTTCTGGCTGGTGTTCTCGGCAGGTCGGGTGAACGAGAGGTCGCCGAGGCTCCCGTCGGCATCGACGTTCACGGGGCGGCTGCCGCCGTCGGTGACGGGGGCAGCGTCGCCGCAGGTGCAGGTGGTGCCAGAGCAGCCGGCGTCACCCCCTGCCGAACTGGTCGAAACGGCCGGAACTGTCGGGTTCCCGGCGTCCCGGTCGGTCTCGGGGACGTGCGGGACGGGGGCTGGGTCGCCGTCTCGCTTGCCGCCCCCCGGTTCGGTCAACTCCGGGGCCACGTCGGCCGGAATCACGGACTCGTACTGCTCCGGGCCGTCGCCCCGCTCCTCGTCGTCAGTCGCCATGTGCGACACCTCCCGAGACGTCCGCGTCGGCCCGTTGCATGACCTGCCGAAGCCGGTCGTTGCCGACCCGCCGGCACCACTGGTAGAAGCGCTCGCCGGCCTCGCGGTCGGTCACGAACGACTGCAGGAGCTGTTCCAGTGCGGGAACCACCGCGTCCGCAGGCACCGCGGTCTCGACCCAGTCGAGGAACTCGTTGTCGCTGCCGAGACTCCCGCCGAGGCCGAAGTCGACGCCCTCGACGATGTCGTCACCCTCGCCGCCGCGGTCGATCTTGACGGTTTCGCCGCGGAAGCCGACGTCCGCAATCTGTGGCTGGGCACAGGAGGCGGAACAGCCGGACAGATGCAGCCTGACCACGTCCACGTCGTCCGGGACGGCGACCTGCTCGTCGAGTGCCTTCGCCCACCGGCGGATGCGGAGCTTGGTCTCGATGATGCCGTAGTTGCAGAACTCGCTGCCGGTGCAGCCGACCGCGCCGCGAGAGAACGGGCCGGGGTCGGGCTGGTAGTCCGCCGCAAACGGTTCGGCGAGCAGGTCGTCGACCCTGTCTTCGGGGATGTGACTCACGAGGAAGTTCTGGTCGGTGGCGAGTCTGACGGTCGCGTCCTCGGTGCCGTACGCCTGGGCGGCGCGGGCGGCCGCGGCGAACTCCTCGCCGCCGATACGGCCCGCGATGACGTTGAACCCGACGTACCTGAGCGAGTCATCTTTCTGCGTGTGGACGCCGACGTGGTCGCCGCGGTAGCCCTCGGTCAGGTCGGTGCCCCTGCCGGGGAGGTCGACCGTGCAGCGGTCCCGGACCGCCTGCTCGAACGTCTCGGGACCGAGTTGCTGGACGAGGTAGCGCATCCGGCAGACACCGCGGTTGTGACGGTCGCCTAACTCCTTGAACGTCTGGGCGACGGCGCGACAGAACTCGACTACGTCCTCGGGTCGGACGAACACGTCGAGGTCCGAGGCCATCCGCGGGCCGTCGGAGAGACCGCCGCCGACCCGGACGTGAAAGCCGTAGAAGTCCTCACCGTCCACGACAGTGCGAGCCGGAACGAGCCCGAGGTCGTTTATCTGGGACTGTGCGCAGTCGTGCCGGCAGCCCGTGATGGTGAGCTTGAACTTCCGGGGCAGGTTGGCGTACTCGCGGTTCCCGGTGAAGAAGTCAGAGACTGCGTCGACCACCGGCTGGGCGTCGAAGCACTCGTGGTGGTCCAGTCCGGCCGCCGGGCAGCCCAGCACGTTCCGGGCGGAGTCGCCACAGCCCTGGACCGTCGTCAGGCCGACCTCGTCGTAGCGGTCCCATATCTCGGGGAGGTCCTCGATGCGGATCCAGTGCATCTGCACGTCCTGTCTGGTCGTGATATCGAGGTAGGCGTCGCCCCACACGGGGTTCTGGTCGCTCCCACCGTGTTCGGGGGGTGCGGTCGCGTACTCGGTGGCGACCTCGCCGATGACCCTGGCCTGTTCGGGTGTGAGTCGGCCGCCGGGGACCTTCGTCCGCAGCATGAAGTAGCCGCGATGGTTGCCGTGGGCGTACAGCCCGGCCCACTTCAGCCGTTCCCACTCGCCGTCGCCGGCCCGTTCCTCGATCTCCGCGAACGAGAGACCTTCGGCGGCGTACTCCCGCACGTCGTCGAGCACGTCGAGCGGGTGCTTCTCCTGTTTCCAGCGTTCGACCGTGTTCATGAGTAGAGTTGCGCGTTGCTGCGCTAGGTAATCACATACACGCGGGTTGCGGGGTTGTACCTCCCCGTCCCGGCCATACCTGTCGCGTCACCGAGATGGCGTCCGGTGTTGCCGCTTTCTGTGTCAGTTGCGACTGGTCGGCGCGAACACTGGTGATCGGCTCCTCGAACGACGGGCCGGTTCCATCGTCGAATGGTTCGATGATGGTGCTTCCGACGCCGTGTTACCGGGACATGCCGGGCCGGTCGGCGAGGACGTTGTACACCCACGCGAAGGCGTAGGTGAACACGAAGGCGATGATGGCCGCCTCGATTATGCCACCCAGGGTGCCGACCACCGTCGGTTCGAAGAACATGTGCCAGGTGACCATCATCTCCACCGCACCCTCGTAGACGCCGACGGTCCCGGCGATGCCGAGGAGCAGCATCACGAGTGCCGAGATGGCAGCCGCTGCCGCCCCGAACGCGGTCGGGTTGAGGTGCGGGAACAGTCCGGCCTCGGTCGTGGTCTCGTGCTCTACCTGCGGAGCTGTCGTCGTGCTCATGGCTAGCAGTAGGCGTGAGTAGCTTTTCTCGATTTCACTTTCGAATCAAAAGTCCGGTGGGCGACGAAAACCCCGGGAGCACCGTGAAACCGCTGTTCGGCGTCGTGCTGTTCAGACCGGGTCGGTCGGCAGGTCGTACGGCTCGGGCTGGCTCCCGTCGGTGTCCGTGAAGTCGTACTCGCGGGCGAGGTCGCCCACCTTGAAGATGCCGCCAGTCTTCGAGAACACGTCCTCGTCGGCCGCCAGCGCGGCCACGGCCCGGCCGACGAACTCGGGCGAGTGGGTGTCGTCGGGCAGCTCCTCGCCGACCGAGTCGAACGACGAGACGACGCGTTCGGTCCGGGTGAAGCCGGGGTAGACCACGAGCGAGGTCACCCCGTCGGGTTCGAGTTCGTACGCCATCCCCTGGTGCAGGCGGTCGACCGCGGTCTTGGCCACGTCGTAGGGGACGCTGCCGCGGAACTTCTCGCCGTCACCCGCCGAGATACCGACGATGAGACCGTCTTGCTGGGCACGCATCAGCGGGGCGGCGAGCTGGCTGGTCGTGAAGTGTGCCCGGACGCCGGCGTCGAACATGCGGTCCCAGCGGTCGATGGGTTGCTTCCAGAACGGGTAGCCGAACGTCTCGTCGTGACCCTCGTAGCCGCCCCAGACGTTGTTCACGAGCAGGTCGAGGCGGCCGTGGTCGCCCTCGATGCGGTCGAACAGCTTCTCGACCGCCGAATCGTCCGTGTGGTCGCACTCGACGGCGATGCCCTCGCCACCGGCCTCGGTGACGAGTGTGGCTGTCTCCGTCACCGTCCCGGGCATTTCCTCCGTCGTGTCGTCCGCGACGCTTCGCCCGGTGACGTACACCGTCGCGCCGGCCGCCCCGAGTTCCTCGGCGATGCCTCGACCGACGCCGCGACTCGCCCCGGTCACGAGTGCGACGGTATCCGAGAGGTCTCTCATGGGGTGTATAGGGCGTCTGCGGTAATGTAACTCGCGTAGGAACAGGCCTCACTCGACGACGTAGCCGGCCGTTCGCTCGGCCGACCCGGCCAGCAGGTGGGTGTCGGCCGAGTCGACCCACTCGACGCGTTCGGGGAAGTCGATGGCGGCGACGACGTCCCCGGTCGCGACTCTGACACCGGTGATGGTCGATTCGCCGGCTGCCCACGCGGTCCCGGTCGCCGACTGGACCGTGACGAGGGCCGGTCCGAGGGGCGTGTCCTGTTCGGCACCGGCCGACTGCTGCCACTGAATCGACCCTGTCGCGAGGTCGAGCGCGGACAGGGTCGACTCCCCGCCGACGAGGAGGGTGTCCCCGACGAGGGTGGCGCTCCGGGCGAGTCCGCCCAGGTCCGCGGACCAGCGGGTGTCACTGGTCTCCAGGTCGATGGCGTGCACGCCGCCGTCACCTGGCACGTACAGGGTCCCGTCGCGTGCGACAGGCGGCCCGCTCACCCCCCTGCTCTCGTCAGCCCACACCGTGGTGAACTCCGGGAGCGAGAACGCCCCGAGGTAGTGGTCGAATCCCGCGTAGAGCGTCCCGTCGACGGCGGTCGCCCCGACGAACCGGTCGCCGACGGGCTGGCCGGACCAGACGAGGTCGAGCGTCTCGGCGTCGAAGGCCAACAGCGTGTCGTCCTCGATGCGCCTGTCCGTCCCGACGACCACCAGTCCGTCGACGAGGCTGGGGACACCGCTGAACGACGAGTCGTGCTCGATGCTCGCCCGCCCCCCGATCGTGCCACTGCCCCGCCGATACTTCGTGAGGACGTTCGTGCTGGTCGACCGGTCGTGGCCGGCGACGTAGACGAACTCGTCGGTCAGCAGCGGGAGCAGGTCGTCGGTGAACTCGACCGGAGACGTCTGTCGCCACCGTCGCTCGCCGTCGGCGACCGCGCGGAGCTGGATATCGTCGCTGCCAGCGGTGACGAGGGTTTCTCCGTCGGCGACCCCGACGGTCCCTTGCACGTCGTGCTCCCACACCGGTCGTGGCTCGACCGGGCCCGTGTCCGTCGTCGTCGCGGTGGTCCCTGTGGTGGCTTCGTCAGCGTTCGAGGAGTCCGCGTTGGCTTCGCCGCCAGTGCCGTCCCCGGTCGCGACAGCCGCTTCGTCGGCACCTTCCAGGCGGAGACACCCGGTAGTGACGACCGATGCGAGCCCGCAGACGACCGTCCGTCGACGCATCATTCTTCCTATTTTCTCTGGTGATTACACATGATTGTATCGTCTTCTGCACCGGAAGAACGAGGTCGCGGGTCGGTCGAAGGGGACGCCGAACCCAGCGGTCAGGAGCGCTCGGCGTCGCGACAGAGGGTGGGCACGAACAGCCCGGCCCCGGGTGCGACGGCCGACAGGACGAGTGTCGCGACCGCCGTGGCGAGCATCGGCCGCGGCACCGTCACGCGCTGCGTGCGCATCGGCTCACCTGGCGGTGGCCACATCGGACTCCCGGGCGTCGGTCTCGCGCTCGACGAACTCGGCGAACCCGACGGCGAACTCGTCCACTGCGTCCCAGTCGGTGTACTCGTAGTCGCGGGACGTGTCCGTGTCGCCGGTCGCCTCGCTGGCGATCTTCTGCATCATGACGCGCTTGAGCAGCCCGTACTCGGAGTAGCGGATGGCCCCCGCGAAGCTGGCCGCGCGGTCGGGGTGCCAGCTCGTCTTCTCGACGAACTCCTCGACGTAGCGGGCGGCCTCCAGCTGTCTGGCCTCGTCCTCGACCGCGCTCGACAGGCACACCTGGAAGAACCCGGACGGGCGCGACGCGAGTTCGCGCCGGTTCTCCCGGACGAACGCGGCGACGTGCTTCTGGTGGGCCCCCATGTGGATGGACGCGCCGACGAGAACGGCGTCGAAGGCCGCAACGTCGAGTGTCGGCGGCAACTCGGTCAGGTCGACCGTGGTGACCTCGTGGCCGCGTGCCGCGAGGTCCGCCTCGATGGCGGCGACTACCTTCGCTGTCTGTCCTTCACCAGTCCCGTAGCACACGAGGAAATCGGCCATGTGTCTGTCACCAGGTAGAGATTCGACGTGTCGGACCGAATAGTCGTCTCAGATTCTCTCGCGGTGAGAACGACCCGCGGTCCGGTTGGGGGTGCGCGCTTTCCGTGACCATGCCCTATACCAGGGTATGGCGAAGGCGTACGAGTCCGAGCGCGAGGAGACCGCACGACTGGTCGCCCTGAGCGACGGCGTCATCGCCATCGCCATCACCCTGCTGGTGCTGGACCTCACCGTCCCGACCATCACCGGGACCGCCACGGACCGTGCCCTCGCCGAACTGGTGTTCGAGCAGTGGCACGAACTGTTCGGGTACGTCCTCAGCTTCCTCGTCATCGGCCTCTACTGGGTGCTCCACCGGCGGGTGTTCATCTACGTCACTGGCCACGACCGCCGGGTGCTGTGGCTCAACCTCGGCTTCCTGCTGCTGGTGGCCTTCCTGCCCTACGCCACCAGCCTCTTCTCGACGTACCCCACCACCCGGTTCGGCGTCGTCTTCTACTCGGTCGTCCAGGCCATGACGGGCCTCAGCCTCGCGCTCCTGTGGGTCCACGCGGCGCGCAGGCATCTCATCGCGGAAGGGCTCACCTCGCCCACCGTCCTGCTCCAGGCGGCCCGGTTCCTGGCGACGCCGACGGTGTTCCTGTTCGCTGCGCTTCTCGCGTTCGTGAATCCCACGTTCGGCATCCTCTCGTGGTTGCTCGTCGTGCCGGTCAACGGGTTCTTCGAGCTCCGGCTCGGCCGGGCGACCGCCTGACCGAGGGGTCCCCAGTCACTAAACCTCGTGACACACCATCCGCCTCCAGTTCCCCGTGACGGCCCGGCCGCCGGTCGCTGCGACCCAGTCCGTGCCCTCTTCCAGCGTGGCACGCCCGACGACGGTCCCGTCGGCGATGTCGACGCCGGTGAGTGTGTTCCTGCCGACGCCCCACGCGAGACCCTCGGCCGGTTCGACCGCGAACTGCGCGGGTCTGAGGTCCCCGCCCTCGTCGCCGACCGACGCCTGCCAACGGAACGCCCCCGTCTCGCGGTCGAGCGCGGTGATGTACCGTGACTCGGCGGCGAGGACCGTGTCGGCGACGACCGCGACCGTCTGGGGGTGGTCGAGACTCGCGGACTGCCACTTCGTCTCCCTGTTCTCGGGGTCGAGACAGTGCACCCCGTTCCTGTTCGAGAGGTAGAGGAGGCCGTCGTGGGCCACCGGGGGTGCGAACCCACTCAGTCCATCGTCCTCCCACAGCAGGGTGAAGTCGGGGAGCGAGAAGAACGCGGTGTAGTTCAGGAACCGGGTGAACACCGCCCCGTCGACGGTCGCCGCCCCGACGAACCTCTCGGTGGTCGGCTGGCCAGACCACGTCACCTCGAGCGTCTCCGCGTCCAGGGTGTACAGCGTGTCGTTGTCGTTGAACGTCTCGATGCCGAGGAGCAGTTCGTCACCGACGAGGCAGGGACTGCCGACGAACGGGGAGCTGCGTTCGATGGTGTTCTGGGCGACGACCTCGCCGGCGTCGAGGTCCAGTTTCAGGACGAGGTTCCCGGATTCGTCGGCGGTCCGGCCGGCGACGTACGCGTACCGGTCGGTCAGCAGCGGGAAGAATCTGAGTGCGTAGCGCTCTGGGGCATCTCGACTGCTGTCGATGACGCCGGAGGACATCGAAACCGCGGCGAGCCCGTCCGACCCGCCGACGACGAGTTCTCCGGCCCTGGCAGCCCCGAGGTCCGCCCGGAACTCCTGTTCCCAGACCGGGTCGAGGGACGGGGCGGTGTCGGTCTCGGTCGTCGTTTCGGGGTCGGTCTCCGTGGCTTCGGTGGTCGTGGCCTCTGTCTCGGTCGCGGTTGCACTGGCCGCCTTCGTCGCCTGCCGCGTGGTCCGGCCGGTGCCCGTCGCGCCTCCCCCCGGTTCGCCCGTCGCGTCCGACTCTTCGAGTCTGAGACACCCCGACCCGAGTGCCAACCCCGAGGCGGCCAGGAGCCGACGACGGCTCATCCTCCGTTCACCCATGCGTATAGTTTAATCACATTTCGAACCTTCAATAAAGGTGTTTCGAGCGTGTTCCTCGCACGGGCCTCAGCGCGCCGGGGGTCGGGTCGGGCCGCCTCCGCAACCACTAAACGCGGCTCACACCAACCACCGTGCAATGGCTGACTGGACCGAAAAGTACCGCCCGAAAACCCTGTCGGAGGTCCGGGGGAACGACAAGGCCCGCAAGCAGTTCAAGCAGTGGGCCGACACGTGGGACGACCACCGGCAGGCCGCCATCATCCACGGTTCGCCGGGGGTCGGCAAGACCTCTGCGGCGCACGCGCTGGCCAACGACATGGGCTGGCCGGTGATGGAGCTGAACGCGAGCGACTCGCGGACTGCCGACGACATCAAGCGCTTCGCCGGGCGCGCCTCGCAGAACCAGACGCTCGGCGGCGGCAGCGGCGGCCGCCAGCTGCTCATCGTGGACGAGGCCGACAACTTCCACGGGAACAGCGACTACGGCGGCTCGCGCGAGGTGACCCGCATCGTCAAGGAGGCGAACCAGCCCATCGTGCTCATCGCGAACGAGTTCTACGACATGAGCAACAGCCTCCGGAACGCCTGCAAGGACATCCAGTTCCGGGACGTGTCGAAGCGCTCCATCGTGCCCGTCCTCCGAGACCTCTGCCGGAAGGAGGGCATCGAGTACGAACAGGACGCCCTGGAGAAGATCGCAGAGAGCACGAGCGGCGACCTGCGCTCGGCCGTCAACGACCTGCAGGCGCTCGCCGAACAGGGAGAGCGCCTCGCCGTCGAGGACGTGGTGATGGGCGAGCGGGACAAGACGGAGGGCATCTTCGACTTCCTCGACGACGTCATCAAGCACAAGGGCGCACAGGAGGCGCTGTATGCGGCCTACGACGTGGACGAGACGCCCGACGACCTGCTGAACTGGGTCGAGGACAACATGCCGAAGGACTACCGGGGCGACGAACTCGCCGACGCCTACGGCTACATCGCGCGGGGCGACACCTGGCTCGGGCGGGTGCGCTCGACGCAGGACTACTCGTTCTGGCGCTACGTCACCGACAACGTCGCTGCCGGGGTCGCGGCGGCCCGCCAGCACGACCACGGCGGCTGGACCCGGTACGGCCCGCCGAGCTACTGGTCGAAGCTCGGGCGGTCGAAGGGCACCCGGAAGAAGCGCGACGCCATCGCCCGCAAGATCGCCGAGAAGGGCGGCTTCAGCATCGCGACGGCCCGCCGGGACGTGATGCCGTTCCTGGCGACGATGACCCACCACTGCAAGCCCCGCGACCTGACCGTCCAGATGGCCGCGGTCTACGAGTTCGACGCGGCCGAGGTGTCGTTCATCACGGGGAGCGGTGAGAGTACCAACAAGGTCCAGGACATCGTCGCGGACGCCGAGGAGTTGCGCGAGACCGAGGCCGTCGAACACTCCGGTGGCGCGTTCGAGGGCTTCGCGAGCGATTCGACGCGGGGCGGGGCGGCCGAGGAATCGGCAGCCGACGGGGCCAAGAGCGAGGAGTCCGGCTCGGGTGACGACCAGCAGACTCTCGGCGGCGAGGACAACACTGACACGACCGAGCAAGCCGAGGAATCGGCAGCCGAGGAGGCCGAGACCGACGACGGCCAGTCCGGACTCGACGACTGGATGTGAATTTCCCTCAAGGTTAAACTTCTTACCTGTTTGGCTGTGAAAAAATATCGGAAGGCTCAAGTTTCACGACTCCTGTTTTTCGTGTAGTTTTCCGATGAAACGCCCGCTTCTCGCACTGACGTTGGCCCTCATGCTCCTCGTGGCTGGCTGCAACACCGCCACACAGGACACCTCGACGACCGTCGAAGGGACCGAGGCAGCGACGTCCACCGCTACAACCGTACAGCCGACGACCACGGCGACACAGACGCCAACCGCGACGCAGACGACCACACCCGAACCGGCCGCGGAGGACTGTGAGTTCTCTGGGCAAGGCGACGACGATATCGTCCAGGAGAGCGGCGTCTGCCTCGGCTTCGACGCCGACCAGGTGTACCGCAACATCCTGGAGATGACCGGCTCGAACGTCACGCAGGGGCCCTCCATCCAGTCGAAGAGCCCCGAGCAGACCACGCCGTACACCTTCGACCAGTTCGGCTTCAGCAACCAGTCGTTCCAGGCCGTCATGGGCATCGCCCCCGAGGGCACGCCCAGCGTGTACGTCGCGGGCTACGCTCAGCCGCAGATGAACCCCGACGGTGGCGTCGAGGTCAACGTCGTCATGCGCTACATCGCGAAGCAGGACGGCTCGCCCGCCCCGGGTCGCACGCAGAACGCCTCCGAGGCCGAGGTCACGGCCGCCCACGAGTTCCTGCACGCCGTGCAGTTCTACCAGGGCAGTCAGGACCGCCTCGCCTCGAACCTCCGCAGTGACGGCGTGAACCTCGCGAACGTCGAGACCTCCCTCATCGAGGGCAGCGCGGTCTACTTCGAGAGCGAGTACCAGGAGCAGTACATGGGCAAGGAGGCCGCCTCCCGCTCGGTCGAGCAGTGGGCGAACTCCTCTGCGTTCTCGATGTACACGCTCGGCCCGTACGTGATGGGCGAGCGCTACACCAAGTTCCGCGTCAACTCCACCGCCGAGTTCGAGAAGCTCTACGACAACCCCGCGGTCACGATGGAGCAGATAATGCACAACAAGATGCCCGACGAGGACCTCCCGAAGGAGCTCACCGTCGAGCAGGGGTCGGACTCCGTCTGGAACCAGTACTCCAAGTCCACCAAGGGCGAGCTGTTCCTGCGCTCGTCGCTCCGCGCCGAGGTCTCCGGTGAGCTCGCCGCCGCCGGGGCCGAGGGCTGGGGCGCGGACCGCGTGATGCAGTTCCAGAACACCAGCTACGCCGAGAGCTACAAGTACGGCTACGGCTGGACGGTCCGCTTCGACAACGCCTCCGAGAAGGACGAGTTCGTCGACGTCTACCAGCAGTGGCTGGACAACCGAGGCACCGAGCAAAACGGCGTCTACGCCATGGACGAAGCGCACAACTACCGCATGGTCGATATCGACTCCGAGACGGTCGTCATCCTGGCCGGCCACGAGAACTTCGTGACCCAGGCCACCGCGACGGGGAACAACACCCACGTCACCATCACGATGACCGACTCGAAGCAGGTCGGTAGCGTGCAGGCGGACGATGACGGCGAGGACAACCGCGTCGTCGTCGACCAGCAGGCCGCGACCCGGGTCGTCGCGTAAGGCGGCCGTCACGATCTTCTTCGATTCTTCTCGCCGTACTCGCAATCTGGACCACGAGAATCGCGTCAGTCGATGAGTCGGCGGCTCACAGCAGGCCGACTTTCTCGCCGGCGACGCGGAACGCCTCGATGCAGTCCTCGATGTCGGTCTTCGAGTGGGTCGCCATCGGAACGACGCGGAGGCGACTCGTTCCCTCGGGGACGGTCGGTGGCCGGATGGCCGGTGCGACCACGCCAGCCTCGCGGACCGCCTCGGCCAGTTCGAGGGCGTCTTTCCGGTCGCCGACGACGACGGGGAGTATCTGCGAATCGCCCCACACCTGGTAGCCGAGGTCCTCCAGCCCGGTCCGGAGGTGGGTGGCGTTGCTCCAGAGCCGGTCGCGGCACTCCCCGTGCCGGGTGATGTGCAGCGCCTCGCTGGCGGCGGCTGCGGCCGGCGGGGCCAGTCCGGTCGAGAACACGAACGACCGGGCGGTGTTCACGAGGTACTCCACGAGCGTCTCGCTCCCGGCGACGTAGCCACCCTGGCTCGCGAGCGCCTTCGAGAGCGTCCCCATCTGGACGTGGACGCGGTCTTCGAGCCCGTCGCGCTGGACGATGCCGCCGCCGTGGTCGTACAGCCCGGTCGCGTGCGCCTCGTCGGCCATCACCCACGCATCGAACTCCTCGGCGGCGTCGCAGATGTCCGCGAGGGGGGCGACCGTCCCGTCCATACTGAACACGGAGTCTGTGAGGACGAGCCAGGACTCGTCGCCCGGTCTGGTCTCGGCGCGGTGGGTCAACTCCTCGTGAAGCGAATCGGCATCACAGTGGTCGTACACGACGACGTCAGCTCCGGCGAGCCGACAGCCGTCGATGATGCTGGCGTGGTTCAGTTCGTCGGAGAACACCACGTCGGGTGAGAGGGCGGCGATGGTGCCCACGTTGGCGGCGTAGCCCGAAGAGAAGGCGAGCGCGCGCTCGGTTCCCTTGACCTCCGAGAGCTGCATCTCCAGGTCGCGGTGGACCAGCGTATCGCCGGTCACGAGCCGGCTCGCACCGGCACCGGTCCCGACCACGTCGGCGGCGTCGGCGGCGGCCTGCTGGACGCGGTCGTGCTGGGTCAGGCCGAGGTAGTTGTTCGACGCGAACACGAGGTGCTGTGTCCCGTTGAGAACGGGGAGGTCAGCGCCGGGGTCGGGGGCGAAGTAGCTCCGTTCTGCGACCCTGTCCACCGGTTCGAGGTCGCGGTAGAGCGCGGCGTCTCGACGGTCGGCGACCCGTCCTGCCAGGTCGAACCCGCGGTTGCTCATCTGGTTCACTGTTTGCACATCGCATCTTGAACGGTTCGGAATCCCGATACAGGTGGTCGCGAGGGTGAGTATTCACGGTACTGAGGAGTGAACCGACCGTATTCGGTGCTCTCAGAACCCGGGTATGACCCCTGCGAACCGCGACGCGTCGTCGTGAGCGGTGTGGCTGTCGTCTCGGTCGAGTGTCTCACTCGCGAGCACGCGTTCGCCCGGGTCGTGGGCCATGCTGTTTCGTGACCCAGAGTATCGCATTCGGTTGGCGAATCGATTCTCAGTGAGTGGGTGGTGGTGTGGCTATCGGTCATCAGGTGTAGTTGTGACGTGAAGAAGACGAGTGAGGGCCGCTACAGCGATTTTTTGGGTTTTCTAATAGTGGCTATTATTTCGATGTTCGACAGTAATTTAGCGACTGAAGTAGCAAATATTAAGTCATGCTGGCCCTCGGTTGATGACATGGTGGACCACACCAGACGTGACGTTCTCAAGCTCAGTGGGGGACTACTCGGTGGCATCGCGGTCGGCTCGACCGTAACTGCAGCCGAATCGACAGACCGATTCATCGCCAAAGCGAACCCCGAAGACCTCGGCAGCGACCTCTCGGTCGTCCACGCCATGGATCCCATCGACTTCACGGTCGTCGAAGGGCCGGAGTCCGCGCTCGAATCGGCCGGCTTCGACTACGCGCCCGACGTCGAGATCCAGCTCGACGAACCGACGAAGAAGCAGGACGTCGGTGCCGAACTCGAAGACGAACCGCTCTACGACTTCCAGTGGGGCAAAGAGGCACAGAACGTGCCCGAGGCCCACGAGGTCACCCGCGGTGAGGGTACCCGCGTCGCCGTCATCGACACAGGCGTCGCCGCCGGCCACCCGGACCTCGCACACGCCGTGAACACGGACCTCTCGCAGGACTTCACCGGCGACGGCTACGGTGCTGCAAAGCCCGCTGGCGGCTACCACGGCACCCACGTCGCAGGTATCATCGCATCGAACGACCAGAACGAGGCAGGCGTCGCGGGCACGGCCCCGGCGACCGAGATCGTGGACTGCCGTGTCTTCTCGCCCAGCGCACTGGCGAGCTTCGCCGACATCCTCGCGGCCGCCGTCTACTCCGCGGCCATCGGCTGTGACGTCGCCAACATGAGCATCGGCGCGTACCCGATCTCCCGCAAGGAACTCGGTTCGTTCTACGGCAAGGTCGTCAACAGCGTGATGGCGTACGGCCGCCGCCAGGGCACCCTCTACGTCATCTCCGCCGGCAACGACGCCGCGGACCTCCAGCACGACGGTGGCATCATCTCGCTGCCGAACGAGGCCTCCAACGTGATGAGCATCTCGGCGACCGGTCCGGTCGGCTTCGGCTGGGGCGACGCCGGGATGGAACAGCCGCCCGAGACGCCCTCGGTCTACACGAACTACGGCACCAACGCCATCGACGTCTCCGCGCCCGGTGGCAACTACGACCCCGAGGCGTACGCCAACGACGTCCCCGGCTGGTACTACGACATGATCCTCAACACGGTCTCGCTGCCGGTCTTCGGTGACGACGGCTCCTACCTCGGTGCCCAGCACACCTACAGCTGGGTCGCTGGCACCTCGATGGCCGCCCCCAACGTCGCGGGCGCAGCCGCACTCGTCGCCAGCCAGATGAGTAGCTCCAACGCCAACAAGGTCCGCAACGTGCTCCGGCGCACCGCGCGTGACGTTGGCGACAAGCCGTACCACGGCGCTGGCTTCGTCGACGTCGAGGCCGCCGTCAAGGACTGAACCCAGTCGACACTCCGTCGATACCCTTCAACACATTCCGTTTTCGTCGGCTTCTGCAGCCGTGAGCCGCTGGCTCGTCACTCCCGGTACGTGCTCCGCCCGAGGGAGTCGTTCAGCGGGCAGTACTGCACCCGCGCCTCGTAGATGGCGAACGCACCGCAAAGGAACAGGACGACCGCCAGTGCGAGGTTCGTGAGTCCGGACAGGACGGGCACGACGAGGACGGCGAGTGCCGCCAGTACGAACACGATTCCGAGCGTGTACCGGACCGTTCGCTCTACCCCGCCGATGTTCCGTTCGTGCCCGATACCGAGCGTCCACCGGTAGAGCTGTCCGGCCGCATCGGCGACGCCGCCTCCCCTGGCCTTATCAGTTGATGCCATGGTATCAGTTGGTTGTAACAGGGGATAGCGGTGCCGGCGAGGAGAAACCGCGGTTCGAGAAAGAATTGCTGTTCGCTGCAGGCGCTATAACAGCCGTCCGAGGAACCGCTGGCCGCGTTCCGTCTTGGGCTGCTCGAAGAACTCGTCGGTCTCGGTCACCTCGACGACCTCGCCTTCGGCCATCAGGACGATCCGGTCGCCGACCTCCTTCGCGAAGTCCATCTCGTGGGTGACCACGAGCATCGTCATGCCTTCCTCCGCCAGGTCGCGCATGACCTCGAGCACCTCACCCACGAGTTCGGGGTCGAGTGCGCTCGTGACCTCGTCGAACAGCATCACTTGCGGGTCCATGGCGAGCGCCCGGGCGATTGCGACGCGCTGTTGCTGGCCGCCCGAGAGTTCGTTCGGGTAGGACTCGTCCTTGCCCGAGAGACCGACTTGTTCCAGCAAGTTCCCCGCTTTGACCATCGTCTGGCCTTCGTCCTGTCCCTTCACCTTGATCGGTGCCATGGCGACGTTCTCGATGGCCGTCTTGTGCGGGAACAGGTTGAAGCTCTGGAACACCATCCCGATGCGCTGGCGGAGGCGGTTGATGTCCGCGTCCGGGTCGGAGATGGGTTCGCCGTCGAGCCGGATCTCGCCGGAGCGAATCTCCTCGAGTCGGTTCGTACAGCGCAGCAGGGTCGACTTCCCCGAGCCGGACGGCCCGATGACGACGACCACTTCGCGCTCTTCGACCTCGAGGTCGATGTCCTTCAGGACGTGGTTCTCGCCGAAGTACTTGTTCACGCCGTCGAACTCGACGAGCGAGTGCTGGCTGCTCACGACATGTCACCTCGGCTGCCCGTGAATATCCGCTTGAGCTGTGCGGTCTTCGAGTCGTCATCACCACCGCCACCCCAGTCCGCGCGCTTCTCGAGCACGCTGACGAGATAGCTCATCGACATCGTGATGGCGAGGTAGAACAGGCACACCCAGACCAGCGGCGTCCACGCGTCCAGCTGGTTGGAGTTGATGTTCCGGAACACGCTCATGATCTCGGGGATGGCGATGACCGTCAGGAGCGAGGTGTCCTTGACCAGGATGATCTGGTCGTTCCCGATGGCGGCGAGTGCGTTGCGCCACGCCTGCGGGAGGACGACCTCACGGAGTGCCATCACGCGAGACATCCCGAGCGAGCGTGCTGCTTCCATCTGTCCGTCCGGGACGGCTTCGATGCCGCCACGGACCGCCTCACCGACGTACGCGCCGTGGTTCAGGGTGAGGCCGATGACCGCGGCCGGGACCCCCCAGTTTGGAATGGGGAACGTCCCGGTCGCCCACAGCTTCGGGATACCGAAGTAGATGACGAACAGCTGGAACAGTAGCGGCGTGCCGCGGAAGAACTCGACGTAGCCCTTCGCGATTCGCCCAGTAATCGGCGAGCTAGAGATGCGGCCGAGTCCGACGAGGATGCCGAGCGAGACCGACAGGACACTCGAGATGGCGACGATCTGGATGACGAGGAGGAACGCCTCGACGAACCGTGGGAACACCACCCGGAGCAGGCTGGTGTCCACCTGTGTGGACAGGATATATCCGACCATCGCCAGGATGACGACGACGAACGTCCCCGCTAACACTTCGCCGACTCGCCGAATCAGCTGGTCCTGCATGAGGAGTGAACTGATCGCCCCCTCGCTGCCAGAATCCGTTTCCGCTGTTTCGGTGGACATAACGACGAGTTAGCCCTGGAAGTAGTTGCTGTAGATGTCGTCGTACGTGCCGTTCTCCTTGATGGCGGCGATGGCGTCGTTGACCTCCTTGCGGAAGTCGTCGTCGTCCTGGCGGAACGCGATACCGTAGTTCTCGACAGTGAGCGTGAGGTACGGCGGGGCCTCCTGGCCCGCATCGGATGCCGCGCCCTCGCCCTCGAGGAAGACGACGTCGTCGTTCTGGTTCGCGAACTCGCCGTTGACGGTGTTGTCGTTGATGACGGCCGACACCTGGTTGTTGAGCAGGGCGTCGAACGCGCCCGTGATCTGGTCGAAGCTCTTGAGGGTGAGGTCGCCACCGAACTCCTCTTTGAGGCCTTCTGCCGCGCCTTCACCCGTCGTCCCCTTCTGGACACCGACGTTCTTGCCCTTCAGGTCCTCCTTCGAGGAGATGTTGCCGTCCTTCAGGACGATGACCGTCTGGTACGCCGTGAAGTACGGGTCCGAGAAGTCGACTTCCTTCGCGCGTTCGTCGTTGATGGTCATCGCGCTCATGATGAGGCGGAAGTTCCCGTTGTTGAGGGAGTTGATGATGCCGTCGAAGCTCGTCTGCTTGAACTCGTAGTCTCGGCCCATCTCCTCGCCGAACACCGCCTCGGCGATCTCGACGTCGAACCCGACGAGGGTACCGTCTGCCTCGCGGTACTCGAACGGCTTGTACGGGATGTCGGACCCGATGGTGATCGTCTCGCCGCTGCCACCGGTCAGCGAGCCCAGACAGCCGGACAGGCCCATCCCTGCGATTGCTGCGCCACTACCCTTGAGGTAACTGCGTCTATCCATGCCATGCGGGTTCGTGCCGTCCATAATAAACGGTTCGATGAGAATCCTACGTTTACACACGGACGCGCGTAAAAAATTGGATAATTCGGTCACTGTGGGAGTATCTCGACGCAGACATTGACAGCCAATCCCACGTCCCTGGGCCGAAGCCCCGTCGGGGGATTGGACGGCCCCTCAGGGCCAGGTAACGTACTTGATATTGGTCTCGTGGAGATTGATTGACAGGTAGTTCTCCTCCGTACGTAACTCCCACCTGTAGTTCTTGGACAGCGACTCACCGACTGCCACGCTGCACTCGTAGACCCCGTCCTCCTCGAACAGGCCGTCGAAGGGATGGGCGGTCAGTACGGGATTATCTGGAAGCCTTCGGGCACGACGAAGCCCGCAATCAGGAGCACCAGTGCGGTGATGCCAGCCGTCAGGAGCGCGTACGGAATCTGCGTCCGGACGTGGACCATGTGGTCGGAGCCACTGGTCGAGGAGGCCAGCACCGTCGTATCGGAGATGGGGGAGGTGTGGTCGCCGAAGATGCCACCGGAGAACACCGCCCCGATGACGATGGGGAGGTTCGCGCCGGTGGTCAGTGCGACCGGGATGGCGATGGGGAACATGATGCCGTAGGTCGACCACGAGGAGCCGTCGGAGAAACTCACGAACGCGGTCACGAGGAACACGATGAGGGGTACGATGAACGCGGGCACGCCCTGGAACCACTGCGTGACGAACGCGGCGATGCCGAGCGTCGTCACCGAGTTCTGGATGCTCGAGGCCATCATGAGGATGGCCGCGGCGAGGAAGATGCCCTTGAACCCGCGAACCATCGCGTTCGTGGCGTCGTCGTTCGAGGGGATGTCACCGCGGAGCCGGTAGAGGACGAACGAGAGGATGAGGGCCGTGGTCGCCGCGAGCCCGAGTTCGAACGAGCCAGGTGCGAAGCCCACCTCGCCGCCGGCGGGCAGGAGCAGACTGTACCCGCCGATGCTGAACAGCGTGTCGTACTGGTCGGCGGTGACGAACGGCGAGGACGTCCAGAACATCGAGCCGAGCGCGACGAGTATCATCGCACCGATGGGGATGGCGAAGTTCTGCCAGCGCGGCTCGGCGGTCTCGGCCATCTCGTACTCGTCCATCTCCCGGGAGAGCATGGGGTCGTGGTCCTCGCCGACGACCTTCCCCTCCTGGCGGGCGCGCTTCTCCTCGCGGGCCATCGGCCCGAAGTTCGGGATGACCTGCCAGGCGACCAGCGCTGCGATGACGAGCGCGATCCACGAGTAGAAGCCGGTGAACAGGGTGTTGAGGAACAGCGGCCACACCTCGCTGGTGACGGCGCTGGCGTTCTCGCCGGAGCCGGTGACCATCTCGCTCATACCCGGCGGGAGCGTCCCCTGGGTCTTCGCCGCGGTGAGGCCCGCGCCGATGAAGCCGATGAGGGCGACGCCCCACGTCGAGTAGAACGCGAGGCGGGCTGCGGGGGAGCCGGCGCTGTCGACGTAGTACGCCAGCTTCGCCCGCGAGACGTTGTACTTGTCCGTCAGCGGGCGCATCATCGAGCCGACCACGAGGCAGTTGAAGTAGTCGTCGATGTGGATGGCGACGCCTGCCAGGAAGGCCGCTTTCTCGGCGTCTCCGGCGTCGTCGGCCCGTTTCGCGAGTGCCTGCAGGACGCCCTGCAGCGCGCCGGCGCGAATCATCAGCCCGATGGTGCCACCGATGGCGAACAGGGCGATGAGGACGTTCTTGATGTACCACTCGCTGCCGAACAGCGGCGCGGTCGCCACCAGCGTCGGGATGGTCTTCAGCCCGAAGATGGTCCCGAGCAACGACCCGAATGCGGGCGACCCGTTCGCGATGTCGGCCGGGACACCCACGGCGGTTGGCTTCAGCGCACCGTAGATACTCCCGGTGGTGAGTACCCCGAGGAACAACCCGATGAGGGCCTCACGCGTGTACCACGCCGTCGCGATAGCCACGAGTGCCGGGACGACCGACCATGCACCTGCGTCTATCTGTTCGAGTGCCATGTTCTCGTGTGGCACGGCACTGCCAGAAGAAACTTACGCATAAATGTCGGCGATTCAGGCAGAAACCGGGGGTAGAACGTCCTCAGTCGTCGGCGTTCACGCCGTGGCCGGTCGTGCTGGCGGACTCGTGGCCCGTCTCGGTCCCGTCGAACATCCAGGCGGTCCCACTGACGAAGCCGCCGAAGATGACGAGGGCGGCCGCGTGGTGCAGCGTCTGGACCAGTGCGGTGTAGGTGACGACGGTCTCGCGGCCGAGCAGGATCTGGACCGGCAGGACGAGGATTGCCACGGCGAGCGCGACGTGAATGCGGCGCTGGTCGAACACCTTCCACGCGCCGTAGGCCGTCCCGAGGATGAAGAAGCCGGTGATGGACGCGACGAACCGGTGGGTCCACTCCGGAATCGAGGCGTAGTTCGGCGGGAGCAGGCCGAACACCGGCCCGCCACACAGCGGCCAGCGGCCCTGGCACGTGAGCCCTGTCCCTGTCGCTGCGGTGTACACCCCGAGCAGGATGAGCAGTCCCGTCAGAACGGTCGTGACGACGGCGAGGATGCGGACGCCGCGCCTGCTGAGCGCTTGCATACTCTGTGTCTCAGGAATCGGGCCATATCAACTGTGCGGAAGCGCCCAGCGCGTGGGAACGGGCTGCCGGTTCCGCAGGAAGATGTGCGGAAGCGCCCAGCGCGTGAGAACGGGCTGCCGGTTCCGCAGGAAGATGTGCGGAAGCGCCCAGCGCGTGGGAACGGGCTGCCGGTTCCGCAGGAAGATGTGCGGAAGCGCCCAGCGCGTGGGAACGGGCTGCCGGTTCCGCAGGAAGATGTGCGGAAGCGCCCAGCACGTGGGAACGGGCTGCCGGTTCCTGTGCTGGTTCGCAGGTTTCAAGCCTCGACACGAGAGCCGTCAAGCCATGATACAGACCCGTCTCGACGCCTTCCTCGACGAGCAGGGATACGACGAACTGTGGTTCCTCGCGCCCGCGAACGTCGCCTGGCTCACGGGGGCAGATACCCGCATCGACGCCAGCGACGCGGTCGGTGTCGCGGCGGCGCGCTACGATGGCGACGGTGTCACCGTCCTCGCCGGCCCGGATGCCGACCGGCTCCAGACCGAGGAACTCGACGACGACGTGACCGTCGAGACGTTCGCGTGGTACGAGTCCTCCCTCGAAGCGGCGGTGGTCACCCGCGCTGGCGAGGACGCGGCCGCCGACGTGGCACTGGACGGGCTGGCGACGGTCGACGCGTACGCGCTCCGACAGCCACTCGTCGACGGCGACATCGAGCGATACGACCAGCTCGGGCAGGACGTGGCGAGCGCGGTCGAGGCGGTCTGTCGGGAACTCCAGTCCGGTGACTCCGAGCACGAGGTCGGCTCCGCGGTGCGCATCGCGCTGGCGGCGCGCGACATCGAGCCAGTGAGCATCTTCGTCGGCGGGGCAGCGCGCGCCCAGCGCTTCGTCCGGCCGACGCCGACCGCCCTGGAACTCGGCGACTATGTGGTGGTCTCGGTCACGGGGCGGCGCGACGGGCTCCACGCTGGCTGCACCCGGACGGTTGCCTTCGACGCGCCCGAGTGGCTCGAAGCACGCCACGAGGCTGCGGCCCGGGTCGAGGCGACGGCCTACGCCGCGACCGCTTCGGGGGTCACCGGAGAGGGGGCCGGCACCGTGGGTGACGTGTTCGCGGCCATCCAGTCGGCCTACGACGCGGTCGGGTCGCCCGACCGCTGGCAGGCGCACCCCCAGGGAGGGGCGACCGGCTATTCCCGCCGTGAGTGGCTGGCGACGCCCGGGTCGGACACCCTGCTGCAGGGGCCGATAGCGTACGCCTGGACACCGTCGCTCCCGGGTGTCCGCCGGGAGGACACGACCCTCGTCACGGCCGACGGGATGGTCGATCGGTTGACCGACACCGGTGGGTGGCCCATCCAGCGAGCCTCGGCCGTCGGCTCCGACGAGACGTACTCGATTCCAGCCGTGCTGTCACCCTGATTTCGACGATTGTCGGACTGTTCTTTCGATTAGCTTTTTGTCGGGGGCCGTGGTGGGTCCGAGTATGGGAATCGACGAGGATTCACTCGAGTATCACGCGGAGGACCCACCCGGGAAACTGGAGATATCGACGACGAAGCCGACGAACACACAGCGAGACCTCTCGCTGGCGTATTCGCCGGGTGTCGCTGCCCCCTGTAACGAGATCGCGGCGAACCCCGACGACGCCTACAAGTACACCGCGAAGGGCAACCTCGTGGGCGTCGTCTCGAACGGCTCGGCCGTGCTCGGGCTCGGCGACATCGGCGCGGCGGCGTCGAAGCCGGTCATGGAGGGGAAGGGCGTCCTGTTCAAGCGCTTCGCCGACATCGACGTGTTCGACATCGAACTCGACGAGGCCGACCCCGAGAAGATAATCGACTCCGTCCGCTCGATGGAGCCGACGTTCGGGGGCATCAACCTCGAGGACATCTCCGCGCCGGAGTGTTTCACCATCGAGGAGACGCTCCGAGAGGAGATGGACATCCCCGTCTTCCACGACGACCAGCACGGAACCGCCATCATCTCGGGTGCCGCCCTCGTCAACGCCTGCGAGATCGCCGACAAGGACATCGGCGAGCTCGACATCGTCTTCTCCGGCGCTGGCGCGTCCGCGCTCGCGACCGCCCGCTTCTACGTCTCTCTCGGTGCCACGCGCGAGAACATCACCATGTGTGACTCCTCGGGCATCATCACCCAGGAGCGCGCCGAAGCCGGCGACGTGAACAAGTACAAGCGCGAGTTCGCCCGCGACATCCCCGGCGGCGACCTCGCCGACGCGATGGAGGGTGCGGACGTGTTCGTCGGCCTCTCCATCGGCGGGCTCGTCTCCCAGGAGATGGTCCGGTCGATGGCCGACAACCCCATCGTGTTCGCGATGGCGAACCCCGACCCGGAGATCGGCTACGAGGAGGCCAAGGCGGCCCGCGACGACGACGTCATCATGGCCACCGGGCGCTCCGACTACCCGAACCAGGTCAACAACGTCCTCGGCTTCCCGTTCATCTTCCGTGGCGCACTCGACGTGCGCGCAACCGAGATCAACGAGGAGATGAAGGTCGCCGCCGCGAAGGCGCTGGCTCACCTCGCGAAGCAGGACGTGCCCGACGCGGTCGTCAAAGCCTACGGCGACCAGCCGCTCCAGTTCGGCCCGGACTACATCATCCCGAAGCCGCTGGACCCCCGTGTGCTGTTCGAGGTCGCGCCGGCCGTCGCCGACGCCGCGATGGACTCGGGCTGCGCCCGCAAGGAACTCGACCTCGAGGAGTACGAGGAGCGCCTCGAAGCCCGCCTCGGGAAGTCCCGCGAGATGATGCGGGTCGTCCTCAACAAGGCGAAGTCCGACCCCAAGCGCATCGCGCTCGCGGAGGGCAACGACGAGAAGATGATCCGCGCCGCCTACCAGCTCGCAGAGCAGGGCATCGCCGAGCCGGTCCTCATCGGGAACCCGAACCGCATCGAGAAGACCAAGAACCGGCTCGGACTCGAGTTCGACCCCGAGATCGCCAACCCGCGCGAGGCCGACGGCGAGTACGAGGACTACGCCGACCGGCTCTACAAGATCCGCAAGCGCAAGGGCCTGACCAAGAGCGAGGCGGTCGACATGATCCGCCGCGACACCAACTACTTCGGCAGCGTGATGGTCGAGTGCGGCGACGCCGACGCGATGCTGACCGGCCTGACCCACCACTACCCGTCCGCGCTCCGCCCGCCGCTGCAGGTCATCGGCACCCGCGAGGACGCCAACTACGCGGCCGGTGTGTACATGCTGACGTTCAAGAACCGCGTCATCTTCTGTGCCGACACCACGGTCAACCAGGACCCCGACGCGAAGATCCTCGCCGAGGTCGCCGAGCACACCGCGGACCTCGCCCGCCGGTTCAACGTCGACCCGCGCGTCGCGATGCTGTCGTACTCCAACTTCGGCTCGGTCGACAACCCCGGGACGCGCAAGCCGCGCCGCGCGGCCAGCATGCTCCGGGAGGACCCGAAGGTCGACTTCCCGGTCGACGGCGAGATGCAGGCGGACACCGCCGTCGTCGAGGAGATACTCGAAGGCACCTACGACTTCGCCGAGTTCGACGAGCCCGCGAACGTGCTCGTCTTCCCGAACCTCGAAGCCGGCAACATCGGTTACAAGCTCCTCCAGCGCCTCGGCGGCGCGGAGGCCATCGGGCCGATGCTCGTCGGGATGGACAAGCCGGTCCACGTGCTCCAGCGTGGTGACGAGGTCAAGGACATCGTGAATCTGGCTGGCGTGGCGGTCGTGGACGCCCAGCAGAACGAGTAAGCCTTCGCGGTCACTTTTTGGTCCAGCTTTTGGGAGCGAGGCGGAGCCGAGCGAGACAAAAGGTGGTCGTGTAATCTGGCTGGCGTGGCGGTCGTGGACGCCCAGCAGAACGAGTAATCTCGGGGGCGCACGTTCCGAGTTCCCGGAGCCTGTCACCCCGAGTTCGCAGCGCGGTATCTCAAACGTCTGTTTGTGTTTTCTGTGCCCTTTTATCATCCCAGTCCTAGCGTCAAGTATGAACCGTCGCCGGTTCCTCACGCTGACCGCGGCCGCCGGAGCCACCGGCTTCCTCGGTCGTTCCCTCCGCGAATCCCGTGCCGAGCCGGACACACGGGACCCCCTCACCTCGCCCACCGAGGAGACGGACACGGCCGAACCGGCCACGGCGACCACGGCAGCCCCCGAACGACCCGCCCCGGAACTCGAGGTCATCTCGACGGCCTCGGGTCTGCTCGACGTCTCGGTTCGGCTCACGCGCCTCGAAGACCTGACGACCATCTACAACCGCGAGCGCGAGCTCAGCTACGCCGAACGTATCTACCTGAGCGGGCAGTTCGACACCGACACCGACTACCTGGTCGACATCGCCATCGACGGCGACCTGGTGTACGAAGACGAGGTGGCTGCTGGGGAACGCGTCGTCCTCGGCATCCGCGACGCGACGACGGTCGTGGTCGTCGACCGGCGCCGGCTCACCGAGTAACTCGGAGAGACTCGTCAGAAAAACTGTTTTCGAGTGCGAGAGCCGTCCCTGGGTACGCCCTCGAGCACCGCGACTGGCACCGCCTAGTCCGATGCGTGGCGGTCCGCCCGCGACGGCGGCGGGTACTGCGGTCCTGCCGGCTCGGCCGGGCCGAGCGGTTCGGGCAAGACACACCGTTCCGGTTCGTCGTTGACGTGCGCGTAGCGGTCCGGCGCGTTCGCCAGCGGGTGCGCCGGGTTGTCGTCGGACCGGATGCGCGCGGCGCGCACCTCGCCGAAGCCACAGAGTCGGGCGCGGATGCCGCGCCAGTGGTTCTCGCTGGCCCGCGGGACGACGAACGGTTTGGTCGGTTGCCAGTCCGGGTGTCGAGTAGCGAGTACCGCGTTGTTGACGTTCGCCGCGAGGTCGTTGTGGTCCACGAGGATACCGACGCGGGCATCCCGTGGCGCACGGGCGGCGAGGACGTCGAGGCCGAGGTGCAGTGCGCGGTACTCGGCGACGTTGTTGTCAGGCGGCGAGTCACCCGTCGACATGCGCGCGACACGGGTGCCGTCTCGGGTCTCGATGACGACACCGAGTCCACCCTGCCCAGAGGCTCGATACGAACCGTCTGTGGCGACGTAGAAATCGCGGTGGTGAGTCGTAGGCGGGTGTGCGATGTGCGGCGTCGGCGACTCGTCGAACAGATCCCGCAGGGCGGGACGGCCATGAGCGGCCATACCTGAGATAATGCGAGCATGAATATAAACGGTACGCCCCGGGGTGAAAGTGAACGACCGGGTGCGCAACCGCGGCCGAAAGTTGTGAAATAACCGACCTAAACCGGCGTCGCGGGCCGGGATAGAAAGTTTCCTTACCGTCGGTCCGTTCGTCTCGGCCGTGACCAGATACCGGAACGTCTCGCTCTTTCTCGTGCTCGCGGCCGTCTGGGGGAGCGCGTTCATGGCCATCAAGGCGGGCGTTGCCGACATCCCGCCGGTCCTGTTCGCGGCCCTCCGGTACGACATCGCGGGTGTCCTGATGCTCGGCTACGCCGTCTACGCCGTCGACGACTGGCTGCCCCGTTCCCGGGCCGGCTGGCTGGAGGTCGTCATCGGGGGCGTGTTCATGATCGCCGCCTACCACGCGCTGCTGTTCGTCGGCGAGACCGGCCCCGTGAGCAGTGGGGCAGCCGCCGTCCTCGTCGCGCTCTCACCGGTCCTGACGACCGCGTTCGCTCGCCTGCTGCTCCCCGACGAACCGGTGACTCCGGAGACGTGGCTGGGGATGTTCCTCGCGCTGGTCGGCGTCGCGGTGCTCGTCCACCCCGACCCGGACGCATTGCTCTCCGATGCGGTGGTCTCGAAACTCCTCGTGTTCGGGGCTGCGGCCGCCTTCGCGCTGGGGAGCGTCCTCACCCGCAGAATCGACAGCGACATCTCCATCGAGGCGATGGAGGCGTGGTCGATGCTCCTCGGTGCGCTGTTGATGCATGCCGTGAGCATCGCCATGCCCAGCGAATCGTTCGCGCTCATCCAGTGGACGCCGCGGGCGATCGCCTCGCTGGTGTACCTCTCCATCTTCGCCAGCGCCCTCGGCTTCCTCATCTACTTCGACCTGCTCGACCGGCTCGGCCCGGTCGAGATAAACATGGTGTCGTACGTGGCTCCGGTGTTCGCGGCGCTCTCGGGGTGGGCGGTCCTCGGCGACACCGTCGACGTCTACACCGTCGTCGGCTTCGTGATAATCTTCGCCGGCTTCGCCGTGGTCAAACGGCGGGCGCTCGCGGCGGAGGTCGAAGGCATCAGAACGACGGGACGACAGGAATCGTAAGACCCGCGAGCGTCCGTTTTCAGGGCTGGTAGGTCCGACCCAGCGCCAGTGCGAGCAGGTTCAACAGCAACAGCGAGAGGAATGCCGCGGTCTTCGTCGGTGTGTCGAGGCCGACGGTGAGGAGAGCGACGTTCACGAACGGGAGCGAGACAGCAGCCCAGAAGCTCAACATCTGGACGGGCTGGAACCCGTTCCCGTCGGCGGGGCGGTTCGAGATCTGTTCGAGTGGAGAACTTGCCATGCGACATACAGTACTACGCTAGCAGGGGTCTTATACCCGGACGAGTGTTTGTTTTATTTCTCGACGTTTCACAGAAATATACGGGTGTCCTAATCGTTTCACGACGGGTGCAACGCGCCCGAGACGTTTTATCGGCACTGCTCGTGCGGTGGAACCGACCGAGGAAACCGAGGTGTCCTAGCCGAATAGCCACTGGCGAATCGTGTGTTCGGCGCGAGCTAACGACCGGTTCGAGCCGGCTGTCATGTCCGTGGTGTGCTCGCGCTTCGGCCGGTCGTCGGTCACGCGCTCGCTGGTATCGCTCCGGTTCGCGGTGATGGTCAGGTCCGCCGCGGTGGTTGCCCAGCGGATGGACACCGTCTGGGTGTAGTCCCCGGCAGGGAGGTCGACCGCGTCGACGGTGAACTGGACCTCGGTCGTCTCGCCCGGGTCGACCGTCACTGTGCGAGTCGCCAGCGTCCGGTCACCGATGCGGTACGCGAACTCTTCGGTCGCGCTGGCCGTCCCGTCGTTCCGGACCGTGGCGGTGACCGCGACCGACTCGTTCCGCTGGACCGTGTCGGGGGCCTGCAGGTCGGTGACCGCCCAGTCCGGCCCGAGGACGGTGAGCTTCCGGCTCGACGAGACGAACCGCGTCGTGTCGGTCTCGGCTGCCGCTCCGACCGCGGTCACGACTGTTCCTTTCTGGAAGGCGACCCGGAGCCGACCGTCCTCGCCGGTCCGATACGGCGTCCCGAACAGGTCGACGGTCCCCGCGACGCGCTCGCCGGTGTCCGTTCGGCGGAGCGTGAACGTCACGCGCTCACCGACCGGTACCGTCGACCGGTTCACGGCCAGCCGCAGGTCGACCAGCTTCGGTTCGACCGTCAACTCGGTGGACGCCGAGTCGAACCTGACGGCGGGGGTCTGTGGTGCCTCGACCGTGACCGCGTACGTGCCCCTGGTCGAGAAGGAGAGGTTGGTCTGGCCGTCGGCTCCGGTCGTGGTGGTCGAATTCTCGACGGTGACCGTGGCGTTCACCGGCGCACCCGTGTCCGCCCGGGTCACAGTTGCCTGGACGGGGTCGTCGACCCGTGTTTCGGTCGTGCCGAGCACGAGGTTCAGCCCGACGACCCGTCGGTCGACGACGACGGTCGTCGCTGCGTCGGTGAAGCGCTCGGTCTCGGTCTGTGGGGCCCGGACCGTCACGGTGTGCGTGGCTGCCGTCGAGAACGTCACGTTCGCGCGGCCGTCATCGCCGGTCTTCACCGTCCGGCCGCCCGCGACGACCGTGCCGGCGACGGCCGCACCCGTGTCGGCACGGGTCACCGCGACGGTCACGTTCTGTCCGGTGACCGGATTCGAGGGGCGGACCGACGCCGCCAGGTCGACCTGGTGCCGGCGCACCCTGATGGTGACGCGCTCGGTGGTCGCGTTTTCGCTGGTCGTCGGCGACAGCACCACCTCGTACGTGCCCGGCTCGTCGAAGGTGAGGACCGCGGTGCCGTTCTGGTCGGTCTCGGCACGTCGCTCCTCGACCTGCAGTGTGACGTTCGAGACCGGTTTGTCCGCGGCGGTCACGGAGAACTCGACGGCTCCCGAGGGGTCGACGACGGTCCGGTTCGCCGCCAGTGTGAGCGCCTCCGCTTCCGGTCGGTCCTCGCCGTCGTAATCGAAGACCGGGAACACCGGGCCGCTCGATTCGTTGTCGTCGCCGAACGGCGGGCCGGTTCCGAGCCCGCCGGCCATCACCGCGAACGTGCCCAGGACGATGAGTATCAGGAGGATGACCTGCGGGTCCCGGAGTGGGCGGTAGGTGCCGTCGCTCCGCGTGCTCGCGGGCTCGGGGCCTGGTGGGCCTGCAGGGGGGTCCGACGGCATTCGCTATTCGAGTGGAGGTGTAACCCGCATAGACTTAAAAGCGTTCGCCGGACGATGCGGGAGGATGCCCGCAGCGACCCGCTTACTGGAAGCCGATACGACTGCTCTGGCGGTCGTGGCCCACGTCGGCCGTCCCGCCCTTGAAGTCCTCTTTCATCTGCTCGTAGTAGTCGAGGATGTCCTCGGTGATGGTCGGCCGGACCGACTCCATCGCCTTGCGGAAGTGGCGCATCTCGACGACCTCGCAGTCCTCGTCCTCGCGCAGGGCCTCGATTGCGGCCTCACGCGCGATGGACTCCAGGTCGGACCCGACGTAGCCGTCGGTGAGCTCTGCGAGCTCGCGCAGGCTCACGTCCGGGGCCATCGGGATGTTCTCCGTGTGGATGTGGAGGATCTGCTCGCGACCCTCGACGTCGGGCTGGCCGATCATGACGAGCCGGTCGAACCGACCCGAGCGGATGAGTGCCGGGTCGATCATGTCCGGCCGGTTGGTCGCGCCGATGACCATCACTTCGCCCATATCCTCGAGGCCGTCGAGCTCGGTCAGGAGCTGGTTGACGACCCGTTCGGAGACGTTCGAACCCATCTCGCCACCCCGGCTCGGGGCGAGCGAGTCGAGCTCGTCGAAGAAGATGACCGTCGGGGCCACCTGGCGGGCCTTCCGGAACGTCTGCCGGATGGCCTTCTCGGACTCACCGACCCACTTCGAGAGCAGCTGCGGGCCACGCACCGAGATGAAGTTCGCGTTCGTCTCGTTGGCGACCGCTTTCGCCATCAGCGTCTTCCCGGTGCCCGGCGGGCCGTAGAGCAACACGCCGGCCGGCGGGTCGATACCCATCCGCTCGAACTTCTCGGGGTTGTTCAGCGGCCACTCGATGGACTCCTGGATGTTCTGCTTGGCCGTCTCCAGGCCACCGACGTCGTCCCAGGATATCTTCGGAAGCTCGACGAGCACCTCGCGCATCGCGCTCGGTTCGACCTCGTTGAGCGCGGCGCTGAAGTCCGTGCGCTTGACGATCATCCGGTCGATGAGGCTCGGCGGGATGTCCTCCTCGTCGAGGTCGATCTCGGGGAGGTACCGGCGAAGTGCCTTCATCGCGGCCTCCTTGGTGAGGCTCTCGATGTCGGCACCGACGAAGCCGTGGGTCTCGTGTGCGAGGTGGTCCAGACTCACGTCGTCCGACAGCGGCATGCCGCGGGTGTGGATCTGCAGTATCTCCTCGCGGCCCTCCTCGTCGGGCACGCCGATCTCGATCTCGCGGTCGAAGCGACCGGGGCGGCGCAGTGCCGGGTCGACCGAGTCCACGCGGTTGGTCGCCGCGATGACGATGACCTGGCCGCGGGCTTCGAGCCCGTCCATCATCGTCAGGAGCTGGGCGACGACACGGCGTTCGACCTCACCGGTCACGTCCTCACGCTTGGGCGCGATGGAGTCGAGCTCGTCGATGAAGATGATAGCCGGTGACTCCTCGGCAGCGTCCTCGAATATCTCACGGAGCTGCTGTTCGGACTCACCGTAGTACTTCGAGATGATCTCCGGCCCAGCGATAGAGAAGAAACTCGCAGAGGTCTCGTTGGCGACCGCCTTCGCCAGCAAGGTCTTCCCCGTGCCCGGCGGCCCGTGCAGGAGGACACCCTGCGGGGGCTCGATGCCGAGCTTCTTGAATATCTGCGGGTGCTTCATCGGGAGCTCGACCATCTCGCGCACCCGCTGGATCTCGCCCTGGATGCCACCGATGTCTTCGTAGGTTATGCCACCGCCGGTCTTCTCGAAGCCGGAGATGGGCTCCTCACGGAGCTCGACCTCGGTGTCCTCGGTGATGAGGACGACGCCGTCGGGCTCGGTCTCGACCGCGATGAGGGGGATGGCCTGTCCCGGCGAGCGCATGAACGGGTGGTTCGTGCTCGACATGACCGGGACGATGTCGCGTTCGACGACCGGGCGCTTCAGGATCTGTCGTTTCACCATGCCGGCGGCATCGGAGCCGAACTGCACCGACGCCTCCTCGGGGGGTGCGAGGACGAGCTTCTCCGCCTTGGTGGCCTCTGCTTTTCTGATGGTCACCCGCTCGCCGATGCCCACGTCGGCGTTCTGGCGAGTGAACCCGTCGATTCGGACGGTGTCTGTGTTCCAGTCCTGTCGGTCTGCGCGCCACACCTTCGCGGCGGTCGTATCTGCACCTTCGATCTCGATGATATCGCCCGGGCTGAGCTTCAGATGCAACAGCGTATCCGGGTCGAGCCTGGCGATACCGCGTCCCGAATCGTTCGGGTACGCCTTGGCGACCTCTAGTTGAACTTCGTTCATGATTGTTGGGCTACGGGGATGGTCTGAAATGCGTCTCGCGTGCCGATAGGGTTTTTGGTCCCGGGGGTCCGCGGTCGATTCGCCGTCAGTTCCATGCTATGTGCTAACACTTAAGGTTGGTTCTGAGACATACAAAGGCCTACCGGCTTGACAGCGACGCCTGGTGTCGATGACGACGTCCTCTCGGCGGTTCAGCTCGTGTGTCCATCCAACATACGTCTGTAGAAACCGAACGATACTAAATCACTCGTAGGTCGTACCGAAGAACGACAGCCCACCTTATATTATATTAAGATACCTTAGTCCAAGATACACATCCGCACCTAGCCTTATATGATATGCGTCCGAATTTTCCAGTAGCGACCGACGATGACTGCCACCAACACAGCCCCTGGGGAGGAGAGTGTCAGCGAGGACGAAGAGACGCGTGAATCGATCTACAACGACCATCCATTCACGTTCGGGATGTGGCGGCATTCCGACCCCGTGACGGATGAGAACGACGCGACCGAGGAGAGCGGCGAAAGCGAACCGGAGAAGAAGACGGTCGTCGCGGACGGCGGCGTCGCGATCACCATGGCCTGTCCGAACTGTGATGGGTCACTCGTCAACGTCCAGGGCGTCCCGGCCTGTACCGACTGCGACTGGGCCGCCAGATAACCCGCACGAGACGCCTGGAGACACGTCTCGCCGCGGCCTCGCTTCTTTCTGAACTACTCTCCTATCGGAGCCGCTGTGTCGCGTTCGGCTACTCCTCGTCGTCCGAATCGTCCCCGGTGAGCGCAGGGTCCTCACCACGATGCAGCGCCAGTGCCTCCTCGATGCTCAACTCGCCGGCAGCAACCCGCCGGGCCAGGTCCTCGTCGATGGCCCGGTTCTCGCCGGACTGCTCGCGGGAGCGGTTCTTGATGACCTGTAACTCCCCGGCCGTCGGCTCGATGTCGCGGTTCTCGATGACCTCGCCCTCGATGCGGGCGATGTTCGCCGCCGCGAGCACGTCGCCCATCCCGCGCGCGCCGGTCCCGAGGTACGGCGTCGTCCCCGTCTCGTCGACGAGCTCGACCCGCACGTCGTCGAGCGCGTTCACGATGCTGGCACCTTCGAGCCGCGCCCCGTCACCGACGCGGACGACGGGGTCGACCGCATCTGCGACCTCGCGCTCGATGACGGCGACCGCGTCGTCGGCCGGCACCTGGAACGCTGCGACGACCGTGTCACCGGCGAGTACCGCGATGCCGGGGCGGCGACCTGGGTCCACCCCGACGATGGTCTGGCCGCCCTCCCCGCGGAGATGGGTCAGGGCGGCGTCGACCGCGCGCCGCGGGTCGTCCGGGTCGGCATGGACCACGCGCGGTCCCTCGACCTCCTCGTCCTCGCCCGTGATGACGACGGCTGTCTGCTCGGGCAACTCGTCATCGGGCTCGATGGTCGTGAACGTCACACCACGGTCGCGTAGTTCGTTGACGACGCCGTGGTAGACCTCGAAGTCAGCGGTGGCGACGACTATCACTCCCTGTCCTTTCGAGCCGACCGGCTTAAAGTCAATCTGTGCCCGGCCTTCCCGAGAATTTTTATCCGGGTCCGACCCACGGAGGAACGTGCAAGGGAACATCGAGACGGGGTGTGCGGACCTCGACGACCTCCTCGGGGGCGGGTTCGAGCGAGGCACCGTCACGCAGGTGTATGGGCCGCCGGCCGCCGGCAAGACCAACGTCGCGCTCGTCTCCGCCGTCGAGACCGCCGCCCGTGGGGGGACCGTCGTCTACATCGACACGGAGGGGCTGTCGCTCGACCGCTTCGAACAGATCGCGAACGCGCGGGCCTCGCGCTCGGCGGAGTCCGTCGAGGACATCACGGGCCGCATCATCGTCGAGGAGGCGCTCGACTTCCAGGAACAGGAGGAGGCGGTCCGCGACGTGGACGGGTTCGCCGACCGGGCCGACCTCGTCGTCGTCGACTCCGCGACCGGCTTCTACCGGCTCGAACGCGGCGAGGACTCGACGGGTGGTGAGTCCCTGCGAAAGGTCGGGAGGCAGGTCACCCACCTGCTCTCGCTCGCCCGCAAACACGAGTTCGCGGTGTTGCTCACGAACCAGGTGTTCTCCGACATCGACAGCGACCGGACGCGTGCGCTCGGTGGCAACACGCTGGAACACTGGATGGGGAGCGTCGTCCGCATCGACCGGTTCCGCGGCGGGAACCGGCGCGCGACGCTGGAGAAGCATCGAGCGAAACCCGCCGGTGAGTCGATTCAGTTCAAGATAACGGATTCCGGTATCGCTGCAGCTGACGTCTGAGGACGGGTCGAACCGGACCGCCGGGGTGGGTCCCGGTGTCCCGCGCAGTGGTCGTCCCCCGCTTACAGCTCGTCGAGCTTGCGGAGCAGCTGGCCACGGTACTGCTCGTCCGAACGGTAGTTCTTCATCTCCAGGACGTTGCGCTCGAGCTTGTCGAGTGCGACGCGGAAGGCGGACTCGGCACCGTAGCCCTCACCGGAGCCGGCGACCTGGCCGTTGGTCGTCCGGACACGGATCTGGCTGTAGATGAGGGGCGTCCCGCGGAGCTTCTCCTTGTGCTCCTGGAAGCGGACGTGGACGTGCAGCACGTTCATCTTCTGGTACTTGTCGACGACCTCCTCCAGCGACTGGCGGATCTCCTCGCGGGAGAGCGTGTCGAGCAGGTTGATGTTCGTGATCTGGACGTCCATGTGCTCCTCCTCGGTGAACGTCAGGGCACGGAGTACGTCGGTCTTGGTGACGACACCGGTGACGAGTCGGTCGTCGTCGTCGTTGACCACGACGAGCCCACCGAGGTCGTTCTCGAGCATGGTCGAGACGGCATCCTCGACGGAGGCGTCGATGGTGGTCGTCATGACCGGGCTGGTCATGATGTCGTAGACGGGCATGTCGAGGACGCGGTCGGTGTCGCCCGCGCGCTCGCCCGTGGTCGCCTTGTTCATGTCGCGGATGACCACGTCTGCGATGTCGTGACGGGTCACGACGCCCGAGAGGTAGCCATCCTCGTTGACGACGGGCAGCCGCGAGATACCGTGTTCGCGGAGCAGGTTGATGACCTTCCCGAGGCTGTCCTGCTCGCCGAGGGTGACGGGGTCGTCGGAGTAGATCTGTTCGACGGTGAGCGCGTCGAGGTTGTGCAACACCGCGTCGAGAATATCGTCGGCCGTGACGATGCCCCACAGGTCGTCTCCCTCGAACACGGGTGCGACCTTCACCCCGCCCTCGACGAGGACGCGCGCCGTCTCCCGGACGTCCTCGTTCCGGTCGACCTTCGGTGCCGGTGCGTTCCGGCTGGGCTTCACCAGGGCCTTGACCTTGGCGTCGTCCTCGACGTGCGACTGGAGCAGCACGCGCTCGGAGAGCACACCCTCGTACTCGCCGTCCCGGGTCACGATGATCCCTTTCGGGTTCTCGTTCTCGAACACCGAGCGAACCTTCCCGAGGCGCTCGCCGACATCGACTTCGATGAACTCCGTAGTCGCGATATCAGAAATATCCATAGTACAACGTAGGAGTTCTCCCGCATCGGTCTTCAAGATACCGCCAATCTCAGCCCAGTAGGATTTTGCGTCACCAACACCAACTCCTGCACGTGCTGCCGGACATCACGGTGCTCGGTCCCTGGACCTACCTCGCGACCGAGGTCGTCTTCGGGACCGCCGCGTTCCTCTTGCTCTGGCGAGCCGATGCCCTCCGCCGGGCCGGCAAGACCGTCCTCGCGCTCTACCCGGTCGCGTACGTCTGGGACTGGTACACCCTCGAGGTCGGCGTGTTCGCCATCCCGATGCGGACCGGCGTCGAGGTCCTCGGCATCCCCATCGAGGAGCACATCTTCATCGTCGTCGTGCCCTCGCTCGTCATCGGCGTCCACGAACTGCTGCACGGGGGTCCCGAGAGACCGGCCTCACCGGGCGGGACCGGTACCGATTCCGACGCGAGCGCAAAGGGTAACCCCCCAGGCCGCGAATTATAGAAGTATGACACGACGGTTCACGACGGGGATGGAGTCCCTCGACCGGCTCCACGAGGGTGGTATTCCGGCCGGCAGCCTGCTGGTCTTGCTCGCGCCGCCAGAGAGCCAGGCGGAGCTACTCGTCCAGCAGCTCATCGAGCGTCACCAGACCCTCTACCTCTCGACGACCCGGTCGAAGGAGTCGGTCCAGCGGACGCTCGGCGAGGCCGCCGCGACCACACAGGTCGTGTTCCTCGGCCCGAACCCGACCCCGGAGGACCTCACCAACGCGCTTCCGCACGTCCCCGAGAACGCCGTCGTCGTGGTGGACCAGCCCGACCCGCTGGAGTTCGCCGGCCGCCGCGAGTACGTCTCGATGCTCAACGCCCTCTCTCGCCGGCTGGTCGACGCCAACAGCATCGGCGTGTTCAACTGCACCGGGAGCAACGACGCGACACCCCAGCGCGCGACCACCCTCGCGTTCGCCGACCTCGTCTGGAACCTCGACCTCCGGGTGACCACCTACGCCATCGAGAACCGCCTCGCCGTCACCAAGTTCCGCGGCGGCCGGGCCTTCCGCGAACCCGTGAAGCTCCAGCTCACCGACAAGGTGCGGGTCGACACCAGTCGGGACATCGCCTGAAAACCGGGCCCCTTTTCGCGTCGGTCGGTCAGAGACCACGTATGGACGCGCTTCGACGCTCGGTTCACGAGGCTCCCCTCATCGAGGACGACGGCTACCACTACCTCGTCCATCCCATCAGCAACGGCATCCCGACACTCGACCCCCACCTCATGCGCGAGGTCGTCAACGGCATCTGCCGCGTCGCCGACCTGGCCGACGTGGACGTCATCGTCACGCCCGTGACCATGGGCGTGCACGTCGCGACCGCCGTCTCGCTCGTCGCGGACATCCCGCTCGTCGTCATCCGGAACCGCGAGTACGGCTTCGACGACGAGGTCCCGTTCGACCTCGACGGCGAGGACTACTACCTCAACGACGTGAGCGCGGGCGACGACGTGCTCGTGCTCGACGACCTGACGAACACCGGCGTCTCCATCGCCGCCATCACCGAAGCCCTCGACGACGTGGGCGCGAACGTCGCCGACGTGGTGACGGTCATCCGGCGGATGGAGTCCGAGACCGTCGAGATGGACTACCCCGTCAAGAGCCTCATCGACGTGGAGGTCACCGCGGACGGCGTCGAGATCCTGAACTGAGCGGGTTCGAGGAAGGACTGATTTTCCGCTGGGCCGTGCGCTGGCGAGACCGCGCCTTCTTCACCCCTGCGCGTGACCGCCCCACCATGGTCAGCATCCTCTGGATCAGTGCCGCCGCCGTCACCGGCCTCCTCGCGTGTAGCGCCTTCTTCTCCAGCAGCGAGACCGCCATCTTCTCGCTCTCCGTCGAAGACATCGAGGCTGACGAGGCCTCGGGCGACCGACGCGCGGCTCGCCTCGCCGAACTCCGCGAGGACCCCCATCGTCTCCTGGTCACGCTTCTGGTCGGAAACAACATCGTGAACATGGCCATCTCCAGCGTCATCACGGTCGCGCTGGTGGAGACGGTCTCCGCGGGGGCCGCCGTCACGGTCGCCACGCTGGTCGCGAGTTCGGTCGTGCTCGTCTTCGGCGAGATCGTCCCGAAGTCCTACGGGCTGGGGAACGCCAGGAAGTGGGCCCGCACCATCGCCCGGCCGCTCTATCTGGTTGAACTGGCGCTGCTCCCCATCGTCGTCGTGTTCGACGTGCTGACCCGTCGGCTCAGCGGACTGCTGGGCGGCGAAACCGCGCTGGAAGAACAGTTCGACGACGACCCGAACACACCATGACGCGGGTCGGCAGTTCTCGGGGCGTGGTGTTGTAGAAGCTACTCCGTCGCTGCGTTCGTCGCTCCCTGGCAGTCCTGCCCGTCCAGCCGTCTGGTGACCTGGTCGGTGTCGAACACGGGCGTGTCTCCGACGGTCTGCGGAAAATGTCCTGTGCTGCGGGTGGTGCCTGGTGACCGAGCCGCTCAGATATCCTGGATGTTCGCCCGCATCGACTCGGTGGCCTGTGCGTCGAGTTCGAGGTCCGGGTGGTCTCGCGTGACGTGGGTCTCGACCTTCGCGAGCACCTGCTCCTCGGTCAGTCCGTCTATCGTGGCGTCACAGCCGGGGATGATGCATTCGAGTCGCTTGGCCATTGGTTGGCTCTGGTTCGAGTCCGGACGGTAAAGAACGTGTGGAGTCGTCGTCTTCGCTATGCCTTCTCTATCATCACTTCGGTCGCCTTCACCACGGCGTCGACCTCGTCACCCTCTGCGATGCCCAGCCGGTCGACCGAACCGCTGGTGATGATGGCGGTGACGGGCTGGCCGTCCGGTGTCTCGACGACGACCTCGGCCATCAGGCCTGAGGTCTCGACTGATTTGACGGTGCCGTGGATTCGGTTTCGGGCGCTGAGTGCCATATCGTAGTTGGGGGTCGGGTGGCGATAGCCTCACTCCCTGACTAGTACGCGAGACTGGCTCCCGACGCTGCGGGCCGGTTTCGTGTGGCAGAGGCTCAGGGGGCACTCGTCGGCGTTGTGCTCCGAAGAAGCGGTTGGGGCAGATGTTGAACCTCACTCGCACCGCGTCGCGGTGCTCGCTGGTTCAAATCTTCCCGTAACTCATTCTCGGAACACGATCTTCTCGCTTGCTACGCTCACGGCTACGCCGTTCGCAATTGAGGTCGCTCCGCGACCTCGCACCGCTCGAAGGTGTTGTGTTCCGAAGAAGTGGGTTGGGGCAGATTTGAACTGCCGGCCTCCTCCATGTCAAGGAGGTGTCATAACCAGACTAGACCACCAACCCGGTGGCGTTCCGGTCTTCGTCTGCCTGCAATCCTTCGTTGGCCGGTGGTATAAAAAAGGGTTTCGAATCGACAGCGGTGTGGCGATTCCAACCACGGGGACCGGGCCCACGATTCCGGGGTGGCGTCGGGGCGGCTCGACTCCACGCCAAACTGTGTCACTGTTTCACACGAAATTCCCCAGCGCCGACGACAATCTTAAGTCGATGTACGAATTTGTACATCATAAGACGGAACAATACATTGGTGTTCACAATGCAGGACTATATCGAGCGTGTCACCGACGGCGGTGACCTCACACAGGACGAGGCGAGAGAGGCGGCACGAATGATCTTCGAGGAGGCGACCGAGGCACAGATCGGTGCCCTGCTCACGGCGCTCCGGGCGAAGGGCGAGACGGAGGCCGAGATAGCCGGGTTCGCACAGGGGATGCGCGACGCGGCGCGGCGCATCGAACCGAACCGGAAACCGCTCGTCGACACCTGTGGGACGGGTGGCGACGACTACGACACCATCAACGTCTCGACCACGAGCGCGATGGTCGCCGCAGGGGCTGGCATCGCGGTCGCCAAGCACGGCAACTACTCCGTCTCTTCTTCTTCGGGGAGTGCCGACGTGCTGGAGGTCGCCGGGGTGCAGGTCGACGCGGAACCGGCGGCGGTCGAGGCCCGCATCGAGGACGACGGCATCGGTTTCATGCTCGCGACGGTGTTCCACCCGGCGATGAAGGCCGTCATCGGCCCGCGAAAGGAACTCGGCATGCGGACGCTGTTCAACGTGCTCGGCCCGCTGACCAACCCGGCTGGGGCTGACGCGCAGGTCGTCGGGGTGTACGACCCGGACCTCGTGCCGGTGCTCGCCCGCGCACTCGCACGCATGAACATCGAGAGAGCACTCGTCGTCCACGGCTCCGGCATGGACGAGATCTGCATCCACGACGAGACGGTCGTCGCGGAGGTCGACGGTGACACCATCGAGGAGTACACGCTCACGCCCGAGGACCTCGGGCTGGAGCGCGCCCCCGTCGAGGCGGTGGCTGGTGGCAGCCCCGAGGAGAACGCCGCGGACATGACCGGCATCCTCCGGGGCGAGGTCACGGGCCCGAAGCGGGACATCATCCTCGCGAACGCGGGCGCGGCCATCTACATCGCCGGTGGGGCCGACAGCCTGCAGGCAGGCGTCGAGAAAGCTCGCGAGGCCATCGACTCCGGCGCGGCCGCCGGGAAGCTCGACGACCTCAGCTCGGTACTCGCGAAATGACGCGCGTGAAGATATGCGGGCTGACCCGCGAGGAAGACGTGGACGCCGCGGTCGACGCGGGAGCCGACGCGCTCGGCTTCGTCGTGGACGTGCCCGTCGACACCCCGCGGGAGGTTTCGGTCGAGCGCGCCGCCGAACTCATCGACCGGGTTCCACCCTTCGTAACGACCGTGCTCGTGACGATGCCGGAGACGCCAGGCGAGGCGATCGAACTCGTCCGCGAGGTCGGCCCCGACGCGCTCCAGCTCCACAGCGACCTCGCCCCGGGCGACGTGGCCTACCTCCAGTCGAACCTCGACGTGCCGGTCATCAAGCACGTCGACGCGGCGACCCCCGCGGTCGCTCGCCGGTACGCCGACGTGGCGGACGCGGTGCTGGTCGATTCGGTAGACGAGGAGGGTGCAGGTGGGACGGGCCAGACTCACGACTGGGAGCAGACGCGGGACGTGCTCGCCGACATCGAGGTGCCCGTCATCCTCGCGGGGGGGCTCACACCCGAGAACGTCGTCGAGGCCGTCGCGACGGTCGAACCGTTCGCGGTCGACGTGGCCTCCGGCGTCGAATCGAGCGGTGGCGTCAAGGACCACGACGCGGTCCGGCGGTTCGTCGTCGCCGCGACCGAGCGCCGGAGGTCGCTCCAGGCATGAGCGACGAACAGCCGAACGCCGCACCGACGCTCGCCCCCGACCGCGAGACGTTCGTCCAGCTCGTCGCGGACGCGACCGGCCCCGACACTCCCGCAGTGGTCCGCGTCGAGGCCACGCTCGACCTCGACGACACGACGACCCCGCTGGGGGCGTACGCCGCGCTCTCCGGTGCGACGGAGTCCGACCACGCCTTCCTGCTCGAGAGCGCGGAGAAGACGGCCTCCAGCGACCCGGCCGGTGCCTTCAGCGCCGGGACCGACGCGGACCGCCACGCCCGGTACTCCTTCGTCGGCTACGACCCCGCCGCGGTCGTGACGGTCGGCCCCGAGGGTGCCAGCGTCGAGCTCTGTGACGACCGCTATGCCGGACTGGTCGACCCGGTCGAGGGGGACACCCTCGATACGCTCCGGTCGGCGATGCCCGACGCCACCCCCGTCGGCTTCCCCGAGACGGGCCGCCAGCATCTCGACGGCGGGCTCGTCGGGTTCCTCTGCTACGACGCGGTGTACGACCTGTTCCTCGACGAGGTCGGCGTCGACCGACCCGACTCACGGTTCCCCGATGCCGAATTCGTGCTGGCCACGAAGACCCTCGTCTTCGACCACCACGCCGACGAGCTGTCGCTCGTGTTCACGCCGGTCATCCGCGACGGCGAAGACGCCGGTGCGGTGTACGACGTCCTCGTCGGCGAGGCTGCCCGAGTCGAGGAGCTTCTCACCGACGCGGCCGACCCCGAGCCTGGCGGCTTCGTCCGCGAGTCGGCCACTGCCGGCTCGCAGGCGGACTACGAGGACGCGGTCGCCCGGACGAAAGAACACGTCCTCGACGGCGACATCTACCAGGGCGTCATCTCGCGGACCCGTGACCTCGTCGGCGACTGCGACCCGATGGGGCTCTATGCGGCCCTGCGCGAGGTCAACCCGTCGCCGTACATGTACCTGCTCCAGCACGGCGACTTCCACGTGGTCGGCGCGAGCCCGGAGACCCTGGTCTCCGTGAGCGGCCAGCGCGTCGTCTCGAACCCCATCGCGGGGACGTGCCCACGCGGGGATAGTCCCGTGGAGGACCGGCGGCTCGCCGGCGAGATGCTCGCCGACGAGAAGGAGCGCGCCGAACACACCATGCTGGTCGACCTCGCGCGCAACGACGTTCGCCGGGTGTCCGAACCCGGCAGCGTCCGGGTCGAGGAGTTCATGAACGTCCTCAAGTACAGCCACGTCCAGCACATCGAGTCCACGGTCACCGGCACGATGGCCGCGGAGTACGACGCCTTCGACGCGACCCGCGCCGCCTTCCCGGCCGGGACGCTCACCGGCGCACCGAAGATCCGCGCCATGGAGATAATCGACGACCTGGAGGACGAGCCCCGCGGCCTCTACGGCGGCGGCGTCGGCTACTACTCCTGGACCGGCGACGCCGACTTCGCCATCGTCATCCGGACCGCGACGGTCGAGAAGGGCGCGATTCCGGGCGGCAAGGACCGCGTGACGGTCCGGGCCGGTGCCGGCATCGTGGCCGACAGCGACCCGACAAGCGAGTACGAGGAGACCGAGAAGAAGATGGACGGAGTGCTCGAAGCCCTCCGGCAGGTCGAGGTGCAGGTCTCACAGGAGGTGTCGCGATGACCCGCATCCTGTTCGTCGACAACTTCGACTCGTTCACCTACAACCTGGTGGAGTACGTCGAATCCTCGCTCATCGAGAGCGGGCACGACCCCGAGACGAAGGTCGTGCGCAACACTGCGACCCTGGACGAGATTCGCGACTTCGAGCCCGACGCCATCGTGGTCTCACCCGGGCCGGGCCACCCGGCGAACCCGCGCGACGTGGGCGTCACCCTCGACGTGTTCCGGGAGCTAAGTAGAGAGATTCCGACGCTGGGTGTCTGCCTCGGCCTCGAGGCCGCGGTCTACGCCTACGGCGGGGAGATCGGCCGGGCACCCGAGCCGGTTCACGGCAAGGCCTGGCCCATCGACCACGACGGGCGCGGCGTCTTCACTGGCCTAGAACAGGGCTTCTCGGCGGGCCGGTACCACTCGCTCGTCGCGACGAAAGTGCCCGACTGCTTCGAGGTCTCGGCCACGGCGGACCACGCGGTCGGCGCGGCCAGCGTCGACACCGCGGCGACCGACGGCGGGGCCGAACCGCTCGTCATGGGCGTGCGCCACCGCGAGTACCCCATCGAGTGCGTGCAGTTCCACCCGGAGTCGGTGCTCACGGCGTGTGGACACGACATCATCGACAACTTCCTCGAAAACCTGTAACCGCGTTTTCTAGCCGAGCAGGGCCGTCTCCATCGGGACCGCGATCGACCCCGGGAAGGGGAGCCCGAGCGGGTTGAAGCCGACGAGCGAGAGCCCCCAGAGGATGGCGAGAGCGGCGATGGCGATGACGAGCACCTTGATTGCGATGCTGAACGCGAGGTTGATGACCTTGTAGATGACCACGAGTGCGATGACGAGGAGGACGATTCCCCCGATGGTCTCTACGCCCAGTTGCATCGGGACCAGCCCTGGAAGTTCGAACATGCAGTACACCGCGCACGACGGAGGCATAAGCCTGTGGGCGAAACTGATTGGGACGGGAGTCGGCTCCGGATGCGGTTCTCGAAGCTACACTTTCACTCTGGTTTGAGTGATGTTATTACGACCGAACCATTAGGACATTCTGCCGACTGTGCCGCTACATCACGGGTACGTGATACATTCGAGAAGTGGCAATGCTGTAACACAAGCACGGTTGAATTAGTCCAAGAAATCCGTAACCCGTCCATTTATGAAGCACCATAGAGTAACAAAACTCCGCTACTACCGATGATATCGACACGACGCTTCGACGACGAAATCGCCCGTCAGCAACCTGCTGCGGGTGGGGAGGGGACCGCATGAGCGAACACCAACTGTCCGCCGACGACCTGCAGTTGCCAATCAAGCGGACCGACGGGGAGACGCTCGCCGACCGCCTCACGAGCAACGCGTACAACAACATCCTGCCCGCGCGCTACCTCCGGAAGGACGCCGACGGCGAACTCGTCGAGTCCCAGGAGGACCTCTTCGTGCGCGTCGGCAAGAACATCGCACTCGCCGAGGCGGTGTACGAGGCCGAGAAACAGGACGTGAGCGTCACCGTCACGCCCGACCAGCTCAAACCGGACCACCCGCGCCGCGACGAGCTCGCCGAGGAGGTCTTCGGGATGGGGACCTCGGTCGAGGACGACGCCGAGACCGAGCTCTCGGTGTACAACGTGAACAAGTTCGCGTACGACACCGTCGTCCCCGAACTGCCCGCGGACATCCGCGAGCACGTCGAGTCCGTCTCCCAGGAGTTCCAGGACATGATGTCGAACCTCGACTTCATGCCGAACTCGCCGACGCTGATGAACGCCGGCGACGAGCTCCAGCAGCTCTCTGCCTGTTTCGTCGACTCGCCCGACGACGACATCGACGACATCCACCAGACCGCCAAGGAGGCGGCCCAGGTGTTCCAGTCCGGCGGTGGCATGGGGTACGCCTTCTGGCGACTTCGCCCCTACGGTGACGCGGTGGGCAGTACGGGCGGAATCGCCTCCGGCCCCATCACCTTCATGCGCACCTTCGACCAGATGTGCGAGACCATCGCGCAGGGTGGGGCCCGGCGTGGTGCCCAGATGGGTGTCATGCGCATCTCGCACCCCGACGTCATCCAGTTCATCCACTCGAAGAACAAGGACGTCTCGCTCGCCCAGACCCTCCGCCTGAACGACCCGGACGACTACACGCACACCTCCTTCGCGGACGCTCTCGAAGAGGCCCGCGAACTCATCGACGACGATGGCAAGGTGCCCAAGCACCTCCGCAACGCCGTCGAGGGCCACCTCTCGAACTTCAACATCTCCGTCGGTGTCACGGACGACTTCATGGAGGCGCTCCAGAACAACGAGGAGTTCACCTTCACCAACCCGCGCACCGAGGAACCCCACGTCGCGACGCCCGAGACCAAGGAACTCTACGAGATGTTCGGCCTCGGCGAGTACGTCGAGGTCGGCGAGGTCCTGTCGATGCCCGCCGAGGTCATCTGGGAGGACATCGTCGAGGGTGCCCACGAGAACGGTGAACCGGGCGTCATCTACCTCGAGCGCGTGAACAAGCAGCACTCCTTCGACGTGGAGGAGCACCCGGACCACCGCATCCTCGCCACGAACCCCTGTGGCGAGCAGCCCCTCGAGGAGTACGAGGCCTGCAACCTCGGCCACATCAACCTCTCCACGCTGGCCGACCTCGACGCACCCGACTGGCGCGTCTGGTCCGCCGAACACGCCGACGAGTACGACTCCCACGAGGAGGCAGTCTCGGCGTTCCTGGCGGAGGCCATCGACTTCGAGGAGTTCGACTACCGCATCGACCGCGGGACGCGCTTCCTCGAGAACGTCGTCACGATGTCGGACTTCCCGGTCAAGAAGATCGAGGAGAAGGTCCGCGACATGCGCAAGATCGGCCTCGGCGTCATGGGCCTCGCCCAGCTCTACATCCAGCTCGGTATCAAGTACGGCTCCGAGGAGGGCAACGAGGTCGCCCGCCAGCTCATGCGCCACATCAACCACGAGTCGAAGTGGACCTCCCACGAACTCGCCGAGGAACGTAGCGCGTTCAACGACTGGGACGATTCGAAGTACGCCAACCCGACGCAGTACCCCGACTGGTTCGAGCACCACACCGGTCTCGACCCCGAGGAGTGGGCAGACGGCTTCACCATCCGCAACCACAACACGACCACCATCGCCCCGACCGGGACGACCTCGATGGTCGGCAACACCACGGGTGGCTGTGAGCCCATCTACAACGTCGCCTACTACAAGAACGTCTCCGACGACGTGCAGGGCGACGAGATGCTCGTCGAGTTCGACGACTACTTCCTGCGCACCCTGGAGGCCAACGACATCGACGTCGACGCCGTCAAGACAGAAGCACAGGAGCAGATGGCAGCCAACGAGTTCGACGGCGTCGAAGGTCTCGACACCGTCCCGAACGCCATCGGTGAACTGTTCGTCGTCACGCAGGACCTCACCGGCAAGCAACACGCCGCCGTCCAGTGTGCGTGCCAGGAGGGCGTCGACTCCGCCATCTCGAAGACCTGTAACTTCCCGAACTCCGCGTCCATGGAGGACATGGACGAGGTGTACCGCTACATCTACGAGAACGGCGGCAAGGGCGTCACCGTCTACCGCGACGGCACCCGCTCGAAGCAGGTGCTCACGACCCGCGCCGACAACGCCGACTTCGCCGACGAGGCCGAGGCGGCCGAGGTCATCATCGACCAGATAGAGGCGGCCTTCGGCGGCATCGAGGGCTTCCTCGACAGCGACGACGTCCGTGCGAAGCTCGAAGCCGACATCGCAGACATCGTCGGCGGTCGCGAGCGCTCCTACGCCAAGAAGAAGGAGCGCCCGGACCAGCTCCACGGTGTCACCCAGCGCATCGACACCGGCTACGGCAAGCTCTACGTCACCATCAACGAGGACCCGCAGACGGCCGAGCCGTTCGAGCTGTTCGCGAACACGGGTCACTCCGGTGGCTTCACGAACTCCTTCACCGACGCGCTCGCGAAGACCATCTCCATCGCGCTGCGCTCCGGTGTCGACCCGAACGAGGTCGTCGACAAGCTCCAGGGCATCCGCTCGCCGAAGGTCGCCTGGGACAAGGGCGAACAGATCAACTCCATCCCGGACGCCTTCGGGACCGCCCTCCGGCGCTACCTCGACGACGAGATCGACCGCACCTACCCGCAGCAGAAGACGCTCGACGAGACCGCGGCCGAGCAGCAGCGCAAGGCCCAGTCCCACGAGCCCGACGGCGGCTCTACGACTGCAGAGACGCCGGATAGCGATGCGGGTCACACCTCCGACGCGGTGGACGACCTCATCGCGGCCGGTGAGAGCCCCGAGTGCCCCGACTGTGGCTCGCTCTCGCTGTACTACTCCGAAGGCTGCAAGACCTGCGAGTCCTGTGGCTGGTCGGAGTGCTGAAGAGCCCGACTGACGGTCGCTGACTCTCTCTCTTCTCTCTCTCGCCGCCCGATGAGCGACAGCTGGGGCGATTCAGGGATACTCGTCAGACCGAAGGGCTACGTCGAACCGTTCCCCGTCATCCGTCGTCTCGGCGAGCGCGAGCTGTACCTCGGGAACGCGGCCGCCGCGGACCACGAGGCCCACGACCGGGCGTTCGCGTTCGTCCTCTCGTTGACGGCCGATTCACACCCCTCGACGACGCATCACCGGCCGCTCCGGGACGGGCCGGGTAACGAGTGGCGTGCGTTCCGTGAGGCGCTCGAAACCGCCCGAGAACTGTCCCGCCGGCAGGGCTCACTGCTGGTCCACTGCAAGGCGGGTGTCTCTCGAAGCAGTGCGGTCCTGGCGACGATGCTCGCGGCAAAAGAGGGGCGACGGTTCCGTGAGGCGCTCGAACTCGTCCAGCAGGCCCGTCCGGTCGCGATGCCACATCCGGCGTTACACGAACTGGCCGTGGTGTATCTCGCGGCCGACGGGGCGTGACTACTCGACCGTGACCTCGACCGCGTCGGGCGCGAGTTCGTCCCGGTCGTGCTCGTAGCCACCGACCTGGTAGTACAGCTGGTAGAGCGCGTCGATGACGGTGCTCGCGAGGAGCGCACCGAGGAGGCCGCGGTCGAGTTCGCGGTCGCGGACGAGTCGGCCGACGAGCAACCCGAGCAACACGAGGCGGAGCGCGTTGTACGCTCGCTGGTTGCTCCGCCGGAGGATGGCGGTGGTTCGGTCGTCGAGGTCGGAAGGGTGTCGGTCGCCGTGCATACGCCGGAACACGTCGGCCACCGTGATATATTCTCGCTCGATACCGTTAGGAGGGTCGACACGCAAGGCCAGGTATGGCAAGCGAGGGCGACGAATCGAGCGCTGCCGAGGGCGAGACCGCGGTCGACCACGGGGGACGACCGTGTCCGATGTGCGGGGAACCGCTCTACAAGCGCCACTGCAAGTACGTCTGTGAACAGCACGGCGTCGTCTACGACTGCTCCGACCCGTTCAACTGACCACATATCAGCGTTCCGGCCAGGTGGCCGAAAGCCATAGGACAACCCCACCCGTGGGTTGGGGAAGTACCCTGGTCACTCATGCAGGAACCGACGATACTCGTAGTCGACGACGAGCAGAGCCTCGCCGACCTCTACGCGACCTGGGTCGGCGACGAGTACGAGACACGGACCGCCTACGACGGCCGATCCGCGATTGAACGCATCGACCACTCGGTCGACATCGTCCTACTCGACCGGCACATGCCCGACCTCTCGGGCGACGAGGTCCTCGAACGCATCAGAGCCGACGGCTACGAGTGCTGGGTCGTCATGGTGACTGCGGTCGACCCCGGCCTCGACATCATCGAGATGGACATCCACGACTACCTCACGAAGCCCGTCTCGCAGAGCCAGCTCACACGCCTCATCGAGTCCCTGCGGGTCAAGAACCGGTTCGACGGTGACCGCCGCAAGCACGAGGAGATAACGAACAAGATGGAGACGCTCGACGACGAACTCGACTTCGACGACCTCTCGGACACGGACGAGTACCAGCAACTCGAAGACCAGCTGAAAGGCATCGGCGACGAACTCGCCGCCGAGGCCGAGGCGGCCGAGAAGAAGCTGTCCGAACTCTACTCCGACGAGTGAGCGAACGTCTCGTACGCCGGGCCGGCCAGGAGGACCGTCGCCGAGACGACCATCGCGACTGCGAGCGGGAGCCCGAGCGCGCCCAGCCCGTGCGTCGTGAGCGTGTTCGCGGAACTCCCGACGACCACGGCCGCGACCGTCCAGGGCAGTTCGCCGACGAGCGTGCCCGCGACGAACGTTCGAAATGAGACACCACTGACCGAGGCCGTACAGGTGACCGCATCGGCCGGGATGGGGGCCAGACGCGCCGCGGTGACCCCGCGGAACCCACCCGCGGTGTCGAAGTACCGTTCTGCGGACGACCGGAACCGACCGACTGCCGAGAGCTGGTCGAGCACGGGGAGAGAGCCACCGTCGTCGACCCACTTCGCCGCGAAGAAGGGCGGCATCGACGTGAACACGGCACCCGCGAGCCCGATGGGGACGCCCAGTGCGACGCCGTAGCCGTAGCCGACGACGACCGCGACGAGCGTCGTCGGCCACGCGACCAGCGGGCGCAAGGAGTAGAGGGCGACGAGCGCCAGCCCGAACCACAGTGGGTCCGCGGCGAGTCCCTCGACGTGGACGAGCACCGCGTCTGGCGAGGTGAGCAGGCTCGCGACCACCACGAGGACCAGAAGGGCTCCCCCGACGAAGGCACGCGGTGTCAGGTCGGCTCGCATCGTCCACACCTCGCTGGCGAGACGATAACCGCTTTTCGGTGCCGCGGGACGACCGACCGCGCAAGGCTTAATCGACTGGCCGGAGGAGGCTTGAGCGATGGACGGACAGGACGACCGTATCGAACTCGGCGTGGAACTCCTCTCGAAGCTCGAGGACCCGGAGCTGTCGCTGGCGGACGCGATGGACCGTATCGAGGTCGTCACCCGTGACCCGGCGGCGGTCCGAGAGATACTCGACACCGCCGTGATGCGCGGCGTCATCGAGCGCGAGGACGGCGTCGTCCAGACGACGGGCAGTGGCTTCGTCAGCCAGACCAGCGACGTGGTCACCCGGGAGGGTGACTTCGAGTGCCGTCGCTGTGGGACCGGTATCTCGACTGGTCACTTCATCAAACTCGAGGCGGGAGAACTGGGACCGTTCGGGTCGTCCTGTGTCCGGAAGGTCACCGGGCGCGAGTGAAGCGGGCCGGGCGCGACTGTCACCGGCTGCGACTGAGTTCGTCGATCAACCGCTGGATGAGTACACCCTGTCGCTCGAGCAACTCGTTCTGCTTCTCGACCTGCTGTTCGAGCGTGTCGAGTCGTTCCAGCACGGCGTCGTCGGTTCCGTCGGCCGTCGCGGGCTGGAAGCCAGCCGCTTCGAACGGGGTTGCGTCCTCGTCCGTGCCAGTATCGGCCGGTTCGGACTCGGGCTCGGCGGTCGCTTCGTCGTTCGCTGGTTCGGAGACGGGTTCGGGCTGGGTCGGCGCGGCCGACTCGTGGTCGGGGTCGGCGCGGGCATCGGCCCGTGGCTCCTGGTCGGACACCGCGGGTGCATCCTGGCTCTGAGCCTGCTCCTGACCGGTTCGTCGCTGCCCGGCCGGCTGCTGGGTCCGCGTCTCTTGCGTGCGTGCCTCTTGCGTGTGCGTCTCCTGGGCGGGCTGCGTGTCGTGTTGCTGTTGCGGCGGTCGCTGGTCCTGTCGCGGCGGCTGGGTGTCCTGCTGTTGGGACCGCGGTGCTGACGACTGGTCGGACTGGTCAGGGACCGCGTCGGTCGACGTGTTGGTTCCACCGGCGAGTGGGTCCGCCTGCTGGGCGTCCTGTTGTCCGGTCTCGGCAGTGTGCCCGTTCGGCGGTACCTGCTGGCCGTGCTCTTGCTGCGCCTGTGGCTCCGGTGTGGTTTCCTGTGCCTGCGCGTGCTGGGTCTCCTCGAGCAGTTCCTCTGCCGACTCGGCAGGCGGCTCTACGGGCACCTCGACCTCGTCCGGTTGGACCGTGTTCCCGGCATCGAGCGGGTCGACACCTTCGCCGAAGTCGATTGGCGAGGGGCGCTCCTCTTCGTCGACCTCCTCCGGGCGGACCGCGTCGTTGAGCGCGTCCAGCGAGCGCACGTCGTAGTACGCAAAGAGCGACTGCTGGAGGTACTCCTTCACCTCGGCAGCGCGGTCGTTGGCGATCTTGATGCGCTCTGGCCGGCCGTCCACCTCGAGGACGACCTGGGTCGCGACGCTGCCGTCCTCGAAGCTGAGGCCGGTCACGTCCGCGAAGTGGTACTCCTCGTAGTCCTCGTCCCAGACCGCGCCACCGACGTGTTTGACGAGGCGTTCGGAGGTGACGACGACGGTGAGCTCCGAGAACCGGAACGTCTGCGTCACCGTCTCGCCCGGGTTCGTCACCCCGCTGGCGTTGAGCACACCTGCGAGGACGGGGTGGACGACCGACTCGGAGACGTTGGCCGGAACGGTGAAATCTCTCTCCCCGTCGAGGGAGTACTCCAGCGTGATGCGTGTCTTACGCCGGCCTTCTTTGACGGTCAATCGTTCTGCTTCGTGTGGGTACTCGTCGACGGATTCGTCGCTCAGAAAGCCCTCGGACTGGTAGATGAGGGTCCGCGTCGGCGTGACGTAGAGCACGTTCTCCCCGCCCAGGGAGACTTCGGCCGCGACGTCTTCGCCTGCGAGTGTCGACTCTACGATGCCCGGAACGTCCATGCTCACTGCTTTACTACCCCACGGTATAAATCCGTGGGGCTGGTCGAACGACAGCCGGCACAGGGTGAGACTCCCAGACAGGGCGGGGACAGTTGAGAAGGTTTAAGTTTCACACTGGACAAGCGATGAGTGAGGCCGGGTGGCTTAGCTGGACATAGCGCCGCACTCATAGGGTTTAGAGATTCGGTGCGGTAACTGCCTGGGAAGGCTCATGCATGCCCCCACGGGACCCGCCAAGTCTCGGACCTGGGTCATGCGGAGATCGCGGGTTCGGAGCCCGCCCCGGCCATTTTCACTGACATCACGAGACGGAGTCGAGTGATAACTCCGTGAAAATGTGGCGGTAGACGCGACGACCCCGTTTACGGTCGCCGGCGAACGAACGTGAGCCGGCGAGCAGTCGGAGCTTGTCTCCGACTGAAGTTCGGAGCCCGCCCCGGCCACTACTTTCTGCCGAACTCATGGAAGAGTGCGAGTGACTGGTCTCGTCGTCGGGGTCTGAAAAGCGTGCGAGCTATCGCGTGCGACGAGCCGAGAGACGCCGTCTCAATCGGTGGGGTCGACGAGTTTCGAGCCCTGCTGTGCGACGAGCCCCTTCTCGATGGCCGCGTCGACGATGGTGCGGCACTCGTCGGGGTCGACGTCGTAGGCACCGGCGGCGACCGTCTCTATCTGGGTGCGTTCGATGGGGAAGTCGCGGTTCTGGAGGAGTCGCATCACCTTGTTGTAGGTGCGCGGTGAGGGGGTCGGCTGGTCGTCTTCCTGTGTCGACGGCGACTCTGCGTGTGCCGTGTCGGTCTCGCCTCGGGTGGTGTTGGCCGGGTCGTCGAAGGTCACGCCGTTCAGACCGTCCGCGTCGGTCACCGTCGCGGACTGCTCGGGGGTGTCGTCGGTCGAGGCCGCGAAGATGGAGTCGTCCGTGGACTGGTCGGGGGTCTCGGTCGCCTGGTCAGCCCCGAAGATGGAGTCGTCGGGGTCGGCGGACTCGGCGAACGGGTCGTCGTCGGCCTGGTCGCTCGGGTCCTCGCCGAAGGTGATCTCGTCGAACCCGTCGGTGGTGGGGTCGGCGGTGTCCTGTGGTGCGGGGTCGAACGTACTCGACAGGGACTTGCCCTCGGCGTCGGTGATGGAGGGACCCGATTCCTGCTCACCATCCGTTGTGCCCGTCTCGTCGGTCTCGGTCGGCTGGCTGTCCGAGTCGTCGGCGTCCTCCTCGGTGTCGTACTCGATCTCCAGCCTGACGGAGGTGACGTGCGAGAAGTCCACGGGTGCGGCCTCGAACAGTTCGAGGACGCTCTCGTACGCCTTCTCCGGGTCGTCGACCTCGATGGTTATGGAACTCATCGACACACACCCAGTTCCGTTGTCAGGTCCCACACTCGTGACCGTCTCTCACGTCGGCTCGCAGTTGGCATCGGCGTAAATCACGGGCTCACCCTATCTAAAACTTAGTAAACAGCACCTCAATATGTCTTTTATTGTAACAAATGGTGTGAGAAACGATGATGTGTCTGGAGAGCGAAGTCATGGTATGGGCGTGAATGACACTCGTTCGATAGGACGTGACGGGGCAACGGTCCCGGCGGTACTCGTCCTCGAACAGTTGGCGGTCGGGGAACCGGGGACGACGGCTGAACTCGCCGAGGCGGTCGGCATCAGCGAGGAGGAGGCCCGCTCGCTCTGTTCGGAACTCGTCGAGCGCGGGGACCTGCGCCGCAAGGAACTCAGGTCGCGGGAGACGACCTTCACGGTCTGGTACCGGCCCGCCGAGGGGATGGAGACCTCACCCGAGGCACGGGCAGAACGGGTCATCGCGTCGCTGTCGGTACCCGGCGCGAGCGAGATGATGCGGGACTGGCGACGCGACGCGGTCCGTGCGTCGTACGAGTTCCTCTGTGAGGAGGAAGAGACGACCACGACGGAACTCGTCTCGTCGGTCTATTCCGCGCACTCGGCAGGATACACCGACGAGGAGAAGTGGTGGGCGATGGTCGACGAGCGACTCGCGTGCCTGCCCGGGGTATCCCGGACGACCGACGACGCGGCGACGGTCTGGCGGTTCGACGCTCAGTAGATGAGTTCGTCGTCGTTCTCGACCATGTACAGGGTGCGGGCGGCGATGTTGACCGCGTGGTCTCCGACGCGTTCGAGGTCGCGGACGGTGAGGAGTAACCGGGAGACCGCATCGAGTGCTGCCTCTACGTCCGTCTCGTCGCCGGCCTCTGATTCGAGCAGGTCCCTGACGACGACCTGGCTCGCGTGCTCGCACTTCGCGTCTATCTCGTCGTCGTACGCCGCGACGTCGTAACAGGCCTCGACGTCGCGCTCGGCGTAGGCGTCCATCGCCCACTCGACCATCTTGATCGTCTCGGTGCCGATCTCTTGTACGTCGACCTCCGGGTAGGCGTCTTTCTCCGCGTCGATGGTGTACTGCGCGAGGTTGGTCGCGAGGTCGCCGATGCGTTCGAGGTCGGTGAGTATCTTGAACGAGGCAGCGACGAACCGGAGGTCGCCCGCGACGGGCTGCTGGAGCGCGAGCACGTCGATGCACTGCTGTTCGATGTCCAGGTAGAGCTGGTTCACCTCGCCGTCGCCGTTGACGACCTGCCAGGCGACCGATTCGTCCCCTGCCTCCATCGCCGAGAGGGCCGTTCTGAGCCGGTCGACCACGATGTCACTCATGTACGCGACGTCCGACTCCAGCGAATCGAGTTTCTGCTGGAAGCTCTCGCGGGACATGAGCGAACGTTTCGCCCGCTGACCTATCGGTGTTGTGCTCGGTTCGGTCGGACGTGTCCGGTCCGTCGAAATCGCGGATGCCGGTCCGTCGAAAACGAGAGAATTACTCGATGAGTGCGTCGTCGTTCTCGATCATGTAGAGGGCGCGCGCGGCGATGTTGACCGCGTGGTCCCCGACACGTTCGAGGTCGCGAATCGTCAGCAGGAGACGGGAGACGTCGTTGAATACCTCCTCGTTATCGGCCTCGTGTTCGGCCTCGACGAGGTCCCGGACGACGACCTGGCTCGCCTCCGTACACCGGGAGTCGACCTCGTCGTCCCGGTCGGCGATCTCGAAGCAGGCCTCGGCGTTCCACTCGTCGTAGGCGTCGAGTGCGTCCTCGACCATCGCGATGGTCAGGTGGCCGATGTCCTGGATGTCGACCTCGGGGAACACGTCGCGGTCGGCGTCGAGCGTGTACTGCGCGAGGTTGGTCGCGAGGTCGCCGATGCGTTCGAGGTCGGTGATTATCTTGAACGACGCGGCGATGAACCGGAGGTCGCCCGCGACGGGCTGCTGGAGCGCGAACAGGTCGATACACTGCTGTTCGATGTTCAGGTAGAGCTGGTTCACCTCGTCGTCGGTCTGGATGATGCGTTCAGCGGTCTCTTCGTCCTTGTTCTCGAGGGCGACGAGGGTGTCTCGCAGCCGGTCGAGAACGATCTCCCCCATGTAGAGGACGTCGTCCTCGAGGGATTCGAGTTTCGATTGATAGCTCTGACGTGCCATTGGTAAGTGGAATCGTGGGCGCTTTGAAAGGGTTTTGTCTATCGCTTGAATCGTCTGGATTACCCGAACTTGCCGGTGATGTAATCCTCGACCCGCTGGTTCTCGGGGTTCTCGAAGATCTGTTTGGTATCTCCGAACTCGACGAGTTCGCCCCCGGTGAGGAAGACGGCCGTCTTATCGGAGATACGGGCCGCCTGCTGCATGTTGTGCGTGACGATGATGACGGTGTAGTCCTCGGCGAGTTCGTCGATGAGGTCCTCGATCTGGGAGGTCGCGACGGGGTCGAGTGCCGACGCCGGCTCGTCCATCAGCAGGACCTCCGGGTCGGGCGCGATGGCTCGTGCGATGCAGAGCCGCTGTTGCTGGCCACCGGAGAGTTCGAGACCGGACTCGTCGAGCCGGTCCTTGACCTCGTCCCACAGCGCGGCCCGCTTGAGCGACTCCTCGACGATCTCGTCGTAGTCGCCCTCCTTGTTCTGGATCTCGAGGCCGTAGGCGACGTTGTCGTAGATGCTCTTGGGGAACGGGTTCGGCTTCTGGAACACCATCCCGACACGGCGGCGGAGTGCGACTGGGTCGACGTCGTCGTCGTAGACGTTCTTGTCACCGAGGTAGAGCTCGCCCTCGACGCGGGCGGCTTCGATGAGGTCGTTCATGCGGTTGATGCAGCGGAGGAACGTCGACTTGCCACAGCCTGAGGGGCCGATCATCGCGGTGACCTTGTTCTCCGGCACCTGCAGCGAGATGTCCTGGAGCGCCTGGTCATCGTTGTACCAGACGTCGACGTTCCGTGCCTCGACGATGGTCTGCTCGACGCCACCGGCGTCGGTGTCGTCTTCGTCGTCGAGACCCGCGGTCACGTCGGTCTGGAGAACCGAGCCGTCGTCGTCGCTGACGGGGTCGGTGGTCGACGTCGATTCAGCCTGTTCGTTGCTCATCTCTTGTGTCATTGGTCACGCCTCTCGCTGATACCTGTTGCGCAGTACGATTGCGATACCGTTCATCGTCAGGAGCACCACGAGCGACACCACGACGCCCGCGGCGAGCGCCGTCGTGTAGAACTCCTCGCCGGCGAACTGGGTCGCCCACGAGTACAGCTGCATCGGCATGGCGCTCCCCTTGGAGGTGAAGCCGCCGGGCACCGGTGCGACCATCGAGTAACCGATGAAGATGAGAGGGGCGGTCTCACCGATGGCGCGGCCGAGTGCGAGGATGGTCCCGGTGAAGATACCGGGCATGGCGCGGGGGAGGACGACCCGCCGGACGGTCTGCCACTTCGTGCCGCCGAGCCCGAAGGAGGCCTGGCGCGTGGAGTCCGGAACCGAGCGGATGGCTTCCTGTGCGGAGATGATGACGATGGGGAGGATGAGCAGTGCGAGCGTCATCCCCCCGACGAGGACCGAGCCGACGGGGAGCGCGAGCGTGTTGATGAACACACCGTAGCCGAGCAGGCCGTAGACGACGGAGGGGATGCCTGCGAGGTTGGAGATGTTGACCTGGATGAGGTGGGTCAGACGGTTGTTCGGTGCGTACTCTTCGAGGTACACCGCAGCGCCGACGCCGACGGGGAACGACAGCAGCGTGACGACCAGCATCAGCAACACGGAGCCGATGATGGCCGGGTAGAGGCCGGCGTCGGCCGCCGTGTTCGAGTGGTTGCTGGTCAGGAACTGCCAGTCGACCCAGGACTCGGGTCCGGCGAGGCCGAGTACGGGGGCGAGGTACCGGATGGCGAGCACGCCACCGATGAACGCCGCGGCGAACACGAGGCCGGGAACCTGGGTCGGCCGGTCCTGGACGACGACGGCGGCGTAGGCCGCGGTCGGGATGACGACGAACGTCGCGAGCACGACGCTCGGCATCGGGAAGAACCACAGGTACGGGCCGACGAACGCGGCCAGCAGCCCGAGTGCGGCGGCCGCGCCACCCGCGATGCGGCCGGTGCGCTGGTCCTCCAGCTGGCCACCGACGAACCAGGCGACTCCGGCGGCCATCGGTAGCGTGAACGTGACCCACATGATGGACCACGGGAGCAGGTAGAACGGGAACGCCGCGACAGCCCAGGGGACGACGACCGCGAAGACGGCGAACGCGACGAGACCGACGACGGTCTCCTCGAGGAAGCCGGCCCGGCGCTGGCGACGGTACAGTACGAGCGCGCCGCCCGCGAGGGCGAGCGCGGCCCAGTAGCCGAGCCAGACCTCGGGTTCGAACACGTCGAGGAACAGCATGACGATAGCTGCCCCGAGGAACAACCCACCGAAGGGGATGCCGACGGACGCGAGGGCAGTGCCGACCGCGTCGTTGTGCCTGAACCAGACCCATCCTGCGGACCCGAGCGTCGGCACGACGAACGTCGCCGCGAAGAACGCGTACCACGCGGGATCGGCGGTGAACGGCTGGATCGCCTGGATGCCGACGTACAACAACAGGGCACCCAGGGCGACGATACCGGTGAGCGTCGCGGCCAGCAGCAGGTACTGGAAGACGGTCCCGACGGTGCGGCTGACCTCACCGAAGCTCTCGATGTGTTTTCGTTCGGTCGCCATTATTCGTACTCCTCCCGGTAGCGGCTGGCGATGAAGTCACTGATGACGTTCATGATGAGCGTCATCGCGAACAGGGTGAACCCGACGGCGAAGAGGCTGTGGTAGGCCACCCCGCTCGTCGGCATGTCGCCGGTCGCGATGTTGACCATCGCGGAGGTCATGGGCATCACCGGCTCGAAGTAGACGGCGAGGGTCCCGAAGTTCGGATACGGAATCTGGGTCCCCAGGACCGAGAGCTGCCCGAAGGCGGGCATGGTCGGGGTCGAGCCTGCGGCGATGGCGACGATCATCGTCTCACCGATGGCGCGCGAGAGCGCGAGGATGAACGACGATGCGATGCCGGAGACGGCCGCGGGCACGACGATGCCGACGGAGACGTCGAACTTGGTCGCGCCCATCCCGTACCCTGCACGGCGCAGGTCCGCCGGTACCGCGCTCATCGCGTCCTCACTGATGGAGGAGACCATCGGGATGATCATGATGCCGACGATGATGCTGGCCGAGAGGGCGTTGAACGTCCCGAGTTCGGGGAAGTTGAAGACGGTCCCCGAGAGCCCCGGTACGTCGTTGTTCAGGAAGCCGAACAGGCTGTCGAGGAACGGCGTCACGTACACGAGCGCGAAGAACCCGTAGACGACGGTTGGAATCCCCGCCAGAATCTCCAGTGCGGGCTTCAACACGGCGCGCTTTCGCTTGCTCGCGTACTCGCTCAGGTAGATGGCGGTCGCGAGCCCGAGTGGCATCGCGACGACGGCCGCCCCGATGGTGATGACGAGCGTGTTGAACACCAGCGGGACCACGCCGAACGCGTACGGTTTGAATCCTGCTGCCCAGTTGGTTCCGAGGAAGAAGTCGGCGAGGCCGATGGCGTCTCCCTCGTATCCGACGAGTCCTGCCGTCAGGTCGAAGAACTTCACCGTCTCCGATGCCAGCAGGAGAACGATACTTACGGTCGTTATCACGGAGAGCAACGCACACGCGAAGAAGAAGGCGTTCATCACCTTCTCCTCCGGCGTATCGCTCGCTGTCTCAGTGATGTCCTGTGTCACCCTGTCCGTGCTCATGGAAGTCGGTCTCTATGGATAGGTAATTAGACGCGCCGAAAAGCGCTTCTACTCTGGTTCGTCAACGGCGTGTACTCGTCAGTGGTTACTCGAGGTACTCGGAGAGCTTGTCCCTCTGCTCCTGCACCGTCTCCTCGTCGTTGGGGACGTAGCCGACCTTGTCGGCGACGAGTTCGCGCTTGCCGGACTGCTCGACGAAGTACTCCGCGAACGCGCGGACCTGCGGTTTCTCCTCGAGCGACTGGACGCGCGGGTACGTGAACAGCGGGCGCGAGAGCGGCGTGTACTCGCCGGCCTTCGCGTTCTCGAGCGAGGGCTTGACACACGTGCCGTCGCCGTCGTCGATGGCGAGCGCCTTGATCTCGTCCTTGTTCTCGCTGTAGTACGCGAAGCCGAGGTAGCCCATCGCACCGGAGGAACCCTTGACGCCAGTGATGATCTGGCGGTCCTGCTCGGTCGCGGAGTAGTCCTGACGGTGGCTGTCCTCCTCACCGATGACGGCCTCGGTGAAGTAGTCGAAGGTGCCGGACGCGGAGGTCGGACCGTACAGTTCGAGCTCCTTGTCGGGCCACTCCGAGCGGATGTCGCTCCACTTCTGGGCACCGTTGGGCTCCCAGATCTGCTTGAGTTCGTCGACAGTGATGCAGTCGACCCAGTCGGCCTCCTTGTTCACGACGACGGTGAGTGCGTCGATGGCGACCTGGAGTTCGACCCAGTCCACGCCGTTGTCAGAGCACTCCTGTTGCTCGGTTTCCTTGATGGGGCGGGATGCGTTGTTGAAGTCGGAATCGCCCTTGCAGAAGTAGTTGGAGAAGCCGCCACCGGAGCCGGTCGAACTGATCGAGATCTTCACGTCGGGGTGCTCCTCTTCGAAGCCTTCCTTGATCGCCGTCGCGAGCGGGAAGACGGTCGAGCTCCCGTAGATGTCGATATTGCCCGAGAGGGAGTCACCGTTTCCGGACTCACCATCGTCGGTGCCGTCACTGCCCGAGGCCGTCCGCTTTGCACATCCAGCGAGGCCGGCGAGCCCAACAGCGCCAGCAGCGGTCACGAACTTCCGTCTGGAGACGTTCCCGAACCGTGTGTCGCTTTTCTCCGTCATCGAGTGAACGTCATGGAGATATGAATAAATACCTCGCTATGATAGCTATATATTCGTAAATAACGCAATAGACTCCCTCGATTCGTGATACCTATTCACAATGTTCTGGGCGTCGGGGACGCCGAACGAGGCACCGAATCGAATATTCCGGTCGCCCCCGTGTCTAAATCATCTGTTTTCGGGGCTCGAACCCACGATTTCGCCTCCCTGTCGGTCGAGGCCAACATTGGTCCCCGACGTGACACGTCGGTTCTTCTCCCGGTGGCGAGGACTATATAGAAACAAGCACATTTATTTTCTCCCTGACCTCATTGCCGGCTATGGAAACGCGCAAGGTGCAAGTGACGGGTGGGTCCACCTTCACCGTCTCGCTGCCGAAGTCGTGGGCGACGGACAACGGCGTCTCCGCCGGGACGACCGTCGAGTTCTATCCCGAAGAGAACTCGCTGTTGCTCACACCGAAGAGCGAGACGAAACGGACAGAGGGCACACTCGACGTGTCCGACCTCGACGGGCAGCGACTCACGCGCGCGGTCATGACCATGTACGTCTCCGGGTTCGACATCATCTCGCTGGAGGCGAACCGCATCACGACCGACCAGCGCCGCGCGATCCGGTCGGCGACCCAGAGCCTCGTCGGTGTGGAGGTCCTGGAGGAGACGAGCGACAGCGTCGTCATCCAGGACCTGCTGGACTCCTCCGAGCTCAGCATCCACAACGCCGTCACGCGCATGCGCCTCATCGCGCAGTCGATGCTCTCGGACGCCGTCACGGCACTGCTGGAGAACGACGAGGACATGGCCCGCGACGTGCGCGAACGCGACGACGACGTCGACCGCCTCTGGTACGTCGTCTCCCGTATCTTCCGGGCGACGCTGCGCTCGCCCCGCGCCGCCGAGGAACTCGGTGTCCCCCGGGAGGTCTGTTTCGACTACCACTCCAGCGCCCGCCAGCTCGAACGCATCGGCGACCACGCCGCCAAGATCGCCAACATCGCCGTCGAACTCGACGAGATAGACGACGACGTGGCCGAAGCGCTCCAGGAGCTCCACGACGACGCGGCCGACGTGCTGGAGAAGGCGATGGACGCGCTGTTCGCGGACGACCCGGACGAGGCGACACAACTGGCAAACACCGCCCGCGAGTCGGTTCGCCAGATCGACGAGCACACCCGCACCATCGACGAACTCCTGCGCGAGCGCGAACCGCAGGCCGCCCAGGCCCTCGGGCTGGTCGTCGACTCGCTCTCGCGGAGCGCGGACTACGCCGGCAACATCGCCGAGACCGCGCTGCAGAAGGCAGCCCCGAGCCCGTAAGCAGCACCGTCGTCAGCAGTCTTTTCGAGTCCGACCAGAACGAGATGGAGCCACGGCTCCGTGGCTCGCGAGAACGGAGATGAGAAGCTGATTACTCGTCGTCGACGATGACCGCGTTGACCTGCCCGTTCTGGCCGGGGCGGGAGGTGACGCGGGCCGTGCCGGCGTCGGTCTCGATGACGGCACCCTTCGTGATGATGTTCCGGCGCACGTAGTTCGGGTTGGCGTCGTTCTCGACGACGTCCTCGATGGTGGCGTGGACCGTCTCGCCGCCCTTGTTCACGTTCGCGACGTCGGTCGCGAGGGCACGGGTCTTCGTCGTGTTCCCGCGCGTCTCGATGACGCGGAAGCGCTGTTCGCCGACCTGGGTCTCCGTCGGGAGACGGCCGAGCTGGTGCTTCTTTCGGTTACGGATCGGGCGGAGTCGTCCGCCAGTACGCTTGCGCGTGGAGCGTCCCTGGTCTTGCATACCCGGAAGCAGTTCCAGCAGCTACTTGAATCGCTCGACTTGAACCGGGGTCTCGTGCCCCTGTGCCGTGTGCGGCCGGCCCTCGGGCCGTGCGAGGTGATGGCATTCTCGGGCAGCCACATCGTAGCGTTTAGGCCCGCGTCGGCCGACCGACGTGAATATGAGTCTACGTGTGGCCGTCGCCGCGCCGTTCCGCCAGCGCGGGAAGCGCGAACTCGAGCAGAACGAGTTCGTCGTCGCGCTCTCGCTCGACCGCAACTGGTTCTCGCCGGACCAGGCCAAGCGGCTGGTGGACGTGGCGACGGGCGAGGGGCTGCTCGAACAGGTCGACGGGAACCTCCGGTGTACGTTCGACCCGAACGAGGTCGAGATACCCGAGGAGTTCGTCCCCGCCGACGACGTGCTCACCGAGCGCTCGGCGTTCGAACAGGTACTCGACGACCTCGTCGCCGCGGGGCACGAGAAACACGAGGCGGTCGGGGCGATCAACCAGCTCCAGCAGGAACTCGACGTGACCATCGCGGCCGCCGCACTGGTGTACGCGCGCCAGCAAGGTCTCGACGTCTCCGAGGCACAGGTGAAGGCGCGACAGGAACTCACGGAGGCCTGAGATGGTCGAAGACAGGACCACCGACGGCGTCCGCCTCGCACAGTTGCTCTCCTCCGAACTCGACGGGCGCGAGGACGGCGAGTTCGCCCGCTTCGCGGTCGAGAACGCCGACCGCGACGTGGAGCCGACCGACGACGGGGCCCGCGCCTACGAGGTGACCCGGGACGGCGACCCCTTCGCGGTCGTGTTCGTCCAGCCCGACCGCATCCGCATCGAACTCGAAGCCGGGCTCGACGCGGCAGTCGAGAAAGCGAAGCAGGTCGGCCTCCGGGTTCGCCCGAAGGCGACCCAGCCCCCGAAGACACTCGTCTTCGTCGAGGACGGGGCCGAGGTCAAGCGAGCGACCGACGTGGTCGACGCGGCCAGCCAGGCCGCCGCGAGCGAGTGAGGGGTGAGGCGGCGACCGTTCGCCGAGCGACTCAGGCGCTGGTCCCGCTCGACGATTCCCTGACGACGTACTTCTCGAGCAGGGGCGAGGCCCGCATCAGGCCCGTCCCGAGCACGCTCATCACGAGCACGTAGCCGACGGCGAACGCCGGAATCACGTCCGCGAGCGCGCCGGTTCCGACCGAGGTCGCCAGCGCGGCGAGCACCAGCGAGAACTCCCCGCGAGCGACAAGCCCGACCGCGACGCGCAACGACCGCCGTTCGCTCAGGCCGTACCGTTTCCCGCTCCAGTAGCCGCTGACGAGCTTGCTCGCGGTGGTGACGACCACGGCCACGCCGAGGAGCGCGAGTGCGGTCCCCTGGAGCTGGCTCACGTCGGTCTGGAGGCCGATGGCGAAGAAGAACGCCGCGGCGAACAGGTCCCTTGCGGGGGCCATGACCCGCTCGACCCGGTGGACGGCGTCGGTCTCACTGACGGCCGTCCCGACGAAGAACGCCGCGACGGCCTCGCTGACACCGAGGTCGAGCGCCATCGCGGCGACGACCGTCGTCACGCCGAGCAGCCCGAGCAACAGCAGTTCGTCCGAATCGATGGCGAGCGCGCGCTGGAGTAGTGGTGTGCCGAATCGGGCGAAGACGACGAGCGCGGTGAGCACCGCGAGGGCGACACCCACCGACCGGACCGCGGCGAAACCCCCATCGCCGATGGCGACCGCCGAGAGGAGGGCGAGGTACACCGCGATGACGATGTCCTCGACGACGAGGGTCCCGAGGACGACCTCGCTCTCGGGGTCGGCGACCCAGCCGAGGTCGATGAGCGTCTTGGTGATGATCGCGCTCGAGGAGATGTAGACGATGCCGACGAGGAACGCCGTCTCCAGCGGGGAGAAGCCGAAGGCGACCCCCAGCAGCACGCCGACACCGGCGTTCACCACGAGGTCGATGCCGCCGATGAGCGAGAGCTTCTCGCGTCTGGCCAGCAGCTGGTCGACGCTGAACTCCATCCCGATGAAGAAGAGGAGGAGGACGATACCCAGTTCTGCGAGGAGGTCGACGAACGCCTCGTCCTCGATGAGCGTGAGCGAGATGCCGTCGGCGATGGGCGCGTGCGGCCCGATGAGCAACCCGACGACGATGTACGCCGGGATGACCGACAGCCGGAGCTGTCTGGCGAGGACGCCACCGATGGCCAGCACGGTGAGCGTGATCCCGGCTTCCAGGAGTAGCCCGGCCATCGTCAGTCCTTGTGGACGAACGAACGGAGCTTCTCCTGTTCCTCCCGCGTCCCGATGGCGACGAGGATGTCGCCACCCTGTAGTTCGAACGTCGGGTCGGGGTTCGCGATGGTCTCGTCGTCGCGCTGGATGGCCATGATGGACGCCCCGGTCGCGGTCCGGATGCCACAGCTCTCGAGCGTCTGCCCCTCGAGGGTCGACCCCTCGTCCACGGTCACCCACTCGATGATGGCGTCGCCGAGGGGCACCTGTGGCTGCTGGAGCTCGACGGGCTGGAAGTACGCGCCGCCCAGAATCGCGCCGAGCTGGCGGGCCTGCTCACCGGAGAGGCTCGCGATTCGAGTGCTGTCTGCCTCCGGGTCCGTCCGGTGGAACATCTCACGTCGACCGTCGTGGTGGAGGAGGACGACCAGCCGCCCGCCGCCGTCGAGTTCGACCTCGAACTTGCGGCCGACCCCGGGAACGTCCGTCTCGTAGACCGTCATACCCGAAGATGGTGGTCGGCTGGGATATAAAGGTCGTCACGTGGCGGAGAGCGGCTCGAACTCGCGTCAGGTGAGTTGTGACTGCGTGGACTGCATCGTCGAGCCAGATCCTTCACGCGGGACCCAGGACCGCTCGCCTGACACGTACACGACCTCCAGGCGGAACTCCCGACCGTACTTCGATTCGAGCCGGTCTGCGAGTTCGTGGGCCAGCCCCGGCGGGGGTTGCGTGTCGACGTGGTAACCGAGGACCACACGCGCTCTGACGGGCTTCCCCAGGAAGTGGTCGATAGGCAGGTACTCGATGTCGGAGTCGAGGTAGGCCATCCGACCGTACTCGCCGGCGTCGAAGGTCGCTTCGAGGTCCGCTATCATCGACTTCTCCAGCGATTGCACCTCGTGGGTCGTGACGGTGACCGCCCCGAGGAGCACGGTGAGGACGGCGATGGCCACGACGAGCCTCGCGGTGCGCATCCTGACGGCGGCTCGCGCCCGCTCGGCATCCAGCCGCCGCTCCGGTCGGTAGCCCGCGAGCCAGAAGAGGATGAGCGCCGAGAGGTTGATGGCGAGCAGGTTGACGACGACGAGCACCGCCCCGCCGAACGCCAGCAGCGGCTCGCCGTAGGAGAGTGCGAGACCGGCGGTCGCCGCCGGGGGGACGAGCGCCACCGCGATGGCGACACCCACGAGCGTCGACCCGGACCCCCGCATGATACTGATGGCCCCGGCTGCCCCGGAGCCCAGGGCGAGCACCAGCGACAGGATACCCGGTCGCACCCGTTCCATGATCTGTGGGACCTCCCTGATCGCGAGGTCCGGTTCGACGAGAACCGTCTGTTGCACGACGACCCCGACCAGGAACCCGAGCGCGATGGCCCCGATGAGCCCCGTAATCTGGAGGTATATCCCACGGCTCCCGAGTTCGTCGTCTTCGAGGACGGCCCCGACGCTCGCCGCGATGGCCGGTCCCATCAGCGGGGCGACCACCATCGCCCCGATGATGGTCGCCGCGGAGTTCTGGAGCAAGCCCGTCGCGGCGATGAGGGTGCTCAGGAACAGCATCGGAAAGAACGTCTCGTTGACGGGTGCGAGGTCGTACGCCCGGGCGCTCAGTTCTTCCCGGGAGACCCGGAGGCTGGCGTACTTCTCGCGGAGCGCCTCGAACTGCCGGGAGATGACCAGTTCGACGGGGAGGACGATGGTGTAGGAGTCCTCTCGGATTCCCGCGATGCGGAGCTTCTTCAGGACGGGTTCGAGCCCGTTGGTCGGCACCGGGAACTGGACCATGGCCTCGAAATCCCCCCGACCGGTCTCCTCGAACAGGGCGTAGTCGATGCCCTCCCGGTCGAGGACGGTGAGGACACTCTCTCGCTTACCCTCCGGGATGAGCGCCTGGACGAGTCGCATGCAGAGAGTACGGGGTTCGGCCGATTAAGGCGATATTCGGTTTCCTGATAGCTCTCGCAGAGGACTGCCGGCGTCCCGAGACAGCGTCGAGGGCGCGCCGCGATAGCAACCTTGTTAATCGACCCACTCCCACGCCACACAAATGAGCTTCTTCGAGCACGTCGGGCAGCGGATTCGGGACAAGGACACGGTCGTTTCGGTCGGGCTGGACCCTGACCCGGCCCGGATTCCCGAGTTCCTCGCGGACCACGACCTGCCCCGGTGGGCGTTCAACCGCCGAATCATCGACGCGACACACGAGCACGCGGCCTGTTTCAAGCCCAATGCGGCGTTCTACGAGGACGGCGACGGCTGGGCCGCCCTGCGCGAGACCATCGCCTACGCCCACGGGAAGGACGTTCCTGTCCTGCTCGACGCCAAGCGTGCCGACATCGGGAACACGACCCGGCAGTACGCCGAGTTGTTGGACTACGCCGACGCCATCACGGTGAACCCGTACATGGGTCGGGACTCCCTCGACCCGTTCCTCTCGCGGGCCGACAAGGGCGTCTTCATCCTCTGTCGCACCTCGAACCCGGGCGGGGCGGACCTGCAGGACCTCGAACTCGCCTCCGGCGAGCCCCTGTACGAGCGGGTCGCCGCGCTCGCGGACCTGTGGAACGAACACGGGAACGTCGGGCTGGTCGTCGGCGCGACCACCCCGGACGAACTCGAGGAACTGCGCGAACAGGTCCCCGATATCCCGTTCCTGGTCCCGGGGGTTGGCGCACAGGGCGGCGACGCCGAGGCCGCAGTCGAATTCGGTCTCGCTGATGGAGTCGGGCTCGTGAACTCCTCGCGAGGTATCATCTTCGCCGGCGAGAACGCTCGCGGCGAGAAGGAGTTCTTCCAGGCGGCCGGACAGGCGGCCAGGCGGCTGAAGACGCGGCTGAACCAGTACCGCGACTGAGCCGGCACCAGCGCAGCCCCGGTATCGCCGCGGCCCCGGTATCGCCGCCGACTCAGAGCTGGTAGGTGTCGCCCTCGACCCCGCTGGGGTCCGCCCGGCGCGCACAGTCGAGGCACATCCCGTGCTCGCGGTCGAAGTGGGTCTGACAGACCATCGCCCCACAGCGGTTGCAGTGCTGGCGTGCGCGGGCTTCCTCGCAGATCTGGCAGAGGCCTGCGACGCTCATGTGAGGAGATAGCACACCCTGCCTCTTGAGTGCTCGGCCTGCGGTGCCAGCGACCGCGCGGACACCCCGTATCCTGCACTCCACCGAGTCGTTTAGGGTAGCGTGGCACATAGAGTCACAGCGTGCGAGATTCGCCACTGCTGTTCGGGTTGGCCGCCGTCTTCGCCGGCCTGACGACGGTGCTCGCGGTCGTGGCCATCGTCACGCGCGAGTTCTTCGTCCTCGGGGTCGCGCTCCCGTTCGCCGCCACCACCTACTTCATGTGGTTCCAGGCGAGCGGGAAACTCCAGGAGAAGGTGGCCGGCGGGACGTACGCCGACGCCCCCGGCGAACGCCGCCGAACCGCCGAGCAGAAGGCCCGGGAGGGCGCTCGCGGCGGCCGAAGCCGGTTCGCCCGCGAGGCACGCCGTGCGGCCCAGGAGCGCCGCCGCCGCGACCGGTTCCGACAGGCTGGCCGCGTCTCCGACAGCGGCCGTCGCCGACAGCGTCGCCAGCGACGCCGACCCCGGATGGACGACGGTCCGACCCGGTCGGAGGCCCTCTCGACGCTCGGCCTGGGACGAGACGCCGACGAGGAACGGGTCCGGGAGGCGTACCGCAAGAAGGTCAAGGAGGTCCACCCGGACACTCCCGATGGCGACGAGGAGTCGTTCAAACGGGTGAAGGCGGCGTACGAACGGCTCAAAGACGACTGGTGAGTTGCGGCGATTCCCTGTCCACGCCCCGGGATACCCGGTGTGCCGGAGAGCGCTCCCGTCCCCTCAGACCGTAATGTGATAACAATTGTCATAAGACGAGAAGTCTTTTGCCACCTGTCTCCTAACCCGGAGGTATGAGCCCTGACCGGGCCGTGTTGGAGCAAGCCCTCGAACGCGGTGAGCAAGAGGGCGGCAACGTCGAGTTCAAGGAGCGACTCTCGAAGGACGTCCACCTCGCCGATGGCCGGCGAGAGAGTCTGGCGGCGCAACTGCGCCACCGCGTCCTTTCGGGTGACGGCCACGCGATGTACGTGGTCGGCGTCACGGACGACGGCGGCCTCGCCGGTATCGAACCTGCGGTCTTCTCGGAGACGATGGACGTGTTGAGCCTGCTCGCCGAGGAGGCCGGTGCCCACATCGAGAACGTCCAGACGTGGGGCGTCACCGACGACGGGGCCCACCGCGGGACACGCGGTGACCACACAGACGCCAGGGAGCGCGGTATCGTCGGCGTCGCCGAGATCCGCGAAGGTGGCGTGCTGGAGACCGACGACGAGCACATCGTGGTCGGGACCGCCGGGCACGTCGACCACGGGAAGTCCACGCTGGTCGGCTCGCTCGTCACCGGACAACCGGACAACGGCGACGGGGCGACCCGCAGTTATCTGGACGTAAAGCCACACGAGGTCGAACGCGGGCTGTCCGCGGACCTCTCCTACGCCGTCTACGGCTTCAACGACGACGGCCCGGTCCACATGAACAACCCGCACCGCAAGCAGGACCGGGCCCGCATCGTCACGGAGTCCGACCGCCTCGTCTCGTTCGTCGACACGGTCGGCCACGAGCCGTGGCTCCGGACCACGATTCGGGGGCTGGTCGGGCAGAAGCTCGACTACGGCCTGCTGACGGTCGCGGCCGACGATGGCCCGACAAAGACCACTCGCGAACACCTCGGCGTCCTGCTCGCGACGGACCTCCCGACCATCGTCGTCCTGACGAAGAAGGACATCGTCGACCAGGAGCGTCTGGAGGAGGTCGAACGCGAGGTCGAGCGACTGCTCCGCGACGTGGGCAAGACGCCCCTGCGGGTCGACCGCCACGGGGTCGACGCCGCCGTCGAAGAGATCAGCGACGTGGTCGTCCCCATCCTCACGACCAGTTCGGTCACGATGGACGGCCTCGACACCCTCGACGAGCTGTTCGAGCGCCTCCCGAAGACCGCCGGCGTCGAGGGTGACTTCCGGATGTACATCGACCGGACCTACTCCGTCACCGGGGTCGGCGCGGTCGCCTCCGGGACCATCATGTCCGGCGAGATCGAGGCCGGCGACGAACTCCTGCTCGGCCCGATGCCCGACGGCTCCTGGCGCGAGGTCGAGGCCCGCTCCATCGAGATGCACTACCACCGCGTCGACGAGGCCAAGGCGGGCCGCATCGTCGGTATCGCGCTCAAGGGCGTCGCCGAGAACGAGATAGAGCGCGGGATGGCGCTGGTCCCCCGCGACAGCGAGCCGGTGACGGTCCGCGAGTTCGACGCCGAGGTGATGGTGCTCAACCACCCGACCCGCATCGGCGACGGCTACGAGCCGGTCGTCCACCTCGAGACCATCAGCGAGGCCTCCATCTTCTCGCCAGAGGAAGGGCGGCTCCTGCCCGGCGACAAGGGCCGCACCCGCGTCCGGTTCAAGTTCCGGCCCTACATGGTCGAGGAGGGCCAGCGCTTCGTCTTCCGTGAGGGCCAGTCCAAGGGCGTCGGGACGGTCACGAACGTCTATCGGGAGTGACCTGCGGCCGACCAAGCACCCCTGACCGGGGGTGGTTCGGTCACCCGATACATGTTTTTTTGCTGGCGTCCTACCTGCTGGCACGAATGGAACGTCGCTCGCCGGCCGTTCGCTTCTACATGGCGCTGACCGGGCTGGTTCTGGTCGCGTGCTATCTACTGGTGGGCTCGCTCCTGGTCGAGGTCGCCACCTCGCTCTGGCTCAGCCGGCCCGACCCGGTGCTGTTCACCGCCGCCTTGCTCGGGTCGTCGCTCGTCTTCGGCTACGCGAGCTACCGCGGTGGGACCGCACGGCTCCTCTCCTCGCTCGACGCGGTCGACCTGCCGCGGGAGCGCGCCCCCCAACTCCACGCCCGGGTCGACGGGCTGGCCGACCGGATGGGAATCGTCCGCCCGCAGCTGCTCATCGCACAGATGCACGCCCCGAACGCGCTCGCGCTGGGTGGCAGAAAGCGCGGCGTCGTCGTCCTCGACGCGAGCCTCTTCCGCCTGCTTTCGCTGGACGAACTGGAGACCATCGTCGCCCACGAACTCGCCCACCTGGAGAGCCGCGACAGCCTGGTGCAGACGCTCGGGTTCAGCGTCGGCCAGACCCTCAGCGGCTTCGTCTTCCTGCTGTTGCTCCCGGTCGGCCTGTTCGTCGCCGGGTTCCGACGAGCATTGCGCTGGGTCCGCGGGGAGCGACCGCGGCCGTTCAGCGAACACCTCACGCGGACGCACGCGCAGGTCGCCTCTGCCGTGATGGTCGTGATGCTGGTGTTGACGTTGGCGCTTCGAGCACACTCCCGGCGGCGGGAGATCGCGGCCGACGACCGGGCGGTCGCGGTGACGGAGAAACCGATGGCGCTGGCCCGGGCGCTGGCACGCATCGAACGCGCTTCGGAACCGCCGGGCGGGCTGTTGTCGTCGCTCTACATCCATGGGACCGAGGAAGGGACGCTTACGCGACTGCTGGCGACGCATCCACCGATGCAGGAGCGAATCGAGCGACTGGTCGAGCGGGCGGAATCGACGTGGCACCGCATCGAGATACAGTGAGTGGCGTCGGGGCGCGCGACTACCAGGGCGGGTCGGTCAGTTCTCCGAGCGACCCGAGCACGTACTCCGGGGTCGGCGAGTCCGCTCCCGGGCTTCCTCCATCCACCGCGAGCCACGCGGCCCGGACCCCGGCAGCCTGCGCCCCGGCCACGTCCGAGCGCAGTGAGTTCCCGACGTGAACCGTGTTTCTGGCGTCGCTCCCGAGCAGGTCGAGGACGCGGTGGAACGCGTCGGGCGCGGGCTTCGCGGGCGTGTCGTAGCCGGCGTGGACGACGTGCTCGAACGCATCGGCGAACGGGAGGGCACCGAGTTTCTGGGACTGCATCTCGGGGGACCCGTTGGTGACGACTGCGAGGCGGTAGTCGGCCGCGAGGGACGTGACCGCCTCGGCAGCGCCGGGGAGCGGTTCCACGTTCGACTGGTCGCGCTCCGCGTCGTAGACCGTGGCGAGTTCACGACCGAGGTCGGGGTCCCTGCCGGCGTCCGCCGCCAGGCTGGCGAAGCACTGCTCGCGCAGTTCACGCATCCCCGATGCGTCCGTCACGAACTCGTCGTAGCGCGCGTAGTAGTCGGTCGCCTCGAAGAACGGGTCGACGCCGACGGTCTCGAAGGCGAGGTCGAGCATCTCGGGGACCGAGCGTCGGTACGAACACAGCGTGTCGTCGAGGTCGAACAGGACGGTGTCGACGGGTGCGGGCATCGGGAGAGAGTCGGCCCGCCAGCGAGATAAATGAGGTGGCGACCCGGCACGCCTCGGGGGTCAGACTCGGACCGCCCGGTAGCCGTCGTCGGTCTTCTCGGCGAGGTCGAGCAGCACCAGCCAGTCCAGCTCGTACTCGACCTTCTCGGTCCAGACCTCCTCCCACGTGTTGGGGTTCTTGTGGCGCTCCCACTGGGGCACGTCGTCGCGGTAGCGGGCGAACACCTCGTCGGCAGGGAGCGGTTCGTCGGCCGCCCGGAGGATGTCGAGTACGTCGTTCGCGCCGAAGACGCCCTCCAGAAACGCCGTCTGGAGGTGCTCACGGGTCGGCTCCTGGCGGATGCGCGAGAAGCCGTTCTGGCCCTCTTTCGCGAGACCGACCCCCCGGAGGAACGTCAGCCACGTCGCGGCCTGGTCGCGGGAGACGAGGTCCGTCCGCTGGAGCATGCGGGCACAGCAGTCGTCCTCGCTCCCGGGGACCAGGGGGACCGCACGCTGGGCCGTCTCGACGAAGTCGAGCGAGTCGGGCGCGGGGGGGACGTGTTTGAACTTCACAGTCCGAACGACTCGGCCAGCAGCTCCTCGTCCGTCTCCCCGAAGACGTGGGTCGGGCCGCCCAGCACGTCGACCGTGATCTGTGCCGGGGCGAACACGCTCTCGTCGAGCTCGTGGAAGTCCCAGTCGATCTCCTCGAATATCTCGGCGAACGGCTCGCCGTACTGGTCGTTGGCGGTCGAGACGACCTCGTCGAAGCGGTCGAAGTCCTCCTCGACGGTGAGGGTGACCTGCCCGCCGTAGGCCAGCGCGTCGTTGGTCCGGGCCATGGCCTCCTCCTCCGAGGGGGCGACCGGCGCGACCGGAGCGGTGCCCGAGACCGAGACGAGGTCGAGCGGGTCGTAGCCCAGTTCCGAGAGCCGGAACGCGGCCAGTTCGGCGGCCCGGGCACCGATGCTGATGCTGCCCGCGAGGCTGGCGGTCCGGAAGCCCGCGAGGAAGACGCTCGACGTGTTCGTCTCGGTCAGGTCCGCGACGTGTTCGGCGACGGCCTCACCCGGGAGCGCGTCGGCCTCGATGGTCAGGACGGTGAGGTCGAACGCGTCGTGGTAGCCGACGCGCTGGAACACGTCCTCGGTGCCGACGAGGGCGCGGGCCGGGCCGCTTCCGAGTCCCTCGAAGTCCTCGACGCTGACCTCCCAGCCGGCTTTCTGCGAACACAGCAGGGCCAGCTCGGGGTGGTCGGTCGTCACGTCCACGTAGCGCATCGGCGCGCCCGCCACCTCGCCCATCCGGGACTGGACCGTCGCGAGGCCGCCCGTCTGTATCTCCGCGAGGAGGACGCCGGCCTCGACGCCGCCGCGGAAATCCACGCCGAAGTCGAGTACCGTCGCCTCGTTCTCCAGTTCGTACGCCCCGATATCGAGTACCTCCGCGAAATCGATGGCCTCGTCGACGAGCTCGATGGCCATCCGGTTGAGACTCTCCATGCGCGAGGGTTGTGCGGCTCCGGATAAAGGGCTTCAGTTCTCGACTCAGCGCCCGTCGCTACTCCCCGGGCTCGCTCCGGGGGGGGGGCGGCCGAGATGCCCTTCGACCGCCTCGACCTTCTCGCCCGCCGTCGTGGTCTTGGTCCGCTTGTCGTCTATCTTCAGTAACGTCGAGACGCGGTCACCGTCGACCGCCTCGTGGGCGGCCTGGGCGGCGGCGAACACCGTCGCCGCGTCCGCTGCTTCGATGGTCGTCCCCATCGGGGTCGTCTCGTAGCTCACGTCGAAGTCGTCGAGGGCAGCGACCGCCTTCGCGACCTCACTGGCCATGCTCCCCTCGATGACCGGCGCGACCGAGAGGAAGGCGACGACCGTCATTCCTCCTCGTGGAGCTGGACCGTCACCCGTCCCTCGAAGTTGAGCAGGATGCGCTGGGTGAGGTCACCGAACAGCGCCTTCCCGCTGGGCGAGCGCTTGCGCCCCGAGATGAAGACGTGGTCGCAGTCGCGCTCGTCGGCCACGTCGAGGATGGCGGTCTCCTCGCGGCCGACGGTCCCGAGTACCTCGTACTCGACGTCGATGCCCTCGAGCGACTTGTGGCCGACCTGTGTCGCGAAGTGTTCGGCTTCCATCTCGGCCTCGTCGAGCGGGAAGCTCTTTCCGTCGCTCTCCAGTCGCGACGACATGATGTCCTCGTACTCCTCCTCGGGGAGGACGTGAAGCAGGTAGAGCTCGGCTCCTGTCCCGGCGGCGATCTCTCCAGCCTCTCGGATGAGGGACTTGGTCTGGTCTGAATCGTTGCGGATGACGGCGAGTGCGCGTTCCATATCTACCGCTGTTCGAGAGGGGGTGAAAAAAAGGTTGCCCGAGCGATACAGTGTCACCCGTAGCGCCGGAATGGGCACCGACGAGGCCGTGTCAGCGTCAGTAGTACTCGCGCTCCTGGTCGGACGAGAGGAGCCGCTTCAGCAGGTACTCGGCGAGCAGCCCCACGCACATCACGCCGCCGGAGAGGAGCATGAAGTACAGCACCACCTCGGCGACCTGCGAGCCGGAGAGCCGCGACATGGTCAGCCCGACGGGGAACAGGGCGGCCCCGAGGAGGACCAGGGGGAGCACGACCCAGCGAACGAGCACGGATTCACGGACGAACGACAGGCCGCCGTACAGCGGGCTCAGTTCCATGCAGAAAATGTTAGAACAAGAGAATAAAGAGGTTTCGGACAGGACGGTGCTGTATCAGAGTCGCTGTTCGACCGACCGGTACGTCGCCGCGAACCGGCTCGTCCCCGCGAGCGCGCTGTCGGCGATCTGGAAGACGTTCAGGGTGATGTCGGTCTCCTCGCCCGTGAGGACGACTGCCCACGCGCCACTGTCCGGTTTCTGCCACTCCCCCTCGGCCTCGCGCAGGAGCGTTTCACCGAAGTAACTCCCCAGCGACAGCACGAGTTGCTTGTCACGGTCTCCCTCCGCCGCCAACTCGGTGGCCAGGTCGTCGAGTCGCTCCAGCGACGCCAGGGAGTAATCCAGCTCTGCGGCCGGCCAGTCCTCGACGCACGCCGCCGCCTGCTCGCGGAACACCTCCGTCCGGTCCCGGGGTTCGGGCTCCGGCTCTGGCGCGGGTGCCTCGGCTTCGACGGGGGCTTCCGCCTCCTCGACAGCTCCCTCGGACTCGGTCCCGCCCCCGCCTGCCGGTGTCGGCGGTTCCGAAGTCGGTGAGTCCGGTGTCGACTGCGGTGGGACCGACGCGTCCGTGGGCGAGGTCGGTGACGCCGTCTGTTCCGTCGCGGCCTCGGGCGACTGGCTCCCGTCTTTGCTTCCGAAAAGTCCGGTGAGTCGTTGGAGCAGTTTCATAGTATTTCAGACTCGCGGGGTTCGATAAAAAGCCCCACCCCGGAGTGAATGTGAAAATCCGGAAACTCTTGCAGAAGGGTGTTACCGGGCCTATAGGTCTGTTCTGGAGAGTGTCACGATTGGTAACAAGAACTGGTGGTGGCCGATGCTGTGTTGGCGAAGAATCGGCTGGGATTTGAACCTCACTCGCTCCGCTGACGCTCACGGCTTCACCGTTCGCGTCGCGGTTCTCGCTCTGCGTCGAACCGCGCACCGCTCGCTGGTTCAAATCCCAGCGCTTCCACGTTCGAAATTCACGTCGTGCTCGCAACACAGCAAGCTGGTTGCTCGCGGCGTAGAATTTCGGAAAAGTGCACTGGCTGGGATTTGAACCCAGGTTGTGACCATGGCAAGGTCACGTGATACCACTACACTACCAGTGCGCTTCGACTTCACCTGAACCGATGTGCTGGTCGGTTTAATACCCTGCGATATGAGTCGGCGACAGCGGGGTGGTCAGTCATCGAGAAGGCCGACGAGGCCGTCGGGATAGAGGGTTGCCTCGCCGTCGATGAACTGCGAAACCGGTTCCCACCTTGCAGTGAACGACCCCTGTCCGCTGTCCTCGAACCCATCGAGTGTCTCCCGTTCGTAGGCACTGTCGTCCGCGAACTCGGCTTCGAACACGAACACCACCTCGTGACCTGGCGTCCCCTCGAAGGTGAAGACGTTCTCGAGCACGCCGAGTCGCTCGATGGGCGTCACCTCACGGTCGAGTTCCTCGCGGAACTCTCGGACCAGTGCTTCGCGAGCCCGCTCTTCGAATTCGAGCCCGCCCCCGAGCGGTCGATAGAACGTCTCCTCGCCGTCGAAACGCTGGAGCAGAAGTTCGTCGTCGCGCCAGAGAATCCCCACTGCAATCGGTCTGATTTCACGCCAGGACATGTACTCGGCGACTCCGGTGATCGGTAAAAAATCTCCGCTGGGACGGTGCGGTCCGTCGGTGTTACGCGTCGAGCCAGTGTGAGAACTTCGTCGCCAGTCGGAAGAGGACGACTAGCACTGTCGCGACCAGCGCCAGTTCGACGACGAACACTGCCGCCGTGACCACGTGGAACCACAGGCCGTACTGTAGTCCGAACTGTGCTTGGAACAGGTCCGCGACGACGATGCCGAGGTACCACGCGAGGAACGCGACCGGCACGACTAGTGCCAGCCCGAGCAGGATGGCCGTCAGCCGAACGACCGAACCGGCCAACGAACGGGGACTGCCGCGTGTTTCGTGCATGTTTCTCCTACGCCCCCCCAATTAAAAGCCGTCTCCCTGGTTCGTCATGCGTTTCAGCTCGCTGACGACGGCGGCGACCGGAACAACCGCCGCAACCGACGCTTCACCAGTGCGATACCGGTCGCCGCGACCAGCGCCTCGATGAACAGGAACCCCCCGATGAGGAGGTACATCCCCACGCCGTCCCCGACCCCCGTGAAGAATATATCGCGTGTCATCCTCGCAGCCATCACCGCGAAGAACGTGAGCGTGTTGTACCCCGCGAAGGTGACGCCGACGAGAACCAGGACGGCGAAGATTATCAGGAGGTCCCTGACGAACGGTCGCCACCCCCCCGCGAACAGAGCGTTCATATCACGTAGAGAGAGGTGAGAATCGTTGATACCGGTTACCGAAGCGAAACGAGGAGTTGAATCGGGCTACGAGGTGGGCGGACTACGTGCCGGCCGCGAAATACGTACACGAAGAACGACGTGCTGGGAGGAGCGTTCAGCCCGCCACCGAGTCTCCTTCGACCATGTCGTCGTCAGGTTCCTGCTCGTCCCAGCGCGCGAGGCCGCTCCTCTCCGAGGCCCGGACGAGCCCCCAGTACACGACCGTGAACACGACCAGGCCCAGTACGAAGATGACAGCCTCGGTCAACGGGAGTTGACTGAGGATGCCGATGCCGAGCACGAGCGCGGCCAGCGGAGCGAACACGACGACGCCGACGGCGATCACTCCGAAGAGGACCAACGCTCCTCCTCGCATCACCCGTCCGAGGACAGGGGTTCTGGTCAGTTGGCTACGTTTCATCATTTTTCTTCCCCCTTTCTGGTCACTGTGCCTCAGTTGACCAGGTAACAATAGGACTTCTAGCAGAATATGGACAGTGCAGATTCTCATTGTTAGAGAATATCAAGCATGGCTGGGGATGACAGGCAGTCGGCCACGCTCCCGCGACCTGACGTTCGCAACACAGCTGTTCTCGCGACACGCTAACGCGGTCGCTCGTGGGCGTTGAATACCGAGAAATGCGACTCGCTTCACTCGTCGATTTGCGTCGGCAGAAATGCACTGGCTGGGATTTGAACCCAGGTTGTGACCATGGCAAGGTCACGTGATACCACTACACTACCAGTGCGCTTCGTCTGCATTCAAACGTAACTGCTGGATGTGATATAAGGCTTCTGAATCGGACGGTCCATGGGAGACACAAACCACCAGACTGCGCAGCGGTACTGGGTATATTATCTTGATTCCCGCACGTACGCGGGCATGACGCTCCAACCATGTGAACGCTAAACACCCACATTCGGGCGTGAGTCGCCGTCACAACCCAAAATCCAATCCGGCACCCTTTTACATTGGGCCAGAATAAATTCGGCACAGTCTAGTGGCGAGGCGTCGAAGCGTCACGGCATGACCATCAGCGTGCTCGTGCCGTCATCCCTCGTCCGGGAAGCCGAAGACAAACGCGAGGCAACTCGTAAGGTCGGCTACGTCGCCCGCGCGGCGACGGTATTCCGGGCAGACAGGCTGGTCGTCTTCCCCGACGAAGACGGCGAGACCAGATGGGGTGGCGGGTTCGTAAGCACCGTACTCGAATACGCGACGACGCCCCCTTACCTCCGAAAGGAGGCGTGGGGGCATCGAAGCGAACTGGAGTACGCCGGTATCTTGCCGCCGCTCCGCGCCTCACCACAGACCGGCTCCGAATCAGACGGTTCGGGGTCGTTAAGACAGGGAATCGTGACCGAGGTCGGACCTGACAGGCGCGTCCGGGTCAATTGCGGACTGCAACACCCGATCTCGCTCGTCGCACCACCCGATATGGCGGTGCCAGACGAGGGAGAGCGCGTAAACGTCAGGGTATCTTCGCGACGTCCGGTCCGTGCGCGACTCGTCGACGAGCCCATCGGTGGGCTGGTCGTCGAACGCACGGACCTCCAGACAGCGCTCGACCGCCCCGACGCGGGGCTCCGGATCGCGACCTCGCGCCATGGTGAGGAACTCACCGTGGGGCGACTCGCGAACCTGACCGGGCAGATCCAGCGCGACGGCATGACCGTCGTGTTCGGGTCACCGGGGCGAGGGCTGCCTGAAATACTCGGAATCGACGTGGCCCAACTGGCCACTCGACACGAGGACGCCACCGAACCCAACGCCGGAGGGTTCGACCTTTGGCTGAACTCGATTCCGCACCAGGGCAGCAAGGTCGTGAGAACGGAGGAAGCTCTGTTCGCGACGCTTGCCTGCCTGACACTCAACGAGTGATACAATGCCACAACCTAGCAGACCACGCAAAGGCTCGCTCGGGTTCGGCCCGCGAAAGCGTGCGACCTCGGAGGTCCCGCGCTTCAACTCGTGGCCGGACGACGACGGACAGCCGACGCTGCAGGGTTTCGCTGGCTACAAAGCCGGCATGACCCACGTGGTGATGATCAACGACGAGTCCGACTCCCCCCGCGAAGGGATGGAGGAGACCGTCCCCGTCACCATCGTGGAGACCCCGCCCATGCGGGCGGTGGCCCTGCGAGCGTACGAAGACACACCGTACGGGAAGAAGCCCCTCACCGAGGTCTGGACCGGCGAGTTCCACGAGGAACTCGACCGCGTTCTGGACCTCCCCGAGGACCCCAGCCCCGAGGCCGACGCGGAGGAACTCCGCGACGCCGTCGAGGCAGGGAAGGTCGCTGACGTTCGTGCCATCACGCACACCGTCCCCAGCGACGTCCCGTCGGTGCCGAAGAAGAAGCCCGACGTGATGGAGACCCGCATCGGCGGTGGCTCCCTCGCGGACCGCGTCGACTACGGCCTCGAGCTTATCGAGGACGGCGGCGTGCACGAGATGAAAGACACCTTCCGCGCCGGCGAGTACACCGACGTCTCCGGCGTCACGAAGGGGAAGGGCACCCAGGGTCCGGTCAAGCGCTGGGGCGTCCAGAAGCGTAAGGGCAAGCACGCCCGCCAGGGATGGCGGCGTCGCATCGGTAACCTCGGCCCGTGGAACCCGAGCCGCGTTCGCTCGACCGTTCCGCAGCAGGGCCAGATGGGGTACCACCAGCGCACGGAGCTCAACAAGCGCGTCATCCGCATCGGCGACGGTGAGGATGTCGACGACGTGAACGTCGACGGCGGTTTCGTCAACTACGGCGAAATCGGCGGCCCGTTCACCCTCGTCAAGGGCTCGCTGCCCGGTCCGGACAAGCGCCTCCTGCGCTTCCGCCCGGCCATCCGACCGAACGACCAGCCGCGCCTCGACCCCGAGGTGCGCTTCGTTTCCACAGCATCGAACCAGGGATAAACCATGCAGGCAACAATCTACGACCTGGACGGCTCCGAGGCCGACACGCTCGACCTTCCCGAGGTCTTCGAGACGGCCTTCCGTCCGGACCTCATCACGCGTGCGGTCCGTGCCGCCCAGGCCAACCGAAAACAGCCGTACGGTGCCGACGACTACGCCGGCATGCGTACGTCCGGTGAATCGATGGGTTCGGGCCGCGGCATGGCACACGTGCCGCGCTCGAACGGCCAGGGTGTCCGTGTCCCCCAGACCGTGGGTGGGCGCAAGGCACACCCGCCGAAGGAAGAGAAGGACCTCGGTGAGCAGATCAACAAGAAGGAACGCAAACTCGCGTTCCGGAGCGCACTCGCCGCGACCGTCGACGCCGAGCGCGTCGCCGAGCGCGGTCACGCGTTCGACGAGGATATCGATCTGCCGCTCGTCGTCAGCGACGACTTCGAAGAGCTGCTGAAGACCAAGGAGGTCGTCAGCTTCCTCGAGGGCGTCGGCGCTGACGCCGACATCGAGCGCGCAGACGAGGGCAAGACCGTACGCGCCGGTCGCGGGACGACCCGTGGTCGCAAGTACAAGCAGCCCAAGTCCATCCTGTTCGTGACCTCCAGCGAGGCCGGCCCGTCGAAGGCCGCACGCAACCTCGCCGGCGCTGACGTGGCGACGGCAGCCAACGTGAACGTCGAAGACCTCGCACCCGGCGCGAACGGCGGTCGACTGACCGTGTTCACCGAGTCCGCCATCGCGGAGGTGGCCGACCGATGAGCGTCATCCAGTACCCGCTCGTGACGGAGAAGGCGATGAACGACATGGACTTCGAGAACAAGCTCCAGTTCGTCGTCGACCTCGACGCTGCCAAGCCCGACATCCGCGAGGCTGTCGAGGAGCAGTTCGAGGTCTCCGTCGTCGGAGTCAACACGCAGGTAACGATGAAGGGCCAGAAGAAGGCCATCGTCCGCCTCTCCGAGGAGGACGACGCACAAGAAGTCGCCTCTCGTATCGGGGTGTTCTAAGAATGGGACGAAGAATCCAGGGCCAGCGACGTGGTCGCGGTGGGCCGACGTTCCGTGCCCCCTCGCACCGCTACAAGGCTGAGCTCTCGCACAAGACGCCTGAGGAATCGGACGTCGTCAACGGGACCGTCGTCGACATCGAACACGACCCCGCCCGGTCCGCACCGGTCGTGGCCGTCGAGTTCGAGGACGGCGACCAGCGCCTCGTGCTCGCGCCCGAGGGCATCACCGTGGGCGACGAGATCCAGGTCGGTGTCTCCGCCGAGATCGCACCGGGTAACACGCTCCCGCTCGCCGAGATCCCCGAAGGGGTTCCGGTGTGCAACATCGAGCGTCAGCCCGGTGACGGTGGGAAGTTCGCCCGGGCGTCCGGGACGAGCGCCGACCTCATCACCCACGACCGCAAGGCTGCGGTCGTCCAGCTGCCCAGCGGCGAGATGAAGCGCCTCGACCCGCAGTGCCGCGCCACGGTCGGTGTGGTCGCGGGTGGTGGCCGAACGGAGAAGCCGTTCGTGAAGGCAGGGAACAAGTATCACAAGATGAAGGCTCGCGGCACCAAGTGGCCGAACGTTCGTGGCGTGGCGATGAACGCCGTCGACCACCCGTTCGGTGGCGGTGGCCGCCAGCACCCGGGCCGACCGAAGTCCGTCTCGCGCGACGCACCGCCGGGCCGGAAGGTCGGTGACATCGCGTCTCGGCGAACCGGCCGAGGTGGTAACAAATGAGTCAACCCGACTACAGAACCGGCCGCGACGAGGACGAGGAGTTCACCTACCGCGGCTACACGCTCGACGAGCTGCAGGAGATGGAGCTCGAGGAAGTCGCAGAACAGCTCCCCGCCCGCATGCGGCGAAGCATCAAGCGCGGTCTCTCCGTCGAGAAGCAGAAGCTTCTCGAGAAGGCCCGCGACTACGACGAACAGGAGAGCGCCAACAACCCGATCCGCACGCACCTGCGCGACATGCCGGTGCTGCCGGAGTTCGTGGACCTGACCTTCGCCGTCTACACGGGTCAGGAGTTCGAGCGCGTCAAGGTCAAGCCCGAGATGATCGGCCACTACCTTGGCGAGTTCCAGCTCACACGCTCGTCCGTCACGCACGGACAGGCGGGTATCGGTGCGACGCGCTCCTCGAAGTTCGTGCCCCTGAAGTGATCGATACCATGGGAATCAACTACAGCGTCGACGCGGATCCGGAGAAGACGGCCAAGGCCATGCTCCGGGAGCGTCACATGAGCAACAAGCACAGCAAGGCCATCGCCCGAGAGATCAAGGGCAAGACCGTCGCCGAGGCACAGGAGTACCTCGACGCGGTCATCAAGGGCGAGCGGTCCGTTCCGTTCAAGCAGCACAACAGCGGCGTCGGCCACAGGGCCGACATCGACGGCTGGGACGCCGGCCGCTACCCCGAGAAGGCCAGCAAGGCGTTCCTCGACCTGCTGGAGAACGTCGCAGCCAACGCCGACCACCAGGGCTTCGACGGCGAATCGATGGAGATCATCCACGTCGCAGCCCACAAGGTCGGTGAGTCGCCGGGCCGCAAGCCCCGCGCGATGGGACGTGCCACGGCGTGGAACACGCCGCAGGTCGACGTCGAAATCATCGTCGAGGAGGTCGAGAACTAATGGCAGACGAACACCAGTTCATCCGAGACGGTATGCAGCGGTCCCAGATCGACGAGTTCTTCGCAGAAGAGCTCGGTCGAGCTGGCTACGGCGGCATGGAGGTCGCCAAGACGCCCATGGGCACACAGATCGTGCTCAAAGCCGAGAAGCCCGGTATGGTCATCGGCAAGGGCGGTGAGAACATCCGGAAGGTCACGACGATGCTCGAGGAGAAGTTCAACCTCGATGACCCCCAGATCGACGTGCAGGAGGTCGAAGAACCCGACCTCAACGCACGCATCGTCGCCGACCGCCTCGCGAACGCGCTCGAGCGCGGCTGGTACTTCCGTAAGGCCGGCCACACGACGCTCGAACGCATCATGGACTCCGGTGCCCTCGGTGCCGAGATCGTCCTGAGCGGGAAGGTCACCGGCGCGCGCTCGCGCGTCGAGAAGTTCAACGACGGCTACATCAAGCACAACGGCGAGCCCGCAGAGGAGATCGTCGACGAAGGCCAGGGTGTGGCAGTCATGAAGCTCGGTACCATCGGCGTCACGGTGAAGATCATCCCGCCGGAGGCCGAGCTCCCCGACGACTTCGAGATCTACGAGGGCGAAGACGTCAACGAGGTTGCCCCCGAGGCCGTCGAGGCCAACGAGGCAGTCGAGGAACTGCTCGAAGAGCCCCCCGAAGAGGAGCTCGACGAGATCGTCGACGAGGCCCAGACCGAGGAAGCCGCCGAGGAGGCGGCCGACGCGGACGAGGAAGTCGTCGAAGAGGTCCTCGACGAGGACGCCGACGAGGAGTTCGAAGAGGTCGAAGTCCCCGAAGGCGACGACGACATCGAAGACGAACTGGAAGAACTCGACGAGGCCGTCGAAGAAGAGGCGGCCGCGATGGTCGAGGAGATGGACGACGACGAGGAGGAGGAATAACACATGGCGATTCTCCACCCCGAAGAAGTCCGCGAGCTCACCCCGCGTGAGCGCGAAGAAGAACTCGAAGAACTGGAAACCGAACTCCTGAACGCGAAGGCCGTGCAGGCCGCCGGTGGTGCCCCGGAGAACCCGGGCCGCATCGGCGAGCTCCGCAAGACCATCGCACGGATCAAGACGATCCAGCAGGAAGAAGGCGACTTCGAGGACGAAGACTAACCACCATGGCGCTAACACCCGAGACGCTCCCACGACACGAACTCAACGGCCTCTACGTGGAGGTCGTCGACGCCGCGAACCCCGACCTTGTCGGGATAGCGGGCCGCATCGTCATCGAGACGATGCAGACCCTCCACGTGGAGGACCGTGTCGATGGCGAGTCTCGGGTGCGCCAGGTGCCGAAGCAGGGCACCGTATTTGAGTTCCGACTCACAGATGAAACCGCCGACCCCGAGAAGGGGTTGGGGACGACGTCGAAACCGGGCATCCCTACCGGCGACGACGTTGCCTACGTTACGGTGGATGGAGTCAGGCTGCTCTCACGACCCGCCCTTCGCACCGAAACCACAGGTGATTCGAAATGGCGATAGGACTGAACGTACCCGAACCGGAGGGTACCTGTTCCGACGACGACTGCCCGTTTCACGGCGAACTCGCCGTGCGCGGCCAGACACTCGAAGGAACGGTAGCCTCCACAGACATGGACAAAACCGTCATCGTCGAACGTGAGTACGACGTCCGGGTTCCCAAGTACGACCGCTACATGAAGCGGCGTTCGCGGGTCCCGGCCCATGCACCGACGTGCATGGACCTCACGGTTGGCGATACGGTTCGCATCGCAGAGACACGACCACTTTCGAAGACGAAAGCCCACGTCGTCGTCGAGCAGCTCGCTCACGACGACACCTACCAGCCCCGAGGAGGTGACGAGTGATGGAGGCCCTCAAAGCCGACGTCACTCAGGGCCTCGAGAAGGGCTCGCTGCTGACGTGTTCCGACAACACCGGCGCTCGTGAGGTGAAGATCATCTCCATCGCTGGCTACCACGGAACCAAGAACCGACACCCCAAGGGGGGTATCGGTGACAAGGTGACCGTCTCCGTGACCAAGGGGACGCCCGAAGAGCGTCGCCAGGTCAAGGAAGCCGTCATCATCCGGCAGCGCAAGCCGATCCGTCGTCCCGACGGAACGCGCGTGAAGTTCGAAGACAACGCGGCCGTCCTCATCAACGAGAACGAGGAACCGCAGGGCTCGGAGATCAAGGGCCCCATCGCGCGTGAAGTAGCAGAGCGATTCGGAAGCATCGCATCCACGGCTACGATGATAGTATGACACGACAACCACGCAAACAGCGCAATCAGGCAGCACGCGCACCCCTGCACAAGAAGCAGAAGCAGGTCCGTTCGACGCTGTCCGAGGACCTCCGTGAGGAGTACGGCCGCCGTCGCGCCCGCGTCAACGAGGGCGACACGGTCGAGGTCATGCGCGGCGACTTCGCCGGCGAAGAAGGCGAAGTCCTCGACGTCGACCTCAAGTCCTCGACCATCTCGGTCGAGGACGTGACGCTCGAGAAGGCCGACGGCGAGGAGGTACCCCGCCGTCTGGAGCCCTCGAACGTCCGTATCACGGAGCTCGACCTCGAAGACGAGCGTCGGGTGGCGCGTCTGGAAGGTGATGCAGAATGACGAAGCACCAGAAGCGACTCTCCGTTCCGAAGTCCTGGCCCGTCGAGCGCAAGACCAACACGTTCACCGTGAAGGCCGACGCCGGCCCGCACGGCGAGGAGGGTGTCCCGCTGGTCATCCTGCTCCGCGACGTGCTCGGTTACGTCGACTCGAAGAAGGAAGCCCGCTACGCCCTCAACCAGGGCACCATCCTGGTCAACGGCAAGGCGGTCTCCGACGAACAGCGCCCCATCGGCATGTTCGACATCGTCGCCTTCACCGAGCGTGACGAGTACTACCGCGTCTTCCCGGACGAGGGTGGCCGTCTGGCCCTCTCGCCCATCGACGAGGACGCGGCAGACTCCAAGCTCGGCAAGATCGTCGACAAGCAGCAGGTCACCGGTGGCGAGACCCAGGTCTCGCTCCACGACGGTCAGAACCTGCAGCTCGCGGACGCCAGCGAGTACAGCACGAAGGACTCCCTCGTCATCGACAACGAGACCAACGAGATCGTCGCCCACTTCCCGTACGAGGAAGGCGCGCTCGTGACCGCCGTCAAGGGCAGTCACGCGGGCCAGGTCGGCGAGATCTCCGAGATCCAGGTGACGATGGGCTCCGGTAACAACACCGTCGTCGTCGACCAGGACGACGGCTCGTTCGAGACCATCGAGAACTACGTCGTCGTCATCGACGAGAACTTCACAGGTGATGACGAATGAGCGAGGCCGAGTTCCACGAGATGCGCACGCCCACCGTCGAGAAGGTCGTCGTCCACATGGGCGTCGGCGAAGGTGGCCGCGCACTCCAGAACGCTGAAGGCATCCTCGAGGAGGTCACCGGGCAGGAGTCCGTTCGCACGCAGGCGAAGGCGACCCTCCCGGACTTCGGCATCCGCCAGGGCGACCCGATCGGCGCGAAGGTCACCCTCCGCGGTCCGGAGGCCCGCGAGTTCCTCGAGACCGCACTGCCGCTCGCCGAGATCGACGCGAAGCAGTTCGACCAGACCGGGAACTTCAGCTTCGGTGTCGAAGAGCACACCGAGTTCCCGTCGCAGGAGTACGACCCGAACATCGGTATCTTCGGGCTGGACGTGACGGTCAACCTCGTCCGGCCGGGCTACCGCGTGAAGAAGCGCGACAAGCGGTCGCGTCAGATTCCGGCGGGTCACCGTCTCACCCCCGAGGACGCAGTCGCGTTCCTCGAATCGGAATTCGACGTCGAGGTGAACAAGGATGAGTGAAAGTCAAGAGCAAGAGTCCGGTGAGCAGGCCGCAAAGCGAACCGGCCAGTTCGAGGAGTGCCAGCGCTGTGGCCGCAAGCAGGGCCTCGTTGGCAAGTACGACATCTGGCTGTGTCGGCAGTGCTTCCGGGAGATCGCCCGTGAGATGGGCTTCAAAAAGTACCGATAATTATGACAGCGAACGACCCATTCAGCAACGCGCTCTCCGGTGTGAACAACGCAGAGAGCGTTGGGCATCTCACACACACGGTAAAGCCCGCGTCGAACCAGATCGGCAGCGTCCTCGAGGTCTTCTACGACCACGGGTACATCGACGGCTTCGAGTTCGTCGACGACGGTAAGTCCGGTCGGTTCGAGGTCGAATTGAAAGGCGCGATCAACGAATGCGGCCCCGTCAAGCCTCGTTACTCCGTCGCGGCAGACGAGTACGAGAAGTGGGAGAAGCGATATCTCCCCGCGCGTGACTACGGTGCGCTCATCGTGACGACCAGTCAGGGCGTCATGAGCCACTACGATGCACGCGAGCAGGGCGTTGGCGGCCAGGTGATCGCATACGTCTACTAAACAATGCGAGTAGAACTGGACATTCCGGACGAAGTAAGCGCCGAGGTGGACCATCTCGACCTCACCGTCGACGGTCCCGAGGGGTCGGTCACACGACGCCTCTGGTACCCCGACATCACCGTGAGCGTCGAGGACGACCAGGTGGTCATCGAGTCCGACGTCGAGAACGCGAAGACGCGTTCGACCGTCGGTACCTTCGAGAGCCACATCACGAACATGTTCCACGGCGTCACCGAGGGATGGGAGTACGAGATGGAAGTCTTCTACTCTCACTTCCCGATGCAGGTGAACGTCGAGGGCAGTGAGGTCGTTATCGAGAACTTCCTCGGTGAGCGCGCACCGCGACGAACGAACATCCACGGAGACACACAGGTGCAGGTCGACGGCGAAGCACTGACCCTCAGCGGCCCCAGCAAGGAGGACGTCGGGCAGACCGCCGCCGACATCGAGCAGCTGACACGCGTCAGCGGCAAGGACACCCGTGTCTTCCAGGACGGCGTGTACATCACGCAGAAGCCTCGCAAGGGAGGTGCCTAACCTATGGCAGACGAACCCCAGGAACTCGAAGACATCAGCGGTGTCGGCGAGACGAAGGCGGACGCCCTTCGCGACGCCGGCTTCGAGACCGTCGAAGACATCAAGAAGGCCTCCCAGTCCGACCTCGCAGAGGTCGAGGGCATCGGGAACGCGCTCGCTGCGCGTATCAAGGCCGACGTCGGCGACCTCGAAGTGACCGAGGAGACCGAAGCAGAGATCGAAGGCGAGGAAGAAGACGAAGCCGAGGCCGAGGCGGCCGAGGACGTCGAGACCGAACTGCAGCCCCGCGGGCTGGTCGAGAAGACCCCCGAACTCGACGAGCGGACGGAGCAGCTGCTCCAGAAGCGTCGGAAGGACGGGAAGCCGCAGTTCAACCGCCAGGACTACCACAAGAAGAAGCGCACTCCGACCTCGTGGCGCAAACCCCGCGGCGGCCTGTCCAAGCAGCGCCGTGGCATCAAGGGTAAGGGCCCGAAGGTCGAGGCTGGCTACCGCACGCCCACCGAGGTTCGCGGCAAGCACCCCTCGGGCTTCGACGAGGTCCGTGTGCACAACACGGACGACCTCGAGGGTGTCGACGGCGACACCCAGGCAGTGCGCATCGCCTCGACCGTCGGCGCTCGCAAGCGCGAGCGTATCGAGGAACAGGCAGAGGAACAGGAGATTCGGGTGCTGAACCCGACCTACGTGGAAGTCGAGGTGGAACAAGATGACTGATCTGGCAGCCCAGAAGCGACTGGCTGCGGACGTCCTCGACTGCGGGAAGAGCCGCGTCTGGTTCGACCCCGACTCGCAGGGTGACATCTCCGAAGCGATCACCCGTGAGGACATCCGCGAGCTCGTCGACGAAGGCTCGATTCGAGCGAAAGAGAAGAAAGGCAACTCCAAGGGTCGCTCCCGCGAGCGCAAAGCCAAGCGCGCCTACGGCCACCAGAAGGGCCCGGGCAAGCGCAAGGGCAAGAAAGGCGGTCGCGCCAACTCGAAGAAGGAGTGGCAAAAGCGGATCCGTGCACAGCGAAAGAAGCTCAACGAACTCCGCGGCAACGGCGAGATCACGCGTACGCAGTACCGTGAGCTCTACAACAAGGCCCGTGGCGGGGAGTTCCGCAGCGTCCAGTACCTGCTGAACTACATCGACAACAACTACGGTGACGAATAAATGGCGACAGGACCACGATACAAGGTTCCGATGCGGCGTCGCCGCGAGGTCCGGACCGACTACCATCAGAGGTTGCGCCTGCTGAAATCCGGGAAACCCCGGCTCGTTGCACGCAAGAGCAACAAGCACATGACGGCGCAGCTGGTCTCCCCCGGCCCCGACGGTGACAACACACTCGCGAGTGCGCACTCGCAGGACCTGGCCGAGTACGGCTGGGAGGCTCCCACGGGGAACCTTCCGACGGCGTACCTGACTGGGCTCCTCGCGGGCAAGCGCGCCATCGACGCAGGTCTCGACGAAGCCGTGCTCGACATCGGCCTCAACACGGCGACGCCCGGTTCGAAGGTGTTCGCCGTCCAGGAGGGCGCTATCGACGCCGGTCTCGAGATCCCGCACAACGATGCCGTGCTGGCTGACTGGCCGCGTAACCGCGGCGAGCACATCGCTGAGTACGCAGAGCAACTCGACGAGCCGCTGTACAGCGGCGACTTCGACGCAACAGACCTCCCCGCGCACTTCGACGACGTGCGTGAGACGCTGATGGAGCTCTAACAATATGGCCCGAAATTATAACGACGGCTGGGAGCCCGTCACACGACTCGGCAAGAAGGTACAGGAGGGCGACATCGATACGATGGAAGCCGCCCTCAACTCGGGTCTCCCGCTGAAGGAGCCCGAGGTCGTCGACCAGCTCCTCCCCGGACTGGACGACGAAGTGCTGGACATCAACATGGTCCAGCGCATGACCGACTCTGGCCGCCGTGTGAAGTTCCGCTGCGTCGTCGCCATCGGCAACCGCGACGGGTACGTCGGGTACGCCGAAGGCCGAGACGACCAGGTCGGGGCTGCCATCCAGAAGGCGATCGGTATCGCGAAACTGAACATCATCGACGTGCCTCGCGGCTCCGGTTCGTGGGAAGACCGTTCCACGAAGCCGCACTCGCTCACCCACCGGACCTCGGGTAAAGCCGGGTCCGTCGAGGTCGAGCTTATCCCGGCCCCGCTCGGGCTGGGTCTGGCGGCGTCCGACACCGTTCGGAAGGTGCTGGAGCTCGCCGGTATCGAGGACGCGTGGACGAAGAGCTACGGGAACACGCGCACGACCGTCAACTTCGCCAAGGCAACGTTCAACGCCCTGGAGAACGCGTCGCAGTCGCGCCGTGCCCGGCAGCAGACACCTGAGGAGGTGGCCGAATAATGCAGGCAGTCGTCCAGATTCGCGGTGAGGTCGACATGTCCGGCGACATCCACGACACGCTGAAGATGCTGAATCTTCACCGCGTCAACCACGCCACGCTCGTTCCCGAGCGCGACACCTACCGTGGCATGCTCACGAAGGTGAACGACTACGTCGCGATGGGCGAGCCCAGCCAGGATGTGCTGGAGGTCGTCCTCCGTACGCGTTCCGAGCCCGCAGAGGGTGACGCCGACGTGGACGATGAGTGGGTCGCCGAGAACACCGACTACGACGACATCGCCAGTCTCGCCGAGGCGCTGCTGGCCGAGGAGACGACGCTGCGCGAGCAGGGTCTCTCCCCGGTGCTGCGCCTGCACCCCCCGCGGAAGGGTCACGACGGTATCAAGCACCCGACCAAGGAAGGTGGCGAGCTCGGTAAGCACACGACCGAGGAGATCGACAAGCTCCTCAAGGCAATGCGATAACAATGACGAGCAAGAAACGACGCCAGCGCGGCTCGCGCACACACGGCGGTGGGACGCACAAGAACCGGCGTGGTGCCGGTCACCGTGGTGGCCGCGGTCGAGCTGGCCGTGACAAACACGAGTTCCACAACTACGAACCGCTCGGCAAGCACGGGTTCAAGCGCCCGCAGGACGTCCAGGACGAGGTCGCAGAGATCAACGTCCAGAAGCTGGACGAGGACATCGCCCTGTACGTCGCGGATGGCGTCGCAGAGGAGAGCGGCGACGGCTACGTCGTCGACGCTCGCGACGTCGTCGAGGACGGCCACGAGGCAGACGTCGTGAAGGTCCTCGGTGGCGGTCAGGTGCGCAACGAGCTCGAAGTCCACGCGGACGCGTTCACGGCAAGCGCTCGCGGCCTCATCGAAGAGGCCGGCGGCGAGGCCGTGTTGACCGACCGCGCGGAGGAGCCAGAACCGGAAGAAACTCAAGACGAGACCGCAGACGAGGAATAAGCCATGGGATGGAAGGAGGCTGCCGAACCGGTCCTGACGCGGATGCCCGCAGTACAGCGGCCAGAAGGTCACGTCCCGTTCAAGCGCAAGCTGGGATGGACCGCTGGCGTGCTCGTACTGTACTTCTTCCTCACCACCGTCACCGTCTTCGGGACGGTTCCGGTCGGTGCGGGAGCAAGCGGCGACGCGTTCGGTCAGTTCCGCTCGATACTGGCGGGCGCGAATCGCTCGATACTGCACCTCGGTATCGGTCCGATCGTCACGGCGAGCATTGTCTTACAACTGCTCGGTGGGGCGAATCTGCTCGGACTCGACACCAACGATCCGCGTGACCAGGTGCTCTACCAGGGCCTCCAGAAGCTGCTGGTGCTGGTGATGATCTGCCTGACCGGCCTCCCGATGGTGTTCCTCTCGAACGCCATCCTGCCGGTCGAGCAGGCGGCGGCATCCACGATGGCCGGCATCGTCGGTACCGCGAACGCCGGACTGGCCATCCAGTTGCTCATCTTCGCCCAGATTCTGGTCGGCGGCGTCCTCGTCCTGTTCATGGACGAGATCGTCAGCAAGTGGGGCGTCGGCTCCGGTATCGGCCTGTTCATCGTGGCAGGCGTGAGCCAGAGCCTCGTCACCGGCTTCTTCGACATGTTCGGCCGGTGGTTCGCCATCGTCGTCGGCAACGTCGACTTCAACGTGCTGACCACGTCCGGCTTCGCGCAGTTCCTCGGCTCCGAGGGGCAGATAATCGCCCTCGCGACGACGATCATCATCTTCACCATCGTCGTGTACGCCGAGTCCGTGCGGGTCGAGATCCCGCTCAGTCACGCCAGGGTCAAGGGCGCACGCGGTCGCTTCCCCGTGAAGCTCATCTACGCGAGCGTCCTGCCGATGATCCTGGTTCGCGCCCTGCAGGCGAACATCCAGTTCCTCGGGCGCGGGCTGAACAGCGCGGTCGGCCTCCCGAACTGGGTCGCCCAGTACAGTGGTGGACAGGCCATCGGCGGCCTGTTCTACTACCTCGCGCCCATCCAGTCGCCCGGTGACTGGATGTGGTGGAGCACCGGACAGGCAGCCAGCATGGAGGTCTGGCAGGTGCTCATCCGTGTCGGCGTCGACCTGACGTTCATGATCGCGGGCGGTGCGGTGTTCGCGATCTTCTGGGTCGAGACGACCGACATGGGTCCGAAGGCGACCGCGAAGCAGATCCAGAACTCCGGGATGCAGATTCCCGGCTTCCGCCAGAACGTCGGCGTCATCGAGAAGGTGATGGAGCGGTACATCCCGCAAGTCACCGTCATCGGTGGTGCGCTGGTCGGCCTGCTGGCGGTGCTGGCGAACATGCTCGGCACCGTCGGTGGCGTCACCGGTACCGGGCTGCTGCTGACGGTCTCCATCACGTACAAGCTGTACGAGGAGATCGCCGAGGAGCAGCTCATGGAGATGCACCCGATGATGCGCCAGATGTTCGGCAACTGAGCCGGCATCTCGAACCACTCTCGTTTCACCATTTCTTCGACGACGTTTCGCCCCATAGTGGCCACGCAGTCGACGGTCGAGGGGTTTCTCTCGCTCAGAGAACTCCGTCTGTGGCTATCACGTGAGCCAGCGTCCGTGGGACCGTGGAAGAACCATCGCGGACTGAGTGATTCCTGCGCCGACGTAGGGGATTGGAGTTGGGTGCTCGCTGCCCCCGACCGATTTCAGTGCTCGTTTCGGTTGCCGGGGCCGGGTGATTCGGTTCCGTTCCCGCGCTCGTCAGCTGGACGCCCGGTACCACCATTGTCACCCCGGTCGCCGTTTCCATGCTCGGTTCCGGGCGGTGTGTTATCTTTCCCCTTGCCGTTCCCGTGGTCGTCGGCAGGTCCCTCGTTTCCAGCCCGTTCTGCGAGGCGCTGGATGTGGTCGACTAGCTGGTCACACTGGTCGATGACGGTCTGGGTCGACGGGACGTTCGCAGCCGTGGGCTCGACGTCTACGAGCCACTTGTGCAGTTTGTCGAGGACGTCGTTCTCGAGCTTGTTGGCGGCCCCACGGTAGGCTCCCTCGTCCACTTGGCCATGCACCGCGTCGAGCTTCAGCTGAAGCGTCTCGCGCCGGCTGTCGGGGTTGTTCTCGAAGGCAGCGTCGGGGAGTGAGGCAATCATCTCAGACAGGACTTTCGAGACTGGGTCGAACGTGGTTCGGGTATCTCCAGTCACGATTTCGACTGTTGCAGCGGTGTCGCCGAAGGGGACGACGAACTGGGCGACATCACTCGTTTCCGAGCCAGTTCCGTCGTGGGTGAACGCAACTCTCGCCGTGTGTCGCTCGTCGAGTACCTCTCCGGAACCGTCTTTGACTCGAACGACGATGTCGCTGCCCTTGGCGGACGGGAGCGGTCCTCCTTCCCGGAGAGAGACATTGAACACCTCGCCGCTGGTGGTGTCGAAGAGTCCCGAGATGACCGTCCCAGTCTGACTGAAGGGACTCCTGTCGATCTCCATCGGGTGCGGGTCGAACCCGGTGTCGATTAGCTTCTGATGCGAGAGTGCGTCTGCCACGAGCCTCCCCTCCGTCTCTTCGGTGTCCTCGAGATCCGTCTCTGCAGCGTATGACATGAACGAGAAGAGTCCGTCGGTGGCCTCGTAGGTGTCCGCGGAGATATCGAACGCTGTGGAGACCACCCCGTACTCGGCGTTACTGTAGGAGGGGTGGACGTGATTGCCGTCGAACGTGTAGTCCCCACTGTACGCGTTGGTTGGTAGGAAGTGATGGGCGATTTCCTGTGCTGCTGTCTCGACGGCGGCATCACCCTCGGGTCGCCAGCGAACGCTAGCGGCCTCTTGTGGTTGGAGGAGTTCAGGGAGGCCCATCATCGGCTCGACACCGTTGGCTGCCTCGTAGTGGTGAGTGTAGAAGCTCTCGTTCTCCCCGTCACCGTTGGGAACGACCGCGAGCGCGACGTCCACGTCGTACTCACCGTACACCTGCTCGTACACGTCGTCCATGTCTGCGATCATCCCCCAGTACCCCTGTGTCCCCGAGCCCTGAATGGGTTTCTCGAGGACCTTCACGTCGACCTGGGCTGTCGGGTACTCGTCGAGAAGGTAGTCTTCGAGATCGCTGCCGAAGGCATGGAGTGCCTCGGTGAGGGATTCGTACCCGTCCTCGTCGTAGGTGAACGTCCCGGTGTCCGTGTCGCCGTACTGGGGAACTTCCTCACCGCCTTCCATCGTCGTCGCTGCTTTCACCGTCCCGAGGCCGATCCGCAATTCCGGCATCTCCACGACCTCGAAGTCGGCACCGGCTTCTAGCGTGACCGGCTCGCCACCCGTGACCTCCCACCCGTCTCCGGAGTCGTCCTGCACCTCGATGGTGACGGACTCGAAGTCCGGGCCTGGAGTGAACACTGGCGGTGTCTGTCCCTCGAACACGTCCGCGAGCGCGGTGGCAGGTCTATCGGCATCGGCCAGCGTCTCGAGTTCGGCCCTGGTGAGCGCGACGTCGCCGACGCTCCCGTCGGGCGTCGACACCGAAATCGGCACCTCGGCGGAGTCGGGGAGGTCCGCCAGACCATCGGTTACGAGCCCGAACGCGACGGAGGTGTCGACTCCGGCGACTACCTGCGGGTCGGGAACGGAGCTATCCTCGTCGGAGTTGAGCCGGGTGTTCGTGACCGTTTGCACGAGCTTTGCGTCGTCAGCGATGTCGACGGTGGCCGTTGCTGGTCCCGACTCGTCGATGGGTCCCGTCTCGATGGTGATGTCGTCGAAGTACACGTCGAAGTCACCACTTCCCAGACGGACGTACGAAAAGTCGTCCGCGTGACCGGGAGCATCGTACTCGACGGTGTGGCTGTCGCCATCCACGGTCACGGTTTGCGTAATCGTCCCGTTGCCACCACCGTCTGGCTTCGTTCGCTCGTAGACGACTTCGAAGTCGTGCCACTCGTTCTCCGTGTACTCCGTCACGCGCTCGCCGCGCGTCTGGACCTCTCCGTTCTTGTAGAACCGGAACAGACGGATTCCACTTCCTGCACCCCACCATCCGGTTCTCGTGCGGAACTGGAGTTGGCCCTTCGAGTCGTGGCAGCCGACCCGACCGCTGGTCGTCGGACGAATCATCCCTGAGATGACCGTCTGTCCTTCTGCGGGAACGTCGGCGGGAACGTCGGCGAGCGCCTCCCAGCAGCCTCCTGGAGAGCCGCTCATCATCAGCGACTTCTGGCCTTCACCTGCGAACTGGTCTGTGACCCGTTGGTCGTGGTTCCCTTGCTTCGACCAGTCGGCCGGGTATCCTCCCGTACCGATGTCCTCGAAGTCCTGTTCGAGGACGGTCGTTATCCCCTCGCTGGCCCTGGCTACGCCCGTTATCGGGATTCCAGTCCCGACGACCGCTAGGCCAGCGGTCTTCAGCATGGATCGCCTGCTGAACTCTACTCCCCCATCCGAACAGCTGTCATTTCCCATACACCTGCCGTGATTCGCCCTGCAGAGATAAATGTATCTCAAAATTACATGACTGTCTGTACTACATTATTTCTCAGCCACACTTTGTGAGTGTAGAAACTCCTGTCGAGTCCCGGAACTGATTGAGTACGCCTTCTCAATCAGTAGAATGAGCATCTCGTGTGTGCAGGGCTTCAGTGTGACTTGCGAATCTCTACTGCCTCTCCGCCGATACTACTTCGATAACTACCACAACCAACATATTTCGGACGGGTCTCCGTATTCGCTCCGCTACCGTGGCGACAGGAAAACGCGAATGGGGGGGAGAGGGAACGGCGATTCGACAGTGGTGGGATACCGGGGACAGTGCTCGGTCGCGGGTGTCGGTGTCGAGTTGGGTGCCGACCGTGCGACCGGAGGCGTCGATGCTACTTCGAACGTGCTGCCCCGTGACGTGATACAACGGTCTGGTCCATAGCTATGGGCCTGTTAGCGCTGGCCCCCACGGTAGCAGTGACCGATTAGGGGGGTTCGTTACCGGTCCACGACGGTGATTGTCACCTCGTCGGTGAGGGGCGTGGCGAGGTGGTTGCCGTTCCCGAGCTGGCACACCAGTCGGTGCTCGCCTGCGGACAGGTCGAGTGTCGCCTCGGGTTCGCCCCCGCCGTAGTGGAGGTGCTTCGGCCCGGCGGGGATGCGGTTGCCCACGGGAATGGGGTCGGTGTCGATGAGCAGGTGGGCGTGGCCGGCGTTCTGTCGGACCTGGCCAGCGGGTTCGAGGCGGACCGCCTCCGTCGTCCAGCGGACGACGATCGGGTTGCTCACGGTTGCGCCGGCTGCCGGCTGGGTGATGGTGATGCTGGCCCCCTCGACGACGGTGATGGTCACCGTGTCGGTGAGGGTGGTCGCGCGGTGGTTGCCGTCGCCGAGCTGGCAGACGAGGCGGTGCTGGCCGGGCGGGAGGGCGAGGACGGTTTCGGTGGAGCCGTCGCCGAGGTGGTAGTGGCGGGCGTCGGCGGGGATTATCTCGCCGGGGGAGATGGGGTCGGTGTCGACGAGGAGGTGGAGGTGGCCGGCACCGGCCCGGGGCTGGCCGGCTGGTTCGAGGTCGACGTTCGCGGCGGCCATGACGACCGAGACGCCGTTGGCGATGACGTCGCCGTCGGTGGGCGTGACGAACGAGACGCTCGCGTCGGGTGGGTAGGGTGTCTCCCCGGCCGGGGCGGGGTCTCCGACGGGTTGCTGTTGCGGGCGGCGCGAGAGACAGCCTGCGGTGGCGAGGACGCCCGAACTCCCGAGGGCGACGAGTAGGGAGCGCCTGTCGACCCGGCGGGGGCGACCCCTGGCAGTGGTCGCTGGCGGTTCGGTCGCGACGGGAGGGGTCGCTGTGGACTCGACTGGTGACTGCATCGTGCGTGCTAGTACGGCGCGGGGTCGAATGGCCACTCCGCCAGCAGAAAACGAAATACGGCTGTCGAGTCGGGGTCAGGCAGAGCGACGTTCGAGCACGTCCGGGCGCTCGGTCGGCGCGTCGGTGAGGTACACCGAGCCGAACAGCGCGACCACGACACCGCCGATGGTGTCGTAGATGAGGTCGGAGACGGTGTCGTCGAGGCCGGACTGGACGATCGGCGCGGGCTGGCCGGCCCGGTCCGCGACGAACATGACGCCGAACTCCAGTAGTTCCCAGACCACGCCGGCGGCCATGACGAACAGCAGGAGGTACAGGAAGGTGAACCAGGGCGTGAGTCGGAGCGTCTCGCTGTGGGCTTCGAGCGACCGGGCGGTGGCGTAGCCGACGGCGGCGACGACCGAGGCCGAGAGGGTGTGTGCGAGGTCGTCGTACCAGACGATGTCCCCGTAGGGGCCGAGCGTCCCGGCGGCGTGGAACAGGACCGCGCCGGTGAGCCAGAACGTCAGGTAGACGTGCAGGGTGAACCGGCGGTCGCGCCCGAGGATGGCCGGCAGGAACGTGATGGTGAACGCGCCAAGTGCGTTGACGAGGATGCCGAAGCTCTCCTGCTGGTAGCCGATGTACGCGATGCCGAGCAGGCTGAGTTGCATCAGCCTGACCAGCACACTGGCGGCCCGTTCCGGCAGTCGCGGGCGCGTCATTGCCGCCACCTCGGCCGGGTCCGCGACCTCGCCCGGAAGGGGCGTCGGTTCGCCACCATCGGTCGCGACTGAACCCGTCCCGCGGGTCGGCGACACGGCAGCTGTACTGTCTTCTTCCGGGCGCGACCGGCAGAAGTATCGGGCGAACAGGACGGCGACGACGATGCCCGCGACGCTGGCGATGGCGAACTCGTACATGAGTCTGTCGTTGGTCGTCACCAGTGTCACGCCGAAGGCGTCGGTCGCGAACCAGCGAGCGATGCCCCAGAAGCCGGTCAGCCCCATGGTGGAGACGGCGACGAACAACCGCCCGAAGCTGGTCGTCATGCGGAGGCTCGTGAACTGCTGGAGCAGGGCGACACCGAGCAGGGCGACGGCGGCCAGTGAGGCGGCGTCGACGAACATGAACACGGACTCGAAGCCACTGTTCACGAGGGTCGTTCGCAGGTACAGCACGAAGTCCCACGAGAAGTAGTACGCGAGGTCGAACCCGAACCGGTTCCCGACCGCCAGCGCCCAGAGCTTGGCGTCCCGCGCCGTCCAGACGACGTAGTCGAGGTCGTACTTCGTCGCGAGCGAGACCGCCCAGAGCTTGGCGTCGCTCACGGAGGGGACGAGATCGTAGAGACCGTGTTCGTCCGCGAGCGAGAGCGCCCACAGCTTCAGGTCACTCCCGGTCGCGATGAACACCTCGGAGCCGAAGATGCGCGTGGTGAGTGGAACACAGGCGATGGTGACCAGCGGCCACGGCGCGACCTGTGTCATCGAGCCCCTGGTGATGGCGGGCCCTGCAGCGAGCACCGCGATGAACGCCGCGAGAACGGCCAGTAGCGTCGTTTCACGTGTGTACGCGAATCCGGCGAGCGCGATGAGCCCGAACACGAGCATCCACGTCAATACGGCGTTGACTGATCGGACGACGGCGCTCATTCCCCCCTCCAGCTGCGTACACCGGTGATGCCTCTCCCCCTGCTGGTGCTGGTTGTGTCCTGCAAGTCCTCCCCCTCCTTGCTATACTGACACATACTCGTCGCGGGATATTGAGAGTAGTAGAAACCGAGACGTAACGGAGTCCTGACTTATAACGTCACAGAAGCGAGAGGTGGGTCGCGGTGGTCGAGCCGCTTACTGCCGACCGAACAGCCGTTCTCGGATGCTGGTCTTGCGCTCCTTCTCGGCGAGCAGGACCGAGCAGTCAACGTCGCTGATGACGTCCATGACGAGCGACCCGCGGAGCAGGCGCGAGAGCAGGCCGCGCTCGGTCGCGCCGACGATGAGCATCGAGGCATCGCGCGCGTGGCGCTCGATGGCGTCCTCGACGTCGCCGCCGTCGTCCACGATGTAGGTCGCGTTCGTCAGGTCGTGGTCCGTCGCCCACTCGTTGAGGAAGGATTCGGCCTCCTCGTGGGTCTCTTCGTCCGTCCGACGGACGTACAGTAGCTCGATCTCGGAGTCGTACTGGGACTGCAGGGCGAGTGCGACCTCCGCGGAGAGGTCGGAGTCCGGGCCACCCGCAGTGGGTACCAGCACCTTCTGCGGGTCGAAACCACGGTCTTTCAGCACGAGGAAGTCACACGGGACGTCCTGCGTGAGTTCGTCCACGCGGCTCTCGGCGCGACCGTGAGAGTGCGGGCCCCAGCCCATCACGACGAGGTCCGCCTTGTGGTCGCGGGCCGCGTCGAACACCTCCTCGAACGACCGGTGCGAGAGGATGGTGTGGGTCTCGACCGGCACGTCGAACGCCTCGGCGTTCGTCCGCGCGGACTCGAGCAGTGCCTTGTTGCCCGGGTCCATCTCGTCGACGTGTTCCTTCGCGTACGACAGCGAGGTCTGGTCGGGCACCTGGACGATGTGCGTCGCGACGACGGTGCCGCCGCGCTGTTTGGCGATGGCCGACGCGAGCGAGATGAGGTCCTTCTCGTGTTCGGGATTCGCGAGGGGGACCATGACGCGGAACTGGCCGCCGTCGGGGGCGACCGTGTTCGCCGCGTTGACCGCGGAGTCGGGCATCTCGTCGGAGCGAGAGAGGATCCACTCCGAGAGTTCGCCGCTCTCGGTCGTCCGGGTCCGGGCGTAGCCGAGGTACCATGCGCTCGCGAAGATGACGAACCCGATGCTCAGGAGGATGATGTCCGGGTCGATGAACGCGATGAGGGCGAACGAGACGAACGCCCCGACGATGGGCGTGATGGGGTACAGCGGCACCGTGTACGACGGCTCGTACTCGGGGACGTCGGCCTCGCGCATCACGATGAGCGCGAGGTTGAGCAGCCCGTAGATGATGAGGTGCAGGACGCTCCCCATCGTCGCCAGCGTCTTGATCGGCGCGACGACGATGAACACGAGGATGAGTGCGCCCGTGATGGCGATGGCCCGGTAGGGCGTGCCGTAGCGGTTGTGGATCTCGTTGAGCTCCGGCGTGACGATGCGGTCACGGCCCATCGCGAAGTTGATGCGCGACGACGCGAGGATGCTCGCGTTCGCGCTGGAGGCGGTCGCCAGCAGCCCACCGATGAGCATCGCGATGGCCCCCGCGGGGCCGAGCAGCAGGCGAGCGACCTCGACGACGGCGATCTTGTCCGTCCCACCCGCGAGCTCCGCGATGAACCCCTTCTCGACGGCCATGCTCATCACGACGAGGACGAGCGCGTAGATGACCGTCACGATGAGGACGCTCCCGATGACTGCACGGGGCAGGTTCCGGTCGGGGTCTTTGATCTCCTCGGCGACACTCGTGATCTGGACGAAGCCGAGGTAGGAGACGAAGATGAGCCCCGTCGTGGTCATCATCGGCCCGAACCCGTTGCTCTCGGGCATGTTCGTCGGGTCGGCCCGCAGCGCACCGACGAGGGTGAACACGGACAGGATGATGACGAGGATGATGACGATGACGTTCTGGAGCCGGCCGGTCTCCTTCGCGCCGATGTAGTTCACCATCACGAACAGGGCCGCGCCTGCGAGCGCGACGAGTTTCACCGACGGCAGGGTGATGCCCGCGAGGGTGTACCCGTCGGCCAGGCCGAAGATGTTGCTGATGTACTGGCCGAAGCCGACCATGTAGAACGCGGAGGCGAACGCCAGCCCCATCCAGTTGGCCCAGCCGGCGACCGACCCGAACAGCGGGCCGAGCGCCCGGTTGACGTAGTAGTACGCACCGCCGGATTTGGGCATGGCGGTCCCGAGTTCGGACGCCGAGAGCGCGGTCAGGAGCGCGATTGCCCCACCGAGGACGAAGGAGACGACTGCGAGCGAGCCTGCCTCGAGGATGGCGTCCCCCGGCAGGACGAAGATACCCGCACCGATCATCGTCCCGACCCCGATGGTCAGGGCGGCGAGTGGGCCAAGGTCTTTGGCGAGCTCCTCGTCGGTCATTCGTCACCCCCGGGGAGTGCGATGACCGGCAGTTCGGCCTCCGTCACGAGGTCGAGCGTCGTATCGCCCGTGATGAACCGCAGCAAGCGGCTGCCCTCGCGTGGGACGAACGCGACCGCGGTCGCGTCGACCTCCTTCGCGGTGTCGAAGATGGCCTTCGAGACGTTCCGGCCGTAGGCCAGTTTCGTCTCGCAGTCGACGCCGGCCTCGGCGCACTTCTCGCGAGCGACCTCGAACGCCTCCTCGGCGTACTCCTCGCGCTGTTCGACCGATGCCTTATCCGGTGCCCCGCCCGCCTTCTCGACGACGTGGACGATGGTGAGTCGGGACTCGTCGGGAAGGTACGGGAGAAGTGCTTCGAGTGTCGCTTGCGAGTCTTTCTCGCCTGCGACCGGGACAACCGGGTGAGAGAGCAGTTCGGACTCCATCACCCACCACCCCCGCCAGGGACGGAGTAGTTGCATCGGCGTTGTGGTTCGACGACCGTGTCGTCTCTATTCGAATCGCTGTGCGGTTGTCTCATGGTCGGCCGTACAAGCCCACCGACCAAATAGTGTTCTGTCTCGGAATCAGATGTCAGTAACCCAGAGCCGGTACGACGCTGGACGGTCGAACACGTCCTGGAACACCCGGTCGACGAACTGGGCGACCCGTTCGTCGTCGGTCCGTGCCGTGAGTCTGGCGTGGGTCCCTTCGGCCTCCTCCGGTTCGACGAGTTCCTCGATACTGAACGAGGAGAACTCCGAACAGAGCGATTTCAGCTGTTCGAGCTCGTATTCCGTGCAGTCCAGGGCCACCGTCCCGTCGAAGTACTGCACCCACGGTGCCCCGTGGCCCAGCTCGCGGTCGGTGTCGGTCGGTTCGACGGTTATCGTCGTGTAGGGGCTCCCGCGCTCACGATGTGCCGCGATGGCGTCCGCGACCAGTTCGATTCGTGTTGCCGCCGTCGACGCGTCGAATCGTGTCATGGGTGGTCTTGCTGCGTGCTTTCGGGTGGGGTAGTGTAGTGGGTTCTGATTCTGTGTCGTGGGGTTCGGGTGCCTGGAGTGGCCACCGTGGCGCGTGCTGGCGCGGCCGTCGAGCACTACGAGACGGCCGCATCGACGTCGCGCGAGGGACGACCGAAGTGGAGTGGAGTGAAACGGAACGAAACGGAGGGAGTCGGCTGGGGAGGGTGTGGGTGCGGGGCTGTGCGGTGGCGGTCATCGCCACCAGCGCGAGCGAGTTGCTTGCTCGTCCAGCCTGTGTCAGCCGCGCCGGGTTTCGAGCACGTTCGAGCACAGTGAAACGGCGACCCGAACGCGGACCGGCCACGTCGAAACACCCCAACAGAACGCGAAGAACCGGCGACCACTCAACGGGATACGAAAACATTACTTGCCGGCGAGAGAGGGTCCAGATATGGCCCTGAGGACACCGCCGTTGCGCGAGCAACACGACGCGGTCGGCGCGAAGTTCACAGAGTTCGGCGGCTGGGATATGCCGGTCGAGTTCGAGGGAATCCGCGCCGAGCACGAGGCAGTTCGCGCCAGTGCGGGCATCTTCGACGTGTCGCACATGGGCGAGATCGAAGTGTCCGGGCCGGACGGCACCCGGTTGATGCAGCGACTGACGACCAACGATATCGAGCGACTGGGCCCCGGCGACTCGCAGTACTCCTGCATCTGTCGCGAGGACGGGGTCATCATCGACGACACGGTCGTCTACCGCTACCCCGACGAGGGCGACGCGGACCCGACGTACCTGTTCGTCCCGAACGCGGGCCACGAACAGGAGATGCTCGAACGGTGGAGCAGCCACCGCGACGAGTGGGACCTCGACGCGACGGTCACCGACCGGACCGAGGACTTCGCGATGTTCGCGGTCCAGGGCCCCGACGCGGTCGACCACGTCACGGCGGCGGCGGCGGACGAGGTCGCCGACCTCTCGCGGTTCGCTGCCCGCTACACGGACGTGGCGGGCGCGGAGTGTCTGGTCGCGCGAACCGGGTACACCGGTGAGGACGGGTTCGAACTCGTCGTCCCGTGGGCCGACGCCGTCGACGTGTGGGAGGCGTTCGACGACGTCCAGCCCTGCGGGCTCGGGTCGCGTGACACCCTGCGGCTGGAGGCAGGCCTGCTCCTCTCCGGGCAGGACTTCCACCCGGAGGACCAGCCGCGGAACCCCTACGAGGCCGGCATCGGGTTCACGGTCAAACTCGACACCGAGTTCGTCGGCCGTGACGCCCTCGAGGAGGTCAAAGAAGACGGCGTCGAGGAGGAACTCGTCGGCTTCCGACTGGTCGACCGGGGCGTGCCCCGCCACGGCTACGACATCGCCGACACGGACGACTTCGTCATCGGCACCGTCACCAGCGGGACGATGAGCCCCACGCTCGACGAACCCATCGGCCTGGGCTACGTACCGACCGACTTCGCCGCCCCCGACACCCGACTGCACATCATAGTCCGCGGTCGGGCGAAGGAGGCAGTCGTCGAACCACTCCCCTTCTACGAACGAGACAAATGAGCTTCGAGACACCTGACGACCGGAAGTACGAGGAATCGCACGAATGGGTACTGCGCGACGGCGACACCGTCCGCATCGGCATCACCGACTTCGCACAGGACGAACTGGGCGACGTGGTGTTCGTCGAACTCCCCGGTGAGGGCGACGACGTCGAACAGGGCGAGGCGTTCGGCGTCATCGAATCCATCAAGGCCGTCTCCGACCTGTACGCGCCGGTCTCCGGCGAGGTCACCGACGTGAACGAGGAGCTGTTCGACGCGCCGGAACTCGTCAACGACGACCCCTTCGGCGACGGCTGGATGCTGGAGATCGCACTCGCCGACGAGTCCGAGCTTGACGAGCTGCTGAGTGCCGACGAGTACTCCGAGCAGGTCGCCTGAGGTCGGCCATCGGCCACCGGACCGGTTCTCGCTCGCGACACGCTGGCCGGAAAATACTGCCGCGCAGTATGCAGGAACGAGCGTATCACCTATCCTTTCGATTCGGTTATACCCACGTTCGTGCACACCATCCGCGTGCGAACCACGGCAATCATATGCCAGTAGTCCCAACCGCGCTATTGTGAATCGAAACATCGGCCGCGGGGCGGCCGCGGGCGAGTACGCGTACACCGTAGCACCAGTCACATCATGAGTGGACACGACACAACACAGGGCAGCCCATTCGCGCCGCATACCCCGGCGGACACCGAGGCGATGCTCGATGCGATCGGCGTCGACAGCGAGGACGAGCTCTTCGACATCCCGGAGAGCGTCCTGTTCGACGGCGAGTTCGGTATCGAGGCACGCGACGAACGGACCGTTCGGGCCGAAGTAGCAGCCACACTCGACCACAACGACGACCTGGTCGAACTCCTGGGACGAGGCCACTACGGCCACTACGTCCCCTCGGTCGTCGACCATCTCTCCCTTCGTTCCGAATTCCTCACCTCGTACACCCAGTACCAGCCCGAGATCACGCAGGGGTTCCTGCAGGCACTGTTCGAGTACCAGTCGATGCTGGTCGAACTCACGGGACTGGGCGTCGCGAACTGTTCGATGTACGACGCCGCGACCGCGCTCGGCGAGGCGGCGACGCTCGCAGACCGACTCCGCCAGACCTCCGGGACGCAGGTGCTGGTCCCCGAGCAGCTCGCCGAGGGCCGGCACGAGGTACTCGCGAACTACGTCGGGGGGACCGACCTCGAGGTCGAGACGTACCCCATGGACGACGGGAACGCGGACGTCGACGCCCTCGACGGACTCGTCGGCGACGAGACGGTCATGGTGTACGCCGAGAACCCCACCGTCAGGGGCTGTGTCGAGGAGAACCTCGACACGATCGGCGACCTTGCCGACGCCAACGACGCGCTGTTCACGCTCGGGTCCGACCCGGTCGCGCTCGCGCTCCTGCAAGAGCCCGCGAGCGTCGGTGCCGACGTGGTCGTCGGTGCGGCCGACGTGCTCGGGATGCCCACCAGCTACGGGATGGGTCTCGGGCTGTTCGCCACCCGCGAGGACTACGTCCGGCAGGTGCCGGGCCGTCTCGTCGGCGCGAGCGAGGACCTGGGCGGGAAGCGGACCTACACGCTCACGCTCCAGACCCGCGAGCAGCACATCCGCCGGGAGCGGGCGACCTCGAACATCTGCACGAACCAGGCGTGGGTCGCGCTCCGGGCCGCCATGCACGCGGCCTCGCTGGGCCCCGACGGGCTGGCGGACCTCGCGAAGGAGTCGGTGACGGACGCCCAGGAACTCGCAGGGCGCATCTCGGAGATCGTCGGCGTGAAAGCGCCGGTCCACGACCGCTATCACTTCCGGGAGTTCGTCGCCCACACCGACCAGCCGGCGAAGGCCATCGCAGGTGACCTCGAAGACGAGGGCTACGCGGTCCACGTCGTCGGCGAACACGAGATACAGCTCTGCGTGACGGGGGCGACCGACTCGCAACTGGATGGGTTCGTCGAGACCTTCGCGGAGGTGGCGAGATGAAGTTCGACCAGGCCCGCTGGACCCACGACGAGGAACGCTACGAGCCACTGCTCTCGGAGAAGCACACGAAGGAAGCGGACCTCGACGACTCCCCGCTGCCGGACGACCTCACCCGGGACTCGCTCGACCTGCCGGACCTCTCCGAGCCCGAGATCGCCCGGCACTACACCCGGCTCTCGGAGATGAACTACGGCGTCGACTCCGGCCCGTACCCGCTCGGCTCCTGTACGATGAAGTACAATCCGAAGTTCACCGAGGACGTGGCCGCCCTCGAGTCCGGCGCGGTCCACCCGGCCCGGTCGGAGGAGAGCATCCAGGGCACGCTCCGAATCCTGTACGACCTGCAGGACTACCTCGGTCGTATCGGCGGCATGGACGCGGTCACGCTCCAGCCGCCCGCGGGCGCGGCCGGTGAGTTCACCGGTGTGCTCGTCGCGAAGGCGTACCACGAGCACAACGGCGAGGACCGCTCGGAGATCATCGTCCCCGAGAGCGCACACGGGACGAACTTCGCCAGTGCCGCCCTCGCGGGCTACGACGTGGTCGAACTCCCCGGTGGCGAGGACGGCCGTGTCGATCTCGACGCGCTCGAAGCCGCACTCTCCGAGGAGACCGCCCTGCTCATGCTCACCAATCCGAACACGCTCGGACTGTTCGAGCGCGACATCGAGACCATCGCCGAGATGGTCCACGATGCCGGGGGACTCCTCTACTACGACGGGGCGAACCTGAACGCCCTCCTCGGCCGGGCACGCCCCGGCGACATGGGCTTCGACATCATGCACTACAACGTCCACAAGACGTTCGCCACCCCGCACGGCGGCGGTGGCCCGGGCGCGGGCCCGGTCGGTGTGGTCGACCACCTCGCGCCGTTCCTCCCGCGGCCCCAGGTCGACCGCGATGACGGCAAGTACGAGCTGGTCGACCCCGAGCACTCCATCGGGAAGGTCCACGGCTACCTCGGCAACTGGCTCGTCCTGCTCAAGACGTACGCGTACATCGCTCGCCTGGGTGACCCCGGGCTCCGCGATGCGAGCGCGAAGGCCGTCCTCAACGCGAACTACCTCGCGACCCAGGTGGATTACGAGGTCCCCTACGGGCCGTTCCACCACGAGTTCGTCGCGAGCGCAGGCGACCAGGACGCGGCCGACGTGGCAAAGCGCATGCTCGACTATGGCGTTCACCCGCCGACGACGAAGTGGCCCGAGATCGTCAGCGAGGCGCTGATGACCGAGCCGACCGAGATCGAGAACAAGGAGACGCTCGACCAGCTCGCCCACGCGTTCAACGCGGTCGCGGCCGAGGACGACGAGACGCTGGAGGCGGCCCCCGAACGGACCACGGCCCGCCGTATCGACCAGACCTCGGCGGCCCGGGACCTGCGTCTGTCCTGGCGGTCGCTGGCCGACGAGTAGCTGTCCCACCAGTCGTTCGAGTTCCGTCTTCTTCTGGATTCAGTCTCGATATCGTGTTCGTTAGCTGCCGCAGGCCTCTCCGGCGAGCATTCCGAGCACCAGTCCTGTAGCCGTCGCTTCACCGCCATACCCGTATTTGCTATCGCTGCATACGGTTTATGACTCGGTTCTCGCCGCCGTGATAGCTCAGTATGCCGCTGTAACCCCTTATGGCTGAACGACACGTTCATCTCTACATGACGAAGCAGACTTCACGACGATGGCTCCTCCGGGGACTGGGTGCCGGTGCAGTCACGACACTGGCTGGCTGTATGGGTAACCTGACAAACGACGCGAGTGGGGACGCGAACGGGCCGAAAGGTGACCAGCAGGCAGCCGAGAAACCGGGGGCTGCCGAATCGTCACTGCTCGCCTCGCCCGCACTGGGGAGCGCAAACGCACCGGTCACCATCGAGGCCTACACCGACTACATGTGCGGGCACTGCAGCACCTTCCACCTGCAGACGCTCCCGAAGGTCGAGGACAAGTACCTCTCGACGGGCGATGTCTACTACGTCCACCGTGACTTCCCCATCCCCCTGAGCGAGTGGTCCTGGAACGCGGCGATGGCCGGGCGGAGCGTCCAGGCGAACGAGGGGATGGACGCGTTCTTCGCGTTCACCGAAGGTGCATACGAGGAGCAGGCCGACATGAGCTGGTCGGCCATAGAACGCGTTGCCCGTCGGGTCGGTGCGGACGCAAAGCGGGTCGTCGCGGACGCGAAAGACGGCGCGTACCGGTCGACCGTGGACGCGGACCGCCAGTCCGGCATCGACCGCGGCGTCCGGGGGACACCGACGTTCTTCGTGAACGGGAAAGAACTCGTCCCCGAGAAGTCCTGGTGGTACACCGTCGACACCGGGTTGCAGGCTGCGTTGAAGGAATAACTCGATTCTGAACCCCGGTGTCGCCACTCCGACCCCGGGGGTGAGACGGGAGAAGAGCCGATTCAGGCTTCGCTGGTGTCGACGTTCCCGTCGATCTTGACGAACCCGTAGTCACACTCGGTGCAGTGCCACTTCACTTTCTCGCCGAGGTGCATCTCGGTGCTCGCGGCGCGGTAGAAGGTCTCGTCGTCCTCGCAATCCGGACAGTAGTGCTCGATTTCCAGGCTCATACCCAGCGCTCCGTGGCCCCGGAACTTTATCGATTCGGTCCGCGGCGGTTACTGGAAGAGTTCGTCGAGATCGAGCCCCTCGACGTCGCTGGACTCGTCGCGAGCCGTGGTCGACGGTGCGTCCCGGTCCGTCTCCGTGACGAATCCCTCGAACGCCGCCGAGTCGACCGCGTCGGGGGCGGGCTCCTCGTCGATGTCTGCGAGAGCCATCACCGCTTCGGGGGTGTCCTCTGCGTAGGATTCCAGTACCTCGTCCGGGGCGACACGGGTGTTGGGGAGCGACATACCATTGTTTGTGATTGCCTCGCATATTAAATTACGTCAGACGGTTGGCAGACGATATGTCGCCTGCTGGCTGGATCGAGGTTCCCCGTCTCCTGGTGCCCACCTGTTCCCGGCCATCCCACCTCGATAAATCGTATCTCACGATACGAAATCACCTCCGGCTGGAAACGAGGGCTCTCGAGTAACGGGCAACCGGTTCCGCCGCGAACCAAGTTAAGTGGCGGCCGTACGAAGGGCGGAACATGAAGATCTACACCGGACGTGGTGACGACGGCATGACCGACCTGCGGGACATGTCCCGGGTCGCGAAGACGAGTCCGCGCATCGAGGCGTACGGGACCGTCGACGAGTTGAACGCGCTCATCGGGACGGTCCGGCCGACCGGCCACGACGACATCGACGAGAAGCTGGAGGGTGTCCAGAACCACCTCCACATCGTCCAGGCCGACTTCGCCAACCCAGACCCCGAGGATGACGACCCCGTCATCGAGGAGGCACACGTCGACACGGTCGAGGACTGGATCGACGAGTACGACGACGAGCTCGACCCGCTCACCTCGTTCATCCTCCCGACTGGTTCGGAGAAGGGCTCGAAGCTCCACCACGCCCGGGCGGTCTGTCGCCGCGCAGAGCGCCGGTCCGTCGCGATGGCCGCGAACGACCCGATCAACGAGGAGGCCGTCCAGTACCTCAACCGGCTCTCTGACGGGTTGTTCGTCTGGGCGCGCGTCGTCAACAAACGTGACGGCGTTCCCGAGGAGAATCCGACTTACTGAGGCCCCAGCGCGCGCTTATTCGGCGCGAACACCTCCGTTCTCTCGTGAGTGCACTGGCCAGACTTCTGCTCGTCCTGTCTCTTGGCGCCCTCGTCCTGGCGCTGAACCCATCGCTCGTCCCCGTCGAGGCGCAGTACCAGCCGCCGGCACCCGAGGTACCCGCCGAGCTGGACGACGCCGCCATCGAGGCGGCCATCCACGACCAGGTCAACGAGTTACGCATCGAACGTGGACTCAGACCGCTCGTGTTCGACCAGTCACTGGCGGAGGTCAGTCGCTACCACAGCAGCGACATGGCCGCAGCGGACTACGTCGGCCACGTCTCGCCGTCGGGCGAGACAGTACTCAACCGGTACGACCAGTTCCGGTACGACTGCCGCATCAGGGCCGGCACTGACAACGTCGTCTACGGCGGTGAGAACGTCTTCTTCGTCTCGTTCGCCGGTGTGTCCTACACCGACGACGAGATCGCCGAGCGGGCCGTCGACGGGTGGATGAACTCGACCGGCCACCGCGAGAACCTGCTCTCTGATTACTGGTACCGGGAGGGCGTCGGTGTCGTCGTCGACGTCGACGAGACCGACGGCAACACCTCGGTGTACGTGACACAGAACTTCTGCTGACGGGGTCGGTTACCCGTTCGAGTCAGGCCTGCTCGTACACCAGCATCCCACCGCGCTCGCGACGGGTCACTTCTCCGCGTGCTTCGAGGACGTCCAGGTGGCCGACGGCTTCGCTCATGCCCGAGAACTGCTCGGTCACCGGAAGGTCGTCGAACAGGCCGTGCATCACGTCGACGGCTGTCGTCGGCTCTTCGACCAGTTCCGCCACGTCCTGGGTACGCTTCTCGTGTGCGTCGAGAATCTGAGTGATACGACCCGCCGGGTCGGTGATGCGGTCGCGGTGCCCGGGAAGGAGCAGGTCGTAGCCCGCGTCGCGCTGGCGCGCGAGCGACTCGTTGTACCGGGGGAGTACCCGCGGGCGCTCGGCACCGGGTTCTGGCGGCGGCTGGAGGAACGGGTTCGGCGTGATGTCCGGCAGGACGTTGTCGCCGACCACACCGACGTACTCGCCGTCGTCCTCGTAGGAGAAGGTCAACTCGCCGGCAGCGTGGCCCTCGACACTCGCGACTTCGACCAGCGTGTCGTCGATGGTCATGTCGTCGCCGTCGCCGATGACGGTGTCCGTCTCCACGTCCGGCGCGTACCGCAGGAACACCTCGGGGAGGTCGGTCACGGACTCGGCCGTCGATTCGGCCATCCCGTTGCGCGCGAAGAAGTCGACGAAGAACTCCCGCTCGTACTCCCAGCGCCCCTCGAAGTCACCGATGATGTCGGCGCACTGCTCGCTGGCGTACACGTCGGCACCGAGTTCGCGGAACCGGTGTGCCAGCCCGAAGTGGTCGGGGTGTGGGTGCGTGATGATCACGCGCTCGATGTCCTCGGGGCCGAGCTCTCGGGTCTCCAGCCCGGACAGCAACGTGGACCACGATTCCTCACTGTCCGGCCCGGGGTCGACGAGGGTCCGGCCCGCGAGATAGGCGTTGACCGGACCAACCTGAAACGGCGTCGGAATGGCGAACCGCTCGAACATACCCGTCCAGTCGTACCGCCGTCTGGTAAACCCTTGGCATCCGGTGTGCCATGCTGTGTGTCGAAAGAGGCGGTCGGCGAGAAACAGGACAGGCGACTACCGAGTGATGCCCACGGCAGTCGGGGCACGCCGCACCTTCTTCGACGCGCCGAGTCTGGCTCGCTATGGGGTGTGTCGCCGACCGTGGTTTTAGGTGTGCCTAACAATTAGAAAAAGCCTGTGGTTTTGGTTGGCCTAAAACCACCGGGCCGGTTCGTGTCGTTGGAAGAACAGGAACCCGATACACTGAGGGGAAAGGGTTAACGTCTTATCATGCGTATTGATGTGTATGAACAAGCATTTTAAAGACGCCCAGTACTACCTGAAGCGAGCCGGCGAGCACACCAAAGAGGGCGCAAAAGAGGAGTTCGAAACCCTCCAGCAGCGGTTCGACGACCTCCGCGGCAAGGAGTCGGAACCGGAGCCGTCCCGTGTCGAGAAACTCCAGCAGGACCTGAAGAGCTACGAGAAGAAGGCCGAGGGCAAGGTCAAGGAGAACGTCCGCGAAGCCCGCAAGAAGCTCGACGGGTACCGCAAGCAGGAAGCATAGTCACGGAAAGCAACTCTTAAGTTTAACAACCGGGTAGCCGAGAGTGCGAACCCGGGTTGGTGGTCTAGTCCGGTTATGACACCTCCTTCACACGGAGGAAGTCGGCAGTTCAAATCTGCCCCAACCCATTTTTCAAGAACACTACAACGACGAGCGCAGCGAGGAGTCTCTGTTCTTGAAAATGTGAGACGGGTAGATCTGAACCAGCGAGCACCGCGAAGCGGTGCGAGTGAGGTTCACAATCTGCCCCAACCCTTCTTTCCAGAGCGAGCAGTTCGACCGTGTTCGCAACGAGCTGGCCGAGTTCTACGGCGGCACCGACTCGGACGACGAGCCCCGATAGCGAGGGACTGGAGAGTGGCAACACTGTCTCGACTCCATTCACCTGAGCAAGCCCGGTCATGGGCAACCAATGTCTGGCCCAGTAGTGCGGGGGAGACCGTTACTGGAGTCCGGATCCGGGTGGCAGAAGCGTTTATTCCCGATGACCGTGCTCTGTCGAGACGGTTCACGTAGCGATGACACTGGAACGATTCGATCTTTCGGCGCTGGTCCCGGCTGCAGAGTCACCCGAGAACGTCACCACCTCCGAACGGTACGGGCCACCAGCGGACGACGAGGAACCACCCCAGACGCTCCGCTGTGCGGTATGTGGGGTCCCGGAGGACCGTGCGAGGGACCTGCCCGTCGGCTACGCCAACCCCGTCTGTCGGGACTGTGACGAGCTTGCCGTCGACCAGGCCGGTGACGACCCGTGGACGGGGTGGCCGCCGGGGGAGCGACCAGAGCCAGAGGCGGGTGCCATCCAGCTTGCACCGGACGCCGGGGCGAACCCCGTCTACATCGCCGGGGTGAAGTGCTGGCGACGCTACCGCTTCGGCGGCCACATCACGCGACGCGACGCCTTCGACTGCGACTCGCTGGACGACTTCTCCGAGCGACACCGTGCCGAACCCGTCTGGATTCACGCGTTCAATACGCCCCAGCCGGGTGGTGTGGACGTCGGCCACGAGAACCGGGACGTGTACGAGTCCCTCGTCGACGAGTGGGGGGAGCTCTGGGAAGTCGCGTGGTCGGTCGCCATGGACAAGCGAGATGCACCAGCGCTCATGCAACGGATCGAGGAATCCTCCGACCGAGTGCAAGCGAAGGTCCCGGACCGGGGTGACAGTACCATCGAGGACTACGCGAGAACGGTCCACCGGATCGCCGAACAGCAACGGGACCACTACCAGGCACGTCTGGACCTGTGTGACCGGTATGGCGACAGGACCTGATTCGAGAGTCGGGAATCAGAGGCGGTCGCTTCGCTCCCTGGTTCGAATCCCTTCCGTGCGCACTTTTGAACTTGAACACGGCTCGCTGTTGCTCGCTGATTCGAGATTGGAAAAGTGCTCCGTCAGGGATTCGAACCCTGGTCCTTGCCGTGAGAGGGCAAGATGATTGGCCGGACTACACCAACGGAGCGGTGCGTTCTTCGCATTACTTCGTATTGCAGGGATACTAAAAACCCTTGCGTTTCGACGGAGCCGTGGGGCGGTTTACCGTTGTGCACCGTCGTCGTCTTCGTCGGCAAACGGGGAGCCTGCGGCGTCGGGTTCGTGGCCGGCGAGGCTGACGATATTCTCGCGGCCGACGCGGAGTTTGCTGATGTCGCCTTCGTCCTCCATGTCCGAGAGCAGCATGCTGACCTTGGATTTCGACCAGTCGGTCTCGTCGACGATGTTGGACTGGCGCATGCGGCCACCGTGTTCTTCGAGGAGTTTGCGGACCCGGTCCTCGTCGGTGAGGAGTTCCTCGTCGCTGACGGCGGGTTCGGGTGCGGGTTCGTCGGCTTCGGCGGCGGTGTCCGTGGTGGCCCCGCCGCTCATCTCGGCGGTGTCGGGGCCCGTCGGGCCCTCGGTGCTGGTGGTCGTGGCTGGTGCACCGTCGTCGCGGGTGCGCCACCAGACGACGACGCCGCCGACGCCGACCAGGGCGACCACGAGCAGGACGGGCATGGTCGGGAAGCCGCCGCCGTCGGAGGGCCCCGCATCGGTGGGTCCGTCGCCGGGGGCCGTCGTTTCACCGCCGCCGGAGGTCGTCCCACCGGCGGAGTCTGCGGGGACGAGCTCGATTCGCGGACGCTCGTCGGAGAACTGCTTCTCGCCCTGCCACGTCACGGAGTCGCTGGTGGCCGGTGAGTTCCCGGAGAACGTCCCTTCGGGTGTGACCGAGGCGAACGAGAGGTTCGAGCCGGTCTCGACGACGAGGGACTGGCTCGGGCCGATGTAGAGGCCGCCTTCGAAGACGTCGCTGACGACGAGACGGTCGCTCGACTCGCGGGCGAAGCCGGTCCAGACGAACGACATCTCGACGACGCCGATGTCGTTGAAGCCGGTCTGGATGTTCGCGCGGCGCTGGAAGCCGGTCGCGGTCATCTCGCGGCCGGTCTGGTTACGGCCGGCGGCGACGAGGCTGTCGGCCCGACGTTGGAAGTCGGTCCAGAGCTCCGTCTCGTTGTTCTCGAATCGTTCGGCGAACTCCTCGAACTGCGAGCGCTCGGATTCGTTGAGATTTCGCTCGTAGTGGATGGCGAAGCGTGCCGATCCGTTCTCGTACAGTCGAATCTGGAACTGTGTGCGGTCGAACTCCTGCGCGCCTGCGAGGTCTCCACGTGGGGCATCCACGGTCGGGGTGGGTGCCTGCGCGACCTCGGCGGTCGGGCTCGTACCCGCGAGTATGGCCGCGCCCACGAGGAGGACGACGAGTGTTCCGACACCAAGTGACCGACGCATTCGTCCACCCATTCTCGGGGAGGGGTAAAGAACGCTAGGCCATGTGATTGACGAATCGCCCGCGCGCCATGACACGTTCTGACTGTTGCCACACGGTCTCATCCTCGCGGGGGTCGGCCGGGAGGACGACGAGGTCCGCGGCGAGGCCCGGCGCAACGCGGCCGGTCTCGTCACCGATGCCCAGGAGCTCGGCAGCGTTGCTCGTGGCCGCTTCGAGGGCCTCTGCGGGCGTCATGCCGTACTCGACGAGGAGTTCGAGTTCGTGTGGGATGTCCGCGAACCGGTTGTACGGTGTGCCCGCGTCGGTGCCCATCGCGACGGTGACGCCCGCGGCGAGCGCGTGCTCGAAGGCGTCCCCGAACGCGTCGCGGGCGTGTTCGCCCTTCTCGACGGCCCAGTCTGGAATCGTCCCCTGGTCGGCGTTGTCGACGATGCCGTGGACCGCGCTCGCCGTGGGCACCCAGTAGGTGCCAGCGTCGGCCATGGCTTCGGCCGCGCGCTCGTTCATGTAGGTCCCATGTTCGACGCTCGTGATGCCGGCGGCGACCGCGTTCTCGATGCCCTGTGTCCCGTGGGCGTGGGCGGCGGTCGGGACACCTTTCGCGCTCGCGGCGTCGACCAGCGCGGTGAGTTCGTCCGGGGTGAGTTCGGGTGAGCCTGTCTGTGCGCCCTCGGTCAGGACCCCGCCGGTCGCCATGCACTTGACCACGTCAGCACCAGCTTTGAGCTGTTCGCGGACGGCCTTGCGAACCTCGTGAGGGCCGTCGGCCTCGCGGCCGAACCAGTGGCCGTGCCCACCGGTCATCACGACGTTCCGCCCGCATGCGTGGACCCGCGGGCCCGCGAGGACGCCCCGGTCGACTGCGGTCCGGGCGTCGATGGCGATGTCGTCGGGTGCGCCGAGGTCCCTGACGGTGGTGACGCCGGTCTCGACCGCTGCGCGGAGGTTCCGTGTCGCCTGGTAGGCGAGGCTCGCGGTCGAGGCGTCCATGTTGGCCGAGGGGTTCGGCCTGGCGTCCATCATGAGGTGAACGTGCGCGTCGACGAGGCCGGGCGCGAGGTACGCGCCGTCGAGGTGCGTGACGGAATCGGTGTCGGCTGCCCTGGCGCGGTCCGCCCCGCCGTCGTCGCTGTCGACCGGGTCGACACTGACGATGCGGTCGTCTTCGACCACGACGGTGGCCTCGCGCGCACCGTCGGCGTCGACGACGACACCGCCGCGGAAGACGTGAGTCGTCATTCGGGTTCCTCCGGTGGGCCGCTATGGGAGGTCGGTGGATTCACGAACTGGTCGGCGACGGTGCGACCGGCGGCGGACTCGCTGGCGCGGAGAGGTTGTGTCACGACTATCCGGTTCGCGGTGTGGCAGGAAAAAACCGACCAGTGAAGGATGACGACTCACACGGTCGGGCCAACCGTCGCATGGGTGAGTGCGGGTTGGCGTGGTGGTTCGGGTTGTCTGATTGGGTGGTTCGGGTGGGTGGTGGTTCGGGTGGGTGGTGGTTCGGGTGGGTGTGTGCCTCTGACGGGGCAGTGATGGGTGGGGGGATGGGTGGGGGTCGTCCAGTCAGGGTGTCGGCAACCTCTGGTGGTGCTGCCGTCACACCCTACCATACGCTTGCGTTTCGGCCCCTATAAAATCACCGGTGATGATTACTATTGGCCATCGAATCGTGAGATTGCCATTAGATAGAAATAACAGGGGCGACCAAGTAGTATACAACGGCTCAGCCGGGAGTGTGTTACAGTGAGACTACGCCAACCAACCGATTTCCTGATACTCGAAGCGCTGCAAGCGCAGGGCAGAAACGTCGCGACCAACCTCGCCCATCATACGGGCAAGAGTCGCAAGAACATCAACAGTCGGCTCCCCGTCCTCGCCGACTACAAGCTCGTCGAGAAGATCGGGCCCGCCGAGCGGTCCGGACTCTACGAGATAACCAAGAAGGGGAAGATCGCGCTGATGTACCAAGACCAGTACGACGAGGTCGACGACTTCGGCTCGCTCATCGAGGGCCCGCACGCAAGCGACCCGCAAGCCGGGTCCCAGCCACAGGGCCAGCTCGTCCGTGGGAGCGACGACGAAGAAGAGAACGACTCCGACGACTGATCAGCGTTCGAGGCCAGCAAGCGTTCGCGTCTGGCTCCGATTCTGTGCGGATTTTTCGACGCAAGTCACACACCAGACACCTGCAGTGCTATCGGTGCCGCCGCCGTCCGTAACGAGCGTCGACGCCGCGTAGCGTGACTGGACCTGTCCACAGCCGTCACAACGGAACGATTTGGGTGGTACGTCCTGTCGTTCGATTGCGTTTGCGATCGCCCTGTACTCCTGTCTGCGGCGACGGACCCGTGGGTGCAGGCCGGACACCGCCTCTACAAAACCTCCCCAGATTTCCCCCATCTCAACTGAGTATTCACACTACTGTCTCATTAGTAAGCGCTCATTGCCATGGAGTGCCAGTTCGTGACGCTGGGCAAAGGGCGGTTACCACACCGCTAACGTGCCATTAGGTGGAACGGTTCTGCATCGTTCACCACGACACCGTCTCTCGAATCAGCAGTGGTGGTCACCGAAGGTCGCGCTTGAACGCCCGCAGTCGGACCTTGCAGGGTCAGGGCGCGAGGCGATTCTTCCGGTTGCGCATGTTCTCCTCGTAGTAATCGAACGTGATGGGGCACCACTCGGCCGCGAGGTCGAGGACCTGCTCGGTGAGGTCGCGGATCTCCCACTGCGCGTCAGCGGCCGCACGCATGTCCGCGACGTGCATCAGCATCCGGACGTTCATCGACATCACCATGTTCACCTTGGTGCCGATGGGGAGGACGAACCGGGCGTCCTCCGGCGGCATCCCGAGGTCGAGCAGGCGCTGGTACTCCTCGACGCTCCGGGTGACCGACTCCCGGAACACCTCCTCGCGCTCGGCGACGACCTCCTCGTCGACCGCGCCGGTCTTCTGGTTCCGGCCGACCCAGTCCGGGTCCGATGCCGACGGCGGGGTCACGACCAGTTCGCCCTCGCGGACGTCGTCGGGGTCGATATCGTCGAACGAGACGTAGCGCATCGACTGTACGTCGAAGCTGACGTGCCGGTGGCGGGTGATCTGGGCCATACAGGAGCGGCTGATGCCCTTCACCGCGACGGTTATCTGGGGGTGCTCGAACGGGCCGTAGTGCCCGTGGCTCAGGAGGTGCCCGATGAGGGTCTCCTGTTTCTCCTGCATGCTGTCGCCGTCGATACCCGCCATCACCGTCTCGAAGTCGTCCTCGCCGACGAAGTCGCTGTAGTAGTCGTTTCGCGCGGCCTTGCAGATGAGCTCTTCCGGGTTCTCGGTGGCTTCGAGCAGTTGGACCTTCATGAGTGCCTCGTTGGATGCGTGGTCACGTCGCTGCCGTTTCAATCTATCTGGTCGCGGTTGCTGGTGTGCGTGGTCGATGCTGTCGTTCTGGGGACTGCCGGGCGACTCGGAGTCGACCCGTGAGTGACCCCGTAAAAGAGCGGGCTTCGGCCTGGATTACTTCCGCTCCAGCCGCTGCAGCCCGTGCCAGATGGCGTCGACCAGCTTCTGTTCGCCGTCGCCAAAAGCGTCGTCCCAGCCGCGCGCAAGGGCGTCCTCCAGCACGGAGAGGTCGTGGTTCTCGAAGTTGTTCAGGCCGCGGAACGACTCCAGTGCGTCGCGTTCGTCCTCGCCGAACTCCTCGGCAGGGTCGTCCTCGTAGAAGCCGAGGTCGGCCAGCGTCGCACAGACCTCGCGAGCCACGTCACCGTCGAGGTCGCGCGTCTCCGCTGGCTCCTCGCGTGCGAGCAAGGTGATGTCGTACAGCCGGAACACCCGCTCCAGTTCGTCGATGGGGTGCTCGTGGTCGTCGACGCGCACGTCGACCCAGCGGTCGTTGCCGCCGTCGTAGCCGCCCTCGGGCTTGGCGATGTAGAGCGCCGCGGACTGCTCGCCACGGGAGTCACCGCCAGCGTCGTTCCCCGCATGCAAGGCCGCGATGAGCTTCTCGGGCAGGCCGCCGTCGGCCGATTCGAAGGTGTCGGCCATCGCGGTGAGGGTCTCCTCGTTCTCCAGGATGTTCCCCTGGACGGTGTAGTGCTCGCCCTGGATGTCACCGCAGACGTCGAAGCACTCCTCGCCGGTGAAGGCGTCGACGGAGCCGTCCTGGCCGACCACGCCGATCTGGCGGCGGGGGGCCTCCGGGTCGGCGGCGGTGAGTTCGTCGATGACTTCCTCGGCTGTCCTGCCCTCGCGGAGCAGGTCCAGCCCGTCGGGGCCGTAGGCGACGTTCGCGAAGCTCTGGGTCGCGATTGCCCCGGCGTCGGCGCTGGCGAAGGGGACCACGGAGCCGACGCTGATGAACTTCGACTGGACGGCGATGCCGACCGCGTCGGAGTCGGGGTCCCGCGCGACGATAGAGAACGTCATGCGCGGACACCCCCGTGTCCGACGCGCGAACCGTGTAGAGACATGTCTGTCACCTCGGCAGGGCGCGTGAAAAGCCTACGGCACCCGGCAGGCCGGTCGGACGGCTGGCTGGCCGGGAGCGGTGGTCGCGGGGTCGGTCAGTCCGCGGGCGACACCTCCAGCACGCCACCGGTCGTGGTGCGCGTCGACTCCGAATCGGCCGACTCCGAGTCCGTAGACTCGGACGCCGGTGCCTCGACCTCGCGCTTCGCCACGGTCAGTGGCTGGCGCGAGACGAGTTCGCAGTCGAATCTGGGATGCTCGGCGTAGTGCCAGACCAGCATGTGCCGGCGACCACCCGTGAGGCCGGTGTGGCCCACGTCCCCGGCGGTGAACTCGGCGGGCAGGCGACCGAACAGGCGCGCACAGGCCTCGAACGAGTCGAACACCTTGCGGTGGCCGGCGGAGTTCGCGCCGCGGCGTTCGACCACGTAACTGCCGTCCTCGCGATGGGTGCAGGTCGTGTGGACGAACTCGTGTGTCTGTGTCACCGCGTCGGCCAGCTGGTCGCGTAGCTCCAGGGCGTCTTCGCGGGTCAGTTCGTACGTCTCGTCGCCGACAGCGAGTAACAGGCCGTTGCTGTCGGCTGTAACCGTAAGGTTAGGCTCGTCGGTGGAGAATTTCTCGATCAGCCGCGTCGAAGCGACTTCCTCTATCCTCCGGCGTCTGTGTAGACATCGGTGCCCCATCCTACGTGAGAGCCCTCAATAAGCGTGGTGGTCGTACAGGTCGGGGTGTCGAACCGGCCTGGCGACACGTCCCGACACCCCCGTCACCGATGGTGCTGCCGGTCCCGACCGTCGGTCATTTCACGGACCCCGGCGTACCCCCGCGCATGGAGATACGCGGCGAGCGCGAGTGCAAGAACTGCGGGGCGCGGTGGTCGTACTACGACACGGGGAACGTCGCCTGCCCCGAGTGTGAGAGCCTCCACAGCGTCGGCGTCGACGACGACCGGAAGCTCCACACGGCGAACCGGGTCGAACTCGACCTCACCGAGGCCGTCGCACAGCTCGACGAGGTGCCCGAGGACGAGGCGCTGTCGACGGTGAAGTCGACCTGTCGCGAGTTCCAGCGTAAGCACGGCTTCGTCCACGCTGGCGAGTTGCGCGACCTCGACGACACCTACCTGGTCGCGGGCGAACTGCTGCAGGTCGCCGATATGGTGGGGCGGTCGCTCGGCCGTGACGACGACGAGGAGTTCTACCTGCTCTCGCTCCTGCGCGGGGACGAGGCCGACCGACCCGCCCCCGACGAGGTTCCAGAGTCCCTCCGTGCGGGGCGCGGGCTCGCCTACGCGGAAGCGGTCCGGGAGTACCGGCGCGAGCTCAGAGAGTGGGCCGACGCCAGCGACGTCACCATCGACCGCCCGGCGACCGAGGTCCTGTCGGCCATCGACGAGCACGCCAAACGCATCCGGGCGCTGGAGGGCGACGTCCCGGCGCGCGAAGCGGAGCGACTCGTCGCCGTGCTGCGCGAGGTCACCCGCTACGTCAGGGACGACGACGAGGCGGCGCTGGCGCAGGCACAGAACAGGCTGTCGGGACTGGACGAGAACTGACCCAGCCGTCAGAATTCTTCGAGTGAGAGGTGCCAGACGGCCGCCCGGTCCACCACTGCGACGGCCGCGAACACGACCGCGAGTAGCGGCTGTCCTGCGGCGTACAGGGCGACTGCAGCCACGCCGAAGACGGCGACCTCGACGACCAGCCTGGCTCCCCCGCGAAGCGGGACTCGCGCCTTCGGGGAGACGAACGTCCCCCAGACGATGGCGGCGAGGAGCGGGGCACCGAGGCCGAGGGCGAAGCTCGCAAGCGTCGACCCGCCGGTCCTGAACCCCCAGTAGCCCAGTGCGAGCAGTCCGGCGAGCTCGAGGAGGAACCGGACACCGAGCACGAGCTGGGCCGGGCCGTCGAGTCGGTCGGTCGGGGTCGTCGCTTCCGTCATCACGCGGTGACGGATTCGGTCGTTGATTCGGCCATCGATTCGGCACGGGCTTTCACGGCGGCGTTCACGCCCTCGAAGTTCTCGCGGGTCTGCTCGCCGAAGAAGCGGAGCACCAGCCCGGCGAGGACCCCCGAGAACGACTCCGACTGCGTGAGCCGAGTCCGGCCGTCGCCGAGGTCTTCGACCCGGAAGCGGTGTTCGCCGTCGAACAGCCCGCGGACGAACAAGTGGCCCAGCCACGCGAACTCCCGCCCCTCGTCGACCGTCACGACGGTCGGGGTGAACGTCGGCATGCGGCCCGCCTCCGGGCCCGGCGCGACGCGCAGTGTCTCGCCCTCGGCGAGGGTGCCCGAGACGATGGAGTGGCGGTTCCACTCGGGGTAGCTGTCGAAATCGGTGAGGACGGCCCAGACCACCTCGACCGGGGCGTCGATGTCGATGGTGGTGACGAGTGGATTCATGCACACTCGACGCTCGCTGAGGAGATGAACGTTGTGTGATACGATTCGGCAGAACGTGCCCTACAGGTCGACGTCGACGCCCGACTCCAGGCTCGCGGCCCGGACCGTGTTGTACAGCAACATCGCGATGGTCATCGGGCCGACGCCGCCCGGCGAGGGCGAGATGACCGACGCCTTCTCTTTCGCGCTCTCGAACTCCACGTCGCCGGTGAGGGTGTAGCCCTTCTCGTTGTCCGCGTCGACGCGGTTCGTGCCCACGTCGATGACGACCACGCCCTCCGAGAGCATGTCGCCGGTGAGCATCTCCGGGACGCCGACCGCGGCGATGACGATGTCCGCGTTCCGGGTCTTCGCTTCGAGGTCCTGGGTCCGGGAGTGACACACCGTCACGGTGGCGTTCCCGCCCTCGGCCTTCTGGATGAGCAGGTTGGCCATCGGCTTGCCGACGATGTCGGAGCGGCCCATGACGACGACGTCCTTGCCCTCGACGTCCACGTCGGCGGAGGCGAGCAGCTTCTGGATGCCGTGTGGGGTGCAGGGCTTGAACCGGGGTTCGCCGGCGACGAGGCGGCCGACGTTCTCCGGGTGGAAGCCGTCGACGTCCTTCATCGGGTCGACCCGTCGGAGGACCTCGCGCTGGTCGACGTGGTCCGGGACGGGCATCTGGACGAGAATCCCGTGAATCGAGGGGTCCGCGTTCAGCTCGTCGATGGTGTCGTACAGCTCCTGGGCGGGTGCCTCGGGGTCGATCTCGACGGTCGTGCCGTCGATGCCGACCTCCTCGCAGGCCCGCTGTTTCATCGAGACGTAGGTCTGGGAGCCGCCGTCGTCGCTCATCAGGACCGTGGCGAGACCGGGGGTCACACCCTCGGCTTCCAGTGTGTCGATGGCGTCGGCGACGTCGGCGCGAACATCCTCGGCAACTGCGTTGCCGTCGATGACGTGAGTCATTACGTCGGGCTTGGCGGACCGACCCCTTCAACCCTCGGGTTCGTGCTCATCTCTCTGTCTCCGAAGGGAGAATAGTGCATTATCTTGCATACTCTCGGGGGCCTAATGAGTTGATAGTGAAGACGGTCGGCGTCGTCTGGAGTGTATGGTTCTCCGATGGGTCATCCGACTCGTGCGCGGACAGGCGACCCGGGCGGTCGACGTCCGCAAGCGCTCGTACCGGAAGCACACGCTCGCGCTCGTCCAGCACCCGATTCGCACCGTGATACAGACCACGGTCGGGACGGTGGTGCTGTTGGTCCTGTTCGTCTTCGCGACCAACCCCGAGGGGCTCCAGGCGGTCGCCGCCAGCGAGGCGGTGTCGATGCTGGACATCGTCGGGCTGTTCTCCGGTCCCATCGGCTTCGGGCTCGCGGTCGCGGGCGCGGTGGTCCTGACGCTCGTCGGGACCGTCCTCAGCGGGGTCAGCCACGACCTCAAGAAGCAGTACTAGGCGAGGGAACGGAACGACCAAGGCGAAGGAACGGACCGACAAGTGAGAGGCCGAGGCCGAACGCGAGCCCGGTCACGGCGGGGTCGACGCGGCTCAGTCGTCACCCGGGACCGCCGTTCCGCCGGGGCCCTCACAGGTGTCGAACTGCTCGAGCAGCCCACAGAGGTCCTTCGAGCGTCGTTCGAGCAGGTCGTTCGTCCGCTGGACCGTCGTCACCGCACCGAGCTGTGCGTCGGCCGCATCGGCGACGTCCTCCGTCGCCCGGGTCGTCCCGCGGCTGATCGCGGCCACGTCGGTCGTCTCGGTCCTGACCGTCTGCGTCCGGGCCGCCTGCTGGGTCAGTGCGCCCGCGATGTTCTGGACGCCTGCGTCCACCTGCTCGACGTGGTCGTCGACCGCAACGAGTGCGTCGAGCGTCTCGTCGACCGCCTGCAGGCCCGTCCCGACGTCGGCGGTCATCTGCTGCATGTCGGAGACGACCGCGCCCGTGTCCGACTTGATGCCGTCGACGAGGTGACTGATCTCGGTCGAGCGCTGCTTCGCGTCGGCCGAGAGCTCTTTGACCTGCTGGGCGATGACACCGAATCCCTGGGTGGATTCGGGGTTGGTATTGGCCTTCGACGCCTCGATGTTCGCGTTCAGCGCGAGCATGTTCGTCTCGGAGGCGATCTCGGTGATGGCGGTCGACATCTCGTCGATGCGGTCGATGCGGTCGTGGAGTGACTTCACGTCACCGACGACCTGCTGGGTGCTCTCCCGGATATCGCGCATCGCCCGGGCCGTGTCCGCCACTGCCGTGCGGCCCTCCTCGTTCGCCTCGACCGCGCGCTCGGAGCGTTTTGCGACCGTCTCGGCGGTCGCCGACATCTCCTCGATGGTGCTCGAAAGCTCGGTCATGGCGTCGCTCACCGCGGTTATCTTCTCGGTCTGTGCCCGCGCCCCGCGCTCGATGCGGTCGATGGTCTGGTGGACGTCCTGGCTCCGTTCGCCGACCTCGGCGATCTGTTCGGACGCGTTCATGCTCGCCTGGGCGACGGTCTGGGCGAACGACTGCGCCTCCGCGTGAGCGGGTTCGAGTTCGTCCAGCATGTCGTTGAACGACCGGGCGACCGAGCGCATCGCCTCGTTCTCGGTCTCGTCGGTCGGGAGCCGCCGCGAGAGGTCGCCCTCGGCACACGCGGCCATGGTTCGGCCGTAGCGCTCGGCGGTCCGCTCGAGATGATCGTTCATCACCTGCAGGTCCTTCTGTGCGTCTTCTGCCTCCTGGCGCGCCTGTTCGGCCTCTGCGAGCGATTTGCGCAGCCCGTCTCGCATGCCCGCGATGGCCTGCGAAAGCTCCCCTATCTCGTCGGTGCGGTCGGTCGCGAGTTCGACGTCGAAGTCGCCGTTCTCGACGGCCTTGGCCTTCTCCGTGAGCGCCCGGACCTCGACGAACTGCGAGAGCGACCCGAAGCCGAGCGCGCTCATGATGGCGACCGTGGTCGCCAGGCCCAGCACGAACAGTGGATAGTTCGCCGTCTCGAAGAACAGGTAGACAGAGACTGACCCCCCGATCAGTCCGATGAGCCCGACGCCGACCGTCAGCTGGAGCTCCAAACTGTTCCTGAAATGGTTTGTGAGCGATACCGCTGGTAACCGCTGTTGCAGACCCCCTAACATCTCCCCGACCCAACAGACGATTGCCACGTGCATAAGTGTTCGTGCATTAACACCAAAGCGCACGGTGGGCGGTTCTGGGCATCTGGGTGGGCTCCAGCGCCCTCTCCTGGCACTCGTGGAAGTGACGGGAAAGTTAATTACTGGACGAAATCACTCCTCGTGAAGTGGCCCTGCCGGTAACACGTATCACCGATGGCCGATGGTGTACCTCGTGGGTTCACGGCGGGTCATAGCAGTCGACTGACACGGGCCGCGAGAAGAATATGGTGGTCGACGCGGGTCGGTCGCGGTGGCCTTAGTCGTACAGCGGGTTCGCCGCACAGAGGTTCTTGACCGTCTCGGCGACGTCGGCCTTGACGTCCTCGTCGTCGGGGTGGTCGATGACCTTCGCGATGCACTCGGCGACGACACGCATGTCGTCCTCGTCGAAGCCACGCGTCGTCAGCGCGGGCGTGCCAGCGCGGATGCCCGACGGGTTGAACGCGGAGCGCGTCTCGCCGGGGACCGTGTTGCCGTTCAGGACGATGCCAGTCTCTTCGAGGGCCTCCTCGGCGTCACCGCCCGTCGTGTCCGGGTGCGACGGGCGCAGGTCGACGAGCACGAGGTGGTTGTCGGTGCCGCCGGAGACGAGCTCGAAGCCGTGGTCCTGGAGCTCCTCGGCGAGCACCTTCGCGTTCGCGACGGTCTGCTCGGAGTACTCGGTGAACTCGGGCTGGAGTGCCTCCTTGAAGCCGACGGCCTTGCCGGCGATGTTGTGCATGAGGGGGCCGCCCTGGGCACCCGGGAACACTGCCTTGTCGATGTCCGAGGCGTACTCCTCGTCGCACATGATGATGCCACCGCGGCCGGCGCGGATGGTCTTGTGCGTGCTGCCCGTGACGAAGTCGGCGATGCCGACCGGGGACTCGTGGACGCCCGCGGCGACGAGGCCGGTGATGTGGGCGATGTCGGCGAGGTGGTAGGCGTCGACCGCGTCGGCGGCCGCCTGTATCTTCTCCCACTCGACCTCGCGCGGGTACGCGGAGTAGCCCGAGACGATGATGTCCGGCTCGAACTCCTCGGCCTGCTCGCGGACCTCGTCGTAGTCGATGTAGCCCGTCTCCGGGTCGACCTCGTACTGTTCGACCTCGTAGGTCTGCCCCGTGAAATTCGCCGGGTGGCCGTGGCTCAGGTGGCCGCCGTGGGTCAGGTCCAGCGAGAGGATCTTGTCGCCGGGCGAGAGCATGGCCAGGTAGACGCCCATGTTGGCCGACGAACCGGAGTGGGGCTGGACGTTGACGTGCTCGGCACCCCAGAGCTCTTTGGCGTACTCGATGGCCTTCTCCTCGACCACGTCGGCGTACTCACAGCCGCCGTAGTAGCGCTTGCCGGGGTAGCCCTCGGCGTACTTGTTCGTCAGGACGGAACTCTGTGCCTCCAGGACGGCCTCGGAGACGTGGTTCTCGCTGGCGATCATCGCCAGTGTCTCGTTCTGCCGTGTCTCCTCGCCCTCGAGGGCGTCTGCGATAGCGGGGTCGACCTCGCGAACGTGCTCGTAGTCCATGTTGAAATCGGCGTTCGGTCGTTCCATAAGTGTACCTTCTTCGGGGCATCTTGACGCCGTCCGCCCCCACGCGACGTGTTCTCATCGCACACCCGATACATCTAACTGTCACTAGTGATATTCTCCAATTCGCATGATAGAGTGGGAGGTGACGACGGACGGTCTCCGGGTAATCGACCCGGGGAACGCCGAATTCACCGTCCGCGGGTCGGCCCTGCACGAGGCCGACTCCGGTTCTGCACTCCCACGCCCCGTCGACACCACGGTCGACTGCACCGCCGCCGAACTCCGGTTCCCCATCTCGGTGGTGTACGTCGCCTCGCAGTCGAGCGAGGCCACCTACGACCTGGAGAACGACACCGGCCCACTGGAACTCCCGCCCGGCGAGTACATCGTCGACCTCGACACGGACATCAAGACGTACCTCCGCGCAGCCGGGCCGCTCACCATCTCCAAGACCAGTGACTTCGAGGAGGTGGTCGTCTCGTTCCCGGAGAGGACCGACTGTACCATCGGGTTCCGGAGCCGGAGCGAACGGCCACCGGGGACCATCGTGGTGCCACCGACCCCCGAGGGGATGGCGACCGCGCTCACCCACCTCTCGGCCTCGCACAAGACCAGCGCCCCGGACCGGACCTACCCGACGCTGCGGGGACACCCCCCGCTCGTCGAGACGGGTGAGTCCGTCGAGATTCCCGACCCTATCGCCGAGGCGACCCCCGACGTCGGTATCGAACTGCTCGTCCCGCCCACCTTCGAGGAGCTGTTCGTGACCGCGCCGCTGGCGTACTACCTGCAGGCCGACGTCGAGGTCGTCGACACGCTCGACGCGCCGATGCTGTGCGCCCCGAGCGCGGGCATCCGCCACGACCTCGGGACCGGCTCGGCGCTGGAGCGGACCACGACCGAGTTGCTCCGGAAGGTGTTCTTCCTCGACTGCCTGGTTCGCAACGCCGGCCCGTACGGGACGAACCTCGCCGAGGAGAGCCTGCTCGACGCCCTCGACCTGCCGAGCCGGGAGCTGTATCACGGCACCCCGGTCGAGCGTCTGGAGACATACCTCGACGTGCCCTACGCCGCCATCGAACACCGGCTCCCCGACTGGCACCTCGCGATGTACGTCGAGCCCGAACCGGCCATGCTGGAGACGGTCCCGTTCTTGCTCCACAACCTGAGTATGCTGTACCCGCCCCGGACCTCGGAACTGGAGGGCTCGGAGCTCGTCCAGCGCTCGCTTGACGACTTCTACCGTGGCGGCTCGCGAAAAGGCCCGGGACAGGTCGCCTCGGTCGACATCGTGAAACCCGAACTCCGGGGAGGCCGGGTCCACGGCTGGCTGGCCGACGGCGTCCCCATCGACGTGTTCAAATCGACCCCGGCGGCGTACCGGAACCGACAGAAGTACGTCGAACGCGACGCCGAAGCGGCCCGCGTCACCGTCGTCCTCAACGACGAGAAGATGGACGCGGAACACGCCGACGTCGCCGCCATCTACCGGTCGCGTGCACAGGACCTCCCGCTGTCGGTCGACGTACAAGAGCACCTCACGACGGGGCAACTCGCCCGCGTGTTCGAGTCCGAGAACGACTTCGTCCACTACATCGGCCACTGCGAAGAGGGCGGGCTTCGCTGCCCGGACGGCTACCTTCCGACCGACAGCCTCTCCGAGTGCAACACCCAGACGTTCTTCCTGAACGCCTGTGGCTCGTTCCACGAGGGGATGGGGCTGGTGGAGAAGGGCGCAGTCACCGGCGCAGTCACCTTCACGCAGGTGCTCAACGACCACGCGGTGAAGGTCGGGTCCGCGTTCGCCCGCCTGCTCATCCACGGCTTCTCGTTCGAGCGTGCCCTGCGCATCGCCCGTCGCCGCATCATGATGGGCAAGGACTACGCGGTCGTCGGTGACGGGACGCACACCCTCACGCAGACGACCAACCGACTCCCGACGACCGCCGAACTCGAGCGCCTCGGCGCGGACCAGTACTTCCTCACCTTCGACCAGTTCTCGCTCCAGTACGCCGGCAGCTACTATCACCCGTACGTCGAGGGCAACGAGTACTCGTACCTCTGTGGGAACGAGTCCGAGTTCGCGCTGTCGCGCGCCTCGGTGCTGGACTTCCTCGACCGGGCCGACACCTCGGTCATCTACGAAGGCGAGTTCTACTGGTCGGACGACCTCGCCGTGAGGCTGCGAGAAGAGACGTGAATAGACGGTTTCGTGACGCCAGTACTGGCCTCAGGGGCCCGTGTACGGACTGCTCCCGCCGTCGAGCGAGGGGCATCGACGGCTGGTCCGCTGCACTTCGTGGGGTGTGGTCTGCTGTCCCATGAGTGAACAGTCACATACTCCAACAGTGGACGGCTTATATTTTTGGGCCACTCACCCGCCATCGTTGTGGTCACACGAACCAGGGAGGATTCAACCATGAATCGGCAAGATTTGAGGGCGACGAGGCCAATAAAATTAAGTATCTAAACCGCGTTTTGTTGTGTATAGGCATGACTTCGAATTTACTCGACAGACAAATTGACGATATCCTCGGTAGTGTGCTGGAAGATGCCACGGGGAACGTTCTCGTGGTCAATCCGTCGGCCGATGCCATCGAGGAGTTCGTCCGTGTGGCGACCCGCTTCGAGGGCGACCTGCCGTCGGTCCACATGCTCGCCGACGAACGCACCCTCAAGGACGTCATGGACGACTTCATCGTCGCCTCGAACGCGGCCGACCTCATCGACCAGGGGGTACTCGCCCTCCGGACCGTCGAGGAGACCCCGGAGAACTCCCTGCTCGTGACCGAGGACAGCGTCGTCGCGCTCGTCACCGCCGGCAACCGCGTCGGCGGCCTGACGACCGACGACGACGAGTTCGTCTCGACGGCGTACGACGCCTACATGACCGCGTGGGACGACGCCGCCGAGTTCAAGCTCCGCACGCCGCCGATCAGCCGCGTCCGCCAGACGCTCGAGACCGACATCAGCCCCGAGGCCGAGAACGACTTCTCGAACATCCTCGACTCGCTGGAGACCGCCCGCGGTGACGGCGAGGGCCTCGACGAGGTCACCATCTCGCTGCTCGTCGCGGCGAAGAACGAAGCCCTGCTGTACGACATCAGCAAGTGGGGCGAGGACGTCGGCATCGCGTCGAAGGCGACGTTCTCCCGCACGAAGACCAAGCTCGAGGACATGGGCCTCATCGACACGGAGAAGGTCCCCATCGACGTCGGTCGCCCGCGCCTTCGCCTGAAGATCGGCGACGACCGCCTGCGCGACGCCGACAACGGGCAGCTCGCGACCATCGCCCAGTCCATCCTCAACTGAGAATTTCGCTCGATTTTTGCGGGTCGTCGTACAGCCGAGGAGTGACGACGTCGTGGCACCCCGGCACCGCGAACGCCTGTGCTGTCACCCGCGAAATCACTCGGCCAGCGAACGCCGCTGCAGCGCCCGTCAAGCTAGCTTCGAGCCGCTCTCGAAACTGCCGCGCGGTGCGATTTTGACGCCTGTCCGAAGACCGTGTACTCGCCGCTGTCGGTACCTTTAAGATACTCCGGTGGCATGAGTCAAATGACGCTTCGCTTGGAGGGCCGAAGCGTCAGCGGGGACCAATTCAGGGCGGCAAGCGACCACGCGGGCTTTTATCCCGCGTGGTCTGCTTACCTGTTTCGTACTACAATTCGACAGCGACTGGTGTGTTCCGTTGCGATTCTCCGGAGGACGTCTCTCAGACAGCGACGGGTCGACGAGAAAGTCAGTAGAACGAGTCCGTCAGCGCCGGCTCACTCGATCTGCAACTCGCCGTCGTCGCTCGCGCGTTCGTCCCACTCCAGCTCGAACTCGATGCTGAGTTCGCCCTCGGTCGCTCCCGTGGAGGTCTCGCGTTCGGCCTTGACCTCGAACGTCGGCCGGGCCGGGGGGTCGAGCGTCACCGACTGCTGGCCGGCGGTCAGGGTGATCGGGTCGCCGGATTCCAGCTTGTCCGCCACGTTGCGGAGCATCGCGGCGATGTCGCTGCGGGTCTGTTCCGATTCGGACTTGAACAGCACTTCTTCTGGCATAGTCGTGCCTACGTGTGCAGCCGGGATAAATACCCCTAGACGGGGAACAGACTTCTAATCAAACATGTTAGATAATTTTGTGTATCACAGTACACAATATGTCGGAGTGATTATTGGTTGTGTCCAATGGCGAGGATGTCAAGCCTAGGTTTTTATATCAATACGGCGAGCTTGGCCGACATGTTTATTATATCTGGTGTTCAAGGGTCTCTTGTACCTTTCCAATGCACGACCTGACAGGATTCCAGCGAGACTTGTTGTATGTCATCGCCGGGAAAGAAGAACCGCACGGACTGGCGATCAAAGAAGAGCTTGAGCAGTACTACGAGAAGGAGATTCATCACGGTCGCCTCTACCCCAACCTCGACACACTCGTCGACAAGGGGCTCATCGAGAAGGGCCAGCGGGACCGACGGACGAACTACTACGTCCTGACCCGCCGTGGCCGCCGAGAGATCGAGGCCCGCAGCGACTGGGAAGGCCAGTACGTCGAAGCGGAAGCCTGACGACGCTACCGGAGCGTCGCGTAACGATTTTCTGTCCCAGACCCCGACCGACTACCGGATGGACCGACGTATCCTGACGCTGCTTGCCGGCCTCCTCGCGAGCCTGGTCATCTCGGCGGCGCTCTGGTGGTACTTCGAGACGCTTGCAGTGTTCCTGTTCCTGCCGTTCGTCCCCTTCCTGTTCCGTCGTGGTGACAGGGCCCGGGAACCCGAAGGACGGACCTGCCCACGCTGTGGTTTCCGGACGACCGACCCCGGCTACGAGTACTGTCCGCGCGACGGCGAACCCCTCGAGTGACTACTCCTCGTCTTCGTCCGCCTCACCGAGTACGGGTTCTGCGTGTTCCCCATCGTGGCCGCCGTCGGTCGGCGTGACGTCCGAATCGGCGCTGTGGCGCGTCGCGGCCGAGACGTCGGTGACGGCGGCCTCGTCACCCGGCGTGAAGTAGGTCGGGTCGACGGCGTAGGGCTGGAGCTTCTCGGAGTGCAACAGCTCCGGCAGGACGAGCTTCGCGAAGTGGACCGACAGCACGAGGATCATCGGCCCGAGGAAGATGCCGTACCAGCCGAACAGGAGCGGCCCGAAGATGTACGCGAACATCACCGCGCCCACGTGGAGGTTCCGGCCCGAGACGTACGGGCGCAGGACGAGGTCCGGGATGACGTCGACGATGACGAACGAGACCGCGACGAACAGGATTGGGAACCAGAGCAGGCCGGACTGCTCCGTCGAGAACGCCTGGAAGAACAGCCAGCCGGAGACGGGGAAGTAGACGAGCTTCATGCCCACGACCGGAATGAGGCTTGCGGCACCCGCGAGCAGGCCGACGAGGGCCGCGTACGGGATGGCCAGATCACCGGTCGGCGCGTACACGTTCAGGACGCTGTAAGAGAGGGCTCCGATGACACCGGTCAGGAACGCGTTCAGTATGTTCCCGAAGAAGATGTTCCGGAAGTCGCGGTCGACGGCGGAGAGGTACGCACGCAGGACACCCCGGTCGTCGCCGAACGTCGACATGAACCACCGCGAGAGTTTGTGGCCGTCTCGGAGGAGGTAGAACGCCAGCGCGATCATGATGAACAGGTGAAGCGCCCCCGTCCCGACGATGCCGATGAACTGCTGACTGTTGTTGAGGACGTCGGTCAGCACGCTCAGGCCCTCCTGGTTCGTCAGGAGGTCCTGTGGGTTCTGGACGTCGTTGGCGAGCGTGATGTACGGGTCGAGTATCTTCTGGAACTCCCCGAGTGTCCCGCCGTTCTCCTGTTGTTCCTGGAGGCTCTTGGTGAACGCGTCGACCTCCTGCAGTGCGATCGCCATCGTGTACGCCAGCAACAGCAAGAACGGGAGGGCGAGCGTGAAGATGGCGACGGTGGCGGCGAGACTGGGCGGCCTGATGCGGCGTTTGAGCCGTCGGTACACCGGGCGCGTGGCGTAGTAGATGAAGATGCCGAAGACGAACGTCCCGATAAAGGAGTACAGGACGAACAGGAGCGCCCCGGCCAGGAGGGCTGCGATGGCCCACCAGGGGGCGCGTGACCGGCCGATTTCGAAACCGCCGAACATGTTGAGTCTCGCGTCGCGTACCGGTAAAAACCTGTCGTGGTTCTGGAACCCCAACGTAAGGAAATAAGTCCCCGGTGCGTGAAGGCCCTGCAGTGGAACCAGTCCTCCAACAATCGCCGACTGCGGCCATCGACAGCCAGGTGGTCCGGCTCGTACTCGCCGGAGCACTTGGATTGTTCCTCGGGCTGGAACGCGAGTGGTCCCAGAAGTCTGCCGGTATCCGGACCTTCTCGCTCATCAGTCTCGCGGGCGCGGTGTTCACATTACTGGCGGCACAGACGACGTACGGTTGGCCGCTCCTGTTCGTCGGGGGCCTGTTGATAACCGCCCAGGGCGTGTTGCTCGCGGTCAGGGGCCTGCTCTCGGACGGCGAAGACGGTCTCGCGCTGACCACGTCGACCTCGATGCTCGTGGCGTACGGGGTCGGTGCGCTGGTCGCGAGTGACCTCGTCCTCGAGGGCGTCGCCGTCGCCGTGCTCTCGTCGCTGGTGCTGGTGCTCAAGCGCGAGTTGCACTCGTTCGCCGAGAACCTCTCGCGGGAGGAGGTCCGCTCCGGCGCAGAGTTCGCTATCATCGCGTTCGTGGTGTATCCGTTGCTGCCGGCGGGCGAACGACAGTACAGCATCCCCATGCTCGGGCTCGACTCGCTCACCATCGAGCCCCGCGTCGTCTGGCTGATGGTCGTCACCGTCGCGGGCATCGGCATCCTCAACTACGTCATCGTCCAGCTGTACGGGGGACGCGGCATCGCGGTCACCGGGTTCTTCGGCGGGCTCGCGTCGTCGACCGCGGTGGTCGGGACCATGCTCGACCACGTTCGCCAGAACACGGAGGCCGCCTCCTACGCTGCCGCGGCCATCCTCCTCGCGGACGCGGCGATGGCGCTGCGGAACCTCCTCATCGTGGTCGCCTTCACCTTCTCGCGCGGTGTGCTCATCGACGCGACGGCCCCGCTCGTCGCCGTCATCATCACGGGTATCGTGGTCGCGGCGTTCACCGCGGACTGGTCGGAGAACGTCGACATCACGCTCGACAGTCCGTTCTCGCTCCGGTACGCGCTTGGCTTCGGCGGGATGTTCCTCGTGGTACTCGTCGTCGGGTCGGTGGCGAACGCACAGTTCGGGGCAGCCGGCTTCCTCGCCACCGCGGTGGCCTCGGGGCTCGTCTCCAGTGCTGGCGCGACCACCTCCGCGGTGTTGCTCTTCCGCGGTGGGACGCTGAGTGCGGAGACGACGGTGCTGTCGGTCCTGCTCGCGACCGCCTCCTCGGTCGTGGTCAAGGCGGGACTGACGGCCGTGAGCCCGAACCGGTCGTTCTCCCGACGCGTCGCCATCTACAGCGCGGTGTTGGTGACCGCGGGCGGTGTGGTGACCGCCCTGGTCGTCCTGACAGCCTGAGTATCGCAAGACCCCCTCGTAGTAATTGCGCCAAACAACGAACGTATTAAAGGGGGCCTTTCCTTACAGGGGGACATGGACCGACACACGGCCGAGCCCCGGGTAGACCACATGCCCGGTTCGAAGGCACAGGAATGGGTGGAGTACCACCATCAGTTCTCCGCGCCGAGCACCTACGTCTACGACTTCGTCTGGGACATCACTGCTGACGCAGAGGGTCCGTTCTGTACCGACGTGGACGGCAACGTCCTCATGGACTTCACGAGCCACGTCGCCGCCGCTCCGCTCGGGTACAACAACCCGAAGGTCATGGACCGGCTCTCGGACCTCGAACTCATCGACCCCATCAAGATCGCCGGACAGGACTTCTACGCCAGCGGTGGCTGGCCGCCGGAGGACCCGGAGATCCCCTCCCCGACGCAGCTGATGGACCGCCTCATCGACTCGACGGACCACTACGACATGGACCGCGTCTTCCTCTCTAACTCCGGCGCGGAGGCCGTCGAGAACGCCATCAAGATCTGTTACAACCGCCGCGGCCACCGCGGCGTCTGCTTCGACGGCGCGTTCCACGGCCGCACCCTGGGCGCGCTCTCGCTGAACCGCTCGAAGACCATCCACCGCAAGGGCTACCCCGAGGTCCCCGGCATCATCTCGGTACCCTACATCTCGACCGAAGAAGCCTACCGCGAGAAGTGGCAGACCAACGGTCCCGGTGGGAACGTGCTCGCGGACAAGCTCGACCCCGACGCGGGCATCATCGACCCGGACGAGGTCGCCTACATCATCCTCGAACCCGTCCAGGGCGAGGGTGGCTACCGCGTCCCCCACGACGCCTTCATCAAGGACCTCGAACAGATCCGCCACGACCACGGCATCTACGTCATCGTCGACGAGATCCAGTCCGGGATGGGGAGAACCGGGAAGATGTGGGCCGTCGACCACCTCGACCTCACCCCGGACGTCATCACGAGCGCGAAGGGGCTTCGCGTCGGCGCGACCATCTCGCGCTCCGACGTGTTCCCCGAGGAGAAGGGCCGCCTCTCCTCGACCTGGGGTGCCGGCGACGTGCTCTCTGCCGCACAGGGTGTGGCCACCATCGACGCCATCCACGAGCACGACCTGCTCGACAACGCGACCGAACGCGGTCGCCAGATGTGGGAGGTCATCGCCGACGCCGACATGGACTCCATCGTCGACATCCGCGGCCGCGGCCTGATGTTCGCGGTCGAGTTCGACACCAAGGACCGCCGTGAGGAGGTCATCAAGCAGGCACTCGGTCGCGGGCTCCTCACCCTCGGCTGTGGCTACAAGAGCCTGCGTCTGCTCCCGCCGCTCGACGTGACCGAGCGCGAAATCGACATCGGTGCGAACGTGTTCCTCGAGGCGGTCGACGCCGCCGAGCACACGGCCCCCACCACGACGGCCGGCTCCGGCGACGCCTCGTAAACACCCCGTCGTACTACGGCTAGCTGGTTTTCTCCGTCGGGCGCGTCCACTTCTTGCATGAGTGTCGTCCTCGTCGACGGCGCGCGCACCCCCCACGGTGACTACCTGGGTGCGCTCGCGTCCGTCTCCGCCATCGACCTCGGCGCGACCGCCGTCTCGGGTCTCGTCGACCGAACCGGAATCGACCCGACCGCCATCGACTGGGTCGTCCTCGGAAACGCCATCCAGGCCGGCCTCGGGCAGGTTCCCGGTCGGCAGGTCGCCCTCGCGGCCGGCCTCCCGGCGACCGTCCCGGTGACCACGGTGAACGAGGCGTCCGGCTCCGGCCTGCGGGCCATCGCCGAGGGCGTCGACCACATCGCGGCCGGTCGCGGCGACGTGGTGGTCGCCGGCGGCTTCGAGTCCATGTCGAACGCCCCGCACACGCTGTCTGGCCTCCGTACCGGGAGGCGGATGGGTGACGCGACGCTCGTCGATTCGATGATTCGCGACGCGCTCTGGGACGAGACCGAAGACGCCCACATGGGCGTGCTGACCGAGCGTCTGGTCGACAAGTTCGACATCCGGCGGACGGCCCAGGACGAGTACGCACTGGAGAGCCACCGTCGGGCCGCGAACGCGGTCGAGTCCGGGCTGTTCGACCCGGAGCTCGTCCCGGTGGAGACCGACGATGGGACGGTCTCGCGGGACCACGGCCCCCGGGCCGACACGTCGCTGGAGCGTCTCGCCGGCCTGCCGCCCGCGTTCGGGGGGACCATCACGGCCGGGACCGCCTCGGACCTGAGCGACGGCGCGGGCGTGGTCCTGCTCGCCAGCGAGGACGTGGCGGACAGTCTCGGCGAACCGCTCGCCCGTGTGGTCGACTACGCCGTGGCCTACCGCGAGCCGGAGTGGTTCGGGATGGCGATCGCGGACGCCGTCGACGACCTGCTGACGGCGAACGGCCTGACGCCGGGCGACGTGGCCCACTTCGAACTCAACGAGGCGTTCGCCGCCCAGATGCTGTACGTCCGGGACCGGCTGAACATCTCGCCGGCGACGCTCAACCCCCGCGGTGGAGCCATCGCGCTGGGCCACCCAATCGGTGCCTCGGGCGGGATGCTCGCGACGAGCCTCGCCCACGCCCTGTACGACGCGGGGGAGCGCTACGGCGTGGTCGGCATGAGCATCGGCGGCGGTGGCGGTATCGCGATGCTGCTCGAACGGTAGTGGCGGGTTCCCCCTGTGGGGTTGACTGCGAGCACGCGCCACGGTGGATTGATGTGTTCACGAAGCGATAGTACTGGCATGACGATTTCACGCCGGCAGCTACTGCAAACGGTAGCCATCCCCCTCGCGGTCGGACTCGCGGGCTGTTCGTTCTCCGGGACCCTCAACGGGGTCCCGGCGGGCACCCTGTTCGTCGAGGTGAACAACCAGACCGACCAGTCCGAGACCGTGACTGTCGAACTCCGCGATGGAGGCCAGATCCTCGACGAGGTCTCGGAGACCGTCCCCGCGAGCACCAGCGACACGGTCCGGTTCGACAACACCGGCGGGCCGTACGATATCCGGGTCGTCGGCGAGGAGTGGAGCACGAGATACACCTGGGAGCTGACCGGCTGCAACGAGAAGCGCTTCAGGACCGTACTCAGCACCCAGGAAAGCGGCGTTCCGAAGGTCGAAAACGAGAGCGGCTGCGTGGAGTGAGCCCTACTCGAAGTGCCGCCTGAACCACGCGAGCGCCAGCTTGGTCACCTCTTCTAACTGGCCGGGTTCCTCGAACAGGTGCCCCGCCCGTGGGACGACCGCGAACTCCTTGTCGCAGTCCAGTTCGTCGAATATCTCCTGGTTGAGCCGCCGGACCTGTTCGTCCTCCCCGCCGACGATGAGGAGCGTCGGGGCGGTGACGGCCGGGACCGCCTCCGCCGCGAGGTCGACGCGCCCACCGCGGGAGACGACCGCCGCCACGGCCGGCCGTTTCGCCGCGGCTCGCAGGGCGGCCGCCGCGCCAGTGCTCGACCCGAAGTAGCCGATGGGAAGGTCCGCGGCGTCGTCGTTGTCGCCCAGCCAGTCCGTCGTCGCGACGAGCCGGTCGGTCAGCAACTCGATGTCGAAGCGGGCCTGATGGTCGACGTCCTCCTCGGGTGTCAGGAGGTCGAACAGCAACGTCCCCAGCCCGTTGACGCGGAGCTTCTCCGCGACCGCGTTGTTCCGCGGGCTCCGGCGACTGCTCCCGCTCCCGTGGGCGAACACGACCAGCCCCAGCGCGTCGTCCGGGACGCGGAGCTCGCCGGGGAGCGTCACGTCACCGACCGGAATCTCGACCAACCGACGTGGTTCGATGGCCATAGGGCTAGTTCGACGGAACAGCCGATGAACTCGGACCCTGAGTGGCCCACCTCGTTTTGATGGGGGTGGGTCCCCGAGAACTCAGAACTGGTAGCGCCGGTCGTCGTCCTGGGGCTGCTGCGGGAAGGCGCTCTGGCCGGTCATCTGGTCGAACGTCATCCCGCTCAGGTACTCGTCGTAGGTCACGTCGTACTCCGAGCGCAGGTGGAAGTCGAGCTTGCCGGTGTCGACCGTCGACTGGAACAGCATGTGGACCGCCCGCTGGAGCAGGTCCTCTGGCTGGCCCGTCCCCAGCGCGGTCGAGAGCATCGCCAGCTCCATCCTGGTCTCGCGGTCGAAGTCGAGGCCGAGGTCCTCGAGGTCGTCGTAGGTCGCCGACACGTCCGTCTGCAGATCGTCGAGGTCGCTCATCGGCTTGTGTCTGGGGCCGTGGACGGAAGCGCGTTTCGTGTTCTATCGAACCAAGAAGTGGACGACGGTCGACAGGCCCGTGGTCAGTCGCCGCCCCGCGACTGCTGATCGACCGCAGGTAACCGGACGGACACGGTCGCGCCCCGCGGGTCGTTCGATTCGATATCGACCGTCCCTCCGAGCCGCGTCACCAGCCAGTTCACGAGCCACAGCCCGATGCCACTCCCGTGCATGAGCGCGGTCTCTTCGCCCTCTTCGAGGGTCTGTCGTTCCATCTCGGGGATTCCCGGGCCGGTGTCCTCCACGCAGAGTACAACCATCTTGGACGTGGCTGTTCGCACTCGAAGGGTGACCGTCGGTGAGTCCTGGTCGGCGTGGTTGAGGGCGTTCTCGAGGAGTTCGTTCACGATGCGCCGGAGCGCCGCTTTGTTGCCCCGAATCGACGCGTCGTCTCCTTCGATCTGGATAGTTGCATCGGGGAACTTGTCCCGGTACGGCGCTACGAGCTCCTCGAGGAGCGGACGGACGGTCACTGCTTCGAGGATCTGGTCCTCGTCGGAACTTCGCTCGACCGTCCGAACCTTCTCCGAGATGTCGAGGAGCGATTCCAAGCTTTCCTTTATTAGCTCGGTGCCTTCGAGTGTCGTCTCGGTCGGGAGCGACGCCACCCGGTCAAGGAGACGTTGGATCTCGGAGAGCTCGGCCTGGAGTGACGTAGAGAGGCTACCCATCTCGGAGACACGACCGACGATCTCCGCCGGCGAGTGGCCCTCACCAGTGGTACCGAGTTCCTCGATATCGGTGAGTTCCTCCTGGATGAGTTCGGCGTATCCCTTGACCGTGGTGAGGTCGTTCCGCAAGTTGTGTCGAAGGACGCGATTCAACACCATCAGCTGCTGTTCGCGCTGTTTTCGGGCGGTGATGTCCTTGATGGCGCCCCGGAGAATCGTCCGTCCGTCACGCTGGATACGGTCGCCGGTGATGTTGACCCATCGGGTGCGTGCATCGTCGGTGACGAGTCGTACCTCGATATCGTAGGCGACCCCCTCCTCGCGGCAGTTCTCGATGGAGTTCTCGACCATGTCCCGGTCGTCGCGATGGTAGTACTCGATCGCTTCCTCGAGGTCTGGCTCGTACCTGTCGGGGACGTCGTGAAGCCGGCGAGCGCCGTGGGTCCACCGAAGCGTCTCGCCCTCGACGTCGAGTTCCCAGCCACCGATCTCACCAAGGCGTTCCGTCTGGGTCAGCAGGCTACGGTTCCGCATGAGTTCCTGTTCCTGCTCGACGAGGTCGGTTATCTCTCGCATCGTCGCGACGACGCCCTCGACGGTCCCTGCCTCGTCTGCCAGCGGGTAGTAATTGATATCGAACGTTTTCGTGTCCGCCCCGTGAGACGACCGGGTCACCCGGTTGGATGCGATGTCGCCAGCCAACGCCTGTTCGACGTGTGGTTCGACGCGCTCGAAGGCGTCGGCGCCAAGGACGTCGTCGAGTGTGGCCTGGGTGAGCTCGGTCTGGTCGAGTCCGTGGAAGTCGCGGTATCGCTCGTTCGCGAAGATGTAGGCGTACTCCGTATCGACGGCTGCGATCAGGTCGTGTGCGCCCTCGATGGCCCGTTCGTACTGCCGTAACCGCTCTTTGCGCGCCTTCCGCTCGGTGGTATCCGTCAGTGTGAAGACGTACCGCTCGGTTCCGGGTCCCACCGACGCGACGGTCTGTTTCGCCGTGTAGAGGTACCCGCTCTTTCGTCTGTTGACGACCTCTCCCGTCCAAGTGCCGTCGGATTCGACCGACTGGATGAGGTCCTCGAAACGCTCGGCAGAGTGGTCCACAGCGTCCAGAATGGCCGGTGTCCGACCGATGGCTTCGTCGGCTTCGTATCCGGTTATCGCCTCGAACGCGGGGTTCACGTACGTAATGGTCCCGTCCGCGGTCGTCACGAATATGGCGTCGTCCGCGGTCTCGACGGCACGTTCGAAGGCAGCACCGGGTGTGGTCGGTGAGCGCTCACTCGGCACCGCGACCACCAGCCCATGGGTGGACGCCGAGGAGGGAGTATGAAGAGAGCAAGGTTTCGAGCGGCACGGAAAGTTCGTTTATCACGAACACTAACTGGTTAATTAGTTTTTTGGCCTGTTCGGGGGTCGCCATTCCTCACCTGAAGCCCCTCCCGAACCGGACCCCGAAACTCACGTCCGGAATCAGCACGGCTAAACCCGGCACCTCCCAAGCGACCCACAACAGATGACCGAGTCCGACGACTGGTCGTTCCCGGACGACGTGGTCCTCGAGACCGTCCAGCGCCAGCTCATCGAGTGGTACGAGGCGGACCATCGCCAGTTCCCGTGGCGCGAGACCGACGACGCCTACCGCATCCTCGTCTCCGAGGTGATGAGCCAGCAGACCCAGCTCGGCAGGGTCGTCGAGGCCTGGCACGACTTCCTCGAGGAGTGGCCGACCGTCGAGGCCCTGGCGGAGGCGGACCGCGCCGACGTGGTCGGCTTCTGGACCGACCACTCGCTCGGGTACAACAACCGGGCCAAGTACCTCCACGAGGCGGCCCAGCAGGTCGTCGAGGAGTACGGCGGCGAGTTCCCCGACACGCCCGACGAACTCCAGGAGCTGATGGGCGTCGGCCCCTACACCGCGAACGCCGTCGCCTCCTTCGCGTTCAACAACGGCGACGCGGTGGTCGACACCAACGTCAAGCGGGTGCTGTACCGCGCCTTCGACGCGCCTGACGACGATTCGACGTTCGAGTGGGCTGCGGGCGAACTCATGCCCGAGGGCGAGTCGCGGGTGTGGAACAACGCCATCATGGAACTCGGTGGAGTGGCCTGCGAGAAGACGCCCAGCTGCGACGAGGCGGGCTGTCCCTGGCGGACGGTGTGTCACGCCTACGAGACGGGCGATTTCACCGCGCCGGACGTGCCGACCCAGCCGAGCTTCGAGGGGAGCCGGCGGCAGTTCCGGGGGCGCGTCGTCTCGACCCTGCGGGAGTACGACGAACTGGCACTCGACACGCTCGGCCACCGGGTTCGCGTCGATTACTCGGCGGAGGGTGAGTACGGCCGGGAGTGGCTCCGTGGGCTGCTCTCGGACCTGACCGACGACGGGCTGGTCGAGGTCGACGACGACGGTGACGAACTGGTCGCGCGGCTCCAGCGCTGAGGGTTCGCCCCGGGCGAACAGCCGCGTCGGGTGCTCACGGGAGGGACAGATGGCGAACCCGGGCCAGAAGCGTACGGATGGACAGAAATATCTGGATTTTCTCCCGAGTATCTCACTTGTTCTGATTCTATATGTCCGATTGTCTCGGTAGTAGCGCAGGAACTATACAATAGTAGTTCGATACTCCGTTCGTGTCCACGAACGTCTCCGCAGTCTTCGACGAAGCCCAGCCCTGTTCACTTTCCCTCGGCGACCTCGCGTATCGCCCGGCGCACGACACGGTCCTCCTCGTTCGACCGACGTACTTCGACGTTCACTACGACATCAACCCCTACATGGGTGGGGAGGTCGACGGCGAGCGTGCCCTCGCCCAGTGGCGGGAACTGAAGCGTGTCTACGACCAGAACGCCGCGTCGGTCACGGTCCTCGACCCGGCCGAGACGTGGGACGCGGTGCGAGACGAGTCCGGCGTGGACCCGGAACGACTGCCGGACATGGTGTTCAGTGCGAACCACGGGCTCGCGACGCCCGACGGCACCGGTGTGATTCTCTCGCGGATGGCGACCGACGAGCGTGCCGGGGAGCCGGCCCACTTCGCGGCCTGGTGTCGCGAGCAGGGATACGACGTGCTCGATGCGCCGCCGCACCTGTTCGAGGGGACCGGCGACGCCATCTGGCATCCCGGGAAGGAGCTGCTCTGGGGCGGCTACGGCGTCCGAACCGACCAGGCGGTGTACGACGACCTCGCAGCTCGTCTCGGCGTACCCGTGGTGACGCTCGAACTCACGAGCGAGTACTACTACCACCTCGATGTCTGCTTTGCGCCACTGGACGAGAAGACGGTGCTCGTCCAGCCCGAGGCGTTCACCGACGACGGGCTCCAGACGATCCACTCGATGTTCGAGCGCGTTCTGACGGTCCCCCGGGAGGAGTCCCGGGAGGGGCTGGCCTGCAACTGCCACTGCATCGACGGTGAGACGGTCGTTCTCGGCGCGGGGAACCCCCGGACTGAGCAGGTCCTCGCCGACGCCGGCTATCGGCCCGTCCCGGTCGAGACGGGGGAGTTCCAGAAGGCCGGCGGGTCGGTCTGCTGTCTGAAGCTGCAACTCGGACGGTTGCCGTAACGTCGGCACCCGACCGCCTCCTGGGACCGGGGTCGGGCGCATCGCCAGCAGCCGGGTCATTCGACCGAACCGTTCGTTCGACCGAACAGTTCGACTGAGACGACAGTTCGATAGAGACTACTATTCGGTGACCAGACGCCGTCCATCTACCACAATAAGTATGTCAACCCATCCACTGGTAGGTGGTATGGCGGGGTTTCGGAGTGAGAATACGCTCTCGCTGGTGGCGAAGCGGCGGCGCTTCCTGTCGTCACTCGCGGACGAACCGAAGCAGAAGCCGGCGCTCGCGGAGGACTGCGGCGTCGCCAGGTCGACGGTCGACAGGGCGATCCGGGAGCTGGAGACGGCAGCGCTCGTCGAGCGCGGCGACTGCGGGTACGAACTGACCGTCTCGGGGGAGCTGGTGTTCGACGAGTTCCAGTCGTGCCAGCGGTCGCTGGACGCGATCACCGAGACCCGTGACGTCCTGGACATGCTCCCCCGGAGCGACCTCATCAACCCGGAGGTGCTGGTCGGTGCGGACGTGACCAGGGCGGACATGCACGCGCCGGACCGGGCCATCCAGGAGACGGTCGACCTCGTCTCGGACGCGGTCCAGGTCCGTGGTGTCTCACCCGCGGCCCACGCGGCCTACGTGGAGGTGTTCGACGAGCGCATCCACGAATCGGGGATGAACGTCCAGCTCGTGTTCACACCGGACGTGTTCACCGAACTCGCGACGACCTACGCCGAGTACATGTCCCACGGCTTCCCCGACTACGTCTCCTTCTACGAGATTCCCGAACTTCCACCGCTGGGCGTGTTACTCGTCGAGCACGCTGACGGCACCGAGGAGGCGAGCTTCGGCGTGTACACACCGAACGGCGTGCAAGCGGTCGTCCGGAACACACGGGACGAGGCCATCTGCTGGGCCGAGAACCGGTTCGAGGAGTTCCGCGAACAGGCGACCGAGTTCCAGTTCTGAGCCGGCCCGGCCGGTGGCTCTCGCTGGTCCAATCCTATTTACCGGGGGCGGCCGTCGACTGGCCCATGTCCGACGAGACGCACGTCATCGCTATCTGTGGCAGTCTTCGAGACGAGAGCTACACACACAAGGCGCTCGAGTACGTCCTCGACGCGGCGGCGGATCGCGGGGCCACGACGGAACTGGTCGACCTCCGCGAGTACGACCTGCCGGTGTTCGACGCGGACCACGACAGCGCGGGGGATGCCGACCAGCTGGCCGCGACCGTCCAGGCCGCGGACGCGGTCGTTCTCGGAACGCCGATGTACCACGGCTCGTACTCCTCGCCGCTGAAGACGGCGCTCGACTACTGTGGCTTCGACGAGTTCGAGGACAAGACCGTGGGGCTGCTCGCGGTCGCAGGTGGCCACTTCCCCGTGACGGCGCTCGAACACCTCCGGTCGGTGTGTCGGGCGCTGAACGCCTGGGTGGTCCCCCACCAGGCCGTGATTCCGAGCGCCTACGAGGCGTTCGACGACGACGAACTGGTCGACGACGGGCTTGAGAAACGCGTCCGGACGCTCGGTGAGCGTGCGGTGCAGTACGCCAACATCGAACCGGACCCGGCCTCCTTCGAGAGCCAGGAGAACGTCGGCGCAGAGTAGCGACGATTCGACCCGGGACGGTCAGTCCGAGGTCGATTCGAGCGATTCCAGGACGGCCTGCCGGACCGTCTGGGTGTTCGGGGTGGACCGGAGCCCGAACCGCAGGGCGATGGTGTGTTCGAGCAGCAAGAACCCCGCGAGGACGACCAGCCCGACGACCCCGAGGTTGTCGAGCACGAGCGACGGCAGGGGCGCCTGGACGGCGGCGGGTACCTTGGTCAACACGAGCGCCGGTTCCAGGACGAACACGAGCCAGACCGTCGCCCCGACCGCTTCGATGACACTGAAGCTCACGGTGCCGAGGGCGATGAGCCGCGAGAGGATACCCTCACCCCGGAGGACGTTGTCCTCGATGGTGTGCTGTGGGACGAAGATGACCGCGAGGAACACGCCGGCGAGGGCGATACCGCCGAGACCGCCGACCGTCTGGGCGATGCGGAGCCAGACGACCCAGATGACTGCTTCGGTTATCGAGAACAGCCCGATCTTGCCAACCGGGATGCGCAGGCGAACCCCGTTGGCGGTGATGTCGTTGACGAACCCTTCGAGGAACAGGCCGACGACGAGGACGACTCCCGCCAGGAGCGCCGGGTCGGGCGCACCCGCGGGTAGCCGGTCGACCAGCAGCGGTTCTTCGAGGACCAGTGCCAGCCAGAGGCCGAGCGTGACGACCTCGACGAGCGTGAACGTGACCAGTCCACTCAGTAGTCTGAATGTGCGAATTACCCCCATTTCACTGAGGAGTACGCTGCGAACGAGGGTAACGATTTGGCATACGTTATCAAGTAACGTGATAGAAACCGACAGCCGGTGGCCGGGCGGTGACTCGCGCGACGACTTCGCGAATCAGCAACCCTTTTCCGGTCCCGAATCGGCCACATTACCTATGCACGCCATCACGAACAGTGGGTGGGTGGAGGTCATCACCGGGAGCATGTTCTCCGGAAAGACGGAGGAGATGCTCCGTCGCCTCCGACGCGCCGAAATCGCGGGCCAGGAGGTCGCCGTCTTCACGCCGGCGCTCGACGACCGCTACGGCGAGGACAGCGTCGGCTCGCACGAGGGCCGCTCCTGGGAGGCCATCGCCATCGAGTCCGAGGGCGAGGCGGTCTGGGAGCTGCTCGACCACCTCAACGGCGAACAGGTCGTCGCCATCGACGAGGCGAACTTCTTCGACTCGACCCTGGTCGAGGTCTGTGAGTACCTGGCCGACGACGGCCGCCGCGTCGTCGTCTCAGGGCTCGACCAGACGTACCGGGGTGAACCGTTCGACCCGGTCCCCCAGCTGATGGCGCTGGCCGAGTACGTCGAGAAGTTCCAGGCCATCTGTGCGAAGTGCGGTGAACCGGCCACGCGGAACCAGCGGCTCGTCGACGGCGAACCGGCCCACAAAGACGACCCGACCATCCTCGTCGGGGCCGAGGAGTCCTACGAGGCGCGCTGTCGGAACTGTCACGTCCTCCGGAGCGATTAGATGACGCAGTGGACCGAGAACCCGGAAGGCGGTCGCGACCGCGGGCCCGTCGCCCTCGCGAGGGCGTGGGTGGAGGTACTGGTGCGGCCGGGCCGCTTCTTCGAGACCGGCGTCGCCCCCGGTGACCAGGCTCCCGGACTGGTGTTCGCCATGGTCGTCGTCCTCTTCGAGGAGGCGATCCGGTTCGCGCTCGTCCCGGACGCTTACCCCGTCGTTGCGGAGAGCGAGGCGCTGTCGGCGGTTCTCTGGATAGCGGTCGCCGTGTTGCTGGTCACGCCCGCGGCGCTCCACCTCATCGCGGCACTGCAGACCCTGGTGCTCATCCCGCTCGCGAACGAGCGCGCCGGGGTGAGCGAGACGGTCCAGATAATCGGGTACGCCAGCGCACCCTGCCTGTTCGCGGGGGTTCCGGACCCGCGACTGCGGGCGATACTGGGGCTGTGGGCGGCCACGCTGCTCGTCTTCGGGCTGATGATCGTCCACGACCTGCACTGGAAGCGTGCCGCCCTCGCGGGCGCGATTCCAGCCAGCCTCGCGTTCGGGCTCGGCTTCCGGGCCTTCCACGCCATCGGCGTGTTGCTGCGCCAGTGGTACATTATCTGAGGCCGGTCGAGCCGTGGCCCGTCCCGCCCCGCCCCGGCCCGCCCCACCTCGTCCCGCCTACCGGGGCTCGTGGGTGACGCGGTACCCGTCGGCCGTCTCCGTCACACCGGCGACCTCGTAGAACCGGATGGTCTTCTCCTGTTTCGTCACGACCGGGAAGTCGTAGTGTTCGGCCTCGTAGCCGGGTTCGTCGCCGTCGGCACGTCGCGCTTCGACGAATTCGCGATGGGCGTCGAGCCGCCGGTCGACGACGGTCTCCGACCGTTCGGGCAGGTCGCCGAGGCGGTTCTCGAACGCCCCTGCCACACCCGGGTCGAGTTCGTAGCCGATGGAGTCACGACCCGACAGCATCGCGGCGAGGGTCGTCGTCCCGGTCCCCCAGAACGGGTCCAGGACGGTATCGCCGTAGATGGAGTACATGTTCACCAGCCGGTAGGGAATCGCGAGCGGGAAGGCCGCAGAGCGGCTTCGAATCGCGTCGTCGACGTGGCGGGTCTGGACCGTGCCCGCGATGTCGGTCCAGACGTCCGAGAACCACTCGTTGCGCTCCTCCCAGAAGTACGCGCTCTCGTAGCGGCGCTCGCTGCCGGGTTCGAACTGGCGGGTCCCGTCGCCCTTGCGGAACACGAGGACGTACTCGTGTTCGAGGGTGACGTAGGCGTTGGTCGGGAGCATCCCCGACCCCATGAACTTGCTCGCCTTGTTCGTCGGCTTGCGCCAGAGCACGTCCGGCAGCGGCCGGAACCCGCGGTCGGTCATGTGCTCGAGGATGCGGGCGTGGTTCGGGAACTGCGAGAAGTGGCCGTCGATGCTGCGGGTGGCGTCACCGACGTTGATGCAGACGATGCCGCCGGGGCGGACCACCCGGTCGAGTTCGTCCCAGACGGCCGCGAGTTCGTCGTGCATGAGGTCGAACGCCCGGTCGCCGTCACCGGCGGCCAGTGCCTCGCCGATCGTGGGGTTCAGGTCCGCGAAGGCCTCGTCCCACAGCTCTATCATCGGGTAGGGTGGTGACGTGACCACGAGGTCGACCGCCGCGTCGTCGACGGCAGTCATCTCACGGGCGTCACCGACGGCGCAGACGTGTTGGCTCTCCATCGCGTGGGTCACCTCGCGGTTACACCGTCCGGGACGTAAAGGTGTGCATCCGGAGACGGCAGGCGGGCGGTGGGTTCGGGCGAACAGTGAGAGGGCGGTGATATGCTAACCGGACACTCGCACCCATCACGTAAGCGAAAAAGCAGGAAAACTATCACTTACCCAATATGCTTATCTTCTCTGCAGGCGTATGTGAGGGTGATAGGATTATGACAATACCGCTGTTCATCGGGGGGATCGGTGGCCCCGAACTCATCGTCGTATTCCTGCTCGTGATTCTCCTCTTCGGGGCGGACAAACTCCCGAAGCTGGCGCGTGCGAGCGGTGAAGCGATGGGTGAGTTCCAGAAGGGTCGAGAGGAGATCGAGCAAGAGCTCGAAGAGAGTAGAAACAAGGCTATGGGGGCGGACAAGAAAACCGAGTCGGAGGTCGAAACCGACGACCTCGAGACCGAGACGGAGACCGACTCCGACGCATCCCCGGCCTGAACGGGTAGACACACTTTTATCGACGAGCGTTACCGGCGGCGATGACCGCACAAAGGTATAACAGGGCACACGTCCACCTACTGGTATCTCATGCCATCGGACGACAGCGAGCGCCCGTCCATCCTCATCGTCGACGACGAGGAGAAGCTCGCGAACATGTACACCCTGTGGCTTCGCGCGGACTACGACGTCGAGACGGTGTACGACGGCGAACCGGTCCTGCCGAAGCTGGACGACGTGGACGTGGTGTTGCTCGACCGCCGGATGCCCGGGTACTCGGGCGAGGACGTACTGGAGCGAATCCGCGACCGCGACACCGACACGAGCATCATCCTCATCACCGCGGTCGACCCGGACTTCGACATCCTCGAACTCCCGTTCGACGACTACCTGTGTAAACCGGTCCAGCACACGGACCTCATCTCTGCAATCGAACAGCAACTCACCGCGCGGGCGAACAGCGACGACCTCCAGGAGTACATCCAGTTCGCGACCAAGCAGCGGTTGCTGGAGTTCGAACACGGCCCCCACGTCCTGGAGTCGAACACCGAGTACGTCGAGCTTCGACGACGGGTCGACGAACTCGAAGACCAGCTTCGCCAGGACCTCGACGCGTTCGACGAGGTGCTCGAGACGTACAAGAACATCAACCGAAAACCGGGGCGGACTCACCGCTGAGTCAGCCCTCTCGCGACTTTTCCTGCTGTCAGGCCCAGCTCGGGTCGTCCGTCTGGACGACCCGGTCGCTCAACGGCGAGAACAGCGGCAGCTGCCGGGCGTACTCGTTCAGCTCGACGGTCTCGTCGTCCGGCCCCCAGTCGACGAGTTCGGCCTTCGACAGCGTCGGCAGATGTACCCATCGAAGCTGGGTGTACGTGTCGTGTAACCCCCACAGGTGTGATTCGCGCGTTTCGGTGTGCTTGGCGACGTGCTCGGCCAGTTCGTCGACTGTCGTCGGTTCCCCCGTCTGCTGGAGATAGGACAGCACTCGCCGGCGAGCCGGTGAGTCGAGCGCCCGCTCGATCTCGGCCCACTCTTCGGCGAGTCCCCCCACGTTCTGCCCGTCCAAAGAAGGCATGCCCACAGTTTTTCGGTCTACAGGCATTCACACCCTGCTTTGTATGTACGGGTGCCCAAGTGCTACATGGTAACTCCTCACATGGGTGGGTGATGGGGGCGATTCGACCGACGGCACCCGCACAGGGAGTCACTCCACGAGTTCGAAGCCGTCGACCCGGCGGTCCCCGTCACGGAAGTGTTCGAGGTAGTACCGGACGCCGGGCTGATGTGCCGCGCCGACGACGAGCCGGACCTCGGTCGCCTCCTCGTTGTGGTAGACCGCGTAGTCGGCCATGCGTTCGTTCCGGGCGTGGGTGACCAGTTCGAGTTCGGGGTCGTGCCGACGCAACCACTCGCGCTCGAGGGGTTGCGGGAGGAACGTGGTCTCGTAGTAGCGCTGGAGGGCGTCGAGTCTGGTCGGGTCGGCCGCGGCCTGTCGGTTCTTCCGGAACGCCTCGAACCCGACCCCGGTCCCGAAATCCTCGTGGCTCAGGAGGAAGTCCGACGCCACGTCGCCGAGTGCCGATGCGACGTTCTCGCCGTAGTGCTCGCTGTGGTCGTGGATGAGTTCGAACGTGGCCGCCCTGAACCGCGACGCCAGCGAATCGATCTCCTCGCGGACGCCGTCGAACGACGTGGGCGCACGGTCGCCGACGTGTGCATCGCGGTCCGGGACCTGTGAGTCGAGGCCGCGCTCGGCCGACTGCGCCATCGCCCAGCGGTAGTCGTCCATCTCGCAGACCCCGAGGTCGGCGAAGTAGAGCTGGCGGATGCCCTGCTCGCAGTAGACGACTGCGCCGTCGTCGAGCGCCGCAGAGATGTGCTCGCGCAGGTAGGCACGCTCCGCGTCGGTCCCGGCGTGGGTGATACCGTGGACGAAGAAGTCGTGGCCACCGACCGTGACGCAGGTCCCGGGGAGACCCGTCGACGCCGCTTGGGCGGCCAGTTCACGTCTTCGGAGACCGTTCCACTCCGTCTTCGCCGTGAAGTACGCCTCGTGCTCGTCGGTCGCCCCGGTGAGCCGAACCAGGTCCGAGAGGTTCTCACAGGCACGTATCGCGGCCAGTCGCTCGCGGTCGCGCTCGGAGAGCGATCCGCGGCCGCTGTCGTCCGGGACCCGGGCCATCAGCGACACTAGCGGGCTGTGGCTATTAACCGTGTGGGTGTGTGGCACGGGTGGTGCGACGGTGGTATCCGACCGCCGCTGCCGGGCGTTTCTTGACCCCACCGGTCGTAGCCGAGCTGGAAGATGTCCGTCGGGTCCCCCTCGAAGTTGAGCGAACCGGTCGTCCTGTCCCACGTGAAGCGGTCGCTGTTCCCCGAGGGCGAGGCGAGCGACTCCTACGCCGTCGTGGACACGCAGTTCACGATGGAGTCCTGGCGCGAGGACGAACCGGTCGATGCCGCGACCCGCGACGCGCTCTCCCCGTTCAACCACGTCAGGGTCGGTTCGGGCTACCCCGACCTCGTCGGCGTCGGCCCGCTCGACGACTCCCTCGTGACGGGAGCCACGGGGGAGAGCGAGACACCCCTCGTGGCGGTCGAGGCGAAGGGCTACCGCGGTGACGGTCACGTCGACGTCGAACGCGGCGTCGTCCAGGCCCACGACCGGCTGACCGACGCGAACGTGGCCTACCTCGCCGCCCCCACCGGTGCCATCACGACCGGGACCCAGATGCTCGCACGCGACCTGAACGTCGGCGTCCTCGGTGTCAGTCCGGACGGGGCCGTCACACCCCTCGAAGTCCCACACGTCGTCGGCGCACAGTCGACGAGTGCGACGACCGCGTTGCGCTTCCAGGCGACGGCCCAGGGCGTCGCCGACCAGTCCTTCAGCCTGAACCACCCGAAGAACTACCTCGCGTACCCGCTGGCGGTGTATCTCCAGGACCCGACCGACGACCTCCTCGCGACGCACGTCGTGGGAGCGACCGACGGGGCCCGGAAGGGCGCTGCGTTCCTCGGGCTGGTGAAGGAGACGGCAGGCAACCCGGACCCGGAGTTGACCCCACTTGGCGCGGAGGTCGTCCGGTTCGCGAAACGGGAGTACGGCGATGTGCGGGACGCACTCGAATCGTTCGCCGAGTACAAGCGCTCGCAAAAGCGGTTCATCGACGTGGCCCCGAAGTGGGGACAACTCGCCCGCCAGATCGTCTACGAGTACCCGGCGACGACCCTGCTCGTGACCGAACTCCAGGGCCTGCACGAGGCCGGGAACGTCCGACCCAGCCTCCGGGAACTCGTCGAGGACGTGTACGAGCGTCACCCCTCGTTCGCGGTCGAACTCTTCGTGAGCAGCCGCGACGAAGCCCGGAGCCGGGTGCTCCACGACGACGGGACGGTTGACAGGGCGACACTCGCCGACGGGTCGGTGTACCAGTCGGGGACGACCTTCCAGCTGAAGGCGATGCTGTACCACGCCGGTATCGTCACCGAGCGCGGCACGGAGCCGGGGAGCCTCGACCCCGAGACCGACGTGTGGGCGCTCGTGAACCCGCTTTGAGTTTCTCGCGGTATCTCCCGGAAAGTATATTCGTGCCAACACACACTTCCACCCATGAGTGATGCTTCGGGGCTCGCAGTCGGTGATACCGCCCCCGAATTCGTGGCCCCGCTGGTCCGCCCCGGCGGTGGCACCGAACAGACCCGACTCTCGTCCCTCCTCGACGACGCACCCGTCCTGCTGTGTTTCTACACGAACGACTTCACGCCGGACTGTACGGGTGAGTGGTGCGAGTTCCGCGATTACGAGTGGTTCGACGACGCCGAGGGGAACGTCCAGATAATCGGCGCGAGCAAGTCCCGCCCGCTCACGCACCGGACGTTCATGTCCACGTTCGGCCTCGATTTCCCCCTCATCTCCGACCCCGAACTCGACCTGGCCGAGGCCTTCGACGTGAAGTACCGGACGTTCAAGCTGTTTCCCCGGTCGAAACGCTCGTGTTTCCTCATCGACCGCGACCGGAACGTCCGCTACAAGTGGGTCGGCGACCACCCGCTGGACCCGACGATGGATACGCCGCCGGTCGACGAGGTGTACCGAGCCGTCCGAGACGAACTCGAAGACGCCGAGTTGAAGCCGCGCCCGGAGACCGAAGACGAACTGACCGGGGACGACTGGTCGTTCTGACCGGGCTGGGTCGAATCCGGGGATTGGTTAGGGAAGCTATATTTACGGGCGACGTACTTGCACACAAACAATGAGCGCCCCACCTACGGTCACCGTCGAAGTCACCCCCCGACAGGACGTGGTGTTGCGAACCATGTTCTCCGGCCTCATCGCCGGCCTGTTGCTCGTCCTCGCGCCCTTCGCCCTCTCGCTGACACCGATCGCTATCGGCACGAGTCTCGAACTCACGACCGCGGTCTCGAACCCCTGGGTGTGGCACCTGATATTCTCGGTGCTGTTCGGCGGGGTCTTCGGTGTGCTCGTCCACTCGCGCCCGCTCTGGCATTACGGCCGCGGCTTCCTCGGCCCCATCGTCGGCCTCGTCTTCGGCGTCCTCGCCTGGGGTGCGGCCTTCGCACTCATCGAACCGCTCTGGTTCGTCAGTCACGGCATCGCGACGACCGAGATATTCCCCGTCTACAGCGAGATGTCCCTGGTGACCTACGCGGTGTACGGGACCCTCGTCGGGCTGGTGTCGAACGTCGTTCCCTGAGCTCACGGTGTCACGTACTGCTGTCGTCGCCCTGCCTTCAGGTATCGCGGACGAATTCTCTCACGGGTCTCTTCTGCCTGTTGTTCTCCGCAGTCGTCGTCGCGTTGGTCGTCTCGCCACTGGTCGTTGCTGTCGCTGTCGATGTGGCCGTCGCTGTCGATGTGGCCGTCGCTGTCGATGTGGCCGTCGCTGTCGCGGTCGCAGTACTCGTCGCGGTTTCGGTAGTCGTCACGGTCTCGTTCTCGGTACTCGTCGTGGTCTCGGTACTGGTTGCTGTACTCGTGTTCGTCTCCGCAGCACTCGTCGAGACGTTGTCCGCACCCTCGACGGAGACGTCGAACGAGACGCGTTCCGTATCGGAGAGGACGGCGTAGGTCTGGTAGCCACCGAACAGGCTGAGCCCGAAGACGGTGACGAGCACGAGCGCCAGCACCGTCCGGCGGTCCAGACGCTCCGTCACGGTCCACTGCTCAGGCGGGGTAGGGTCCTGCCCGGTCGAAGTGGCTGCTTGCTCGGTCGAGATGGATTCCTGCGCAGTCGAGGTGGATTCCCGTTCTGTCGATGAGGGGCGGAGTCGTTGCCATATCGTCCAGTCCGTCGGTGCGTCGGAGTCCTGGGTCGCTCCTGCCGGTTCGAGCGGGTCCTCGAAGTCGACGGTCGCGTCGTCGGCCGTCATCTCGACTATCGGTGACGGGTCAGGGGAGCCGCGGCCGGAGTCCTCCGTGACGGCCGCCGGGTCGTCCGTCTCCTCGGCTGTCGCCGCCTGGTCGACCGATTCCGAAGCCCCCGCCGGCTGCGCCGGGATTGGGTCCGCCGAACCCTGGGTCGGCCGTCCATCGGCCGACCCGCCGAACACGTAGATGGTTCCCGAGAACAGGAGCCCGGCGACGGAGGCGACGGCGACCGTCACCGAGAGGGGCTCGAGGGTCCGGTACGCCATCCAGGCGCTGTAGGGCGTATAGACGAGGAAGAGCAGCAGACTCAACCTGGTGTCGTTCCGCGTCATGACGATGGTGTTCGACCCGGAATCCGCCTCGCTGGCGGTGGCGACCTCGCCATCAACCGATTCGGTGGTGGAGGACGGGGATTCGCCGGCCAGTTCGACTCCATCGTCACTCGGAGCCGAGTCCGAGTCTGTGGTCTGTTCGGCCAGGGTTGCGGTCTGTTCCGGGTTCTCCCCGCCCGTCCTGCCCGACGCTGCGAACGACCACACCTCGGTCACGAGGAGCAACGCGATGGGGCCCATGACCAGCACGCCGAAGCCGGTCGTCGTGTTCGCGAAGTTCACCACGTGCCCGATGTAGGGGACGACGTGCTGGACCCTGCCGACGACATCGCCAGCTGCCACCGTCCCCGCGTCGGGGTCATCGTTCGCATCGCCTTTGGTCCGGAACTCCAGTCCCTCACCTGACTCTTGCACCTCGATGATGCGGTGGGTGGTCGGCGTGCCGTTCTTCCCGAAGGTGATGATCTCCCCCTTCTCCAGTCGGTCCGGGTTGACCTCGTTCACGATGACCACGTCGCCCGGGCTCATCGTCGGCTCCATGCTGCCCGAGAGGACCACGAAACCGTGGTCCGCCCCGACCGTCTGTGGCACGCTGTAGACGACGAACGGGACGAGGAACGCGAGGACGAGCACGAACGCGAGTATCTTGGCCCCCCGGATGACGATTCCCCAGTTCATGACTGTGCCCTCCCGGCCACTGGCTTGGTTACTGTGTGCATTGTCGTGCGATGACCTCGAAATCGACCGCGTACTCCCCTGTCGGCGCGTCCGATGGAATCCGCCATTCGACCCCGATGGTCCGAAGCTGGCTGGTCCCTGCACACTCACCGAGGACGACCTCGACCGGGAGGTCGTCGACGACCACGGGCGTCTTCGCCGACTCGATAACCGCGTCGCTCCCCTCTCGGTCGGTGTCCGCGTCCGTGTCCTCCCACACGTCGAGCTCGAAGGCAGGCGTGCTGTCTCCCACGTCTCCCATGGAGATGCGAACGCTCGTCTCGACCGCATCGCTCGACTTGAGCGCGAGTGTGAGTCGTCTCGTCTCCCCCGCAGTGGCAGCGAGCGGGACCGTCAGCCGGGTCGGGTCGGCGAACGCCGTGGGAAACGCCGCGCTGTCCTGCTCGGGTACGGTGAAGCCATCGTCACGGAGACACGCGACCTCGAGGTCGAACGAGCTGGCTCCGAGCGAGTTCGACTGGAACGTCTCCTCGCCCGAGAGCAACGCGTGGGTCCCGGCACCGCCGACCAGCCCGACCACGCCCAGCCCCCCCGCGAGCCCGAGGACCTGTCTACGAGAATACCCCTCTACTGTCACCTGCAATTCACCTCTGTGTATTCAACGTGTAATTCATTGTGGGCTACCCTGCGTGTATCAGTCGCTGGTTCACATGATGAAGGCTTAACTAGCCGCCCCTTACTCCGTCGAGTGCTTCCGATTCCCCCACTCCCCCGGAATCGACAGTGTCGAGACGACAAAACCATCGTTAACATGTTATTTAGTCCGAGTACGTCGAGCATATCGTCGGAATTCACCGGCACGGCTGGAGCTGGAGCCCCACCACGAACGACGCGGAATCCGACTGGATGACGTTGCCCACGGCTTCGTCGAGAGCCCAGTTGAGCGCGAGACAGAACGAGTCCCCAGCCGCCAGACACCCGTCGCTGGCTCCCGGTGGCGTCAACACCCTGCCGGCCTCCAGCTGGTCCGCGACCGCCGCCAGCGTTCCGGCCGCGATGAGCGACTCGCCGCGCTCGCGGTCTCCGTTGCAACCGCCGATGCTCTCGACGACGACGCCGCTGTCGTACCAGAGGGCCAGATCGACGTGGCGCTGTAACTCGCCCTCGCCGGGGAGCGGGTCCGGGCTCTTCTCCTCGGCCTCGTTCTGCCCGTTCTCGTCCGTCTCGACGAGGGGCAGCGACAGGACGACCCGACTCGCCTCCCGGGCGACCGATACCTGCAGGACGAGCAGCCCCTCGTCTCCCGGCTTCACGTCGTCGAGGTCGATGAGCGGCCCGCTGGTAGCCTGCGCCTCGGTCCGGACGTCCGGGTTCTCGACGACCCTCCCGTTGTACTCCTCTCGCCAGTCCACGCGGAGGTGCCTGCCGTCTCCGTCGGTCTGTTGCGAGTTCGTGTCGGCCAGCGTACCGTCCGGCGTGAGCACTGCACCGGCCGTGAACGACACCGGGTCCAGGTCGAGCGTGTCTCGGGTGACACCCACACCGACCCCGGTGAGGACCATCCCACTCGCGCCGAGGAGTACGTTCCGACGAGTCACTGGATTTCGCATCGTCTGTCTACGCCCACTGGCGGAATCGAACCGCCGACCCGATCGCTGCGTGACCGCAACGGCAGGTGGAACCACCGTGGGGGTGAAAGGGGATTCACGGCGCTGTTCGCGTCATCAGCCTCGCCGTCAGCCGTCCGCGGGTGGTTGGCCACTGCCGTCGTTGTGGCGGCACTGCTCGGTGTAGAAGCCGATGTCGAAGCTCACGCTGTCGCCCTGTATCTCGTTCGCGTGGTCGACCGGTAGCCACCACTCGAAGCCGACGTAGGCGGTGGTCGAGTTGGGGAAGCACTCCCGGCCGGGGTCGCCCTCGATTATCAGGTCGGTCGGGACCGTGGGGTCGTAACAGACCTCGATGTGACTGATTGCCTGGTCGGTCGCGGTGTGGAACGTGACGCCGTCGAGGATGCACCCGTACTCCTCCGGTTCGGCCGGGTCGGTCCCACCCTTCTCCTCGAAGACGTAGATGTGCTCACCCCCGTTTCCGCCCTTGATGCCGACCGCCTCTACCGGGAAGTCGGTCGAGAGGGTGACGGTTCCGTCCTCGATATTCACGCTATCGACCTGTATCGTCCCACCGTTCCCCGCAGTGTAGGTCCCCGAATGCAGGGCGTCGGCTTCCACCTTCGTCCCCACGTACTCCGTGCCGGTCTCGGCGTACCCGTGAGAGACCAACATGTCATCGAGTTCCTCACAGGAGACGTTTCGGTTGCTGCCCAGATGCAGGTCCGAGTTCGTGAGCTGATAGAGCGCGTCATCCGTGCTGGTGCAGATGTCGGACCCCGCTCCACCGATACTGATGGTTCCGTCACCGCCATCAGGGGTGTAATCGAGTGGCACCCGTCCTTCCTCGAGGAGCTGCAGGACGTTGCGGAGCGTTCCAGTGAGCGGGATGAACGTCTCTCCCTCTTCGTGGAAGTTGTCACCCTCTCCACTGTCACCGGTCCCGTAGGCACCGTCCGGCCCGGTGTCGTACCAGAGCGCCGTATTGATGGCGTCGAGTAGTTCGACCGGCTCCTGGCTGGTGTCCGCCGGGTCGGTGTTCGGTTCGCCACTTTCGTCTCCTTCGTTCTCGAAGAGGTCGCGGTTCTGCGGGTCCTCCTCCCCGCTGCTGATCTCGTCCTCGTCCGCTGCTTCAGGGTCGGTGTTGCCGTTCTCGTCCGCATCGACGAGACCGCCCGTCATCCAGACCCAGCCGGGGTTTCCACAGAGGTGGATGCTGAACGTGACCTCGCCGAAGTCACCCGGCTTGATGTCGGAGATATTGACGAGCGGGTCACCGGCTGCGGTGGTCTGTGCGTTTGGCCCTTCGCCGATGGTGACCCCACCACTTACGTTCGCCCCGGTCCGGAACTGATTGCTCAGCGCCTCGTCGAGGTCGGCGTCGAGGTCGCAGAGCTGGTCGTCGGGGTCGAGCGACACCTGTCGACCATCGTACTCGTTCTCACCCGGGTTCTGGGTCAGTGTGTCCGGGAACGCCTCGATAGCCGTGTTCGCGAGGAACGCGTCCCTGTCGTCGACGTACACCATCTTGTTCGCCGCCGCCGACGGGAAACCGTATTCCAGGCGATCGTCGGTCATGCTGACGGTGACGCCCTCTAGCTCGTCGTCCGACCAGTCCGAGTAGTGCTCGGTCCAGTCGACCTTCATATCGAGCTCCCCGGCGACGAGCTGGTTCCCCTCGAACGTCTCCGTGTCGCTGAAGAATGCACTCGTCCCGAACCCTGCGCCGACCGATGCGATTCCCGTCGATCCGATTGCCGCGAGCGCTTTGCGCCGTGAGATTTCTAATCCGTTTCCTGACATGATTGTCTCTCCCCCCCCCCTTCAGGGAACGCCCACCGACGGAATCGAACCGTCGTTCGCCGACATGGGTGGAACCGCAACTGCTCAAAGCGACAGCGTCACCAGTTGCGTCGTGGTCTCAGTCTCGCCCGGGCGGGCCAGAGAGAGCTCGAGTTGGACCGTTTCACCGTTCATATCGACCGCGTTGCCACCCCCATCGCGGAACGCGTACAGCGACGCAGTCGCCGACTGGCCGTCAGCGAAGGTGGCCGGGAAGTCTGCGCCGTCGTTGAACCCGATAGCTGCACCGCCACTCGAATCGTGGGTCAGGTCGAGAAGCGACGGCAGCGACGACCCGCCATCGACATCGATTCGTCCGTCCGAAGACGACGTCCCATCTCCACTCGGATCAGTATCGACGTAGAACTCGTACCCCCACCGGCTCCCGGTGTTGCTGACGTCGTCACTGAGCAGGGACGCCGTCTGTGCGGTCGTCGAAACCCGGGCGCGACGGATCTCTATCGCACCCGGACCGGGATTCGTGATGTCGAAGAGGACACCAGCGGTGCTGTCCTGCGTCGGTCCACCAACCCGGGCGTTCTCGACCGTCAGTTCGGGCAGCATTCCGCTGCCGTCGTTGTGGCGGCACTGCTCGGTGTAGAATCCGAGGTCGAACGTGACGCTGTCTCCCTGTATCTCGTTGGCGTGGTCGACCGGCAGCCACCAGGCGAGGGCGATAAACCGGGTCGTCGAATTGGGGAAGCAGTCACGCTCCTGGGTCGAGGGGTCCGAGTCCAACGGGAGTCCATGTCCCTGGGACAGTTGCTGGAGGACCTCGCGAAGCGTGCCCTGAGTGATGAGCGCCTCCGCCGGCGCGAGAGAAATATTCTCTTCCGAGTCCGGGCCATCAACCGGTTTCCTGTGGACGACGACCTCCGGGTCGGTGAAGACGTTGTTCCCGTCGTCGTGCCAGACAGCGACCCTGACTTCGTCGAGGAGCTCGACCTCGTCGGTACTGCTGTCCCCGCTGGCGGGCCGCGACTCCGTTTCTTCTTCGTCTGGATCATCCGCCTCCGGCTCCGTAATGCCGTTTTCGGCGGCCGAAAGCAGACGCCCGGTCAACCACAGGTACCCCGGGTTATTGAACAGATGCATGCTGAACGTGACCTCACCGAAGTCTCCGGGCTTGACGTCGGTGAGATCGATCAGTGGTGCCCGGCCCTGGAGGTCGTCCGGAACGTCGGCGAACTGCTCTCGATAGAGCCGTTCGATCTGTTCTTCAGATAAGAACGGATTGTCGGTCCGGACCTGTTGTCGGGTCTTGATCGTGTCTTGAATCCCGTCCCCGTCGCTGTCCGGGTACGCCTCGATGGACGTATTCTGCATGAACTGGTTGGTGTCCCCGACCCAGACGTACAACAGTTCTGCGAGCCTCGGCGGGAAGGCGATCCAGTTGTCCGGGTCCGTGGGGTCAGGCGAAAGCCCATCGGGGTTACTGTCCGGAATCTCGGCGAGGTCCATCACTGGGTCGAACTCCATGCCGTCAGATTCATCGTCCGACCAGTCGGAGTAGTGCTCTTCCCAGTCAACTTTCAAGTCGAGTTCCCCAGCGACCAGTGCATTCCCGTCGAACGTCTCCTCGTCGCTGAAGAACGCGGACGTGCCGAGACCAGCACCGACCGAGGTGAGTCCCACCGTCCCCGTCGCAGCGAGCAACCGCCGTCTCGTGAGTTCAAACCCGTTGTTCGTCATGTCCTGAATCACTCCCCCTTCCACAGGGACGACCCACCGACGGAATCGAACCGTCGTGCATCGGGACACCGTCCCGACACAGTTGCACCAGCGTGGGCTGTATCGCGTTGCATCTCAGATGAGCGTATCCGGCTGGAAGCTTGCGCTGGAAGGCGGTCCACCACCGAGGGTGAGCACACCGTCTGCCGGTATCTTGGAGACGATATCGGCTCCGTCGGGTGAGAGGAGACCGACGAAGTTCGCCTGGTAGAGGAACCGATAGTCGTCGGTCTCGTCGGCGAGGACGTCTCTGGGAACCTCGACGACTACCGTCGAATCATCGACGAAGGTGCCGTCGAAGGGCGGTGGTAGCGGGTCGCCCTCACCGGGGATGAACGACGCGTCGAACTGGAACCCATCACTCTGGTTCCAGGTGATTCGAACGTTCGCGTCTCCGTCGTCGGTCGCGTCGAACGCGAGTGTCAAATCCCGATTCGTCCCCTGCAGCGGCGCGATCGCACGAATCTCGAACGCGATGGTTTCGTCCCCGTAGATGACTCGAATCCGTGGGCCTCGCTCGATGCCGGCGACCTCGTCGGGGGACCACATTGTCCCGGCAGTATCGGAGACCATGTCTGCCGTGAACAGCCGGTTCTGGAACCCGTCGCCACCGCCATCGTTGTGGCGGCACTGCTCGGCGTAGAAGCCGACGTCGAAACTCACGCCATCGCCCTGGATCTCGTTCGCGTGGTCGGCCGCCAGCTCCCACTCGAGGGTGATGGTGTGAGTCAGCAGGTTCCCGCTGGCGTCCAGCGAATCGAAGCAGTCACGCGAGGCGTCGGTCGAGGCAGTCCCGAACTCGAACGGCGAGTCAGGGTCGCCGTCGAGCGCCAGCCCGGGACCCTGGTCGTTGAGGATGGCAAGCATCGCGTCGAAGAGCGGCCCACTGAACGCCTCGTAGGTCTGGCCGTCCGCAGTCGTGACGGTGATGGTCGTCTCCAGCTCGCTGAGCAACTCGCCCTCGTGGTCGTTCGACTCGTCGATGCCGGCCAGATGCACGTCTTCGTCGTTGTCGCTCGCCTCCGGGTCCGAGTACCCGTTCTCCGTGTTCGAGACCATCGAGCCGGTCATCCAGAGCTGGGCCGGGTTGTTACAGAACGCGACGTCGAACTCGACCCGCCCGGAGTCGCCCGGTTTCACGTCCTGGATGTCGATGATCGGTCCCTCGACCGTCCCGTCCAGGCAGTTCGTCGAATCGGGTTCGATAGTGCCTTTCTGCTCGACGAGCGTGTCCTGCTCTTCCTGACTCGCGTCCAGGAACCCCCTGCTGTCCTGGCCATCGGCGTAGAACTCGGTCCAGGCCGCCTGCACGTCCAGTTGCCCGGCCACGAGCTGGTTGCCCTCGAACGTCTCCGTGTCGCTGAAGAACGCCGAGGTGCCGAGCCCAGCCCCTGCCGAGGCGACCCCGACCGTGCCGGTCAGTGCGAGCAACCGCCGCCGTGTGAGTTCGAAGTTTCGTCCTTGCATCGTCTGTCGTCCCCGGAGGGAAGACCCACCGGCGGAGTCGAACCGCCGAGCCGTCGCGATACCATGAAACGGGCCGTCAGCGGGGCGGACGGCACCGTCAGCGAGGGAGGCGTGTGCCGATGTGGGTCGGATGGTTGTGGGTGAGCTATTCGACTAGGCTTCGGGAGTCTGGCCAGCGCCGTCGTTGTGGCGACACTGCTCGGTGTAGAAGCCGAGGTCGAAGCTCACGGAGTCGGTCTGAATCTCGTTTGCATGGTCGACCGGGAGCCACCACGCGAAACCGATGTGTTGCGTTTCAGAGTTCGCATAACAATCTCGGCCTGCCGCGGTAGGTTCATCAGCAACGATATCCGTGCTGGCGGCAGGATCGAGGGTCAGGTTCTCGTCGGGAACTCCGTCACTGTCGGTATCGTCCCCGCCAACTTCGACGAATGAGCCTTCCGCACGGTTCCCGTCAAGCGGGACGCCAGCAACACCACTGTTGGGTGCCGAGGAACTCAGGACTCTGAGAGTGTCTCTGAGCGATCCGGAGAGGAAGCATTTTTCGCCAACAATCGCCTGGGCGATTTGTGCGAACACCTGTTCTATGTTATCGATATCTGCATCGTCGAAGAAGTCGTCCGAACTGCTGGCGATGGACTGGAGCGTCGTAGCGGTTGCGTCGTCTCCGTAGGCAATCGAGAACACACGGACGCCCTCGTCCTTCGCTGCTTGAGCAGCGTCGATTGCTTCCTGTGCATCATTCGCATTACTCAAGTTTTCCGTTGACCCATCGTCACCCAGTGAACGATTCGCGTTTCCGTCGCTCAACACGACCATAACCTTCTCTGCGGCATCGTCGTCGTTCCCGCTCGGACTCGTCGGTGGAGCGAGGAGATTTTCGTCACCGAGAAGCTCTTCCGCTGCGTACGTGACCCCCGCCTCGATGTTGGTAAACCCGAGGTCGTTGAGATTATCGATGGTGGTGTTTACCTGCGAGAAGTTGTTGGTAAGACGCTCGATGTTGTTGCTATCGATGTTCGTCTCGTATGGGAACAGCGAGACTTGATCGTCGCTATCGAGTGTATTGACGAGGGTCTTCGCTCCATCTTTTGCACTCTGGAACTTGCCCATAGCATTGTCCATCGAACCAGAGACGTCGAAGACGATACTCACGTCAACGTTTCCTGCGACGCCGCCCGGCTCGTAGACGTTATCACCGTCTTCATCGTACCAGAACATCGTCTGGATAGCGTCGAGAAGTTCGACGTCCGAGTCGAGGATGTCTTGGACGGTATCTCCGTCGTTCGTGTTGTACGACTCGTCTTCAGCGCCCATCTCATCGTCGTCGTCGCCTTCGGGGTCAGAATTACCATTCTCAGCTGCGGTGACCGGCTCCCCCTGAAGCCAGAGGTATCCCGGGTTGTCACAGTTGTGGATACTGAGCGTTAGTTCACCGAAGTCTCCCGGTTTGACGTCATCAAGATAGATGAGTGGAGCCCCTTCCATTCCATCTTCGCCATCGGGAATCAGCGTCGTATCTTCTGTCGCACCATCGTCTGTACGCGGGCCGTCACTCAACGTCGGCCCGTTACTCGACCGCGGATCGAGAATCTCTGGCGTGTCCCAAGGCAGTGAACACACGTCGACATCGGTAAGATCGTCCTGGATGCCATCGTTATTCAGGTCTGGCATCGCCTCGATGGAGGTCGCATCTTGGAACGCGTCGACATCTCCCTCAGGAATCGCGATGAGTGGCGCGTTGGGATCGGGCAGCCCGACGTAGCCGTCTGGGATGTTAGCAGGGTCATTATTCGTCATGACGATATCGGACACGGCAGCCGCCTCGTCGTCCGACCAATCGGAGTAATGCTCTTCCCAGTCGACCTTGAGGTCCAGCTCACCGGCGGTGAGCTTGTTCCCCTCGAACGTCTCCGTGTCACTGAAGAACGCGGACGTCCCCAGCCCCGCACCAGAGGCCGCGATACCGGTTGTTCCTATCGCCGCGAGCGCTTTCCGCCGTGAGATTTCGAAGTTCTCACCTGACATTGTTGTTCAATCCCCCTTCTTGGGGAGCCCCACCGGCGGAGTCGAACCACCGAGGGCGCGACCGCCGGTGGCTCCGGCGGCGACCGGCCCTGGTCCTCCGTGAGTTCCTCGTTTCCACCGTTGAGAGGGACCCACTTACTTAATTACCAGAACCGTGTCAAAAGATGTGTTTATGAAGGGATATGCTCGTGATACCCGGTCACAATGTGGAACGAAACCACTGAAACCGGCTTCTGGGCTACGACTGGCTGACGGTCGGCGGAAACGGATGGATACTGGAATTATTCCCGCTATACCGGCCATGTGCAGCGAATTATCTCTCCAATACCGGTCTGGGGCGTATGACTGACAATCGATTACGCTCCTGGCGAGTCGGCCAATAGATTCTTATCTGATGAAGCAGTGATTAATCGTCTGGAAAATTAGATAACGTCCGTATAGCTAATTACATACCACTTGAGGTGCGAGTGTATGTTAGAAGGTCAGCAACTCGGCCTGTCTGTATTCGGGACACGGGGGGAGGGAATCGCAGAGACACAGATACATCATCTGCTGAGCAACGACCGCCGGCGCTGCGTCATCGAGCACCTCAAAGAGGAGCGACCGTGGATGACGTTACGGCAGCTCGCGGACCACATCGCCGAGATAGAGGCGGATGAGTCGCCCGCACCGAGCAACCTCAGGGATAGCGTCTACGTCTCGCTCCACCAGAGCCATCTGCCGAAACTCGACGACGCTGGCATCGTCGAGTACGACAAGGACCGGAAAGAGGTGACCCTCCAGGATACCGCACGACAGGTGGACGTGTACATGGAGGTGGTGAACCGCTGGGGTGTCACGCAGGCGACGTACTATCGCGTGCTCGCGACGGTCGGGCTGGTGACCATCGTCCTCGCGGAGACCGGGAATCTGGCCATGCTGCCCGGGAACACGGTGTTGTACGCGAGTCTCTTCCTGGTTCTCATCGCACTCTCGACGGTGCATCAACTCTGGCAGCATCGCTGGTTCGTCCTGCGGCGGTTGTTCGACTCGAAGGCCAACTGACGCGGTTCCGGGGGGAACCGTTCCAGACTATTGCTCGGCCCACACCTACGTTTTTGACGGATCGTCACGTGCGGCTACCTATGACTGACGAGACAGTGGCCCGTGCGAGGGGAACCCTGCTCGGCCTCGCCTGTGGCGACGCCCTCGGCCGACCGGTGGAGTTCAACTCCCCGGCCAGTATCGAGTCACAGCACGGCCGCCTCGACGAGATGGTCGGCTACGGGACGCACAACCAGCCCGCAGGGACGGTCACCGACGACACCGACATGTTGCTCTGCATCGCGCGGAGTCTCGCCGAGACGGGCGAGTTCGACGGGCACGACGTCGCCGAGCGGTTCCTTGACTGGTACGAGAGCGGCCCCTTCGACATCGGCATCATGACGGCCCAGTCCATCCGGGCGTTCCGTGACGGTGCGGCCTGGGACGAGGCGGGTCGACAGGTTTGGGAAGCCAGTGCAGAAGGCTCGAACGCCGGGAACGGGAGCGTGATGCGCTGTGTGCCCCACGCGCTCGCATTCGGGCACGACCCGGACCGGCTGGTCGCGGTGAGCCGCGAGTCGTCGGCCATCACCCACGCGGACCCGCGGTGTACGTGGGGCTGTGCCCTGCTGAACCTCGTCGTAGCGGACCTGGTCCGGAACGACCCCGAACCGCTCGCCGCGCTCGATGCGGGCCTCGACCGGGTTCGTGACGACGCACCGGCCGAACTCGTCGAGGCCGCGGAAGCCGTCCCGACACTTGATGCTGGCGACCTGCAGAACACGGGCTACGTCGTCACGACCGTCCAGGCGGGACTCTATCACGGTCTGCGGGCCGATTCCGCCGAGGACGCCATCGTCGATGCCGTGGCGATGGGCGGGGACACAGACACCATCGGTGCCGTCGCGGGTGCGGTCGCCGGGGCACGATTCGGCGCGAGTGGACTCCCCGGGGACTGGGTGGACACGGTCACGGTGGCGGCGGACTGTCGTGACCTCGCCGACGCGTTGCTCGCGCTCTCTCGCGACGAGTGACGGCGGAATTCAGCCCTCGCGTCTGCCCCAGACGAGTTTCTCGCGGTCCAGTCGAATCCGCATGTCTCCGGTCACGCTGAGCTGGCAGGAGAGCCGTGGGTAGCCAAAGCGGGCCGCAAGCTCGTCGTGCCAGTGCTCGGCCGGCTGGTCGTCGAGCAGCCGGACACCACAGGTCGCACAGAGGCCGCGTCCGCCGCAGTTCGCCCGTCGCGCCAGCTTCGAATGCGGCGACAGGTCGTGCCGCAGGAGGACGTCGCGGAGTCGTTCGCCGACAGCGGCGACCAGGAGGTGCGTCTCGTCGCGGTCGTGGACTGTGACGTACACGATGTCTTCGCGGTCTGTGGGCCGCTCCTGCCTGATTTCGGGCACGTCCCGCGATACGTGTCGCGAGGACTAAAAGAGACTCAAAACAGCATTTTAGCTTAGGATAGTTAATTGCACCCCCGGTGTGTAGAAGAGAGTGTGCCCCGTGAGAACCCGGCCGTTCGCCGGCTCTCACGCCCCTCGGTCGCCGTACGCGGTCTGTCGGTCGCCGCCACCGACACCGTCGGTCGCAACAGCTACCGGCGAAAGGCACATTCCCGCTGACGTTCGACCCTCCACCGTGACACGCCACGCCCGCGGCGCTTCGGCCCTCCCGTCCACCGCCCTCCCTCTCGACGCCGCCGCCACCAGCGAGACCGAGACGGCTACCTTCGGCCTCGGCTGTTTCTGGGGCCCCGACGCCCGTCTCGGGGTGCGCCCCGGCGTCGTCAGGACCCGCGTCGGCTACGCCGGCGGGTCCACCCCGTCCCCGACCTACCGCGACCTCGGCGACCACACCGAGGTCGTCCAGGTCGACTACAACCCGACAGCGACCAGCTACCGCGACCTGCTGGATTGGTTCTTCCAGGCGCACAACCCCCGCGCCAACTCGCCGATTCGCCAGTACGACAATCTCGTCCTGTGGCACGACGAGGCCCAGCGCGAGGCTGTCGAGGCCGCCGTCGCCGAACGGGAGGCCCGACGCGGACGGCTCACCACCCGCGCCGAGCCACTGGACTCGTTCACCGTCGCCGAGCACTACCACCAGAAGTACCGGCTGCGGAGCGCGCCCGCGGTGTTCGACGCGCTCGCGGCCACCTACAACGACGCGGCCATCCGCGAGTCGACCGTCGCCGCGCGGCTCAACGGCCTGGTCGCGGGCTACGGGTCCCTTGCCTTGCTCGACGACGAGGGCGGGGAATTCGGGCTCCCGGAGGACCTGCTGGCGCGGCTGCGCGACCGGCTGGAGTGAGGGCGTCGTTGCCTGTCGGTTGATACGTCGTCGCCGCCTCTCTCTGGTATGGACGTACCACTCCACGAGACCCTGGACGGCCAGGTGGCACTGGTCACCGGGGCGAACCGGGGGATCGGCGCACGCATCGCGGCAGAACTCGACGCCCTCGGGGCCGTCGTCTACGCGGGGGTCCGGAATGCCGAGTACGACGCGCCGGGCGACCAGCGCGCGCTCGAGCTCGACGTGACCGACGAGGAGGCAATCCGGGCCGCCGTCTCCTGCATCGAGGTCGAGGCCGACCGGCTCGACGTGCTCGTGAACAACGCGGCCATCTCGGACCCTTCGGGGTCGACGCTGCTCGACGAGTCGGTCTCGGATATCGATGCGGTGCTGGAGACCAACCTTCGCGGCCCGATGGTTCTCACGAAGTTCGCGCTCCCGCTCCTCCTGCGGAACCCCGGTGGCCGCGTCGTCAACGTCTCCAGCGGTATGGGCGCGCTCGGCGAGGAGATGACCGGTGGCGCACCCGCCTACCGCGTCTCGAAGACCGGCCTGAACGGGCTGACGGCGTACCTGCACGGCGAGTATCACACCGACGGGCTCCTCGCCAACTCGGCCTGTCCCGGCTGGGTCCGGACCGACATGGGCGGCGAGAGCGCGCCCCGGAGCGTCGAGCAGGGCGCAGAGACGCCCGTCTGGCTCGCCCGCTTCGCCCCCGACGCTCCCGGCGGCCGCTTCTGGCGGGACCGCGAAATCGTCGACTGGTAGGCTAACGAGACGTTAGACGAGTCCCATGGGCGATTAGCCATGCCCTGTGCTATCGTACGACCCGTTATGACGAAACGAATCCTCGTCGTCGGCGCGACCGGGCGACAGGGCGGCGCGGTCGTCGACGCGCTTCTGTCCGGTGTGTACGGTGACTTCGGCGTCTACGCCATGACACGTGACGTAAAGAGCGACCGCGCCGTCGAACTCCGGCGGCTCGGTGCGCGCATCGTCCCGGGCGACCTCGACCGCCCGGGCTCGTATCGCCCGTACTTCGACCAGGTCGACGGCGCGTTCCTCGTCACCGACAGCGCGGACGACGAGTACGACCGCGAAGTGCAACGGGGCACCGACTTCGTCGACGCGGCGGCCAAGGCCGACCTCGAACACCTCGTGTTCGCCTCGGCCCTGGGCGCGGACTTCTACGCCGGTATCGACGTCCTCGACGCCAAGCTCGCCATCGAGCGCCACATCCGCGACCGCGGCGTTCCGGCCACCGTCATCCGGCCGGGCGTGTTCGTCCAGAACTTCGAAGCCCAGCGCGAGTCTATCCGCGACGGCAAGATCGCCTGGCCGGTGTCTCCGAACACCCCACTCCCGCTTGTCGACGTGCACGACGTGGGCGAGGTCGCTGCCAAGGCGTTCGCACACCCCGAGCGCTTCGTCGGCGAAGACGTCGACCTCGCGGGCGACCTGTTGACCCTGCCCGAGATAGCGGAGGCCTACAGCGCGGCCCTCCGTCGCGATGTCGAACCCATCCACCTCTCGACCGAAGCGGGGCGTGAGCGTTTCGGCGACACCATCGCGGAGCTGTACGCCTGGATCGACGGGATGGGCGGCCTGACGTTCGACTCGACCCACCTGGAGGAACTCGAGATCGACCCGCGGTCGCTCCGGGACGCACTGGACGCTGGCGACTGGAAGCCGACGCCCGCACTGCCCTGAGACCCCCACGAAACTTTTACCGAACTGACCTGAACCCCCGGACATGCAGCGACGTACCCTCCTGTCGACCGTCGGGTCGGCACTGTCCCTCTCGGCTGCGGGCTGTCTGTCGTCGTTCGAGGCCGGCACGGACGACGATGGTGCCGGCTCGACCGGTCGAGACAGGACGACCCCGGCCGCACAGACCGGTACCCCGGCCCATGCAACCTGCGAGGACGAGTTCACCAGTCCGAAGATCGACGCTGCCCCCGAGTTCCCCGCGGCGCTCGCCGAGGATGAGGTCTCGACCTACGTGGAAGCGGTCGAACGGACGCTCGTCCTGCCGCCGGAGAACCAGATATCCGATGGCTACGTGAGTATCGGCACCATCACGGTGGAATCGGTCGACCACGGCTACCTCGCCACGGTACCCGTCACGGGCGGGTACTACAACGAGGCGGGCGAGGGAACGCCGACCCTCCACGCGGACCTCGGCCACCACACCGCGATGTACTTCCTCAACCAGCAGGTGCTCCGGCGGACGGTGGCGACCGGCGATACCGAACCGAGTGACCCGCGCGAGTCAGGGACGCTCCTCCGGTGTCGACCCACCTGAGAAGCGAAAAGAGAGTCGTTCTTACTCCAGCACGACCAGCACGTCGCCCATATCGACGCTCTGTCCCTCGCTGATGGCTATCTGGGAGACGGTGCCGCCGCGGGAGGCGACGATGTCGTTCTCCATCTTCATCGCCTCGAGCACGCAGAGCACGTCGCCCGAGGCCACCTCGTCGCCTTCACCGACCTCGACCGAGAGGATGGTCCCCTGCATCTCGGCCTCGACGACCTCGCCGTCGCCCTCGACCTCGACGCTGCTGCCGCCGGCGTCGCCGCCACTGCCGCCCGAGTCTGCGGGTCGCTTCGGGCCGCCGCTCTTCTGGCCGCCGATGGGCATCGCGCCGCGCTCTTCGAGGTTGACCTCGAAGCGCTTGCCGTTGACCTCGACGGTGAACTCGCGCTCGACGACGTCCTCGTCGTCGCCGCCCGAACTGCTCTCGGAGCCCCACTGCTCCTGTGCCTCGACGATGCGGTCTTTGTCCATCTCCTCGTCGAGGTAGTTGGTCGTGTGCGTCCCGGCGACGAAGCGCTCGTCGGTGAGCATCAGCCGGTGGAACGGGACGATGGTCGTCACGCCCTCGATCTTGTACTCGCGCAGGGCGCGCAGCGAGCGCTCGAGACACTCGTCGCGGTCCTCGCCCCAGACGACGAGCTTCGCGATCATCGAGTCGTAGTCGGTGACGATCTTGTCGCCCTGGCGGAGCGCGTCGTCCATGCGGACGCCCGGGCCGCCCGGCGGGTCGTAGACGGTGAGCTTGCCGCCCGGTGCGGGCGAGAAGTCGTTCGCGGCGTTCTCCGCGTTGATGCGGAACTCCATCGCGTGCCCGTCGATGTCGACGTCGTCCTGCGAGAAGGACAGCTCCTCGCCGGCGGCGACCTTGAGCTGCCACTTCACGATGTCGATGCCCGTGATCTCCTCGGTGACGGTGTGTTCGACCTGGATGCGCGTGTTCACTTCGAGGAAGTAGAACTCGCCCTCTTCCACGAGGAACTCGACGGTCCCGGCGTTGACGTAGTCGGACTCTTTGACACCGCGACGGGCGGCCTCGCCGATGCGCTCGCGCAGGTCGTCGGAGAGGGCCGGCGACGGCCCCTCCTCGATGACCTTCTGGTGGCGGCGCTGGAGCGAGCAGTCACGTTCGCCGAGGTGGCGGACGTTGCCGTGCTGGTCCGCGACGATCTGGACCTCGATGTGGCGCGGGGATTCGAGGTAGCGCTCGAGGTACACCGAGTCGTTGTCGAAGTACGCCTCACCCTCGCGCTTCGCGGACGTGAGCTGGTCCTCCGCCTCGTCGGCGCTCTGGACGACCTTCATCCCGCGGCCGCCACCGCCACCCTCCGCCTTGATGGCGATGGGGTAGCCGTGTTCCTCACCGAACTCCTTGACCTCCTCCGGCGACTCCACCGGGTCGGTCGTCCCGGGGACGATGGGCACGTCGGCGGACTGCATGACCTTACGCGCTTTCGTCTTCTCGCCGAGTTGCTCCATCGACTCGGAGCTCGGGCCGATCCACGTGATACCGTCCTCGGCTTCGACCTTGCTCGCGAACGTCGCGTTCTCCGCGAGGAAGCCGTAGCCCGGGTGGATGGCGTCGGCGTCGGCCTTCCGGGCCGCCTCGATGACCGCCTCGTGGTCGAGGTACGAGTCGGCCGCGCGGGCAGGCCCGACGTTGTACGCTTCGTCGGCGTAGCGGACGTGTCCGCCGTCCTTGTCGGCCTCACTGTAGACGGCGACCGTGGAGACGTTGAGTTCTTCGCAGGCGCGCATGACTCGCACTGCGATCTCACCTCGGTTCGCGACGAGAACCTTCCTGAACATTCTTGGCCGAACCCACTCACAGAGGCCACCTTACTTTGTCGGTTCGCAAGACCTGCCGGAACCCGGCAATGACTCTCGGAGAAAATGAGGTGTTGCGGACTGAGCCGTCGATTCGGGGCGATATCGACTCACTGCAGGCGGGTCGGGGCCCTCAGTCGCGCCGGTCGCCCTCGACCAGCCGGCGCATGACTGCCACCTCCGCCTTCCGGAGGTGGTTCGACGCGGTCGAGGGCGCACAGTCGAGCGCGTCGGCGACGGCTTCGAGCGAGCCGGTCCGGGGCACGTCGTAGTAGCCAACGTCGACCGCAACGGAGACGGCTTCACGCTGTCTCGCGGTCATGGAGCCGGCGAGGCGGGGGTGCCGGGCGTCGAACTCGCCGATCTCGTTGACCGTGACGTCTATCTCGTCCGGGAGGCCGTCGAGCATGGTCTGGAGGTCCTCGGACGACCCGATGACCGTCATCCGCATCGCGGCCTCCGTGTCGTAGACGATGGGTGGGAGCACCAGGAGGTTCAACGCGACGAACGCCTCGCGCCACTCCACGTCGATGTCACGGATATCCTGGCAGGCGTAGATGTAGAACGACCCGTCGTCGACGGGCGTGAGGTCGTACCAGTGGATGGAGTCGACGGCGTCGATGGCCGGCTCGTACTGCTCGCGGTCGGCCTCGACGTAGAACAGTTCGTACTCGATGCCCTGTTCTCGCTGGACGTTCCAGGTCAGGAGCTCCTCGTACTGGACGACGTCCTCGTGCCGGATGAACGACTGCATCGGGTGGAGCATCCAGTCGGGTTGCCGGATGCGGACGTCGAGGTAGCGCATACGTCGTACTGTCGGACGAACGACGAAAACGGTATCGAAGCCGCTTAAAAGGAGGCTAGCTCCTTCGACAGAACCGGCTTGCCAACGTCCCGCGTCTCTCCACCTGTGATGGCGCACTCAGGTCCACAGGAGAGGCAGGACGACGCCGACCACGCCGCTACCGACGAGTTCCCACCGGGCCCGGACGGGCTCCCACTTCTCGGGAACACCCTCCAGCTGGCGTCGGACCCGGCGACGTTCTACGACGTGCTCGAACCCTTCGGCGACGTGGTCGCCTACAGCGCCGGCGGTATGCAGTTCTGCACCCTCCTCCACCCCGACTACATCGAGCAGGTCCTCGTGACCGACGCCGACAGGTTCGGCAAGTGGGGTCTGACCGACTTCGGGATGGAATTCGCAGCCGAGGGCATCCTGTTCACCGAGGGCGAGCAGTGGAAGCGCCAGCGCACCATGGCACAGCCGGCGTTCCAGCTCGACCGCATCCGCGGCTACGGCGAGAGTATGAGGGCCTTCGCCGCGGCGCTGGCCGACGGCTGGGATGACGGCGAGGTCGTTTCGGCGACCGACACCTTCTCCGACCTGACGCTTCGCATCCTCACGAAGTCGCTGTTCGACCTGGACCTCAGCGAGAGCGACCGGGGCACGGTCGTCACCCGCGCCGCGGCCGAGTTCAACCGGTGGGTCGAGCCCTCGCTTTCGACGTTCGTCCTGCCGAACTGGGTCCCGACGCCCCAGCGCCGCCGACTCGACCGGTCGATGCGGGCGTTCGAGCGACTGGTCGACGACCTCATCTCGGAGCGGTCGGCGGCCGACGCCGACCACGACGACCTGCTCGCGATGCTCCTCTCGGCCCGTGGAGAGGGCGACAGCATCTCCGATACGGAGCTTCGCGACACGATGATGACGTTCCTCTTCGCCGGCCACGAGACCACGTCGCTCGCGCTCACCTACACCTGCTATCTGCTCGCAGAGCACCCGGACGTTGCCGACCGTCTCCGGGGCGAAATCGACGAGGTGGTCGGCGACGATTCCGTTGACGTGCTCGACCTCCCCGCCCTCTCGTTCCTCGACCGGGTCGTCACGGAGTCGCTGCGGCTCTATCCGCCGGCGTACATCCTCTTTCGGGAGGTCCGCAAGGACGTAGAGATCGGCGGATACCGCATCCCCGAGGGGACGAAGCTCAGTCTCCCCCTGTTCCGCATCCACCGGGACCCGCGGTGGTACGACGACCCCGACAGCTTCCGCCCAGACCGCTGGACCGACGAGTTCGAGGACTCCCTGCCGGAGTACGCCTACTTCCCGTTCGGCGGCGGTCCCAGACACTGCATCGGGATGCGCTTCGCCCGGATGGAGCTGAAACTGGTGCTCGCGACGCTGGTCCAGCGCTGCCGGTTCGAGTATCTGGGTGAGGAACCGCCACAGCCGACGATGGGCGCGACCTACCAGCCCGAGGGCGAAGTCGAGTTGCGGGTCGAAAAGCGGTGAGGGGCTACTCGCCGGTCGCTCCCCGCCCCAGCGTCGCCTCGACCATCGCTCGCTCCGCCTTCCGCAACAGCGTCGAGGCCGCGCTCTCGGAACACGAGAGCGCCTCGGCGACCTCGGCAAGCGTCCCTTCCCGTGGCACGTCGTAGTAGCCGAGCCGGTACGCCGCCTCCATCGCCTGGAACTGCCGAGTGGTGAGTCGCCCCGCCAGCGAGCCCGGCCGGTGCTGGTGCTCGCCCACGCGCTCGACCTCGAACTCGATACCCTCGGGGAACCCGGCCACGACCTTCTGGAGTTCCTCGGGGTCGCCGAGGACGGTCAACTGGACGTCCCCGTAGGGTGTGAACACGATGGGTGGTACCAGGACGATATCGTGGCCCTCCAGCGCCGCGGTCCAGGCCCGTGTGTCCGGCCCGGCCTCCATCTCGGCGTAGGCGTAGAACGTCTCGTCGTCGACCGGCGTCACGTCGACCGCGTTGACCATCGGGAGCGACTCGAGCCCGGCCAGACAGGCGTCGAGGTCGCCGACGACCAGCGACAGGAAGTGGTCGACGCCGCGCTCCTCGTCGGTGTGCCACGCGAGCACCTCCTCGCGAACGAAGTCCTCGCCGAGTTCGAGGTCGTCGGGCACCGGCAGCCGGAACTCCGGGGGCAGGTGGACCGTGACGTCGAGCGATTGCACGGGTAGAGGCGCACCGGGAACTTATAAAAAAGTTACACAGTTCACGGCAAGGACGAGGCTCGTCTCGGCCCTCCATTCACACGATGGCAGAGCACCACTCGCTGCAGGAGTCCCCCCAGTCCGGCACCATGACTGCTCGCTCGCCGCCCGCACCCGATGGCCTGCCCGTGCTCGACCACACCATCGGGTTCCTCTGCGACGGCATCGACTTCGGGAACCGGATGGCCAACCACGGCGACGTGGTCGCGTTCGACGCCATGGGAATCTCGTTCGTCGCGGTGTACGACCCCGACCTCGTCCAGCAGGTACTCGTCGACCGGAACGACGAGTTCCGGAAAGGCGACTACGAGACTGCCTTCGGCGACCTCATCGCGCCCGACGGACTGGCGTTCACCGAGGGCGAGCAGTGGCGGCGAGACCGCCAGCTCCTCCAGCCCGCGTTCACTCCCCGACACATCCAGTCGTTCGCGGACACCATGGTCGCCCGGACCGCGGATGCCGCGGACGATTGGGCAGCCGCGGGAACGGTCGACCTCCGGCAGGCCGCCTCCGACCTCACGCTCGACATCCTCGTCGGGACGCTGTTCGACCTCGACCTCGACGCCGAGCGCGGGCAGGTCGTCCAGGCCGTGCTCGACGCGCTCGACGACCGTATCAGCGGGCTCTCGATGGTCGCGCCGGGGTGGCTGCCGACGCCGGCGAAGCGCCGGTTCGAGCGGCGCATGGCCGACCTCGACGAGATGGTCGCCGCACTGGTTCGCGAGCGACGCCGGTCGGGTGTCGAGGCGGGGACCGGTGCCGACCTCCTCGACACCCTGCTCGCCGCCGAGTATCCCGACGGCTCGACGATGGACGCCGGGCAGGTCCGCGACCAGCTCGTCACGTTCCTCGGCGCGGGTCACGAGACGACCGCGGTCGCGCTCACCTACACAGTCTGGTTGCTGGCCGGCGACTCGGCGGTGCGAGACCGACTCGACGCGGAACTCGATGCGGTCTGTGCCGACGCCGACCCGACGTTCGGCGACCTCCCTGCCCTCGAATACGCCGAGGCCATCGTGACGGAAGCACTCCGCCTGTACCCGCCGGTGTACGCTATCTACCGGCAGCCCGTCGCGGACACGATTCTCGGCGGCTACGAACTCTCCGCGGACCAGACGCTCGTCCTCGGGACGTACCAGATTCACAGGGATTCGCGCTGGTGGGACGACCCCGACGCGTTCCGACCCGAACGGTGGCTTGGTGACGAAGACGACGGCGAGGACCGTCCAGAGTACGCCTACGTCCCGTTCGGGGGCGGTCCCAGACATTGCATCGGGATGCGCTTCGCCCGGATGGAACTCACGCTCGCGTTGGCGACGCTGGCTCGCAATCTCGAGTTCGAGCGGGTCACCGAGGAACTGGACCCGTCGGCGGAGGTGACCCTCGACCCGGGTGAGGTTCGGATGCGGGTCACGTCGCGAGAGTGACGCCGAACCGGCGACCCATTTAAATTGCCTAGCCAGTGCGACCGAAGTCGCACTGCCGCTCGCCTCCCTCTGTCAGCCATGGAAGACGCACTGCTCTGGGGTTGCTTCGGACTCGGCCTCCTCGCCAGTCTGGGGAACCTCACCGGCTTTCTCACCAGTTTACTGACCGAGTATCGCTACTGGCCGCCGGGCGAGCGCGACTGGCGCTACTACGTCCACTGGACCCTCTCGAACCTGCTGAACGTCGCCTTCGTCGGCGTCGCGTACCTGGACTGGAACAGTCTGGGGCTGCCACGCCCGACCAGCCTCTACGCCGGACTCGCACTGTTCGTCCCGTTCTACCTCGCCGCCCTTGCCGCCGGCCTCGACCTCGGGGGCGAGGAGACGATGGGCCTCTCGGGCGACCTCCGGACCGGCGGCTGGTACCGCTACTCTCGGAACCCGCAGTACGTCTGCTACATGGTCGCGACCATCGGGTTCGCGCTGCTCGTGAACTCGGTTCTCGTGACGATTCTCGCCGTCATCTTCGCCTCGTGGTGGGTCCTGCTCCCCTTCGTCGAGGAGCCCTGGCTCCGCGAGGAGTACGGCGAGGAATACGACCAGTACGCCTCGCGGGTCCCGCGGTTCGTCGGCCTCGGGACGCTCCGGGCGCTGTCCGGGGGCGGTCTCCATCGCCACCAGCGCGAGTAAGCTGCTTGCTGGAAACCCGGCACTCACGACGACGAACGAAAACAGCCAGCACTAGAACCGGTCCGAGCGCCCGCTCGCGGCCCACGCGTTCGTGGGTGCACTGCTGGGGACGCGACCGCTGTGCCCGCGCGTCGCCCGGAGACGACCGGCGAACGCCCACTTCTTGCCGTCCCACGTCTCCTCGCTCTCCTCCTGGGCCTGCAGCTCCCGGTCGCGCAGGTGAGCACCGATGACGGCCGCGATGGCTGCGGCTTCCTCCGCATCGGCGTCCGCCGGGATGTCGAGTCTGTCGAGCAGTTCCTGACTCATCGCTACAGCGGGATGTTGCCGTGTTTCTTGTCGGGCTGGTCCTCGCGCTTGGACTTCAGCATGTGCAGGTCGTCGATGAGCCGCGGGCGGGTCTCGGTCGGTTCGATGACGTCGTCGAGGAAGCCCTTGTCCGTCGCAGTGTAGGGGTTCGCGAACTCGTCGCGGTACTCCTCGATGAGTTCGTCGCGGAGCTTGTCCGGGTCGTCAGCCTCCGCGAGTTCGTCACGGTAGAGCAGGTTGACCGCACCCTGCGGGCCCATGACGGCGATCTCGGCCGAGGGCCAGGCGTAGTTCACGTCGGAGCCGAGGTTCTTCGACGCCATGACACAGTACGCGCCACCGTACGCCTTCCGGGTGATGACCGTCAGGAGCGGGACCGTCGCCTCGGAGTAGGCGTACAGGAGCTTCGCGCCGTGGCGGATGATGCCGCGGTGCTCCTGGTCGGTGCCGGGCATGTACCCGGGCACGTCGACGAACGTGACGATGGGGATGTTGAACGAGTCACAGTAGCGGACGAACCGCGAGCCCTTCATCGAGGCGTCCACTGTGAGCGTCCCGGCGTTCGCCTTGGGCTGGTTGCCGACGATACCGACGGTGTGCCCGTCGAGGCGGCCGAAGCCGATGATGAGGTTCTTCGCGAAGTTCTCTTGCACCTCGAAGAACGAGCCCTCGTCGACGATGGAGTCGACGACGTTCGTCATGTCGTAGGGCTTCTGTGGGCTGTCGGGGACGATCTCCTCGAGCGCGTCGTCGCGGCGGTCCGGGTCGTCCCAGGGTTCGACACGTGGTGGGTCCTCGACGTTGTTGCTCGGGAGGTACGAGAGGAGCGTCTTGATCTGGTCGAGCGCGTCCTTGTCGTCCTCGCAGGCGAACTCGGCGACACCCGTCTTGCTGGCGTGGGTCATCGCACCGCCTAACTCGTCGTGGGTGACGTCCTCACCGGTGACGGTCTTCGTGACGCCGGGTCCGGTGATGTACATGTAGCTCGTGTCCTTCACCATGAAGATGAAGTCCGTGATGGACGGGGAGTACACCGCCCCGCCGGCACACGGACCCATGATGCCCGATATCTGGGGGACGACGCCTGAGGCCATCTGGTTCCGGTGGAAGATCTCGGTGAACCCGGCGAGGGCTTTGACACCCTCCTGGATGCGGGCCCCGGCGGAGTCGTTGAGGCCGACGATGGGCGCACCGACCTCCATCGCCATGTCCATCACCTTCGTGATCTTCTCGGCGAACACCTCACCGAGGGAGCCACCGAAGACGGTGAAGTCGTGCGCGAACACGAACACCTTGCGGCCGTCGACGTCGCCGTAGCCGGTGACGACCCCGTCGCCCAGGATCTTCTTCTCCTCCATCCCGAAGTTGTGGGAGTTGTGGGTCCGGAGCTGGTCGAACTCGTGGAAGGTGCCGTCGTCGAGGAAGTAGTCGATGCGCTCGCGAGCCGTCATCTTGCCCTTCTCGTGCTGGGCCTCGATGCGGTCCTCGCCGCCGCCTTTGAGCGCCTCCGCTCGCAGCTCTTCGAGTTCCTCGATGCGGTCTTCCATTGTCATGGTGACCACCCTGCAATCATTGGTCGAAACCACTCGCACCGGCGTCAAAAGGTTTCCCCAACGAAGTGATGCCGAGTCGCCGCGGCCGAGGGTCCGTCTCCCACCTGCGGATGGACGGGTAGCGCGGCGGTTATGGTGTCAGGCGGTGGTGTCGGCGTCCAGTCAGGCCGCGTTGTCGGCTCGTTCCGTGCTCGCGACGCGTTGGACGCTGGTGACGACGGCGAGGCCGACGAAGATGGCGGCCACGGCGACGTACTCGACCGGTGCCTGCCAGCCGAGGTAGCCCAGGATACCGTTGAACAGCGTGAACAGGAGGAACGGCGGGAGGACGACGCCGATGAGGAGTCGCCAGGCGTCTCCGAGCCCGCTGGAGAACCGCGTGCCGAGGGTGAACTCCTCGACGGCATCGCCGCCGAGGACCCATGCGGCGAAGACGACGAACGCGAACAGGCCGGTCGTGAGCAGGATGTCGACGACCGGGCCCGCGAGGATGCCGAACACTTCGGAGCTGAACGCGCTCACGGTCCCCGTGACGAGGACGAAGGCGGCGAGGCCGGCGGTCGCGGTCTTGCGCTCGAACCCGTGCTCGTCGACGAGGTAGGCGACGGGAATCTCCAGCATCGAGATGGACGACGAGAGCGCAGCCAGGGAGACGACGGCGAAGAAGCCGAGTGCGAGGAGACGGCCGCCGGGCAGTTCGCCGAAGGCGGTCGCGACGCCGACGAAGAGCGCGCCGGGGCCACTCGTCGCGGGGTCGACGTTGGGCGTCGAGAACAGCAGCGGCAGGACGACGAACCCGGCGAGGACGCCGACGCCGGTGTTGAGCAGGGCGATGATGCTCCCGTCGGCGGGGAGCGAGCGGTCCTCACCGATGTAGGAGGCGTAGGTTATCATCGTCCCCGCACCCACGGAGAGGGTGAACAGCGCCTGGCCCGCGGCCGAGAGCAGGATATCGAGGGCGTTCGCCTGCACGTACGCCGCGTCGAAGGTGAGGAAGAAGTCGTACGCTTCGCCAGCGCCCGAGAGGCCACCCGCCCAGACGGCCAGCGCCCCGAGCATCAGGATGACGATGGGCATCATGACCGTCGTGGCGCGCTCGATGCCGCCGCGGATGCCGCCCGCGACGATACCCGCCGTGATGGCGAGGAAGAGGACGTGGAAGCCGGCTGCGCCAGCGCCGTAACTGATGCTGCCGAAGTACGCGCCGGGGGCGTCGAAGTAGGCCCCGGTCGCGCTCGCGAAGAAGTACCGGAGGATCCAGCCGCCCACGACGCTGTAGAACGACAGGAGGACGAGGCCGGCTAGGACGGTGATGAGCCCGACCTTCCCCCAGTGCTTCGACCCGGAGAGCGACTCGAGCGCGCCCACGGGGCTCTTGCCGGCCCGGCGGCCGATGACGAACTCGGCGACCAGGCCCGGAACGCCGACGGCCAGGACGATACCCAGGTACAGTACCAGGAACGCGCTGCCCCCGTTCTCTGCTGTCATCCAGGGGAACCGCCAGATGTTCCCGAGGCCGACGGCGCTGCCGACGGCGGCGAGGATGAACCCGATTCGTGATGTCCACGATTCACGTGCCATTGTGCGCCACTGCCAGACTCTCCGTATTAGTGCTTGCGAACCGGAGACCCGTCAACTCGCCGTTAACACACGGTATGGTCGGTCTCTGTCCGGTTTCCGTTTTGTATCTCCGCGAAAAATAGGCGTCTGCTGAGGAATCGTAATCGTGCAGTTGGGTGGCGTGTGAACCGTCACCAGCTGCCCTGGCAGTCGGTGACCGGCGTGGCCCACGTCAGAGCGCGATGATGGGCTCGGCCAGCACCTTCGCGGCGACCAGCAGGTCCTGCACGCCGAGGAACAGGGTCACGACGACGGCGAGGCTGACGACGGTCCGCATCGCCCAGATCCACGCCGTGGCACTCCCGGGGCCGGCATCGGTCCCCTTGGTGAGTTCGACCGATGCCGTGTCGTCGCGAAGCCACCCGACGAAGACGAGCACGCCGAGGACCGAGACAGGGAGCAGGAGGTTGTACGCGAGGTCGTTGTACCACGTGAGGGCACCGGTGCCGGCGTAGGTCAGGGAGGCGCTGAACGCGGTCGGGATGCCGAGCAGGAACACCGCGAGCCCGAAGACAGCGGCGGCGGGCTTGCGGTCCCAGCCGGAGTTCTGGGTGATGTAGGAGACGACGACCTCCAGCAGCGAGATAGCCGAGGAGAGCGCGGCCAGCAGGAGGACGCCGAAGAAGACGACGCCGAGGATGCGGCCGGCGGGGAGCTGGGCGAACGCCTCGGCCAGCGAGATGAAGACCGCACCGGCCCCGCTCGTCTGGCGGATGGCTTCGACGGAGACCTGCGTCGCCAGGATGGGGATGACGACGAGGCCGGCGAGGAGGCCGACGAGGGTGTTCATGCCAACGATGAGGCCGCCGTCGACCGGGAGGGAGTCGTCGTCACCGAGGTACGAGGCGTAGGTGACCATCGCCCCCATCCCGAGCGAGAGCGTGAAGAACGCCTGTCCCACGGCTTTCGGGAGGACGCTCCAGAAGTTCGCCTTGAGCGTCGCGAGGTCGGGCGAGAGGTAGTAGGCGTACCCCGCTGCCGCCCCGTCGAGGGTGAACGCCCACGCGCCGAGACCGATGAGCAGGACGACGATGCTCGGGACCATCAGCTTGGTTCCCGCCTCGATGCCGTCCTCGACGCCGAGGGCGACGACGCCCACGACCAGCGCCATGAAGACGGCGTGCAGCGCCAGCGCGTCCGGGCCGCTCATGATTGCGCCGAAGTAGCCGGTCGGGTCACCGAAGTACGCGCCCTGGGCGCTCCCGAGGATGTACCGGATGACCCAGCCACCGACGACGCTGTAGAACGACAGGATCCAGAACGCGGTGAACACGCCAAGTGCCCCGACGACCGACCACGACCCACCGCCGAGTTCGCGGAACGCGTCGACCGGGTTGCGCTCGGTACTGCGACCGACGACGAACTCCGCCAGCATCGCCGGGAAGCCGATCAGCATGACGGCGGCGAGGTAGACGACGACGAACGCCGAACCGCCGTTACTCGCGGCCTGGAACGGGAACTGCCAGATGTTCCCGAGGCCGACGGCACTACCGACCGCCGCGAGGATGAACCCCGCTCGTGTGCTCCATGTCTCTCGTTCGCTCATGTGTGGCTATCGCTCACCGATTGCGATTGATAAACTGCCTGTTCCCGCGGTACAGGTCATGATTAGTCGATACAGAAATCGCTTGACAGCTCAGCGACGAAGAAGGACGGCCAGATTCTCTTTATAAGTGAACTGACTCGACTAGTCGTCCGTCGGCGACGGGTCGACCGCGCCCCGTCCACGAACGTCTGCGCCACGCCAGGTGCCGCGGCGGAACCAGGCGAACGCGATGATCGCGCCGAGGGTGTTCGAGACGACGAACGACGCCCAGATGCCGGCCTGACCGGTGGCGAAGGGGACCATCGAGGCGACCGGGTCGATGCCTCGCGAGAGGACCCAGGCGATGGGGAGGCGGATGACGCCGAGCATGGTGATGGCGATGGCCGCCGAGACCATCGTCTTCCCCGACCCGCGGAACGCTCCGTTGTACGAGCGCATCACGCCGATGAAGCCGAAGGTCGGCGCGACGACCCGGAGGAACGTCACCGCGATGTCGGTGACCTCCTCGTTGGGCGAGAGGGGCGAGACGATGGGTTCGGTGAACGCGAAGACGACGACCGCCAGCACCGACAGCGCGGCGAACATCCCGATAGCGGCGGTGTCGGCGGTCCGCTTCGCGCGGTCGTACTTGCCCGCGCCGATGTTCTGGCCGACCATCGTCTCGACGCCCTGCCCGACCGCGATGGCCGGGAGGAAGATGACGCTGAAGATGCGGATGCCGACGCCGAAGGCCGCGACGAAGCCCGAGGAGAAGATGGCGATGACGATGAGCATGAGGTTCACCGAGACCGAGCGCCCCGTGCCCTCGATGGACGCCGGGACGCCGATGCCGAGCATCTTCTTGAAGAACGCGAGGTCGGGGCGCATCTGCGAGAGGCGGATCTGGACGCCGCGGTTTCCGCGGAACATGATGGCGATGCCGACCACGGTCGCGACGAACCGGGAGATGACGGTCGCGATGGCCGCGCCCTGCACGCCGAGGCCGTCCGGAATCGGGCCGAAGCCGAAGATGAACAGCGGGTCGATGACGACGTTGAGGACGACGGTCCCGAACATCACGAGCATCGGCGTGATGGTGTCGCCGTAGCCCCGCATCAGCGAGATGAACACGAAGAAGCCGAAGAGGAACGGCATCCCGAGCGAGATGACCTCCATGTACCGGGTGGCCTCGCGCAGGACCGCACCGCGAGCGCCGAGGGTCCACAGCACCGTATCGACCGCGAAGAAGCCCACAATCCCGAGGATGGCAGAGGCGACGAACGCGAACATGACGGTCTGGGAGGCGGCGTACTCGGCCTCTCTCGGTTCCTCGGCTCCGGTGTGCTGGGCGACGAGGACGCTCCCTGCCACCGAGAGCCCCATGCCGAGCGAGATGAGCAGGAACACCATCGGGAACCCGAAGGTGATGGCCGCCAGCGCCACCTCGTTCACCTGCGCCAGCCAGAAGGTGTCCGCCAGGTTGTAGGCGGTCTGGAGCAGGTTCGTGATGACGATGGGCAGGGAGAGGAAGAACAGCGGCTTGGCGATGTCCCCCGATGTGAGGTCCATCTCCTCTTTACCCTTGAACAGGTCCGAGAGGCCCATCAGTCGTCACCTCCGCGGACGTGGCGGTCGACGTAGGCGTCCAGTTCGGCGCGGGCACCGGGGACGCCGCCGTCGTCGTCACGGGTGACGCGCTGGGTCCGGATGCCGTTCACGAGCGCCAGCAGGAAGTCCGCGGTCTGCTCGGGGTCGACGTCCGCGAACGTCCCGTCCGAGACGCCGTCCCGGAGGATGGCCGCGAACCGGTCCCGGAGCGCGGTATCGTGTTCGGTGAACTGCTCGCGGTACGCAGGGTCGTGCGAGGCCTGCGCCCGGAGTTCTATCATGGCGCTCGTGAAGGCGTGTTTCTCCGAGTCGAGTTCGTCGGGGACGACCCGCTCCAGCAGGTGGTCGAGCCGCTCTGCCGGGTTCGAGCAGTCTCCACACGTCGTCTCGTTCTCGAAGTGTTCCAGCATGAACTGCATGAAGTCCACGAGAAGGTCGTCCTTGCCGTCGTAGTGGTGATAGAGAAGGGATTTCGACTTCTCGAACTCGTCCGCGATGCGCTGTATGGTCAGGTTCGCGTACCCGTGGCTGGTGAGGGCCTCGTAGGTCGCCCGCATGATGGCGGCCCGGGTGTCCTCGGGGGCGGCCGCGAACAGCTGCGTCTCTCCCATCGTTGACTGAATGTTCATTCAGCCAGTTACTTGAAGGACGCTTCGACCCCCCAGCCTTGCCGCTACGAGGATGATGACACGCACCGCGAGAAGGAGTATCACTGCAGCGCTGTCTCCGAGTCGAGTGCCTCTCAGTCAGCCGTCGGGGCGTCCTCACCAGCAGGCCCGTCGCTCGCCGAGTCGCCACCGTCACCCATCGCCTCGATGTAGCGGATGCGCTCCGGAATCGGCGGGTGGTCGTAGTGGAACGTCTCGTAGAGCGGGTGCGGGAACGGGTTCGACATGTTCTCGCTGGCGAGGTTCGCGAGCGCGTTCGCCATCGGTGACGACCCCATCGTCTCGACCGCGAAGGTGTCGGCTTCGCGCTCGTAGGCGAGCGAGAAGTAGTTCTGGATGGGTGAGGTCAGCTGCATGACCGGCCCGACGAACAGGATGGCGACGAACAGGCCCGCGTACTCGACCTGCGGCAGGCCGAACATCGTGTAGAGCCAGCCCTGGCTCACGAGGTAGCCCAGGACCCCGAAGACGACCGCGAACTGGACCGCCGCGAGCGCGACGAACTTCCAGATGTGCCCGCGCTTCCAGTGTGCCAGTTCGTGGGCGAGGACGGCCTGTATCTCGTCCACCTCCATCTGCTCGACCAGGGTGTCGTACAGCACCACGCGCTTGGTCCGGCCGAAGCCGGTGAAGTAGGCGTTCGAGTGCCCCGAGCGCTTGCTCGCGTCCATCTCGTACACCTGGTCACAGCGGAAGCCGGCGCGCTCGAACACGTCGTCGACCGCGTCGCGGAGGTCGGACTCCTCGACCGGCGTGAAGTCGTTGAATATCGGGTCGATGACCCGCGGCTTGATGACCAGCATCGCGAGCGAGAAGCCGACGACGAGGGCCCACGCCGCGGCCGGCCAGTAGGTGGGCAGGGCGCTCACGAACCAGAGGACCGCCCCGGCGAGCACCGAGACGATGAGCGTGCTCACGACCGTCCCGAGGGCGAGGTCTTTGACCCACAGCTTCGGGGTCTGGTTGTTGAAGCCGAACTGCTCTTCGACCACGAAGGTCGAGTAGAGGTCGAACGGGACGTTCACGAGCTGCCCCCCGAGGAGCAACAGGGCGACGAAGACGACACCCTGGGCGAGTTCGGACAGGCCACTCGCGGCGAGCGCCGCGACCACGTCGCTGATGAGGCCGGTGTAGAGTGCGACGAGCAGGAACCCGAGGGCGACCCAGGTCGAGACCAGCGAGAGCCCGGTCCCGGCGCGCTGGTAGTCGAGGACCGCATCCAGGTCGTCGACGCCGAGCGTCTCGTGCATCCACTCGGACTCGGCGCGGGCGGTCGCCGCGCCGTACCTGACGTTCAACACGGACAGGAGGGTGAAGAAGGCCTCCGTCCCGACCAACAACACGACGAACAGGACGTGATACTCCAGCATCAGGTCTCCTGTAGGGTCCCCATGGAAAAAACGGCATTGCTCGGTGGCGGGGGTCGCAGCGGGCCGCCGCCGACACCGTTGGGGACAACGGCCAAGTACTCTGCCTCGCACTGTCGAGTATCGTGCAAGCGGTCTCGTGGCCGGTCGTCGGCTCGTTCGCGGCCGGAGTGGCCAACCTCGCGTTCCTCTGGTACCTGTGGGATTTCCGCGAGAAGCCGGGCGCACGGTGGTTCTTCGCCGTCATCGTCGGGCAGGTCGTCCTCTGTTTCTCACAGGGGGTCGCGATGCTCGTGTTCGACCCACTGTGGCTCCGCGAGGCACTGGAGGCGCTGTTCTGGCTGGCCGGGTCGGTCGTCGTCGTCGGCTACCTCGGGTTCGCGGCGGCGTACACCGGTCGGGGCCACCTCGTCGAGACCTGGTGGTTCAGGGCCGTTGCCCTGTTCGGGCTCGGCTTCGACCTCCTGGTCGTCACCAACCCGTGGCACCACCTCGTCTGGCAGAACTTTCGCCTCGACCCGATATACGGCGCGGCAACCGTCTCGTACGTCCACTCGCCCCTGATTCGACTCCAGTTCGTCGGCATCGTCCTCGTGTCTGTCGTCGGGATGGCGCTCCTGCTGGACACGGTCATCAGCTTCGGCCCACTGTACCGCAAGCAGGCCGCGGCCGTCGCGCTGACACCCATCCCCCCGATAGCCGCGTTCACCGTCTGGACGTTCGACCTCGGGCCCGCACCCCAGTTGAATCTCGTCCCCATCATGTTCCTGCCGCACATCGCACTCGACACCTACGCGCTCTTCCGGAGCGACATGTTCGAGTTCAGCCCGACGACGCGGCGGACCGGCGAGCGCGCCGCCCTGGACGACCTCGGGAGCCCGATCATCGTCGTCGACGAGAAGGGTCGCATTGTCACGCTGAACGCGCCCGCCGAGGCCGCGCTGGGCGTCGACAAGCGGGCCGCACTCACCGACCGACTCGTGGACTACCTCGGCGTCGACGACCTCGACCTCGCCGCGAGCGACCAGTCGCTCACGCTGACCCAGGAGGGGAGCTACGCGACCTACAAGCTGGTCACGTCGCCGCTACGGGACGTCGCCGGCACCCACGTCGGGTACACCGTCCTGTTGCAGGACGTCACCGACGAGATTCGACGCAAACAGCGTCTCACCGTCCTGAACCGGGTCCTCCGACACAACCTCCGCAACGACCTGACCGTCGTGCAGGGCTACCTGCAGGGTGCGGCCGACCTCGTGGACGACGACGAAGTGCGGTGGATGCTGGAGACCGCCGAGGACGAGACACGCGGGCTCATCGAACTCGGCGAGAAGGCCCGGACCATCGAGCAGACGATGGGCGGGGACGTGCGTTCCCGCGAGCCCGTCCCGATGGCCGATCTCCTCGCGGCGCTCGGCGACCGACTCGAAGCCGAGTTCGAGGACGGCCGGGTCACCGTCGCAGTCCCAGGAGCGTTCCAGCTGGAGACCAACCGCGAACTCGTCGAAGTGGTGTTCGCGAACCTGGTCGAGAACGGCCTCGAACACGACGACGGTACCGACCCGCACGTGACCGTCACCCTGGTTGCGGTCGAGGACGACGGGACCGCCGTATTCACCGTCGCGGACGAGGGGCCGGGCATCCCCGAGCACGAGCGACAGGTCATCGACGCCGGCGAGGAGACCGCCTTGGCTCACGGGAGCGGCCTCGGGCTGTGGCTGGTCAACTGGACCGTGTCGGCGCTGGGCGGCAGCGTCTCGTTCGAGACCGGGGGCGGGGACGATGAATCCGAGGGTAGCAGCGGGACGACCGTCCTCGTCCGACTGCCGGGTGCGGTTCCGGAGTCGGTCGAGCGACCCCTCCCTCAGGCCTCGCCGTAGACCGGGACTGCGGCCCCGCTGGTTACGGTGGCCGCGTCCGAGCAGAGGAACAGCATCACCTGCGCCACGTCGGCCGGGTCGACCCATTCGTCCTTCGGCGTCATCATCTCCCGGTTCATCGGGGTGTCCAGCACTGAAGGCATCACGCAGTTCGCCCGCACCTCACCACGATTCTCCTCGGCGAGCGTCTCGGTCAGGAGCCGGATACCCGCCTTGGTGATGCGGTAGGGACCGTCACCCTCACCGCCTTCCAGTGACGACCGCGCCGAGACGGAGACGATGGCACCCTCGCGCTCGCGCAGGTGGGGCAGGGCGTGCTTCGAGGTGAGGAACGCCGACTTCAGGTTGACGTTCACGAGGAACTCGAACTCCGCGAGGTCGGTCTCCTCGATGGGGTTCCCGCCGCGCCAGGTGCCGGCCACGTTGCAGAGGAAGTCGATGCGGCCGTGGTCCGAAACGACGTTGTCGACCAGTGTCTCGACGCCGAGTTCGTCGGTCAGGTCGGTCTCGTAGAAGTGCGTGTCGTCGTCCGGCTCCAGCAGGGAGTTCTCGTCGCTGGGCGGGACGATGTCGACGGCACAGACGGTCGCGCCAGCCTCGCGGAAGGCGGCGACGACTGCACTGCCGAGGGCCCCGGATGCTCCCGTCACGATGGCGACGCGGTCGGAGAAGTCGAAGGTTACCGACATAGCTAGAGACAGGCACGCAAGGGGCTTAAACGTCGGTCGAGCCAGCGAGCCACAAGTTCGGGGGACAGCAGACAGAAAAACCGCAGTTGGCCTCCTCTACAGCGTGACGAAGTAGTCGGTCGCGTACATCACGACGAGCCCGACGAAGAACCCGAGCGTGTTGGTCGTCGAGAGGAGGTCTCCACGCCGGCGGATCATGCCGCCGATGTCGAAGATGACCTGCAAGAGTGCGCCGACACCGATCGCCAGGAACAGCGCGCCGAGCACGGGCGAGAAGAACAGGTTCCCGATCCACCCACCGACGATGGCGGGTGCGCCCGCAAGCAGCCCGATGGCTGCGAAATGCCAGAGCGCGGGACGGTCGTCACGGGCCAGCGGAGCCACCACGACCGGTCCTTCGGTAACGTTGTGGATCATGAACCCGACGATGAGGAAGGCCCCGAGAGAGGCGCGCCCGAGCGCGAACGAGCTCCCGATGGCCAACCCCTCCGCGAGGTTGTGCAGGCCGATACCGAGGGCGGCGGCGTAGGCGAGCGAGAGCCCCGACGGTTCCTCACCACCCGCCTGCCAGTCCATCGCGGCCTGGAGCAGGAGCATCGCGCCGATGATGCCCAGGATGACGAGCAGGTTGCCCATGTAGGTGCTCGGCACCGCGTGGGCCAACTCGAACGCCTCGAAGCCGGCGTCGAAGACGAGGAACGCGAGGATACCCCCGGAGAACGCGAGCACGGCGTGGAGCGACCGGTCGCTCATGGATTCGAGGAACGGGAACCAGAGCATCCCGAGCGCGACCGGGATGACCCCGACGAACAGGCCGACGACGGCGAGCGTCAGGATGACGTCCATGTTGAACCCGGGCGTCTGCTGGGTCGCGACGATGGTGTGTCCGAACGTCGCGCCGGCACCGGTAATCACGGTGACGTGGTGGTCGAAACCGGCTGACCAGTGATACGGAATCGTGACCGTCCCGCTCTCGCGCGGCTGGAGCGTCCGGTCGTCGCCCGGGCTGGTCATCCCGAAGTTCCAGTTCGCCTCGTCGACGTGGACCTGTTCGATGGTGACCGGGGCCGCACCGTTGTTGGTGACGTGGACGACGAAGGTGCCGTCGTCGGGGACGGTCACGTAGTCGATGGAGACGTCGGGGAGCGGCTCGCCGTTGCCCTCCAGTCCCGCGAGCGGGGTCGTCACCACGAAGGCACCGACGAGGACCGCCAGCAGGACGACGGGGAGGACCCCGGCCACGACGGGCGGCAGTCCGAACGGACTGTTGCTTGACTGTTCATCTTCTGCCATCACACCGCCGTCTGATTTGGGTTCGTCCGTCATCTACACCACCTCGAAGAAGCTCATCCAGCCAAGTTCGGCGAACTCGGACTGGTGAGCGTGGAACATGTACAGTCCGGGGTCGTGGTCGCTGTAGTCTATCTCGAAGACGCCGCGCTGTGCCTGACACTGCATCACCGTGTCGATGTTCGACCGCGTCGGGAGCAACGTCGTGCCCGCGTCGTAGTAGTCGAAGAACTGCGAGTGGGTGTGGAACGAGTTGATGAGGTCGAACTCGATCATGTTGACGAGGTGGACGCGCTGAAGCTCGTTCCGGTCGATCTGGATCGGCTTCTTCGTCTCACCGGCCGCCCAGCTACCCTTTCCGTCCGTCTGGCCGACACCGTAACAGAAGCCGCGGGTGTTGACGGCGTACACCTCGTTGCCGCCGTCGAAGTTGGTGTCGAAGCCGTTCATGACCATCACCATCTCGTTGACGCCGTCGAAGCCTTCGGGGGCGTAGTCGGCGTAGCTGACCATGTTGCGGCTCTTGGCGCGCTCGACCAGCTCGTCGACCAGTTCGTCGGTCATCGGCCCGTGGTAGTTCACGTAGTCGCGGGGGTTCTCCCGGACGCGCTCGGGCTTGGGGTCGACGATCATCGCGCCGTACAGCCCGCGGTGGACGTGGGCCTTCAGGGGCATGGTGTGGCAGTGGTACAGGTGCGTGCCCATGGGTTCGGCCTGCCACTCGTAGGTGAACGGTTCGTCACCCGGTTCGATGAGTCCCGGCCCGTTGGTCGGGGTCCCGTCCATGTCCGGGTTGAGGTTCTTCAGGTGCGGGTGGATGGTGTGGGCGTGCTTATCCGACCCGTTGCGGAAGTTGATACGGACGAGGTCGCCCTCCTCGACGCGAATCGTCGGCCCGGGGACCTGCCCGTTGTAGGTCCACATCGGGAATTTGATACCCGGGAGTATCTCTATCTCGACGTCGATTGCCGTGAGGTTGAACTCCCGGACGGTTCGACCGTTCTCCTGGTAGACGTCGACGTTCGGGTCCAGGTCCGACCCATCACCGTTGTCGCCCGTGTTGAACTCCGTGAGGAACTCGTGGGGGTCGAACTCGTCGCCGGTGTACTCGCCGACTGCCCCGAAGTTGCCGTGGTCGCCGTGGTCGTCGCCGGCAGCGTGGCCGCCGTCACCGTCTGCGCTCCCGATGCCGGTCAGCGCCGCGCCGCCGAGGATGCTCAGGCCGCCGAGCACCGCCCGCCGCGAGACGGGCTCGCGTACGTCGATAGTATCGGTGAGTTTCCCTTCGAGTCGCTCCGTCAGCGACTGGGCACTCCCGTAATCCATCGACGTCACGGCCGAACACCGACTGGATGTGGCGTTTCACAGCGTCTCTCGGTGGAGAACGCCGTGTATTCGGTAGTAGTCATACCTTGGTTTAGGTGGTCTGATTAACTTAATGGTTCCTCTCTAGCCTTTGGATTAGACGAATCTAATTCTATCGTGTGGTTCGGTGTTACGACTGGTGAATGGGTCGAACCACCGCGACAGTCGACCAGAATCCGCAGGTTACCCATCCAGCAGCGAACTCACCACCCGCGCCTCCGCCCGGCGCAACAGTTCGTTCGCCGTACTCGGCGAGCAGGAAAGCGCCTCCCCGATATCCTCGAACGACGCCTCCCTGGGGGTTTCGTAGAACCCGAGGTCGTGGGCCGCTTCCAGTGCCTCGCGCTGGCGGTCGGTGAGCCGCGAGAGCGCGGCGGGTTCCCCGGGCCGATACCCACCGGTCCACTCCACCTCGATGGGAACCTCGACCTGGGTCACGTCCGCGAACGCGGCCTGCAGGGCGTCACCGTCGCCCGCCACCGTCACGCAGAGCCCGTCGTCGGTCACCCGGAGCGGCGGGTCCAGCAGTAGCCGATGCTCATCGAGGATGCGGAGCAGCGCGCTCACCGATTCCTGTTCCGCGACGTTCACGAACACGTAGTACTGGTCCGGTCCCGCCGAGACCACGTCGTGTTGCAACACCTCGTCGTGGGCCGTGAGGACCTCCCCGATGGCCGCCTCGTCGCCACCCGAGACGCGATACAGCATCGCGTAGGTCCCGTCCGCCAGCCACTCCAGGTGCTGGATTCCCTCGCGGGTCACGCCCGGAATCCCCGCGAGCGCTTCGTCCACGCCCGGGAACGCGCCCGCTTCCGGTCGGAGTCGCAGCCCAACGGACTTCATGGCCGTAACTGGCGTCGCAATCGCTTATAAAATCGTGGTCGAAAATCGCGTTCAGTACTCGAACTCGGTGTCTATCTCCGAGGCGTTCTCGGTCATCACGACCGCCGCGTTGGAGTACTGGAGCACCTTCTGCATGTCACCGTCGAGGTCGAATCGCCCGCCCATCATGCCCTCGATGGCGTCGAGGTCGCCGTGGACCAGTTCCTTCCAGTCGGAGTAGCTGCCCCTGAAGGCGAAGCCCCAGTCAACGTCGTCCTCGCTGTCGACCTGCTTCGCCTCGGTGCACTCGCCGTCTTCGAGGTCGACGTAGAGGATGACGGGCTCGCCGTCGTACAGGGTGTCGGGCTCGATGACGAACAGGAACGAGCCGTTGAAGCCGACGCCCCAGCCCGCGCCGACCTCGCTGTACTTCTCGGACTCGTTGAGCTTGTCCTGCCACGCGTCGATCCACTGGCCCGCCTCGCTGGGCATCGCGATAGTCATACTCGTGTCTTCTCTCTGTGGTGTCTTACTCGTTCCGCCGGATGGAGTCGTGTCTTTATGTTGCGGTCACGAATCGTTTTGTATCTGGTCTCGGTACGGTTCGAGTATGTCCGATGCAGCCCTCCAGCGGACGATTCGACGCGGCATCGCACTGTTGCTAGTCCCCCTCTGTCTCCGGGTGATACAGTTCCGGAACTTCCACGCGGAGAACGGTGTCCAGTGGCGGTTGCTCCCCGACGTGTTCACGTTCTGGCTACCGTCGTTCTTGCTCGTCGGGGCGGTGCTCTATCTCGTCGGCTCGTTCTTCGCGGTCGTCGTTCCGGAACGCAACGAGACGGATACGGTTGCTGAGGACTGACGGCCACTCGACTGTCGATAGAAGCACGGTCCGGTGGTCTCGTGTAGTCGTTAGAATCGATACCCGTAGGGGGTATGGCGGGACGGCTTGACTCGTAACGGCGACAGGGAAATCGGTCAGAACGTATCGCAGACCGGAATCCCGACCGTATCGTAGTCGCCCAGATTCTCGATGACGCCGGGCACCTCGTCCAGCGAGATGCGCTCGCTCACGATACGACCGGGTTCCAGCTTGCCCGTCTCCATCATCCGGAATATCTCGTCGTACTCGTTCGGGGGCGTCCCGAACGAGCCGTAGAACTCGCGCTCGTCGGTGACCATGGTGTCCACCGGGAGTGACACCTGCCCGCCTTCGTCACTCGTCGTCATGCCGATCTGGAGGTGCTGGCCACCCTTGCCCAGCGAGTTCATCGCGTTCTGGCAGGTCTCGGCGATGCCCAGTGCGTCGACCGCGATGTCGGCACCTCTCGACGACTGGGTGTGCTTCTTCACCGCCTGGGGCACGTCCTCGACTTCGGTCACGTCCACGACCCGGTCCGCGCCGAGTTCACGGGCGCGCTCCAGTTTCTCCTCGGCGAGGTCCACTGCGATGACGTTCGCCCCCAGTGCATCGGCGATATGCACAGCAGAAAGGCCGACGCCGCCACAGCCATGCACAGCAACCCAGTCGCCGGGGGTCACGTCGACCCGGTGGACCAGTCCGTGGAAGGCGGTGGCGAACCGGCAGCCGAGGCCGGCCACGTCGACGGGGTCGACCCCGTCGGGTAGTTTCACGACGTTGTGGTCGGCGTTCCTGACGGGGTAGTACTCCGCGAACGCGCCGCCCTGGATGGGGAGGAATCCCATCGGGACCGAGCGTTCGCAGATGTTCCCGCGGCCGCCGCGGCAGTGGTGACACGAGCCACAGCCGAGGTTGAAGGGGTTCGTGACGCGGTCGCCGGGGCGGAAGCGGTCGACGTTTTCGCCGACCTCGACGACGGTCCCGGCGGGTTCGTGGCCGAAGACGAGCCCCGGTGTGGGCATCATCCCGATCCACTGCCAGTCGCCCTGCCAGGCGTGCCAGTCGCTGCGGCACACCCCGCAGGCTTCGGTCTCGACGACGATTCCGTCCGCGTCACACTCGGGTCGGTCGACCTCCTCGACCGACAGCGGTTCACCGGTTCCCTTGAAGACGACTGCGCGCATGTGTATGGGGAATCCTTCAGGGTGCGATAGCTTAAAGTTAATGATTAAATATTATAAAAATGGCCGGTGCGGTCGCTCGGGAGCCGCAGAAACGCGGGGGAGAGCCGGCGCTCAGCCCAGGTTCGGGATGTCGCCGAAGCTCATCTTCACCGTCTTCGTCTGCTGGTAGGCTTCCATGGCCTCGACCGCGAGCTCGCGGCCGATACCGGACTGCTTGTAGCCGCCGTAGGGCGCTGGCTCGAACATGTCGTTGTAGGTGTTCACCCAGACCATCCCGGCTTCGAGGTCGCGCGAGACCTCGTGGGCCGTGTTCAGGTCCGAGGTCCAGACCCCGGCCGCGAGCCCGTACTCGGTGTCGTTGGCGCGCTCGACCACTTCCTCGGTACTCTCGAACTCGAACACCGCCAGCACCGGTCCGAACACCTCGTCACACGAGAGTTGCGAGTCGTCGGCCACGTCGCCGAAGACGATGGGAGGAACGAACGGCGCATCCGCCAGCTCCTCCGGAACCGGCTTCTCCAGCAGGACACTCGCACCCGCAGCTTTCGCGGTCTCGACGTGGTCCTGCACCTCCGCCTGGTGGTCGAAGTCCACCATCGGGCCAATATCGGTGAGGGGCGACAGCGGGTCGCCCACGTTGAGTTCCTCCACGCGGGCCGCGAAGCGCGCCATGAACTCGTCTCTCACATCCTCGTGGAGGAACAGCCGCGAGCCGGCGGTACACTGCTGGCCCTGATTGAAGAAGATACTCACGAGCGTCCCCTCGACGGCTTCGTCGAGGTCGGCATCGGGGAAGACGATGTTCGGGCTCTTCCCGCCCAGCTCCAGCGACACGGGGTGGATGTGCTCGGCCGCGTTCCGCATCGCGGCCTGTCCCGCACCGGTCCCACCGGTCAAGCTCACCTTTCCGACGGCCTCGTGGCCGGTGATGGCGTCGCCGACCACGCTACCCGCGCCAGTGACGACGTTCAGTGCACCCGGCGGGAGCACCCGGTCCACGATCTTCGCGATCTCCAGCGTCGAGAGCACCGCCCGCGAGGACGGCTTGTAGACGACGCTGTTGCCCGCGGCGAGGGCGGGCCCGAGCTTCCAGGCGACGAACATCGCGGGGAAGTTCCACGCGCTGATGCAGCCGACGACGCCGTAGGGCTCCTGTCGCGTGTGGATGAGCTTGTCGTCGCCCGAGGGCGGGACCCGGCCCTCGTCGGCGGTCCGGGCGAGGCTCGCGAAGTGCCGGAACTGGTCGATGAGGATGGTCGTGTCGACGAACAGCGAGTGCTTGTTCGGCTTTCCGACTTCGAGACTGTCCAGCCGGGCGATACGGGTCTTCTGGGCTTCGAGTTCGTCGGCGATCTCGTGGAGCAACTCGGCGCGCTGCTGGGGCGTCTTCTCGCCCCACGACCCCTCGAAGGCGTCCTGTGCGGCCGCCACGGCGTGGTCCACGTCTTCGCGGGTACCCTGCTGGAAGCGCGCGAGTTCCTCGCCCGTGGTCGCGTCGGTCGTCGCGGTCGTCTCACCTGATTCGCTCGCGACCCACTCGCCGCCGATGAGGTGGCCGTACTCGTCCTCTGGGATGGCGTCGGCCGCGACGGTGCGGTGCTTCTCCAGGACGGCTTCGGGCAGGCTCATTCCGCAAGCACCTCCCGGTCGAGCGTGATTCCAAGCCCCGGCCCGTCTGGTGGCGTCACGTACCCGTCGTCGTGGTCGAGGGTCTCTTCGAGGAGGAAGTCACGCGCCTCGGAATCCCACGGCGGCTCCATCGGGAACTCGCACCACGGCGACCCGGCGACGGCCATCACGTGCAGGTTCGCCGCGAAGCCGATACCGTTCGTCCACGTGTGGGGGACGAACTCGACACCGTGGTCGGCGGCTCTCGCGGCGACGGTCACGCCACCCTGAATCCCGGTCGCCAGGGCCGCGTCGGGCTGGACCACGTCGAGTGCGTCCCGCTGCAGGAACTCGTGGAAGTGGTGCAGGCCGTTGTTGAACTCGCCGCCGGCGATGGGTACCGTTGTCGCCTGTCGCAGTCGTGCGTAGTTGTCGTACTGGTGCCGGGGGAGTGGCTCTTCCAGCCACTCGATGCCGCCCACGTCCGCAAGTTCACGGGCGAAGCGCAGGGCGTCCTTGTACGACCAGCGGTCTTCCTCCTGCATGATGCGGACCGACCAGCCCTTGTTGGCGTCGACCATCAGGGGGAGGTCCGGGAAGGCGTCGCGAATCTCCCGGACGATGTCGATGTCGTCGGTCCGCGTGACCCGGAGCTTCACCGCCTGGAAGCCCTCGTCGACCCGGTCCTGGATGTACTCGATGCGTGCTTCGGCGTCTTGCACCTCACCCGTGCTGGCGTAGCAGGGAATCGGGTCGTCGCTCCCGCCGAGGATCTCGTACACCGGCTTCCCGGCTGCCTTCCCGATGATGTCCCACAGCGCGAGTTCGATGTGCCACGGTCGGGGGCCGATGAGGTCGATGCTCTCCAGCTTGCGTCGAATCGCGTCCACGTCGTGGGGGTCCTCCCCCGTGAGAAAGAGCGACAGCGGTGTCTCGTACTCCAGGCCGCCGGCGAAGCTCGGACTGGCTGTGATGCCGGTGATGCCCTCGTCGGTCCGTATCTCGAACAGTTCCACCTCGTGGCTCGACTGGGGATAGCCCGGAATCCACGTCGGCTCGAACGACCCGTCGAGCGGGTGGCTCAGATGGTGCTGGGTGACGCCGGTTATCTGCATATGCCACTAGCTCACACGCTATTCACCTAAGGATTCAGACGGATGGGTGGGGGTCTTTATCAGCGGGTCAGCGCCGGAGCGTCGCCGTCACGGCGCGGTGGTCCGAGTCCTCGCCGTCACCGTGAACTCCTGTCTCGGCGACCGACCAGCCGTCAGCCGTCCAGACGTAGTCGATGCGCATGGTCGGGTCGGCTGCCGGCCACGTTCCACCACCCTGTTCCGGCTTGCCGGCGGCGACCCACGCGTCGGTGAACGCGTCGGCCATGACGCTGTAGGCAGGGTCGTTCCCGGGTTCGACGTTGAAGTCACCGAGGACGATGGTCTCCTCGTCTGAGCCCGCGAGGTCGACCACCGCCCGCGCTTCCTCGCCCTGCATCTCGATGGCCTCGGGCGTCCCCTCCTGCTGGGTCTGGAGGTGGGTCACGACGACCGGGAGGTCCCCGGCCGGCGTGTCGAGGGTCACCCGGAGTGCGAGCCGGGGCGGCGACTGGTACGTCGGCAGCGAGACGAGTTCGCTCTCCGTGACCGGCCAGGCCGACAGAATCGCGACGCCGTAACTCGCCGCCGAGGTCGGTGCCCCGTAGTGGTAGTGATAGCCCAGTCGCTCGGCCAGCCAGCGCACACCGTGGACGTTCCCGGAGGTGATTCGGTTGCCTTCGGACTCCTGCAGGCCGACGACGTGGGCCCCGCTCGCTTCGATGACCGACAGCACCTCGTCGAGGTTGTACTCGCCGCGGTCGCCCGCCAGGAACTGGTGGACGTTGTAGGTCATCGCGGTGAGTTCGGTCCCGTCGGGTTCGCTGGCGGTCCCGAGCGTGCTGGGGAGCGCGAGCGTTCCAGCCCCCAGCGCGGCCGCCCCGACGGCGCTCATGGCCGACCGCCGGGCGGGGTCGGGCGTCGGCTCTCGCCCGCCCGCGGTGGTTCCGGGCCCGTGGTCCACGCGGAGGCCCTGGGCGAGGACGGACACCGGGAGTAACGCGCCCAGCACGAACAGGAAGTGTGCCGCCCGCCCATGGGTCAGTGCGAACACCGGCCCGGGCATGTACTCCGCATTGAGTGCGGAGACGTGCAGGAACAACACGACGACCGCCAGCACCTGCAATCCGAGGGTCGCCAGCCAGCCCCGCGATGCCGTTCGAGCCCCCGCCACACCCTGTGCGAGGAGGGCGACCGCGAGCGCCTGCGCCGGCAACGCGGCGACCGACCCGAGCAGGTCGAGCCAGAGGAGGTCGGCCAGCGAGAGCAGGAACAGCCCACTCAGCACGGGGACGGTCGTCCGGTCGGGCACGCCCCGGACGGCGAGATAGCCGACGCCGACCACGAGGCCGGCCACGGTGGCACCGGCGGTGAGTTCGTACGACCGGAGTTGCCACGTCGCGAGGACGGCTGGCGCGCCCAGGAACGCGGCTTCGACGAACACGAACAGCGCCAGTGGGGTGACGTCTACAGACGTTGCCGGCAGGCTCTCTCTCACCGTCCAGAGCGTCGAGGCGGCGACGAGCACACCGGTCGCGAGCAGCAGCCCCTTCCCGACGGTCGTCGCGTAGACCGGCGAGACGCCGAGCGCGCTCCTGACCGCGACCAGCGCGAGCAGCCCTGTCGCTGCACCGGGTGCAACGCTCGTCGGCGAGCGTCGAAGCGCGACGGCGAACAGGGGAAGCACGATGAGCTGGACGGCCAGCGTCGCGAGGACCGCCTGGGCTGGCGGTGTGAGCATCGAGACCGCGAGCAGGACAGGGATGGTCACCGACGCGGCCGCGAGTAGCGTGTCTCGACGGGCACCCGCCGCGCCGACGAGCGGGAGTACCCACGCGCTCGCCAGCAGGAACATCAGGAGGGCAGTCGCGTTCGGGCCAGCCAGCGAGAAGTTGAGGAGGTAGATTCGCGAGACGGTCTGTTCGAACGTCGCGACTGCGACGACGACGAGGGCCGCCACGGCGAGCGCCACGTGCAGAGAGTCGGTGCGTGAGGTCGTCGATGACACGGGTCGATATATATTCAATCTGTACGGCCGTGAAAGATGTTACGGCCACGTTTCGTCGATAAACGGGGACGGCGTAGAACCGCGAGGAACGGTTCGATGGTTCTCGCGTCTCAGGTGCGGATTTCGAACCGTGCGCCCCCTTCCTTGCTCGAGACGAGGTCGAGCTCCCAGCCGTGGGCCTCGGCGACGAGTGCGACGATGGCGAGGCCGAACCCGGTCCCGTGCGGTGCGCCCGTGACGCCGCGTTCGAACACCCGCTTCCGGTCATCCGGCGGGATGCCGACGCCATTGTCCTCGACGAAGAACCCCACGTCCGGGTCGTCGAGCCGACCCACGCGGACCGTGAGCGGTTCCTGGTCCTCCTCGTCGCGGCCGTGTTCGACAGCGTTCCGGAAGAGGTTCTCGAACAGCTGTTGCAGGCGGACGGCGTCCGCGTCGACCGTCTCCAGGTCGTCGTCGAGACACAGGGCTGCGTCGCCGGTGTCGACCACGCCCCAGGAGACGGTGGCAGTGGCACCGAGGTCGAGCGGCTCCGTCTCGCCGAGGACGCGACCCTGACGCGCCAGTTCGAGTACGTCGGTCACGAGGTCGTCCATCCGGTCGAGCGCAGCACGGGCCCGCGGAATGTACCGAAGGTCCTCGTCCTCTGCTGCCAGCGAGAGGTACATCATCGCGACGGAGAGCGGGTTCCGCAGGTCGTGGCTCACCACGCTCGCGAACTCGTCGAGCCGTTCGTTCTGCCGGGCGAGCTCGGTCTCGCGGTCGCGGAGCGCCTGGAGGCGGTCGAGCCGGTTCCACATCGTCTCGACGGTCGCCGCCAGGACCTTCCCGAGCGCCTCGTCACCGGGTTCGAGCGTCGGGTCGGTCGTCCCGACCACCACGACGCCGTGACGGCCCAGCGGGAGGACGAAGTCACCCCACGGGACGCGGTCGCCGGACGACATCATCTCGCGCACCTCGGTCAGTACCTCGTCCCCGACGAAGGCCTGCCAGGCCGCCCCGTCGTCGCGTGGTATCGGGCCTGGCTCGCCCGCGACCGTGACGAGGTCCTCGGACCACGCGCGGGGGACGAGTTCGTCGGTCTGCGGGTCGAAGCCGTATACGCACGTCAGCGAGTAGTCGAGCACGTCCGCGAACAACTCGACGGCGAGCTCGGCGAGGGCCGTCGGGGTCTCCGCGAAGAGCAGGCGCTCGGTCCCGTGGTACAACGCCGAGAGGCGCTCGACGTATCGCCGGGCGTCGGTCACGTCCGTCGCGATGTTGATGACGCCCTCGACCTCGCCCGACTCGTCGAAGAGGGGGGCGTGGGTGACCTCGTACAGGAGGTGTGTCCCGTCGACCTCGACGCGGAGCTCGGAGGTGAGGGTCTCTCCAGTCTCCATCGCCTGCTGGTCGTTCGCCCAGGCCACTGCGGCCGTCTCCGGGCCGATGACGTCCTCGAGGGTCCTCCCGAGTATCTCGGCACTGCCGGGCCCGTCGGCGGCGTCTGCGGCCCCGTTGAGAAAGCGATGTCTTCCGTCCCGGTCCTTGATGGTGACGACGTCGGGCATGGCATCGACGACGCTCCGCAGGTGGCGCTCGCTGGTCCGGAGGGCCGCAATCGAGCGTGCCTGGCCCAGGGCGTGTCCGATGATAGTCCCGAGTGCATCCAGTCTGTCCGGGCTGACGCGCGGGCCGACGAGGACGAGCACGCCTTGTAACTCGTCGTCGCTCGTGAGGGCGACGACGACCTCCGCCGTGGAGTCCTCGCCGGGGTCCCGTGCTATCGCCGTGGCGAGTCGCTCGCTCGCATCGGCGGGGAGGGCGGTGACGGTTCCGGCGGTCGCGCTGGCTGCCTCGTCGGCTTCGATCGCCCATGCACCGTCGCAGGCCCCGCAGTGGACCAGCGCGTCACAGGTGACGCGGAGAGCTTCTACGTCGGTCGTGGCCTCGGCCAGTGCCGTCGCCACCGCGCCCACCGGGTCCATCGCAGACGGACCAGTGGGCGGAATGTGCCGGGTCAGCCGACGAACCAGCACGCTCGGGTCGTCGACGATGGTCGCGGTCGCCAGCACTTCGGTGACGTCTCTCGCCAGCGCGTCGCGGGCAACCTCGTCGTCGTCCGCGACGAACACACGCACGGTGTCGCCGACGCCACCGGTGAGGGCGTCGAGCAACTCGATACCGCCGTCGCCGTCGAGGGTCGTCCCGACCACGAGGCACTGGACGTCGTCGTCGAGCGTCGACAGGGTCTCAGAGAGTGTCGTCGTCACGACGACGTCGTAGCTGCCCTGGTCCTCGAGAGTGGCCGACACATGTTCGGGCCACTTCTCTCCGGACCCATCGGCGAGACAGACCCGGACCGTGTTCATACCAGAGAGTTGGTGGGGAGGGCAGAAGACCGTTACTAGCCGATGGAACCCCACAGAGGCCGCCAGTCGGGCGTTGGAGTCGACCCGGTCGCCCGGTTCCAGGAGAAACGTGTAAATCACTCGCTGTCGAGTTCCCAGTCGTGCGATTGATTGCGCATCGCGGCTTCGCCGAGGAAGCCCCCGAGAACACCGTCTCGGCCGTCGAACACGCCGTCGCCGCCGGCGCGGACGTGGTCGAGGTCGACGTCCGACGGTGTGCCTCCGGCGAGGTCGTCGTCCACCACGACGAGACCATCGACAGGGTGACCGACGGGAGCGGTCGGGTCGCCGAGCACTCCTTCGCCGACCTGCAGGCGCTCTCGGTGCTGGGCTCCGGCCAGAGCATCCCGTCGCTGGCACAGGTACTCGACGCGCTCCCCGCCACGGTCGGGGTCAACGTCGAACTCAAGGAGACCGGGCTGGCAGCCGACGTGGCCGCCCTGCTCGCGGACCACGAGGGAGAAGCGATGGTCTCCTCGTTCCAGGAAGCCGCGCTCCGCGAGATGCGCGAGGCGGATTCAGCGATTCCGACCGCCTACCTCACCGACCGGTTCCGCGACTGTCCCGTCTCGACCGCCAGTGACCTCGGCTGTTCGTTCGTCCACCCGCACTACCGGCTCTGTCTCCTCTCGCGGCTGGTCGAGCGCGCCCACGACGCCGGCATGGAGGTGAACGTCTGGACCATCCGGCACGGCGCGATCGCTCGATTGCTCGCGGTTCGCGGGGTCGACGGCGTCACCTCGGACCGCAGCGGGATTCTGGACTGACGGGGCGGCAGGCGGCAGGCGGCAGCCCGAACGCTCACTCCAGGTGGTCGTAGGTACGCTCCAGCCTGACCATCGGCTCCGGGTAGTCCGTGCCGAGTTCGACACCGGACTCGTGGCGCTGGTGGCGGGGCATCGTCCACGGCTCGTGGGCGTACTCGGCCGGGAGCGACGCCAGTTCGGGAATCCACCGTTTCACGTACTCGGCGTCGGGGTCGTACCGGTTCGCCTGCCAGACGATGTCGAAGTACTTGTCTCGTGAATCGTTACCGACGCCCGCGATGTACGCCCAGTTCCCGTAGTTCGAACAGGGGTCGTAGTCGACGAGCTTCGTCTCGAAGTAGGCCGCACCCCGTCGCCAGTCCAGGCGCAGGTTGTTGGCGAGGAACGAGGCGGCGTTCTGGCGGGCGCGATTGCTCACGTACCCCGTCTCGTTCAGTTCACGCATGGCGGCGTCGACGAACGGGATGCCGGTCTGGCCGGTCGCCCACAGCCGGAACCGCTGGTCGTCCCAGAGCCATCGGATGTCGGTGCGGTTCCGGATTCCCTCCCGGCGGAAGTGCTGGCCCCCGTGTTTGACGAACTGGAACTGGAAGAAGTCGCGCCAGCAGAGCTCGAACACCAGCCAGTACGTCGACTCGTTCGCGACCCGTTCCACCTCGTACCGCTTCACCTCGTCGTAGACGTACCGCGGCGAGAGACAGCCCAGCGCCAGCCACGGCGAGAACTTCGAGGAGTACTCCGCCCCGACGAGGCCGTTCCGCGTCTCCTTGTACTCCCGCAGGTGGTCGCCCTCCCAGAGGTACGATTCGACCCGCTCCAGTGCACGTGTCTCCCCGCCCTCGAACGGCAAGGCCCCCCGTTCATCGGCGGTCGCTGGTTCGGTCCCGCAAGGGGCAGTCGGAATGTCCCCCATCGCTTCGCCTCCAGTCTCGGCTCCGCCCACAGTCACCGGCAGCGGCGGCAACGCCGGAACCGGGAGCGGGTCACGGATCGTCGACTGGTCCTCTACGGCTTTCCGGAACGGCGTGAACGTGTCGTCGATGAGCCGGGCGTCGGTCGGCAAGTCGTCGAGGTGGTACAGCGTGTGGCCCCAGTGCGACTGGACCTCGACGCCCTCGTCGGCCAGGGCGGCGGTCACGGCCGACTCGACCGCCCGCTCCTCGTTCGTGGGGCCGGTCGAAAGGTGGAGCTCGTCGGCGTCGTGGGCGGCAGCGAGTTCAGGGAGGATGTCCTCGGGCTTCCCCTCGCGGACCACCAGCCCGCTGCCGTGCTCGTGGAGTCGCTCGCGCAGGTCGGCGACGCTCTCGGTGATGAACCGCGTCCGGAACCCCCCGGTCTTCTCGAACGAGAACGAGTGTGGCCCACCGTACTCCTGTTTCCCGAACTCTCGCGGGTCGAAACAGTAGACCGGTAACAGGTCGTCTGCCGCCGACGCGGCCACCAGCGCCGGATTGTCGTGACAGCGAAGGTCCCGGCGGAACCAGACGAGAGCTGTCTGTGTCATGCCGGTAGTAGGTTTCGTCCCTGCTTGTACCGACTCCCCGACTAGTTAGCCCCCCGTGACTGTGACCACCACGTTTCTGGTCCGCGGACCGTCGCATTCCACCAGCAACACGGACTGCCACGTGCCGAGCATCGGCTCGCCCTCGTCGACCGGGATGGTCACTGCCGAACCGAGGACCATCGCCCGCAGATGCGAGTCCGCGTTGTCGTCGATGCGGTCGTGCTGCCAGCCCTCGTCGGGGACCAGCCCGTCGACGAACGACGCGATGTCCTGCCGAAGCCCGGACTCGGCCTCCTGGACCACCACGCCGGCGGTCGTGTGCTGGACGTACACCGTACAGAGGCCGCTCGCGTCGGCCGGAATCGCCTCCCGGACCCGGCCGGTCACGTCGACGGTGGTCGTGCGGGCGTCGGTCTCGACGCTGAACCGTTCGATGTGCATACCGCTGCTTCGACTGCGAGGTGGAAGAGCCTTGGCTGGGTGGCTCCGGTACTTCCTGTTCGTCGTTCTCGCTCGGAAACTCGCGGGAACGCGAACCTTTTAACTGGACCACTACTCTCTCCCCGATAGCGCAGATGCGGTTGCGACTGACAGCCACAGTTGTCCTCACGCTCGCCCTCTGCATGACGCCGGTCGCCGGTGCCACGACGGCGACGACCGGCGGGACTGGCACCGTGGCGTCGCAATCGCCGTGGAGCGTCCCCGAGACCACCGTCGACCAGCCGGGCGACCCCGTCGTGATTCCGGTCCAGCTCGACGACGACGAGACCGAGGCGACGGTCACCCTCGGAAACGACTCCATCGGCTACCAGCTCACGGTCACGGTCGTGGACGAGAACGGTGACGGACGGGTGTTCCTGACGTGGAACACGTACCACGCTGGCGTCGTCCCCGACGCTGGTCTCGACCAGGTCGTCTCGGCCGGACTGGACAGCGTGGTGAACGCGTCGCGGTCGTCGCCGCAACGGGACACACACCTCCCCGACGCCCGGTACGATGTCTCTGTCTCGCACGACGGCGAGGTGGTGGCGAATGGGTCTGTCCGCCTCGAGGTCGACCCGCTCCGGGCACAGTCGATGCGGATACTCGAAGGGCCGCCCGAGGCCAACGCGACGACCGCGCTCGCTCAGGCGTCGCTCTCCAGCGACATCGAACTCGACGAGTGGCTGTTCATCGAGGTGAACGACTCCAGCGTCCACGGCTACATCGACGACGTCTCGGACCTCACCGGCCGGGGAACCGAGGGTGTCACGATGCACATCCAGGAGATAAACGGCGGGCCCGCGGTCGACCTGACCCAGGCCGAGTTCATCCACCGCCCGGCGAAGGACGTGTTCGTGTTCGCGTTCCCCCCGAACACCATGTCGTTCGAGGCCGACTCGACCTACCGGGCCACCTTCACCGTCGCCGAGTCCAACCCGTACGCCGTCACCCAGGAACGGGTGATGCAGGACTTCCGGGTGCTGCCGGGCGGCTCCGAAGCGGACGGCGCGACCATCGAGGTCGTCGAGGTCGAGGCACCAGAGTCGGTCATCGAGGGCCGCGACGCGATGTTCTCCGTGACGCTGCTCAACTCGGGTGAACGCTCCGGGTCCGCCGACCTGAACGTCTCGCTCGGGTCGGTGACCGCGACCCGCCAGATAACGCTCTCGCCGCAGTCCCGGACCACGGTGACGGTCCCGGTCAACACCGCGCCGTTGACCGAGGGCACGTTCCCCTATCGCGTCTCCGTCGTCGGCGGCGACCGCATCCTCACCGGCGACGTGAACATCACGCTGACCGACGACCCGCCGAACACGAACCCGACGCTGGCACCCCGGACCGAGGAGGGTCAGCCCGGGTTCGGGGTGGTCGTGGCCGCGGTCGCGATACTCGTGGTGGCCGGGCGTGTCACCGTGCGTTCGTGAGTTAACAGAAAACTTATCGGTCAGTTCGAGAGAATTATGGATAGATAGGTATGCGAACCGCCCTCCAGGCGACCCGAGTGCTCACTCTGGTCGTCGTCGTCACCCTCGTCACAGCATCAGCGCCTGTGACAGCCACAGCTGGTAGCACCGCCTCGGCATGTCAGCACCCAGACCAGCCAACCGACGCCGCCCCGGTTCTTCCCGAGAACGAGTCTGGAAATGTTTCGATACTGGCATACGGCGTCGACCCGAGCGTATCTGCCGCCGAGGTACCCACCGCGAGCACCGCCTCGAACACCGTCCCGCTCAGTGGGATGCTCGTGGTCCGAATCACCGCGCCGGGCATCGGGGTTCGCGCCGAGAACGCGAGCTACTTCACCGACCCCGAACCGCACCTCAGCCTGCAGTGGCCCTGCTTCCGGTACGAGGCCGACCGTGGCCGTCTGGTCCACGGCGAATCGGACGACGTGGTCTACCTCCTGTTCGGCGATGGACGGGAACTGCCGATTCCGGCGAACGAGGAGCGACGCAAGACCGCGGAACTGTCAGTCCCCGAGTCGTTCCCCGGCATCGGCGAAGAGACACACCTCCGGGACTCCTTCGAGGTCGAACCCACGAGACTCCACACCGAGTTCCGGAACGGGAGTCACATCCCACCGGACGTCGTCACCCTGCACGGCAGGGAAGAACTCGCCAGTGACGAGACGGGGATGATAACGCTGTACCGGGAGGGAACGGCAATCCACCGCACCACGATAGCCGGCGACGGCAGCGACCTGTGGGAGACCACTGCCGACCTCTCGTCGGTCCCGAACGGGACCCATCTCCGATACGAACTGACGAGTGAGGGTATCGTCCACGAGGCTGGCGTCCTCGTCGTCGACGAGAACCCGGTGAAACTCGAGTCCGTCCGGGTCCTCGAAGACGTCCGAACCGGGATGGGGATCACCGTCTCCGCAGAGATCCGGAACGAGGGCCTGGAGTCCCTCGACCGGAACGTCTCGGCCCGTATCGTCGAAACCGAGACGGGGGCCGTCGTCGATTCAGAAACCTACGTGACCATGGTTCCCGCGTCCAGAAGCACCGAGAGTACGCTCGAACTGACTGCTCCGTCCAAACCGGGGAGCTACGAGGTCGTCTTCGAGTTCGGCGAGGAGACGGTTCGTCGGAACCTCACCGTGCACGGAACCGAGACGACGACGCCGGACCTGACGAACCACGTCTCGGACCGAACGACCGCGACGGGCACAGTCCCGGCCAGCGACCTCACCCTCGCCGACGACCCCGGAAGCGGTGAGATTCCCGGTTTCGGGGTCGGTGCCCTCGTGCTGGCGTGGCTCACGATGGCCGCGTACGTCAGGATACGATAGCTAACCAGTGTTCGATTCGAGTGAAATCTACGATGTCCCTTCCCCTCACACGATTCCGACTCGGTACCGCCGCGCTCGTGCTGTTGCTCGTGACGAGTGCGATAACACCCGCCCACGCATCGTCGATGGACGACCGGGAGCGCCCCTGTGGCGCGACGCTCGGGACGCCGTCTGACGCTCTCCCAACCGGGATACAGAACGCCTCTATGGACGTCTATGGCGTCCGGGCGAACGTCACCGCAGCCGACCTCCACACCGGCCAGTTCGAACGGGTCGAACCTGTCCCACTGGAGGGCTCGTTCGTCCTCGAATTGCGTGGCGTCGGGAACGACACCCTCGAGGGAGGCCACTCGAACGTCAAATTCGGCAGGCTGTGTCTGACTGGTGTGAACGCCGGAGAGCCAACGCTCGTCCACGACCAGTCCGGTGATGTGGCCTACCTGCTGTACGACGAGCCTGCGGAGTGGGAAATCCAGGGGCTTGACGAGAACGGGACCGCGGAGATCTGGGTCGTCTATTCCCTCCCGGATGGCCGGTCCACCGACGACGGGAAGAGAGGATTCGAAACCGAGGTACGCGTCGAAATGCCATTGGTCGGGATGCCAGAATCCGCCCCGGTCACTGCGAAGCCCACGGCGGACGCGACGCTCGAAGGCTGGAGTAGACTGGAGTCGGACGAGACAGCGACGCTGACCCTCGAACGAGACGGGCAGATCGTCACGAGGGAGACCGTCTCGCTGTCGTCCAAGGACTGGGAGGCGACCGTGGACCTCTCCGAATTCGACCCCGGAACCGAACTTCAGTGGCGACTCACCCACGATGGGGAAACACACTCGGATGGTACACTGGTCGTCGAAGCCATCGAGACACGCACAGAGACGACGAACACGCGCACGACCGAGACACCAGCACCCCCGACCCACACGTCGGCGACCTGGGAACCAACCCCACGGACTCCTCGCGGCGACCCTGTCGAGGTCAAGTTCGAGGACACCGAAACCCGACGCGTTCCCGGCTTCGGCGTCCTGTCGGTGCTTGCGGCGCTTGCCCTGCTCGCACTCCGCCGTCGCTAATCACTCCTCGGCCGCACACCGGTTCGGCCCGAGTTCCAGTTCGACGGCTTCTTTCTCGTCTTCGAGTTCCTCCCGCCCGGTGTTCACGGCGATGACGCGCTCGTAGTTCGGCGGCTTCTCGGGCAGGTCGTCGGTGATCTCGGCGACGAACTCGTCCCGGTCGTCCTGCAGCAGTCCCGGCGACTGCCGGCGCTCGCCAACCGTCGCGGCGACCGGCTCGCCCGGCGTGATGGGCGTGGAGCCGTCGTCTGCCACGGGGAAGTGGCCCGGGCAGACGGTCACCGATTCCGGCTCGGCAAGCAGCGTGCCGTGGAGCGTATCGTAGAGCGACTCCGCCCCGCCCACCGCTTCCTCGCCAGAGAACTGTAACTCGGTCCGGCCCACGGACTCGACGAAAAGCGTGTCTCCCGTCAGCACCGCGGCCGCGTTCACCAGATAGCTCACCGATTCCGAGGTGTGCCCGGGCGTGTAGAGCGCCTTCAGGTCGACCTCGCCTACCTCCACGACCTCGTTCCGCGCCAGCGGCTCGTACTCGTAGCCGACCTCGCGGTCTTCGGCGGCGCGCTCGCCGAGGTAGTACGGGACGCCCAACTTGTCCGCGAGTGCCCGGCCGCCGGAGACGTGGTCGGCGTGGACGTGCGTGTCGAAGACGGCGACGACCTCGTAGCCTGCCCCCTCGGCGGCCTCGCGGAACTCCTCGGTCTGGCGGGTCGCGTCGACGACGGCGGCCTGTTTCGTCTCCGTGCAGGCAACGACGTAGCCCAGACAGCCCTTCGCGCGGCGCTGGAGTTGGATGACCTCGACGGAGTCGTCGGTCGTCGGGACGGTCGTCACGTCGTACGCGCCGCTGTAGGCTGCCATGCCGCCGTCGAGGACCGCCACGTCGTCGTAGCCGAGCTTCGTCAGTTCGTCGGCGAAGGCGTGCGAGGACCGCCCGATGGCGCAGATGGTGACGATGGCGTCGTCCTCGTTCGCGCCGGTGGCCGACTGGAACTCCGCCTTCTCGACCGCCTGTCCGGGCTTGTACGGGTAGTTCACGGAGTCGGGGAGTCGCCACCCCTCGAAGCTCGCTTCGCCGCGTGTGTCGACGACCACGAGGTCCTCTGACTGCTGGCGCTCGCGGAACTCGGCGACGGAGATGGTCTCGGTCATACCCTCAGTAGGGGTCCCAAGGCGAAAAGTGGTCGATGCGAACTGCCTAGGCCAGCCACTCCTCGGGCTTGGTGTCGTAGTCGACGTCGTCGGCCGAGAGGTGTTCGACCTCCTCCCAGGCGAGGTCGGTCTCCTCGAACTTCTCGCCGTCGAACCGGATGAGCTTGCCCTGTTCGGTGGGCTTGGGCTCGCGGTTGCGGCGCCGGGCGACCTCGCGGTCGTGGTCGGATATCTCCTTCACGATGGTCATGAGGTTCACCGGCCGCCCCCAGAGCTCGAACACGCGTTCGAGCGTCTGTTTCGCCTGCTTGATGTCGAGCATGACGCCGTTGTACTGGTGGCCGAGCAGCAACTCGTTGCGGTTGTTGTAGTTGCCGTCGTACACCGCGATGGTCGGCTTCCCGAAGTTCGTGAAGTGGAGTAGCAACTTCTTCTTCACGTCGCTGGCGTCCTGGCTGGCGACGCGGTACTGGCCGGTCGCGTGCGAGAACTCGTAGGTGAAGTACTCGTTCTCGTCGATGAACTCCTGGGTCAGGAACTCGTCGATGAACGTCACGTCGTTGTGACTGCGGCACACCTCCCGCATGCGGTCCCAGCCGCGCGAGTAGTCCACGTCGGCGAGCGCCTCCTCGACGGTGTCGTACACCTGGTCGTCGAACAGGTAGCGCCCGATGCGCTCCAGTTCGGACTGGCCGATGCGCTCGATGAACCCGCGGTTCTGGCGCTTGACCAGCGAGTAGTGCCGGTGGCACAGGCCCTCGTAGGTCAGCACCTTCCACGGGTACTTGTCGACGTCAATCTCGCCGGCGCGGGCCTGCTCGACGGCCTCCCAGTCGACGTACGCCTCGGGGAGGTCGTCGAGTGCGTCCAGGTTGCCCGGGTCGATGGCCGCCAGCGCCTCGGGCGGCGCGAGCAGGTCACGGACCTGCGCGAAGTCGACCACGTCGGCGAAGTTGCGCCAGGTGATGCCCTTCGTCCGCAGGAGCTTCTCGACGACGTCCTTGCGGTTCGTCGAGTTCTCGATGTACTCCCAGAGCTCCTTCCCGAGCTTGTACGGGTTCAGCCCGGGCGAGCCAAGCACTGCCGCCTGGTGCTCGGCGTAGTTGATGAACTCGTCGTCGCCGGCGAAGCGCTCGTCGCCCATCATGAGCGACTCCCAGTACGCCGCCCAGCCCTCGTTCATGACCTTCGTCATCTTCTGGGGGGCGAAGTAGTACGCCTCGGCGCGCATCATGTCGAGCACGTCGCGCTGCCACTCCTCCATGTCGACGGCCTTCTCAGCAGCGGTGTCGTATCGCTTGCCGTACTTGCGGAGGAACGCGAGCACGTCCTTCTCGGGCGATTCCGGGAACGTGGCCGGTCCCTCGTCCTCCTCCTGTCTGGCGAGCCACTCCTCGTCGAACACCTCGCGGCGAACCTCCTCCGAGAGGTCGAGTTCGTCGAGTTTATCCTCGATGTCGGCGAGGTCGAGGTCCTCACGGACCGCCTCGCGGCTCTCGGAGGTCACCGGCGCGTAGCGCTTGTGCTGGTCGATGTTGTCCTCGAGCGCCAGCGCGTTGTCGATCCACTTCTCGACCTCGGCGCGCTCCACCTCGGGGTGTTGCATGTACTCCGTGATGGCGCGAGCGTGGCGCTCCAGCATCGCGGCCGCGTTGGGCGTGCCGCCGGAGAACAGCTGGAACCACTCGTTCTTCGCGAAGAAGTCGGAGTGCGCCTCGACGTGGGTGATGACGGCCTTCTGGTCGGCCAGCGTGTTCGACTCCTGCAGGAACGCGTGTGCAGGGTCGTCGTTGTTGACGATCTCGAACGCCTTCCCGCCGCTGTACTGCCCCTGTTTCTGCTGGCGGTCGTACTGCATGCCCCAGCGCCAGTGCGGGTAGCGGTGCTGGAAGCCGCCGTAGGCGATGAGCTCGTTCATCTCGTCGTAGTCGACGATCCAGTAGTTCACCTCGTAGGGCGAGAGCCCGAGCTTCTTCGCGAGGTTGCGCGCCTCCTCGACGGGTTCGCGCAGGCCGCCTGCGATGCGCTGTTTCCTGAATCTGTCGGCTTCACTCACGCGAACCACCCCGTGGTTCGGGTGTGTTCGATGCAAACATCGTTTGAATCGTCACTCATTGGTATCACTCATCCGAATCACTCTCCGTGGAGAGGATGGTGTATATCGCGTCGGTCACGTCCTCCGGGCTGGAGACGTACGCGACCGCGACGTTGTCGCTGCCGGCGAAGTGCGATTCGACCTCTTCGGCGTGGGTCGCGTTGATGGCCGTCCCGGTCGGCTGGGTCTCCACGTAGGCGTGGAGGTTCGCGTCGATGCTCTCCATCATCGGGATGACCCGTTCTTCGGTGTCGTTGCTGGAGTTCTCGGAGTCACCGGCCGCGAACACGTACCGGTTCCACTCGCTCCAGGGGTACTCTTCGAGCAGCAACGCTGCCAGCTCGTACGCGCTGGATATCTTCGTCCCGCCGCCGGAGCGGATGCCGAAGAACTCCTCGCGGTCGACCTCCCAGGCCTCCGCGTCGTGGGCGATGTAGACGAACTCGGCGTTGTCGTACTTGCCCGTGAGGTACCAGTCGAGCGGCGTGAACACGCGCTCGACGAGTTCGCGCTTCTTCTCGCGCATCGAGCCGGAGACGTCGCGGATGTTCACCACGACGACGTTCTTCTCGCGCTCCTCGATTATCTCGGGGTGGCGGTAGCGTTCGTCCTCGCGGCGGAACGGGACGTGCTTGATGCCCTCGCGGCGGATCTTCTGGTAGGTCGTCTCGCGTTCGACGTTCTCCTCGACCTCCTCGATGGACGACCACTTCGTCAGTTCGTCCTCGGGGATGTCGTTGTAGGCGTCGGTGAGCCACGCTTTCGAGACGGGGATGGACTGGCTACGGGCCCACTCGTAGGCCTTCTGTGGCCCCCAGCCCTCGATCTTGAGCACCTCGGTCAGGAAGTTCTCGTCGAAGTCCATCGCGAGCTTGCGCTTGAGCCCCTCCTTGAACATGCGCTCGAAGTCGAGCGTCGAGTCGGGACCGGTCCGCGTGATGTCCGTGAACGGGCCTTCCTTCTCCTCGATGACGCGCTTGCCCTTCGGTTCGAGGTCGAGCCCGAGTTCCTCGTCGAGTTCCTGGGCGAACTCCTCGGGGTCCATCTCGTAGTACTCGTGCTCGCCGCCTTCCTCGCCTGCCTCGCCCTCTTCGCCCTCGCCGGGCTGGGGCTGGGGTTGCCCGACCGGGTCGCCGACCTCGGCGTCACCCTGGCCGACGCCACCCTGGTCCAGGCGGTCGTACTCGAAGTTGGGGAGGTCGACGATCTTGATGGGGATGCGGACCTCGTCGGGGCCACTGCGGCCGAGTTCACCGTACTGGATGAACTCCTTGAGGTCTTCGCGGCGCTCCTCACCGACTTCTCTGAACCGTTCGATGTCGTCTTTCAGTCCCATCTGTATGCCACCTGTCCCATGACGTGTCTGCTGGTCAGTTCGGCCGACGCTTCCGAGTAGCCGAGCAGGTCGACCAATGCCTGGATGGTCTTCTTCTTGAGCGCCAGCGTCTCGGTCCCACTCGGCGGGTCGTCCCACTGGCGCGGGTCGAGGTCGTCGTAGATGCGACGGACGTCGTCCCAGTCGTTCGATTCGAGGACGGTCTTGATGACCGGAATCGCGGTGAGGTCGACGTTGTCGATGCTGAAGTCCTCGTCGCGGTGCTCCCACGCGTGGCGGTTCAGCGCCGTGATGATCTTCTCACGGCGGAACGACTGCACCTCGGGACTCGGCTGGTCGCCGCTGTAGTCCGATTCCTCGAACCGCCCGAGGTGTTCGACCTCGAATATCTTCATCTTCAGCGGGTCGGGCTCCTCGCGCTCGCCCCGCTCGTTGATGATGGGTTCGTCCGTCTCCCAGGCGTACACCTGCTCGACGTACTCGGCGACGGTCGCCTCGTCGACCTTGCGGTCGTGCATCATCGCGTCGATGACGTCCTGCTCCTGTGCGCCGAAGATGTGGTTCTTCACCTCGGCGACGCGGGCCTCGAACTCGGTGCGCTCGCCGGTGGAGAACACCGGCGCGTCGACGAGTCCTTCGGCCAGCGCGTTCAGCACGTCGCGCGGCATGATGACGCGCTCGACGTGGAGGTCCGGGTGGTGCCGGTCGGTCTCCTCGTGGAGGAGGTCCGCGAGGATGTCGCGGGTGTAGGTGACCGGAATCCCGTGGGTCCCGTCCGCGGAGTCGCCGTCGAAGTCGAAGTCGGCCTTCGACTGGCGCGTGTCGCCCTCTTGCAGGTAGCCGCGGTCGAAGAGGATGGCCTTGTCCACGAGGTCGACCCCCGTGGGCAGGTCGTCGTCGTCGAGGCGCGTGACCACGCTGTAGAGCGCGGCGGCCTCGATGGCGTGTGGTGCGAACTCCCTGTCCATGAGTTCGCCGGACGCCTGCTTCACCGCGACGACGACCGGCTGGCGGATCTTCTCCGCGAGGTCGTCGTACGACTCGGCCGTCCAGACCGTGTGCTCGCCGGTGAGTTCCCGGCGGATGAGTTCGGTCTCCAGCGAGAGGTTCGTCAGGTACGTGAACTCGTGCTTGTCGAGGCGACGCTTGAGTGCTTTCAGTGGGTCCATGCCCTGTCGTTCGGCGTGCTGGTTGAGCACGGCCTCGAGGTCGGGGTTCGAGATGATGAGCAACTGCGTGTCGATGTCCATCCCGATGCCCTTGTCGAGTTTCACCGTCCCCTCGTCGGGGACGTTCAGCAGCTTCTGCAGCAGGTCGGCGTGCTGGGCCGCGTCCTCGACGATCGTCAACAACCCGTTGCCCTGGCTGAGGACGCCGTCGTAGCTGAACGCCTGCGGGTTCTTCCGCCCGCGAGAGTCGAGCTTCTGGAGCATCCCGTGCATCCAGGAGCCGACCAGGCGCTCCTTCGGCGTGCCGTCGTCTTCCGAGTGGAGGACGCCGATGCCCTTGCCCACGTCGACGATGTAGTTCTTCACCCGGAGGTGCCGGCTATCGGCGATGGCCGAGAAGAGGTCCTTGCGACCCTTCCGGCGGTACATCTCCTCCAGGTAGTCGTACGCTTCGCGGCTGAACGGGTCGAGACGCTGGGTCACGTTGATGGGAACGTCGGAGTCGAGCGTCGCGTTGACCTGCGAGATGAGGTCTGCGCGGACCTCCGGCGGGAACACCGTCAGCGGGTTCGACTGGACCGGTGATTCGTACCAGTTCGCCTCGTCGTCGCCGCCGAGGTCGTCGCCGTAGCTCAGCCCGCGACCGCCGCCGGCCGACGCGATGTTCCACTCGACCGTGTAGCGCCGGCCCTCCGGCGTCTTCGAGTACTCGCGGAGGCCGTTGATGAGACAGCGCTTCAGCTCGGACTTGCCCGTCGCCGTGGGCCCGTCGAACCAGAGGATCTTCTCGTGTTTGCCGCGGCCGGACGCGATGGACCGGAGGTCGTCCACGAACGAGTTGAGTATGTCCGTGTTGCCGAGGACGGCGTGTTCCCCGTCGTTGTGGGGGTCGTCGAAGAAGCGGTAGCGCTCCTTCTCCTCACCCTCCTCGATGACGGTCCGGGTGCCGGCCGCCTCGATGGCCTGCAACAGGTACTTCGAGGCGTGGCTGGCGATGCTCGGTTGCTCGAACACCCGATCGACGTACTCGGCGAGCGACATCGGCCCCTCGTAGGTCTCCTCGAGGGCGCGGTCGCCGGCCGTGACGAAGTCGTCTCCCCTGCTCATCAGTCTTCCATCTCTGCTTTGGCGACCTCGGCACCAGCGAACTCGAGCACTTCTTTCGCGCCGTCACGCGAGTAGCCCTGGTCGATGAGCGCATCGACCCAGGAGTTCCGTTCGTCGTCGTCCGTCTCGTTGGCGGAGACGAGCGCGCTGAAGTTGATGTTGTGCTTCTTGTCCTCCCAGAGCTTGCGCTCGAGTGCGCGGCGGAGGCGTTCGTTGTCCTGCGGGTTGAACGTCGTGCCCTCGCGGGCGCGCCGGCTGACCCAGTTCGAGACCTCCTGACGGAAGTCGTCCTTGCGGTCCTCGGGGATGTCGAGGTTCTCCTCGATGGAGCGCATGAACTTCTCGTCGGGCTCCTGGTCGCGACCCGTGATGTCGTCCTCGATGGTGTCGTCGTCGATGTAGGCCATGACGTGGTCCATGTACTTCTCGCCCTGGCGCTGGATCTCGTCGATGTCGTACGCCAGCGCGTGGCGGACGTCCTCGATGGCGCGGGCCTTGTACTCCTCGCGAACCATCTCGAGGTATCTGTAGTACGTCTCGAAGTTCTCCTCGGGGATGGAACCGTGGTGCTCCAGGTTCTCCTCGAAGAAGTTGAAGATGGTCAGCGGCGACAGGAACTGGCGGCCGCGGTGCTTCGAGTCCATGATGGCCTCGGCTATCTCGTCACCGATGAAGCGGGGCGAGACGCCTTCCATCCCTTCGCCGATCTCCGCCTTCGACTCCGCCTCCTCGCGGAGCTTCTTCACGTCGATGTCGTCGCCGTCGTCGATTTCGCCGTTGTAGGCCTTCGCCTTCTGGATCATCTCGACGGTCTCGGTGTCGGGCTCCTCGATGCGGGTGAGGACGGCGAACAGGCCGGCCATCTCCAGCGCGTGGGGCTCGACGTGGATGTCGGGCACGTCCGCGTTGTTCAGCATCTTGCGGTAGATGTCCGACTCCTCCTCGTAGCCGAGGACGTACGGGAAGTCGATGCGCTTGGTGCGGTCGTTGAACGCCTCCATCTTCTCGTCGCCCTTCTTGTCCTTGTACTCGGGCATGTTCGTGCGCCCGACGATGACCTGGTCGATGTCGATTCGTGGATTGTTCTTCGGCTTGATGGTCATCTCCTGCGTCGCGTGCAGGAAGTCGTACAGGAACTCGCGCTGGAGTTTCAGCAGCTCCTCACCGCTGAAGATACCCCGGTTCGCGTTACAGAACGCGCCGGAGTAGTCGAACGCCCGCGGGTCGGACTCGCCGTAGATGGCGATCTTCGAGTAGTTGACGTCGCCGGTGAGTTCGGTCTCGTCCTGGTTCTTCTTGTCCTTGGGTTCGAAGGTCTCCAGGCACTGGCGCTTGTTCTCGTCGGCGAGCAGGCGGACGATCTCGACGTGGTTCTCGAGCACCGACTGGAGGTCGTCCTCGTAGTACTCGAGGAGCTTGTCCATGTAGAACTCGGATTCGGGGTCGAGTGCCTGCTCGTTCCGGATGGTGTAGGGCGCGTCGTGGAGCTTGTTGAGCTCGTCGAGCACGCGCTGGCGCTGCCGGTGCGGGATGAGGACCAGTGGGTCCTGGTTCATCGGTGACCGGACCACGTCGTCTGCGGGGTCCTGGTCGTCGACGATGTCACAGAGGTTCGTCCACCGGAAGGTGTACATCCGGCCCTCGTCGCGGAGTGTGTAGTCCTCGAAGTAGGTTCGACACATCCGGTCGAAGTGGGACTTCCCGGAGCCGACCGGACCGAGCAGCAGTTTGATACGCCGCTCGGGGCCGAGGCCGCGCGCCCCGGATTTGATCTTGTTGACGAACTCGTGGATGCTCTGGTGGATGACGTTCCCGTAGAAGGTGTTCTCACCGTCGTGGAGCGGGTCTTCCGTGGCGAGTTTGTACTTGACGATGCCCTCGTGTTCGTCGTATTCTGTACCGTAGAAGTCGAACATGTCGGCCACGCGCTGGTGGGCGTTTCGGGCGACGAGTGGGTCCTCGTACAACTCGTTGAGGTACCAGTCGAAGGACTTGGTCTCTCGCAAGTCAGAGGGCATCGACTCCTTGTATTCGTTGCTCAGTTCCGCGAGTGATTCTCTGGTGTCGGTCATGCTATCGTGGACAGGTTCGACGCCCGCCGCGTGCCGGGCACGCCTCCCGTGTCGCTCATCTGCGAGACGGCGGTCGTCTGTCTCGGTAGTCCTCCGACGGGTCGGTCGTTCCACGCAGCGGGGCACCCCCACGCCGCCACTCGAACAGCGCCACCGTCAGGTGCGTTCGTCGCCCCGGGGCGACGAACATTGTGCCATGTGTGAACGTTCACCACCCTGCGACGTGTGGCCGGGCCTCCCACGCGAGTGGAGTTCATGGGCGGCTCGGAAAGGGCAGGGCGGTCGCGTCGGTAGTTGATACCGAGGAGTGTATACAACTCCGATTCGAGGCCGCATAAGTTTGACCCCAACAAATATTTAGCAGTATAACAACTCCTTTTAAGAGAATCGATTTCAGTTCGTAAGAACGTTACACGTTGTTCCACCGACACGGCCGAACTACCCACCCCTTTATATACTTCGGCGGTTCACCGTCGCTCCCTCTTCGGGTTCTTGGTTTCCCCACGGTGTCAAGGAGACCCTTGCAACGTCCTGCTCGAGTGGGGAATTCTGGGTCGACCGGGGACCGCCGCGAGGGCGGGCACGAATGAGCCATTTATTACGTGCCTTCGACTAGGGGCAGGCAATGAGCACTCTGGAGGACCTCCCGGCGGGCTGGACCGTGTGGAACGAGGAACCCGACGGTCGTTGCATCCTCGCCTACCGACCCGACGTGTTCGACTCGGAGCAGTTCCCCGCGGCGTGTCTCCCGACGCTGTACCTCACCCGGGGCCGACGGAACCACCGCCGCCCGGGAGTCTCCCGGGAGGACGCTACGACCGGCGACTGGTACGTCACGCTCTACTTCGAACCCGACGTCGAGTTGCAGGAGACGAACCGCTTCGCGACCCGTGAAGACGGCATCGAGGGTGCGGTCGAGCTGGCCCGACGCTTCGCCGACGGCGAGATTGACCCGCGAGACGTCTACCAGGTCCCACGCGAGGACTACTTCGCGAAGCTCGACGAGCTGACCGGGCGGCCGTCGAACTGACCGGGCGGCCGTCTGAGTGATGGGGAACGCCTGATTCTGTCTCGTGTTCCCGGGCTTGGTCCAGCGACAGGAAAACGACTTTTGCGAACCGGCATGTACGTTTTCTGATGGCATTCCCGATCGCGCTCGGCGTCGGTTCGCTCCCACCGGTGGAACGGCTCGTCTCGCTGGGAATCGTCCTGGTCGCCTGTGTGCTCCTCGGCGCACGGTTCTGGTTCTCCATTGCAATCTTTAATGCTGCCATGTCCGGAGGGGACACCCAACCACCGGAATCGAAGGTCAACTGTTCGGCGTGTGGGGCCCGGAACGCCGGGTCTCGAGCGGAGTGTCGGACCTGTGGCGAACCGTTAGCCGACGAGTAGCAGGTCCTGCAAACCGACGGGAAGCGCTTAACCGCGGCGGGAGTGTACGACGCGACATGTCCAAAGTCACGCTTATCGGGGCTCGCCTCGCACACGCCAGCCAGGAGTTCGTCTACCAGGGCGAGTCGAGTGCCTGTGAGGGCTGTCCCTATCGGGGGCAGTGCCTCAACCTCACCGAGGGGGTGAAGTACCAGGTCATCGAGCCACGCGAGAACGCCCAGACGCTGGAGTGTGCGGTCCACGACGAGGGCGTCCGGGCGGTCGAGGTCGAACCGGTCTCGGTCCGCGCGAACGTCCCCTCCAAGCACGCCTACGCCGGGAGCAAGGTGTCGCTCGCCGGCCCGTGCCCGCACACCGAGTGTCCGAGCCACGAGTTCTGTGTCCCGGACGGGGCCGACTTCGACGAGGAGTACCGCATCAGCGAGGTCGTCGGTGACCCACCCCACGACTACTGCTACCTCGACCGGGAGCTGACGATGGTCGAGTTCGACGCACCCGACGAATGACCGACCAGCACGACGCCGAAGACGGGCCGGAGAGCCCGGATACCCAGCCCGGTACCGAGCACGACACAGACCTGGCCACCGACCTCGCGAGCCAGGAACCGACTCCGGCCATCGCGGTGCTCGCCGAGGGGCTCCGGCCCATGCTCGACCTGGCGACCAGTGCGACTGGAAGCCTCGGGCTGCCCGAACCTGCAGTCCTCGCCGACGACGTCTGCTCGCTCTCGCCCGAAGAGCGGTTTCGGGAATCCGCGTCCCGCTATGCGAACCGGTTCGGGATGGGTGGGCTGACCGACCCCGACAGTCTCGACGCGCTGGCGGCGGACCTGCCCATCACCGACCCGGTCCAGACCGGCGTCCGAACGGTGGTCCGCAACGCCGGCCGCTGGCAGGGGCAGCTGCTCGCCCAGCTCCTCGCCGACCCCGACGACCCCGGGCCGTATCTCGCGCTCGTGGTGCTGCTGGAACGCCTCGAACGGACCGCGCTGGCTGTCCAGACACGGCAGGAGGGCGGTGCTGGGGCCGATGACGCCGAGACGCTCCCGCACCTGCTCTCGGTAGAACTCGCCATCCTCGCCCGACTCGTCCGGCTCGTCACCGAAGAGGACGCGACCATCGACGACCGGGTGTACCTGGACGCGGCGCTGGCGAGTTATCATCTGGAAGCTGCCACGGGGACGGCCCCGGAAGCGGACCCACAGGAGAAATCAGCCGACGACCGCCGCCGCATCGTCCACCTGCAGGGCGCGATGCTCGCGGTCGACACACTCGACTTGCCGGCCGACCAGGTCGCGGAACTGACGGGCGTCGACCCGTCACTGGTGGTCGCGGCAGTCGGTCACCGCGACGACAGCTGACCGACCATCCCGACCTTCTCGGCGGAGTAGCCGAACACGTCCTCGTAGCCGTAGGCGGAGAGCAACACCGGGTAGAAGTCGTCCTCTGCGACCTGTGACTCGCCGTCGACCGCGGCGAACGCCTCGCCCGACTCGACGCGGTGGAAGTTCGGGACGAACACCTCGTACTCCTCGGCTGCCGCCTTCGGCACCCGTTCTGTGAGCCGGTAGATGGGGACGCGCCGGGGTGGAATCGTCCCCGGGAGGACGCCCGTCGCGGTCAGGAAGCACTCGGTCAGGTGGACCGCGTTCCGCTTTGCGTCCTCGCTCCCCTGGAGGCCGCACTCGACTTCGATGGTCTGTGGCACCGAGTTGAACACCCGCCCCTCGACGTACCGGCCCGTCTCGACGATGGCGGTGATGGGGAGCTGGGGGCAGATATCCCTGACCAGGTCGTCGACGCCGTCGACCACCGCGAACGGCTCGTCGTGCGACTGTGTGGAGTGCAAGGCGAGCACGCGACACCCGGTGAGTTCGTGTGCCAACTCGTAGGCGAGTCGCTCCTCGTGGGTCTCCCCGTCCGGATAGCCGGGGAACGACCGGTTGAGGTCGGTTTCGACGTACCGGACGCCGCGCTCGACCGCTTCCTCGTTTGCGACGACGAGCTTTACCGGTCGCTCTACGTCCGGGTCGCGCTCGAGCAACGTTTCGACGGCGTGCACCCCGCAGGGTTCGTCGCCGTGGACGCCCGCGACGACTGCGACCTCCGGCGTACCCTCACCCAGCACTGAAACCTTCATCGGCCTTCTTGGTCCGGCCCGGCCGCGGAAAAGGATTCGGACTCTCGATGAGATCTCATGACAAATCTCTATACTTCCACGTGACCTACCTCACTTTGGAGCGCGTTTGATGTCCCTCTCACAGATATTAGAGACGATGCGGTCACGTCGCAAGACGATGACAGTGTACGCATCCGAGCCGATAGCGGACCTGGACCTCGCGTTCGAGGCACGGAACGTGAGCCTCCGCTACGAACCGCTTCCGGAGGGCGACCAGGAGGGGTTCATCGTCGTGAGCGACGACGGCGGGTACATCGGGAGCGTCGGCCTCGGGGCGGTGGCCGAACTCGTCTCACCAGAGAGCAGTCGGGGACTGAGCACCCAGCACCGGAACTCGGCGTTCCAGTGCCTGCTGGAACTGCTGGACGACACGGTGTTCCGGTCGCTCTCGAAGCGCCAGCTGCTCGCTACCTCCCGCGAGATCGAGGACCGGGCGTGGCGCGTCGGCCGCGGTGAACTCCACACCGGGTTCCAGAACCTCAGCGCGATGAAAGAGCAGGCACCGGTGTACGAGAAACTGGGCAGGCGTGGCGACCTCTCGGTCCACGTGTACGGCCTGCCGGACTGGATGCCGGATTCGATGACCGACGTCTGGTTCTACCCGGTCCAATCCACGGAGATCGGCCGGTACTGGTTCGTGGTCTACGACGGTGGCGGGGACGACCTGAACGCGTGTGCTCTGCTCGCCGAGGAGACGGCCCCCGGCGAGTTCGAGGGGTTCTGGACCTACGACCCGACCGTCGTCGCAGACATCAAGCTGCACGTCAGTCAGCGGTACGGTCCCGCGAAGTCACCCTGACTCGGAACTGTAGAATATCCAATACGAACCGGTGGGGAGCCACAGTCAGGGGGAAACCTGAACGGAGTCCAACCTTTATTACTCGGGTCGAAGAGGTGTAACGCAAGATGGATGCGACGACTGGACCGGGAGGACCGCAGTAATGTCACGCGAGGATACGGAAGGGGGCTCCGACGGGAGAGACGGGGACGGACTCGGCGCGGATCTCGGCGAACAGGCGGCCGCAGTGGGGGACGCAGTGACGGACCTCGCACCGACACGACGACTGTTACTCGCGACGCTTGGGGCTGGAACCGCCGGGGCAGCACTCGGCAAGTTCGGGATACCCAACCTGGCGTCGGTCGCGGCCGGTGGCGTCGAGGTCCCACCGCCGGGCGGGGCGGCGAGTCCCCCGGACCATCACGACCCCGGCGACATCGAGGCCCTGGTCTCGGCGGACCAGGTCACCCACCGCGCAACGCGAGACGGGGCCTGGCACGACCCCGCGACGTGGGGCGGGTCGGTCCCCGACGACTTCGCTCGTGCACAGATTCCGGCCGACGTGACGGTCACCCTCGCGGGCGGAGCGACGGCCCGGATGAAGACGCTCAGGGTCGACGGTGCGCTGGCGTTCCATCCGGAGAAGGACAGCCATCTCCGGACCGAGACGGTGGTCACGATGCCAGAGAGTGTCCTGCAGGTCGGTCGCGAGTCGCGGCCCATCGGCCGCGAGTCGGAAGCACGAGTCACCTTCGTCGACCTCGGCCCCATCGACGAGGACTGGGACCCGAAGCGCCTGAGTACGGGTCTACTCGCGCTCGGCGAGGTCCGAGTTCACGGCACCGAGAAGACGACGTGGAGTGAACTGGCGAGTGCGCCGATGCCCGGTAACACCGCGCTCGAACTGCCCGAGGCACCGACGAACTGGGACGAGGGCGACCGTCTCGTGGTGGCTGGGATGGACCCGATGGCGAACGAGGACGAGGAGGTGTTCGTCACCGGTGTCTCGGGCTCGACCGTCGAACTCGACCGCACCCTCAAGTACGACCACAGCCCGCCACAGTCGGACCTCTCGGCGTACGTCCAGAACCTCGACCGGAACGTCCAGTTCGTCTCCGAGAACGAGGCTATCCCCCGGCGCGGGCATACGATGTTCATGTCGCAGTCGGTGTCGGTCCACTACGCCGGTCTGTACGGCCTCGGCCGGACCGACAAGTCCTACGCCTTCACGAACCCCATCCACGGGAAGCCACCCGAGGACGTGGACCCGAACCCCCGCGCTCGGTACGCCCTGCACTTCCACAAGACCGGCATCGACACCGAGGAACCGCATACCGTGAAGGGCGTCGCCGTGAGAGGAAGCCCCGGCTGGGGCGTCGTCAACCACCACAGCTACGCCGAGGTCACCGATTCGGTCACCTACGACGTGTTCGGCGCGGGCTTCGTCGCCGAGGCCGGGAACGAGCGCGGGTCGTTCGAACGCAACTTCGCCTTGCGCTCCGAAGGCAGCGGCGACCTGCCCGACTCCCGCGATTTCGACATGGGCGACGACGACCCGGGCGACGTGGACGACTTCGGCCACGGCGGCCACGGCTTCTGGTTCCAGGGACCCGCCCTGACCATCGAGGACAACGTCGCGGCGGGGCACCGTCACCACGGCTTCGTCTTCTGGAACCGGCCGCTCGTCGACCGCGAGTTGCGTCCGGGAGAAGAGATACACGACCGGCGCGGGACGGTCGCGAACTTCCCCCTGAAATTCGTGGACGACGAGCAGATGCCCCACCTCGTGGAGTCCGACCACACGTACGACGGGAAGGTCTCCTCGGCGTACGTCCCCATCCAGTCGTTCCGGAACAACACGACGTTCGCCTCCGGTGGCGGCCTCGACATCTCCCGGCACCAGTTCGGCTGGGACCACGAGCGTTTCGAGGACTACAGCGTCATCGAGGGCTTCACCGCATTCAACGTCGGGCCACTCGTCCGGTCCTGGGGCCGCGTCGCCGCGCCCGACCACGGCAACGCCGAGGGCGGGAACAACGGACTCTCGATTCGCTACAGCCACAACCTCCGGGTCAAAGATGCCCGGCTCGTCTGGGGGCGCGGCCGGGAGGCCACGAAGCGCGCCGTCGACGACGAGGAGGCCGAGAAACACCCCGAATCGCTCAACAGCGTCGGCATCAACCGCAATACGCCGTACCCCTTCCACGTCGTCTTCGAGGGCCTCGACGTGGAGGGCTGGAAAATCGGCGCGAGACCGCTACCCCGTGGCATCACGGTCTACCGTGACAGCCGGTTCGCCAACGACGTCAACGTCAGCGTCGAGGACGGCCATCCCCACCCGGCACGGCGCATCAAGCTGGAGAACTGCACCTTCGAACGCGGCGGGAAGGGCAACCTGCGGGTCGGCCTGGACGAACCCGACGACCGCGGCGCGGACGAGGTGTTCGCCGACGACGGCGGCGTCGTCATGGACGGCCGGCCGGTGTACTACGAGGCCCAGCGCCCCGACCACGTTCCCATCCCGGACCAGAAAACGGTCGACCAGCTCGGCGCGGACGACCTGAAAGAGCTGTCGGGCACCGACGCCGGGAACCTCATCGGGAAGACCAACCGGCAGCTGTACGACGAGTACGGCATCGCGGTCAAGGGCCGCCCGATGCCCGACGACGCGGTCGCGGACGAGCGCATCACCGGCGGCTACCTCGCCTCACCACCCCCGAACCCACCGCGAGAGGTCTGGTTCGAGGCCGAGGATACGACGGTTCGCGCGCCCTTCGAGACGAAGTCCGACCCCAACGCCTCCGGCGACAGCTACGTCGTCGCCGGCGGCGTCGACAGTAGCCACGAACCGCCCAGCGAGGGCCACCTCACCTACGACTTCGAGGTGCAAGGCGGCGAGTACGAGGTGTACGCGAGAGCCCACCGGCCCAGCGACGAGGACGACTCGTTCTGGGTCCGCATGGACGACGGCGACTGGATCCGCTGGGGCGGCGTCGGCGGCGAGCGCGACTTCGCCTGGGAGCGCGTCCCCGAACCCGAGACCGACGACTGGTCGGACCACCGAAAATTCTCGCTCTCGGAGGGCAGCCACACGTTCACCGTGGCCTTCCGGGAGGACGGCGCACAGCTCGACAAGCTGTTCGTCTCGGGGACGGGCAGGACGCCCATCGGCTACGGCGAATAGGACAGAAGCGAACTCGCGGGTTCAGGGCCCGTGTTCGGTCAACTCGGCGTACTCGTAGTCTTCTTCTCGCACGCCGGGGCGCTCCCCGTCGAGGCGAATCTGCCAGCCATCGAGTTCTGTGGGTTCCTGGAGCGCGTTCGTGAGGACGGTCCGAATCTCGCGCAGGTCCACGCCGTAGTAGTCACCCGGCAAGCCGTGGAAGTACTGGAGGGCGGTGCGAAAGAGCGACCGCATCCCGTCGTCGTCCTCGAAGTCGTAGTGCTTGTACGCCCCCGCAGCGACCTGCACCATCCCGTGGAGGAACATGCTCTCGGCGTTGCCTCTGCCGTAGTTGTACCACTCGTCCTCGAAGCAGTCGTGGGACTCGTGGAACTCGCCGGCGTTGTAGAGGCGAACCCCGTGGACCAGGGCGCGCCGGAGCGTGTCGTGCTCCCAACGTTCCTGCTCGGGGAGCCAGCCGGTCGGGGTGCCCTGCGTGGGGGGACCGACGGTCGGGTCGGTCGTGTGCTCGTCCATCTGGTCGATGGTTCGGCTGGCAGGCTGGTCAATCCATCGCTGCCGTGGACGGCTACTCGCCCAGTTCTGCAACGAGTTCGCGGGCACGACTCGCCCGAACGTCGTCTTCCGCGACCATCCGGGCGGCGACCTCGTCGACGAGGTCCTCGGGTGCCCCGGCCTCGGCGGCGACGTTCTTCGCGTGCAGTTTCATGTGCCCGGTCTGGATGCCCTCGTCCGCGAGGGCCCGCATACTGGCGATGTTCTCCGCGAGGCCGACCGCGGCGAAGATACCCGCGAGTTCGTCACCGGTCTCGACGTCGAGGAGTTCCATCGCGGCGTTGGCGGTCGGGTGCGCCCGGGTCGCGCCACCGACGACACCCACCTGGACGGGGACCTCGATACTGCATGCAAGGTTGCCGTCGGCGTCGACCTCGAACGTCGTGAGTGGCCCGTAGCCGTCACGGGCGGCGTAGGCGTGCGCGCCAGCCTCGATGGCCCGCCAGTCGTTCATCGTCGCGAGTGCGAGGCTGTCCATCCCGTTGAGTACGCCCTTGTTGTGCGTGGCGGCCCGGTACGGGTCCGCGGCAGCGAACGCCCAGGCATCGACGATGCGGTCCCTGACCTGCTCGCCGGACCGGTCCGTGTCGTCGCGGTCGAGAGCTTCGGGCGGAATCGTACACCGGGCCCGGGCGAGCCGACGGTCGGCGAGGTTCGACAGGATCCTGAGGACGACCTCTCCACCGGTCAGGTCCGCGATGGTCGGCGCGACCCCTTCGGCCATCGTGTTGACGGCGTTCGCGCCCATCGCGTCCTGCGTGTTCACGAGCAAGTGGACAACCAGCATCTCGCCGGTCGGCGTCTCGAGGACGCGGGCGGTCACTTCCTCGCAGCCGCCGCCGTGGGAGACGAGGACGCCCTGGTCGTTCGCTTCGGCCTGGATGTCGTCCGCGTGTTCGAGGACCCGCGCTCTGGCGGCGTGTGGGTCCTCGACCTCGGTCACCTGGATCTGGCCAGTCATGTAGGGGCCGGTGACCGAGGTCGAGAACCCGCCCTCGGAACGCGCGAGCTTCGCCCCGTGTGCCGCGGCGGCGACCACACTGCTCTCTTCCGTCGCCATCGGAATCAGCCGGTCGGTCTCGTCGATGCGGAAGTTCGTCGCGACGCTGAGGGGATAGGCGATAGTCGAAAAGACGTTCTCGGAGAGCTGGTCGGCGGTGGCGAGTCCCGACGTTGATTCGAGGGCGTCGCGTGCCGTCTCGGAGAGGTCACATCGCGCTGCCAGCACGTCGAGTCGCTCGGCCGGCGGGAGTTCGTAGAAGCCGGGAATGCGGGAGTCCATGCCTCGTGGTTGCCAACTGTAGAGTATAGTCCATTTGGTTGACAGGAACTGGACTGGCCCCGTGCCATCTCGTCTCACGAGAACGATATTTTCTCTCGACACGTCTTGCAAGGCATGACCTACGCCATCGTTACCAGGCTCACTGGCGAGAGCGCAGAGGAGGTCGAGCGCCTCTGGCGCGACCTTCACGACCAGTTTGGACTCACGAGAACCTCCCCGGCACCCCCGCACTGTTCCTACCACGGTGCCGTCGAGTACGGCGACGACCTCGACACCCACCTCTCGCGGGTCGCCGAAGCGTTCGAGCCCTTCCACGTCCAGACCGCTGGAATTGGCGTGTTCCCGGGCGAGGCGCCCGTGGTCCACTGTCCCGTCGTCCGGACCGACGACCTCTCTCTGCTTCACCAGACCATCTACGACGTGGCCATCGGCGTCGCCGACACACCCAACGCCTACTACCGACCATCGGTGTGGCAACCCCACGTCACCCTCGCTCACGGTGACCTCACGCCAGCAGACCTCGGTGCAGTGGTCGCGTTCCTGAACGACCGCGCCCCCTCCCTCTCGTTCGTAGCCGAGGAACTCGCCGTCGTCGACACCGACGAATCCGGTGACTGTGTGGTCGCCCGCTTCGCCTTCGGTCGGTAGTCGGCCATCGGTTCGCAACGTTTTAACGCCCCGACAGCACAGTTACGGATGCGTGCGAGGGTAGCCAAGCCTGGAAACGGCGGCGGACTCAAGATCCGCTCCTGTAGAGGTCCAAGGGTTCAAATCCCTTCCCTCGCATGTCTGGCGCGACCGGACGGGAGCGCCCGACTGCGAACGGAAGGGTTTGAGCCAGGGAGCAGGTTTCCTGCGACCGAGGTTCAAATCCCTTCCCTCGCATGGCTGCGGGAAACCGCAAGACATGCGCGGCAAGACGGAGCGTCTTGCCCTCGCAAACTTCTGACGACGTTACTCGCCACTAGCCAAGCCTGGAAGCAGCGGCGGACTCAAGATCCGCTCCTGTAGAGTCGCCACGAACGCAGTGAGTGGCGGCTCGGAAGACACGTCTGTGAGCCCAGCGAGCAGACTGTCTTCCGGTGGTCCAAGGGTTTGAGCCAGGGAGCAACTCGTTGCGACCGAGGTTCAAATCCCTTCCCTCGCATGGCTGCGGGAAACCGCAAGACATGCGCGGCAAGACGGAGCGTCTTACCCTCGCAAACTTCTGACGACGAAAATTCGAACAGCGACGCTCAGAACCCGCGTTCCTTCTCGTCGTCGTCACCCACGAACGGGTTGTTGTCCGAGTAGCTGGGGCCGTCGTTCGTCGTTCCGCCGAACTTCCAGCGGAGCGCGAGCATGAACAGGATGGCGAGGGCGAACAGCCCGACCTGGATGGGTTCGACCATAGCCGGAGATGGCCGGTCGAGGGGGAAAAGCGTTGTTCTGTCCGGGAGTGTCAGTCCCGTCGCATCCGTTCGGTGAGTGTCACCCTGCCATCGCCGTCGGCGTCCATCGAGCCGGGGTCCATCCCACCGCTGTCGGTGTACTCCACGTCGGGGTCGGGTCGTTCGCCCTGGTTCAGTCGGGCGAGTTTCTGCCAGAGCATCACCAGAATACCGACCAGACAGAGGAGGAAGAACAGCTCGGCGTACAGGCCAACCATGGTTATTCACTCTCTGTCTGGTAGATAAAGTTTCTTGCCGCGTGTTCGAAATCGGAGAGTATTTTCGTCCGGCTGCCCGGAGTGTGGGCATGACCGAGTACGCAGACCGGGTTCGGGTGGCCGAGGCGGCCGCGCGAGCCGGCGCGGACGTTGCGGCCGCGGGCTTCCGGACTGGCATCGCCATCGAGGAGAAGGGCGAGAAGACGGACGTGGTGACGCAGGCGGACCGGGACGCTCAGCGGGCCGTCATCGAGCACATCCGCCAGGAGTTCCCCGACGACGCCATCGTCGGGGAGGAGGACGACGAGTTGAAGGCGGTCCCCGAATCGGGTCCGGCGTGGGTCATCGACCCCATCGACGGGACGAACAACTACGTTCGGGACATTCCGGTGTGGGCGACCAGCGTCGCGGCGGTGGTCGACGGCGAGCCTGTCGCGGCTGCGAACGCGATGCCGGCGCTCGGGGATTACTACACGGCTGGGCCCGACGGAGCGTTCCTGAACGGGGACGAACTCGCGGTGAGCGAGAAGACGGACCTCGACCGGTTCGTCATCTGTCCGACCATCTGGTGGGACTACGACCGCCGGGACGAGTACAGCCGGGCCTGTGAGGTCATCGTCGAGCGCTTCGGCGACATGCGGCGGTTCGGCTGCGCCCAGGCCGTCCTCGGGATGGTCGCGGCGGGTTCGCTGGAGGCGACCATCACCAACGTCGAGGTGAACCCCTGGGACACCGTCGCCGGGGTGTATCTGGTCCGGCAGGCCGGTGGCACCGTGACCGACCTCGAGGGGGAGCGCTGGACCCACGAGAGCCAGGGGCTGGTCGCCTCGAACGGGACGCGACACGACGCGGTGCTGGCGGCGGCGCGGGACATCGAGCAGATTCGGACTGCGTGAGGGCGGTCGCGGTGGGTAGCGGACAGGTCCGCTCGCGCTGGTGGCAATGGGACCGCCACCGCACAGCACTGCCACCGCACCACGCCCTCCCCAGCCGATTGCGCTCCTCGCTCCGCTTCACTGCGTTTCGCTTCACTGTGGTGCTCATCCCTCGCGCAGCCGCCTCGTGGCTTCACTGGCTCACGGCTACGCCGTTCGCATCGCGGTTCTCGCTGCACTTCGAACCGCGCACTGTTCAGCACCCTCGGCGGCGCGCGCCACCCGGCCAGAATCCACACGCGAAACCGCCGCAAGTACGGTCCCTTATGACCCTGGGGTGTCTCCCCACGCGCATGGAACTCGACGAGACGGACCGCCACATCCTCCGCATCCTCCAGGAGAACGCGCGGACCACCTTCAGCGAGATCGCCCGACGCATCGACATGTCGAGCGCGACCGTCCACGACCGGGTCGGGCGGCTGGAGGAGGCCGGCGTCATCGAGGGTTATCACGCGAAACTGGACCCGAAGGCCATCGGTCTCGGTATCTCGGCTATCATCGGCCTGCGGGTCGAGCAGGGTCGTGAGAAGGACACGCTCCAGCGCCTGCAGGACATCAAGGGCGTGCAGGAGGTCCACCTGACGACGGGCGAATGGGACGTGATGGCCCGGGTGTATGCGGCGGACGCGGACGCGCTCCGTGAGCTGATGTTCGACCGTATCGCCCAGATGGACGGGTTCGCGCGGTCACAGACGATGGTCATCCTGGGGACGCCCCACGAGTCCGAGGAACTGCCGCTCTGAGAAACCGGGCGACGGGGGTACGTTCGCGTAGCTGTGGCGCACGAGACCAGAAGGGTAATGCCGAATCGCCCCCGCGATGGGCATATGAGTGACGTGATAGAACGTATCGGCATCGGGCGCGCCTGGGCCGCGTCGGTCGCCCTGCTCGCCGCGGTGTTCGGGCTCGGGTCGATACTGTTCACGAGGACGGTGTACGCCAACTTCGTCTGGCACTACTTCTGGGGTCCCGTCTACGCCGACGCGAAGGGCTGGAGCTGTGCGGCCTGGGCGAACGGCGAACAGATTCAGCCACAGAGCTGTACGAACGTTCCGGCCGGGATGGGACCAGTCGCCGAGCCGGGGTACACGGTGGTCTCCGAGATCGGGTACGCGATCATCCTGCTGGTGATGCTGGTCGGGGTCGCCTTGCTCCTCAAACAGCTTCGCATCGAGCGGTACCGGGCGATGTTCTACGGGCTGTTCCCGTTCATGTTCTTCGGCGGGGCGCTCCGGGTCGTCGAGGACGTGAACAACCGCGCCGCACAGGTCCGCGCTGACGAACTCGCGAGCGGGGTCAGTCCCGCCGAGGCGACGGGTGTCCTCATCGACTACCCGCTCAATTCCTTCCTCATCAGTCCCATCATCTACTTCACCGTGTTCTTCGTCGCGCTCGGGTCGCTGGTGTTGGCGGTCTACCTCTCACGGAACGTCATCGAGCAGACCTACGAGTACCCGCTGTTCGTCATCGCGAGCGCGATTCTGGCCGTGACGCTCGGCTATCTCGGCTGGGCGTCGCTCACCAAGGAGTTCGTCTACTTCTACCCGCAGGTGCTCGTGGTCGTGCTGGTCGGGGCGACCATCTCGACGGCGGTCGTCTGGTACCTCATCGAGAAGTTCAAGCCCGGCATCAACCGCGGCACTGGCCTGATGGGTGTGGTCATCCTCTGGGCGCATTCCATCGACGGCGTCGCGAACGTCGTCGGCCTCGACTGGATGACGTTCCTGACGGGCCAGGCGAACCTCGTCGGGAAGCACCCGGTCAACCGGTTCATCGTCGATATCTCGGGCGGTATCCTCCCGGCGTACCTCGACGCGTTCCCGTTCCTCATCGTGAAGCTGGTCGCGGCGACGTTCGTCATCTACGTCTTCGACGACGTGGTGTTCGAGGATAGCCCGCGCTTCACCGTGATGTTGCTCGTCGCAATCGTCGCGGTCGGCCTCGGGCCGGGGACGCGTGACATGCTTCGGGCGGCGCTGTACGTCTGAACGGTTTCTGTTCCGACTACAGGGCGTCGAGCGTGTTCCGCGGGAAGTACCGGCCGCCGCAGTTCGCACATTCTGCGACCTCGAGTGGGTCGGTCGTTTCGACGCCGATCGTCTCCGGGGAGACGTGAGACCGTGTCAACGAACCGCCGCATGTTGCGCAGCCGAGATCGAACTCCGAGACGACGTGCTCCCCATCCGTGGATAGCTCTGTCATGTTAGTAGTTGGCACACCAATCGTACCTTTGGACCCACCCTGCTTAAAGTTACTCTTCACCGAGGTATCGTTCTCGAAACCGGAACGATTTCTCAGGGATACGGGTGATGTCGCCGGTTCAACCGCGGTTCGAATCCGAGCGACTCGGGGACCGACTCCGCACGCTCCCCGAAGGCGGGCTGGTCGGTGAACAGCGGCTGGGCACCGGGCACGACGACGCGGACGGCCTCGAAGCCAGCCTGGGCCACGTCGGGCGGCGTGAGCCGGACGGCGTAGGGCGTCAGGTCCGCGTCGGTGACACGGCCGACGAGTTCGTCGACGGCCTCGGCACCGGTCGCCGGGTCGTCCGGGCCGACACTCGTCGCCGGGACCGGCCCGCCGGCATCGAGGAAGTCCGCGGCCGCCGAGGGGAAGTCGGCGAAGGCCGCGATTGCGCCGGGTTCGTCCGTCGACTGCGAGCGCCCCATCGACCGCAGTTCCATCCAGTTCTGGAGCGCTTCGGCGAGGCCCGAGCGTGCCGCATCGACCGGGTCCAGTGCCGCCCCGGAGCCGACCGCGAACGCCGGCCAGTCACCGTTCTCGCGGTGGACCGCCACCGCGACGACCGGCACGTCCACGTCCTGCGTGACGAGCAAGGCGGTCGTCCGGAGCCCTTCGGAGCGGGCCCGCCGCGCCAGGGTCTGGTAGGCATCGTCGTCGACACGGAGTTCGAGCGGTTCGAACGTCGAGTACCACGCGAGCATCGTCGCGTCGCGCTCGATGACCTCGGTCAGCCCGGAGGCGAGTGCGTCCGCACCCGAGCTGCCGAGCCCGAGGCCGGTCGTGATGGCGTCGGTGTAGCGCTCTTCCGGCGGCGGGAACTGCACGAGTTCCGCCGGAAGCGGCGCTTCCTCGCCCGTGGCCAGGTTCTCACCCATCACCCACGGAATCGGCTCCTCGGGGTCGACCGCGGGCGCATCGTCCCGCCGGACGACGGCATCGGGGGCGACCCCACCATCGACCATCGCGGGCGGCATCGACTGGAACTCGCTGGTCCGGTACACCGCCGAGGAGTAGCGTTCGAGCGCCTCGCCGACGGCCTTCATGAACGCGGCGTTCCAGTCGTCGTCGACGCCGGCAGCCTGCTTCGGCGCGCTCGCGTCGCTGAAGACGCTGGTCTCGGAGTTCGTCGCGAGGTAGTACGGCGCGGGGAACGACTCCACCTCGCCGATGTCGCTGACGAGGCCGACCCGCGGGTCGAGCGTCTGCTCGGCCCGGCCGACCGCGTCGTCCAGACTCACGTCCTCGTGGTCGCGGCGGATGGTTCGGTCGCGGCTCACACAGCAACCGGGCACGGGGAGGAACGAGCGGTTCTGGTGCGGGAGTTCGTGAACCGCGCCCACGATGTCGCCCTCCTCGGAGAGGAACCCGACCGCCTGCCGCCCGGCGACGGCACCCGCGAGTCTCGCGGTCGGTGCGTCCACGTCCCCCTCGTCGGCCTCGCGGGCGTTCGCGGCGACTCGCGCCCGAAGACAGTCGTAACAGCCACGCCCGGATTCGAGGCCGGTGACGGCGGCGTCGACGCCCGCCACGGGCGCGCCACCGATGCCACCGAGTTCGACGGCCAGCCACGGCCCGTCCGCCACTTCGTTCGCCGTCTCGAACGACTCGTCACCGACCTGCCCGACGACGATGCCGAGGTCGCCCCCGGCGAGCGCGTCGGGCGCGACCCGCTCGGACTCGGCAGCCGTGTCGGCCAGTGCCGCCACCACGGCCTCGGCCGCCGGTCCGTCACCTGCGATACGTACGTTCATGCCACAGCGTGCTCGGGCCCGGGAGAAAAGTGCGACGCTACAGGCCGACCGCGCTCCTGACCTCGGCCACGTCGGCGAGTCCCGCCCAGTTCACGTCCTCACACGTCGGTTCCCGGCCGCCCCGCTCGCTGTACTCGAACCAGGTGTCGGAACACGAACCCAGCGTCCGGGCGACCGCCTGTCCGGCCTCCGCGTCCCGGACGACGCTCTCGTAGCCGAGCCCGGCCGCCATCGCGCTCGCCCTGGCGAAACGGTCCCCCGCGTCCGTCGCCTGCGTCCGGGCCATGGTGAACGCTGGCCCGGCGAGTTCGGGTTCCTCGCCGTCGAGGAGGCGCTTCCCGTCCTCCAGGTTCCTGTTCGACGCGACCACGTTCTCCTGGGCGCGATGGTACTGTTCGACCAGTTCCGGCCGGCGGTCGGGCGGGTCGGACTGACAGCCGGCCAGCGTGACCGCTAGCCCGGTGACACCAGCCAGAACCCCCCGCCGCCCGATGTCTCTCATTCCAGCACAGATAGGCCCCCAGATAGTTTAGATGTGCTCTTCTTCGAGCACCCAGCCGAGGGCCCGCTTGTAGTACGTGAACATCTGTTTGACGCCCTCGTGTTTCATGTCCTCGTCGTCGAGTTGGTCCTTGAGGAACTCGTACTGCTCGCGAATCTCGGCTTCGTCGCGCATACTGTCCCCTGGGGCTTCTGGCCAGAAGTGTGTTTCTTCCGTCACCCCCGAGCGCGAACCGCCATGGGCTGTCCTGCCCCACGCCACCATGGGCTGTCCTGCCCCACGCCACCATGGGCTGTCCCGCCCCACGTTGATACGGCGGGCACCCGTACCGCCACACGCATGAGCTACACGAAAGCCGGCATCGACGACGTGGACTCGGTCATGGACGAGGCGTACGGCGGGATGTGGTTCCTCCGCGACGCCCTCGACGCCGAGCACGTCGGCGTGACGGTCATGGAGATGGAACCGGGCTGCAAGGGCAAGGAACACGACCACGCTCACGACGGGCAGGAGGAGGTGTACGTCGTGGTCGCAGGCAGCGTCGACGTGGTCCTCGACGACGAGACGGTCACCGTCGGTGCGGACGAGGCGCTTCGGCTCTCTGCGGAGGAGACACGCCAGCTGACGAACCCCCACGACGAGCCCGCGAAGCTGGTGCTGGTCGGGGCTGGCGCGGCGTAGGGGAACACCGAACTGGACGCACGCGACCCGCGAGCGGAACCGTCAAACACCTCGCACCGGTAGGGTGGAACATGATCTCCAACCTCGCCGCAGGCGTGCAGGCGTTCACGAGCAACGTCTTCCTTGTCTCGGGCGACCGCCGCGTCCTGGTCGACGCGGGCGCGAACTTCGACGTGGTGCCCAAGATAGAGGAGCGTGGCGGCATCGACGCCGTCGTGATGACCCACACCCACCCAGACCACGTGGGCAACCTCGCCGACGTGAAGGAGGCATTCGGCGTCGAGGCGTGGGGCTTCGACACCGACCAGCCCGGCATCGACCACGCCATCGCCGACGGCGAGATGGTGACAATCGGCGACCACGAGTACGAGGCGCTGCACACGCCCGGGCACAAGAACGACCACCTCTGTTTCTACAGCGACGACGCCGGTGTGCTGTTCGCGGGCGACCTCATCTTCCAGAACGGCAGCTTCGGCCGGACCGACCTCGAGGAGGGCGACCACGGCGCGCTCATCGAGAGCATCGAGCGCGTGAAAGAGCGGGTCGACGAGGACTTCGGGGAGATGCACGTCGGCCACGGGCCGTCCGTGACGAACGAGCCGTACGGCCACGTCGACGCCGCCCTGCAGATGGCCTCCTCGGCGTTCCGACGGTAGGGAACGAGAAGAAGAGAGAACCAGCGAATCAGGAGAGCGCGGCAGTCACGACTGCTTCGTAGGCCACCTCGTACGCGTCGGCCACGCGTTCCGGGTCGGCCCTGGCGTCGCTCCCGAGCGCGGGAAGCCCGACCGTCGCGAGCGGGTCGCAGTACGAGAGAACGTCCGAGACGCGCTCTTCCAGTTTTCCTTCGTGGGTGCTCCCGCCGACCACCGCACAGGCCTTCGCGTAGCGCTCGCCGCCGTACACCCGGGCGCGCTCGGGCTCGACCACTGCCACGGCGTCGAACGCGACGTCCTGGATGGGCAGCGCGATGTCCGCGTAGGACTCGACGACGGCCCGGTCACGGGACAGTATCTCCTCGCGGATTCTCTCGAATTCGGCGGTGTGACGCTCGGCCATGACCTCGTTCAGGTCTGCCAGCGTCTCGACCACGATGGCATCGTCGAGGGGGAGGTGCTCGCGGGCGCTCTCGGGGATGTCGGCGTTCGCGTTGACGACGTACTCGTCGCCCACCCGGTCGAGAACGAACCGGCGGTGACTCGCGCCGAGCATCCCCGAGTCCGAGCCGGGCGAGGGTCGCCAGAGCCGGTGGAGGGGGTTCAGGTCCTCCGGGTCCGGGGAGCCGGGACTGGCGGCCGCGAGCCGTTTCGCGTCCTTCCCGTAGAGTCGGCCCTGCTCGACGGCTCGCTGGTAGTCGTCGTGGTCGAACCAGTAGTCGTTGCCGGCGCGCGGTTTGAAACCGGTCGCGCCGACGTACTCGCACAGGCCGGTCGAGAACGTCGTCTTCCCGGCGTCGACGCGGGCGTCGCCGGCGACGAGTAGCCTCATTCCTTCAGGCCGTAGTAGCCGGGTTCGTCGTCGCTCCGCGGGGTCGCCACGACGAGGTCGTCGGCGTTGCGCATGACCCACGGGATGGCCCAGTCGAGCAGGATGTCCTCGGTGTCGCGGTCGAGGTCGGCGTCGGTGTCGAGCCCCTGCAGGAGCCGGGCGATCTCGTAGACGGTGTACATCTCGTCGTCGTCGAACAGTTCCTCGGGTGTGTAGAAGTCACACGGGTGGAGTTGCTCGAACTCCGACTTCGGGACGGGCATGGTCACGCGTAGGACGCTCCCGCCCCTAAACGGTCCGGTTGCTGGCCGACGCTGTGTCGGTCTATCGCTGTGGACGGGTGGGTATGAAGGGCGCAGGGAGCTACTCGGGTGCAGCGGTTTCCCACGCCGTGCGCGCCGACGCCGTGACACTGGGAAGCAGGATGACAGGTTAGGACATGGTGGTGTCGTGTGGAATCGCAGTGTCGTGTGGCAGTACAGTGGTGGTGTCTGGCTCGGCGGCGTGTGGACGAGGAGGGCTATCCCGCATTTTATTATCTTTTAGTATACATTTTGGTGGATGGAGCACGGGGAACGAGTCGGTGTGACTATAGTACCCACCCGAGGCGCTGTCTGCCGGTGCTGGTGGGGTCGAACCGGTCGTTCGTGAGCTGACGGCGGTGGGTGCTAACGGCCAAAGCACCTATCTATTCCGGAACAATCATTAATGAACGATACATGAGTGGTTTGTTTACTATCGGTGGCGTCACGTACGGGCTCTACGACCTCGTGCTCGTCCTATCGATCCTCGCCTCGATGACCGCGGCGACGCTGGCCTGGCAGAACAGACGCAAACCCATCGCCCGACCGCTGGTGGTGATGATGGTGTCGTCCATCGTCTGGGAGGTCGGGTCGCTGGTCTACCGGTACGGCGTCCTGAGCGGCTCCTACGAGCTCGCCCTCCGGGGCTCCCAGTTCGTGTACCTGGGCATCCCCGTCGTGGTGGCGGCGTGGTTCGTGCTGGCGCTTCGCTACGCCGGTCGGGAGGACCTCGTCGACACTCGGTTGCTGGCTGTGCTCGCTATCGTCCCCATCGGGGTCAACGTCCTCGTCTGGACCGCCCCGATGCACTCGCTCTGGTGGAGCAACGTCCAGCCGGGCACCGACACCGTCATCCAGTACGGTGACGGCTACGGGATTCCGTACTACCTCCACTTCGCCTACGGCTACCTGCTCACCCTGGCGGGGGCCGTGCTCGTCTTCCGGCAGGTCTCGCGGTCGAAGTCGCTGTACCGCGGCCAGGCGTTCATGATGGGCATCGCCGCCCTCACGCCGCTGGTCGGGAACGTCGCGTTCTTCGGGCTTACCGCCGCCGGGAGTGCGGTCCCCGACCTCACCCCGCTCGTCGGGTTCACCCGCGTCCCCGACTTCACGCCGGTCATGTTCGCCATCAGCGGCGTCGCGCTCGTCGCGGGCATCTTCCGGTTCGGGCTGACCGAGGTCGCACCGGTCGCCCGCGCGACCGTCCTCGACAACATCACCGACGGCGTGTTCGTGCTCGACACCGACGACCAGTTCGTCGAGGTGAACCCTCGCGCCAAGGAGATACTGGGCGTCGCGGGCGAGCGGGTCGTTGGCCGGTCGCTGTCGGACGTGCTCGGCGACAACGAGGCGTTGTACCAGCGCTACGCCGATGCCGACGACCTGACCGAGGAGATCAGCCTCGACACCGCCGAGGGTCGGCGCTACTTCGAGATCGAGGTCTCACCACTCGCCTCCGAGAAGGGCCAGCGCGTCGGCCGCCTGTTCATCGTCAGGGACGTGACCGACCGGACCCACCGCGAGCAGGAACTCCAGCGCCAGAACGAGCAACTGGAGCGGTTCACGAGCATCGTGAGCCACGACCTTCGGCGGCCGCTCGCGACCGCCGAGGAGAGCCTGGTCAGGGGGCTCCGACAGGGCGACCGCGGGGAACTCCGCAAGACGCGACAGGCCCTGACCGACATGGACGCCATCGTCGAGGACATGATGACGCTGGCCCAGCAGGGCGAGAGCATCACCGACGAGGACCAGGAGTTCCACCCACTCCGGGACGTCGCCCGGGACGCCTGGAACAACCTCGACACCGGGAACGCCAGCCTGTCGGTGCAGGCCGACCAGTACATCAGGGCGGACCGCAGACGGCTACTCCGGCTGTTCGAGAACCTGTTCGAGAATTCGGTGGAACACGGGGCGAAAACCGACGGCGTCCAGATCCGCGTCGGCACCCTCGGCTCGGCCGAGTCGCTCCTGCGCGCCGACGAGCAAGGGTTCTACGTCGAGGACGACGGCTCGGGGATTCCCATCGACGAGCGTGAACACGTCCTCGAGGCCGGCTACTCCGGAGAGGACGGAACCGGCCTCGGACTGGCTATCGTCGCGTCCATCGCGGACGCCCACGGCTGGAGTGTCGCGGTCACCGAGAGTTCGGCTGGTGGTGCCCGCTTCGAGTTCACCGGTGCCGTCGTCGACTGATACTGTCTATTGTCGGTCGTACCGCTGGTTCGCCGGAACGTGGGGGCGAACCAGCAGTAAACAGCGACAATAGACATGATGACCCGGCCAGCGAATCTAAGTGAGGCTGTCGAGAACCCGTGAACCATGAACGTCTGGGCCGCGACCCCGCTCGGTCCGCTCTCGACGCTCCCGCCCGTCGTCAGGCTCTCACTCCAGGCAGTGTTCAGCGTCGGCATCCCCATCTCGCTCGCCGTCGCGGTCGTGGCGTGGCGGAACCGGCCAGCGCCCGGGTCGCGCCCGCTCTCCGTGTTCATGCTGTCGATGGCGCTCTGGTTCGGGACGGTCCTCGGCTCCTCGCTGGTCCCCGGAACCGACCGCTCGCTCCTGTTGAACAAACTGCTGTACGTCGCGATCGTCACCATCATCCCCGCCTGGTACGCGCTCGTCCTGGAGTACACCGGCCACGGCGACCGCCTGACCCGTCGCCGGGTCGGCGTGTTCGCACTGGTCGGTCTCGTCGCCGTCGCGCTCGCGTTCGCCTATCCCGGGCTCCGGGTCTTCTGGACGGACGTGACCGCGGCAGCGGCCCTTCCACCGGGCGAGACCGCCTCGATCAGCGGTCACCGGTTCGCCCACGGCCCCGCGTTCTGGGCGCTGTTCGCCTACGGTACCGGGCTGCTGGTGGCCGGCACGTACCACCTGCTTCGCTACCTCTACTACGCCCAGGACGTGTACCGCCAGCAGGGGCGGACGTTGATGCTCGCGGTCGCAGCACCCTGGACCGCGAACGCCTTCTACATCACGGACCTGACGCCGTTCGACCCGACGCCGTTCGGCCTGTTCGCCTCCGGCCTCGCGTTCGCCTGGGCAATGTTCCGGTTCCGCTTTCTCGACCTCTCCCCGGTCGCCCGCGAGGCGGTCGTCGAGAACATGCGCGACGGGGTGTTCGTGCTCGACGAAGACGACCGACTCGTCGACATCAACGGGGCCGCCCGGGACATGCTCGACCTTCGGGGCCGGTCGGTGCTCGGGGACCGCATCGACAGCGTGCTGGACGAGTCCTACCAGCCCGTCGCGGCCGTCGCCGTCAGCGCCAGCGAGGACTCTCGGACGACCGTCGGTGTCGAGACCGAGTACGACACGCGCTACTTCGACGTCCAAGCCGCGCCACAGCGTGACGGCCGGGGCCGCGACGTTGGCCGCCTCTATCTCCTCCACGACATCACCGAACGAAAGGCCCGTGAGGAGGAGCTCGAGCGGCAGAACGAGCAACTGGAACGCTTCGCGAGCCTCGTCAGCCACGACCTCCGGAACCCGCTCAACGTCGCCGAGGGGTACGTGGAACTCACCCGAGAGACGGGGAACGTCGCCCACCTCGACGAGGTAACCGTCTCCCACGACCGGATGCGGCACATCATCGACGACGTGCTGGCACTGGCCCGCGCCGGCCAGACCGTCGATGCGACCGAACCCGTCTCCCTGGCGTCGCTCGCCTGGGACGCCTGGGAGACCGTCGACACCGGTTCGGGGACGCTCGTCGTCGACGGCGACTGGTCGTTCCACGCCGACGAACGCCAGCTGCGCCGGGGACTGGAGAACCTGTTCCGCAACGCCGTGGAACACGGTTCCACGAGCCCGCAGCAAGCTGCGGACGCCGTCGAACACACCGCCCCGGACGTCCGGGTTCACGTCGGGCCGCTCTCCAGAGACGAGCAGGGGTTCTACGTCGAGGACGACGGGCCGGGCATCCCCGAGGACGACCGGCAGCAGGTGCTCGAAGACGGCTACTCGACCAACGAGGACGGCACCGGGCTCGGGCTCTCGATCGTCCGCAGCATCGTCGAGGGGCACGGCTGGTCACTCGCGGTGACCGACGGCCGTGACGGCGGTGCGCGATTCGAGGTCACGGGGATAGCGGCGGCTCACGGACGCGTCGCTCCCGAGGCCGGCGACGACTAAAGAAAACGTGTGGTTGTACGACTCGTCGCTTACTCGAAGTGCGCCGTGCACTTCTCGTACTCTGCGGCGACCTTGTCCCAGTTCACGACGTCGAAGAAGCCCTCGATGAAGGAACCGCGGTCCGGACCGTAGTCGTAGTAGTAGGAGTGCTCCCAGACGTCGCAGGCGAGGATGGGGTGTGCGCCCCAGAGCGCGCCCTGGTCGTGCTTGTCGACCTTGACGTTGCGGAGCTGCTTGGCGACCGGGTCGTAGACGAGAAGTGCCCAGCCACCGGCGGCGGAGGCGGCAGCCTCGAATTCGCCCTTCCAGCCCTCGTAGGAGCCGAAGTCGGCCTCGATACGGTCACGGAGGTCACCCTCGGGCTCGTCGCCACCCTCCGGGGACATGTTCTCCCAGAAGAGGGTGTGGAGGTAGTGTCCACAGCCATTGTGCGTCACGTTGCCGAGCGCACCGGCCGTCGACGAGTAGTCGCCAGACTCGCGGTTCTCCGCGAGTGTCTCTTCGGCGGCGTTGAGGCCGTTCACGTAACCCTGATGGTGCGTGTCATGATGCCACGTGAGGACCTGCTCTGAGATGGCGGGTTCGAGTGCGTCATACTCGTACGGAAGCGGCGGAAGTTCGGCGTTGGATTTCTCTGCCATTTGTATCACCCGATGGAATACTTCGCGCGACTGCTGTTTAAAAGTATGGAAGGCGGTTGCTATCACTCCGCACTCGCCTGCTGGTCGGCCGACTGGGCCGACTCGACCACCGGGACGTGGACGGTGACCGCGTTCCCGGTGTCGGAGTGGGACTCGAAGTCGAGTGTCCCTCCCATCGCACGGGTCCCCCAGAGGACCAGCCAGAGGTCGAGACCGCTCGCGTGGTCCAGCGGCGTCTCCGCACCGCTCTCGAGGACGGCCCGCTCGGCGTCGGAGATCGGCGGCCCGTCGTCGGCGACGGTGATGGAGACGTAGTCCTCGGTGTCGGCCGCGACGAACAGTCGGACGTGGGGGTTCGGCGGTCTGTTCGAGGAGGTGGCCGCTTCGAGGAGGTGACGCAACACCGGCTCGATAGGGCGAAAACACCGGATGGCGTGGTCTGGCGTCCACTGGAGCGTAAAGACCGCCCCGGGGTTCTCGGTCTCCGCGTCGTCGAGGAGGCGGTCGATGGCGTCCCGGAGGCCGATTGCAGGGGTGCTCTCCGGGGTCTCGAGGAGGTCCTCTATCTCCCGGGCGGTGTCGCCGAGTGCGGAGACCTCGTTGGCGGATTCGGCGATGGTGGTCGCGAGCGCCACGTCCGCCTCGTCGTCGAGCCGCGACTGGAGTTCCTCGGCACAGCCGGCGACGACCTGCATCTCGTTGCGGAGGTTGTGCCTGAGGACGCGGTTGAGCACGTTCAGGCGCTGCTCGTCGTGTTCGCGCTTGGTGACGTCCCGCATCGTCACCACCTGTCCGAGTGGTCGGCCGTGGGCGTCCTCGACGGCCGAGATGGCCACGTCGAAGTGGCGAACGCCCTCGGGTGAGTCGACCGTCACGGTCTCGCCGTCGGCCGTGCCCTCGGGGAAGCCCGGGACGGTCTCGTTCGCGTCCCGTCCCAGGGCGGTCTGTGCAGAGAATCCCACGACGGTCGTCGCCGCGGTGTTCATGTCCACGATGCGGTCGCGGTTGTCGACGACGACGACGGGGTCGTACATCCCGTCGATGACGATGTCGCGGGCGATGCGGTCGGGCACGGGCACCGCATCGAACAGGTCGAGCTGCTCGAGTGCGACGAAACTGGCGACGCCCGTCACCAGGAACGCCATCGGCGTCGGGTCCACATCGGCGAGCAGGGAGACGTCGAAGATGTAGACGAGGTTGCCGAGCCAGGGGGCGACGATGGCGACGAGGAGCGCGAGCGACTGCTTGCGGTGGGTCGAACTCCGGCCAGCCAGCAGGGAGACGAACAGCGCCGACCCGACCAGCGTGAGCAGGTAGGAGTAGCCGATGCCGACGTAGAACGCCGGGCCGAACACGTGTTCGACGGCGTAGAGGTCACCGTTCTGGACGAGTTCGACCGACCGGTAGAGCAAGGTGTGGTGTTCGAAGGTGAACACCAGCGCGGCCACGACCGTCGGGACGACGAAGAGCCCGGCGATGGAAATGGGGTTGACCCAGCGGTCCCGGCCCGTGTACTCCAGGGAGAACAACAGCCAGAACACCGGGATGCTGAGACTCCCGAGCCACTGGAGCTTCATGAACGGCTGTCGCACCGGGAGGGGTGTGATCGGGAGTTCGACGGCGTAGACGGCCGCCCACCAGGCGACACCGGCCAGCAGCAGGGCGAGCCAGATCGCCCCGGGTTTCGGGCGCTGGCGATAGGCGAAGACTGCAACAACCGCGGCTATGACGGCGGCAAAGAGGAGCAAACTCATGGCGGTGAGAGAATGCGGCATCTTGCAGTCTGTACGTGTATGCGGTGGTTCATCGGCATCAGACTTAACTCGAATGGTGATATCGAGTGCTGAGTCGGCTCACAGGAAGACCACGACTCCGGCCAGCATGAGCGGGTATTCCAGGTCGCGCCAGGCACACAGCCGCGAGAGGTCGACGTCACGACCGACGAGCGCCGTCACGAGCAGCGAGTAGCCGACCGCGGGAAGCAGCGCGAGCACGGCCTGTTCGTCGAGCGTGCCGACGAGACCCGCGCCGAGCAGGAGCGTGATGGTGAGTCCGTCGAGGCCGTAGAGGACCGTCTGCGCCCGCTCGACGCCGAGCCGCGTCGGGAGCGTGCTGACGCCCTCGCGACGGTCACCGACCACGTCGCGAGCGTTGAGGACCTCACCGGCGACGACGGTCTGGAGGAAGAAGAACGCACAGAGGGTGAGTGCGGGCGCGCCGGGGAGCCGGTCGGTGAACGCAACCGGGATGAACGAGATGTAGACCGCCCAGGCGGCCGCGACCAGAACCGTGTTGAGGAGGAAGACGTCCTTGACCCGCGTCCCGCCGCCGTACGGGAGCCACTTGACACTGTACAGGAGCGCGGCGGCCCCGGGGACCAGTGTCAGGGCGACCGCCAGCGGCCCTTCGAGTGCGGCGAGGACGAGCGCGAGGCCGTACCCGCCGACCGTCGCCAGCGTGAGGGCCGCGCGGTGCCGGGCGACGAACGCGGCCCGGTCCGGGCAGTTCACGGCGTCCTCGGCGTCGACGAGCTTGTTCGACCCGTAGACGCCGAAGGTGACGAGGAACGCGAGGGCGACGGCCGGTGAGAGTGAGACCGACAGCAACGCACTGACGACCACGACCTTCGTCGCGGCGACGGCCCCGTCGAGCAGCGACGTGTGGACCGCGACCCCCGCGAGGGACTGGACTCTCGCGGTCGGGTCCGGTAGCCGGTTGCGGATGGACTGGTTGCTGAATCGGTCGGTTGATTGGCTCATCTATAGCCATTGGGCATCTCTAAAGGAAATAAGTTTGGGGGTTGTCGCGGTGGGACGTCGACCGTCACCAGTTCCGACCGCGTCGCCACTGGCAAACCGACGCACCAGTTCCGACCGCGTTGCCACTGGCAAACCGACGCAGTGGACGTGACCAACGCTGTCGAGGCGCGACGTGTCGAAGCAGCAAACCGGAAAAGAGGGACTCGACGCCTCAGTCGAAGGCCGACACTGCCGTCTCCTCCACGAGCGGCAGCCGAAGGTCGACCCGGCCGGTGTCGGTGTCCGGAACGGCCACCGACCCCCCGAGGTGGTCGACCCCCCAGTGCACGAGCCACAGCGAGAGCGTCGACGCATCGGAGTCGTCGGCCTCGGTCGGGACGGCACCCTCACACAGCACGGCGCGACTCTGGTCGGACCGGGCCGGGCCGCTGTCGGTCACGCTGACGGTGACCCTGCCGTCCGACTCGTCGACCCGAACGTCGACGGTCACCGTCGGTTCGGGCCCGGTCGCCCGCGCAGCCGCATCGTTCACGAGCGCCCGGAACACCGGTTCGAACAGTGCCCCGCAGTGAGCCCATTCGCCCAGGGGTGCATCGAGAGACACGTCCACCCGCGGATAGCGCTCGCGGACCCTGTCGAGTTCGGCACCGACGATGGGGACGATGTCTGCGGGCGGGTCCGACACCGAATCGCCGAGCAGGGGTTCGAACTCCTCGGCGACCGAGCCGAGCTCGAGCGCGTCCCGGGCGCGCTCCTGGAGATCGGTCACCACCTCGTCGTCCTCGCGGATCTCCCCGGCGTGGCTATACACCGCGTCCATCTCCTCGCGGAGGGTCCGGCGCAGGACGCGGGTGAGCGTCTCGGTCCGGCGCTCCCGCCGTCGTCGGTCGGTGACGTCGTGGAACGTCAGCACCCAGCCCGTCACGGTGCCACGTCGGTCCCGCAGGGCGCTGGTGCTCGAATCGAAGTAGCGGGTCTCACCGTCGTTCGAGTGCTCGACCGTCGGCACGTCGCCGCCGGCAGCGAGCGTGTCGATGTCGACCACCTCCGGGAGCACCGCGTCGGCGTCGTGCCCGACGACACCAGTCCCGAGGATGCGCTCTGCGGCCGGGTTCGCATCGACGACCTGCCGGTTCCGGTCGAGAACGACCACGGCGTCGTCGAGTCGTTCGATGACGCGGTTCGGTGCGACCTGGGAGGCGACGGGGTCCGATTCGAGGAAGCCGAACCGGCCGATAGCCGCGATACCGATGGCGGCCGACCCGATGAAGCCGAACGGGGTCAGGTTCACCTCCGGTATCGGGCCGGGGTGGGTGAGGTACAGGACCTGTGTGACGAACGGGAGAACCGCTGCCAGGACCATCGCGCCCGCCTGTCGGCGGTACACCGAGGTGCTGTCGAGAGCGAGGACCAGAAGCAGGGTCGCGCCCACGCCGAGCAACAGGTACGAGTAGAGGGCGAACACCCAGTAGCCGATGCCGAACGAGGCCTCGAACTGGGCGACGCCACCGACGACGTCGACCCAGCGGTCGTCCCACATCAGCCCGAACTGTGGATTGGTCCAGACGCCGACGACGGCCAGTGCTGGGAGGGCAGCGATCGCCGCGGTCGACCGCCACGTGACGTACTCCTCTCGCCCGGTGTACTCCAGTGCGAACAGCAGCCAGGCGGTCGGGACGAGGGCCGCGCCGGGGTACTGGATTCGGACGAGAAGGTAGTGTATGCTCTCGTCCGTCGTCCACATCCCCGCGGCCGCGGTCGCGACCCACCAGGTCACGCCGAAGAGCATGACGATGAAGGGTCTCGCGCCCGGCCGGTCGCGGTATCGCCACGCGAGAAGCATGAACGCGACGGCGAGGACGACGCCGAGGACCGCGACCACGTGTAACGGGGTCGCGTCGGTCAGCATCCTGTCCGCCCCGCTGTCGACCGGCACCCGCTAGTACTTTCAGGCGAACTGACACTCCCCATCGTTGGTAGCTACTCTTCGTCTTTCCAACTTAATTCTACTCGCCCCCCGTCACTCCTCCCCACGTGCGGATTTGAACATCGAGAGGGCCTGTTCTCGGCGCTCGGCGTGGTCGACGATGGGGGCGGGATAGTCGGGTGCCTCCTGGTCGCGCATCATCTGGGACGCCTCGTGCCAGCCGTGGACGAGCGACGGGTCGGCATCGCGCAACTCGGGGACGTACTGCCTGATGTACTCGGCGTCGGGGTCGTAGCGCTCGCCCTGCGTCATCGGGTTGAAGATGCGGAAGTACGGCTGTGCGTCGGTGCCGGTCGAGGCGGCCCACTGCCAGCCACCGTTGTCGTTCGCCGTGTCGTGGTCGACCAGCTTCTCGCGATACCAGTCGTACCCCTCGCGCCAGTCGATGAGCAAGTCCTTGGTGAGGAAGGAGGCGACGATCATCCGGACGCGATTGTGGACGTAGCCCTCCTCGCGAAGCTGGCGCATCCCGGCGTCGACGATGGGGTAGCCCGTCTCGCCGTCCTTCCACGCCTGCAACTCGTCGGGGTCGGTCCGCCACGCGATATCGTACTCGTACTCCTTGTAGTTCTCCGAGACCACCTCGGGATTGAAGTAGAGCACGTGGTGGTAGAACTCCCGCCAGGCGAGCTGTGACTGGAACTCGCGGACCGATTCGAGGTCGTCCTCCGTCTCGGCGAAATCCGCGGCGGCCTCGGTCTCCTCGTACACCTCCCGGATGCCGATGGTGCCCCACTTCAGGTCGGCCGACAGCCGAGACGTGCACTCGTCGGTCGGGTAGTCCCGCCGCTCCGCGTAGTCGTAGATGTCCGACTCGCAGAACGACACGAGGCGGTCCCTGGCGGGCTCGGTGCCCGCGGACTGGATGGTCGCTTCGGGCTCGTCGAAGCCCAGCTCGGCGAGCGTCGGCAGGTCGTCGCCCGTCACGTCCGCCAGTGCGCCCTCGTCGGGGGCGTCGTAGGGCGCTTCCTTCGCCCGGTCGCGCCACTTCTTCCAGAAGTAGGTGTAGACCGAGTACGGGTCGCCCTGGTTGGTCGTGATGGAGCCCGGCTCGTGGTGCAGGGCGTCCTCGAACGACTCCCGGGCGATATCGGCGTCGTTCAGTGCCTGCCGGACCGCGGCGTCGCGTTCCCTGGCGAGGCCCGAGTAGCCCTTGTTCCAGACGACGCGCCCGGCGGCGTGCTCGTCGGCCAGCGCCGGCAGCACCTCGCGGGGGTCACCGTGACGGACCAGCAGGTCGCTCCCGTGCCCCCGGTACCACTCGCGAAGGGCGGCCAGGGCGTCGAGCATGAACGCGACACGCGGTGGCGACCCGTGTGCCAGCACGGCGTCGTCGAAGACGAACACGGGACAGACCGGGCCGAGCTCGTCGGCGCTCGTCGCCGCGGCCGACAGCGCCCGGTTGTCGCTGGCGCGCAGGTCGGCGCGGTGCCAGTGGAGTTGCATGTCTCGTACCTGGGGTGATAGATATAAGAACCGCGTGCCAACGGTCAAGTTCTCGGCCGCCTTACATAGACACATGTCCGTGGGATACAGTCACATCCTCGTCCCTGTCGACGGGAGCGACGCCTCCGAGCACGCGGCCGAGCACGCCATCGACCTCGCGACCCGATACGACGCCAAGCTGACGGTCATGCACGTGGTCGACGACGACCTGCTCCCGCTCGACGCCCGGAGCCACCAGCTCGTGGAGCGACTCGAGGAGGAAGCGACAGGTATCGTCACGGAGGTCGTCGAGTGGGCGACCGAGGGCGGTATCACCCCGGTCGAGGAGCACATCGTCCGCGGGTCGCCGGCCGAACAGATTCTGGCGACGATCGAGGACGGGGACGTCGACCTCGTCGTCCTCGGCAGTCACGGTCGCAGTGGCATCGACAAGTTCCTCATGGGAAGCGTGTCAGAACGCGTGGTCAGACAGTCACCGGTTCCCGTGCTGACGGTCCGCTCCTGACGGCGTTACACCGATTCGAGGAACCGGTCCGGAAGCGCCTCTATCTCACCCGCCTGCACCCGCCAGAGGGTCGCGTAGACCCCGTCCTCGTCCAGTAACTCGTCGTGGCTGCCGCGCTCGACGACCGAGCCGTCTTCGAGCACCAGGATAGTGTCGGCGTCTTTCACCGTCGAGAGCCGGTGGGCGATGACGAACGTGGTGCGGTCGGCGCTGACCGCGTCCATGCTCCGCTGGATGAGCACCTCGGTCTCGGTGTCGACGCTGGAGGTCGCCTCGTCGAGCACGAGGATGGCCGGGTCCTGTAACACGACACGGGCGATGGCGAGGCGCTGGCGCTGGCCACCCGAGAGCTTCACGCCGCGCTCGCCGACCCGGGTGTCGTAGCCATCCGGGAGGTTCGCGACGAACTCGTGAGCTTCGGCTGCCTTCGCCGCCTCGCGGACCGCCTCGTCGCTCGCGTCGAACCGGCCGTACCGGATGTTCTCGGCGATGGTGCCATCGAACAGGAACGGGTCCTGTGAGACGTAGCCGATCGCCGACCGGAGCGAGGCGACAGTCACCTCGCGCACGTCCTGGTCGTCGATGCTGACCTGCCCGGCGTTCACGTCGTACAGCCGGAGCAGCAGCTTCACGACGGTCGACTTCCCGGCTCCCGTCGGCCCGACCAGCCCGACCGTCTCGCCGGGGTCGACCTCGAAATCGATGTCCTGCAGGACCAGCTCGTCGTCGTAGCCGAAGCTCACGTCGTCGTACTCGACGGCACCATCCACGTCCGACAGCGGAACCGCGTCGTCGGCCTCGACGACGTGTGGGGGCACGTCCATCAAGCCGAAGACACGCTCGCCGGAGGCCTTCGCGTTCTCGTACCAGTCGACGAGGTTCGACGCCTGCGAGAGCGGTTCGACGAATCGCTGGGTCAGGAAGACGAAGGTGACGAACTCTCCCACCGTCAAGGTGCCTGTGAGCCCGAACGGCGGGCCCTGGAACAGCCAGAGGCCGCCGACGAGGAACGTCGCGGCGAACGAGAGCCCGGCCAGGAGTTCCATCCCGGGCCGGTAGAAGTAGCTCAGCGTGAGCACGGCCATGTTGGACTCGTAGAGGTCGTTGGAGGCCGCTCGCACACGTCCGGTCTCGTACTCCTCGGTGCCCGTCGTCTTGACCAGCTCCACACCGGAGAGCGCGTTCTCCAGGCGCGTGTTCAGGTTGCCCACGTCGCTTCGGACCCGTTTATACAGGGGTTCGACCCGGTGCATGAACCACCAGGTGAACAGCCCCATCGCGGGCACGAGCAGGAGCGTGACGGCGGCCAGTTGCGGGTTCAGATAGACGAGGATACCGGCGATACCGAGAACCATCACGACGATTCGCAGCCCCTCGCTGAGCGCATCGTCGAGGAACGTCTCCAGGTTCGACGCGTCGTTGTTCAGCACCGACATCACCTCGCCGGTCTGCTTGTCGTCGAAGAAGGCCATGTCGAGCGCCTGCATCGCGGCGAAGGTGTCGGTCCGGACCTCGTGCATCACGCCGTGGGCGAACCGGTTCATCGTCACACCCCAGAGGAACGTCCCGATGCCGGTCACGACGAAGCCGACGACGATGAGCGCGACCGAGAACCAGAACTGTGCGGCCTGCTCGGTCGGCAACCAGGCAGCCGGAACCAGGGGCAAGCTGTAGCTTCCGTCGCCGGTGAAGATGGCGTCGATGGCGGTCCCCAGGACCAGCGGCGGGAGCAGACTCGCGCTTCGGCCGACCAGGTTCGCGACGTTCCCCGCGGTGAACCAGCGCAGTCGGGGGAGGCCGTACTCGCGGAACAGCCGGAGCAGTGGACGGTCTACGTCGGCGCGGTACTGGTCGAACGGCGTATCCTCGGACGAAGCCATCGAGTTATCAACCGAGTGGTGGCATCGCCTTATCGTCCCATCGCTTCGTGGTCAGGATTGCCGAGACCGGGCGGTGGTTCCACGAGCTGTACGACGGGTGAGAAGAGCGCGTCCTCAGGCTGGTGACGCCGTGTTCTCCTCCTCGTCGATGTCGTCGAGGAGGTCGGCGATGCTGTACTCCTCTTCCTCGTTCGGGGAGAGCACCACGTCTTCGAGTTCCTCGTCGAGGTCGGAGACGCTCGCCTGCTCGGTCTCTTCTTTGAGCTCGGCGAACACCGCCATCGAATCGTCGGAGTCGCTGGCCGCGTCGTCGTCGTCACTGGTCTCCGCGGCTGCATCGTCGGGCTCGGACTCGGCACGTTCCTCGGGGTCCGCCTGCTCGAACGTGTCGAACCCGCTGCTCTCGTCGTCGAACTCGAAGGCGTTCTCGAACGCCTCGGCGTCACCGAACTCGTCGGTTCCCTCGTCTGCCGGTTCCTCCTCGGCACTCGAACCGGTCGTCTCCGCCGGTTCGAAACCGCCGAAGTCGTCGACGGCCCCCGCACCGAAGTCGTCGCTCGGCGCGTCGTCCTCGGTTGCACCCGCGCTGGCCGTGCTCGGCGCGTCGGTGGGCGGGTCACTGGGCGTGTCGCTTGCAGCCGCTCCCGCAGCTTCCGTCGCTGTCGGCTCTGGAGAGCCGGTCTGCTCGTCGGCCGCGTCCTCGGGGGCAGTCCCTGCAGTCGCGGCACTCTCTCCGAAGAGGACGGTCGACGCCAGCTCCGCGGTCACCGGGTCAGTCTCGGAGACACCTGATGAGAGGCTGGTCGACTGGGGCTCGCGGTCGTGGTCTCCACTGTTCACCGCCCCGGTGAGTTCCGTCACGAGCAGGCCGGAGACACGGTGATCGTCACCGAGAGCAGTCACGATGCGTTCGGCCTGCCAGTTCGTCCCGATGGCCACGTCCAGCACGCGCCACGCACCGTCGTCCCTGTCATCTGCGTCAGCGTACAGCACCGACAGGGCGTTGGTCAGGTCTTCGAGCACCGAGACCTCGCGGTCGCCACGGCCCGCCGTTTCGACGGAGAGCCGGAGATGGTAGTACCGGTCGTGGGCTGACACGTCGGTCCCACCCGAGATAGCGGCGACCACCTCTCCGACCGCCTCGCGGGAGGGGGCAGTGAGGTCGGTGCCTGCTTCGGGCAGGTCGCTCCACTGCGGCAGGCCACTTTCGGCGCGAAGTGCCTCCTGCGGGACGGCCGCCTCAACGGCGCGCTTGAGCTCCGTCGGTCCCGTATCCGGTGTCGCGACGAAGGATTCGTCGAGGACCAGGGGGTCGGTATCCTCGCCGACCTCGCGGATGGCCTCGACGGTCGGTGATGTGAGTAAGGAGAGCGCCCGGTCGGGGCTGTCGAGCCAGACACCGAAGACGGTCTGGACGTGTTCGTCGGGGGCGAGGCGACCTCGCCAGACGAGTTCACCCCCGCCGTAGCAGGTCCAGTTCTCGGCCCCGAACCCGGGATGGAAGCCCAGTCTGTCGGCGCTCAGGTCCGGCGGGAGCTGTTCCACCAGCGTCACCTCGACCAGGTCCGTGCGGTCCGAGACGATGTCGAACGACACCGCAGGGAGCGGCATGGTCTGGACGTCGAGTCGTTTCTCGACGATGACACCGTCTCTGGCGACCGTCATCCCGTGTCGTCGCGTCTCAGGTGTCCTGTTGCTCATCGCCTCGACCGATTCAGTTCTGGACAGGTACCACGAGGGTGAATTTATACGTACTTATCAGTATCCTCCACAAAACCGTTGATTCAATCGCTGATTCGGTGAATATTGGTGGTCCCGGCCCTCCGTGTGGGGTTCGTTCACTTTTATCTCGCCCCCCGTACACTCTCCGAGCGTATGCAAGTTCACGACGCGGAGGGACGACGATGACGACCGAACAGTTCCACGTCGACGGTGACGTAGCCATCGTCACCGGGTCATCGAGTGGCATCGGGAAGGTCATCGCGGAGCGATTCGCGGACGACGGCATCGACGTCGTCGTCTGTTCGCGGGACATGGAGAACGTCGAACCGGTCGCCGAGGCCATCACGGAGAGCGACCGGCCGGGCGATGCGCACGCGGTCGAGTGTGACGTGACCGAGCGCGACGCGGTCGAGGCGCTGGTCGAGGCGACCGTCGAGGAGTTCGGCGGGCTCGACGTGCTGGTGAACAACGCTGGCGCGTCGTTCATGGCCGGCTTCGACGATATCTCGCCGAACGGCTGGTCGACCATCGTCGACATCAACCTCACGGGCACCTACCACTGCACACAGGCCGCGAAGGAGCACCTCGCCGACGGCGGTGGGGTCGTTCTCAATCTCTCCAGTCTGGCCGGGAAGCAGGGTGCGCCGTACATGAGCCACTACGCGGCCGCGAAGGCCGCGGTCGAGAACCTGACTCGAACCCTCGCGTTCGAGTGGGCCGACGACGACATCCGGGTGAACTGCATCGCGCCCGGGTTCGTCGCGACGCCCGGTGTGGCCTCCCAGATGGGAGTCACCGCCGACGAGATCGACCGTGAGGAGGTGAAACGGCGCATCGGCACCAGCGAGGAGATCGCCGACGTGGCGCAGTTCCTCGCCTCGCCGGCCTCCTCGTACGTCACCGGCCAGACCATCGTCGCGGCCGGCGTCCCGAACATCATGGAGACGCCGGACGTCTGAGACGCGAGTGAGTGAACTGCGACCAGTAGCAAACAGGGTTCAACGACACACAACTTCCATCCCTCTTTTTGTTGTTGGGGTGGCATCCCTTCACAGAGCATGACCGAACGGCACGTCCACCTGCCAGTCGCCGCACAGGAGAGCGTCCAGGACTTCGTCGACCAGGCCGTCAAGGCCGAGGAACTGGGCTACGACTTCGTCTGGCTCCCCGAGACGTGGGGCCGCGACGCGGTCACCATCATGACGAGCATCGCCCACGCGACCGAGGAGATCGGCATCGGCTCCTCCATCATGAACGTCTACTCGCGGTCGCCGGCCCTGCTGGCACAGACGGCCGCGACGCTCCAGGAGGTCTCCGACGGGCGGTTCCGCCTCGGTATCGGTCCCTCGGGGCCGGCCGTCATCGGCGGCTGGCACGGCGAGGACTTCGGGAACCCGCTGCGACGCACCCGCGAGTACGTCGACATCATCAAGATGGTGCTCGCCGGCGAGGAACTCGACTACAACGGCGAGTACTTCAACGTCTCCGGGTTCCGGCTGCGCTGTGACCCGCCCGAGCCCGCCCCGAGTGTGGACGTGGCCGGCATGGGGCCGAAAGCGGTCGAACTCGCCGGGCGCTTCGCCGACGGCTGGCACGCCATCCTCTTCACGCCGGAGACGATGCGCGACCGGCTGGACGACTTCGAGCGCGGTGGTGAGATGGGCGACCGTGACCGCAGCCAGCAGCAGTGCACGCTGTCGCTGACGTGCTGTGCGCTGGAAGACGGCGAGGAGGCTCGGGAGCTGACCCGCCAGCACTCCGCGTTCTACGTCGGCGCGATGGGGACGTACTACCGCGACTCGCTGGCGCGACAGGGCTACGAGGAGGAGGCCCACGCCATCGCGGCGAACTGGATGAACGGCGACCGCGAGGAGGCGCTCGAGATATTCACCGACGAGATGCTGGACGACTTCACGGCGGCCGGGACGCCCGAGCGCGCCAGTGACGAACTCCAGAAGTTCGCGGACATCGAGGGCGTCGACGCCGTCAGCGTGGGCTTCCCGCGTGCGGCGACCCAGGAGCAGATCCACGCGACGCTCGAAGCGCTCGCGCCGGACGCATAACGCGGTAGGTTTAGCGCGGTCGGTTTCTTTTCGGTGGCGAACAGGCGACACGGAGCGACAGGACACGGGACGGCCGTGTCACACACCCGCGACACGTCCCGTGGCGGTTCTCAGCGCACGTCGGGTGTGGTTCCGGGTTCGTACTTCAACGTTCGCGCTGTTCTCTGGCGGCCACTGTTGCCGGTATCTGTGACGGGGAAGTACTCGTGCAGTCGGTCCTGGGGCACATATTCGTCTACGAGGGGTGCAGAGGAGGCGATTCTCGTCCGGAACCCGCCCGTAGTGTCCACCGCCCATCGTCAGAGAAACGAGGCCAGTGTTGTGGCTGTCGGTAGGTTAAGGGCACGAGTGAGACGATACGGACGTATGGCAGACGACGACTCTCACGGCTTCGCAACGAACAGCGTCCACGCCGGCCAGGAACCCGACCCGACAACCGGGTCGCGCGCACCGCCGCTCTACCAGACGACCTCGTACGTCTTCGACGACGCCGAGCACGCGGCCAGCCTCTTCGCGCTGGAGGAGGCGGGCAACATCTACAGCCGCATCATGAACCCGACCAATGCGGTACTCGAACAGCGCCTCGCCAAGCTCGAGAACGGGGTCGCGGCCGTCGCGACCTCCTCCGGGATGGCCGCGCTCGACCTCGCGACGTTCGTGCTCGCGGGCGAGGGTGACAACATCGTCACCGCGTCGTCGCTCTACGGCGGCACCTACACCTACTTCACCCACACCGCGCCGCGGCGCGGGGTCGAGGCTCGCTTCGTCGAGACGCTGGACTACGATGCCTACGCCGAGGCCATCGACGAGGACACGGCGTACGTCCACCTCGAGACCATCGGGAACCCGGCGCTCGTGACGCCTGACATCCAGCGCATCGCGGACATCGCTCACGAACACGGCGCGCCCCTGTTCGTGGACAACACGTTCGCGACGCCGTACCTCTGCAACCCGCTCGACCACGGTGCCGACCTCGTCTGGCACTCCACCACGAAGTGGATCCACGGCTCGGGCACCTCCATCGGTGGCGTCCTCATCGACGGCGGCTCGTTCGACTGGACCGCCGAGGACTACCCCGAGGTCGCCGGCGACAACCCGGCGTATCACGGTGTCAACTTCCAGGAGCGCTTCGGCGACATGGCGTTCGCGATGGCCGCCCGCGCCCGCGGCCTGCGCGACCTCGGTGACCAGCAGGCTCCCTTCGACGCCTGGGTCACCATCCAGAAGCTCGAGACCCTGCCCCTGCGCGTCGAGCGCCACTCCGAGAACGCGCTCGAGGTCGCCCAGTTCCTCGAGGACCACCCGAAGGTCGAGTGGGTCACCTATCCCGGACTCGAAAGCCACGAGACCCACGAGACGGCATCCGAGTACCTCGACGGCGGCTACGGCGGCATGATCACGTTCGGGCTCGAAGGCGGCTACGAGGCCGGCCGCGCCGTCACCGAGAGCACGGAACTCCTGAGCCTGCTCGCCAACGTCGGCGACGCCAAGTCGCTCATCATCCACCCCGGCAGCACCACCCATCAGCAGCTCACGGAGGAGGAGCAGATGGCCAGCGGCGTGACGCCCGACCTCGTCCGGCTCTCGGTCGGCATCGAGGAGGTCGACGACATCATCGCGGACCTCGACCAGGCCATCGAGCAGGCGCACTGACGCGGTCACAGCAGTCTTCGACGATTCTTCTCTTTCTGTCTTGTCTGGCGCGCGCTGGCGAGCGTGCCGTGCGAGGCACGGAGTGCCTCGAAGCGAACGGCGCAGCCGTGAGCAGGCCGCGAGTCGGAAGCGCGCGAGGGATGAGGAGCGCAGTGGAGCGGAGCGGAACGAGCACCGGAATCGGCTGGGGAGGGTGTGGACGCGGTGCTGTGCTGTGCGGGGCGGTTGCGGTTTCCATTACCATCGGCGCGAGTGAACTGCTAGCCTTCCCTGACTGGTGCGGACGAACTGGAAACACAACCCATCCTGGCTCCACGGACTGAGACACGCAGCAGGCGAATCGTTTTGTCACCACCACCCGACACTCGACGCATGACAGAATCCCGAACGGGTGCACAGTTGTTCGTGGACGCCCTCGACGCGTACGGCGTCGAGTACGTCTTCGGCAACCCCGGGACGACCGAACTGCCCGTCGTGAACGCCATCGCGGACTCCGAGCTGGAGTACATCCTGGGCCTGCACGAGGACGTGGCGGTCGGGGCGGCCGCCGGGTACGCCAGCGTCAAGCGCCAGTTCGCCGACGAGGACGAGGGGCTTCCCGCGGGCGTCGTCAACCTCCACGTCGCGCCGGGGATGGCTCACGGGCTCGGGAACCTGTACGGGGCGTACATGGCCGGTGCACCACTCGTGGTCACCGCGGGGAACCACGAGCGTCACTTCCGGCACGAGGAGCCTATCCTCTCGGGCGATTTGGTCAAACTCACCGAGCAGTACACGAAGTGGGCCGACGAGGTGCTCTCCGTCGAGGCGCTGCCGACGATGCTCCGGCGGGCCTTCCGGGTCGCCTGCACACCACCGACCGGGCCGGTCTTCCTGGCGCTCCCGCTGGACGTGATGACCGAGGAGACCGACACGGAGCCGGAGCCGGTCGGGACCATCCCGAACCCGGGCCGGGGCGACCCGCGGGCCATCGAGCAGGCCGCCGACGCGCTGGCCGAGGCCGACAATCCGGTGCTCGTCGTCGGAGACCACGTCGGCCGGCACCGCGCCTGGTCGGGCGTGGACCCCGTCGAGGCGGCGGTCGACCTCGCGGAGGCGGCGGGCGCGCGAGTCCACGGCGAGATACTGGGCTACGAGGTGAACTTCCCGACCGACCACGAGCAGTGGGTGAGCCACGTCCCGCCGGACGAGCAACTGGCCCAGACGCTGTTCCACACCGATACGCTCGTCTTCGCGGGCTGTTCGACCAACACGACGCTGTGGGCCCACGAGAACCCGCTGGTGCCCGACGATGCGACCATCGTGGACCTGACCGACCAGCCGTGGGAGGGCGCGAAGAACCACCCCGCGACCGTGGTGACCGGGGATATGGGCCACGTCATGGCCGAACTCGCGGCGGAGGTGGACGACCGGGTCGACGCCGAGACGCGCGAGGAACGCCTGGTCCAGGTGGACGCGATGAAACAGCTCGCCAGCCAGCAGATGACCGCGATGGGCGAGGACGATACTGCCGAGGATGCCATCTCGAAGGCCGACCTCGTGGACGCGATGAAGTCGGTCGACCCGGACGCGTTCGTCATGGACGAGGGCGTGACTTCGCGGTACGCCCTGCTCACGCGCTGGGACTTCCAGACGGGCCAGATAATGGGGAACAAGGGTGGTGGCCTCGGCTACGGCCTGCCGGCGTCCGTCGGCGCGGCACTCGCCGAGCACGACCGTGAGGAATCTCGAACCATCTACGGGTTCGTCGGCGACGGCTCCTACCTCTACTACCCGAACTCGCTCTACACCGCGGCCCGGTACGACCTCGACCTGACGGTCGTGGTCCCGGACAACCGGAACTACCGCATCCTGAAGGACAACACCGTCAGCATGTTCGGCGGCGAGGAGTCGGACTACGAGTTCGTCGGCATGGACTTCGACCCGCCGGTCGATATCCCGAAGAACGCCGAGAGTCACGGCGCGTCGGGGTACCTCGTGGAATCAGTCTCCGAACTGGAGGAGACGCTCTCGGCTGCGGTCGCGGAGTCCGGCCCGTCGGTCGTCGACGTGCTCATCGAGGACTGAGGACCGGCCGGCGAGTCGGCCCCATCACCCGAGTCGAAAACGATATTTTCTCTCACGGGGCTGGTACGACCATGACCGACGACCCGCCCGGCAGCCAGGGGGACGACTTCGACCCGCTCGACGAGGACGCGGACCTCTTCGACAAGCTCCCCGCACTCATCGTGTTCGCCACGCTCGCGGCGGTCATCGTCCTCGGAATGATGGGATTCGGCTCCATCGCGGGCCTGGTCGCCGCGCTCGGGTTCGTCGTCGTGCTCCCGCTGAGCGCCATCCTGAACGACGAACTCCGGGCGCTGTTCGGTGGGGGGAAGCACCGCCAGCGCACACCGGTGTCGACAACGGAATCCGGGCCGAACGACGCCCTCGAGGAACTCAAACGCCGCTACGCTGCGGGCGAACTCTCGGACGAGGAGTTCGAGGCCCGGACCGAGAAACTGCTCGAGAACGAATCGCTCGACGACGTGCGGGCGCGGGTCGATTCGACGGCAGAGCGCGAGACGGCACGCGACAGCGAGTTCGAGTTCGAGCGATAGTGCCAGCCCGCGAGAGACGCCCGTCCGCCCCTATACGATGTGGTTGCGGAGGTCTGCCCCGCGCTCGATGTTCTCGACGTTCTCCCGGACGATACCCGCGACGTTCCGGTAGTAGTCCTCGGTGAAGCCAGCACAGTGCGGGGTGACGAGCACGTTCTCGAACTCCCACAGTGGAGAGTCCTCTGGCAACGGTTCCGTCTCGAAGACGTCGAGTGCGGCTCCGGCGATGGCCCCCGATTCGAGTGCCGCGACGAGCGCCTCTTCGTCGACCACGGGCCCGCGAGCGACGTTGACGAGGACGGCGTCGTCGTCCAGGAGGTCGAACTCCGCGTCCCCGACCATGTGATGGGTCTCCTCGACGAGTGGGACGGCGAGCACGAGGAACCGGGCGTCCCGAATCGCGGTGTGGAGCTCGTCCGGGGTGTACACCTCCTCGACACCGTCGACAGGGTCACCTGACCGCCGGACGCCGACGACCTCCATCCCGAGGCCGTTCGCCCGGTCGACGATTCCCTTGCCGAGCGCGCCGAGCCCGACGATGCACACCTTCTCGCCGGTCAGGGTGAACGCCTCGTCCCACTCCGGCGGGGACCACTCCCGCCGGGTCTGTGCCTTCACGGCCGGCAACAGCCGGCGCGAGAACGAGAGCATGTAGCCGGCGACGGTCTCCCCGATGGCCGGCCCGTGGATACCGTTGCTGCTCGTGAGCGTCACGTCGTGTTCACGGAGATCATCGAGCGGGAACCGGTCGATACCGGTCTGGATGGAGTGGATCCAGTCGACCGCGTCCAGGTAGTCCTCGTGATACGCGAGCGTGACGACGGCGTCGTACGGGTCGAGCGAGTCCGTGGTGGCGTCGACGGTCGCGGCGTCGACGACATCTGCGAGCGCGTGCTGGAGTCGTTCGGGGGGGAAGACGGTCGAGACCGATTCGTCGATGGCGACGCTCCTGACGTTCATACGAAGGGGTCGTGGAAAACCGTCTTCAAGATTGGGGGAGATTCCGACCACCCGAGACGCGCCTCGCGCTTACTGCCCGTCCCGGTCCCTGACTCGCCCGCCGTCGACCGTCTCCGGGAACATCTTGCCCGGGTTCAGGGTGTCGGTCGGGTCCAGCGCACGCTTGACCTTCCGCATCGCCTCGACGGTGGCCTCGCCGTGCTCGCGTTCGAGGTACTCGCGCTTGCCGAGGCCGATGCCGTGCTCGCCGGTGCAGGTCCCGCCGCAGTCGATGGCGAACTCGACGATTCTCTTGTACACTTCTTCGCCAGCCTCGACCTGCTCGGGGTCGTCCTCGTCGACCAGCACCGAGTAGTGGACGTTGCCGTCGCCCGCGTGCCCGAAGCAGGGGACGAGGACGTCGTGTTCCTCGGCGAGTTCTTTGGCGTACCGGATTGCGTCGGCATATCTCGAGATGGGGACGGTGATGTCGCCGGGATGGAGCGGTGTCAGGTCGGGGTCGTAGGTCTGCATGGCGTAGGCCATGTCCTTGCGGGCTTCCCAGAGGTCGGCCATCCCCTCGTCGGCTGCGGCGACCTCGAACCGGGTCGCGCCGTGGTGTTCGAAGATGGAGCGACAGAAGTCGACCTCGCGCTCGATACCGTGGTTGCGGTGGAACTCGAGGAACACCAGCGGGCTGTCGGGGAGGTCGGTGCCCGAATACGCGTTGGCCATCATGGCACTCTCGGCGTCGACGAGTTCGATCTTGGCCACGTCGACGCCCGACTGGATGGTGTCCTCGACCGCGGCGGCGGCCCCGTCCAGCGTCTCGAACACGGCCCGGCCGCCGCGAATCTGCTCGGGGCGGCCCGCGAGCCGGAGGGTCGCTTCGGTGATGATCGCGAGGGTGCCCTCGCTGCCGACGAGCAGGTCGCGCAGGTTGTACCCGGAGGAAGTCTTGACCGCCCGCGAGCCCGCTGAGATGACGCTCCCGTCGGCGAGGACGGCCTCGATTTCGAGTACCCAGTCCGCGACCTCGCCGTACTTCACGGTCTGCATCCCGCTGGCGGCGTTGGCGAGCATGCCGCCGATGGTCGAGATGTCGCCGGAGGAGGGGAGCGGGGGGAAGAACATGCCGGCCTCGCCGGCGCGCTCGTCGACGACCGAGCCCATCACGCCCGGCTGGACGTCTATCTGGAAGTCATCGGGTCGGAAGTCGGTCACCTCGTCCATCCGCATCAGGTCCATGCTGATACCGGCGAAGGCGGGGACCGCGTTCCCCTCCAGGCTGGTCCCGGCAGCGTAGGGCGTCACGGGGACGTCGTGGTCGGTCGCGGCCGCGAGGATGGCCGAGACGTCCGCGGTCGATTCGGGGTACACCACGGCGTCGGGAGTCACCTCCTTCCCGTCGGGGGTGCCCCAGTCCGAGGCGTGGCTCTCGCGTGTCGCCTCGACGGTCGTCACCTGGTCCTCGGCGAGTGAGAGGTCGTCGAGGAACGCAACGTCGTGTGTCATATGCTCCCGTGCGGCGACGGTGGGATTAAACCTGCCCCCTGTGACACCTCCGATGCCGCCGGGACAACCCTGAACTCGTGTGCTGTTTTGCCGGTTTTCTCAGGTGTATAAGTACTGAGTGAGTACTCAGTCACGATGCAGATGAAAGCCATCGAGGTCACCGAGTACGGCGACACCGAGTCGATGCAGGTAGTCGAAGAAGACGTGCCAGAACCGGGTCCCGGCCAGGTCCGAATCGAGGTCGAGGCCGCGGGTATCAACTTCGCCGACGTCATGCAGCGACGCGGCCACTACCCGGGTGGCCCGGAGGCCCCCTTCCGCCCCGGGCTCGAGGCCGCAGGGACCATCGAGGCGGTCGGCGAGGGCGTCGCCTACGAGGGCGGCGAGCGCGTCGTCGGCCTCGTCGGTGTGGGCGGCTACGCCGAGTACGCCGTCACCGACGCTGAGAGCCTGTTCCCCATCCCGGAGGGCATGTCCTTCGCGGAAGCCGCCGGCTTCCCGGTCCAGTTCCTGACCGCGCACAACTGCCTGTTCGGCTGGGGCGGTCTGGAAGAGGGCGAGTCCGTCCTCATCCAGGCTGCCGCCGGGGGCGTCGGGACGGCCGCCGTCCAGCTCGCCGACCGCGCCGGTGCGGAGGTCTTCGGCACCGCGAGCACGCAGGAGAAACTCGACCTCGCCGCCGACCTGGGCTGTGACCACCCCATCAACTACACCGAGGAGGACTTCCGCCCGGTCGTCCTCGAGGAGACCGACGGCGAGGGCGTCGACCTCGCGCTCGACGGGGTCGGCGACGAGGTGTTCGCCGAGTCCGTGCGCGCGACGAAGGACTTCGGGCGTATCGTCCCCTACGGCGCGGCCAGTGGCGTCCCGGGCACGCTCGATACCAGCGAGATGTTGTTCCGCAACCAGTCGGTCACCGGCTACCACCTCGGCAAGGCCATGCAACAGAAACCCCAGCGCGTCCTCGAAGCCGTGCCGGACCTGACGCAGGGCCTCGAATCCGGCGAACTCGAGGTCATCGTCGGTGAGACGTTCGCGCTCGAAGACGCCGCCGAAGCGCACGAGTACATCGAGGCTCGCAAGTCCTCGGGGAAGGTCGTCCTCGAACCCTGACCGGCTTCGGCTTCAGGCCCGCTCGACCCCTGGTCCGGTGCGACGCACGACCCCGATTAGGGTAGTTCTAACCCGTCTCGAACCTCGTCGAGAACCTCGAATCGTTCGTCTCGGCGCTGTTCCAGCCAGTAGAGCAACCGCGCGGCCCACGCCAGCTTCTGCCGTTTCATCGCCCCGACCGCCGGGTCCTCGAAGTCCCAGCCGGGGAAGACCAGTTCGCTCGCGCCGGCGTGGTCCGCGAGGAACGCCGCCCGGTCGCCGTCGGTGAAGCCACCGAAGTTCCGGACGTGCTCCTTCGGGGCCGCTTGCGTCGTCGGCAGGACGTGTTCCTGCGTCAGCGTCGGCACCAACTCGCGGACCGTCTCGATGTTGTCCCCGTGCGCGTGGACGACCGTCGGCGTCCCGGCGGCACTCAGTTCCGCCGCCAGCTCCGGCTCGCCGTCGAGGTCGGTCACGTACACGTCGACCGCCACGCCATGCTCTCGACAGACCGCCGCGGCCGTCGAGGCGGCCACGACCCGGTCCGCGTCGAGGCTCGCGAGGTCCTCGGCCAGCGACGGGCCCGCCCCGCAGATCGCGACGCGCTCGCCCGCCAGCACGGACAGTCGCGACTCGTCGAACGGTGTCGTCAGGCCGGCCAGCACGTCACGGGCGTGCTCGTCACCCTCGCGGCCGAAGCCGAAGTCTCGCAGGATGCGCTCGTAGACGGGTTCGAACTCGGTGAATTCCATACCAGTGGCTACCAGAGTGAGTCCAAGATAACCGTTGGTGTGGGCCGAGATTGCCTCTTACAAGGTACCCCTACCCGAGAGGCCCTCCCGGCTTCCACCCGTTCGTTCATACTGCCCCAGTATAAGTTTTCTCTCTTTCCTCCGTCATTCGCGGCGCGAAACCAGTTGCACGCGGTGGATTCGTTCCTACCATTCGACCATTCTGTTCACTCGAAATTAGTGGGATAATCGACCCTTACACTCCTCAAAAGGTCGTTTTCACCGTTTGAGAAACGGGACACTGCGCCCCTGCCCGTCCGTCCTCGGGTCGGGTCGGCCGCGCGCCGCTCCCCGGCGAATCGCTCGCGCGCGGTCAGGCCACCGTCGCATCTACCGCGTCGATGACAGCGGCCAGACCGGCGTCATCGGGCGTCGAACCGGCCAGTTCGCGAAGTGCGCGGTGACTGCCGACGAGCAGCCCCGCGTTTCCGGGGTCCGCACCCGTGGCGAACACCGCGCCCGCGTCAGACGCCGCCGCGGCGAGCGATTCTGCCTGTCCGGCGGTGAGCCCGGACACCTCGAACACGGCCCGGGTCGCGTCCGCTGCCACGTCCTCGGTCCCGAGGCGTTCGACGTGTCGCGACGCGTCGCCCTCGGTCTGGACGTCGAGTTCCTCGACCGCGATGTCGTCCGCGTCCCCGCGGTACCGCTCCGGCGTGAAGGCGTCGCCGACCGCGCAGGCGTCGACCGTCTCGCGCACGTCGTGGGTCCGGACGACGTGTGCGCCGCGCTCGATTGCCATCGAGGTCGCCGCCAGCGAGACGGCCAGGGCGTCCTCGGTCGAGCGCCCGGTCAGCTCGCGCAGGAAGTTCTTCCGGTTGATGGAGACCAGGATGGGCTGGCCCAGCCCGCGGAACTCCCGCAGTCTTCGCAGGGCCTCGCGGTCCTGCTCGGTGGTCTGCGCTTCGGACCAGCCCCCGAATGCCGGGTCCACGATGGTCTTGTCCGTCAGCCCGTGCTGTTTCAGCGCCTCGTACACCTGGTCGACGTAGTCCGCCGACTCGGCCCACTCGGCTCCCTTTCGCTCGGCCCAGGGCGTCTCCTCGACCGCGCCCGGCCGCGTGAGATCCGGCGGACTGGCCATCTTCGCGACCGCCACGTCGTACTCCGCACAGACCTCGGGCAGTTTCGGGTCCGCGAAGCCCGCGATGTCGTTCACCATATCGAAGCCGCCCTCGATGGCCGCCTCGGCGACCTCGTGGTAGCGCGTCTCGATGGACCAGATGGCGTCTCCCGACGTGGACTCGATGGTTTCGAGGGCCACGTCGAGGCGGTCGAGTTCCTGTTCGGCCGAGAGGACCTCGAACTTCTTGTTCGCCGATTCCAGCCCCACGTCAACGATGTCCGCGCCCTCGCCGATGAGGTCCTCGTCCACGTATGCGGCCGCGTCGCCCGCGTCGTCGAAGACGCTCGGCTTGTACGGCGACTCCGAACTCACGTTGAGCACGCCCATGACCCGTGTCGGGTAGCCGTCCCCGATGCCCAGCCCGGCGGCGTCTACGTCTCTCATTACCTGGGTTGGGGGCCTGAATCGTGAAAAACAGCCTGTTCCCCGTTCGGGCTGCCGGGAGTTGTGGTTCCGCTGACTACGTCTCCGGGGCGTCGTACGCGATGTCCTGCCCGATGGTGCCGCGTTCTGTTACGAAATCGTACTCCACGTCGTGCTCGCCGTCACCACGCGCTTCGGTCGCGACCTCCTCGCCCGTAATCGATTCGTCCGTGTACTCGATGGTCGTCGTCTCGCCGTCGGGGACCAGCATCGAGAACTTCTCCAGTGCGTAGCTTGCGTACTTCAATCCGGACCGGTTGAGGCCGGCGATGAACCGGCCGGGTACGTTCCCCTCGTTCGTAACCGAGAGCCGGAAGCTGGGAGCGGTCCCGACCTCGAGCGTCCCTGGAGCGTCGACCGACAGGGAGAGTTCGGGTGGGGCGGCACCGAGGCGACGGCGAAGTTCATCGTCAGGTGACCACTCCCCGTCCTGCCACTGGAGCGTCGCCTCCGGCAGCGGTGGGTCGACACCCCGTGGCAGTTCGAACACCAGCAGTCCAGTCCCTGACTCGGTCGAATACCCCTCCCTGTCGTCGAACCGGAAGAACCGATTCGCCGTCTCTTCGGACCACGGCGCGTGCGATTCGCCTGCGAGGGCGAACGAGAACTCGTCCCGGGCGAGTGGGTCGCCATCGACGCGAACGTCGAGGAAGAGAGAGGAGCTGTCCCCGGTGTCGATGTAGAACGCGTCGGTGTTCAGCCTGACGAGCGCAGGTTGTAACGCGTCGAATCGAACGCTGACAGACCGGTTCGCGGTGGGCGTCGCGGTGTCCTGCGTGGGCGGACTCGTCTCTGTGGTGGACTGGGACGTCGGTGTCGACGACTCTCCAGCGTCCGTCCCGGTGTCCGATAGACAGCCACCGAGCGTGGTGAGGGAGGTTCCGGCGAGGGCGAGGTAGCGGCGGCGGCGCATACCTCGAATTTCAATACGCCTGATAAATGCTTTCTGTCGGGTCTCGAATCCGGTATGCACCATCGACCCCGCGCCCCGACACCCGAAGACGCGTCGTTTTTACCCACAGACCCGATACCACCGGGTATGAGCAAGATAAGCATCGGTCTCCGGGGGTGGCGCTTCGACGAGGACGAGGTGTTCACCGCGGAGGGCGAAGTCCGTCCCTTCGACGAGATGGACGAGGACACGAAGCGCCGGCTCGTGCGCCTCGGCGTCGTCTACAACGGGCCCTGTGACGCCTGCTGGCTGATCCACGGCGACGCGAACGTCGAGCAGTGCAACGTCGCGTCGGTGGTGTACGGGGAGCCACTGAACGAGGTCGTCCTCTGCGACGACCACGAGTCGGACTTCCTCTACTGGTTCCGCGAGGAGGGTGGCATCGAGCACGCGGAGACGGACCAGTTCGAGGACGAGTTCCACGAGTGGTTCGCAGACGGTGGCCGGGCACCGGAGGGCTACGGCGGGGTCGAGCACGTCGAGACGGACCCGCTGGCCCTGCCGAAGCCGGAGCTGCCGGACGCGGACGACCTTGAGGGTAACGAGCACGCGGGCGTGGACGACGGCGAGCCCAAGGAGCGCATCGACATCCGGAACATGGACATCACGAAGGAGTACCCGACGGGCGATAACTGATGACGACACCAGCAGTCGCCGTCGTCGACAGCAAGACGCCGGGGAACGTGGGCACCATCGCCCGGGCGATGAAGAACTTCGGCATGTCGGAGCTCCTGCTCGTCGACCCGCCGGAGGGGACCCAGGAGAAGCACAGCGAGGCGTGGGGCTTCGCCGGTCGCGCCCGCGAGGACGTGCTGGCGAACGCGAAAGAGGTCGACTTCGACTACCTCGTCGACAACTACTACACCGTGGGCCTCACCGCGACGACCAACGAGGACTGCCGCAAGCACGTCCGGTTCCCGTTCTTCACGCCGGACGAGTTAGCTGACGACCTCGCGGGCCTGGACGCCGACGCCTGTCTCATCTTCGGGCGCGAGGCCGACGGGCTGACCAACGAGGAGCTCTCGAAGGTCGACGCAGTGTGCTCGATTCCGGCGAGCGACGACTATCCCGTCCTCAATCTCGGCCAGGCCGCGACCATCACGCTGTACGAACTCCGCGGGCTCACGGTCGGGGAGACCCAGCTCCCGGACCGCGAGCACGAGCGCGCCGAGGAGGCGATGCTCGACCGGCTCTACGACCAGTTCGGCGACCTGCTCGACAGCATCGACCACCCCGAGGAGAAGCGCGCGAAGACGCTGCGGATGGCTCGTCGCGTGTTCGGGCGGGCGCACCCGACCCAGCGCGAGGCTCGCTCCCTGCTCGGGATCTTCCGGCGGGCGACGAACCACCCGGAGCTCGCGAGTGTCGCGCGGGACCCTGCCGACCGCGACGAGGCCGGTGAGGCCACCGGCCGAGACGACTGAGACCACCCGGGCGACGAACATTACAGAAAGACTTTATTTCCAGCCGAACTAGTACACTGGAGTCCCCAGATGCTACCTCCACACCCGGTGAGACATAGTGGTCTCCGCACCGAAACAATAATACAACGACAGAACGGTATCGGTATATAGACATATGGAGCAGCTACTGCCCGCCCTCTCCCACGGCACCTGGTTCACCCTGCTCGTAGCCGTGCCGACGCTGCTCGTCTTCGCGCTCGGCTTCCGCCTCTTCGTCCCCGACGTCTCGTTCCGGTCGTTCGTCGCCGGGCTCGTGCGGACCGACTGGAAGTACCTCGGCGTCGCCTGGGTGGTCACGTTCGGCGTGAACACGATGGCACACCACTTCTACGCCGGCCGGACCTACACGTCCGTCATCTACGGCCTCGAAGGCACCACGGTCATGCTCTTCCAGACGGTCACGTGGGTCCCGCTCACCTACGCGATGACGTTCGTCTACCTCATCGGGTTCCCGTTCGTCACGCTGTTCACCTACTGGAAGCTGAAGGCACACGACCCCGAGCAGGCCCGACGCTACTGTGCGGCGTACGCCATGCTCGTCCTCATGGCGCTCCCGTACTTCCTCGCGTTCCCGGTGTCGGTCACCTCGGAGTACCTCGGGCACACCGCCACGGGCGGGTCCGGCATGGAGGCCCTGATGTACGACCTCCACCCCATCATCACCGAGGGCATCACCTCGACCGACACGCTCGTGAAGGCGTTCCCGAGCCTGCACACCGGCATCTCAGCGCTCGCCGCGGTGTACTCCCGGTACAGCTCCCCGCGCTACGCCAGGCTCGCTGGCGGGCTCACCGTCGCCATCATGTTCTCGACGTTCTACCTGGGCGTCCACTGGCTGACCGACGCGGCGTTCGCGCTCGTGCTCGTCGGGCTGTCGTTCTACGTCTCCCAGCGCATCTCGGACCCGGCGACCTACGAGGCGCGCATCAAGAAGGCACTGCGCGACCAGGCCGGGTCCGGGGAGCCGTACGGGCGCGGCGCTGACTGAGCGGTCATCCCGGTTCCACTACCTCGATTCTACAACCCCGAATTACGACGCAGTGTGGGTCACCACGACATCGACGACCGTGGTTCCATCGGGCCGAATACTCACTTCGAGTGCTTCCTCGTGGCGGTCGTCGTCGCCGCCCTCCCCCCGCCATACGTCGACGGTTTCGTGTCCGACCGACACGCCATCGACGCTGATTCGGACATCGGTTTCGCCACTGACGAAGAAACGTGCTTTCCGAATCGTCTCGCCGGGTTCGATGGGCTGTTGGAGCCGTCGGTTCGCTGCTGGCTTTCCCTCGTGCATGAAGTGGTCGTTCGTGGCGGTGATCGAGACGGTATGCTGACGGTCGTGCTGGTTCGAGACGACGAGGTCACCGTACGGTTGTTCGACGAACAGTGTCTGTAGACAGCCACCAGTTGATACGGAAAGAACCGCCCCCACCGTCCCACAGAACCGGCGTCTGGAGGTACCAGCCGTCATTCATCTGGTAAGTATGTCAAATAGAGGGAAGTGTCTTGTGTAGCACGGGGAGTCGAGAATCTGGAGAATACGGAGAGTGTCGCGGGAAGCAGTCAGGCGCGCTTCTGAATCTCCTCGCGGAGCACGGCACTCACGGTGTCACCGCCGGCCTTGCCTCGGAGCGCACCCATGCACTCGCCCATGAGCGCGGAGAACGCGCCCATGCCCTCTTCTTCGACCTGGTCCGAATTCCGCTCGACGACCTCCGCAACGGCCTCGCGGACCTCGTCCTCGGAGACGCCACCGAGTCCCTCGGCCTCGACGGCCTCCTCGGCCGTGAGGCTTGGGTCTTCGGCGAGCGCGGTCAGCAGGTCGTTCATGCCCTCGTTGGGCACCTCGCCCTCGTCCACGAGCGAGAGTGCGTCGCGCAGGTGGTCGTCGGTGAGGTTCTCGACGGGCACGTCGTCACGGCGGAGTTCCGTGAGCGTGGATTCGAGTGTGCCGGCGGCCAGGGTCGCGTCGATGCCGTCGGCGACGACGGACTCGAACAGCGGCATGCGCTGGCCGTAGGCGACCTGCTCAGCGAGGCCGGCGTCGAGGCCGTACTCGTCCTGGTAGCGCTCGACTTTTTCAGTGAGGAGTTCGGGCGTCTCGACCTCGCTCGGGTCGAGGTCGACCGGGGGAACGTCCGTCTCGGGGTACATCCGGGCTGCGCCGGGGAGCGGGCGCAGGTAGCGGGTCGTGCCGTCCTCGTTCGCGCCGCGGGTCTCCTCCGGGACGCCCTCGAGTGCGGTCTCGGCGCGCTTGGCGGCGGCCTCGATGGCGTTGTCGGCGACCTCGGGGCTGGCGGCCACGATGGCCACGGCATCGTCCTCGCCGGCGTCGACGGCCTCGCGCAGGGCCGCGACCTCGTCCTCGGTGACGCCGTAGGCCGGGAGTTCGTCCGTGTGGAAGATGCCACCGGCACCGTGGCGCTTGGCGTGGTCGGAGAACTCGGTACCCAGGCGGCGGTCGGGCTGGATCTCGCGGCCGACGAGTCCGTCGAACCCGAAGAGGGGAACGGCGGTGACCTTCCCGCCGGCGTCGAGTGCGCCGCGGATGACGCCGCTCTCGGTGTCGGCGAAGGTGTCGGTCACGTCCTGGACCTCGCCGACGCTCGCGCCGCGCTCGTCGAGTTCGTCACGGATCTCGAGGAGTTCGACCTGTCGGCCAGCCTCGTTGCGGACGATGTCGTCGATGTCGTCGAGGCTCTGGACGCCCTTGACCTCGACGCGGGCACCCTCGGCGATGGAGATGTTCACGTCCTGGCGGATGGTGCCGAGGCCGCGCTTGACGTGGCCGGTCGAGCGCAGCAACATCCCGATGCGCTCGGCGGCCTCGCGGGCCTGCTCGGGCGTCGAGATGTCCGGCTTCGTGCCGATCTCGACCAGCGGGATGCCGAGGCGGTCGAGGCTGAAGGTGACGCCGTCGTCGTGCTCCTCGATGCGCTGGCAGGACTCCTCTTCGAGCATCAGGTCGGCCACGCGGACCGGGCCGTCCTCGGTCGATATCTCGCCGTCGGTCGCGATCTCGGTCGACCGCTGGAAGCCCGAGGTGTTCGAGCCGTCGACGACGATCTTGCGCATGACGTGGGCCGTGTCGACCGGCGTCATGTCCAGTAGCTGGGCGATCTCCAGGGCCACCTCGCGCGCCTCGTCGTCCAGCCGGTGGGGCGGTTCGTCGTCCTCCTCGACGAGGCAGGTCGAGTCGTACGCGAGGTAGGTGAACTCGCGTTCGACCTGGCTCTCTTCGAGCGCCGCCTCGTCCAGTTCCCCGAGTTCGGACTTCGTCGGGTGCAGGTACCGCGTGAACTCGCGCTCGGACTCCGCCGGTTCCCGGATGTCGGTCGGACAGCCACAGAACAGCTTGCTCGCGGTATCGAGCTGCTGGTGGATCTCCAGCCCGGCGACCAGTCCCAGCGCCTCGTAGTCGTGGTCGGTCATTGCGAGAGGGTCCGAGTCGGAGGGGTAAAAAACCGTCCAGTTGCGGCGACCCTGGCCACGGGCGGTCGCCCAGGCGGGGGACCCCGGTCAGGACGAGGCCCGGCCCCGATGCGCGCGGGGCACGCTCTGTCGCATGTAGCACTCTGGAGTCGTCGAGTAGCCGTAGAAGCGTCTCTGGATTCGTTACTGCGTCGCCGCGCGAATATCCTCGATCTGAATAATGTCCTCGCCCAGTCCTTCCCCGTCGCAGTCGTCGTTCGGGCACCGATAATGCCAGCCATCCCGTGTCGCGACACGCTCGGAGAATCGGTCACCACATTCCTCGCAAAAGAGCTGTCCTTTCTCACATGTGTCTACGTGCATCTCAAGGGCAAGCTCTGTGCTGAACGATTGGTTGCAGTTGCGACAGGTGTGCATAGTACAAATTTGGACTGCAACCACCATAACACCCATGGATTGTTCGACTTTCCTCCGTCTCTCGATAACTTTCGGTAAGTTCGCGCCGTCGTGCGGTTGTTTCACTTCCACTGAGAGGATTACCCGGTAATAAACGTTACCCTTGATATCCTCATGCGTGGTCGTTGGTGGCAGGGAGCGGGCTCGTATCGCAGAGGGAGAAAATCCAGCTGTGGATGCTATGCGGGGGTGTTCGACGGGGTATCAGTCGTCCTGCCCGAGGATGCCGCGGTGGGTCATCGCCTCGGGGTCGATGATCTCGTCGGCCTCCTCCTCGCTGAGGTAGCCCTTCTCGATGACGACCTGGCGGACCGTCTTGCCCTCCTTCAGTGCGGTCTTGGCGGCGGTGCTGGCCTTGTCGTAGCCGATGTGCGGGTTGAGCGCGGTGGCGAGCGCCATCGACTGCTCGACCTGCTCCTCGCAGTGCTCCTCGTTGGCCTCCAGCTTCGCGACGAACTTCCGGGCGAACACCTCACTGCCGTTCGAGATGAGTTCGGCGGACTGCAGGAAGTTGTACGCCAGCAGCGGCTTGTAGAGGTTCAGGTCGATCTGGCCCTCGGCGGCCCCGGCCGAGACGGCCGCGTCGTTGCCGACGACCTGCTTGTGGAGCTGGTTGACGGCCTCGGCGACGACCGGGTTGATCTTGCCGGGCATGATGGACGACCCGGGCTGGTTCTCCGGCTGCTCGAGTTCACCAAGCCCGTTGCGGGGGCCGGAGGCGAGCAGACGCAGGTCGTTCGCGATCTTGTTCAGGCTCCCGGCGACGGTCCGGAGGGCACCGTGGGCCTCGGACATGGCGTCGTGGGCGGCCTGTGCCTCGAAGTGGTCGTCGGCCTCGCGGAACTGGACGCCGGTCTCCTTCGTGATGTACTCGGCGGCGCGCTCGGGGAACTCGGGGTGGGTGTTCAGCCCCGTCCCGACCGCCGTGCCACCGAGGGCGAGTTCGGCGAGGTGTTCGCGGGTGTTGTCGACGCGGACGAGGCCCTTCTCGACCTGCGTCTTGTAGCCGCCGAACTCCTGCCCGAGTCGGACCGGCGTGGCGTCCTGCAGGTGGGTACGGCCCGTCTTGACGATGCCGTCGAACTCGTCGGCCTTCTCTTCGAGGGCCTGGCGGAGCGTGTCGAGCGCCGGGATGACGTCCTTCTCGACGGCTTCGAGGGCGGCGACGTGCATCGCGGTCGGGATGACGTCGTTCGAGGACTGCCCGAAGTTGACGTGGTCGTTCGGGTGGATCTCACGGCTCCCGATCTCGCCGCCGTACAGTTCGGTGGCGCGGTTCGAGATGACCTCGTTGGCGTTCATGTTCGAGGAGGTCCCCGACCCGGTCTGGAACACGTCGACCGGGAACTGGTCGTCGTGCTCGCCGGCGATGACCTCGTCGGCGGCCTCGATGATGCACTCGGCCTTGTCCTCGGGAATCATCTCGAGGTCGCGGTTCGCCTGTGCGGCGGCCTTCTTCACGACGCCCAGTGCACGGACGAAACGACGCCCGAACGTGAGCCCGGAGATGGGGAAGTTCTCGACCGCGCGCTGGGTCTGTGCCCCCCAGTAGGCGTCGGCCGGTACCTGCATCTCGCCGAGGCTGTCCTGCTCGGTACGGAAGTCGTCGGACATACCTGATTCGTCGTCGGGCCGGTGCGTAAAACCCACCGAATCGGTTCCCGATCTGACCGGCTGCCGCCTGTGACCACCGCCGCCGAACCACCATGATGTGTGTTGTCAAACATCACGAAACCCGTGATAGAGGACAGTGTGTATACCCAATTCGACAGTTTCTGAAGACGAAAAGACGGTACTACAGCCGTTGTAAACCCGTAATATTCACTCGGATGTGAATTAATTTGGGCAAGTGTTAAGTGTGGGCATCCGTAAAGCTCTCGTAAGTCTCACGCAGCGTGAGGCACGTGGTGGCATGACAGGACACGATTCAACATCTGACGTTTCGCGGCGTAGTATCTTGAAAACAGCCGGCGCTGCCGGTGCGGTCGGACTGACAGGACTCTCCGGGTGTCTCAGTGGTTTCACTGGTGGCGGTGAGAGCCAGGAGCCCATCGAACTCCTCCACGCATGGAGCGACGGCGACGGCTCCGACGCTATCGCGGCACTCCTCGAGGGCTTCCAGGAGGAACACCCCGACGTGGAGTTCGCGGAGGAACCGGTCAACGGTGCCGCCCGGAAGAACCTCGGGACGGTCATCCAGAACCGGATGCAGTCGAACAACCCGCCGAGCACGTGGCAGGCGTGGCCGGGGAAGAACCTCGAGAAGTTCGCCGGTGCGTACGGCGACCTCGAGGGCGACGTCTGGGACGACGACATGAAGAGCAACTACCTGCCAGGACCGAAGAAGCAGGCCAAGCTGGACGGGACGTACGTCACGGTCCCCCTCAACATCCACCGTATCAACAACCTCTTCTACAACAAGGCGGTCGTCGAGGAGGCCGGCGTCGACCCGACGAGCATCGAGACCCCGGACGACCTCACGGCTGCGATGCAGACGGTCGCCGAGGAGACGGACGCGACCCCGATGGCCCAGCAGACCAGCTCCAACTGGTCGACGGTCCAGCTCTGGGCGACCGTGCTGCTCGGCCAGTCCGGCCAGTCCGGCTATAACGCCTTCATCAACGGCAACGGCAAGGAGGCGCAGGTCAAGAAGGCACTCCAGACCGTCAAGGACTACTCGGAGTTCTACTTCAACGACTCCGCATCCATCTCGTGGACCGAGGGCAACTCCCGCTTCATGAAGGACCAGGCTGCGTTCATCCATCAGGGTGACTGGGCAGCAGGTGCCTACAGCGGCAACGACGACTTCAACTACGGCGAGGACTGGGGTCACGTCCCGTTCCCGGGCACCGACGGCTACTACGCCCTCAACATGGACTCGTTCCCGTTCCCGTCGAACAACCCGTCGCCCGAGGCGACGAAGACGTTCCTCAGCTACTGTGGCTCGACGGACGCCCAGATCCGCTTCAACCAGAAGAAGGGCTCCATCCCGCCGCGCAAGGACGCCGACGCGTCCAAGCTGAACGAGTTCCAGCAGGACCAGTTCGCCGACTTCACCGACTCCGAGGCACAGCCGCCGTCGATCCAGCACGGTCTCGCGCTGTCCCCGGCGATTCGGACGAACGTCCTCGACGCCTTCAGTGGCTTCATCGAGTCCTACGACGTGGACAAGACCACCTCGGGCGTCCTCGGGTCGTTCAGCTAAGCACCAACCGCTGCATCACATTTTATGCGCAAGAAACTTACACAACTCAAACAGGCACTCGCAAACCGGCAGCGGGAGGTGCGGACCGACGGTGGCGAGGCGCAGGCGGAACGGTCGTTCCTGGACCGGACCAGCGTCCAGTCCGCACCGTTCTGGCTGCCGCCGTTCCTGCTCGTGGGCCTGTTCGTCTACGGGGCCATCATCTGGAACGTCGTCATCTCACTGACGGACCTCGCCGGGTTTACGGCCTCGCCGGACTACAGCAACCTCGACTTCGAGAACTACGTCATCGCGTTCACCGGTGGGACACCCTCGTGGTCGAACCTGTCCATCGAACCCATCTGGAACTCGGCGCAGAACACACTGGTCCTGATGGTCGCATTCACGGCCATCTGCCTGGTGCTCGGCCTGCTGCTGGCCATCCTCGTCGACCAGAAGATCCGGTACGAGAACACCTTCCGGACGGTGTACCTGCTCCCGATGAGCCTCTCGTTCGTCGTGACGGCGAAGTTCTGGTTGTTCATGTACAACCGCGAATCCGGGCTCATCAACGTCGTCATCACGTCGCTCGGGTTCGATTCCGTCGGCATCGTTCAGAACCCACAGTTGAAGCTCGCGGCGGTGATATTCGCGCTCATCTGGCAGTTCAGCGGCTACGCCATGGTCGTCTACCTCGCCGGCCTGCGCGCGATTCCGAACGAACACTTCGAGGCCGCACGCGTCGACGGTGCGAGTACCGTCCGCATGTACTGGCGCATCATCATCCCACAGCTGCGAACCGCGACCATCAGTGCGGCGGTCGTGCTCGTCGTCTTCGCGCTGAAGGCGTTCGACTTCCTGTACTCGATGTACGGGGGGTACCAGCCCGGGCCGTCCGCGGACATCCTCGCGACCCGCATGGTCCGTGAGGCCTACAGCAACGGGAACTGGGCGTACGGGTCGGCCATCGCGGTCATCCTGTTCGTGATGGCTCTCGCCATCGTCGCACCGTACCTCTACACGCAGTACCAGCGGGGGCAACTATGAGCAACGCAACAGCGACCGCCGACGACTCCGTACAGCTATTCGGGTACTCGCTCCGGCGAATCCTGCTCTACGCCGTCCTCGCCGGGATGGCGACGTTCTACCTCATCCCCATCGAGACGGGGCTGATGACCTCGCTGAAGAGCAACGCGGTCTACACGGGCGATGCCCCGTACCTGCCACCGCTCTCGCCGGCGGCGTTCACCCTGGAGAACTGGGCACAGGCGTTCGACGGCCTCGCGAGTGGCCTGTTCAACAGCCTGTTGCTGACGATTCCGGCGACCATCCTCTCGGCGGTGTTCGGGAGCATGGCCGCCTTCGGGCTGACGAGCGTCCACTGGAAGCGCCAGGTCGGCGTCTACACCCTGTTCGTCGCGGGTATCTTCATCCCGTACCAGGCCGTACTGGTGCCGCTCTCGCAGTTCTGGTACAGCATCGTCCCGCTGCAGGAATGGTTCGAACCGTTCGCGATCCTGTTGCCGCTCATCCAGGAACACCACTGGAAGATTCTGGCACTCGTCATCACGCACACCGCGTACGGGATTCCTATCTGTACACTGCTGTTCCGCTCGTACTACAAGGACCTCTCCGGTGAGATGGTCGAGGCGGCTCGGCTCGACGGTGCCACGGTGTACAAGATATACCGGCGCATCATCCTGCCGCTGTCCATCCCGATGTTCGCGGTGACGTTCATCTACCAGTTCACGCAGATCTGGAACGACCTGCTGTTCGCGCTCATCATCGTCCAGTCCGGCGACGCGTCGGTCGTGACGATGGAGCTCGCAGGGCTCGGCGTCTCGCAGTCCGGGACGAACTTCCCGCTGCGCATGGCCGCGGCGTTCGTCACGGCGCTACCGACGCTGCTGGTGTACATCTTCTTCGGAGAACAGTTCGCGAAAGGAGTAACCGCCTAAGATGATTCACAACGACACAGAGGAGGAAGACAGATGGCTGAACTGACGCTCGACGGCATCACCAAGGTGTTCGTCGAAGACGACGGGAACGAGATCGTAGCCGTCGACGACGTGAACGTCGACATCGAGGACGGGGAGTTCCTCGTCCTCGTCGGCCCATCCGGGTGTGGGAAGTCGACCACCCTGCGGATGATCGCCGGGCTGGAGACCGTCACCGAGGGCGAGCTTCGCCTCGGCGGTGACCTGATGAACCACAAGCAGCCGGCGGACCGCGACATCGCGATGGTGTTCCAGTCCTACGCGCTGTACCCGCACATGACCGTCGCCGAGAACATGAGCTTCGGGCTCGAGGAGTCGACGGACATGCCGGACGACGAGATACAGCAGAAGGTCACCGACGCCGCAGAGATGATGGGTATCGGCGACCTGCTCGACCGCAAGCCCCGGGAGCTCTCCGGCGGCCAACAACAGCGTGTCGCCCTGGGCCGCGCCATCGTGCGCGACCCCTCGGTGTTCCTGATGGACGAGCCGCTGTCGAACCTCGACGCCAAGCTGCGCGCGAAGATGCGCACCGAACTCCAGCGCATCCAGGAGGACCTCGGCGTCTCCACCGTCTACGTCACCCACGACCAGACGGAGGCGATGACGATGGGCGACCGCATCGCCATCCTCGACGACGGCATCCTCCAGCAGGTCGGGACGCCGCTGGAGTGCTACCACGAGCCGAACAACGAGTTCGTCGCGGACTTCATCGGCGAGCCGTCGATGAACTTCTTCGACGTCGAGGTGGAGGGCAATCGCCTCGAAGCCGAGAAGTTCTCCTACCCGGTCTCCCAGGAGACGCTCGATGCCGTCGGCGACGCGACGGATATCACGCTGGGTATCCGGCCCGAAGACATCGAGATTCGCTCCGGTGTCGAGAGCGACCACGACCTCGAGACCGTCGTGGACGTGGTCGAGCCGACCGGCGACGAGAACAACCTCTACCTCACCTTCGACCCCGAGGCGGCCAACCCGGACACGTTCATCGTGACCATCGGTGGCATGCAGCGCGTCGAGGCCGGCCAGCCGGTCGTCGCGCACATCCCCGAAGAGGCCATCCACCTGTTCGACGCGAACACCGGGAAGGCGCTGAAGAACCGCTCGCTGGAGAACGTGGAAGCGCTCGGACAGCCGGTCTGAGCGGCTATTCTTTTTCGACGGTGTAGGCCTGCGTGTTTATCAGGACCGTATCGTCGATGACTGCGAGCTGGCGACTGTCCCCGAGTTCGTCGGGTTCGTCGGTGAGGAGCTTCGTCCCACTTGCGGGGTCGAACGCGTAGACGAACCCCGAGTTATCGGCGACCCAGACGTATCGCTGTGCCTGATACAGGGTCCGAACCTGACTGTTGACGCGTGCCCGCCAGCGACGCTCTCCCGTGCCCCTGTCGAGTGCGATGACGTGGCCGGCCTCTGTTCCGACGACGAGCGAGTCACCGACAATGGCCGGTCTCGTGTTGACTTCAGCAATCACCTGCTGTTCCCACTGCTGGTCGTATCCCGGGAGCGACCTCGATTCCACCGGGTTCGACCCCCCGTACAGGGTATCGTCGCTTCGAGTGTAGGTCGCGAATCCTGCGAACACGTCGTAGTTCGCGTTCCTGGCACCGGACTGGATATCGATGTCCAGGACCTGGTCGGTCATCATGACGTACAGTCGCCCCTGCCACGGCACGAGGTCCGTAACGAACCCGTCCTCGATATCGACGTGCCAGCGGCGCTCCCCGCTGTTCTTGTCGAGTGCGGTGACCCGGGGACGTTGTTCGTCGCCGCCGCCGTCGGCCTGGGTCGCGAACACCACGATGTCTCCAGTGACGCTGACCGCCCGGGACCGGTAGTGGTTCCCGTCATCCGGAGCGTCGTGTGACCAGCGTACCGCGCCGGAACCGTCGTCGTAGGCGAGGAGTGTCGCCGGAGACGATCCTTCGGTTTCGTCGTACGTGACGACTGTGGTTTCGGGGCCAAAGCCCGCGGTCCGTGGGTAGTAGGACTCTGCTGCCGTCTCGCCCTGCCAGCGGTTCTCTCCGTCAGCAGTGACCTTTCGAACCGTCCGGCCGGTGGTCCCGTAGAACGACCCAGCGTTCGCCCACAGCCGGATCACGAAATCTTCCGAGAGCGACCACGCCGGTGTGAGCGAGAGCGGGGCCGGGTCGTCGGTCGGCTCGGACTCGGTCTGCTCCCCGGCGGCCTCGGTTGCCTGGCCCGCCGTATCTGGAGTATCCGTCGTGGATGTCGAGGTTCCAGTGTCGGTGGTCGCGGTGGTCGCTGTGGACCCACCACCTTGTAATCGTAAACAACCTGTCGTCGCCCCCGCCCCAGCCAGGGCGAGGAACGTTCGTCGTCTCATATCCGCACCCCACGTGTCCACCAGCATATGACTGTCGGCCAACCAGTCGATGTTGGCCGGAATCAGGCCCCGTGCAGGCTCGCCTGCAACCGCTCCCGAAGCCCGGTCTGCAACTCGTTCACGGTCGATTCATCGAGGTCGAACGCGGTCGGGCTCCCACCGAGCAGCGTCGCCGAACTCGCCGTATCAGCCACCAGCGTCGCGAGGTCGAGGCGGCGCTGGAACACGGTCGCCTCGCTGACGATGGTCTGGATGCGGTAGTACGGCACCACGCGGGTGGTCCGGTTCCAGAAGCCGTCGCGGATGAGCAGGTGGTCCTCGCCGACGGCGAAGCCGCGGTTGGCCCACTTCAGGTGGGCGGCGAACGGGACCACCAGGAAGGCGACCGCGGGCAGATACCAGGGAATCTGCGCGACGGTCGTCGAGACGAGGTAGCCGACGGCGAGCAGGAGCACGATGGGGATGCTGTACCGGACGGCGTAGCGCCGGCGGGCCCGTTTCGGGGGCCGGGTGAACTCCAGGTCCTCGAAGTCCTCCAGTTCGCGGGCGAGGGCGAGGGTCCGGTCCAGTTTGGCGATGGGGACCGCGGACTGGCTGCCCTGGCTGGCGCGGCTTCCTGCATATCCTGCTGTCTCGACGGTGAGCCCGGCGAACCCGAGCGGGCGCATCAGGAACGTCTCGGTGAGCGTGATGGTCTGGACCTTCTCGCGGGGGATGGAGCCGCTGTAGCGCTGGAGCAGGCCGCGCTCGTAGACGAGGTCGTCGCCCTCGCGGCCCAGCCGGAAGTCGTAGAACTCCAGCGTGGAGACCACGACGCTCAGCAGGATGGAGGCAGCCAGCAGGAGCGGCGGTCCGACGACACCGACCGCGATCATCTCCTGACCGGTCATCACCTCGGGGTCCAGCGTGCTCGGGCCACCGAAGGGAGCCGCGGCACTGAGCAGCAGTCCGAGGATGAAATCCTCTGCGAGCGGGATGGCGACGATGAGCAGCGCGAGCGACCGGAAGCGGAAGCGCGTCACAGCCAGCGCGAGCAGTTCGACGGGCGAGAGTTCGAACAACACCTCGCTGGTCGGTTCCCGGGGCTGGGTCGGTTCGGTGGCGGTCCGCTGGCGCTCGGCAGTGCCGGACTCGGCACCTGCCGGCGGGGCTGGCGGGGACTGGGCAGCGGTTGCCGGCCCGCGCTCGCCCGCCTCGACGTCGGTACCGGTCTCGGCCGCTCCTCCAGCGCCGGGTTCCGCGGTCGTCTCGGCTGCCGGGGCGGCCGCCTCCTCGGCGGTGACTCGTGCCCGGCGCTCGCGAATCTCCCGCCGGAGCCGGTTCGCCTCGGCCTCCGCGACGACCGAAAGTGTCGCCTCGGTTCCGCCGCCACCAGCAGTCTCGATGCGGACCACAGCGACACCGAAGGCCCGGTGCAGGAGGTTCTGGGACACGTCGACGTTCTGGATGCGCCGGAGCGGAATCTCGCGCTCGGTCCGACCGATGACCCCCTGGGCCACGTCGAAGGTGTCCTCGCCGAGGTCGTACTCGTAGCGCAGGTAGGTCATCGCACCGTAGGCGACACCCACCACGAGCCCGACCGGGGCGACGAGGAACAGCCAGTCGACGGAGCCCACGCCGACGGTGTTCAATATCACCACGAGGAAGAACGGAATCGAGAGGCCGTTCACCCCGTACCGGAGCGCCCGCGAGACCGCCGAGATTGGATGGAGTCGCATCGCTAGACCGCGTCCTCCGGTTCGGACTCGACCGCGAGGTCGCGCAACTCGTTTCGCAGTCGCCGGGCCCGCTCGGGTGTCAGTCCGGGCACCGACACGTCGGCCCCGCGCGAGCCCGCGGTGTAGACCACGACGCGGGAGAGCCCGAGCGCCCGGTCGATGGGGCTGCGCTGCGTGTCGACGTGCTGGACGCGGACGTAGGGGACGGCGGTTTCGACCCGCGTAATCACGCCGCGTTCGAGATACAGCGAATCGGATTCGAGGTCGAAGCGCCAGTCGCGGTAGAGGAGTATCGCGTGCCCGACGCCGATGGCGATGATGAGGAGTGCTAGCGCGACGGGAATCGCTAGCCCCAGCCCGAGTTCGGCGATCCGGTCGAGCCCGAACAGGATGCCACCGAGGACGACCGCGGTGATGACCGACCGGACTGCCCACTCGATGCGAACGCGTCCGTGAAGGGTTTCCATACTGACACGGTAGCCCGCTGGCGTGAAAAAGCCGTCCTCGTCGGTCGCCTGTGAGACGACGGGTGCAGTTCGGGCGACTACAGCTCGGCGTACTCCTCGGGCGTGTACGTCTTCAGCTCCAGGGCGTGGATGTCGGTCGTCATGTGCTCACCAAGCGCGTCGTAGACGAGCTGGTGCTGCTGGACCAGCGGCTTGCCCTCGAAGGCGGGTGAGACGACCGTGGCGCGCAGGTGGTCGTCGTCGTGCTCGCCGCGGGCGCGTTCGACGGTGGCCTGGGCGTCGTCGAGGTTCGCTTCGATCATGTCGGCGACTTCCTCGGGTGTCATTACTCGGGGTGAGGAGGGCGTCGGGTTTAATTGTCTGGTTCTGGCTGTTGCTCCGACACTGTGCTTTCCGGGCCGTCTGTGCTGGTTGCCCTTCGGCCAACAAGGTGAACGAAACTCGCGCCGGTGCCCATGACTGCACCACACCCTCCCCAGCCGATTGCGCGCTTCCTGCCGCGACACTCCGTTTCGCTCCAGTCCAGTGCTCATCCACCGTGAGAGCAAGCTCTCACGAGCCCGCACTCGCAGGCTCGTGCGGACCTCGCGCGATTTGGCGGGCGGTCTCGCTCACGGGTCGTTCGTCTTCACGGCTTGCTTCGCTCACCGTCCAGAAACTGGAGACGCTCCCGATAGTCGCGTCTCCCATTCCTCCCCGTTCGCTGTCGAGGCGACAGCGTCGCCTCGCACGCCCCGCCCACCTGCACGCGCCAGACCGGTTTGTCGGCAGCAGACGACCGGTTGAACAAGTCATCGACAAGAACCGAGAGAAACCGACGCTACCGAATTCAGGTCCAGTTGTCCAGCCCGGTCTGGGTCAGGCCGTCCTCGATGCGCTCGAACCCACGACGAACCTCGTCGGGGTCGACTTCCCACTCGTCGACGACGTACTCACGGGCGGCATCCACGTCGGGCGAGATGCTGGTGTCGAACTCGTAGTCGTCGGTGACGTTCGGGTCGCGGAACAGGGCACGGACCAGGTCGGCGTTCTCGACGTACACGTCCTCCTCCTCGAAGACGGTCCAGAGGTCGCCGTGCTCGCGGATCTTCTTCAGGGCGGTCTTCGGGCCGTACCCGTGGACGCCCTCGTTGAAGTCGGTGCCACAGAGGATGGCGATGTCGATGAGCTGTTCGAGGGTCACGTCGAGTTCGTCGAGCGTTTTGGACAGATCCATCCGCTCGGGGTCGCCCTTGCTGGTGAGCTGGCGGAGGGTGACGGGTGCGCCGAACAGGAGCGCGTCGTAGTCCTCGGTGCCGACGTACTCGGCGTCGCCGCGCTTCGCGATGTGGGCACACTGGGCCTCGCCCTCTGCGGGGGCCTCGACCACGGGCACGTCGAGCAGGCGCAGGAGTTCGCGACTGGTCTCCTGGATAACAGGGGTCAGGCGCTGGGTGGCGGAGTCGAGGCGGGCGACCTCGGCGGTGTCACCCTCCTCGCGGGCCTCCTCGAGGCGTTCTTCCATCTTCTGGCGCTGCTCGCGTCGGGACTCTATCTCGTCGGTCTTCAGCTCCGAGGGGCCGCCGTCGAACACCATCACGGGGGTCAGGTCGTGCTCGAAGAACTTGGGGAGCCCCTGGACGATGCCGATGAGGTTCGCGACCTCGTCACCGTCTTCGGTGGTGTAGCGGTGGTCGCTGGTCCAGCGGACCGTGGTCGTCAGGTAGCGATAGAGCCAGTTGTGGGCGTCGACCGCCACGACGCCACCGCCGAGTTCGTCGAACGGGACCTCCTCGATGTGTGCGAGGGCCCGAAGGTCTGAATTTCCCATCTTGGCGTCGCTACGGGCCGGAGGCTTTCAATACTGGTGATTCCGGGGCTGCACCGAGAGGAGTCCCCGGCGGGCTCACCGGGGCGGGCCGCGCTCGCGCTTCTCCGCGATGAACGAGCTCTCGGCCGCCGACAGGTCGTCGCGGTCCGCGAAGACGGCGAGCCCTTCGCGGTAGGCCGCGACGTGGGCGTCCCGGTCACTCCCCGCGGGGACCGGGTGTTCGAGGACGAGTTCCGCGATGCCGGTCTCGCGCCCGGTGTATCCGAACCTGGCCCGGTACAGCGCCTCGTAGGAGTAGGCGTTGTTGACGGCGATGCGGGCGCGGTCGTACCCTGCCTCGCGGGCCCGGTCGACCACGTACTCGACGAGGGCGGGGCCGAGCCCCTCGCCGCGGCGGTCCTCGCGGACCGTGACGTACCGAAGCCAGACCGTCTCGGCGTCGGTCCGGTCCTCGTTGAACGCGACGGCGGCGACCACGTCGCGGTCGTACTCGCCTGCGTCGGGGCGCGAGTCGTCCATGTCGTGCTCCGGGCCGCGGACCACCGCCTTCCCCGTACTCGTCATGACGAACTTCCCGGCGTAGCTGAACCGCTGGTAGTCGAGTCTGAGCGTCGGCTCGTCGTCGGGCCAGCCGAGGAACGCGAACGAACGCGACGGGGCGTCGTCGGTCACGGGTCACCAGAGGGCACCGGAACAGTAGGCACTTTCGGGCGAGCGTCTCTCACTGGTTTCGACCCGGTTAGGTCGTCTCTTTTCGGTCGCTTCCACCTTATCCGCGCTCGTCTCGATTCTCAGGATAGTATGTCTGTCGGACACTCGCGAGCGGTCAGGGGGTCCCCGCTCGGGCGCGCCGTCGCGGGCGTGGTCAGGCTGGTGCTCGCGGCGATACTGCTCGGGTTCGCGCTCACCTCCGACGCCGTCCACGATTATCCCCACTACGCGGTCCTGATCCTGGTCCACCCACTCATCGTCCGGCAGGCACTCGGTGTGAGCCTCGAACCGTTCCACATCGTCTGGGTGAGCGTCGCGCTGTTCGTCCACCCCCTCGGCGGTATCCTCGGCCTGTACGACACCATCTGGTGGTGGGACCATCTCACCCACCTCATGTCCGCGACACTCGTCGCCGGGCCGACCTACATCCTCGCGCGGGCGTACTACCTCAGCGGCCAGACACCCATCGTTCCCGGCTGGACCGTCCCGGCCGCCGTCGTGACGACGACGCTCGCCCTCGGGCTGGTCTGGGAGGGAATCGAACTCGTCCACCCGTGGCTCATCGTCTACAGCGACGAGGATACGGCGATGGACGCCGTGTTCAACGCGGTCGGCGCACTCGCGACGGTGGCGACCGCCCCCCGGGTCCTCGGCGGACTCGTTTGCCAGGCGCTTCCGGCCGACACGTTCACCGGGACGGGAACGAGCGCCGAGGTAGCCGACCGAGGGGACGACCACGACCGGCACCCCGAGTTCGACCCGGGAGACGATTGACCCCCTGCAGGGGTGAAGCGTCGATTTCTGGGACTGCAGCCACTAAGGCGGTCCAGTGCGTAACTCTGATAGATACCCGATGCCTCCGTCTCGCGCCGCATTCGACGACCTCGTCGCCGCCCTCTCGACGGTGCAGTTCGAGGAGTTCGTCGCGGCCCTCCTCGCCGCCGATAGCGAGGCGTTCGAGACGCTGGAGTCACTGGAGTCGGATGCGGGACCCGGCGGCCAGACGGTGGTCGTCCGGGACGGGACGCGGTATCGACTGGTGACGAGTCGGACCGAGTCGGCCGATTCGGTCGACGAGAGCGACGAATCGATCCAGAACCGGCCGGCGCAGCCCACGTCTCGCCCCGGGGACGAGCGACTCGTCTACCATCCAGCCATCGCGCCCGATGACCCGCCGGAGCGCGTCCTCGACCTCTACACGTTCGCGTGCTACGGGCTGGACCGCGAGCCGGTCGACGCCATCTGTGAGGACCAGCTCGGGACGCGGCTGAGTGACCTCCCGTCGGCCAGCCAGTCTTCCCATCCGGACACCACGGCCGAACCGGAGACGGCGACCGACCAGCCCGGTCCGGAACCACCAGCGAACACCGAGCAGCCCGGACCGGACAAACCGGACAGCCCGGACAGCCCGGACAAACCTGACAGCCCGGATAAACCTGACAGCCCGGATAAACCTGACAGCCCGGATAGCCAGGACAGCCCGGCCCAGTCGCCGCGGTACTCGAAACGCCCCGACGGGCTCGCAGCCTCGCCCGAGTTCCTTCGGTACGGTTCCGCCCCGGGGACGGCTGCGCGCGACGGCGACGAGGACCTGGCAGCCCCTCCCGAATCGCCCGCCGAGGAGACAGCCGGTGTTGGGTCGGTCCTGGCCCGAGTCCGCTCGACCCGCCGCTCGGCAGTCCTCGCTATCGTCGTGGTGTCACTGCTCGTCGTCGGTGGCGGCATCGCATTCGGGTTGCTGCCGGGCATTGCGGACGACGCTGGCGACGGCACCGGGGCAGCTGGGTCGAACACCAGCATCGCCGCCGAGGACCCCGACTTCAGACTCGGCGAGAGCGACACGTATCCCGGTGACTTCGGTGACGGCACCCTGACCGACCCGACCCCGTTCGACGACCGGCCGCCCGGGCTCGCGGACCACGGTATCACCGACGCCGCGATGCTCGCCCAGGCGCACGCGAACGTCCTCGCCGGCCAGTCGTACCGCTGGACCGTGGAGTTCGGCGGCGTGGCGGACCCATCGGTCGACGGGCCGGAGTGGCAGGTGGCCAGGCAGGTCGTCACCGTCGAGAACCGGACGGCCTACCGGTCTGAGACGGTCGGCATCACTGTCGAGGGCGACACCATCGAGCAGACCGGGGTCGCGGATGGTGAGACCCGACAGGTCGTCACGAAGCAGGGTGACACGTACGCGGTCAGCCGCCACCCAGTGGTGGTGCGCTACGGCGAGGGCTACCACGAGGACAGGGCCGAGCGCTTCGTCGAGATATACCTCGACAGCCCACGGAACATCCGAAGCGCCTCGTACACCGTCGGCGGCACGACCTACCACCGTATCGTCGGCTGGAGCACACCGCCGTCACTGTCGAACGTCTCGGAGTACCGGTTCGTCGCGGTCGTGACCGAGGAGGGACTGGTCCAGGACCTCTCGGTCCGCTACGTCCAGTCGACGCCCGACGGGCCACGGACCGTGACCGTCTCGTTCCACTACGACGAGGTCGGGACGGCCGTGCGTGACGCGGACGGTGAGACGACCACGGCCGACTCGTCCGTCCCCAGCGGAACGACGGAGACACAGAACGGAACCGGAACGACGGATGGACCCGCCATGATGCCAGCTGCAGCGATCACTCGATGACTTCTTCCAGCACGCTTCGACCGCCGCCCGGTTTCGACTCCCACTCCCACTCGTCCTCGACGCGGACCCGGCCGTCGTCGAGCAGTGTCACATCACCGATGGAGTGCCCGGTCGCCGTCTCCCCGTCCTCGTTCAACTGGACGTATCTCACGTCCCAGCGGTCGCCATCGAAGGTCCCCACGAGGTAGCCCTCCACGATACGCCCACCGGCGTAGTCGGCACTGATGTGTGTGCCGTCCTGCCGGAAGTGCATGCTCGTATCCCCCGATACATCTCCACCTTCGTTCTGGCGGGCGGTGAGCGTCCGCCCATCCAGCGAGATAGCTGTCGCCATGGTGGAACTACGTGCCCAGCGAGAGTAAAGCTGCGTGCTCAGTCCAGTGGCTGGTGCACCTGGTCTTCCTCGAACACCTGCCCGTCGACGACGATTGGCTCGGACCCGTTCGCGTCCTGTGGCTCGCCGACGGTACAGATCATCGTCTGGTCGCGGGCGAACGCGAGCTGGTGGTTCAACAGGACGCGGCTCTGGTCCTTGCGGATCTGTCGGGTCTGTCCCGTCCAGTAGCCGTTGTCGGGGATGGAGTTGACCACGCCCGCCATGTGCTCGACGTCCTCGTCGGTCTCGTACAGGAGCGACCAGTGTTCCCCGACGAGTTCGTCGGCCTCGTAGCCGAAGCACCTCGCGTAGGCGTCGTTGACGAAGATGAACTCGCCCGCCTGGTTCAGCAGGCTCACGCCCTGGCCGATGGACTCGATGGCGTCGAGGAACTGCTGGTTGCGCCGCTCGGCGTGGTACTTTTCGACGAGGTTCCGTACCCGGTTCGCGAGTATCTCGTACTTCTCCAGCCCACCCGACTTCTGGAGGTAGTCCGAGACACCCGCGGAGATGGCCTCGCTCGCGACCTCCTCTGACCCTTTGCCGGTGAACAGCACGAACGGAATCTCTGCTTCCCGCTCTCGAACCTTCCGCAGCAGTTCCAGTCCGTTCATCCTCGGCATATCGTAATCGCTGACGATGCAGTCCGGACACTCCTCCTCTAGCATCGCCAGCGCCTTCTCTGGTGACGTGACGGACTCGACGGTGAGCTGGCTGTCGGTCCGTTCGAGCACCGTCCCGACCAGTTCCGTGAACGAGGGGTCGTCGTCCACGTGAAGGATACGGACCGTCACCTGACTCATGTCTTCTACAGCAGAGTGCTCGTGCGAACGCTTAACGGTTCTTGCCAGCTGTCACTCGGCAAATCTGTCACCCCTCAATGTACTTCATCCGAGTTGGGTTCTCGAGACCGGTCCGTCCCGATGGCCACGAAACCGCGGGTCCCGGCGGCCTGAGACGCGGGAGCGTCCCCGGTCCCACCTCGATTGGTCCCGTCAGCGTACCGGGGTCGGCGGTCGGCCCACGATCACACCGGGACGGGCGGACCTTCCACGCCAGGATGGTTCCTCGCCAGAACACCTCGACGTCGATGATTATCTGGTGCAGGTTCTCGAACGAGTCCGTGACAGTGCCCTCGTACGGGCCGTGCACACGGTTGAAGGCGTAGGCTGTCTCGTCGTCCCGGTGGCGCGTTCGCAGATAGAACGACGTCGCTCGCGGCTCGACCGTGACGGTGAGGTCGGTACACGTGAGGTCGATAGTCACAAACGGCAGATGCGGCATGGGCGGGAAGGTTGGCTCCCCGCTCGTGAGCTTCGCCATCTCAGCATCCGTTTGCCGTCGCATCGCTTCCGGAGCCTCCATCGCCCGTCCGATGGTGGTGCCGTATCCGGTGAGGCCACCAAGAAGGCCGAGACCGACGCCTGCGAGAAGATTCCGCTTCGAGACCGCTCTGGACGAGTCCCCCATGTGGAAGGTAACGGTCCCAGGGGGTGAGAGCATGTTCCATGATAGCATGGAACGTCCCCCGGGCAGAGGTATCAGAGAACTGCTCGACTGTGACAGAATCAGGAAGGGAAAATCGAGCGAGGGACCAACGGGATGCATCGGGCGGGAGTTCACCGAGCACTGCGAGGTGAACGTCGGGCGGGGCGACCGAAGGGATGCACCGGCCGGGAATTGAACCCGGATCGTTGGCTTGGAAGGCCAAAGTCTTGCCATTAGACCACCGGTGCGCGGTCTATCACAGCCGCGTGCTGCGATTGCATTCACTGGTTCGCCCCGAGGGACACAAAACACTTCGGAATTGCATCGACGGGGACGCCACTACCTGTCGTAGGGTTCGTTGCCGAAATACCCGCAGCGGCTCGTGCGCGGGGCACGAACCTGCGACGCAGGGCGCGTCGCTGCGGTCGCCACGGCGAGCCGTGCGCGAGGGCCCACCGCGGCACGCGAGTCCCACACCAACGGGTGTGCGCACCTGTCGGTTCTCGGTGACGCCTTATGGTCTTTACTGTTTCGGACCGGCTACGGTCGCGTAGCAGTTGCCGGAGGAGACCTCGCTGGCATGGATACGCAGGTCGCTGGCGGCGAGGTCGGCGTCGAACTCCGCGGGCGAGTAGATGTGGTAGAACCGGGGCACGGTGACGCCGCCGGGGAGCGTCCAGTCGACCTCGGTGTCGAACGGGTCGTCGCGGTCGAAGCTGTCGTGTGCGGTCGACCACGCCGAGACGAGCGCGAGGCCGTCAGGTGAGAGGACCCGGGCGAGTTCGTCCAGGCTCGCGCGACGGGCCTCGCGGGTCGGCAGGTGGTGCAGGGTCGCGACGTACACCGCGAGGTCGACCGAGGCGTCCCGGAGCGGGAGCGAGGACGCATCACCCTGGACGAGGTCGACCGCGAACCCGTGGTCAGTCGCGCGCTCGCGGCCGGTCTCCAGTAGCCCACGGGAGAGGTCGAGGCCGACGACGCTGTCGCAGTGGGCGGCGAGCAGTTCGGCGTGCCGGCAGTTGCCACAGCCGAGGTCGAGCCCCCGGCCGCCGGTCGGCGCGTCCTCGACGAAGGATTCGACCTCCGGCCAGGCGTACTCCCGGGTCTTCGCGAAGTGGGCCGCGATACGGTCGTAGGTCTCGCGGGTGGTCGACGGGGAGCGGTCCATGGACGACCGGTCGGGGCGGACCGAAGTAAGGAATTGGATTCCGCGTCGCGACGTGAGTCTCAGGGACCGGGGATGAGGACGATGAACGTCGCGTACGCCAGCGCGATGAGGATGGCGGCGTGCTTCGCGCCGGTCCGGATGTCACCGGAGGAGAGTTGCCCGGCGACCAGCCCGGAGAGCAGCCCCTGGATGATGGTCGTGTGGAAGAACACGAGGATGTACTCGTCCTTGTCGATGCTGCCGGTCTGTCCGACCCCGCCGACGGCCGGCACGTTCTGTGGACCGGTCCCCGGCGCACCGCCACCGCCGGTCGCGTTGAGCGCCGCGCCGGTCCCCCCGTCCGGGAGGCTCGGGATGAGGACGGTGGAGAGGACCACCACGATGAACAGGAAGACGAAGAACGCGAGGTAGACGACGACCATGTAGGTCACCATCTCCTGGCGGCGGGCGCGCTTGAGCCGGCGGTCGGCCTTCGCCTGCTTCGCCGCGATGCGCAGGACCGTCGCGAGGTCCCCGCTGGCGTTCATCGCCTTCGTCGTGATGGCGACGACCCGCGAGATGATCTTGGTTCGCATCCGTGCCTCGAAGCGCTTCAGGGCGGTCTCGATGTCTGCCCCCCACCTGATGTCTGCCCAGACGCGGTCCATCTCACTGTCGAGTGCGCCGAGCTCGGACCGGCGCACGCGGCCGATGGACTCCACGACGGTCATCCCGGCCTCGTTGACGCTGGCGAGCCGGTCGAGCAGGTCGGGGACGGCGGCCTCGATGGCCTCCGCCCGGCGGCGATGCACCTCGAACGCGATGGCGAACGTGCCGATGACGAACAGGGCCGCCTGGATGAGGAGATCGTCGAACTCCCGGATGTTCAGCCCGCCGGCATCGACGACGCCCGGCAGGCGAACGAGTACGATGAGTGCGGCGAGGGGAACCGTCACCCAGAGCAACGAGAGGGGTTTCTCGACGACCGTCCGAAGCGGGTTCCCGAGGATGGACCGCAGGGACCGTAACTGCCGATACGTTTCCAACCGGGCGACGTTCCCGTCGGCATCGTGGCCACCGTCGGTCTGGGCCGAGTCGATTCGGCGGACCCCGGCGAGCCCGTCCACCGGTGCCTCGACGTCCTCGTACCCGCGGCTGGTGGCGATGGTATCCGTCGCCGAGAGCAGGTAGAGGATGAAGATGAAGTTCGCACAGGGGAGGATGACGTAGACGAACACGCGAAGCGGGTCCAGCGTGTCACCGACCGCGATGCCGAGGACGACCAGGATGGTGATGAGAAAGAGCGGTCCGGCGACGAGGACGGTGACGTACGCCTCCGCCAGCGTCGCGAGCAGGTCGAGCAGTTTCTCCTGCTGGGCCTCGGCCTCCTCCTGGAAGTCGCGGTACTGCTGGTGGAGGAACTCCGAGAGCGAGCGCCCGGACTGCAACACGCTGGCCAGGTTCTCCGCGAACTCCTTGAACTGCGAACTCGGTGACCGCCGCGCCATCGTGTGGATGGCGGTGATCATGTCCTGGCCGAACATGTCCATGTTCCTGACGGCGACGTGAATCTCCTCGGCGGACTCGCCGTAGATGTGCTGGTGCTCCGCGAGGATGCGCATCACCTTGGGGAACTCCATGCCCGACCGGGAGAGCGCGTAGATGAACGCGATGGTCCGCGGCAGGGACGCGTCGATTCGGCGCTCGCGTTCGTCCCCGCGGTAGTCCGGGTACCACCAGCGGTACCAGTACGTCATCCCAGCGAAGGACACCCCGAGGGTGAGGCTGGTGACCGCCATGAGCGCGAACAGCTCGAACACCGAGATGGACGGCAGGCCGACGAAGTTGGTCAGGAAGTGCAGGTCCGAAGGGAACACCGACCGGATGGTCTCCTCGTCGATTGCGAGGATGATGAGTCCGAGCCAGATGAAGTACATCCCGAGGATGGAGCCGACGAGTGCCGCGACGCCGGTGTAGAGGGCGGTCTTCGAGGCGTAGGTTCGATACGTCGTCGGGATGTGTGCGGCCCGGAGGAGCTGTTTTCGCCGGGTCCGCTTGCGCCCGCGCTGGCTGATGTACTTCCCGAAGATGACCAGCGAGAACCGGGTGACGATACGGTCGGCGTGCAGGCTGACGGGCGAGAGTACCACTGGTAGCGCGATGACGAGGGCGATGACCAGCGGGACGTAATTCGCCCAGGACATCTCAGTCGGTCTCGGCCTCGGGGGTCGTCATCTCGATGTCCTCGTCGCTCTGCTCGATCTGGGCCATCGCGCGGTCGGCGTCGGCGTAGTACTCGTTTATCATCGCCGTGAACCGGCGGTAGTCCGTGATCTCTTTCTCCCAGAGGTACTCCAGGAACCGTCGGCGGTTCCGGAGTTCGGTCAGCATCTCTTGCTGGCTCCAGCCGCGTTCGTCGCGTATATCGTCGAGTATCTCCGAGCCCGAGGAGGTGAACGTGTCGTCGGTGGCGTTCCAGGTGAACGCGGTCGAGTAGTCGAGTTCGCCGGTCCGCTGGTCGATGCCCTCTATCTCGGCGATGGTCTTGTTCCGGCGGACGCGCTCGCCGTCGAGACGGGTCAGCGTCTGCACGCAGAGCACGTCGAGGCTCTGGACCATCGACCGCGGGACGTTGATGGGTTCGTTCTCCAGACGGTTGATGACCGTCCGGACGGAGTCGGCGTGCATCGTCGAGTAGGTGGTGTGGCCGGTGTTCATCGCCTGGAACAGCGTGATGGCCTCCTCACCACGGACCTCACCGACGATGATGTACTCCGGGCGGTGGCGCAGTGCCGAGCGCAGGAGATCGTACATCGTCACGTCGGTCCCCTCGTGGAGGCGTTCCCGGGTCACCGAGGAGAGCCAGTTGTCGTGGTACAGCGTGAGTTCGCGGGTGTCCTCGATGGTCAGCACCTTCGACCGCGGCGGGATGAACATCGAGATGGCGTTCATCGAGGTGGTCTTCCCCGATGCCGTCCCGCCGGCGAAGATGAGCGACTTGTTGTTCTCGATGGCGAGCCAGAGGAACGCCATCTGGTCGATGTTGAACGTCCCGTAGTCCAGCAGGTCGATGGGTGTGAACGGCTCTTCGGCGTACTTCCGGATGGTGAACGCCGAGCCACGCGGGGTGACTTCCTCGCCGAGTGCGAGTTCGGCGCGAGAGCCATCAGGGAGCGTGGTCTCGACCATCGGGTCACCGATGGAGATGTGCCGGCCGGAGTGCTGGGCGAGGCGGACGACGAAGTTGTCGAGTTCCTCCGAGCCGAACGAGACGTTCGTCTCGATGTCGGTGTAGTCGTCGTGGTAGACGAACAGCGGGAGGTCGTACCCGTCACACGAGATGTCCTCGACGTGGGGGTCGTGCATCACCGGGTCGAGCTTGCCGTAGCCCCGGAACGCCCGCCAGAGGTAGTACAGGAGCTTGTGGTAGGTCAGCATGTCCACGTCGGCACCGTAGCGCTCGAGGTGTTCGAGCAGGGCGTCGTCGAGTACCTCCTCGTTGTCCATGTCGTCGAGGTCCCGCCGGTACACCAGCGGGTCGCGGATGTCCTCGAACAGGGTCTCCAGCAGGGCGTGTTCGTAGTCGTCCAGTTCCGGTTCGACGACGTGGTAGAGGTGTTCGTTGGCGTCCGGGTCGTGGTTGATGGAGATGAAGGCGTAGGGCGCGTTCACCCAGTACCGGTCTTCCTCGACGTAGTCGTCCAGCCCGTCGAAGGTGACGAGCGGGCCGTGCTTGTCGGGGAAGTACGGTTCCCGGGAGATGGTCGTCCCCCTGAGCATCTGGAGCGTCCGCTTGATGCGGTCGGTGAGCGAGGTCGCGTTGGAGGCCGCCGCGAGGCTCGCGGAGCGGTCGCTCACGCCACGAGACCGCGTATTCGACCGGTTATGTTCTTCGTGTGGCATGATTGCCGGCCGACCGGCGACGAGGGAGCGACCGCCGACGGGGGGACGACCGTACGTTGTCAGCCACGTAAGCGAGGCCGTCACTTAAATCAGGCGGCCAATTCGGTCGGGAGAAGGCCTATGTTCGCTGTGCAAACAGGTTGAGGACAGCGAAGACGAGCAGGAGGAACGTCCCGACGAGGCCGATGGGGACGAACTGCTGGATACCGAGTATCTTCGTGTTCTGCGAGGCGTTGAGCCGAAGGGCCGCCCAGAGGTAGACGCTGGCGAGAGCGAGCATGAGCGCGCCGACCGCGTAGACACCCCGGCCGGGCAGTCTGTCGATGACCTCGTCGACTTCCAGGTACATCAGCAGGCTCACGACGAGCAACAGGACGACGATGCCGACCGCCAGCGTCCAGCCGAAGTGGGCGGCTGCCTGTTCGGGAATCGTCCCGGCGGTCTCGTTGTAGAACCCGAGCGGCGTCTTCAGCGTCGTGCCGTCGATGAAACCGGAGCCGAGGACGTATCTGATACCGAAGAACGGGAACCGCAGGATGACGACGGTGGTCTCCTTGGCGGCGTCACCGACCAGCGACGCACGGCCGTAGGCGACCGACCACGGGAGCAACATCGAGAGCCACGCCGTCAGGACGGCGAATTCCTCGGTGTACTCCGAGTTGATCCAGACCATACTTCGAGGCCCTCCCCGACGGGGATAAAACCTGTCGAAGCGCGTCGACCGCCTCCGGCCTCTCCTACGCATGCGCCTGTCTGGGCGTTACGTTCTTACCTCGTGAGTGCTAAGCCGCCTCCGAGGAATGAGGCGCGATTACTTCACGCTGCAGGTTGGCAACGTCGACTGGGTCGAAGACGACGACGGCACCCCCGAGAAGCCGACGGTAACCATCGAGTTCGAGGGTCCCGTATCGACGCTCCAGGAGCGCCTCACAGGAATCGACGGTGAACCGCTCGACGCCGAGGAGACCGACGTGGCGTTCCGTCTCCAGACGGCACTCGACGAGGACGACCAGGCTCGCGGCGTCGTGAGCGTCACGAACCGGGTGACGGGTGACTTCATCCTCGAGCTCAACGAGGACGCAGATGACGTGCTGCGGTTCATCAGGGCGGCCCGACGCTACGGCGAGTCGGCCGAGACGGAGGGCGAGTACACGGTGAACGTGTCGCTCGAAGGCGAGTCCTTCGTCACGTACGACAAGAGCACCTTCCTCGTCTACAACGAGGACGGCGGCCTGCTGCGGAGTCAGAGCCTGATTCCGAGCGGCGTCGAACTCTAGAAGCCGGTCCACTCCGTCGGCTCCGACCCGAAGCCGACGATACGGAGTTCTCTTCCCTCGGAGCCGGTCCGTGTCTCTACCATCCCGTCGAACAGCTGCCGGACCGTGTTGACGGTCTGTTCGTCGTGTGCGTTGGCGTCGAGCGTGGCGAAGCCGATGGCACCCGCGGCGCTGATGCGGCCGGTGAGGATGTGGAGGAAGCGGAACACCGTCTTCACGTCGGCGTACATCAGGAGCTGTGAGACCGAGTCCAGTGCGACACGGGTCTGCTGGTCCTGTCGTGCGAAGTCCTCGAGCAGTCGCGAGGAGGACATCCCGATGCCGGTGAACTCGCCGGGCGAGGAGACGAACCGGTTCAGGTCGTGTTCGGCGGGTTCGACACCGCGCTCTTTGGAGACGCAGTCGACGATACCGAGCGGCGGCGTGTCGGCGTCTGCCATCCCGATCTGGCCGCGGACCGTCCCGGCGTCGTTCTGTGTCGTGACCACGAGTGCGGCGTCACCAGCACGAAGGCCGTCCGCCAGCAGGCCACAGAGGAGGTCGTACTTCCCGGACATCGCTGGTCCGGTGACGAGCACGTTCGTCCCGGGTCGAAGCTCCGCCACCGGAAGCGTGTCGCTCACGTCGTACATGCTCCTCTGTCCCCCTGCGACACTGGCGCTAGCCGAGGCATCGCCCCGAGGTTCGACGTACTCGTGCTTAAATGCAGGGTTGTCTCTCGTCTCGGATGCCAACACATACGTATCGCCCCACAGAATCCACCGCCATGACACTGTTCGGGACTGCAGGTATTCGTGGGCCAGTCGCCGATGTCGTGACACCGGAACTGGCGCTGGCGGTCGGTCGCGCGGCCGGACTCGACGGCGAGACGTTCGTGGTCGGCCGAGATGGTCGTGAGACGGGACCGGCGCTCGCCGCCGCGATGGAGGCCGGACTGGAGAGTTCGGGTGCGACCGTTGCCCGTGTCGGTCAGCTCCCGACCCCAGCACTGGCGTTCGCCTCACAGGGACGACGGGGCGTCATGATAACCGCCAGCCACAACCCACCTGCGGACAACGGCATCAAGATGTTCGCCGATGGCGTCGAGTACGACCGGGATGCCGAGACACGACTCGAGAACCGTGTCGAGGGCGAGACACCGGCCGTCGCGTGGGACGAGTGGGGTGACGGTCACCGCGAGGCCGTTCTCGACGAGTACCAGGCAGCAGTCACCGAGTACGCCGGTGACCTCGGCGGTCGCAGGGCGGACCCCCTGGCAGGGCGACGCATCGTCGTGGACTGCGGGACCGGGATGGCGAGTCTCGCGACGCCCCAGGTACTCGAACGGCTCGGAGCTGAAGTCGTCGCGCTCAACGCGAACGTCGACGGGCACTTCCCGGCACGAGAGTCGAAGCCGACGCCCGAGACGCTGACCGACCTCGTCGCCTTCCTCGAAGACGGTGACTTCGACCTCGGCATCGCCCACGACGGCGACGCCGACCGCATCGTCATCGCGACGCCCGACGGCGAGATCGTCCACGAGGACACCGTCCTCGCGATGCTCGCCGGGCACTACACCCGGAAATCGGACGCCGATGACCCGGTCGTGGTGACGACCCCCAACGCCTCGGCCCGCATCGACGAACAGGTCGAGGCGGCCGGCGGGCGCGTCGAGCGGGTCAGACTCGGGGCGCTGCACGAAGGCATCGCACGCGAACTCGAGGCTGGCACCGAGGAGACGAGCGTCGTCTTCGCCGCCGAACCGTGGAAGCACATCCACACCGCCTTCGGCGGCTGGATAGACGGCGTGGTCAGCGCTGCGGTCATCTCCCGGCTCGTCGCCGAACACGACGGGCTCGACGCCCTTCGTTCCCCCATCACGGAGCGACCGTACCGGAAGGTCAGCGTCGACTGTCCCGACGACGCCAAGGCCGGGACGATGGAGCGACTGGCGACCACGCTTCCCGAGACGTTCCCCGAGGGTGACGTCGACACCGACTATGGCGTCCGTATCGACCGTCCCGACGGGTCGTGGGTGCTCGTTCGCCCCAGTGGAACCGAACCGTACGTCCGGGTGTACGCCGAGAGCGAGGACGTCGACGCGCTGGTCGAGACCGCGGTCGACACCGTCGAAGCAGCCGTCACCGATGTCCAGTAATCGGACGAATAACTGACCGGAACACCAGACTATTGTCGTTTTCCTTAACGAATAGCGTGCCCGACGTATGTGATTCGTCCCCTTGCAAGGTCATGGCATCCCACTGTATATATTTCTCACCGAAATTCCGTACCACCAGTATTATTCCATACTAATAAAATCTAAATATTTCGTGCGTGAGTGTGTGTGCCCGGGGGCGGTCCGACGGGTTTAAATCACGGTCGTTCATGGTACAACGACATATGAAGGGTGACAGACGAACGTTTTTGAAGAGTGCAGGTGTGGCAGGCACCATCGCACTTGCGGGATGTATCAGCAGCACTGACGATTCTGGCTCGACGAGTACACCGACCGAAGAGTCCACGGACGCCTCCGGTGGCGAGACCGACACGCAAACCGAGGAGCAGTCCACCTCAACCGGCGAGGTCGCGGCAAACGTCGGGATGGTGTACGCGACGGGTGGCCTCGGCGACAAGTCGTTCAACGACATGGCACAGCTCGGCGCAATCCAGGCCAAAGAGGAACTCGGCATCGCCTTCGACGAGGCCCAGCCGGAGACGAACTCCGACTTCAAGCCGGCCCAGCGCCAGTTCGCCCAGGAGACCGACCCGAACTACGACCTGATCAGCTGTATCGGGTTCGCCCAGACGGACGCGCTCAAGGAGAACGCGAGTCGCTACTCCGACCAGCACTTCATGCTGGTCGACTCCGTCGTCGAGGCGGAGAACGTCGCGAACTACGTGTTCAAGGAGCACGAAGGCTCGTTCCAGGTCGGGCACCTGGCAGGCCTCCTCACGTCGCAGTCGTTCTCCACCGCCCAGGCGGAGACCAGCGGTGACTCCACGACGCTCGGCTTCGTCGGTGGCGTGAAGGCCCCACTCATCGAGAAGTTCCAGGCCGGCTTCGAGGCCGGTGCGAAGTACGCCAACAGCGACATCGAGGTCCAGAGCTCCTACATCGGCTCGTTCAACGACCCGACGGCCGGGAAGGAAGCCGCCGCCTCGATGTACGACGCCGGTGCGGACATCGTCTACCACGCCTCCGGTGCGACCGGTCTCGGCGTGTTCCAGGCCGCAAAGGAGAAGGGCAAGTTCGCCATCGGCGTCGACGCCGACCAGTCGCGCAGTGACCCCGACTTCAAGGAGTACATCCTCGCGAGCATGGTCAAGCGCGTGAACACGGCCGTCTTCGAGGCCATCGAGTCCGAGGTCAATGGCGAGTTCCAGGGTGGCAGCGTCATCACGCTCGGTCTCGAGCGCAACGGTGTCGAGTGCGTCTACGGCCAGACCCTCGGCTCCGAGATCCCGCAGTCCATCAAGGACAAGATCTCCCAGTCCCGCGAGGACATCATCAACGGAGACATCTCGGTCCCACAAACACCGTAGATAGGTGGTGCCACAATGGGCCACGACGGGGGGGATAAGAGATGACTGACGCTATTCGCCTCGAAGGTATCACGAAGCGGTTCCCGGGCGTTATCGCCAACGACAACGTCAACCTCACCGTCGAGAAGGGCAGCGTGCACGCCCTGCTCGGCGAGAACGGGGCCGGGAAGACGACGCTGATGAACGTCCTCTATGGCCTGCTAGAGCCGAACGAGGGTGACATCTACGTCGACGGTGAGAAACGAGCGTTCGACTCACCGCGTGATGCCATCGACGCCGGTATCGGGATGATCCACCAGCACTTCATGCTGGTCGACCCGATGACGATAACCGAGAACATCGTCCTCGGGAACGAGCCCCGGAAGTACTTCGACCTCGTCGTCGACAAGGACCGGGCGAGACAGGAGGTCCGCGAGCTCAGCCAGCGGTACGGTTTCGACGTGGATCCCACCGCGACCGTCGAGGACGTCAGCGTCGGCGTGCAACAGCGCGTCGAGATCCTGAAGGCGCTGTACCGCGGCGCAGACACGCTCATCCTCGACGAGCCGACGGCCGTGCTGACGCCCCAGGAGGTCGAGGACCTGTTCGCCGTCATCGACGAACTGACCGACCAGGGCAAGACGGTCATCTTCATCACGCACAAACTCGGCGAGGCGATGCACTCGGCCGACGACATCACCGTCCTCCGGGACGGCAAGACCATCGCGACGATGTCCGCCGACGGCGTGACGCGGGAGGAACTCGCCGAGAAGATGGTGGGCAGAGAGGTGCTCCTCGAAGTGGACGCACCCGACCAGGAGCCCGGGGCGACCGGACTCGAGGTCGAGACGCTCACCGTCACGGACGACGAGAACATCGACGTCGTCAACGACGTCTCCTTCCAGGTCCGCGAGGGCGAGATATTCGGCATCGCGGGCGTCGACGGCAACGGCCAGGCAGAACTCGTCGAGGCCGTCACCGGCCTGCGACTCCCCTCGGAAGGACGCATCCACGTCGAAGGCGAGGACATCACCGACAAGACCCGCCGTGAGCGCATCGACGACGGGATGGCCTACATCCCCGAAGACCGCCACGAGCGCGGGCTGGTGATGGACTTCGACCTCGTCGAGAACGGCCTGCTCGGGAGCCAACACAGCGCGCCCTACGCCGAGAACGGCCGCATCGACTGGGAGAGGGTTCGCAACCACGCGGAAGACATCATCGAGAAGTACGACGTCCGTCCCCCGAACCCGGACGCCGAAGCACACTCGCTCTCCGGCGGGAACCAGCAGAAGTTCATCGTCGGCCGCGAGTTCGCCCGCGACCCGCGGGTCGTCGTCGCCACGCACCCGACGCGGGGTGTCGACATCGGCTCGACGGAGTTCATCCACGAGCAGATCCTCGAACTCCGCAAACAGGGGCGCGCTATCCTGCTGGTCTCGTCGAAGCTCGACGAGGTCCGCCAGCTATCCGACAGACTCGGTGTGATGTACGAAGGAGAGATCATGGACGTCGTCGACCCGGACGAAGCGACAGAAGAAGACATCGGCCTCTTGATGGCCGGCGAACAGCCAGAGGGACTGGAGACGGTCCGGGCCGAGGAGGGACGATGACTCGCATCCGCGACGTTCTCGACCGGTTCGCCGCCATCTCCGGTGCGGAACGACTGTTCATCAGCGCCGCCGCGCTGGTGCTCTCCATCGTGGTCGGCGGCTTCCTCGTGTTCTTCTCGGGCCTGGCGGCGTCGTGCCAGCAGGCCACCCAGTTCCACCTCGCGATTCCGCTCCCCGGTGCGTTCGAGATACTCCTGTTCGACGGGAGCATCTCGCTGTTCGGCGCGACCGCGTGTTACGACCCCATCAACGTCTACGGGAAGCTGTTCATCGGAGCCATCGGTGGCTTCCCGTGGGAGCCGGGCTGGTCGGCGACGAACTTCTCGATGGAGGTCCTCCTCCAGCGAGCCACGCTGTTGCTGTTCACCGGCCTCTCCGTCGCCGTCGCGTTCCGCGCCGGCATGTTCAACATCGGGACCCAGGGCCAGCTCATCTTCGGGGCGCTCGCCTCGGCGGTGGTCCTCATCGCAGCCGGCGACGTCGTCCCCGGCGGTCTCGCCGGGACGGTCGTCCTCGTCCCGCTCGGACTCCTCACTGGCGCGATCTTCGGCGGTATCTGGGGTGCGATTCCCGGCGCGCTGAAGGCGTACGCGGAGGCGAACGAGGTCATCACGACCATCATGCTGAACTTCGTCGCGCTGTACCTCGCGACCCTGCTCACGAAGGAGTTCTTCCAGGACCCCGGCGCAGGCATCACGCAGACGCGGTCGGTTCCCCAGAACGCGTTCTTCCCGAGCCTCCCGTTCGGGTTCACCGAGGGGACCTTCTCGATGCTGGTGTTCTTCTTCGCACTCGCCCTTGCAGCCGGCGTGTACGTCCTGCTCTGGCGGACCTCGTTCGGCTTCGACGTCCGGACGAGCGGCCTCCAGCCGGAAGCCGCGACCTACGGCGGCGTCGATGCCGAACGGACGATGGTCGCCAGTATGGCGCTCTCCGGTGCCCTCGGTGGCATCGCCGGTGCTGCCTGGGTACTCACCTCGACGGGTCGCTTCCTGAGTTCGGTGCCGTCGCTCGGCTTCGACGGCATCACGGTCTCCGTGCTCGCCGGGAACAACCCGGTCGGCGTCGTCTTCAGCTCGCTGCTGTTCGGCGTCCTGAAGAGCGGAGGCAACGCGCTCAACTTCGAGACGGACGTGCCGCCGGAACTGACGGCGGTCCTCTCCGGACTCATCATCCTGTTCGTCGCCATGCCGGAGTTCTTCCGGATGATCGGCCAGCGGTTCCCGGACTTCGGGGCGACGGACGACACTGCTGCCGTCGCGACCGACGGAGGTGAGGACGATGGCTGAGACACTCGGCGAGACCGTCGAGGAGCTCGGCACCCGGCGGCTGGCCGCCTACGTGACGGCCGCGCTGCTCGCCGTCCTCGCCCTGTGGGGTATCGTCGCACCGCAGTCGACCGCGGGCAAGATATTCTCGACGGCGGTCAGCCAGAGCACCATCGAGTCGTCGCTCCGGCTCGCGGTGCCCATCGCGCTCACCGCCGTCGGCGGTATCTACGCCGAGAAGAGCGGTGTCATCAACATCGGGCTCGAAGGACTGCTCATCGTCTCCGCGTTCGTGAGCGTCCTCGTCACCGAGCGCCTCGGTGCCGGTGGCTCGACCGGCCTCCCGCCGGTCATCAACCTCGACATGGGTGGCACCATCTACCACCTCGACCCCGGCTACCAGGTTCTCGTCCCGAACATCTGGGTCGGGTTCCTCGCCGGCGTACTCACCAGCGTGCTGTTCGCGCTGCTGTTCGGCATCATCTGCATCGAGTTCGAGGCGGACCAGATCATCGCCGGTCTGGCGGTCTGGCTGGTGGCGCTCGGGCTCGCCCCCTTCGCCGCCAAGGTGTTCTACAACCGTCCCTCGACCCCGCAGGTCGGGACGGTCGGTACCTGGTCGATTCCGTTGCTCTCGGACATCCCGTTCATCGGGCCCATCTTCTTCGAGGCGAGTCCGATGGTGTTCATGATGCTCATCGCGGTCCCCGGGTCGTGGTACGTCATGAACCGGACGAGCTTCGGGTACTGGGTCCGCGCCAGCGGTGAGAACCCGAAGGCACTGGACACGGTTGGTGTCAACGTCCACCGCGTCCGCTACGCGGCAGTCCTGCTCTCGGGGTTCTTCGCCGGTATCGGCGGCACCGCGCTGTCGGTCGGGAACATCGGGCAGTTCTCCGGCGCTGGCCAGACCATGGTCGATGGCCGTGGCTTCATCGCCATCGCCGCCTACCTGTTCGGGAACTACAACCCCATCGGGGCGTTCGGCGCGTCGTACCTGTTCTCCAGCCTGCAGGCGATTCAACTCCGGCTGCAGGGGGTCCAGATCGACATCCCGACGGAGATCTTCCTCATGCTTCCGTACGTGGTCGTCGTCGTCGTGCTCGTGCTGGTCGGCAAGACCCGCACGCCCGCGGCAGCTGGCGAACACTACGACTCGAACGAGGACTGACCTTCGCGAGCCCGATTACGCTTCTTCCGTGGCCGTTTTGGCCCGGTGCGCCATCGTCGCTTTGAGCGCCAGCAGGACGAACACGAGCCCTTCGATGCGGGCAGCCTTGACGACCCACGGCCTGACTTCGAACTCCTCGGGGGTGGTGTACGCCAGGCGCGTCCAGAAGTTCGTGAACCGCTTCGGGAACAGGAACTCCAGCAGGCCGAACACGAGCATGACCGTTCGGAACATACTCGACAGTACGGGGCCCGGACGGAAGAGTCGATATTCACCCTGCTGAACGAATCACCGCGGTGAACAACCTGTCTCGGTGGGTACTTGGGACCGGTCGTCGTACGTGGTTCTATGGACGACGACGCCCTCATCGCCGCCGCTCGCGAGATGCTCGACCGAGCCTACGCGCCGTACTCGGAGTACACCGTTGGCGCGGCCATCGAGACCGCCGACGGCACCGTCTACACCGGCTGCAACATCGAGAACGCGAACTACTCGAACAGCCTGCACGCAGAGGAGGTCGCCATCTCGCAGGCCATCAAAGAGGGCCACACCGAATTCGTCAAGATCGCAGTGACCTCGGGCAAGCGCGACGGCGTCACCCCCTGTGGGATGTGTCGGCAGACGCTCGCGGAGTTCTGTGACGACGACTTCGTCGTGCTCTGCGACGAGGAAGACGGCTACGCCGCCTACGAACTCGGCACCCTCCTCCCGGACACTATCACCGCCGAGATGGTCGCCCGCGACGGCGAGTGAACGACCCGAGTGGACAGACCTATTTTCTTGCCCGCGTAACGCGATTGCATGACTGGCGACAGCGAAGACCCCAACGCCGACGTGCAGTATCACATCGAGGTCGGCCCCGAGGACGTGGCCGACACGGTGTTGCTGCCCGGCAACCCCGAGCGAGTCGACAAGATAACCGAGCTCTGGGACGGCCACGAGGAGCGCGCCTACCACCGCGAGTACCGGACTGCGACAGGGACCTACGACGGGACACCCATCTCGGTCACCTCCACCGGCATCGGCTCTCCATCTGCGGCCATCGCGGTCGAGGAACTCGCTCGTGTCGGCGTGGACACGTTCATCCGCGTCGGCTCCTGTGGCGCGATTCAGCCTGACATGGAGGTCGGCGACCTCGTCATCACGACCGGCGGCGTCCGCCAGGAGGGGACGAGCAAGGAGTACGTCCGCGAGGACTACCCCGCGACCGCCGATTTCGAGGTCGTGAGCGCACTCATCGCCGCCGCCGAGCGCCTCGGTTACGACTACCACACCGGCATCACGATGTCTGCTGACTCCTTCTACGCCGGGCAGGGGCGACCCGGCTTCGAGGACTTCCAGGCTGCCGGTGGGGAGGAGCTGGTCGAGAACCTCAAGGAGGCCAACGTGAAGAACATCGAGATGGAGGCCGCCGCCATCATGACCATCGCGAACGTCTACGGTCTGCGCGCCGGCGCGGTCTGCTCGGTGTACGCCAACCGCATCACCGGTGAGTTCCGGACCGAGGGCGAGTCCCGTGCCTCGGAGTGTGCGTCGCTCGCGACGAAGCTGCTCGCGAAGATGGACGAGAAGAAGGCAGAAGCTGGTGTCGACCGCTGGCACGCCGGGCTCTCGCTGGACTGAGTTTGGCGAACAGGCGACGAACCTCACTATTCTCGCGCGGAGGGTCGTCGCACACCCGCCGTGTTCCCCGCGCGGCTTCGTTCAGGACACGACGGGTTTCGGTCCGTTCTGGTACTTCAACGCTGGGCCCCACCGTCAGGGGGGTCGATTACGGTCGCAGGACGCCATATGTGACGTATGGATCTCCAGCCGGTCGTCGAACGGGCGAAACTGGTCAAGCACGTCTTCAGCGAGAAGAACGTGACCTTCCTCGCCGGCAGCATCGCCTACAGCGCGTTCGTCTCACTCGTCCCGTTGCTCCTGTTCTTCTTCCTCGCGGTCTCCGTGTTCGGAGCGACAGAACTCCAGGACCGGATCGTCGAGGTCACCACCAGTAGCGTCTCCCCGGCGGTGGGCGGCGTCATCGAGGTGATGATAGAACAACAGCGTAGCGCCGGGGCGGGCTCGACCGTCGGCGCGTCCGTCATCGGGGTGCTCGCGCTCGTCTGGGGTGCCATCAAGGTGTTCCGCGGCATCGACACCGCCTTCTCGGCCGTCTACGAGACGACCGGGAGGGAGACGTTCGTCGGCCAGCTGCAAAAGAGCCTGTTGATGCTCGTGACCCTCACGCTGGGGGTCGTCGCGATGGTCGGTGCGACCAGCGTGGTCGCGTTCTTCTCGTTCGTCCCGTTCCTCTGGGCCCTGGTGCCCCTGATACTGGTCGTCGGTCTCGTCGTCGCGTTCTTCCCGATGTACTACCTGTTCCCGGACGTCGAGACCGAGCCACGTGACGTCTTGCCCGGGACGCTCGTCGCGGCCGTCGGGTGGACGCTGCTCCAGGTGCTCTTCCAGGTCTACGCCTCCCTGAGCGGGGAGGATGGCAACCTCATCGCGAGTATCCTGCTGCTGGTCACCTGGCTCTACTTCTGTGGGGTCGTCCTGTTGCTCGGCGCTGTCGTGAACGCGGTCGAACTGGACCGTTCGAGTACCGAACCGGGAACGGCTGGCGGGGGCTGACCGCCCGCCGAGCGCCACGGCTGGCTGGTCGAGGCGTGAAGACGGGGAGAAAGACGGCGTCGGGTCTACAGCGCGTCCCAGGACTTCCGGGCGCGATTCCAGGAGGTGACCGTCGCGATCCAGCGGGCGGCGATGAGCTTCTTCAGCGTCTCGGCCGGGAACCCACCGAACGTCGAGATGGGGAGCATGTCGACATCGTGGGCGACCGCCTTGTCGCCGATGGAGACGACGGTCCCTTTGTCGTTGTGGGTCCAGGACTCGAGGCGCTGGCCGTTGATGGCGCGGACGACGTTCTCGGCGGCGACTTCGGCAGCCTGCCAGGCGGCCTGGGCGGTCGGCGGGGCCGGGCGCTCGCCGGGCTGCTCGATGACGGCGGAGTCGCCGATGGCGAACACGTGCTCGTCGGAGGTCTGGAAGGTCATGTCCGCGTTGACGCGGTTGTGCTCGTTCTCGAGGTCGACCTCGTCCATGCAGTCGTGGCCGGTGATACCGCCGGTCCAGAGGAAGACGTCGTAGTCGAGGGGCTCGCCCTCGTCGAAGTGGATGGTACCCTCCTCGGCTTCCGTGATGGGGTCGTTCGTGAGAATCTCGATGTCGGCGTCCTCGAGGCGCTTGCGGAGCGCGCCCTGGATCTCCGCGTCGCCCGGCGGGAAGATCTCTTCGAGCGCTTCGACGAGGTAGATGTCCATCGGGGCGCGGTGCTTGTCGCGGAACTCCGCGATCTCACCGGCGGACTGGATGCCGGAGAGACCGGCACCGCCGACGACGACGGTCGCGCGGTCGTCACGGGTCGCGTTCTCGGCAGCCTCTTTGACCTGCTCGTGGATCTCGAGGGCGTCGTCGAGGTTCTTCAGCGTGAGGGAGTTCTCGGCCATCCCGGGGATGCCGTAGTAGGCGGTCTGGCTGCCCATCGCGACGACGACGTAGTCGTAGTCGACGGTGGTGTCGTCGGCGAGTTCGACGACCTGTTCGTCGACGTCGACGTTCGTCACTTCGCCCTTGATGAACTCGGTCCCGGGGTCGGCGATCTCGCCGACGGGGATGGTGATCTTGTCCTGCACGTTCGGGTCCCGGATGCAGCGATGGGACTCGTGCAGTACGAGGTGATAGTCCTTGTCGGCGACCCACGTCAGTTCGACGTTCGGGCCGACCTTCTCCTGTAAATCGTTGATGGTGCCTGCGCCGGCATAGCCCGCGCCGAGCACGACGACCTTCGTAGCCATACGGCAACCTCAGAAACCGACCGATACAAAGGTGTTGAAACCCCGGCGGGTGTGCGAACTGTTGGCAGTCTAATGCGCCGGCTCTTCGGCCGGTGCCTCCATCTCATCGATGCGAAGGATGACGATATTGTTGGTGTCGTCCTTCCCGTCGACGGTGCCGGCGATGCGGAGCTTCGAGAGCGGCGTCGGACCGACGATGACCGAGTCCCCTTCGTGGATGTCACGCACTGACCCCTGCACGTGAATCTCGGCACGACAGAGTTCCGGGTGGTGGACCGACGAGAGGTCGATCTCCTCGACGATGGCGTCCTCGACCTCCTCGCCCTCGTGGAAGAACGGGACGGTCGCGGGCTCGTCCATCTGCTGTATCTCGAGTGCTTCGTACGCGGCTGCGGTCGGCTTGTACCCACCCTTCGGGCCGGGTACACCCTCGACCAGCTGGAGGGCCTTCAGACTCTGCATCTGGTTGCGGATGGTCCCCGGATTCCGGTCGACACGCTTGGCGATGTCCTCACCCTTGACGGCGTCCTCGGTTTTCCGATGGAGGTTGATGAGTGCCTGCAAGATGTTTTTCTGGCTCGGGGTCAGCTCGATTGACGACATGGAAAATCATTCGTAATTAGCGTCCTTAAAGGCGTGGGATACTGGCCGATTCGGCGGACTGTCCAGTTCGTCAGGGTGAGGACAGTAAACGATAGTGATACAAGCGTCGCCGAACGACCCGGACGCATGCAGGACAAGCGCGTCCTCGTCACAGGTGGCGCAGGCTTTATCGGTTCGAATCTCGCGAACTATCTCGCACAGGAGAACGACGTGGTGGTCGTCGACGACTGTTACCTCGGGACGCCCGAGAACCTCGACGACGGCGTCGAGTTCGTTCAGGCGAGCGTCCTCGACGACGACCTCCCGACCGAGGGCGTCGACGCCCTCTTCCATCTCGCGGCACTCTCCTCGCTGAAAATGCACGAGGACTCCCGCGAGAACCTCCTCAACGGCCTTCGTGTCAACGTCGAAGGCTTCGCCAACACGGTCGAGCAGTGCCGCCAGGACGGCTGTGACACCGTCGTCTACGCCTCGACCTCCTCCATCTACGGGAACCGCACCGAACCGTCGCCAGAGTCCATGGACGTCGCCGCGAACACCGGCTACGAGGCTTCCAAGCTCGCCCGCGAGCGCTACGCCGAGTACTTCCACAACTACCACGACCTCTCGATGGCGGGCATGCGTTTCTTCTCCGTCTACCAGGGCTACGAGGGCGGTGCCGAGGAACACAAGGGCGAGTTCGCCAACATCGTCGCCCAGTTCGCCGACTGGCTCGCGAACGACGAACCGCCGGTCATCTACGGTGACGGCACCCATACCCGCGACCTCACCTACGTCGACGACATCGTCCGCGGCCTCGAAGCGGCCGCGGACCACGAACTGACCGGCATCTACAACCTCGGCACCGGCGAGCAGTACTCCGCGAACGAGATCGTCGAGACGCTGTGTGACATCATGGGGAAGGACATCGAGCCGGAACACGTCGAGAACCCCATCGACGAGGACGTGTTCGTCCAGCATACGATGGCCGACCACACGAAGATGACCGAAGCGACCGGCTGGGAGCCCCAGGTCAGCTTCGAAGAAGGGATGCGTCGGGTCTGCGCGCCGTACCTGGACTGAAGAACCGAATCAGTCGAACTTTCGCCCCGCGGTGATGGCTTCCCACTTCCGCGCGTCGGCGTACTCCTCGTTGTCGGTGGCGTACACCATGATACGAATGATGAGCCACGGGAGCATCCACATCGCGACGAAGCCCCCGGAGGCGACGATGACGATGGCGGCGATGTCCGGCCGTGCCAGGACCCCGAGCCAGTAGCCGAACGCACCGAGGACCGCGAGCGACCCCAGCCGGACGAGGACCTGTTCGGCGCTGAGCTGTCGGAGGTCGTACAGCGAGTTGTTCTGGAACAGTCGGCCGAGGAGGATGGCGGCGAGGACCCAGACGACGAACCGGAGCGGGAGGTTCCCCAGACCGTCGTAACTGGTCGAGGCGTCGGTGCTCATGTGACTGAGTAACGCGGGATACTGACTTGTAAGTGCGGGAAACTACAGCGCCCATTTTTCTTTTCACCCAGCCGACCGCTCTTGTCCCCCGGTCCTCTCACGGTCCCAACCGGTTCGTTGATAGGTGCGCCGCGACAAGCCGGCACCATGAGCAGAAAGGTCCGACTCATCGGTGCACCGACCGACTACGGAGCGAACCGACGTGGCGTCGACATGGGGCCCTCGGCCATCCGCTACGCCGGGCTGGCGGCGCAACTCGAGAAGGCAGGCGTCGACTGTGTCGACACCGGTGACCTCCTCGTGCCGACCGCGGAGACGCGCGATCCGGCGGCGGAGGAACCGGACGAGGAGGGCCGCGATGCGAAGTTCGTCCGCGAGGTCGAGGACGTCTGTACCCGCCTCGCCGACCGAGTTGCCGAGTCCATCGACGACGGCTACGTCCCGGTCGCCCTCGGTGGCGACCACTCCATCGCCATCGGGTCGCTGAAGGGTGCCTCCCGCGACGCGGAGATCGGCACCATCTGGTTCGACGCCCACGGTGACTACAACACGCCCGAGACCTCGCCGAGTGGGAACATCCACGGGATGCCCCTCGCGGCGGCACTCGGCTACCGCGACTTCGAGGGTGTCGAGTGGGCGAACTCGCCGAACCTCAGCGAGGAGAACACGGTGTGGGTCGGCCTGCGCGACATCGACAGCGAGGAGGCCGAGGCCATTCGAAACAGCGAGGGCACGGTGTTCACCATGTCCGACATCGACGAACACGGCATCGCCGAGGTCGTCGACGAGGCGCTGGAGGTCGCGACCGCGGGTGTCGACGGCATCCACGTCAGCCTCGACCTGGACTGGCTCGACCCCAACGAGGCCCCCGGCGTCGGGACGCCCGTCCACGGCGGCGTCACCTACCGCGAGGCCCACTACGCGCTCGAACGCGTGGCTGAATACGACCGCAACCACGACGTGCTCCGGTCGATGGAGCTCGTCGAGGTGAACCCGGTGCTCGACGAACAGAACCAGACCGCGAAGCTGGCGACCGAGCTGGCAGCCAGCGGGCTCGGCAAGCGCATCATCTGAACGCCCCGGAGACGTCGTTTCTCGGTGACCCGGGACGGGCTACCTCGTCCTATACCCTCGTATCGCCCAGTCCGTCGAGTACGCTCGGCACGTCGAGGAACGTCCGCGACTCGGCTATGAGCCCGTCCTCGAAGGCGTAGAGAACCATCCCCCCGGTCCGGAGCTCGTCGCCCGTCGGAGGAACGCCTGCGATGGAGCCCTCGTGTGTCCCAGTCACCCCGAAGTGGACGGCCACGAAGTCACCCTCGCAGACCACCGCACGGACCGTCGTCCGGAGGTCCGGGAACGCCTCGTGGACGGTCGCGACCGCGGCGGCCTCACCGGCGGCATCGGCCGGGTCCGTGGTGAGTCCGCAGGCCTGGTAGTCTGCCGTTACGAGCTCCGGGTCGAACTGGCCCGTCTGCCAGCGACTCTCGAACAGTGCACACGCGTGTTCGCGTTTCTCTCGAATCGTCAGGGCTGTGGGGCTGAGTGTCGGCATTGGTGGTCGTCGACGTGATGGTCGAGTACCCACAGGGATGTACGCGAGACCCATAGCTAATGAGCGACTATTCGAGTATGGAGAACGGAAGGATGGAGTCGGTGAGAGCTTACTCGGCGGCTGCCTCTTCGGCCTCCTCGACCTCGTCCGGTTCATCCGGAACGGTCGGGACGACCTCGACGGTCGCGACCGCGTCGTCCGCAGCGACGTCCATCACGGTCACGCCCATGGTGTTGCGGCCCTGGAGCGAGATGTCCGAGACGCGGGTCCGCATGATCTGGCCCTGTTCGGACATGACGACCGCGTGGTCGTCATCGCTGACGGCCTTCACCGACGTGACGGTCCCGTTGCGCTCGTTCGTCTTGATGTCGATGAGGCCCTTCCCGTAGCGGGACTGGCGGCGGTAGTTCGACAGGAGCGTGCGCTTCCCGTAGCCGTTCTTCGTGACGGTCAGGAGTGCGCGCTCGTCGGCCTCGTCGGTGGCGACGAGCCCGGCGATGTGGTCGTCCTCGTCGAGCTTGATGCCGCGGACACCGCGGGTGTTGCGCCCCATCGTCCGGACTTCGTCCTCGTCGAACCGGATGGTCATCCCCTGCTCGGTGCCGATGACGAGGTCCTTCGTGCCGTCGGTGACCTCGACGTCGACGAGCTCGTCGCCGTCGTCGAGCTTCGCGGCGATGATGCCGGTCGAGAGGATGTTCTGGAAGTCCTCGGTCTTCGTCCGCTTGACGTAGCCGTTCCGGGTGGCCATCGTGATGGCCTCGTCCTCCTCGAAGTCGTCCGTGTTGACGACGGCGGTTATCTCCTCGCCGTCGTCGAGGTCGATGATGTTCACGGCCGACTTCCCGCGGGCAGTGCGGGACATCTCGGGAATCTGGTAGCCCTTGAGCTGGTACACCTGCCCGTGGTTGGTAAAGCAAAGCAAGTAGTCGTGGGTGCTCGCGCGGAACACCTTCGACACCCGGTCGCCCTCCTTGATGTCGCCGCCGATGATGCCCTTGCCACCGCGGTGCTGGGCGTCGAACGCGTCGACGGGCATGCGCTTGACGTAGTCGTCCTCGGTGAAGACGACGAGCACGTCCTCCTCCGGGATGAGGTCTTCGTGGGTGACCTCGCCGGTGTCCGCGACGAAGGAGGTGCGGCGGTCATCGTCGTACTTGTCTTTGACCTGCCGGAGTTCCGTCTTGATGACGTTGAGGAGCTTCTCCTCGCTGGCGAGGACGGATTCGAGGTACTCGATGGTCTCCTGGACCTGCTCGTACTCGTCCTCGATCTCGGCGCGCTCCATGCTGGTGAGCGAGCCGAGTTGCATCCGGACGATGTGCTCGGACTGGGCCTCGGAGAGTTCGTACGTCTCCTCGAGGCCGATCTTCGCGGCGTCGCGGTCGTCGGAGTTCCGGATGAGTTCGACCACGTCGTCGATGTGGTCGAGCGCCTTCAGGCGGCCTTCGAGGATGTGCGCGCGGTCCTCGGCCTGCTGGAGGTCGTACTGCGAGCGCCGGCGGACGACCTCCTTGCGGTGGTCGATGTAGTGCTCGAGTGTCTCCTTCAGCGAGAGCACCTTCGGCTGGCCGTCGACGAGCGCGAGGTTGATGACACCGAACGTCTTCTCGAGGTGGTGCTCGATGAGCTGGTTCTTGACGACCTCGACGTTCGCACCGCGCTTGAGGTCGATGGCGACGCGGACGCCGTCACGGTCGGACTCGTCGCGCAGGTCCGAGATGCCCTCTATCTTGCCCTCGTTGACGTTGTCGGCGATGCGCTCGACGAGTCGGGCCTTGTTCTCCTGGTAGGGCAGTTCGGTGATGACGATGCGTTTCCGGTCCTTCTTCCAGTCCTCGACCTCGAACTCGGCGCGGATGCGGATGCGGCCGCGGCCGGTCGCGTACGCCTTGCGGACGGCGTTGCGGCCGACGATGTTCGCGCCGGTCGGGAAGTCCGGGCCCTTGACGTGCTCCATCAGGTCGTTCACGTCGACTCCGGGGTTGTCGATGACCTCGATGGTCGCGTCGATTATCTCGCCGAGGTTGTGCGGCGGGATGTTGGTGGACATCCCGACCGCGATACCCGTGCTGCCGTTGACGAGGAGGTTCGGGAAGGATGCCGGGAGTACGTCGGGCTCCTCGAGGCGGTCGTCGTAGTTCGAGGAGAAGTCGACCGTGTCCTTCTCGATGTCCTCCATGAGCGTCTCGGCGATGGATGCCATCCGGGCCTCCGTGTACCGCATGGCTGCGGCCGGGTCGCCGTCCATGCTGCCGAAGTTCCCCTGGCCGTCGACCAGCGGGTAGCGCATGGAGAAGTCCTGGGCCATGCCCACGAGGGTGTCGTAGATGGCCTGGTCGCCGTGGGGGTGGTAGTCACCCATCGTCTCGCCGACGATGGACGAACTCTTGCGGTGGCTCGACCGACTCGTGACGCCCATGTCGTGCATCGCGTAGAGGATGCGACGGTGGACGGGCTTGAGGCCGTCACGAACGTCGGGCAGGGCACGCCCGACGATGACGGACATCGCGTAGTCGATGTAGCTCTGCTCCATCTCGTCCTCGATGCGGACGTGTTCGATGCGGTCTGCTGGAACGTCGGGGGATTCGGGGGCTTCTGAACTCATCTATATGTCGACCCAGTTGGCTTCGGGGGCGTGTTCCTTGATGAACTCCTTTCGCGGGCCGACGGCGTCGCCCATCAGCACGGAGAACATCTTGTCCGCTGCGGCTGCGTCCTCGATGTTGATCTGCTTGAGGACGCGGCGGTCGGGGTCCATGGTGGTGGACCAGAGCTGCTCGGGGTTCATCTCGCCGAGGCCCTTGAACCGCTGGACCTGCGTCGGATTCCCGTTGCACTTCTCCTCGACGACCTGCTCGCGCTCGGCCTCGTTCATCACGTCGTACGTCTTCCCGTTGTAGCGGATGCGGTAGAGCGGCGGCTTCGTCGCGTAGACGTAGCCGGCCTCGAGCAGCGGGCGCATGTGCCGGTAGAGGAACGTCAACAGGAGCGTCCGGATGTGCGCCCCGTCGACGTCGGCGTCGGTCGCCATGATGATCTTCTTGTAGCGGGCGTCCTCGATGTCGAACTCGTCACCGATGCCGGTGCCGATGGCGGTGATGAGGTTCCGGATCTGCTCGTTCTCCAGGATGCGGTCGAGGCGGTGCTTCTCGACGTTCAGCACCTTCCCGCGGATGGGCAGGACCGCCTGGAACGCGGGCGCGCGAGCCTGCTTCGCGCTCCCGCCTGCGGAGTCACCCTCCACGATGAACAGCTCGGCCTCGTCGGGGTCGCGGGTCTGGCAGTCCGCGAGCTTGCCGGGGAGGCTCGTGGACTCCAGTGCCGACTTCCGGCGGGTGAGCTCCTCGGCCTTCTTCGCGGCCTTGCGGGCCTTCGCGGCCTCGACCGCCTTCGAGACGATGGCGGTGGCCGTGTTCGGGTTCTCCTCGAAGTAGGTGCCGAGGTTCTCGTGCATCGCGCTCTCGACGATGCCACGAACCTCGCTGTTCCCCAGTTTCGTCTTCGTCTGGCCCTCGAACTGCGGGTCCGGGTGTTTCACCGAGATGACCGCGGTGAGGCCCTCGCGGATGTCGTCGCCCTTGAGGGTGTCGTCGAGGTCCTTCAGCAGCCCGTTGTTGGTCGCGTAGTCGTTGACGACGCGTGTCAGGGCCGTCTTGAACCCGGTGAGGTGCGAGCCACCCTCACGCGTGTTGATGTTGTTGGCGAAGGCGTGGATGGAGCCCTGGAGTTCGTCGGTGGCCTGCATGGCCACCTCGACCTGGATGTTCTGCTCCTCGTCCTCGAAGTAGATGACGTCGTCGTGGAGCGCCGTCTTCGTCTCGTTCAGGTAGCGGACGAAGGCCCGGATACCACCCTCGTAGTGGAACGTTTCGGACTTCCCGTCGCGCTCGTCGACGAGCGAGATGTTCACGCCGGAGTTGAGGAACGCGAGTTCGCGCAGGCGGTTCGCGAGCGTGGTGTAGGAGTAGTCGTCCTGCTCGAAGATGTCCTGGTCGGGCCAGAAGTGGATCGACGTCCCGTTCTCCTCGTCCGGCTCCATGTCGCGGACCCGTTCGAGTTCACCCTGCGGGACACCCCGTTCGAAGGCCTGTCTCCAGACCGCGCCGTCACGGGTCACCTCGACCTCCAGACGCTCGGAGAGCGCGTTCACGACGCTCACACCGACGCCGTGGAGGCCGCCCGAGACCTGGTAGGACTTGTTGTCGAACTTCCCACCGGCGTGGAGGACGGTCATGATGACCTCGACGGCGGGTTTGTCGTACTCAGCGTGTGTGTCGACAGGGATACCGCGCCCGTCGTCAGAGACGCTGATGGAGTTGTCCTCGTGCACCGTGACGGTGATGTCGTCACAGTAGCCGGCGAGGGCCTCGTCGATGGAGTTGTCGACCACCTCGTAGACGAGGTGGTGAAGGCCTCGAGAGTCAGTAGAACCGATATACATCGCCGGGCGTTTTCGGACCGCTTCCAGGCCTTCTAAGACCTGGATTTGACCGGCGCTGTATTCATTTTCGTCGGACATGAAAACCTGTTCTCGCCTACACTGCCACGGGTTATAAAAGTCACGTGTGCGCTCGCGCGCGTGAACCGAGATTCAGTGATGGCGCGGCGACCATGGAGCAACGACGACAGCCCAGCCGGTCCTCGTTCGGGTGTCGACCGGTGGAGAAAGAGACGTGTTCAGATATCTTCGATGTCGTACGTCCCGAGCAGCTCGGTCCGGGTCTGCTGGTAGCCGCCGACGACGGCGAAGAACACGCCGAACGCGCCGAGCAGCATGAGCGTCGAGGCCTCATGGCCGGTCGTCATCGTGTACAGTGCCAGCGCGGCGAGCAACACGGCGTTGACCGCCGAGAAGGCGATTCCGGCGAGGAACCACAGCGGTGTCTCGTCGACGGACCACGGGCTGTTCCGGAGCGTCAGAAGCGTCGCCGTCGAGACCAGCAGGGCCGCGAGCGCGACGGCGACGACCACGAGGGTGTAATCGGTACCGGTTGGTCCGAGGAGTGCCATCTCTTGACACGTCGATACAGGACGGACATATATCACGTTACTGGCCGGGGGGCTTCACTTCCACCCTGCTTGCACACGGCTTTTAACCCCGCGGGCGAAACGTTGCGCCACAGAATGACGTCCTTCCAGTCGACACTCGGCGAGGAAGCAGGAATCGCCGAGGAGTTGGCCGAGAGCCAACGGGCCATCTCCATCGCCGAGTTCTTCGAGAAGAACAAGCAGATGCTCGGCTTCAACAGCGGAGCCCGAGGGCTGGTCACTGCGGTCAAGGAAGCCGTAGACAACGCCCTCGACGCCGCCGAAGAAGCCAAGATTCTCCCCGACGTCTACGTCGAGATACAGGAGGCGGACGACTACTACCGCCTCATCGTCGAAGACAACGGGCCGGGCATCACCAAGGAATCGCTCCCGAAGGTCTTCGGGAAACTGCTGTACGGGAGTCGCTTCCACGCGCGCGAGCAGTCACGCGGGCAGCAGGGTATCGGTATCTCCGCGGCCGTCCTCTACTCGCAGCTGACCAGCGGGAAGCCCGCCAAGATAACCTCCAGAACGGAGGGCGCCGCCGAGGCGAACTACTACGAGCTCATCATCGATACGGACACCAACGAGCCCGAGATCCGCGAGGAGAAGACCACCTCGTGGGACCGCCCCCACGGGACCCGTATCGAACTGGAGATGGAGGCGAACATGCGGGCGCGCCAGCAGCTCCACGACTACATCCAGCACACCGCGGTCGTCAACCCGCACGCCCGCATCGAGCTCAAGGAACCGCAGGAGCACTTCAAGTACGAGCGGGCGACCGACGAACTCCCGAAGGAGACCGAGGAGATCCGCCCGCATCCCCACGGGGTCGAACTCGGGAACGTCCTGAAGATGCTGAAGGCGAGTGACTCCCACTCCGTCTCGGGCTTCCTGCAGTCGGAGTTCACCCGCGTCGGGCGCAAGACCTCCGACAACATCATCGACGAGTTCCGCGACCGCTACTACGGCCGCGAGATGGCGTGGTCGCTCCCCGACGACGAGGACCTACGACAGGCCATCGACGACGCCGTGAACAACAAGCCGTCCGACGCGAAGGCGACGTTCGCGGATGCGGCCGTCTCGGGCTTCCACGACGCCGCCAGCGACGGGCGCGTCGCCCACCACCAGGTCGCCGCGGCTGTCACCGACGCCGCGGACGACGACGACCTCGGCACGACCTTCGGCGACACCGTTCAGGAGAACGTCGTCGAGGCGGTCTGGCGCACCATCACCGGCTATGGACTCGACGAGGAACCGGACCGGCTCCTCGACGATATCCGCGGCTACGCTGACGACGCGACCAGCGTCCAGAAGGACGACGCGGTCGTCGTCGCGTTCGCCGACCGCCTCGCCGCCAAGTTCGTCCCCGAGGCTGACGCCGACTACCGGAACCGCCTCACCCGCAAGCAGTTACGGGACTACGTCGACCGCGCCGCAGACATGACCGAGGAGCGCGAGGAAGCGACCTTCGGCGACACCGCGCGCGAGAACGTCGTCGAGGCGGTCTGGGCCGGGATGGTCACCGTCCCGGACGACCCGCCGAACGTCAAAAACCTCGCGGACAACCGTGACGGGGCGAGCGACCTCGTGGCGGCCATGCGCGTCACCGACATCATGGCACCGCCGACCTCGTGTCTCTCGCCCATCACGTCAGAACTCGTGGAAGCAGGCCTGAAGAAGGTGTACGACGCCGAGTTCTACGCCTCCGCCTCCCGCGACGCCGAGGTCCACGCCGGCGACCCGTTCATCGCCGAGGCCGGCATCGCCTACGGCGGCGAGTTGCAGGCCGAGGGGCAGGCCGACCTGCTCCGGTTCGCCAACCGCGTCCCGCTCGTCTACAAGCGCGGCGGCTGTGGCATCACCGAGGTCGTCAAGGGCATCGGCTGGCGGAACTACAACCTCGACCAGCCCGGTGGCTCGGGCATCCCGAACGGCCCGGTCGTCATCATGGTCCACGTCGCCTCGACCAACGTCCCCTTCACCAGCGAATCGAAGGACGCGGTCGCCTCGGTCGAGGTCATCCAGGACGAGATCGAACTCGCCATCCGCGAGGCCGCACGCGAACTCAAGTCCTACCTGAAGAAGCAGCGCTCGATGCGCAAGCGCCAGAAGAAGCAGAACGTCCTCGCGGAGATACTCCCGCAGATGGCCGAGAAGGTCGCCCACGTCACGGGCCGCCCCCAGCCGAACATCGACGACGCGATGGCGCGCATCATGAACAACGTCCTCGTCGACCGCGAGACCACAGTCGACGGCGACACCCAGACGGTCAGGGTCGTCGTCGAGAACCACTCGAACACGAACGAGTCGCCCGACGTGACCGACATCGTCGACGCCGAGCCACAGGACGTCACAGACGGCGCGACCGTCGTCGAGATGGAGGGCGAGTGGTTCATCAAGTGGACACCGGACGTGTCCAGCGGTGACGAGGCCGTCCTCGAGTACACCGTCCCGGCAGACGCATCGTTCGACCTCAGCGTGAGCGAGGTCGAGGCAGCAAAACTCACCGTCAACCAATGAGCACCGACACAGACGCCCAAGCACGGCAGAAACTCATCGACCTCGCCGCAGAGTTCTACGACCAGTTCGAGGGAGGTCAGATTCCCACGATGACCCTCCCGACCCGGACGAAGTCCAACATCATCTACGACGAGGACAAGAAGGTCTGGGTGTACGGCGACCGGACCTCCTCGCGCTCGGCCAACTCGGTCCGGGGCGCGCGGAAGCTCCTGAAGGCCGTCTACACCATCGACTTCCTCGCCCAGCAGCTCGACGAGGACCGCTCGTCCACCCTGCGTGAGCTGTACTACCTCTCCGAGTCCTGGGACAACGAGGAGGCGCAGTTCAACGGGCAGGACGAGTCGAACAAGCTCGTCGAGGACCTAGAGATCGTCAGCGAGGTCAAGCGCGAGGACTTCCACATGCGCCCGGAGGAGTCGGGTGCGACGCTGATCGGCCCGCTGAAGATTCGCGAGCAGACCCGCCGCGGCGAACGCGAGATCCACTGCCAGAAGGACGTCGGCGAGGGTGGCTACCAGATTCCGAACAACCCCGACACGGTCGAGTTCCTCGACCACGACATCGACTTCGTCATGTGCGTCGAGACCGGTGGTATGCGCGACCGGCTCGTCGAGAACGGGTTCGACGAGGACTACAACGCCCTCGTCGTCCACCTCAAGGGCCAGCCCGCCCGGGCGACCCGCCGCATCACCAAACGACTCCACGACGAACTCGACCTCCCGGTCGTGGTGTTCACTGACGGTGACCCGTGGTCGTACCGCATCTTCGGGTCGGTCGCCTACGGCTCCATCAAGTCCGCACACCTCTCGGAGTACCTCGCGACGCCGGAGGCCCGCTACGTCGGTATCCGCCCGCAGGACATCGTCGAGTACGACCTGCCGACGGACCCCCTCTCGGATTCGGACACCAACGCCCTGGAGTCAGAGCTGGACGACCCGCGCTTCCAGTCCGACTTCTGGACCGAACAGATCGAGCTCCAGCTCGACATCGGGAAGAAGGCCGAACAGCAGGCACTCGCTGCGCGCGGTCTCGACTTCGTGACCGACACCTACCTGCCAGAGCGTCTGGACGAGATGGGCGTCATCTGACGGCGGTCTCGGTCCCCCGGCCAGTCTCGGCCACCTGTCGTTTGCGGCGGCTGCGAGCAACAGCGCTCGCCGGCCTCAGAAGTCGTGTTCGAACTCGAAGCCGCCGTCGTCGGACGTTGCGGTCGCAGCGTCTTCGTCCGCCGAGTCCGCCGCCGTCTCCTCTTCCGGAATCTCCGTGTCGGTCTCCCCGTCGGCACAGGACCGACAGTAGTGGTTCGTCCCCGTCTCGTAGGTCTTGACGGGGACGCCCAACACGAGGAACTGGTCGCTGTAGCGCCGCTCGACACCGGCCTCGATAGGCGACAGGCACGCGGTACAGGGCAGGTCGGGGTCGTAGACGACGCGCTCTGTCACGTCCTTCGTCCGGCCGAAGTCGGTGAAGGAGTGCTCCGAGCTGGCGGCCCTGGACGCGGCGACCGCACCGCCGATGAGCATCGCGCCGACGAGCACCACCAGCGCCAGCTCCTCGAACACCAGCGCCAGCCCGAACAGCAGGGGCAAGAACAGCATGAGGCCGAGGAAGCCGAGGATGAGCCCAGCGACCACGGCCGCCGTCCCCTTCGAGCGCGAGCCTTCGTGTGACTCGGTGACGACCGTCCCTTCCGGGCCGTCCCGCCGGGTCAGCACGAGTCGCTCGGCGTCGGCGTAGTACTTGTAGGCGGCGTAGGCGGCGTTCCCGAGCCCCGAGGTCCACCAGATGGTCGTCAGGGCGACGAGGACGTGCATCCCGGCGCTCCCGTAGGACCGGTCGACGAGCACCACCCGGTCGCCGAAATCCTCCTCGACCTCCCAGCCCTCGATGAGCCGGGCGTCGACGCGCTCGCGCAGCGTCCGGTCGGCACCGCGCCTGTACCGGCTGTCCGGCGGGTCTCGCTGCCGGTTCGCCGAGTCCGCCCGCTCTCGCTGGTCACGAGGTCGTCGGTCCCGTCCCCGAGCGTCGTCTTGTCGGGGCTGGGTAGCGTGCGCTCGGGAGGTCTCATCGGTCTCCCGAGAGGTGGTGGCGCGACCCGTCTCGTGTTCGTTGAGGGCTGGCACGCGTGTGCCACACTGGGGGCAGAACCGTGCGTCCGCCCCGAGGCGAGACCCGCACCGGGAACAGAACGGCGGCGCTGCCGTGCCGTCGTCGCGGGGACTGCCGGAGTCCATACGTCAACATAGTGACCAGCGGGGTAAATCGTTTTGGCCCTGGTATTGTCGAAAGAATGGGCTATCGTGGAAGGATTCCTGTCCTGGGTCACCGACGGACCTGACAGAACCGCCTCATGTGCGGCGTGTCGAGGTTACTCATACGTAATCTTATAGTAAATGAAGTCGTATCACTTGCATGAATAGACGACTCGTTCTGGCAGTGGTACTGTCGCTGTGCATGGTGACTGCAGGCTGTCTCTCCGGCGGCACAGGCGGTGATGCAGACGCCACAGATACCCAGAGTCCCGGCGATGCGGGCGATGGGGCCGGCGGCTCCGGCGGCGGTGATGCCGGGGATGGCGACGCCGGCGGCAGCGGTGACAGCTCGTCGCTCCAGCCCGGCGAATGGACCGTGTTCGACTTCGACGAACCGGCCACCTACACCTACGACGTCTACATGGAAGGCGAAGGCGAGGGCCAGCTCATCTGGGACATCCAGAGCGTCGACGGCGATACGGTCACCGTCCGGATGGTGTACGACGTCGGTGACGAACGCTACGAGTCCACGGTCTCCGGGACCAAGGAGACCGTCCAGAGCCAGCTCTACACCAACCCCGCGGGCATCCTCCTCGTGACGACGATGTTCACGCCCGCCACCTGGTACGCGGGCCAGGACCTCAGTGAGGGAACCAAGTGGTCGTACACCACCCAGGACGGCTCGGCGAGCTTCGCGGTCACCGGCACCAGCACCTACGCCGACGTCGAGTGCTACACGTCCGAGATGACGGTCGACCAGCAGGTCCTCCACGAGGGCTGTTTCGCCCCGCAACTCGGCCTCGCACCCTACACCGCGTACTACAACGAGGACGGGAGCCTCTCGATGGAGATGAAGCTCGTCAGCTACGTGAAGAACTGAGCGACCGACCTACCGCTCGTCCAGCACGACCGGGAGTCCCCGGCGTGCCACGTCTTTTGCGAACTCGCCCGAATCCGTGGTGAGGATGTCGATGGTGTTGTAGTGGACCGGTAGGACCAGGTCGGGGTCCATCGCCTCGGCCAGGTCCGCGGCCTCGTGGCGATCCGAAACGACCGTCCCGCCGATGTTCGCGAGGAACAGCGACACGTCCAGTTCGGCGAACCCGTCCAGCGCGTCGGAGTCACCGGGCCAGAACACCGAGATTCCGTTGATGCCGAGCTTGAACCCGCACCCGAACCCTTCCGGATGCGTGACGCTCCCGTCCGGCTTCGCGTGGGGGCCATCCGGCTCGTTGTACGCCGGGACCGACCAGACGTCTACCCCGGCCGCACTCACGTGTGCCTCGTCGTCCACACGGACCACCTCGTACGGCAGGTCCTCGACCGGCTCGACGTCACGGTCGATGTTGCTGGCGTCGACCGCCTCGTACACCACGAGGGTCGCATCGCTGTCGGCGACTCGCGTGACGGCGTCGGAATCGTAGTGATGGTCGTGGGTGATACAGACCACGTCGCCATCTTTCGGGTACTCGTCCTGCGGTTCGGGGTGGGGCAGGTCCTGACCACCCGGTGGTTCCCACTCACCGGAGAGCACGCCGTACCGTCCGGGGTCGAGGTAGACTACGGTTCCATCAGGTGCTTCGATGCGCGTGGTCGCGTACCCGAGCCAGTCGACGAGTAGGCCGTCGTGTCGAATCGTCATGGATGGCCGTTCGACTGCCCGGGAGAAAAGCGTCCCGTCGGCGGAAACGACTACGTACTCGCGGGCCAATCACCGGGTAATCGAATGGCACTGGAGTATCGGCAGACGACGGACCCGTGTGGTATCGAGGTGGTGGATACGTTGGAGCAGATATCGCTCCAGTTCTCCACCTCTGACAACCGGTTTGCCCCGGGTCCGACCGACGTGTCGTTCTGGGAGTTCGTCGACGAGACCATCGCGGTCGACACACGATACGTCACGTTCGAGAGCGACGTATTCGTGGGGACGTTCGACGGGGACCTGAACTCGCACGAAAAGATCTTCGAGAGAGAAGCGGTTTCGCTCCCGGTCGGGACGCACATCGTGAGTGCCCCCACGTCGATCAAACTATACCTGCTTGTGACCGGGAGTCCGGAGATTCGGGTCGGTCCAGCTCGGACGCACATCGAGTTCGAGACGACGAGACGTGTCGTCTTCGGGTTCCGGTCTGAGCATTCGGAACCCACCGCGACGGTCAAGACCACCAGCGACCCGTCCGATATCGCCAGGGCCATCACGGCGCTCTCCGGGGAGCAACCGACAGCTCCGGACGGGACCTGGCCCGCCCTGCGTCGGTACCCGCCCCGAATCGCGCTCGATGACGAGCTGGCCATCCCTGCGGACCTGGATGCGCCGGAAGCCTCGATAGAGATCGTCGTCCCACCCCGGTACGGCGCGCTGTTCTCGGCGGCACCGATGGCGCACTATCTCGGAGCGCGGCTGGTCGTCGGGGAATCGCCGGCACTGGCCGTCGACGGCGAGACCATCTCTCTGGGGCGAGACCGCTCGCTCCAGTCGGACATCGAGCGGACGGTTCGTCGAACCTTCTTCCTCGATGGTCTCTCCCGGACGGCGAGCAGATTCAACCCACGGCTTCCGGCGACCGAGGAGCTTCGTGCGGCGCTTCCGTTCGACCTGGAATGGGCGTACGACGCGAGTATGTCGGACAGACTGCGTGCCTACATGGACGTACCGTTCGAGATGCTCGAACCCGAGATGCCGAGGGTCCCACTCGTAGCGCATCTGCCGCCCGTGCCGGAACACGTTTCCCTCATCCCACACATCCTGCATCGCTTCGGCTTCGTCCGGCCGGCACGGGGGCGACCCACGACGGTCCACCAATCGACCGTCGAGGCTTTCGTCAGGGAATCCTGTCACGGGGTGGGGACCGTGAAACAGGATGGAGAGCGGTACGTCGACGTAGCGGTCAGTGACGATGCCCTCGCGAACGCGTGGTTCGGGCCAGGTATCCCGTCGAACGCGGCCAAGGGTATCGCACAGGGCTACGAGCACGCACTCCAGAACCGGCAGGAGAAAGACACCATCGACGTGCTCGTCGTCTGCACCGACCGGTCGATGCTCCCCGAACAGGACGTTGTCGACGAGTACTACGACAAGAAAAGTGGCATTCGACGGAAGGTCTCGGCACACTCGGACGTGTCCCGTTCCGAGTTATCTCGCCTTCTCGAAGACGAGCAGTACGACCTCTTTCACTTCATCGGGCATGCTACTGAGCGCGGGTTGGAATGTCGCGATGGCTTTCTCGACGTGGCACAGGTGGACACGGTTGGGGTCGACCTGTTCGTCCTGAACGCCTGTGAGACATACCAGCAAGGGGTGGAACTCGTGTCGCGGGGTGCGGTCGGCGGCGTCGGAACAAACGTCCGGGTCTCGAACCGTGATGCGACGGTCGTCGGGCAGAACGTCTCCCGGTTGCTGAGCGAGGGGTTCTCGCTGAGTGCCGCAGTAGAGCAGGCGACCATAGAAATCGACTCTCCTTCGCAGTACCTCGTTCTGGGTGAGTGTCTCGCACACCACTCCGTTCCAGTGAATAGCCTCCCGGCAGTCGTCAAACTCGACCCCCGGGAGAACGACACCTGCGAGATGACCGTCGAGACGAATCTACGTGGACCGGACCGCTTCGGCCAGTCGTCGAACAACGTCATCGACGCGAACGACGGTGACGAACCGGCGTTGCACGAGACGTTCTTCGACCCCGGATGCACGACCCCGTGCATACTGCCGAACGAACGGGTGGCGGAAGCCGTTCTGAGCTTTGGGACTGGGCCGGGTGGGCCACCGGTGCGAGTGGGCGGGAAGCTCCACTGGCCGGTTACCGAAGCCGAGGTCGAAGACCTGCTCGAGTGACACCGGCTTGCTGAGGGGTTCGAACAGTAGTAACGACTACGTTTTCACGCCCCAATTCCCGGCATGACCGAATGGCACTGGAGTATCGGCAGACGACGGACCCGTGTGGTATCGAGGTGCTCGATCCGATAGCGCAGGTGAGTCTGGAACTCTCGACGTCCACGAACCAGCTCTTTCCCGGGCCGGAGGACCTTCCGTTCTCTGAATTCGTAGCGGACACGTTCGAAGTCGAGACGACGTACGTCGACATCAACCATGGGGTATTTCTGCCCTTCTACGACGAGGAGATGAACTTCATCCAGTGGTTCGTCGAGCATCAGCAGGGGTCGCTCCCGTTCGGAACCTACATCGTCAACACGACGGCGGTCATCAAGTGCTATCTTCTCTTCACCGGCGCACCGACCGTCACGGTCAGTCCCGATCGGGCACGAATCGAGTTCGACGACGCGAGACGTGTCGTTCTCGGGTGCCGGTCCGAACACTCGAATCCCGACGTGGAATGGGAAGCGGTAGTTCTCGACCCTGGTGTGACCCCGAAATACGCACTCCCGGCGGAGCGGCTTCCAGAAGTCGTGATGGGATTCGGTAGTGGGGACCGTGGACCGCCAGTCAGGATGAACGGGCGGCTCCACTGGCCGAACTCCGAGGCGGCTGTCGAGCAGTTGCTGGACCGCTAGCAGCCAGTGACGGCTCCGTTAGCCGGGGTCTCACTCCAGTTCGGTCCACGACCGCGTAGTGTCGTAGTCGACGATCTCGATGACGTCGTCGATCTCGTCGAGGGGTTCGTCGAAGGCACGGCGAAGGATCTCGGCGGCGACGTAGGCGTCGGCGGAAGCGACCGGCTCGTGGAACCGGACGGCGACGCCGCAGTCGCCGTCGACTTCGATGGTCATCTGCTGGTCGGCGGCGACGGCGTGGACCATCCGGCGCACGTCGCCCTCGACGTTCTGCGCGTAGTGGACGCCCTTGATGTAGTCGTAGCGGCCGTCGGGGCCGTCGTAGAGTCGGATTCGCGTGTGGTCGGAGACCATCGGCCGTTCGAGATGCGCGTCGAAGAACCGGGCGAGGCGAGTGCGATGTTCCCCGGTGGCCACGACGTCGCTCTCGATGTTCCGTTCGAGATAGTCCCATACGACGGCTGGTGGCACGTCCAGTTCTGTCGCACGTTCCAGTACCCATTCCGTCTGGTCCTCCCGGACCCCACCAGGAGGAATGCCGAAGCTCATATGCGACACAGCATGCCCCAACAGGTAAAAGATGTTGGCATGATAGCCAATATTTTCAAAATAATGTAGTTATTAGGGCTATACATCGAACACATGTTTGATATTGTTGGGGTGGCTGAATGAATGGTGGTATTCAAAATATACTTGGTGGCATGGTCCATTGAGTCGGTCGATGCCCGGGCAACAATCGTTCGACCCACCGCTGACCCAGGCGCTCGCCTATCCCGCGAGGGTGGCGATACTGGGTATCCTCGTCGAGCGTCACGACGAGCGACTCGGGGCGAGCGAGGTGGCGACCGAAGCCGACCTCTCGCCGAGTACGTTCCACGAACACCGTGACGCGCTCATCGACCTCGGCCTGATGGAGAAACACGACGGTGAAGGGTACCCGTCGTACTCCCTCGCCGACACCGAACAGACGGCGATTCTCCGTGAGTTGAACACGGTGTTGAGTCGGCTTTACGCGGAGCAAGAGGACTTCTCGGCGTCGGTCGAGGAGTTCGTCGAGTGAGCAAGAAGCGTTTTGGTCGTTCGGCTGGTACGAACCGTCGATGGATGCCGACCGAATCGTGTTCGAGCGGCAGTTGTCCGGCGCGGAGTTCCGCGACGGGGCTGGCGACGAAGACTTCTCCGCGATACTGGCCGACTACAAGCAGCACGGCTGTGCGATGCTGGTCTCGGGAGACGTAGGCATTGACACCGTCGCTCGGGCATTTCGCCTGCTCGGCGGCGCGGCGGACGCCGACCGAAAGCGTGTGGTCCTCACCCCGTCGGCGGACCAGAACGTGGCGTCGTATCTCCCGGAGGGTGTTTCGCCGTCCGACCCCGACGTCCGTGTCTACGCTGGCGACGAGTTCCGGACTCTCTCGGGTGTTCGAGATGCGGTGTTCGAATCGGTGGTTCGGTTCGACACCCGTGAGTCGACGCTCCGCTCCGGGCAGTTACGCCTGCTCGCGCCGACCGCCGGCGCGTTACTCGCGGACGTCGACCCCCAGCGGCGCGAGCGCTTCTTCCGGTCGCTGGGGACCGTCGTCCGCGGCTGTCGCGGGATGGGGTACTTCCACGTCGGCACAGACGACGTTCCCCACGGGGTCGTCGACCTCTTCGACGGCTGGATAGAACTCAGGGAGGGGGCGACCGGGGCGCAACAGCGCTGGCACGTGCCGGCGGGCGAACGGACCACGACGTGGATGTCGCTCTGACCGTCGGCGACCGAACCAACACGCACCTTCTGACCATCACTGCGCGTCGGCGAGTCGTTCGACCCGCGCGAGCGAATCAGCGTCGGCGGGTTCCTTGTCGTCCCGGACCGCGACGAAGCGGGGGAACCGGAGCGCGTACCCGGACGAGTACGTCGGTGACGCCTGGATCTCTTCGTAGCCGACCTCGAAGACGACGGCCGGGGCGAGCGTGACGGCCTGTCCATCCTGGGACTGGACGTGGGGTTCGAGCAGTTCGGTCAGGTTGGCGAGTTCCTCGTCGGTGATGCCGGTGGCGACCTTGCCGATGGTCTCGAACCCGCCGGCGTCCTCGACCCGGACGGAGAGCTGGAACGTCCCCAGCAGTTCTGCGCGACGGCCCTCACCCCATTCCGCGCCGGTGACGACGCAGTCCAGCGTCTCCACGTCTGGCTTCCGTTTCAGCCAGTTCTGTCCGCGCTTGCCCGGGCTGTAGGTCGAGTCCGGTGCCTTCAGCATGATGCCCTCGTGACCCGCGTCGAGTGCGTCCGCCTCGACCGCCGCGACCGTCTCCGGGTCGTCGGTCAGCGTCAGGTCACCGACGTTGGAATCGAGGACGGTCCGGAGACGGTCGTGTCGCTCGGTCAGCGGTGCGTCGAGCAGGTCCTCGCCGTCGGCGTGCAGACAGTCGAACGCTCGGAGTTCGACGGTCACGTCCTCGCGGGCCTTCGCCACGTCGTGCTTCCGGCGGAACCGGCGGAGCACCTGCTGGAACGGGAGCGGTTCTCCGTCGTCGCCGATGGCGACCACCTCGCCGTCGATGATCGCTGGTGCGTCGCAGGCGGATTCGACGAACTCGACCACCTCGGGGAGCGCCTCGGTGACGTTCTCCATGTTGCGCGAGAACACCGAGACCGAGTCGCTGTCCCAGTGTACCTGGACCCGGGCACCGTCGAACTTCGTCTCGACCGCGGCCTGCTCCCAGGAATCCAGGGCGTCAGCGGCGGTCCCCGCCTGCGCGAGCATCGCCTGGACCGGCCGCCCGACGGTCAGCCGATGCCCGGCGAGGCCGTCCTCGCCGTCGTCGCGGGCAGTCTCTGCGACCAGCCCGTAGTCGTTGGTCACCTGGACGGCCCGTTCGACCGCCTCGACCGGCACGTCGAACGCCGCGGCGATGGCGTCTCGCACCGCGCCTTCCCCGACGCCGATTCGCATCTCGGAGAGGACGAGGCGCGCGAGGAAGCGTGCCTCCTCTGGGGTGGACCGATTGAACAGCCCGAACAACAGGTCGAGTTTCGTGTCCTGGCTCCCATCGCCCTCGGTGTCTGCGAGGGTCTCGAAGGAGCCGTACAGCGAATCGACGGTGATGTCCTCGCTCCCACCGGCACCAAACGCGGCGAGTCCCTGCTGCCCGCCGAAATCGTAGCTGGCGGCGACCGCGCCGATCTCACCGAGGTCTGCGAGGCGCGCCTCGACGTCGTCCGAACTCACGTTCTGCCCTGCGGCACGTGCGATGGCGGCGTACACCGTGTTCGGTCCCACGTCGAGTTTCCGTTCGTCCCACGCCGGGAACACCCGGCCCTGGACGAAGCGCGCCACGACCGGCAGGTCCGCCCCGGCGTCCCGGAACAGGTCACGGACGAGGGAGACGGTCTCCAGGTCCGCCGGCTCTGCTTCTATCTCGGCCGCGCGGGCGGCGAAGGCAGCGAACTCCATTGGCGGCATCTCTGCCTGACGCGAGTATAAACGACCCGACTTCGACGACCGCGCGAGGAACCTGAACCGAGGGTTCATCCCGGAAGCCGCGGCCAGTTCCGGCGTGTCCTGACGACCCATCGCCGGCAGGGCAGCGGTTGTGCGACACCGTCTGCCGGCGATTCGCTGTGGTGTCGCCTGTTCGCCCGACGGTCGTTCACGCAGGACGAACCTAGCTTCGCTACCCGCGGGTTTGAAGACCGCGCGAGCATCATATCTGGCATATGCCGGACGACGACCTCGCCGCACGAGTCGAAGACGTGCTCGCTGTCGACCCCGAGGAGTTCCAGTCACAGGTCGACGCCGACGCCGAGACTATCAAGGAGGAACTGGCGGCAGGGACGTTCGACAACCCCCAGGCCATCCTCGGGTTCGAGTACGAGTTCTATGCGGTCTCCGAGAGCAACGGTGACATCCAGGGCGACGCCGACGAGTGCGCCCTGACCCGGGTCCCGCGCCGACTCCTCGAGTTCATCGGCTTCGAGAAAGAGCTCGGGCTTCACAACGCGGAGATGACGACGAGCCCGCAGCCGTTCAACCGCCACGGCCTCCTCGCCCAGGAACACGAGGTGCTCTCGCGCCTGCAGACCGCGCTCGACTGTACCCGTCCAGAGGGGATACGGCTGGTGAGCGACGGTCTCTGGACCATCCCGCCGGAGGGTGAGACCAGCCGCGAGTACCTCACCGACAGCGTCGAGGACCGCGGTGTTCGCATCGCGACCAACATGAGCGACAGCGCTCGCTATCACGCGATGGCGAACACCGACCGGGGGACCGCAGCAGGGATGCGCCTGGACGCGCCACACATCGACCTCCAGGCCGACACCGTGTTCCCGGAGAGCCTCATCACCTCCATCCAGCCCCACTACCAGGTGCCGCACGCGGCCGACCTGCCGACGTACTTCCAGTACGCCATCCGTGTCGCCGGCCCGCTGCTCGCGCTGGGTGCCAACTCGCCCTTCTTCCCGCCGGACCTCTACGACGACGACGCGAGCGCCGAGGAGATCCTTGCAGATGGCTGGATGGAACACCGTATCAGCGTGTTCGAGACCGTGCTCAACGCCCGTGCCGAAACGGTCGGGAAGGTCCGGTTCCCGCGCGACATCGACTCGGTCGAGCAGGCCGTCGACCGCATCGCCGAGGACGACACGTTCGTCCCGATGCCCGTTTCGGAATCCGACCGCTTCGACGACGCGTTCGCGCACTTCCGGACGAAACACGGCACGTACTGGCGATGGGTTCGCCCGGTGTTCGGTGGGCCGACGCGGTCGGCGGCGAACGCCCGCATCGAGTTCCGGCCCATCCCGGCCCAGCCCACGGTGACCGACTCGGTCGCCTTCCAGGCCGTCTTCGCCGGGTTGATGGACAGCCTGCCGCGTCTCGAACACCCGGTCCACGACCTCGACTGGGAGCTCGCCCACGACAACTTCTACCGGGCGATGCGCGACGGGCTCGACGCCGAGTTCACCTGGATCACCAACGACGGCAAGGAGACCAGCGACACGACCGCCATCTTCGCCGACCTGTTCGACCACGCCGAGGCCGGCCTGAAGAACCGTGGCCTGAGCGACGACGAGGCGGCGCACTACCTCTATCCCCTGCGGATGCGCGTCCGCCAGGAGACGACACCGGCGAGCTGGAAACACGAGCGCGTCGCCAACGCGGTCGAGGATGGGGCCGACTTCGCTGACGCCGTCCACGCCACCCAGCGCGAGTACGTCGCCAACCAGCGGAAGACGTTGCTGGATGGGACGTTCGCCGACTGGCTACGTCAAGGCCGGAACTGATTATAGCCCCCACGCTGAAACGGGGTCACATGGTGACGTTCCTCTCCGGTGGCACCGGAACACCAAAGCTCCTAGACGGTGCCGCTGCCGCCTTCTCGCCGGACGAGACGACCGTTATCGCCAACACCGGGGACGACATCGAACTCGGCGGACTGTTCATCTGCCCCGATATCGACACGCTGGTGTTCCAGGGTGGTGGCATCCTCGACCGCGAGCGGTGGTGGGGGATTCGTGGCGACACGACACGAACCCACGACGCCCTCTACGACATCGCGAACGCGATGGGGCTGCCGGAGGGCCCACAGTTCCTTCCGGCTGACCAGCAGACGGCGGGCCGCGACATCGCCCGCTGGCGACGCTTCTCTGGCGTCGCCGAGTTCATGGAGATCGGCGACCGCGACCGCGCGGTCCACATCACACGGACCAGTCTGCTCGACGCTGGCCACACGCTCTCGGAGGTAACGAAACAGCTCGCGGAAGGGTTCGGCCTGAGCATCGATATCCTGCCCATGACCGACGACCCGGTCGCGAGCCTCATCCACACCGACGAGGGCATGATGCACTTCCAGGAGTTCTGGGTCGCCCACGGGGCGGAACCCGACATCGAGAACGTCGAGTTCCGAGGCTCCTCGAAGGCCGACCCGGCACCCGGTGTCCTCGACGCACTGGACGACACCGTCGTCATCGGGCCCTCGAACCCGGTGACGAGTATCGGCCCGATGCTCTCGATTCCCGAGTTCGGGCAGGCCCTGAGCGAGACGACCGTCGTCGTCGTCTCGCCGTTCCTCGGTGACGAGGTGTTCTCCGGTCCGGCCGCGAAGCTGATGGAGGCCGTCGGCGGGGAACCGAGCACGTCCGGACTCAGTGTCGCGTATCCGTTCGCCGACGCGTTCGTCGTCGACGAGTCCGACGACGTCTCCTTCGACGTGCCGACCGAGTACACGGACATCCGCATCGACGACCGCCAGGACGCGGCCCGCGTCTGCCAGGCGGTCACCCGGGCCATCGACGCGGTCGAATGACCGCGGCCATGACCCCTGTCGAGTTCACCCCGCGCGTCGCACTTGCCAGCCTGAGTGGCGAGGCTGACGCCGAGTGGGCACGCGCCGGCAGCGAGTACGCGGGACTGGCATTCCTGGGCGGTATCGCACTGGACGATGGCTCCCGGGACGCCGCCCGGATGCTCGTCGCGCGCGACCGGAACGAGTTCCTGCCCGAGGACCCGTTCGCGTTCATCGACGCCCAGCTCACGGCGCTCGCGGACGTCCCGATTCGTGCAGCCTTCAACGTCCGGAGTGCGACGGTCGGCCCAGTTCGGAAGGCAGCGGCGGTCTGTGCCGACCACGACGCGATTCTGGAGGTGAACGCGCACTGCCGCCAGGACGAGCTCTGTGCGGTGGGCTGTGGCGAATCCCTGCTCCGGGACACCGACCGGCTCTGTGAGTATGTCAGCACTGCGGCCGAAACCGGCGCGACAGTCAGCGTGAAGGTCCGCGCCGAGGTCCCGGGCGTGGACCTCGCCGAGACCGCGAGTCGACTGGAGTCCGCGGGGGCGACGATGCTCCACGTCGACGCGATGGACGCCGAACCGGTGATTCGCGACGTGGTCGACGCCTGTGACTGCGTCGTCGTCGCGAACAACGGCGTCCGGAACCGCGAGACCGTCCACGAGTACCTCGACTACGGCGCGGACGCGGTCAGCGTCGGCCGGCCGAGCGACGACCCGGTCGTGATGGAGCGGGTGCGGGACGCGACCGAGGCGTGGTTCGCGGCGCGGCCCTGACTTGCACTGCGGACTCGATGGGGGATGCTGGCAGTGCGTTCTCCGGTGGCGCGTGATTCTTCACGGCGGACGGCCAACCGTCAGCCATGCGAACACCAGCACAGAACGCGGAACTCGCTCTCTTGCTGGAGGTGGCGGGGACCCCGAAGCCGGGGAACGTGGACCGGCATCGCGACTTCCCCGACCTCCGGTTCGAGCACTTCCTCGCGGGTGCCGTCGGCGCGAGCGAGGGGCTGGGAGCCGCCGCCGCCGGTACCCCGGTCGGCGAGGCGTTCGAGACGGCGGTCGCGGGGATGGCCGACCAGCGCGGTGGGAACACCCAGTTCGGCGCGCTGTTGCTGCTCGTCCCGCTGGTTCGTGCGGCGGGCGAGGGCGACCTGAGTCCCGAAGGTGTCGCGTCGGTCGTCGAGTCGACCACGGTCGCCGACGCAGCCGGGTTCTACCGGGCGTTCGACCACGTCGACGTGTTCGTCGACGACCCGCCCGCGGACGCCGGCGACCTCGACGCACGCCGGGGGAGCGACGCGATTCCGGCCGTCGAGGAGCGGGGGCTGACGCTTGCCGACCTCATGGCGATGAGCGCCCCCGAGGACGACAACGCGGTCGAATGGACCGACGGGTTCCCGCGGACGTTCGCCGTTGCCGACCAGATTGCGGACGGAGACGGACCAGTGCTGGACCGGATCGCCGACGCGTTCCTCACCCAGCTGGCCGACTACCCCGACTCGCTCGTTGCGAAACAGCACGGGAGAGCGGTCGCGGAGGAGGTCGCCTCGCGGGCCGCCGAACTGCTGGCCGGTGGGGCTGAGACGGGCGCCATCGACGCCTTCGGCGACGACCTGGTCGACCGAGGGTTGAACCCCGGCACGACCGCAGACATCGTCGCCGCGGGGACGTTCGTCGCGCTCGAACGCGACGAGGTGGTCGTGTGACTGGCCCGGCGGGCGGCGTGGACTGGCCGGTCGACCTCCACGGCGTCACCGAATCCGTCGTCGCGACCGAGGGGCCGAACGGCCGCTGGAACCTCGCGGCCCTCGGCCTGCATTCGGGTGACCCCGTGACCGCCAGGACGTGGGGCCGCACCCGGACCCGAATCAACTTCGACCGCCGGGGCGAAGCCGTCGTGCAGTTCACCCGTGACCCGGTCCACTTCACCGAGGCCGCGCTGAACGTCTTCGAGCTCGACGAGCCGGTGCTCGACAGTGCCGACGCCTGGGCCCGGGTCGACGTGGAACTCGTGACTACCGGCGACGACGGGACGACCGACTGGGCCGAGTGGGAACTCCATCCCATCGAGGCCGCGGTCGAGCGCGAGTCCGTCGTTCCCATCAATCGAGCGTTCGGGGCCGTCATCGAGGCGACGGTCGCGGCCTCCCGGCTGGACGTGCCGACATACGACAGCACGACGCTCCGCCAGCGACTCTCGTACTTCGAGGCCGTGGTCGACCGCTGCGGCGGCGAGCGCGAGCGCGAAGCGATGGACCGAATCGCGACACTCACGGACTGGAAGACACAGAACGAATCCTTTTAGGGGCCGACCGAAGAATCAGCGGGTATGGCAATCAAACCCGACTACGTCAAGAAGACGGGTGCAATCCTGCTCGAACGGTACCCGAAGGCGTTCACAACGGACTTCGAGACGAACAAGAAGAGCGTTTCCAAGCTCACGAACATCGAGTCCAAGGGCGTGCGAAACCGGATCGCCGGCTACGTCACGCGCAAGAAGGGCGCGACCGAACAGCAGTAACGCGGCTTCTGCAGCACTGATCGTCTTCTCCCCGGTGACTCACGTCCGAGAGCGGTCGCAGTAGCGGTCCGTCTGTTCGTCTCCGGGCGGATAGCGTCTGGCGAACTCTTTCCGCCCAGTCGAATCCAGGCGGACGACCATCGCTGTCGACCCGGAGAGCCTGCCGGTCTCGTGTCCCCGGCCGCGACACCTCTCGCGGGCGTTCGACTCGTCCGGGGCTGCCTCGGTCCGCATCGATTCGGCACGACGGCCATCGACCGCTCGCCTGCCCCGACCCGAATCCCTTTCCGGGGGACGCTCGTCGCCCCTCGCATGAACGACCGACGACTCGGTTCGACGGGCGCACAGGTGACAGAGGTCGGCCTCGGCTGCTGGCAGATCGGCGGGGCGTGGGGCGACGTGTCCGAGGAAGACGGCAAGGCAGCGGTTCGCGCTGCACTCGACGAGGGAATCACGTTCCTCGACACGGCCGACGTGTACGGCGACGGCCGGAGCGAACGCCTCATCCGTGAGGTGCTCGACGAGCGCGAGGAGGAACCCTTCGTGGCGACGAAGGCGGGCCGCCGACTCGACCCGCACACGGCGGACCGGTACAACCGGGAGAACCTCGAACGGTTCGTCGACCGGAGCCGCGAGAACCTGGGCGTCGACACGCTCGACCTCGTCCAGTTGCACTGCCCGCCGACCGATGCGTACTACCAGCCCGAGACGTTCGCGGCCATGGACGCACTGAAGGACGAGGGCAAGATCGCCCACTATGGCGTCTCGGTCGAGCGCGTCGAGGAGGCGATGAAGGCCATCGAGTACCCCGGCGTGGAGACCGTCCAGATAATCTTCAACCCGTTCCGCCAGCGCCCAGCCGGGCGGTTCTTCGAGGCGGCCCAGGCGGAAGACGTGGGCGTCATCGTCCGGGTCCCGCTCGCCTCCGGACTTCTCACCGGGAAGCTCGACGCGGACGCCGAGTTCCCGGAGAACGACCACCGGAACTTCAACCGCGAGGGCGAGGCGTTCGACATCGGCGAGACGTTCGCGGGCGTCCCACTGGCCGAGGGTGTCGAGGCGGCCGAGCAACTGCGCCCGGCGGTGCCGGCGAACGCGACGATGGCGCAGTTCGTGCTCCGATGGATCCTCTCGTTCGACGCGGTGTCGACCGTGATTCCGGGGTCGACCTCGCCGGCGCACATCGCCGACAACGTCTCTGCGGCCAGCCTGCCGGCCCCGTCGCCCGAGGACCGGCGACTGGTCGAGGACGTGTACGACGAGCGAGTCCGCGAGTTCGTCCACCACCGCTGGTGAGAACGGCGCTACAGGGGGTGTAACTCGTGAGAACGAGGGTCGCAGTTCAGGACCGGAGTCTCCTTTGATTTACTCGACGGAGTGGTCGGTAGCCGACTGTTCGTCGGCGGTGTCGCGGTCGGTTTCTGCTTCTACGTCGGTGTCGGTAGCCGACTGTTCGTCGGCGGTGTCGCGGTCGGTTTCTGCTTCTACGTCGGTGTCGGTAGCCGTCTCTGTTTCGGCGTCGTCCGCCACGTCCGTGGTCTCCTCGCTGGTGGTTGCTGCATCGTCAGGGTCCGACTCGGCACCCTCTTTCAGGGCCTCTGCGGCCTCTCTTCGCTGTTCCAGCACTGCGGACGACACCGCGTTCGAGGCGGCAGCAGCGGCGACCGGGTTCCCCTTGACGCGGGCGGTCCGGACCACGGCATCGGCTACCTCTTTCGACTTCGCGGCCCGGGCAGCCCGGCGAACCTGCGCGAGTGAGACGAGGTGGGTCTTGGGACCGGCGATACCGATGGTCGCGTACGAGGCACCGGAGAGGAGGAGTTCGCGGCGGTGCATCGGGAACGAGCCCTCCTCGTCGGAGCCGTCCTCGGTCGTCCCGTCGGAAGTGAAGGGTATGTCAGCCATGGGGATCCTCGTGACGAGCCGACTGCCCCGCGGCAGCAGGGCTCATCTGTCTACTGAACCTTCCGATGCAACGCCTATACCAGTTGCGGCTGGGTGTCGTGGTCGCGATTCCGGTGACGACCCCAGCAAACGCTGACCCCACCCGAAGGGTTTTGCTGCGGCGGGGTTTTCCCGTCTAACAATGACTGTCCGCGTTGGCGTCCTCGGCGCGACCGGTGCCGTAGGACAGCGACTCATCCAGCTTCTCGAACCGCACGACGACTTCGAAATCGCCGCGCTCACGGCCAGCGAATCCAGCGCCGGAAAGACCTACCGCGAGGCCGCGAAGTGGCGGGTCGACTCCCCGATTCCGGAGAGCGTCGCCGAACAGACCGTCACCGCGACCGACCCCGACGAGGTTCCCGACGACGTCGACCTCCTGTTCTCTTCGCTCCCCTCCTCGGTCGGCGAGGCCGTCGAGCCCGCCTTCTGTGAGGCCGGCTACGTCGTCTCCTCGAACTCCTCGAACGCCCGGATGGCCGAGGACGTCCCCCTCATCATCCCCGAGGTCAATGCGGACCACCTCGACATGCTGGAGGTCCAGCGCGAGGAGCGCGGCTGGGACGGCGCACTCGTGAAGAACCCGAACTGCTCGACCATCACGTTCGTCCCGACGCTCGCCGCGCTCGCGGACGCCGGTCACGACATCGAGACCGTCCACGTCTCGACGCTGCAGGCCGTCTCCGGCGCGGGCTACGACGGCGTCACCTCGATGGAGATCATCGACAACGCCATCCCCTACATCGGCGGCGAGGAGGACAAGCTGGAGACCGAGTCCCGCAAGCTGCTGGGGTCGTTCGACGGCGCGAGCTTCGAACTCGAGGGCTTCGACGTGGCCGCCTCGTGTAACCGCATCCCGACGCTGGACGGCCACCTGGAGAACGTCTTCGTCGGCACCGCCGAGGAACTCACGCCCGAGGACGCCGCCGAGGCCATGGAAGCGTACCCGAGCCTCGACCTGCCCTCCTCGCCCGAGCCCCTCATCCACGTCTTCGAGGAGCCCGAGCGACCGCAGCCGCGTCTCGACCGGACCCTCGGTGGCGGCATGGCGGTCGCCGCAGGCGGGTTCAAGCAGACCGAACTCGGCCTGCAGTACAACTGCCTCTCGCACAACACCATCCGCGGTGCGGCCGGCGCGAGCGTCCTGAACGGCGAACTGCTGCTCTCGGAAGGCTACCTGTAGCCCGGTCCTCGTTTTTCCTTCGACGCGTTATCGTTCGTGGACCCGCATCTCGATGGGCGAGGTCGGTCGCGTCGTGATGCTGGCGCCGAGGTCCAGCGACGGGTCCGAGACGAGTTCGAGGTGGTACGACTGCAGGATACGCGCCAGCACGAGTCGCGCCTCCATCATGGCGAAGCGGTCGCCGATGCACCGGCGGGGCCCGCCTCCGAACGGGAAGTAGGCGTATCGCGGTAACTCGGCCTCGAAGTCGTCGGTCCAGCGGTCGGGCTGGAACGCCATCGGGTCGTCGTAGTGCGCGGGGTCGCGGTGGACGGTCCACTGGGGCATCGAGATGGGCGACCCGGCCGGAACCCTGTAGCCGTCGAACACCACGTCCTCGGTGGGTTCCCGGATGATGGCGTGGACCGGCGGGTAGAGCCGCATCGACTCCTTCACGACGCGTTCGAGGTACGGCAGGTCCCCGAGGTCGGCCACGGTCGGGGTCGCGCCGTCGAGCGTGTCGTCGAGCTCCGTCACGAGCCGTTCCTCGATGCCGGGGTGCTGGGCGAGCACGAACAGGGTGAACGAGAGCGAGAGCGCGGTCGTCTCGTGGCCGGCGAGGAACAGCGTCATCACCTCGTCGCGGAGCTGGTCGTCGCTCATCGTCCGGCCGTCCTCGTCCTCGGCCGCGAGGAGCGCCGAGATGACGTCGTCGCCGGGGTCAGCCCGGCGCTCCTCGATGATGTCGGCGACGACAGCGTCGAGAATCTCCATGGCCTCGTCGAATCGTCGCTTCCCCGGGGTCGGCACCCAGTTCGGCACCATCGACGAGGAGAGCGATTCCGCGTAGCCCATCACCACGTCGAGCGCCTCGGCGACGACCTCGGTGCGGTCGCTCACGTCCACGCCGAACAGCGACCGGGCGACGATCTCGCCGGTCAGCGCCAGCATATCCTCGTGGACGTTCCGGACCTCGCCGGGGGTCCACGTCGCCAGTTCCTCCTCGGTCTCCTCGACCATGATGTCCGCGTAGTGGTTCAGGGCGTCTGGCCGGAAGGCGGGCTGGATGCGGTGGCGCTGTTTGCGCCACTGCTCGCCCTCGCTGGTGAGCAAGCCCTGGCCGACCACCGGCGAGAGCAGGGTCTGGAAGATATCTCCCTTGATGAACTTCTCGTTCTCGTGGACGAGCACCCGCTCGATGTGTTCGGGACCGGTCAGGAGGTAGAACGTCTCGGTGAGGACGTCGAAACTCGCCACCGGGCCGTAGGTCCGGGCGACCTTCGTCCGGAAGGTGAAGGCGTCGCGCTGGAAGTCGAGGGTACTGCCGATGAGGGGGAGACCGCGGGGACCCGGCGGCCGCCAGTCCGTCGTCTGCTGGGGCATGTCCCGTGTGTTGGTCCCCTCGTGTCAAGAATCGTCCGACAGCGTCGCTACCCCTGCACCTGGTTCTCCAGTCCCTCGTACTCGCCGGTCTCGGTGACGTGGCGGACGTTCGAGGCCACGATGTCTGCCAGTCGCTCGTAGTACTTCGGCGTGTGCCCGGCGTTGTGCGGCGTTATCTGGACGTTCCCGAGGTCCCAGAGTTCGTGGTCCGACGGCAGGGGCTCGGGGTCGGTCACGTCAAGGGACGCGCCGCGAATCCAGTTGCTCTGGAGCGCGGTCAGGAGCGCGTCGGTGTCGACGACGGCCCCGCGGGCGACGTTGACGACCACCGCGTTCGGCGGGAGCGTGACGAGTTCGGAGGTGCCGACGAGTCCCTCGGTCAGCTCCGTGAGGGGGCACGCCAGCACGAGGTAGTCCGTCCGGGCCAGCGCGTCGTGGAGCGCGTCCTCATCGAAGCCGATGACCTCGTCGGTCGGGCCGCCCTTCTCGGGCGAGTAGCGCACGCCGACGGTCTCGACCTCGAAGCCTTCGAGGCGCTTCGCGGTGGCTTGCCCGAGCGCACCGAGGCCGACGAGGGTGACCGTCGAGTCCTTCAGCTCGTGGGTCTCGTAGCTTCGCCACTCGTTCCGGCGCTGTCGACGGAAGCCCTCGTGGAACCGCCGGGAGAACGTGAGGATGGCACCGAGAACGTGCTCGCCGATGTTCGGGCCGTGGACGCCAGAGGCGTTGGTCAGGGTAACGCCCATCTCGGCGAGGCGGTCGCGCGGCAGGTGGCCGGTCCCGGCGTAGGCGCAGGCGAACAGTTGCAGGTTCTCGGCGCGGTCGAGCAACTCGTCGGTCAACCACATGCCGGTGACGATCTCGGCGTCCTCGATGTACTCGCGCTCCTGTTTCGGCGTCCGGGCGAGGGTGACCTCGTGGTCCGGCAGTCGGTCGCGGAGTGCCGCGGCGTACTGTTCGATGGGGATGCCGTGGGCTCCTTTTCGAAGCACAAGGACGGCTGGGGCCTCGCTCATGGCTGACCGAACGGGTGCCGGTGGCTAACGGGTTACGGGATGTGGCGGGGTTTGCCGGAACGAATCACGAACGAACCTGTTGGCTGCCAAATCGTTTATAATAGACTACTCCTTTGGCATGGGTATGTTTCGCACCGCCAGACGAGCCATCACGGTCGTGAATCGACGGCCGGCGGTGCTGCTGGGTGGGTTCGGGCTGGCGGTCGCACAGGGGATCGCCGTGTTCGTCGGCTGGACCGTCGCGACCGCGTTCGGACTCTCGCTCACCCCGACACGCATCGCGGCCGACATCGTCGGCAGTATGGGCGCGCTCGCGGCGGGCATCGCGGCGGGCTCGGCGGTCTGGGCGCTGCTCGCTCCGGCACCGCTGGCGGCCATCTACCACCTCGGGCGCGAGACGCTCGTCTACGGCACACGCGCCAATGACCTCGCAGACGAGGCCCGGCACGCGCTCTCTGCAGTACGGGTGTACTACCTCAAACTCCTCGCGGCGTCGGTCTGGCACCTCGTCGGCATCCTCCTCGCAACCGTCCTCTCCTCGCTCGTCGTCTTCGGCCTCCTGTTCATCGTACTCACACCCCTCCAGTTCCTCAGCTATCACACCCCGCTCTCGTTGCCCTGGTTCGACCCGGTCGATTACGGCATGGTCGCGCTGCTCGTCGTCGCGGGCGCACACGTCGCCGGCGGCCTGCCGATTCGCTTCTTCGACACCGTCTCGCTGTTCGCCAACGAGCGTCCGAGCCGGGCCTGGATGACCAGCCTTCGCTTCGCGCTGGTCCGTCCCGAGGGACTCCTCCGGTATGCGGTCGGCGTCTTCCCCCCGACCGTGGCGTTCGCGGTGGTGTTCTGGCTCACGGTCGAGGCGCTCCCGGCGGGTCCGATGGCGATTCCGATGGCGGGATTCGTCTTCGTCGTCGTCGGTGGTATCGTCGCAGCGTACACCCGTGCGTTCCACCTCGCGTTCTTCGAGTACACCGTCTCCCCGACGGTGTGTCGACTCGCGCCTGCCGAGGCCGCGCCGGTTCGGTCGGTGACGGCCGAGGAATTGCCCGTCCTGACGAACAAACCACGGACCCTCGCGAAGGTGCTCGTGTTCGTGTTGCTGGTGACGAGTGCGGGGATGGTCCGGACGGCTGATGTCGGCGTGACCGACGACGCGCGAATCGAGGTGCCCGCGATGGTGACGGTGGACGACGGTACGACGACGTTCGAGTCGTCCGGAGAGGACGTGAACGCGAAGCCCAGCGGTGCGGGTAACGACGGCGGCCACGGCAAGAGGACGGTGATGGAATGGTTCTGGGACGTGGCGATCTATTGACCCGGGCTCCCGAACTCAGTTCCCCTCGAACTCGGCCTCTTCGTCGCCGAAGAAGGCCGCGTACCCGCGCTCGTAGTCGCCCGAGTTCGCGAGCCGCGAGATGGCGTCCTTCTCGGCCGAGAGCTGTGCCGAGAGGTTCCGTTCGCCGGACTTGCTCAGCAGGCGCTTGACCGTCCCGAAGGCCTTCGTCGGGCCAGTCGCGAGGTCGGTGGCGACCTCGTCCACGCGGTCCGGCCAGTCGTCGTCCGCGACGACCTCGGTGGCGAGACCGTCCTGGACGGCCTGCGCCGCCGGAATCGGCTCGTCCAGCAGGGCGATCTCGCGCGCCTTCCGGTAGCCGACCAGTCGAGGAAGGAACCAGGTGGAGCCGCCGTCGCCCGAGAGCCCGATGCGGGGGTAGGTGAACTCGAACCGTGAGTCCTCGTGGGCGAGCACCACGTCGGCCGCGAGCGCGAGGCCGAGGCCGCCACCGGCGGCGACCCCGTTGACCGCCGTGATGGTCGGTTTGGGGGCGGTCGCGAGGGCTTCGACGGCCCCGTGGAGCCGGCCCGCGAGGCGGTCGAGGCGGCGCGAGTCGGAGGAGTCACCTTCGAAGGTGGTGAGGTCCGCACCGGTGCAGAACGCGGGGCCAGCACCGGTGAGGGTGATGCAGCGGACTACGTCGTCGTCGGCGAGGTCGTCCGCGGCGGCGCGGAGGTCTGCGGCGGTGTCGGGGGACAGCGAGTTGTACTTCTCCGGGCGGTCGATGACGATTCGGCCGACCCCGTCGGTCCGCTCGACGGCGACGTGCTCGTAATCACTCATGGTCCGGAGTGTGCAGGGCAGCGACAAAAAGCCGCCGAGGCGGTTCGGGGGCTTTATTTGGGACTGCCGAGAGGGAACGAGGTATGAAGCGCGTTGACGTGGCCATCGTCGGCGGCGGGCCGGCGGGCACATGTGCCGCCATGGAAGCGGCCTATCACGGTGCGGACGCCCTCGTCCTCGAGAAGGGCGTGCCGCGAGCCGACCGAGAGGGCCTCGGGCCAGACTCGACGGACGCGGCGGGCATGCTCGACTACTGGGTGGACATCATGGACTTCGACCCCGACGAGTTCCCCGAGGGCATCGTCCTGCAGGAACTCGACGCGGTCGACTTCGTCGGCCCGACCGAGACGACGACCCTCCGCAGCACCGGCATCGACTCCTCCTACGACCGGTTCGGCTACACCTTCCAGCGGGCCCGGATGGACGACTGGCTCCGCGAGCAGGCCGAGGAAGAGGGCGCGAGCTACGAGGTCGGTGTCTCGGTCAAGAGCGTCGATTCCGACCTCGATTCGGAGTACCGCCACACCGTCCACCTGGCCGACGGCGAGGACGTCGAGGCACGCTACCTCGTGCTGGCGGACGGCCCCCAGCGGACCGTCACCATCCCGACGCTCGACCAGTTCATGCCCGAGGGCAAGAGCGTCTCCGACGTGATGAGCCCGCCGACGGCGAACCACATCGCCTACCAGGAGCACCGTGAGGTGCCCGAGGAGGTGTTCGAGGAGACCCACCTCAAGTTCTGGTGGGGCTGGATGCCCGGCGAGACCGCCTACCCGTGGATATTCCCGAACGACGGCAACGTCGCCCGAATCGGCCTGACGATGCCCATCGGGATGACGCTCGACGACGTCGAGGACCCCGACGGCTACCGTCTGCTCGACCCCGAGGACGAGTCGCTCCCCCGCGCCGGCGAGTACATCCGCCGACTGCTGGAGATCGAGTACGGCGACGAGTACGACATCGAGGAGGACTTCCCGCTCGTCGAGGAACGCGGCAAGTCCGGTGGGACCGAGACATACCCCATCTCCTCGACCAAGCCCATCGAGTCCCCGACCGGAGCCGGTATCGCGGTCGCCGGCGGTGCGATGGGCACCACCTCGGCGTTCCACGAGGGCGGCTACCACGTCGCCTGCCGAACCGGTAAAATCGCGGGCCGGCTCGCGGCCGTCGACTCGCTCGACCGGTACAACGAGGTCTGGCGCAACACCATCGGTGACGAGCTCCTGCGCAACGTCACCTTCGCGGACATCGTCGCGGAGTACGGTCCCGACGAGTGGGACCGTACCTTCGAGATGACGAACAAGCTCATCAGCGACGGGAGCGACGGCTCGCTCATCAAGAGCCGCCTCTCGGGTGGACTCTCCGGCATGAAGCTGCTCGCGAAGTACAAGCGCACGAAGCGCTCGCTCCGCAAGAACGGCTACGTCAAGCTCACCGAAGACGACTACACGGTCTGACGGCATTCGATTCCCCGGCAGGCACCGACGCCTGACGACGTGTTTTTGTGCTGGCAGTCGAAGACCCGGGTATGACTCGACCCGACGCCGAGACGGACCCGTTCCTCTCGTACCTCGGCACCTATCGGCTCCCCGACCGGCTCGACCGTTCGGGGACTTCTGCGGCGGTCGTCGGCGGGGCGATGGCCGGGCTCGCCGCCGCCCACGCCCTGCGGACACTGAACTACGACGTGACCCTCTACGAGCGCCAGTCCTACGACGCAAAGCGCGTGAACTGTGGTGAGGCGATGACGAACGTCTCGATGCTCCCGATGGCGAAGACCCGCCAGAACGGCTTCGCGAACCACACGCCCGCCTTCGACGTCGAAGTATACACCGGCGACACCGATGACCGCCAGCTGGCTGGCAAGGGTCGGTTCCCCTCCGAGCACGGCTACGTGACCGACCGCAACCTCGTCGAGCGAACGTGGGCCGAACAGCTCGCCGACCGGGGCGTCGACGTGGTCGAGAACCACGGCGTCACGAAGGCCGAGTTCGAGTCGCTCCAGCACGACCACGACCTCGTGGTCGACGCGACCGGCCAGCCCTCGATGGCCAGCAAGGTCGAGGGCGAGACGGGCGAGTACGCCGGGGCGATGACCGCCCTCAACGCCGACGTGGAGGGCGACTTCTCGGACCTCTACCCCGACTCCCTCATCATCTTCGAGAACTACCTGGGCTACTCGTGGGCCTTCCCGAAGTCGAAGACGAGAGCCAACGTCGGCATCGGCTGGGCCCAGGACAAGAAGCCCGGCGACTACATGGAAGCCTTCGAGCGCGCCTGCGAGCGCAACGACTGGCCGGTCCCCACCCGCGAGCAGGCCAACGTCTACACCATCCCGCGCGGCCCCTCGCTCGACCCCCGGCGGACCTACCTCCCCGAGAAGCGCGTGGTTCGGGTCGGCGACGCCGCCGGTATCGCGAACCGCTTCACCGGCAAGGGCATCTCCCAGGCCGTCGAGTCCTCGTATCTGATGGCGAAACTCGCCGCCGAGAACAAGCTCGTCGACTACCCGAACCACCTCTACAGGCGACTCCGGAACGAGTACCGCCTCGCCTACATCGTCCGCGGTGCCCTCGAAGACGGTCGCCCGGACCTCCTGGGTGGCGTCATGGACGCCGTCTCCGGCATCGACGTGGAGGAGGTCGACCGCAACCCGAAGAAGGCGTTCCTGCGCCTCGCCCGCCACCCGAAACTGCTCGCCGGACTGCTCAAGAACGAGACGATGCGAACCCGGCTCTACCGCGCCTACACCGACGACTGGGAGTACAAACACATCCCCGGCGCGGTCTGAGCCAATACGATGTGACGGGGTCGGCCTGCGTCGAGTCGCAAGACCTTACCCCGGTGGCCGGCTACTCCCGGGTGCGTGCCACAAGTCCCCGCTCCGAGCGGACCCATTTCGGCAGCGATGACGAAGCGGAGAACCCAGGTACGCGATATCGAACTCGCCGGTCGCAGTACGCGGCCAGCCGAGTCGGCTTCGGTCGATTCGGAACCTCGGCAGCAGTGGCAGTCCTGCCCGCCCGGCACGAGGGTTTCCCGGTTGACGCGGCACGCCGCCAAGGGATGATACCGGTCGTTAGTGTTCCGGGCGTACATTCTGTTATCGCCAAGAGGCGTCCGTAGCCCTCAGCTACCGTTCAACGAATGCATCAGAACAGTTCAGCCACGGGTGTCCACTGCGAAGACGGACCGGAGCTTAGTCGTCTGCGACAGCCGTCGGGGCGACTCTCGCTGGCTGCGCCTCGAGCTGTTCGGACACCGGCGTCCACTCCAGGTTCTCCTCATAGTGGAACGCACGATGGCGCTGCGTCGGGTCGACGACCGTCATCGAGAACCAGCCGTTGTCCAGTAGCTGGGTGATCTCGCCGTTATCGGCCAGAATATCGGTGACACGCTCGACTGGAGCGTGGACGACCGTCGAGAGGCGGAGGGGCTGATGGTGCAGTTCGTCGTCGGCAGCCATCAGCGACTGGAGCGGGAGGCCGGTCATCAGGTCGCCCCCGTTGCCCTGGTAGACGCCGACGTTTCCGACCGGGTTCTGGGTCACCTTTGACCCGCTCCCGTAGACGGCGTTGTCGACGGTCGAGAAGTAGTACTGGGTGTTGATCCACTGGGTGACGACCAGCGGGCCCGCGAAGATGGCTTCGAGTGCGTCGCCGTCGGGGTCGGTCGACCAGTCGTACGAGTGGAGGAAGGCGCGGCCGTCGAGGTCGAGATTGCTGGTCAGTTCGCGGGGCCCGATGACGAAGCCAGCGTTGCCAGCCAGTCCCCATTCGGGACGCGTCTCGGCCCAGTCGGCGGCCCTGCGCTTGGTCTCGCTGACACCCTTCGATTCGGCAGCGTCCATCGACGCTGTCCGTTCGGCGGCCGCGTTCTCGCGAGCGGTGGCGAGGTCAGCACGCAACTGCTCGATGTCGGCAGTGTGGCTCTCCGGCACGTCGTGGTCGTACAGCTGGACCTCGTCGGTCGTCGTGTTGTGCTCGCCGGCGACGAAGACGGTGTCGTCGGGGATGTCGAAGCCGCGGTCACGGAGCGCCGTCTTGACGTCCTGGTCGTTACAGATCGCCGCGAGGACACGGGCATTCGGACCGCCCGGATTGCCGGCACAGGCACCACAGTCCAGACTCGAATCGTACGGGTTGTTCGTCGTCTCACTGGCGTGGCCGGTGAAGACCACGAGGCGGCTGAACTCGTCCCAGCCCATCAGTTCGAAGGCGGTGGCGGCGTACTCGACTTTCTCCTCGGCGGTCAGCCCGACCGGGAGATCGCCGGCGTAGGTGTACTGGTGGTGGACGACCTGGTCACAGAACTCGTGAGAGTCGGGCACCGCGTCGTCGGCAGTGTCGAACAGGTCGGCGACGCGGCCGGGAACGAGCGTGCGGGCCGCGAGCGCCAGCCCGTATCCACTGCCAGCGTTCTCCACGAAGCCGAAGGCGGTGGCAGGGTTCGATTTCAGCGTCTTGACGACTCCGCTCGCGGCCTCGCGGATGCTCGACCACCGGTCGTGGGTCGCCTGCGTGTCTCTGTCGGTTGGAATCTCGCAAACGTGGTGCTCTGGCTCGAGAATCGGCGGACAGGCATCGACCGACACCTCGGAGTCGTATCCCTGGTACTCCATCGGGATGCCGAAGAAGCCGGCGTAGCCGTGGGTTTCGTAGTCGCCCGTGGCCTCGATGTGCCGGCGGATGACCTCCGACCGGGTGTCGATACAGAAGACCAGCTGGGCGTCCGGGCGGCCTGCGGACTCGCGCTCGTCGAGGGACTGGCTCTCGGCGGCGACGCTCTCGACGAGTTCGGTCCGGTAACTTGCCTCCCAGGCGTTCAGGAACGCTTCCGCGAGTTCGTCGGCGGAGTCCGCGTCGGTGCTCTCGGGACCGGTCGCGGGGTCGATGTCGGCACCGAAGCTCTCGAGCAGCGAGAGGCGGACCGCGAGATAACCCGCAAGCGTGATCGGGTGGGTCGACTGCCAGACGTCCTCCTTCTCGGCGCGCTGCTTGATGAAGCCGGCCCAGCCGGGGAGCGCGGCCAGTTGTTTCTCGAAGATGGGGACCCACTGGCTCTCCGGGTACGGTTCCAGCACGGCTTCGATGGCTTCGAGTGGCGTCTCGGGCAGCGCTGGGGCGGCGCACTCGTCGGGGACGTCACCGTCGTGTGCAGCGACGTCCCGGAACGCGGTGTAGAACCCGGCCTCGCGGTTCGGCATCGACCACTGCGCACAGCCCTCGTCGAGGAAGGAGGACAGCCACTTCGTCAGCACGTGGTCGACCTGCTCGGTGGCGGTGTCCGGGTCAGCCGAATCGGCGGTGGTGTCCATACGCGCAAGCAGCGTCTCCGGGTCGTCCTCGAACCCGCGTGCTTCGAGCTCCGAGTCGAGTAGCTCGGGGTCGATCTGGCCGGCGTCGAGCGCTGCCTGGAACGCCGCCGGATTCGGATAGCCGCGACCACCCAGCAGGTGGCTCGCCTGGGTCACCGCCTCGCCGAACGGCAGGTGTTCGAACCCCGAGAGGGGGTTGGCCGTGACGAAGGAGTGGAGCGGCCACACCGACCCGACGGTGGTCGCTGCTTTCTCGATGCTGTTCTGGATGGTGGTTTCAGTGTTCATTGTAGTCCTCCTTGGTTGTCAGCACGGTGCTGGATGGGGGTTGACTCGCGTTCACGAGCAGCACGTAGAGACGCTGGCTGCGTTCGTGGATGCCGGTCTCCATGGCGCCGTAGATGGCGAGGAAGACGACGGCCACGATGACGTGGAGCACGGTCAGGTCGGTCGGCGCAGTGACGACGGGGAGCCCGGTCAGGAGTCCCAGGATCGTCTCGTAGACGAGGGCGTAGACGGTGATGGCCGGGAGGAAGACCAGCGGGACCGCGCCGTAGCGGACCATCGCCGGGAGCGAGGCGTGCTGGACCACGCTACGGGCCGCATGCAGCGTGGTGAGGACCACGAACAGGACGAGCAGGAGCCCGGTGTCGAGTTTCGTCCCCTTCCCCGTCAGCGCCGCGAACAGTGCGCCCCCGGCGAGTCCGGTCAGGAGCGTGACGGCGACACCGACCACGCTCGTCGTGTTCCGGGGCGTCCCCGTCGGGCTGGCGTGTTCGACCTGTGCGCCCGCGCCGAGGAACTGGTAGGCTTTGTAGAACCCGTGTAACACGAGGTGGGTGATGGCGGCCCCGAAGAAGCCGAGGCCGGCCTGCAGTATCATGAATCCCATCTGCCCAACCGTCGAACAGGCCAGTTTGCTCTTGACGTCCGACTGGACGGATTTGAGGAGCTTTCCGAGTAACGCGCTGGCCGCGCCGACGCCGGCGACCACGAGCATGAGACCGGGGTCGGCGGTGATGACCGGCGCGAAACGGAGGAGCAGGATTCCGCCTGCGTTGACGAACCCGGCGTGCATCAGTGCCGACGCCGGCGTCGGTGCGGTCATCGAGGAGAGGAGCCAGGTGTGGAACGGGAAGAGCGCAGACTGGATCATCGCGGCGAGCACGAGGGCACACGCGGCGACGAGCCACAGCGGCCCCCCGAGCGTCCCGGACGCCGTGGCGAGACCGGAGACGGTCGTCGCCCCGGTCGCCCACCACAGCGTCGTCAGCGCGACACCGAGGAGGACGCTGCTGGCGAGGAAGTACCGGCGGCCGACCGTCGCCGCCGCCTGTGCCTGTTTCCAGCCGGTGGCGGTGCCGATGAGTTTCGCCATCAACAGGCCCATCGCCAGCCACAGGAACCCGAACAGGGCGATGCTGTCGGCCGCGACGAGTCCCATCACGACCAGGGTGAAACCGAACACGGTGCCGAAGAACTCAGTCTCGTGGTCGCTCCCCGCCATGTAGCGGCGCGAGTAGCTGTGGACGATACCACTGAAGAAGGTGACGACCACCCACATCAGGACGGTCAGCCCGTCGATGGCGACCACGCCAGGAACCTCCCACGCGCCACCGAACTGGGCTCGGGCGGCGAGTGCAGCGATACTCGCGGCGAACAGCGACCACACGAGCCACGTGAATGCGACGGGCACGAGCGGCGAGTCGACCGTCGTGTCCGGGAGTGCTCCGACCGTCCTCTTCGAGGTTTGTCCTGACATCGTTTGTCCACCGTAACGACTCCTCCTGGCAACCGAGACGAATCGGTATACCAGTATCAGTCGTCTTCACCCGAACGGTGAACAGATTGACTATTAAATCTACTCATTTTCACAAATTGTTCGCATAATACTTGATTATAGAACGTTATGGTTTCTCACACCGTGCGGGTGGGCAACTGCGCATGGAACACGAGAGAACAGAGTCGAGCCGCGTCCCGTTCATCCACGGGCAGTCTTCTGCTGTTCGCGCGCGGCAGTACCAGCTATCGATGTTTGGGGACAGTTCGGTCGCGAATAGAGAGATTCTTACCGAATTGTTCGGGATTCCTTCCGGAGATACCAGACCAATCTGGTCCGATACGTGGGTACGGCGGTGCACGCAGTACTCGTCCTCGTCGGGCAGTCGTCCGACGCCATCGCGCGCGGACGGCTGACACGTCTTCGATTATTGGTCGGTCTCCGTGCGCCCGCCGGAATCGAATTTCCCGAACGGCGTCGTCTCGTGGCTCCGAACGAGGACTTCGTCGGTGACGTTGAGTCCCATATCGAGCAGTTCCTGTGCCACGGGCGTGATGTCGCCGTCTGACTCGCCAACGGCAGTCACGAGGAGGTTCTGTTCGCCGGTGACCAGTTCCTGAACCGACACGACGCCGTCGATCTTCAGTATCTCGGGGACGAGTTCACCACGTCTGGGTATCGACGCGGTGCAATAGAGCATCATTCGAAGCGGATAGCCCGACTGCTGATAGTCGATGCTGGCGCTGTATCCTTTGATGATGCCCTCGGATTCGAGACGCGAGATGCGCTTGCGGACGGTACTGTCCGAGGTCCCGGTTCGTTCGGCGATATCTCCGGACGACATGTTTCGGGCATCTTCCTGCAGTGCATAGAGAATCGCTCTATCCACGTCGTCTATCTCCTTGTCAGCCATACCAGTGGGTCCGCGGCAAAGGTACTTTATTTGTAGGTTGCTCCGGTTCCCTCGTTCCCTGCTTTCGCCTTCCAAAGTTCCTGACCTGCCGGGGATGACGTCGTCACCGCAAGAGACCGAGCTCTTGGCACTGACCGGAGAGCAGGGAAGACGTGTATGCCTTTTTCTCGGTTCGATGCAATAATGCAGTATCCGACGATGGTCTCGCTCCCAGAGCCGCTCCGCACACTGAAACCGAGCCGGCGTATCAGACACGTAATCTACTACTTCACCGGTCTGGTGATGCTCATCCTGTTCTACACGGTGGCGTACAACTTTGCGATGGCACGGGTGGAAGGCGTCGAACAGTCCATCTTCGCGTCGTTCGAGTTCGTCATCCAGACGATGACGACCACCGGCTACGGGCAGGACTCGGACATCTGGAGCCACCCTATGATGTTCCTGTTCGTCGCCATGATACAGATATCGGGCATCGCGACGGGCTTTTTCACGCTTCGCCTCATCATCATTCCACTGTTCACCGGTGCAGAGATAAATCTCGACGACCGGCTCAGCTCGAAGAACGGCCACGTCATCATCTGTGAGTACCGCCGGGACTCTGCGGTCCTCCTGGACGAACTCAGGGGACTCGATATCGATTACGTGCTCATCTCCTCCTCCAGAGAGAACGCCGAGGCGCTCTCGAACCAGGGCTACGCGGTGATCGACGGCTCCCCGCAGGAGGCAGAGACGTTCGAACGGGCGAGTATCGACACCGCACGGGCCGTCATCACCGACGCGGGGGACGCGAACGTCAACACGATACTCACCGTGCGGTCGGCCAGACCCGACATCGACCTCATCGCACTGACCGACGACAGCTCTATGACGGACATACTGCGCGACGTCGGCGCGGACACCGTGCTGTCACCACACGGTGTGCTCGGCCATCGCCTCGCCGAGAAGGCCGTCGCCTCGTTCAGTTCCGAACTCAGGGACACCATCGAGATCGGCGGGGACACGAAACTGATGGAGCTCCCGGTCTCGGACTCGAGCGAACTGGTCGGTCGCAAAATCAGGGAGACCCGGGTCAGGGAGCGAACGGGGGCGACCATCGTCGGGGCCTGGATCGACGGCGAGTTGCAGTTACCGCCGAGCCCGGACGCCGTCGTCCGTCCGAACACTGTCCTGCTGGTGTCGGGAAAGGAGAGCGCGCTCAAGGAACTGAGCGAGTTCACCCGGCCCCCTCGCGCGTTCACGGAACACGAGCGCTTCGTCCTCGTCGGGTTGGGGGAGGTTGGTCACGCCGCGAGGACGGTCATCCAGGAAGCGGGCGGACAGGTCGTGACAGTCGATATCGAAGACCGGCCCGAGGTTGACGTGGTGGGCGACGGCGGCTCGCGAGAGGTCTTGCGAGAGGCGGGCATCGAGGACGCCGGGGCCATCATCATCGGCGTCCCCGACGATTCGGTAGCGCTCCTCGCGACGGTGCTGGCACAGTCACTCAACCCGGAGATAGAGGTGCTCGTTCGTGTGAGCGATGCCGACACCACGCAGAAGGCGTTCACCGCCGGTGCCGACTACGTCCTGTCGGTTCCGCGGGTGAGCGCCAGGATGGTCGCCAAGGAGATACGTGGCGAGGACGTGCTCGCGCCGGCGAGCCAGGTCCGTCTCGTCCGTGTGCCGGCCACCCCGCTCGCCGGGTCGACCCTGATGGAGTCGAGTATCTACGAGCAGACCGGGTGTCGCGTCATCGCCATCGAAGACGGTGAGGGAGAGACGGTGGCGGTCGACCCCCAGTGGCAGTTCACCGGGGACGAACGGATAACCATCGTCGGGTCCGACGAGGGGGTGCAGCGGTTCCTCAAGCGGTTCGACGTCACGCCGACCGAGATGTCCTGATACCCGGCTCGTCGATTCTGTGTCGAACGTTTATCGTGCACTAGACATATCCCGGCAGCGGTGGTAGAGAGAGCAATGACACGACAACAACTGTCGAACGGCCTCGCAGCCACCCTGGAACGCGGCGGCGTCGCGCTCGGAGTGCTCGACAACACCTACAGCCCGACACTCGTCGAGTTCTACGGGGAACTCGGCGTCGACTTCGTCTGGCTCGACCTCGAACACGGTGGACCGGACCCGTGGGACGCGGGGCGGATGGAGGACCTGCTGCGTGCCGCAGACCGGACGGACCTCGAACTGCTCGTTCGACTCCCCGGTACGGACCCGACACTGCTCCGTAAATCCCTGGACCTCGGGGTCCGGAACGTGTTCCTCCCACGCGTCGAGACCGCAGCAGAGGTCCGAGCGGCCGTCAAGTCCGCACGGTTCCGCTACGATGGGGCCCCCGGCGACCGGGGGCTCGGGGCACCGCGGGCCAGACGATGGGGACTCGGTGCCGACTACATCGACACGGAAGACCGCGAGACGATGGTCGGCGTCACCATCGAGACGGAAGAATCCGTCGAGAACCTGGACGAGATCCTTTCGGTCCCCGAACTGGGGTTCGTCTTCATCGGCCCCCTCGACCTCTCGGTCTCGCTCGGGCATCCCGGAGAGATCGACCATCCGGCAGTCCAGGATGCGGTCGAGTCGGTTCGCTCTCGGGCCATCGATGCAGGGGTTCCCGTTGGTGGCCTCGGCTTCGGGATGGACGACGTCAACCAGAAGGTGGCAGACGGGTACCAGCTGCTGAACCTGGGGAGTACCACCGGTGCGCTCGAGCAGGCCGTCACCGGCTGGTTCGACGCGTACGAGGGGGAGTCGGCGGAAGAGTAGGGTTGTTGGAGGCAAAAGGACCCTCTCGGACGGCGGAGAATCGGAGGAATCGGCAGGTACCGGACCATGCTGAGCGACAGGTGCCGACGGCGGTGGCGGTCCGCGTCGGCGAGAATCGGCACTGTGTTCGGCAGACAGGAGCCCGGCCACCCGAGGTAGTGTATGGCAGACGTTCGGGGCGGTGCGTTGCTCCCTGTCGGGTGATTACCTCACCCTCACTCTACCGTAAGCGCCCCCCAGCCATAACATGCGCAGATTCTGGCACGTGACGAAACCACCGTGCGGGAACCGCGTAGAACGGCTTCGAGCAGGTGACTCGTCACCGTCGCCCGGGAACCGGAGGCCGTCCCGCCGTGTGTCTCGCGCCGCTCACAGAACCGGTGGCGTAATACGCCGGCCACGGCCACTTCTTTGCAACCAATGGGGACGCGACTCACCGACGCCATCGAGGACTACCTGTTGCTGTGGATACTGCTGTCTGTCGCCGCCGGGCTCGCCGTCCCCGCGGTCGCCGTCGTGACCGAAGCCTCGACCCTCGTCCTCGCGGTGATGATCGGGAGCATCTCGCTGACGCTCTCGGTCGACGAGTTCCGGCGAATCGAGTCGCGAGCGCTCGGGGTCGTCCTCCTCGGGCACGTCCTGATGCCGTTCCTCGCGTTCGCCGTCGCCCACGCCCTCGGTCTCTCGCCCGAACTGACTGTCGGGTTCGTCATCCTCGGTGCGGTCACGCCGGAACTCGTGACGCCGGTGATGACCGAACTCGCGGACGGAGACACGGCGCTCGCGACGACTGCACTGGTGGTCATCGGCGTCGGGAGCGTCGGGTTCATCCCCGCCGTCGTCGCCCTCCTCGCCGGCGGTATCGACGTGCCGACGCGCCCGATCGTGGAACAGCTGCTTCTGGCCGTGGTCGCACCGATGCTACTCGCCGTGGGTCTGCGGGCGTGGCGACCCGACCGTGTCGGGGCCTACGACGAGTTCTACCCCGCCGTCTCCGCGACGATGGTCGTCGTCATCATCGGTGGCGTGACCGCGGCGAATGCGGGCGTCGTCCGGTCGAACCTGTCGCTGCTCGCCGGCGTGGGTGCGGGCGTCGTGGCCCTGAACGTGCTCGGGTACGGCGTCGGCTATCTGCTCGGAACGTGGTCGGCCCGGCCGACCCGTATCGCCTCGGTCCTCTCGGTCGGGATGCGCGATTTCGCCGTCGCCGCCGCACTGGTCATCGCGGCCGGCCTGCCGACCATCGCGTCGCTTCCGGCGGTCGCCTTCGGGGTGGTGGAGATGGCGACGAGCGCGGGGCTCGCGAAGTGGTTCGGTCGGGCGGAGTGAGTCCGCACAGCAGCTCTCGGGGAAAAGCGGTGGTCGGTCAGTCGGTGGCAGACCCGTCCTGAGCGACAGTTGCCGGCAGGGGTGGCAGCCCCCGCCGGCGAGAATCGACACTGAGATTTGGCAGACAGGAAGTCGGCCCACCCCCGGTAGTGTATGGCAGACGTTCGGGGCGGTACGATGCTCCCTGTCGGGTGATTACCTCACCCTCACTCTACCGTAAGCGGTCCCCGGAGATAACACATCCAGTTGCTGAGTGGTGACGAAATCGCGGGGCGGGAACCACGTCGTCTACCACTGGGCCCGCTCCGAAATATCCTATAAAAACTCCGATGCATCTTTCTTCCTCGCAGCGAGACATGTCTGTATGCCCTCCAGCCGCCGTCGGCAGTTCCTGCAGGCTGCTGGCCCTGTCACGATGCTGTCACTCGCTGGCTGCACCATGGTCCAGGAACGTCTCGGTGACCTCCGGCGCAGTGCTCCCGAGCGACGGGTCGCTCCCGACTGGCAGCCCGCACCCGGAACGTGGGCCCAGCAGGGGTACGGCCCCGCGAACACCAACTACAACCCGCATGCGACGCCACCGCGCACCGAGCCCACGGTCGACTGGCGACGCGAGTTCGACTACTCGTCACGCGATGGCGGTTCGTTCGTCGTCGCCGAGGGACGGGTGTTCGTCGAACAGGAGTACGAACTGCTCGCCCTCGACGCCAGCGACGGACAGGTCCTGTGGACGCGCAGTACCGACGCACCGGCGCAACTGGCGTACGTCGATGGCCGGCTCTACCAGTTCAACTGGGACACCCCAGAAGCGGACATCGTCGCCTGGTCGCCGGACGGTGAGGAACAGTGGCGGACGACCATCCCGGACCAGATTCGAGATATCCACGAACAGTCCGGATACGTGTTCGTCGCGGGTCGGAGCCAGTACTGGACGCTCCACGCCGACACCGGGGCAATCGTCCGTGAGCGGGGCGACTGGGTTCGGAACATGGCGACGGCTGGCGAGGGACTGTACGCTGCGTTCGCGGGAATCCTGGTCAGGTACGAGGTCGACGGCCGAACGCTGTCGGAACGCTGGCGGGCGAAAAGCGACTATCCGGCGGTCTCGGGACACCCGGTGGTCGGAGAGGGTCGAATCTACGTCCCGCAGCACAACTTCCTCGACGACGGCGAACCCGTCGTGGTGTACGACACGGCTGGGAAGAAACGAGGTGGATTCGATGGTGACGGAACCTCGTATCTCACCCTCCTCGGCGACGGTTCCGTGCTCGTCCCGACGGAGCGTGACGGTGGTGGCCTCGTCGCGCGACGACCGGACGGCAGCCGACGGTGGCGGGCGGATGTGACGGGGCGAGCCGAGGCGATAGCCGCCGACGGGATGGTGTTCGGCGGGTTTCCACTGACCGCCCTCGATGGCGAATCCGGCGAGCGTCTCTGGGAGCTGGACGTGGGCGGCCCGCGTCGCCTGGCGGCCGTGGACTCCACGCTGTACGTGCGAACCCACGACAGTATGCTCGCGTTGCGGGCCTGAGGTCGGGAACGAGGAGAGTGGGCCGGTTCGTCAGACTCTACAGCCCGGCGACGTCCTCGATGGCGTCGGTCAGGGCCTTGATGGACTCGACGTCGTGTTCGCCCATGTGGCCGATACGGAACGTCTTCTCGCCGAGCGCGGAGCCGTAGCCGTTCGAGAAGACCATGTCGTACTTCTCGGAGACCTCCTCGATGGTCGCGGCGACGTCGATGCCCTGCGTGTTCTCGATGCAGGCCACCGTCTGGGACTCGTAGCCCTCCTCGGGGAACATGTCGAAGTGCTCGTACGCCCAGTCACGGGTGTACTCGGCCATCTCGCGGTGGCGCTCGCTGCGCCCCTCGTGGCCCTCCTCGAGCATGTACTTCATCTGCTTTCGGTAGGCCAGCATGACCGGAATCGCGGGCGTCGAGTGCGTCTGGCCCTTGCGGTCGTAGTAGTCGATGCAGCGCTGGAAGCCGCCGTACCACGACGCCGAGTCCTTCGAGACCTCGCGGTCGTAGGCGTCCTGGCTGACGGTACAGATGGCGAGCCCCGGGGGCATCGCGAACGCCTTCTGGGAGGACGCAAAGAGCACGTCGATGTTGTGCTCGTCGATGTCGACGTGATCACCACCCAGTGACGAGACCGCGTCGACGACGAAGTAGGTGTCCGGGTACTCGGCGATGAGGTCGCCGATCTCCTCGATGGGGTTACGGACCCCGGTCGAACTCTCGTTCATCACCGTCGCGACCACGTCGTAGTGCTTGTCGCTGGATTCGAGTTCTGCGCGGATGTCCTCCGGCTTGATCGCCTGCCCCCACTCGTACTCGAGTCGGTCGACGTTCTTCCCCAGTCGCTCGGCGACGTTGGCGTGGCGCTCGCTGAAGCTGCCACAGGTCGGGACGAGGATGTTCTCGTCGACGAGGTTGAGCGTCGAAGCCTCCCAGAACTCGGTGCCAGAGCCCGTGAGGATGATGACGTCGTTATCGGTGCCGAGGAACTCCTTCGTGTCCTCGACGATGGTCGTGTAGAGGTCCGTCATCCGGTCCATGCGGTGGCCGAACATCGGTTCGCACATCGCGTCGATGACGTCCTCGCGCACCCCGGTCGGGCCCGGGATATACAGTGTCTTGTCCGGATAGTCGTCCGTGTATTCGCGTTTCTCGGTCACTGAACCACCTGAATACGAACCACTGCGTCGCGGGGTATGATGGTACTTGTGATACCGGACCCATTGACGGGGCGGGACGCGAGAGGACCGCGGATGGTCGATACTGCAGTCCCGTCAGTAGAGACCCAGCGGGCGACAGGCGTCGAACCGGTCGTCCGTGAGGTACACCGCGCCATCCTCGACTACGACGGCGATGGGTGTGAGGAACTCCCCACGGCACGGCCCGCGGGTGCAGAAGCCGTCGTCGCAGTTGAACTGTGCACCGTGTTTGTGACAGACGATCTGCTCGTTCGTGACGAGTGCACCGAGGCCCCGGTCGAGTTTCACGTCGGGTTCGTGCGGACAGGCGTTCTCCCACGCGAGGACCGTCTCTCCCGCGCGACAGAGGATGGCCTCGATGCGATACCCGCCAGCTTCGACCTCGAACCGGAGCGTCCCGTTCGGGGGTATCTCGTCGAGTGTCGCGATTCGCAGATGCTCGAGTGCCGGGTCGGAACCGGTGTCGATGCCCATGCAGATGGTTTTAGGCGGGCCTAAAAAAGCGTTGTCGAGGGGGTCTGAGTACTCACCTGTTAGGGAGTATCGTGATGCACGACGGTCGCCTCGACTGCAGGTAATGAAGATAGTCCGCGCCGGCGTGGTCCTCCTCGTGCTCTGCCTGCTGGCGGTGCCCGTGCTGGCACACGTGCCGAGTTTCCCCGTCGACAATACCAGTCCCGAGCGGGCGGTCGAGGTCCCGGACGCGGTCAAGTCGTGGTCGTTCTACGACCGGCTCGACACGGGTGACGCGAAGTACTACCGGTTCTCGCTGGACGCTGGCGAGCGACTCCAGGTGTCGACGTTCACACCCCGGGACGGCGAGTTCACTCCTTCCATCGTCGTGATGAGTCCGTCGCTCGACGGGACCGAGGGCGTCCCGGCTGGCGTGACCGTCCCCGACGGGATGGGCGCTGTCGTGGTCGAAGGCGAGCGACCTGCCCAACCTGGCTACGAGCCGTTCGCGCCGTCGGCCAACTACCAGACCGCCGAACTCTCCCGGTCGGTCGAGTCACAGACGACCTACCTCGTGGCCATTTACGAACCCGAGAACCGGAGCGGCCCGGCCGGTGTCGCCCTCGGCTACTCGGAGGAGTTCTCGCCGGTCGAGTACCTGACCGTCCCGTTCGACCTGGTCCAGACACACCTCTGGGAGGGGAAGCATCCGCTCGTCGTCCTCGGCCCGTTCATGCTCACGGTGCTGGTCGGACTGAACCTCGTCTGGGAACGGCGAGGCCGCGACTGGCTACAGACGCCGGCGCTGGTGCTGCTGGCCGCTGCCGGTCTGGTCCTGGTCGGAACCGGCGTGAACACGCTCGTCCAGATGGGGCTCGCGCTGTGGCACACCGGCCCGACCGCCGGGGCGGTGGTCACTGCCATCTTCGTCGTCGTCCCTGTGGTCTGCGGGCTCTGGGCGGTCCGACTCGCGCTTCGGACGGACGGGACGGTGGCCGTCGGAACCCGGCTCGGGCTCGCGGTCGCAGGTGTCCTGTCGCTGGTGACCTGGGGTGGGTTCATCGTCGGACCGGTGGTGTTGCTGGGGATGGCTCTGGCTCCGGCGCGACTGGTAGAGGCGTAGGAAGCGGCGAACCGGACACACCGTCTCGTGTCCGTGCTCGGCGATGGTGTAGAATGGAGGCCGGGTACGAAGTGGCAGACCCGTCCTGAGCGACAGTGGCCGGCGGCGGTGGCAGTCCGCGCCGACCGAGATCGGTACTGAACTTGGCAGGCAGGAAGTCGGCCCACCCCCGGTAGTGTATGGCAGACGTTCGGGGCGGTACGTTGCTCCCTGTCGGGTGATTACCTCACCCTCACTCTACCGTAGGCCGTCCCCGAAAATAACACGTCCAGTTCCCGACTGGTGACGAAATCACGGGCCGGGAACCCGAGATCGGGTGCTGTCATGGCTATTCCGCGTGCGACCACGGTCCGGGGCGACCACGACACTCAGGACAGCCACGAGCCGTCGGCCACGATACCGCCACGGTAGGTCCAGACCCTGCTGCGGCCGACCAGCACGCCCCCCTTGCCGCCGGTCGTCAGCTCCGCCTCGCTGAGCTCGCCGTCGCGGTACGTCGCCTCGAGCTCGACCGTCGTGTCGACCTCGGCCTCGAAGCCGTCGTAGATGAACGCCGGACACGGCTCCGGGCCGGTCCCCTCGCGGCGGAGTCTGATGTCCACCAGCGCCTCACCGTCCGCGCCGGTCCGGTGGGTCACCGACACACGTTCGAACTCCTCGGGGGCGACGTCGACTGCTGCCTCGGCGAGGAGCGACTCGAAGGCGCGCGAGTCACGGAACCGTCGCTCGTATCGTCTCGCTTCGGCACCGTCGAGCTGGTGCTCCTCGACCATCTACCTGAGTATCGTCGAGGAGCCTGATGAGTGCTCTGGCAGAACGGTGCCAGTCCGTGCGGGACTGGCGGGAGTCGAACGCGGAGGAACGGGAGGTGTACCCGGGGCGAGGGACGGCGCTGCCGGGGCTACGAACCCGGTTCGACGCCGTGCCCCGGTCCCGACGGGGCGATGGTCGGGCCGAAGGCGGTGTCGGTGACGTCCTCGGCGAGCAGGAGGTTCCCGTCGAGGTCGACGTAGTCGAACGCGCCGAGGCCGGCCACGAGGTGGGCACTCGTGTGGATGCCGACCGCGCTCTCCAGCATACAGCCGACCATCAGCTCCAGGTTCGCCCCCCTCGCGATGTCGGCGATGGCCGCCGTCTCGAGCAGGCCGGACTTGCCCAGTTTGACGTTGATGACGTCGGCCGCGTCCTCGCGGACGACCCGGATGGCGTCGGCGGGCGAGAAGACGGCCTCGTCGGCAGCAACCGGCACGGAGACGCTGTCTCTGACCCGGGCGAGCCCCGCGATATCGTCCTTCGCGACCGGCTGTTCGAGCAGGGCGAGGTCGATGCCGCGCGCGGCGAGGCCCTCGACGAACCGCTCGGATTCGGCCGGGGTCCACCCCTGGTTCGCGTCCACCTTCAGCGTCGCCTCCGGGGCCGCCTCGTGGACGGCGACGACCCGTTCGAGGTCGGCGGCGACGCGCCCACCGGTCTTGACCTTGAGCTGGTCGAAGCCAGCCTCGGCCGCAGCCCCGGCCCGCTCGCCTGCCGTCTCGGGCGGCAGGATGGGCACCGTCAGGTCGGTCTCGACGGGGGTCGCGGGCCCGCCGAACAGCTCCGAAAGCGGAATCACCCGCTCGCGACAGTAGGCGTCGAGGATGGCCGTCTCGACCGCGAACAGGGCCGAGACGGCTCCCGGGAACGCGTCCCGGAGTTCACGCACGAGGGCCCGGTAGTTCCGCACGTCGCGACCTTCGAGGAGGGACGCGGTGGCCTGGGCCGTCGCGAGCGCGGCGCGCTGGGTCTCACCGGTCACCGGGGGGAGGGGTGAGCCTTCGCCGTACCCCCGGACGCCGGAGTCGGTCTCGACCGTCACGAGTACGTTCCGGGCCTGTTCGCGCGTCCCGAGGCTTATCTCGAACGGCTCCCGGAGGGACAGGTCGTGCGCGCTCGCGGTGAGGCTGGTGATGGTGGTCATAGCGAGTCACGGACCGCGGCGAGCAGTTGGCTCGGCCCGTCGGCCTCGTAGACGTTCGCGGCCGGCAGGTCGTACAGGTCGGCTGCATCCTCGCCGTCGGCCCAGGTCGAGACGGCGGCGACGGGGGCATCCGAGAGCGCTTCGATGGCGCGTCGTTCCGCCTCGACGCCGGCGACCGACAGCCGGTCGAAGTGTGTCCGGGTCTTCCGGGACGGGTCGTCGACCAGCACGACCGCGTCCGGGGCGGCACCCTGCAGAATCGAGAGCGTCACGCCCGAGTACGCGTGGTGCGTGAGGGCTGCCTGCCCTTCGACGAAGACGAACTCGTGGTCCGCTGCGACCGCACAGACGAGGTCCTCGACGACGCCGGCGGTGAAGTCCGCAGGGACGCGGTCGATGACGACCCCGCGGTCCGCACCGATCATGATGCCGGTCTGCCCGGTCGCGACCCAGCCCGCGTCGAGGCCGGCCGCCTGTGCGGCCTGGTACAGTTCGAACGTCGTGGTTCGCTTGCCCACCGCGCAGTCGGTCCCCATCGTCAGGACGACGGTGGCGTCCACGTCGAGGGACCGACCGTCGGCCACGCGCAGGTCGGACTCGGCGGGTGGTTTTCGCACATCGAACAGCGCGACACCACAGTCGTCGGCGAGGCCCTGCCACTCCTCGTCCTCGCTGAGGAAGACGTGCAGCCCCGAGACCACGTCACAGCCCGCGCGCATCGCCTGCTGGATGTCCTCGACCCAGGCGTCCGGCAGGGCACCGCCGGCGGGGGCGACGCCGATGACGAGCGCCGCTGCGTCGGGGGCCGTCTCCAGGGCCTCGGCCATGCTATCGACGACCGGGACGTCCGAAACGTCGTCCCTGCCGAGGACGCTGCCCGCGTCGGAGGCGGCACAGGTGGAGTCGATGACGGCCTGTGCGTCGAACAGCTCGCTGTGCATCACCACGCCGTTGGCGGTCTTCCCCCCCGTCGTGCCGAGTTCGCCTTCCGCGAGCACGATGACGGGCGTTGCCGGGTCGAACGCCGAGTAGAGGTTCATATCCCGGAGTCTCACGGAGTCGACCAAAGTACCAGCACCAGACATGTCCGGTGGGGGTCGGACACCCGTGCGACGACCAGACATGTCCGGTGGTGGGTATTAGCACGATACTCGACCAGTACTCTCCGTAGCATACCCATGTCACAAGCTGACAATCAGAGTACGGCCGCGATATTCAAGCGGCTCGTGAGTGGACGGTTCGGAAAGATAGCCCTGCCGGCGATAATCCTGCAGTCGGTGCTCATCGGCGGTGGCTACGCCAGTGGCCGCGAGGTCGTCACCTACGGCGCGAAGTACGGTTCGGCGGGCTGGTTGTCGATACTCGCCATCTTCGTCGGGTTCACCGTGATGGCCATGCTGACGTTCGAACTCGCCCGGACGTTCCGCGTGTACGAGTACAAGGGCTTCATCAAGCAGATAATCGGGCCGGCGTGGCCGTTGTTCGACGTCATCTTCCTCGCCATGGCGGTGCTCATCATCGCCATCATGGCGTCGGCCGCGGGGAACATCATGGAACAGACCATCGGCATCCCCTACCTCGGTGGCATCGTCGGCATCATCGGGCTGGTCGGCGTCCTGACGTACTTCGGTGCGGGCCTCATCGAGCGCTTCAAGATGGTCGGCACCGGCTTCCTCTACCTCGCCTACATCACGTTCGGCGTGGTCGTCCTGTCCCAGGTCTGGGGTGACGTCACCACGGTGTTCGCGAGCGCGAACACCTCGTACGTGGCTGACGCGGGGCTGGGGTCGGTCCTCTCATCCGGCGCGCTGTACGTCGGCTACAACCTCGCGGTGTACCCGGCCGTGTTCTTCTGTCTGCACCGCCAGGAGACGCGCAAGGAGTCCATCGTCTCCGGCCTGCTCGCCGGGCTGTTGATGACGATTCCGTTCACCCTGACCTACCTCGCACTGCTCGGGTTCTACCCGTCCGAGGCCGTCATGGGTGCCGAGGTGCCGTGGCTGGCGATGCTCGACCAGATCGGTAGCCCGGCCATCATCGCGCTCTACGGCGTCGTCATGGGCTGGACGCTCATCGAGACGAGCGTCGGCCTCATCCACGCCATCATCGACCGCGTCGACGAGAGCATCAACCAGCTGTCGACGGCGACGTTCGAGGACGCCGACGGCCTCACCCGCCTCCAGAGCGGCCTGCTCGGCGGCAGCATCCTCGTGCTCGCGACCATCCTCTCGCGGGTCGGCATCATCGCACTCGTCGCACAGGGATACACCATCATGGCGTACTTCTTCATCGCCCTGTTCGCCATCCCCCTGCTGACCGTCGGCCTGTACCGTATCGTCAACCCGACCGTGACCCTGCCGCTGCTGGACGTCCGGAACAACCGCCCCCAGCAAGAGAGGAATTAACACCGATAGTCAGCAACAGTACGAGGAGACACACATCATGGCACCCGATACACACGGCGAGCCGTCCACGCAGGGCGACGCGCCTGCCGGCGGCCCGACCCCGTCCGGCCAGGACGGCTACCAGCTCGTCCTCAAGCTCTCGCATCCCGACTGCTGGATGCGAGAGGTGACCGCCGAGACGGACGCGCGGTTGCTCGTCAACGCGGTGTATCTCGTCGAGGGGCACGTGAAGACCCACGTCGTCGGCTACGGCGAGTCGACGGCGGCGCTGGACGACCTCGTCAGGGTGACCACCGATTCCGAGCACACCGATTCGGTGACCGAGATGTTCAACCAGCAGGAGTTCGGGAGCGACTCCGTGCTGTCGAACAAGGCGCGCCGGAGCCTGCTCGTGGAGTACGACCCCGACGACAGCATCCACGACGCGCTCGTCTCACGCGGATTCCTGCCCCAGGAGCCCATCCGTATCCGTGACGGGTGGGAGTTCTGGACGGTTGCTGTCGACTACCCGCGCGAGAAGATCCAGGACCGACTGGACGCGGTGCGCGAGGAGAAGGACGCGGACATCGAGGTCCAGAAGATCACGAGCAGGAGCAGCGTCGACGCGCCGACGCTGGACGTCGAGACCCTCTCGGACCGCCAGCGCGAGGTGTTCGAGCTCGCCAGGGAACGTGGCTACTACGACCGGCCGCGGAACGTCTCGGGGAACGAGCTGGCCGAAGAAGTCGGCATCTCGAAGACGACGCTCCACGAGCACCTGCGGAAGGTCGAGGCCAAGCTGCTGGGCTCGAACTGACCGTCGCGACGAGCCAAGCGGCTCTGTCATCGACGTTCGAAAGAAACAGCGAGCGACGCGTGTCGGCTTAGTCGTCCGAGACGCCGAGGTCTGCGTCGTTGTCGTACATCGAGAAGCGTGCGACGTCGATGTGCTCCGAGAGCACGTACGCGCCACCCACGAGCAGGATGAACCCGATGAGCAGCGCCGGGACGGCAGGGAGACCGTAGCCGCTCCCGAGGAACAGGATCGTCGCGATGCTCCCGGCGAGGACTGCGTACGGGATCTGCGTGTTGACGTGGTCGACGTGGTCGCTCGCGGCGAACATCGACGAGAGCACGGTCGTGTCCGAGATCGGCGAACAGTGGTCACCGAACAGCGCACCCGTCAGGATAGCCCCGATGGCCGACGGGAGCGGTGCGCCGAGGTTGAACGCCAGTGGAATGGCGACCGGGAACAGGATGCCCATCGTCCCCCACGACGTGCCGATGGCGAACGAGATGAGCACCGAGGTGACGAACACGATGGCCGGCAGCATCGCGGCGGTGATGACGCCCTCGGAGATGCCGACGATGTACGGCCCGACACCCAGCGTCTGGGAGACGGCACCGATGGACCACGCGAGCGAGAGCACCGCGACCGGGAACATCACCATCTTGAAGCCCTCGAAGATGGCGTCGGAGACCGGTTCGAGCCCGATGCGGGCGTGCCCGACCAGGATGGCGAGGATGCTCCCCGAGGCCGCGAAGGCCGCCCACAGGATGGAGTCGGCCGTCGAGGCGTTCGAAATCGCGTCGACGAGTGCGGTGGTGAGGCCACCGAAATCCCCGTTCGACAGTGGCGTGAGGACGCCACTGATGGTCAGCCCGCCGGTGAACAGCAGGCTGAATCCGGTCATGAACACCAGCGTCACGATGGGGACCGCGAAGTACCACCAGCGCGGCTCGACGTGTTCGGGCGTCTCGATGTCGTCCTCCTGGGTCTCGATGAGCGGGTCCGCCCCGTCACGGAGGACCTTCCCGGTCTGTTCGGCCCGCTGTTCGGCGCGCTTCATCGGGCCGAACTCCCAGTCGGTCAGGATGACGACGAACACCAGCGCCATCGCCAGGATGCTGTAGAACCGGAACGGGAGGCTCTGGATGAACATCACGAACGGGTCGGCCTGGATACCGAGGTTCTCGAACTGCTGGCGGATGAGCCCGACCTCGAAGCCGAGCCACGTCGAGACGACGGCGATGCTTGCCGTCGGCGAGGTCGTCGAGTCGAGGATGTACGCGAGCTTCTCGCGGCTTATCTCGAACTTGTCTGTGATGGGCCGCATCACGGAGCCCGTGATCATCGTCGACGCGTAGGAGTCGACGAAGATGAGCATCCCCAGCATCGAGGTGCCCAGCTCCGCCTGCTTGCGCGTCTGGATGCGCTCGGCGATGCGGGTCGCGAGCGCCGACATCCCGCCGGAGAGGAAGATCATCCCCAGCATCGCGCCGACGAAGAATGTGAACAGCAGCAGTTTCATGTTCCACGTTGCGGTCACGTTGCTCACTACGAACTCCAGCGCGCGGGCCGCTCCTGCGATCGGGTTGTAGCCGACCAGGATGGTTCCACCGAGCCAGATCCCCGAGAACAGCGACAGCAACACCTGTCGCGTCTTGAGGGTCAGGCCGATGGCGACCAGCGCTGGCAGCAGACTGATGACGCCGTACGTTTCTCCGGGCATTGTCCGTCGGGTGCTTCCGGATTCCGATTGAAAAATGTAATGTTTTGCCTCATCTAAACCGAACGTATTGGCGTTCTAACAGGCAGATTCCTTCGAAATCGCCAGTTCAGTTCGTCCCGGCCGCGTCCACCGTCTCGTCGCCTTCTCGCGTCCACTTCTTCTCGACGGTCCCGTTCGCGAGCACGACCACGTCGCCGTTCTCGAGTTGGATGCGCGATTTTCGCAGGCCGATGCTCCTGACCTCGCCGGTGAACCCATCGGTCGTGACGCGGTAGCCGGGGTTGAAATCGGGGTCGCGCAGCAGGTAGACGCCGGCGACCGTGTCGGCGATCATCCCCGAGAGCGCGTAGGAGACACCGAGGGCGATGAAGCCGGTCGCGGTGCCGAGACTGGCGGCCACGTCGCCCATCCCGAGTATCTTCAGGAGCGCCAGTCCGGCGGCGAACCAGAGGAAGACCCCGATGACGGTCACACCGAGGCTAACGATGAGGTCCTGTTCCTCCGGGTAGAGGGCGTCGAGGGCGCTGTGTGCCAGTTTGAGCACTATCTTGATACCGACGTACGAGAGGGTGAGGAAGACGAGTCCCATCACGAGCCGGGGGAACGTGTCGAGTACCCCCTGCTGGAAGGTGGTGAGCGTCTCCTGGACGAGGTCGAGCAGGAAATCGGCTGGGCCAGCCATGGTCGGTGGATGACCGCCCCGGACAAAACGGTTTGGTGACACTACCCGTCGGTCACTCTTCGTCGGCCTGCCCACCCAGCCGGCCGGCGAGTTCGTCGGCGACGCCGGTCAGGTGCGCCGTCCCGAACAGGGCGACGAGGAGGCCGCCGAGCGTGTTGTAGGTGAGGTCGAGGACGGTATCGTCGAGGCCGTACTGCGTGAGGATACTCCCGCTCCCGAGGAGCTGGGCGACCACGCTGATGTAGAACTCGATGAGTTCCCACACCACGCCGAAGGCCATGACGAACACCAGCAGGTAGACGAACAGGAAGCGCGGGGGCAGGACGATGGCATCGGTGTGCTCTTCGAGCGCCCGGGCCACGGCGTAGGCGACGCCGGCGACGAGCGACGACGAGAGCGCGTGGGTCATGTGGTCCCACCACCAGGTCGAGCCATAGAGCGTCGCGAGGTCCGCGCCGGGAAGCGGAAGCGTCCCCAGCGCGTGCAGGAACATCGCGACGGTTATCCACAGCACGAGCCCGACGCTCATCGTGAACTTGTAGTTGCGTTCGAGGTAGGCCGGCAACAGGGTCACGAGGAGGCCGACGGCGGCGTTGATGGCGACGCCCGCGTTCCCCAGCCAGACCCCGACCGACAGGATGCCGAACATGACCGCCTGGAGGGCGTGGACCAGCGTCACCTGCCGGTCCGGCGTAAGCCCGACGCGACGCGCGACGCTCATAGGGGTTCCACCTCCTCGAACGACGGCGCCGTCGCAGGCTGCCGGAGCCGTTTCCGGAAGTACCACCGGAAGATCGCACCGCCGACGAGCCCCCCGAGCAGGGCCGCGGTGAAGATGTGCATGAGTTCCGTGTTCGTCTCGACGAAACTCGTCCCGAGGTACGCTGCCGAGGCAGCCGACCCGACCGCCCAGTAGCCGGCGAACGCGAGCGTCGTGAGCAGAGTGAACGCGACGGCGAACCCCGGCGTCATCCTGACGCTCGTGGTCAACTGGAGCGTCGAGACGAGCAACATCCCGAGGGCGGCGATACCGACGCCGGTGAGGACCAGGGCGACGAGACCGGTCGCTCCCACCGTGTTCCCGAACAGTGGAATCGTCGCGAGGAGCAGCAGTGGCCACGGGACGGTCCGTGTCCACGTGCCCGACACCAGTGCTGGTACGACCGCGATGCCGGCGGCCGTCCCCGCCAGAATCACGTCGACGACCCGGAGCGAAACCAGGCTATACACCGTCGCGACGACGAGGAACGCCACCAGCACCCAGGTGACGACCGCGTTCACCTTCCCGCCCGATACGAACCAGTCCGATTGTAGTTGCTGCGCCATTTCGTACTCCCCCGAGGACCGACCGACACGCATGTGGTAGCCCTTCACATGGGACGAGGAACCAGGGTCGAATAAGGATTGTTCGGTGGCGCTGGGGAATCCAGGGCCAACGCCCCAGTTCCAGTGTTCATCGGCCGGACACGTCTGCTCTCGTCCTTATCAGGAAAGCGCCCGTCTGACTAGGTACCATGGGACTGTTTCGGAAGTTCGGTCGGCGCTTCGGTCGGCTCAGCGAGGAGGCCCGCGAAGCGAAGGAGGCGAACGCGACCTACCGCTGTAGCGAGTGCGAGGCGGGCTTCTACGAACACGAGGGGAAGTGTCCGGAGTGTGGCGCGGCGGTCCTCGTCGAGCGGGATTCGTTCGACGGCCCGGAGGCGGACGACGAGTCCGCGGACGAGGGACCCACAGACGACGAACCGACGCCGGACCCAGCCGAAACCGAGGAGCCAGAGTAAGCATCGGTTCGCGCCGGCTAACGTTGTTGAGCGCGTCCCGAGACGTCTCACCATGGTCGATGGTGGCGACGAAGCGCGGTCGCTGGTTCACGAGACCGTCGGACTGGCCGCGGTACTGGCTGTTTCTTCTGGGAGTCATCTACCTCTGCTCGCACCTGTTCGAAGCGGTCGAGAAACGGGTGACGTGACGCCTACTCGGTCGGCCGGACCAGGATATGGGTCGCGAGCGACTCGGGGAGGCTCTCTCGCCCGGAGTCGCCGTCGACCGACACCGTGACCATCCCGAAGGGTGCGACCTCCTCGACCGTGAGCCGGGCAGCCGGTTCGATGCCGGCAGCGACCAGGTACGAGAGGGTCTCTTCGTCCTGCGTCGTGATGCGGGTCACCTCGACGCGGGACGACTCCGCGACCTCGACGAGGGCGACCGCGTCGGTGTCGGCGCGGACCGCCAGCTCGGCGTCCGGAATCGGGTCGCCGTGTGGGTCGAACGCGGGATGGCCCAGTTTGCGGTCTATCTCCCGGCAGAGCCGGTCGCTGATGTGGTGTTCCAGCGCGTCCGCCTCGGCGTCGACCTCGCTGATCGCGAAGCCGAACTGGTCGGTCAACAGGGTCTCGACGAGCCGGTGCTTCCGGACGACTTCGAGGGCCGCCTGCTCGCCAGCAGGGGTGAGGACGATGGGGCGATACGGCTCGCGGTCGATGAGGCCACGCTCGGCGAGCGTGTCGAACATGCTCGTCACGGTCGGCTGGCTGACGCCGAGGCGGTCGGCGAGCGTGGAGTTCGACACCCGACCTTCCGAGGCCCGTTCGAGGGCGTAGATGTGGCGCAGGTAGTCCTCCATGACCGTGGTCAGGGACCCGGTCTGGTCGTCGTCCGGTGAATCAGGGCTTGCGGTCGCCATCTCAGTCGGAGGTGGGCTGGCTCTCGCCCGTTTCGATACTGCCGACCTCGGGGGCGGTGTCCTCGCGGCTACGAGCCTGTATCTTCCCGATGAAGACGCTGACGGTGTAGATAGCGACGGCGACGAGGACGATGACGCCCCCGGCCGTGGCCTCGCCGTAATAGGCCGCGCCGATGCCGAGCAGGACGGCTATCTCGGCCAGGACGACCGAGACGAGCAGCGATTCGGTGAAGCTGCGGGACACCTGGGCAGCCCCGGCGACCGGGACGACCAGCATCGCGGCGACGAGGATGACGCCCATTATCTGCATCGCGCCGACGACGACGAGCGCGGTCAGCATCACCATGACGCGGTTGTACCAGTTCACGTTGATGCCGGAGACGGCGGCGGCCGTCTCGTCGAAGGTGACATAGAGGAGCTGGTTCCGGGTGAGCGCGACCACGCCCACGATGATGAGGAACAGCACCAGCAGGATGGCGGCGTTCTCGGCCGACACCGTCGAGAGGTTCCCGAACAGGTACTGGTTGATGCCCACGGCGAGCCCGCCGGCGTTGATGCTGATAAGCACCGTCCCCAGCGCGAACCCGGTCGAGAGCACGATGGCCATCGACACGTCGTTGTACGCGCCGGTCGCCTCGGAGATGAGTTCGATGAGCAGCGCCGCGATGACCGCGACGACGACCGCCGTCAGGTACGGCGAGACGCCGAGGTTCAACACGGCGTTCAGGAACAGCCCGATGGCGACGCCTGCGAAGGCGGTGTGGGCCAGCGCGTCACCGATGAGCGCGAGCTGTCGGTGGACCAGGAACGTCCCGATGAGGGGAGCCATCACGCCGATGCAGAGCCCGACGAGGATGGCCCGGTGCATGAAGCCGTACTGGAGCAGCTCGATACCGGTCACGTCGTACAGCCCGTTCATCAGCGCGGTCCACAGCGAGAGGAACCAGTAGAACGGGGCGAGAACCGGGTCGAGGGGACTGCCGGACTGGAGTGCCAGGCCGGACAGGGTGGCGGCTCCCGTCATCGCGAACCACCCAGGAACGTCGCCGCCGTCCCGAAGGCACGGCTGAGCGCATCACTCTGGACGAACTCCTCGGTCGGGCCGTCGAAGTATATCTCGCGGTTGAGACAGACCACGCGCTCGGCGTGTTCGGTGACCGCGCTCAGGTCGTGTTCGATGAGGAGCACGGTGATTCCCTCCTGGTTCAGGGATTCGAGCAGGTCGTAGAACGCGTCGACCGACTCGGCGTCGACGCCGACGGTCGGCTCGTCGAGCACGAGCAGGTCCGCCTCGCCGGCGAGCGCCCGGGCGATGAACGCCCGCTGGCGCTGACCGCCGGAGAGCTTGGTGACGCGGCGATTCTTGAACCCGGTCATGCCGACGGTCTCCAGCGCGCGGTCGACGATGGCCTCGTCCTCGGCGGAGAGGCGACCGAAGCCGACGTGGGGGAACCGCCCCATGCGGACGACCTCCCGAACCGTGATGGGCATCTCCTTCGAGGCGCTGGCGTGCTGGGCGACGTAGCCGATGCGAGCCCCGTCGTCGAACTCGTGGGAGGGTTCGTCGAACAGGCGTGCTTCACCCGTGTCGGGCCGCAAGAGGCCGAGCATGAGCTTCATCAGCGTCGACTTGCCCGAGCCGTTCGGCCCGACCACGGCGACGTACTCGCCCTGGTCGATGCGCAGCGAGATGTCTTCGACCACGGGGGTCGCGGTGTACCCGAAATTCACGTCCGAGAGGTCGACGACGGCCTCGCCAGCGACCGTCGCGTCCTCGGTGGCGGGCGTCGTCGTGCTCATTCGAAGTTCCTCCACTCCTCGGCCCAGCCGTCGGGGCCGACTTCCTCAGGCGACTTGTTCCCGAGCACGACTTCGAACGTGGGCATGTTGATGTTGTACGCGATCTCCTCGTAGCCCCAGTTGTTCTCGACCCAGTCCTCGCGGACCCCGGCGTAGGGCGTGACGGGGAAGTACCCCGAGACGTCCGTCTCGGCGATGAGCTGCTTCGCGGGTCTGCGCGTCTCGAACACGCCGGCACCGATGTACTCGATGCCGTACTCGTCGATGGTGTCTTTCGCCTTCGTGATGTCGGAGGGCTTCACGTCGCCACTCGCAGCGAGGTTGACGACCAGCGGGCGCATCTCGACGCCGTAGCGGGCACCGATGTACTGGAAGGCGTTGTGCGCCGCCAGCTGGACGACCTTGCGGTCCGCGCGGTCGAAGACGTCCTGGTAGTCCGCGTCGATGGTGTCGAGCACGTCGGACTTGTACGTCTCGGCGTTGCCGCGAATCGTCTCCTCGTGCTCGGGTGCGAGGTCGACGAGGCCCTCGGCGATGTTGTCGACCGACACCTTCGCGCGCTGGGGGTCGAGCCAGAAGTGCGGGTCCATCCCGCGACCCTCGCCGACACCCTCCTCTTCGGGGTCGAGGCTGGCTGCCAGGTCGGTCAGTTCGACGCCCTCGCGGACGTTGATGAGCTGGGTGTCCACGTCGTCGTCCTTCAGCGTCTGGATGGCGCGGTCGGCCCACGGCTGGAAGTCCTTCCCGACGTGGATGAACGCGTCCGCCTCGATGATGTCGCGGGTGACGCTCGCGTTGGGCTCCCACCCGTGGCCGTGCAGCCCGGTCGGGATGAGGTTCTTGACCGTGATGGGGGTGTCCCCGGTGAGTTTGCGCGCGAAGTCGAAGAAACTGAAGAAAGACGCGACTGCGACGGGGCCGTCCTCGGAGCTGCTCCCGGAGCCACCGCCGTCGCCGGAGCTGGTGCCGCCGGAGACACTGCCGAGACAACCAGCGAGGGCGGTGCCGAGAAGACCAGAACCTGCCGCTAATGCACGCCTACGAGTTACTTTTCGTCCGCTACCGGAACCAAAGTTGCGTTCTGCCATTACTTGGCTTAGAGATACGCTGCTATTTAGAAGTATTGTTCTAAATTAGGAATTAGACTAATCTAATCCTTGGTGTCAGACACCCCCGGAGATGCGGTCTGCCGGAGAAGATTCCGGTCGTCCGGGCTGTACGGCAGCCATACTACTTCGCCCCAAGAGCTTTCCATGGCCGCTTGCTGGTGCCGGTATGAACGACGAACGGGCGAGCGTGCCGGTAGCGTCACGACGGCGGGTCCTGCAATCGGTCGCGGGAGCCGGTGTGGCCTCGCTCGCCGGCTGTTCGTTGCTGGAGCGGGAATCGGACGGAACAGCAACGACCATCGAGGACGACCGCGCGCTGGAGCTGGCCGAGCGGTTCGCACCGCGTGTCTCGTTCGACCGGCACGAACGGTGGTTCCCGACGGATCCGCGCAGCTACGAGAGCGAACAGGACGGCGAGACCGTCGTCGACGGCTTCGACGCGTTCGACGGGTACACGAAGCGGTTCGCGGACGCGGGGGAACCGCCGGAACCGACGGTCTTCTACCACGCGGTCGAGTACGAGGAGTCGCCCCTGGCGGTGGTCCAGTTCTGGTTCTACTCGGTGTTCGACCAGTTCACGACGAACTTCCACTGGCACGACTGGGAGCTGCTGCAGGTGTTCGTCGATACCGACAGCGGCGACCCACAGCTGTTCGTCGCCAGTGCACACTCGCGGAAGGTGCCGAACAACGAGCACCTGGACCCACAGGTCCGCCCGCGAATCCTCGCCGAACTGGGCTCGCACTCCAGCACGGTCTCGCTCAACGAGCGCCCGGAGAGCTTCCAGCGGTTGCCCGTCGGCGATGTCGCGGCCGACATCACGAACCGCTCGCTTGAAGGCCTCGCGACGTTGTCGGATATCCCCGTCGCGTACGGTCTCCCGCGGGACGAAGGGGGGAGACTTCCCTACCTCGTCCCGGAACTCGACGGTGAACCCATCTACGAGCACGCCCAGCTCCCCTCGGTCGACAGCGACAGTCTCATCGACGAGGACCTCACGGTCCGGTCGTTCGCGGAACTGTCGAGTCCGCCGTCGCTCCCCGCCCGCGAGCGTGGGCTCGCGATGGACCACGCGGGGAGCGACGACGGGAGTGCGGACGTGAACTACGACCTGCTCCCGACGACGGCGGTCGAGCACATCTCGGCGTTCACCGGCCCGCAGTTGAGCTTCGAGTTCGCCATCCCGCAGTTCGCCGAGGACGCGTTCGCGAGTCACATCACCACGTCCGGGGTTCCCTGGCAGCAGCCCCGGTACGACGACCCCGCCGCCGACATCTCGGAGCCGGCACACCGAGCGACCCTCGCGGACCGGTACGATGCTATCGGGCAACCGAGCCCGATCAACAGCGTGGTCGCCGCGGTCTCGCGGACGGTCTCCTCCGACGACGCCCCCGACGGGCAGGGCGTGACGACCGAGTCGACCTCGGCCGAGAACATCGCACTCCTCGAAAGCGAGCCGGAGGCCGTCCCGACGTTCCGGGGCATCGCGATGGTGCAGGACGTCCCGGCCGGCGACCACCGGCTCACCGTCAACGGGGCCGGCTTCGAACCGCACAGCGAGTCGGTGACCGTCAGCGACGACGGGACACCCACGGCTGCCGGTGTCGAGGGCGAGATTCCCCTCGTCGCGAACGAGGACGCGGTGAAACTCCAGATCGACGCCGAGGGGACCGACGCCACCCTGTCACGCCTCGCGGTCGATGACGACTTCGGCGGCCGGCTGTACGACGCCCCGATGGACGGGCGAGACGCGGTGTACGTCCACCGCGGCGGCGCGTACACCACGGAGGTCAGGGACACCGACGATGCGGTCGGGGCGTTCCGGGTCCGACCGGACGACGGCGAGCAACCGATGACCATCGAGAAGCCTGACACGGGCAAGGCGTCGCTGGCGAGCTTCCTCGGCGATATCTCGCGGGAGACCGCGGCTGACGTGAAGACGGCGGTCGACGACGATGACGACACGGACAACGGCATGGCGAACGCCATCGACGGGCTGGTGAACGCGCTCGAGGCCATCGCCGACTCGGCCGACCGGGCAGCCGAGCGCGCCGCCGCGGGCGAGCGCGGAAACGCGGACAAGGCGTTGCAGGCCGTCACCGATTCGCTCGAACGGGCGTCCGAACGTCTCTCCGAGGCGCGCGAGTCGCTCCCCGGTCCGGTCGGCGACGCGGCCAGGCGACGCCTCGACCAGGCGAACCAGCGGGCCGAGCAGGCGCTCGACGCCGAGAAACTCTGAGAACCGACCTGCGGTTCCAAAACCACTTAGCCCCGGGGACCCCTCCCGACCCACATGAACCGGGACCGCTTCGTCACGCTCTCGCTGGTCGCGTTCGGACTGGTGGTGACCAGTTTCATCGTCCTCGGGGTGAGCAGGATATTCCTCGGCTACCGCACGGCACAGCTCCTGTCGGCACCGATCGGTCTCGTCGGGTTCACGCTGGTCGTCGTCCTCTTCCTCGATGCGGTCAAGACCAGGGTCGTCGGCTCACGGGAGTAGCGAATCGACTCGCAGGGGGTCGGTCGGTCACCCGTCGTGGAGTTCGAATCGCTCGCGACGGTACAGGTCGGTCTCGTCACTTGCGTCCTCGTCGAGTTCGTAGCCGTAGGCGAAGCTCCTGTCGTCGGGGTAGACGTGGAGCGAGCAGCTCCGGACGGGGCTGTAGACGGCGTGGATATCGTTCTCGCGGGGGTCGACCACCGCTGCCTCACCGGGTTCGGTCACGTCGCAGTCGAGGATGGAGAGCGTGTAGTGCTCCTCGTCGACCTGCTCGGCGGTCATATCGACGACGTGGAGGAGTCCGTCGACCAGCACCTCGAAGCACGGTCGCCCGTGGTGTTCGTGGGGAACGAGGCTGTAGCCCGGTGGCCACTCCATGAAGCGGATGACGTGGCCACCCGGCGCTCCTGCGACCTTCTCACGGGTGTAGTGGTCCGAGTCCGCGGGTGCCGGTTCCACCCCGTCGAAGAACCCCGGCTCCGCGATGGCCGCCTGCAGGAGACCGGGTCCCTCCTCGATGAAGACCTCGTCACCGCGGTCGAGGAGGGAACCAAGTCGGTCGTACACGTCGCGGACCTGTGCGTTCGGACCGGTCACGGCGTCCTGACTCATGGCACGCGGTACTCGACTGGCTCCTAAAAGTGTATGCCCCTTCGTCGTCGCTATCGGCAACAGTAGCCGACAAATAGTCGATATTTCTGGAATATCCCCAGTGATTATCACAGACTGGAGCCCCAGCCGTTCTCTGTCGCAATATTGCCTCGAACTATGACGAGGTCTCGCCACGCCGTCCGGGACGGAAGAAACGGTTTTTCCCCGCCCGGCCGAAGCGTGGTGTATGAACGTGAACGCGGTGGCCGACCTCGGCCCCGATGAACGACGCGCGCTGTTCGAGCGCGACGCCGGTATCGACGAGATCCGCGGGGACGTCCGCGACATCGTCGAACGGGTCGCCGAGGAGGGCGACGTTGCGGTCCGGGAGTTCTCCGAGGAGTTCGACGGCGTGGCGGTCGGGAACCTGGAGGTGTCCGACGCGGCCGAGCGCGCCTACGAGGACCTGGACGACGAACTGTGTGCGACCATCGAGACGGCGGCGGCGAACGTCCGCGAGTTCCACGAGCGACAGGTCCCCGAGGACTGGCGCGACGAGTTCGGCGGGGACGGGACACGGGAACTCGGCCGGCGCTTCCGCCCGCTCCAGCGCGTCGGCGTGTACGCGCCCGGTGGGACCGCAGCGTACCCGTCGTCGGTCATCATGGGGGTCGTCCCGGCGAAGGTGGCCGGCGTCGACGAGGTCGTCGTCTCCACCCCACCCGCCGAGGAGATGAATCCCGTCACGCTGGCGGCCATCCACGCTGCCGGCGCGGACGAGGTGTACTCGGTCGGCGGCGCGCAGGCGGTCGCCGCGATGGCCTACGGGACCGAATCCATCCCGGCGGTCCAGAAGGTCGTCGGGCCCGGCAACCGCTGGGTCACGGCCGCGAAGGCAGAGGTCCAGGGCGACGTCGCCATCGACTTCCTCGCCGGGCCCTCCGAGGTGCTCGTCCTCGCCGACGAGACGGCCACGCCCGAGTACGTGGCAGCCGACCTGGTCGCCCAGGCCGAACACGACCCGAACGCCTCGGTCGTCTGTGTTACCGACGACGAAGCCCTGGCCGAATCGGTCGCCGAATCGGTCGAGGAACAGGCTGCCGAGCGCGAGCGCGAGGAGACGATCCGCGAGGCCCTCGACAACGACGCCTCGGGCGTGTTCGTCGCCCGGTCGATGAGCGAGGCCATCCTCTTCGCCGAGGAGTACGCCGCAGAGCACCTCTCCATCCAGGCGGACGACGACGAGGCACTCCTCGCGCGCATCACCAACGCTGGGAGCGTCTTCCTCGGTCCCTACACCCCGGTCGCGGCCGGTGACTACGCCTCCGGGACGAACCACGTCCTCCCGACCGGCGGCGGCGCGAAACTGCACGGCGGCCTCTCGGTCGACTCGTTCGTGCGGTCGACGACCGTCCAGCGACTGGACCGCGACGGACTCGACTCGCTCGCCGACACCATCACGACGCTCGCGGACGCGGAAGGACTGGACGCCCACGCCGAGAGCGTCCGCAGGCGGTTCGACTAGTCGAGGTTCTCGGGAGCCAGGTCGATGTCGACGCCGATACCACAGACGGCGATGGGTTCGCCGTCGTCGTCGGTGAGCAGCGTGGCGCTGATGCGTTTCGGTACCTTCTCGCCCGACTTCGTGAGTACCCGCGCCTCGTAGACGACGGTCTCGCCGTCGTGGACCCGTTGGATGACGGATTCTATCTTCTCGTGGTCCTCCTCGGCGAAAAAGGCCTCCGGCGGGAGCTCACGCATCTCTTCTTCGGTGTAGCCCATCAGGTCCTGGAGCGCCTGGTTCCAGCGCCACGCCGACCCGTCAGGGTGTGAGATGTAGAACGTGTCGGGCAGGGCGTCGAGGGCAGCGTCGAACAGTTCGCGCTCCTCCCTGAGCTCTCGTTCCGCCTCGTGCTGTTCGGTCACGTCGCGGGTGTTGACGACCAGCCCCTGGACGGCGGGGTCCTCTTGGCGGTTCGTCGCCCGCGATTCGAGGACGTGCCAGGTCCCGTCACCGTGCTCGAACCGGTAGGTCGTCGACGGCCGTCGCGCCGGGTCGTCGACGCACTCGTCGAACGACCGAATCACCTCCTCGCGGTCTTCCGGGTGGACGTAGTCGAACGAGCAGTCGCCGCGGAGGTCGTCCGGTGGGTAGCCGAGAATCTTTTCGGCGGCCGGACTGACGTACTCGAACACCCCATCGACGTCCAGAATCGCGACCGAGTCCGAGGAGTACTCGATGAGCGCCTGGTAGCGCTCTCTGTTCCGGCGTCGCTCGCGCTCGGCCCAGTGCTTGGCGACGGCGTTCTCGATGCGGTTCGCGAGGACGAGATACCGGTCGGTGCCGCCACCCTTCTGGAGGTACTCGGTCACCCCCGCCGAAATCGCCCGACTGGCGATCTCCTCGCTGCCTTTCCCGGTGAACAGGATGAACGGGAGCGAGAGGTGGCGTTCCTGGACCGCAGAGAGGAACGTCAGCCCGTCCATACCGGGCATATCGTAGTCGCTCACGATACAGTCGAACGTCGTGTCACCGTCGAGGTGCGACAGGGCCGCCTCGACGTCCGTCTCGGTCTCGACTACGATCTCGTCGTGCTCGCGCTCCAGCATCGTCTTCGTCAGGTCGAGCAGTGCATCGTCGTCGTCGACATGCAACACGCGGATGGAGCGCGACATTCAGTGGGAGAATTCGCCGATGGGATTTAGAAGTATTGGCACACCGCCTGACATGTAATGCGTCCCCGGCAACACAGTTAACATCCGTGGCACCGATAGTTCGTAGCATGAGCACGGGAACTGCAGACGGGGAGGTCGGCCCCCGTATCGAGGTGTCGGAACTGGCCGCCGAGGAAGCCCTCTCGCTGCTCGAGGGAGAGGGGTTGGATACCGACGTCTCGGGACTTCGGCTGTTCGTTCAACAGGGGGGCTGTGCTGGCCTCTCCTACGGGATGCGCTTCGACGACGAACCGGAGCCCGACGATACGATCTTCGAACACCACGACCTGCGTGTCTTCGTCGATCCGGCCAGCCTGAAGTACATCGAGGGCAGCGTCCTCGACTACGAGGGTGGCCTCCAGGGCGCGGGGTTCCACGTCGAGAACCCGAACGTCGTCAGCGAGTGCGGCTGTGGCGAATCGTTCCGGACGTAACGACGACCGCTTTTCTCCGCGAGTCTCTGTCTTCCTGATGTGTTCGGAGTGATGACCACGTCCTCGACCCGGCAGTGGGAGTGTAGGGTCGTGGCCGTGTGGTCGCCGGGCTTCGGCCGTGAGACGAACGACACGAACCGATGAGAAGGACGCGAACCGCAAGCCCGCGTCTGACCGGGCGCGGGTCGCTGTGGAATCGCTCGTCGCTTACTCTTCGAGCTGGAAAGCCACCTCCACTTCGGCCTGGTATTCGCGATTCTCCGCCGAGGCGATCTCGACGCCGAGTTCCTGTACCTCGATCCAGTGGACGTTGTTGAGTGTGTCCTGTGCGCGGTCGATGGCGTCGTCGGCAGCGGCTTCGAAGCTCTCCGAACTCGTGCCGATGAGTGTTATCTTCTTGAATACCATTCATGTGCTACCACTCACCATGGTAACTTAAAGCTAGCCGCGTCGTCGGTCGGTTTTCGGGTGAGGGCTTGCGTGGTCAGGTCGTGTCCTGTTCGAATCGGGTGCGAATCGCGCCGACCACGTCCGTCAGGTACGCCTGGCCCCAGATGGCGACGATGAGACCCCCGAGGGTATTGAACAGGAGGTCCCGCATGGTGTCGTCGACGCCGAACTGCGTGAGGACCGCCTTCGACCCCATCACGTCTCCGAGCAGCCCCAGCGCGAACTCGACAACCTCCCAGATGACCCCGAAGGCGATGACGAACGAGAGGATGAACACGAACGTAAAGCGGGGCGGGAGGTAGATGTCCTCGCGGTGTTCGTCCAGCGCCCGGACCGTCGCGTAGCCGGCACCCGCGACGATCGAGGACGACAGTGCGTGGGTCATGTGGTCCCACCAGGAGGTGGCGACGTAGAGGTTCTTCGACATGCCGGGCAACCCGGCGGTCCCGAGCGCGTGCAGGAACACGGCCGAGGTTATCCAGAGCGTCAACCCGGTGTCCATCGGGATGCCGTAGTCGCGTTCGAGCAGCGCCGGCAGTTGCAACACGATGATACCGAGGCCAGCGTTGACGACGACGCCCGGGCTCGGCTGGTACAGGCCGACGAAGAAGAGCCCGACGAGACCGATCTCCATGGCACGGCTCAACCGGTGCTGGGTACGCTCCGAGATGCCGAGGTAGTCTCGGATTCTCATTCGTCGGCCACCTCGTCAGTGAGTTCCTTCAGCCGGTCGTGGGTGACCTCCTCGGCGGCTTCGAGCGCCCGACGGGCGACCTGTCGCCGCCGGCGGAAGTACAACTCGAAGATGACTCCGGCACCCAGTCCAGCGATGGTCGAGTAGACGAACTCCCACATCAGCAGGTCGAGGTCGTCGGGCCCCTCGTAGAACGCCGTCCCGAGGTAGAGATGTGAGATCCACCGGATGATGGCCCAGACGCCCGCGGCGGCGAGTGTCATGACGACGACGGTGAGGATGGCGAAGCCGACGGTCATCCGGACCGAGGTGAACACGTGGAGTTCGACCGCGACGATGAGTGCGACAGCCGCGACCGCGAGGTACGTCGCGAGCGCACTCGACAGCGCGTTCGTGGCGAACACCCGGCCGATGATGGGCAGCGCTGCGAGGGCGAGCACCTCCCACGGGAGCATCACACGGGGCGACCGGAACGCGACGGGTGGGACGAGCGCGAGTGCCGTGACGCCCGCAGCGAACGCCGCCCAGACGCGTTGACCGACGAGCGCCTCCTCGACGGCGGTCAGGGCGACGAGGAGGACGAGCGCCCACGCGAGCACGGCGTTGAGGCGATGTTCTTCGAACAGCCGACCGAGGTCCTGCGCCGACATACCGGGGGGTTGGAACCCGGCCCGTAAAAAAGGCTACCCGACGCGCCAGCTATCCCAGGGAGACCCCGAGCGAGCCGAGCGTCGCCAGCGAGTAGAGCACGGCGTACGCCGCGAGCGCGAGCGTGACCGCGGCGAGGCCGGTCAGGAACGCAGAGAACAGTCGGGCGGCGTCCCACTCGCGCTGCAAGCGCCGAAGCGACCGGAGCAGGCGGGCGCGGAACACGTCGGGGGCGGCCGCCACGGTCCCGACCGCGAGGATGCTGAAGACGAAGTGGTAGGAGACGTCGAGCGTCGGCGGTGGGATGAGGAACGCGACGCCACCGTACGCCACCCCGGCGAGGGCCCGAACGTCGAACGTCGGTCGGAATTCGTTGGAGGCGTCGAGGACGACCCAGACCGCGAGCCAGACGGTCAGGAGTTCGAGGGCGAACGCACCGAGCAGGTGGAGGGTCGGGTCGGGCGCGAGGGTGACGATATCGGTGAACAGGACGGTGTCGAGGGGCCACAGCATCGCGGGTGGCTCGCCCGTGAACAGGTCGCCCCACGGGTGGCTGGCGAGGCCGAACAACGCCAGCGCGAACGTCTCTCTCGCGCGGAGGGCAGTGCGCCACCAGACCGCCAGCGCGACGCCGACGCCCATGAGGGCGAACGCGCCCATCACGACGAACCCGAGCAGTCCGTGCTTGACGGTGGCGACGAGGATGAGCGTGCCGAGGAGGAACGTCCCCGCCAACCGGGCGTGGTGTACCCAGCGCCCCCTGACGGTCCAGAGGGCGAAGCCGACGGCGGCGAAGGGTGCGACGACGAGCGAGTGCGTCATCGCGCGGTGGACGACCGTGCTCGCGGACCAGAACGCGTTCGTGACGGCGAACACGCCGGTGAAGTCGGCGTGGGCGACGCCGACGATGGCGTACACCATGTCGGCGTCGGGGACGGCCGCGAACGCGCCGGCGACTGCGCCCGCGAGCAAGGCGCGCTCGCGGTCAACGCCCACGGCACGCCCGAGGAGGGCGACGAGGGCGAACGCCAGCAGCGCGTGGCCGACCATCATAACTACTGATGGTATGACAGGGGACCGGATAAGTTAGTCGCCGAAATGTGGGTAGTGCTACCGCGCCTCTGGGCGGTTCGGCAGGGCCTCGGCCAACTTCTCGACCGGGTGCGGCGGTGCCTCGGCCCCGGGTCGGTCGCCGAGCTGGGTGCGACAGGACGCGCCGGGTGCGACCGGCGTGCCCGCGGCTGCGTCGACCTGGTCGAACAGGATGCGCCCGATGGCCTGCGAGAGGTCGTAGTGTTCGGCCCCGTAGCCGAAGCTCCCGGCCATCCCGCAACAGCCGGAGTCCAGCGCCTCGACCCCGTAGCCAGCCCGGCGGAGGACCCCGACCGCGTGGTGGTCCCGGCCGATGGCCTTCTGGTTGCAGTGCCCGTGGTAGACGAGAGGTTCGTCGGGCGCGTCGAAGTCGATGCGCTCGTCGAGGCGGTGCCGGTCGAGGAAGCCACAGACGCCCGCGGTGGCAGCCATCACGGCATCGCGCTCCGGGTTCTGGGGAAGCAGGTCGCCGTACTCGTCCTGTACCATCACGGCGTCGGCCGGTTCGATGAAGACGACGTGCCAGCCGTCCTCAACGTGGGGCGCGACGTGGTCGACGAATTCGGCGGCCCGCGTTCGGGCCTCGTTGAGGAAGCCGAGCGAGTAGGCGGGGCGGCCGCTCGGCCCGAGGTCGGACGGGACCGAGACGTGGACCTGGGCAGCTTCGAGGACCGCGACGGCGGCTTTCCCGACCGCCGGGTCTGTGTAGTTCGTGTACGTGTCTGGGACGAGGACGACGCGGTGCTCGGCGTCGGATTCCGAAACCGTGGGTCCGCGGGACGTGAACCAGTCCGTGAAGCTCTCGCGCTCGAACGTCGGCAGTTCTCGTTCGGGGGCGACACCCGCAACCCGCTCCGCCACGGCGCGGGACCCAGGAACCTTCGTGGCCCAGTTCGACACCGGGGCGAACGTGCTGCCGAGTTCGGCCCACCGGTCGATGTCGCGAAAGAGCCGGTCGCGGAGGCTCGCACCCTCGCGCTGGTGGTGCTGGTGTTTCACCTCCGCCTTGAGCTTGGCGAGGTCGACCCCGGTCGGGCAGTCGCTCGCACAGCCCTTGCAGCCGACACAGAGGTCCAGCACCTCGGACTGGAAGCGCTCGGAGTGAATCTCGTCCTCGTCGAGTTCGCCCGAGATGGCCGCCCGGAGCATGTTCGCCCGACCGCGGGTCGACTGTATCTCCTCCTGGCTGGCGCGGTAGGTCGGACACATCGTTCCCGAGCCCTCCTGCCGGCAGGTGCCACAGCCGTTGCACAGTTCGACGAGGTGGCCGAAGCCGCCCTCGTCGTCGAAATCGAGCGTGGTCTGCGGTTCGACCGTCTGGTAGGCCGGGCCGTAGCGGAGGTTCTCGCGCATGTCCGCGCCGACACCCCGGTCGCTGGCTGGCCCGTGGTCGTCGGCCGAGTCGCGGTAGACGACGTTGCCCGGGTGGCACAGCCACTCGGGGTCGAAGGCGGTCTTGACGCGCTTGAAGGCGTCCCAGAGCTCGTCGCCGTACATCTTCGGGGTGAACTCGGTCCGGGCCATCCCGTCGCCGTGCTCGCCCGAGAACGAGCCGTGGTACTCGAGGACGAGGTCGGTCACGTCCTCGGCGATGGCGTGCATCGTCTCGATTTCGTCCCCGGACTTGAGGTTGAGGATGGGCCGGATGTGCAGGGTGCCGACCCCGGCGTGGGCGAAGTACGCCGCCGAGGTACCGTGTTTCTCCAGAATCTCCTCGAACTCCTGGACGTACTCGGCGAGTTGGGCGGGTGGCACCGTCGCGTCCTCGATGAACGGGTACGGCTTCGGGTCGCCCTCCAGCGACATCAGGAGCGGAATCGCGGCCTTCCGGAGCTTCCAGAGCTTCGCCTGCTCGTCGGGAGAGAACGCTTCGATGCGGTCGAAAGCGTCGCCCTCGGTCTGGAGCGTTCTCGTGACCTCGGCCATCGCCGCCTCGAAGTCCTCGTGCAACTCGGAGTCGAACTCGACCATCAGCAGGGCCGCCGAGCCGTCGGGAATGGGTTCGGCGTACTCGGCGTAGGCTGCCGAGTCGCGTGCCATCTCGACGACCCGGTCGTCGACGAGTTCGACCGCGCTCACGTCGTGGGAGAGGGCGTCGGGAACCGCGGCGAGTGCCGTCACGAGGTCGTCGTAGGCGTAGACCGCGAGCGCCCGGCTCTCGGGACGGGTCACGAGGTCGAGTTCGGCCTCGACCACGACGCCCAGGGTGCCCTCTGCACCCACGACGAGCTTCGCGAGGTTCATGACGCGCTCGCCGTCCTCCTCGCGAATCACCTTGTGGAGGTTGTACCCCGAGACGCTGCGCTTGAGGTCGGGATACCGTGACTCGATTTCGGTCTCATGGTCCTCGACGATGTCGCGGACCGCCTGGTACAGTTCCGCGACCCGGTCCTCACGGGCCACCAGCTCGTCCCACTCGGGCGAGTCGAGCACCACGTCGCCGAACTCGGCCAGGGTCCCGTCGGCCAGGACGACCTCGACCTCGCGAACGTATGCGTCGGTTATCCCGTACCGCACCGAGTGCGCGCCGGTCGAGTTGTTCCCGATGCCGCCGCCGACCGTCGCCCGGGCCGAGGAGGCCGGGTCGGGCGCGAACTGCAGGCCGTGCGGTTCCAGAACTGCGTCGAGGTCGTCCTGGACGATACCGGGCTGGATGCGGGCCACCTGGGCCTCCGGGTCGACCGAGAGCACGTCGTCGAGTTCGACGGAACAGTCGAGGACGACGCAGCCGGGGCCGATTCCCTGCCCCGCCAGCGAGGTCCCCGCCCCGCGGGGCATGATGGGCACGTCGTGCTCGGCCGCGACCGAGACCGCGGCCTGCACGTCGGCCGCGTCCTGGGGGACGACCACGCCCGCCGGACGAGCCTGATAGATGCTCCCGTCGGTGGCGTACAGCACCTGCGCGTACTCGTCGAACCGGACCTCGCCGTCGACCGCGTCACGGAGGTCGGCCGCGAGGTCGGCGTACGCCTCGTCATCGGGGTGGTCGAAGCCGAGCGCGTCGTGGCTGGGGCGTGGAGAGCCGTCGGTGGCCATTGTCGCATGTGAGCAGTGGACATGGTTTAACCGTTCGGGGGACTGCCGGTGACACCAGCTTTTTTGACCCGACATGGCCAACCCAAACTCATGTCCGAGATTCCTGACGCGCCCGACGTGGGCGAACTGACACCACCGAATCGAACCTTGATGGGCCCCGGCCCGAGCGACGTGCATCCCCGTGTTCTCCGGGCCATGAGCACCCCGCTCGTCGGCCACCTCGACCCCTCGTTCATCGAGATCATGAACGAGGTGCAGGAGCTGCTCCGGTACACGTTCCAGACCGGGAACAAGTGGACCATCCCGGTCTCGGGGACCGGTTCGGCCGCGATGGAGGCCGCCATCGGGAACGTCGTCGAACCCGGCGACACGATGCTCGTTCCGACGAACGGCTACTTCGGCGGCCGGATGGCCGAGATGGCCCGCCGCGCCGGCGGCAGTGTCGTCGAGGTCGACGCGCCGTGGGGTGAACCCCTCGACCCGGCCGACGTGGCCGACGCCTTCGACACGCACCAGCCAGACGTGTTCGGGTTCGTCCACGCCGAGACGAGCACGGGTGTCCGCCAGCCACAGGTCTCCGAACTCACGAGCATCGCCCACGAGCACGACGCGCTCGTCATCGCGGACACCGTCACCAGCATCGGCGGCGTCGAGCTTCGCGTGGACGAGTGGGACATCGACGTGGCCTACGCCGGGCCGCAGAAGTGCCTCTCCTGTCCGCCGGGTGCCTCGCCCCTGACGCTCAACGACGCCGCGATGGACAAGGTGCTCGCCCGCGAGGAGCCCGCCCGCTCGTGGTACCTCGACCTCTCGCTACTGGAGGGCTACTGGGGCGACGAGCGCGCCTACCACCACACCGCGCCCATCACGAACGTCTACGCCCTGCGCGAGGCGCTGCGCCTCGTCGCCGAGGAGGGCATCGAGAACCGCTGGGAGCGCCACCACGAGATGGCCGGCGCGCTGAAGGCCGGTGTCGAAGCGATGGGCATGCAGATGAACGCCGCAGAAGAGTTCTGGCTTCCGAGCCTGAACGCGGTCCGCGTGCCCGAGGGCGTCGAGGACGGCGAGGTCATCTCGCGGCTCATCGACGACTACGACCTCGAGATCGCGGGCGGGCTCGGCGCGCTCTCGGGCGACATCTTCCGCATCGGCTGTATGGGTCACTCGGCGCGCCCGAAGAACGTCTCCTACCTGATGAGCGCGCTGGGCGCGGTGCTCGACGATATCGGTGCTGACGTCGACGCAGAAGCCGGTATCGCGGCGACGGCGAACCGACTGTAGTCGGCCCGACCGTCACCCTCTCTCTGTTCTAACTCGGTGGCGCGCGCTCGACCTCGTACTGGTCGTTGTCGTCGACACCGATGACGGCCCATTCGTAGCCGGGATTCGCTTCCTGGACCCTGCGACGAACGCGCTGTGCCCGCTCTTTGTTGGTCACGAAACAGTGCAGCGAGTCTGTTCCCGCGATAGGTGGCTCACGTAAGTCCGTGGTCGCGGTCACGTGCACGACCTTCCAGTCGCGTTCTGCTCGGAACTCGTCTCCGTCCCCAGTGACGGTGTACCCCAGGCGGTCGAAAACCCTCCTGGCCTGCTCGCCGATGTGGCGGTTCGTGTTAACAGGGCACATTCGCTAGTCCGTACCGCACCGAAGGTAATAAATATTCACCCGTTTTTCACGTTTGAAATCAAGACAGCTCGCGAAGTACGTTCGAGAAGTAAATCGAGACGTGATTTCTCACCAGACGTTCTGGAATTCGCGGCGGTTCGGCGGCTCTTACTCGTGGGCGGCGTCCCACTCGGTGGGCTTGCGGAGGTTCCCACACGCGTTGCACTGGATGCGGCCCATCGTGTCCATCGCGTTGTCGAACGTCTCGCAGTTCACGCAGAAGTAGCCGTACTTGCGCTCCTGGTCCGGGGTGCGGTAGGTGACCATGAAGGGAGCCTTCGACCCGCGGTCACCCTCGCGCTGGGAGACGTACACCGTCTCGCCATCGTCGGTGGTTCGTTCCTCCAGTGCGGATTCGCTCATGGCCACGGTTTGGGAGGGAGCCCGCTTAGGTCTGTTCGTCCGGGCTGTCGGACACGACGCTGGTCGAAGCCCGCAAGAAATTTCTCTCCCGCCAACAGGATTTTCGACGTGACCCTCCGCGTCCTCCACTACGCAGACCTCGAAGCCGCCTACGACGTGCCCGAGCGGGTCGGTCGCCTCGTCACCGCCATCGACGAGCTTCGCGACGACCACACCGTCGTCACCGGGGGTGGCGACACCACCGGTCCCAGCGTCCTCTCGATGGCGACCGGCGGCCAGCAGGCCCTCGACTTCTTCGAGTCGGTCCAGCCCGACGTGGACGTCTTCGGCAACCACGAGTTCGACGATTCACCAGAGCGAGCCCGGGAACTCGCCCGCGAGTCACCACAGACCTGGCTCAACGCGAACGTCTTCGACGACGGGGTGCGCTTCGCCCGCGAGGAGACCTCACCCATCACGACCGTCGAGACGGCCGGTGGGACGGTCGGGTTCTTCGGACTGTCACCCCCGGACCTCGCCGACATCAAGCCCCACCTCGACTTCGACGTGACGGACCCGGTCGAGGCGGCCACCGACGCGACCCACGTCCTCCGCGAGCAGCACGACGTGGACCACGTCGTCGGCGTCTCGCACTGCGGTGACGACACCGCCCTCGCCGAGCACATCGACGCCGCGGCCGTCCTCGGCGGTCACGACCACGAAATCCGTGACGAGGTGGTCGCCGGGACCCGGCTGGTCCGCACGGGCGCGGCCGGCCGGTACCTCGTGGACGTGCGCATCGAAGACGACGGCAGCACGAACACGCGCTGGCACGACGTGACCGAGTTCGAACCGGACGAGAACATCACGACCGCCCTCCACGACCGGCTCGCCGACCTCGGCCTCGGCGAGACCGTCACGCGAATCGACGGCCCGGTCTCCCGGGACGTTCGAGACGGAGCCTCGCCGGTCGGCCACTTCGTCGCCGAGGCGTTCCGCCGGGCTGGTGACGACGGCGATGCCGAGGTCGGCCTCATCAACAGCCTGACCATGCGGGACTGCGGCGTGCCCCTCGACGGCGAGGTGACGCTTGCCGACCTGCACTCGCTGGTGCCCTTCGGTGGGCAGCTCGTGATGCTCGAACTCACCGGTGCTGACCTGCGCGCCGTCGCCCGGGAGGCGGCTGGCTGGCACCTCGACCGCGACATCGAGCTCTGGAACGGCCAGTTCGCCGGGCTCGAACTCACCTGGAATCCGGCCGCGGGCCGGGTCGAATCGCTCTCGGTCCACGGCGAGCAGGTCGTCGTGGATGGCGATCTGGTCGCACCGGACCAGCGGTTCTCCGTGACGACCATCCGGTACCTCGCCGTCGAGGACGTGGAGTACCCGACCCTCACCGAGGACCAGGTCGTCGCCGAACCCGGCGGGGTCCACGACGCGATGGCGACACAGGCCCGCGAACACGGGATTCCGACCCGGCCGCCGGGCTGGCTGACGCGTCGACAGGCAGGCGAGAAGCCGAAGCCGACAAGTCGGTAGTCCGAGTCTCCCGACGCATGCCCCTCCGCATCCTCCACTACGCCGACGTCGAACGCGCGACCGACGACCCCCAGACACTCGGTCGTCTCGTCGGCCTGATTCACTCCCTGCGCGACGAGGAGACGCTCGTCGTCGGTTCGGGCGACAACTTCGCGCCCGGCGTGCTCTCGCTCGTCACGAAGGGCCGGCAGGTCCTCGACTTCTACGAGGCGGTCCAGCCCGACGCGGACACGTTCGGGAACCACGACTTCGACCACGGTCTCGAGGTGACGAGGGACGTGGTCCGCGACGCGCCGATGCCGTTCGTCTGCGCGAACGTGTTCGACGGCGACGGCGACGACGCCGACCGCTTCGCCAGCGAACACGGCACCGTCCCCTGGCTCGTCGCCGAGGCTGGCGAGCATCGCGTCGGCCTCGTCGGCGTCACGACGCCGGACACACCCGACATGAACCCGAAAGCCACGTCACTCGACTTCCGCGATCCGGTCGATGCCGCGGCCCACGCGGTCGATGCGGTCCGCGAGCGCGACGTGGACCACGTCGTCGTGCTCTCGCACCTCGGAAGCGGTGACGACCTGCTCGCCGAGGCACTCGACGTGGACTGCATCCTCGGCGGGCACGCCCACAGAGAGCGAATCGACACCGTCGACGGGACGCTCGTCGTGCGTCCCGGTGCGACCGCCAGCGGCCTCGGCGAGGTCGTCTTCGACGGCCGCCCACGGGCCTATCGCCACCCGCTCCGGGACGCACCGGTTCACGAGGGCGTGGTCGAGGCACTCGAAACTCGTCGGAAAGCAGCCGGGCTCACCGATGTCGTGGACACGGTCGACGACCCGATTCGGGTCACCAGAAGCGCGAGCAAGCAGGGCGAGAGCCGGCTCGGCAACCTCGTCACCGACGCCTACCGATGGGTGGCCCAATCCGACGTGGCCGTCCACTCGACCGGTGGCCTGCGCCCCGGCGACGACCTCGCTGGCGAGGTGACTGCTGCGGACCTCGTCGGGCTGTGCCCGTTCGACAACGAACTCGTCCTGGTCTCCCTCACCGGGGAGCAACTCCGCCGGACCGTCGCGAACCTCGGTCTCGTCCAGTACGACTCGGCCGACATCGAATCGCACTGGTTCGGCCACGTCAGTGGCCTGGCGCTCGTCTGGGACGACGAGCGCCGGGCCGCCCGGTCAATCGCGGTCGCCGGGGAACCAGTGGACGACGACGGGACCTACACGCTCGCGACCTCCGAGTACTACGTCGAATCCTCGCACCTGTTCGACGCGTTCGGGCCCGAAGACGTGACCGAGCGCCTGGGACCGCAGTACGAAGCCATCGTGGACTACTGTCGGACGAACGGTGTCGCGGCGTCGGTCGAGGGACGCATCAAGCGCCCGCTCCTCGACGGCCGGACGGTGCTGTCGCGCCAGGACTGAACGGAAACCCGGGGCCAGACCGTGTCGAAGCGTACTTGCGAGACCCACCGCAAGCAACCGTGTATGTCCCCCCGTCTTCTCCACTACTCCGACGTCGAGAACGCCTACGACGACCCCGAGCGCATCGGTCGCCTCGCCGGCACCATCCAGGACCGCGACGGCGACGACGCCCTGGTCGTCGGGACCGGTGACAACACCGCCCCGGGCGTGCTCGCGCTGGTCAACGAGGGCCGCCAGGCTATCGACTTCTTCGAGGCCATCGACGCCGAACTGGAGACCTTCGGGAACCACGACTTCGACTTCGGGGCCGAGGCGACCCAGGACCTCGTCCGCGACTCGCCCCAGACCTGGCTCACCGCCAACGTCCGCCAGAACGGCGACCGCTTCGCCACAGCCCACACCGAGACGTGGACCATCCGGGAGGTCGACGGTGCCCGAATCGGCTTCTTCGGTGTCACCGACCCCCGGACGCCCTCCATCAACCCGGCGGCCACCGGCCTGCGCTTCACCGACCCCATCGCGGCTGCCGAAGAGGCCGTCGCAGACCTTCGCGCCGAGGGCGTCGATTACGTCGTGGCGGTGTCGCACCTCGGCAGCGACGACGAGGAGCTCGCCGTCTCGGTCGACGTGGACTGCATCCTCGGCGGCCACGTCCACAGCGTCGTCGAGGAGCACATCGACGACACGCTGCTGGTCCGCCCGGGCGTCAACGGTGCAGCCATCTTCGAGGTCGAACTCGGCCCCGATGGCGCGAGTGCGACCCGTCACGACCCGAGCGACGGCCCTCTCGACGAGTCGGTCGCCGACGCGCTCCGCGCCCGGATGGACGAGGCCGACCTGACCGAGGTCGTCGCCGAAGTGGACGAACCCATCGCACGCAGCCACGCGGCAGCCTTCCGCGGTGAGAGCCGAATCGGGAACTTCGTCGCCGACGCCTACCGCTGGGCGACCCGATCCGATGTCGGACTCCAGAACTCCGGCGGTATCCGCGAAGGCGACGACCTCGCGGGCGAGGTGACCGTCGGCGACCTCATCTCGGTCGTCCCGTTCAAGGAACCCGTCACGGTCGCCGAACTGACTGGACAGGAGTTGCTCGACACGCTCCGGCAGGCCAGCGGAGCGAACGTCGCCTTCGGCGAACCCGACTGGTGGCACGCCCACCTCTCCGGCGCGCACGTCACCTGGGACCGCGAGACCCACGAACTGGTCGAGGCGACCGTCGACGGCGAGCCCATCGACCCCGACGCGACCTACACGCTGGCGACGACGGACTACCTGTTCCACACCGACCACGAGTTCCCGGCGCTCGACGACCAGCACCGCACGGGAACCTTCGACATCCAGTACGAGGTGCTGGCCGCCTACGCCCGCGAGTGCGGGGTCGACCCCGTCGTCGAGGGCCGTATCGTCTGGAACGGCGACGACTGAGGCTGGGTACCTACTCCGCGACGCTGATGAGTGAGAAACGTTACGTGTAATCGTCGACTAGATTCGCCAGATGACACGCGTCGTGGTCCCCGTCCGGTATCCGCTGACGAAGCATTCCCGTCGCACCCTCGAATCGGCTGTCGAGGTGGCTCGCGAGCACGAAGCCGCGCTGACCGTCCTCCACGTCAACCTCTACCAGGAGTCCAAGCGCGTGACTCGCGCCGACCTGAAGCGAGCGACCGAGCGGGAGTTCGGTCCGCTCGAACACGTCCGGTACGTCGTCCGGCGTGGCTTCCTGGTCGAGGAGACCATCCTCGACGAGATCGCGTCCGAAAGCGCCGACATCGTCGTCATCGGGAACAAGCAGGCCGGCCGCTGGCGACGGATGCTCCAGAAACTCGTCGACGACCCCAACATCGACCAGTACCTCAGGAGGAACCTCGACTGTGAAGTGATAACCGTCAAGGCGGCCTGACGGGTTATTCGGGCCCGCGACCGCCGGTTCCCGGTGAGTCCGACTCCATCGAGCCGGTGCCACCTGCACTGCCCGGACCCTCGGCAGCTCCATGGGCGCCAGCGCTCCCCGACCCACCCGGGCGCGCATGGCCGTTCCCGTCCATCGAGACGGGCAGTTCGCCGCTCGTCTCGTCGAAGACGACGTGCGAGTGCGGGTACGCGATGGCCACGTCGGCGTCTTCGAGCTTCGTCCAGACGTTCTCCTGCACTTTCGACCGGACGGTCAGCAGTTTGTAGGGCTGTTTCGCCCAGTAGCGCAGCGTCAACTTGACGCCGTGGTCGGCGTAGTCGTCGATGTAACACGTCGGGGCTGCCGGGTATCGCGCCGCGCCGATGCGGATGTCCGGGCCACCCGGGATGACCATGTCGACCTCCTTGGCCGCGTCCGCGATGAGTTCGCGAGCCTCGTCGAGGTCACCCTCGTAGGTCACGATGATGGAGAGCGACAGTCGTGTCCGCTCGTCCTCCGCGGAGTAGTTGATGACGTCCCGGCCGCGGATAGAGGAGTTGTCGATGACGAGGAACGTGTTGTCGAGCGTGAATATCTTCGTGTACCGGATGGTGATGTCCTCGACGAAGCCGGTCGTCTGCCGGTCCGCGAGTTTTATCATGTCGCCGATCTCGTAGGGCTGGTCGGCGAGGACGAATACCCCGTTGATGATGCTCCCGACGATGGGTGCGAGGACGATACCGAGCACGGCAGAGAACACCGTCACCGAGAGCAACACGTTCCCCAGGCCGAGGCCCACGAGTGGTGCGGCGATAGCGAACGCGAGGCCCATCACGCCGAGGCGGACCATCCGGAGGACCGTCCGGGTGACACTCGGGCGCTGGAGTCGCTGCGCGATGGTTCGGCCGAACAGCCGGACGACGAGCTTCGAGAGGTACCAGGCGAAGACGATGATGGCCACCGCCAGCACGAGGTTCACCAGCTGGTCGCTGGGGAACCACTCCGGGACGATTCGGTCGAGTTGCCCGGCGAGAACGTCGCTCACGGCGTCGACGCCACTCGCGTCGTCGGTGGTCGTCGTCGTCCCCGGATTCGAGCCGTCACCCGCCCCGCCAGGCGAGGTCGTCGTGGTTTCGGCCCCGGGGGCCGTCGTCGCCGACGTGTTCGTCCCGTCCTGGTCGAAGACCGCGCCCGCTGGCATGTTCGACCCCTCACGCCCACCCGAGAAAAGGGTTGGGAAGACGGAGAGAAGGCGAGACCCGCTCGAAGAGACTCTGTCGGCGTGCCGACGGTGAGATCATTCCGGGAACGGGCGGTCGAGCTTGGCCGCCAGGTCAGCTTCGACCGCATCCCACTCGGAGTCGAGGATGCTGCAGAAGACGCTGTCCTGGGGCTCGCCGTGGATGAGCATATGCTTTCGGAGGATACCCTCCTCGGTCGCGCCGATACGGTCGAGCGCATCCCGTGCTGGCTGGTTCCGGGCTGCGGTCTCGAACTGCACGCGGACGCAGTCCCAGTGCTCGAACGCGTGTCGAAGCATGAGGTACTTCGCCTCGGTGTTGGCGGGTGTCCGTTGCTGGTCAGGGGTCACCCACGTCCAGCCGATCTCGACGCTCCGGTTCGCCGGCCGAATGGCACAGAACCGGGTGGAGCCGATCACCTCCCCGGTCTGCTGACGGACGGTCGCGAACGGAAGAGAGGTCCCATCCTCCTGCGCCGACAGCGCTTCCTCGACGAACGCCCGCATCGCATCCGGCGTGGAGTAGTCGTCGGCGAACCAGCGGAAGATGTCCGGGTCGGCCCCGGCCGTCTGCAACCCGTCGAGGTGGTCCTCGACGGACAGCGGCTCTAACTGCACGTACTCCCCGTCGAGTGTCGTCGGTTCGACGTTCATAGCGCTAATCGACGATAGCCGCCGATAACGTTTCGGATGCTGACAGTGCTGTCACAGGTCGCTCAGACAGTCACCAACCGGCCACCGCTGTGGATGGGCGCAGTCGAACATCGCCCACATTGACAGGATTCGATTCTGGAACCCAGTGCTACTCGGATTTCAGTAAATCATTTAGGGTCAGCCCGCAGTGTGTACGATATGCCATCAGACGATCTCCGCGGAACCATCGAACGCGTGGGGGACCGGTTCAATCTCGGGGAGTACGAGATAGACGCCTACCTCACCGTCCTCGACCACGGCCAGCTCACGGCGAGCGAAATCGCCGACCGGACGGAGATTCCCCAGCCCCGCGTGTACGACACGGTCCGAAGCCTCTCCGACAGGGGCCTCGTCGAACTCCGCGAGTCCCGCCCGATGAAGATAATCGCGGTCGACCCCGACGACGCCTTCTCGGACGTGCAGTCGTCGCTCGTCGAGATGGTCGACGAGCTCGCGGCCCGGTACACCGCACCCGCACGGGACACAGAGGCAGTGTCGCTCGTCAAGTCGCGCTCGACCATCCTCCGGTACCTCGAGGAGGTCATCGACGCCGCCGAGTACGAACTCTCGCTCTCCCTGACGCCGGACCTGCTCGAACGCTTCCAGGACCTCCTCGCGACCCGGCACCACGAGGGTATCAGCATCGAGTTGCTCGTCACGCCCGCCTCCAGCGCGCCGGACCCGGACGAGTACGACTACAGCCGCGTCGCGACCTCGGTGCGGGCTCGCCGCGGCATCACCAGTCCGGTCATCGCGGTCGCCGACGGCGAGTACTCCATCTACGCGACCCAGGACGCGCTCCGCGACGACCAGGACCGCTACGGCGTCATCTTCAACCGCTCCGCGCTCGGCTTCCTCGTCTCTGGCTTCTTCGGGACCGTCCTCTGGACGACCGCGAGCGAACTCTACAGCAACGGCGAGGACCGACCGTTCCCCCGTCGCTACTCCTCGATTCGGCGCACCGTCAAGGACCTCATGGAGGAAGGTGGCGAGTTCTACGCGACCATCGAGGGCCGCGACGTGGAGACGGGCGCGCCCCGCATCGTCCGTGGCCTCATCACGGACATCTCCTTCGAGATGACCGAGGAGGTCGCCGGACTCACCCTCGAAACCGAGGACGGCGAAGCGCTCACTGTCGGTGGGCGCGTGGCCGCACTCGAGGACATCGAGGCACACGAGATAACGGTCGGCCGGAACGAACCCCCTAAAATCGACCGCTGAGGCCGTTCTTCCGCCGACTCAGAGCTCTTTCTCACCGTTGTCCGTGACGACCGACTCCAGCAGCGACACCGGCGTCTCGTCGTAGGCCGGGTTGCGCACGTCGAAGCCCTCTGCAGGCTCGCGCATGACCTCGCTCGGCGAGCGGAACTCGTTCTCGAAGATGAACCCGTCTTCGATGACCTTCGCACCCGAGCCGACGACGGTCACCGGCACGTCGCACTGGGCCGCCGTCGCCGCGATGGGGAAGGTCCCGACGCGGTTGTACAGCGTGTCCTCGACGATGCAGTCCATCCCGATGAGGACCCGGTCGCACTCGTCCATGTAGTAGCCTGCTCCGCTGTCGGTGAGCAGGTGGGTCTCGACACGGTCGTTCCCGGCGAGGGTCCGGGCCGTCTTCCGGCCGAGGTAGCGCGGGCGCGCCTCGGTGACGAAGACGTCGATGTACGCGCCATCGCGGGTCGCCAGCTCGATGGCCTCGAGGACGGTCGAGGAGTAGTCGTGTGTCAGGATGGTCGTGCCGTCCTCGACGAGCGACTTCGCGTTCTCGGCGGCACGGTGCTTGCCGTGTTCCACGTCGTCGACGACCGACTCGATGGCCTCGCTCAGCGCGGCCTTCGCGTCGTCGACGGTCTCCGGTTCGGCCCGGGCCACCGAATCGACGACCCCCCGCATCGCGTTGTGGAGGGAGGCGTGGGACTGGTTCGCCCGCTGGAGCGCCTTCGCGTTGCGCTCCAGCCCGCGCTCGAACTCCTCGACCGTCGCGTACTCGCGGTCGAGCAACTCACGGAGGGCTTCGGTCGCCTTGATGGCGACGACGGACGAGGAGTGCGTCTGCATCTCTTCGATCTCCTCGACTGTCTCGTCTATCATGTCCTAACCGTCTGCGGTGGCGGTGAAAATCCTTTCCACTACGCGGGTCGGGTCGCCCGGGAGCCGCCCAGCTAAGGTCGTCCGGTCCCAACGACCGGCATGGTCGAAGTCACGTACTACTGTCCGTACTGCGAGGCGCTCACGAGCCTGGAGCGCGACGCCTACATGGCGGACAAGTGTGTCACCAGGGAACCGCTCGACGGCTGGACCTACGAGAGCACGACGGGCGAGTACGAGGACGCCGACGGGGTGGAGTTCGTCTGTCTCGGCGACGCCGACCCGGACCAGGACGGCTGCGGTCGGACGTTCTACCTGAACTTCGTCAAGTTCGCAGACGGCGAGGAGGTCCCCCACCGGATGCCCGACATCGACCGACCGCGGTTCGACTTCAACGCGTAGGGACCGGGGCGTGTCCTTTTTAGCTCGCCCTGTTCTGTAGGGCGATGATGGACGACGAGATACTCGACCACCAGCGCGAACTCGTTCGCCTGCTCGAAGAACAGGGCTGGGACGTGACCGAGACGGAGCTCTCGGTGTACGAGAGCCCCTGGGAAGACGAAGACACGCCGGAGGCGAGCATCACGCTCAGCGCGCGCAAGGAGTTCCCACCGGAAGACGACGAGGGGGACGACGACAACCCGTACCGGGTGAAGTGAGTCGGGGCTCGAATGGTGGCGAACAGGCGGCACCAGCTCTCGGTCGCACGCCCGGTGTGCCGCACAACCGCCTCGGCCGGAACGTGACTGCTCTCAGACCACGCAGTGTCTGGCTGCCCCATCACGGATAAACGCTCGTCGCCCGACTGCCGGAAAACATTGAACTGGCATCACTGCGGAACTCGAAGCGATGAGTAGCACCGCCGCGCTCGCTCTCGGTGTCGCGACGCTGCTCCCCTTCGGCGTTCTCCACTGGTGGGTTCGGAAGCGAGGCGGGACTGACGGTCCCTTCTACCGGCTCTACCGCATTGGCTTCCCGGTCTGTGTCGTGACGACCGCACTCGCGCTGGCGCTGGCGCTGGCGGTCGCGCTGCCCGGCGGCCTGGTTCAGGGCGAGTTCCTCGGACGGGTGGACCTGCTGGTGGGCGTTGCTCTCGTGGCCGCGGTGGGCGGATTCGCGGTCGCGACCGCCGTGGTGGTCACCGGTGACAGAACGGGTGAGTCGGCGTGAACCTCTCGGACCGACAGCGCAAGTTCGTCGCCGGCGTCGCACTGTTCCTGCTCGTGACGAGTCTGCTCGCCATCGTCGCCGCCGCCGGTGGAAAGTACGGTACCAGCGAGAGCGTCGTCGAATCGCTGGGGTTCGAGTCGTCCCAGTCGCTGGTCGCGGCGTACGGGCTGGGCGGGCTCGCGGCGGCACTCGGGCTCGGAAAACTGGTCAGTATGAACAAGAGCGACGAGGAGCGTCACGGGCTCGACGACCGCTGAGAGTCGCTAGCCCTTGATGTTGCAGACGGGGAAGGTCCGGACGACCTTGTCCCCGATACCGAGTGCGTCGCTGACGCGGACGACCTCGTCCACGTCCTTGTACACACCAGGGGCTTCCTCGGCGATGGTCGCGCCGGACTGGGCCTTGACGTAGATGTGCTGTTGCTCGCGAAGCTCCTGTTGCACGTCGCCGCCCCAGTAGTCCTTCTTCGCCTGGGTGCGGCTCATGAGCCGGCCTGCACCGTGAGCGGTCGAGCCGAACGTCTCCTTCATCGAGTTCTCGCCGCCGCGGAGGACGTAGCTGCCCGCGCCCATGCTGCCGGGGATGATGATGGGCTGGCCCACGTCCTGATAGGCGGGCGGGAGTTCGGGTCGGCCGGCGGGGAAGGCCCTGGTGGCCCCCTTGCGGTGGACGTACAGTTCGCGCTCCTCGAACTCGACGGCATCCTCGTCGGGGACGGCCTCGCCGTTCGCGTCGATGCCGACCCTGTGCGTCTCCTTCTTCCCGATGTTGTGGGCCACGTCGTACAGCAGGTCCATCTCCATGTCCTCCCAGTCGCGGCCGAACACCTTCTCGAACACCTGCCGGGTGCGGTGCATGATGAGCTGGCGGTTCACCCACGCGAAGTTGATGGCGGCACACATCGCGCCGTAGTAGTCCTCGGCGAGTTGCGAGCCGGCAGGCGCGGCGGCGAGTTCCTTGTCCGGGAGCTGCTTGAGGAGGCCCGCGTGGGTCTTCTCTATCTTGCGGAGGTAGTCGGTGCAGGTCTGGTGCCCGAGGCCGCGCGAGCCACAGTGGATGAGGACGACGACCTGGTCCTCCTCGAGGCCGAACTCTGCTGCGACGTCGTCGCGGTACACGTCGGTCACACGCTGGACTTCGAGGAAGTGGTTGCCCGAGCCGAGGCTGCCGACCTGGTTCTTGCCACGGTCCTTCGCCTTCTGGGATATCTTCGAGGGGTCGGCGTCGTGGCGCACGCCTTCGTCCTCGCAGTGTTCGAGGTCTTCCGGGACGGCCCAGTCGTTGGCCAGCGCCCACTCCATCCCGTGGTCGAGGATGTTCTCGATGTCGTCGATGGTCCCCTCGAACACGCCGCCGCCGCCGAGCCCGGACGGGATGTTGGCGAACAGCGCCTCGACGAGTTCCTCCTCGCGACCCTTGAGGTCGTCGTAGGTCAGGTTCGTCTTCATCATGCGGACGCCGCAATTGATGTCGTAGCCGATCGCGCCCGGCGAGATACAGCCGTCCTTCGCGTCCATCGCACCGACCCCGCCGACGGGGAAGCCGTACCCCTGGTGCCCGTCGGGCATGCAGATGGCGTACTTCGTGATGCCGGGGAGCTGAGTCGAGTTCTTCAGCTGTTCGAGCGTCTTGTCGTCGCTTATCTCCTCGAGCAACGACTCGCTGGCGAGCACGCGTGCCGGGACGCGCATCTCCCCTTCCTGTGGAATCTCCCAGACGTAGTCACGAACCTTGTGGAGGGTGACGTCGCCTGCCTCGTAGGTGTCCATACCTGAAGATGGACGCGGCACCCCGGAAAGGATTTCGTTGATGGTCCCGCGGTTTCTCCCGCCCACCGGGGAATCAGACGTCCAGCACGACGTACGCCCGCCAGCCGTCGTCGGTCTCCTCGACGGTCATGTCGGAGTAGGTGACCGCCTTGATGTCGCGGGCGTTCACGTCGCTCAGGGGGACGCCCCGTGCGCTCCCGGCCAGGTGCCACTCGCCGGCTCGCTCCTGGACCGTCGCCTGGTTGTCGACCGGCAGGACGAGGCGCACGTCGCGCTCATAGATGAGTTGGTCGAGGTAGTCGAACAGGAGGGCTTCGACGTTCTCGGCGTCGATGTCGACCGAGAAACGGTCGCCGGAGTCGGGCCACTCGTCGCACATCGCGGCGGTGAGGCCGTCGGCGACGGCGGCGAACGTCTCGTCGAGGGAGTCGCCGGTGGCCTCGACGGCCACGTCGGCGGTGTGCTCGCGGAGCTGGAAGCTCATGGGGTGTCACTACTCGCCACGTCCGCCTCTGTCTGTCGGTTCTCGATGGGGTCGGTCGCCTCGTCCTCCGGTCGGCGGTCCATGCGCCCTTCGGCCTGCTCGAACGCCGCCATCTGGCTGAGTTCGGCCTCGGAGAGACGTGCATCGCCGTTCGACGCGGCGTCACCCGTCGCGACGCCCGTGGTCACGATGGTCCGGATACCCTCCTCGACGGTCATATCGACGTCCTCGACGCGGTACTCGGGCACGTGGACGAGGTTCCCGCCCATCACCGGGTTGGGCGCGAGCGGGAGGAACAGCGTCACCATGTCGTTGCGGCCCGCGGCTGCCTGGAGTGCGGACGGTGTGTCGGCGGTGAGGAACCCGAGCGTGTACGTGTCCTTCTGGGGGAACTCGACCAGTTTCACGTCACGGAAGTTCTGCTGGTCGCTCTCGACGATGACGTTCGACATCTCCCGGAAGCTGTCGTACACCGAGCCGATGCCCGGAATCGCGCTGATGAGGGCGTCAGCGTACTCGATGCCGCGCTCGCCGTAGGTGAACCGCGTGAGAAAGCCGAGGCTGAGGATGGTCCCGACGAGGAGAACCAGCGTGAGGGCCTGCAGGACCAGGTCGGCGGTCGCGGGCGTGATGGCCGCGAAGAGCTGTGCCTCGGCCGGACTCAGGTTGTACGCCTGGAGGAACTCGACGAAGACGGAGAGGAACGCGAACACGTACCCGGCGAGGACGTTCAGGACGACGACCGTAACGATGAGGGGGACGACGATGGCCAGTCCGGCCACGAAGGCGTCCCTGATGGTATCGACGACGGTCCGACCGGCCTCGCGGGTGCGTTCGAGTTCCTTCCCATCTGCTGACAGCATTGCTAACGCAAACGGGTCGGGGCGTTGAAAAACCAGGGCCAACACGGTTCGACCGCCCCAGACCGCGGTACCCACACCCCGCAGGAGGGTTCAGTGGCCCGTGGTCCCCCTGGGACTGCCGGTGGAATTATATCGTCGTACCCACCACTTACAGAACAGTGAGCGTCAACATCGACACGCGCGTCGTCGGTCCGGGGAACGACGAGTACGTCGAGGATGCGTGGAAGCTCAAAGAACGCATCCGACAGCGTGAGGGCGTCCTCAAGCAGCGAAAGGGGTTCTTCAGCGACGCCTACCGTCGTTCGAAGGTCCACCTCTTCGTCGAGGACGGCGTGACCCCGAGCATCATCGGGTTCTGTGCTGTCCGTCGAGACGGGTACATCCTCTTTCTTGCCGTCGACCCCAGTCACCGTGGCGAGGACATCGGGAAGAAGCTCGTCGCGATGGTCGCGGAGGAGCACCGTTCGGTGACATGCCACGCACGCACGACGAACGAGAACGCGCTACGGTTCTACGAGCACCTCGGGTTCGACATCAAACGACGCATCGACAACTATTACGAAGACGGCGGTGACGCCTACTATCTGAAGCTCGGTGACGACGCGAGTCTGACCGCCAGACTCTCGGAGTTCATGCGACGGTAGGTCCCGTTCTGGACCGCCGACGAGTGGAGTCCGCTAGGTTCTTTAGACACCTCCCCCAACGAATCGAGAGCCATGGAAGAGCGCACCCGACGGTACCTCCGCGGTCGCTTCCGCGACCACTATCGACAGCTGTCGGTGACGCCCCCGCCGGACGCGAACGAGCGTGAGTGGGGCTGGGTCACCTGGAGTACCGGCGGGACGACGATGGTCCGGCACAACTCCTGGCTGGACATCGGTGACCTTGAGACCTTCCTCGCGGACGAGCGCCCGCGCCACGTCTACTTCTCGGCCGGGCGCTACGACGACCCCGGTGCGAGTTCGATGTCGAAGAAGGGGTGGCGCTCCTCGGACCTCGTCTTCGACCTCGACGCCGACCACCTGCCGGGGGTCGACCCCGAGACGGATTCGTACGGCGAGATGCTCGAAACCTGCAAGGGTGCGCTCTTTCGACTCCTCGACCTGCTGGAGGACGACTTCGGGTTCGACGACCTGACCGTCGTGTTCTCCGGGGGGCGAGGGTACCACGTTCACGTCCGCGACGAGGGCGTGAAGGAACTCGGTCGCGGCCATCGGCGCGAGATCGTCGACTACGTGCTCGCGAGCGACGTCGACTTCGACACGTTGCTCCAGCACGAGGCGGTCGCGGGTATGGGACTCGAGAACCCTGCGGACAAGCGGACGCTCGATACCACCGGCGGCTGGGGACGACGTGTCCAGCGACGGATCGACGACTACGTCGACGACCTGCTCGAACTGGACGACGACGACGCACTGGACCGGCTCCAGTCGCTCGACGGCGTCGGCGAGAAGAAAGCCCAGGGCATCCTGCGGGCGGTCAAGACGAACGTCGACCAGATTCGCGCGGGCAACGTCGACGTCCACCCGGCCTTTCTCACCCTCGCCCGGACCCTCGCCGAGGAGACGTTCACGGGTGAGACCGCGCCCATCGACGAGCCGGTGACGACCGACATCAACCGCCTCATCCGGCTGCCGGGGAGTCTCCACGGCGGGAGCGGGCTGGAGGTCAAACGCATCCCGCGAGCCGAACTGGCCGAGTTCGACCCGCTCCACGACGCCGTCCCGCGGACGTTCATCGGCAGTGAGATACAGATCACCGTTCCCGACCCGGTCGACGTACATCTTGGTGGCGGTACATTTACGTTGGAGCGAGGCGCACACACTGTACCGGAATACGTGGGCGTGTTCTTGATGGCCCGCGGGCAGGCTGAGAAGGGGAAAGAATGAATCTCAACGAACTTCGCTCCGCGCTCGACACGGAACGGCAGAAGGGTGGACTCCAGCAACTGCGCGACTCGTTCTACCAGGAGGTCGCCGAGTACGTCGAAAAGCTGAAGGCGACGCGCGAGGAGGCCGCGGCCGAGGCCGAGGACCCCTTCTCCTCGCCCGAGATTCAACGCCTCACCGACGAGATAGAGACCGCGAAGAACGCGGCCGAGTCCCTCTACGAGCGCCGCCTCGGGAAGCTGGTCAAGCAGGCCAGCCTCGCCGCGGCGGACATGGCCAACGCCGAGCAGGTCGAGGGGCTCACGGCAGAGGAACGCCACCTCTACGACGACCTCGTCAGCCGCATCGAGGAGAACAAGGGGCACATGCTCGAAGTGGTCTCCGGCAACGCCCAGACCACACCGGCTGCCCAGGCAGCCGAAGAGGGTGACGACGGCGCGGATGCAGACCCCACGGCCGACCCCGCGCCGACGTTCGACCCCGACCCGGCGACAGACCCGCCCGGAGCCACCGACCAGACCGCTTCTTCAACACCAGATTCGACGGCCGGCGACGACGCTGACGTCCGCGGCGACTCCGACATCTCGGCCGCCGAGGCGCGCGCAGTCGCGGACGATAGCCCCGCAGACGCGGATTCACAGGACGGCGGCGTCTCGGCGGCAGACGTGATGGGCGATGCCTCGCGCGCCGAGGACCCGGCCCCGCAGGGCGCGCCGCCGCAGGAGCCGACCGACCCCGAAGCCGACGCTGACTCCACCTCCGAGGCGACAGGTGGACAGGATGAGCCGGCGGCGGCCGAGGACGTCGAACGGACCGAGGTACTCATCACGCGGGACGTGGGCGACATCTTCGGCGTCGACGAGCGCGAGTACTCGCTCTCGGCGAACGACGTGGTCGACCTCCCGTCGGCCAACGCCGACCCGCTGGTCGAACGCGACGCCGCGAAGAAACTGGAGTAGCTTTTTCGCGGCCCTTCACCAAGGTTTTCCCATGACAGGCACGGTCGAGTCTATCCACATCGCCCGGGAGTCCGGCGAACCCGTCGAGGCCGTCGAGTCGGTCGAAGCCGTGGCGGGCGCGGGCCTACGCGGAGACCGCTACTTCGACGAGTCGGGGACGTTCTCGGACGGGATGCCGCGGGGTATCACGCTCATCGAAGCCGAGGCCCTCGAAGCCGCCGAGCGCGACCACGACTTCACGCTCGAACCGGGCGAGCATCGCCGGAACGTGACGACCCGCGGCGTCGCCCTGAACCACCTCGTCGAGGAGGAGTTCCGCGTCGGGGACGCGGTGTGTCGCGGCGTCGAACTGTGCGAGCCCTGTTCGTATCTCGAATCGCTCACGAAGGAGGGCGCGGTCTCGTCGCTGGTCCACCGGGGCGGTCTGCGGGCCGAAATCGTCGAGACCGGCGACCTCGCGGTCGGCGATTCGGTCGAACAACTGTAAAACGAAATCAACTTTAGCCCCCGTTTCGTTGCCGCGGCTATGCTCGATATCGGCGAGGAAGCTCCGGACTTCGAACTGTCCGACCAGAACGGTGAGGCCGTCGCGCTGTCCGACTACCGCGGCCAGCGCGTCGTCCTGTACTTCTATCCCCGGGCGAACACCGAGGGCTGCACCACGCAGGCCTGCTCGTTCCGCGACAACTGGGACAGCTACGAGGACCTCGACATCGCGGTCCTCGGCGTCAGCGACGACACCGTCTCGGACCTCAAGAAGTTCGAGGCGGACCACGACCTGCCCGTGACGTTCCTCTCCGACGAGGACGGCGAGGTGTCGACCCTCTACGAGTCCTACGGCGAGAAGAAGATGTTCGGCAACACCTTCGACGGCGTGTTCCGCAACACGTACGTCATCGACGAGGAGGGGACCATCGAACTCGCCTACGAGGGCGTCGACCCGGAGGAACACGCGGAGACGATTCTCGCGGACCTGAATCTGGACTGACCGGCCGTCGGTTCTAGCGGTGCCCCCGACGGTCACCGCGTCGTTCTCGATTAGGGACTGGTTTTTACTACCCGAACGGTGTCATTTATCCAAATGGCGTCGGCCGGCCCTCTCGGGGTGTTGCTCGACCACACGCAGGACAAGATCGTCCTCCTCGACGCGGACGGCGAGGTCACGTACGCGAACGAGGGGGCGAGACGGATCCTGGGCTTCGACCCCGAGACGCTCATCGGACAGAACGCGTTCGAGTACCTCCACCCGGACGATACGGCGCGGGTGCGAGCGGCGTTCGAGCGAACGATACAGAACGAGAACTACACCGAGACGACGGTTGAGTACCGTCACCTGACGAAAGACGGGTCCTGGGTGTGGTTGGAGGCTCGAATGTCGAACGTGACCGACGACTCGCTCGATGGGTACGTGGTGAGTTCGCGGTGTATCACCGACCGAATCGAAGCCCAGCGCGAGAGCAGGGAGACCACCACCCGGCTGGAGGAACTGTCCTCGACGACCGGCGAGGTGCTGTGGATGTTCGACAGGGACTGGTCCGAACTGCTGTTCGTCAATCCGGCATACGAGGCGGTGTGGGGTCAGCCCGTCGAGGCGCTCGAATCGAACCCGAGCGTGTTTCTCGAACAGATCCATCCCGAGGACGTGCCAGCGGTCGAGGACGCGATGGCGCGCCTCTCAGGGGGCGAGTCCGTCGAGATAGAGTTCCGGGTCGGCCCGGACGAGGACTATCATGCGTGGCTCTGGGTCCAGGGCGAGCCGGTATTCGAGGACGGCGAGGTCGTCAGGGTGACGGGGTTCTGCCGGGACATCACGGACCGATACCGGCGAGAGCGGCAGCTGTACGTGATGGACAATCTCCTGCGGCACAACCTGCGCAACAGCCTCGGTGTCATCCTGGGGAACGCACAACTCATCGAAGAGGACGTCCCCGAGATGGTGAACCGGACCGCGGTGATTCGCCAGACGGGCGAGGAACTCCTCGCGAGTGCGGAGAAGGAACGAGAGATAATCGACGTCATCACCGACACGGTCAGGCCCCGGCGACTCGACGTCGCGAGCCTCGTCGCCGAAAGCATCGAGATACTCCTGGCTCGCTTCCCACGGGCTCGAATCGAGTCCGATGTCCCGGACGAGGCGTACGCGTTCGTCATCGACGAGTTCGGGCTCGCCGCCCTGGAACTCCTGGAGAACGCGATAACCCACAACGCGAGCGAGGAGCCGAGAGCCTGGGTCGGCATCGAACAGGGCGAGGACACGCTCACCCTCACTGTCGAGGACGACGCGGCGGAGATACCGGACGTCGAGGCCTGCGTCCTCACGGGCGACCACGAGATGGACGACATCTACCATAGCAGCGGTCTGGGCCTGTGGCTCGTCTACTGGGTCGTGGAACTCTCGAACGGGGACATCACGGTCGAATCACTGCCGGAGGGCGGCAACCGCGTCCAGCTCGTTCTGCCGACACGAGAGGAGTGACTGTCACTCGGGTTCTCTGTGGTCAGTCTCGCGACAGATTTCGATTCTCGTCGCTGTGTCGCTATCGCTGTGGCCGTTGCGGTCGCGGTCGTAGTAGAACGTAGCACCTGCGAGCGAAGCGAGGTGACTGTGTCACCTCGATGTCGAACGGGCCGCAGGCCCGTGAGACCGAGCGAGCAGCCTTTTTAGCGTAGCTTTTTCAAGGAGAGGTTCCCGCAGCACGCCGAAGGCGTGCGAGGAAACCCGAGGCCGAAAAAGGTCCTCGTTATTGGAACGTCCGACCGAACTCGCGCTCCTCGAGTTCGGGCTGTTCCCGGCCGAAGCGCTGTTCGATCTCGTTGTAGCGCTCTTTGGTCTCCTCGGTCACGCTCGCGGTGACCTCGTCGAGCGCGTGCTCGAAGTGCTCCTTGGTGATGCGGACGTTGGTGACGGACTCGTCCATGTCCTCGGGTGAGACCGTGTTGATGAACTCGCGGGTCGCGGCGAGTGAGGCTTCGCGGCAGACGGCCTGGATGTCCGCGCCGACGTAGCCTTCGGTCTTCTTCGCCAGCCAGCGGAGGTCGACACCGTCTGCGAGCGGCTTGTTCCGCGTGTGGACCTCGAAGATCTTCTCGCGACCGTCCACGTCGGGGACGGGGACGTGGACGTGGCGGTCGAGCCGGCCAGGGCGCAGGAGTGCGCTGTCGATGAGGTCTGGGCGGTTGGTCGTCGCGATGACGACGACGTCCTCCAGGTCCTCGAGCCCGTCGAGCTCGGTCAGGAGCTGGGAGACGACGCGTTCGCCGACGCCGGAGTCACCGGAGTGGCGGCCACGTTCGGTGGCGATGGAGTCGATCTCGTCGAAGAAGATGACGGTCGGTGCGTTGGACCGTGCCTTCTCGAACACCTCGCGGACGCCCTTCTCGGACTCGCCGACGTACTTGTTCAGCAGTTCCGGCCCCTTGATGGAGATGAAGTTGCTGTTGGCCTCGTTGGCGACGGCCTTCGCGAGCAGGGTCTTCCCGGTGCCCGGCGGGCCGTACATCAACACGCCGCGGGCCGCTTCGAGGTCCATGGACTTGAACACCTCGGGGTAGTCGAGCGGCCACTGGATGGTCTCGCGGAGACGTTCTTTGGTGTCTCCGAGCCCGCCGACCTCGTTCCACGTGACGTCGGGGACCTCGACGAACACCTCGCGCATCGCCGAGGGTTTGACCGACTTCATCGCGTCTTTGAAGTCGCCCTCGGTGACTTTCAGGTTCTCGAGGACCTCGGCGTCGATCTCCTCCTGTTCGAGGTCGAGTTCGGGGCGGATGCGCCGGAGCGCGTTCATCGCAGCCTCCTTCGCGAGGCTCTCGATGTCCGCGCCGACGAACCCGTGGGTGTTCTCGGCGTACTGGTCGAGGTCCACGCTGTCCGACAGCGGCATGCTTCGGGTGTGGACCTGCATGATCTCGAGGCGGCCCTCCTTGTCGGGGACGCCGATCTCGATCTCGCGGTCGAAGCGCCCACCGCGGCGGAGCGCGGGGTCGAGCGCGTCGACGCGGTTGGTCGCCGCGATGACGGTGACCTGGCCGCGTTCTTCGAGCCCGTCCATCAGCGAGAGAAGCTGGGCGACGACGCGGCGTTCCACGTCGCCAGAGGCCTCACTGCGCTTCGATGCGATGGAGTCGATCTCGTCGATGAAGACGATGGCGGGGGCGTTCTCTTCGGCCTCCTCGAACACCTCGCGGAGTTGCTCCTCGGACTCCCCGTAGTACTTGGACATGATCTCGGGGCCCGAGATGGTGTGGAAGTGCGCGTCGATCTCGTTGGCGACGGCCTTCGCGATGAGGGTCTTCCCGGTGCCCGGCGGCCCGTGCAGGAGGACGCCCTTCGGGGGCTCGATGCCGAGTTGCTTGAACAGCTCGGGGTGGCGCATCGGCAGCTCGATCATCTCGCGGACCTGGTCGAGTTCCCTGTCGAGGCCACCGATGTCCTCGTAGGTGATGTTCGGGACGCCCTCGCGGCCGCCCGCACTGACGCCACCGCTTATCTGCTCGGCGGGCTTCTCGCTGATCTGGATGTCGGTCGAGTCGGTGATGATGACCGTGCCAGAGGGCTGGGTCGATGCGATCTTCAGCGGGACGGACTGGCCGCTCCCGGCCATGGGGCCAAAGGAGAGCGAGAACGGGACGGTCTGACCGCCCGTGACCGCCTGCCCGCTCAGCTTGTCGCGGACGAGCGGGCCGATGTTCCCGCGGATACGGAGGTTCTGCGGGAGCGCGACGGTGACGCTCTTTGCGGGCTTGACGTCGGCCTTCTCGACCTCGACGCGGTCGTCGATACCGACGTTGGCCTGCTGGCGGATACGACCGTCCATGCGGATGACCTTCTGGCCCTGGTCTTCGGGGTAGCCAGGCCAGACGCGGGCGACGGCCCCGCCGTCACCCTTGCCGCTGATCTCGATGTAATCGCCGTTCTCCAGGTCCAGTTCCTGCATCGAGACGCGGTCGATGGCGGCGAGGCCGCGGCCCGCGTCCTTCTGTTTGAGTGGTTTGACGGTGAGTTTCATGCATCGACCTCCACTTCGATAGTGAGGATGCCGTTTCTGATAAACGCTCGCGCTGCACCGGGGACGTCTATCTCGAACTGGTCGTGGTCGTCGCTCGGAACGACGATGACGGTGTTGCCGGCGACGTCCACGGTCGCCTCAGAACCGAGGGTGCCAAGGTCGGCGGCGATGACGTGCACGTCGTCGTAAGCGTAGTGGCGAACGAACCGCTCGCTTCCAGAGACGAATTCTTGTAAGTGCATGTTCTTGCTAACCCTAAGTTAGTCTTCCTACTATATAAACCCTCCGACGCCAAAATCGGGGTACGGGAGCGGGTTCGACTGACTACGATGTAACTGCGGTTCACGTCGCCTTAGGCTTTATGCCGTCGACCGACCAAGCCACAGGTATGCAGACTATCACGCACCACGGACGGACGACGGCGTACGAGGTATCCGACCGCGGTGGCGACGGGGCTCCGGTCATGTTCGTCCACGGCAGTGGCGGGACACATCACCTCTGGAAGTCCCAGGCACGCCTGAGCGACGAACGACCGGTGATTACGCTCGACCTGAGCGGCCACGGCGAGAGCGAGGACATCGACGCCGACCCCGGGTACGAGACGCTCTCGGCGTACGCCGACGACGTGCTGGCCGTCGCCGAGGAGACCGACGCGAGGGTCGTCGTCGGGAACTCCCTCGGTGGTGCCATCGCCCTGCACGTCTTGCTCGAGCGCGACCACGACTTCGACGGCGTGGTTCTCGCGGGCACCGGCGCGAAGCTCGCCGTCCTCGACGACTTACGCGAGTGGCTGGCGACCGACTTCGACCGCGCCGTCGAGTTCCTGCACGGCGAAGACAGGCTGTTCCACGACCCGGACCCACAGCTCGAAGAGCTTTCCATCCAGGGGATGCGCGCCTGTGGCCGCGCTGTCACCGAGCGGGACTTCCTGACCTGCCACGAGTACGACGTTCGTGACGACGTCGGGGATATCGACGTGCCCGCGCTCTGTCTCGTCGGCGAACACGACTACCTGACGCCGCCGCACTACCACGAGTTCCTCGCCGAGCGCATCGACGACTGCGAGCTGACGGTCGTCGAGGAGGCGGCCCACCTCGCGATGCTGGAGCAGCCGGAGGCGTTCAATGCGGCGGTCGCGGGGTTCTGTGAGCGGCTGGAAGAATAGGTTCTACTAGGCTCTACTAGGCTCTAGTACGCTCTCGGTCGAGGACTGGCCGAAGCTGGCAGTCCTCAGTACAGCTCGTCCAGGTCTTCTTCGACGTGGCTGTGTTCCTCGCCGGGGAACTCGCCGGATTCGACGGCCTCGCGGTAGCCGTCGATGGCATCCGCCATCTCCTCGCGGAGGTTGCCGAACTCCTTGACGAACGACGGCGTCCAGTCCGAGAGGCCGACCGCGTCGTCCACGACGAGCACCTGCCCGTCACAGTCCGGGCCGGCCCCGATGCCGATGGTCGGAATGTCGATGGCCTCGGTCACCTTCGCGGCGACGTTCGCGGGGACGTGTTCGAGGACGAGTGAGAACGCACCGGCTTCCTCGTGCTGGCGCGCGAGGTCGAGGATGCGCTCGGCTTCCTCGTTCGAGGTGCCCTGTCGCGCGTAGCCGAGCTGGTTGACGCGCTGGGGCGTCAGCCCGAGGTGGGCCTGGACGGGGATACCGAGCTGGACCATCTTCTCGGTGAGTTCGACGGTGTGGGGCCCCGATTCGATTTTGATCGCGTGCGCGCCCGCCTCCTTGAGCATGCGCCCCGCGTTCTGGATGCTCTCCTTGTCGTCGTGGCCGTAGGAGAGGAACGGCATGTCCGCGACGACGAGGGCGTTCTCGGTGGCGCGCGAGACCGCGGCCGTGTGGCTCGCCATCTGGTCGACCGTGACCGGAAGGGTCGAGTCGTGGCCGAGGACCGTGTTGCCGAGGCTGTCCCCGACGAGGATGATGTCGATACCGCGTTCGTCGACGATCTCGGCGGTCACCGCGTCGTAGGCGGTGAGCATCGTGATGGGCTCCTCCCCCGACTTCGCGAGCACGTCTCGCACCGTGGTTGGCATAGGCAAGATTTGCACAGGGGGGTTCAAACGCCTGCCGATTGTCGGCGAAACCGGCAGTGCTTATGTGGTGGCGGCCGCAGTCTCGGGCGTGTCACAGGAGGTCGATTCGGTGCCGGACGAGGAAGCCGATTCGGAGAGCGAGGCCGACGCCGAGGACGCGTCGTCGGGGCCGAGCACCCGCGAGGCCGTCGAGACCGACGACCTCTACGCCTGGGTCATGCAGACCACCTTCGTCGTCACCATCTGTACCGGCGCGCCGCTGGTGGCGATCTTCTCGATACTCTTCGACCTCCAGACGTGGAGTGCAAGGGCGGAGTTCGCCGTCAGAATCGGGGCCATCGTCTGGTTCCTCACCGCCATCGGCGTGTTCATCTACGCGAAGCGGGTCCGCGGGTTGACCCCGGCCTGAGACCACCCGGACCCTTCTCGGGTCGCTACACCCACTCGAAGTCGAGTCCTGCCCGCTGTGCCGTCTCCTCGTCGCGTTCGGTGTCGCCGACGAAGACGACGGTACCGGGCTCCAGTTCGATAGCCGAGACCGCCGCGAGCAACGGCTGGGGATGCGGTTTGTATTCGGCGACGGTGTCGCGGCCGACGACCGCGGCCACGTGGTCCGCGAGGTCGTGGGTCTCCAGGGCGATGTGGCAGGCGGCCTCGCAGTTGAGCGAGCACACCGCGATGGGACGGTGGTCGTCGGCGAGGTCGTCGGCGAGCGAGAGCCGGTCGGAGTTGCGCGCACCCTCGCGCTCGTGGACCGCGATGGCTTCGTGCACCGGGTCGCGCAGGCCGTGGGTGTGGGCGTCCTCGAACAGTCCCCAGAGGTCCCGGCCCTCGGGCGAGACGCCGGCGTCCTCGTACACCGCGGCCACGTCGCGGGCGACCGCCGCCCAGTCGACGTTCAGGCGGACGAGCGTCCCATCGAGGTCGTAGACGATGCCCTCGTACTCGCGAGTCACGAAGTGCAGTACGGAAGCCAGCCGATTAAGCGGGTCGGTTCGGGGTCCCTCGCGAGTAACGTCCCCCCAGAAACCGCGTAGTTTTTCATCGTCGCAAGCGCATGACAGAGTATGACGGTCACCGTCACTTCCGGTGGGAACGTCCACGACCAGACGCAGTCTCGGTCGGGGTGTTGCTGCCGTCTCGACGACGGTGGCCATGCGAACAATTGGCACACTGCAGGGGTGTGGCCGTGATGACACTGCTTCGCGCCATCCGCATGGTGCGCGAGGACGTCAAGGCCGTGCTCGACCGTGACCCCGCCGCGCGCGGGACGCTGGAGGCGCTGACCTGCTACGCCGGCCTGCACGCCGTCTGGGGCCACCGTGTCGCGCACAGGCTCTGGAACGCGGGCTATCACCTGCCGGCGCGCGTCCTCTCGCAGTTCGTCCGCTTCATGACCGGCGTCGAGATCCACCCCGGCGCAACGCTGGGTCGCCGGGTCGTCATCGACCACGGGATGGGCGTCGTCATCGGCGAGACCGCCATCGTCGGCGACGACGTGCACATGTACCACGGGGTCACGCTGGGCGGGAACTCCCCGCGCCCCGAGAAGCGCCACCCGACGGTCGGCGACCGCGTCATCATCGGTGCGAACGCCACGCTCATCGGCGACATCACGCTCGGCGACGATTCGCGCGTCGGGGCCGGCTCGGTGCTCACGACCGACGTGGAACCGGGAGTCACCGTCACGGGGATTCCGGCGACCCCGTACGAGAGCAAATCGACGGCGGAGGAGACGGACGAGGCAGACGCCGACGACACTGCCGACTCCGTCGTCGACGACGCCAGCTCTGCCGGCGAGACGGTCGAGCCGGTCGACGCGCCGGCCGACGAGGACGCGACCGACACCGGTTCTGACGGGGTCACTCCCGAGACCGAAGGCGTCGAGGCCGACGACTAATCGGCGTCCGCGACCGCGTTCTCTCGCGCACCGTTTTCGACCGATTCGACGTCCAGCGAGCCGTCGCGCCGGTCCGCCTGCCCGACGCGCGGGACGGTGACCACGATGCCGTCCTCGCCCACGGTGACCGCCCCGTCTGCCGCAGTGACGGGAAACGGCGGCACGAACCGGACCGAGTGTTCGGTCCGGTCGGTTCCATCCGCCGTCTCGCGTTCGCCGAGCAGCCAGACGCAGACGGCCCCGTTCTCGACCCGGCAGTCGTAGTGCTGTTCGGGCTGGGCGAGTCGGTCGAACGCGAGTCGCAGGTCGTCGGGCGTCGCCGTGACCGTGGCGTCGACCGAGTGTCGCTGGCGCGCCATCGCGACGCGCTCGACGAGCCTGCCGATAGCCGGGACGAGCGTTCCCGCGACGAAGCCGCCACCCTGGAGCCGACGCCAGGTGTAGGAGGGAGCACTGGCAGGGGCCGAAGGTGGGCCCTGGCGTCCCTCGCGGGTGAACGCCTCGCCGTCACGGTGGAACGTCGCCTCGGCCTCGACCGCGGTGTCCGCGGCACACGGGCGGAGGACCGGTCTGACCAGCTTGATGCCGCCCGTCGCCTGGGAAAGCCGTGTCACGACGACCTGCGAGCAATCGAGGGTGACCGGCTGGGAGAGCGTGGTCGTCGCCGAGAGCTCGTCGTCGCCCGAATGGACGACGCGCTCGACCTCGGTGCCGCCGTCACCGGTCGCTGCGACCCTGAGCGTCACCGAGTCGGTCTCGCCGATAGCGGTGGTGAGTCGACACGTCAGCGCGTCCGGTGAGACTGTCTCTGGCACTGTCCGGAGGATTCGAGAAGCGACGCTATAGGGGTTTTTTCGCCTCGTTGAGAGCTTCGGGGGAGTCGCCGACCGGCTCAGGCCCACTCCACGGTCACGACCCCGTCCTGTCGGTCGCTGGGCGGACAGCGCGGGACGACCGCGACGAGCTGGTCCGCCGTGACCGTCACCCGGGCGTCCTCGGCCGTAATCGGATACGGCGGCGCGACCGCGACGGCCACGTCCTCGTGGTGCGTCTGGACGGTGCCACTGCCGGGTTCGCGGCCGGAGCCGCCTGCCGTCGCCGCGGCCCGCGGGTCGTGTCGACGGTGTTCGGCCAGCCCGGTCAGGAACAGTTCGCCGTTGCGGACCGAGGCGTCGCAGGTGAAGCTCCGGCCGGCCGGTCGTGGCGCGGTCACGCGCATCGTCCCGTCGGCGTCTTCGACGGTCACGGCATCGTTGCGGGTCGACCGGGCCGTCGCGACCTGGAACAGTCGTTCACCGACCGACCGGACCGCGGGGGCGAGCGTCTCCGCAACAGGTCCCTCGCGGTCGTCGTCGTACCAGCGATACCAGAACTCGCGGGGGCGGTCGCGCCGGTCGGGCAGGGAGACCTCCTCGCGGACGAACCGGTCCGCGACCCACCGGAACGAGACAGCGTCACGGACCACCGGTTCGGCCTCGCGCTGGCGGAGCGCGGGGGCGTAGCCGACCCGTCGCCCGTGGTCGGTGTCGGCGGTCTCGGTGATGTCGAGCCGTGCCCCTTCGAGGGTGAGGTGCGCGTCGACGGCCGCGGCCCCGGTCGTCGTGTAGCGAGCGCCGTCAGCGTCCGTCGCGGTGAACGTCCGTGAGACCTGGGTCCCGTCTCGCAGTGGCAGCAGTTCGAGTTCGACGCGTCGCTGCCGGGCGTCTGCCGGGTCGAACACCCCGAGAAGTTCGTCTACGACGGTCCGGTCGCCACCATCCATCGTTCTGGACTCGCCTGAGGGACTGATAAATCTGCTGTCTGCTTTCGGTCAGTCGAGCAGGTGACGGGCGATGATCTTCTTCTGGATCTCCGAGGTGCCCTCGTAGATGGTGAGGATCTTCGCGTCGCGGTAGAAGCGCTCGACCGGGAAGTCGGTCGTGTAGCCGTAGCCACCGTGAATCTGGACGGCCTCGTTGGTCACGTCCATGGCGGCCTCGCTGGCGAAGTACTTGGCCTGGGAGGCGGCGAACGCGGTCTCCTGCTGGTCGCCCTGGGCTCTCTTGCGGGCGGCCTCGCGGGTGAGCAGGCGACCCGCGGTGATCTTCGTCTGCATGTCCGCGAGCTTGTGGCGGATGGCCTGGAAGTCCGAGATGGGCTGGTCGAACTGCTCGCGGTCCTGGGCGTACTGCAGTGCCTCGTCGAAGGCGGCCTGTGCGAGGCCGACCGACTGCGCGCCGATGGCGATGCGTCCCCCGGTGAGGATGTGGAACGCCGCCGAGAGGCCCTTGCCCTCCTCGGTGAGCTGGTACTCCTCGGGGATGCGAACCCCATCGAACATCAGCGTGGTCGTGTCGGAGGCGCGCAGGCCGAGCTTGTCCTCCTTCTTGCCGACTTCGAGCCCCTCGACCTCGTCCTTGGGGACGAGGAACTGGGTGATGGAACCGGGGTCGTCGCGGTCGGTCTTCGCGAACAGGATGATGACGTCGCTTCGCTTCCCGTTCGTGATCCACTGCTTCTTGCCGTCGATGACGAACTCGTCGCCGTCGCGGCGGGCGACGGTCGACATCTCGGCCGGGTTCGAGCCGGCATCTGGCTCGGAGAGTGCGAACGCCCCGATGGGGCGACCCTGCGCCATCTCCGGCAGCCAGGCTTCCTTCAGGTCGTCGTCGCCGAACTCGGCGATACAGGAGGTGGCGAGCCCGTGGACCGAGAGTGCGGTCGCGACCGACAGCATCCCGTAGGCCATCTCCTCGTTGATGATGGCGTACGTCATCGGGTCGGCGTCGTAGCCGCCGTACTCCTCGGGGACCGTCAGCCCCGTCAGGTCGAGGTCGGCGAGCTGGTCCCAGACGTCCTCCGGGAAGGTCTGCTCTGCGTCGCACTCCGCCGCCACCGGGCGCAGTTCCTCCTCGGCGAACTCCCGGACGACGTCCCGGACCGCCGCCTGCTCCGTTGTCAGTTCCATACTACCGTGTACGGAGACGGGTGGAAAAAGTTGCCTGATTATCGTTCGACGAACGCGTCGACCGGGGTCGCGTCGGTCCAGACCCGCTCGAACACCGACTTGCCCCAGTCGATCCCCGCCTCGGTCTCGACGACGAGTTCGCTCTGTGGGTCGTAGCAGCCGTCCAGCGTCGGCAGCGAGAGGCAGAGCCCCTCGTCGGTCAGGGCCATGGCGAACTCGGCAGTGGTGACCCTGATGTCGAGGTGGGCCGTCGCCTCCTCGCTCGGCCCCGTCGTCCCTTCGGTCTCCTGGAGGAGTTCGGGCGTCACGAGCAGGCGAGGCGTCGGGTCGTCACAGCCGATGAGCGCGTCCGCGAAGCGGTCGTCGTACACCGGCGCGATGACGTCCACCTCGGCGGCGCCGGCGATGGTCTGTTTGACACATCGTGCCGCGCGGAACGGGTCGGCGTCGGGCGATTCGACGACCTCACAGCCGTCGAGCTGGTTGAGGCTCCGTCGGCCGCACTCCGGGAGGGCGGACACGTCGTGGTTCCGCCAGTACTCCTCGGCGTCGGCCAGGACTCCCTCGACGGCCTGTATCTCGTCCAGCAGGTCTCTGACCGCCCAGCCCGTGCCGGTCAACGCCCAGTCGCCGTCGTCGCGTTCGTAGATGTAGCCACGTCGCTGGAGCCGGTTCAGGGCGTCGTAGATAGCTGACTCGCTCGCGGGCGCGGCCTCGACCACCTCCTGCCGAGGGCGTGGAGACGCGGCGAGCGTGTGCAACACCGTCCGCCGAGCCCTCGAGTTCCAGACGAACTCGAGTCGTTGCGTGGGACCAACCATGCCCCACTCTGCTCACGCCGTCGACATATGACTTCTCTTCTAGAGAGACTTATTACACGGTCCAGACAGACGAAATCGTTCCTCTCGGGCTGGACTGTTCCGGCAGGGGTGGAACATCCCATCGCCCTTGGAATGATAATCTTTAGACAGATAGGCGTTGAAATAGCGATTGCTGTCTGTCGGTGCAGACGACGGCCGACCCCCTCACCGGCCGTCGCCATTCCTGACCACGAATCGCCGGCTCCTGACCCCTACTCGCCCTGTCCCCGCAGGTCGGCGACGACAGCAGCGGGAGCCGACCCGATGCCCCCGCCCTGGGCGAACCGGTCGCTCCCACCCCCACCGCCGCCGTGTTCGTCGGTCACCGACGACACGACTGCTGCGGCGTCGTGGCCGTCCGCCGCCCCCACGACAACGAAGGTGCTGTCCGTCTCGCCTACGAGTGCGACGACGTCGGCACGATCCCCCGCTGCCGCTCGGACGACGGACTGGAGGTCGTTCGGCCCCACGTCCGCGACCGACCCCACGAGCCACGTTCTGCCGTCCCGTTCGACCACGTCGAGTGCAGCGAGCTGTGATTCGACGAGGTTCGTCCGCATGTCGGCGAGGTCGGACTCCAGCGACGAGACCTCGTCCTGTAACCGTTCGATACCGTCCGGCACGTCGTCCACGCTCGTCCCGAGCGTCCGAGCCGCGGCCAGGGCCGACCGCTTCTCCACTGCGCGCCGGTCGATGCTTCGCGGGCCGACCGCGAACTCGACCCTGGTGAGCCCCTCACCGGGGTTCGACCGGTCGAGCACCGTCACCGGCCCGATCTCCCGGGTGTTTCGGACGTGGGTGCCACCACACGCGGCCACGTCCAGTGGCCCCGCCGAGGGCTGGCCCGGCGTCACATCTCCCTCGCCGACGGTGACCAGTCGAACCGTGTCCGCGTCCGCGAACACGTCCTCCTCTGTCTTCGTGTTGAACGCGACGAACTCGTTCTCCTCGACCGCCTCGAGCGAGACCTCCTCCCACGTCACCTCTCGGGACTCCCACACCGCCAGGTTCACCAGGCGTTCGAGTTCGACCAGCACGTCGTCGTCGACCGTCGTCGAGGTCTCGAAGTCGACGCGGACCTTGCCCTCGTCGGCGGCTGGCTCCCCGGACGCGGATTCCTCGGCCGGGTCGGAGGCGGCCGAGATGCCGAACCCACCGTACCCGAGGTCGTCGAGGAGTTCCCGGGCCACGCCGTAGAGGACGTGGCTGGCGGTGTGTGCCCGCATGCAGTACATCCGGAACGTCCAGTCGATGTCACAGACGACGGTCTGGCCCTCGCGGAACGTCGGGTCCGCGGCCAGCGTGTGGACGTGTGTGCCGTCTTCGGCCTGCTGGACGTCGGCGACGGGCACGCCACCGATGGTGCCGCGGTCGGCGGGCTGGCCGCCGCTCTCCGCGTAGAAGAAGCTGGTCTTGAGTCGGACTTCACGTCCGTCGACGGCCGCCACGTCCGTCGAGAAGCGGGTCGTGTACGGCTCCGCCGCAGCGTTCTGGGTCATCGAGAAGCGAGACACGCCCAGCGAACAAAAACGCTGTGGGGCTACGGGTGTGGACTACGAATCCGCGAGTTCGACGTCGAGCATGTCTTCGAGCGCCGTGATGAGGCCGCCACCGATGCCGGCCTGGGTGGCACGGCCCTGTTCGATGGCGATGATGTCGGACTCGTCGACGCCGAGTTCGCTCGCGAGTTCCTCGCGCTGGAGGCCCTTCTTCTGGCGTTTCTCGGTGACGATCTTCCCGTAGTCCTTCACGAGGTACGGGAGCGGGTCGTCGTCGTAGTTCGTGCCCTCCTCCTCCCAGCGCTTGGAGTCGCCGTCCCAGACGTCGTTCGCCTTCGCGGCGTTCTGGACCGCCCGACGTTTCCGGTCCGACTCGTCCTGCTGGTTCGAGCGATTGCTCCCGCTCGACTGCTGCTTTTGCGCGTCGTCGTGGGGCGCACACGAGGGACACACCTGGAGTGTCGCGCCCGCGACGTTCGCCCGCCGCAGGCCGTCGCTGGCCGCGCCGCAGAGTTCACAGGTGTCACCGTCGCTGCCACCCGACGAACCGCCCGTCGAGTATTTCGGCATATCCCCCCCTACCGTGGCGTCCCATTTGAATACCCCGCTTTGTCGCGTTCCACCATGCGACGGGGCGGCACCGTCGCCGGAAAAGGACACGCTTTTATTTATCCCCCCAAAACGATTGAGTGCAGCAAGACACAGCGAGCGTGGGTAGCCAAGCCAGGCCAACGGCGCAGCGTTGAGGGCGCTGTCCTGTAGAGGTCCGCCGGTTCAAATCCGGTCCCACGCATCGCACAGGTGGCCACCAACTCAGCCACCAACACGATGCGGGTGCTCTCCTAACGGACAGCACCCACGCACAACTTACTGACGAAGCAACACTCGAAGAGAGTTGGCTTCGTCTTTCTCTCCAGGAAACCGACCGACGGGAGCGCTGTCGATGTGACTTCCGCGACCGACAGGCTTCTTACCACGTCGCCGGTTTTCACCCCCTGAGAACTGGGCCCCGTATTATGCTGATTCATTCCTAACCATCGGTCAGAGGTCCCGAACAGATGACAGACATCTCGACGACAGACCGCCGCACAGTCCTCCGAACAGCGGGTATCGCCCTCGCGACAGCTGGCCTCGCTGGCTGTCTCGGCTCGAACAGCCAGGGCGAGGCGACGACTCCCGAACCGACCGAGACGCCCACCGAGATGGAACCCGCACCCGATACTGGCACCGCGACGGTGCAGGTCGGCCCCGACGGGGAGTTCGTGTTCACGCCCGGAACCGACGACCCGCTCACGGTGACCGCCGGCACGACCGTAAAATTCGTCTGGGAGTCGAACACCCACAACATCCTCGTCACGTCGCAGCCCGAGGGGGCAGACTGGCCGGGCCACGAGCCCATCGAGAACGAGGGGTTCGAGTACGAGTACACGTTCGAGGTCCCCGGAACCTACGAGTACGTCTGTGAGCCTCACGAGTCGCTCGGGATGCTCGGCGAGATCGTCGTCGAGGAATGAGTCACCCCCCGTAACTCGCCTCCCGACTGTCCGACTGAGTAACCGCTTTCTGCCTGCGTTCCCGAGACCCTCGCATGGAGAAGACGGTCAAACGGAACGTCCCCGCCGTGACGGCAGTGCTGACGGTGGTCTCGCTCGCGCTGGTCATCGGGGCGGCGCGCCAGCTCATCCCGAAGTCGATACTCCCGAAGGCCCCCGAGTGGCTGGTCTCGGCGATTCCGCACGTCAACGCGGTCATCAGTCTCGTCGCCATCGGCGTCATCATCGCTGGCCTGCGCGCCATCAAGCGCAAGGAGTACGAGCGCCACCGGAAGCTGATGCTCGCTGGCGTGGGCCTGTTCTTGCTGTTCCTCGTGCTCTACCTCTACAAGGTCGCGCTGAAGGGGCCACACCCGTTCCCGGGGACGGGGCTGGTCGAGGTCGCCTATCTCGGGATACTGGCCATCCACATGATACTGGCAATCGTCTGCTTGCCCCTGCTGTACTACGTGCTGTTGCTGGCGTGGACGCACCCGATGGGCGAGCTGAAGGACACGAAGCACCCAAAAATCGGCCGCATCGCCGCCCCACTGTGGCTCGTCTCGTTCGTGCTGGGGAACGTGGTGTACGTCCTGCTCTATCTGGTCTACTGATTTTTCGGGAAACCTACTGCTCGTCCCACCACTGGTCTGCCGTCACGGCGTAGATGTTCGAGTCGTGGTGCTCGCCGCCGACGAACGCCCAGTTCGGAAGGGTGCCGACGTGGCGCATCCCGATGGATTCGAGCAAGGCGTTGGATTTCTCGTTGAAGGCGAAGGCCTCGGCCCGCACCGTCTCCATGCGGCGCTCCTCGAACAGGTAGGTGATGAGGGTGCGCGTCGCGTCTTTGCCGTAGCCCTGGCTGTGGGCGTCGGCCGCGAGCCAGCACGAGAGCATGGCGTGGCCGTGGCGCTCGTTCATCCAGGACGACCGGATGACGCCGACCGCTTCGTCGTCGTTCTTGGGGACGATGAGCAGGGTCAGGTCGTCGTCCGAGGAGACCTCCTCCTCGAACCACTCCTCGTGTTGCGTCTCGTTGCGTGGCTGGGCGATACCGAGGGAGACGCGGACGTCGGGGTCGTTGACGCCTTCGGTGACGAACTCGATGTCCTCCTCTTCCATGGTACAGAGGTCGACCGAGTCGCCGGACAGGAATGTCGCTCCGGGCATGGGAGGGCGTTCTCCCCCGATTACAAAAAGCCGTGTTCAGGTGTGGTACCGTGTGTCGTCGTGGTGGGTCGGTCGCTCACCGGCGACGGTCTACTCGCCAGCGTGTTCGGGCAGCCACTCGTCGGCGGTCACGGTGTAGAGCCACACGTCGTGGTGCTCGCCGTCGACGAACACCCACTCCGGCCACGTCCCGGTCCGCTCGAAGCCGACGGATTCGAGCAGACCCGCGGACGCCTCGTTGAACGCGAAGACACAGGCCATCAGCGACCGGATTCGGCGCTCACGGAAGGCGTACTCGACCATCGTCCGGGCCGCGTCGGAGCCGTAGCCGTTGCGGTGGTGCTCGGGGGCGACCCAGTAGCCGAGTTCGGCGGTCCCGTGGGTCTCCTCGATCTCCGCGATGGTGACCACGCCGACGGGCTCGCCGTCGGCGACGATGCACAGGTTCACCTCGTCATCGCCCGAGGCGACGTTCTCGAGCCAGTCGCGCTGCTCGTCGAGGTTGTACGGGGTGTGGTTTCCGATCGGGACCCGGACCGCCGGGTCGTTGATGCCGTCACGGAGGAACTCGATGTCGTCCTCCTCGAGGGTGCAGAGGTCGACCGTCTCGCCTGAAAGGAAGGTTGCGCCGGGCATTACCGGTGATTCTCCGGGCGACGGGATAAATCAGCCACAGGTGTGCTAGCAGTGCAGCAGCCGCATCACGGCAGTCGCCGGCACATCACGGCCACTCGTCCGCCGTGACCGCGTACAGGTTCACGTCGTGGTGCTTGCCGTCGACGAACCCCCAGTCCGGCAACGTCCCGGCGCGCTCGTAGCCGACCGATTCGAGCACCTTCGCCGAGGCCTCGTTGAACTCGAATACCTTCGCCATCACCGTCCGGAGCCGGCGTTCGGTGAACGCGTACTCGGTCGCGGTCCGGAGGGCGTCCGTCCCGTAGCCGTTTCGCTGGTGGTCGGGCGCGACCCAGTAGCCGACCTCGGCGTGGCCGTGGTGTTCGTCGAGGCCGTTGAGCGAGATGTTGCCCACCGGCTCGTCGTCGGCCACGATGACGAGTTTCACGTCGTCGCCCTTGCAGACACGGTTCTCGAACCAGTCCTCCTCCATCTGCATGTTGTACGGCGTCACGCTCCCGAGGTTGGGTCGCACGTCGGGGTCGTTCATCGCGTCGCGGAAGAATTCGAGGTCGTCTTTTTCCACCGGACAGAGGTCGACCGTCTCGCCGGAGCAGAACACTGGGCCGGGCATAGCTGGTGGTTCGCCGGGGCAGGGCGTAAGTAATCGGGTGCTGTGTCAGTCGTCCGCGGCGAGGTCCGCCCCGCCGATGACGGGACGCTCGACCTCGCGATCGGTCGACTCGCCCTCGATGTCGTAGGGGTACTCGCCGGTGACGCAGCCGAGACAGAGGTCGGCTCTGGCGCTGTCGAGCGCGCTCGCCACGGCGTCGATGGAGAGGTACGCCAGCGAGTCCGCGCCGATCTCCTCGCAGATGTCGTCGGTGGTCTGGCCCGCCGCGATGAGTTCCTCGCGGGTGGCCATGTCGATGCCCATGTAACATGGTGCGACGATGGCCGGCGCGCCGATGCGCATGTGGACCTCCTCCGCGCCGAAGTCCTTGAGCAGGGAGACGAGCTGGTTCGAGGTGGTGCCGCGGACGATGGAGTCGTCGATGATGGTGACGGTCTTGCCCTCGACGGTGGACTTGATGGGGTTGAGCTTGAGGCGGACCGCGCGCTCGCGCTCGTCCTGGGTCGGCATGATGAACGTCCGGCCCACGTAGCGGTTCTTCATCAGGCCCTCCGCGAAGTCGGTCTCCGCGCCGTCGTCCTGGGCAGCTTCGGCGTAGCCGGAGGCGAACGCGCGCCCGGAGTCGGGGACGGGCATGACCACGTCGGTCTCGATGCCCGATTCGTCCCAGAGGTGGCGGCCGAGTTCACGTCGGACCTCGTAGACGAGGTGGTCGTCGATGACGGAGTCGGGGCGGGCGAAGTAGACGTGTTCGAAGAAGCAGTGGGCGGTGTTCTCCTGGTCGACGAGCTGGTAGGAGTCGAATCCTGTCCCGTCCTCGTGGAGGACGACGAGTTCGCCCGGTTTCACGTCCCGGACGAGCTCGCCGTCGAGGGTGTCGATGGCGGCCGATTCGGAGGCCAGCACGTAGCCGTCCTCCAGTTCGCCGATACAGAGCGGGCGATTGCCTTCGGGGTCGCGCACGCCGAGGACCGTCTCGTCGTGCATGATGGTGAGCGAGTACGAGCCGTGGATGCGGCTCATTGTTCGCTTCACGGCTCGGACCAGGTCGGCTTCGAGGAGGTTGCGCGCGAGGTCGTGCGCGATGACCTCGGTGTCGCCATCGGAGGTGAACGCGTGGCCGAGGCCTGCGAGCTCGTCGCGGATCTCGTCGGCGTTGACGAGGTTCCCGTTGTGGCTGAGCGCGAGCGACCCGGACTTGAACGAGACGGTGAAGGGCTGTGCGCAGGACTTGTCGACGCTCCCGGCGGTCGGGTAACGGACGTGACCGATACCGGACTCGCCGTTGAGCGTCTCGATGTCGGACTGGGTGAAGGCGTCGCCGACGAGTCCCATCGCGACGTGGTCGTGTTGCTGGAAACCGTCGTGGGTGACGATACCGGCTGACTCCTGACCGCGGTGCTGGAGGGCGTACAGCGAGTAGTACAGCGGTCGCGCGGCATCACGGTCGGCGAGGGAGACACCGACGACACCACACTTCTCTGTCGGACCGTCCATCTGCGGGCGTTCGCCCGGCCCCTGTGTCATGGTCGTGGCTGAGGTGCCCGATGGTAAAAATCCCCGTGGTTGTGCGCTAATATCGACTCGCGACTGGTTAGATATGCACGGGTGTGCATACTTTCGCCGTCTGGAGCGGGGTCGAGGCGACACCAGAAGGGCTATCGGCGACAGTGCACGTTGCGAGCCCGAAGAGTGTCGCGGGGGCACCACCACGCGAGGTGGATGGGTCCGTGACAGCGCCGCGGCTCACGGGTCGATTGCTGTGAAGAGAGAAACCTTCGAATCTACTCGCCGGCCTTCGACTGCCAGGCGTACTCGCGACGCCTGGCGGAGTCGCCGAATCCGCAGGACGAGCAGACCTTCTTCTTCGAGTGGTACGACTTCTCACCACAGCGTCGGCACTTGACGTGTGTGGTGGTGTTCTTCTTCCCCTGGGAGGGTGTTCCTGCGCCAGTCATGGGCTTATCGAGACGACGTTATCGCCGCGTATAATGGTTGTGTTGTCGTCCTGTTCCAGGACGAGATTCATGTGCTGGTCGTAGCCAGTGAGTTCTCCCTCGTACGCTTCGCCGTCCTTGAGTTTGACCGTGACGTCCTCGCCGACTGCCGCTTCGAGAACATCGAGCGGTCGTCCACTCTGTTCGCTCATACCTCGAAGGCCTTCCGTCGCGTGCTTAAACGTACCGAGTTAGTTCGACCGAAGAACGGGTCGATTCGGGCGTGAGGGCGCTCGCGCGGGGGGACGTGAGAGTCGTGTTACACGTCGACGGCGAACGAGTCGTAGCGACTCGCCTGCCCGGCGAACGCGGCCAGGAGTTCCGCGACCTCCTCCAGGTCGTCGGTATCGATGACCTCGACGGGGGTGTGCATGTAGCGGTTCGGGACGCTGATGTTGACGGTCGGGACACCGCCGCGGGCGACGAAGAACTCCCGCGCGTCGGTGCCGGTTCCCATCCCTGCCGCCTGCAACTGCACGTCGATATCGGCGTCTGCCGCGGCCTTGCGGACCGCCTGCGTGACGACCGGGTGGTTCGCACTGCCCCGCCCCACCACCGGGCCCGCGCCGAGTTCGATGTCGCCCGCCTTGTCGGGCTGGCCACCGGGGTAATCCGAAACGTGGGTCACGTCGACCACGAGGACGGCGTCGAGGTCGAGCTGGAAGCCGACCATCTTCGCGCCCCGCGTGCCGAGTTCCTCCTGGACGGTCGAGACCGCATACACGGTCGCGTCGACCCCCGCCTCGGCGGCCATCCGGAGCCCTTCGGCGGCGGTCCACGTGCCGACCCGGTTGTCCATGCCACGGGCCGCGACGCGCGTGCCCATGAGTTCCTCGACCGTGCTGGAGAACGTGATGGGGTCGCCGACCTCGACGACCGCTGTGGCCTCGTCCCTGTCTGCCGCGCCGATGTCGACTGCCTGCTCCGAGATGTCGTCGATCTTGTCGTCGTCGGGGTCGCGGAGGTGGATGGCGGTCTGGGCGATGACCCCGGAGACGGGCCCGTCGGCGGAGTGGACGGTCACGTGCTGGCCCTTGGTCACTGTGCGGTCGGAGCCGCCGATGCGGCCGAGGTGAATGAACCCGTCGTCGTCGATGCGGTTGACGATGAAACCGATCTCGTCGGCGTGGCCGGTCAGGGCGATGTTCGGGCCGTCGTCGCTCCCCTCGTACACCGCGACCGCGTTCCCGTACTCGTCGGTGCGGACCTCGTCCGCGAACTGTTCGACGTAATCGACCCAGACGCGCTGGCCGCGGGTCTCGTAGCCCGACGGGCTCGGCGTCTCCAGCAGTTCCGTGAGGAAGTCCCACTGCGAATCGTTCATATCCGTGCCTGGGACGGGGACGGTTTGAAGCCCCCGGTTCGATGTGAACCCTGATTACGACAGGGCGACTGTCCGGTGAACACAACGCCTAAGGCCACTGTCGCAGAACTGACTAGTATGGAGAAATTCACCTTGCTCGAACTGCACCTCAACGACCAGGTCAGTTTCAGTAACGTCATCGGCAGCGACGCGGTCGACGAGGACGTCGAGGCGGCGACAGACGGCGGGACCGCGGCGGTCGCGGCCGACGAAGCCACCGAATCCGAATCCAGCGACGAGGACGCCAGCAGCGGGGCCCCGAACCCGCTGTTCCTGCTCGCTGGCTTCGTCGCCCTCGTGCTGGTCGCCGTCGGCGTCCGGAAACTGTTGGGCGACGACGACGCCGCGGAGCTCGGGCCCGAGATGGTCGAACTGGAAGACGAATAGACAGAAGGGTTTTGCCCGCAGGGGCCCAACTCGGGTCCGTGAGTCTCTTTCGTAGTGTTCGCGCGGTCGCCTCCTCCTCCAGTGGCGACGGCGTCATCGACTGGCACGCGGTCGCCGAAGCGGCGAAGGGTGCGACCGACCCCGGCTCGGTACGCCTGACGGACGCCGAGAAAGCTGGCTATGCGACGGACGTCCGGGACGCGCGAGACCGCGTCCGGGAGGTCGCCGGTATCGACTTCGACGTCCCGCGAACCATCGAGATACAGCACCGCCACCACTGGATCGACGCGAACATCGACACGTTCCGTCGGGTCCTGCACCCACTCGAAGCGCAAGAAGGGTCGATGTTCCCCGGCCTCGCCCGGACCGTCAACACCGGCACGATGTCGTTCATGCTCGGGTTCCTCGCCCGGAACGTCCTCGGGCAGTACGACCCGCTGTTGCTGGCCGGTGACGAGGTCGACGCCGACCACGCGCTGTACTTCGTCCACCCCAACATCGACCGCGTCGCCCACGCGCTCGACGTGGACTACCCGCGGTTCCGGCGCTGGATCGCCTTCCACGAGGTCACCCACGCCGCCGAGTTCGGGGCCGCCCCTTGGCTCTCGGAGTACCTCGAGTCCCGCATGGAGGAGGGCCTCGCGGAGCTCAAACACGGCCAGCTCGACCGCGAGGCGTTCCGCGAGATGAACGCCGCGATGACGGTCGTCGAGGGCTACGCGGAACTCCTGATGGACCACGCCTTCGACGACGAGTACGAGGACCTCCGCCGGAAGGTCGACGCCCGCCGGAAGGGGGCAGGCCCACTGAGCAAGCTCGCAAAGCGCCTGCTCGGCCTCGGGCTCAAGCGCCAGCAGTACGAACGCGGGAAAGACTTCTTCGAGTACGTCGCAGCCGAGCGCGGCATCGCCGCCGCCGGCGTCGTCTGGGACGGGCCAGAGAACCTGCCGACCGAGGAAGAACTCGAGTCGCCGCGGAAGTGGATTGCTCGCGTGAACCCCTGAGACGGGACGACTTGACCGGACAGGGACGCTGTTTTTCTCCGGTTTCGACGTATAATCCACGTGAAGCGTCGCGAGCTTCTGGGAGCCGTGTCTGCAGCGGTGACGACTGGCATGGCCGGCTGCAGCGGCGTGCTCGGCCCCGCGACAAGGACGAGGTCCCACGGACGGTCGACCTCTCGCTGACCAACGAGTACGTCCAGGGCGCGACAGCGTCGGTCACGGTCGACCCGGGTAGCTGGAGCCCGATCTCCGTCGAGGTTCCCATCAGTGGGTCGTTCGAGGCGACGATAACGGTCGGCGAGCACACCGAGACCGTCACCTGGAACACCTGCCCGTACTCGGGCGGCGGTATCTGGCTGTACGTGCAAGACGGAGAACTGGTGATTCTCCGGGAGAACTAGCGTCGTTCTCGCGAACTCCCCTGTCGGAACGCGTGGACGAGGTACGCCCACAGCAACGCCCCGGCGACGGCCCCACCGACGAGGCCGCCGAGGATGTAGAGCATGGACGCTTCGACCTGCAGCGCGACCATCGCCCCCGACGCGGCGACCATCCCGACGAAGACGTAGCGGAGTCTGTTCATCCCGGTGCGGCGGTCGTCCTCTGACATCGAGGGTCCGACCATCTTAGAGATCGTGTGGTGCAGAGACGTGCATGCTCACGAACTGCCACTCATCGTCGGCCTCGTCGATGCACTCCAGGGTCCCACTCCAGCGCGAGTCGAAGCCCCAGCGCTGCCCGGTCTCGACGTTGGTCCAGGCCAGCCGGACCTCGTCGTGGAAGATGGCGTAGTCGTCGCGCTCGGTGACCGACAGGTCGTGGCTCTCGACGGTCCACTCGTCGGTCGTCTTGGCCTGCTGGCGCAGGGCCTCCGCGACGGTGTCGTAGCCGCTGTACTGGTTGCTTATCGCGCCCTTCCAGGTCGCGTCATCCTCCAGAAAGTACGGATACAGCGGTTCACCACGACGGAGGGCTTCGTAGTAGTCCCTGACAGTGTCCTCGGCGCTCATGTTCGTGCGAAAGGGACGGGGTGGCTTGAAAGCACCTCTCCACCGAGGTTCAAATACCATGACGCGGCCACCGACGGTATGCACTGAGAATCGCCCCGGCGGGCGTCGCGGGTGCGCGGTGCGGCCCGCCGGGAGTCGGCCATCGGTACCGCCTGTTCGCCACCTCGTCAGCGAACGTGTCCCGGAATCACATGAAGCCGCGGTCGACCTCGTCGTCACCGATGAGGTCGTCCAGCTCGCTGTTGAGCACCTTCTCGGCGTCCTCGAACGTGGTCGCGAGGTCGTCCAGCTTCTCGGGACGGTCGTACTGGTCGTACTCCATCGGGCCGAACGCGGGGCTCTCCAGCGCGTCCATCATGTCGTCGAACAGGTCACCCGGCGTCGTGGGAGCGTCCGCGTGGGCCTGGAGCACCGCCTGCAGCTTCTTGGCCTTGTCCTCGGCGTCGTCCTCGTCCTCGGGTGGTGACTGGACAGCGAAGCGACTCGCCTCCTGCTGTTCGGGGAAGAACGAGCCGATCTCGTCGTCCAGCTTGCGCGCCACCTGCGTTCCGACGCCGCGGACCTCGTATGGGTTCTTCGCGTAGGTCTTGAGGTGGTAGACGCCGCTGTTTCGGTGTCCGACGTAGAAGTCCTCGCCCAGGCCGTTCGCCCGGTCGCCGGCGACGGCGCGCCAGCCCTCCGGGTCTGCCTTCGACTCGACTACCTCGGAGACGATATCGTCCCAGTCTCGAACCCGCATACTGCCGAGTATTCACTGCGGAGGAAAGAACGTATCGCTGGCGGCCGACTCAGTCGTGGTTCTGGTCTGGTACGAGGAGCGTGTTCTCTATCAGCGCGTCCATCCCGCGACGGATTCGCTGTGAGATCGCACTGTCCGAGATTCCGAACTCGTCCGCGAGTTGTGTGAGGGTGGTCCCCCGTGGGACGTCGAAGAACCCCTGCTCGTGGGCAGTGACGAGGGCGCTGTACTGCGATTCGGTGAGGCCGAAGTCGGTCCAGGCCTCGGGACGTTCCTCGGGCGTGTGAAGCCGCAGCAACGTCGGTTCGATACCGTTGTCCTGGCAGTGCTGGTGGAACCGCGAGACGCCGGTGTGGTCGTCGAACTGAACGCTGAAACGCCCCTCATCGTTCGTCCCGGAGGCGTCGAGGAGCACCCCCTCTGAATCGAGAATCGATTCCAGCAGCCCCCCGAGATGTGGCTCCCACTCCATCCGGACGAGCCAGTCGTTCCCGATGTTGTCCAGGATGGTGACTTCCTCCACCTCCTCCTGCCCCTGGAGCGCCTGCTCGATGTCAGTCTTCTCCGTTACATCGCCGGACACCCAGACGAACGGGATGACCCGTCCCTTCAACGGCACGATACGCTCCATCTGGACCTCGACCTCCCCGAGCGATTGCAATACGGGACCCAGCGGGAAGTCCTCCGGAGGGACCTGAAACGTCGCGATGATACTCATGAAGGTCTCTGTAGTCACATAGACGACACAACGTATAAACAGTCACCGAGGCAGCAGCTACCAGACCTGTAGCCGTTTCAGCAGTCGATCCCCACAGTGAGAGCCAGTGTTTATAGCCGAGGCCGACGGAACACCGACAGTGACTCTGCGAGGCGTCGTCACGGACGTGGGGGAAGAGCGAACCGTCAACACGAGCCACGGCACCTCGGAGCTCGTAGAGGTCGGACTCGACCGACACGAGGACGAACCGACGAGTGTGACGCTCTGGGGGCGGTGGACCGAGACTGCCGAGGTTCTCGAACCGGGGATGGAACTGCTCGTGACGAAGCCAGAGGAAGACGAGTTTCAGGGCGAGCTGTCGTACTCGACGACAGGCGACTCCTACGTGGTCGTCGAACCGGACTTCCTCGTCAACGTGACCGACATCCGCCAGTGGGTCCAGTGTCCGCGGCTGTACTACCTCAACAAGCTCTCTCCTGTCCCGCTGGCGTATCCCGTGACCAAAGGGACCATCGTCCACCAGGTGTTCGGCGACCTGCTCCGCGGGCGCGACCTGGACGAATCAGTCGAGGACCGGGTTCGGGGGAACGCACTCGAACTAGGGTTGCTCCAGAAATCCGCCGAGGACGTCGAGCGCGAGGTCGAGCAGAACGCCCGCGCCATCGAGGGCTGGCTGGCCCAGGGGCGATTGAGCGACCAGGACGAGTGGCGCTCCGAGCAGTTGCTCATCTCCGAGACGTTCGGCATCAAGGGGCGGGCCGACGCCATCCGCCGCGGCCAGCCGGTCGAACTGAAGACCGGGAAGAACCTCAAGTCCGACCCGCGCTTCCCCGACAAGATACAGGCCGCGGCGTACGCCCTGCTGCTGCAGGAACGCGGGGTGCCGGTGAACACGGGGACGCTGCTCTACACGAAGAACAAGGCACTCGACAAGGACGAGTTCACTGGCGACTTCTCGCCCGCCAAAGAGTTCTCCATCGGGAATGGTTTACTGAAATTTGTCGTGCGGGCCCGCAACGAGCTCGCCGCGATGGAGTTCGGCGTGGACGTTCCCACTGGGTACGAGGCGGATTCGAACTGCGAGTACTGCTTCGAGAGCGACACTTGCATGGTCGTCTCGGGCCGGCTGAACCAGGAGTCGAAGGCCGGGCAGATCGGGCGAGCGCTCCCCGAGGAGGAGCGCGAGTACTTCGACCGGATGTACCAGGCCATCGAGGCCGAACGTCGCGAGTCCCACCGGTCGTTCGCGAAGCTTTACAAGCAGACTGCGGCGGAACGCGCCGACGAGGACCGGGCGCTGGTCGACCTGGAACCAGCAGGAAAACGGGAATTGCCGGCCGGCCGGTGGGAGTTGCGTGCCGAACGAACTTCGTCGGCGGTCTCGAAGATTCGAGAGGGCGACTACGTCCTCGCCAGCGACGGCGACCCCATCCGCGGCCACGCCGAACTCGCCCGCGTCGAGAAACTGGCCGACGGGGAAGTCGTCCTGACCGCGGACGAGCCGGTCGACGTGCACCGGCTCGACACCTACCCCTCGGAGATGGGCATCAGCCGGATGCTCACGGCGGTCCACGACGCTCTCCTGAAGGGCGATTCTCGCCGGAAGGACGTGCTGTTCGGTCGTGAGGAGCCAGCGTTCGAGGAGACGGACGAGGTGTTCATCGACAACAACGACGCGCAGGACGAGGCAGTCCGGAAGGCCGTCACCGCCAAGGACTGCGCGCTCATCCACGGCCCGCCCGGGACGGGGAAAACCTACACCATCGCGCGAGCCATCCGGGCGATGGTCGAGCGGGGCGAGCGCGTCCTGCTCTCGGCGTTCACCAACCGCGCGGTCGACAACGCCCTCGAAGCCTTGCGCGACCAGGGGTTCGAGGACAGCGTTGCGTCGGAGACGCAACGAGCAGACGGCGAAGCCGTCGATATCTGCCGGGTCGGGACCGAATCGGGCGTCCGCGAAGACATGCTCGACCTCCGGCTCGACCAGACCGGCGACCCCGAGGAGTGCGTCGAGACCCTCGAATCGGCGTCCGTGGTCGCCGCCACGACCGCGACCTGTGGTGGGACGGTCATGCGGAACCAGGACTTCGACGTGGCGCTGGTCGACGAGGCAGGCCAGTTGACGGAGCCGGGGACCCTCGCAGCGGTGAACCTCGCGTCGCGCTTCGTCCTCGTCGGCGACCACCAGCAGCTTCCACCCGTTGTGCGGGCGGACGACGAGTTCCTCCACCGGTCGCTGTTCGAGCGACTCGTCACGGAGTACCCGGACGCCGGCATCTTGCTCGACCGGCAGTACCGGATGTCCCAGCGCATCCAGGCGTTCTCCTCGCGCGAGTTCTACGACGGCCAGTTGCGTCCCGCTACCGGCGAGGTCGCCGGACGGTCGCTCGCAGACCTGTCCGGGTTCTCGGTCGACTCGCTGCCGGAATACCTCCGCGACGGCGTCGTCATGGTCGACACGCCGGGTGACGACAACCGCCACACCGACGCGGTGGAGGCGACAAAGGTCAGAGAAGTCGTCCAGGCCTACCTCGACGCTGGCCTCTCGCCAGAGGACGTGGGCGTCATCGCCCCGTTCCGGGCGCAGGTCGCCGAAATCGGCAAGGAGGTCCCCGAGGACGTCGCGGTCGACACCGTCGACCGGTTTCAGGGGTCGGCCAAGGAGGTCATCGTCGTCTCCTTCGTCGCCTCCGGAGACCTCGACAGCCCCATCTTCGAGGACTATCGGCGGATGAACGTCGCGCTGACACGGGCCAAACGCGCCCTTGTCCTCGTCGGAGACACCGCGACGCTGGAGACGGACGAGGTGTACGCCAGGATGGTGGACTGGGCGTCGCGCTGAATCGACGGACCGGTAGACCGCCGTGAGAGCCCGTACTCCGCGACTGTTCGGGAGGGAAACACGTTATCACGACTCGCCACATACCGCCAGCTATGCCGAGGACGCGTGTGGCCACCAGAGCCGGTGTCGAGGATGTCGACCTGCAGGGTCAGACCGTTCTGGTAACCGGTTCGACGACCGGCATCGGCCGGGAGACCGCGCTGGCGCTCGGAAGCCTCGGTGCCCGGGTCCTCGTCCACGGTCGTGATCGGCGTGCCGGTGCCGAAACGGTCCACGCCCTGCAGGAGCAGGGGACCAGCGCGGAGTTCTTCCGCGCGGACTTCGCCAGTCTCGCCGACGTCCGTGACTTCGCTGACGACGTCAAGACGACGACCGGCGAACTCGACGTGCTGGTGAACAACGCGGGCGGCTACTTCCGACAGGGTCGGCTCACCGAGGAGGGTGTCGAGTACACGTTCGCGGTGAACCACCTCGCGCCGTTCCTCCTGACGAACCTGTTGATGCCCACGCTCCGTGCGGCTCCGGCCGGCCGTGTCGTCACCGTCTCATCGGAGGCCCACCGGAACGGGAAACTTGACCTCGACGGGGTCGAATCGCTCGAGGACTACTCGTCGTTCTCGGCGTATGCTCGTTCGAAGCTCGCGAACGTGCTGTTCACGTTCGAACTCGCACGGCGGCTGGACACCGTGACCGCGAACTGCCTGCATCCGGGCGTCGTCCCCGGCTCGGGTTTCATGCGGGACCTGCCGATGCCGATTCGCAAGCCCGCACAGTTCTTCGGGTCGCTCCTCGCGTGGGTCCCGTTCGTGCCGGTCGAGTCGGTCCGCGAAGGGGCCGAGACCCCGACGTTCCTCGCGGCGTCGCCCGAGGTCGCAGCCGTGACAGGTGCGTACTTCGACAATTGCCGCCAGCGTCGGGCCGCACCGGCCGCCCGTGACGAGGACGCCCAGCGACGGCTCTGGGAGTACAGCGTCGAGGCGGTCGGGCTCCAGGATGCCGAAGGGGTCTGAGACCGCCGTCTCACTTGGGTCCAGACACGAAAGCTTGAAACAATGTGCCAACGGAGAACCGGTAATGATTCGATTGGTCGGGTTGAGTGAGGCGATTAGAGAGGCGTTCCCCGCCGAGTACGCCGACGTGTACGCCGGTGTGACGAATCTCGGTGACCCGGGGGTCCTGACCCTCCTGCTCGCGGTGCTCTACTGGGGGTATCGGCGGGAATCGACCGCCCAGCTGGTCGGCTACGCCTTCGTCGCGTTCTCGCTGACCGTCTTGCTGAAGGGCGTGTTCGCGCTGCCCCGGCCACCGGCATCGGTTCGCCTCATCGAGACCACGGGCTACGGGTTCCCGAGCGGTCACGCCATCGCCGGTGCGGTCGTCTACGGCGGCATGGCGGTCGAGTTCGGGTGGCTGGAGTCCCGACTGCGAACTGCGGCCGCAGCGACTGTCGGCCTCGCGGTCGGGTTCTCTCGTGTCGTGCTGGGCGTCCACTACCTTGGCGACGTGCTGGTCGGGTTCGTCATCGGGGGTCTGGTCCTCTACGTGGGCCGCAGTGTCTGGGCGGGCCGCCCGATCGTCGGCTACGCCGTCGCAGCCGTGGTGGCCGTACCGGCACTCTTCGTCACGGGGGCGAGCGAGCTGGCCGTCACGTTGTTCGGGTCGTGTCTCGGTGGTGTGGTCGGCTGTCGCGTGCTCTCTGGCGTCGACGTGCCTGCCTCCTGGACGAATGCAGCCGCCCTCACAGTACTCGGCCTCGCGTTCGTGGTCGCCTTTCGTGAACTCGGCGCGGCCTTCGACGGCTCCATCGTGGGGATGGCGGTCCACGACGCGGTGCTGGTCGCCGGAATTCTCGCACTCCCGGCCATCGTTCAGGCTCTTCGTGATGCGATTCCGGTCCTCTCGGACTCCACCACCCGCACGAAGTAGCACACTGCTGATATTTGCGAGGCTCTTTAATACTGCCATGCCATATCGTACCACATGGGAAGTACCATCTCAGACGTCGAGGACGAAAACCTCGCGGAGGAGTCCGTCGACGAGCGGGAACGTGAAGACGAGTTGCGGGCTGCCCTGGCGAGCGTCGCCGCCGGTATCGTCGGGACGACGTTGATGACGCTGGTGCTGGTCGTGGTCAACGCGGTGTATGGGCCCAGCCTGGACGTGTTCGGCACGCTGGCAGAGCTCGCGGGTGGTGGCTCGAACGTCCCACTCGGGTTCGTGCTGTTCTTCGGTGCGGGGGCCATCGCCTGGCCGTTGCTGTTCGTCACCCTCGGCGCGTACCTGCCGGGGAAGACCCGCCCACAACAGGGCATGGTGTTCGCTGCCATCCTCTGGACCGGGTTCGTCACGGCGTTCGCGACGCGGTACAGCGGGAGCGACCTGGTGGTGTTCTTCGTGTTCTCCATCGTGACCCACCTGGTGTACGGGTTCTTGCTCGGATTCGTCACGGCCCGGCTGACGGGTCACTACGAGCGCCCCGAGATCGCGGTCTGAGCACCCCGAAACTGCCGGTCGGGACAGCCCACTGACCCGAACTCCGAACCAATTCTAGAACGACTTGCGACCCTCTCCGAAGAGAGTCGAGTCGGACCTTGAAAAATCGCTTTTTACGGCCTCTACCTCCGGTCAGATGAAGACAGATGTCAGACGCACTCACTTCCACGCGCCGTCGCTTCCTGACCATCGCTGCCGGTTCGACCGCCATCGGACTGGCCGGCTGCCTCGGTGGCGACTCGGGCGGGAGCCCGACCGACGAGGAACCGATGGCCGACGACGAGATGACGGACGACGGGATGGACGACACCATGACCGACGACGGTGACGAGATGACCGAGGGTGACGACATGATGAGCGTCACCTTCACCGTCACCGTCGAGAACGTCTCCGAACCCGGGACCATCACGACGGGCGCTGGCGACGAGGTCGCCGTCCCGCTCTCGCCCGGGGCCTACGCCATCCACGACGACATGGCGACCGCGTTCTCCCCCGGGTCGGCCGCGAGTTCGGGCCTCGAAGCCCTCGCCGAGGACGGGAGTCCTGGAACCTACGCCGACGAACTCGCCGGCGCGGACCACGTCGAGAAGACGGGCACCTTCACCACGCCCGATGGAGCCGACGGCCCGGCACCCATCTTCCCCGGCGAGACGTACACGTTCGAGGTGAAAGCCCACGCCGGCCAGCGGCTCTCGCTGGCGACGATGTTCGTCCAGTCGAACGATCTGTTCTACGCCTTCGAACCGACGGGTCTCCCGCTGTTCGAGGACGAACAGCCCATCTCGGGCGACGTGACCGACCAGCTCCTGCTGTGGGACGCCGGCACGGAACAGAACCAGGAACCGGGTGCCGGCGCGGACCAGGCACCGCGTCAGTCCGGCCCTGACACCGGGGCCGCCGAGGACGGGGTGGTTCGAACCATCGACGAGGTCGACGACATGTACCAGTACCCCGAGACCGAGGAGGTCATCAAGGTCACCATCACCCAGATGTAGGTCGTGTCGGTTCGGCCCCTCACTCCTCCCCGCCCGCCATCGCTCCCGTCCCCCTGAATGAATCGTCCCCGATCTCGTCGAGGACCCGCTCGTGGAACTCCTGTAAGGCCGCGCTCTCGTCCTCGGCCAGCACCACGTCGCTCGCCATGAGCGTCGCCAGCCCGAACGCCCGGGGCGTCGGCGATTCGACCCGGGTGTGGGTCACGTCCAGTTGCCCGGCCTCGATGGCCCGGACGATCTCCTCGATGCCCGCGACGTTGAGCTTGTCCTCCAGTATCTCCCGGTAGGTCTCCTCGATGACCGCGAACTCGTCCAGGTCCTCGGCGAACCCGAGCAGCATCTCGCTGGAGACCTGCTGTTGTTTCGCCGACTTCTCGTACCCCTTGTACCGCTTGAGTATCATCAGGGCCCGCGTCGCGTTGATGCGGAAGTACCGCTGGAGGAGTTCGGTCTCGGCGAGGCTCTGGCGGAGCAGGGTTCGAACCTCGGTCGCGTCGAGTGATTCCACGAGGCCGACCACGTCGACCTTCCGGTTCAGCGGCATCGACAGCACGAACCCGTTGTCGGCGACGCTCAGGCCCACGTTCGCGTTCGTCTCCTGTGCGCAACGGTAGGCGAGCAGCCGCGAGAAGCCGTCGTTGAACCGGCGGCCGTACGTCGAGTGGACGTAGTACTGGCGCTTGTACTCCTGGCGGTCTATCTCCTCCTCGATGGCGAGCCGGGAATCCGTACTCAGGCTCTCCGGGCCCGTATATCGAATCTGCTCGTCGAACATCCGCGCGATGGCCCGGACGCTGTTGTCGTCGAGGGGGAAGTTGCGGAGCCAGTGGCGGACCGCGGCTGCGCCGCCCCGCTCGTGTTTCGCGAGCAGGTCGCCCTGGAAGCTGGCGAGTTCCTTCCCGAGGTCGTACGAGAGCGGAAGGCGTTCCGAATACCACGAGGGCACCGTCGGGGCGGCGCTCGTCGGGTCGACGTACACCTTCGATCCTCGTCGATAGCGGAACTCGAAGTTGCGCCCGCCCAGGACGAACACGTCACCGGGTTCGAGCGTGTCGAGGTAGTTCTCGTCGAGCTGGCCGACCCACTCGTTGTCCGCCCGGGTGAACACCTCGCAGGTGAACGAGTCCGGGATGGTCCCGATGTTGGTCATGTAGATGACGCGGGCGAGGCGGCCCCGTTTGCCGATCAGGGTCTCCCCGACGGGGAAGTCCTCGTAGTGGTACTCGCCGTCGGGCGGGTCGTTCTCGTCGCGCCAGATCTTCGCGTAGACGTTGCGGTCCTCCAGCCCCTCGTAGTCCGCCGTGAGGTACCGGACGAGCTGGGCCCAGTCCTCGTCGGTGTACTCGCGATAGGGCCACGCCGACCGGAGGATGTCCAGAATCTCGGCTTCGGGGCGGACCTCGGCGATGGCCATCCCGTAGACGTGCTGGGTCGCCACGTCCTGCGGTTTCTCGGGAATCGCGACCGAGTCGACGAAGCCCTCCTGAGCTTTCTTGAGCATAACCGCACACTCGACCAGTTCGTCGCGGTCGAGCGCGAACACCCTCCCAGTGACGGTCTGGCCGACGCGGTGGCCCGCCCGCCCGACGCGCTGGAGCAGCGATGCCACGGACTTCGGGGAGCCGACCTGCACCACCAGGTCGACGTGGGGCATGTCGATACCCAACTCGAGGCTGGTCGAGGTGGTGACCACGTCGAGGTCGCCCTCCTTGAGCTTCCCCTCGATACCCTCACGGACGTCCTTCGACATGCTTCCGTGGTGGCAGCCCGAGTTCTCCTCGTCGTAGCCCGGGTAGTCCTCGCGCAGGCGCTGGAGGACGCGTTCGGCCCCCGAGCGCGTGTTCGTGAACACGAGGGTGTTGGTGTGGTCCTGTATCAGGTCGTGCAGCTGGTCGTAGAACCGCCCGGTGACGACCTGTCCCGGCGTGTCGATGAGGTCGTCGGTGGGACACCGGAGTTCGAGGTCGAACTCGCGGGCGAACCGCGTATCGACGATCTCGTACTCCCGGGGCTCGCCGTCGTCCTGCCCGACGAGGAACTCCGCGACCTGGTCCAGTGGCTCGATGGTCGCCGAACAGCCGATTCTGGTGGGCGAGTCGTGCGTGAGTGCCTCCAGTCGCTCCAGCGACACCGAGAGGTGGGTCCCGCGCTTCGAGGCCGCCAGCGAGTGTATCTCGTCGACGACGACGTACTCGATGGTCCGCAACTTCTCGCGGAACTTCGGCGAGTCGAGCAGGATGGCCAGCGTCTCCGGCGTGGTGTTGAGGATGTGCGGCGTCTCCTTCAACATCTTCTGGCGCTCGTTGCTGTCGGTGTCGCCGTGGCGGATGGCGTGGCGTATCTCGCCCACTGGTTCCCCGCGGTCGGTGGCGATGTCGCGGATGCCCTCGAGTGGCTCGGTGAGGTTCCGGTGGATGTCGTTGGCGAGTGATTTGAGGGGCGAGACGTAGAGGCAGTACACCGAATTGTCGAGGCCCTCGTCCTGCTCGCGTTCGCGGGCGAACAGTTCGTTCAGGATGGCCGTGAAGCTCGCTAGCGTCTTCCCGGAGCCGGTGGGTGAACAGATGAGCGAGTTCTCGCGCTCGTGGATGAGGGGGATGGCCTCCTTCTGGGGTGGCGTAAAGAAGCCCTCGTTCTCGGCGGCGAACTCGCCGAACTGCTCGACCCACCAGCTGCGGACTGCCGGGTCCAGCATGTCGAGGACGTGCTCGTCGTCGAGGGTGACCGTCTCCGGGTCGCCCTCGAACGCCTCGGTCTCGGCGAGCAGCGCTCTCCCGTCCATTGGCGGGGTCTCGGGGTTGCGTATGCAAGTGCCTTTGCCCTCGGGGGCACGCCACGGTAGGCGAACGGATTTGCCTATGGAACTCGTCATGTCGTGTATGGGAGGGGAGAACGGCGAGCCGGAGGAGCGGTCGCCGAGTCCGGAGTGGAGCGCGCTTGCGGGCGAGACCGCTCGCGTGCCACGGGCGGCCATCGTCGACGAGTGGGAGGCCTGCGTCGAGGCTCTGGAGACCGACTCACAGCGGAGTGTGGCGGTCCTGCGAGGCGTGGCTGCACTCGCCGCCGAGGACCCCGACGCGGTCGAACACACCATCGTCGACGTGGCCCCGTATGCCTCCTCGGGGGCGACCAACGTCCGCCAGCAGGCGACCCTCGTGCTGGCGCGCCTGGCCGAACACCATCCGGGTTCGGTGGCGGTAGCGGTCGACCAGCTGGGGGTGACCGTCGCGAACGCGCCGGACCTGCCGAGCCGGCGCCGGGCGACCACGGCGCTGGCCCGACTCGCGAGAACGGAGCCCGAGGCGGTCGCTCGCGTCGCCGACCGGCTCGTCTCCCAACTGGAGAGCGACGACGACTTCCTGGGAGAGGATGCCGCGCTCGCACTGGGTCGGATCACGCACCGCGGCACCTTGCCGGTCGACCTCGACCTGGACGTGGACGACCTGCTCCCGCTGTACGTGGCCGCGCTGGGAGCGCAGTTCCGCCGGGCGGTCCGGGTGGACGCCCTCGACGACTGCCTCGCCGTCGGCGAGGAACTCGACGACCTGCTGGCGAGCGTCACCGGCTGTGAGGGCCTGCGGGACACGCTCTCGGTCATCCTCGACGCGGTCGACGTTGCGGCTGCCCACGGCGGTGTCGCACCCGAGCCACTCAGGGACCGGGTCGCGGCGGTCGCCGAGCGCGCCGAGCGCGTGACCGAAGAACGATAGCGCTCGGCGGAGCGTCAGGGCTTTCCCGGTGGCCGACGCGCTCTCAGCCATGCGAGTCACCTTCCTCGGGACCGGGAGCGCGATGCCCACCGGCGACCGCTTCCAGACCGGTATCCTGCTCGAAGACGACGAGCCGTTGCTGGTCGACTGCGGTAGTGGCGTGTTGCACCGCCTCGCGCGGACGAACGTCGGCTACGAGGGCGTCGAGACGGTGCTGCTCACGCATCACCACCTCGACCACGTCTCCGACCTCATGGCGCTGCTGAAGGCACGCTGGTTGGCGGGTGAGGAGACCCTCGAAGTCGTCGGCCCAGCGGGCACGCAAGACCTCGTCGACGGCCTGCTGGACGTCCACGACTACCTGCAGGGGCGCGTCGACCTGACGGTGCGCGAGGTCGGCGCGGAGGAACCGTTCTCGGTGGCTGGCTTCGAGGTCGAGGCGTTCGAGACCCGCCACTCGATGCCCTGTCTGGCGTACCGGTTCGACGACCGGTTCGTCTTCTCGGGCGACAGCGAGGCGTTCCGCGAGCTGACCGCGTTCGCGAACGAGGCCGCCGTCCTGGCCCACGACTGCTCGTTCCCGGACGGTATCGACGTCTCGAACCACCCGACCCCGTCACAGCTCGGTGAGTCGCTGGCGGGGCGCGACATCGGCCGCGTCTACCTCACACACCTCTACCCGCACACCGTCGGCGAACACGGCGACATGCTCGACGCTATCGAAGCGTCCTACGACGGCGACGTGCGGTTCGCCGAGGACATGCTGTCGCTGACCATCGAGTAGCGAAACGTCTCCGCCGTTCTCGCGAGTTTATTCAAGGGTCGTATGGCAGTAGATTTATGAGAGGTTGGTTGTTAGTAGTTTCATAACAACACAACTGTCGTATGAGTAGTCAACACAGCAGAGCCGGTTCCGGCACGCGGGTGATTCCCGCATGACGGCCATCGACCGGCTTTCTGACGGAATCACGTCGCACAGTCGCATCGTCATCGTGATCATGCTCGTCCTCACGGTCGTCATCGGGGCGGGCGCGGCCCAGGTGAGCTCGGACTCTGGCCTCAGCCAGTTCGAGAGCGACTCACCGGAGGCGAAGGCGTCCGACTACATCAGCGAGAACTTCTCGTCAGGTGACCAGGACACACAGATAACACAGGTCATCGTCAGGAACGAAGGGACCAACGGGAACGTCCTGACGAGAGAGTCCCTGCTCCAGTCGCTCGAATACCAGCAACAGATTCGAGCGAACGAGACCATCAACAGGACCTTCATCGAGGAGAACGCCATCATCGGCGTCTCCAACATCGCCGCAATCGCGGCCATCACACAGGAACAGGCCGGTGAGCTACAGGCTCGCGGGGCCCAGCTCCAGCAGCGACAGCAGGAACTCCAGCGACAGCAGGAACAGCTGAACGAGTCCTTCGCGGAGTTCGAGGGCGACAGGGCGGCACTCGAACAGCGGAGCGAGACGCTCAACACGACTGTCGACCTGCTGAAGGCCGAACTCACCGAACTCCGAGAGAACCCCGACGCGAGTATCCGGACCCAGTTCGAGCAGGTCAAGGCGAACACCTCGGTTCGGCTGAACGAGACGCAGTACCGGACGTTCAAGCAGGCGGCCGAGGACCTCCGGAACGCACAGAGCCAGTCCGAGATAGATGAGGCGTACACCCTCGGGACCCAGGGCGTCCTGCAGGCGGAGTTCGCCGACCTCCAGCAGCAGAGTGAGGAACTCCAGGAACGCGGCGAGGAACTCCAGCAGCAGGCCGACCAGCTGGAACAGGAGGGCCAGGCACTCCAGGAGGACTTCGCCGAGTTGCAGGCCGACCAGCAGGCACTCCAGGAGTCGGGCTCGCCCTCGCTGGCCGAGCAGATCGACCAGCTCGAGTCGATGAACGCGTCCGAGGTCGACGAGGTCCTCGGAATCGTCCTCGCAGAACCTGACGACGGCAACGGTGGGTCGCCGTTCGCGGGCCAGGCACTCCAGCTGATGGAGAAGGACTACGAGCCGGGCTCGACCACCGCGACCGCCCGGATGATGATCATCCAGCAGCAGACCCAGATAGACAGCGACATCCAGAGCAGTGACTCGGTCGCCGACCAGACCATCGAGACCCAACTGGAGATGCAGGACCTCGCCCAGGCCGCGTCCAGCGGGAGCGGTGACGAGTACATCGTCTTCGGCTTCGGTGTCATCTCCCAGGAGATCGACCAGTCGCTGTCGGACTCGCTGGCGATCGTCGGACCGTTCGCACTCCTGTTCGTCGTCGTGACGCTCGTCGTCGCCTACCGCGACCTCCTCGACATCGTGCTCGGGCTGATCGGCATCTTCGCCGCGCTCATGTGGACGTTCGGCATGATGGGCTACCTGAACATCGCGTTCAACCAGATCATGATCGCAGTCCCGGTGTTGCTCATCGGGCTGTCCATCGACTACGCCATCCACATCTTCATGCGCCATCGCGAGGAGCGCCTGGACGACAACACCCCGAGTGACGTGCGCGGCTCCATGCAGTACGCGCTGGCCGGCGTCGGCATCGCCCTCGTCTGGGTGACCGCGACGACGGTCATCGGGTTCCTCTCGAACCTGACCAGTCCGCTCTCGGCGATTGCGGACTTCGGTATCGTCTCCTCGTGGGGTATCGTCTCGGCACTCGCCATCTTCGGCGCGTTCATTCCCGCGCTGAAGGTCGAGGCGGACGAGCTGCTGGAGGGCTTCGGCTTCGACCGCAAGAAGCGCGCCTTCGGGACCGGTGGCGGTCGGTTCAGTCAGGCCCTCAAGGTCGGCTCCGTGCTCGCGAAGAAAGCCCCCATCGTCGTCATCCTCGTCGCGCTCACCATCTCTGCGGCAGGTGCCTACGGCGGGAGCCAGGTGGACACCTCGTTCGCCCAGGAGGACTTCATCGCGGGCGAACCGCCGTCGTGGATGTACGAACTCCCCGAGCCGTTGAAGCCGGGTGAGTACAGCGCCAAGCAGAACCTCGACTACGTCAACGACCACTTCCAGCGCGAGGACTCCCAGGCACAGGTGTTGATACGAGACGGGGTGACGGACCCACAGACGTTACAGGCGCTCGATGCAACCAAACAGCGCATCGATGCGGGTGACTACGACACCCCGTTCGCCGGCGCGAGCGGGACGGTGAACATGCGCTCGCCGCTGACCGTTATGGCCCAGGTCGCCGCGGAGAACGAGACGTTCAACCAGACGTTCACCGCCGCCGACACCGACGGTGACGGCGTGCCCGACGAGAACATCACCGGTGTGTACGACCAGCTGTTCGAGGTCGCGCCGGGGGACGCTGCCGGCGTCATCCACCAGACCGAGGACGGTTCCTACGTCGCGATGCGACTCGTGGTGCCGATTAAAGGTGGCGCAGGGACCGGTGAAACGACCACCGAGATGCGCGCCATCGCCAGCGACGTGCAGGACTCCGCGTCCCTCGATGATGCAGCCGTCATCGCGACCGGCTCGCCCATCGTGAACGAGATCGTCCAGAACGACCTGCTCGAGACGGTCATCCAGAGCCTCGTCATCACGCTCATCGCGGTGTTCGCGTTCCTGATGATCGCGTACCGCATCACGGAAGGGAGTGCGACCCTCGGCATCGTCACCCTGCTGCCCGTCGCCCTCTCGGTGGCGTGGATTCTGGGGACGATGTACCTCATCGGCATGCCGTTCAACGTGCTGACGGGGATGATCACGAGCCTGACCGTCGGGCTCGGGGTCGCCTACAGCATCCACGTCTCCGAGCGATTCAACCTCGAACTGGGCCGCCGCGAGGACCAGTGGGAGGCGATGGACACGACAATCACCGGAACCGGTGGTGCATTGCTCGGCTCTGCGGCCACCACGGTCGGTGGCTTCGGCGTGCTGAGTTTCGCCATCTTCCCGGCACTGCAACAGTTCGGCGTCATCACCGCGCTCACCATCATCTACGCGTTCCTCGCGAGCGTGCTGGTGCTGCCGAGCCTGCTCGTCGTCTGGTACCGCTACGTCGGCGGGACCGACGACATGGTGCAGATAGAGCAGGAGGCCGTCCCGGCAGGTGCCGACGACGGCCCGACGACGGTCGATGCGACACCCAACGGCGGCGTGGCGGCCGAGGCTGCCGCCCAGCCGGCAGATGACTCGACGGAATCGAGCACGGACGATGCCGGCGAGTGGACGCCGCTCGTCTCCGAAGAGTCGGCTGCGCCCACCGAACAGTCCGCTGACGCTGACGAACCGGCGAGCATGCCGACCGTCCGTGGGACCCGCGAGGTCTCCGACGAGACGCCGACGCCCGGCAGCGAGTTCACCGCGTCCCTCACCATCCCCGACGCGGAGGGGCGCGTCATGCTCTCCGAACGGGTGCCCGGCACCGGTGGCGAGGTCTCGGAACTCTCGCCGACGCCGACCTCGTACTCGATGGTCGGCCGCCGGCTGTACGTCCTGTGGGAGCTGGACCAGCCGACCGACCTCTCGCTCTCGTACTTCGCCGGCGTGCCGGCGGATGCGAAGGCCGGCAAGCGACTCGCGTTCGAGTCGACGCTCCGGACCTCGGCTGGTGACGGCACCATCGACGGCCCGTCCGAGTTGACGGTGATGACGCCGTTCCTCCGCGAGGTGCTCGACGCACCGGTCACGCAGGCGACCCTCGACGAAGCCAGCCAGAAGGCCCGCGACGGAAAGCTCACGCGTGAGGAGCTGGAGGTCCTCTACGACCGCTGGCTCGACGCCGATGGCGACCTCGGTGCGGAATCGACCACCCAGCACGACGGAGGTGCCGGCTTCCAGTAATGACTGCAAACGAAGACGAGGCCATCGAATCCCTGGAACGTCTCGGGCTCACCAGCTACGAGGCCAAGGTGTTCATCGCGCTGCAGAAGCTGGGGACCGGTACCGCCCGGGAGGTCTCCCGGGTGGCGGACGTGCCGCGCTCACAGGTGTACAGCGTGACAGAGGGGCTGGAGGAGCGCGGACTCATCGAGGTCCAGCAGTCCAGCCCGATGCAGTACCGGCCGGTCAGCACCGACGAGGCGCGCTCGATGCTGCGAGAGCGCTTCGAAAGCGAGTCCGACCAGGCGTTCGATTACGTCGAGACGGTGCGAGAACAGTTCGGCGACGACCAGGAGGAACAGGAGGCCATCTGGACCATCCGCGGTCGCGAGCGCATCTCCGACCGTGCGGCCGACCTCATCCGGCGTGCCGACGAGTCGGTGGCCTACGCCGCGGCCTCGCCCGAGCTCGTCACCGAAGACATCACCGAGGCGCTCCGTGCGTGTGCCGAGCGTGGCCTCGAGACGGCGGTGCTGAGCGAAGAACCCGCGGTCCGCGAGCTGTTCGCAGACGAGCCCGGTATCAGGACCGACGAACCCGCGAATCCACACAAGGGTGCCCCTGACGAGGGTGGCCCCTGCCGGGGCGTGTTCGTCGACGACAACGCGCTGCTGTTGAGCGTCGTCGGCAACGGGCAGGACCTGCCGGGTATCGACCGCGAGACCGCGTTCTGGAGCGAGGAGACGAACTTCGCGAAGATGCTCATCCAGCTGGCGAAATCGGCGGGCGGCCCTGTCGAGTAAGTCGCGCCGCCACTGGTTGAGCGAGCGGTTCTTTCGAGAAGGGGTACCGTTGCTCCGAGCTATTCGACCAGTGGCATCGCACGAAGGGATGGGTAGGGGTGGCGGAAAGGTGGTGGTGGAAAGGGGGTGGTGGAAAGGGGGTGGATGGCGGAAGGCGTTCGAGCGGAACGCGAGGACCGTCAGGGCACGAGTGGGGGCTGTGATTCGGTTGGCACGGTTGTGGGATGCTGACTGACCTGTGCTTCTGCCGCATCTACTGCTATCGACTGGTGGCTATTGGAGGTGCACCCAACGAGAATAGGGTCGGTCGGGGTACGGTGCTCAGACGACCACGACCCGGGGGAGGTCGAGCGTCGCGGAATCGAGCAACGTCTGGTCGACGCCCGCGATGTCGCGCTGTGAGACGACACGCGAGGAGTTGTTCGTGGTGTTCGTGTTCTCGCTCGGTGCATCGACCTCGCGCGTCAGGGTGAGCCCGGAGTCAGACGGGATGTAGACCGTGTTCGGGTTCGTCCGGAGCGCCTCGATGTAGCGCAGTTGCAATATCTCGGGGTTCTCGCGAAGCGCCTCGCCCTTGATCTTGATCTGTTCCGCCTCGGCCTCGGCCTCGATGACCGCCCGTTCTTTCTCCTTCTTCTCTATCTCTATCTCCGTCTCCTTCTTCTCAAGGCGCTTCTCGGTCGCCTGCTTCTCGTTGATGGCCTCGACGACCTTCGGCGGGAGCTGGACGTTCCGTATCTGGACGGTCTCCAGTTCGACCCCGTTGGTCCCGAACTCCGTGCTCAACTGGGAGTTGATGCAGGTGCGGAACTTGTCGCGGTCGGTCGAGTATATCTGGAGACCCTCGTACTCGGCAGCACAGCTACGGACCGCAGAGCGGGAGGTCGGCCGAACGATCTTCCGGTTTATCTCCTCGTTCGAGGTGCCGACGGTCGAGTAGATGGTGTCGACCTCGTTCGGGACGACGTGGTACCTGACCGTGACGTCGATGTCGAGCTCCATCCCCTCCGAGGAGAGTGCCGTGATGGAGTCGTCGCGGTTCGACTTCGCGCCCTCACCGGAGGAGGAACTCATCGTGTACTCCTGGGTTCGGACGTCGTAGTGGTGTGCGCCGTCGAGGACGGGAATCTTCAGGTGCCAGCCGGGGCCGTACACGCCCACGACCTTGCCCTGGCTGGTGTGGACGGCCCGGGTCCCTTCGTTGACTGTGACGATACCGCCGAAGATGAACGCGACGAGGACGACGACCAGCACGAGCAGTGTGATGCCCGCGATAGCGATGACGAGCCCCCGTCGGCCGTTACCGCCCCCGCCACTGCTACTGGACCCGCCGCCACCGAAGTCGATGTCGAGATCGTCAGAACTCATGGGTGGCTCTCACTGCGGGTCGGACGACCAATTCGTTTTCTATTCCATCTGCTCGAAAATAGGACAGGTTAGTCGAGTCGGTACCGGAGGAGTGCCGCGATTCCGCCGAGGTTCTTCAGCTGCTGCCCCGGTGGGAACTCGCTGGAGAAGACGGTTATCTCACCACCCTTGCGCTCGACGTTCGTGATGAGGTCGTTCACGTCGAGGTCCCACTCGCCGTCGGGGCCGCGCTCGGCGCGCAGCTTCTCGTCGAGGACGAGTAACCGGTCGATAGCGCCGTAGTCGGCGGCCTTCGCGACCGATTCCGGCCCGTATGCGGCCTCGTGACCGGTGGCGATTCGCGTGGTCAACTCGTCGATGTACTCGGCCTCCTCGGCGATGCGGGTCTCGCGCTGGACGTCCTCGACCGCCCCGCGTTTCAGGACCTCGTGGACGCCCCGGTCGCCAACCGAGGCCGTGTCGACCACGGTCGTCTTCTCGGCGACCTCGGGGTGGTTCTGCTCGATGTACTTGAACGCGTCCTGTTTGGTGAACCCGGGACCGGCGAGGATGACGGCGTCGACGTCCATCCGGGCCAGTGCCTGGGCGAGGTCCGCGAACAGTTCCGAGCGCCCGCGGGCGTACTCGCCCTTGCCCGTCGTCCCCGTGAACGAGCCGCGGTCCTCGGTGCCGTACTGGGCGACGGTGTGGATGTGCGCCTCGCCCTCCTCGATGGTCGCGATGGCCACGTCGGGGTTGTCGGCGGACTCCTCGGCCTCTTTCAACCTATCGAGCTGGTCCGGCTTCCATATCTTCTCGACCTCTATCTCGTCGTGTTCCTCGACGTTGAGCGTGTGGTGTAGCCCGAGCTGGTCCTCGCGGGAACAGCGCTCGATGGTCCCGGAGACACGAAGCCGGTTCGCGAACTTGTGGAACTCCACCTCCTCGACGCCCAACGTGATGTGCATGTGCTCGCGTTCGCCGCCGGTGTCGCGCAGTTGCTCGTCGGCGCGCTGGATACGTCGCGTCGTGTCGCCGGCGACGAGGTCACCGGGCTCGAGGACGTACTGCAGGTGCCACAGGTCGTCGATGGTCTCCGGAACGAGCGTGATGCGTTCCGTGCGCCCGTCGACCTGCACCCGGTTCTTTATCTGCATATGCCCGAGTCCGGCCTGGGGTCGTACATGCCTTTCCTTTCTACCGGACCACCCGCCCGTAGCCCACCCCGACCAGCCGGGCGGCGACCTGGCTGGTGTAGACCGTGACGGCCAGCGCGAGGAGCCCCCCGACCCCGCGGCCCGCGAGCACGACACCGAACAGGGTCGCACCGAGGGTTCCCACGGTGAACGCGACCACCCAGGTCAGGAAGTACGCGCTGTCGCGGTAGACGTAGCCACGGCCGCGCGGGTCGAGGGCAGTGACGAGTGGCTCCCCGTCGGCCAGTGCCGCGAGTGCCCCCGGGTAGAGGTAGACGATAGCGAGGGCGAGACAGAGGGTGACGGTCGTCCCGAGGACGAAGACCGCGCCACCGACACCGGACACGTCTGCCGGTGAGAGGGAACCGGCACCGCGGACGGTGACGAGGAGGACGGCGGTCGGAACGGACAGGTAGATGCCGGTCACGGCCGCGGTGCGGACGCCATCGCGAGCCAACCCGCGGAGCGACCGGGCTGGGGGCAGCTCTGTCGCGCCCTCGATGGTCGTGGCGACGAGCCTGTGGCAGTAGCCCGCCCAGAGGACGAGTGGGGCAACAGCAAGCAACGCCGGTATCAGCGAGAGCGCGCTGGGATACAGGCCGACCGCGAACCGGGCGAGGAGGGATGCGGTGAGGCCGAACCCGGCGAGGGCTGCCCACACACTCCTGGCGTCGGGACCACGGAACGGGTACCGGAACGTGTCGAGGAGCACTCAGGGCACACCTCGTCGGGTGGGCGTACGGGTCATGATTCGCGGTCGAACCCGGAGTCGCAAGTGCCTGCTGGTTCGGATTCGAACACGGGAAAACCCGACGTTAGCGACGTTTCACGGCCTGAAACGTACGCATAGCTATATATCCCAAAGGTGTGATACACCCACATGGCAACTGATGATATCACCGCTGACCCCGTAGCCACGGCAGACAGTTCCGTCCCCACCGACTCGACCACGCACACGCCCTCGGAGACCAGCCTCGGCGTCGACGAGAACGTCGCGGGCGCACTCGCGTACGTGTTCGGCGTCATCTCCGGCGCGATCGTGTTCGTCCTCGAATCGGAGAACGAGTTCGTGCGGTTCCACGCCGCCCAGTCCATCGTCCTCTCCATCGCGATATTCGTGGCGGCGTTCGCCCTCACGCTGGTGAACGTCGTACTCACGTTCGCCATCGGCGGGCTCCTCGGTGGCCTCATCTCGCTCGTGCTCTCGCTCGTCGGGCTTGTCTTCGGGTTCGCCGCGTTCGGGATATGGGTGTACATGCTGGTCCGGACGTACCAGGGCCGGACCATCCGGCTGCCGGTCGTCTCCGGCATCGCGGACAGCCTGGTCTGAGAACGAAGCGACGAAACCCTGCCTCGACTACTCGTCGAGGATACGGCTCCCGCCCGGCGGGAGGAAGTGCTGTATCTTGTCCGGGCTCGCGACCTTCCTGACGAACGAGGTGTCCGTGAACTCTTCACGGAACTGCCGGTAGATTCGCTTGGCCACGTCTCCCTGTGCGTAGCGACCGGGCTCGACCCGGCTGTTCACCACCGTCCGGTCCTCGATGGCCGACGGCGGCCCGCCGATGACTCGCGTCAGTGGTTCGCACTGGATGCCGACGGCACAGCCGACGGCCGTGTCGTTGTGGTAGGTCCGGTCGCCCCGGATGGCGAACGAGCCCTTCTCGAGGTACTCCCCGCTCTCGGGCGTCTTGGTCACCTGGTTTCCGTCGACCTCGTACACGTCCGCGGCGAAGACGCCGTCCTTCCAGACCGAGGAGTACGTCACCGCGAACTGTGCGGCCTCCTCGATGCTCGACTCGGGGAAGTCGACATCACGAGAGGGTTCGCTCGGGTCGGTCGCCTTCATGATGGTGACGGGTGCGCCGTGTGCCTGCGTGTGGAACACCTTGTCTCCCTTGTCGAGGTATTTCTTGACCAGCTCCTCGTTCTGGTCGGCGTTCCGGCCACCGATGACGAGGAAGCCGTCGCTCGTGTGGAACCAGCGGAAGCGCTCGAACCACTTCTCGTCGGTCCGGATGGGCACCGACTGGAGGGCGAGCCAGTCGGTTTCTGTATCCTCGTCGTCGTTGTCCTCGCCGTCATCGTCGCGGGCGTCCCACTGGTCGCGGCGCTCCTTGATGTCCGCGAGTTCCTCGCGGGTGTCCTCGATGGCCGCCAGCGCACCCTCCTTCTTCTCCTCGATGCGCTTGGCCTCGGTGTACAGCCGGTCGGCGTTCTTCTCGACGCCCTCGAACACGTCCACGGTGACCTGGGTCCCGTCGAGGTCCAGCGTGACGGTCCGCTCGGCCCCGTCCACGGAGACGACGGCCTCGGCCTCCGGGATACCCTGCTCGGCTCCCTGGTCGAACTTCGCGGCGATGTCGTCCCACGGGACCTCCTCCTCGCGGGCAGCCCGGATGGTCGAACAGACCTCGTCGACCAGCCCGTAGTGGCCGTACAGCAACTCGGCCTTCTCGCGTTCGGCCTCGGCCTGCTCGTCGAAGCCCTCGATCGCGCCCTCCTGCTGCTCGATGATGCGCTCGTGCTTGGCGATCTGTTCGGCGAAGTCCGGGCGATTGGACCCGGCCTTGCTGCCGCCGGACTCCTCCTCGTCCTCCAGTTCGAGTTCGTAGAAGTAGTCGTCACAGGCACCGTTGAACGTGTCGTACACGTCGCTGGCGAGGTCCTCGCGTTCCTCCAGCGGAACCGGTGTCACGTCGAGAACCCGGCGGCTGCCCTCGTCGTCTTCCGGCTCCTCGTAGTAGATTCGGGGGTCGAGGTCGGCCGAGGAGAGCGAAGTCGCGAGGCGCTGGACCGCGTTGTAGAGCGCTTTGTACTCGGCTTCCCCGGCGTCCTCGATGTCCATCGCCTTCTCCACGCCGGCGCGCTGACACAGCTCCTCGCCCCAGAGCCCGCCCCAGTTGAGCTGGGTCGCGAGCGTCCGGACCACGTCGGTGTCAGACTCGTTCATCTTCGCGACGAACGGCTCGTAGTCGACGGTCAGCGGGTTCAGCCGCGACTCGGGGAACTCGTACAGCGACCCCGGCGCGACGGTCCGGGATTTCAGGCGCACGGTGTCCAGACAGTCGACGACCTCGTAGTTCTCGTCGCAGACCGCGACGTTCCCGTGCCCGAACAGCTCGACGATGATCTTCGTGTCCTTGTCCTCACGGGTGAACGAGAACTCGAGGATGCGGTCGAACTCGAACTGTTCGACGCCCTCGAAGTCCGCCCCGGAGAGCCGGTTGCGCAGCATCATCGCGAAGTTCGGCGGGCGACCGGGGGCGTCGGGGACGTGACTCGGCGCGGCGACGTGGGCGCGTTTCGTGTCGCCGACCTCCAGGAGCAGCTCGACCCGGCCGCGCTCGAAGTCGCGCATCTTCAGGCGAATCATGTCGTCGCCGTAGAGATACGCCTTGTCGAGTTTCGCGCCCTTGTAGGCGTTCAACTCGGAGACGAGGGCGGCGAGGTCGACGCTCGTCAACTCTCGCTTGGGTTCCATGGGCGAGATTTTTCGTGGGGAGGGTAAGGGCCTGTCGTTCAGGGCCGCCAGCACAACTGTTATGCCGACACTTCGAGTCAATCAAGTAACAGATGGCCGCAGGTCCACCCTCCGCCCCCGACGGCGCATCGATGGTCCCCCTTCCCGCCCGTGTCGTCGGTGCCGGGACGATGGCCCTGGTCGTCGTCGCGCTGATGTGTTACGGTATCTATCTGGGTATCGTCGGAAAAGGGTCGAATACGGCCGTCCTGCAGGTCTGTTTCGGGCTGTTCGGGCTCGGACTTCTACTCGTGCTCTGGGACGAACTGACCGACTTCTTCGACGAGTCGATGCCGTGACAGTCCGCCAACGCACGCTGACACTGGCAGATGTGTGGGAGTGGCCGACCGGCCTAATCGTCGGCCGGGGCCACTTCCTTCTGTGACAGTCGGGCGACGACCTCCTCGGTGGTGGCGGTCTCGTGCGCGATGAAGCCGTAGTTGGTGTAGGCGGCTTCGAGTGCGTCCTTCCCGGCGGCCGCGGTCGCGTCGGTGACGACCAGTACCTCGAACCCGGCCTCGACCGCGTCACGGAGGTGTGATTCGACGCAGAGGTTCGCACTCATGCCAGCGAGGACGATGGTGTCGATGCCACGCTGGCGGAGTTGCGTGTTGATGTCGTTGCTCCAGAAGCCACTGAGCTGTTTGTGTGGGGAGCAGACGACGGTGTCGTCGCCTGGTTCGAGTTCGGGGATGAACTCGCTACCCGACCCGGCGAGGTCGAACATCCTGGTGTCGAACATGATCTCGTCGATGGGGTTCAGGTGTTGCCAGCTCTCGTACTCGTCGGCGTCGTAGTAGTGCGGGGAGTAGAACACCGTGATACCGCCTTCGCGGGCGGCGTCACGGAGCTGGACGAGGTGCTCGACGACGTCGTTCTCCTCGACCGTCTCGCCGATGTGGTCCCAGACCACGCTCTCGGGCTTCAGGAAGTCTACCTGTGGGTCGGTGATCAGCAGCGCTGTTCGTTCGGGGGTGATGGTAACGGGCATCTACATCACTAGCTAGCGGTAGACCATGCGCACAGATATGCGAATTCGAGGGTTCGCCGCAGTTATCCACCCCTGACACAGTCGCTGCGATACTTCCGACACCGTTGCAGGTGCGACCCACGGTCACACCACCGAACGCTTCGGTCGTCCCGCTCGTCTCTACAGCCGCTTTCTGACGGTACAATCGGGTGATGACGTTACAACCGCTTGCTCACGTACGGGCCGTCGGCTGCCACCTTTTGCGCTGCGCTCGCTCACGATGTTCGCTCGCTCGGCAAAAGCTGGGCGAAAATCGCGGGTGCTCCCTCCGGTCCGCGCCCGCGTCTACAACCGCTTGCTCACGTAGGGCCCGTCCTGGTGGTACCCGAGCTTGTTCCGGTAGTACTCCCGGGCACCGATGCCTGAGATGACGCTGACCTTGTCGTAGCCCGCGTCGGCCGCGAGTTCCTCGGCCTTCGCCAGCAGCTTCTTCCCGTAGCCCTTGTGCTGCCAGTCGTGGCTCTGCTGGCCGACCTCGACCATGGGGCCGTAGACGTGCAGTTCGCGGACCAGCGCGGCGTTCTGGAGTTCGCGGCGGACGGGGTCACCCGGGAAGCGCAGGCGGCAGAAGCCGACGAGGAGGTCCTTCTCGGGGTCCTCGTAGCTGATGAAGTGCTCGGTGCCGCCGGCGGCCTCGTAGGTCATCACGTCGAGTTCGACGTCCTCGGGCACCTCGTCGTTCATGCCGACCTCGCGACACCGGATGCAGTCGCAGGTCCAGCCGTGTTCCTCCATCTTCTTCCAGGCGAGCTGGCGGAGGTTGGACTTCCAGACGCCAGCGTCGATGAAGTCCGCGGGGATGTCGCGCTGGACGCGCTGGAGCCGGGTGTACTTCGGAATCATCGACTTGACCTCGGCGACGATCTCGGCGGCCGTCTCGTTGTCCAGGGGCTCGTACTCGCCCTGATACCAGTCGTCGTACACCATGGTCCCGCGGACGACCAGCGTCGGGTAGATTTTGAGGTAGTCCGGCCGCCACTTCTCGTCCTCGAACAGCCGGCGGAAGTCCTCGATGCACATCTCCTTGGACATGCCGGGCTGGCCGGGCATCATGTGGAAGCCGACCTTGAACGCCGAATCACGCAGACGCTGGTTGGCGTCGATGCTGGCCTGCGCACCGTGGCCGCGGTGCATCTCGCGGTTGATGCGCTCGTAGGTGGTCTGGACGCCGACCTCGACCTTCGTGCCCCCCAGGTCGAGCATGCGGTCTATCTGCTCGGGGTCGCACCAGTCGGGCTTGGTCTCGAACGTCGTCCCGATGTTGCGGATGCGTCCGGTCTCGTTCTCGGCGATGACGTCTTCCAGATATTTGAACTCGTAGTCGTCGAAGTCCTGTGCGAAGCTCTCGCCCTCGGCGGGTTCGGGCTGTTTGTCCACGTCGTAGTCGTTCATCGCCTCCAGGGCGCGCTTGACGAACCACTCCTGGTAGTCGTGGCTCCGGGCGGTCATCGTCCCGCCCATCAGGATGAGCTCGACCTTGTCGACGGGGTGGCCGATCTCGCGGAGCTGTTCGAGCCGCAGGGTGACCTGCCCGTACGGGTCGTAGTCGTTCTGGACGCCCCGGGCCGCCGCGGGCTCGTGGCCGGTGTAGGACTGCGAACTGGAGAACTCGCTGGCCGGGCCGCCGGGGCAGTACAGGCACTTCCCGTGCGGGCACATGTGCGGCGAGGTCATGATGGCTACCGGAGAGACGCCCGAGGCCGTCCGGACGGGCTTGCGCATGAGGACGCCCTCCAGCTCCTCGCGGCGTTCCTGGGGCGCGTGGTCGAGTATCTCCGAGTTCTTGGGGACCTTCGGAGCGGAGTGACGCGAACAGGCCTGCAACTTGGCCGACTCCACGTCGTCGCGCTCCAGCTCGCCCGCGAGGATCTGCTCGATGAGGTCCTCGCAGACGGCCGCGAACGCGTCTGTCTCGGTCGGGTCCGTCTCGGTACTCATTGGTATGGCATCGCCGTGTAACGGCAAAAAGGGTGTCGGGACGGGTTCGACGTGCTGTGGTCGGCCAGCTGTCGCCGCCCTCCCTTATATATCGAATCGCGGAACCGTCATATCGCTACGGCCCGTATAGGGCGCACTCTGGGGGGAGCACAAGTGGGAGTACCAACAGTCGTTCCGCTGGCCGAATCGCTCGCAACCGACCCGACGTGGACAGGGGGGAAGGGCGCGAACCTGGCGACACTTGTGGGTGCAGACCTGCCGGTCCCGGCCGGGTTCTGCGTCACCACGGCGGTCTACTGCGAGGTGGTGGCTGACCCGACGGTCCAGGCCCGCATCGCGGCCCTGGCCGACATCGACCCGGCCGACACCGAGGCTATCAAGGAGGCGGGGCGGCGAACCCGGGAGGCGATTCGGGCCAGGCGTCTCTCGCCCGAGGTCCGCCAGGCAATCATCGGGGAACTCGGCATCCTCGGCATCGACGACGCCTACGCCATCCGGTCCAGCGCGACCGCCGAGGACCTGCCACACGCCTCGTTCGCGGGCCAGCACGACACGATTCTGAACGTCGTTGGCCCGAACGCGGTGTGCGAGACGGTCGTCGAGTGCATGGCGAGCGCGTTCACCGACCGGGCCATCGTCTACCGCCAGCGGAACGGCATCCCGCACGAGGAGGTCGGCTGCGCCGTCGTCGTCCAGCGCATGGTCTACCCCGAGGCGTCGGGTATCCTGTTCACCGCGGACCCCGTCTCTGGAAACCGGACCCGCGTCACCATCGATGCGGGCTACGGCCTCGGGGAGTCACAGGTCGGGGGCCTCGTCACGGCGGATACCATCCACGCCGACGCCGGTACTGGGAACGTCCTCGACTACACCGTCGGCGAAAAGCGCCAGGCCGTCCACGCCACGCCGGGAGGTGGCACCGAGACGACGCAGGTCTCCGCGAAGAAGCGCCGCCAGCGCGTCCTCACCGACGACGAGGTCCGCGGCCTCGTCGACATCGGGAACCAGGCGCACGACCTGTTCGGGAGCCCGATGGACGTGGAGTGGTGCCGCGACGACGACCGCTTCCTCATCCTGCAGGCGCGCCCCATCACGACCCTGTTCCCGGTCCCCGAGCCGGCACCGGCCGACGGCCAGGTGCACCTCTACTACAGCTGGAACCACAAGGAGGCCATGTCGGCGGCGATGCCGCCCCTCGTGGTCGACGTCTGGCGGAGTCTCCTCGACGAGTCGATGACCCGGTTCGGCTTCGAGGGGCTGTCCGAAACCGCCGTCGCGGGCGGCCGTATCTACCAGGACCTGACGCCACTCGTCCGGACCCCACGGCTCCGCGAGCGCTATCTCCGGGCGATGGCCAGCGTGGACGAGCCGGCGGCCGTCGCCATCGAGAACTTCCTCGACGAGCGCGACCCCTGGCCCGACGAGGACGGGCTGGTCACGACGGTCGGTCGCGGCGTCCGAACCGGGCTCCACGCCACACCACTCGTCTCGCGCATCGTCGGCAGCGCCGTCGGGGCACTCGCCCTGGGCGACCCCGCGACCGTCGCGGACCGGCAGCGCGACTGGTACGACGAGTTCGCCACCGAGGCGGTCGAACGAATCCGCGCCGAAGAGACCGTCGAAGAGCGGGTCCAGGCCGCACGCGATGAACTCTCTGGCTCCCTGTTCGGCGTCGTCGGCCGGTTCTTCCCGTTCTACGCCACGTTCATCGCGGGGGCCGCGCTCCGGCGGCTCTGTCCCGGCCAGGAGGCTGACATCGATGCCCTCGGGCGCGGGCTCGCCGGCGACGTGGTCACCGACATGACGCTCGCCCTGGGTGACCTCGCGGACCTCGCACGGTCACTCCCGGCGGTCGCCCGGGCCATCGAGGCCGGACAGGACCGCGAGACCGTCGCGGCTGTCGAGGGCGGTTCGGCCTTCGACGCCGCGCTCCAGACGTTCCTCGACGAGTACGGGTTCCGCGGCCCGAACGAGATAGACATCTCGCGCCCGCGGTGGAACGAGGACCCCACCCAGTTGCTTCAGGCGATTCGTGGCGCGCTCGTGTCCGACGTACCAAGCGGTCACCAGGAACACTTCCAGGCCCTCGTTCGGGAGGCCGAAGCTGCCGCGACGCGACTGGAGGTCGCCGTCGCCAGGGACGTCCAGGCGACGATGCGCAGGGCGAACCTCGACTACGTCGAGGCCCAGGCTCGCGCCGCCGCCGTCCGCCGGCTCGTCGCCGTCTACCGTGGCTACCTCGCCCTCCGCGAGCACCCGAAGTACGGCATCGCCCGGCTACTCGCCGAGACCCGGGCCCAGTTCGTCGCGGCCGGCGAGACGCTCGAAGCTGCCGACGTGCTCATCGACACCGAGGACGTGTGGCTCCTCCAGCTCGACGAACTCCAGGCCGCCCTCGCCGGCGAGCCCATCGCGCCCGATATCCGCCGGCGAAAGGCCCTGTTCGCCCACCACACCGCCATGTACGCCCCGCGGGTCATCACCAGCGAGGGCGAGGCGCTGGGCGAGCCACGCATCGCCGATGACGGCGCGCTCGAAGGGACACCCGTTTCCCGGGGCGTCGTCGAGGGCATCGCCCGGGTCATCCGCGACCCCACGAAGGAGACGCTCCGACACGGCGAGATCCTCGTCACGGAGTTCTGTGACCCCGGGATGACGCCGCTGTTCCTCAACGCGGCCGGCCTCGTCACCGAGGTCGGCGGCCGGATGACCCACGGCTCCCTGGTCGCCCGCGAGTACGGCATCCCCGCAGTCGTCTCGGTCCCATCGGCGACGGCCCGCATCCAGACCGGCGAACGCATCCGCGTCGACGGGACGCATGGCACCGTCGAGGTGCTGGACCGGGTCCCGGTCGAGGAGTTCCAGAAGGTGTACGACGTATCCGGGACGCCAGCAGACGAACCGACAGAGGGCGACACCAGACGGGTACCAGAGCGCAGCCACGGAACGGAATAGACGGGACGCGACCGCCACAGTCGTTTCAGCGTTCCAATCTTTATTGCGAGTCGGTCGGTGTGAGTGGGTATGGCAGTCGACCCTCGACGCGTCTGGTGGCTGGTGAAACCGACGTGGCCGGTGGTGTTACTCGCTGCTGTCGCAACGATGGTCGTGACACAGCAAGAGTGGCGCACCTGGCAGACCGGCGGCCGTGCGGTCGTCGAGTACCACTACTTCTGGCCGGCCTACACCTGGTCGCACACGGATTACGTCCAGGGCCCAAGCTCGCTGGCGCTCACCTGGAACTTCGCCCTCGGGATGGCCCTCTGGTATCTTCCGGCGGTGGCCGTCGACCGGACCGTCCGGGCTGCAATCGGGGCAGTCGGTGTGACCGATCTGGCACCGCCGAGCCTCACTCGACTCGTCGACGTGCTCTCGCTGCGGCTCTCACTCGCGCTGTTGACGCTGGCGTTCGCCCTCGTTGGAAGCTTCTCGCCGATCGCACTGTCGGTTTACTCGCTGCCGGGCTTTCTCCTCGTCAAGTTCGCACTCCCCGTCTGGGGCATCGACATCTACACGGAGTACACCATGGCGTACTACAGCCCCGTCGCGTTCCCCGCCTGGTACGGCCTGTTCGCACTGTTCGGTGGCGTCGCCACTCGAATCGGTAACTGGCGAGAGAGAAGAACGGAGAACGCGACGTAGTCGCGTCGGCTATCGACGACTGCTCAGGGCTTGAACGACTTCGCGATGGCCGAGACCGTCGCGTTGAGCACGTCGTCGCGCTCGCCGGCGAGGTACTCCAGGTGGCCGTCGCGGCCACCGACGACGCTCAGGCCAGCGTCGGAGACGACTTCGGCGACCTCGTCGGCGACCTCGCGGACGTCGACGTACTCCGTGCTGCGGAGGTAGAGGTCGTCGTCACCCAACGCGAGCGTGACGAGCGGCTCGTCCGTCTCGGCGGCCTGCTCGCGGTGGAGCGAGTCGAGCAGGAGTTCCGTCGGCGGGAAGTCGAAGCGGTGCGTGAACGCGTCGGCGTCCAGCACGGCGAACTCGATGCCCTGTGCGGTCCGGGTCGAGACGTTCCGGCGGGCGGTCTCCAGTTCGCGCTCGAGCTTGGTGCGGAACTGCTTGCTGACGTGGCCCGCGAGTCCGTCGCTCTCGTTGAACAGGAGGTCGGTGACCAGTTCGCGCTTGTCCTTGTAGGACTGGTAGTACGCCTCGAGGGCGATGGCCTCGCGGAGTTCGCGGGTCTCGTCCTCGCTGTAGCCCGCCTCGCTGGCGAGGTCGGTGTACACTGCCGGCGCGTCGGCCCAGTAGCCGATGGCGGGCAGGTGGAGGAGGTCCTCGCGCACGTCCTCGTTGACGTGTGCCGCGACGTTCGCGGCGAGGGTCGCACTCGTCACGTCGTCACCGGCACCGGCGAGGTGCGGGTTGACGATACCCGAGACCGAATCGACGATCTCCTCGTCGGGGTGGCCCGCGTCGACGACGACGCGGTCGGCGTCGTACACGTCGAGCAGGTCGTAGCTCTCCTGGGACTCCAGCGTGCTGCCGAGGTCGGCGAGCACGATGAGCGGGAGTTGCTCGCCGTGACGCTCACGCGCGTCGAGCATGTTCGTCACGTCGTTCGTCGCGGCGTCCATGTCGTACACCGGCTCGTCGAGCGGTCGCCGCTCGAAGAAGTGGTAGACGGCGTCGTCGCGTGCGTGTTCCTCGCGGACGAGGGGCAGGACGGCGCGTTCGATGGCGGCACCGGCGACGTAGCCCTCCGCGTTCGCGCGGTGGCGCACGACGACCGGGCGCGACTCGATGACGGCGCGGCGGATGGCGGTCGCGACCTCGCGGATCTCGTCCGCGACGGCGGCGACGGAGTCGTGGTCGGCGAGCAGGTCGACCGTGCCGGGGTCGGCCTCGTCGTCGAGGGCGGCCTGCATGCGGTCTTCGACGGCGGCTGCCTCGTCGCCCTCGAGGACGGTCAGGGACTCGGTCTCGACCTGGATGTTGTCGTGACGGCGCTCGACCTCACCGACGAGGCGGACGACGTCGTCGACGTTGACTTCGGGGTAGGCGCGGACGCCTGCCTCCTCGAAGGCGGCGCACTCGATGACGCCGCTCTCGTCGCGCAGTTCGAAGACGGTCGGGCCGGAGGTCTGGCGGACGCTGATGACCTCGCCCTCGATGCTCACGTCCTTGCCGACGTTGTCCGTGAGGACGTCGATGGCGGTGCGGGCGAGTTGCTTGTCGGGGCTCGGCTCGGACTCGTCGCTCGATTCGTCGGCGGTGACCGGTTCGGATTCGTCGCTCGATTCGTCGGCGGTGACCGGTTCGGATTCGTCGGCAGATTCGTCGGCGGTGACCGGTTCGGACTCGTCGGCCGATTCGACCGCCGCGTCAGCGTTTCCCTCGTCGGGGGCCTCCGTCGGCTCCTGCGTCTTGTCGGCGCTCGGTGCGGCGTCCTCGGCGTCGGGGGTGCGGACCTGCGTCGCGGCCTGCTGGCTCCCGTCGGTCGTCGCCGCGACCTCCTGTTTCTCCTCCTCGGGGAGGCGGTCGCCGCTCGGGTTGTCGATGAGCTTGCCGCGGAACTCGGACTCGTCCTGCCGGATGGACCAGCCGAGGTCGATGTTGCCGTTGTCGCGCACGTCCGTCACCTGCACGAACACGGTGTCGCCCGACTTCCAGTCGAGGCTGTCGAGTCGCTTGTCGAGTTCGCTTCGGTGCAACAGACCGGTGACCGAGGTCCCGATGTCGACGAACACGCCGAACTCGGCGAAGCCGTCGACGCTACCGCGGTAGTAGCGGCCGGGGGTCAGTTGGTTCGGTGAATCGCCCTCGAACGTGAAGACGACGTCTTCCTCGTGGCTCTTACAGATGTGCCCGTCAACCGAGGCACCACAGATGATACAGTTACCCATTTGGCGGAGTAGAATGGACCCGGCCTAAAACTGTTGTCGAAACTCGCTCAGCGGTACAGGGAGAGATACAACATGCTGAACCCCACGATGAACGGCACCGTCTCGGCGATGTTGAAGTAGATCACACCTTCCGTTATCTGCATGCTGATGTTGGTCAGCGCCACCCCCATACTGATGAATGCGAAGCCGATGAACGCCGATTCGAGCCGCTTCCCGCCCTTCTGATTGTATGCCTGAAAACTGATGAAGGTCAATCCCAGCGCGAGCGCGAACAGGACGAGACGCATCATCATCAGCACCATTCCAGCGATTTCGAGCAACTCTACCACGGTTGCTCTCCTGCTACTGTGCCCGAGAACATAACTGCACCGCCGGAGCCCGGTCAGCGACCGAGCTCGTCCCACAGACTGGAGAACCGGTCCGGCAGGTTCTCCTTGCGGTAGATCCGGATGTCGTACTCGTCCTCTTTGAGACGGATGACCGTCGCGTCGAAGTTCGACTTGATGGCGTCGTAGTGGTTCCCGTCTTTCGCGACGAGGGTCTCCGAGGTGACGAGCTGGTGTTCTTTGAGCATCTCGATTCGCCGGTACACCGTTGGGAGGGAGAGGTCACAGAATTCGGCGACCTGCTTGGCCGAGCGAGGCTCCTCGCTGACCGCGGCGAGCACTTCGCGTGCGTGCTCGTCGCCGATGGTGTCCAGAATCTCCTCGATTGGCCGCTCGTCGTCCACGCACATACGTCACCGGTTACGAAATATAAGGTTTTTGTACCCGGTCTGAACAGTGTCAAAATTCACCACCAAGTGGTACAACAGGGTTATTTCTCAGCTTGAAAACGCTAATGTGGCATTATAACAGTAGAGGGTAATCTTCAGATATGGCAACGACTGACGACTCATTCAACGGGCTGACCGAACACTGCGATTGCTGTGGTACGGAGACGCTACACAAGGTCTCCGTCCAGATCATCACCGAGAGTTCCAAGACGGAGAATGCGCAGTTCTCCCGCGAACCGTACCGCGTCAAGGAGTGCCAGACGTGCGGCGAGCGCTCCAGCCAGCGGATGAACAACGCCTGATTCGGGCACTCGACCGACGAATCGACCAACTGGCCGGCCGGGTAGCTGGGTACTGCCCTGCCGGCGTGCGTATCCCACACTGGTGGTTCCGGGGTTCACTCGAACACCGGGGACTCCTCTTCGAGGTTCTCGATATCGTCGACGAGCGACCGCACCTGCTCCGGGAAGAGCGCGACCTGTACCTCGTTTCCGTCGTCGTCTTCGAAGACCAGCTTCACGCGCTTGTCGCCGAACTCCCGTGCCGCTGCCTCCGCGACGTCGAACAGCTTCGCCGAGCCGGACTTGTTCGCCGGGCCGACGTTCTTGATGGAGCCCTCCTTGAGTTCGAGCATGAAGTCACTGAGCTGTAACGCGAGCATGCCGTCGGCTACGTGAGTCCGACTCATATAACCCGTCGGACATCGTACCGTCCCTGCCGCCGCGTGCAGTTTTAAGTGTATCTCGGGAGTAGTACCAGTTGCCATGCAACTCACCTGGTACGGCCACTCGACGTGGTCCGTGACGGTCGGCGATACAGAGCTGCTCATCGACCCGTTCTTCGACAACCCGAAGACGTCGACCGACCCCGAGGAGCTGGACCCGGACTACCTGCTCCTCACGCACGGGCACGCGGACCACATCGGCGACGTGGACCGCTACGAGGGGACGAAACTCGTCGCCACACCCGAGGTCGTCGAGTACTGCCGCGACGAGTTCGGCGAGTACGAGGCAGTCGGCGGCATGGGTATGAACCTCGGCGGCACCGTCGAGTGTGGCGACGCCTACATCACGATGCACCGCGCCGACCACACCAACGGGATGGACACCAGCTACGGCACCTCCGGCGGGATGCCGGCCGGCTTCATCATCTCGAACACGAAGCCGACGCAGGTCGCCGACGCGGATTCCGAGACCTTCTACCACGCGGGTGACACCGCGCTGATGACCGAGATGCGCGACGTCATCGGCCCGCACCTCCAGCCCGACGCGGCCGCCCTCCCCATCGGCGACCACTTCACCATGGGCCCGTGGCAGGCCGCCATCGCGGTCGACTGGCTGGACGTGGACTACGCGTTCCCGATGCACTACGACACGTTCCCGCCCATCGAGCAGGACCCCAACGACTTCGCCCGCGAGGTCAAGGCGACCGGCAGTGACGCCGACGTCGTCGTCCTCGAGGGTGACGAGTCCTGGGAGCTGAGCGAGAACCTGCTGGACCGGTAACTAGCGCTTCCGGTAGCCTGACCCCGACATTTCTTCGGTCTCCGTTTCGAACGAGACGCCGGTCACCTCGAACCGGACACCCGCCGTCTGCGTCGTATCCACCGCGATGTTCCAGTCGTGAGCGTCGACGATCTCCTCGACGATCTTCAGACCGAGGCCGGTGCCGTGCTCGGACGTCGAGAAGTCCGTCTGGAAGATTCGCTCCGGCTCGTCGACGGCCAACCCGGTCCCGTTGTCCTCGACGTAGAACCCGTCCTCGAGGAGCCCGACACGGACCCGCACCTCGCCCGACTCACGACTCGTGTCGTCACCGTTTTCGCCGGCGCCCCGCCGCCCGTGTTCCACCGCGTTGCTGAACAGGTTCTCGAACAGTTGCGCGAGGCGGTTCCAGTCAGCGACGACGGTCCCCTCGGCCTCGTTGTCCAGTACGGCATTCTCGGACTCGACGTTGTTCCAGCACTGCGAGACCAGGACCGAGAGCGGCACCGGTCCGGTCTCGTGGACTGCCTTCCCCTCCCGTGCGAGGACGAGCAGTTGCTGGGTAAGCTCGTCCATCCGTTCGAGGCTCTCCTCGGCCTCGGTGAGATGCTCGCAGTCACAGGTCTCCTGGGCGAGCTGGAGTCGCGTCGTGGCGACACTGAGCGGGGTGCGGATGTCGTGTGAGACCATCGAAGCGAACGCTTCGAGTCGTTCGTTCTTCGCCTCCAGCGCGTTCGCTTGCTCGACGCGCTCGGTCACGTCGCGGTACACCCAGAGGTTCGCTTCCCCATCCGGGAGCGTGTAGGGCACGTAGGTCCGTTCCAGCGTCCGGCCGTCGACGAGGCGAAGCGACTCACCGGACACCGGCTCCCGCCTGTCGAGCAGCTCCTCGATGCGCGGCATGAACTCCGCCGAATCGACGAACGAGTCGGCGACGGTTGCTCCGGCGGCGGCACAGTCCTGCCCGAGGAGTCCCTCCGGGTCCGTGTCGAGGTCGAGCACGTCACAGAGCGCACTGTTGACCACGATTATCTCCCGAGTCTCGTCCTCGACGAGTACCCCGTCCGGGAGGTTATCGACCAGCGCTTCGAGGACGGCCGACGAGATCTCCTGTGCGTACTCTGCCATGACTATCCGAAACTAGCGAAGCAAGCTAATAGTCATTCCGGCGAGTATTCGGCCTCCAGTTCGTCACTCGTAGCTCTGGTGCAACAGTATCAACACCGCGATACTGGCGAACATGTCGGGGATGAACGCGAACGGGCCGATACTCGCGGCGAGGCCCTGCCGGAAGCCGCCGAATATCATCGCGACGATGGGGACCGACGTGATGGCGTACAGCAGCAGCGAGAGACAGAAGATGATGAGACTCAGCGTGAACCGGTTGGGCAGCTCGCGGTAGACGGTGAGGTAGTTCATCGTCAGCGCGATGAGCAGGACGACGGTGAACGTCGAGACGAACATCTTGACGACGAGCTGGATGGCTATCTCTGGGTGGTCGGTCAGCGGGAGCCGGCCGACGAGCCGGGTGAACAGGAACGTCGCGACGATGGCGACGAGGAAGGCGACCAGGGCCACGGCGAGCGTCCGCCGGCCCGCGCGCACCTCAGACATCCACATCACCAAGGTCCGCCTGTTCGGCGATCTCGTCGAGGACGTCCATGTTCGCTTCCATCTGGTCGGTCAGAAAGTAGGTCTTGCCGTAGTCGTCGCCCATGGTCATCAGTACGTTGTTCTCGGTCAGGAGTTCGAGGTGGTGTTGCACCGTCTTGTAGTCGAGGTCGAGCGCGTTCGACAGCTGGTTGGTGTTCATCGGTTTCTGGTCCAGCGCGTAGACGATGCGCAGGCGGTTCCGACCCCCGCGAGCACCGCCGATGAGCCACCAGAGCACCTTTCGCATCGATGTCTGTTTCCTGTACCGCGAACGCTGTAATAAGTCACTGGGGTCGGGGGGTGACACTCGGAGGGCCGGCGGTCAGCTCAGGCCGGGGCGACGAGTCGCCGGGAGTCCGCATCGTCGGGGCGCTCGGGGTCGGACTCCTCGGTGTTCGTGTCCGCACCCGAGAGTTCCTCGGCGCGGTCGGTGATGTACTCGCGGACCTCGGCCCAGGACGCCCCGTCGTTCCGGAGGTCACGGGCCTCGCCGAGGACCGTGTGAATCTCCTCGCGGGTCAGGTCGTACTCGGCGTGGAGGTGGTGGGCCACGCGCTTCGCGACGGCCTTCTTGCGGTCGTCAGCGGTGAACCGCGTCACCTTCTCGCGGACCATCTGCTTGATATCCTCGCGGTCGGCACCGTTCTCGTGCATGGTCTTGACCGTCGTGACGATGTCGCGGACCTCACCGTCGGTCAGGGCGAAGTTCGCCTGCAGGCGCTCGGCGAGCTGGCTGAGCCGGTCGCTGCCGTCCGTGGGATGGTCGTCGCTGGCGTAGTCGCGAATCAGTTCGCCGACTGCGGCGCGAATCTTTTCGTTGCTTGCGCCGTCGGCCTTCATCTCGCGGGCCGTGGTGACCACGTCACGGACCTCCTCGCCGCTGAGGCCGTACCGGTGGGCCAGGTCGTGGATCTTCTTGACGTGCTGGAGCTTGTCGCGCCAGTGGCCCTGGTCGACGCGCCTGGCGTCGAACTCACGGAGGTGCGAGCGGACCGAGTCCTGGATATCGTCCCAGGTCGCGCCGTCCTCGAACAGGGCGCGGGTGTCGTCGACGATGAGCTGGGCTTCGGTTTCGGTCAGGTCGTACCGGCGCAGCAGGTGGTCGTACCGGGCCTGCCACATGCGCTCTTCGAGGGCGGTCGTGTCGACGCCGTAGTCCTGGAGCTGCCAGACGACGGCGTGCTTGATCTCGGGGATGGCCTCGCCATCCTCGTACATCGTGACGACCATCGTCGTCAGCTCGTCGAGCTGGGCGTCGGTCAGGTGGTAGTGCGTCTTCAGTTCGTACAGGACGCGTAGCTGGGACTTCTCCCGAATCTCGCGCTCGGCCACCCCGTACTGGTGGAGCGAGTCGACGACCTCGCGACGTATCTCGTGCGCGGTCGCCCCGTCCTCGTGCATGCGTTCGGCCTCGTCGACGATGGCGTCGACCTGGTCGTCGCTCAGGTCGAACAGGCCGAGGTACCAGGTCAGTTCGGCGCGCCAGTCGCCGGTCGATTCGGGGTCGGTCGTCGTCTCGTCGGGCGTCGCAGCCACCACGCCGACCACACTAGACGTGAGGAGGAGGGTGGCGAACCCGACCGCGGTCATCGTTCGTGCTTTCATGTCTGAACTGCAGCCTGACAGAGCCCGAAGGACCTAAAGAGCGTTCGCCGAGGTTACATGAAACTCGACCACAGGTTAGACCCAGATTCGTCCCACGATGGCCCCAGAACCGGCCGGAGTCGGGCGGTTTCGGGGGACCACATGCGCGCCCGGTCTGCGTCCGAGACGGCGACAGCAACCACCGGGAGGCCAACGCTTACCCCGCTTCCGTGAGATGTACGCAACGCAATGTCCAAGGAAGTCCGTACCATCTCCGAGGAGGGGTTCAGCGCGACGAACGAAATCCGCGACTTCGAGACCAGCATCGACGCGACCGGTGAGGCCGCACCGGACACACTCGAGAGCCTGCTGGCCTCCTACGCGGCGTGTTTCGTCCCCGCGCTCCGCGTGGCTGCCGAGCAGCGCAAGGCCGGCGACCTCGGCCGCGTCGAGATTCACACCATCGGTGACCTCAACGACGACGACAAACTCGACGCGATCACCTTCAACGTGCAGGTCGAGAACGAGGTTGGCGACAAGGCCGACGCCGTCGTCGAGCGAGCCGAGGCCCTCTGTAAGGTCCACGACGCGCTCAAGGAGAGCCTGCACGCGACGGTCGAACTCGAAGACGGCGCGTTCTAACCGGTTTCGGCCGGCCGCCCCGGCCGTGTTGCGGTCTTACTCGTCAGGCCGCGGCAAGGCGATGTACGTCTTCTCGACGATGTCGAACGGGTCGTACACCGACTGGTGACAGCCGCAGTAGCTCTTGTTCGCCGCACCGAACTTCGGCGCGTCGCCGCTGTCTTTGAACCCGGGGATGCAACAGAAGTGGGTGCACTTGTTCATGAAGGCGAGACAGCCCTTTACCGTCGAGGCGGCGATCCATTCGTCCTCCTTCGCGGCTTCCTCGATGAGCGGGCTCCGGATGACCTGCACGGCGAGGCTCTCTTCTGCGGGAACCGAGTCCGCGTGGGAACGCCAGTTGCAGTCGGCGGGTTTGCCGTACCCCGGGTCACCGATGTGGTTCGTCCAGTCCTCGTAGGGCACGAAGTCCTCGGGGTGGACCTTCTCCCCGCCTTCGACCGCCTGGCGCTGCCAGTCGTACGTCGTCGCGGGTTCGTACCGGAGGTAGTTGTCGTGGTCCGAATCGGGCTGGATGTTGCGGTACGTCTGGACGCCGCAGTACTGGAACCAACGCGAGGAGTAGGTGACGCCGGCGATCTCGGTCTCGGCGACGGTGATCTCGGTGCCGTCTTCGAGCGTTCTGGTCTCGGCCTCGGGCCAGACACCCTTGAGGTAGCCGTCCTCGTCCGTTTCGAGCGGTATCTGGGGAAGGCCGCGCGGGGCGGGGCCGTCGGTGTTCCGGATGGCACGGTAGGTCACTGACCCGCCGCCCTTGCCCACGTCGGTCGTGCTGCTGTTCACTGCGGCCGCGCCGGCAGTCGTGATGGCTGCCATGGAGGAGCCACCGACGACGCCTTTGACGAACCGTCGTCTATCGGTCTCTGGAGGGTACTTGTCTTCGTCCATGGGGACCATTTCCCGGTTCCAGTGTCAGAACCACTAAACGACTACCTGATTGTCGCGGCCAGGCAACTGGCAGAATAATTTTATCCTGTGACTGACAATCCTATGGGGTCGCGTCCTCGGCGAGACACAATTCTGATACGGGCCGTCCCCGAACTATCGGGTATGGCTAACTGGCAGGACACTATCGTGGGTGACCGGATGACCGTCGACAAGGAGTTCAATCAGGAGGTGCTCGACTCCGAGTTCTCGAACCAGGAGTGGGACCTCATCATGAGCGCTATCGAGTTCGAGATAGAGAACCCCGAGAACCCCGAGGAGGCTCGCATCGTCGCGAACGACGAGAAACTCTCGGCGATCATCCCGGAACTGGAGAAGATATCACAGCAGATGCAGGGAATGGGCGGGGCCCCCGGTGGCTCCGGTGGGAGCAGTGGCGGCGGTGGCGGCCTGTTCGACTCCGTGAAAAATGCGCTCGGGATGGGTGGCGGCGGCAAGAAGCGCGAAGCCGAGCGGACCGAAGCGGCGAGCAAGCTCGCGAGCGAGTACGCGGAGACGCTCCAGGCACACCTCGAGTCGAAGGGCAAGTGGGCCTCGGTGTGCGCCCGGGCAGAGAAGTAGAGAGAATCAGTCCCCTGCGTGGAACAGGGTCCGCTCGCTCGCTTCGTAGATGTTGATGAGCTCGATGATGAGCTCGTCGTCTGTCTCGTCCTCCTCGCGGAGGCGGTCGAGTCGCTCTTTCGTCTTCTCGGAGACTTCGATGGTGGGCATACGGGTAGAGATACGGCTGCAGAGGGGTTAAGCGCGGTGCCGAGGCAGAACTGGTGGGGGTTTCGGGCGTTCAGTCCGGATAATCGGTTTCGAAACCTCCCCGATTACAGACAGAGACAAAAGCAAACAAACATATTCAAAAACTGTTTTTGTTTGTTTCCCGTCGGTCGTGCTATGCAGCCACAAGTGGACTCGGCGCTGACGAGAGACGGCAAGGCAATCATCCTCGCACACGACCACGGGCTCGAACACGGGCCGACAGCGTTCGACGGTGTCGAAGCACGACTCGACCCGGAGACGGTGTTCGAGATGGCGACCCACGACGCGGTGACGGGCTTCGCCGTCCAGAAGGGGCTCGCGGAGACGTACTATCCGTCGTACGACGACAGTGTCTCGTTGCTCGCGAAATTGAACGGGTCGAGCAGCCTGTGGGAGGGCGAGCCATACGCCCCGCCGACGTGTTCCGTGGAGTACGCGGCCGAACTCGGTGCCGACGCGGTCGGCTACACGGTCTACCCAGGGACCAACCGCGAGCCGGAGATGTTCGCGGACTTCTGTGCGGTGCAGGAGGCAGCCCGCAAGTACGACCTCCCGGTCGCGATGTGGTCCTACCCTCGTGGACAGGCCATCAAGGAGCACCGCAAACCGAGTACCATCGCGTACGCTACGCGCGTGGCACTCGAACTCGGTGCGGACCTGGCGAAGGTGAAGTATCCGCGCTCGCCCGAGGCGATGGCCTGGGCGTGTGACGCGGCCGCCGATATGCCGGTCGTTCTCAGCGGCGGCTCGAAAACGAGTTCCAGAGCGTTCCTCGACCTCGTCGAGACGGCGATGGAGGCCGGGGCGTCGGGCCTCGCGGTGGGCCGGAACGTCTGGCAGGCCGACGACCCGCACGCGCTCCTCGACGCGCTCGAACAGGTCGTGTTCGAGGGCGAGTCCGCGGCGAACGCAGCCAGCGCACTCGAATGACCACGAGCGTCGCGGCGGTCCTCGACGCCGTCGCCGCCGCAGAGCCGGCAATCCGCAGAGCGCTCGCGACCAGTCGTGGTGAGACCGCGGCTATGGTCTCGGCAGGCGAGAACCCCTCCGGCGACCACGCCATCGCGGCCGACGACCGGGTCGACGCACTGCTTCACGACCGGCTGACGGCACTCGATGCGGTCGGTGCCTACGCCAGCGAGGAACGCGAATCGGTCGTCGACTGCGGGTCGGGCTTCTCGGTCACGGTCGACCCGGTCGATGGCTCCTCGAACCTCGCCTCGAACAATCTGGTGGGAACGGTCGTCGGCGTGTACGATGCGCCCTTGCCCGCGAAAGGGACGAGCCTCGTCGCCAGCGCGGTCGTCCGGTACGGCCCGCTGACGACGATGACGGTCGCCCACGAGGGGGAGGCCACGGAGTGGGTCGTTCGCGACGGGGAGCGGGTCGCGCCCAGTCAGGTTGCGCTCCCGGACGAGGCCACCGTCGTGGGACTCGACGGCGTCGGAACCATCGACCGGACCGACGATGGGATGCCGGCCAGCGTGCTCGACCTGGCGGGCGAGGTCGGCCTCAAACTCCGGTACACCGGCGCGATGGTCGCGGATATGGGGCACCTGCTGGCCAACGGTGGCCTGCTGTGCTACCCCGAACACGAGGGGCGACCTAACGGGGTGTTGCGGCTCCAGTACGAGTCGAACCCCGTTGCCCACATCGTGGAGTGTGCCGGCGGGGCAGCTACCGACGGGCGGCAGCGGTTGCTCGACCGTGAGCCTGGAGAACTGCACGAGCGCGTCCCGACGATTCTGGGGACGCCCGACCTGGTCGACGCACTGACCGAGAGCTAGTTCTCGCTCGCGGGACACACCTCACCCGCGAGGACCTGAATCCAGGCCAGCTGCGGTTCGGTGCCCGGCACTTCATTTATCTCGATCTCCACACAGTCGAACCCGTTCTCCTCGAACAGCCGCCGCACTTCCCCCGACGTGTATCGTTCGAAGTACCGTCCGTCCTCACTGTAGCCGCTCTCCTCGCCGCGTTTGAGCGAAGCGAACACGAGGCCATCCGGAGCGAGGACCCGGCGAAACTCCCGGAGCGTCGCAGGAACGTCCTCACGGGGGACGTGAAGCAGGGAGGCACAGCTCCAGATACCGTCGAAGGCATCGTCACAGAAGGGCAGCCAGCGCATGTCGCCGTGGGCGGCGCGAGCCTCGGGGACTTCCTCACGCACCGTCTGCAAGAACGGCCGGGTCCGGTCGATTCCCGTCACCTCGTAGCCGCGCTCTGCGAATACCGTCGCGTCGGCTCCAGGACCGCAGCCAACGTCGAGGACGCGCTCGCCGGTGAGGCCGTCGAAGAACCGCTGCCCGTACAGCTTCGCGACCGACTCCGACCGGTACTTCTCGACGAAGGCGGTGGCGTCGTCGTCGTACACGGCCGCGGTTCGGGAGACCTCGTCCATACGGGCGTGTCAGTTGGTTGGTGGAAAAGCGTGTCGGCTCCGGGGGTGATGGGCTTCGGCCAGAAGACGGGAACGAATCGGGCGAACTCAGGAGAAAAGTCGCTTCAGGCGGGCGAACAGGCCCTTCGAGCGGTCGCCGCCCTTCGGTCGCTGGCTGGTGTCGGTGTCAGTCGTGGTCGTCTCTGTGGTGTCGGTCGTGGTCGTCTCTGTGGTGTCTGACGAGGCGGCGTCTGCCGCCGCACTCCCTTCGCCGTCGACCTCCGCCTGAGCCTGCTCGATGAGGCCTTCCGGGTCGTTGACTGCGTCTTTCACCGTTCCCTTGACGAGGGGCTTTCCCTCGAATCGGTCGCGGCTTACGGCGGTATCCGCGGCGATGATGACCGCGTCGGCCGCGTCGATTTCCGCGGCGGTGAGCTCGTTCTCCGCGCCCATCGCGCCCTGGACCTCGACCTTGATCTCGTGGCCGAGCTCCGGCGCTGTCTGTTCGAGGTTCTCTGCTGCCATCTGGCTGTGTGCGATTCCGGTCGGACAGGACGTGACTGCGACAAGTTTCATGATGAATCGTTGGTGGTCGTGGGCACTTGGTCTTTGGTGTGTGCTGACAATGCGCGTTCGGCGAGCGTGGCCGCGGCGTCGTCTCCGGTCGATTCGACGCCAGCCTTCACGGCGGGGACCGTGACTGCGCTCATGCTCAGTTCGTCGAGGCCGAGTCCGACGAGCAGTTCTGTGACCGCGGGGTCCCCGGCCATCTCGCCGCACATGCCGACCCAGGCGTCGTTCGCGTGGGCGGCCTCGACGGTGCGGGCGATGGCCCGCAGGACCGGCGGGTGTAGCGGGTCGTGGAGGTCCGCGACCCGGTCGTTCTCGCGGGCCGCGGCCATGACGTACTGGGTGAGGTCGTTCGTGCCGAGGCTGAGGAAGTCGACGCGCTGGGCGAGTTCGTTCGCGAGGAACACGGCTCCGGGTGTCTCTATCATGACCCCGAGTTCGGGGACCTCGTGGGCGATACCTTCTGATTCGAGGTCGGCGGCGACGGACTCGACCCGCTCCAGAAGCGCGTCGAGTTCCTCGACGGTTGCGACCATGGGGAACATGACCGCGAGGTCGCCGTCGCCAGCAGCGGCCGCTCGCATGAGCGCACGCAACTGCGTCTCGAACAGGTCGGTGTCGCGCCCGAGCGACCGGCGGACGCCACGTTCGCCGAGGAACGGGTTGTCCTCGTCGGGCTGCTCGAGGTACGGGATGGGCTTGTCGCCACCCACGTCGAGCGTCCGGACCACGACGCGCCCCTCGGGGAAGGCGTCGAGCGCTTCCGTGTACGTCTCGACTTGCTCGGCCTCCTCGGGCGGGCTGGTCCGGTCCAGGAAGAGGAACTCGGTTCGGAACAACCCGATGCCGTCCGCGCCCTGTTCGACTGCACCGTCCAGTTCTGCGAGTGTGCCGAGGTTCGCCGCAACCTCGACGGGCGTTCCGTCGGCGGTCGAGACCGGGTCCGGGCGGATTTCGACGGTCTCCGTCTGCTCGGCCGCGGCCCGAGTCTCCTCGTCGGGGTCGACGACGAGCGTTCCGTCGTCGCCGTTCACGACGACTGTCGCCCCCTCCTCGACTTCGTTGAGCTGGTCGCCCAGCCCGACGATGGCCGGGATGGCGAGCGACCGGGCGAAGATGGCCGCGTGGGAGGTCCGACCGCCCTCGACCGTCGCGAATCCAGCGACGCGGTCGGAATCGAGTTGTGCCGTGTCGCTCGGGGTGAGTCGCTCCGCGAGCAGGACCGTCCCCTCGGGGACGTTCCCGAGGTCGACTCGGTCGCCATCGGTCAGGAGGCGGACCAGGCGGTCACGGATGTCCCGCAGGTCGTCCGCGCGCTCGGCCATCATGCCGTCCATGCCCTCGAACTGGGCGATGGGGTCTTCGAACCCGGCCACGACCGCGTGTTCGGCGGGTAGTCCCTCGTCGATGGCGTCGTCGACGGCGTCGACCAGTTGTGGGTCATCGAGGAACTGCAGGTGTGCGTCGAACACTTCGGCTTCCTCGTCCCCGATGCGCTCACGGGTCTGCTCGCGCTCGGTTTCGATCTCCGATCGCGCGGTCGCTCGCGCGTCGGCGACACGCTCGCGCTCGACGTCCGCGTCGACCGTCTCTGGTTCGGGCGGCTCGTCCAGGCTCGCGTCCGGGTCGTACCACACGACGGTGCCGACCCCGGACCGGGGCGTGGCACCGACGCCGTCGAGTCGCCAGCTCATGCGTCGTGTTCGGCCTCCGGCGTGGAGAGGACGGCTTCGAGCGCGTCGAGTGCGACTTCGGCGTCGGCCCCCTCGGCGGTCAGCTTGACCGAGTCACCGCAGGCCACACCGAGACTCGTCACGCCGAGCATACTCCGGGCGTCGACCGGGTCGGTGTCGCCATCGACGGGCTGGACCGTCACGTCGGCGTCGTGCTCGTTCGCGGCCTCGACGAACTTCGCGGCGGGGCGGGCGTGCAGGCCGTCGGCAGGGACGACCTCGACGATGCGCTCGCTCATTCGACCGCCTCCGCGACCACGTCGACCACTCGGTCTGGCGAGTCGGCATCGTACAGCGACTCGCGCACGTCGTCGTGCATGAGCGCTCGGGAGAGGCTGCTCAGGATGCTGAGGTGGTCCTGACTTCCGCTCTCGGGCACCAGTATCATGAATATCAGGTGCGCCGGTTCACCGTCCATCGCGTCGAAGTCGATGCCGGCCTCGGAGCGGAGGAACGCGAGCGTCGGTTCGGAGACGGCATCCGTCTTCGCGTGCGGGATGCCGATTCCCTTGCCGACGCCGGTTGTCGTCTCCTCCTCGCGGGCGAGGAGCGCGTCGAAGGCTGCGTCCCGGTCCTCGACGCGACCCGTGGCGACCACGAGATCGAGCAGCGTCTCGATGCAGTCGGTCTTGCTCTCCGGTTCGCTGTCCAGGGCAACGGTGTCAGTCGTCAGTATCTCTCGGATGTCGGGTTGTGGCTGTTGCATGTATGGTGTTTCCGTGTATGTGAAATGGTCCAATCGGGCGGTTGTCGGTAGTCGAATTTCGATTCTCAGTCCGAGGGCTGTGCGTCGCCCTCTGCTCTACTCTCTGCCATGCGCTCTTCGTAGTCGGGCTTGATGAGCGTCGCGACCGCCGCGGTGGTGAGCGACCCCAGCACGACGCAGGCGAGGAACAGCAGCGGACTGTTCGACAGCAGGAAGACGAAGATGCCGCCGTGGGGGGCGGGCATCGTCACGCCCAGTGCCATCGAAGTTGCGCCCGCGACCGCACTGCCGGCGATGATGCTCGGGATGACACGGAGCGGGTCGGCCGCCGCGTAGGGAATCGCCCCCTCCGTGATGAACGACGCCCCGAGGACGAGCCCGCTCTTGGCGTTCTCGTACATCTCTTCGGAGTACTTGTGCGGCGCGATGAGGTTCGAGAGCGCCATGCCGATGGGCGGGGTCATCCCCGCGATCATCACCGCGGCCATCGGCTTGGTGACGGCTCCCCCTTCCGCGGCGATGAGGCCGACCGCGAAGACGTACGCGACCTTGTTGACCGGACCGCCCATGTCGAACGCCATCATCCCACCCAGGATGAGGCCGAGGACGATGGCCGTGCCGCCCTGCATACTCGACAGGAACGAGGTCAGCGCGTCGTTCACGATGGCGACCGGGACGCCCAGCGCGAACAGGACGACGGGCGTGAGGACCGCCGTCGAGACGACGGGGATGATGAGCACCGGCATCATCGGCTTGATGGCCTTCGGTACGTCCAGGTTCTTGAACCACCGGACCACGAGGCCGACCACGAGACCGACCACGATGGCCCCGAGGTAGCCCGCGGGCTTGCCCCCCGCGTTGAGACCGAGCAGCTTGCCGGTCTGTTCGATGACGGCCGGCTGCTGGATGATGTACGTGAGGATGAACGCGGGTGCGAGTGCTGGTCTATCGGCGATGGCGTACGCGATGTACGCCCCGAGTATCGGGACCATGAACGTGAGCCCAGCCCCGCCGATCTGGACGAGGTACCAGTCCAGCGTGCCGGGCTGGCTCGCCAGGTTCTCGATTGCAGGCGTGCCCGGGACGAATTCGGTGGCTGCGAACCCGAGCGCGATGAAGATACCGCCGATGGTGACGAACGGTATCATGAACGAGACACCCGTCATCAGGTGTTCCTTGACGTTCGTTACGTGTGATCTGAGCGCCCCCTCTGCCGTGTCCTTCAGTGCCATGAGTGTGTCCATCACAATAGTTCAGGTACGGTTCAAAAGTACTTTCGAATATTTTCGTTTTTGTTTGTTTTGGGCTGTAACCTCGCCAGAAGGGCGAATTTCGGGCACACGCGATAGACACATCAGTGGACCGTGACCGAGACGTGCTCGGCGTCCGTCGGCAGATCGGCCAGGGAGGGGATGCTCGTCCCCGCCACGGCGACCACCTTCGACGCGACGGCGACCCCTTCTCCCAGGGCCTGCCGGGGGGAGTCCCCACGGTCGAGCGCGGCCAGCACGCCGGACAGCAGTGCATCCCCTGCGCCGACGGTATCCACCACGTCCACGTCGAGTGCGGGTGCGTGGTACGTCCCATCGGACGAGGCGAGGACAGCCCCATCCGACCCGAGCGACGCGACGACCGTCTCGAACCCTTCCTCACGGAAGGCTTCGGCCGCGGCGGCACACTCGTCGACCGTTCCGACGGGCATCTCGGTCGCGGCGGCGAGCTCGGCGCGGTTCGGCTTGCAGAGCGCGTAGGTCGCGTCCAGGCCCTGCAGTGTCGCCCCGCCCACGTCGACGACCGTCTGCCAGTCGCCCGCGCGACTGATGGCGTCTATCGCGTCGGTCGTGAGGCCCGGCGGGAGGCTGCCCGCCACGACGACCAGCGCTGGCTCGTAGTGCTCGATGGTCTCGATAATCGCATCGATGGCCTCGACGCCGACGGTCGGTCCGTTCTGGTTCACCTTGTACTCCTCTTCTCCCAGGACCGTCGTGTTCAGCCGGGTGAGGCCGTCGATATCGACAAAGTCCTGCGGGATTCCGTCGGCGGCGAGGCGTTCGCGGACGAACTCACCGAGGAATCCGCCGAGGACACCGGTCGCGACCGTCTCGCGACCCAGCTCGACGAGGTACTTCGAGACGTTGATGCCCTTCCCTCCGGCGTCGTATCGGGCCGACCCCGCGCGGTGGACGGTGTCGGGGGTGAACGCCTCGTCGACCGTGACGGTGTGGTCGACGGCCGGATTCAGGGTGACCGTGAGTATCATCACGCAACCTCCGTCACGAGTCTGACGCCCGCCGCGTAGAACGCCTCGCGCTGCTCGTCCGTGAGTTCGGCGTCGGTCACGAACACGTCCACGTCGTCGAGCGTGGCGAACTGGACGAAACTCCGGTCGCCGAGTTTGGTGCTGTCGGCACAGAGCACGACGGTCTCCGCGCAGCCAACCATCTGTTCTTTGATGCGTGCTTCGTCCTCGTTGGGCGTGGTCAGACCGGCCTCGACGTCGACCGCGTTCGTCCCCAGGAACAGCAGGTCGAAGTTCATGCGCTCCATGAAGCGCTCCGCGCTCGGTCCGACGAGCGCCCGGGTCCGCTCGCGGAGCGTCCCGCCCGTGAGTTTGACCTCGTTGTCCTCTTTCCCGAGTTCGAGCGCCAGCAACGGCGAGTTCGTGACGGTGAGGATCGACCCGTCCTTGGGCGTCTGTTTCGCGACCTCCATCGTCGTCGTCCCGGAGTCGAAGCAGACCACTTGGCCTTCGACGATCTCCTCGACGGCACGGGCGGCGATGGCCATCTTCTCCTCTAAGTTCTGGACCTCTCGCTGCCCGTAGGTCTGTTCGCGCCCGACGGTGGTCACCGGGACCGCCCCACCGTGGGAGCGTTCTATCATCCCGTCGTCTTCGAGTTGCTGGAGGTCGCGTCGGACGGTCGCCTTCGAGAAGCCGAAGTGGTCCGCGAGTTCCTGCACGGAGCACCCGTCCTGTGCCGATACGAGTTCCACTATCTTTCGTTTTCTCTCTGCAGGTAGCATACTATCCTCTTGAGTTCCTATTCGTGTGTGGTGACTGCACGGATTTAATTGTTTGTGCCAGATATTGTGTTTGTTTCTGAGTAGAGCACTCGCAACTTTCTTGATTGTGTGAACAGGTGGCACGGGGCGGTCGCATAGCGACAGCTGCGCAGCCCCTTGCGATGCAGCAGAAAGAGAACTGGTGTCGGTCTACAGGCGCTCGACGATGGCCGCGGTGACCTCCTCGGTGCTGGCGTCGCCGCCGAGGTCGGGCGTGGTCGGGCCCTCTTCGAGGGTCGCTTCGACGGCATCGCGGACTGCCTGGCCCTCCTCGTCGTACCCGAGGTACTCCAGCAGCATCGCGGCTGAGAGGATGGTCGCCGAGGGGTTGGCGACGCCCTCACCGGCGATGTCGGGGGCGGTACCGTGGACCGGCTCGAACAGCGCGTTGTCCGGCCCGATGTTCGCGCTCGGGAGCAGTCCGAGCCCACCCACGAGGCCGGCTGCGAGGTCCGAGAGCACGTCGCCCGCGAGGTTGGGGCAGACGACGACCTCGAACTGCGTCGGGTCGAGACAGATGTGGGTCGCGAAGGCGTCCATCAGGACCTCCTCGGTCTCGACGCCGTTGGCCTCGGCGACGTCGACGACGGTGTCGCGGAAGCGCCCGTCGGTCTCGCGCATCACGTTCGCCTTGTGCGCGACGTGGAAGGAGTCCTTGCCGCGTTCGTCGACGTAGTTGCAGGCGTACTCGGCGAGCTGGGCCGACGCCGACGAGGTGACGACGCGGGTCAGCGTCGAGAGGTCGTCCGAGAGGCGGTCTTCGTGGCCGGAGTAGACGCCCTCGGTGTTCTCGCGCAGGAAGACGAGGTCCGTCTCGGGGCGGAGCGCGTCCACGCCCGGGTACGCGCGGGCGGGCCGCACGTTCACGAACGAGTCCACGATGTCACGCAGCGGGAGGATGACGTCGGCTGCGGTCTCGCCGGCCGCGCCGAACAGCGTCGCGTCCGCGCTCGCGGCGAGCTCGCGTGTCTCCGGCGGGAGTGCGTCGCCGGTCTCTGCTTTCGTGGCGTCGCCCGCTTCACCGTACTCGAATTCGAAGTTGCCGACCGCGTCGAGCACTTCGATGGCCGCTGGAACGACCTCCTGTCCGATCCCGTCGCCGGGGATGACGGCGATGTGTTCGCTCATTGCTCGCGATGACGGTACAGTGGGTGGAAAGGGATTCGGTATCGGCAGATGTTCTCCGGGTCGGCAGATGTGCAGTTTCGACCGACCTGTCACGCGAACAGCACCCCAAGACTTTTATCCCCGGGCATCAAATTATTAAACGAAAGAGCAGTGCGTAATTAAATCGCCAGTTACTTGTATCAGTCTCCAGTAGCTACTTCTCCGGAGCACGAGACTCCGGTGTTCGGCCAGTAGCAGGCTGAACACGAGCGCGAACACGCCAGCGACACTGACCACCGAGCGACTGCCAATCCGAAAACAGACAGGACACATGAGAGACATCTCCGCCGATTCCAGGTCCCCGGCTGACGCCCGCCCGCTGACTGACCGCGAACGAGGAACCCGGAACGTCGTCGCTGACATCCGCTCGTTCCTCGACCGATGACAGGCGAACCGCCCGCGAACCAGCGGCACACCCGATACATGTCCGAGTACGCCACACTTACCGAGACCGACGTACCGCCCACCTTCGACCAGTTCACCGACCTGCAATCGCTCGCCGACGAGGTCGACGCCGACTACCGAGAGACGCCCAACGACCACGAGGGGGAGGACCACTGCGAGGCCGACTATGCGGGTCGCGCTATCGCCGGCATCGTCGACGAACAGGGTCGACTCCTGCTCATGGTCCACGAGCCCTCCGGGACCCGGCTCATGCCGAACGTCAAGGTCGAACCGGACGAGGACTGGCTCTCGTCTGCACTCGCCGAGGTCGAACACCTCACCGGCATCGCCGTCCAGTTCACCGGAACCGAGCGCCTCCGCCGGGTCGACCACCGCGTCGAGGGCTCCGAGGAGGTCCTCGAGTCGACGACCCACGTCGTCTTCCGGGCCGTCCCAGTGGCGGGTCCAGCGGACCGCCCCGACCCCCAGCTGAACCACGAGGCCATCGAGAACGACGGCATCGACCCCGACGACTTCACGGTCGACTGGTTCCAGGAGGTGCCCGGCGACGAGTCGGGGATGGTCGAGGCCGACGCCCGACTGCTCCTCGACTGACCACGGACCGACCCGGACAGGACCAGCACCGCCTGCAGAGAACCGGCCTCCCTTCGACATGACAGACCACGTGATTGCTGACGACGCGAGCACCGACACCGACACAGACGACCACGAAACTACCCTCACGATTCACGCCCCCGACACCAGTCACAACGACGAGCGAATCGCGATTCGGCTGACCGGCCTCGACCCCGGCGAACCAGTCACGTTCACCGCTTCCCTCGCGGCTGACGACGGCGTCGAGTGGTACTCGGAACTGACGTTCCGGGCCGACGACGACGGCACGGTCGACCTGACCGAGCACGCGCCCGCGTCCGGCAGCTACGACGGCTGTGAACCGATGGGTTGGCTCTGGGCGATGGACAACGACGCCGACGAGGCCTACCCCGCACTCGGGGACGACCCGCACGCCGCCATCGAGCTATGGGCGACCACCGACGACGCGGTGGCCACCCGGACTATCACCCGCACCCTGTACGACCCCGGAATCACCATCCGGCCCGTCGACCGCGACGACCTCGTCGGGACCCTGTTCGAGCCGGCAGGCGACGGCCCGCACCCGGCCATCCTCGACCTCCACGGGTCGGCCGGCCGCCTCAGCACCCGCCGGGCGAAACTGCTCGCCGACAAGGGCTACGCCACCCTCGCCATCGACTACTTCGGCGAGGGCGACCCCATCCCCGACGACCACCGGAACGTCCCCCTGGAGTACTTCGACACTGCGAGGGAGTGGCTCAGCGAGCAACCGGGAATCGACGCGGAGCGCGTCGGCGCGTTCGGCGTCTCCCGCGGGGCCGAACTCGCCCTGCTGCTCGGCGCTCGCCGGGACTGGGTCGGGGCCGTCATCTCCTACGCAGGGAGTGGCCTCGCGTGGGACACCCCATCCGGTGAACCGGCCTGGACCGACGGCGGCGAGCCGGTTCCGCACATCGTCGCGCGTGATACGCCCGGCGAGACCGTCGAGACGGGTATCGACGACGAGGAAATCGAGCGCGTCGCCACGAGAGTCGAGAACACGAACGGCCCGATTCTCCTGCTGTCGGGTGGCGAAGACCCGGTCTGGCAGTCGCGCTATCTCTGCGAGATTGCCGTCGACCGCCTCGACCGCCACGACTTCGAGCACCCGTACGGGCATCTGACGTACGATGGGGTCGGCCACTACATCGGCACGCCGTACCAGCCGCTCTCCGGTGTCGGGCCTGCCGAGGTCGCGACGGCCACAGCACGGGCTGGCGAGGATTCGTGGCCGCGGGTGCTGGAGTATCTCGAAGCGGGGCTCGAATCCGGGGACGGGACCGCTGACGTGTGACCGACAGATAGAGAGTGCGAGTGAACCGCCGAAGAAATCACAAATTTTCAGTACTGTATCAATGGCGTGCTGAATACAGCGTGCATATCTCACATAGGTGTGCTCCCTGGCCAGATGAGGTCCGGTCTCAGCGAGTGGTATCGTCTCAAATGGCTTGGTTGAATCTCTGTGCTAACATTTAACATTATGGGGACTCTTGATTCAAGAACCATGCCAGACCCAGAGCTACCGATGCTTCCAGACGGCACGACTCTTCGATGGCAGTATCTTGAGCAAGGAGAATACTCAGCAATAACGATTTTTGCGGAGGTGCAAGATGGTCGGATTCAGTTCCAAGGCGAGCCGAGGAGTCCATCGGGCGCGACACGTGATTTTGACAAACTCATTAGAGGAGACGACGGATATGCCTGGGACTATCCATGGGAACAATGGGAATGGAACACCGGAAATGAATGGGTTCCAATTAAGGGCCTCAGAGAGTGACGGTTGGTTATTCTTCCCTGTCAAAAGCTAAAATAACGTCGTAGAATCTAGCAGTTCGAGATGGCCATGCATTGAATTCGCTGTTGAATATCTGCTTTGAGTTCATCAGGGCGCTCCTGACAAATTCAATTTATTGCACTTACGATCCTGGCAGACTCGGCCCTCTGAATCAACCGACCAGCCGACCACCGGCTGACCAGTGGTCGCCTCCCGAGTTACGCGCAGCGTTCAACACGGTAGAAAACCAGCTCGGCGACGGGACCGACGAGAACAGCCTACACTCGCTTGCCGTCCTCGACGTACGGCAGACTCTCTGCCGTCTCCGAGACCGCCTGCGAGTTCGCCTTCATCAGCGCGGTGGTGTCCCAGACGCCCTCGACGAGCGCCTTGCGCTGGGCGTCGTCGACGGTCACGTCGACCGTGGTATCGCCGTAGGTCACCGTCTCCTCGGCGACGTCCACGTCGATGTCCCCGTCAGGATTCTCGTCGACCCAGTCCTGGATGGCTTCGACCGTCTCGGTGTCGGCCGTGACGGTCGGCACACCCAGCGCGAGGCAGTTGCCCGCGAAGATCTCGGCGAAGGACTCGCCGATGAGTGCGTCGATGCCCCAGCGCATGAGCGCCTGCGGGGCGTGCTCGCGCGAGGAGCCACAGCCGAAGTTCGAATTGACGACCATGACGTTCGCGCCCTCGAACCGGTCCTCGTTGAACGGGTGGTCCTTCGGGTTGTCGTCGTCGTCGAAGCGGAGGTCGAAGAACGAGAACTGCCCGAGCCCGTCGAAGGTGACGACCTTCATGAAGCGGGCCGGGATGATCTGGTCCGTGTCGATGTCGTTCCCGCGGACCGGGATACCCGTCCCGGAGACGTGTTCGACGATTTCGGCGGGGCCATCATCACTCATTGGTGACCACCTCCGTCTCCTCGACGGTACGAACGTCGGTCACTTCACCGTTGATGGCCGCGGCGGCGACCATGCGCGGGTTCATCAGGACGGTGCGGCCGTCCTTGCTTCCCTGGCGGCCGACGAAGTTCCGGTTCGAGGAGGAGGCACACGCCTCGTCTCCTTCGAGCGTATCGTCGTTCATCGCGAGGCACATCGAACAGCCGGCGTTGCGCCACTCGAAGCCGGCCTCCTCGAAGACCTCCTTGAGGCCCTCTTCCTCGGCGGCGCGCTGGACGCGCTGGCTGCCGGGGACGACGAGTGCGCGAACGTCCTCGTCGACCTGCTTGCCCTTGACGATGCTCGCGGCGCGGCGCAGGTCGGGCATCCGGGCGTTCGTACAGGAACCGATGAACGCCACGTCGATGGGGTAGCCCTCCATCGTGTCACCGGGCTCGACGCGCATGTGCTCCTGGGCGCGTCGGGCGGTGTCCTGCTTGTCCGCGGGCAGGTCCTCGGGAGCCGGGATGGGCTCGGTCACGCCGACGCCCTGGCCCGGTGTCGTGCCCCAGGTGACGACCGGCTCCAACTCGGAGCCGTCGATGGTGACCACGTCGTCGTACTCGGCGTCCTCGTCGGAACTGATGGACTCCCAGTACGCCTTGCGCTCCTCGAAGGCGTCGCCCTCGGGGACGCGGTCGCGCCCTTCGAGCCACTCGTAGGTGGTCTCGTCGGGGTTGACGTAGCCCGCGCGGGCACCGCCCTCGATGGACATGTTGCAGATGGACATTCGGCCTTCCATGTCGAGGTCCTCGATGGCCTCGCCCGCGTACTCGTAGACGTAGCCGACGCCGCCGTCGGTGCCGAGTCGCCGGATGATCTCGAGGATGATGTCCTTGGCTTCGACGCCCTCGGCGAGTTCGCCGGTGACCTCGATCTTGCGGACCTTTTGCTTCTCCATCGCGACCGTGCCCGTCGCGAGCACGTCACGAATCTGGCTCGTCCCGATACCGAACGCCAGCGCGCCGAACGCGCCGTGGGTCGAGGTGTGGGAGTCGCCACAGACGATGGTCATGCCGGGCTGGGTGAGCCCCTGCTCCGGCCCGATGACGTGGACGATACCCTGGTCGCCCGAGGTCGGGTCCGAGAAGTCGATGCCGGCCTCGCGCACGTTCTCCTCCAGTTCGGCCATCATCTCCTCGGCCGCGTCCTCCTTGTACGGGCGGGACTGGTCGGCTGTCGGGACGATGTGGTCGACCGTGGCGTGCGTGAGGTCGGGGTAGGCGACCTCCATGTCGCGCTCGCGGAGCATCCCGAACGCCTGCGGGCTGGTGACCTCGTGGATGAGGTGGAGGCCGACGAACAGCTGGTCCTGCCCGGTCGGCAGCGTCGTGACCTTGTGCTGGTCCCACACCTTGTCGTAGAGCGTGCCCTCGGACATCTTACTCCTCTGTCTCCTCGGGTACACCCTCACCGCCGCGCTCGAAGACGCGGTCGGTGCCCTCGCCGTCGTCGTGCGGCGGGGTGTGGTCGACGTCTTTCATCGGTGTGCCATCCGTCTCGGTCTCGGCCTCGGCCTCGACGTCCTCTCGTTCGGGGTCGCGGCCGCCGTCTGCGACGATGGTGACGCCGTGTTCGAACACCGACCCCATGCTCTCGCCGGTGTAGGGGTTGGTGTGGCTGACGTCTTCCATCGTTCCGTTCGCTTTGTTCGTGGTCATTTGGGGTCTCGGTCTCAGTCGTCTGCAGTCGCTGGTTCTTCGGTCTGTTCTTCGTCCTCGTCCTCCTGCCACGCGAACAGGCTGCGGAGTTCCTCGCCGACGGCTTCGATGTCGTGGTTCTCCTCGGCCTGCTTGAGCTGGGTGTAGCTCGGGCGGCCGGCCTGGTTCTCGCTGATCCACTGGCGGGCGAACTCGCCGTTCTGGACCTCTTCGAGGACCTCCTCCATCTTCTCGCGGGCGTGGTCGTCGACGATGCGGTCGCCGCGGGTCAGCCCACCGTACTCGGCCGTGTCCGAGACGGAGTGCCACATGCCGCCGAGCCCGCCTTCGTACATCAGGTCGACGATGAGCTTCAGTTCGTTCAGGCACTCGAAGTACGCCATCTCCGGACTGTAGCCGGCGTCGACCAGCGTCTCGTAGCCCTGCTTCACCAGCGAGGTGACGCCGCCACAGAGGACGGCCTGCTCGCCGAACAGGTCGGTCTCGGTCTCCTCCTGGAACGTCGTCTCGATGACGCCCGCGCGGGTGCAGCCGACGCCCTGGGCGTACGCCAGTGCCTCGGACTTCGCCTCGCCGGTCGCGTTCTGGTAGACCGCGATGAGGCCGGGGACGCCCTCGCCGTTCTCGAAGGTGCGGCGAACGATGTGGCCCGGCGACTTCGGCGCGACCATCGTCACGTCGACGTGTTCCGGCGGCTCGATCTGGTTGTAGTGGATGTTGAAGCCGTGGGCGAACTGGAGCGTGTCACCCTCGTCCAGCACCGGTGCGATCTCCTCGAAGACGGCGGGCTGGACGGTGTCGGGCACGAGGACCGACACGATGTCGGCCTGCTCGGCGGCCGCTTTCGGGGTGGCGACTGCCAGCCCGTCGGCTTCCGCGGCGGCGCGCGAGGAGGAACTCTCGCGCAGGCCGACGACCACGTCGACCCCGCTCTCGGCGAGGTTCTGGGCGTGGGCGTGGCCCTGGCTGCCGTAGCCGAGGACGGCTACGGTCTTGTTCTCGATATGCGATGCGTCGGCGTCGTCGTCGTAGTATACTTCGGTGGTGAACTCGTCGTCTGTCATTGCTGTTGTGCGGTATCGGTGGTTCCTCGCGCCAGTGCGGCGGTGCCGGTTCGGGTTATCTCGCGGACACCGAAGCGTTCGAACGCTTCGACGGCCGCCTCGATCTTCTGTCTGCTCCCGGTGATCTCGACGGTCACCGTCTCCCGACAGGCGTCGACCGTCTTCGCGTCGTACATGTCGGCGACGGCAGCGACCTGGTCGGGGTGCTCGCCCACGACCTTGATGAGTGCAAGCTCGCGGTTGATGGCGTTGTCGGGCAGTTCGTTGACCGCGATGACGGGCACCAGCTTCCGGAGCTGTTTCTCTATCTGGTCGATGCCGGGGTCGGGTTCCTCGGTGACGACCGTGATGCGGGCCTTCGAGTCGTCCTCGGTCGGCCCGACGGTCAGGCTCTCGATGTTGAACTGCCGGCGGCTGAACAGGCCGGAGACGTCCGAGAGGACGCCCGGCTCGTGTTCGACCAGCACGGAGATGACCGCCCGTCGGGGCTTCTGTTCCGCCTCGACCTCGGGGTCGATGCGGATGCCCTGCTTGTTGCGTCGGCCCTGGGGTCGGACGCGCTCTTCGGGCGCGGGCCCCTGCAGTCCGCCGCTCATAGGTGACCCTCCTCCAGTGCGAACTGGCCATTGTCGCCGCCGCTCGGGACCATCGGGTAGACGTTCGCCTCGGGGTCGACGTGGAAGTCGACCACCGCGGGGCCGTCGTAGTTCAGTGCTTCCTCGACCGCGTCCGCGACCTCGTCGTAGTCCTCGACCGAGATGCCCTTCGCGCCGAACGCCTCGGCGAGCTTGTCGAAGGCGGGCACCCACGGGTACTCGGATGCCATCCGGCGGCCGCCGAAGAAGGCGTCCTGCCACTGGCGGACCATCCCGATGTGCTCGTTGTTGAGGACCGCGACGGTGATGTCGAGGTTCTCGCGGACCGCGACCGACAGCTCCTGCATCGTCATCAGGAACGAGCCGTCGCCTTCGAAGCAGACGACCTCCTGGTCGGGGGCCGCGACCTTCGCGCCGATGGCGGCGGGCAGGCCGTAGCCCATCGTCCCCAGCCCGTGGCTGGAGACCCAGGTGCGGGGCCGCTTGTACGTCCAGTACTGGGCGGCCCACATCTGGTGCTGGCCGACGCCGGTCGTGACGATGGCGTCGTCAGCGGTTGCCTCGTCGAACGCCTCGACCACGAACTCGGGGCGGAGGGGTTCGTCTTCCGGCGCGCTGTAGTCCATCGGGTACTCGGACTTCCACTGCTGGCAGGTCGCGCGCCACTTCTTGGTCTGGGGCGCTGCCTCGATGGCCTCGTCCAGCTGTTCCAGGACGGTGCCGGCGTCGCCGATGAGCGGGTAATCCGCCTCGACGTTCTTGCTGATCTCGGCGGGGTCGATGTCGATGTGGACGACCTCCGCGTCGGGCGCGAACGTCTCGATGCCACCGGTGAGCCGGTCGTCGAACCGGCAGCCGACCGCGATGAGGCAGTCGGTCATCGTGATGGCCATGTTGGCGTAGCCGGTGCCGTGCATGCCGGCCATCTCCAGCGAGAGCTCGTGGTCCTCGGGGAACGAGCCCAGCGCGGGCATGGTGGTCGTCACGGGGATGTCGTACGTCGTCGCGAACTCCCGTGCTTCTTCGCTCGCGTCACCCTTGATGACGCCGCCGCCGAACAGCAACAGCGGCTTGTTCGCGGACTGGATTGCGTCTGCGGCCGCCTGGACCGCGTCGGGTGCGGCGCTCTCGGTCACCGTGTAGGTGTCCGGGAGCTGTGGCGGGCCGGCGTCGGCGTTCGAGTCGGCCTGCGTGATGTCCTTGGGCAGGTCGACCAGCGTCGGGCCCGGGCGGCCCTCGCGCGCCAGCGCGAACGCTTCGGAGACGGTCGTGCCGACCGTGTCCGGGTGGCTCGCGAAGTAGTTCGTCTTCGTGATGGGGGCGGTGACGCCCGTGGTGTCCGTCTCCTGGAACGCGTCGTTCCCGACGAACTCGGTCGGGACCTGTCCGGTCAGAGCGATCATCGGGTCCGAGTCCATCGAGGCGTCCGCGATACCGGTCACGAGGTTGGTCGCGCCGGGACCGGACGTGGCCAGGCAGACGCCGGGTTCACCGGCGACGATGCCGTACGCGTCCGCCGCGTGGGACGCCCCCTGCTCGTGCGCCATCGTGACGTGGTAGATGTCGGAGTAGTACAGGGCGTCGTAGACGGGCATGATGGCACCGCCCTGGACGCCGAAGGCGAACTCCACGCCGGCGGCTTCCAGTGATTCGATGACGGCGGTCGCGCCGGTCTTCGGGACGGTCGATTCGGCGTCGGTCTCCGTGTCCGCGCCGGTCGTTTCACCAGTCGCTGTGTCGGTCGGTGTCGTGCTCGCGCGTTCACTCATGTGTTCGGGCCTGTCGGTGTCGCGTCGAACGCGGCTGGTGTCGGTCGGGGTCGATACGGGGTGTCGGATGTGTGCTGGGACATTACTGACGTACGTGCTGTCGGCTGTGACTCTCGAAACGATGCAAAAACCGGGTCAGGATGGGGTGTTGTAGGGGCTAGGCGGCCCCTACGATAATCGACAGCGTCCGTACGACAGCACCGCTGCTGGCGAGGGTGTCGCCGTCTGCAGCTGGTGACTGTCTCATTACCGACTGTGTACGCCCCCCGGTCGATATAAATCTTGGTGGTGGGGCAGACCTTGCGGGGATGGCCCATCAGGCCTTCACCTCTTCGGTCTCCTCCACGGTGGGGATCCCGATGTCGCGGGCGAACTCGAACAGCGTGCTCGCGGTGACGCGTTCTTTCTCCGCGCCGCGGTCCTTGACCTTCCGGGTGACCGCGCGGACCTGGGTCTCGGTCGGGTCGAAGCCCGCCTCGACCAGGTGCTGGCGGACGGCGTTGACGCCCGTGTGCTTGCCCAGCACCAGCTCGCGGGTCGCGCCGACCATCTCCGGGGTCATGACGCCCGGCTCGAACGTGTCGGAGTTCTCGATGACGCCGGCGGCGTGGATGCCGGACTCGTGGCTGAAGGCGTTCTGGCCGACGACCGGCTTGTTCGCCGGGACCGGCATGTCCGAGCGCGCCTCGACCAGCTTGCTCAGTTCCGTGATTCGGGTCGTGTCGATACCCGTGTCGGCCTGGTACACCGACTCGACGGCCATGACGAACTCCTCGTAGGCCGCGTTGCCGGCGCGCTCGCCGATGCCGTTGACCGAGACCTGTGCCTGGTGGGCACCGGCCTCGATGCCGGACAGGGCGTTCGCGGTGGCCAGCCCGAAGTCGTCGTGCGTGTGCACGTCGATGCGAGCCGTGGTGTGCTCGCCGATGGTCTGGATCATGTCGTAGAACCGTCGGGGGGTTGCGACCCCGCAGGTGTCCGGGACGTTGATCCAGTCGGTCCCGGCCTCGGTGACGGCCTCGACCATCTCGATGAGGAAGTCCTCGTCGGTCCGGGTGGCGTCCATGGGCGAGAACATGCACTCGACGCCCGCCTCTTTGACGCGGCGGACGGAGTCGATGGCTCGCTGTTTCACCTGTTCGCGGGTGGCGTGCATCGAATCCTCGATCTGAACGTCGGAGGTGCTCACGAAGACGTGAACCATCTCGACGCCGGAGTCGATGGCTGCCTCGATGTCCTTGTCGACGACACGGGCCAGCCCGCAGGTCGTCGAGTCGGTGTACTTTGCGATGTCCGAGACGGCCTCGAACTCTGCGTCGGAGTTGACGGGGAACCCTGCCTCGATGACGTGGGTGCCCATCTCGTCCAGCACGGCCGCTATGTCCCGTTTGTCTTCGTAGGAGAAAGACGTCCGTGGGGACTGCTCGCCGTCCCGCAGTGTGGTGTCGAATACGCGTGCAGTGTCGAATTCAGTTGTGGCGTTCAGTGTGCCCTGGAAGAACTCGATCGCCCTGACTGGTGTCAGAGCGGGTGTCGTGGTGCGACATTGTATCTCACTCCAAGCGCGAACCCATATTTAAACTTGGTGGTGTGACAGGTCTGCTGCGCGTCCCGGAACGTGCCGAACGACCATCATGAATTCTGTAATCGCACGACTGCGGCGACTACAATCGGATACATATTCCTTATATTCCTTCCAGATGGTCTGTCACCGGACGAACAGGACGACCGTGCGAGACGGCAGGTCTTGCCAGCTTCGGGATGGTGCGCCGGGGTGACAGGCTCACGCGCACCGCTGGGGGGAGTCAGAATGCGCCCTCGGCCAGCATCCGACCGGCCTGGGTCTAGCTTGCCTTTGGCCCCATCGTTATGTCTCCGGCGTGAGAATACCCGGGTATGGCAGACCAGCAAGTCGTTGACCTCCTGAAGAAGGCGTACAGCGACGAGATAGAGACCGTGATGAACTACATGACGAACGCAATCGTGCTCGACGGCGTCCGGGCCGAGGAGATCAAGGATAGCCTCGACCAGGACATCCAGGAAGAGCTCACGCACGCACGCCAGCTCGGGGACCGCCTGAAGCAGCTCGACGAGGCCCCGCCCGGCTCCATGGCCTTCCAGGCCCGCCAGGAGAACCTCCAGCCCCCCGAGGACACGACAGACGTGCTGTCGGTCATCGAGGGCGTCATCGAGGCCGAGGAGGACGCGATCGAGACTTACCGCGCCCTCATCAGCGCGGCCGAGGAGGCCAACGACCCCGTCACGGAGGACCTCGCGGTCACACTGCTCGCCGACGAGGAGGCCCACCGCACGGAGTTCCGTGGCTACCGCAAGGAGTACAAGACCGACTGAACGGTCGCAGGCATCGGCCGCCCGCAATCGAGTGGGCCGTACCACCAGAGGCGAGGATTTTTCTCGGGGCACACCGAGTAGTCGCTCATGGGCGACTTCGACCTGGATCTGCGGGCCGTCGAGGACCACCTCGACGAAGACGAGGACGGCGACCTCGTCGGTGGCGTCGAACTCGGTGTGCTCGACGGCACGACGCCGCCGGAAGAGTGGATAGACACCATCATGAACGGGCGAATCCTCGTACTGCACATCGAGGGCGACGTGAACGAACTCGCGTCCGGGTTCGCACGCGACGTGAAGAAATCGGGCGGTGAGCTCGTCCACTTCCGTGGATTCCTCATCGTCTCCCCGCCGGGAATCGAGATAGACACCGGCCGACTGTAGCCGGGCGCGATCTGTTTCTGTCAGGCCCTGTCGACCGTCAGGTAGTGACCGTCGGGGTCGAGGAGTCGCACGCCACCATCGTCGAGTCGTTCGACCGACCGGGCTGCCGCACCGACCGCGTCGACCACGGCGTCGGGGTCGCCATCGAAGCCGAGGTCGACGTGCAGGCCACCGCGGGCGTCCGCGAGCCCGAGATGGGGTTCCCACAGTTCGAGGGCCATGGGTCCCTGGAGTCGAATCCGGGTCCGGTTCTCGCCGCGGTCGACGACGTCGAACCCGAGGGCGCGGTAGAACGACTCCGCGCGGTGGAGGTCGGCAACCTCGAGTACCACCTCGAAGATGCCGTCGATGCCCGGGCCCGTGACGTTGGTCTGGCCCAGCTCGACGCAGTTCCCGTCCGGGTCGTACAGGTACAGTGACCGGGCCTCGCCGAAGACGTGCTCGTCGAGGTCGTACTCGTCTGCGAGCCGGTCCCACCAGTCGTCGTACTCGTCGGCCGGAATCGAGAAGGCGTAGTGGGTGTGGACGCCGCCCCGGGGGACCGACGAGGGCCGTCGCAGGACGAGGTCGGTGTCTCCGGCCGCGTAGGCGACCTCCGACTCGTCGCGGCGGCGCTCGGCCATGCCCAGCGTCTCACCGTAGAACTCCATGGCCGACCCGAGGTACTTCACTTCGAGTGCCAGCCAGCGCAGGGTCGAGAGCATACGCCCAGTTCGTGCGCCGGTCGCTTAAACGTGGGTCGCGAGCGTCGCCACTGGGTGGCGTGTGGGTCGTCCCGAAAAAGCCGAGAAGCCGCGTTCGCGCGTCTACTCCCCAGCGAGATTCGGCTGCTTGGCAGCGCCGTCCGCGATCTGTGGCTGGACCATCTTGTAGAGGCCCCACAGCAGCAGGATCACGAGGCCCATGATGACCAGTCCCGTCCGCAGGGCCGGGTCGACCGCCGGGGTGGCGACGACCTCACCCGCGTCGTTCGTGACCGGTGCAGCCCCGTAGGGCTGGCCCGCCAGTATCTCCACGATGCCGAGGCCGACGATACCGAGGAACATCAGCGCGCCGCTGAGTCCCATCGCCGTCTTGTCGATGATTTCGTTGTTCATTGTGTGTCACCTCCTTAGCCGAGCAGGTACCGGAGTTTCGGACGTTGCTTGACGAACTGGAACTTCTCGATGATGGCGTCCAGGCCGAAGTACCGGCCAGCGCCGACGACCATCATGGTCCCGAACAGGAGCAGCCCCATCAGGTCCCCGTTCACGACCCCGTGGCCGAAGCCGGCGTTGCCGACCCAGAACAGGGTCATGAAGATGACCCCGAAGAACGAGGCCAGCCGGACCATGGCCCCGACCAGCAGGGCGAGCCCGATGAACGTCTCACCGAGTGGGACGAGCGCCGGGAGCGCCCAGCCGAGGTAGTCCGCCATCATCACCGGGATGGGCCCGAGGGCGGTTCCCGTCATGCCCTCGAGGTAGGCCGGCGCGTAGCTGAAGTTCAGCCCGCTGTCGATGAGTTTCGTCACGCCGGCGTGGAAGAACCACCAGCCGGTCACGACGCGCAGGAGCGCGAACCAGTACGCCGTTACTGGCCGGTCCAGGTTGAACTCGAACTCGTCCGCCAGGGGATTGGTCGCTTGGTATGACATCGTTTCCTCACCTCACATTTCGAGGTTGCGCCGGGAACCCCGTATAAACCGGTGTACGTTCTCAAAGTGTGGAAAACAGGATGATAGAACCGGATGGATCGGTGGGTATCGACAGCCGACTCAGAGCGCGTCGCCGATGAGTGTGACGGCGAGCACCGGAAGGCCGACGAGCAGTCCGAGGAGGACGGTCCACGCGAGGAGTGCGAGCAGGATGCCCGCACCGGGGAACAGCGAGGCGACCGTCACGAGGACGGCCACGACGAGCGTGAGGGCGACAGCCAACGCGGTCCCGCGGAGTAGGCCGGAGAGGTGGTTGTTCGTGGCGATTCCCTGGGTGGTGATGCTGTTGTTCATCGTCAGTCTCTGGTACACCCCCTGTGGATAAATAGGTAATCAGAATTACATTTCTGTAATCCGCCGTACCGAAATCCGTTTCTGTCAGTTCGTTTCGAGTACCCGCGCGACCCCGAGCATGTGGGTCGAGCGGTCCACGGCAGACCGGTCCTCGCGCAGCAGGTCGTTCACCTCGCGAACGACGGTCTGCCGGTCCTCGTCCAGCTGCCGTTAGGCAGTCACTTATTCCCATCGCGCCCCTGAGTACAACTATGCCGATGAAAGGGTCCGGCTCCCCCGACCAGTACCGCATCGTGAACGAGCACGATGGCGGGTTCGGGTGGATCCCATACCCCGACGAGAAGATGCAACGAGCGTGTCACGCACTCGTGGTCGACGACGAGGTGTGGGTCCTCGACCCGGTCGACATCCCCGACCTCGACGACCTGCTCGCAGAGCGCGGCGAGGTCGCGGGCGTGGTTATCACCCTCGACCGCCACAAGCGCGACTCGGCGGCCATCGCGAACCGCCACGACGTGCCGGTGTACGTTCCGACGTGGATGGAGGGCGTGGCGAACGAACTCGACGCGCCGGTCGAACGCTTCGGCGACGAACTCGCCGACACCGGCTACCGGACCCTGCGCCTGCGGGACAACCGCTTCTGGCAGGAAGCCGGCCTCTGGAACGAGGAGCTTGGGACGCTGTGGGTGCCCGAATCGGTCGGGACCGTCGACTACTTCTGTGGCTCCGGCGAGCGCCTGGGTGTCCACCCCATGCTCCGCGCCGTCCCCCCGAAGCGCGTCCTCGGTGGGCTGGAACCCGAACTGATTCTCGTCGGCCACGGCGAGGGCGTCGAGTTACGCCCAGCCGAGGCACTTCGCGAGGCGCTCTCGAACTCGCGCAAGAAGATGTTCGGGCTGTACGCGAAGAACGCGAAGCAACTGCTGCCGGTCTAAGGTTCCACTGCTGTCTCTTCCTCGGCCTGCTTCGATTACCAGGTCAGCCCTTCGTACTCGATTCCATCCCGCCGGCCGATAACGTGTCGACCATCGACCACGACCGGGTCGGCCATCGCGTCGAACTCGTCGTCGAGCGCGGCGAACTCGTCCCAGTCGGTGACGACCGCGCAGCCGTCGGCCCCGTCGAGGGCGGCCGGCGCCGAGTCCGCGTACTCGATGTCGACGTGGTCGTACTTCTCGCGGAAGCTGTCGGTCGCGACCGGGTCGTAGGCGACCACGCTGGCACCACGCTCCTGCAGTCCCTCGATGACGGGCAGGGCGCGGGTCCCCCGCACGTCGTCGGTCCCGGGCTTGAACGAAAGGCCAAGGACCGCGATGCGGGCCCCGTCGAGGTCGACGTGCCCGGCGAGCAGGTCCAGCAGGCGCACGGGCTGGAGGTCGTTCACCTCGACGGCGGCCTCCAGCAGGGGCGGTTCGTAGCCCTGGTTCTTCGCGGCGGCGATGATGGCTGCCACGTCCTTCGGGAAGCAGGAGCCACCCCAGCCGAGGCCGGAGCGCAGGAAGCGCTCGCCGATGCGGTCGTCCAGCCCGATGGCGTCGGCGACCTCGTAGGAGTCCACGTCGAACTCCTTGCAGATGTTCCCGAGGTCGTTGATGAGACTCACCTTGCTCGCGAGGAACGCGTTGTTCGCGTACTTGATCATCTCGCCCTCGCGCAGGCCGGTCTCGACGATGGCGGGGTCGGCCGCGTCGACGATGGGCGCGAACAGTTCGTGTAAGGTGTCGAGCGCCCACTCGTCACCCTCCTGCGTGCCGAAGACGATCTTCTCGGGCGTCTGGAAGTTCTCGACGGCGGACCCCATCTGGAGGAACTCGGGGTTGACGGCGACGTGGACGTCCTCCCCGATGGTCAGGCCGCCAGCTTCGGCCAGCAGCGGCGCGACGGTCCCGTCGGTCGTCCCCGGGACGACCGTGCTCTTGACGATGACGAGATGTTTGCCGTCCTTCTCGGCGAGCGTTTCGCCCAGCATCTCGGTGGCCGCCTCGACGACGGACGTGTCGATGCTCCCGTCGTCGCGCGAGGGCGTCCCGACCGCGAGGAAGGTCACGTCCGTCTCGAGAACCGACTCGTAGTCCGTCGTGGCTCGCAGGCGGTCGCCCGCGTGTTCGGCGATGAGCTCGTCGAGACCGGGCTCGTGGACCGGCGACTCGCCCGCGTTGATGCTGGCGACGATGTCCTCGTCGATGTCGACGTTCACCACGTCGTGGCCGAAGTCTGCGAGACAGGCGGCGGCCGTGGTCCCCACGTACCCACTGCCGATGATGCTGACGTTCATCGGTCGCGGGTACTCGGTGGCCGGTCTTTACGGTGATGGTTGTGGAGACGCCGACCACGCCTCCCTGTGCTCTCATCCTGAACTCCCATCCTGTACTCCCCTCTTGAACTCCGTGCCGACATTACCCTCCATGGAGGTTCGCTTTGGTAATCGCCGCCGTCGTCTCGGAGCGTGACGACGACAATCGCGGTCGCCTGTCAGGGTGGCGGGAGCCACACCGCCTTCACCGCGGGCGCACTGAAACGCATCGTCGAGGACTGCCCAGCCGAGTACGACCTCGTCGCCGTGAGCGGAACTTCCGGCGGCGGCATCTGCGCACTGGTAGCCTGGGCGGGACTGGCCGCGGACCAGCCCGTGACCGCGGTCTCGAACCTCACCGCGTTCTGGCGCGACATCGCCGCCGAATCCTACGCCGAGGCCGTCGCGAACGACTGGTCGCTGGCGAGTCAGAGACTGATGAGCGAGTTCGGCTCTGTGGGAATCAGCCCGTACTACAACCCTACCGCGGACGTGGGACAGCGACGGCTGCGCGAGACCATCCTCGGCCACTGCGACGTGTCTGGTGCGTTCGAGGCTGACGACGCGCCCGCCCTGTTCCTGGGCGCGGTCGACGTCGAAGGCGGCGACTTCACCGTCTTCACCACGGATGAAGCGCGGGTTACCGCGAAACCGGAGACGTTCCGGCTGGTCGAGACCGCGGAGCAGGCGGCCGACGCCGCCCTCGCCTCCGCGGCCGTCCCGACCATCTTCGAGGCCGTCGAAATCGACGGGCGCTACTACTGGGACGGCCTGTTCTCGCAGAACCCGCCGATTCGGCACTTCACGTCGGGCGTCGACGTGTCGGCGAAGCCCGACGAGATCTGGATCGTCCGCGTCGACCCGAAGGCGATGGACCCCGACACCAGGGACGTGCCACCCCGGTCGATGCTCGATATCACCGACCGCCGAACCGAACTCTCGGGCAACCTCTCGCTCGAACAGGAGAAACACACCATCGAGACGGTGAACGGGCTGCTCGACGGGAACCCGGACTACAAGGAGATCCAGCTCCGCGAGGTCGTGCTCCGGAAGAACCTGGACGCGTACTCGAAACTGGACCGGGACCCCGAGTTCCTCGCCGACCTCCAGGCGCGAGGATACGACCGCGCCGACGAGTTCTGGACGGCCTGAGTCGGTCCCACTGCTGGGGGACCGACCGCATCCCTTTAGCCACCAGCCGTGCTAGATGTTCCGTGGTCTACGTAACTCGCGGGTTGCTCGAGGTACTCGTCGACATCGCTAAAGAGGCTGACCCCGAGGGTGTGACGCTCTCGCTCGCCGCCTCGGCTGCCGGCGACCTCGACGGGGCCGACGACCTCTCGCCCGAAACACCCGTCTTCACTGACTTCTACCTGCCCGACGCGGGACGGTCCGTGAGCGCGGTCTTCGGCGTCGACCTCTCGACGCCCCCGGGCCAGACCCACGGCCGGTTCGTCTCACACCCGACTGGCGGTCGGTCCGTCTCCCTCGAAGACGACCTGCACGCGGTCGTGTTCGTCGCGATTCCGCCCTGGGAGGCCGACACGGTCCGGGCGTTCGACCGGGCCGGTACCCAGCAGGAGATGACCGTCATCGACGCGGAGCCGCCGCAAGAACAGTGGCAGTGAACTCCTCGACAGCAGCTGGTTTACCACCGCGCTCGGCTGCTCACTCCAGGTAGCCCAGGTCCCGGAGCTGGTTCGTTATCTCGTCGAACTCCGCCTCCGACAGACCGTCAGACCGCTGGTGCTGGATGACGATGCTACGAAGCAGGAAGCGCACGAGGTCGGAGGTCGACGAGAAACTCGTGCCCTCGATGGTCTCGTCGACGCGCTCGGCAAGGTCCTTCGGGATGGAGACCGTCGTGTACTCGGTCATACACGGTGTGTTCGCCGCATCGGCCAAGTTGCTTTCGACCGAAGGATTTTGATGCCTGCAGCCCGACAGGACCTGATATATGGCAATGCGCCCGCCGTCGAACGACACGAGCGCAGCTGCAGCGATGGACTTCGGAATCGCACGCGTCGACGCGGAGCTCGACCGCGTCGACATCGAATACCCGGTGACCGCCGAGGAACTCGAACGACAGGTCGGCCACATCGAGGTTCCCTACGACACGCGAGGGCGAACGGTCAACCTCGGTGAGGCCATCGCCGATACCAACGTCTCGGAGTTCGAAGACGAACAGGCCCTGTTGAACGCCCTCTATCCCGTGTTCGACGAGTGGCGCTCTGGCAGCCTGAGCGTCGTCGAACGAGTGCGTGGCGCGCTTCCCTTCTAATCTTCGGCGGCCGAGGCCTCTTCAACCGCTGCAGTCTCCTCTCGCGTCTCCTCCGCGATCCGTTCGAGGCGACTTCGCTGTTCCCGGTGGAGCGAGACGATGGTGTCCGCGAGCACGCCGAACATGACGAGTTGCACGCCCAGGAGCACGAGTACCCCCGCGAGCATCGCCAGAATGTCGTGTGGGACGCTCCTGAAGAACCATTCGTAGCCGACCCACGCGCCAACGAAGAGCCCTGCGAGCCCGCTGATGCCGCCTACGCTCCCGAAGTAGAACAGCGGGTTGTGTGTCTTCGAGCGCAGATACAGCGTGAGCAGGATGGCTCCGCCGTCGCGGAACGGCCGCAGGTTCGTCTCCGACTCCTCCGGCCGCGCGAGATACGTGATGTCCACGACTTCGGTCCTGATTCCCTGTCGCGCACACTCGACAGCGAGCTCGGTCTCGATGCCAAAGCCCTCCGCGTTGAGCGTCATCCGCTCGAACGAGTCGCGCGTGAACGCCCGGTAGCCACTCAGGATGTCGCGGAAGTTCTGCCCGTGCACGACGTGAAAGCCCGTGTTTATCATCCGGTTCCCGAACCGGTTGAGCCGCGTCATCGCGCCCAACTCCATGTTGGCGAATCGGTCCCCGATGACGTGCTCGGTGCGGCCTGCGAAGAGCGGTTCGAGCATGTCATGTGCCTCTTCCGGCCTGTAGGTCCCGTCACCGTCCAGCATCAGGACGTACTCCGCGTCGATGTACTGGAGCACGCCTTCCCGAACGGCCTCGCCTTTGCCCGAGCCGCGGCCTGTCCCGCTCTGCTTGACGACGCGTGCGCCGTGCTCTTCGGCGATCTCGCGAGTGTCGTCCGATGAGTGCCCGTCGATGACGAGCACGTTCTCGAACCCCTCCTCGCGCAACCCGTCGATAACCTCGCCGATGGTCGCCGCCTCGTTGTAAGTCGGCACCAACACGCACACGTCGTCGCTATCGGCCATCGAGCGGATGTCCTCGGTGTGGGCGCAAAAGAGTTGCTGTCGGCGGGGCGACGTTCGGGCTAAAAGTATTTATCGCCGGGGAGGTGGAGGTTGTGGTATGAAAGCAGTCGTCCTCGCAGCGGGGAAAGGAACTCGCCTCCGACCCCTCACCGACGACAAACCGAAAGGCATGGTCGAGGTCGCCGGCAAACCGATTATTACGCACTGCCTGGAGCAGTTGCGAGACCTCGGTGCCGACGAGTTCGTCCTCGTCGTCGGCTACATGAAAGAGAAGATTATCAGCCACTACGGGGACGAGTTCGAAGGTATCCCGATCACGTACGCGCACCAGCGCGAACAGAAGGGTCTCGCACACGCCCTGCTGACCGTCGAGGAGCACATCGACGACGACTTCATGCTGATGCTTGGGGACAACATCTTCGACGCGAACCTGAAGGACGTGGTCCGCCGCCAGCGGGAGGACCGTGCGGATGCCGCGTTCCTCGTGGAGGAAGTCCCGTGGGAGGAGGCGAGTCGCTACGGTGTCTGTGCGACGAACCAGTACGGCGAGATCACGGACGTGATCGAGAAGCCCGAGGACCCGCCGTCGAATCTTGTGATGACCGGGTTCTACACCTTCACGCCCGCAATCTTCCACGCCTGTCACCTGGTGCAGCCGTCGAACCGCGGAGAGTACGAGATTTCGGATGCTGTGGACCTGCTGATTCAGAGTGGCCGGACCATCGACGCGATTCGTATCGACGGGTGGCGGTCCGATATCGGGTACCCAGAGGACCGGGACGAGGCGGAACGGAAACTCCAGGAGGGGGAGACGGGAGGTGGCGAGGCGTCGGTCGAGAATCAGGTAAACTGAGTCGGGCACGGCTGCTTGGCGACATTCTGGTGCGGTTCTCTCTGATTGTGACAACGGTGGCCGGACAACAGCGTACTGCTCACATCAGCCGCTTCGCCGCCGTCTTCAGTGGGCCGAGGTCGACGTCGTACTTGTCCTCGAAGTCGAGTACCAGTTCGACGTCCTCGTTTTCGATTCCACCGAAACGCAACAGTGCCAGCCCGTACACAAGTAGGAAACACGTGAGAGCGAGGATCGAGATCGGGAGCGTGATCGACACGTTCGTCCGCAGACCGTAATACAAGACGCTTATCACGACCCCCGCGACCAACGCTGGTTTGACCAGTGGCGTGCTGAAGGGCTGGATCCCCGTTCGCCGGTAGAGTTGAACGCCATACAGAATGTTCAGGACGATGTACGAGATCGCGGTTGCCAGGGCGGCTCCGACCAGCTGGTACCGGGGAATCAATAGGACGTTGAGGACGACATTGGTGGTCGCCGCAGTGATGTTGTCGTACATTATCATGCGCGTGTGTCCGATTGCGGTCAACGTGTCCCGGTTCGGACCCATTATAGTCCGGAAGAAGAACCCGGCAGAGAGGATCACCAGCGCGAGGCTCCCACCGACGTACTCCTGTCCGAACGTATACCTGATCGAGATGGTCGGGAACAGCGCCAGGAACAGGAAGATGGGAAGCGTCGAGATGAACACCCACTTGGTCAGTATCTTGTACATCCTGTCCATCTCTTCGAACTCGTCTTCGGAATGGAGTTCCGAGAGGATCGGGACGGTCAGGAACGCGACCGATGACAGGACGAGCAGAACGAGATTGGATATCGGATAGATTACGTTGTAGACACCTACTGCCGCGGTCGTGGAGTAACTCGCGAGGAGAAAGATGTCGAGGTCTCCTAGTATCCGTGCCATCAGGATAGTGACCACGAGGGGAAGGGAGAACCCGAGCAACTCGCGATGCATGGGCTCGTACGGCTCCCGGGAGAACAGAGGAGTGCGTGTGTACAGGTAATAGACCCCGAGCACGCTTGCGACGACGAACGCGGCAGCGTAGGCCGATGCAACTTCGAGCACACCGTAGCCCAGGAGGACCGCGCCTGCTGCGAGCACGAGCCTCGTGAGCGGGAGCGTGATGTTCTGAACGATCACCTTCGGACCAGAGAGTTTCGACCCCTGCATCGCTCCCTGAACGTATTTCACCAGCGCACCGAACGGAATCGCGAGACCGAACAGGCGTAATATCGGGGCCAGAGACTCATCGTTCCAGATGTTCGTCGCGATGAACTCCCCACTGAAGAACACGGCAGCACCAGCAAGGATTCCGAGTGGCATCGTTAGCTGGAAGGCAGATACGAGGATACCACGGCGCTTGGCGGGGTCTTCGTAGCGTGGGAGATATCTCCCCACCCCGGTATGGGTCCCAAGGACCACCAGGGTGGAGACGACCGCCAGGACGGTCGCTCCGAGACTGACCGTTCCGTATCCTTCCTTCCCGAGTTCCCGGGCGACGATCAGTGCGACAGCGAACGAGATACCGAGTTCAGAAATTCGGCCGACGAACACGAGGCCGCTTCCTTTGAGCAGTTCTCTGAGCGAAGAGTCGGCCATCTACTGTAGCTATCTACGTCTGGAAGATGGGCGTTGTGGTTCGTGTTCGTGCGTAGCGGTCGACGGGTTGTACGTCGAACACCTACGTCCTGTACCCTAGCGCTTCTAATTTCGAGTCGAGGTCCTCGTCACGTTGTGTGGCACGACGTTCAGGGTCGGGGACGTACTCTCCCGTGTCGGTCGCCGATACCTCGACCCACGGGACAGTGTAGAGCGCAGGCAATGGGACTCTGCTCGGGTGGCCATACAGTCCCCAGGAGCCGAACGCTTGCCCGTGGTCGGCCGAGATGATGACCGAATCGGCATCGAGACTCCTGAGGAGCACCTCCACACTGTCCATCACGTATCGCAGGTTCTCCACGTGCGCGTCCCACAACGTACTCGGCTCGTACCCGTCTTTCAACACAAGGTCTCGCATGTTGCTGCCAGCTTCTTCTTTCTCCGGAGGAGTCACCCGCATCGCATCAATGTCCATGTCGGGAACGAACGGTGGATGGGGTTGCATGTAGTGAAGGATGAGCCGGTCGAAATCGTTCTCGCGTGCTGCCTCGATCGCACGGTCCGTCACCGCCTCCGCTGGAATCGTCTGCAGGTCTGGGTCCCACTCGTCGCGCCACACCTCGTCCAGGAGTGCGAATTGGGAACTCGAGACCGTCCGCTCGGAGTTCGGGTTCGCGGTCACGTACGCTGTCTTGGATATCTCGTCAGCGTACGTGTCCACGAAAGTGTTCTCGAGCCAATGTTCAGACGACGACCCGACGGAGACAAGTGTCGACTCGGTAGCGCCCGCCTCGAGGAACTCGTATTCGTCTTCGACCTCCGAGATGAATTCGGGTCGAGCACAGTCGAGGAGGATGAGGACGTCCCACTCCTCATCGAACACGTTGGTCGAATCGACCCTCGAATACAGGCCACTCATCATGAGGGCACCGACGTAATAGTCGTAAGCGGTTAGTTTCACTCCCGTGAGACCGTCGTTCTTCACGTTCTCACTGAACCGGGAGAGCGCACGCTTCAGTAGACTCATTCTCGTTATCGAATTCCTTGGTACGTATATTAATCACGCGGAAAGTGTTACGCACTCGTGAGATTCTCGCGTGAATCATAGATATCCGAGATTCTTCAGACGTTGCTCCGTCGACCCACTGACGTCCGGTTTCGATGCATTTGAGACTGCTTCCCGTTTGAAATCCCCTATTTCGGTTGCGAATCGCTCAGTGGCCCAGTCCGGGATGCCATCGGTCGACTCGACCCTCGTTTCCGTGGAACTTGTTTCGGGTTCCAACTCGAACCACTGTGTCTCGCCTAACGAATCCCAGACGACCTTCTCCGAGTTCCGGTACGCGCATCTCATCGCACGATCCCAGTAATCGTAGTCTTCGGGGGGTTCAGGGCCTGCGCTGAGTCCAACCAGTTCGGCCGTTATCACGTCTTCTGTGACGTCTGGAACGGACTCGTTCGCGATTCCCGTGATCAATCTGGGCAGCTTCGCGTGCGAGACGAAGTCGGTGACCGACTCCGAGTCCTTCGGCGGGTTGATAATCTCGAGAGGGACGTGGAGCAATCCTTCCGACAGGCTACTTTTGTGGTTGACGAGCCCTCCCTCCGACTCCCTGCCGTGGTTCTCTCCGTGATCGGCAGTGACGATGATCGTCGTCTCGCCATCGTCTCTCGCGTCGAGCCACTCCGCGAAGGACGCCAGCTTGCGGTCGATGTAATCGATTGCGGCCGCGTAGACACCTTCACGGGTTTCCCAGTAGTCCTCGTGCTCACCATCCATGAGTTCCCAGACGCCCTTCGAGGAGGAACTCCAGGACCACGGAGCGTCGTGCAGATCGGAATCGAACCCAAGCACGTGCTGCAGCGGCATGTGGGCCTCCATGATGTTCAAGAAAAGAAAGTAGGGAGAATCTACGTCACGCACTTCTCGCTTTGCGGCGCGGAGGACGGGGGTCAGGTCGTCGTCGACCGGTTTCGGTATCGGCCTGCTCTCCGAGAGACTGTGTGCGGCAGCGACCAGGAGGTTCACCAGACTCTTACTCGTGTTCGGATGCCCGAGAATCGACCGCAGAAGTTGGAGATGCTTCGACGCTCCCTCCGAATCGATTTCGTCGAGGGCTTCGAGTGGGTCTGCACCATCTGGATACCAGTGCGTCGCCGAGGTCTCGACGAACCGGTCGAAGTAGCGATCGAACTCGTAGGACGAGCTCGCGAACTCGTTCGCACTGACTCCGATCGTCGTCGCTTCGTCCAGCTCGTTGAAGAACGTCCGTTCGACCGGCAAGGAACTGAAACTCGGGGAATGGGTGTGTACACCGTGTACCGACGGAAGTTCCCCCGAAATCATGCTCGCATGACTAGGTGTGCTCCAGGAGCTCACTGCCCGACACTGCTCGAAGGCGATGTCGGATCTGCGTCGAATTCGAGGGGCGTACTCATCGAAGAAGTCCTTCCGGACCGAGTCCAGAACGACGAGTACGATGTTCCGTTGGGCCATACCGGAGTTCTACAGTAAGACAGATATAAGCATTGTGTAGGGAGAAACACGCGGTCACTCCCGGTGGAGTTGCTATTGAACGTACCCGAGGTCCCGCAGTCGGTCCATCGTCGTGTCGTCTTCGACACCGGTCGCTTGGTCGATTGGCTCTTCGGAAGTGATCTCTGGTCGGTCGCCCCACTGGTACACCTGCCATGGGACCTTCACAAGTTCTTCCGTGTAGATCCCTCTCGGGTGTCCCCACTCAGTGACCGGAACGGGCGAGGCCCGTTCACCCACCATGTTCCCGTGGTCTGCCGTGACGACGTGCTTGCCCTCCAGCGTTGTGATGAACTCTTCGACGTGCGGGAGGGCCGCTGCGAGCGTCTTTCTATACAGTGGCCAGATATCGGACGGCGTGAGCGCCAGCTGTCCGAACATTATCTCGTGCCAGAAGTCGATGGTGTCGTCCATCTCGTTGTGAAGGTGCCGTTTGTCGAAGTCGGTCTCGTCGTCGATGAACGGGTAGTGCGGTTGCATGTAGTGCACGAGCAACCGTTTGTTCGGGTATTCTCGGGCAGCTTCCAGCGCGTATTCGGTCGTCGTTTCCGGAAGTACCGTGTTGTACACTTCGTTCCACCCGGAGTCTTGCCAGACATCGATGACCGCGTGGAACTCTGCATCGAGCTCGTCGAAGTGTCGTCGGTATTGGGGGTTCGCCGTGACGTAAACCGTGTCGTGTAGCTCTCGGCCCGCGAGGTTCGCCTGAAGGAACTCGACCGTGTTGGACCCCCGAGACTGGCGAGATTCCAGGGTACCGGGCAGCGTCGACTGGTCCTCGAACATGTCGTAACGGCACGCGTCGAGGAGACACAGGTAATCCCAGTCCTGTGTCATCAGGTCCACACCGGCAGTGTTGTGGTCGCGAGTTTTCAAACGGGTGTGATAGAGATAGTTGAGTTCTCTGAGGAAGAGGGAGGGAGCGCGTAACCCCCGTTTGAGTTGGGCTACCGAATACATGCGTCTAGCATGATTCAATCGGGGGGCTCTGAAATACGCATCGGTCAGTTCTTGAAGTCCCGGGACGAGCACGACGGTGAGAGGACGGACCACAGTGCGTGGGCGGTGGTCAGAAGCCTTTTTTATACAGATGGGGGACCTTCAGTGTATGAAAGTGATGTTCGCCCCCTTCTATTCGGGGAACCAATACCAGGAGCTGCTCTCTTCGGCGCTCCGGGAGGAGGGGGTCGAAGTGGTCGGCGAACGGTGGAACATCCCATTTTCTCCGTTGCTTCTCCAGGTAATCTCGACGAGGGTGGATGTGCTCCACGTCCACTGGACACACCCGTATTTCCTCTTCGGAAGCAAGCGAGAGCTGTACTCACTGCCCTTCAGCAGATTGGTGTGTCGGGTCGCTGCCGTCGTTTTCCTGCTGCAGGTATGGCTGGCATCGATAGTCTGTGAGAGAGTCGTGTGGACCATCCACAACAGATGCAACCACGAACAACGATACGAGGACCTCGACCAGTGGGTGAGTCGCCGTCTTCTCCGCATCGTCGACGGTGTGCAGGTGTGGGATGGTCGGACTCGCGAAGCGTTCGAGGCCTACCTTAACGTGTCGCTTCCTGAAGTACACGAGATCGCCCACGGAAACTACCGGCCGCTGTACGAGGGCCGAACCCACTCAAGGGCGGAAGCAAGAGCCGAAATCGGTGTCGAAGACTGCGAGCGAGTGTACCTGTTCTTCGGGATGATTCGACCGTACAAGCAGGTCCCTCTCCTCATCGAACGGTTCCAGGCGCTCGACGATGATGCGTGTCTCGTGGTCGCAGGCAATCCCAAGTTCACCGATCTGCGAGACGAAATCGAACAGTTAGCGGCAGGGGACGAGTCGGTACAGCTTCACCTGGAATACATCCCGGACGACGAGGTCCCACTGTACTTCTCGGCCGCTGATGCAGCGGTTTTCCCCTACAGGCATATCTTCAACTCAGGCTCCGTCCTCCTCGCGATGACCCTCGGTCTGCCGTTCGTCGCTCCCAGAATGGGGAGTATCCAGTCCGTTTCTCCCCCCGGTAACATCCTGTACGAAGACCTCGACGAGGGACTCGAACGGCTGTCTGCGTGTTCTACAGCCGACCTCGAGTCCGTCGGTGCCCGGAACAGAGAAGCGGCCGTGACCAACCACGACTGGACGGACATCGCTGCCGAGCATATCTCGATGTACCGAGACTGAGTCGGTCAAAGCAGAGCACCTGGGAGTGGCGAATCTTCGAAAAATCAACAGAGAAGCGTTGGCGTTGATAGTGAGCTACCGGGGAGTCAGTCGAAGTCCGGCAAGAGGTTCGGCGTCAGAATTGCACACAGATACCCGAATCCGACTGCCGCGGTGAAGATTGCGGTGAGTCACTTGACTTTCGCGAGTTGGGGCTTGCTCCTCGTCGTTACGCGTTCGCCTTCTCGACGACGTCAGGCGTCACCATCGCGTACAGGTAGCCGAGTCCGACGACAGCAGTGAAGACGAAGATCGTGACCAGCTGTTTCACCTTCGGAATCGACGGAGACCGAACGAGTTCAGCGACCCGTTTCGGCACGTACTGCGTCATAAGCTGCTTCAGGTACGCGCTCTTGTCGTCGGGTGCGTTGGGGTATAGCAGGTCCATGACCCGCTTCGAGTATCCTTGCCAGAACGACCGACTGACCAGCCACCTGTAGTCACCCCGGTAGTCGAAGAGTTTGTGGTGGACGACCGCGTCCTCGATGAATACCATCCCTCTTCCGTACTCCTCTAGCATCCGAATTCCGACGGGGGCTTCGTGCGCCTGAAGGTGTTTCTCGCCCTTCCGACCCGTGTTCGGGTCGTACCCACCGACGTTCAAGAACACGTCACGCCGGTAGGAGATGTTCGACCCGTACGTATTCCGGACTTCTTCCCCGTCCTCGGCGAATCCCGGTTCGACGCAGCCAACGAGCCAGTAGAACTCGTCCGGAAAGAAATCTGGTTTCTCGACTTGCCAGTCTGGCTTGACGTCTCCACCAACTGCCAGTGCATCCGTACTCTCGTAGGTTTCGACCAGCGTCTCTATCCAGTCCGGTTCTGCGACGGCGTCGTCGTCTATCATCGCAACGATGTCTCCTTCAGCTAACTCAGCACCCTTCGTCCGGCTGTAGGAGATGCCACGGTTCTCGTCGTTACAGTGGATTCGGAGATTGGGCACGTCACCGAAGTCGTCGACCGTCCACTCGTGGACCTCCTCGTTGCCGTCGATGACCAGGACCACCTCAAGGTCATCGTATGTCTGTTCGAGCACACTTTCCACGCACTCGTGGAAGTACTCGTAGCGGTCCGTCGGATAGGTACAGACGACGACGGAGACTTTCATTGTTCTCACCAATCGTGGAAGCTCGAATAAGGGTTTTGAAAATCGGGTGAGGGAAAGCTGTCTACACAGGAACGGATTACACAAGGCTTATTCGTCGCTTCAGACTTTTCCCGTACAATGAGCACGTCGACTGGCGAGCAGACGGAATCCGAACAGGTCCGTTCGGACTCCGTCATCGAGCTTTTCAAACGCTGGTATCACGTGCCCAGTGTGGGGCTGATCATGGCCTTCATGCTCTGGGTACGGCTGCAACCACTGGATAACTTCACACGAAACGGCGAGGTGTTCTACGCTGGCAACGACGCCTGGTACCACCTTCGTCAAGTCTCCTATACGGTTCGCCACTGGCCGACGACGATGCCGTACGACGTCTACAGCGAGTTCCCGACCGGGGTTCGTGCGGACCAGTTCGGGACGCTGTTCGACCAGCTCGTCGCGACTGCTGCACTCATCGTCGGCCTCGGCGACCCCTCCCAGCACACCATCGCGATGACCCTCCTGGTCGCGCCGGCCGTTTTCGGGATGCTGGTGGCGATCCCCACGTACCTCATCGGGAAGCGCGTCGCTGGACGCTTCGGTGGTGTCACTGCTGCACTGGTCCTCGCGCTCCTTCCGGGCGTGTTCCTCCGTCGGTCGACGGCCGGTTTCTCCGACCACCACGTCGCGGAGGTCCTGTTCCAGGCGCTTACCGTACTCGGCATCATGGTGGCGCTCCGCTCGGCCGAGCGTGAGAAACCCGTCTACGAGCTCGTCGCTGACCGCGACTGGGATGCGATGCGGACGCCGGGCAAGTGGGCCGCCCTCGCCGGTATCTCGGCTGGCCTCTACATGTGGGTCTGGCCGCCCGCAGCTGTGCTCCTCGGCATCCTCGGAGTGTTCTTCGCCATCGCGCTCTCCATCGAGTACATCGCGGGGCGTAGCCCGGACCACCTCGCGTTCACCGGTGTGGTCGTCGGTGTCACCTCCGCATTCACCGTCCTCCTGAGCATCGACCAGTTCAGTCTCGGCGTGACCTCACTCTCGCCTCTGCAGGTCGGACTCGGGCTCGGTCTCGCAGCCGGCTGTGCTTTCATGGCGTGGCTGGCACGGACGTGGGATACGATGGAGACGGAGACGCTGCGAAACGCCTCCCTCATCTCCTTCGGACTCCTGTTCTTCGCTATCATCCTCGCAGCGGTCGCCGACCTTCCCTTCCTCGGGCTCCCGTTCGCACTCATCCTCGTCTTCGGTGGGCTCTTCGGCGGTGTTGCGTACACGCGAGACGAGAAAGCCGAGAAGAAAGCCTACTATCCAGTGGCTATCTCCTCGATTCTCGTGGCAGGACTGGGTGCACTCAAACTCGTCGCCCCCGACGCGTTCGGTATCCTCATCCGGAACGTCAACCGCACCATCGCCTTCGCACAGAGCGACACCACGCTGACCATCGGCGAAGCGCAGGCAGTCGTCGGTGCCGGTGAACCGTTCGTCCAGACGATGACCCAGTTCATGGGCGCACAGTACGGCCTCACCTACGTGGTCGCCGCGGCCGCGTTCGTCTGGCTCGTCTGGGACCTCTACTCGAGCGACAAGTATCGCTCCGAACTCCTGTTCGTCCTCGTCTGGTCGACGTTCATGTTCCTCATGGCGATGACGCAGGTGCGGTTCAACTACTACCTCGTCGTGAGTGTGGCCGTCCTGAACGGCTTCTTCATCGGCCGCATCGTCCAGGTCGTCGGCATCCCGGACGTTTCGACCGACGATATCGACGTCGAGCCGTATCAGGTCATGTCCATCGTGGCGGTCATCATGCTCGTCGTCATGCCACTGACGCCGGTGCTGGCGATGACCTCGACGACGGTCGACGCCCAGGCAGATAGTATGTCGCCAGGCTCCGTCGTGCTCTGGGACAACAGCACGGACTTCCTCGAGAGCAACACTCCCGAACCCGGACAGTACGGCGGTGCGAACAACGAACTCGGGTACTACGAGACGTACGAGAACCAGGACGACTTCGCCTATCCCGAAGGCGCGTACGGTGTGATGTCCTGGTGGGACTACGGGCACTGGATCACGGTGAGAGGCGAACGTATCCCGGTCGCCAACCCGTTCCAGCACAACGCGAAGGCGGCGTCCGACTACCTGCTCGCGCAGAACGAGACGCACGCGAACCTGCTGCTCGAGGCACTGCCGAATCTCCACGACGCCGAGAAACCGGTCGACCAGCTCTCGAACGAGGACCTCCAGCGCCTCGTCGACCAGCAGAACGACCAGCAGGCCAGCGAGGACACTCGGTACGTCATGATCGACTACCAGATGGCGAGCAGCAAGTTCGGCGCTATCGCGACCTGGACCGGGCCGAGCCCGCAGACCTACTACACCAACAAGCAGGTCACCATCAACAACTCGTCCGTCGTCTTGCCCGGCATGGGTGAGCAGTACGAGAGGACGATGCTCTCGCGGCTGTACTTCGACGACGCGAACGGGCTGGAGCACTACCGGCTCGTCCACGAGAACCCCTCGCAGGTCGGCTTCGCGTCCCTCGCGGTCCAGCAGAACGGACGCTGGCAGGCGGCGGCGGTCAACCGCGCACTGAACATCCAGCAACTGCTGCAGTACCAGTTCAGCCCGCAGGTACACGTGTACGACACGAGCGTCGAATCGGTCGTCAAGACCTACGAGCGCGTCCCCGGCGCGACAGTCGCCGGCCAGGCGGACGTCTCCAGTGCGACGAACGTGACCGCGAAGGTCCAGCTCAAGTCCCAGACGACCAACCGGACGTTCAACTACACGCAGACGGTCCAGACGGACGACCAGGGTAACTTCGAGATCACGGTGCCGTACGCGACCGACGACTCCCTGACCGTCGAGGACGGGAGCACCGACACCGTCGTCGAGGCGACCGGCGAATACACCATCACGGTCGAGGGCTCCAACGAGACCGGGACCGTGGCGGTGCCCGAATCGGCCATCATGACCGAGGACGGCGAGCCCATCACCGTCGAACTCTCCGCTGCAACCGGGAGCTCGAACAGCACGGTGAGTACAGACGTGGCCAGTGGCTCCGGGTCCACGTCCGCTGCCGATGAAGACCAGCCGCGCCTCGTCCGCACTGACGCTGGCACGCTCGCCCGCGCAGCCTAATCACCGAAGGACAACCGTTTTCTCGCTTCCAGCGATACCTGAGAGCGATGCGTGAGTCATTCGCGGTCTACCTGAAGGGGTTCATGATGGGCGCTGCCGACACCGTCCCCGGTGTCTCTGGCGGCACCATCGCGCTCATCACCGGCATCTACGAACGACTCATAGAAGCCATCACCGCGTTCGACCCGCGTGACCTCAGACACGTCCTGCGTGTGCACGAGGAGTCGGGTCGGGCCGCCCTCGGCGAGCTCTTCTACCGCGTCGACGCACCGTTTCTGCTCGTTCTCGGCCTCGGTATCGCGACGGCCGTCATCACCCTCTCCCGCGTCCTGCACGCCGCCATCCAGCAGTATCCCGCGCTGGTGGCCGCGTTCTTCTTCGGGCTCATCGCGGCCTCCGCGGTCGTCCTCTATCAGGAGGTCGACGTCTCGACACCCCGCCGACTGCTGGTCGGCGCGGCTGGCGTCATCATCGCGGCCGGCGTGACGATGATTCCGTCGAACGCGCTCGGGCACTCGACGCCGGTCGTCTTCGTCTCGGGAGCGGTCGCGGTGTCGGCGATGGTCCTGCCGGGCGTCTCCGGCTCGTTCTTCCTCGTCATCCTCCAGCAGTACGAGTACATGACCGGCACGCTGAAACGCTTCGTCGACGGGCTGCTGTCGCTCGCCAGCGGCGGTGACTTCGGCCCCGTCGCCGAGTCGGGCGTGGTGGTCGTCACGTTCTGTACCGGGATGGCGCTCGGCCTGCTCTCGATGTCCCGTGTCATCGACTGGGCACTCGACAACTACCGCGAGGCGACGCTGACCTTCCTGGTGAGCCTCATGGTGGGCGGGCTTCGACTCCCGCTCGTGGATATCCTCGACAAGGGCGATCTGAGTTCGGGGGAATCGATGGCTGCCATCGTGGGTATCGCGCTGATAGGGGGCGTGCTGGTGCTCGGGATCGATTACGTGACCGAGGACTTCGAGTACGCCTGAGCCCGGCTGGTGGAGGCCGAACTACCCATTATCCGAATGTAATCTTTATCGGTGATTTCTAGCGGCAACCTACAAATTTTGGAGACAATATGGATGTGTTTGTCTGGTTCTAATGGAATTATGGCTACGTCTGTTTTCCATACTACTAAGAAATATGTATTTTTTATAAGTAATATTAAGATAGATTAATGTCATCCACTACCAATGGTGCTGTTGTCATGCAAGAAGACAACGACACCCTGGCGAACTACCTCGCAGAACACCCGCGGATGATCGGCGTGCTGTTCATGATCGGACTCCTGCTCATGCAGGCAAGCCCTGTGGCAGCAGGCAACGGCGGTATCGTTGGACCCTGAAGGATTTTCGTTTCGTACAGTCAGCGCTGTTCTGCCGACACCGGCTAACGCTACTCCTCGAATAGTACGACGCCAATCGAGTTGTTCCAGTTAATCGACCCCTGCATCTCGAACGGATACATCGTCCAGGTCAGGTATTCAGTGAGTTGTTCTTTCGAGATATCGAACGCGGGGAGACTCCCGGGATGTAAGAAATGTTCCTCTACGTGGTCGAGGTACGGCGTCATCGTTGAACCCAGCTGATAGAGTTTCGTGGGAAACAGATCGACCGTTAACTCGAACTGGTCGTCTTTCGGAGCTGGCGAAACTCTGCTCACCATCGGCGCCCCAGCATCGGGTTGCACGATGTCCAGAGAGCCATCCCCTACGATGAGATACTGGTCACCGATGCTGGTATGCTTGTGTACTAGCTCGACCGTCGCTCTCAGGGGGAATCCAAGGTTCAGCAGGTGTGCGATCGCCTGTCCGATCTCTATTGCATGCTCGTTCACCACATCCCCGAGAGTCGCCACTCCCCCAAACGAACCCTTTTCGACGAGCGCTTCTGCCTGTTCGAAGGACCGACAGGCGTTCAGTAGAAACGCGTTCACGGAGATCGAGTCGAGGGTTCGGATATCAAGCTCTCCATCTGTGCACCGAAGCCCAGTCGGAGTCGCGTGCCCGATGTAATGCAACAAGTCACATCTATCATCGGTCAAGATCTCGGAGAGTTGTTCTCTCGAGACTCCGAAATGAGAATCGACGTTGTAAGGATGGTCGTCACGGTCTCCGTACACACCGTCCAAGGTGGTCTGTTCGTCGATCATATGTGGGTCGTTACAGACCACCGTGATGTCGATCGAATCGTTGCGCTCGATTTCGCGCAGCTGGTGCTCGAACGACTTCACAGATGCCTTCGACGCACCAAGCGGGGTTCCAGCACCGAACCAGGCGTGTTCTACCGACTCGTCCTTGCGGACGGGTTCGACGAGTGTCATGGTTCGTGCGTTCTCATCCGTACTACGGGCTTCCGACCGAACTGCTGGTGCCCGGGTCTGAGCCTGCTCTACATTCCGTGTGATCTGATGCTCGTTGGCTCTTGGTGCCCGGATGACACCGAGGTCGTTGACGATGTGTGGAATCGCCTCGACACTGTCCGGTGTCGGAGGGAGGTGCGCGGTGAGGCACCACCGGGGTAGATGCGGTTCGACGGTCTCGAATGGGACTTCGAGATACGAAGGGAGCTGTTCACTCACCGACCTGTCGTACATCTCCTCGATGTCGAACGGCAGGTCTGGTTCGACCTGTGTGCGCTCGTGGAGGTCGACCTGATACAGCCCCTCGGTTCGAACCACGCAATCGAGGAACAGTACCTGCTTCAGTACCTCTGCGACTTCGTCCTCGAACCACCGGTCAGTGTCGAGCGAGTACTCGAACTGGTCGGTCACGAGCCGGGGGGTCCTCCCCGGAACCAGGTCTGCGCCGAGGTAGAACGCGAGCGGTGCTGCCGAGTAGATGAACTCGTGCTCTGGTGGGACGACGAACTTGATACCCGTGTCGGGCTGCTGGAATCCGGACGGGATGTCGAGTTCGTCACCGAGCTTGACCATCGGTGGATAGCCACGGAGCGTCGGGTACGACCGCTCGCAGGAGGTCGTCTTCAGCGACGACGAGAGGGTACTGAGTGCAGTCATCAGGTCGTCCGGGCAGCCCGTCGTCGTGATGGTCCCAGCGGGCTGTTTGTGATACGACCGGATGCCGAAGTGAACGGTGGTCGGTTCCGGAAACATCACCTGGAGCGTGTCGATCCCCTTCGAGATGGTTGCGGCTCCGTCGAAGTGCCAGTAGATCTTGACAGGAGCGGTGAAGTCGAGACTGTAGCGTCTCGATCCCAGGGACAACGTTTCGTGGGTTCGAACCGCCTTGTCGTACGTTCCGTCCGAACTCCGGAGGTACACCTCGGGCGATTGTCTCAGCGAGAGTTTGCTCGCCTGGATGTTGAATGCTTCATCGACGGGATATCGGAACGACTCTGTATCGCTCGACTGTATGGTGACACCGCTATCGGTCACCACCTGTATCTGGCGCTGTTTGATGTGGTCCTTGATGACCACGCCAGTCGGGTCCTCCGTCGTCCGATAACTAACCTTCATTGTGTCTGGTGCTGGCTACCGCCGATTTCACGTGCGTCCTCGGCGTTTCCACTGTTGCCGGTGTCCGAAAATACGTCGAACGCCCCATCGAGCTACCCAGGAGAGGGAATCGTTGCCCAACGATTCGATGGAGCGGTCGAGTATCAGCTGGTTTCAGGTTCGACGTGCCAGTCGGGTCTATACCTACAGGATACAGATTGGAACACTTAAATTTCCGGTCGAAAACGATGTTCTCTAGACGACAATCGGTAGCATGCCCTGAGTCAGAAAGGCGATTCAATCGCCCCCCAGCGCGTCCGCGACGACCTCCAGCGTGTGTCGGACGTCGTAGCCGCTCCCGTGTTCCATCTGCATGGCACAGGTCGGACACTCGGTCAGCCCGGTCTCCGCGGGGGCCTCGTCCATGTGGTCGAACATCTCCTCACCGATAGCCATCGAGTTCTCGTAGTTCTCCTCCTTCCAGCCGTAGGTGCCGGAGATGCCGGAGCAGGACTCGCCGACGTCGTGGGCGTCGACGCCGTCGACGTTCCCGAGGACTTCGACGGCCTGCCCGTCGAGGCCCTGGTTGCGGGCGTGACAGGGGGCGTGGTAGGCCAGCTCGTCGAACTCGCCGTCGTAGTCCTCGCTGGTGGCGAGTTCGCCTTCGAGGTCTTCGAAGGTGCGCAGGTACTCGACGGCGTCGTAGGTATGGGAAGCGACGCGCTCGGTGTCCTCGAAGTCGAAGAGCTCGGGGTACTCCTGGCGGAGTGCCATCGAGCAGGAGGTGCACGAGCAGATGACGTCGTAGCCCTCGTCGACGAGGTCGGCGAAGGTCTCGACGTTGAACTTGGCGGCGCGGTGGGCGTCGTCGAGCATCCCGTTGGCGAACATCGGAGTGCCGGAGCAACGTTGCTCGGGAACGGCGACCTCGTAGCCGAAGTGTTCGAAGGTCTCGACCAGGGCCTTCCCGACCTCGGGCGTGTTGTAGTTCGCGTAGTCGCCGTGGAAGTACGCGATGCGCTTCTCCTCGCTCTGGACCTGTGCGCCACCGCGCTTTTCGAACCACTCGCGGAAGGTCTCGGTCGCGAACTCGGGGAAGTCGCGCTCGGCGGTGATGCCGAGTACCTTCTCGTTCACCTTCTGGACCAGCGAGTTCCCCATCACGAAGTTGGTGAGACGCGGGAACATCGAGCCGAGCTTGCCGAGGCGGCCGTAGTTCGCGAGGATCTTGTTTCGGACGTACTCCCGCGAGAAGGTGTCCAAGTGTTCGTCGACGTACTCGGCGCGGGCCGTGTTGTGCATCTGGCTGAGGGGCACGTCGGCCGGGCAGGCACCGTCACAGCGCATGCAGTTCGAGCACTTCATCACCGACTTGTCGATGTCGGTGTCCTCCTTCTGCTTGAGCCGCCACTGCTCGGGGCCCTGGAACTTCGGGCCGGGGAACTCGTCGTCCACCTCGGCGACCGGGCACGAGGTGTCGCAGGTCGAGCATTTGTAGCAGCTGTCCGCGCCGGGGCGGAGGTCGGCCTCGCCTTCGGGGAACACCTGTATCGGTTCGAACTCGTCGTCGCTGTTGGTCGTGGTAGTCGTCTCGTCAGTACTCATAGATTGTCTCCTGCTCGCGTGCCGGCGAGCCAGCCGGTCGCGAGCGAGATGCCGCTGCCGGAGAGTTCCGTCGCGAAGTCCGCCCCGCCGACGACGCTGCCGGCTGCGCGGAGGTTCTCGTAGGCCGCCGTCCCAGATTCGTCGAGCGGGCGGCCGTCGTCGTCGATTCGCACGCCGAACCGCGCGAACGCGTGGTCGCCGAAGGCGGCCTCGGCTGACCAGTCGTACCGGTCCTCGGGGTGGGGAACGTGCAGGTCGAACAGGGGTTCGCGCACCGACTCGCGGTCGGTGTCGATACCGCCGCCGACCAGGCCGCCGGTGGCGAGGACCACCTGGTCCGGGTAGTGGGGGATGGTCGCCCCGTTGCGGTCCATCTCCAGCACGTCGATGCTGCCATCCTCGGCCTCGAAGTCGACCATCGGGCAGCCGGTCGTGACGGCCACGCCCGCGTCGAGCAGGGCGGACCGCATCCGGTCGCGCAGGCGCATCCCCGGCAGACTCGGCGGCCCGGTCGGCACCTCGAACACCGGAACGCCGAGGGCCCTCGAGAGGGAGTCGATGACCGGCCCGGGTTTCTCGCCGAGGACGGCCGGGAAGCCGACCCGCTCGGCCTCTGCGTCCGCCAGATGCGGCTCCACGGCGCGTGCGAGGTCGCCCCGGACACCGCCGTCCTCCTGCAGGAGCTTGGCGATTCTGGTGGGTTTCACGTCGTCGCGGAGGTCGACCGGGAACGAGAGTTCGACCCCAGTCACGTCACCGGGAACCGTCTCGTCCAGCTGGTTTGCGGCGAGTGGGGCGTCGAAGTCCGGGTCCGATTCGAAGCTCACGAGGAGGGTCGCGCGACCATCGCCCGCGAGGCCGGCTTCCATGCTCTTCGGGTACCGGAACGTGGGTTTGACCGTGCCCTGCGTGGTCGGCACGAGGACGTTCCGGTCGTCTTCTCCCGCAGCTTCCGCGTAGGCGTCACCCGTCACCTCGTCGAAGAGCGCGAATCCCTCGCGGATGGCCTCCTCACCGGTGATTCGGTAGGGATGGTTCTCGGGCAGGTCGTCGATGGCGGAGAAGGGGTCGGCCAGCAGGTCGCCATCCGGACCGACGTATCCGAGACAGTCTGCGAGCCCGGACGCCTGGCGCATCGTGCTCTCTTTCGCGGAGACGAGCCGCACGTCCGCCCCGGTCTTGGCGGCGGCGAGGGCAGCGGTCGAGCCGGCGAGTCCACCACCGACGACGAGCACGTCGTCTTCTATCATCGGTCGGCACCTCCGAACTCGCTCCAGTCGATGTCGTCGGACGCGTGTTCGTGCCCGCGGTTCCAGGTGGTCGCGTGCATCGCGTGGTTGAGCATCGCCTGTTCGAGCTGCTCGCCCCAGAGCGCGTGGCGCTCGCCCTTCCAGCGCTCCTGCCAGAGTTCGTCGAGGGAATCTCCCGCCTTTTCGGAATCGTACTCGGGGTGGAGTTCGTTCGCGAGCCGGTGACAGCACATCCCGCCCTGGCAGTTGCCCATCGAGGCGCGAGTCCGGATTCGGACCGCGTTGAGGTCCGTGCCGGACTGGTCGATGGCGTCCTGCACCTCGGCGCGGGTGACGGCCTCGCACTCGCACAGCACCGGGTTCGGGCTGGTCGAGGAGAGCACGTCGTCGGCCCGGGAGCCGAGGCGCTCCTTGCTCCGGCGGGCGACCGGGGAGCGCAGGCCGTAGGCGTTCATCCCCTTGTCGAGGCGTTCGGGGTTCTCGCTGCCGGGGAGGGGGACGTCGGCAGTCTGGCACGAGGCGGTGACGCCGAGGACGTCGCAGACGTGGTCGGCCACGTCCTCCGCCATCATGCGGTAGGTGGTGAACTTCCCGCCGACGACGCTGGTGAGGCCATCGAGACCGTCGCGCTCCTCGTGGTCGAGCAGGAAGAAGTCCCGCGTGATGTCGGTCGGGTCCGTCGTGCCGGTGTCCGGCGGTTCGTACAGCGGGCGGACGCCCCAGAACGACCGGACCGTTCTCGCGTCCTGCAGGATGGGGACGAGCTGGGACAGCTCGTCTATCATCCTGTCGACCTCCCAGCCCTCCTCGGGGTAGTTCTCGGGGTCTGAAACCTCCTCGTCGGTCGTGCCGAGGATGGCCGTCGTCTCGTGCGGGACCACGATGTCGGCGTCCCCCTTGGGCTTGCAGCGGTTGATGACCGTGTCGACCTGCCTGACGTTCATCACGACCATGACGCCCTTGGAGGGGCGGACCTCCACGTCCACGCCGGCCATCTCGCCGATACGGCCGGCCCACGCTCCCGTGGCGTTGACGACGTAGTCGGCGTGGATGTCCTCCTCCTGTCCGGGCAGCCCGTGCTCACGCTTGCCCGGCCCGGATTCGTGTTTCACGCGTGCGCCCGTCACGCGGTCGCCGTCGGTCAACAGGTCGATGACCTTCGCGTGGGTCTCGACGCGCCCGCCGTGCTGCTCGGCGGAGATGGCGTTCGCGACGCAGAGCCGGAACGGGTCGACCGCGCCGTCGGGGACCTTGATTGCCTTGTCGACGTCTTTCGCGAGGTAGGGTTCGACCTCGCGGGCTTCCTCCCGCGAGAGGACCTCGGCGGGGATGCCACAGTCGGCACAGCCCTGCAGCTTCTCCTCGAAGTATTCCTCGGTGTCCTCGGGTCGTTTCACGAACAGGCCACCGGTCATCTCGACGCAGTGACTCGCGATGTCCCGGAGGACGCGGTTCTCCTCGATGCACTCCGTCGCACTCGCCTGGTCGGAGACGGCGTACCGGCCGCCGCTGTGGAGCAGGCCGTGCATCCGGCCCGTCGTCCCGTGGGTCAGGTTGCCCTGCTCGACGAGTGTCACGTCGAGTCCACGCATCGCGAGGTCGCGGGCGATACCGGTACCCGTCGAGCCCCCGCCGATGACCAGGACGTCTGTTCTCGATGCCATCCAGTCATCTCAACTCCGTGGCGTAGCTACTTTATTTTTTATCCTGTGGGGGGAGACCCCCAGTAACTTCTGCGGTCGCTCCTGTATTACTCGGTACCCCTCGCCGATTCCGGGCGGAATCTGGGGTATATTGTCGGTTTTTTGATTGGATTCACAGGGTTTTATCATGATGGACCATACACTTTACCCTCAGTGGCCGGCCCTCGGTAAAGTAAGGTCGGCCGCCCGGACTAACCATGGCACGAAACAGCTACGTCGGTGCGATCGACCAGGGAACGACAGGGACACGGTTCATGGTGTTCGACCACAGCGGACAGGTGGTCGCCAACGCCTACGAGAAGCATGAACAGATCTACCCGGAGCCGGGCTGGGTCGAGCACGACCCCATGGAGATCTGGGAGAACACGAAGGAGGTGGTGACGCGAGCGCTGGCCGAGGCCGGTGTCGAGGCCGAGCAGCTCGAGGCGCTCGGGATCACGAACCAGCGCGAGACGACGCTCATCTGGGACCCTGAAACGGGCAAGCCCATCCACAACGCGCTGGTCTGGCAGGACCGCCGGACGACCGACCGCGTCGAGGTTCTCCAGGAGGAGGACAAGGTCGAATGGATCCGCGAGAAGACCGGCCTCGAGGCCGACGCGTACTTCTCGGCGACGAAGGCTGAATGGCTGCTCGACAACGCAGACCCCATCAAGATGGAACGGTCGCGTCCACAGGACATCCGCGACCGTGCAGAGGAGGGAGAACTCCGCATGGGGACCATCGACTCGTGGCTCATCTACAAGCTCACGGGCAACCACATCACGGACGTCACGAACGCCTCCCGGACCATGCTCTACAACATCCGGGAGATGGAGTGGGACGACGAACTCCTCGAGGAGTTCAACGTGCCCGAGAGTCTGCTCCCCGAGGTTCGACCGTCGAGCGACGAGAGTACCTACGGGACGACCGACGCCGAGGGCTTCCTGGGCGCGGAGGTCCCCGTCGCCGGCGCATTGGGTGACCAGCAGGCCGCCCTGTTCGGGCAGACCTGCTTCGACGAGGGTGACGCCAAGAACACCTACGGGACGGGGTCGTTCTTCCTGATGAACACCGGCGAGGAGGCCGTCACGTCCGACCACGGCCTGCTCACGACCATCGGCTTCCAGCGCTCTGGCGAGCCCGTCCAGTACGCGCTCGAGGGCTCCATCTTCATCACTGGCGCGGCAATCGAGTGGTTGGAAGACGTCGACCTCATCGACGACCCGGCCGAGACCGCAGAGCTCGCCCGCAGCGTCGAGTCGACCGATGGCGTCTACGTCGTCCCGGCGTTCACCGGGCTCGGTGCCCCGCACTGGGACGGCCGCGCCCGCGGGACCATCGTCGGCATGACGCGGGGTACCCGCCGCGAGCACATCGTGCGGGCGACCCTCGAATCCATCGCCTACCAGACCCGCGACGTCGCGGAGGCGATGGAAGCCGACTCCGGTATCGAGATGAACCGCCTGCGCGTCGACGGCGGGGCCGTCAAGAACAACTTCCTCTGCCAGCTCCAGTCCGACATCATCGACACGGAGATCGCCCGGCCGGAGGTCGACGAGACGACCGCCCTCGGCTCGGCGTACGCGGCTGGCCTCGCCGTGGGCTACTGGGACACCATCGACGAGCTGCGCGACAACTGGAAGGTCGACCGCCAGTTCAGCCCGGACGCCGACGAGGCGGAGATGGACCGCAAGTTCGGTCGCTGGCACGATGCCGTCGAGCGCTCCCTCGACTGGGCCCAGGACGGAGGTGAATGAAGATGGGAGTCCAGGCTGTCATCGATGCGCTGGCCCAGCCTGAACTCTGGATTGCCGCGTTCGCTGGCGGCGCGTTCGGGGCCGCCCTCGGGGCGCTCCCGGCGTTCATCTTCACCGGGTTCATGGTGCTGATCGGTGAGTCCGCCAACATCCTCAAGGCGGAACTCGCCGGTGCCGGGGTCATCGGGTCGGACGCGTTCACCGTCGGTATCACGGGGAGCATCGCGTTCGGGCCGGTGTTCGGCCCGCACATCTCCTTCGCCGGCGGGGCCGCCGCGGCCGCCTACGCCGCGCGGAAGGGGTACATGGACACCGGGTTCGACTACCACGAAGCGAAGAACATCGCCCACGCGCTCGGCACCAAGCCGGACGTCCTCGTCGTCGGGGGCCTGTTCGGCATGCTGGGCATGATCATCCGACAGGTCTCGTTCGGCTTCGCGATGCCGTGGGACCCCATCGCCATGGGTGTCGTGCTCTCTGCGGTCTTCCACCGGCTCATCCTGGGGTACTCCATCATCGGGACGGTCCGCGGAAGGAGTATCTTCGACATGGACCCGTTCGAGACCGAGGAGATGCGCCAGACCGCCGAGGGCGGTGAGGTCGTCGCCGACGGTGGCGTCGTCCAGAAGGAACGGCTCAAGGTCGAACCGTGGCTCCCCCACCAGTACAAGTGGAGTGGCGTCGCGATGATCGGCCTCACGGTCGGCATCCTCGCGGCCTACGTCGCCGTCACCACGGGGAGCTACTTCCTCGCGTTCGGTATCAGCGCGACGAGTCTGCTGTTCCTGAACTGTGGGGTCGAACAGATTCCGGTCACCCACCACATCTCTCTCCCTTCCAGCACGGCCGCACTCGCGATCGTGCCTGCAGCAGAGGCGGTGCCGATGGTCCCTGCACTCCTCATCGGTGCCGCCTTCGGCATCAGCGGAGCGCTGACTGGCGAGGTCATCCAGCGCATCTTCTACGCGCATTCGGACACGCACTTCGACCCGCCCGCGGCCGCCATCGTGGTCAACACGTTCTTCATCGCCGTGCTCGCGATGGCGGGTGTCCTGCCCCAGGCCGGGTGGGTCCCGCTGCCGTGATCGCCTACTGCCAGCAGGCTTTTATTTAACGCCGCCATACGACCGTCCCGATTTCGATACAGCCGCCCGCGACACCCACTATGGACCTCAAGACACGAATACGCCGCCGCCAGCGAAACGGTGCAGACGCGCCGATAATCCTTGAGTACGACGCCATCAGCCCGGTCGTCCACGTCGAGGAGCCCACCGGCCGCGGGCCGGTGCTCGAACGGTTGCTCGACTACCTCGACCCGGTGTTCGACCAGCGTCTGCCCCCGAACGCCTACGTCTGGGGGCCGCCGGGGGCGGGCAAGTCGGCGGTGCTGACCACCCTCTGTTCGCACCTCGACAGACTGCTCTCTCACGGCGGGTCTGCCATCCACACGACCACCCGTGCACAGACCGGCACCGCGCCGGTGTTCGTCTACATCGACGCCCGGCGTGCGAACAACGAGCTCGGCCTCTATCATGCGGTCCTCGACGGGCTGCTCGATGAATCGGTCCCGAAGCAGGGTGTCGGCAGTGACGACCTCCGCGACCGGCTTGTCGCACACCTCGACACGCCGGCCGGCGATGCGGTCGTCACCGTCGACCACGTCGAAGAGGCGGACACGGTCTCGCTGGAACTCCTCACCGAGTGCTTCGACCCCGTCTCCGACTCACTCTCGTGGGTCGCCGTCGGACGCGAGGACCCGGACAGCTTCGACGACGCGGTCCGGCCGCCGGAACGCATCGAGGTTCCAGCCTACGAACGACACACCCTCGTCGACGTGCTGACGGCCCGTGCCTCGGACGGGTTGGCCAGACAGGCCATCGAACACGAGCAGGTTCGCCGCCTCGCCGACTGGGCGCAGGGTGACGCCCACGACGCACTCGCCGGCCTCTTCGGCGCGGCCGACGTCGCTAGCGATGCCGGCCACGACCGCATCCGGGAACGGGACCTCGAAGCCGGGATGGGTGCAGTGCCACGCCCGTCGGTATCGCTGGGGCGTGTGCTGACGCTCCCGGCGAACCGCCAGCACGTCCTGCGAAAGTTGGTCGACCTCGACGAGGACGCCGCCGAATCCGTCGGCTCGGCGACCGAGGCCATCGCCGCCTCGCCCGACGTGGACCTCTCCGCAGCGACCGTCAAACGCTTCCTCTACGAACTCGCCGAGGCGGGTATCACCGAGCGCGTGACCAGCGAACATGCTGGAGGCGCTGGTCGGCCACCGAGCCGGCTGGAACCGCGATTTCCGACCCTCGTCTTCCGGCGGCTGTACGACCTGCGGGCGGACTGATTCTGACCGGCCGAAACTCGTCGCACCGGAGAGCGTGACCGATTTACTTCACCCGCCCCGAGGACAGGTATGACCGACCTCCCCCCGCTCGTCCTCGACATCGACGGGACGCTCACGCGCCCCGACCACGGCGTCGACCCGCGCGTGTTCGACCCCATCCGCGACTGGCCCGAACCGGTCGTCATCGCCACCGGGAAAGCGTTCCCCTACCCGGTAGCGCTCTGCCAGTTCATCGGCATCGAAGAGCGCGTCATCGCGGAGAACGGCGGTATCGGCTTCGTCGACGACGAGGTGCTGGTCCACGGTGACGGCGAATCCGCGACCGCTGCGGTCCGGGCGTTCACCGAGAACGGCGGCGACCTCGGCTGGGGGCGCTCCGACCTCGTGAACCGCTGGCGTGAGACCGAGGTCGCGCTCCGGCGCGACGCCGACGAGGAACTCCTCCGGCGCATCGCGACCGAGCACGGCGTCGAGGTCGTCGACACCGGGTACGCCTACCACGTCAAACAGGGCGACATGTCGAAGGGCCGCCTGCTGGAGGAGGTCGCACCGCGCCTCGGCTACGAACCGGGCGACTTCGTCGCGATCGGGGACTCGGAGAACGACGTGTCCACCTTCGAACGCGTCGGCCGAAGTTACGCGACCGCGAACGCGGACGACGCCGCGAAAGCAGCTGCTGACGTGGTCCTCGACGGTGCACACGCGACGGGAACGCTCGCTGCGCTCGCCGAGCTTCGAGAGTCGTAGCGACCTCGCGGCCGTCGTGACAGTATCGCTCGAAAAACGGGGAGTAGTAGAGAGGCGATACGAACCGGGTTCAGGGCATCGAAACGCCGCGGCGGGCGAGGTACTTGCTCGCCCGTTTTATCTCGACTGGACTGCCGACGAGGCGGTAGTACCCACCCTCCTCGAGGATGGTGAGCATGAACTCCTCGTCCAGGTCCTGTCGCACCTCTGTCAGGGCGTCGTCGGGAACCACGATCTGGGTGCTATCTCGGAGCTGCGCCGGGTCTGGCATTCCTCGTATCGGCCGTCACGGCCGTTAGATATTAATGCACCGAAGTATCTTACCGCTGGCAAAGGGGAGGCCACGGGCGGGTGGGCGACGAAGCGAGTGGACAGGTTTTTCGGTACCGACGGCGGACCTAGCACCAAATGGGGCTGAAAGAGGAGATCGAGGCGATCGAGGAGGAGATATCCAACACGCCCTACAACAAGTCGACGGAGGCCCACATCGGCCGGCTGAAGTCGAAGCTCGCACAGAAGAAAGAGAAGCTGGAGAAACAGCAGTCGGGCAGCGGCGGCGGCCAGGGCTACGCCGTCGAGAAGCACGGTGACGCCTCGGTCGCGCTCGTCGGGTTCCCGAGTGTGGGGAAGTCGACGCTCATCAACGCGATGACCAACGCCGACTCCGAGACCGGCGAGTACGAGTTCACCACGCTCACGGTGAACCCCGGGATGGCCGACATCAAGGGTGCGAATATCCAGCTTCTGGACGTGCCAGGGCTCATCGAAGGTGCCGCCGAAGGTCGTGGTGGCGGGAAAGAGGTGCTCTCTGTCGTCCGGAGCGCCGACCTCCTCGTGTTCGTCCTCTCCGTATTCGAGATAGAGCAGTACGACCGCCTGCGCGAGGAGCTGTACAAGAACAAGGTCCGTATCGACCAGACCCCACCCCGGGTGACCATCCGCAAGAAGATCAAAGACGGCATCAAGGTCACCTCCACGGTCGACCAGCCGATGGACGACGACACGATCAAACAGGTCCTGCGCGAACACGGCTACGTCAACGCGGACATCAATCTCGGCGAGGAACTCGACATCGACCGGCTCATCGACGGCATCATGGACAACCGCGTGTACACACCCTCCATCGTCGCCGTCAACAAGGCCGACCTCATCGACCCCGAGTACAAGGAACACGTCGACGAGGAACTCCGAAAGCGCGACCTCAACCCGGACAAGGCGACGTTCATCTCCGCACAGGAGGAGAAGGGCCTCGATGCCCTCAAAGAGCGTATCTGGGACCACCTCGGCCTCATCCGCGTCTACATGGATAAACCCGGCCGCGGCATCGACTGGGAGGAACCCCTGGTCGTCCCCGAAGGGTCGACCATCGGCGAATCCCTGCCCAAGCTCGGCGGCGACATCGAGAAGCGATTCCGCTTCGCCCGCATCCGCGGTCCGAGTGCGAAACACGACGGGCAGCAGGTCGGTGAAGACCACGTCCTCCAGGACGAGGACATCCTGAAGCTCATCCTCCGCAAGTGAGCGTGGGAGCCACTGCAGACAGCCGCGCGGCTCTGCGCCGAATCGGTGCCATCCTCCTCGTCGTCCTCACCCCGTGGACTGCAGTCCTCGCGAGCGGCGAGTTCACGCTGGTGTTCCCCTGGGCGCTGGTCGATCCGGAACCACTCCATGTGACGTTCCTCCACGACTACCTCTTTCGTTTCACCGGCGGGTTCGCCAGTCTGCCACCGTTCCTGCAGGCCTGGCCGCTGGCCACGCTCGCCCTCGGTGCGGCGCTCGCGGCAGCACTGGTCGCGGCGGCGACCGGTCACGAGGACCCGCGCCTGACCGGTGGCCTGCTCGCGCTCTCTGGCATCACGAGCTTCAGGCTCGCCTTCGGGTTCCTTGCGCGCCCGAACCAGACCGCGATTCCGGTCGGCGGACTGGTTGCCATCGTCCTCGCGTGGTGGGTGTACTGGCCGCTGGTTCGACGCGAAGCCGATAAATAACTCATCGCGCACGCGTGGAATCCAGAAGCCAGTCCTCGTCTTCCACCCACGCAGACTTCCCGTTCCGGTATCCCTATCAGGCTTCTCGGCATATCGCCGCCCATGTCAGCGACGCTCGACCACACGATGCTGCGAGTCGAAGACCTGGAGGCCTCGCTCGAATGGTACCAGACACACTTGGACTACGAGGAGAAGGGTCGCTGGGAGGCCGACACCTTCACCAACGTCTACCTCGGACCCGAGGACATGCACGACGAGGGCGCGATGCTCGAACTCACCTACAACCACGACGACCGCACGTACGAGATGGGCGACGCGTGGGGCCACATCGCGGTCCGCGTCGAGGACGTGTACGACGCCTACGACGAACTCATGACCCAGGGCGTCGAGGACTACCGCGACCCTGACTCCTGTGGCGGCTCCTACGCCTTCGTGAAGGACCCCGACGGCCACGAGGTCGAGATCGTCGAGCGCGACCACGGCGCGAAGTGGAGCCTCGACCACACCATGGTCCGCGTCGAGGACGCCGACGCTGCCATCGGCTGGTGGACCCGCAAGCTCGACTACGATCTCGTCCGGCGCTCCGAACTCGACACGTTCGCGCTCTACTTCATGAAGCCCGAGGACGCCCCCGAGGAAGCGATGTCGATGGAGCTGACCTACAACTACGACGGTCGCTCCTACGACCAGGGCGACTCCTGGGGCCACGTCTGCGTGCGCGTCGACGACCTGGACGACGCCTGGGACGACCTCGTCTTGCGCGACGCCGAGGACTACCGCGACCCCGCGAGCTGTGACGACATGTACGCGTTCACCCGGACCAACGACGGCCACGAGGTCGAACTCCTCGAACGCGAGTGATAACTCGACACTGAGTCAATCGGCCGATAACGGCCGTATACTGCCGTTCTCTCCGGCATCTGTGAGGCCGAACCCCGGATTACTTTAAGTACTTTCTGCTGGCGGCTACGATTTCATCGCGGCACCGGAAAACCTCCAGAATACGGGGTAGTGGGGGTGTGAGACGTGTTCGCACCACGGGTGCTTCACCACAAAGCATTTATAACAATGGTCCGTGCGTTTCTGTTGTACCCCTACCCATGGTGACAGTACCGAGTACACCTGGTCGCCCCCCACAGGCATCAGGCGTGAAAGGTGATGTCGCCGCCGAAACGAACCTACAATACAACCTATGACAGGAAACAAAGACAAGGCACGCGGCATTCTGCTGGCGGCGCTGATGGTCACGTCCGTATTCGCGGGCGTCATCGCGTTCTCCGGCAGCGCGGCTGCGAGTCCCCTCAATGATGGCGACCGCTTCTGGGCGGGCCAGACCATCGAGGCGGACAACACGGCATTCGCGGCGGATAGTACGATCGAACTGCAGGAAGCTGACGGCACATTCGTGAGTGAAGTTGTCACGAACAGCACGTCCGGCTTCACCATCGACACGACGGACCTGTCGACCGGTGACTACCGCGTCACGGACGGCTCGACCACGATTAACTTCAGCGTCTCCGAGCAGAGCTTCTCTGCCTCGGCCGCTTCCAGCTCCGTCAAGACTGGCAACAACCTGAACTTCACCGTCGAGTCCAACCGTGCGAACTACAACTACACGGTCAGTGCGGACGGCCTGAGCGACTCCGAGGTTTCCAACATCTTCAACGGAACCGAGCTCAAAGGCTCCACTTCCTCGACCGTGACGGCTAACTTCAGCAACGTCGACGCTGGTAACTACACGTTCGACTTCGAAGTCGTCGACACCGGCGAGACGGCTTCCGTCGACGTGACGGTCAACCCCGAGGAGACCGGCCAGGCTGACCTCCCGAACACCATCATCTCCGATGAGCTCGGCGACGTCGCCTCCATCACCATCGACCTGACCGCAACCAGCTCCGCCGCAGTCTCCGTCGGTTCGTCCGACGCTGGCTACACGGCGAACGGTACGGTCACCGACGGTGACGGTGACGGCGAAGTCACGCTCCTCATCAACACCTACCAGATGGGTAACGCTACGGTCGACGCGTACGACGTCGCCGGCAGCGAGGACAGCATCACCTGGAACAACGAGACCAACCTCGAGGGTAACCTCATCGACGAGGGCCAGTACGAGGTCACCGTCGCAGCAGGTTCCAGCACCAGCGCTGACGCGCAGGACGTCGCAACGCTCAGCATCACCGAGCGTAGCACGAACGACCTGAGCACCTGGACGGCCCCGAAGGGCACCAGCGTGTCCAGCGTCTCTGACATCCTCGCCGGCGTCGAGTCCGGTGCAGTCACGCAGGACTCCCGGATCGCCGCAGAGGACGTGCTCGTTCACGAGCTCGACGCCTCCGGTCTGGAAGGTTACATCGCGAACCAGAGTGGCGCAGACACCACCGCGAAGTTCTTCAACGCGCTCGGTAGCAAGGTCACTCTGAAGGTCGAGCAGACCAACCCGTCGCAGAACCGCCAGGCGAAGGTTCTCGGAATCAACGCCTCGAACACGGACGTCATCGCTGACGCCGACAACGACACCTACTACCTCGTCACCGACACCGCGAACGTCGCGGGTCAGCGCGGTGGCTCCGGCGACTACGTCGCAGCCAGCGCTGGTGACAAGTACAAGGCTACGTTCACGGTCGACGCTGACGCGACCCCCAAGGCGCTCGCCTCGAGCGACGAGAGTGTCAATGCGAACTGGGAGCTCTCCCAGCGCACGGTCACCATCGACGCTGACGCGAACGGCGACGTCACTGTCGAGTCCGCCGAGAACAGTAGCATCTCCGGTACGAGCACGCTCGCACCGGGCTCCAAGCTCAACGTCCGCGTCAACAGCGAGGACACCGCCACGCCGTTCCTGAAGACCGGCTCCGCAACGGTCATGGAGGACGGCACGTGGTCCACGTCCCTCGACTTCAGTGACGTCCCGCAGGGCACGAACTTCTCCGTGTCCGTCCGCGACGTCCAGGACGGTAGCGCGCAGATCGCCTCCGCAGACGGCCAGGTCACTGGCGCTGCTTCCCTGAGCATCGCGTCCCTCGACGCGCCGAGCTCGGTCGAGCAGGGCGAGACTGTCACCGTCACCGCGGAGATCTCGAACTCCGGTGGCGCATCCGGCACGGCGACCGTCGAATTCCGCTTCGACGGTGACACCGTGGCCTCCGAAGAGGTCACCGTCGCTGCTGGCGCAACCGAGTCCGTTGAGTTCAGCCTCCCGGCTGACGTCGAACCCGGCACGTACACGCACGGCGTGTACGTCGGTGACATGAACTCCACCGCGGAGCTCGAGGTCACTGCCCCGGCAACGGACACCGCAACCGCAACGGCGACGGCAACCGCGACCGCGACGGCAACCCCGACCGCGACCGCGACGGCCACCGCCACCCCGACGGAAACTGACGCACCCGACACCACGGCTGAGCCTGACAGTGACGGCCAGCCCGGCTTCGGCATCGGCGTCGCGCTCGTCGCGCTCGTCGCTGCGGCACTGCTCGCAGTCCGCCGTCAGAACTAAACGCTAACTAACCGGACTTCGTCCGGTCCTTGACTTCGCTTTCTTTCGGACGCTACGAGACACAGTGGCTACGCCGGGTCCCGTGCTGATTCTGTCCCGCCAGGCATCGTACAGCTGCGTTTACTCGTTGGTCCGCTCCCCGGTCGAGGCAACGGGATGGCTGTTGAGGACTAACAAACTAAATATCAAATTTTAGTTACCACAAGAAGTTTATTATACACGTCCGATAGTTTTCGCTGTGCCCCTACCCATGGTGGCAGCGCCGAGTAGGCCCTCCAGCTGACGTGCCCAAAAGGAGTTGCCGCCGCCCTACTCCACCAAGTATGACAGGAAACATAGACAAGGTTCGCAGCATCCTGCTGGCGACGCTGCTGGTCACGTCCGTCTTCGCGGGTGTCGTCGCGTTCTCCGGCAGTGCTGTGGCCGCCGATGACCTCGAGGACGGCCAGCGATACTGGGCCGGCCAGGTCCTCGTCAACGATACGGTCTTCGCATCGTCGGACACCGTCGAGTTGCATCGCCAGACGGACAACGGCTGGAAATTCGAGACCCAGATCGTGACGGACGCGGACGGAAGCATCTCCGTCGACACGTCGGGACTCCAGACCGACACCTACCGCGTCGTCGCGGTCGGGGACTACTCGAAGAACATCACGTTCGAGATATCGAACCAGACGTACAGCGCGGAATCTGACGCGGTGACCGTCGAGAACGACGGTGACGCCGCCCAGACGTCGTTCACCCTCGACTCGAACCGCGTCGGCTACGACTACACGGTCTCTGCGTCCGGCCTCACCGCGTCGCAGGTCCAGAGCGTCCTCGGAGGCACGGGGACGCTCGTCGACACGGACGACGACCCCGAGAACGACGCCGTGAAGTTCACCAACGGTACCACGGAGAACGTGCTCGCGGCGGACTTCGACGGTATCGACCCCGGGAACTACACGTTCACGTTCACCGTCGTGGACACCGGCGACACGGCCTCCGTAGACGTGAGCGTCGTCCAGGCTGCCGCGGGGAACGTGCAGGTCGTCGACACCGTCATCATCGAACAGCGCGGTGACGTGGCAGCGGTCGAGCTCGACGTCGTCGGAACGAGCCAGGGAATCGTGCAGGTCGGCAGCCCGGACGCGGGCTACACGGCCAACGTCAGCGTCACCGACGGTGACGACGACGGCACCGTGACGCTCCTCGTGAACACGTACGCGATGGGGAACGCCACTGGCCACGGCGACGCGGCCTACAGCGCGCTGGACAGCGAGGACTCGGCTTCCATCGTCGCCGGGGAGAACCAGACCCAGCTCCCGTCGCTCATCGACACCGGCGATTACACCATCACCTCGCACGCCGGGACCGACCCGGCAGGCAACGCCCAGGACGTCGGGACGCTCACCATCCGACAGCGCGATACGAACGCCCTGAACGTCTGGACCGCGCCGCAGGGGACCACCCTGCAGTCGGCGTCGGACGTCCGGGACGCGGTCGCCGAGGGCACGCTGACCCGTGACGATACCATCGCCTCGGGTGACGTGCTGGTCCACGAGCTCGACGCCGAGGGTCTCGATGGTGCCATCGCGGTCCAGAACGGTGGCTCCGTCACCGAGCGGTTCTTCGCCCTCACCGGTGGCGAACTATCGCTCACGGTCACCCAGACGAACCCGGACAAGAACCGCATGCGCAAGCAGATCGACCTCGGTCCGGACAACACGACGGTCGTCGCCGACGGGGCGAACGACACGTACTACCTCGTCACGCCCACGGAGAGCCTCGAGGCGAACCGGTCGGGCAACTGGGTCGCGACCGAGGCCGGTGACCGCTTCGAGGCCAACGTCACGGTCCTCGAAAGCGGGACCCTGGCGTCCGCGGACCAGTCGGTCACCGCGGAGTTCGAGCTCGCGAACCGCGAGGTCAGCTTCGACACCGATGCGAACCGCGAACTCAGTGTGGCCGCTGCCGCGAACCAGACCATCTCCGGGACGAGCACGCTCGCACCCGGGTCCACGGTGCAGGTCCGCGTGAACAGCGACGACCCGCTCGAGCCGTTCCTGGAGACGGGGAAGGCGACCGTCGGCCCCAACGGGACGTGGTCCCTTGACCTCGACTTCAGCGACGTGCCCGCGGGCACCAACTTCACCGCGACAGCCCACAACAGCGCGAAACAGCTCGACAGCGTCGAGGGCCAGACCGTTGGCGTCGCCGACATTGGCGTCTCGTCGTTCGACGCACCGAGCACGGTCACACAGGGTGAGAACCTCACCGTCGCCGCGACCGTCTCGAACACCGGTGGCACCGAAGGCACCGCGACCGTCGAGTTCCGCTTCGACGGTGACGTGGTCGAATCCAGGCAGGTGACCGTCGCGGCCGGCGACACGCAGACCGTCGAGTTCGAGGTCACCGCGGATGCCGAGCCCGGCACCTACACGCACGGCGTGTACGTCGGTGACTCGAACGCGACCGGCGAGCTGGAGATCATCGAACCGGATACGACGACTACGACGACGCCACCGACCACGACGCAGCCGCCCACCACCACGACCACGCCGCCGACCACGACGCAGCCGCCCACCACCACGACGGCCGAGCCGGACTCGCCCCAGAGCGGACAGCCCGGCTTCGGCATCGGCGTCGCGCTGGTCGCGCTCGTCGCTGCGGCACTGCTCGCGGTCCGCCGCCAGAACTGAACGCTACCTACCCGGACTTCGTCCGGTCCCTGACTTCGCTTTCTTTCGGACGCGACACCACCCAGCGACAGCGCTGTGACTCACAGCTCGTATCGAGAACTGAGTCCAGCCGAGCAACTATCGTCCGAGTCGGTGTACCGTGGTTCGTGTTCCGATGTCCATTCGAAAATTTGATTCCAGTACGAGGTCGGTTCGTCGATGAGTAGTAGTGCCGTGCCCATCGACGTGGGTGAGCGCATTCGGAACCCAACGCAAACGATGGGCCTCCTGTGGAAGTGGTGTCGAAGCCATTACGACCGGGCGCAGTCCGAGGATTATACCGATTATTACCTGCGCCACACGAAGCGAGGGCGAGACCCACGGTCGCTGGTCGGGCCACTCGAAACGTGGGAGCAAACACTCGAATGGCAGACCACGCAACTGTTCGACCGAATCGGTGTGCAGCCCGAAGACACCGTGCTGGACGTCGGATGTGGTGTCTTCCGGGCAGGACTTCCACTGTTGGAGTATCTCGAGCCCGGAAACTACTACGGTTGCGACATCTCTGAACGGGCATTGAACGCAGGGCGGGCGCGGCTCGAACAGAACGGTATCGACCCGGAACGCGCAGGTCGTATCTGGCGGAACGACGGCCTCAGCTTCCGGGATACCAGCGAGGTAGACCTCCTCTGGAGTCAGAGCGTGCTGACGCACCTGCCACGGGAACAGGCGAAGGAGTTCCTCGGCAGTCTCGACCGGGTGCTCGCCTCGGATGGCGAAGCCTGGATCACGTACTACCGGGGAACCAATTACAAGCCGAAGTTCCAGACCGTGAATTTCCGATACACGGTCGATGAACTTGACGAGATGGCTGGACCACGAACGGTCGAAGACGTCGACCCGGCGGGTCACCCAAACGGGCTGGATCTGCTGGTCGTCCGATAAGGCCGTCTCTACGCTGTCTCGAGTAACTCTTCTGGAGCACCCGCGAGGTCGCGCAACGCGTCGGCTTCGATGAGGTGCAGGTCGCCGGGAATCACGAGGAGGTGGAGTGGGTCGCCGAACTCGCGGTCGGCCAGCGCGGAGAGGCTGTCCGCGGCGACGAGTGGCTCGGGGCTGCCGGCGCGGGCGACGACCACGCCGAGGGTGTCGGGGTAGTACTCGGCGAGGAGGTTCGCGGCGTAGTCGGCGGTCATGTACTCCTCGTGGTCGGGGTCGTCGCCGTCGGGGCCGCGGCCGACCTTGATGTCGAGGTAGACCACGGTGTGCAGGCCCTGCTCGCGGTTGGTGTCGATGGTGCGGCGGACGCTCTCGGGCACGTCGTCGCCGCCGTGGGCGTACTCGAAGGGGAGCGTGGTCGCCTTCCCGAAACGGTAGTTCTGCAGGCCGGTGAGCGAGCTGGTGGCGGTCTGGGCGGTCGTTCCGTGGATGATTCGGGTGTCGATGCCGCGCTCCTGGGCGCGCAGCCGGAGGTCGACGTGGGTCGTGGATATCATCGTGTCCCCGGCGGTCAGGAACGCCACGTCTCCGGACTCGGCGGCATCGAGGATGTCGTCGGGGTGCTGTTCGACGCCCGGGCGGTCTCGAACCTCGATGTCGATATCGTGGTAGGCTTCGAGGTCTTCGACTTCCGCGCCGATGAGATTGCTCGTGTAGAACTCCGCGAAGGCACGGTCGGCGGCCTGGAGCCGCTCGGCTCCCTCGACAGTGATGGAGCGCTCGTCGTACAGGCCGAGGCCGATGAAGGTGAGCATACCGTCCGTAGCGCCATCACGGGCTATAACGTTTCGACCTCGCGCGCGAGGCGAGAACCGGTCCGAAGCGTCAGCGTTAGGACGCCTGCACGGTTCGCACACGATATGAACGTCCCCTGCGTGCGAGTGGAGCGATCCGCCGGCGAGGAGACGCGCCAGGCACTCGCCGAGGCGGGCCTCCTCTCGGAGGAGTACGAGATATCGGCGGGCGACGACTGGGTGTACATTCCGGTGGTGGACCGGGAGTCGGTCCCGCCGGAGTACGACGTCGTCGACCACGACACCTCGACTCGGCGGACGCCGACGACCCCTGCGGACATCCTCGGTTTCGACCCGAGTCTCGAACGGCTCGGCGACATCGCCATCATCGACGAGGACGACCCCGAGCGAGCGATGGAGATCGCAGACGCAATCGTCGCGTCGGACCTTCCGCTCTCGACGGTGGTGAACCGCGCCTCCGAGATCAAGGGCGAGCTGCGGGTGCGAGACTGGGACGTGCTCGTCGGCGACGACACGGAGACCGTCCACCGCGAGTACGGCTGTGGCTTCGCGCTGGACATCGCCGACGTGTACTTCTCGCCCCGGCTGGCCACCGAGCGCCACCGCGTCGTCGAGCAGGTCCAGCCCGGCGAGCACGTCTTCGACATGTTCGCGGGCGTCGGCCCGTTCGCCATCCCGGCCGCCAAGCGCGGGGCCGATGTGGTCGCGGTCGACCTGAACGAGCGCGCCGTCGAGTACCTGCGCGAGAACGCCGAGCGAAACGGCGTCACGGACCGCGTCACTGCGGTCCACGGGGACGTGCGCGACGTGGCTGCGGACTACGAGGGCTGGGCCGACCGCGTCCTGATGAACCTCCCCCACAGCGCGAACGAGTTCGTCGACACCGCGGTCGCGCTCGCCGGCGACGACTGCGTCCTCCACTTCTACGACATCCAGCACGAGGATGACCGCTTCGGGCCGGGCGAGCGCGCCATCCGCGAGGCCGCAGAGCCCGAGTACGAGGTCACCGTCGAGACCCGCCAGACCGTCCGGTCGTATGCGCCACACGAGGACAACGTCTGTCTGGACGTTCGCCTGACGCGGGCCTGATTGTCGAACCGATTCGCAACCCTTATTGGTATCATCGCAGTACGTGAAGATGCGTTCGAGCGCCGGAGGACGGTGCCGGACGAGTGCAAGCCTGCGCCGGTGTAGCTCAGACTGGCTAGAGCGATTCCTTCGTAAGGAATAGGTCGAGGGTTCAAATCCCTCCACCGGCTCTTTCTGTCGAACGAAGTGAGACTGAAGAGCCTCGCGAGGGATTTGAATCAGGGAACGAAGTGACCGTGGTTCACACTCCCTCCACCGGCTTACTTTTCCCGCGAACTATCCCGCCGAGCACCTTGTGTGCTCGGCACTCGTGAGCGGGTAAATCACTGACTGGGCGCTCTGAATCTGTTTCCGACGGCTGTCTCGCGACGTCTGCAGGTCGGTTGCGCGCCCATCCAGTCGGCGAAATGATTTATTAGAGACCGACCGGTTGGTCGACACGATGAAACGCAGAGGTGTGATCTCCCTGCTTGGCGGCTCTCTATTTTCGGTCTCTGGCTGTCTTCGGCTGAGCGAAGGCGGTGGGACGGGAACCGGACAGCAGACCGCCACCGGCGGGGCGACGACAACGGCGACAGGAAGCGAGACGGCGACCGAGACGCAAGCGGAGTCCACGACGGCCGACTCAGCGCAGGCGGCCTATCCGATGGGGCTCTCCGAGGACGGCGCGACACCGCTGCTGTTCTCCGGGCACGTCCGGACCCTCCTGCAATCGAGTTTCCGGGCGGCGTGGACCAAGTTCGATGTCACGAACACCGAGGTCATGTGGCAAAAGGAGTACGACGTGGACAGTGGGTCGGCCCTCGGCCGGTGGACCCGGCGCGGGGGCAGCGGTGAGGTGACCATCTACCGCGACGGCTCCGAGGCGTTCTGGCGCGAGGACATGGACGACCGGGTGACCTACGGCGAGGACGCCGAGGGCTTCGACATCGCCAACGTCACCTGGGCGGTCGAGGTGAAGGCGCTCCTCGAGGTGTTCTCGTGGGGCGCGCCCGAACTCGTCGCCGACTCGCCGGCTGTGTGGCGGGTAGCGGCGACCGGCTTCGAGGAGGGTGCGACCTCGCCCGGGCACCTCGACGGGGAGCTCCTCGGACTCGATTCGGCCTGGCTGGAGGTCACCGAGGACGGCGTGATACGGGCGCTGGAGGCGACCTACCAGGCGAGCGAGCCGACCGGCGACGAACTGCGCGTCACGAGCGAGTACACCGTGGAGGGGGTCGGCGAGACCTCCGTCCCGGACCCGTCCTGGCTGGCGGACGCGAGGGAGAACGCGCCGGTCGTCTCCGCGTCGTTGACCGACGACAGGCGCTTTTGCCGGCTGGAGATCGAGTCCGGGAACCGCATCGAGGCGGCGTCGCGTCTCAAACTCACGAACGTGGACACACACGACCGGACCGTCGTCCCGCTCGAACGGCCTGTCGAGCCGGGCACGCCGGTCTACATCTACAAGGACCGGGAGGAGTTCGACGGCTTCTACATGGGCGGCATCTCGCGCGGCAGTGTGCCAGCAGACGTCTCCCCCGAACCGTTCGACGGTTCGTACGAGGTCTCCGCGGTCCGGAAGACGACGACGTACAACCAGAACCGCGTTCAGATACCGTAACGCCTCGGCTGGCACAGGCTCCCTGATGGGCGTCGAAAGAATGTGTGCTTGGGCGCGTGACGAGCACGTCTGGCGTCGAGGCGGGGTGCGACCGGTGGTGCCATAGCGAGTGAAGGCAGCCTGATTTCGGGGGCTGCCCGTTGCACGGTATCCTGACAGGATGTCGCTAGTGGGGCGACCCGCCTCTGTTCGAACGTTTCGAGTCGGCCATCATCGTTGGTAACCATGAGTGGTAATGGGTGGCCTGGACGGGCTAGGTCCGGTGGTTATCCGGTCGGCAGAACTATCATCTTACCGAGAGTAAACTCGCGTATGCGTATCAAGACCCTGGTCAGGGACGTGATGCAACAGACCGTCGAGTCCATCTCGTCGGAGGCGACCGTGCGGGCATGTGCGGCGCGACTCAGGGACGCTGGCGTTGGTTCGCTGGTGGTGACGAGCGGGGGCGACCCGGTTGGCATCGTCACGAAGAGCGACGTGGTTGCCCTCGTCGCGTCGGACACGGACACCACGACGAAGACCGCGGCGGACATCATGTCGTCGCCGGTGGTCACGGTCCCCGCATCGCGGTCGGTCGAGTACGCCGCGGACCTGCTTCGTGAGGAAGGCATCGACCAGCTGGTCGTCACGGAGGGCGAAGCGCTCGTGGGCGTGCTCTCCGTGACGGAGCTATCGTACTACCTGCCGCGCTTCCAGTACGAACCGGTCGTCGAGGTGGAGGAGGACTGGTCGACGAGCTATGAGGACCGGGACGACCAGGGCCTGAGCGTCGGCGACGTGGTGCGGTTCTCCCAGATCCTGACCGAGACGGAGGTCGAGGAGTTCGCCGCGCTGAGTGGCGATACGAACCCACTGCATCTGGACGACGAGTACGCGGCCAGGACCCGCTTCGGTGGTCGAATCGTCCACGGCGCGCTCGCCTCGAGCGTCATCAGTGCGGCCCTCGCGCGCCTGCCCGGGCTGGTCATCTACCTGAGCCAGAACCTGACGTTCCGCGGGCCGGTCGAACTCGGCGACCGCGTGACCGCGGTGTGTGAGGTCATCGACCGGGTGGGCGAGGACCGCTATCGCCTCCGGACGGACGTGTTCGACACCGACGAGGAGCTTGTCATCACGGGTGAAGCAGTCGTCCTCGTGGACGACGCCCCGAGCACGGACTGAGTACACCGGGCCACGACCGGGCGCGGCACTCCAGCCTCAACGGACGACCGTCACGGGGACCGGCGACCGTCTCAGCACCGTCTCCGCGACGCTTCCCAGGAACACTCGCGAGAGACCGGAGCGGCCGTGACTGCCCATGACGATCGCGTCCACGTCGTTGGCCTCGACGGAGCGCAGTATCTCGCGCGCGGGGTTCCCGGTTTCGAGCGCGATGGTCACCTCGATGCCCCGGTCTGCCGCGAGCGCGCGGGCCCTGGCACACAGTTCTTCACCGTGTTCCCTGGCGGCCTGGACGTACGAGCGACCCTCACTGGGACCTTTCGCCTCGGCGACGTACACCGCCTCGACGGGGTCGACCACGTGGAGGACCGTGATGGCCACGTCGGGGTAGCGGTCGAGCGCGTATTCGAGCGCACGGTCTGCCAACGGCGACCCGTCGATGGCGACGAGAACGGATTCCATGCTCGAACAGAGGTGCGCATCTGCGATAGCAGAGTCGCCAGCTGCTGCATCTTATGGTCACCGCAGGAGTAGTAGCCGAGGATGCTTCGGGAACTGCTGGGGGACGAGGTCGAAGATTCAGGCCAGTACATCGCTGAGGTCATCTACGGGGCCAACGACGGTATCGTGACGACGTTCGCAGTCGTCTCTGGCGTCGCAGGCGCTGCCCTCGACCCCGGTATCGTTCTCATCCTCGGGATGGCGAACCTGTTCGCCGACGGGTTCTCGATGGGCATGAGCAACTTCCTGAGTCGGCGCTCGGAACTCGACTACGCGGAGGCGTCCGGGACGGAGCACGTCGAGGACGGGAAGACCCCGGGCCGGACCGCGCTGACGACGTTCCTCGCGTTCGTCGTCGCCGGGTGGACCCCACTCCTTCCCTACATCCTCGACACAGGGCTGCTGTTCGAGCTCTCCATCCTCGTGACGGCGGTTGCGTTCTTCGTCGTCGGGGCAAGTCGGAGTCTCGTCACCAACCGGTCCTGGCTGGTCAACGGCTCGGAGATGCTGGTGGTCGGGATGCTCGCCGCCTCGGTCGCGTACGGTGTCGGGAACCTGCTGGCTGGGCTGGCGTGACGAGACGCGTGGTCGCGAGCGACGGTCGTCGCGACGCTGGAATGGGAATCGGAGAAATCAGGGCGGTTGCGTGGCGTTACTGTTCGGTGACGTACCGGTACGCACTGATAATCAGCACGATGACGGCGGCGGTGAGTGCCAGGACGAACAGGGACAGGATCATCCCGAAGATCGCCTGACTGAAGCCGCCTCGCATCCACGAGAACATGTCGTTCGCGATGTCGAGCAGGAGCAGCATGACCAGGAATATCACTTCGACGAGGGCGAAGGGCTTGAGCCACGAGTTCCGGGCGAGGAAGCCGTCTTCGACCTCCTCGGGACGCCGAAGTTCGGTGGCGTCAGCTTCGTTTCCAGTGCTCATGTGAACAATGTACGGCCCCCCACGCGTATAAAAATTGCCTGTTTCTCCCGTCAACGCGTCGACCGGGAATCGGCGTCCTCGACCGGCTGTTCCGTCGGTTCGACGGTGGTACGGTCGTCGTGGACTGCCCGTTCCCACGACCGACCGTTTTCGGGGTCGGCGGCAGCCGTATCGGTCTCGGCTTCGACCTTCTCGGTCAGCAGGTCGACGGCCATCTGGTTCGCGCCCTCGGGGATGATGACGTCCGCATTCTTCTTGGTCGGCTCGACGAACTGCTCGTGCATCGGTTTGACCGTCGAGAGGTACTGGTCGATGACGCCGGCGAGTTCGCGCTCGCGCTCGATGACGTCGCGACGGATGCGCCGGAGGATGCGCACGTCGGCGTCGGTTTCGACGTACACCCGAAGGTCGCACATGTCGGTGATGGCGTCGTCGTAGAGCGCGAAGATTCCCTCGACGACGATGACGGTGGATGGCTCGACGGTCACCGTCTCGTCCTTGCGGTTGTGGATCGAGAAATCGTACTGGGGCATCTCGATGGGTTGGCCCATCAACAGCGAGTCGAGCTGTTCGATGAGCAGTTCCCACTCGAACGCGTCGGGATGGTCGTAGTTGAGCGCCTCTCGCTCGGCCATCTCGAGGTCGGAGTTGTCCTGGTAGTAGTTGTCGAGTGGGATTCGTGTCACGGCCTCGCCTACCGTGTCGGCGACTTCGCGGGCGACAGTCGTCTTGCCTGCCCCCGTCCCGCCCGCGATGCCGATTACGAACGTCGGGATGGTCATCGTCGAAACAACGGTGGAACAGGTTTTCAAAGAACCGATTCCGTCGGAGTGGCCCTGACGCACCGGTTACTCCCTGCGCGTAAGTGTCGGGGAGTCTATATTATAACCGATGCTGGCCTAGACGCACTCGACCCTGAAACAGCCCCGCGAGACGTGTAGTCAACTCGATACGATGGCGGCGTGGGGGCGCGGGGAGACTGGGACGACGATACCATGAGAAGACAGCATCTGACACGGCGACAACTGCTCCGGCTGGTGGGTGGTGGCCTCGCAGTCGGCACACTGGGTGGCACCGGCCAGGCGGCTCCTGTCGCCCACGACGGCGAAGCACCGGGGACCAACCTCATCGCGGGGCTCGAAGCACCCGAGGAGGAAGATAGCGGGGAGTTCCGGTTGCTCGTCGCCTGGGAGGAGCGGTTCAACGGCCGCGTCGTCGACGCCTATCCAGCCGACCGGACGGGAAAGCAGGCTCCCCTGTGGTCTCGGGCACAGTACCGTGACCGGTTCCCGATGTTCTCTGCACGAACCCTGGACACCGCCTTCCGTGAGCAGTTCCTCGACATCGACGCGCTCTACGGTGCCAGCGGGAACCAGCCCCTGATGGACCTGACGGGTATCCAGCCCGGGGACGAGGGCCAGCTGGACCTGTTCGTCCAGCCGGTCCGGAGAGACGGCATCGTCGGCGTGACCGGCAGGCTCCTCTCGGACGGCGCGCAACAGCCCCAGGCGACTGCTGGGAACGAAACGGGGGAACCCACACCCACGGCGACGCCGGCAGCGACCACGGCGATGGCCGACGCCGTCACCGCGATGCTGGTCCAGACCGGCCACACCGGCGTCGGAGAGATGACGACGGTCGTCCTCGCCGAGGGCACGCTCCGCGAGGTGCTGGCCGCGGTCGGGGACCGACCGGTTCCCCTCGATGGTGACCTCTCGACGGACACGCTGGACTGCACGAACGACGCCGCGGTCCCACACGTCCGGCTCACGTGGCGACTGCCCGAGACCGCCTCGGTGGCGGCCGGCGATGGGGTGCGCTTCGACCTCCGGTTCACGGCCGTCCCCTGCCCCACCGCGACCAGACCGGCGCTCTCGGTGACGACGCGCTCGTACATGATGAGCTCGAACCGGCTGGTCTACATCGTCCGCGTCCGGAACGACGGGCCCGCGACGGCACGGAACGTCCGGGTCGTCCCGAAACGCGAGGTCGGACCGGCGAGCCAGCGGACCACCATCGCCGGCTACGGGAACTGCCTGCTCGACCCCTACGACTGGCTCGACGTGGAGGCGATCCGCGTTCGGAAAGGGCCCACGACGTCGATGCTCAACGACTTCTCGAAGGGCGATGCCGGCGGCGGCCTGACCTACGACCAGACGTACGACCCCCGGACCGGTATCTGGCACCTCGGGACCGTCGAACCGAAGCAGACCTGGGAGCTGCTGGTGACCCTGAACACCAGTCCCTGTGCGGCGGGCCAGACCTTCCGCAACACCGTCGAGGTCCGCACCGACGACTGGTGGACGAACCGACTCCACGACCCGGCGGCGTGGACCGCGACCACCGAAACGGCACTCGACTGAGCCGCGACCCGTGCTGACGGGTCGGCAGCTCACGATTTCGTGTTAGACCCTCGTATCGTCCCGGTGAGGGACATGGCCCTCTGCTAAGAGCGAGCATGGCGTATGTCAGCATGTCCTGGGGAGAGGGGACAGATCATGACCACGTACCAACGACGGCGACGGCAGGTACTCGGGCTCCTCGGTGCCGGCATCGGCATCGGAGTGGCGAGCGGTTCTGCCAGCGCCAGCGCGCAACCGGGGGAGTACAGTCGAGCACCGACGGTGCACGCCGCGGAGCCATCGCTTCGAATCGCCTGGCAGGCGACCTACAACGGGGTCGGGGTCGACGCCCACCCCGGCAGCGCTGAGCACGGACAGCAGGGGGACATCCTGACCCGCGAGGAGCTCGACGCGGCGACGCCGGGCCTCGGCGCGACCGCGGTCGAGACGTGTTTCGAGGCACAGTTCGCACCCGCGAGCGAGGCGTTCGGCTGTGGGGGTGCCGGCCCGGTCGTCGACCTGACCGACGCCGCGCCAGGCGACGAGGGGTCGGTGGCGTTCGACCTGTTGCTCACCGGCGAACCCGGACTGGCGGTCATGCGAGGCCGACCGTGCGGGCAGTCGACGCTCGATGCCGAGAGCGAGGGCGTGGCGGTCCCAATCGACATCTCGGTCGTCCCGCTCCAGACCGACTTCGGCATCGCCCGCCCGCCGCCGGGCCAGTTCCCGCTGGCTGGGCGGGGCGACCCCGACGGAGCCGAGACGACTGCGATGCTCGACGCTGCCCAGGCGGCGGTCGTTCACACCGGGGCGCTCGACGCCGACGGCCCGACCGAGACCGTCCTGGTCGAGGGGACGCTCGGTGAGGTCCTGACCGCCGTCGCCGCGGGCACGGTCCGCGTCGGCGGCGACCCGGCCGTGGAAGGGTCGTGCATGGCAGCTGACAGCGTCCAGACCGTCCGCTTCGACTGGTCGGTTCCCGACTCGGCGACGGTCGACGCCGACGAGGACTCGCCGACTGCAGTGGCACTGGGGTTCGAGGCGGTAGCCTGCGACGCCGAGGAGTGACCGGTCACCAGCACCGACCTCTGCATCTTCGCCGCACTCGAACGCGACGCTTACCCGTCGTGACACACAACGAATCGCGTATGTCCACCACACGCGGCCGCTTCCGGGTGCTCGCCAACCCGCGGGACGAGGACGTCTGGACCTTCGTCTCGCTCCCCGACGACCCGGCCGAGCCGACCGAGGAGGCGTACGAACTTGTCGACGTGGCCCACACCGGCCACGGCGACCTCGACGAGACCGTCTCGGGGCTGCGCCCTGGCTACGTCGTCGAAGCCGAGCTTTCGTGGGCCACCGAGGACCCCACCGTGGAATCACTCGCCGTCGAGAAGCGCACGCTCTACGCCAGTGCTGACGGCGTGACGAACCTGTTCGAGGCCGCCCAGGACGCCTGGGAGAACGCCCGGGCACAGGGCGAGGCGATGGCCTCGCAGGTCACCCGCGACACCGACGGCGCGGTCAACGGCGTGCTCTACGTGTTCGGCGAGCCACAGGGTGCGGGCGACCTGTACGACGAGTTCGTCTCGGGCCGGCGGCCAATCGAGCCCCTCGTAGAGCGGGTGAACGAGAACGAGGAACCGGGCGACCGTGAGGTCTTCGTCCTGCGGCCTGCCGGCGGCGAGTTCGTGGTCATCTACATCGCGCTGGCGAAAGACGGACTGCTCGCGGAGACGGTTCGGGACACCTACGACCTCCCGCGGCCCGACGAACCACTGGCCTGAGCAGCGCTGCGTTCACTCACTCGTCGAGTCACTCGCCGCCTCGAGTGCGTCGGGTGCAATTCCGAGCCTCGTCCAGTAGACCGTGCCATCGTACCTGACGAGGTAGTCCCCGTTCAGGCCGTCCTCGGGCGTCTCGTCGAGTGCGCGGACCTGTTCACGACCACGGAACTCGTCTGTGAGTTCACGGAACGCCGACGGGAGTTCGTCGTCTGGCTCTACGAGGTACGCTCCATCTTCGATAGCCGTCTCCACGATATCGCGCTGGCCCGCCGGCAGCTCGCCGAGTTCGAACGCGAACCGGTCCCGGAGCTTGCTGGCGTACGCATCCACCGTGTCGACGTGTTCGGCGGTGTATCGATAGGTGTAGATGGTCGTGTCACTCGCGCGGTCGACCACCCACTCGGCCTCGTTGCCGTTCTCCCAGACGATGTACGAATACGCCGGGTCGGGGACCAGGACCGACTCCTCGCGCTCGGCGTGTGTATAGAGGAACCCGGTTCCAATGCCGACGGTTTCACCGTTTGCCAGTCCGTGCTGACGGAACATATCGCGGTCAACCGCCGGAAGCTCCGCGAATCGAATCGCCTCGTTCTCGGTCACCGACCCCTGGACGATGTCGACCTTCACGGAGAACCGGGTGGCGGGTGTCTCTTCGACGACCTCGTGGGAGAGAACGTACACGTCGTCATCGTACAGGATGTGCCGGTCTTCCCGTAGTGGTGGTCCTATAGCTCGCGTCTGCGCGCCCCCGTCGAGAATCCGGTCGAACAGCTGGGCTTCCTCGTTGGAGTCCCCGGCCGATTCTACCCAGGGAAGGGTTCGCCGGACCATCCGGACCTCGTCCAGTGCCGTCATCGTGAGTTCGGCCGTCGGCATCTCTGACGGCTCGAAGGCCAGGGAACCCGAGCTCCCGCCGGAAAGTTCGGTACAGCCGGCCAGTGTCGCGGGAACGAGCGCGGCAGTCGCTGTGAGGAGGGCTCGTCGTCGCATACCCGAACGTATCAGTACTATTGTAAACCGTTTGTGGTGTGCCTACCCCATCCCCGGGATGGCTTACGACTCGAAATCCAGTCGCTGCACCCGCCCGTCGGTGTAGATGACGTATATCTCCGCACTCCCGTCCCCGTCGGTATCCGACAGTACCGGGTGTGCGAGCACGTCCACGTCGCGCTCGTGGGTCGCCAGCACTTCGCCTGTATCGGGGGCGACAACCGAGACGGTGCCGTCGTTGCTCGCAATCACGAGCTCGTCCTCGCCATCGCCGTCCACGTCGCCGAGCACCGGCGGCGGCATCATCTGGACCGCCTCCGTGGTTATGGCGCTCTCCCAGCGGACCGAGCCGTCCCGGCCGTCGAGGGCGACCGTCGAGCCGTCGCCGGCAGTAGCGAACACGGTCGGGACGCCATCGACCGTGCCGACGGCTTCGACCGCCGAGAGGAGTTTCGTGTCGTGTTGCCACTCGTATTCGCCGGTTCGGCCGTCGAAGGCCGCCACGGGGCCCTCCTGCGTGCCAACGACGAGTTCGACCGCCGGGTCCGAGTCGAGCTGCCCGGTCGTCATCCAGGTGACCGCGTAGCCCGCCTTCGTTTCCCACTCGGCGGAGCCGTCGGCACCGTAGGCGGCCAGGATGCCATCACGACCGGCGATGGCGACCTCGGTCTGGCCGTCGCCGTCGAGGTCGGCGACGGCGGGGGTCGCCCAGACGTAGGTCGAGCGGTTCACGGACCACACCGGTTCGCCCGCCTGCGAGAGCGCCTGGACGTAGCCGCGCACGTCGGCGACGAGCGTCTCCGTGGCAGGCCCACCGGTGACGTTCGCAACGATGGGCTTCGAGTAGCCGTAGGCCGACAGCGGGTAGCGGTCCTCGACCGCGCCGGTGTGGGGGTCGAAGGCCACCACCTCGCGCTCGGTCGTCGTCGCGAGCACCGACCGAGAGCCGTCACCGTCGTGGTCGGCGACGCTCGGGTCCGCGACCGAGTGGGTCGTGCAGTTCGCGCGGGGCACCTCGTAGCGCCACTGCTCGTCGCCGGAGTCTGCATCGAGCGCGACGAGTGCACAGTTCCCGAACTGCTTCGTCGAACTGACCGGGGCGAACACCATGGGGTCGCCGTCGACGACCGCAACGGCCGGTTCATGGTGGTTGCTGCCCCCCTCGACCGCGGTGTCGCTCGTCCACGCGACCGTGAGCTCGCCGCCCTGGCCATCGGAGAGGCCGACGTAGGCGACGCCGACCAGTCCGGCGACGATGACGAGCAGGGCGACGAGCGTCCGGGGGCGCATCGCGTGATGCTTGGAGAGTCGGAGGAAAAACGTTGCCCGTCCCCGCGCGAGTTTCGACGGGTGAACCAACGGTTCTTTGAGGGGAGCGAGACGAGTCGCTGCCAATGAGTCGGCTCTCGCGCCTGCTGACGGCCGTGTTGCTCGCGCCGGTGGTACTGGCAACCCCCGCCAGCGCCCACGGGAACACGTCGGCCGCGCCCCCGATTCCGGCCTGGTTGCTGTTCCTCGGGGCCGGTGGCGCGGTCGCCGTGACGGCGGTCGTCGTGTCCCAGATCGACGCAGCACCGACCGCGGTCGACGACGTGCTGTTCCGGGTGCCGGCCCGGGCTGGCGACGCGGTCCGGTGGGTGGCTCGCACCGTCTTCCTCGTGGGCTTCCTCGCGGCCATCTACACCGGACTGACCGGCCCACAGACCCCGGAGGAGTTCGCGACGGTGTTCGTCTGGCCCGTCTGGTTCAAGGGGCTGCTCGTGGTCTCCGCCGTGGTCGGCAGCCCGTGGCGTTCGCTCTCGCCCTGGGAGACGCTGTACGACCTGCTCGCACGGCTTGAAGGCGAGGACCCCTCGCTCTGGTCGTATCCCGGGGAGCTCGGCACCTGGCCCGCGGCCTTCGGCTTCCTCGTGCTCATCGGGTTCGCCGAGAACCTGAGCACGGTGCCAACCAGTCCGCGGCTGACCGCGGTGACCATCGCCCTGTACGCGACCGTGATGCTCGTTGGCGGGGTCGTCTGGGGCCGCGACTGGTTCGCCAACGCGGACCCGCTCGCAGCGTTCTACCGCCTCGTGGGGCGGGTCGCGCCACTCTCGATTCGGCGTGGTGAGGGAGGCGAAGGAACCGACGGCGGCGACTTCCAGATCGTCCAGACCTCGCCGTGGAAAGCCTGCAGCGAGGCACTCCCGGACCGGGGTGCGGCCGCACTCGCCGTGGCCGCGGTCTACACCGTCAGTTTCGACGGGCTCGAGGCGACCCCCGAGTACCAGAACCTCCATGTCTGGGCCGTGGAGTCGGTCGGACTCGGGGTCTACGCGAAACTCCTGCTCTACGTCGCGGGCTTCCTCGCCTTCCTGGCGGTCTTCTGGCTCGTGGTTCGCCTCGCGGCCGCGCTCGGCGAGGGTGACGCTCACCGGGCAACCCTGGCGTTCGGTGCGACCCTGCTCCCCATCGCGGTCGGCTACGACCTCGCACACAACTACCCCTACGTCCTCCGGAGCCTGCTCGCGTTCGTCGAGGTGACGACCCAGCAGCCGGTCGTGGCGACGCCGCTGGCCATCGTCCCGCCGCAGGCTATCTGGGGGACCGAGGTGCTGCTCGTCGTCGTCGGCCACGTCGCGGCCGTCCTCGCGGCCCACACCGTCTCGCTCCGGGTGTTCGGGTCGCTCGACCTGGCCCGCCGCGGCCACGCACCGATGGTCGTCCTCATGCTCGGCTACACCGTGCTCTCGCTGTGGGTGTTCTCCCGGCCGGTCGTGTCGACGGTCGGCTGAACCGGACGATATCGACCGTCTCCACGCGGCTCACGGCGGTTCGACGCCCGAACCACAACGGTTTTTTACAGCATCTCACTAGACGACACCATGCGACGACGCCGCCTCCTCCGCGCCCTCCCCGCGGCCGCCATCCCCGCAGTGGCCGGCTGTCTCGGTGGCGGTAGCGACGGAACCGCCACACCCCCGCCCGAACCGACCAGTCAATCGACCCCGCCGACCACGTCCGAACCTGCTGGTCCCACGGGCGTGTACGTCCAGTCCTACCGCGAGGGGATGGCCATGTTCGGCCCCGTGACGAGCGGCGACTACACCTTCGGGCTCATGCTCGCGGTCCCGCACGACTTCTGGACCATCACCGGCACCGAGCGCGAAGCCAAGAAGAAGACGGACCAGCACGCGGTCCACCTGATGGCGCAGGTGTGGCACGAGGAGAGCGGGCAGGTCCTCGCGGACACCAGCCTCTCCGTCGAGATTCTGCAGGACGGCGAGCTGGTCAGCGAGGAGGTCATCTACCCGATGCTGTCCCAGCGCATGGGCTTTCACTACGGCGGCAACTTCACGCTCGCGGGCGACGGCAGCTACACGGCGAAACTCTCGGTGGCGGGCCTCCAGATCGGTCGCATGGGGTCCTTCGCGGACAAGTTCGGCGAGCCCACGACCGCCGAGGTCGACTTCGAGTTCACCCAGCAGGTCCGGGACAAGCTCACCATCCAGGAACTCGATGCCGCGGGCCAGAAGGGAGCCATCCGGCCGATGCAGATGGGTGACATGCCCGTCGGCCTCGCGCCGAAGCCGGAGGCGCTCCCCGGGACGACCATCGGGACCGAGCGCGTCGACGACGCCGACCTGGTCGCGAAGTACGTCGACGGCGGCCGATTCGCGGGTTCGGGGGAGTCCTACCTGTACGTCTCCGCGCGGACCCCCTACAACGACCTGCTGTTGCCGATGATGGGCCTCGACGCGCTCGTGCGTGACGGCCAGACCAAGTTCGACGGCCAGCTCTCCCGGGCCGTCGACCCCGACCTCAGTTACCACTACGGGGCGACGGTGCCGTCGCTCCAGTCGGGCGACGAGGTCGAGATAGGAGTGGTCGTTCCCCCGCAGGTCGCCCGCCACGAGGGGTACGAGCGGGCATTCCTCCAGATGGATGGCGCGACGTACGTCATCTAGCGACAGGCCTTTTTTCGTCCGGTCCACACGTGGTATCATGCGCCGCCCCCTCCCCCTCCTCGTCGGCGTCCTCGTGGTCGCCGCGGCGGTCGTCGTGGTGACACCGGCCACGGCCCACGGGAACCACCTGAGCGTCGATGCGCAGGTCTCCAGCGACGGCACCATCGTCGTCGAATCCATGTTCATGACCAACCCCGGCCACCTCGTCGTCCACCAGAACCAGGGTGGCGAGATCGGCCCGCCGCTTGGCAACGCGTACGTCCAGCAGGGCTTTCACAGCGACTTCGCGGTCGCCATCGGCGACCAGTACTGGGCCGACCAGGACGGCACGCGTTCGTACTGGCTGGTCCTGCACCGCGACGACGGTGACGGCGAGTTCGAACCCGGCACCGACACGCCGATCCAGGGTATCGCCGGGAACTACGCCGGCCAGCAGGTCACGGTCGGGAAGAGTGCCGACGGCGCGGTCAGGGTCGTCACCGGCGGGTTCACCACCCAGCGCGTCGACGCCGGTGCCGTGACCGTCCGAAGGGTCGACCTCGACCGCCCGGGCTACGTCGTCCTCCGGAACGTCACCGACGACGGAAGCACCGGCGAGATAGTCGGGACGACGGCACTCGATGCCGGCTCGCACGGGAACGTGACCGTCCCGCTGTCGGAGTCCTTCTTCGACTCGCTCTCGGTGAACAAGTCGACGGAACTCGAAGCCGTGTTGTACGCCGGCGACGGCGACGGGAGTTTCGCTGCGGACTCGGACGACCCCATCCAGGTCGGGGACGAGACCGTCAGCTCGCGCTTCGACATCCGCAAGGTCGAGAACGCGCAGGCGACCACACAGCCGCTCATCAACACGCCAGAACCGACGACGACGGCTGCAGCCACCGAGACGGACTCTGCGACGGTTCCCGGGACACAGTCCGGGAGCGAGTCCGGCGACCAGCAGAGCGCAGTGCCGGGCTTCACCGGGGCCACTGGAGTACTCGCGCTCGTGGCTGGCCTCGCGCTCTTGCTGCGACGAGCGTAAGGAGAGTGGGAGCCTGCCGGGCCTGCCTGCTCGTGCGGTCAGAGTTCCTGCGTCGCGGAGAACAGCCGGTCACGAGCCACAGCTTCGTCCAGGTCGTCGACTCCTGTGAGACAGCCAACCGAACAGAATCGCTCGATGGCGTCGGTGTCTGGGGCTCGCCGTTCGTACCGGACGTCCGCTGTCTCGATGTCGTCGCCGCAGTTCGTACAGTGATGCATCGGTCTTCGGAGATATGATACACATCGATGCTAATAAAACCATCTGCTGTTCGAGCTGAACTCATCTTACGCAGGGGCCCGGTGGTGGGGCCCTGGAGTGACTGTTGCCTGGCACTCCGACAATAATACTCATTAATATTGTTCGAGTCCAGTAATAGGAAGGTTTACCTACCTTCTCCGACTCCGACCCGATAATGGCTGTCCGGAACCCACCAAGTGAACCAGTGTTCGACTGTCCCGCCTGCGCGGGCAGCGTCAGTACCGTCGACAACTACCTGAAGTGCGAATCCTGCGGCTACGCGCCCCGCCACGCCGCGGATTGATCGCGCCATCGGGCCGCCTGCTTTTGCCGCCCCCGTCTTCGAGACTGCTTTCTGTCCTTTCGGGAGACGAGATAAGGGCAGACCCTGATTCGCCGTCGCATCCTAGCGAGTAGCATGCCCGTCCAACGACGCACACCCGAACCCGACACGGAGCCGACCGTCTCCCTCGCGGAACCCCTGGAGTCGCTCCAGGCGACGTTCCGCGGGACGGTACTGACCCCCACCGACGAGGGATACGACGAGGCGCGCCAGCTCTGGAACGGGATGATAGACAGACACCCTGCGGTCATCGCCCGGTGCTCGGGCGTCGCCGACGTGGTGCAGGCCGTGACCTTCGCCCGCGACCAGGGGCTGTCACTGGCGGTCCGCGGCGGCGGCCACAACGTCGCCGGCACCGCCGTCTGTGACGATGGGCTCGTCGTCGACCTCTCGGAGATGAACGGTGTCCACGTCGACCGCGCGGCGATGACGGTCCGTGCCGAAGGGGGCGCGACCCTCGGCGACGTCGACCGCGAGACCCAGCTGTTCGGGCTGGCGACGCCCCTCGGCGTCGTCAGCAAGACGGGAATCGCCGGCCTGACGCTCAACGGCGGGGTCGGCCACCTGCGCCGGAAGTACGGCCTCGCGTGTGACAACCTCCGCTCGGTCGAACTCGTCACCGCCGCCGGCGAGGTGGTGACCGCCAGCGCGGACGAGCACCCGGACCTCTTCTGGGCGGTCCAGGGCGGTGGCGGCAACTTCGGCGTCGTCACCTCGTTCGAGTACACGCTCTACGAGGTCGGTCCAGAAGTGTTCGGCATGTTCGTCGTCCACGACAGTGCGCACGCGGCCGAGGCGCTCCGGCTGACCCGCGAGTTCGCCGCCGACGCACCTCGGGAGGCGAGCGTCCTGCCCATCCTCGGGTTCGTCCCCGAGATGGCGGAGTTCCCGACCGAGCGGTGGGGCGACCCGATGGTCGCGATTCTCGGGTGCCACCTCGACCCGACCGAGGCGGGCGAGGCGACGCTCGCACCGTTCCGCGAACTCGGGACGCCCATCGGTGACTTCAGCGGCCCGATGCCCTTCACCGACCTGCAGTGTCTGCTCGACGAGGAGTTCCCCGACGGGCTCAACTACTACTGGAAAGCGACGTACCTCACCGACCTCGACGACGACCTCGTCGACGTACTAATCCGGCGCTGGGAGGCGTGTCCGTCGAAACTCTCGACGGTGGACGTGTGGCAACTCGGCGGGGCCATCGCGGACCGGCCACAGGACGCGAGCGCGTTCTGGCACCGCGACAAGGCGTACATGCTCACCTTCGAGGCGAACTGGGAGGACCCGGCCGACACCGACGCGAACGTCGCGTGGGTGCGCGAGAGCATCGACGAGGTCCGGGAACTGCCCGGCGTCGTCGGCGGCTACGGGAACTTCCCCGGGTTCCACGAGGACCCGTCGCAGGCGCTCTTCGGCGAGAATATCGACAAGCTGGTCGCGGTCAAGACGAAGTACGACCCGGAGAACCTGTTCCGGCTGAACCAGAACGTCGAACCGCGCGTGACCGAGGAAGCCTGAGGTGGGGGGTCAGGTGGCCTGCGGTGGGGAGTCAGGTGGCCTGCGGTGGGGAGCCAGAATGCTTGAGGACGAGATTGGGTCGTCCAGGCCGCCCTAGTTCGGCCGCGGCGGCAACCAGAGGTCCTCCAGCTCGGGCAGGTGTTTGACGTTGCAGACGACCTTCATCGTCTCGGTGGTCGGGGTACCGATACAGGAGAGCACGATACCTTTCTCGGACAGCTCGGGTGGGATGACGTGGTCGACGAACACCTCCATCTCGCCTTCGACCACGGCGACGGCGCAGTTCGCACACGCCCCACCGCGACAGGAGAAGGGCCACGACTGCCCGGCGTCCTCGGCGGCTTCGAGGAGGGAGTCGTCCCCCGTGACGACGAAGTGACCGTGGTCGGCCTCGTCGAGGCCGGCACGTCGAGCCTTCTCGAACAGGTCGTCGTCGTCGAGCGACCAGCCGTAGTCGTCGAGCACCTGGTACTCGAGGTACTCGACCTCGGTCTGGAACGCCTCGGGTTCGGCCGGCTCGGGCTCGGGCCGCGGCCGGGGGCGTGGCCCACCGCGGCGCTCCTCCCACTCGTCGAGTTCATCCTCAGATATCGTCTCGTAGGCCGCTTTCACCCGCTGGAACTCCCGCTTCGACCCGCCCTGGTCGGGGTGCGTCTCCTTCGCTCGGCGGCGGTACGCCTGACGTACCTCGTCCTCGTCGGCGTCCGGGCTCACACCGAGAATCTCGAACGGAGACTCCACAGCATCAGTAACGACAACAGCCTCTTAAATCGCTCTCACTCGGAACCTCTTGCAGGATGACGTCCCGGGGTCCACGGCTGGCCACGCATTACGCCAAAGAGAGAGAATAAACCAGATGCCTGTGTTGACACAAATATGAACCCTGCGTTCGTCCAGCTTCTGAAGAACAACCTCGAACACGCCAGCGAGTTCGAGCGGCGCTTCGACGAGGTCCAGGACGCCCAGCATCCTGACGTCGTCACCGTCTGCTGTTCGGACTCGCGGGTCCTCCAGGACCACATCTGGGGCAACGACCAGCCCGGTCGCATCTTCACCTGTGGCAACATCGGGAACCGCGTGATGCAACAGACCGACGCCGGCGAGGTCGTCTCCGGCGACGTGCTCTACCCGGTCGAACACACCGGCACCGACACCATCGTCGTCGTGGGACACACCGGGTGTGGGGCCGTCACGGCGACGTACGACTTCCTGACCGTCGGCGGCTCCGAGCCAGCCGGTATCGAACACTGCATCGACCTGCTGAAGCCCCACCTCGAAGGTGGCGTCGACGCACTTCCCCCGGACCTCGACCGGGCCGCGGCCGTCAACCGGCTCGTCGAGTACAACGTCGACCAGCAGGTCGAGTTCCTTCGCGGCAGCGAGGAGATTCCGGCGGCGGCCGACGTCATCGGCGTCGTCTACGACTTCCAGGACGTCTACGGCGGCAAGCGCGGCGAGGTCCACGTCATCAACGTGAACGGTGAGCGAACCGTCGCGGCGCTCCGCGAGGCCGAGCCGGACATCGACGCGCGCATCGACCGGCTCTGGGAGTACTGACGCACCTGTGCCCGGCCGCCCCATCCTCTCGGCGACATTCGGTGGGACACCAATCGATAAGCCGCGGGCTCGCGAACGGACGGTGTGCAAGTCACCATCATCGACTACGGTGTCGGGAACCTCCGGAGCCTCCAGCGCGGCCTGGAACGCGCGGACGCGACGGTGACCATCTCCGACGACCCCGACGAGATCGCCGCCGCGGACGCGCTCGTGCTCCCGGGTGTGGGCGCGTTCGGCGAATGCGTACGGAACTCGAAGCCCTTCCACGACGTGCTCGTCGAGGCCGCCGAAGACACGCCTATTCTCGGTATCTGTGTGGGCCTGCAACTCCTGTTCACCGAGAGTACCGAGGGTGCACCCGAGGGCGAGACCATCGACGGGCTGGACCTGATTCCGGGTCGAGTCGAGCGCCTCCCGAGCGACGACGTGAAGGTCCCGCACATGGGCTGGAACCAGCTCACCATCGAGCGCGAGCACCCACTGGTGGCCGAAATCGACGAGGGCGATTTCGCGTACTTCGTCCACTCCTACGGTTCGGCAGTCGCCGACCACACCGTCGCCTCCTGCGACTACGGGTTCGACTTCGCCGCCGTGGCCGCCAACGAGGCGGGCAACGTGATGGGGACGCAGTTCCACCCGGAGAAGAGCGGCGAGACGGGGTTGAAGATTCTCCAGAACTTCGTCGAGTTCGCCCGGGCCTACACCGAGGAGACGGTCGCGGCGGAGTGACGGACTGACTGCGTTTGCAACCGATGTTCCCCGAGACCATCTCGACCGACCGGCTTCGATTCGAACGCCTCTGTCACGAGACAGTCGACGCTATCGAGTACCATCAGGTCTGCTCGCGCCACGAGCCCGGCATCGACGAGGTCACACGCTATCTCCCCTGGGACACCCACGAGACGGTCGCCGAGACGGCCGAGTACCTCGACTCACTGGAGGCGCAGTGGGCTGACCGGACCAGAGCCGAGTACCTCATCCGGCCGAAGTCGGGCGAAGCTGGGAGCGAAGAGGAGGGAGCGGGTGACATCGCCGGCTCGGGCGGGCTCATCGTCGACTGGGAGACACGGACTGGAAAACCGGCAATCTGGCTTCGCAAACGTTTCTGGGGCCGTGGGTACTCCGCAGAGCGCGCACTGGCGATGCTCGCGCTGGCGTTCGACCGGCTCGACCTCGACCTCGTCGCGATTCCGGTGCAGGACGGCAACGACCGGTCGCGGCGGGCCGTGGAGAAATACGTCGAACGCTTTGGTGGCCAGTACGACGGGCGGATTCGGAACTCGACGGTACGCCCGGATGGGACCGTCATCGATCATCACCGGTACACGATTACAGCAGAACAGTACCGGGCGAACGTCGACGACCCGCTGGTCACGTTCGAAGAGTAGGCCTCACTTCGTGGTGGTCTCGCCGTCCCTCTCTGCTGTGGTCTCGCCCATCTCAGGGAAGACACGGTTCGCGAACCCCCGGACAGCAGCCGAGAAGTACTCGGGGTTATCGAGATTCGAAGCGTGCCCGCCACCGGGAACCTCGTCCATCCCACAGTCCGGGAGCGTCTCGGACAGCTCTCTCGCGTGGTGTTTGATGAACCCCATCTCGTTCTCGCCGTAGACGACGAGCGTCGGGACCGCGATGCTGGCGAGGTCCAGCGGGTGCTCGTGGGCCCGCGTCATCGACCGGATGACCTTCGTGAACTCGGGCGTCGTAATCGTCGGGCCGTCCTCGCGGAGTTTCTCGACTTCGGAATACTCGCCACTTGCGCCCCTGGAGACCCGCTCGGAAACCCAGACGTTCAGTCGTTCCAGGCGCTCGATCCCCAGCACTCGGACCAGCGGGACGAAGGCGTTCATCGCGACCCGCCGCAGGAACCACTCACCGCGAGTGAGAATGGGCGGGGTGAAGGTGTCCGCGAGTATCAGCCCAGACAGCTGGTCCGGGTACGCGACGGCGTAGGCCTGCGCCACGAGCCCGCCCATCGAGTGCCCGCAGATGACCGGTCGGTCGAGGTCGAGCAACGTGAGGAGTTCGTGGAGGTCCTCGGCGTACAGGGCCATGTCGTACTTGTCCCGGCTCGACCCGCCGGTCCGGCCGTGCCCGCGCACGTCGTAGACCACGGTGGTGAACTCCTCGGAGAGCGCGTCGACCTGTGCCTCCCACATCCCTGAATCGACGATGGACCCGTGGACGAAGACGATGGCAGGGCCGTCCCCGCGTCGGTCGTAGTAGGTCGCGATGTCGTTCGTCCGTACTGTCGGCATGATAGATAGAGAGGCGGTCTGGGCGTATCAACGTGTGCGAGTTTCTCACACGGGGAGAACGACTAGTCGAGGTCCTGCACGAACGTCACCTGCTTCTCCTCGAAACCGGTGTCGCGATAGAAGCGTCGCGCGCCCTGATTGTGCCATTCACAGGAGACCTTGAGGTGGTCACACCCTGCCTCGCGGGCGAGTTCTTTCACCCGCGAGACGACCGCGGCCCCGTACCCCTCGTTCCGGTACGCCTCCCTGATGAGCAGGTTGACGATTTTGGTGTAGCTCGTGTACTCCCGTGACGGGTGCTCGCCCTCCTGGAGCGTCACCCAGCCGATCGTCTCGCCGTCTTCCTCGACCAGATAGTTGCTCACGTTTTCGCTTTCGAGGAGGCGTCTGAACCCGTCCTCGGGGACCTCGCCGGCGCTCTCGTAGACGAGTTCGTTGAATTCGGAGTAGTCCGCCATCCCCGACGCGAGGGTGTACCACGAGTCGATGAGCGTGTCGATGTCCTCTGCAGTTGCTTCGATGAGTTGCATGGCGACTGATGCTCGTGCGGAGAGAGTCACGCCTGTGCTACTTATCAGTCCCCGTCACTTGCGCAGTGGTGACAGATGACAGCTCTTCCAGGACGCGATGTCGGCAACCGCTTGCTACAGTGTTCGACCGTGTTCAGGTAGCTGGAACGGCCGAGACGGACCGGTCGAGAGAACTTTCGCCACCGATGGAGAGAATTCGTGCCCAACATTGATTGACCGACCGACAGTAGGCACGGACGATGGTACAAGGCGGCCCGATCGTCCAGATTGGTGTGATTCTGCTCTCCATACTGGGACTGTGGATTGGGGCACAGCTCCTGGTCGACGCAGTCGTGCGGCTGGCTCGCCGGTTCGGCCTCTCGGACCTCACCATCGGGCTGACGATCGTCGCGATGGGGACGTCGACACCTGAACTGGCAGTTTCGGTCGACGCTGCCCTCAAAGGGACCGGTGATATCGCGGTCGCCAACGTCCTCGGCTCGAACATCTACAACCTGGCGTTCGTCCTGGGCGTGATGTCGCTGTTGAAGGTGATACCCATCGCAGAATCACTCGTCCATCGTAACGGCGCTGCGCTCCTGGGGAGTACGCTCGTCGGTGGAATCGTCATTTCCGACCTCACGATTACGCGGCTGGAAGGGACACTCCTGGCAGGCGTCTTCGTCGCCTATACGGTCTATCTGCTCCGCGCCACCCAGACGGACTCGGCGACACCCACCGGTCAGGTATCCGGAGACGGCGGCGTGGTCAGCGCAGCGACCGAACGTGTGACATTCCGCGGGCGCGATGTCGGACTCCTGCTTGGTGGACTGGCGCTGGTGCTGGTGAGTGGTGATTACATGGTGGTCGCCGCTTCGGAGCTGGCCCGCGGCGTCGGTATCTCCGAGTGGGTCATCGGCGGGACCATCGTCGCAGCAGGGACGTCAACACCCGAGTTCGCCGTCTCGCTGATCGCAATCCAGCGGGGGAGCCTCGGCGTCTCGGTCGGAAACGTGCTCGGCAGCAATATCTACAATCTCACGGGGATCCTGGGCGTTGCGGCGGTCGTTCGTCCACTCGCCGTGAGCGGCCTGGCACTGGAAACGTTCGCATGGTTGGCTGGAATCTCTCTCCTTATCGTCGCTGCCCTCTGGACGGATCGAGTCCTGTCCCGGTTGGAAGGTGCCCTGTTGGCTACCTCTGAGATCGTTCGGTGGGCTCTCGGTATGCTTGGAATTGTCGGATAGAACTCCCGGGACCCCCGATTTCGGCTACCTGTTCTGTCGCTGTTCGACCTTGTTCAAGTTGGAGAATTGTACGGTAGTACGACAATATAGTAGGGTATATTACGGAGGGTTTTTGATTGAGTTGGGAACAGTCGAATTTACTTAGCTACGAATCACTGATGCCAGTCCATCTCTTGGACTCTAATTCCGCTCATCATAACATATCTCGTGAATAACTAGCATCGCCTCGATGATTGTAGAGAAACAGTCTTTCATATCCTGAACGCTAATCTTAGCCGCTCTATCCTTCGGGTCTACGTGGACGATTCGATCGTTACGCTCCTCCCGGTAATCGTCAATTTTTGTATATGTGCTGTTGTCGTAATCCTCAAATCGGTACCCTGTCACATCATCAAGGGCATCATTAAAACGACCATACATATTCGTATGCTTATCTTCGAGATAATTTTCAATGTATTGCTGCGACTTTCCTTGTGAATGGAGCGTTCGTGCTAATTCTCTACCAAGAAAGTTTTCAAATGCAGAGAAAACTAATGGATATTCAGCAATTCCTCGCCCCCGATAGAAGACAGCGGCGGCCTCTTCTAAGAGTTCCGCCCAGGGTGGTTGTTCTACACCAGAATACCGGGACTGGATATTGTACGCAATTGTAACTGTGTTCTGGTTGGTCTGAGTTCGTTGTGAAGTAATAAACCCAACCTCTGAATCGCTTATTGATACTGAGTCTACAACAACTGCGTCATCAATCAGGAGATGGCCGTCATGCCACTTGATTTTCGCACCGTCTAAATCATCAATACCTAACCCTGGCTGCTTGTCTGTCTCTCCTTGCAGAGCTAAACTGACTTTGAAGTCAGAGTTAGTTTCAATGTTCTCTTCAGTTGTCTCTCCAATTGGAAGTTCTATTGTGCCAATATTGGTACAGCCACCTACAGTCAAAGGATGTCCAATAACCTGATTGGACGAAACCTTATCGAAATATTCTAGTGTTCCATCTTCAGGATGAAAATCACTGGAGCAACTAGGACAAGAGATAGTTTGGGTAAGATTGGCGAAGGAAGACGGGTTGGCGGACACCAACTCACTTTTTTCAAACTGCAATCCACATTTTGGGCAGATAATATTCGGATGTTCCATCCCAGGCGGATTGAAAACTGGCATGAGAAACAAATACAACTCATTGTACTTATTTGATTTCAAACCTCTGTGAGAAAGAGAACTTCCAAGATTGGTAAACAGACTTCCCCAACTCGTTTAGGATTCGCCAATAGCTCACGAGTCGGAAGATTCTGGAGTATCTAGACGAGGACCCTGGTGCTGACTTGCACGATGTCGTCCGACGAATTGAGAGTACAATAGCGTCCCGAGTCGCGAATCTACTTGCTGAGATGGCTGGCGAAGAAGTCGTCATTGACGACTGGCGGTATTACCGACGAGACCAATGATGCAGGCAGATTACGACCCCACGACCGAGTACCACTGTGGGCCACCCGTCGTACAAGATGCACTCGCCAACCTCGTGTCTTCAGGACCATCGAAGATGTGCCATACCGGTACCGACTTCAGAACTTTGAGGAAGCCTTCGATTCCGAGACTCTCTGGGAATTGTTCGTGGAAGAACACGGCACTGATTGGAGCGAACACTCACGAAGGTACGTCTACGGAAAGGCGTGGCAAGAGTGGACCCGATTCTGTGAGGAACACGGGGTCAACCCTGCTTTACCCTATCCGTCAGACATATAACAGCACATTGCAATCCAATGTGGAAAAAGTCAACACTGAACCGGTGATTTGGACACTGAGTCTGTCAGCTCATCCGACTACTCGGAGGCGGAAGCCAAAGGGTTGAGAGTTGAACCAGCCTCGGTGCACAGCCCTCAATTACTTACAACTGGTTGTAAGACGGTAAGGCAGCGTCCGGAAGTGAAACTTCACACGCGATAATAAACCCTATTTAAACGGTAGTCTGGCTAAAGCGCCAAGTCCACGCCATCACTCGAATTCCCTATTATGTCTTTGCTCCACCTTGTTCAACTCGATGAGCAGCCGGAAGATGGCCTTCACGAGGTTCGCCTCGACCTCGAAGCGCTCGGCGTTCTCCCCCGCCCTGTCCATCACCGCCTGCTCCTGGGCTTCGTCGGTGGTCGGCAGGCCCTGTTCTTCCTTGACCTGCGCGATGGTGTCGGCGACGTACGTCCGTCTCGCGATGAGTTCGACGATGTCGCGGTCTATCTCCTCGATCTCCTCGCGGAGTTCGTCAAGGTTCATGTCGTCTGGCAGCCGTTGGGTCGTGTCGTCGTGAGCCATGTCTCTCCGTGTCGTTGGTTCCAGGTGTCTGCGAGCGATTCGAGCGTGTCGCGGTCGCCCACCGCGACGTAGCTGGGGCCGGTGCCCGACAGGGAGACGCCGTCCACGTCGGGCAGGGCCTCGAGCATCGGGTCGGTCGGGAAACCGAGCGCGCCACAGAAGGCGAAGCCGTTGACCGTCATCGCCTCGCCGTAGCGCCCGTTGAGGGCGAGTTCGGCGACGAGGTCGGCCATCGGGGCGACGCGCTTGCAGCGGTCGACGTCGGCGTCGGCGCTGAAGGCCTGCTGGTCGGGCCACCAGACCAGCACGTCCCAGTCGACCTCCTCGCGGGCGAGCAGTTCGTCCTGCGTGTTGTCGGTGACGGTGACGCCGCCGAGCATGCTGGCGCTGGCGTCGTCGAACGCGCCGGTGACCGTGACGCCGGTGTCGCGGGCGGCCTGCACGCCAACGCGACAGGCGTCGGTCGGGTCCGGTTCCACGCCGAGCGCGTCGCAGGTGGCAACGACGGTGGCGTTGGCGGCGGCACTCGAGGATTTGAGGCCGGCAGCCATCGGCACCTCGCTCTCCGTGGTGACCTGTGCGCCGGTCGTCTCGGCGTCGTCGCCCCAGCGCTCCACCGCGAGTTCGGCGCAGCGCTCGATGAGGCGGGTGTCCGCGTCGGCGGCCTCGGCGACCTCGCCGCGGAAGGTACCGGAATCGTCGAGCGTCACCTCGGCGGTCGTCTCGAGGTCTATCGCGAAGGCGCAGCCTCGTCCGTTCGCGAGCGCGTTGAGCACCGTGCCCGCGGCGGGGGCAGTGGCGCGACCGTGACCGTCCATGTCACACCGGACTACGGTCGAGAACTTGGGGGTTGCGGTGGGAGCGAATTCGGCCAGTGCCTGCGGCGGGCCAGTCTCACTCCAGCCCGAGCTGTGCCTGTTCGTGTTCCAGGACCTCCCTGAGGCCGTCCTGGAAGGGTCGGTGCTGCAGCCCGAGTTCGCGCTTGGCCTTCGCGTTGTCACCCAGGTACGTCGTGCCGCCGAGTACGCGCAGGGCTTCGGAACTGTAGGTCTCGGGGAGCGAGACGAACCGTTCCGCGACGCCCACCAGCATCGCCATCCCCCGGAACCAGCGCGGCGAGATGGGCCGCGGCGTCTCCTTGCCGACGATGTTGCTCGCGATCGCCATGGCCTCGACCAGCGTGTAGGGCTCGCCCGCGATGATGTAGTCCTCGCCCGGCTCCCCCTGTTCCATCGCGGCGACGTGGGCGTCGACGACGTCGTCGACGTGCGACCAGCAGTAGGCGGTCTCGCGGGGGATGACGGGAAGGTCGTCCTGCAGCCAGTCGACCCAGAGGCCGCGCAGTTGGCTGGTGTCGCCGGGACCGTAGATGACGCCGGGCATCACGGTCACGATGGGGACGCCGTCCTCGGCCATCGGGTCCGCGACCTCGTAGTGCGCGCGCCACTTCGTCTCGTCGTAGATGGAGAGGTGCTCGCCGTCGAAGCGGTAGTCCTCGTCGACGCGCGCGCCGTGGGTGTCGGAGTTGACGGCGAGCGTGCTGGTGTACACCGCCTTCGGGATGTCGAGTTTGTCGACGAGTTCGAGGACGTTCCGGGTGCCCTCGACGTTGACCTGCTCGGCCAGCGCCGGGTCGTCGACGCCGAGACGGTACCACGCGGCGAGGTGGAACACGCCGTCGGTGCCCGCCATCGCCTCGCGCATGCTCGACCCGTCGGTGATGTCACCGGCGACGAGTTCGACGCCGTACTCCTCGAGGTCGGTCGCCTTCCCGGGCGACCGGACGAGCGCCGTCACCTCGTGGCCGTCGTCGACCAGCCGTCGGGCGAGTCTGCCCCCGACGAACCCGGTCGCGCCGGTGAGAAAATAGTGCATACCGGGTCGTCTGCTGCCTGCCACATCAAGCTTTCACTCGTCGCGTGCTCAGTCCTCGCGCGTTCTGAGCAGGTGGAACACGTACGTCTGGACGTAGCCCGCGTACTCGCCGCCGAAGGTCTCGCGAAGCGCGCGGGAGGTCTCGGCGTAGTTGCCGCGGTCGCACTCGGGGTAGTAGTCCGAGACGACGGTCTGCATCCATGTGTCGAGTGGGATGGCTTCGAGGTAGCCCAGCGAGAACAGCAGGATGCAGTCGGCCACCTTGTCGCCGACGCCGACGAACGTCGTCATGGCGTCGCGAGCGTCCTCGTACGCCATGTCGAAGAAGTCGGCGGGGTGGGCCTCACCCGAGGCGACCATCTCGGCGGTCCGCTGGACGTAGGGCGCGCGATAGCCCAGGCCGAGGTCGCGCAGGTCCTGCTCGGTGGTCGCGGCGAGCTGTTCCGGGCGGGGGAACGCGTGGTAGGTACGCCCGTCGAATTGGACCTCGTCACCGTAGGCGCGCGCGAGCGAGGAGACCATCTCGTGGATGCGCTCGACGCGCATCTGGGCCGAACAGATGAACGAAACGAGACAGCCGAAAGGCGGGTCGCGCACGAGCCGGAGCCCGCGATGGGCGTCGTAGGCCTCGTGCACGAGGTCGCGGTCGGGCGCGTCGGCGATGATGCGGTCGAGGTCGTCGTCGAGGCGCAGGAGGTGTGTCACGAGGTCGGTCGCGTCGCAGGAGGCCTCCCACTCGACGGCCTCGTCGGTCACGCGGACGCGGACCACGGTCGGTTCCGCTTCGTCAGCGGGAACCGGTGTCACCTCGTGGTCCTTCTCGTCCAGGTCGAGGACCGTGTAGTACCAGGGCGAGCCCTCGTCAGCACCCTCGTACATCCGGCCGTCCTCGCGTCGCCAGAGGTAGGACTGGCCGCTTTCGAGTGTCACGTGTGCGTCGAAGCCGCCGGAGAGCGTAGACAGCGGTATCGTCCCGGATTCCATCACCGGGTCGTTGGCGTGTGGACGTTTCTGGGTTTCGGGTCGCCCTCGTCGAGATGCGGCCGGCGGCGATGACCGCTGGCGCCGTGTCAGGGCCAACCTTGATACTACTCGGCTGGGAATGAAAGAACGATTATGAACTGCAGAGTGGTCGTCGAGGCTGCAGTGCCGGTTTACGACGTGGAAACAGAGGACGAGGCGATTCGCATCGCCATCTCGAAGACGGGAGAGATGCTGAATCCCGACCTCAACTACGTCGAGATCAACATGGGCTCTCGCACCTCACCGGGGGGTGAGGAGCTCCAGCCCGCCTTCATCGCGGCCGACGAAGCACTCGTGGCACTCGAACTGGAGATGACCGTGTTCAACGTCGAGCGCGAGGAACACGCCTCCCGCATCGCGCGCAAGGAGATCGGCCAGCGACTGACGAACATCCCGCTGGAGGTTCTGGAAGTCGAGGTCATCGAAGAAGACGACGACGAGGATGAGGACGAGGAAGAGGCCGAAGCCGAGTCAGCGGAGCTCGAGAGCGAAGCAGAGGTGAGCAGCACGGATGGCGGCGAGGTCGCCGAGCAGGAACCGGACGAGGACGACGACGTGCTCCCCGAGTTCGAGGACCTCATCGAATAAGCTGGCGCGCGCGAACGAGTCCGGTCGGTATCGACGGTTCTTTCCGGGATGGTAATTGGCTGCGTAGAACTGAGTCTGCCGTTTCAGTCTGCGGAGACGGCGACGGTCTCTTCGGTCTGCTCCTCGTGCATGTCCGAAGTGATTCCGGTCGCCAGCGCAAAGACTGCTGCTTTGTGATCGGTTTTCGACTTGTGGATAGAAGTCGGGCGAATCCCCAGGGATTCGTATTCATCCAGAGAGAGGTCGTCCTCTGTCCGTGTGTCGTAGTGATTGCTTACCTCTGCGAGCAGGCCGTGAAGGTGAATGAGCTCCTGCTTCTTCATAACCAAAGTTGTCTACCGGCTCAAGGGTTATATTATTATCCTGAGTCGCGTTAACACGGCGCGTCAGTAGATTGACGCTCTCAATGGGTAGAGAACCGGAAGAATACATGTTTTTCGTTGAATTAAGCAATATCTCCGCAGACAGAATCCAGATGACTGGAGTATCAAGATATTTTACTCGGTCAGGCCGAACTGACTCGTATGGGCTACGAAGACCACCTGGATCGTGCAATCGAGGAGTCCTCGGACGTCGAGTCCACAGGTGACCGCTTCGAGGTCCCCGACCCGACGGTCCGTCAGGAGGGGAAGATGAGCGTCTACGAGAACTTCGCAGACACCGTCGACGTGCTCAATCGCGATGCCGGCCACGTCATGAAGTTCCTCCAGAACGAGCTGGGAACCAGCGGCCACATCGACGAGAGCGGACGCGCCCGGCTCACGGGCTCGTTCAAGGAGTCCCGGGTCGCCGACGCCCTGGACGCGTACGTCGCCGGGTACGTCACGTGCGGCGAGTGCGGCTCACCCGACACGCATCTGCAGGAACGGCAAGGGACGACCGTGCTGAAATGCGACGCCTGCGGGGCACTGTCGTCGGTCAACCAGGGCTGAACTGTTACTGGAGCTGTTTGAGCGCGTCGAGGTCGTGTTCTGTCCGCATGAACTCGGCCGTGCGCCGCGTCGCGTGGCAGTTCGGACAACTGAAGTTCTTCCGCGGTCCGGGCAACGAGCCGGGTGCTGACTCCCAGTCTTTCCGGCATTCCGGACACAGGAGGCGGACGTAGGTTTCCACCATGAGGAGAAGTAACACAGGAGAGTGTGAAAAACTTTGTCGCGGTATCCAGTACCGTTGGTCAGTCGGCCATCATCGACGAAAGACCGTTCAGAGGGTCGTGAGCGACGCGTCCGAGGCGTCCAGCAGCTCCTTGTAGCGGTTCCGGATGGTAACCTCGGAGATGTTCGCCACGTCCGAGACCTGGTTCTGCGTGACCTTCTCGTTCGTCAGCAGGGCGGCCGCGTACACGGCGGCGGCTGCGAGACCGACCGGCGACTTCCCGGAGTGGATGCCAGCCTGGCGCGCGTTCTCCAGCAGGAGGCGCGCACGGCGCTCGGACTCGTCCGAGAGGCCGAGTTCGCTCGCGAACCGGGGCACGTAGTTCTCGGGGTCGGCGGGCTTGATCTCGAGTTTGAGTTCGCGGACGATGTAGCGGTACGTCCGGGTCAGCTCCATCTTGTCGACGCGGCTGACCATCGCCATCTCGTCGAGCGACCGGGGCGTGCCGGCCTGGCGCGCAGACGCGTACAGGGCGGCGGTAGCGACGCCCTCGATGGAGCGGCCCGGGAGCAGGTCCTCGTTGAGCGCGCGGCGGTAGATGACCGAGGCGGTCTCGCGGACGTTGGCCGGGAGGCCGAGCGAGGACGCCATCCGGTCGATCTCGCCGAGTGCCTGCTTCAGGTTGCGCTCTTTCGAGTCGCGGGTGCGGAAGCGCTCGTTCCAGGTGCGGAGGCGCTGCATCTTCTGGCGCTGGCGTGCGGTCAGGGCCCGTCCGTAGGCGTCCTTGTCCTGCCAGCCGATGTTGGTCGAGAGGCCGTCGTCGTGCATCATCTTCGTCGTCGGGGCACCGACGCGGGATTTCTCGTCCTTCTCTTTCGAGTCGAACGCACGCCATTCGGGCCCGTGGTCGATGTTCACCTCCTCGACCACGAGACCACATTCGCCACAGACGATCTCACCGTGTTCGCTGTCCTGCACCAGTGCACCACTGCACTCGGGGCAGATAGTCCGCTCTTCCTGCTGCAGTCGCTTCTCTGTCTCGCCAGTGTTGGTCCGGGTTGTTGTATCGCTCATGATATGTATCCCTCGTGATGGCCGCGGATAGGAGCCTGAATGGGTGGAAAAAATTCACGCCCAGACGGGAACCCGTCCTCACTCTAAGTAAGACCGCAAAGTACTTAAGTCTATTGGTGAGTTTAAATACTCTTGAGTTCAAAGCTTATCATGCCATCGGTAATCGAAAAAAGGTTGATATCAATTTCGACTACGCAAAGAATATAACCCTAACGGCTGCTGGGGAATACCGTCAGTTCGTGCGGCGGAGCCCCAGTGCCAACGTGCCGACCAGTGCCAGTGCGACCGCGACGATGCCGAAGCCGGGCGAACCGCCACTGCTGGCCTCACCGGAGTCGGAGTCGTCGTCCATCATCGTCGTGGACTCGTCCATCGCGGTCGTGGTCGTCGTCGCCGTCATCGACTCGCCCGTGAAGGTCACGGACGCCCCGGAGACGACCGCACCATTCGCGACGTACGGCCCGTCGTTCGCCCCGTCACTCTCGACGAAGGAGTACAGCTGGTCGCCGTTCGAGTCCGTGTGCGGCATCGCGATGAGCGTCGAGTCCTCCTGGACCGGCGCGTCGAGCGTGATCTCGACGTTCTCGTGCGTGCCGGGTGCGAGGTATTCCGACGTGCCACGGACGCTGTCGAAGACAGCACCCTCGCTCAGGCTCCCGTCGTGGATGGTGACGAAGCCACCGTTGGAGAGGGTGACGGAGTCGACGACGACCGTCTCACCCATCGTCTCCTGGGCCTGGAACGTCACGGTCGCGCCGACCTGGGCGCGGGCCGTGTCGACCACGGCACCGCCGTCGTAGACGTAGGGGCCGTCAGCGCCGCCCTCGTCCTCCACGAAGGAGTACGTCTGGTCGTCGTTGCTGTCCATGTGGGCCATCGGGACGAGCGTCTGCGTGGAGCGCAGCGTGCTGTCGAGCGTGATGGTGACGTTCTCGTGGTGACCCGCTTCGAGGAATTGGGACGTGCCGACGACGCTGTCGAGGGTCGCTCCCGCGAACAGCGAGCTGTCGTGGATCGTCACGAAGCCGCCCTCGGCGAGGTCGACGTCCTGCACGACGACCGTGTGGCCATCGGAGGGCTGATCGGCCATCGAGACGCTCGCGGAGATGGTGACGTTCCCGGCGTCGACCACGGCGCCGCCGTCAGCGGTGTACGGGCCGTCGTCGCCGCCCTCGCTGTCGACGAAGTCGTACGTCATGTCACCGTCGCTGTCCATGTGCGGCATCGCGACGAGCGACCCGTCCTCGGTCATCGGCTGCTCGAGGACGACCTCGACGTTCTCGTGGTAGCCCGGGGCCAGGTACGCCGACGTCCCACGGACGCTGTCGAACACGTCGCCCTCACTCAGGCTGCTGTCGTGCATCGTCACGAAGCCGCCCTCGGGGAGGAAGACGGAGTCGACCACGACGCGGTGGCCGCCGGAGGCCTGGGCGTCGAAGGTCGCGGTCGCCTCGTCGGCGAGCGTCACGGCGGCCGTGTCGACGACCGCGCTGCCGTCAGCGGTGTAGGGACCGTCGTTCTCACCCTCGGACGTGTCGAAGGTGTAGCTCTGGTCATCGTCGGTGTCCATGTGGGCCATCGGGACCAGCGTCGTGTTCTCGGTCAGGGGGTCCTCGAGCGTGATGCGCACGTTTTCGTGCACGCCGGCACTGAGGTACTGGGAGGTACCGCGGATGCTCTCGAAGACGGCACCCTCGGTGACGGTCGCGTCGTGGACCGTCACGAAGCCGCCCTGGGAGAGCTCGACGCGGTCGACGACGACCGTGTCGTCAGCGACCGGGCCGTCGGCCATCGAGACCGTCGCGGAGACCGTCACGTCGGCGGACTGCATCACGATGTCACCGCCGGCCGTGTACGGACCATCCGTCGAGCCACCGTCGGCGACGAAGGAGTAGATCCGGTCACCGTCGGTGTCCTGGTGTGCCATCGCGAACAGCGTGGCGTCCGCCGAGAGCGTGTCGTCGAGGTGGATGGTGACGTCCTCGTGCGTGCCCGCTTCGAGGTACTCGGAGGTGCCCCGGACGCTCTCCAGCGTCTTGCCGTCACCCAGTGTCGCATCGTGGATGGTGACGAAGCCACCCTCGGGCAGGGTCACCTCGTCGACCACGACCGTGGAACCGCCGGAAGTCTGTCCAGTGAACTGTACTGCTGCGTCCGCCGCATTCGTGCCTTGGCCAGCAGCCGCCACGCCCGCCAGCCCGGAGCTGACGAGTATCGCGACGACCACCAGCGTGGTGATGCGTTTCCGCATACTCCGACCGTCGAACAGGGTATTAAAACCGATTTGCCGAACTGCGACCCCAAGCTCACCCAATTCTCACCACAGTGTGGCCGCTATATTGCGGTTTCGGGGCGTCGAATAGGTATGACGAGAATTGGAGAGGATAGCAGAGATGGTATAAAAGTCCGGGTCGGGGAAAACGGCGGCAGACCGGGGCTGGGCCGTCTCAGTCCCAGCTGACCCAGGCCAGAAAGCCGAGGCCGAACGTCTGCATCACGTGAAGCAGCATCTGGGCCTGCCACACCGGGCTGGGAACCATGCTGTCGTTGTGCCACCACGCCGACAGCGTCGGGTCGAGCAGGTAGTAGTACAGCACCAGCAGGTTCTCCGCCAGCAGGAACGCCGCGAAGATCAGCAGGCCCATCGTGTGCTTCGACCGGAACGTCAGGAAGTTCCGGCCCCACACGTACCCGAGGGCGAGCAACAGCGCGACGTTGGCCACGGTCGCGGCCTTCGCCAGGTCGACCCAGATGCTCATCTATTCCTCCGTTTGCCGCAACAGTGGTTATACTCTTTCCCAATTTCGGCCATACTCACTCCACCTTTGCCATGATGTCCTCGACGGTGTCCCAGTGGTGGCGGGCCTGGTCGGTCGGCAGGTAGATGGCCCCGTAGTCGTCACCGCTGTCTTTCACGATGTCGTTGTCGCTGAGCACGTCGAGGTGATGTCGAACCGTCTTGTAGTCGAGGTCCAGGTCCTCGGCGAGCTGGTTGGCGTTCCGTGGTCGTTCGTCGAGGGCACGCAGGATTCGGACACGGTTCTCACCACCGCGCGTCCCGGTCAACACGTACCACAGGACCGCCTCCATCGTCTACCTCCCACTCACCCCCCTTACGTAATACCATCGCCAACGGGCGGCGAGATTCGCGGAGAGCGGTGCCGAAACTGCGGATTCTCGCGACCGGTTCACACGGTGAACAGGTGGCCCTCTCGCGGCACGTCGAACAGCCCGATTCTCGCGCCGGCGTCCAGCCACGCGTGCCCGTAGGAGAACGCCGCCAGCGCGTTCACCCAGTCGTCGTGCTCGCGGAAGTGCTCGCCGTCGTCGAGGTAGGACTGCGCCATCTCCAGGCACTCCAGGGCGGCCTGGCCCATCGGCGTGTCCGTCTGCGGCGCGACCTCTGCCACGTCGAGGGCCTCTTCGAGGAGGTCGTGGTACCGGTTCGTCTTCTCGTGCAGGTCCGCGGCCATGGCGGGTCGTGCGGGCGCGAGGGGCCTGAGTGTGTCGTCTCGGGATGGCCGGAAAGCCGGCCCAGTCTTGCCATGCTAACACAAGACAGGTTGGCGCAATCCATGCAGAACAACGCAACTATAAAAGCCGTACAGGCGGTAGGAACAGGCATGACAGACTCGCCGCACGTGGAGATATACACGAAGGAGAACTGCCCGTACTGCGACAAGGCGAAGGACCTCTTCGACGAGAAAGGCGTCGAGTACGTCACGTACAACGTGACCGGTGACGACGAGCTGTTCGAGGAGATGGTCGAGCGCGCAGACGGGCGAAAAACCGCCCCCGAGGTGTTCATCGACGACGAACTCATCGGTGGCTGGGACGACACCAGCGCCCTCAACGAGACCGGCGAACTCGACGAGAAGCTCGGTCTGGCCCGTCCCGACGGCGGCGACGTGGCCGAACACCGCAAGATGATCATCGCGGGAACCGGCATCGCCGGCCTGACGGCGGCCATCTACGCGGCTCGCTCGAACAACGAGCCGCTCGTTATCGAGGGCGACGAGCCCGGTGGCCAGCTCACCCTGACGACGGACGTGGAGAACTACCCGGGCTTCCCCGAGGGCATCTCCGGGCCGGAGCTCATCAACAACATGAAAGCGCAGGCCAAGAAGTTCGGTGCCGACACGAAAAACGGCATCATCACGGACGTCGACGCCTCCTCGCGCCCGTTCCGCGTCGAGCTCAAGGACGGCTCCGTCTACACCGCGGACTCGTTCATCGCGGCGTCCGGTGCGTCCGCCCGCACGCTCGACATCCCCGGGCAGGACGAGCTGATGGGCTACGGGCTCTCCACGTGTGCGACCTGTGACGGCGCGTTCTTCCGCGACGAGGACATGCTCGTCGTCGGTGGCGGGGACGCCGCGATGGAGGAGGCCTCCTTCCTCACCAAGTTCGCGAACAAGGTGTACATCGCCCACCGTCGCGACGAGTTCCGTGCCGAGGACGTCTGGATCGACCGTGTGATGGACAAGGTCGACGCCGGCGAGATAGAGGTCCTCTGGAACACCGAAGCCACCGAACTCCACGGCTCCCAGGAGGAGGGCGTCGACCACGTGACGCTGGTCGAACACCCCGAGGGCCACCCGACGGCCAAGCTCGACGACCCCGAGACCGAGGAGTACGACCTGGACGTCGGCGCGGTGTTCTACGCCATCGGCCACACGCCGAACACGGAGTACCTCGAAGGCACGGGCGTCGAGATGGACGAGGATGGCTACCTGAAGACGAAGGGCGGCTTCGGTGGCGGCCAGACCGAGACCCACGTCGAGGGCATCTTCGGCGCTGGCGACGTCGTCGACTACCACTACCAGCAGGCGGTCACCGCGGCCGGCATGGGTTGTAAGGCCGCAATCGACGCGGACGAGTACCTCGAGAGCCAGGCGGCGGCCGCCGCGAAGGGAGCCGAATCCGCGGCGGAAGCCGACGACTAGCCTGAATACTCCACTAGCTGTTTTTTACCGGTTCCTGTGGTTTGTCCCTCTATAGCATGGGTGTCGCTGACGCGAGAACGCGTCCGAGGGTAGACGAATGCGCCGTTGGGGTGGCGGCGCTCGACCCGGAGGGCCGGTTCGTCTTCGCCAACGGGACCTACGGCGGGATGTACGGCTACGACGACCCGGTAGCGCTGCTCGACGAGCACTGGACGGACTGCCTCCCGACCATCGAGCACGGGGTCGTCCGAGAGGGAATCGAGGCGGTCGGCCGGACGGGACGCTGGTTCGGACGGACGCGCGTGCAGTCGGGAGACGACACTGGCAGGAGCGACGGGGACATCGACGAGCCGACCGGCAGACGACTGACCATCGTGCGCGCGTCGAGCGGCGAGACCATCCTCGTCGTTCGCAGTGGCAGGGGCCCACTCGCCTACGAGGACCAGCTCGCCGCGCTGTCCGAGGCGACGCGCGACCTGTTCGCGGTCGAGGACCCCCACGTCATCGCCAAGACGACGGTGAACGTGGCACAGAACGTGTTCGACCAGTCGTTCGTGGCGGTCTGGCACCAGGAGGGTGACAGCGGGCCGCTGCGACCGCTCGCCGGGAGCGACGCCGTGCGGGTCCTCACCGGCCACGAATCGCTGACACTGCCGGAGATCCAGGACGGGACGTTCGAGATGGCCGTCTTCGAGCGCAACGAACGCGTCCTCGTCGAGGAGTTCGAGTCGACGCCGGACCGGGCCCATCCGGACCTGCCGCTCTCGGTGGTCTTGCTGGTGCCACTCGGTGACCAGGGCTTGCTCTTGGCGGGGATACCCCACGCCGGCCAGTTCGGCGACCCGACCGTCGAGTTACTCACCATCCTCGGGCGGAACGCCGGTGCCGCCTTCGAACAGGCGGCACAGCGCCGGGAACTCCGGGAGCGGAACGAACGCCTCGACGAGTTCACCAGCATCGTGAGCCACGACCTGCGGAGCCCGCTGTCGGTCATCATGGCGAACGCCGACCTCGCCCGGGAGACCGGTGACCTGTCGTACCTCGACGACGTCACGGCGGCCGCGACCCGGATGGACCGGCTCATCGACGAATTGCTGACGCTCTCCAGGCAGGGGCGGGACATCGGCTCGGCCGAACCGGTGTCGCTTGGGACCGTTGCTCACCTCGCATGGAGTTCGATCCCTGCCCCCGACGCGACCGTCTCTGTCACCGCAACCTGCACGGTGGAGGCGGACCCCGAGCGCCTGCAGACCGTCTTCGAGAACCTGTTCCGGAACGCCATCGACCACGGTCGCGAGGACGTGACAATCACGGTCGGCGTCGAGGGTGACTGCTTCTTCGTGGCCGACGATGGTCCCGGGATCCCGCCGGACCGGCGAGACACCATCTTCGAGCGCGGGTACACGACAGACGGCGACGGGACGGGGTTCGGCCTCGCCATCGTCGAACGAATCGCCGAGGCCCACGGCTGGCGCATCGACGTCACCGAGAGCGACTCGGGTGGGGTGCGGTTCGAGTTCCACGGTGCCTGCGACGACGAGACCGACTGACGGCGGGCACGCTCGTGCGTCGGGCAGGCACGGAACCCACAGAGGCTTTACGTCCCAGGGACGACTGCTGCGGTATGGCAGACGACATCGAGACGGTCACGTTCAGCATCGAGTCCGAGGACGACAGCGACGAGGTCACACTCCCGAAGGACCTGCTCTCGCTACTCGCCGAGGGCGACCAGAGCCCCGCCGAGGTCGTCGGCGACATCGCGATGCTCTCGTTCGCCTCCCGCGCCCACCACATCGCCCACCACGGCGAGGAGGATAGCGAGGAGCTCGACGCCGTCGAGCAGTCCGCGATGGACCTCTTCGAGGAGCGCTTCGGCGTCAGCTTCGGTGAGGCGACCGGCCACCAGCACTAGCCGACAGGACTGCGAACACGACTCACACAGACCCAGATACCGGGTCCACACAGATTCTTCGTATGCCGACCGACCCGCCCAGTCTCGCGACCGCCCTCGACGCCCTGGAAGCGAGCCACGACTGTACCGTCCTCGCGGCCCGCGACGTGGGGAGCCGCGCCTGGGGACTCGACAGCGAGCGAAGCGACTACGACGTGGCGGTCCTCTTCCGGCAGCCTCTCGTGAGATACGCGACGCTCGACGAGTACGTCCCGAGCATCGAAACCGAACACGGTCCCGACCTCGAGCTGACCGGCTGGAACGTCAGACGGTTCGCCGAGCTGCTCGTCGATTCGAACCCGTCGGTCCTCGAATTCCTGCACTCGCCCCTGCGGTACCGCGAGCACGACGCGCTTGCCAGTCTGGAAGCCGACGTGGCCGGCGACTTCGAGCCGATCCGGCTGTACCACCACTACCGGTCGCTCGCCGAGCACCAGTACCGCAAGTACCTCGAACGCCGGGTGCTGGAGAACGGCGAGCCAGCGCTCGTCGTCACCGACGAGACCGAGACGCAGTGGGTCGGTGAGCCGGTCGAGCCCCAGAACCCGTCGAGACTGCCCAAGACAGACGACCGCTACACCGAGGGGGCGTGTGACCAGACGGTCGCGCGGAACCTGTACGTCATCCGGGCGGTCCTCTCCGCCCGGCACGTCCGTGACACCCACACGTTCCCGAACCTGCACTTCCCGTCGTTCCTCGACGAGTGCGAGGCGTCCGGGCGGGTCGACGCCTCGCTGCTCGACCGGGTACGCGACCTCGTGGCGCGCAAACAGGCAGGCGAGGGCGATGCGGTCGTCGGGCAGGTGTTCACACCCGAGGAGGTCGCCCTCCCAGAACAGATCTCGCCGGAAGAACACGCCGTGGGTGGGATAGCCACGGCTCGCGTCAATCGGTTCGTCGAAGAAACGTTCGGGATGTGAGTGTCGGCAACCGGTGGTCAGTCGTCGTCGGCTCGAACCTCTGCTTCGGTTTCGAGTTCGACGTCGATGTCGATGACCTCCTCCTCCTCTTCCGCTTCGATGCGCGGCGGTTCTTCCGTGACTTCGCCCGTCTGCACCTTCTTGGCGTACTCCAGGTCCTCTTCGATGATCTGGGTTTCCTTGCCGAGGTGCTTACGTTCTCGTCCGCGCTTCGTGTCTCCCATGACAATCGGTACCTAGGACCACTGTCGTCTTAACTGGTTCGGCGGTTCCTCGCCAGTTTCTGATAGACGGACCTGACAGAGAGAAGGGGTGGCCCGGGGTCAGGCGACCTGCCACTCGAGCAACACGCCGTCGTCGACGCGCTCGACCCCGGTCAGATCCAGTTCGGGAAAATCGGCCGTGAAGCCGTCACCGTCGGCCAGTGTCGGCGATTCGCGCCCACCGACGACCATCGAACCGACGTACACCGTCAGTTCGTCCACGAGCGCGTCCGCGAAGAGCGAGTAGATGAGTTCGCCGCCCCCCTCGACCATCAGGCGCTCGACCCCTCGCGATTCGAGCGCGTCGAGGGCCGCCCCGAGGTCGACCCGGTCCTCGCCCGCGACGACGATTTCCGCACCCGCGTCTTCCAGTTCGATGACCCGGTCGTCCGGCGCGGCCTCGCTCACGCAGAGGTACGTCGTCGCGGTGTCGTCGAGGATTCTCGCGTCGGTCGGAGTGCGTGCCTTCGAGTCGGCCACGACCCGCACCGGGTGCGGACTGCGCCCCGTGGATTCGCGCTTTGCGATGCGTTCTGCGTCGTCCAGCGTCAGCGACGGGTCGTCGGCCAGCACCGTCCCGACGCCGACCATCACGCCGTCGTTCTGCGCCCGAACGTGGTCGACGCGCTCGAAGTCCTGCGGGCCGCTGATGCGTAACTGCTCGCGTGTACGCGAGGCGAGCTTGCCGTCGGCGCTCATCGCCGCGTTGACGTGGACGTACATAGTCGGGAGTTCGGTGGAGATGTGAAACGGGTTTCGGTGCTGGGAGTTCGGATTGGTTGTGTCGGGGGTGTCGAGAGAGGTCCTGGTTCAGGAGTTGTCGGCCGTCTTGGTGACGACGAGCAGCTCGCTCGCGCCGATGGAAATGGAAACCGCCACTGGACCGCCCCGCAGCCACACCCTCCCCAGCCGACTCCCGCCGTTCCGCAGGCTCCACTCCGGTCGTCCCTCGCGCGCTTCCGGCTCGCGGCTTCACTGGCTCACGGGTCGTTCCTCCCCGTTCGCCTCGCGGTTCTCGCGTTGCTTCGAACCGCGCTATTCAGCACCCTCACCAGCGCGCGCCAGAGTGATCTCCGAGCCTCGCGTCGCGCCCGCACGCCCACGAATCCTTTTAAACGATGCCGCCGAACGAACTGCCATGAGTCTCGACGACCGCGCCGAGGAGCTCGCCTCCGACCTCGGTGTTGACAAAGAGGAGGTCAAATCCGACCTTGAGAACCTGGTGTCGTACAGTGTCCCGATGGACGAGGCCGTCCAGAGTCTTCGCCGGAAGTACGGCGATGACTCGGGCGGCGGCAGTTCCGCGCCATCCGAGAAGACCATCGGGGACGTAACACCCGAGGATAGCAGCGTGAGCGTCACGGCCCGCGTCCTGACGGTGGGCAAGCGCTCCATCCAGACGCAGGGCGAACAGCAGGTCATCTTCGAGGGCGAACTCGCCGACGAGACGGGCAAGCTCTCCTACACCGCCTGGACCGACTTCGGCCTCTCGGCCGGAGACACCATCCAGGTCGGCAACGCCGGGGTGCGCGAGTGGGACGGCCGCCCGGAACTCAACCTCGGCGAGAGCACGTCGCTCTCGTTCCTCGACGAGGGACTGGAGGTCCCCTACGACATCGGCGGGGAGGCCAGCCTCCGCGACCTCAAATCGGGCGACCGCGGCGTCACCGTCGAGGTCGCCGTCGAGGAGGTCGAACGCCGGACCATCGACGGCCGGAACGGCGAGACCGACATCCTCAGCGGCGTGTTCGGCGACGAATCCGGTCGCCTCCCCTTCACGTGCTGGGAGCCGGACCCGGCCATCGAGAACGGCGGGACGGTCCGCATCGAGAACGCCTACGTCCGCGAGTACCGCGGCGTCCCGGAGGTGAACGTCTCCGAGTTCTCGACCGTGACGGGCCTCGACCACGACGTGGAGGTCGGCTCCGCGGCCAGCGAGATGTCCATCGCCGAGGCGGTCGCGTCCGGCGGCATCTACGACGTCGCGCTGGTTGGCAACATCATCGCCGTCAGGGAAGGCTCCGGCCTCATCGAGCGCTGCCCCGAGTGCAACCGCGTCGTCCAGAACGGCCAGTGTCGCGCCCACGGGAACGTCGACGGCGACGACGACCTGCGCGTGAAGGCCATCCTCGACGACGGGACCGGGACCGCGACGGTGGTCCTCGACCGCGACATCACCGAGGTGGTGTACGACGGGACCCTCGAGGACGCCAAAGCGCAGGCCCGCGAGGCCATGGACAAGGAGGTCGTCGCGGACAGCATCCGTGACGCCATCGTCGGGCCCGAGTTCCGGGTCCGCGGCCACTTCTCGGTCGACGACTACGGGGCGAACCTCGACGCGACCGAGTTCGGTCGCACGGAGGACGACCCGGCCGAGCGTGCGAAGGCCCTGCTGAGCGAGGTGGACGCATGAGCGGCATCCAGCGCCGGGAGGTGGCCTACCGCCTCTTCGCGAGCGAGTTCGACGACGCGACCCTCTCGCATCAGGAATCGGACGAGGAGCGCGCCCCGAACTACGTCATCACGCCCTCGGGTGCCCGCGTCAACCGGCTGTTCGTGGTGGGCGTCCTGACCGAGGTCGAATCCGTCAACGAGGAGGTCCTGCGGGGCCGCATCGTCGACCCGACGGGGGCGTTCGTCGTCTACGCCGGGCAGTACCAGCCCGACGAGATGGCCGCGCTCGAACAGGCCCAGCCGCCGCAGTTCGTCGCCGTGACGGGCAAGGCGCGAACCTTCTCGCCGGACGACTCCGACCGCATCTACACCTCCATCCGGCCGGAGAGCATCAACGTGGTCGACGCAGAGACCCGAGACCGCTGGGTCGTCGGCACCGTCGAACAGACCCTCCAGCGCGTCGCGACCTACGCCGAGGCTGCCGCGATGGACGAACACGGCGAGGCGCTGACGGCCGCGCTCGAAGCCGAGGGCGTCCCGGCCGGGCTCGCCAACGGCATCCCGCTCGCGATGCAGCACTACGAGACCACGCCAGCGTACCTCGATGGGCTCCGGCAGACCGCCATCGAGGCTGCCCGTGTCGTCTCGGGCGACCAGGACGAGGTCTCCGGGAACGCCCTGTCGCCCGGCGACGCCGGCGACGGAACCGTCACCTGGGGCGACCTGCGTGACACCGAGCGTGCCGCCTTCGGCATGATGCCGGGTTCGCCCGGCTCGACCGTGGAACAGCCCGAGGTGGCCGAATCCGACACCGGGTCGGAAGCAGCCGAGACGACCGAGGCTGCCGCCGAGGACGAGTCGGAGCCGGCCAGCACCGACTCCGAGACGGCGACCGAAGCCGCAGTCGAGTCGACGCCCGACGCGTCGGCAACGAGCGAGGCCGACCCCGAGCCCGCCGCGACCGACGAGTCCGCGGCGGTGGCCGACACCGGTGAAGAGGCCGAGGCCGCATCCGAAACGGCCGTCGACGGTGATGCCGGCGCAGAGTCGGAACCGGAAGCCACGGACGAACCCGAACCGGAACCGGCAGCCACGGACGAACCCGAACCGGCTACCAGCGACGAGCCCGACCCCGAGCCGTCCACCGACCTCGACGAGTCGGACGACGACATCGGAGACTTCGAGCCCGGCAATCTCGGTGGCGAAGCAGACGCGGCCGACGAGCCGGAACCGGAACCGGAACCGGCCACCGAGGAGACCGCGGCTGCGAGTGCCACGCCGGAGGGCATGTACCAGATGGACGACGAGGAACGCGAGGAGATCGAAGAGGAGTTCGGCGCGGAGTTCAGTTCCGGCACCGACGTGCCGGAACCGGGAGAATCCGACATCGAGACCCCGGAACCGGAGCCGGAGGCGGAGGCTGGAGCCGAGGCGGACGAACCTGCCCCAGCAGGGGAGGACGAACCCGCTGAATCGCCCGACGAACCGGTCGAGACGGACGTCGATGCCGACGAGCCTGCCCCGGATGCTGCCGACGACGACGACGACGACGACGAACCCGCCGAGGACGTCGACCTCGACGACTACGTCATGGAGGTCATGAAGGAGCTCGACGACGGCGATGGTGCGGACCGCGCCGAACTCGTCTCGCAGGTCGTCGCGGACACCCAGTCCGCCGAGGCCGACGTCGAAGACGCCATCCAGAACGCCCTCATCGGGGGGCAGTGCTACGAGCCCGACGACGACACGCTCAAGCCGATCTGATGGCCGCGGTCGAACCGATACCGAACAGCCCGGCCGCCGTGGTCGAGACGGGCGAGGAACGGCTCCTCGTCCTCGCGGACCTCCACGCCGGCATCGAAGACGCGCTCCGTTTCGAGCGCGGTGTTCACGTCCGGAGCCACGCGTCCGACCGCCGCGAGCAGGTACTGGACCTCGCGGCCCGGACCGACCCCGACCGGTTCGTCGTCCTGGGCGACATCATGCACTCCATCGGGGGGCCCGGCGGCGCAGAACGGGGCGAGATAGAGGTCTTGCTGGAGGAACTCGGCCTCCCGACGACCGTGGTCAAGGGGAATCACGACGGCGACATCGAGTCGTGGATCGACTCGACCGTCACCGACGGGAGCGGCGTCCGACTCGGCGACGTGGGGTTCACCCACGGCCACACCTGGCCCTCGGCCGAGGTCCTCGGCGCTGACGTGGTCTGCATGGGGCACGAACACCCCTGCGTCCGGTTGACCGACGAGGTCGGTGGGCGACGAATCGAACGGGTGTGGCTTCGCGGTGGTCTCGCCCGGGAGCCGTTCGAGAATCGAGAAGAGGCGCTCGTCACCGACTGGCGGGACCCAGAGCTCGTCGTGTTCCCGGCGTTCAACGACCTCTGTGGTGGCACGTGGGTCAACACGAAGAACGACTTTCTCTCCCCGTTCCTCCCGGCGGGCCTCCGGAACGGGCAGGCGTACCTGCTCGATGGAACTCGACTGGGCGCGTATCAGCGCGTCTGACGACCGGTCTCTGGTGTCTGGCCCGCCCGCGCTGCTTCCAGTTCCGCCTCCAGTTCCGCGATTCGGTCGGTGAGCCGCGATATCTCCTCCTGGAGTACCTCGATGTCCTCGGCCGGTTCGTCGGGGTGGCCAGGGGGAGTCTCTCCGTTCAGGTCCTCGGTGAATGGTTCGAACGTGGACCCCCACGCAGGCGGCCCTTCGGTCGGTTCGGAGTTGGGCTGGGCTGGCTCGCTGGCGTCGACCGACCCGCCATCGCCGGGTTCGGCCGTGCTCTCGTCGACCCAGACCATCCCATCGGCCTCGTTCGTCGGAGCCGTGGCTCCATCTGCCGCGGCAGCCGCCACTGTCGCGTCGGCGTCGGTCGCGCCCGCGGATTCACCAGCGGCGGCCGCTTCCACGGCGGTGTCGTCCTCGTGACCGACGACCGCCCCGGCCTCTGGGACCACCGGTTCGTCTCTCTGCTCGTCGTCCGTCACTTGCTCGTCGTCGGACTCGACGGACGCGACCAGGTCGTCGATGCTCATCTGGTCGTCCCCCTCACCCAGCCCGGGGAAGGAGATGGCGTCGAGCTCCGCTTCGAGTTCTGCGGCGTCGACGGGGTCGAACTCGGACTGCATCGCCTCGAACTCGGCCGTGGTGTCCGGTTCGGCCGATTCGTGCCCGTCAGGGGCCGGGAGCGGCTGGGGTGCGTCCGACTCGAACAGTGGCGACACCAGCACGTCGGAGACCTGCGGTCGGTCGGCGAGCGCGGAGACGATTCGGTCGGTCGGATGATCGGTCCTGACCACGGCCTCGACGATGTCGACGTTGCCCTCGCCGGCGAGCCGGCGGCCGCGGATGTCGAACGCGTTCGCCAGTTCCTGGACGACCACGACGGCTCCACCGCCGTGGTACGTGTCGGTCGTCTCGACGCGGACGAGGTGGTCACCCGGCCCGCCCGACCCGTCGGCGAGGTCCTCGATGTCGTCGGTCGTCGGCAGGTCCAGTTCGCCCGCGCCGGTACGGTGGACCGGGTGGGGCCACTCGGTGGTCCCGTGGTCGACCTGTACCTCGATTCCGGACGACGACTCGTCGGTCCCTGACTTCGGCTGTGCTGGGCTCACGGGTGTTGCCAGCGACGCCTCCACGTCGTCGAGGACGCTGGTGAACCGGTCGGCGCGGGTGAACCCGGCGTCGACGCTGCGGACGTCGGTCTCGACGCCAACCGGGCGCAGCGACGGTGCGTTCGGGTCCGACGTGACCCGGAGGTACGGTTCCGTGAGGAACCGGTACACGTGTTCGGGTCGCTGCAGCCACACCATGTAGAGCGTGACCATGGTCTCGCCGGGTGGGACCGACCCGGTGTAGACCAGCCGTCCGTCCTCGAAGGCGGTCCAGTTCACGCCGTCGTGGTCGGTGTGGACGGCGACGTGGTCGAAGGACACGCCTTCCGGGAGTTGTTCGGTCAACCGGACGCCCACGGGTGCCTCACGCGCCGACTCGAAGACGAACTTGATGGCCGGCAGCGGTAACGTTTCCAGATCGAGCCCCTTTCGCACCGTTACGCCGTCCCTGGCGGCGTCGATGGTGTATCCCCCATACCATCCACCGGATACACTCATTTCGTATTTGAGAGAGCGAGACACGAGGAGATAGTCGCTTTGCTCAACTCGCTAACTGGAAGGTATGAAATAAAGGTACCGGCCGTCGTCCGAGAGGATTAACCCCCTCGCCTGACTAGTGCTGCCGATGACAGCGGACGCAGCCGCGTTCACGGTCCTCGGTGACGCGGTCCGGGGGGCGCTCTCCGAGCGGGGATTCAAGACCCCGACCGAGACGCAGGCGCGGGCAATCCCGGCCATCGCCGAGGGCAGACACACCCTCGTGGTCGCACCCACCGGGACGGGCAAGACCGAGACGGCGATGTTGCCCGTGTTCGACGCGCTCGTCCGCGAGGAGCGCTTCGGCATCGGCGCGCTGTACGTGACCCCGCTGCGGGCGCTGAATCGCGACATGCGCGAGCGGCTGGACTGGTGGGGCGAGGAGTTAGGGCTCGATATCGACGTGCGTCATGGCGACACCACCGACTACCAGCGCAGCAAGCAGGCGAACGACCCGCCGGACGTGCTGGTGACGACGCCCGAGACGGTACAGGCGATGCTGACGGGCTCGAAACTCCGGGTGGCGCTGGAGGACGTCGAGCACATCGTTATCGACGAGGTGCACGAACTCGCCGCCTCGAAGCGCGGCGCGCAGTTGACCATCGCGATGGAGCGCCTGCGCGAACTCGCGGGGGACTTCCAGCGCATCGGGCTCTCCGCGACGGTGGGTGACCCCCAAGAGGTCGGCGCGTTCCTCACGGGCGGGGAGGACTGTGCCATCCGGCAGGTCGACGTCGGGAGCAACCTCGACCTGCGTGTGCTGAACCCCGAGGTGACCGACGAGGACGGGACCCTCGCCAGCGAGTTGATGACGGACGCCTCCGTCGCGAGTCACGTCCGCACCATCCGGGACATCGTCGCGGCGAACGAGTCCACCCTCATCTTCGTGAACACCCGCCAGACCGCCGAGGCACTGGGTTCCCGGTTCAAGGAACTCGACCTGCCCATCGGCGTCCACCACGGGTCCCTGTCGAAGGCGGCCCGCATCGAGGTCGAGGACGCGTTCAAGGCGGGCGACATCGACGCCCTGCTGTGTACCTCCTCGATGGAACTCGGTATCGACGTGGGTCGTATCGACCACGTCGTCCAGTACCAGAGCCCGCGGCAGGTCGCACGACTGCTCCAGCGCGTCGGGAGAGCGGGTCACCGCCGGGACGAGGTCTCGGCCGGGACCATCGTCACGACTCGCGCCGACGATACCTTCGAGGCGATGGCCATCACCCGGCAGGCCAGGGAAGGCGAGGTCGAACCGGCCGGCATCCACGAGGGGAGCCTGGACGTGGTCGCGAACCAGATTCCCGGGCTGGCGATGGACTTCGGCGAGATATCTGGCCGGAAGGCGTACGACCTCGTCACCCGCGCCTACCCGTTTAGAAACCTGTCCGAGGAGGACTTCCGGAACGTGGTCCGGGAACTCCACGGGAATCGTGTGGTCTGGCTCGACGAGGCCGAAGACACCATCGAGAAGACCGGCGGCACCTGGCAGTACGTCTACGCGAACCTCTCGATGATACCCGACGAGGAGACGTACGAGGTGTACGACATGGCCGCCGGCCAGCAGGTCGGGACGCTGGACGAGCGCTTCGTCACCACCTTCGCCGACCCGGGCGAGGTGTTCATCCAGCGCGGCGAGATGTGGCGCATCGTCGAGGTCGACGACGAGAAATCGAAGGTGAAGGTGTCGCCCATCGAGGACCCCGCGGGCGAAGTCCCGACGTGGATCGGCCAGGAGATTCCAGTGCCGGAATCCGTGGCCAGGGAGGTCGGCGAGATGCGGGCCGTGGCGGAACCGCAGTTCCAGCGCGGTGCGCCCCGGACCGCGGTCGCACGGGAGTTCTGTTCCCGATATCCGACCGACGAGAGGACAGCGAGTTCTGCGCTGGAACAGTTCGAGCGCCAGGTCGAGGCCGAGGCTCCGATGCCGTCGGCGGACCGCATCGTCGTGGAGGGTCGCGCGAACACCTTCGTCGTGAACGCGCCGTTCGGCCACACGGTGAACGCGACGCTGGGACGCCTGCTCTCTGCGCTGTTGGGCCAGCGAACCGGCTCGACTGTCGGGCTGGATTCGGACCCCTATCGGATAGAGCTGGAGGTTCCCTCGGGCGTCTCCCTCGGCGAGGTCGAGGAGGTTCTGAAAACGACCGACCCCGACCACGTCGAACCGCTCATCGAGCTCAGCCTGAAGAACTCGGACTCGCTCAAGTTCCGGCTGTCACAGGTCGCCGCGAAGTTCGGCGCGCTCAAACGCTGGGAGGGCTCGGGCATCTCCGGCGACCGACTCCTGGCGGCCCTGCAGGACACGCCGATATACGACGAAGCAGTCAGAGAGGTGTTCCACGAGGATTTAGCGGTCGATGCCACCAGTTCGGTCCTTCGGGCGATCCAGGACGGCGACATCGAGGTGGCCCTGCACGGCGACCTGAGCCCAATCGGGACCGATGGTCACTCCGCTGGCAAGGAGTTGCTCGCGCCCGAGAACGCCGACGCAAGCGTCATCGAGACGGTCAAGGAGCGCATCCAGAACGACCGCGTCATCCTGTTCTGCCTCCACTGCCAGGAGTACGAACGGAAGAAGAAGGTCAGCCGGGTCCGCGACCAGCCCGAATGCCCCAAATGCGGCTCGACCCAGATAGCGGCCCTGAACCCGTGGGCCGACGAGGTCGTGACGGCGGTCCGTGCGACCGAGAAGGACGAGGAACAGGAGAAACAGACCCAGCGCGCCTACCAGGCGGCGAGTCTCGTCCAGAGTCACGGGAAACAGGCCGTCATCGCGCTCGCGGCCCGGGGCGTCGGCCCGCACAACGCGGCCCGAATCATCAACAAGCTCCGTGAGGACGAGCTGGACTTCTACCGGGATATTCTCTCACAGGAGCGGCAGTACGCCCGGACGCAGAGCTTCTGGTAGCGCAGTCGGTCACGTAAAATCGAGGTCGATGCCCCGTCGAATGGGGAGTTGGGGAGTTCGAGTCGACGGGGCGGGGGAGTATGCAGACTCAGAACGCCCGGTCACAGGTCGGACAGTAGAAATCCGATGCTGGCCCCGAGAGGGGAGTCGATTGGGTGTTCATCGTGCCACAGTAGGGGCAGTTGGGGGAGTACTGCATACCAGTAGTATCACCGTTCCATGAGATAACCGTACGCTCTAATCTGTATGTGTCGCCCCGGTGGAGACTCTTACCAATTAGAGGAATCGCGCCCCGAAACGCACAAAGCCATCGCCATCGGCTACTGAAACGACACCAATGCGCTTCGTTCCACAGGGCCGTCGGTTCGCTGCCGTGCCGTTCGCGCTCGCCCCCGTCGCCAGCGTCGTGGGAACGCCCATCGCTGGCCTCATCTGCGTGCTGCTCGGGGCGGCGACGTTACACTTCTTCCGTGACCCACCGCGTTCTCCACCCGCCTCTGGCGTGGTCTCCCCGGCCGACGGGCGCGTCTCGGTCGTCCGCGAGGAAGACGACGGCCGACTCCGGGTCGGCGTGTTCATGAACGTCACCGACGTGCACGTGAACCGGGCACCCGTCGCCGGCACCGTCGAGTCGGTCGAACACTCACCGGGGCTGCACCGTCCGGCGTTCTCGAAGGATTCGGACCGGAACGAGAAGGTCCACATCCGTCTGGACACCGACGACGGCCCGACCGAGGTCACCCTCATCGCGGGGGCGTTCGCCCGCCGCATCCACCCCTGGGTCGACGGTGGGGAGCACCTGGAGCGCGGGGAACGCCTCGGGCACATCGCGTTCGGAAGCCGGGCGGACGTGCTGTTCCCGCCCGAGGTGGAAGCTGACGACCTGCAGGTCGCGAAAGGCGACACCGTCCGGGCCGGCGAGACCGTGCTCGTCGACCGGTGACACAAGGTTTACCCTCGCGGCCGTGAAGCGTTTTCTGTGAACTGGGAGGCGGTCCGCCGACGGTTGCCGACGCCCAGCGACGCCAGTGACGACCGCACGGAGTCGGCGGGCGACGCGGCCGCGGACGACGATACCGACCCGTCTCCGGCTCTCTCCCGCCGCCGTCTGCTGGCTGGGGTGGGCGGCCTCGGAGCCCTCGGCGCGGGCAAGGCCGTCGACAACATCTTCCTGGGGTACGGCATCCTCATGGGCACCAACCTGCTGACGCAGGACACCGCCCGTCTCGCGGGTGAGCGCCTCGGGCCGACTCCGTTCGAGACCACGGTCGCCGACCACATCCTCGCCGTCGACCGCGGCCAGGTGCACGTCGGTGGCGCTGACGCCAGTGCAGACCCGGAACCCGTCATCTCGCTCGCGGGGTCACCCACCGACGCCGCCGAGGTCGATGACGAGTACGGGCTCCCCGGAGTCACGACGGAACTCGTCCGGGACGACCCGCCGCTGGCAGCGGCGCTCGGCGACGTGAACGCGACCGAGGTCGACGGCCTGCGGTTCGAGTTCCACCAGTACGAGGCGTTCTTCGAGCGGGTGCAGGAGGCGGATTCGCGCCCCTTCAGTGTGATGCGGCTCCGTGGCGACCGGTACCGCCCCATCGGGACCGAGACGATTCGCGCCTTCACCGATGCCGACCCGTCCGACCCGAAGGCCGTCATCGAGGGACTCGTCGGTGGCTTCCGCGAGTACTCCGGCTACGATCTCCCGCGGTACGCAGCCGGCTCGCTGGAGGACAACGTCCTCATGGGCCACGGGGACCTCCGCGACCACTTCGAGTCGCCGACCACCTACGACGCCCTGCTCTCGGGCCGCAACACCGGCCTGTTCTGCTACGAGTTCGTCCACCGGTCCATCGAGGCCCTGCACGCGGTCCCCGCCCACGAGCAGACCGCGCCCGTGTTCGCCGGGGTCGTCACCGACGAGCGCCACAAGCACGCCTACACCGCGGTCGGGAGCGTCATCCGGGAGGACGGCGAGCTGGTGGTTCCGGTGACGTTCGTCGACTACACGCACTCGACGCTGTACGACGACCTGCTGGCCACCGGCGTGCTCGGGCGTGGCCTGCGGGCCTACGACGACCGGCACCGGGCGAGCGACATCTACTGGAACGCCTACGCCCGGGTCTGAGAACCTATCAGCGCGATTTTCCGGAAATCCATCGGCTTTTTGGTGGGGCCCTCCCGATAGTTGGCCGTGTACATCGGGCACGGGCTGCTCGCATTCGCGCTCGGCGGCGCACTCGGGATGCGACTCGACACGAGTCGGTCACGAGCCCTGGCGCTGGCGTTCGTCGCGGGTGCCTTCGGGATGGTCCCGGACGTGGACCTCGCCTACACCGTCTACGTCGTGCTCAAGGCCGGCCCCCAGAACGTCTTCCCGACGACCGAGTTCGTCTGGGCTGAAGCCGGCTCGTGGGCCGTGCATCGCAAGCTGACCCACTCGCTCGTCGTCGGCGTCCTCGGCGTGGGCGTCGTCGCCTCCCTGGCGGCCGCGCTCCGTGACGACTGGCATCCGGGAGTGGCCTTCGGCGGCCTCGGCGCGACGCTCGCGGCGCTGTTCGCCATCGTCCTCTCCTCGCACGAACTCATCGGGCTGATGACGCTCTCGCTGTACGTACTCGCCGCGGCCGGGCTCACCTTCGCGGCCGTCCGGCGTGGGCTCCCGACCCGACTGGTCGCCGCGGCGGCCGCCATCGGCCTGCTCTCGCACCCCTTCGGCGACGTGTTCATGGGCAGTCCGCCGGCGTTCCTCTACCCGCTCGCCGCGGTCGGCCCCACGGAGAAACTCGCCCTCTCGCCGGACCCGACGGTCAACCTCGTCACACTGTTCGCACTGGAGGTCGGGCTCGCGTGGGCGGCCATCTGGACGGCCATGCAGCTCACTGAGCGTCGGCTCCGGAGCTACGTCACTGCTCGCGCGGTCCTCGGGGCCAGCTTCGCGATGGCGGCACTCGTCATCCAGCCGCCGACGCTCGACATCGCCTACCACTTCGCGCTGGGGACCATCGGGCTCGGGGTCGCGGTCGGCGCGATGCCGTCGCTCGTCGTCGCGCGGGGCTACGACCGCGAGACGGTGCTGCAGGGCCTCGGGACGAGTCTCGCGACGGTGACGTTCGCCATCACGGGTTACCTTCTCGCGTACGTCGCGCTGACGCCGTAATCGGCGGGTAGCTCAGACCGGTTCGCGTCGCTCCTCGACCACAGTCAGCTCCCGGTCCAGCAGGAGCACGAGTCGCTCGTCGTCCAGTGTGAACGAGAGTTCGACCCGGAGCGGGTCCTCCTGCTCGATGCTCGCCGTTTTCACCGCCAGCCAGTCGTAGTCCCACAGGGGCCGCTCCCGGACGTCGATATCGTGGTCGTGGAGGAAGGAGACGATGGCTGGATGGGCAAGCAGCCCCGCGCCGAGGTCACTGTGCGTCCGTTTCCCACAGCGTCCGCACTCGTTGCGGACCGCGACCGCCCAGTCGTCACTGTCGACCAGCCACTCGGGTGCGTCGGGGTCCGTCCTGGCGAGGACCTGCCGCGAGAGCGGCCCGTCACAGGTCGCACAGAAGCCGAACTCGCTGATGTGGATGTGGCGTTTGAGCCAGCGGTCGACGACCGCCGGTGCCTCCCCGCGCGACCGCCCGTCCATCACGCCTGCCGGGACCTCGATGTTGGTGAACTGCTCACCACAGTCGGGGCAGTCGATACGGATGCGGTCGACCTCGAAGGCGAGTTGCATCGGCTCGCCACAGAACAGGCACTCGCCGTCGACCGGGACCGGCTCCGCGTCCATGGTCTTCGTCAGGCCACCGGAGAGCACCCCGCCGACGACCCGTGTCCCGGCTGGCGTCAACTGGTAGCGCCCATCGCCGTCTTCGACCTTCCGGACGAACCGGTCGGTCAGCTTGCCGAGGTGGTAGTTGAACTGGCCGGTGTCGCGCGTCCCGACGCGCTCGCGGAGCCGGGCGAAGGGGAGGGGTTCGTCGGCCTCGTTGAGGGCTTCGAGGATGCGAAATCGCGTCTCGTGGGAGACCAGTGCAAACGCTTCGTCAGGGGGCAGTTGGTCGACGACGACGTCGCTCATGCGCGAGGTGTTCACCGGCAGAACCCAAGGGATTTCGGGTGCTGTCAGACGACCTACAGTCGCTTCTTCGCGGCCTCGAAGTGGCGTGCCTCGATGATGAGTTCGTCCGTCTTCGCGTTCGCTTCTTCGGGCGAGAGCCCGTCGGCGAGTTCGCGGATGGCACGCATCGAGGCGTCTCTGACGAGCGCCTCCACGTCGGCGCCGGTGTAGCCCGCCGTCTCGCTGGCGAGTTCGTCGAGGTCCACGTCCTCCCCGAGGGGCTTGCCCTCGGTCTTGACCTCGAGTATCTTCCGGCGACCCGCCTCGTCCGGTTCGGGCACCTCGATGTGGGTGTCGAGACGGCCGGGACGGAGCAGGGCGCGGTCGATGAACTCGCGGCGGTTCGTCGCCGCCAGGACGACGAGGTTCGGGTTCTCCGCGAGCCCGTCGAGTTCGGTCAGGAGCTGGGAGACGACGCGCTCGGTCACCTCGTTGCTGTCCTCGTCGCGCTCGCCCGCGATGGCGTCGAGTTCGTCGAGGAAGATGATGGAGGGGGCGGACTGGCGGGCGCGCTCGAACACCTTTCTGACGGCTTTCTCGGACTCCCCGACGTAGCGGTCGAGCAGTTCGGGGCCGTCGACCCGGATGAAGTTCACGCCAGATTCCCCGGCGAGAGCCCGCGCGAGCAGCGTCTTCCCGGTACCGGGCGGCCCGTAGAGGAGGACGCCGGAGGGCGGGCTGGTGTTCGCCGCCTCGAACAGCGGCCCGTAGCTCAGCGGCCACTCGATAGCCTCGCGAAGCGTCTGCTTCGCGTCGTCGAGGCCACCCACGTCGGAGAAGTCGACGTTGGGCTGCTCGGCGATGTACTCCCGCATCGCGGAGGGTTCGACCGACGCGAGTGCCGCCTCGAAGTCGCTTCTGGAGACCGACGGGTTCTGGTTCCACGCCGCGCGTTCTTCGTCCTCGGCGGGGCGGTTACGGATGGCGACCATCGCCGCCTCGCTCACCACGCTGTCGAGGTCGGCCCCGACGAACCCGTGGGTTCGGCTGGCGATCTTGTCGAGGTTCACGTCGTCCGCGAGTGGCATCCCGCGGGTGTGGACGTCGAGGATCTCCCGGCGGCCTCCCTCGTCGGGGACGCCGATCTCGATCTCGCGGTCGAACCGCCCGCCACGGCGGAGTGCCGGGTCCAGCGAGTCCACGCGGTTGGTCGCGCCGATGACGACCACGTCGCCGCGGGATTCGAGGCCGTCCATCAGCGAGAGCAGCTGGGCGACGACGCGGTTCTCCACGTCGCTCTCGTCGTCGCGCTTGCCCGCGATGGAGTCTATCTCGTCGAAGAAGACGATGGCGGGGGATTCCTTGCGGGCGCGCTCGAACGTCTCGCGTATCTTCTCCTCGGATTCGCCCTTGTACTTCGACATCACCTCCGGGCCGGAGATGTTGATGAACGAGGCGTTGACCTCGTTCGCGACCGCTTTCGCGATGAGCGTCTTCCCGGTGCCCGGCGGGCCGTAGAGGAGAACCCCGCGGGGCGGGTCGATGTTGAGCTTCTGGAACAGCTCGGGTTCGGAGAGCGGGAGTTCGACCATCTCCCGGACGAGCTCCAGTTCGTTGTCGAGGCCGCCGATGTCCTCGTAGCTGACGCCGCTCGGTTTCTCCGGCGGGGGCGACTGCGGCCCTGAGCCGGAACCGGAGCTCCCCGTCTGCTGGCCGTCGGTGCCTGCTGGGGCCCGGGTCGCTGGGTCGTAGGACTCGCCCTCGACGACGATCTCGGTGTCGCTCGTGATGCGGACGGGGGAGTCAGGGGTGGTCGAGACGATACGGAACGGGGTGGAGGAGATGCGTTCGAGCCTGATGCGCTCGTTGACGCTGACGGGGCGGCCGTCGAGGTCTCTGGTGATGGCGCGCTGGATGATACCAGTCGGGACGCGCTTGAGCGTCTCCGGTGGGGCGAGGTGGATGACCTCGGCGTCTTCGACCTCGCGGGCGGAGACGGTGACGCTCTCGCCGACCTTCGCGCCGGCGTTCGCCCGTGTATCGGCGTCGATCTGGACCACGCCATCCGGAACGTCCGGGCCGGCAGGCCAGACCTTCGCGACGCTCCGACGCGACCCCTCGATGACGACGGTGTCGCCGCTCAGCACCCCGAGAGCCTTGCGGGCCGATTCGGGGATGCGTGCGACGCCGCGACCGGCGTCGCGCTTCTCGGCGGCTCGAACCGTCATGACCAGGTCGGTCCCTGCCTGGGAACTCATACCCGATTATTTTCATCGAGCTGACTTGAGAATTGCCCTCTGGCGCTGGGTCGACGGTCGGGGCTGCCTCGAAACTCCGGGTGAGATTCAAAGGGACTGGGCGGGTATCACTCGCACATGGTCGCGAAACGAGAGCGCGACGGGGAGACGTGGTACGAGTGCGAGGACTGCGGCCTCATGTTCGACGACCGGACCGACGCGAAAGCGCACGAATCGGCCTGCACGGGGGAGGAACCGGCGTACCTGCAGTAGCGGGCGGAATCGGAGTCGTCTCGCCGTCACGGTCACGGCTCACGTACTCGGGGTAACTCCGAGCAGCCGGACGTGGCGAGACAAAGGTACGGCTATCTCATCAGTCTACCAAAGAGTATTTCCGCTTTACTACACGCAGTTACGTATGATTAATCGGGAGAATTTTACAGATAGGGGTCGGTACGGCCCTTCAGTACTGTTAATTGCCGGACTATTCGGTGTTGCTCTGTATCTTCGAACCAATATGGAAGCAGTCGTTCCGATTGCTGAATCGCTCACATTCGCGTTTCAATTGATGCTCGCGGGGACTGTGATCGCCATCTTACGAAACGAAGCCGGAGTCTCTACGTTCGGCGTATTCGGGCCAGTCATACTCGCGTTCGCCTGGTTAGAGGTGGGGGCAGGGTGGGGGTTCCTCCTTCTCGCATACGTATTTATCGTCACTGCGACCGCTCGTTCGGCGTTGAGCGGATTAGATATCGGCACGCCACATCGCGTCGCCTCACTACTGGTTATCGCGAGCGTTGCAGTGTTCGTCCTGCAGACGGTCGGGCAGCTACAGAGCATCCCGCCGTTTCACACCGTGCTTCTGTTCCCAATCATCCTCAGCACCTGGTATGCCGAACGGTTTATCGGGAGCGTCGCTGAGACCGGGTGGGCACCGGCAACCCGACGGCTCTCGTTCACCTTGCTGGCGATCGTCGTCGCGTTTCTCGTCGCGGGATACGATCCGCTCGTTCAGGCCGTTGTTCGAACGCCAGAAGCGTGGGCCGGACTGGTCGCAGTGAACGTCTTCCTTGGTGCCGGGACGGATATTCGAGTAGGCGAGTACGTCCGGTTTCGCGTCCTCAGAGACACCCTCGCTGAAAAGCGTGGAGACGTCCTCACGATGCGCGTCCGGAATCGAGATTTTATCAGCCGGTACAATCCCGGTGCGCTCATGGACTCCTACGACAAGGCACGCATGAAGCAATTCCTCCATGGGCTCGACATTCCGACACCGGAGACGTTCCTCATCGTGGATGGGCCGTCGACGGTAGCGGACCTGCGGGACCTGCTCGAAGAACAATCTCACTTCGTCATCAAACCGATCGACGGGAGCGGTGGGAAGAACGTGCTGGTCGTTCGAGGACGGAACGAAACCGACGGCCGATTCGTCACGAACCGTGGCTCGTTGACGGCGGACGAGATCGTTTCGCATGCACGGGCCATCTGTAACGGAGGCACGGCGGACTATGGCGCAAAAAGTAAGGCGCTCGTCGAAGCGCTCGTCACGCCTGAAGGGCTGTTAGGTGACCGTGTGAACAGTGGGGTCCCCGATCTGCGAGTAATCACACTCCACGGCTATCCGGTAATGGCGATGGTTCGACTTCCGACCGAAGAGTCGAAGGGAACAGCGAATATCCACACCGGCGCAGTTGCTGTCGCCGTTCACATCGCATCCGGTGAGGCCTCCGGCGGGTACCAGCAGACGCGGGATACGTTCGTCACCGAGCATCCGGATACGGGGGCATCACTCTCGTTTTCGATCCCCGAGTGGGAACGCGTCCTCACGACCGCTTCGCGGGCAGCGATCGCATCTGGCTTCGGGTACACCGGCGTGGACATCGTCTTCGATGCCGCCAACGGCCCGATGGTTCTGGAAGTGAACCGTCGGCCTGGTCTCGGTATCCAGAACGCGAACATGGCTGGACTGGTCGGCCGCCTCCGGTTCGTCGAGGCACAGGGCGAGATATCCCAGTTCACCAGTGCAAGTGAGCGGGTACGGAATGCGATTACCTGGTCGAAGAACGGGTGGGAGTCGGGGGCGGTCTCGGCACCACCGCTTGCCCAGCCCCCGATGGAGGTGCAGCAATGAGAGTCACTCGCTGGCAGGGCCGCATGATCGAAGCAGTGGTGACGGTGGTGCTCCTGTTCGTTCCCCTCGTGCTGGCACTGTACCCGCACTTCGCGCGGAATGGCTTCCCTGGACCCTTCACTCGGACGGACGCTATCTTGCTCTTTTTCGTTGCAGTACCGGTCCTGTTTACGGGACTGGCGACGTACCGTGTCGCGCAGTATTACGGTGTGGTCGGTGGCGAGGAAGACCGACTGTAACCGAACAACACCGCCACACTCTCACTGTGCTTTTCACACCCCGTCGAGACGGGAGTCTGTCCGGGAGTACCCCACGCCACAGTGCGGAAAAACAGGAACGCGACTGACGAGTGGCTCAGAGACGGTCGCGGTGCGTCACCGCCAGCTCGGCCGCCTGTTCGCGGGTCTGGGCGACTTCCCAGCGGACCTTGGCCGCATCGCGGTACGAGAGTGCAGACTTCAGTTCGTCGCGCAGGACGCCGTGGCCGACCTCGACCACGGTCCCGTCCTCGTCGCCGAGTTCGTACATCCCGAGACGGTCCGGAACCGTTCCAAGAACCGACCGGTCGAAGTCGTGCCAGCGCTTGGCCAGTGGCATCAGACGATCTCGTAGGAGTGCTCGCTGATCTCGTCCTCGGCGAAGACGAAGACACGCCCGCGGGCTTCCTCGGGGTCGGCCTCGACGGTCACGCGGACGCCGCCGCGCTTGACGACCACGCCAGGGAACAGCTCCTCTTCCTCGCCGGTGTCCAGCAGGAGGCGGCCGACGCCGGTCGATTCGAGGATGTCGTCGTCGGTCTTGCGGTCGTTGACGTAGACGAGCACTCCTTCGGTCTCGGTCGGGTCCGTGACGAGCACCTGGACGTGCTTCCCCGGCGGGCACTCGACGCTCCCCTCCTTCTTGTCGGGGACGCCGTAGTAGAACACCGACCGGCCGTCCGTGTACTCGACCGACACGCCACCGTCCTGTAACTCGACGCCCAGGGTGCTGGGCGCGATGTTGCTGCGGTGCTGGGACATGGGCAGGGGTTGGGTGTCGGGTGGGAAAAGCGCGCCGAAGAAAGCTTATGCCGAAAGTTTCCAACCTCCGACATGATGTCCCGCCCTGTCCTCCTCCTCGGGCTCGCGGTCTGTCTCGTGTCCACCGGTTGTCTGGGTCCTGCACTCGGGTCCGACACGACGACGGGACCAACGGGCGAACCGACTACCGTGACGACTTCGCAGGCAACCACGACACCTGGTGAGGCGAACAGCGATGGCGAGACCACGACGCCCTGCATGTGCGTCGAGGACCCGCTGAAACTCTCGAATCGCTACGATGGAACGGTCACGGTCGTGGCCACGAATCCCGACGGTGGCAGCGGCTTCGAAGAACGACTCACCGAGGTCGGGACGTACGGGTTCGACGACCGATTCGAACCCACGGCCGACTATCGCGTCGAGATTCGTGTCGACGGTGAGGTCGCATGGACGAAGACTGTCGAGGACTACGAGTACTACCATCTTCGTGTGAACAGCAGTGGCGGCGTCGAGGTCGTCTCCTCCCACGTCGTCTGACCGGGATTTTTCATCGCCGAGACCGAATCTCGACCCATGTCAGCAGCCGACCGAACCCGCGCACACGTCTTCGTCTCGGGCCGCGTCCAGGGCGTCTACTTCCGGGCGAACACCCGCGATACGGCACAGGAGAAGGGAATCGACGGCTGGGTCCAGAACCTCCGTGACGGCCGCGTCGAGGCGGTCTTCGAAGGGCCAGAGGACGCAGTCGAGTCGATGGTCGAGTGGTGCTACAAGGGCAGTCCGGCCGCGAACGTCGAGTCTGTCGAGGTCGAGTACGAAGAGCCAGAGGGCGAAGACGGGTTCCGGATTCGGCGGTAGCGCCGATTCTTATTCCGGGAACAGCTCCTCGCCGCGGTCGAGGTCGTCGATACGGGCGCACTCCTCGTCTGTGAGGCCGATGTCGGCAGCCGCCAGGTTCCCCTCCTGATGTTCGCGGCTTCCTGCTTTGGGAATCGTCACGACGCCTTCCTTCTGGCAGAGCCACGCGATGGCGACGTCTGCGGGGGTCGCGTCGTGGGCCTCGGCGATATCCTGGAGAACTGGGTCGTCGAACACCTTCCCCTGCGCCAGTGGCGAGTACGCGACCACGGTCTCGTCGTGGTCGCGGTTGTCGGCCAGCAGGTCCGGCGTCTGGAAGAACGGGTGGTACTCTATCTGGTGGGCGAAGATGGGCGCGTCGAGGTGCTCGCGGGCGGTGGCGAGTTCCTCTTGCGTGAAGTTCGAGACGCCGACGTGTTTCGTGAGTCCGTCCTCGACCAGTTCGTCGAAGGCTGCGAGGGTGGTCTCCGGGTCGTACGCCTCGATGGGGCGGTGGACGTAGAGCAGGTCCACGGAATCGACGCCGAGGCGGTCGAGGCTCGCCTCGGTGCTCTCGCGGACGTCCTCCGGCGCGAGGTTCGTGGCCCAGACCTTCGTCGCGAGGAAGACCTCGTCCCGGGGCACGTCGCTCTTCGCGAGTCCCTCGCCGACGACGGCTTCGTTCTCGTAGATCTGTGCGGTGTCGAGGTGGCGATAGCCCGCATCCAGGGCGCTGGCGATAGCGTCCGGGTCGTCGATGCCCATGGTGCCGAGGCCGACTTCGGGGAGTGTCATAGATGAGAACTCGGCTCCGAGTACGAAATTCTTCTGTGTACTGGGTCGGCTATCAGTGACGGGAATACTCGGTGCAGGTGTCGGTGCCACCAGTGTTGCAGGTATCAGTGCTGCCGGTGTCTCCGAGAACCAGTTCACGACTGCGGATGGCGATGGAGACCGCCACCGCCCCGAACCGCCCCGCACCGCAACCACTGCCTCCCCAGCCGACTCCCTTCGTTCCACTCCACTGCGTTCCGTTCCACTCCGGTCGTCCCTCGCACGATATCGACTCGCGGCTTCCAGCACGCGAGTCAGCGTGCGCCGCCCGGCTGTCCCGATAGCAAGAACACCACCCAAACCACCCAGCCGACGCCAGTCTTTACCTGTCACCGCCCGAACGTCCGCCCATGATTACGAGCGACCGGATGGCGCAGGTCGACCGGAACGCCGAGGCCCTCGGCGTCCCCCGGAAGCAGCTCATGGAGTCGAGCGGGAACGCGGTCGCCCGGGTGGTCCGCGAGCACGCCGAGCCTGGCGACGAGGTCGTCATCGTCGCGGGGCGCGGGAACAACGGCGGCGACGCCTTCGTCGCGGCCCGGTTCCTCGACGAGTTCGCGGTCGAGACCATCCTGCTCGGGCGGGCCGAGACCATCACCACGGACATCGCCCGGGAGAACTGGGATGCCCTCCAGCAGGGCGCGTACGAGACACGCGAGGTCCGCGACTCGGCTGACTTCTCGCTCCCCGACTGCGACCTCGTGGTGGACGCGATGCTCGGGACTGGCGTGACCGGGGCGCTCCGCGAGCCGGAGGCGACAGCGGCCGAGGCAATCAACCAGTCGTCGGCCTACGTCGTCTCGGTCGACGTGCCCTCGGGGGTCGACGCGGACACTGGCGAGTCCCATGGAACCGCGGTCAAGGCCGACCACGTCGTCACCTTCCATGACGACAAGCCCGGGCTGGAGGCGGTCGACGCGCCCATCATCACGGTCGCGGACATCGGTATCCCGGCAGCCGCAGAGCTGTTCGTCGAACAGGGTGACCTGCTCGCTCTCTCCAGAGACCCCCACGCCCACAAGGGCGATTTCGGTGAGGTCCTGGTGGTGGGCGGCGGGCCCTACACCGGCGCGCCAGCACTCGCCGGGCAGGCCGCGATGCGGGCCGGAGCCGACCTCGTCCACATCGCCTGCCCCGAGACCGTCGCCCGCGATGTCCAGGGCTTCGAGGAGGGACTCATCGTCCACGAACTCTCCGGTGGCCTGCTCCAGCCCAAGCACGTCGACGAGTTGCTCGACCGCGCCCTCGACGCGAACTGCGTGATTCTCGGACCGGGATTGGGTCGGGCCAGCGGGACGCTCGACGCGGTCCGTGAGTTCCTCGAAGCCTACGACGGCCGAGCCGTGGTCGATGCCGACGCGCTCCGGGCGGTGCCAGACACCGAGACGGATGCCGACCTGCTGTGTACGCCCCACCAGGGCGAACTCGTCGCGATGGGTGGGGAGACAGCCGAAGACTGGCAGGAGCGAACAGCAGTCGTGGAATCGTTCGCTGCAGACCTCGGCCACACACTCCTCGTGAAGGGGGCCTACGACGTGATCTCGGACGGCGAGACGACACGGGTCAACAGGACAGGAAACCCGGGCATGACCGTCGGCGGGACCGGTGACGTGCTCGCGGGCATCTGCGGCGCGCTCGCGAGCACCCACGACCCGGTCGAAGCGGGCGGAATCGCGGCCTACGTGAACGGAACCGCAGGTGATTCCGTGGTCGACGAACAAGGCTACGGCATGTTTGCGTCCGACCTGCTGCCCGAGATTCCCCACGCCATGTGGGGTGGTCGCGATGAGTGACGAGTTGACCCACACCGACGATGCAGGTGAAGCCCAGATGGTCGACGTGGGCGACAAACCCGATACGTCCCGGAGAGCTGTCGCCGAGGGGACCATCCACCTCCAGCCCTCGACCATCGAGGCGATTCGGGGCAACGAGGTGAAGAAAGGTGACGTGCTGGCGACCGCCCGAATCGGCGCGATTCAGGCCGTCAAGCACACCTGGGAGACCATCCCGATGTGCCACCAGATTCCCGTGACGAACGTCGACACCGACTTCGACGTCGCGGACGACCACGTCACCCTGCAGGTCGGCGTCGAGACGACGGGCAAGACCGGCTGCGAGATGGAGGCGCTGGAAGGCGTGACGACCGGGCTGAACGTCGTCTGGGACATGGTGAAGGCCGCCGAGAAGGATTCGGATGGCCAGTACCCCGACACGCGAATCGAGGGCGTGCGGGTGGTGTCGAAGGAGAAGCGGGAGCTGTAGGGGACCGACTCGCCGGTCGCTGAGCCAGCGCCCACCCGTGGAACTACCTGTTTTCAGACAGAACTTGTGACCATGCGAAGACGTGCCCTCCTCTGCAGCCTTGGCGCGACGGCCACAGCCGCCCTCGCTGGCTGTTCGACGTCTGACAGTGACGCCGCCGCGACTCTGGACCGAATCCTCCTGCGGTCGGACACCGGACAGGCCGAACAGGTGTCCCTGACCCTCGTGTACGCGCCGCGGGACGGCTCCACCGAGCGCCCCATCTGGGGGACGTTCGAGGCACCGGCAGCCGGGGACCCCCGACCCATCGACGACTTCGAGGGTGCCCCTGGCTTCTACAGCCTGACCGCCACGTCGGAGAGACATCACAATCAGGCGGTCGTCTCGTTCAACTCCCACGGCGGGGCCGTCGGTACCGGCCCGCTTCAGTTCGAGGTGGTCGTCCAGGAGAGCGGGGACGGGTGGGCGAACCTGAACGAGGCGGGTGAGGACATCTCGATACCGGGATAGAAACGGGCGCGATGGCCACTCACTCCCCGGTGAACGTCTCCAGCACCGCCTGTGAGGCACCCGACCGGGAGAACACCGTCACCAGGTCGCCCGGTTCGACCGTCACGTCGCCCTTCGGCGTGATGACCGCGCCGTCGCGCTCGATAGCCACCACCAGCACGTCATCTCCGATGTGGCCCTCGTCGGCCGCCTCGGTCAGCGTGAGACCGGCGAGCGGGGCGTCGTCCGAGACCGAGACCTCCACGACCTCCGCGCCCCCAGCGAGTTGCATCATGTCCGCGAGGGCGCTCCGTCTCGCGTCCTCCTCGGGTCCGAACGGTTCGTACGGTCGCGTCCGCTCCTTCTGGACGAGCTGTTCGTCCTCGATGTCGACGCCGAGCGCGGCGAGAGCGCGCGCGATGCGGGTCACGTCGGCCATGTCGCGCCCGACCGCGACGACGTGGAGGTTGGCTCCCCCGGTCATCAGCTGCCGGATGTTGACGACGCCCGGAATCTGGAGCGCCTTCTCGGCGATAGCCTCCCGCTCTGGGACCGGAGCACGACAGATGAAGAGGTTCGTCAGCGGCGCGCCCGTGCGCTCGAAGTCGACGCTGGCGTGGTAGCCCTGGATGACCCCGCGTTCTTCGAGCTGGGCGATACGGTTCCGGATGGTGCCCGCGGAGACGTTCATCTCCTCGGCGATCATCGGTGCCGAGACGTTCCGGGCATCCCCCATGAGGCGGTAGATGATCCGACGGTCTATCTCGTCGATACGGTCGCTCATACCCTCCCTGGTGGGCGCGACGACCTACAATCTTCCTGCCTGCAGTTGAATTACTGCTCCAGCAATTTCAGCACCTCTTTTTTACTGATTGAGAAATTGAGTCGGTGCGTTTATGTTCGTGGGCCGGTTCGGTCACGGATAGTACCACCGAACCATCGCGTTCGGGAGTGAGTCGATGTCGCACGAACACCACGCACTGGTCGTCAGAACGGACGGGAAGATCGCCGACGGAATCGTCGAACTGGCAGTCGAACTCTCCGGGCACGGGCTTCCGGACGGGTTCGCGCCGACCATCGAGGTCGTCGCGAGCGCCAGACAGGAGACGTTCCCCGGCGAGGCGGCCCGACACACGGCCTCGACGGCACTCCACGTCCGGGAACTCGTCGAGGGGTCGGTGACAGTCGAGTGGCACACCGTCGACGCCGAGACACCGGGCGAGGCGCTCGAGACCGCCGCGACCGACGAGGAGCCGGGCATCGTCGTCGCCTCCGACGACCTCGACCCGGCGGTGGCGGAACGGGTGTTCGACGCGACCGGTGCGACCGTCGTGCTCGCGCCGAACGACTGGCGTCTCGACGGCGTCGAAACCGTCGTGGGTGCGGTTGGGACCGGGCCGTACACCGGTCGCGTCGCCGACACCGTCGGCGCACTCGCCCGCGCCTCGAACGCCAGCGCGACGCTCGTCCACGTCGGCGACGACCGGGCCGTCCTCGACGCCGCCGCCGGGCGGGTCGAGGACGTACCAGTCGAGACGGAGTTGCTGTCCGGCGACGTCCACGAAGTCCTCCCCGACGTGGCCGCCGATTCGGACGCCCTCGTCATCGGCGGCCCGAGCCACAGTCGGCTACGGCAGCTCGCCTTCGGGTCGACCAGCCAGCGCCTGCGCGAGGAGACGGACACGCTCACGCTGACCGTCTGGACCGACGACGACCCGCTCGGGGGTGACCACTGATGTACGTCATCGTCGTCGGTGCGGGCGACATCGGCTGGCCCCTCGTCGATATGGTGACCGAGAGCGGGCACGAAGTCGTGGTCGTCGATTCGGACGAGGACACCGCCGAGGCGGTCTCGCGCTCGTTCGACTGTCTGGCGATTCACGCCGACGCGACCGAGGCCGAAACGCTCGAAGACGCCGGCGCGGGCCGTGCCGACGCCATCATCTCGACGGCGGAGTCCGACGCGACCAACGTCATGGTGATGCTCCTCGCCGAGGAGTTCGAGATCCCCTCACGGGTGTCCGTCGTCCACAACCCCGAGCACATGTCGCTGTTCCGTCGCTCCGGCGCGAACGTCGTGGAGAACCCACAGAAGCTCATCTCCGAGCACCTCTTCCGGGCCGTCCAGCGCCCGTCGGTCGTCGACTGGATGCACCTCGCCGACGACGCGGAGGTGTTCGAGGTGACGGTCGACGGTGATGCCCCCATCGCCGGCCGTCAGCTCTCGCAGGCCGACGAGTCCGGGTTGCTCGCAGAGGACGTCTTGGTCGTGGCCATCGAACGCGACGGCTCGGTCATCACGCCCAGGGGTGACACCGCCGTCGAACCCGGCGACTACGTGGCCGTGTTCTCGGAACGTGGCTTCGCCTCCGACGTGCTGGAGACGTTCGGCGCAGAAGAGGGTCCCGCCACCGGTTCGCCCGGGCTACTGTAGCGGCGTGGAGAGCTCGGCTGCCCGCGACCGCGCCTTCTCGACGACGGCGGGCCGTGCCTCGAAATCGACGAGTACGTCCTCGTCGCCGTAATTCACCTCCTCGACGTTCGCGTTGTCGTGGATCCACGAGACCACACTCATCGTGTCGTCGGTCATCGGGAGGACCAGTCGCTCGCGCTCCCAGTCCGGGAGTTCGGTGACGATGCGCTCTCTGAGTTCGTCGATGTTGAGGGCCTCCTGCCCGGACACCGCGACCGGGTTCGGGGCGAGCGCGGAGAGTGCCTCGCGCTTCTCCGCGAGTTCCGCCTCGTCGACCTTGTCTATCTTGTTCAGCACCGTGACAATCGGGGCCTCGTTTCGCTCGTACAGCGTATCGTGGCTCGTCACGAGTTTCTCGCGGATCTCGTCGATGGGTTCGGAGACGTCCACGACGAGGAGGACGAGGTCGGCGCGGTAGACGGAGTCAAGGGTGGACTTGAACGACTCGACCAGCCAGTGCGGCAGGTTCGAGATGAACCCGACGGTGTCGGTCAGCAACACGTCGCGGGTGTCGAGGTCCATCCGGCGCGTGGTCGTCCCGAGCGTGGTGAACAGCCGGTCCTCGGACTCGGCGGTCGCGTCGAGGTCCGGGTGGAGGTCCTCGTTCTCGTCCACGTCGAGGTCCGCCGCCATCTGGCGCATCAGCGTGGACTTCCCGGCGTTGGTGTAGCCCGCCAGTGCGACGAGGTCGAAGCCCGCCTCGTGGCGGCGCTCGCGGCGCTTCTCCTCGGTCTGCTCGATGCGCTTGAGCTCGTCCCGGATGCGGCTTATCTGGTCCTTGATGTCCTGCTCGCGGCTCTCGTCGTACTCTCCCAGCCCCATGAAGCCGGGGTGTTCGTCGCGCTTGGCGAGGCTGGTCTTGGCCTCGGCGCGCGGGAGTTCGTACCTGAGTTCCGCGAGTTCGACCTGGAGCTGTGCCTTCCGGGTCTGGGCACGCTGGCCGAAGATCTCCAGGATGAGCGTGAAGCGGTCCATGACCTCACACCCCTCGGGGAGCTTCTGGCCGAGATTGTACGTCTGGTACGGGCCCAGCCGGTTGTCGAAGATGACGACCGCGGCGTCCTTTCGATGGGCCAGTGCCGCCAGTTCGTCCGCCTTCCCCTCACCGAACTGGAGACCGGGGTCGGCCTTCCGTGACTGGGTCAGTTCACCGACGACCTCGTAGCCGGCGGCGCGTGCGAGCTCTCGTATCTCGCTGACGTCTGCGATTCCTGAATCGACGCGTTTGGCGATGAGTGCCTTCATGAGAAATATCCGGCGTTGTAACTGCTGTCCCTCCGGCTTCCGGTCGCTCCGACCGGGACGACGCCCGGTCGGCGGGCGATGTCAACCCCGCCGGTCCTGCACCTCTGTCAGTCGGTTCGTTAGCATACTCCCCTATACCCGCCCGGCCCTCTTGAATCTCTTGCCACGCGTTCTAGCTTTTCGAGGGTACTTCCCGCGTGTCGCTGGCAAAACCCCCTGCAGTGACGGGGAATCGAGGAATTTATCGCCAAAAGACTTATCCGAAAGTAGACTGGCCTTACGTGTATGCTACCCCTGGAGTTGAATCCGCAGCAACTCGGCCTCGAGTTCGGGTCGGGTGCCGTCATCGGTGCGCTCATCGGATTCGCTGCGAAGAAGATCGCGAAGATCATCGCCATTCTGGTCGGGATCGAGATGGCGCTGTTCAAATTCCTCGAATCGAAGGGCTACATCACGGTCAAGTGGGACGAACTGTCCGGCGGGATTCTCAGTGCAGCGCAGGACACCCAGGAGATCCAGGCCGGCTGGATCGAACCGATCCTCTCGACCCTGTCGGTCGGTGCGGGCTTCACCGGCGGCTTCCTCGTCGGTTTCAAGAAAGGATAATTCGGCTATTCCCACTGTTTCTGTTCCGACCTCGACCGGCCAGTGAGGACGCCAGCTACCGCGTGCTGATGTCGTCCTCGTCCTTGATGATGCGCGTCTCTGCCTCCCCGCTGGTCATGTCGTTGACCATGTCGTAGAAGTCGTTCTGCATCCCGGCCGGGAAGGTGACGACGCCGACCCACGAGCCGTCGTTCTGCCACTCCTCGCGCTCGAGGTCGCCGTAGTTGCGGACCTTGGCCTGGGTGCTACCGGCATAGTCGGCGGGGACGTGGACCGCGATGGTCACCTCGTCGAACCGGATGGGGATGACCGGGCGCAGGGCGTCCAGCGCGTCGTCGACCTGGCTCTCTACCGGCTCCATGGGGTCGACCTGGAAGCCCGCCTGCTCCAGCGCCGACTCGATTCGGTCCGGCGGATGGGGCGCGTTGTCCATCTGCGGGTTGACCGCGTTGCGGGCGATCTTCTGGACCAGCTGTTTGCGCTTCTGTTCTTGCATCTCGCGGCGCTGCTCGGCCGTGATCTGGATCTCCCCACGCTTGATGACCTCGGGGATGATGGCCATCGGGTCTGTGGTCCCGAACACCTTCTCCAGGTCGCTCTCGGCGGGGCGGTCGCCGCGCGAGGCGTCCTCGAACACGTCCTCGGCCGCGATGACGTCCGCAAGCTCACCCTCGAACTCGTCACGCTTGATGGCCAGCGCGGCGTCAGGGTCCACGAGGACCTCGAAGCGCGCACCGTGGCTCTCGAGTCGCGCCGTCACCGCTTCGTCAAGTGAAATCATACGCGAAACTTACGCGGTGTGGTTAAAAAGGTGTTTCCCGAACAGGGAGCCTTGCGACGACTATTCCTCGGTCGTCTCGTCGGCGTCTTCGGCGGCGTCGTCGTCGGCGTCTTCGGCCTCGTCTTCCTCGGGCGCGAGGAGCTCGAGGTCGGTGAGGTACTCCTCGACCTCGTCGTCGGTGAGCGAGACGAACGTCTCGGATTCGACGTCGACCGTCGCCATCCCGATGCTCTCGGGGCGCAGCCCGTCCTCGTTCACCTCGCCGAGCGCGCGCAGGGCGAGTTCGATGCCGCCGCCGAGGTCGGCGTCGTCGTCGTAGTTCGTTTCGAGGTACTCCTGGATATCGCCGCGGTCCGCGCCGACGGCGAGGGCCTTCCACTCGTAGGGCGTCCCGGAGGGGTCGGTCTCGAACAGGCGCGGTTCGCCGTTCTGGATGCCGCCGATGATGAGGGCGACACCGAACGGGCGGGCACCACCGACCTGGGTGTACTGCTGGATGTGGTCCGTGACGTCCTTCGTCAGCGTCTCGACGCCGATTGGCTCGCCGTATCGCAGCTGGTTGACCTGCGAATCACGGCGCGCGAAGTCGATGAGCTGGCGGGCGTCGGCGACGTGGCCGGCGCTCGCGATACCCACGTGGTCGTCGGCCTTGTGGATCTTCTCGACGCTGCTGCGCTCCATCAGCGGCGAGCGGATGCGCTTGTCCACGCAGAGGACGACCCCCTCGTTCGTTCGAACCCCGATACTGGCGGTGCCTCGCTTGACGGCCTCGCGGGCGTACTCGACCTGGTAGAGGCGACCGTCCGGGGAGAAGATGGTGATACCCCGGTCGTACGCCTGCTGTGACGCTTGTCCCTGCATTGTAGATCACTGGAAATCGAGGTTCGTCGCGCCGATGTACTCGCCGTTGACGCGCACATCGAGAACGGAATCTCGCTCGATAGCGGCCCGGTCGTCGTGCTCGAACGCGACGGTTCTCTGTCTCGGACCTTCCGACGGGCGTCCTAAATACTTTTCTTCACAGCCGCGTATCGTGCCAGAGATTCCACGGACGTGAAGGCCACAGTCCGCGCCGTTGATGCTCGCGATACAGGCGAGTGACGCCCGCGCCGTCTCGGTGTGACCGTGGCGGGCCCGGACGATGGCCTCGCCGGTCCCGTCCTCGAAGTGGAACTGGATGACGGTGAGGTCGGCGTCGGCGCTCCCCACGTCACCGACGAGGTTCTGGGCGGCGTACCACAGCTCGCGCTGGAAGTCGCCACGACCGAACGAGGCCTCCGGGGTAGATTCGATGCCGACGGCGAGGTACCGGCGCTTCGGTCTGAGGGCCTTCGGAAGGTGTTTCATCGGTCCTCGAACCTCACCGGTCCACGTCGACTCGCTCGCCCACGAGGACGCCGACCTGGTCGTGGACCGGTTCGACCGCGGTCAGCACGAACCCGGCGTCGGTGAAGACGTCGGCGAGGTGACCGACCGTCGAGGGGTCGTCGACCTCGGGGGAGTAGAACGGCTCGTCGGGGTTGGGTTCGCCGAAGAACATCACGTCCCCGAGGACGAACTTGCGCGGGCCGAGGTCGGCGATGACCTGGATGGCCTCGCGCTTCTCCTCGTCGGAGAGGTGGTGCATGGCGAAGTTCGAGACCACGACGTCGACCTGTCCGTCGTAGTTCGGTTCGCGGAAGGTCCCCTGGCCGAACTCGACGTTCTCCAGTCCAGCTTCGTCGGCCTTCTCGCGAGCCTGCTCGAGCATCCCCTCGCTGATGTCGCGGCCGACGACGGTCTTCGCGTACTCGGCGAGCGAGAGGCCGATGGCCCCCGTGCCACAGCCCAGGTCGAGCACGGTGTCCTCGGTCGTCAGGTCCTCTTTCGCGTGGTCGAGGACGAACGAGACGCAGGCCTTGTACTCGTCTGTCTGGTTGACTTCGTCGTCGTACCGGCCGGCCATCTCGTCGAAGCGGGCGGCGTGGTCCTCAATCGGTCTCTTCATACCGGCCTCTACGCACCCCGGGTTCGATGAAAGCGTCGGACTCGCGCTCGCGGTTCCGGGTCGCGAGTCGCCCCCACTCGCACAGCCCGTCGGCCAGTTGCTCCCGGTCGAAGCCGATCGCCTCGCCGAGCGCGACGAGTTCCCGGGCGGCCCGCAGCTCCAGGTGCGAGCGGGGGTCACCACTCACGACGTAGGGGGCGTCGTACTTCTCGACCAGTTCCCGCAGTTTCCGCAGCGACTGGAGGCTCTGGACGCGCTGGCCGCCGGTCTTCCTGAGCACGTCGCGGAGGTTGAACTCGACGCGAACCCCGTTCTCGGCAGCGGCCTTGGCGAGGACGTGGTTGAAGTCGCCCCGGTCGCGCATCGGGTGACAGAGCACGTCGATGCGGTCCTGTTCGACGGCGAACCGGTTCAGGGGCTTCGACCCGCCGTGCATGAGCAAGAGCGTGTACTGGCGGCGGTAGTTCCCGATGTAGCCCGACGCCTGGTTCTGGTCGTCGGCACGGATCTCGAGGCCGGGGACCACGTCGATGTCGTACGCCTCGGCGATGCGCTCGGCATCGTAGTCGGCGCGAGCGTCACCGTGGTTGCGGACGACGATGCCGTCGTACCCGTACTCGGCGGCGGTGTGGGCGAACCGGGCGACTGTCGTCTCACCGTCTGGGTGGGCGTGGACGGCCTCGTACATGGAAAATCCTCCCGCCAGCAGGCACCTTACGCTTCCGATTCGGGCAGCGGGTCCGACTCGGGTAGCGACCCCGGGACGGCGATCACTGCTCGCGCAGCGACGCCAGCGTCTCGCGGGCGTTCTTCACGGCTGCTTCCTTCTTTGCGGGGTAGGCCTCGACCTTCGCCCGGAAGGTGATACCCCCACCGAGGTCGGTCTCGCCGGAGAAGGCGGCCTGCTTGTCGAGTCGCAAGAACAGCTCGCAGTTGTCGGTCACGCGGTCGTCGAGTTCACCGATGACCGACTCGATGTCGTCCAGTTCCGCCACTCGCGCGAGGACGTGACGGACGTCGTCGGCGTTCTCGACCCGCGCGGAGAGCACGACGATGCGGTCGCCGTGGTGTCCTTCGTTGACCATGCGCTCGACCTCGAACTCCTCCGGGAGGTAGTAGCGCAGGGCGTCCTCGACGCGCTTCTCGTCTTCGGTGGCGTAACAGAACGCACGCAGGTCGACGTAGTGGAACGGAACCTTCGGCATCTGAAAATCCGCTTATTCTTCGTCGTCTTCGTCGTCGTCCGCGGCGGCCTCGAGCTGGTCCTCCGGGATGCCCTGCTCCTGGCCGTCCTCGAACGCGATGGTGTACGTGGCGTCACCGAACATGGTCTCCATGACCTGGGTGATCTTGCCGGTCTGGCCGTCGTACTCGCTGTGCTTGTCGTGCAGGACGACGCGGTCGTCTTCCTCGAAGCTCATACCTCGGCGTACCCACGGACCGATTAAAAAGGGACTGATTCGTGTCCGGTCGGGCGACCGGCAGCTTCGACCTCAGGCCGGCGTCTCGATACTGAGCTCTTCGAGCAGCGTCCGTGCCGCCTCCGACGAGGACCCGGGACCGCGAGCCGTCACGAGGTCGCCGTCGACCGTGACGCTCGTCTCGCTCTCGAGTTCGGCGTCCCAGTTCCCACCGGCGGCGACGACCTCGTCCTCCACCCAGTACGGGAGCTTGCGGCCGTCGTGCAGGCGGTCGTACTCGTCGACGATGTCCTGTTCCCAGGCGTTCGGGAAGCCGGTCACGTCGCGGCCCGCCACGAGGAACTCGCCCGACTCCTCACGGGTGAACGCGAGCAGCCCGACTGCGTGACAGACCACGAGGGCGACCCCGTCCGCATCGGCCACCGCGTCACGGAGGAGCCGCCGCGCGTCACTGTCCTGGTTCACGTCCCACACGGTGCCGTGGCCGCCGGGGAAGACGACCGCGTCGTAGTCCGGGGCGTCCTCGCCCGCGACCGGGACCGGGTCGTTCAGGCGCTCGTCGGTCTCGTCTATCTCTCGATAGCGTTCGACCTGCTCCTCGCCCACGTCGTCGGGGTCGAGCGAAACCTCGTCGACGACCGGCGGCTCGCCGGTCGGTGTCGCGACCGTCACGTCGACGCCCGCCTCGTCGAGCGTCGTGAGCGGTTCGATGCATTCCTCGGCCCAGTAGCCTTCCTCGCTGACGACGAACAGTGCAGAAGTCATTACACCCGCTGGTAGCACCGTCCCGCGGGTAAACCCCGTGGCGGGAGTCGGCTGTGCCGCGTCCGAAGGGTTCTCCCGTGTCGAAGCGATTTTGCTCCTCGATACGATACATCATCGCAATGATTCACGTCGCTATCCAGTCTCTCTCTCGTATCGTCACCGACCGACCGCCCTCGACTGGGTCGGCGTGATGCCCGTCGACGACCTCTGGTATCTGGCCCACGAAGCCGACCAACACGGCCAACAGATGTACCACGAGCTCCGCGAGCGCCACGACGACCCGATGGAAGTCACTCGAACGCGGTACGTCTCCCGGCGGCGGTTCCGCACCCTGGCCGAGCGAACCAACGAGACCGGCGCGCCATACGGGGCTCACACCATCGTCTACCGCCCCGACGGGGCCATCCTGCTGGTCCGGCACGAAGGCGTCGACCTCTGGGTCCTGCCCGGCGGCGGCGTCGACGACGCTGAGAACTACCGCGAGGCGGCCGAACGCGAACTCACCGAGGAGGCCGGTGTCGAGGCCAGCTACGAGGGGCTCGCCATCCTCACCCGGCTCCGACTCGTCTCCGGCGAGCAGTCGATGTGTGCCGTCCTGCCGGTGTACGCCGCCCAGGCCGAGACGACGGAGACAGAAATCGCGGACCCCGACGACGAGATATCGAAAGCCAGGTGGTTCCACCACCTGCCCGAGGACACCCGCGACCGCGGGGACCTCCTGACGTGGCGGAGACAGCAGTTCTCCTGACGACGACGGGCCGGCCTGGTGACCCGCCGACTGTCACTCGACCGCCTCGCGCACACTGATTATGTAGAGGTCGCCCTGGTAGCGGACGTAAACAGCCCCACCTCGCGGCGGCTGTTCACGAATCCAGAGGGCCGCAGCATACAGTCCGTTCGGCACTGCCTCCCTGTTGACGTCGACGTGTACGTATCCGTCCTCGATGACCGAGAAGAGGAACTCCCGGGTTTCGGGCGCGGTCGGTGTGCTGTCGTTCAGTGGCACCACGAGGTGGTCGAGGTGGTCGTCGGCGAACGCCTCGTGCGAGTCGGCGACCGGCACGAGGTCGTAGCGGACGTCGAAGACGCTGACGCGGAGCGCTTCCTCCTGGCGGACCAGATAGAGGTCACCGTCGTAGCGGACGTAGTTGACGGACCCGTCGACGAGTTGCGACTGCTCGGAGGCGTTCGACCGTGGTGCACGCCATGTGCCCACCCCAATCGAGGTGCCATGCCGCCGTCTTCGTTCGTCGGGGAGGACCTGCACGAAGAGGGTCTGGTCGTACGACGACAGGTTGGCGAAGTCGATGGCCTCCTCAGTCGCCGTCTCGTACTGTTCGTCGTCGCTGTCGTTCTGCAGCGGGCCCTCGGTGTACATCCGGTACCCGTCCGTCTCCTGCTCCGCGGTCGTCGTCCGGTCGATACGGTAGTACGTGCCATTCTCGCGGATGTACGTCCCATCGTCGAGGGTTCTGTCCCGGGCACCGTCGTCGACGGTGGAACCTGCGGGGACGACGGTCACGGTGCTGGCGTTCCCGTCGGCGAACAGCTCGTCCACCAGTTGCGTCTCGTAGCCGGGGATGTCTCTACTCGGGACGTGTTCACGGGCGAGGGCCCCACTGTCGACCGTCTCGGCGGTGAACTGGAAGCCGTGGTAGTAGCCATCGTCGGTCGTTCGGCTCGCGGTATCGGTCGTCGCCGTCGAGTCGGTGGGTCCGTCCGTCGTCTCGACAGCCAGCGGGTCACGCGTCGACTGGACGTCGGCGAAGCCGCTACATCCCGAGAGGAGCAGGATGAACACGACGAGCAACGACCGAAACCGGAGGGACATGGTCGAGAAAGACATTCCGCGGTGCTGGTAAATGCTTTCTCCCGGACCGGTTCCCCGGGCACGATGCAGCCGAATCGATGGGAGTCGCTCACAAACTGGAGATACGCTTTTGTATTCATCCACCAGATATGACGACAGGATGACCCTCTTCTGAGCGAGTGACCGGGCACCACATCCCCCGTCACTCTGTCGTCTCGCACCACTCGCCAGCCACGTCGCTGTCGACCTCGACAGCGCCTGCCGACCACGACCACAGATGCAACTCCGACAGGCAACACCAGCCGACCAGCCACGAATCGCCCGCGACCTCCTCGTTCCGGCCTACGAAGCCGCCGAGGACCGAGAACCGGCGTACAGCAATCTCACCGAACAGGCCCGGACCGACCCCGACATCAGCTACTGGCTCGACGACGAGGACCGGGTCCTGTTCGTCGCCGAGACCGACGACGGGGACCTCGTCGGGAACGTCTCCGGTGCGGTCTCCCCGACACCACCCATCTACGACCGGCCGCCCGTGGTCTACTGCGACGGACTCTACGTGAAACCCGAGTACCGACGCGATGGCGTCGCCACCGCCCTGCTCGATCGACTCGTCGACTGGGGCCGCGACCGCGACTGCGCGTTCTTCTCGCTCTCGGTCCACGTCGACAACGAGGGAGCCCGGCAGTTCTTCGAGGACTACGGGATGCGCCAGCAGTACCACTCGATGCGGATGCCGGTCTGAAAGAGAAAGAAGGCGCTACTCGAAGTCGCCGAACGACTTCCCATCCTGCGAATCCGCCTTCATCCGGCGGATGGCCGCGCTCGCCTGGCTCGCGTCGTAGCCGAAGTACACGTCCTCGGCGTAGGCGTCGGCGACCTCGGTCGCGTGGATGAGGTTGTCGAGGTCCACATCGACAGCATAGAGTTCGATGGAGAACGGCTTCGAGAGGGCGTCCTGGAACCCCGACGCGATGACCTCCAGCCAGTACGTGGTCGAGTACGCCATGTCGTAGAGGGGAACGACGAACTCGTCGACGTACTCGGCGAGCGCATCGAGGTCCAGCCCGGCGCGCTCGTACAGGTGGCCCGGGTACGGGTCGGGGTAGAGCGTGAAGTAGGTTTTGCCCGGGATGCGCTCCGTGGCCTCGGCGACGAACTCGGTGATGACGCTCGCGCGCCAGTCGAAGCGGTCCTCGTACTCGCTTTCGCTGAAGGCCTCGTTGCAGTGCTCGCAGTAGCAGTACTCCTGTCGCGGGAACCCCACGTCGTCGAGACGCACGTCCCCGTTGACCGCGGCGCAGTCTTCGATCATCTCCAGCAAGCCCTCCCGGTAGCGCTCGCGAGAGGGGCAGATGTAGCCCCAGTCGAAGTACGTCTGCTCTCGCGTTGCTTTCTCACCCTCGTCGCTCACCGGGACGAGGTCGGGTTTGGCCTCGCCGGCGGCGGTGTCGCCGAAACAGGAGACCATGTTCACGGCCTCGGCGACCGGTTCGACCGCGCGCCCGGTCACGTCCTTCACCTCGTAGAATGCCCGGTCGAACTCCGACCAGTCGAGCTCCGGTTCGTTCCGCGTGACGACGCCGTACATACCAGTCGCTGGGGAACGGGCAGGGGTACGTGTTTCGAAAAACGGAGGGGCTGTTCGAGTGGCTACTCTTCGACGTCGTAGTCGACTTCGACGGCGGTGCCGGACCCACCGGCGACCATCTTGTAGACGAGGACAGCTGCGACCAGGGCGAGTACGAGTTTGAACTTCTTCGACATGGTAATTAGTTCGTCCGGTGACTATTTAGTCCTTTCTGGCGAGCGTTGCTTTCGTGGCATAGTTTGCCGTACCGAAAGGGGCCCAGAAGTCCTGCCGAACCGTGTCAGTTGGTGTGGATGTGCGAGGCGATATCTTCGCGGACGATGGTCTCGCAGTAGTCACAGCGAACGCCGTCGCGCAGCACCTCGAATTCGGTGTCGACCGGCTCCTTCGCGTTCGTGATGCAGTTGTGGTTCGGACACGAGAGCACGCCCGAGACGGACTCGGGGCGCGAGACGCGGTGCTTCTCGACGACCTCGTAGTCCCGGACGATGTTGATGGTCGCGTCGGGCGCGATGAGCGAGAGCACGTCCACCTCGTCCTGGCTGAGCTCGCGGCCTTCGACCTTCACGACGTCCTTCGTCGCCAGCGTCCCCGAGGGGACGTTCATCCCGATGGAGACCTGCTCGCCACTGGTCCCCTTGATACCGAGGATGGCCAGCACGTTGAGTGCCTGGCCGCCGCGGACGTGATCGATGACGGTACCGTTGCGGATCTTCGAGACGCGGAGTTCTTTCTCGGTGTCGCTCATCGGTCTTCCTCCTCCAGCAGCAGGTCGAGCAGTGCCATGCGGACGGGCACCCCGTTGTGAGCCTGTTCGAAGTAGTTCGCATAGCGCGTGCCGTCGATGTCCGGCGCGATCTCGTCGACGCGGGGCAGCGGGTGCATCACGGAGAGGTCGTCCGACGCCGCCTCCAGCGTCTCGGCGTCGATCTGGTACTCCCCGGCCACCTTGTGGTACTCGTTCTCGTCGGGGAAGCGCTCGCGCTGGATGCGCGTGACGTAGAGCACGTCGAGTTCGGGGAGGATGGCGTCGAGTTCCGTGTGTTCGCGGACGTTCGCACCCGCCTCGTGCAGGTCGAAGCGGACCGAGCGCGGCAACTTGAGGGATTCGGGCGCGATGAAGTGCTGGTTCGCGTCGAAGCTCGTCAGCGCGTTCGCCAGCGAGTGGACGGTGCGTCCGTACTTCAGGTCGCCCATGATGCCGATGGTCAGGTCGTCAAGCCCGGCGTTCTCGCGGATGGTGTAGAGGTCAAGCAGTGTCTGTGTCGGGTGGTGGCCCGCGCCGTCGCCCGCGTTCACCAGCGGGACGTCGACGAACTCGCTCGCCATCTTCGCCGCCCCCATCAGCGGGTGTCGGAGCACGAGCGCGTCGGCGTACCCCTCGACCACGCGCATCGTGTCCGCCAGCGACTCCCCTTTCTTGACCGACGACGACTCGACGGGGCCCATGTCGACCACGTCGCCGCCGAGTCGTTTCATCGCCGCCTCGAAGCTCATCTTCGTCCGGGTGCTCGGCTCGAAGAAGCACAACCCGAGGAGCTTCCCGGTGTGACGCTCGCCGTACGCGGCCGGGTTCTCGTCGACCTCGGCTGCGTGGTCGAGCACCGTCTCGATGTCCTCCCGCGTGAGCTGTTTCGCGGTGAGCAGGTGGTCGTGACGCATTAGATTGATGACCTCGGCCACGCACCTTGAACCTCACTGTTCGTCGTCGGTTGTGGCGACACTGGTCGCCCGACGACCGACGGTTCAAGTACGAGACCGCGGCCAGACACTGCATGCTCGCAATCGCTGGCGGCAAGGGCGGCGTCGGGAAGACCACGACGACGCTCGCGTTAGCCGCCACCCTGGGGACCGAACGCCGGCCGGTCCGCGTCGTCGACGTGGACTGTGACATGCCCGACCTGCATACACTGGCCGGCTGCGACCGGGAACCGACGCTGGCCGCGGTCCGCGATGATGGCCCACCGCCGGACCAGGCGGTCCAGTCCTATCCGGGTGTCCGGGTCGTTGGCGCACCACCACCGGCCGTGGTTCGCGGGAGCCGCGACATCGTCGCCGCCCTCCGAACCCTCGACGACGGCGACCGGCTCACCACGCTCGTCGACACCCCCGGCGGTGCCGGTCCACCCGCCGTCGACCCACTCCGGGCAGCCGAAGCGACGGTCCTGGTCAGCGACAGCACTCAGCAGTCACTGCTCGACGCCGCCAAGACCGCGGCGATGGCACGCCAACTCGACACGAGCGTCGTTGGTGTGGTCCTCACCCGGACCCAGGACGCACCGTCTGGCGTGGCCGACCTCCTCGACACACCGGTGCTGACGACCGTCCCGTCGGCCCGCTCTCCCCTGAACTCGACGGCCGTCTGGTCAGCCTACGACACAGCGGCTCAGCGCCTGAGCACGCAAACAATTATTTAGGTGGCGGCTGCTAACCGAGGTGTAGATGGCCGGACGGCTTGAGACTGGTATCGACGTGCTCGACCGGAAGCTCAACGGCGGGTTACCTCCGGGGGCTATCGTGGCGTTCACCGTGGATCCTGCGAGCCAATCCGAGCTACTGCTGTACGAGCTTACGGCCGCCCGCGGCACGCTGTACCTGACCACCGAGCGCTCGGACCAGGCGGTCCGGGACGCCATCGAGAACACCAACGCGCCCGTCGGAAGCCCGACGGTGCGCGACATCTCGGGGTCGGAGCCGCTCGACCAGGCCAACCGCCTCATCCGGGCGCTCCCGGAGGGGGCGAACCTCATCATCGACACGGCCGACGTGCTCGAACGCGGGGACCGGAACCGCTACCGGAGCTTCATGACCGAACTCCAGACCCACATGGTCAACACCGGCTCCATCGCGTTCCTGCACTGCCTGAACGGCCACCACATCCCGACGAACCGGGACACGACGAAACACATGGCCGACGTGGTGTTCGACCTCACCACACAGGTTCGCGGGACCGAACTGGAGAACCGCCTCTCCGTGCCGAAGTTCCGCGGCGGCCAGGCGCTCACCGAGACGGTCAAACTCGAACTCGCGGACCAGGTCGCCATCGACACCTCGCGCGACATCGCGTGAGCTGTCGACAGCCTCGCTCGAACCCGTCTTCTACGCGCGGTTTCCCGCCTTCCATCCGGTGAACGACGGTGACATTCCTGCAGGAGGGCCTCCCAGAAACACCAGTAGTCCAAATCAGAACAAATTACATGGTTGATTCAGAAAGGGTGGGTAACGCGCAATCGTCCCTCGCGATGATGCCTACTCTACCATGACTGAAACATACGATGTGGTTATCGCCGGTGCGGGCCCTGCTGGAGGGCAGGCGGCACGAGACCTCGCCTCCCGAGGATACGACGTAGTCGTACTCGAGACGGAGGAGGAGGACGAGTTCCCGAGCAGAAGCAACAAATCGACCGCCGGGACCTTCCCGTCCACCATGGCCTCGTTCGGCATCCCCGACGATGTCGTGATGAACTTCACCGACGACGTGGTTCTGGAATCGCCGAGCCACCACTACCGCCGGCACCAGCCCGGTGCCGTCCTCGAGTTCGCCGACTTCAAGAACTGGCTGGTCGACGAGGCCGAAGGCGACGGGGCCGAGTACTGGTTCGACGCACGCGTCTCCAAACCCATCACCGAGGGCGGCGAGATCGTCGGCGTCCAGTACAACGGCGACGAGAAGGTGTACGGTGACATCATCATCGACGCGACCGGGCCGAGCGCCCCGCTCGCGAAGGCGCTCGACGTCTGCAACCTCAGGCGCGGGAAGCAGGCCATCGGTATCGAGTTCGAGTACGAGGGCATGAACATCGACGCCGACGGCTACGCCGACCTGACGGACGCGATGATGCTCCGCCTCGACCACGACATCGCCCCCGGCGGCTACTCGTGGATATTCCACACCGGCGAGGACACCGCGAAGGTCGGCGTCTGTTACCTCCAGAACGAGAGCCACCGCCAGAACTCGAAGTCCGGGTACACCATCGACGACTACCTCCAGTACTGGGTCGATATGGACCCGCGATTCGAGAACGCGACCCGCAAGGAGGGTATCCAGCACCGGGGCTCCGCGCACATCCAGCTCCCCGACCGCATGAGTACGGACAACTTCATGGCCATCGGCGACACCGTCCCGACCGTCGACCCGCTCTGGGGCGAGGGCATCGACAAGTGCATGCGCTCGGGTCGCGCCGCCGCGGCGACGGCCGACCGGGTGCTCACCCACAGCGAGCGCGACACGTCCGCGTCCGCACTCGCCGTCTACGACCAGCTCTGGCACGAACGCGTCGCGCCGAAGGTGAAGACCCGGCTGTTCATGACCGAGATGCTGTACCGCGTCTCCAACGACCGCTACGACGAACTGATGCGGGACATTCTCGCCCTGTCCGAGGACCGACTGGAGTCGGTGAACAAGGGTGACCTGGGGGCGATAATCCGTATGATGAAGCTCGAAGACGTCACCACCCTCGCACGGACCGCGAAGGACTGGTTCCGGAACTGAGCGACCGGCCCGCACGGTCCCCAGTGTCGCTCTCTCTCTCCTGCTGCCGTACTGTCTGCATCATGGAGCGGTTAGCGACCCGAACGGTCGTCGTCACGGGGGCGAATCGACGGAAAGGCAGCCCCGGTACCGCGGAAGACACCTGCGGCTCTCGGGCGTAAAAAATCGAAGAACTGTCGCCAGCTTACTCTTCGTCGAGGTCGGCTTCGATGTCCTCGGCGTCGATGTCGGCTTCCTCGAGGGCTGCCTCGATGTCGGCTGCGTCGGCACCGCCTGCGCCGCCTGCGCCGCCCATCATGCCACCCATGCCGCCCATCATACCGCCCATGCCACCGTCGATGGTCTCCTGGACGATGACGCGGTCGATGTCGAGGTGCTGCATGAGCTGCTGTGCGACCTGCTGCTTGCCGAACATCCACTGCTGGTTCATCTGCAGCTGCGGGTCGGACTCGATGTAGAGCGTCTCCTTCTCGACCGTCTCGGTCTCGAACTCGGGCTCTGCGTCCTCGTCGTCGGACTCGACGGGGACCTCTTCTTCGACCTCGTCGGTCTCGAACCACATGTCGAGGTCGACGTCGAAGAACATGTGCATCAGGCCCTGGGCCTTCTCGACGCGGTCATCGACGACCTCGGCGATCTCGTAGTCGTACTCGAGGTCCTCGCCAGCGAGCGGGTGGTTGAAGTCGACGCGGGCGCGGCCACCGATGATGGTGTTGATGTAGCCCTGCTCGCCGTCGACCTGGACCTGTGCGCCGGGGCGGCGGGAGTCCTCGGGGATCTTCTCCGCGCTGACGGTGCGGACCTGGGAGTCGTCGTACTCGCCGAAGGCTTCTGCGGCGGGGATGGTGACGTGACCGGAGTCACCGACCTCCTTGCCGCGAATCTCGTCCTCGACGGCCGCGAACATGTGGCCCTCGCCGAGCACGATGACGCGGGGCTCGAAGGGACGACCCTCGTCGTCGACACCCTCTTCCTCGGCGACTTCCGGGTCGGTCGTGTCGACCAGCTGGTCGCTCTCGGCGGTTCGGGCGGTGTAGTTGAGCTTGACGAAGTCTCCGTCCTGGAGTCCTGTCGCCTCTTCTTCCTCTGTCGCTTCTTCCTCACTCACTTCTTCCTCAGCGTCGGCCAGTTCGGCCTCTTGATCATCGGTCATACGTTATCCGTCTCACGGTCAGCATTTAAGAACCACGTTTCTGACCCAACGGCCACGCTTTTGTCCACCCTGATTCTCGGTACGGCCATGTACGAGGTGGAAGTGAAGGTTCGGGCCGACCACGGTCCGGTCCGGGAGCGACTGGCCGAGCACGAGGCCGTCCCGGTCGATGCGGTCGTCCAGGAGGACGTGTACTACGACGCGCCGCATCGCGACTTCGCGGCGACCGACGAGGCCCTTCGCATCCGGCGCGAGGCGAGCATCGACCCCGACGCGACAGAATCGGTCGCGGCCGCCGTCGACAGCGTTGCGTCGGCCGAGTTCGACGCCCACGTGACCTACAAGGGCCCGCTCGTCGAGGCAGAGTCGAAGACCAGAGAGGAGTTCGAGACGCTGGTCGCGGCGGGCGAGACGATGGACGAGATACTCTCACGGCTCGGCTTCGAGCCGGCTGCGACCGTCCGCAAGCGCCGCGAACGCTTCGCCCTCGAAGGGTACACCGTCACGCTGGACGCGGTCGAGGGCCTCGGCGAGTACGTCGAGTGCGAGGTCGAGACCGACGAGGATTCGGTCGAGGACGCCCGTGAGGGCGCGTTCGACGTACTCCGGTCGCTCGGGCTGGACCCCGACGACCAGATTCGGACGTCGTATCTGGGCCTGTTGCTCGCTGGCGAGGCGACGTCGGAGTGAGTCTCGTGGAAACGAAAGGATTCGGGGCGTCGAGTCGTGGAGATTGTGTGTCGACGCGCCGGTGAGTGTCGAAAACACAACCAGAGATATTACTTCGAGACATATTTTGTCGGGTGCCTGTTTTCGCAAGTTATAGAACCCGTCATGGTCAACTCCGGGTAATGACAGAGCGCAATATTCGCGTCGAGCCCATCGAGAGGCTCGCGGTCGAAGACCAGGAGGTCGAGATCGTCGAGCGAAAAGGCATCGGCCACCCCGACTCTATCTGTGACGGTATCGCGGAAGCGGTCTCGCAGTCACTCGCCCAGATATACCTCGACCGCGTCGGCCGGGTCCTCCACTACAACACCGACGAGACGCAACTCGTCGCCGGCACCGCCGCACCCGCCTTCGGCGGCGGCGAAGTCATCGAGCCGATCTATCTCCTCATCGTCGGTCGCGCCACCAAGCACTACGTGGACGAAGAGGGCACCGAGTACAACATCCCGGCCGAGACCGTCGCCCTCAAAGCGGCTCGCCGGTACCTCAACGAGCACTTCCCGGAACTGGAGTTCGGCACCGACATCGTCGTCGACGTGAAGCTCGGCGAGGGCTCGGGCGACCTCCAGACCGTCTTCGGCGAGGACGGCGCGGCCGTCCCGATGGCCAACGACACCTCCTTCGGCGTCGGCCACGCCCCGAACACGGAGACCGAGCAGATCGTCCTCGACGCCGAGCACCGCCTCAACGGCGAGTACCACGACGAGAACCCCGCCATCGGGCAGGACGTGAAGATCATGGGCAAGCGCGAGGGCGACCACATCGACATCACGGTCGCCGCCGCGATGGTCGACAAGTACGTCGAGGACCTCGACGACTACATCGACCAGGTCGAGTCCATCCGTGACTACGTCACCGAGGTCGCCGCCGAACACACCGACCGCGAGGTCGACGTGCACGTCAACACCGCCGACAACTACGACGAGGGTGCCATCTACCTCACGACGACCGGCACCTCCGCGGAGCAGGGTGACGACGGGTCGGTCGGCCGCGGCAACCGCGCGAACGGTCTCATCACGCCGAACCGGTCCATGTCCATGGAGGCGACCTCCGGCAAGAACCCGGTCAACCACATCGGGAAGATCTACAACCTCCTCAGCACGGAGATCGCCGAGAGCGTCGTGAGCGAGGTCGACGGCATCCGCGACCTGCGCATCCGCCTGCTCTCCCAGATCGGCCGCCCCATCGACCAGCCCCACGTCGCCGACGCCCACGTCGTCACCGAGGACGGCGTCGAACTCGGCGACATCGAGGACGAGGTGACGGCCATCATCGACCGCGAACTCGCCAACGTGACCGACATCACCCGTCGCGTCATCGACGGCGAACTGACGACGTTCTGAAAACGAAACGACCTACGCGCGGTACGCGAGTACCGCGACGATATCCTTCTCAGGCTCGACTACTTCGACGCGACACTCGACCGCCGTAGTCGTCCCCGATTCGGCCCTGAGCGTCACGGCCCCGTTCTGGGTGTGACCGGTCTCTCGGGCTCGGTCCACGAGGGCGACGAGTTCGTCGCCGAGCGCCGAGAGCGGGAGGGAAAGCAGCGTCTCCCGCGAGTGCCGGACGAGCATCAGGAACTCGTTGTTCGCACCGGTTATCGCATCGCCCTCGGCGAGCATCGCGCCCATCCCGTGGGCCTGGAGGACCCGCTCGGCGACGGTCTCCTCGCTGACGGTGACGTAGTCGGTCATGTCACTGATGACGCAGACGTGGCCGCCGCCGGCCATGTGGGCCATCGAGAGGTCTTTCGGGAAGCGAGAGCCGTCGCGGCGGATGCCGGTCACGCTCCCGCGCCAGTCGCCGGATTCCGCGAGCTGGGGCATGATCTCGGTGGTGAACACCTCGACCTCCTCGTCGGTCGAGAGCACCTCCCACGTCTCCCCGATGAGGTCGGGCACGTCGTATCCGTGCATGACGGCGTACGCCTCGTTCATGTAGATGTACCTGCCGTCGTCGTCGAGGACCGCGATGCCCTCGCGGGCGGCCTCGATGGCCTGGACACGGAGCTGGAGCGCCGCCTCCGTCTGTCGCTTGTCGACTAGGGTCTGGACGCGGGTAGCCAGCAGCGCGAACTGGTCGGGACCGCCCTTCTGGAGGTAGTCACTCACGCCCTCTGAGATGGCCGTGCTGGCGATCTCCTCGCTGCCTTTCCCCGTGAACAGGACGAAGGGCAGCGAGTCGTCCCGCTGGCGGACGGCTGCCAGGAACCTGAGGCCGTCCATCTCCGGCATGTCGAAGTCGCTCACGATGCAGTGGACCTCGCGGCTATCGACGACGGCGAGGCCGTCGCTCGCGCTCGTGGCTGTGACAGTCACGATCTCGTCGGCCTCCTTCTCGAGGAAGGCCGCCGTCGCGTCGACCAGCTCCGGGTCGTCGTCGACGATGAGGACAGTCGCTGGGCCGGCGTCGTCACCAGGGATGACTGTCGACCTCACATCGAGTCCCGGGGTGTGGCCTCCCTCCCGGTCGGTCCTGGAGACCTCTTCGACGGGGTCCTGCGGGGACATCTGTCACTGTTCCCTTAGCACCCATGGGGCATGACCTTTGTCGAGACGTGACAGCAAGGTTTCCGGTCGGGGCCGAATGGCACGACCGACGCTCCGACGCGCGTTTAAACCTCGATGTGGTAGTCGCGCCCATGCATCCACCCGGGGCCGGGACGGTCGTCGTGCGCCACGGCGACATCAACGTGAAGAGCACGGGCGTCCAGCGCCGCATGGAGCGCCGGCTCGTCGCGAACGTCGAAGCCTTGCTCGCCGACGCAGGCGTCGACGGGACCGTCGAGCAGCCGTGGTCGCGCATCCTCATCCGGACCGACGAGGAGGACATCGAGGCGGCGACCGCGGCCGCCGCGAGGGCCTTCGGCGTCGTCTCCGCGAGTCCGGCCCTGTCGGTCCCCTCCGAACGCGACGCCATCACCGAGGCTCTCGCCGAGACCGCCCGTGAACACTACACGGGCGGGGCGTTCGCGGTGAACGCCCGGCGGGCCGAGAAGTCGCTCCCGTTCGACAGCGAGGACGCCCAGCGATGGGGTGGCCAGGCCATCTGGGAGGCCGTCGAGGACGAGTTCGAGCCCGAGGTCGACCTCGACGACCCCGACCTCACCTTCCACGTCGAGATTCGCCGTGAGGAGACGTTCATCTTCCTCGAACACGTCGACGGCCCCGGTGGCCTCCCGCTCGGAACGCAGGAACCGATGGTCGCACTCGTCAGCGGCGGTATCGACTCACCCGTCGCAGCCTACGAACTCATGCGCCGGGGCAGTCCCGTGATTCCGGTGTACGTCGACCTGGGCGATTATGGTGGCCCTGACCACGAGGCCCGGGCCATCGAGACGGTCCGGCGGCTCACCGACTACGCGCCGAACTTCGACCTCACCGTGTGGAAGATACCGGCAGGCGACGTGGTCTCCGACCTCGTTCGCAGTGTCGACACCGGCCGCATGCTCGTGTTCCGGCGGTTCCTCTACATGGTCGGCGAAGTGGTCGCCGGAGAAGCCGGGGCCGCCGGTGTGGTGACGGGCGAGGCCCTCGGGCAGAAGTCCAGCCAGACCGGCCAGAACTTCGCCGTCACCTCCCAGGCCATCGACCTCCCGGTTCACCGACCCCTCCTGACGTGGGACAAGGCGGATATCGTCGAACGCGCCCGTGAAATCGGGACGTTCCACGATTCGACGATTCCGGCGGGCTGCAACCGCATGGTCCCGAACCAGCCAGAAACGCGCGGCTCGCTTCCCTCGGTCGAGGCGGCCGAACCCGACGACCTGCGCCAGCGCGCCCGCGAGGTCGTCGAACGGGCCGACCGCATCGGCATCTGAGCGAAATCCACAAACCCCCCGCCCTCCAATGCCCGGCAGTGACCGACGTCTGTCTCATCGGCTCGGACGATTCCGTCCTCCGGTACGAGTTGCTCTCGCGTGAGACGGCCCGCGAGGCCCTCTCGACGTACGACCTCTGGGAACCGTTCGAGAACGCCATCGCCTGCCGGACGGTGAGCGTCGGGGCAGCCGTCTCCCTCTGTAACGACCTCAACTGGTACCTCGTCCGGTTCGTCGACGACGTGCTCGTCCGGGAGCCCTCCATCGTCGAGGACGAGTGGCTCTCGCGGGACCTGGCGACCCAGGTCCGAAACGATGCAGTCAAGCCCGCCGAGACCGGGCAGTACTGCAAGATGTACGGTGTCCTCGAGAACGACGACGGCCCTCCATCGCTCGTCGAACCGCTGTTCGTGCAACGCACCGACGACGGGCTCCCGGCGTACGACCTGCACCCGGACGTAGACGAGACGGTGGTCGTCCGTGTCAGTGCGGAGGAGTTCGGCGCATGACCGGGGGCCACGGGGTCGCCCGGCTGGACGGGCGACGCATCCACTACCGACGTGCGGGCGTCGATGGCCCGCCCGTGGTCCTGCTCCACGGTGGCGGCGTCGACGACGCGGAACTCTCCTGGAAGCTCACCATCGAGGAACTCGCCGACGCGGGCTACCAGGTGTACGCACCGGACTGGCCGGGCTACGGCGAGAGCGACCCGCACCCCGAGCCCTCCATCGCGACCTACGTGGAGATCCTCGACGAGTTCCTCGACGCGCTCGCCCTCGACACCGTGTCGCTCGTCGGTATCTCGATGGGTGGGGCGGCCGCTCTCGGCTACACGCTCGACCACTCGGAGCGAGTGGAGAAGCTCACGCTCGTGGACAGTTACGGGCTCGGCTCGACCGTCCCTGCCGGGTCGCTCTGGTACACCCTCGCACACATCCCGGGGGCCAACGCGGCCGGCTGGTCGATGATGGGCACCTCGAGAGAAGCGACCGCCCTCGGCCTCGGGAACGTCGTCCACGACCCCAACGCGGTCCCGGGGACGTTCGTCTCGGACGTTCGCGAACGTGCGAGCGAGACGGGCGCTGGCCGGGCGTTCACCCGGTTCCAGCGCAACGAGATCGGTCCCGGCGGGCGGGTGAAGACCAACTACGCGTCTCGCCTGGACGAACTCGACATTCCAGTCCTCCTCGTCCACGGCGAGGGTGACCCCCTGTTCCCGGTTCACTGGGCCCGCCGTGCCCACGAGGTCATCGCGGACTCGGCGCTGGTGGTCTTCGAGCACTGCGGGCACTGGTCACCCAGAGAGAAACCACTCCGGTTCAACACGAACCTTGTCGAGTTCCTGCGGATGGGCACCGAGTTCGACCCGAACTGAGGCGACTTTTCTCAGTCGAACAGGCCGAGCGACATGTAGCGCTCGCCGGAGTCCCAGAACACCGTGACGACGAGCGGGCAGTCGTCGTAGTCGCCGCCGTCGGTCTCGACGGCCTCCTCTCCGACCTCGCGGAGTTCGGCCGGACCGGGCGGACACTCCGCGGTCGGCTCCGCGATGCGGTCTGCGACCCGGTTCGCGACGACGCTCATCGCCCCGGATGACTGCCCGACGAGGATACCCTCCTCGCGGGCGAGCCGACGACACTCGTTCTCGGCCTCCTCGAGTTCGACCGTCTCTATCTCGTCGATGAGCGACGTGTCGAGGTTGTCGCTGACGAAGCCGGGCCCCATCCCCTGGAAGTCGTCCTGACCGGCTTCACCGGTCGAGAGGACCGCGTTGGTCGCAGGTTCGACCGCGACCGCGGTCATCTCCGGGAACTCCTCTTTCAGGCGCTTCACGTTGCCCGAGAAGGTGCCGCCCGTGCCGACGCCGGCGACGAAGGCGTCGATCTCGCGGTCGCCGATCTGTTCGAGAATCTCCTCGGCGGTGGTCCGGTAGTGCGCCCGCGGGTTCGCCGGGTTCTCGAACTGTCGAAGCTGGACTGCGCCTTCTTCCTCCTCTATCTCGTCGGCACGTTCCCGCGCCGTCGTCATATCGCCCGTGACGAGTTCGATGTCGGCCCCGTACGCCTCCATTATCTCGCGGCGCTCTTTCGACATGTCGTCGGGCATCACGATGGTGATGTCGTAGCCCTTCGCGGCGGCGACCATGCAGAGGCCGATACCGGTGTTCCCGCTCGTCGGTTCGACGAGTCGGTCACCCGGCGAGAGGTCGCCAGCCTGCTCGGCAGCCCGGACCATCTCGCGGGCCGGCCGGTCCTTGGCCGACCCGCCCGGGTTGAAGGATTCGACCTTCGCGGCGATTGTCGCGCCCGCTGGCGAGGAGACCTGGACGAGTGGAGAGCCGATGGCGTCCAGAATACTCTGATACATGCACGATTATTGTACAGCCACGAATAAACCACCCCCGGACACCGGCAGGACGTGCCCCAGCCGTCAGGTCACGTCCCCGGGGACTCGGGCGGAACCTCGATGCCGACGAGCCCGCCCAGGAACGTCTGGTACACCGAGACGGCGTCGGGGACGCCCGCGAGGCTGACGACCGGGTTCACGTCCACGACGACCCACTCCGCCGTCGACTCGCCAGTCCAGCTCAGCACGGTCTCGTCCGGGCCGTCTTCGGAACCGATGTGGACCGCATCGACCTCGAACACCCGGAGGCCGAACAGGTGTCGGACCCGGCGGACGATGGGTTCGAGCGAGGGGTCGAGCGGAACCGGCTCCAACCCGGTTGGCGACTCGTGGACAGCCCGAACAGTGTCGCCGAGGACGTGGACCTTCACGCTGGTCGCGTGCGGGACGTACGCCTCGACCAGTCGGTCCCCGTCGTAGTCGAGGTCGCCCGACGCGACGAACCCGTGGTCGTGGCTCCGCAGGACGCCTTCTTCGCGGCACTTCACGAGAACCGGTGGTGTGAGCGAGACTGCGGTCGCGGCTCCGAACTCGGCCATCGGAACCGGCACCCCGGCGTGGACGAGCGCCTGGTGGCGGGCGACGCGGTCGCTCGTCACCTGGACCGCGGCCGGTGGGTTGACCGTCTGGACACCGGCGGCCGCCACGCGGTCCAGGTCCGCGAGCGATTCCGGCCGTCGCTTGGCCGCGTGGAACAGGTCGAGGCCGAGCGCGTCGAGGTCGTGGTGGCTGCGCTCCGGGTCCAGCCAGACCACCTCGACGTGGTCGCTGAGCGATTCGAAGGCCTGGCGCTTCCGCGGGTTGCCACGGTCGCGCCAGTACGAGATGCCGATGCGAGGGCGAGCGGACTGCAAAACTACCGGAAAGAGGGGCCGAACCGTGATAAGCAGTCTCGCGGTATCGTTATACTTCCTCAGACCTAGCAACACTCGACTGATGGACGCCGACGATGGAACGGCGACGGGAGCCGGCCGGAACCCCGGGTTCAGGGCCGCCGCGGCGACCGACTGGCTCGCGGGTGACGGGGGCGGCCCGACTGGCTTCGCCACCGGACCAGATTTCGAGGACGTACCGCTCCGTGCGGACGGCGCGTCGTTGCTCGCTCGCTTTACCGAACCCAGCACGACCGAGCCAGCGAGCATCGCCGTCGTCTCCGACGTACACCTCTCGACCCGCGAGGTCGGCGGGTGGAAGGTGTTCCACCGGACCGAGGCGTTGCTCCGCCGGGCTGTCGCCGACCTGAACGACCACGACCTCGACCTCGTGGTGTTCTCCGGCGACCTCACCGAGAACGGGGCGTTGTGCGACTTCGAGCTCGTGAGCGACATCCTCGCCGGTCTCGACCACGAGTTCGTCGCGGTTCCCGGCAACCACGACGTGCCGAAGACGTTCGACGAGCACGAGGTGCCGCCCCTCTCGCGGTTCGAGCGGGAGTACACCCCCGGCGGCTTCCCCTTCCACGTCGACGCTGGCGGCGTCTCCGTGCTCGGACTCAACACCGCCCACGCGCCCGACGGCTCGCTGGACGACACGCACGAGGGGACCGTCTCACCAGACCAGCGCGAGTGGCTGGCAGACGAGCTGCCCAGACACGACGCGCCACTCGTCGTCGGCCACCACAACCTCCCGGGACTGCTCGGCGCGACCGGCGGCAACTCCTGGCGCGGGTCGTTCCCGATGCGCGACCCCGACCCCTTCGCGGACGTGCTCGCCGCGGGTGACGCACCGCTGTACCTCTCCGGGCACCTCCACGTCCCCGCTGTGGCCGAGACCGCGGGCGTCCGCGAACTCGTCGCCCCGGCTATCTGCTCGTTCCCCCAGGCGTACCTCGTCCTCGACATCGGCCCCGCGGGAACCAGCGTCTGGCACGTCCCCGTCGCGACCGACGAGGACGCCACCGAGGCGCTGGATCTCGCCCACGAGTACAGCGAGCGCAGCCGGATGGTCGCCGGCATCGTCCGCCGCCAGACCGGCGCGTACCCCCTCGTGGACGAGTTACCGCCCGAGGACCAGCCCGCCTCCCCGGCGGCCACGTCGGAATGTGACTAACGTCTATTTTTTACTGCTCGATAGCGAATCGAGGCGCATGGAACTCGAGACGATGCGCCCGACCCCGACGTGGGACGGCGCAGGCTACGAGGACAGCCTCGACGTATGGAGCGCACTCGCCGACGACATCGTCGTGAAGGTGTGGGGCGGCGACTGGTGCAAGGACTGCCGCAGCCAGCTTCCGGACTTCGGCGCGGCGCTCGAACAGGCCGAGGTCGACGACGTCGAACACTACCCGGTCGAGAAGGAGGACGACGGCTCGAAGGTCGGTCCCGGCGTCGAGGAGTACGGCATCGAGTACATCCCGACGGTCGTCGTCGAGGACGCCGAGACGGGCGAGGAACTCGCTCGCTTCGTCGAGGAGGAGGACCGGCCCATCGCGGTGTGGCTGGCCGACCAGCTGGAACAGTACGTCTGAACGCGGTCCAGGTCGTCTTCTCTCTCAGTTGCCCGTTTCGTCCCCCAGCCAGTCCAGCGCCTCGGCGATGTCGTGGGTCGGTGGCGAACACGAGAAGTCCCGGCAGGCGTAGACCGTGGGCTCACCGTCGGTCGCGTCGCGGTCGGCCCAGATGGGCGGTGCGGTGTCGAAATCGAGGTCGCCGAGCCACGCGTCCAGCCCGTCGGCGGTCGGCGGCCGCAGGGCGAGCACCCGCGCCGGGAGGTAGGTGTCCCCGATGGCCGCGCGCCAGTCCTCCGGTAACTCGTCGGCCGCGACGGTCAGTTCGCGGTCACCCGTGTTCCAGCGGTCAGCAGCCAAGACCAGCGACGGGTACTCAAGCGGGCTGGACTCGATTCGGCCGCCGTGGGTCGCCAGGACGGACTCGACGACCGTCTCGAACTCGTCGTCCGGGCTGAAGTGCGACAGCGAGAGGAACACGTCGAGGGTGACGCCGAGCGAGGACGGCGTGGACTGGTCGCGCAGCTCCTGCGGGCGGGCGACGAGGTCCTCGCCACCTGCGGGCGTGAAGAAGACGGTCTCTTCCTCGCTGTCCCAGAACTCGTTCTCGATGGTCCGCGCGAGGTCGAGCGCGAATTGCAGGGATTCGTGGTCGCCGGTCGCCTGGTACAGGTCGAACGCGCCGCGGGCGAGGAAGGCGTAGTCTTCCAGGTAGCCCTCTCCCTTCACGTCGCCGTCGGCGAACCGCCGGGTGAGTCGCCCTGCATCCGCGTCCCAGAGGTGCTCGCGGACGAAGTCGAGTGCTTCCTCGGCAGGTGCTGCGTAGCCTTCATCGAGGACGATGGCAGCCTCGGCGAACGCGGAGATCATGAGGCCGTTCCACCCCGCGAGGACCTTGTCGTCGCGACGGGGGCGCGGGCGCTCCTCGCGAGCCTCGAAGACGGACTGCTTCGCGTCTGCGAGCCGCGCCTCGACCTCGGCCTCGGCCAGGTCGTGCTCCTCGGCGAGGTCCGCGATGCTCGCCGAGATGGTCAGCACGGTCTGGCCGTTCTCGAAGTTGCCCTTGCTCGTGACGCCGTAGCGCTCACAGAACAGCTCCGAATCCTCGTCGTCCAGCACTGCCTGAACCTGCTCCGGCGTCCAGACGTAGAACGCGCCCTCTTCCTGCTCGCCCTCCTCGTTTGCGGACTGGGCGTCCAGCGTCGAGAAGAACCCGCCGCCGTCGTGCTGGAGTTCCCGGGTGACGAAGTCGAGGGTCTCCTCGACCCGGTCTCTGTACGTCTCCTCGCCCGTGGCCTGGTAGCCCGCGAGGAAGATCCGGGACAACTCGGCGTTGTCGTACAGCATCTTCTCGAAGTGGGGCACCGTCCAGTCGCGGTCGGTGCAGTAGCGGTGGAAGCCGCCGCCGACGTGGTCGTAGAGGCCGCCGTCGCCCATCGCGTCGAGGTTCTGGGCGACTGCCTCGCGGAAGCCGTCTCGGCCGGAGCGGTCGTAGGAACGCAGGAGGACGTGCAGACGGGCCTCCTGCGGGAACTTCGGGCCGGAGTTGCCGAAGCCGCCGTACTCGCGGTCGACGCTGCGCATCAGCGAGGTGGCGGCGTCCGAGAGCACGTCCTCACCGGGGGCCTCCTCGCCCGGTGATTCCACGTCTTCGAGCTGGTCTTTGGCCACCCGCGTCCACTGGTCGGCCCGGTTCGCCATCTCTTTGCGCTGCTCGGGGTCCTGCCAGGACTCGGCGACGTTCTCCAGCAGGCTCAGGAAGCCGGGCATGTTGCGCCGCGGCTCGCGCGGGAAGTACGTCCCCACGTAGAAGGGCTTGCCCTCGGGTGTGAGCCACACCGAGAGGGGCCAGCCGCCGCGGCCGCTGACGGCCTGACAGACGGTCTGGTAGATGGAGTCGAGGTCCGGGCGCTCCTCGCGGTCGACCTTGATGGGCACGAAGTGCTCGTTCAGCACCTCGGCCACGTCGTCGTCCTCGAAGCTCTCGTCCTCCATGACGTGACACCAGTGACAGGCCGAGTAGCCCACCGAGAGGAAGATGGGCTTGTCCTCCTCGCGGGCCGCAGAGAGGGCTGCGTCGTCCCACGGCTGCCAGTTGACGGGGTTGTCCGCGTGCTGTCGGAGGTACGGCGATGCCTCCTCGTCGAGCCGGTTTCGCGCGGTGGGGTCGCTCATGGCTGTCCCTTGGACCGAGGGCGGGTAAAAGCGTCCGACTCCGGCGGCCGATGCGGCTTCTCGGTCACGACGCCGTCTCAGGGCGGGCCCGGCAGTCCACTCTGCAAACTGAAAGAACCGTATTACCATTCAGAAAATATATTCAGGCCGTTGGCATACTGCCCTCATGCACAGACGAGCGTTCCTCGGGGCCACGACAGCGGTCGGTGCGGCCCTCCTGTCGGGCTGTGCGGCCACGGATTCGTCGACCAACGAAGCGGACCCCGACCATTCGGTCGAGGTCGACAACAACCACGCCGACACCCACACACTCTCGGTAACCGTCACGCGGGAGTCCGGGGAGGTCGTCCACGACGAGACCCACGAGGTCGAACCGGGCGCGACCAGAGAGATATACAACCTGCAGGACGCGGCTCCCGACGGCATCGAATCGTTCACCATCGAGGCGACGATGGACGACCAGCAGACGTCGGTCACCATCAAATCCAGTGCCTGCTACGGGGGAGCGATCATCTACATCACCGAGGACGGAGCGCTCGAGTCGACGTACGCCATCTGCTGACGAACTCGTCGGTGGCGCCAGTCAGTGGAAGCCTGCCTGGTGGCCATGTTCGTGTATACTTCCACCTGCGGGAAGGGCAACCTTTACACTCTCGTGCGTACCGCTATCGCGTATGTCCGATACCCTCTTGCTCGTCGGTGGCGGCGGGCGCGAGCACGCCATCGCCCGGGCGCTCGACGAGTCACCCGACCGAGACGAGTTCGAGCTGTACGCCTGCGCAGGGAACCGAAACCCCGGCATCGCCCGCATCGCCGCGGGCTTCGAGACACTGGATACGGCTGACCCCGAGGCCGTGGTCGCCTACGCCGAGGAAGTCGACGCGACGCTGGCCGTCATCGGGCCGGAGAAACCCCTCGCAGAGGGCGTCGTCGACGCGCTCGAAGACGCCGGTGTGTACGCCTTCGGGCCGAAGCAGGCCGACGCCCGCATCGAGGTCGACAAGTCGTTCCAGCGCGAGTTCATGGCCGAGAACGACGTGCCGGGCTGCCCGGACTACGCCGTCTTCACCGACATGGACGCTGCCTGCGAGTACATCGACGAGTACGACGGCGACCTCGCCGTCAAGCCCGCCGGCCTGACCGGCGGCAAGGGCGTCCGCGTCACCGGCGACCAGATCACCAAGGAGGAGGCCAAGGAGTACCTGCAGGAGTCCGACTACGAGAAGGTCGTCCTCGAAGAGCGCCTCGTCGGCGAGGAGTTCACCATCCAGGCTATCGTCGCCGGCGACGACGTGCTCATCACCCCCGCCGTGCAGGACCACAAGCGCGCCTACGAGGGCGACGAGGGGCCGAACACGGGCGGTATGGGCAGCTACACCGATTCGAGCTTCCAGCTCCCGTTCATGACCGAGGCCGACAGCGTCGAGGCGCTCCAGATCATGCGCACGACAGTCGAGAACCTCGACGACTACCGCGGCATCCTCTACGGCCAGTTCATGCTCACCGCCGAGGGCGTCAAGGTCGTGGAGTTCAACGCCCGGTTCGGCGACCCCGAGGCGATGAACACCCTGCCGGTCCTCGAGACCGACTTCTACGAGATTCTCACGAAGGCCCGCGACGGCGAACCCCTCCCCGAGCTCGACTTCGCCGGGAAGGCGACCGTCTGCAAGTACGCCACCCCTGCCGGCTACCCGACGAACCCCGAGGCTGGGACGAAGATCGAAGTCGACGAGGACAGCGCTGGCGACGCCTTGCTGTACTACGCCTCCGTCGACGAGCGCGACGACGGTATCTACACGACGACCTCCCGCGCCTTCGCGGTCGTCGGCGTCGCCGACACCATCGCCGAGGCCGAAGAACAGGCCGAAGCCGCGTTCGCAGTCGCCGGCGAGGATGGCCTTCACATCCGCCACGACATCGGTAAGGCCGACCTCGTCCAGCGCCGTATCGACCACGTCACCGAACTCCGCGGCGAATAGGGAACTCAGGCCGCTTTTCTGCTGTCCCGCCGCTCGAACGCCGCCCGGATCTCCTCGCTCACGTCCAGCCCCGCCAGCTCCGCGTCGACGTCCACGTCGTCGAACTCGCGCTCGCCGCGCTGCTGGAGCACCCGGACGTGGTACAGGTACGAGAGCCGCATGAGCCAGCGCGCGTGCTCGAAGTCGTCCGACGACTCGATGTCGTACGTGGTCCACCCCGAGTTCGTGAGCAGGTGGTGTTCCCCCGTCTCGCCCGCCTCGACGAGCCGGTTCCGAAGCGCCTTCAGGTACGGGATGTCGAGCATTCCCGACGCATGGACGTGGCCGATTTCCTGCGAGCCGACGAGGAACGCGGTCCCGCCGTAGCGGTGTTCCTCCTGCCGGACGTGGGGCCAGTCGCTCACGGTCTCGACGAGCGCCTCGACGACCTCCCCGACGAGTCTGGACGAGTCTGCCATGCGAGAGGTAGGCCCCGTGGTGGAATCAACGTCTCGCTGGCCTTGGCCGAACGCGGCCCGAACCCGACAACTGGACCGTGGTGTTCATGCCCACGGCCCCCGAAGCCGACGCCGTGAGCGACGACGAGTCCCGTCACGACCGCGTGACCGCGTATTCGACGCCCGGCCCGTTGAACTCCCTGCAGCACTGGCCCGACGCCAAGTCACCACTCAAAGTGGCGTTCAACTACGTCGTCGTCTGGCTCATCCGCACCTCGCCCTCGCTTCGCCTGAAGAACTGGCTCCTCGGCCTCCTCGGTGTCACCGTCGGTGAGGGCGTCTCCTGGGGCCTCGAAGCGACGCCCGACGTGTTCTGGCCCGAGCACATCACGCTGGGCGACCACGTCATCATCGGCTACGACTCCACCCTCCTCTGCCACGAGTTCCTGCAGGACGAGTACCGCGTCGGTGACGTGGTCGTCGGCGACCGTGCGATGATCGGTGCCGGTGCCATCGTCCTCCCCGGCGTCGAGATCGGCGAGGGCGCACAGGTCGCGGCGAACTCGCTCGTGACCGAGGACGTGCCGGCAGGAGAGACGGTCGCCGGGGTCCCGGCCCGGCCGATGAGCGAGTGGGCGATGCGGGACTCCGACGGCGACGACTGACCTACTCCCTGATTCTGACGACACCGTTCTCGAACACGCGGTTGTTCGGCACGATGTACTCTGCCCCGTCCGCCTCTATCTGCGTGACGAACAGGTCCACCTCCTGGACGACGCCCTGCTTGTCGTCGACCTCCACCTGGTCACCGATACCGTAGGGCTGGCGCAAGAGCAGGTACATCCCGGCCGCACTGGCCCGCAGGAAATCACGGAACGCCAGGCCACCGAGGAAGATGAGCGCGAAGAGATACGCGGCGAGCAGGACGACCAGTGCGAGCATGTTCACGCCGACCTGACTCAGCGCGACGAGGAAGGCGATGTAGATGACGCTGTACTTCACGAGCCGCGGGAGGAGATTCACCTCCGGCAGCTTGACGCCGCGCAGGCGTTCGCTCGTGAGCAACTCGGCCTTGTCGGCCGCGACGAACCCGACGATGAGGACGAAGATGGCGATGAACAGGTCGGGGACGAACCAGACGATACTGAGCCAGAACTGGTCCGTCCGGATGATGTTCGCGACGTGGACCGCCGCGAGCACCGCGATGCCGTAGATGAACCACGAACTCAGCCGGGCGACGATGTCGACCGTCGACGTGCCGAGGCTGCGCGCGCTCGACTCGAACGGCGTCCCCTCGACCATGTCGGGCAGCCCGGCCGCCTCCATCAGGCGCTTGTTCAGCTTCCCGACCAGCAACCCGATGACGACACCGGCCACGATGACGCCGAAGGCCAGAACCAGCGGCTCCTGCAACAGCGCACTCACGTCGATGTTCCCGCCGTCGCCCTGGAGGGGGAGGCGATTCCGCCCCAGCACGTCCGCTCGAAGCTGCTGTGCCAGCCACGCGGCCATCGTCAGTAGTCCTCCGGGTCGATCTCCAGCAGCAACTCACCGTTCTTGAACGCGCGGACCAGCCCGTCACTCTCCGAGAGGACGATGGCGGTTGCGTTCGTGTCGCGCGTCACCGCACCGGCTGCCATGTGGCGCGCGCCAAGCCCCTTCGGGATGTCGACGCCCTCCGCCGACGGCTCGAGGTACCGGTACGCGCTGACGATCTTCCCCGAATCGGAGATGACGAACGCGCCGTCGAGCCGCGAGAACTCCTTCAGCATCACGTTCACGATGGGGTCACCCACGTGCACGTGGCTCTTCTCGAACGGGTTGTACGACAGCGGTCGCGACTTGTTCATCACCTTCCCGGCGTCGCCGACCACGAACAGCGCGCCGACCGGCTTGCCCTTCTGGCCCTTCTTTCCGAGTTCGACGGCCAGTTCGAGCACGTTCTTGATGACGTTCGGTTCCGCGCGCGAGTTCGCGAACAGGTCGTACACGCCGGACTGCTTCGACGCGTCCGCGCGCACCCGAGAAATCGTATCGATACCACTGTCGAAGACGCTCGTCGCACAGAGCAACACGTCACCGTCGTCGAGCAGCCCCGCATCCAGGGCACCCTCGAGGCCGAAGCGGACCCGCTCCGCGACGTTCTCGAACTCCAGCGGGAGCTCGACGAACGATTCGGCGTCCACCGTGTTCTCCGTCCCGATGACGACCACCTCCGGCTCTTCTAGCTCCGAGAAGCGCTCGAAATACGAGCCACTCGGTGAGAAGAGCACTATCGCGTCCACGTCCGCGAGTATTTCGCCGAATAGCTCGCCCAAATTCGCCATTGGGCGTAAGAACTAACCCGGAGTGAAAAAGGTTTGTGGGGTCGGCACGGGATTCCCGTTTCTTCAGACGGTCGCGTTCGTGCTCTCCTGCCAGATGACACTGTTCGTCGGGACGTGGACGACCAGTATCGTCACCCGGTCGCCCTGATTCAGGTTCGGCAGGTCGACTGCGATGTGCTCCCCGGCCGCCCAGATGCCGTCGGTCGTCGATGGGCCAGCGATGAACTCGCCGGTGGGACTCGTCTCGTTCACCATGCTCTCGGTCCCCTCCAGATTGCTCGACGCGAACGACGACCCCGACGCCTGCAGGTCAACGATCCTGACCTGACTGTCGTTGTTCTGGTTCCGAATCACCACTTCCAGGTTCTTCATCTCGAGCTTCTCGCCTCCGTTCGCCGTCACCATCACCTCCCCGTCGCCGGCCGACACCATCTCCAGGTTCGCGTGCATCTGTGGCGACGGCTCTCGCTTCTCCTCCGTGAAGTTCAGCGCATAGACGCTCACGGTCACCGCCATTATCATCACGAGCCCCACGATGAGTACGGTGCTCACCACCGACGACACACCCCTCCTCGATTTCATGGTCGAAGACTCGTCGTTTCGGTATTTGTTTCTGATGGCCGTTCTGCGTGTTAGAAGCTGTCTAGGGGCCTCTAATCGGATTCTACCGGACTTATATTGATTAACTAATTGCTGATGTCGGTGATATAGTGTTCGAGAACCTGTAGTTCAGCGGTGTTGGCCTCGGACAACCAGCCAACCCAAAGCACTCAACAATAGGCTACTGCCACCAATGAACCAGTCCAGATTTTTGACTACAAAGGAAATTTGCCCCCTTTGTGCCCCGTAGAACTTTTCCCCAGGCTCTAATGCCAGTGATGAATTTACCATGTTTGAAAATATGGCCACCGCAACAAACGCGATACCTGTGACGGCGACGAGTACGATTATCGCGTTGATGAACTTTAGACCCTCCATCTCACCACCTACTTTCAGATAGAATATCCCAAGCAACACGTCCTGGTCCGATGACGATTCCCGCGATAGCGAAGGCGACCACAGCTTTAATTGGCAACCTCAACTCCGAAAATGGACCAATAGATGGCATCATCGGCCAAATTGCGGTGAGAATGAGAATAGTACAGAAAGCGATGATGACGCTTTCGCCCAACTCTTGTCAACTCACCATTACCATCCCTAAACGGTAGGTAAAGTTAAATTCTCTGCCAATAGTTTGGACGAGATTCCGGGACCGGATTTGAACCTCACTCGCTCACTCCGTTCGCTCGCTGGTTCAGAATCCGGACCGTCCGCTGTTCGTCCTCACTTCGTTCGGACAGAACATGCGTGGGACCGGATTTGAACCGGCGGACCTCTATAGGACAGCGTCCTAAGCGCTGCGCCGTTTCCTGGCTTGGCTACCCACGCGCGCTTCCGACTTTTTCCGAGACCAGTAAGAACCTGTCGGGTTCGGTCGACGCGCCGCCCGGTGGTTTAAGTCTCCGAAGGCAGTACGGCGGTGTATGTACAGTGCACGGGACCGGGTGGACAACGAGGAGTGGCTGGCCGAACTCCAGACCGCTGCCGACCGGCTCGACCTGGACGCTGATGCGCGGTCGTATGCGGTGGACCTGTTTCTCTCGTCGGTTCCGGAATCAGAGCGGTCGAAGAAGCCGGCGATGGCGGCGAGTCTGTATGCGGGCGCACTCATCGCGAGCGACGGGCGGTCACAGACCGAGGTCGCCGACGCTGCGGGCGTCTCGCGCTTGTCGATTCAGCAACGCTGGAAGGACGTGCTCGAATCGGCGGGCCTGGAACCACCGTCGTGGTAAGGAAAACGGTCAGCGAGTCGCTTCACGCCCCGTCCGCTTGGGGGTCAGGTTACCGTGTTCGTCGATCTCGCCGTTGACGATTCTGGTACTGGAGATGATGTCGCCATCCTCGGCGAGGACGTGGTCGACGACCTCGATTTCGAGTGGCTCGTGGCCGCGTTCCTCGCGGATTTCGTTGACCCGCTCTGCGCCGTCGATGGTCTCGGGTGAGACGACCAGATAGTCGAACTGGGGCTCGGTCGCGATACCCGTCGGCTCGGTGAGTTCGCGGACCTCGAACTCCTTGCCCGTCCCGTCTGCGAGGGCGGCGAGGTCTGCTTCCAGGTCGCGCTTTCGCTCGTCGAACGACCGGACGTACCGGTCGACGTTCCGTGTCTTGGGGGCGAGGGTATCACTCGTCAGGCCGACGGTCACGTCTCCGAGTTCGAACGCTCGTTCGAACAGCGCACGGTGGCCGTCGTGCACGGGGTCGAACGTCCCGCCCAGCGCAACCTTCATGGACGGAGCAATGCCTGCCCTCGCAATAAAAGAGTCGGAAACCGCAGTTCACTTGGTCGTCGTGGAGCCGTCGTCACCGGTTTCCGGGTCGTCGGCGTCCGCGTCGGCCGCCCCGGAATCCTCGTCGCCGTCGTCGACTTCTTCGACGGTGATGGTGACGGGTTCGCTGGTCTCCCCGTCGTCACCCGCCTCGCGGTCGAGCATCTTGTCGAGGTTGAAGACCGTGTTGAGCTCGTTCTGGACCTGTCCGACGATGCCACTGACGAGTTCGCTCGGCGGGATGGCCGTGTACTCGTAGGGGTTGTTCCCCGCACCCTTGCTCTCGCGTTTCTCGCGGTGGACGACCTCCTCCTCGTGGAGGGCGGCGAGTGCCTCGCGGACCGTGCTCGGGTAGAGCCCGGTGCCCTGTGCGATCTCCTCGCTGGTGCTCCCGGGGCGCTTCTGGAGGAAGACGTAGATCTTCGCGCGCGTCTCGGTGTCGAGCACCCACGAGAGCAGGTCGACGAGGCCCTGGTCGAACCCTTCGACGGCGCGGTCGCGACCCTCCTCGATTCGCTCGCGGGGCGTTCGCTCGTCTCCCGGTTCTCCGTCGGTGTCTGTCCCCTCGTCGTCGGGTTGGGTGGTATCGTCCGCAGACATGTCCTCTCAAGAAGGACAAAAGGAACCTGGCAGTAAAAACCCATTGCTCGGGCGGTCGGCACGACAACGGCAGGCAGGTGAGAGTCCTCGTTCAGAGGACGAGAGACTCACAGACGGCGTCGAGTCCCTCCTCCTCGTGGAGACGCCGTTGGCGGCTCGCCCCGCTTTCGGCGTCGTAGATGTCCCGGATGCCCGAGACCCCGAGACGCTCGCACTCGCTGTCGACGACCTCGCCGAGGGAGACGGTTCCGGAGGCGTCGGGTGCGACGAACGAGGCGTCGTGGCCGTGGCGAATCGCGCGCCACTTGTTCTCGTCCAGCACCTCGCGGCGGAGGCCATCCGCGCTTCCACTCTCGCCGTCCTCGTAGCGCGCCGAGAGGTCCTCGACCAGCGCCTGGGTGTACTCGACGAACGCGAGGACGACGTCGGGGTCGGCGTTCCCGTCGGGCGCGCGGACCTCGACGGTCCCATGGGCCGAGTGCGGGCGAACGTCGTACCACAGTTCGCCCCGGTCGTTTATCGAGTCCGTGTCGATGAGGAGGTTCTCGAACCGCTGGTACGACTCGAAGTCCTCGAAGGCGGTTGGCATCCCCGTGTTGGGGAGGTTCTCGAATATCTTCGCGCGCGCCGACGAGAGCCCGGTGTCGAAGCCGTTCCAGTACGGCGAATTCGCCGACAGTGCGAGCATCACCGGCAGGTACCAGCGAAGCTCGTTCGAGACCCACACCGCCTTGTCGGCGTCGTCGACGCCGACGTGGACGTGCAGCCCTGCCGTGGTGTTCCGGTGCTGCGGGTACTGGATGCGGTCGAGCTGGGCTCGATAGCGCGGTTTCTGGGCGTGTTCGAGTTCGCGCCACTTCGCGGCCGGGTGCAGTCCCGCCGCCGCGATGCGGTAGCCGTGCTCGGCCGCGTACTCGGTCAGGGCGTCCCGGACCGCGTGCAGCTGCTCGGTCGCGTCGGCGAGCGACTCGCACTTCGGGGTCTGTGTCTCGATGACCGTCTTGAACAACTCGTGGTCGAGGCGACCGTCGAGAATCTCGGGTGGGTCGCCCTCGTAGACCAGCGCGTCGCTTCCCGAGACCGGGCGGCCACGCTCGTCGACGACGAAGAACTCCTCCTCGATTCCGAGTGTTCCCTGCTCGGCGAACACATCAGGCGACCCTCGCTCCATCGGACCGTGGTTCGCGGCCACGGCTAAAAAGCCGTTTGGAGTCGGGCGTTCCTACCGCGGTTGCGCCACGACGCCGAGATGGTCGTCGTGCAGGGGGTCGAGGCGCTCGGTGGCCAGAATCTCGTATTCCTCCTCGATATCGGCCAGGACGGCGTCGAACACGTCACTGGGGTCACCGGTCACGTCCTCGCTGCGGGCCTTGATGGCGGCCACGAGCCGCCCGTCGTCGGCCAGGAACTGCCGGTTGCGACACGCGACCTCGCCCTGGCCGCGGGTCGCGACGTCCTGGATGATGGCGTCACACTCGCGCTCGACCACGTGGGCGTAGGTGTCCGGCTTCCGGGCGTCCTTGAGCAGCGGGAACAGGTTCGGCCGGTCCTCGGCGACTCCGACGAGCTGCCGGGTCGGGCGCGCCGCGAACTCGACGGCGTAGGTCGGCCCCGAGAAGTCGGCGACGTGGCTCACCGTCGTCCCGCTCGCCGCACCGAGATAGAGCACGGTGTCCCCGCCCGAGAGGCCGGTGTCGACCTCACGGGCGAACAGCGCGCCGAGCTTCGAGCGCCCGGGGTCCCACGCGCGCCACTCGCCGTCCGTCGGCTCGCCGTAGACAGGGGACCCTTTCGTCGCGAGTCGCTCGTCACCGGCGATGGTCCGGTGTTCCACCCCTTCAGGAAGCGTCATTCGCCGTCACCTCCGCTCTCGCCGCCGTTCCCGTCTTCGGCACGCGCCTGTATCGTCGCGATGCGCGCGTCCAGTTCCTCGTCGAGTTCGGGCTTCCGGTCGCCGGAGTAGTGGTCGACACGGGCCGCGATACTCAGCTTCCCGGCGAGCGCACGGGCGGCCGAGCCGCGGTCCTGCGGGCGCGTCCCGCGGACGTACTCGTGCGTGAAGATGACGCCGTGCTTCGGCGAGGAAGCGTGGCCGCGCAGGTGCGCGAACAGCGCATCCTCGGCCCCCAGCACCTGGACGGTCCCGCTTGGCTTCTTCGCGAGCGACTCCAGCCCGCCCGCGAGCGAGATGAGCCGCGCCGCGAGCACCGGCCCGGCCATCGCCGCGAGGTTCGGGGCTATCTCCGGCGCGCGCGTCTCGACGTATTCCTCCAGCTCGTCGGCCTCGTCGGCGAGGTCGGCGACGCGCCCGGCGAGGGAGACGACCTGTACCTCGTCGGGGTGGTCTGGTTCCCGGTCGGCCAGGTCACGAGCATATGGGATGCCCGCGCGGTCGTCGTCGAACAGCGCGTTCGCCCACTCGCTGACGCGCTCTGCCAGTTCGTTGGCCGTCCGGAGACAGTCGTCCATCGCGCGAACCGCGTGGACGAGTTGCTGGTCGCCGGCGCGTTCGCGTTCGGTCGCGGCGGCGCGCGCAGCGGCGACCGTCGCCTCGTGAAGTACCGCGTAGTACTCGTCCTCGTCCTCCGCGAACCCGGAATCGACGGCCATCGCTGGCCAGTCGGCCGGCTCCGGTGCCGACCCCGTCCGGATCGCCGTGACGGCGGCGGCTGTGTCGTCGCGGTCGAGGGTAGCGAACCAGCCCGACCCCGTAGCGTCCTCGCTCATGTCCCGGCGTATACGCCCGGTCTGTAAATGCGTCCCGATACCGCGGGTCGGTTGGGTGTGAGGGACTCGAGCCAACATGTGACGAACTCGCTACAGGTACGTCCAGATGGCACCGATGGCGACGATGGGGACCGCGACACGGAACCCGTGTTTGAGCAGTCGTCTCCACAGGTGCCGTCTGAGTCCGTCGAAGCCCTGGTCCGAGAGGACGAACGGCAGTCCATCACCCCCGCGCACGACGCGTTCGCCGTCTTCGACGCCGAGTCGTCCGAACACCGCTATCGTGTCGCCGTCTCGTACGGGGACCGAATCGAGTTCGTGGTCCTCGAGTCCTTCGGTATCGACGTTCTCGAACAGACCAACCAACTGATCGAGCGTTCGTGTCGTCTCGTCGGCGGTCATGTGGACCACGGGAGCGTTCCAGAGGCAGTGCCTGAACCGTATCCAGACGTTCTTGCCCGACTGGATCGCTGCAAGCCGGCTCGTGTCGTACTGTTCCTGGAGCCACGACGGATCCACGCGGACTCGGTCTGTCCCGGTACGGATACTGAAACGCCCGTGTTCCAGTCCACTATCTCGGGTACTCCGTGCCGCCCGGACGGTCCACGAGTCGAAATCGATCGTGTTCCCGTCTCTGGACGGCGAAGTGGTGCGCCAGAGGTAAGCCCCAACGGGACGGCCCGCCTGCCCGACGACACGCCTGGCTTCCACGCGGGCTCGTCGACGACGACCGTTCCCTCGACCGCCACCGGCTCGCCCTCGGTCGCGGTTCCGGGGTCGGCGGGCGTCCGGACGGACACTGCCCAGACAACGATAGCAGTGTCGAGGAGACGGCCGGCGCTGTTGAGCAGATGCGGGACGAAGAAGGCTGACAGGACGAGCGGGAACAGATCGATCATGGGTCGAGGTATCTGTGGTGCTGTAGGTAGTGGCTACGAACCCTGGCTGGTTTCTAGTCGTCGCTTATCGACAGCACCGACAGGAGGTTCGTGGCTGGCGAACAGAAACACCGTCAGCACTCACCATCCGAACCTATATCGAGATAATATTCTCTATATCGGCCCCTTCAGTCACCCCGGAAGGCTTATTATTTTGCGGTCAACGGTATCAAATAGCACAGTCGCGGGGAACCGCGCAACAAACCATGAACAGCACGAACAGCGATTCCGAACCGAGCCCGCCCGACATCAACAACCGCTACAGAGCACGTGACACCGGCGACGGACACGTAGAGATCTACGACTCGAAGAAAGAGGACGCGTGGATCCGCTCCGACTACACACTCGATCTCGCGCGACCCAACTGAGGCGGGCCGCTTTCTACCAGACCTTCGGCAACACGACGTAGCGAAGCGTGTACGCCGGGCGTTCCTGGACGACGACCAGCGGTTCGGCCGGCCCGGTCTGGACCGTCAGCTCGCCCGAGACCGCGTCGAACAGCGCCGCGAACGCTTCCCCGTACTCGTTCTCCACGTCCGGTCCCTCGACCGTCGCGTCGAGCGTCCCCGTCGCCCGCGTGTACTGCCTGTTGCGCAGGACGACCCTGAGCTGGCCGTCCTCGACGACGAACGGATACGTCGACAGGTTCGGGTCGAGATCGATTCCGTTGGCGATTCGCCTGACCGTCTCGGCTGTCGTCTCGACGACCGTCGGGGCGAGCGACCCGTCTTCCAGGCGGAAGCGCTCCTCGTCGGTGAAGCGGTCCGGAAGCTCCATGGTTATCTGCTCGAACAGTTCGGGGTCGCGGTAACAGTCGATGCGGGCCGTGATGTCCGGGGTCGATACGCGCAGGTCCGAGGCGATACCCGAGTCCGGGTCGCCGATGAACTCGACGGTCAGTTCCTCGCTCGGGGCCGTGGCGACCCAGGCGAACCACCGCAGGGTCTCCTGGATGTCGAAGATGGCGGTGACCGGCTGGCCGCAGTCGATGGTGACGTCCGAGAGCACGTCCGTCGAGACCGTCCCGTACGTCGCCAGCGAGGACCCGATACTGCCTGCGGGCGTCTCGATACGGTCCTCGTGGATCTGGACGAACATCTCGTCGTAGTACGATTCGGCGTCCTGGTTCGGCTGCACGCCCGCCATCGCGACCATCCGACGGAGTACCTCGTGTGGGGCCTGCAGCCGCGCCAGCGTCCGCTGCTCCATGTTCGTCGACCACGCACCCCCACTACAAAAGGTCTGCCAGGGGGCGGCTACTCCATCTTCTCGAACGGCTGGTCGCAGGCGTTGCAGTAGTGCATCGACCGGCAGAGCGACGGGCCCTTCGGATGGTCACGGACGGTGTTCTCCGAGCCACAGTACGGGCACTCGGCACCCTCGCTCTCGCCGCTGGTCGTGACGGATGGGTCGGGTCGTCTCATATGCTCAGTCCGAACTCACGGAGGTCTTCTTTGCCCTGTTCGGTCACCATCTCCAGGTTCCACTCGGGCGACCAGACGAGCCGGAGGTCGACGTCGGAGACGCCCTCCACGCCTGCCACGGCCTCACGCATCTGGTCCTGCAGCATCGTCCGGGCGGGACAGCCGGAGTACGTCAGGGTCATGTCGACGGTGACCTCGCCAGTGTCTTCGTCTGCCACAACGCCGTAGATGAGTCCGAGGTCCACGATGGAGATGGGCATCTCTGGGTCCTCGATCTCGTACAGTACGTCCCAGACGGCGCGTTCGAGGCCCTCGCTGCCCTCGCGGGTCGCGGGTACCTCGTCGCTGGCTTCGCCCTGGACGTACTCCGTGTACGCGCAGGCACTGCTGCCGACGGGGTCGACGCAGTCGTCGTCTTCGGGGTCGACCGAGTTCGGCACGTCGTCCGGGTCGTACACGTCACTCATCGTCTGGGTCCTTCATGATGCGGTTGGCGCTCTCGCGGCCCAACTCGCTGTAGGTGTGGGTGAAGTCGTCGTACAGGTCGAACCAGTCGTCGGTGTGGCTCTGGTCGCGGCCGACCTCGGCCGGGAGGTCGAACGCGGAGTGGTGCAGGTCGTACTGCTCGGGCAGCTCGGCGTCGTCGACGCTGAGGTCGAGCGATTCGAGGTATGGGACGACCTCGTCGAGCCACTCCTCGCGCATGGTCACGAGGGGCTCCGAGCGGATACCGAGCTCGACGATGCGGTCGTCGACCTCCTCGTCGGTCGGGGAGAACAGCGTCAGCGCGTACGGGAACAGGCGGTCGAGGGCGTCCTGCACGCGGGCACGGCTGTCGTCCTCCTCGCAGAGCCGTTCGAGCCAGTTCTGGGCGTGCTCGCGGTGGTAGTCCTCCTCGCCGAGGATCTTACCGACGCGGTCGCGGATGCGCGGGTACGAGGAGTCCGCAAGCGCCTGCAGGCGGATGTCCTCGGCCACGTCGTAGAGGTACGAGCGGACGATGGCGTCGGCCCAGTCACCCTCGGCGAACTCGAGTTCGCAGAGGCTGGAGTGCCGCCACTCGTCGGCTGGCCGCTCCCAGATGAGGTCGGACTCGGTCGCGCCCCAGTCCTGGAGCAGGTCGTACCAGAGACGGGCGTGCCCGTACTCGTCCTGGGCGATGTTCGCCAGGGCGAGGTCGGACTCGAGCGTCGGGGCACGGACCTGCCACTCGGTGTAGCGCTCGGCGATGACGAACTCGTCGTCGGCCAGCCGATAGAGCTGGTGTTCGATCGCCTCGCGTTCCTCGTCGGACAGTTCCTGCGGTTCGGGGAGTGTCTCTGCTGCTGCCATCAGTTACCACCTGCCTTCTCGACCTGTGCGCGGCGTTCGCGCTCGGCCGTCTCCTGTTCGCTCGTGGACTCTTCGACCTCCGAGGCGGCGGCCTCGAAGTTGTACGTCATGGCCCAGCGGTAGGCCTTGTCGGTCGTGCCGCCGAACTTCGCGTCCTCGGTGTCGACCTCGCCGATCTCCTTCTGGGGGACGACCCAGAGGCTGTTCGTCGGCTTGCGTCGTGCGTGCTGTACCTCGGCGAACATGAGCGCCATCTCGCGGTCCGGCGCGTGCACGTTGCCACAGTGGGTGTGGTACCCACCCGATTTCTCCTGTCGGAAGACTTCCCAGATCATGGTTCTTAGTCGGCCGCCTGCGGTTGCGAGCCACCGTAGACGCGGCTCTCGTGCTTGTCCATCGATTCACGGACCCATTCGACGGCCTCCTGGGCCTTCTGGCGGCCGTTGATCTGCTCGTGGCTGCCGTCGTAGTCGTTCTTCGCGATGGTGAAGAACTCGTCCCAGTCGAGGTCCTCCTCGACGACCTCGTAGCTGCCGTCGTCGAGCTTGTTGATGCGCGGCTCGTCCGGAATCTCGAGGCCGTACTTCTCGGCCTTCGGGATGTACGCGTTGAGGAACGCGGTCCGGAGCTCGTCGTTGGACATCTGCTTCAGGCCGACCTCGCTCGCGAACCCGTGGTGGGTCGACTTGTCGTTGGTGGGGCCGAAGAACTGGATGATGCGGGGCCACCACAGCTCGAAGGCCTCCTGGGTCAGCTCCTGTTCCTTCTTCGAGCCGGTCATCAGCTCGTAGAGGATGGCCTCACCGTGCTTGACGTGGAAGCCCTCCTCGAAGCAGACCTTGTCCATCGCGTGGGCGTAGGGCTCCCACGAGGTGGACTTCAGGGTTGCCTGGCGGCGCATGGCGGCACCGTCGACGAAGAACGCGATCATCGGCGTCTCGACCCACGACTCCATCGGGTAGTGGAAGCAGTTCAGGAACTTCCCCTTGCCCTCTGCGAGTTCGTCGAGCATCTCGTCGCGCGTCTTGATGCCGAGGGACTCGGCAGCGCGGTAGAGCAGCTGGCCGTGACCGATCTCGTCTTGCACCTTCGCGCTGCAGGCGAGCTTGCGGTCCAGGCTCGGTGCCTGGCGGATGAACGGGCGCTCCAGGTAGGCACCCATGATCTCCGAGTTCGCGTGGAACTGGATCATCCGTGTGGCAGCTTTCCGATACTCCTCTGGCATGTCGTCCTTGGGGCTGAACTCCCGGGGTCCGGCCCGTGCTTTGACCTCCTCGATGTCCATGGTCGTTCATCCAGAATTAACGACCCCAGTAACAAACCGGTTCACCCGCCCATACACGGGACTTAAGTATTGGTGGGCCCATCTGATACGTGTGATAGACGAGTGTCTCGTCGTCGAGTTCAGGGTCACCGGCGACGACTGTCCCCTGGCTGACGCCACCCGTGAGACCGGGTGCGTCGTCGACGCGCGGCCCCCACAGCGCCGCAGCGACGGGAACGCCCTGTTGCGGTTCTCGGCGGGTGACGACCCAGCCCTCGCCGAGGCGCTCGATGCAGACGATCGAATCCGCTACCTGCACGCCTCGCACACCGAGGACCGGGTGAACCTGCGGTGTCTCTCGAAACACCCGTGCGTGGTCCACACACTCTGTGACGCCGGGTTCATGGCCGAATCGCTGCGATACCGGGACGGGGTCGAGACCTACACCGGTGCCGTCGTCGGGTACGACGTCCTCGAAGGGGTGCTGGAAGCCGCCGGTGAGACCGTCGGTGTCACCCTCGAACGCATCTACCCGCTCGGGAGCGAGGACGACGAGGTGGTCGCCCGGCGCTGGGGGTTCACCCCCGCACAGGAGGAGGCGCTCCGGGCCGCCAACGAGATGGGCTATTTCGAGGTCCCTCGCGATGTGACCGCCAGCGAGGTCGCCGACGCGATCGGTATCAGCAAGTCCGCGTTCCTCGAACGCCTGCGCCGGGGACAGTCGGCGCTGTTCGCGCAGGTGTTCGAGTAACTCACTGCCCCGGCCGGAGCCAGTCGGCAGTCGCGCGTTGCGCGATTCGCACCAGTATACCCAGTCCCGCGGCAACTGCACAGATGACCGAGGCGTACAGGATGAGGGTCGAGAGCCCACTCACGTACAGCGCGGTCCACTGCTCGGCGAACGTCCTGACGATCGGAACCCCGTCGAGTCCCGGGTCTCGAATCGCCATGGCGAGTCCCATCGTGACGAGGACGTTCCCCACCAGAATTGCCACCGGGAACACGAACACCCACTGGACCGAGTTACGGAGGAACTGGCCGATTGACGCCTCGGGTGCGACGATCGCATCGAGCCGGTAGGTCATCCGGAACGAGACGACCAGTCCGTACACCCAGGGGACGAGGGCGAGGCGGTCGACGGTGAACTCACCAGCGACCACGGCAGTCCAGAAGAGCACCACGTAGGCCGTCGAGTGGAATCCGACCACAAGCAGCTGGCGGGCGACGTCACTCGTGTCGATGTGGTCCCACCAGCGAACCATCCCACTCAGCCCGTCTTGTACACGCCTCTCGCGTCAGCGATCAGCGTGTCGTCGTCCGCGGCGTACACGTCCACGTCGACGGTCCCGACGTTCTTGCCGCACCGGACCACGTCGGCCTCGGCGTAGAGGTCGCCCGTCCCGGCCGCGAGGTAGTCGATACGCATGTCGATGGTCGGGACCGGCTGGTCGACCAGCGAGACCAGTGCGGCACCGCCGACGGTGTCCGCGAGTGTGAACGTCACGCCGCCGTGGGCCATCAGCTGGTCGGCGTTCCACGACAGGTCCTCGCGCATCTCCAGGCGTCCCTCCGCGTGTCCGTCCTCGGCCTCGGTCACATCGACGCCGAGCAGGTCGGCGAACGGCATCGTCTCGAAGAACTCCTCGATATCCATGTCCGGGTCTGCTCGGGGCATCCCCTTAACCGTTCGTGACCCATGCAACGCGCGCCGCTGACCTTGTGCCCTCAGGGCATGGCACCGAATCCCACGATTTTGACTCTAATATATTAGAGTGTGGTTCTCGGAGGTACATACAGATTAGAATCAACGGTTACACCCTTTCCCGACATACGATTAGATGGCGATTTCACAGCGAACCGCTGTCGCCACCCCCATACTCCCCCCAACCCCCTTCCTGACGCACCAACACCCACGAGGTGTGGCTGTGTGTCCCGACCGTTCTATTCCCGCGGAGACGGCACTCTACAGCGTCGCGGCCGACCACCGAGCTGGTGGGCCGTAGACTTCACCAGTCACGGCCACAGCCCGGCTATGACCAACAATTAAGCACCCCGGGAAAGTTCAACAACTATGCGCATCGAGGACGAGGACGGCGTACGTACCATCACCTTCGACCGACCGAACGTCATGAACGCGATGAACCTGGAGGTCGCCCAGGAACTCGCGGAGGCCGTCGCCGAGGCCGACCCCGTCGAACACGACGCGGTGGTCATCACGGGCGACGACCCGGCCTTCTCCGCGGGTGGGGACATCATGGCGATGAAAGAGCGTGAGGAGGGCCCGCGCGAGGCCTACGAGCGCGTCGCGGAGACGTTCAACCGCGCGGCCGCGGAGATGCTGAACTGCGACGTCCCCATCGTCGCGAAGGTCAACGGCGACTGCGTGGGCGCGGGCCTGGCCCTCGTCGCGGCCGCGGACTTCGCGTACACGGTCCCCGACGCGACGTTCTCCTGTGCGTTCATCCGCGTCGGCCTCATTCCGGACACGGCCGCGACGTTCACCCTGCCGCGACTGGTGGGTCTGCGAACCGCGAAGCGACTGACATTCACCGGCGAGTTCTTCGACGGTGAGGAAGCAGCAGAGATGGACCTCGTGAACGAGGCCGTCCCCGAGGAGGACCTCGACGAGGCCGTCGACGAGATGGTCGGCAAGCTCTCGCGCCGGCCCACCCGGACCATCGGGATGACCAAGCAGGCGATGCACGAGAACCTCGACAACGACTGGCGGAAGGCGCTGGACTACGAGAACATGATGCAGGTGCAGGCGTACATGTCGGACGAACACGAGGAGGGCGTCGACGCGTTCCTCGAAGGCCGGGACGCGGAGTGGGACTGAGCCGGAAACCGGGTCACTCCTCTGGAATCACGTACTCGACGCCCTCGGGTTCCTCGGCCGGGATCGAGATGACGATGGTGTTCGAGATGCGGTTCGTGAGTCGAAGTTTCTGCCCCTCCATCGCCAGCCAGCCGACGAGACAGTCGATGGGCAGGAAGAACGCCTTCCCGAACGCCTGGACCGCGGCCGCGAGGAAGTCCGGGTGGTTCCCACGCCGGTCGGTCACCCTGAGGTTCAACACCGTCTTCCCGGCGGACTGCCCCCAGATGCCCTCCGAGAGCGTCCAGTAGACGAACAGGGCCAAGCCGTTGGTACCGGCGAACATGCCGAAGCTGCCGATGGTTCCGAACTCGACGGAGAGGAGCGACGGGAAGCCGACGAGGAACTCGTCGAACACGCTCAAGACGACGCTCACGAGGACCACGTCGATGAGCCACGCGCCCAGTCTCGTCTCCCACTTCGCGAGGTGCAGCGTCTTCTCGATAGTTTCAGTCATTCCTGTTGATACGATAAGTGAGATAATAAATTCGACTGGTGGGTTTCAGGCCGAGAGAAATCGCCTGATGCTCCCGTCGAACTCGCCCGGATGCTCGATGACCGACTCGTGGCCCGCCCCACGGAGCATCACCAGCGTTCCGTCGGGGAGCGCCGCAGCCGTCTCGCGGTAGTCTTCGGCGGTAAAGAACACATCCTCGTCGCCTCCGACGACCAGGGTCGGGCAGTCCATCTGGGCGAGGGAGGCAGTCCCATCGAAGTCGAGGCAGGCATCGGCGGAGACGAGGAAGTCAGCCGGATTCTCGGGGTCGAACAGCAGGTCGTACCCCGCGGAGCCGGCCTGCAGGCACCGGGCGAGCAGTCCATCCGCGACGATGGCGTACGCCTCGCGGTAGATGGGGCCCCACTGCCCACGCTCGCCCCATGCCCGCCACCGCTGGACGATGTCGCGGCCGTTCTCGCTCAACGTCGCCGCCGAGAGCCCGAGCACCGCCCGGTCGACCCGGTCGTCTGCGGCGGCGAGTGCCTGCACGAGGAAGCCGCCCATCGACAGGCCCAGAACGTCCACGGGGGTCGACTCGGCGTCGAGTTCGTCGAGGACGGCTTCGTACCCGCGAGCCATCGACGCCACCGTCGCATCCGCCGGAATGCCGTGCGGGCGACTGACCATGTAGACGGTGTGGGTATCGGCGTATCTCTGAAGATAGAGCGCCATCAGTCGCGGGAACCACCACGAGTCGCCGACCGTGTGCAGCGGGTCATTGAGCCCGGGAATCACGAGGAGTATGCGGGGACCGTCACCAGTGCTGACGGCGGGGTGGTTCGCGAGGGTTCCTGTCTCGACCGGGGGAAACACGGGTTGGCCTTGGAACCGGGTCGCGAAAAACGGTCGGACTCCGGACTCAGTGTGCGTATTCGACGACGCCCAGCCGTCGCTCCAGTCGCGGATGGTCGAACCACGCAACCCGGTCGTCACCCCACCGGACCGGATCTGCGAGCGAGAACGCGTCCTGGGCGTGGTCGAGGTCGTCCGTCTCGACGAGGACGGCACATGGAGCCGGACCGAAGTCGCCGAGCCGCCCGCCGAGGCGGTTCCCCTCGGGTTCTGCGAGTGCGACCGCCGCGCCGGGGAACCGGTGAAGGGTCGCCCCGAAGCCGTCGGCGTCGACGGTCTCGGGCTGGGCCAGTCGGAACGCCCGGTCGAAGTCCTGCGCCAGTGCCGCGGCATCCTTCGTCAGGACGACGACCTCCGAGATCCCCAGGAGCGGGCCATCAGCGAGTTCCGGGTCCGGCGTGATGCGGTACCGGCGTGGCGTCCGGTCCTCGATGAGGAATGGGAGCGTGTGCCCGAGCGTGTCCCCGAGTATCGCGGTCTCCCACTCGACATGGAGCCCATCGGGACGTCCGCGACCGTCTCGGTCCGGCCCAGCGACGCGTAACCCCGCATCCAGCGACCGGCGCAGCGACTCGCGGATGTCGTCGGTCTCGATACACCACGCACAGGGACCGGCGTCGCCCGCGATGAACTCGGGCCAGCGGCTCGGCGTCGCCTCGCCGGTGTTCGTGATGAGTTCGAGATAGCTCCCGTCGGGGAAGCCGACGATACTCATGTCGGTCGTGCCATCGGCGTGTTCGCCGCCGTACGTGGTCGGGAGGCCGACGGCTCGACAGGCAGCTTCACCCTCGTCGCGGTCGGTCCACGCGGTCGCGACGTGGTCGATTCGCATGTCCATGGGCTATGCGAGTGCCCCAGCGAGAAAAGCGATTGGTGCGGTTAGGAGGCAGCGACTCAGTTCAGGTCGAGGAACTCCTCCGCGTTCTCCCAGAGGATTTTGCGCTGGACCTCCTCGGGGAAGTCGAGTTCGGCGAACTGGTGAAGCCACTTCTGGGGGTCGAGCATCGGGTAGTCGGTCCCGAACATGACCTTGTCCTTGAGCAGGGTCTTCGCGTAGTGCAGCACCTGGTCGTCGATGTACGCCGGCATCCAGCCCGAGAGGTCCATGTACACGTTGCCCTTCTGCTGGCAGATGGCGAGTTGCTCCTTCTCCCACGGGAACGCGGGGTGGGCGATGAGAATCTGGAGGTCGGGGTGCTCGGCCGCCACGTCGTCGATGAGCATCGGGTCGCCGTACTTGATCTTCAGGCCGCGCCCACCGGGGGCGCAGGCACCCAACGTGGAGTTCCCGCCGTGGAAGACGACGGGGACGCCGAGGTCCTCGATGGTGTCCCAGAGTTCGTCGTGCTCGGGGTCGCTCGGGTCGAAGCCCTGTGCGATCTGCTGGAACTTGAAGCCGACGAGGTCCAGGTCCTCCACACAGCGCCGGGCCTCCTCGACGCAGTCGTCCTTCAGCGGGTCGACGCTACCGAAGCCGACGAAGAAGTCGTCGTACTCGTCGCGGACCTCCGCGACGTACTCGTTCGGGACCGGCGGGTTCCCGGTGTTGGTCTCGGCGTCCCAGCCCAGCAGGACGGCCTTGCCGATGCCGACCTCGTGGTACGCCTCGATCATCTCCTCGTAGGAGTTCGGTACCATCTCCTTGCCGAAGCGCTTCGCGGCGTCCTGCATCATCTCGCCCCCGGCGGTGAAGAGGAACTCCTCTGTCGGCTGGTGGGCGTGCGTGTCGATGATTCGCGGGTCGTCGGTGTCGACGACGCTCGGGAGACTCATGGCAAAACCTGCGACCGGGAGCGTGAAAAACGTCCCTGTTGTGCCCCCGGTGCTCGCGCGGGCTGGCTCGCCCCAGCAGCGTGAGTTATCGGAAAACCCTGCAAACGCCCCTATTGGCGTCTGGTGCGTATCTCTGGCGGAGAATACTATGGCTCTCACTACTGCAGCTGCACCGGAGCCGGCGTCGGAGACGAGCGAGGACCGCCGGCTCCGACTCGCGTTCGGCATCATCGTCGTCGGTCTCGGCGTGTTCGTGGCGACGATGCCGACGCTCGCGGGCGGACTCATCCGCCTCTGGCTCGGCGTGGTGCTCGTCGCCGCCGGCATCGCCCTGGTCGCCGACGCGAAGGTCGCGGACTCGCTCCGTACCGGGCTCACCACGCTCGGTGAGGCAATCGGCTACATGCTCGTGGGCATCGCGCTCTTGCTGGTGCCCCTCGGCCAGACTCGGCTCGCGACCATGTTCGCCATCCTGTACGCGGCGACCGGGCTCCTCCGCGTCGCGGGTGCAGTGTCGAAACCGGCGGCGGCCCGTCGCGAGTCCCTGCTGACCGGGTTCCTGTTACTGTTCGTCGCGACGCTGCTGGTCGTCGAGTGGCCGAGTGGAGCGGTCTGGGCGCTCGGGTTGCTGTACGGGGCCGGTATCACGGTCGTCGGCCTGTCGATGGTCGTCTCCGCACTGCGCGAGACGCCGACCCGGGAACCGGGCGAGATACCGAGTGAGAAGCACGCATGACGGGCGAAGAACCGACCGGGACCCGCCGTGAGCGCATCGAACACTGGACACCACTCGCGGTCGTCTGCTCGGCGATGATAATCACGGTCATCGACACGACGATGATGACCGTCGCCATCTCGGCCATCGTCGCCGACCTCGACACCAGCGTCACGGCGGTCCAGGGAGCCATCTCGCTGTACGCGCTCGTCATGGCCGCGTTCATGATGCTCGGCGCGAAGCTGGGGAACGTCTACGGCGTCCGCCGGATGTTCCGAATCGGACTGGTCATCTACGGCGTGGGCACGGTTCTCGCTGCAGTGAGCTGGAACATCTACGCCCTCCTGTTCGGGTGGTCAGTGCTGGAGGGGTTGGGCGCAGCCATCCTGCTCCCGCTCGCGTACGCGATGTTGCCCATCCTCTACACCGACCCGAAAGAGCGCGCCCTCGCGTTCGGCGTTCTCACGGGGGTGCTGGCCGGGGCAGCCGCGGTTGGCCCGATTCTCGGGGGCACGCTCACGACCTACTTCACCTGGCGGCTCGGGTTCGCGCTGGAGGCCGTTATCGCCGTGCCGACGTTCTTCTTCGCGGCGCGACTCGCCGAGTACCGGCCCGAGGAAGGGGCAGAAATCGACGTCGTCGGGACTGCACTGTCGGTCCTCGGTCTCGGCACGCTCGTCGTCGGCGTCCTCTTCAGCGGCCGCTACGGCTGGTGGGCCGCGCTTCGCCCGGTCTCGGTCGCTGGCGTGGAACTGGGCCTGCTCGGACTCTCGCCGACCCCGATACTCGTCGCGGCGGGACTCTCGCTGCTGGTCGGGTTCCTCCACTGGCAGCGCGCCCGCGAGCGGCGCGGTGAGACTCCACTCGTCAAGACGAGCATCTTCGAGAACGGGGGATACCTCGCCGGACTCTCGACGTACTTCGTCTCGTGGATCGCCCTCGGCGGCATCCTGTTCGTCCTCCCGGTGTTCCTCCAGGGGGCCCTCGGGTACACCGCCTTCGACACGGGGGTCGCGCTCCTCCCGTTCTCGCTCGCCGTGTTCGTCGTGTCCATCGGCACGGCGAAGTTCACCCAGTCCGTCGGCGGGAAGCGGTTGATTCAACTCGGCGTGGGGGTCCTCGCGCTTGGCCTGGCCGCGCTGTTCGTGGTGACCAGCATGGCGATGACCACCGTGGAACTGGTCGTCCCGTTGCTCCTGGTCGGTGTGGGTATCGGGCTGGTGCTCGCCAACATCGTCAATCTCACCCTCTCGACGGTCGAGGCCGAGGAGACGATGGAGGCCTCGGGCGTCAGCATGGCGGTGAACTGGCTGGGGACCTCGGTCGGCACGGCCGTCGTCGGGTCGTTCCTCCTCACCGCGACGTATGGCAGCGTCGTCGAACAGATTCTCTCCAGCGCCGGGCTCGGCGTCGGGACGGCCCGTCGCCGAGAATTCGTGGTCCTGCTGCAGGATGCGACCGAGTTCCTGACCGAGGCAGAGCGACAGGCCCTCCTCGCACAACTCCCGATCGAGGTGCAGCAGGCACTGGACGGTATCGTCGAGCAGGCCATGGTACAGGGGTTCCGGAACACCGTCCTGCTCGTCGGCGTGTTCGTCATCCTGCTCGGGCTGACCTCCACGTTCCTGCCCACCGGAAAATCGCAGGTGCAACCGGCCGAGCCTACGCCTCCGGACGTCGTCCCGGACCGGGCTGACGACTGACCGGGGGTGTCTCTTCTGCGAGCGTCCGGGGTTCCTCCGGTTCGAGGACGGTCCGCGGGGGAACCGCTCGCTCGGGGTGTTTCCACCGGACGAGGAACCGCTGGAGCGGCGTGAGTTCGCTCGGGGCTTCCTTCTCGATGACGTCGTAGTCGACGACGATTCGATTCTCGTCCGCGGTGATGCGGAAGTAGTTCAGGCAGTACGACGGCCGGTACACCGGTGGCAGAACGCCGAACCGGGTCGAGATGCGCGTGAACTGCTTCAGCCATGTCCCCGTGTTGATGACGGCCCGATTCCCCAGCCGCTTCAACGACGGCCGGTGGGTGTGCCCGTAGATGAACGCCACGACGTCGGGGTTCGACGCGAACACGTCGAGAGCCGCGTCGCGGTAGTGCTCGTCTTCCTCCCTGGCCGCTCGCTCGGTGCTGAGGAGGCCGAACCGCCGGAGCGTCTGCTTGACGTCACGTCCCAGGAAGAACGCCGGGATGGCGAGCGCGATGAGCAGGCCCATGACGACGAGGTTGATGAGGACGACGACGTAGAACACGTCGCCGACGATACCGAACTCCCGGAACACGTCGAGGTTGGTGAAGACGTTCGTGTTCAGGATACCGACGCGCTCCAGCGTGGCACCGGCCAGCCAGAGCAGTGTGACGTTGAACAGCAACAGGAACGGCACCGAGGCGTACCGGAGGAACGGGCTCATCTCGCGGTAGTAGTAGTTCGATATCATCCAGTACGGGATGTCGGCCATCGGCGTCACCGACTGGATGTCCCGGAGCCAGTTGTACCGGCCGCGCCGGGAGAGCTGCCCCGCCTTCCCCGTGATGTGCCGGTTGACGAAGTACCCCAGCGGGTTCGCGAACGGGTTCCCGAACTGTGGGAGCCGGTTGTTCGGGTCCTCCTGCATGCCGTGTTCGATCCAGAGCTTCTTCGAGCCCACTGGCCGGACCAGGCGCAACTCGTTCTGGAGGTCGATGTTGTACTCGGCGAGGCGCTCGACGTACTCGGGGTAGCCCGCGAGTTCGGCGTCGTGGTTGCCCGGGATGAGCGTGATAGGAACGTGCTCCCCCGTCCGTCGGAACTGCTCGAAGAGGTCCCCGTGATGGGCCTCCAGCGAATCGAGCTTGGCCATCCCCTGGAGCTCGGTGAACTCCCACAGCCCGAACAGGTCCCCGTTGATGATGAGTTCGGCGTCCTCGTCTGTGGCTTCGAGTGTCTGGAGGAACTCGATGAGTTCGGGCTCGAACGCACACTCCTGCAGTTCCTCGTCGCCCCCGATGTGGAGGTCGCTGATGAAGTAATACACCTCGGCCATCGTGCGAAAGGTACGGGGCCCGTAGACATAGCGAATACTGGATGTCTTCCCGACTATCTGCTCGGCCGAGGAGACTAACGAGACACAGGACCCGCGAGTCTCCGATGAACGGGGCACTCGGGATGGACGCCGTCACCACCTGTCGAGCGGCCTCGCTCACTACTCTTGCACGACCTGCCAGCGAACGTGACCACTTCGGCGAATCCGAAGATTAGCTAAACGACCCGATGCCGTAACGAGAGGCGACTAAATCATGAGTGCAGACGATATTCCCGAAGACCGTCCGGACGAGGAGACGACGTCCGAGGCCGAGACCCCCGAGATGGCGACGGAGTCGGCACCGATGGAATCTGACCCGGCAGCGATGGACTTCGACCAGTCCGAGCAGCTGACGCCGGAAGCGGCCGGTATCGCGTCCTCCTACTCGACCATGATAGCCGTCGGTGCCGTGCTGGCGATACTGGGGTTCCTCGCTATCGTGTTCCCGATCTTCACGAGCCTCTCCCTCTCGGTGGTGTTCGGTGCGGCGCTCGTCGTCGGTGCGTTCGTCCAGATCGCCCACGCCTTCTCCGCGAAGAAGTGGACGGGCTTCCTGTGGCAGACCATCCTCGCGCTGGTCTACGGGGTCGCCGGAATCATGGTCCTCGCGAACCCGGTCCTCGGCCTCGCCTCGCTCACCTTCCTGCTCATCGGGTACTTCTTCGCGAGCGGCGTGGTCCAGCTCGTGATGGGCCTGCAGACCCGCGGACAGCCGAACTGGGGCTGGCTACTGTTCAGTGGGGGCCTCGGCATCCTCGTCGGGGTCATGCTGTTCCTCGGCCTGCCCTCGACCGCCGCGTGGGCCGTGGGACTCCTCTTCGGAGCCAACCTCCTGGCCTCTGGCCTCTCGATGATAATGCTCGCTGTCGGGGCGAAGGAGGCGGCCGAGGCTGGGGAAGTCACGCCGCCCACCGCGAAGCCGGGTGGCGTCTGAGCGAGCAAACCGGCACCACCAGCCACCCATGTCGACTGCTGCACCAACCGAGCCCGCCACGGACGCCGACCACCCCGAGCTGGCCGAGAGCCGGCGGACGCTGTGGCTCGTCGGGAGCCTGCTCGTCCTGTTCGGGCTGGTCGCCATCGTCTTCCCCCACGTGAGCAGCGTGTCGCTCGCACTCCTGCTGGGGACCATCCTCGTCGCCGGGGGCGTCCTCCAGGTCGCCCACGCGTTCTCGGCGACGAACTGGCGGGGCTTCGTCTGGCAGGGCCTCGTCGCGGTCCTGTTCACCGGACTCGGTATCCTCGTCCTCGTGAACCCGACCATCAGGTTCCTGTCGCTGTGGCTCCTGCTCGTCGGCCTGTTCCTCGCCGTCGGGCTGGCGCAACTCGTCCTCGGCCTCGCCATCCGCGGCGACCCGAACTGGCAGTGGCCCATCCTCGCCGGATGCGTCTCCATACTCGCGGCGGTCCTGTTGTGGCTGGGGCTCCCGGCGACCGAACCCTGGGCCATCGGCCTCGTCTTCGGTATCGCCCTCTCCGTAACCGGGCTCTCGCTGGTCATGCTAGCGCTCGGCGCGAGGCCCCCGGCGGGCTTCCAGGAGGAGACGGCAGCGGCTGCTCGGCCGGGTGAGAGATAAGAATCGAAATCGGTCCTGCTCAGGGGTGACCGGGCTTGTCGCCGTAGAAGTCCCGGCGCTTGAACATGAACTTCATGTCGCCCTGCAGCAGTATCTCGCCGTCCTGGTTCGTCGTCTCGGCATCGATGACGACGAGACCGGCGTCGTCGCGGGACTCGAACTCCTTGGTCTCGGTGACCTCGAACTCGGCCTGGATGGTGTCGTCGATGAACATCGGGTTGGGGACGTCCATGTAGTTCATGCCGAGGAACGCGATGACGGTGCGCTCGACGAAGCCACAGCGCTGGACCATCCCGGTCGTCAGGATGAACGTCATGGGGCCGTGGCCGATGCGCTCGCCGAAGGGGCCGTCCTCGGAGTACTCCGCGTTGGTGTGGAGTTCGGTCCAGTCGTCGGCGAACATCGAGTGGAAGACGAAGTCGGACTCTGTGACGGTCCGGCCGGCGCTCTTGAACGTCATTCCCTCTTCCATGTCCTCGAAGTAATGCGGTTCGTAACTGTAGACCATGACCGACTGGTTCACCCGGTGCCCGTATAAATGGTACCCCGTCTACACGCGGGCGTTCTGTGCGCTACCGCCAGTTCAGTGCTGGGTCTCGTAGGCCATGTCGTCGTAGCCGGCCTGGCTGCCGCGGCCGCGAGCGCGCTCGAAGTCGTCCTCCCAGAGGACGTGGGCGAGGAAGCCGCCGGCAGCGCCGAGACCGATGGTGTAGAGTGCGCCGATGACGGCGAAGATGGCGACGATGAACAGCATGAATACGACGCCCATCGCCGCATCGGCCCCGCCGAGGGCACCGAGGAAGCCGAACCCGACGAAGAACACGCCGAGGAACAGCATCGGGATGAGCGAGATGACCCCGGCCGCGGCCCCGATCTTGATGTTTCCGCCGCGTTGGGTGTCCTTCTCGAGGTAGCCGGAGATGAGACCACCCAGGACCGGCGAGAAGGGAACGAACGACAGTACGATAGCGGCGATTCCCCCGATTGCCGCGTTGATCCAGAACCCGTTCTCCGAACTGCGCTCGTCGAAATTGAGAGCCATATCGTTCATATCTCCCCCTCGAAATATAAAGATACGTACTAGTCACATGTTGGCACAGAGGGTGAGCACCCCCGCGTGTAGACGGGGGTGGCTATTTTACGTGGGCGGGTGAACGCAACCGTATGCGAGATGCGTACGTCGTCGGGGCGGGCCAGTCAGAGTACGGTTCGTTTCCCGACGAGAGCTACCGGTCGCTGTTCGAGACCGCCTTCGAGGCGGCGGTCGAGAGCGTCGACCACGGTATCAACGCGGACGACTTCGACGAGGCGGTCGTCGGGACACTGGGCGTCGGCGGCCGCCAGCTCGGCCTCGCCGGGCCGGCGGTCACCGAACACGTCGGGCTCCACGGCGTGCCCACGACGCGGGTCGAGAACGCCTGCGCGGCCTCGGGCTACGCGGTCCGGCAGGCGGTCCAGGCCGTCAAGTCCGGGATGGCCGACGTGGTGCTGGCGAGCGGCGTCGAGATAATGACCGACATGTCCGGCGACGCCACGAAGTACTGGCTGGGTGTGTCGGGCGAGACCGAGTGGGAACGCCTCTCGGGGACGACCTTCGCGGGCGTGTACGCCCAGATGGCCAGCGCACACATGGCAGAACACGGGACGACGAAGGAGCAGCTCTCCCACGTCGCGGTGAAGAACCACAGCCACGGCGCGATGAACCCGCACGCCCAGCTCGGCTTCGAGTGTTCGCTGGAGGACGCGATGAACGCGCCGACCATCGCGGACCCGCTGAACCTGTACCACTGCTGTCCGACGACCGACGGGGCGGCCTGTGCCATCGTCGTCAGCGAGGACGTCGTCGACCAGTTCACCGACGAGCGCGTCCGGGTCGCGGGTGTCGGCGCGGCCTCCGACCGCGTCGGGCTGTTCCAGCGCGACACCTACACCAGCGTCCCGGCGTCGAAGATGGCGGCCGAGACCGCCTACGAGATGGCCGGGATGGGACCGGAGGACATGGATTTCGCGGAGGTCCACGACTGCTTCGCCATCGCGGAGCTGATGGCCTACGAGGACCTCGGCTTCTGCGAACCCGGCGAGTCCGGCAAGCTCGTCGCCTCCGGCGCGACCGATTACGGCGGCGACGTGGTCGTCAACACCTCCGGCGGTCTCAAGTCCAAGGGTCACCCCATCGGGGCGACCGGCGCAGGACAGGTCGTCGAGGCGTTCAAGCAACTCACCAACCGCGCCGGCGACCGGCAGGTCGAGGGCGCGACCCGCGGCCTGACCCACAACGTCGGCGGGAGCGGCGGGGCCGCCGTCGTCCACCTGTTCGAGCGCGAGACCCCTGACGCCGCCGCGGGCGAGGAGGTGAGCGCGTGATGGCGAACGGAATTCGTGCGGTCGCGGGCTACGCACCTCGCTTCCGCATCACGGCCGACGAGTTCGCCGAGGCGTGGGGTCGCTTCGAGGCTGGCGGCATCGAGGAGAAGGCCGTCGCGGGCGCGGACGAGGACGCGCTCACGATGGCCGCCGAGGTCGCCCGCGACGCCCTGCACGCCGACGGCACCCACGGTGAGGCGGTCTCGTATCTCGCGTTCGCGAGTTCGACGCCCCCGCTCGCCGAGGAGGACCTGACCGCCCGGCTGGGTGCGATGCTCGGCGTCTCCGAGACCGCAGCGAGGCGCTCCTACTCGGGGAGCACCCGCGCCGGTACACAGGCACTCCTCGACGCCATCGACTCGGACGTCGGCGACGGTATCGGTCTCGTCGTCGTCGCGGACTGCCCGCGCGGGCACCTGGACGGCGCGGTCGACCACGCCGCCGGGGCCGGGGCGGCGGCGTTCGTCGTGGTCGACGAGGGCCTGGCGCATGTCACCGACCGCGCCGAGTACGCGACGCCCTACCCGGGCACCCGGTTCCGGGAGACCGGCAGCGACCGCATCGAGGGGCTGGACGTGACGAACTACGACCGGAAGGCGTTCCGCGAGGTCGTCACCGGCGCGGCCGACCAGCTCGGGCAGGTCGCCCCGGATGCTGCAGCTGTCCAGTCACCCGACGGCCGGCTCCCGTACCGCGTCGCGGGTGGCCTCGGCGTCGACACCGACACCATCGCGGCCTGTGCCACGGTCCACGACCTCGGCGACACCGGCGCAGCCAGCGTCCCGCTCGGCATCGTGAAGGCGCTCGCGGCCGACGACCAGCAGACGATTCTGGGCGTCAGCTTCGGCAGCGGTGCCGGCTCGGACGCCTTCGTCGTCGAGTGCGAGTCCGGCCTGCCGAGTTCGCTCCGGCTCGACGGCGACCAGCCCATCAGCTACGCCGAGTACCTGCGTCAGCGCGGCGAGGTCACCTCGGGCCCGCCCTCGGGCGGCGGTGCCTACGTCTCGGTCCCAACCTGGAAGCGCTCCATCCCGCAGCGCTACCGCCTCGAGGCCGGGCGCTGCCCCGAGTGCGGGGCGCTCAACTTCCCGCCGGAGGGAGCCTGCAACGCCTGCAACACCCGGACCGACTACGACCCGGTCGAACTGGCCGGGACGGGGACGGTCGAGGCCCTGACGACCATCTCGCAGGGCGGTGCCCCCCCGGAGTTCGCGGAGCAGCAGGGGAAAGCCGGTGACTTCGGGGTCGCCGTCGTCGCACTCGATGGGCCCAAGGACGGGTCGGTGAGTGCCCCTGCGCAGGTGACCGACGCGGCTCCCGACGCGCTCTCTGTGGGGGACACCATCGAGACGGTGATTCGGCGCATCTACACGCAGGAGGGCGTGACGAGGTACGGATTCAAAATCAGACCACAGGGATGATTTTGAATCGCGGTTCACCTCGTGAACCGCAGTTTCAAGATTAGACCGCAGAAAGACTGACTCGGACCGCGTTCCGTTCCGTTCTGTTCCTCTTGCGTCCTTCTCGCTTACTCGGCAGCCGCCTCAGCCTCGGGCTCGACCACTACCTGCTGGGCCGGGAACAGTGCCACACAGGCCACCGCGACGACCACGTGCATCGCCATCAGGACGACGACGCCAGCAGGGGTCGCGTTGGGGTCCTCGATGAGCAGGGCGAAGTCGGGGATGAACGACAGCGCGAGGACGGCGACGACGATGCGGGTGAACGTTCGCTCGGGGTCCTCGACGCGCCGGGTGAGCCCCCAGTAGACCACGGCGGCCCCTGCGCCACCGACCGCGGTCAGGAACAGGACCGGCGGGTACGCCAGTGGCTGGAAGCCGGGGGCGACCGATAGCGACTGGGCGATGGCGAGCAGGATGGCGTTGCCGACCATCGCCAACACGAGGACGAGGGCGACGCGGACCGGGAACCCGTAGACGGCGACTGACCGGCGGACGGCGGTAAGTGCGAAGTCGAGGCGCATACGACACATACGCGGGCTGGCGAGATAACGTGACGTCTCAGGGGAGCCGCGAACTCCGTGGATACTCCCTTCCCCGAAGTTTCCCGGTAGGCAGCACGTTCCCGGGTGGTCACGGGGTCGCCGAGAGGTAATCACCCCTGCGTGCCTACGTCACTCAGAGACTATGGGCCGCGAACTCACGCGCCGACAGAGCCTCGGCCTGTTCGGGGCGAGTGCGGTCGCCCTCGGCATCGGCGGTGGTGTGCTCGGCGACAGCCTGACGCGCCGAGACTGTGCTACCGGGTCGGTGACGCGAGTGGCGACGACGGTCATCGGCGCGGAGTTCACCGGCCTGTTCGCCACCGGGGACGGGACCCTCTTTTGCAACGTCGCCCATCCCGATTCGACGAACGAGAAACCGTACGACTGCGGTGGGGTCGGCGTGTTCGAGGGCGTCGACGTGACGGCGCTCCCCGACGAGGTCGACGCGCTCACCTACCCCTGGACCCGGCACGGGAAGCGGACGTTCCGGTCCTGCCTCGGAACCCATCGCGTACTGGTCAACGGGGGAGACAAGACCGCGTCAGGGGAGGGCCTCGGCATCACGTACGCGACGGACGGCACGAAATTGACCGACGCGAGCCAGCCCGATTTCAACGGGTTCGTGCCGTTCCCCGGGGACCGGAACCAGGGCTACCTCTACACCGCGTGGGAGCAGATTCCGGCGGCAGTCAGTCGACTACATCTCCAGAACACCGCCGAGGGGTGGACGGTCCGCGGCGGCGAGAACCTCGACCTCCGCCCGGTCGAGGGCCTGTGGAACACCTGTTTCGGGACCGTCTCGCCGTGGGGCACCCCGCTGCTCTCGGAGGAGTACGAACCGCCGGCTGCGAACTGGTACGCGGGCGCGACCTGGCGCGACGCCCACGAGTCGGTCGAGCGCTACCTCGGCCGGCCCGGGAACCCGTACCGGTACGGCTGGATCGTCGAGGTGACGGACCCGCTCGCCCGGACGCCTGGTATCGAGAAGCGCTTCGCTCTCGGCCGGTTCTCCCACGAGAACGCGGTCGTCATGCCCGACCAGCGCACCGTCTACCTGAGCGACGACGCGGCCGGCGGCGTGCTGTTCAAGTTCGTCGCCGATAGCCCGGGGGACCTCTCCGCCGGAACCCTGTTCGCCGCCCGGCTCACGCAGGACTCGGGCAGCGACCCCGGGCAGGTGGGCTTCGACATCGAGTGGCTGCGGCTGGCCCACGGGACCGAGGCCGAGATCGCGTCGTGGGTCGCCGAGTACGACGGGCAGGGGCCCGGCGGCCGGTACATCACCCGCAAGGACGTCCAGGAATGGGCAGCAGGCAACCGCCGCGACGACCGCGCGGCGTTCCTCGAATCCCGCCGCGCAGCCGTCGCGAAGGGGGCGACCGCCGAGTGGAACAAGATGGAGGGCATCAACGTCCGGCCGGCTGCGATACCCGGTGACTTCCTCTACATCGCCGTGTCGTCGGTACAGGGTACGATGCTGTCGAACGAAGTGAGTGAGGCGAACGCGCGCCCTCGCGACGAGATCTCCCTGAACCGGCTCCCCTACGGCGTGCTGTACTGTGCACAGCTCGACGGCGACTTCGACATCTCGCGAGTCGAGCCGGCGGCGGTCGGCTCGCGGACGACCTTCTGGGGGCCGGACAACATCGTCGTCCTCCCCGATGGCCGGGTCCTCATCGGTGAAGACGGCCCCCACGCGCCGAACCAGCTCTGGCTGTTCGACCCAGACAATAGTTAGCACGCACCACACCGATACACACGCTGTGCTGCCGAAGCGGCAACGCTTACGACGCTCGACCGAGCGGTATCAGTCATGAACGTCTGTGTACTCGGCGCAGGGACGATGGGACATGGAATCACACAGGTCTGTGCCATGGCCGGGCACGAGGTCACGATGCGCGACATCGAAGAAGAGTACGTCGAGAACGGCCTCGACGGCATCCGGGGGAACCTCCAGGGTGGCGTCGACCGCGGGAAGGTCACCGAGGCCGAGATGGCGGAGACACTCGACCGCATCGACACCGCGGTCGACCTGGCGGACGCGGTCCCCGGGGCCGACATCGTCATCGAGGCGGTCCCGGAGCGGATGGACCTGAAGAAACAGACCTTCGAGGACGTCGAGGCCCTCGCGGGCGACGATACCGTCATCGCTTCGAACACGTCCTCGCTCTCGATTACCGAGATAGCCAGTGCGCTCGAGCGCGACGAGCGCGCCGTCGGACTCCACTTCTTCAACCCGGTCCACATCATGCAACTGGTCGAGATCGTGGTGCCGGAGCAGGCCAGCGAGGAGACGGTCGCGTTCGCCGAGTCGTTCGTCGACGGCATCGACCGCGAGCCAGTGACGGTGCGGGACTCCGCGGGCTTTGCGTCCTCGCGTCTCGGCGTCTCCCTCGGGGTGGAGGCCATCCGGATGCTGGAGGAGGGCGTCGCCTCGCCCCAGGACATCGACGCCGCGATGGAACTCGGCTACAACCACCCGATGGGCCCCATCGAACTCGGTGACGTGGTCGGGCTCGACGTGCGCCTGGACATCCTCGAGTACCTGCGCGAGGAACTCGGCGAGCGCTTCCGGCCGCCACAACTGCTCAAGCAGAAGGTCCGCGCCGGCAAGCTCGGCAAGAAGACCGGCGAGGGCTTCTACGTCTGGGAAGACGGCGAGATAGTGGGCACGAGCGGCAACTGGGGTGACGACTGATGGGTGAGGAGTCGACCGACACAGGGACCGACGACGTACTCGCCGCGGCCGAGGACTGTGAACTCGTGTCCGTCACGGTCGGCGACCACGCCGAAGGCGTCGCGACCATCGTTCTCGACCGACCCGATTCCCGCAACGCCCTGAACGCCCAGCTCCGCCGGGAACTCAAGGCGGTCCTCGACGCGGTCGAATCCGACGCCGCGGTCCGGGTCGTGGTCCTCACCGGCTCGGACGAGTCGAGTTCGTTCGTCGCGGGCGCGGACGTGACGGAACTGCGCGAGCGCGACGCCATCGAGCAGCGCGACGCCTCGAAACGCCCCCGCGTGTACGAGTACGTCGACGACCTGGAGAAGCCGGTCATCGCCCGTATCAACGGCCATTGCCTCGGCGGCGGGTCGGAGCTCGCACTCGGCTGTGACGTGCGCATCGCCCAGGAGGGGTCGAAGCTCGGCCAGCCCGAGATCAACCTCGGCATCATGCCCGGCGGCGGTGCGACCCAGCGTCTGCCCCGGCTCGTGGGCGAGGGGCAGGCGATGCGACTCATCCTCTCGGGTGAACTCATCGACGCCACGGAGGCGAAAGACATCGGCCTCGTCGACGAGGTGTACCCCGAGGACGACCTCGACGAGCGCGTGTACGATCTTGCGGGCAAGATGGCGTCGAAGTCCCCGCTCGCCCTGGAGATCGCCAAGAAGGCAGTGAAGGCGGGTTCCCGGATGGGGCTGGAGGAGGGCATCGAGTACGAGGCCGAGCTGTTCGCGTTGCTGTTCGCTAACGAGGACAAGAACGAAGGTATCGACGCGTTCTTCGAAGACCGCGAGCCCGAGTGGCAGCCACGCTGACGTCGGAAGCGGAACACCACGTTATCTGGTACCTCATCACACGATTCGTGTGAGCCAGTTGAATCGTTCAGTGCTGCTCGAGACCGTTCAAAAGCGATTCTAAACATTCCTTTCTGCGCACGTCGCGTGAAAGCACGGGTGCGCCCACGCCCACGTGAACGGCGAAAACGGTCCATAACCGTAATCCCCCTATATGTTAACGGACTGCAATGCAGTGAACGATGAGAGGAGCTTCCCTGACAGACGGTCTCCCTGCTGGGGCCAGGAGACTCGATGGCAGCCGTGGTGCGACTCACCGGGCAGAGCGAGGGCAGTCGGCCGTCATGGCCGTCATCCTCCTCGTCGGCATCGTGGCCATCGGGACGGTCTCGATCGTCGTCCTCGGCGGCGTGGCACTCCAGGAATCGCAAGACGACGCCGAAGACCAGCGCATCGAGCAGGTCTTCGTCCAGCTCGACGAAGGCGTCGACACCGTCGCCCTGGGCGGTGGGTCGACCCGCGAGATCGACTTCGACATCAGAACGAAGGAAGGCGCCGTGTTCCGCAAGAACACCGGTCGCATCACCGTCTTCGCCAACGGGAGCGAGATAGCCAACGAGTCCTTCGGTTCCATCGAGTACCGGCGTGACGACAGCACCTACGCCTACCAGGCCGGTGGCGTCTGGCGTGGCACCGGTGCCGACGCGACGATGGTCGCGGCCCCACAGTTCCACTACCGCGACGGGACGCTCAACCTCCCCATCCCGACGGTGACCGGCGAGGAGGAACTCTCCTCCGGCGTCGTCGAGATATCGAAGAACCAGACGAAGGCCCCGGTGAACAACGTCGGCTACGTCGAAGGGAAGCTCGTCACGGTCGAGATCGAGAGCAAGTACTACAACGGCTGGGCCCAGTACCTCCGTGACCGGACCAACGACGTGGCGGTGAAGGTCGACGAAGCGAACGAGACGGTCATCGTCAAGCTGGGCCGACCGGTCGCCGACACCAACTTCAGCTCGGGAGTGTACGCCACCGGCGGTGGTGGCGGGACCGTGGCCGCCAACCACTCGAACGCACAGATCGACGGTCCGGTCCGGGCAGAGGGCGACATCTCGAACGGGTCGGACATCACCGGTGCCACCGAGGAGAACGTCGACTCGGGTCTCACTGCTATCGACACCGTGATCTACACCAAAGTCAGGACGGCCCGGAACGACACGTCCATCCAGACGGTCAACCCCCTGAACACGACGCTCGACGGCGGCGAGACCTACTACGTCGATTCTGATATCACGACTGGTGGCTCGGATGTAGACGTGGACCTCAGCGGTGGCAACGTCACCCTCATCCTGAACGGTAGTCTGTACATGGAGGGCGACGAACTCGATATCGACAATCCGTCCGGAAACGCCTCGTTCAAGGTTTACATGACGGGTCACTACGGTCAATCGGGTGGCTCGGTCGGGTACGAAAACGAGTCCAGGCGACTCCAGCTCTACGGGACGTCGGACAGTACGGTCTACATCACTGGTGGGAACGGAACTGAATTCTTCGGCACCTTCTACGCCCCACGTGACGATTCCGCGGTCAACTCTAGCGAACCGAACACTGCCTACGACCACTTCAAGAACGGGAACACCTGCGACGGCTGGGACGTCTGCCTCAGCTCGGGGCACGCAGATATCGTCGGGGCGATCGTCGGTGGCTCCACCAAGCTCAACACGAACACGGAGATGACCTACGACACGAGTCTCTCCACGCTCGATCCCGACCTGCAGCTTCAGGACGGCGTGTTCCCCCCGCCGATCACGTTCCTCCACGTCTCCGTCCACGAGGTCGAACTCGACGACGGTGAGGACGACGAACGTATCCTCATTGCCGACAGTGCAGTGGTCTCGGCAACGAGCTGAGCCTCTACGAGCGCCCTCACTGACGAACCCCGTCTCTTTTCGAACGGCCTGAACCACTTCGTTCCGACAGGCGTGACGCAGTCCGTCGGACGAAATGTTATCGCGCTGAGTAGTTGAAATCGTGAGGACGAGCACCGACGAACTGTTCGGACGTCAGTCACGAACGACGTCGTGAGACAAAAGTACCTTGTGGCCGAACGAGGGCCTTCGGAGGAATCCCTCCAGATGGGTCTATCGCCACGAGAGGTGCTGTAGCGCATTTATACTACAAGATTCGGAATCAATTAATAACATTTCAAGGTGTTCTTGCGTTCGAGTAGGGTAAAAAAATCGATTTCTATTTACGTGTCGGGTGCATTTCCTGTTACGATGATACGTCCCACCACGTCGGGGGGGAAACCACGAGGGGGACGTCGAACCGGTTCATCGCCACACACGGACCGCAGCCAGACGGCCGTGGTAGCGATGGTGCTTTTGATCGGGCTCGTCACCATCGGTGTCGTGTCCATCCTGGTGGTCGGTGGGCTCACACTCGAGCAACAGCAATCCGAGACCGAGACGAAACGAATCGAGTACGCGTTCCTGGAGCTCGGCCGGACGGTCGACTCGGTGGCGTTGAGCGACGACGGCTCCGGTCAGGTCGACTTCGCCCTGCGGACCAAAGAGGGAGCTGTCCACCGCAAGAACACCGGGCGAATCACCGTGACCGCCAACGGCACCGAGATCGCGAACCAGACCTTCGGGTCTATCGAGTACCGCAAGGACGAGACGGTGTACGCCTATCAGGCGGGCGGCGTCTGGCGGGGTACCGGTGACGAGGCGATGATGGTCGCTGCCCCACAGTTCCACTACCGCGACGGCACACTCAACCTCCCGATTCCGACCGTCTCCGGCGATGACCGCCTCGCTGGTGGGAAGATCACGCTCCGGAAGAACGGGACGCGCTCGCCGATCAACCGCGTCGGCTACGTCGAAGGCAAGCTCGTCACGGTCGAGATACAGAGCGAGTACTACGCCGGCTGGGCACAGTACCTCCGGGAGCGGACGAACGATGTGGCCGTCTCGGTCGACGAGGCAAACCAGACGGTCGTCGTCAAACTGGGTCGACCGCTCATCGACGGCGACTTCGCCCAGGGCGTGTACGCCACCGGTGGTGCCGACGGTGACGTGAAGGTCGACGCCAACGGGAACGCGGGGGGAATCACGGGCCCGGTGAAGGCCGAAGGAGACATCGACAAGAAGAAGAACAACTCGATAAACGGCTCGGAGGAGTCGAACGTGAACGCAGATCTGACGGAGATCGACCCCGCGATCGACCGGATGGTCGAGAGCGCGAAGCAGAACGGGTCGAAGCCGCGGCCCAACCCACTGACCGAGGAACTGGACGAGGGCAAAACCTACTACGTCGATTCCGACATCGTCTCGAGCGGTAACGACATCGAGGTCGACCTCGCGGACGGGAACGTGACCCTCATCGTCAACGGGAGCATCGCCCTCGAGGACGGCGGCATCGAGATACACAACGCGAGCCCGGGGACCGCCTTCCGCGTGTACAGTACCGGCCACTTCGGCCTGAAGAACGGTCAGGCCGGTCTCACCGGGCAGGCGCAGTACCTCCAGATATACGGCACCTCGGACATGCAGGTCGGCTTCACCGGCGGGAGCACCGCGTTCTACGGGACCATCTACGCACCGCGGGACGATCCGGCGCTCGACCCGGGCGAGACCAACGTCGCGACCATCGACACGAAGAGCAAGTGCGACGGCTGGGACGTCTGCATCGCAACGGGGAACAGCGCCATCGAGGGTGCCATCGTCGCCGGGCCGACGTACGTGGGGTCGAGTACCGGGTTGACCCACGACCCGAGCCTCGTGAGCACGGAACCCTCCCTCCAGCTCGAAGACGGCCTGTTCCCGCCGCCGATCACGTTCCTCCACGTCTCCGTCCACGACGTCAAACTGGACGACGACGACGACGAGCGCATCGTGCTCGCACCGGCGGCACATCGCCCGCCACTGCAGCGATAGGCTACCCGAGTTGGGGACCGGGTTCGAGCTGTTCTCCGGACGCCATTCGGACCACTACTTCACCGGCTGGGCCTTTCCCGAAGACTACTGCGATGAGTGTCCATTGACCGCATAGTGGCCACAACGTTCATACGCGAACTGGATAGCGAGATATGATTATACTATTGAAACTTACGGCCGATTAAGCATCACCCATCACCAATGGTCTCTGAGGCTTTAAAACATCTCTACACGATTCTGAGCTATTGTTTCTTAAAAAAATACACCTATGTTATATTTTCAAGAGCATAGTTTTACTCCACACCTAAGGCAGACCTTACAATTCTTATTTATATTCTGGTGACTACTCGAAACTGTATGAGACGTCTCTCCGCGAGGGGGGGAGACGACACGTCGTCCGGGGGGACACACGAACCGAACGAACGAGGGCAGAGCGCACTGTTAGCGGTGGTGTTGCTCATCGGACTGGTGAGCATCGGTGCAGTGTCTATCATCGTCATCGGTGGGCTCACGCTCGAAGAAACCAAAGAGGACACCGAATCACAGCGTATCGAGCAGGTGTTCATCGAACTCAAGAAGAACGTCGGGTCGGTCGCGCTCGGCGAGGGCGCGAACGAGGTGACCGACTTCGACATCCGGACGCGCGAAGGCGCGATCCACCGGAAGGACACTGGGCGTATCGAGGTGTACACCCAGAACATCGACATCGCGAACGAATCCTTCGGGTCCATCGAATACCGCCGCGGCGACACCGTCTATGCCTACCAGGCGGGCGGCGTCTGGCGCGGTACCGGTGCCGACGCGAGGATGGTCTCCTCACCGTCGTTCTACTACCGCGATGGCACGCTCAACCTCCCGATTCCGATCGTCTCGGGCGAGAAACGCATCAGCTCCGGCGTGGTCGAGATCCGGAAGAACCGGACGATGTCGCCGATCAACCGCGTCGGCTACGTCGAGGGTGAAATGGTCACCGTCAAGATCCACAGCGAGTACTATGCCGGCTGGGCGGAGTACCTCCGTGACCACACAAGCGAACGGGCCGTGACCGTGTACCACTCGAACCAGACGGTGACCGTGGAACTCGGGCGGCCGATCCTCAACGGAGACTTCGGACAGGGCGTCTACGCCACCGGCGGCGACGAAGGTGACGTCATGGTCCAGAACGGGGACGCGACCATCCAGGGGCCCGTGCGCGCGGAAGGTGACATCAACGTGAACGGGGCCGGTGAGATCATCGGGTCGACGATGCCCAACATCGAATCCGGGCTCTACGAGCTCGACCCGGCCATCGAACTCAAGATCGAGGGGGCACGGAACAACAGTTCGGTCATCACCCCCAACAATCCCGGTAACAACATCACGATGGAAGGTGGCAACACGTACTACCTGGACGGGGATATCGACCTCTCCAGCAACGACGTCCGGGCCGACCTCGAGGACGGTGACATCAGTCTCGTTATCAACGGGAGTATCTCCCTCGACAGCGCCGACCTCGAACTCGAGAACCCGACGGACGACCACGTTCTGCGGATATACATGAACGGGGACTTCGGACTTCGAAACGGCCAGGCAGGAATCGCGAACGAGTCCGAGCGGCTGCAGATCTACGGCACCTCCGATATGCAGGTCGCGATCACCGGTGGTGGCGGCTCTTCGACGCAGTTCTACGGAACTATCTACGCACCCCGTGACGCACCCGCGGTGAACGAAACCGAGACGAACGCAGCCGCGCTCTCCAGCGAGACCAAGTGTGAGGGGTGGGACGTGTGTATCGTCGGTGGGAGCGCCCACGTCGAAGGAGCCATCATCGGCGGGCCGACCAACATCGAACAGGACGCAGACCTGATCTACGACCCGGATCTCAAGGACGTCGAACCCTCACTCCAGATCGAGGACCAGCTGTTCCCGCCGCCGATCACGTTCCTCCACGTCTCGCTCCACGAGGTCGAACTCGACGACGGTGAAGACGACGAGCGTATCGTGCTCGCACCCTCGTCGGTCCACGCCGCTGACGCCTGATCGGGTATCGCGGTAGTCGAATCGAACGGAGAAACGCGCTTATTCTGCCGCGGGATGCACGAGATTCCGCATGAGCTTCGTGACGTTGGCCTGTTCGTCGATCTCCTGCGGGTAGATGCCCATCGGGACGACGAAGTCGGACTCGTGGCCGACCGCGCCCGTGAGGAGGAGGTACACGTCGACCTCGTTCCCGCTGAGGGTCGCGGTCCCCTCGAACTTCGTCACGGTCTTCGCGGAGCCGAGTATCTGGACGGCGAACTCGTCGACCTGCTGGCCCACCGAGAAGCCCTCGTACTGCGACTGGATCTGCTTCGCCAGCTTCCGCTCGTCCCAGTCCTTGATGGGGTTGAACGACTGCCCGGCGACTTCGACCTTCGGTGAGGAGATGAGCGCGAACACGCCCGCCTTCTGGCTCGACGCGATGGGCAGGTCGAGCGTCTTGTAGTACTGGGTGACCCAGTTCGTCACCTTCACCGTCTTCTCCTGGCCCGCCGCGGAGAACGTCTTCTCGATGGTCTGTTCTTTCGGCTCCTGCTTGACGTAGTTCGTGTCGCTGGCGACCTGCTCGTCGACGGCGGCCTGGTCGGCCGCGAACTCGCTCGTTCCAGAGAGGATGCCGAGACATCCGGCTGTCGCCGCGATTCCTGCACTGGCACTGCCCAGCAACGTCCGTCGGGTCAGCTTCATACCCGTCGGTCACTCTGCAGGGGATAAAAGTCTGTCCGCCTATCATGCTCGGGGTCGACCCTCGGCGACCCCTCGCGCTGCCCTCAGTAGTGGAACGAAGTGCCGTCGTCGGTGTCTTCGACAGTGACACCCATCGCTTCGAGTTCGTCCCGGAGCTCGTCGGCACGGTCGTAGTTGCCAGCTTCGCGCTCGGCCTCGCGCACGTCGAGGACCAGCTGGATGACCTCGTCGGCAACACTCGCCTCGCCGCCGGTCTCGGCACCGAACTGGAAGCCGAGAACGCCCCCACCGAGTTCCTCGAACGTGTCGATGGCATCGTGCAGGGCGCGGTAGTCGTACTCGTCGCGGTCGGCGAGGTGCCTGTTCACCGCGGTTGCGAGTTCGAGCAGGGCCGTCGTCGCCTCGCGAGTGTTGAAGTCGTCGTTCATCCCCTCCGCGAACTCGCGGCGGGTGCGCTCGACCGCGGACTTCAGGTCGCGGTCGTCGACCTTCGTCCGGGCCGCGGTGGAATCGCAGGCCTCGACCGCGGCGCGGTAGCCGCGTTCGAGCCGTTCCCAGCGTTCTCTGGCCTCGGTGAGCGTCTCGTCGCTGAAGACCGCCTTGTTGTGGTACGCCGTCGAGACGAGGAGCATCCGGACCACGTTCGGTCCCTCCTCGCGCAGCAGGTCGGCGACGGTGGTGAAGTTACCCAGGCTGGAGGACATCTTCTCGGCCTTCGTCTCCAGCAGGCGGACGTGCAGCCAGTAGTTCGAGAACTGCTGGCCGGTCGCGGCCTCGCTCTGGGCGACCTCGTTCTCGTGGTGGGGGAAGACGAGGTCCATCCCGCCGACGTGGATGTCGATGGTCGAGTCGAGGTGGGTCATCGACATCGCCGAGCACTCGATGTGCCAGCCGGGCCGGCCCTCACCCCACGGCGAGTCCCACGTCTGGCCGCTCGGGCACTCGTCCTCGCCCAGCGGATGGCCTTCCTTGCGGTGCTCGCGGACCGCCTCGGGCTTGACGCCGTCGGCCTTCCACAGTGCGAAGTCCGCGGGGTGGCGCTTCTCGGCAAGTTCGTCGGGGTCGCCCTGCTCCTCTATCTCCTCGACCTTCTGCCCGGAGAGTTTGCCGTAGTCCTCGAAGGTGGTGACGTCGAAGTACACCGACCCGTTGGACTCGTACGCGTGTTCCTGGTCGATGAGCGTCTGGATGAGGTTGATGATCTCCGGGATGTGCTCGGTGACGCGGGGGTACACCTCGGCGCGCTTGAGGTTCAGCCCGCGCATGTCGTCGAGCACGTCCTGGATGTAGTGCTCTGCGACCTCGGCTTCGTCTTCGCCGAGTTCGGGGTCGCCCGCGCGGGCGACAATCTTCTCGTTCACGTCGGTGAAGTTCTCGACGTGCTGGACGCCGTAGCCCAGGTGCTCCAGCCAGCGGTGCATCACGTCCACGTGTACCCAGCCGCGGGCGTGGCCGAGATGGGCGGGGTCGGAGACGGTGAGGCCACAGTAGTAGAGCAGCACATCCTCGGGGTCCTGTGGCTCGAACGCCTCCTTCTCGCCCGTCAACGTGTTCGACACGTACAGGGTCATTACCCTGTTTTTCCCCGGCAGTCCTTTTAATGCATACGGTGACTGGTCACGGCGTGTCACTCGCTGGCTCCCGGACGGCCTCGGCAGCCGCCTCGACGGCCCGGAGCGCGTTGGCGGCCTCCCGCCGGCCGACGAGTACGACGAGTGCGCCCCCGTCGAACCCGAGCGCGGCGACGCCCACGTCGTCGGTCTCCAGCTGCCCGAGCGCCTGCTGGCAGAACGCCGCGTCGACCGCTCCCGTCGCCAGGATGGCGGTGGACTCACCACCGGCTGTCTTCCCGTACCCCTGCTCGCTCACCCGAAGCAACGGCTCGGCATCGGCCTCCTCCGGGACCGGGCCGATACCGCTCTGCATGGTGACACGGACGTCCCGGCTGCCGGTCTCGAACGCTGGCAGGGCATCTGCGTAGCGTCGCAGTGCCGTCGCCACCGCCTCTGCCTCCCCGTCGACCGACAGAAACCGGGCGGCCGCAGAATAGTTCACCACACCCGCTCGCAGGGCTGAAAGCAGGAACGGATGTTCGTCGGCCGCGTCGCGTGTCTCCCTCGCCAGCGTCATACCCCACAACGAGACTGCGGGCGGGATAAACGACGCGGTCGCCGGGCCGCAGTCGTTCGGTTACGGCCGTCCCAGCTTGGGATAGCTCCGCGGAATCGTGAACCCGGCCCGTTCGAGGCGGCGCTCTTCGCCGACGAGGGTCTGGACCCACGACTCGCCGGCCGGCGTGAGCGCCGCGACCCCGTACCGGATGGGTGCGCCCTGCACGGTCTGTTCCGACAGCTCGTAACTGACGCTCGCGTAGGTCTCGCGCCGCATCGGGTCAGAGAAGTCGATGCGGTCGGGGAGGCCGACGTATGGGAGGCCGCGCTCGACCGCCATGTTCCGGTAGGTGAACGCCGCGTCGATGCCACCGGCTTCGAGCGCGTTCAGGAGGCCGGTCTCCGCGAAGATGCGGGACTCGTCGAGCACCGTGTCGGTGTCGAGTCCCTCGGCGAGTTGCAGCGCCATCACGGTCCGGTAGCCCAGCGGGTCGAGTTTCGGGTCGGTCCGCCCGAGTTTGATTTCGGGATTACGAACTGCCTCGCGCCAGTCCTCCTGGACCGACTCTGCGTGGTCGGATTTCGGGTCGTAGGTCAGCACCAGCGCGTTCGTCGCGAACAGCGTGAACTCCCTGGTGATTCCCCGGAAGAGCGCCGGGTCTGCGAGTGCGATTGCGTCCGGGTGTCGGAGGTCGTCGCGGACGAGCTGGGCGACGGTGGCCGAGCCGTGGGCCTCGATGCTCGCGCCGGGGGTGTTGGAAGCGACCGTGAGGAGGGAGCCCGCGACCAGGGCTGTGGGTGCGTCGTCGGAGGCCGAGAGCTGGCTGTAGGCTGCGCTTCCGAGGATACCCGTGGCCCCGGCCGCGGCGAGTGCCTGGAGGGTCCTGCGACGCGTCGGCATGTAACTGTCTATGCGAACCTTCCGGTGGTAGCGTAATGAATACTGGTTTCTATTCTCGGAAGATTGGAATCGGCTGCATGAGTCGACACTGGTCCGATAACAGTACAGGCTACCGGCCGTCTCGCCGGAGAATCGGGTGGTGTTCTGCCTTCAGCGGCGTCCCGTTTCCGCCCCTGCCGCTCCTGAGTCCTTTGGGACGACCTCGTACCGACTCTGGAACGGGAAGTTGACGCTTCGCTCGCCCTGCTCGTACTGGATGTCCCGGATGGGGTCGTAGTACGCGTCGGTGTAGACGACGTCCCAGGTCACCTCGAAGCGCTCGCCCACCCCCTTCGGCGTATCGGTGTGCGTGAACAGGAACAGGTCCTCGGTCCCCTCGACCGCGTACTCCTCCCACTCCTCGTAACTGTCGAGGACGAAGCGCTGTCCGTCGAACCTGAACGTCTGTCGGGTCTTCTCGAAGAACTCGCGGATCTTCTCGTCGGAGAGGTCGAAGAACACCCACCCGTTCTCCAGCCGCAGGAACTGACCGGCCTCGACCGTTCGCTCCCCCGATGGGAACGCGGACACCTGTTGCACGGGTGCGTTCTCGTTCGGCAGCGTCCCCCCGACGGGTTGCTTTCCACCCTCGTTAGCTGCCCCTGCCGATGCGACGAGTGGTATGCTCGCGAGCGATGCCCCCACGGATTGCAGGACCGTTCGTCTCTGCATATCCACGACCAGTCGTTGAAAACCAATTAATATCTGGGACTGTTTACTCAGTTTATACTATCGGATGCGCCTGCCGGCTCCGAGTTCGGGGCAGCAGCAGCAGCCGTCGCTGACTCGGTGTTGATTCGAGAAAATGGGGACGGAGGGATTTGAACCCCCGATCGACTGATATCTCCGGTGTGTGCGCCTCGGAACTCCAGAGGGTCGTCGTCGCGAACCGATGATCAGTCGGCCGCTCGGTATATCAGCTGGAGTTTCGTCCCGGGCGCGTGGCCTCTGGAGTCAGTCGCCATGCCTGGCTTGGCCACGTCCCCTTCGCTCTCTCGTTTGGCGGTTCGCACTAAAGGGGTTTCGATTCAAACTGATTCGAACGACTGCTCAGTCGCGGTCGTCGTCGGCCCACGAACACTCCTGGCACTTGTAGCCGGTGACGAGTTCGGTGACGCTCGGCATGTAGACGACCGAGAGCACGTCGCCGCCGCAGTCGGGACACTCCCGGTCGGCGTCTTCGATGTTCTCGGCTTCCATGACGGACTCTCCCTCGACGAGTTCGGCGAGGCTCTTGGGGGTGACCATGCGACCCTCCACGACGCGGTTGCCTGTCATGGTGGAAACGGAACGCCGGAAAGCCGTAAGCCCTCCGGTCAGTCAGCGGAGCGCTCAGTCGGCCGCGTCGGCGTGCTCGGTGGGGGTGTCGACCGGCTGCCCGTCGCCGGCGCTGGGGTCCAGCGCGAGGATGGCCGAGACGGCCATGACGGCGAGCGGGGCGGAGTTCACCTCGATGATGCCGACGATGGAGAGCGCCAGCAGGCCGAGGGCGACCGCGCTCCCGAAGCGGAAGCGGTCGACGTCCATGCGCTGGCGGAGCTGCGGGCCCGCGATGGCGACCAGCAGGGCGAAGATCGCGCCGACGCCGGCCGCGGCGGCGGCCCTGGCGACGAGGGACAGGTCGGTCGCCAGCGCGAGCTGGGGGTTCGAGAGGTCGAGGCTGACCAGCAGGCCGATGCCGACGACCACTGCGGGCCGGGGGAGGTACTCGCCCACGCGGGCGGACGCGGTCTTTGCGGCGACGGCGGCGATGACGATTGCAGCGGCGCGCTCGAACCTGTGCGGGTTGAGGATGCTCTCGATGGTGGGGGCGATGGCGGCCTCGATGGCGGCGAGGACGACCACGCCGACGCCGACGAGGGCGACGCTGGCGATTATCTGGCGGTGGGTGCCGTCCATCTCGGCGAGGATGACCGCGACGGTGGCGCTGCCGCCGAAGACGAGCAGGCCGACCTGGACGATTCCGATAGTGGTATCGAGCGCCCCTGCGAGGACGAGTGCGGGGAAGATACCGTCGACGAGCGAGAGGCCCATGACGGTCGCGAGGAGTCGCGTCTTTCCGCCGACGATACCCTCCAGTTGAAGCGCGACGGGATGGCGTGACGTACTCATCGATCAGCTGGTGGTTGGGCCTGACCCGTGGCCCCGGGGTGGGAACGGTGGCGACGCGATGCGGGGGCGTCGGCGAACCGTTTGGTGGGCCGAAGGAGTGTAAATGTCTCCGCCAGGGAACGTGCGGTGTCGTCTCGAACCTGAGCGAACGTTCGCGTGGTGAAATCCGTGGCGGAGTTCATACTCACATCACAGACCCCTGAATTGATAAGGATTGTGTGAGACGAGTGGCCAAACGCCAACGATATACTGGGACCTTTTTAAACCCGCGCTACGCTCCGTAGCCGATGTGCATATTTACCCGAGAGAGCCTATCTTTGTCCACTGCTCTTGTCGGGGTCTAGAGGTGTGAAAGGGAACGGCACGGAGCGACTGTCTCGGAACGCTTTAGTGGCACTCGTGCGGACCACTTATATGGCGAAGGACGCTCACGAGGACGGCAGATTCTCCGAGAAACTCCGCGTACCAGAGGCATTGACCTTCGACGATGTGCTACTCCGACCGAAAGAGAGCCGCGTCGAACCCGACGAAGCCGACCTGACATCTCGCGTGTCGAAGAACGTCGAGCTTCCAGTTCCCGTTCTCTCGGCCGCGATGGACACCGTCACCGAGGCAGACATGGGCATCGCGATGGCTCGTAACGGCGGGCTCGGCGTCATCCACCGCAATCTCGACGTCGACGAGATGACGGCCCACATCGAGCGCGTCAAGCGCGCCGACGAACTCATCATCCGCGACGTCGTCACGGCGAACCCCGACCAGACGGTCGAGGAGGTCGACGCGATGATGGCACGCGAAGGCGTCAACGGTGCCCCCGTCGTCGACGATGACGACAGGGTTCTCGGCATCATCTCCGGGACGGACATCCGTCCGTACCTCGAGGTCGGTGAGCAAGACCGCGTCAGCGAGGCCATGACCGAGGAGGTCATCACTGGTCCGAAGGGGCTGAACGCACGCGAAGGTCTCGAACTGATGTACGAGCACAAGATCGAGCGCGTCCCCATCGTCGACGAGGACAATCGACTCATCGGGCTCGTCACGATGCAGGGTATCCTCCAGCGCCGCGAGTACGACAACGCGGCCCGCGACGACGACGGGCGTCTCATCGCCGGTGCGGCCGTCGGCCCGTTCGAGGTCGACCGTGCAATCGCGGCCGACGAGGCCGGCGCGGACGTCCTGTTCATCGACTGCGCGCACGCGCACAACCTCAACGTCATCGACAGCGCTCGCGAGATCAAGGAGAACGTCGAGGCCGACGTGGTCGTCGGGAACATCGGGACCCGGGAGGCCGCCGAGGACCTCATCGACTTCGCGGACGGGCTCAAGGTCGGCATCGGCCCGGGCTCCATCTGTACGACCCGCATCGTCTCCGGCTCTGGCATGCCCCAGATCACCGCCGTCTCCGAGGTCGCGGACGTGGCGACCCGCCACGACGTGCCCGTCATCGCAGACGGTGGTATCCGGTACTCCGGTGACGCCATCAAGGCCATCGCGGCCGGGGCGGACGCCGTGATGCTCGGTTCGTACTTCGCGGGGACCGACGAGGCCCCCGGCAGGGTCGTCAAGATGCAGGGCAAGAAGTACAAGCAGTACCGCGGCATGGGCAGCGTCGGCGCGATGCAGTCCGGTGACGGCCAGCGCTATCTCAAGGACGACGATGAGGACGAGGACTACGTCCCCGAGGGCGTCGAGGCCGCGACCCCGTACAAGGGGCCGCTGAGCAAGGAACTCCACCAGCTCGTCGGTGGGATGCAGTCCGGCATGGGCTACGTCGGTGCCGAAACCATCCCCGAATTCAAAGAGCGCTCGGAGTTCGTTCGCGTCTCCGCGGCAGGCCAGACCGAGAGCCACGCCCACGACGTGATGATCACCGACGAAGCACCGAACTACCAGCCCGACTGAAACCAGTCTTCACAAACCAGTCTTCGCGGTCCTTCCCGCCCGCCTCACAGGGGGCGAACACTACTCTGTTTCTGCGGCGGTCGCACCCGTTTCTGCCTCGAATCAATGGGACGCGTTGCACAGGTGATGGCGTCGAAATCGGCCACAGTGGTCTGACAGCCAGCCAGAAACAACGAGAAAAACGGCCTACAGACTGTCGCCAGCGATACGAACCGCGACGTAGGGGACGACCAGCAGCAGCGAGACGACGAACCCGAACGCCACCACGATTCCCAGCGCGGGCGTGACGAACCACGCCAGCCAGAGGAACTCGAGGGCGAGCAGCATGGCCAGGACGACACGGCCGACGGAGAGGCTGTCGACGAGTGCCGCGAGGTCGGTCTGCCACGACGGTTCCTGGATGTCCGGGACGGCGGACGGCGTTGGCTCCGGGGCGGGTTCTGGGTCGGCGATCGGGTCGAGTTCGACGACGGGATCGGCCTCGGCCGGCAGGATATCGAGGGTCTCGTTGCTCACGTGTGTTCACCACTACCACGTACCACACCTGCGGCAAAAAGTGTATTCTGAAGAACATTTCAGACAGAACGGCAACTGAAATTCTCTTCACAGCCGATGTATCAGCCCGGGACCTGACTCAGGCCGCCCGGGTCCGCTCCGCCTCAACCACCGAGAGCGATTCGTCCACCGTCACGTAGAGGGTCTCTTCGCCGAGAGTCACGGCGACGCCGAACTCGTAGGGGTCGCTCGACAGGGTCGTCACCGCGTCGCGGTCGACGCAGAACGCCAGCTCCCAGGACGGAACTGCGCTCACGTCGACGCCGTGGTCGTAGTAGAACGCCACGACCGGGGCTTTGCCGAGCAGCGTCTCGCCCACGCTCGTGCGGAGTTCGCCGGAACAGCGGTCACAGCGGTAGTGGACGAGGTTGTCGCAGTGTGGGACCGCCTTCGGTCGTGCCGGGGTGTCGTCCGACTGCGTCGTGTCCTCCTCCACGTGTTCCTCGGTCCAGTCCCGCTCGACGAATTCGTGGCCCATCTCGCCACCACAGTACGGGCAGATGCCCGAGACGGCCGAGGTGATCATCGACCGGGTCTGGTGGTCGAAGGTCTGCAACAGGCCAGCGTCGGACTTTCCCTCCGCCCCGCCCGGGAGGAACGGGACGTGGTGGACGAAGTGCCGACAGTCCGGGCAGGAGATGGTGAGCATGTCGTCGCAGTAGTGCGCCTCCAGCAAGCCATCACAGGCCGGGCAGGGGCTCTCGGTCTCGATGGTCCACGGCTCGTTCTCTCCCAGCGCCGTCCCCGCGAGCAGCGCCTGGTAGAGCGCGACCGCGGAGTACCGGAGCCGATACCCGTCGTCGGTCTGCGTGACGAACTGTCCCTGCAACTGGCGGAGGTGGTAGCTGAACTGGCCACTGTCCTTGATGCCCGATGCCCGCTGGAGGTCCGAGTACGACAGCGTCTTGCCGGGTGACCCGATGAGCGCCCTGACGATACGCAGGCGAACGTCGCTCGCGAGCGGTCGGAGCACGTCCTCCACCCTGGTCGTCTCCCCCTCGAACGCGTTCCGCTGTTCGACCATGCTCCACTGGACGTCGGTGCGCAGCAAAGGCGTATCGCAGCCCATGTGGAGCGGTAACAGTTATCATGGATGGCTGCGAATTCGAACCGGACCTGCATGAGTGTCATCGATTCGCTAAAGAACGCGTTCCGAACCGACAGCCCCGAGCCGACGCCCGAATTCCGGTGCCAGTTCTGTGAGAACGAGTACGAGACGGCGTACAGTATCTGCCCCAGGTGCGGCAGCGAACGGATCGAACCCATCGGCCAGGACGACTGAAACCCACCCATCTTTCCGCGACCCAGAACCAGTGAGCCATCGGGCCGCCGTGCCAATCCACTGTGGCAGAAAACTCATTACGATGGCCCGGCGACTTCGAATTGCAATGCATCCCCGCATTGCGCGTCGGCCGGCCCTCCGTCAGTCGTCGCCCCCCACGGCCGCCGACGTTACCGGGTCGCGCGTCCTGCCCACCGCGTGACCCGTCCCCTCATCGCCATCCCATCTTCGTGGGCCGAACCGGGTTCCCAACCCCACCCGGGTCGGCCCCGCTTTTCGACCAGACGAGTACTGACTCGTGGGTATCCAGCCACCCCACGGCGAAGTGACAGTTGCAACACTCACACCGGGAGTGCAGCCGATGGACGACCGTCGACCACGAGGCCAGGCTGTGAGGGTGAATCGAGGGCAGTCACCGCAGCCCGTTGATTCGGTGGAAGTAGAAGTTCCCGTGGCGTCGTGCGTAGAAGGAGTAGGAGTGTTCGAGGAGTGCCGGATTCGCGTCCGTCGGTCGAGACCCGTGTGAGAGACGCCCGACCGCACCCGACGCTGGTTCGTCCGATGGTCTGTACAGATACACGGGGGTGTTCGGTTCGATTGGTGCGTCGAGACGCAGGTGAAAGCCGGGGTCTCCGTTCTCGACGTCGACGACCATCCTGGTGCCGGGTTCGAGCCGGTTCCCGGATTCGAGTTCGAACCGAATGAATCGCGTATCGTCGGTGAGCGTGGCTGTAACCGCCGGTACCTCCTCCTTGGCCGTCGCAAACCACGATGGCTCCTGTACCGAAACCGCTCCGACTCTGTCGATGGTGTACAGCGAATCGTATTCGAACTCACCGCTTCCTTCGTCCAGAATGCGGTAGCTCGCCTCCAGCTTTCGAATCACGCCCCGTTCGTCGACGTGCATCTCCGCGGACGGAATCGACAGTACCTCGCCCGGTTGCCCGTGGCTCCTGCCCGGGAGCACGGATTCGTCCCCCACCGTCTCCGTCGTGACTTTCCAGATGGCTGGTCGCGTCTCGTTGACACGGGTCGGGGAACTCCAGTCACCGGCGGTAATCAACGGCTGCACCTCCTCTCCCCAGAGAGCCGGGTCACTGTCCTCCATATCGTTGCCGAACGTCACCCTGTCTCCGAGGTCCTCCCGCCAGTAGTTACCCTGCTCGGTCCGGTACATCTGGACCGGGTTGCCGTCGTGGTTTTGCCAGGTTCCGAGCGACTCTCCGTGGTCGCCCAGGTACTGCTTCTGCCATTTCACCGTCGAATTGCGACGGTCGCGTTTTATCCACTGAGCCTCGTAGCTGGTCTGATACAGCGCCTGTCGGTGCGTCGGATACAGGAAAGCGGAGACACCGTCCTCGGAGAGACCGGTCGGGAAGGTGGGTTCAGCAGGTTCCTGTGTGGTCGTCTCCTCGGCCGTAGACGCTGGCTCGCGGGTGGTCGTCGTGGTACTGTCGGTCTGCGTGGCTGTCCCGGTGCGTTCGCCGGTCGCACCACCGTCCTGCAAACGCAAACAACCAGCCGTCGAGGCCACACCAACTCCCATGAGGAATGTCCGGCGGCGCATCGCACTGAGAGTGCGCCCCAAATGACATAATTCTAACGCAATCCGTGAGCACAGCCCACACCCTCCTGCACACCAGAACCGCAGTGCGTACTGGGGCAGAACACGGTGTGTGGGCAACTCACCACCCGAAAACACTGTAATCGACTCTCGATTCGAGTGCAAGTACTCGTGGACGCGTGCCAGAAGACACGCAACGCTCGAACGTGTTTCGAGTGTTGAAGAAGCGGGCCGGGCGCGATTTGAACACTCACTCGCAGCAAGCTGCTCACGGCTCCGCCGTTCGCATCGCGGTTCTCGTATCCTCGAACCGCGCACTGCTCGCTGCGTTCAAATCTCTAGTCTCCCGTTTCGGGATGCTGAACGCTCGCTTCGCTCGCGTTGTTGTATCCTGAAAAGCGGGCCGGGCGCGATTTGAACACGCGACCGTCTGATTAAGAGTCAGACGCTCTGCCTAACTGAGCTACCGGCCCAACTGCATTCCATGCTTGCTGGTGGTAGTTAAAAAGGGTTATCATTCGACCCTGCTTCGTGAGTGTGTTCCATCCACATGCAGGCGGCGGGACGCCAGGCACGAGCCGAGGTGGTTCCGCGGGGCAGGTGGGGCTGTTTCGGCCTCGCACCCCGCCACAGTCCCCGGAATCGCGGTCAGCCGGTGGGTTCGGGAGCGTTAAGTGCCCCGGGCGAAAGGTGTTGGACAACATGAGTACCGGGGTCAGCATCTCCTCGATGTCGAAGTACGCCATCCTCGGGTGTGGGAGCGTCGGCCACGCCGTCGCCGAGGAACTGGTCGAGCAGGGAAAGGACGTGCTGATTGTCGACCGAGACGAGGGGCGCGTCGAGGCGCTACGCGACCAGGACCTCAACGCACAGACGGCGGACATCCGTGACGAGGCTGTCGCCGAGGACATCGCTGACTGCGACGTGGTCCTCATCATGGCCTCCGACGTCGAGTCGAACAAGGCGGCGGTCCAGAACATCCGGGAGCAAGGCGGCGAACAGTTCGTCGTCGTGCGCGCGTCGGACCCGGTCTCCGGGGACGAACTCACCGAGATGGGCGCGGACGTGGTCATCAACCCGTCGTCGGTCATCGCCGACGCGGCGATGCGCTCGCTCGAATCCGGCGAACTGGAGTACAAGGCGAACCAGCTCGCGGAGGTCCTCACCGACACCAAAGAGCGCGTCGCCATCCTCACCCACGACAGCCCCGACCCCGACTCCATCGCCTCTGCAGCCGCACTCCAGGCCATCGCCGAGCATCTCGGCGTGGAGGCCGACATCTGCTATCTCGGCGATATCGGACACCAGGAGAACCGAGCGTTCGTCAACCTGCTCGGTATCGAGTTGTTGAACTGGGCCGACGTCGAGGAGAAGGGGGTGTACGACACGATGGCGCTCGTCGACCACGCCAAGAGCGGCGATTCGGTCGACGTGGACGTCGACGTCATCATCGACCACTACGAGCCTGACGAGGACCTCGACGCGGCGTTCCTCGACGTGCGCCCGAACATGTCCTCGACGTCGACCATCATGACGAAGTACATCCAGGAGTTCGACATGAAGGTCGACGAGGCCGTCGCGACGGCGCTGCTCTACGGTATCCGGGAGGAGACGCTGGACTTCAAGCGCGACACCACGCCGGCGGACCTCACCGCCGCGGCGTACCTCTACCCCTTCGCGAACCACGACCTGCTCGAACAGGTCGAGTCGCCGTCGATGAGCCCCGAGACGCTGGACGTGCTCGCCGAGGCCATCCAGAATCGCGAGGTACAGGGCAGCCATCTCGTCTCGAACGCGGGGTTCATCCGCGACCGCGAGGCACTCGCACAGGCGGCCCAGCACCTCCTCAATCTGGAGGGTATCACCACGACCGCGGTGTTCGGCATCGCCGACGACACCATCTTCCTCGCGGCGCGCTCGAAGGACATCCGGATGAACATCGGCAAGGTGCTCGCCGACGCCTACGGCGATATCGGCGAGGCCGCCGGGCACTCCACCCAGGCGAGCGCGGAGATCTCACTCGGTATCTTCACGGGTATCGAGACGAACGACGAGAATCGCGATACGCTGTTGCAGCTCACCGAAGAGGCGGTGAAGCGAAAACTGTTCCAGGCGATGGGCGTCGAGAGCGGCGAGTCAGGAAACGGCAGTTAGACCGCGACTTCGTCCTCCTGTTCGGGTTTCTTGAGCCGTTCGATGACGTCGTTGATGAGTACCACGTCCCCGACCGCGCGCACCCACCGATAGGGGATGAGGACGCCTCGCTCACCGCTGAGGCGACCGTTGAACAGTTCCGGGTTGAGTTCGGTCAGTGCGAGACCGGTGACGACCCTGTTCTGGATGTTGAGACGGACGTCCTCGACTTCACCCACGAAGACGCCGTTGTTCGAATAGACCTCGCGGCCGACGAGGTTCGTTATCTCTTGCGGTGTCCCGTCCATACCCACCCTGAGGGAGAGACGGGTCTTAATTCTTGGTCAGACTCTCACGACAGCGTGTCGAGCAGTTCGGCGAGGACGGCGAGTGCGTCCTCACAGTGGGCAGTGGCGCGACCGAGGCTCAGGCGGACCGCACCCGGGCGGTCGAAGAAGCGGCCCGGCACGACCAGCAGGTCGTACTCCTCCCACGCTCTGGCGGCGATCTCGTCGCCATCGACGGACTCGTGCTCGACGAAGCCGTACAGCGAGCCCGGTGGAATCGCCCCCGTGAGGTCCTCGCGCTCGTCGACGAACGAGGCGAGTAGCTCGTGGTTCGCGCGCAACAGGTCACGCTGGACCGGGATGAGCTCGGCCCGGTGTTCGAGTGCCCGACCGGCGAGGGCGACGCTGGGTTCGGCCAGCGCGGGGAGGTGCCAGGCGACGGACTGGGCCTGTGAGATGAACTCCTCATCGGCGACGAGCCAGCCGACCCGAAGCCCGCCCAGCCCCATGAACTTGGTCAGTGACCCCGTGACGACGGTGTTCTCGATGCCAGCCGCGGTCGGCGCGCCGAAGGCTCCCTCCGACGTGGGCTCGGTGACGTAGGGCGCGTACACCTCGTCGACGAGGAGCCGGGCCCCTTCGTCCCCGGCGAGCTGTGCCGTCTCGGCGAGCGTCTCGATGGGAGTGAACGTCCCGGAGGGATTGTGCCGGTTGGTCGTGATGACGAGGTTCGCGTCCTCGGTCAGTGCGGCCTCGACCCGGTGCGGGTCGAGCGGGTACCCGTCTTCTGGCGGTCGGAGGAAGCGGTCGACCCGGCCGCCGAGCCCCTGCGGGGTCGCACGAAGCGGTTCGTACCCGGGTTTCTCGACGAGTACCTGGGGCCGTGGCTCCTCAGCCGCCGGCCCGGTGTGTTGGAGGGCGGTGGCGATCGCGACGAAGTTCGCGGTGGTCGCTCCCGCGGTCACGAGGACGTTCGCTTCGTCCACCTCGTAGAGGTCGGCGAGTTGCGTCTCGACCCCCCGGTCCGGCGGTGGGTCCTCCAGCCCGGCCAGCCGGCCAGGGACCGGCCCGCGCTGGTGCTGGAAGGTCCCACGGAGGTCGCTCGACCCGAGGTCGTGGGTCGCGGCGTCGGGTCTCCCCGCGATCCACTCGAGGTACTCGATGGTGGGGAACATATCAGCGGGTCACACGGCCGAGTAGTTGAGTGTTCGGCTCCGGCGCGGTCGGCAGTATATAAATACACAAAACTTTTTTATACTAGTATTCGACACTCGGCCATCTCCCGAGTGCATGAGGATAAATCTGTCACTCCATTTTGTGTGAGTGCCGGGGTGCCTCTGACAATCCGGCCCTCGACGACCGGCCCTGCCCGAGTCGGTCGTTGATTGGGGGGTTCTCCCCCACCGTTTTTGACCCACCGAGTGTCCACGCCGCCGACCGAGGAGCCACAGGAATCGACTGATTCCGGGGTTCGACCGTTCCAGCCTAGCGAGAATAGACCCCATACCTAAGTGACCGGAACCACCACGGTCTGGCGATGAGCGAGTTGCTTACTGCCGCCAGACTCCTCGGTGGTTTCGCCCTCCTGCTCGCGAACGGGTTCTTCGTCGCGACCGAGTTCGCGATGACGCGCATCAGGCAGTTCCCCCGGTCCGAGTTCACCGGTCACCGGGGACTCGAACGGGCGTGGGAGATGACCGAAGAGCTCGAGATCTATCTCTCGGGCTGCCAGGTCGGTATCACCGTCTGTTCGATCGGTCTCGGTGTCGTCGCCGAACCCGCGCTGTCGGCCGCCATCAACCCGCTGTTCGTCCTGGTCGGTCTCGCCCAGCCGGGGTCGCACACCGCCATCGCGGCCATCACCGCGTTCGGCCTGATGAACTTCATGCACGTCGTCATCGGCGAACAGGCCCCGACCTACTTCGGTGTCGAGCGCACCAAGACGGCCGCGAAGTACGGCTCCCGGCCGCTCTCGCTCTGGACGAAGCTCATGTCCCCGTTCATCCGCCTCGCGGACCGCATCGCGAAGGCCATCCTCGGCCTGTTCGGTGTCGAGATGACCCGGTCGTGGGCGGAAGAAGAACTGGAGGAGGGCGAGGAGACCCTCTCCTCCCGTGCCGAGCTGCGGACCCGGATGGGCGACGTGCTTGGCAAGTCCGACCTGCCCCAGGAACGCCGACAGGAGGTCCTGGCCGCGTTCGAGATCGACGAGAAACCCATCGAGGACATCATGGTCCCCATCGACGAGGCGGTGACCCTGCACGTCGGCGACGACGTGGAGACGAACCTCGACCGGATGCGCGACAACCCGCACACCCGGTTCCCGCTGGTGGGTGACACCCTCGACGACTACCGCGGTGCGGTGTACGCCCCGGCAGTCCTCCGGGACTTCGAGGGGCTCCGCTCGGGCGAGACTGACCTGACCGACTGTGCCGGCTCGCCGATGACGCTCCCGGCGGAGACCTCGGTGTCGGACGCCATCGACGAGTTCCAGGCCGCTGGCGAGGAGCTCGCACTCGTCGAACGCGGTGGCGAGGTCGTCGGACTGCTCACCCCGACCGACGCCTGGGAGGTCATCACCGGCGAGCAGACCGACCCGCTCGACGCGTCGTAGAACCAGTACTCCTTCTCACGGCTCGCGCTGGTCGAGTTCGGTGTCGAACAGCCCCCTGAACCGCTCGTAGGTGGAGTCGGCGACCGCGTCGCGGACCAGTGCGAACGCGCCGCTGGCCCGCCGGTCCCGGGTCTGGGTGGCGACGGACTCGACGAGCTGGTAGACGCCCGACGGCTCCGCGTACATCAGCAGGACGTTCACGTTGTCGAAGACCACCCAGCCCTCGCCGGGCTTGACGTAGTTCATCCCGGTCGAGAACTGCTGGTGGATGCCGCTCAGGTCGTTCGGATGGACGACCGACCCGGTCCACATCGGCCCGTCGTAGTCCACGGGCGACCCGGAGACCGGGACGACACCGACCTTGTTCGGGTCGCCGCCGCGGTCCCGGACGAGCTGTTCTATCTTCGTCGGCGAGCGCGTGGTCGACACCACGAGCAGGTTCTCGAAGGCGGATTCGGGAATCAGCGAGAGCGGCGACCGGAGCGACGAGATGAGCACGAGCGCCTGCGTGCCCGCGTCGACCGCCACCGGGTCTCGTTCAATCGTCGTCCGCATCTTCGAACCCTCCGGTGGTGTCTGTGTGCGTCTCGGCCTCGAACGACGACTGGCCGGTGTCGATGAACTGTCTCGCGAAGTAGTAGATACCGATGGTGGCGCAGGTCGAGGCCCCGAGGTTCAGGATGCTCGTGACCAGGAAGGAGCTGTAGAGGTCGGGCAGGATGATGTCGTACTCGATGAGCAACCCGAGGACGTTCGCGACGGTCACGAGGAACAGGCCGACCGAGAGCCCGACGATACCCTCGGTGTAGGCGACGTTCTGGGCGTACGCGATGGCGGGGTAGAGCAACAACAGCGAGGCCGCGAGGAACAGGGCGATGTGTATCGCCGTGACGACCTGGAACGGGTTCTCCAGGAGCAGGTCGAGCACCATCAGAGGTCCCTCCGTTCGGTCAGGAGGTAGACCGCCTGCAGGGCGGCGACCACCGCGGCGAGGACGGCCACCGTGAACACGATGCTGAACAGCACCCGGTAGTAGGGGAGTTCGAAGAGGTAGAACGCGGCGACCGGCGCGTTCGTGAGGATGAACGCCCCGAAGACGACCGGCATCGGCTTCAGCATCCGGTTGATGGGTGCCCCGCTGAACCCACGGACCGCGATGAGCGACAGCACGAAGCCGATGCTCAGCACGACGATGTTGGCGACCGTCACGGCCTGGACGAGGAGCCAGTAGGTCTCCTCGGATATCACTCGCGACCACCACGGTCGCCGAGGCCGTTCGTCTGCATCACTTTCTGCTCATCTGTGACCGGTGCTAAAAAAGGCTTTGGCAGCGGGTTCGGCCGGACCGGTCGGGCGAGCCGGTTCAGATGCCGAAGCCGTACCGAAGCACCGCGCCGACGAGTGCAGTCAGGACACCGAGCACGGACGTGACCGGCTCGGGAATGACGAACATGATCGCGCCAGCGACGACGAACCACGATGAGAGTTCCATATCCGACGCGAGCAGCGCCGGATGGAAATGAGTCGGGCCTAATCGGGGTCCCGGTCCACTCCCATCGGGACCAGCCACCGGTTCGGTCGGCCCGTCCTCAGAGCAGGGCGTCGATGTCCGCGTGGTTGCGGAGCAACTCGACCATCGTCTCGACGGTCTGTTCGTCGCGGGTGCGGCCCACGCGAACCACGTCCTCGGCGCGTTCGACGGTCGTGATGGTGTTGGCCTGGACGACCATGATGGGCACGCCCTTCTCGGCGGCCTTGCCCAGCACGGCACCCGATGGCCGGTGGCCACCGGTGAGGATGAGACACTTCACGCCCGGGGCTTCGAGCGCGGCCGACTGGATGTCGGCGCGGTCCCCACCCGTGATGACGGCGGCGTCTTTCGTCCGGCGGAACCCGCGCAGGGCCGCGTCGGCACCCATCGCGCCGACGCTGAAGCGTTCGACGAACCCGTCCATGGCCACGTCCGTGAGGACATCGGCACCGAGTTCGTCGGCGAGTTCCTGCACCGTCACGCCCGCGAGGTGCTTATCACGCGGGACGATTCCCACGATCGGGACGCCGCGCTTCTCGAGGAACGGCACCACGTCGTCGTCGAGTTCCTCGTACACGCCGTCGGGGACGCGGTTGAACACGACGCCGCGGAGCCGGTCGCGTCCGATGTCGTCGACGGCCGCGAGCACCTCGTCCACGTCGTTGATGCGGTCGTACGAGCAGACCAGTAGCACCTCTGCATCGACGAGTTCGGCGATGTCGCCGTCGGCGATGTCGATGATGTTCCCCGTGCTGAGGCCGCCGCCTTCGAGGAACATCTGGTCATGGTCGGCCGCGAGCGAGTCGAACGCCTCGGAGATCCGCTTGCGAACCTCGTCGGCGTCCTCTCGCCCACGAACCACCTGCTGGATGAACGTCGGCGAGTAGACGACGGGTTCGAGTTCGTGCATCTCGGCGTCGAGACCGAGCAGTTCCTTCGCCAGCATCGGGTCCTCGTCGAGCGTCTTTCCGACGTTCGACTGCAGGCGCGTGCCCTTCGGTTTCATGTAGCCCACGCTGCCGTTTCGCTCCTGTGCGATGCTGGCGAGGGCGAGGGTGATGGCTGTCTTGCCGGTGCTTTCTGCGTTCGCGGTGACGAGTAACGATTTCATAGGTCCTCCGTGTCCACGGTGAGTCTGATGTCGACCGCCTGAACCCCGTCGGGGCCGGCGACCAGTGGGTTGATGTCCAGTTCCAGTATCTGCGGGAAGTCGGTCACGAGCTGTGAGAGCCGCTGGATGGTCTCGACGATGCTATCCACGTCGGCCGGGGTTCGGCCGCGGGCTCCGCGCAGCAGCGGGGCCGCCTGGATGTCGTCGATCATGTCCCGGGCCTCCGGTTCGGAGACGGGTGCGACCCGCAGGGTCGTGTCCTCCAGCACCTCGACGAAGATGCCGCCCAGTCCAAAGAGGACGAGTGGGCCGAACTGCGGGTCGCGGTTGACGCCGACGATGGTCTCGGTCCCCTCCTCGAGGTCGACCATCTCCTGGACCTGCACGCCCAGGATGTTCGCGTCGGGCTGGTAGTTCCGGGCCCGGGTGATGAGGTCCTCGAAGGCGTCGTACACGTCGTCGGTCTCGACGCCGACCTTCACCCCGCCGATGTCGGACTTGTGCAGGATGTCCGGGCTGACGATCTTCATCACGACCGGGCCCTCGATGTCGGCCGCGGTCTGGACCGCCTCGCCCGGCGAGTCGACGACCTCGCCGTCGGGCGTCGGGATACCGTAGGCGTCGAGCAGGCCCATCGCCTCCACGCCGAGGCGGTTGTCGTCCCTGACCTTCGCCTGTTCCAGCACCTCGCGGGCAGCCTCGCGGTCCACGTCGAACTCGGTCGCGGGCTGGTAGTCGGTGTCCCGGATGCGGCGGTACCGGGCCAGCGCGTCGATGCTGTCGACGGCGCGGGCCGGGTCGAAGTAGTTCGGGATGCCGGCCTCACGCAGGGTCTCGGCGGCCGGGCCGGTGCGCTCTCCGCCCATCAGGCAGGTGAGCGTCGGTTTCTCGTACGCGGCCTGTTTCTCGACGACCACCTCGGCGAGGTCGGCGTAGTCGAGCACCGCGGTCGGGGCGCTCACGACGACCGCGGCCGCGACGTTCGGGTCGTCGAGCACGATGTCGATGGCCGTCTCGAACCGGTCGATGTCGGCGTCCCCGATGGCGTCCACCGGGTTGTAGACGTTCGCCTCGTCGGGCATCTCTTCCTTGAGTCGGTCGAGGGTGTCCTCGGTGAAGGAGGCCAGCGAGAGCGAACTGTCCCCGATGGCGTCGGTCGCCATCACGCCGGGGCCGCCCGCGTTCGTGATGACCGCGACCTCGTCGGTCTCGGGCAAGGGCTGCCCGGAGAGCGCGCGGGCCGAGTCGAACAGCTCCTGGACCGACTCCGCCCGGAGCACGCCAGCCTGTTCGAGACCGGCCTCGTAGGCGGCCTCGCTGCCGGCGATGGCCCCGGTGTGGCTCGATGCGGCCTTCGCCCCGGCGTCGGTGCGCCCGGACTTGACCGCGACGACCGGCGTGTCCGACGTGGTGTCGCGCGCCGCCTCGATGAACTCGCGGCCGTCCTGGATGGATTCGAGGTACCCGAGCACCACGTCGGTGTCGGGGTCGTCCCCCCAGGCGCGGACGAAGTCGGTCTCGTCGAGGACGGCCTTGTTGCCGAGCGAGACCACGTCCTTGAAGCCGATGTTCTGGTCGTTCGCCCAGTCCAGCACCGCCGTGATGAACGCGCCGGACTGGCTCATGAAGGAGATGTTTCCCGGCAGGGCCATCTCCGGGCCGAACGTCGCGTTCATGTTGACCCCGGTGTTCATCACGCCGAGGCAGTTCGGGCCGACGAGGTTCAGGTCGTACTCCTCGGCGGCCGCCTTCAATTCCTGTTCCCGGCTCGCGCCCTCCCCGCCGGTCTCACCGAAGCCGGCGGTGATGACGACGACGTTCTGGACGCCGGCCTCGCCAGCGTCGCGGACGACGTCGACGGCGAATCTCACCGGGACGACGACCACCGCGAGGTCGACGGGGTCGGGGACGCCCTGTAAGTCGTCGTAACACGCCTGCCCGAGCACTTCGTCCCGGCTCGGGTTGACGGCCACGACGTCCCCGTCGAAGCTGCGGAGGTTCTCCAGTATCGCACGCCCGACCGAGCCCTCACGGTCGGTCGCCCCGACCACGGCGACCCGCTCTGGCGCGAACAAGCCTGTCAACGTTCCCATCAACTAGAACGTCTCGCCGACCCGGGATAAAGGTGCGCGACGGTTACCATTTCGCGGGTATCGTCCCGACGCCGTGCGCCAGAGTTTCACTCGCAATGGTGGTGTGCTTCGGGGGGAGACTGCAGCGTCGTGCCCCCGCCGACCCACTACTCCGCCACGTCGGCCACCGTCGCCCCCGAGTACTCGAGCAACTCATCGGGCGCGATGGGGAAGACGGTCGTCGGCGTCCCCGCAGCGACCCACACCGTCTCGAACGCCGTCAGCGTCTCGTCGAGGTACACCGGCAGGTCGGTCGCGTGACAAAAGGGCGGGACCCCGCCGATGCTCCACCCGGTCGCTTCCTTCACCTCGTCGGCGTTCGCCATCCGGGCTGATTCGGCACCCACCAGCCCGGCCAGCTTGTCGGTGTCGACCCGGTTCGCGCCGGAGGTGACGCTCACGACGACCTCACCGTCGGCGACGAGGACGATGCTGCTGCCGATCTGGGCCACGTCACAGCCGATGGCGTCGGCCGCGTCGGCGGCGGTCTTCGTCCCCTCGGGGAACTCCATCACGTCCGGGTCGAACCCGTAGCGGTCGCTGGCTTCGGCGACGAACTCGGCGGCGCTCTCGTGCATGGTCGGCGTGATACCGCCGGAGAACAAAAAGCTACGTTCGCCGGTACGGCTTGCGCTACCGCGACTGGACGAAGGTCACAGACAGTGCGTCTTCGGGTGCCCCGTCGCGCCTGACGTACCGGGGCTTCCCACCGGCCTCGTCGGGAACCAGCTCGAAGCACTCGACCCGGACCACGAGCCGGCCGTCGGCAACCGTCGCCCGCAGAACCGGCCCGGTACTCGTGACGACGACGTACGGCGGTGCCGGGACCGGGTCTGCCCGGAGGTCGTAGCCTGCTGCGTCGACTGCCGTCGCGAGCACCTCGGGGAGCTGCGCGAGGATGCCGCGCTGGCGGAACAGGGCGGTCAGCGGGTCGACCACCTGCCGGCGGTCGGTCGCCGGGCCGTCCCAGGCCGCAGCGACCTCGTCGGCACAGTCGGCGACCGCGACGAGGAGGTCGCTGTGGGTATCGAGTAGCGCGGCGCGGGCGGCAGCATCGGGGTCGGTCACGGCGACGGGTTCGCGTGCGGGGGTGAAAAAGCCGCCGTCGGCACCGGGAATGCAGAACAGCCCCGCCGGACGTGACGGTGGATTTATATAAAATGGCGAGAGGTGTCAGCCATGCACGATAGACGGACCATCCTCTCCGGTCTCGGCTCGACGCTCGCACTCGGTTCTCTCGCTGGCTGTCTCGACTCTGTCCCCGGGATGGGTGGCAGTGGTGGTGCTTCGCGCTCTGCACTCACGAACTACCTGCCTGCGTCCGCCTACGGCGACGATGGCAGCCGGCGAATCAACGTCCTCTATACCGACGCCCCGCGGCTGGAGACGATGGTCGACGACCTCTCGGCTGACGTTGGGAGTCAACTCGCGTCGGCGTACGACCCCGGCGAGATACACCTCCCGTTCCCGGCCTCCTCGGTCGATGCGACGGTCCAGGCCAGCGCGATAAGTGTCGTCGCCCTCTCCAGCGGCGACGCCGACTCGAAACTGGCCGAAGGTGACTACACCGAATCGGGGTCACACCGCGACGCGACCCTCTACAAGGGGCACGAACAGATCGTCGCCGTCGACGGAAAGACCCTCGTGGTCGGCACCAACGACGATGACATTCGGAGCGCTCTCGACGCGAGCGCCGGGGAGGCGGAACGCCTGAAAGCCGTGTCTGACCCGTACACCGACCTCGCCGAGGTGGTCTCCGGCGGTTCGCTGGAGCTGTTCAGCGGGTCGGAAACGCCGGGCGACAGCGGAACGACTGTGACCGCCTTCTCGTGGACTTTCGGGGAGGAGACGGCTGAACTCACGCTCGCCATCGCCTTCGCGGACGCAGACAGCACCGACCAGAGCACCCTCTCGGACATGACCTCGATGACCAGGGGCATGGAGGACTACGAGTGGGGCGAGCCGTCGACCGACGGCCGGGTGGTCTCACAGGTTGGTACCCAGCCCCTGGCGGACTTCGACCTGTTGCAGGAGGGTACGCCCGGCGAGGGCGGCTCCGGGACGACCACACGGTCCGCCCCGAACGCGGCGTTCTCGTTCTCCTGCGAGGCGGGCTCGGGAGAAGTGACGGTGACCGTCGAAGAGGGTGAGCCAGTACACGTGGAACACCTCGTACCGAGGGTCAACGGGGAGACGAGGGCGATAGCCGCGCCCAGCGAGACGCTGGAAGCGGGTGATTCGGCCACGGTCGACGTGAGCGACGTGACGGCGGAGACGATTCAGCTGGAACTGTACTGGGACTACGGTGACGGAAGCGAGTCGCTCATCGCGGAAGCGACGCTCCAGAACTGCAACTGACCCAGGTGTCCCCGGCCAGCGGTGGCGATTCGGCCCCTGCGACCCAGTGTCACGCCTCGAACCAGACACAGCAGTTATCTATCCGATTTCAGTACAGTCGGGTATGCCTTCGCCCTCCCGCCGTCGATTGTTACAGGTCGGACTCACGAGTACAGCGTCACTGGTCGGTCTCGCCGGCTGTCTCGACGAGTCGACCGGTGGCGGCGACACGACCACGTCGTCACAGCCCGATACCGGGACCGAGACCGGAAGCGAGACCGGGACGCCGACCGAGACCTCGACCGGGTCGGAATCCACGGAATTGCTCTCGTGGGTTCCCGCCCCCGATGCCTTCCCGGGCGCCGACCGCGATTTCGAACTCGTCACTGCCGACGCCGCCGCCATTTACGAGCTCCGCGACGCCTTCGGCGGCGAGACCAACGCCTACCCGACCTTCCGGAAGACCGTCCTCGGCCCCGTCTCGCTACTGGAGCCCGAACCAGGGACCGTCGAGTCCGTCGTCCATGCCCAGTCCGGTCAGCTCATCCTCGCGGCGACGAGCAAGGCCGACACCGACCTGGAGACCGCGTTCACGGATGCGGGCCTCACGGCGGACGGGACGGTGTCGGGACAGACGACGTACACTGGCTCTGTGGAGGGCACGCAACTGGCCTGCGTGGCGGTCGACGGGACCATCGTGCTCACGCGAAACAGCGAGTCCCCAACAGAAATCATCGCGGCCGCGCTGGGCGCGAAGAACGGGGAAGAACCGCGCTACGTCGAGACCAGCGACGACCTCACGACCATCCGGAATGCACTCCCGGCCGGCCACTTCGGTGTCGTGACGGCGCGGGACGTGAACGGGAGCGGGGTCGTCGGGTCAGGGACCGGCTCCGGCTACGCCTGGACATTCGGCGCCCAGGAGACGACGGTCGCGGTCGCGGTCGCCTACCCCGAGGGAGAGGTTCCGGCCGAGAGCGACCTCTCGTCCTACCTCGCGGACCGGCGCGGCTTCCGGGACTACGGCGAGTTCACCGCCGAGACGCAGGGGCGCGTCCTGCTCGCGACGGGGACCATCCCGACCGAGAAGTTCGACCTGCTCTCCGACGGCGACCCCGGCGAGCGGACGACCCGTCCGGCCCGGCCACCCCAGATAAACTTCGGCTTCGAGTACGACGCCGAGGCGGGCGAGGTCCGCCTCAGACACGAGGGCGGCGACACCGCCACGGCCGAGAACCTCACCGTCACCCTCGACGGCGAGGAGACCGCCGCACAGTGGGCTCAGAACTACGAGTCTGTCCAAGCTGGTGACGCCCTCACTGTCGACGTGAGCGAGGCCGAATCTGGTGCAGCGATTCAGATTACGTGGACAAAGGACGGTGTTAGCTCTGTGCTTGCGCGGTTCACGCTGCCCTGAACGGTCCCTGAAACGGAGACGAGAACGAAGAGAGAAAAGTCGAAGACGGAATCGAGGATTCAGCGCCGTCCCGGCTTACAGGACGATGCTCTTCTTGCGGAGGAAGGCGTGGATGGAGGCGTCGAGGCCCTCACGCCCGATACCGGAGTCCTTGTTGCCGCCGAACGGGATGTCGCCGAGCCCGTGGCTCGGGGCGCCGTTGATGCGGACCGCACCGGCGTCGATGACGTTCGCGAGCTTCATCGCGCGGTCGTAGTCCGCGGTGAAGACGGCGGCGTCGAGCGCGAGGTCGCCCTCGTTCGCCAGCGCGACGGCCTCGTCTTCGTCGGCGACCTTCGTGACGGCACAGACCGGGCCGAACTGCTCCTCGTGGACGATGCGGGCGTCGTGGGGGACGTCCGCGAGCAGGGTCGGCTCGAAGTCGCGGCCGTCGCGTTCGCCACCGGTGACGAGCGTCGCGCCCTTGTCGAGAGCGTCCTCGACGAGTCCTTCGACCCATTCCGCCTGGTCCTCGGAGATGAGGGGGCCGAGGTCGGTGTCCTCGTCGAAGAGGTCGCCCTTGATCCAGTCGCCCATCTTCTCCTCGATGGTCTCGACCAGTTCGTCGTGGATGTCCTCGTGTGCGAGGACGCGGGAGACGGCGGAACAGCGCTGGCCGGCGTACTTGAGCGAGCCCTTCGCGGCGGCCGCGGCGGCCTCGTCGAGGTCGGCGTCCGGGAAGACGACGGCCGGGGCGTTCCCGCCGAGTTCCATGTGGAGGTTGACCATGCCGGACTCCTTGGCGACGTGCTTGCCCGCGCCCGAGGAGCCGGTCATCGCGACCGCGTTGATGCGGTCGTCGCCGGCGAGGATGTCACCGATCTCGGACCCTTTGCCGGTGACGAAGTTGAGCGTCCCGTCGGGGACGACCTCGTTCACGACCTCCGCGAGGATGGCCCCACTGACGGGCGTCTTCGTCGCGGGCTTGAGGACGACGCTGTTCCCGGCAGCGAGCGCGGGAGCGACCTGGAGCGCCGTGGTCGCGAGGGGGTAGTTGTACGGGGTGATGCAGAGCACGGTCCCGACGGGCTCGTGCTTCACGATGGCTTCCCAGCCCTCGTGGCCCGCGGTGGTGCCCTCGCGGAACTGGCCCTTGATGTGGCGGATCTCCTCGGCGGCGCGCCGGAAGCGCTCGGCCGCGCTGCCGACCTCGCCACGGGCCGAGGAGATGGGCTTGCCCGCCTCGCGGACGATGACCTCCGCGAGTTCCTCCTCGCGTGCCTCGAGCTTGTCTGCGATCTCGAGCATCCACTCGGCGCGCTCGACGAGCGTCGTCTCTCGCAGGGTCTCCTTCATCGCGTGTGCCGATGCGAGCGCGTCTTCTGCCTGTTCCGGGGAGGCAGCCACGACCTCCGCGAAGTGCCCACCGTCGGCCAGGTCGGTTACCGGGAGCGTCGATTCGCTGTCGACCCACTCGCCGCCGACGAGTAGCCGCTCTTTCCGCTGTGCCGTCTTCGTAGCCATACCAGTACGTAGGAGCGCCAGAACTAAAAATTTACTCATGAGCGAATTAACGGACGGCGGTTGATTTCCGGCAAAACACACGAGAACAATCATTATCGCACAGGGTAGGGGTTCGTGGCGGTACCTGAAGGCTGCACGAGAGACGCAGACCAGACAATAGCACGCAGACATACGCTTAAGCTGTCAGTCAACGTATGTAGGACGATGAGTACCCAGAAGTCGGTCCGCCAGCAGGCCAACACAGTCAAATCGAACCCGCTCCGTCTCGACGAGAAGAAGGCCAAGCAGGTCATCGACGCGCTCAACACAGACCTCGCGGCGACGTACACACTGTACCACCAGGTTCGCAAGCACCACTGGAACGTCGAGGGGGCCGAGTTCCGCGATATCCACCTCTTCCTCGGTGAGTTCGCGCACGAACTCGAGGAGGCCGCCGACGCGCAGGCAGAGCGCCTCCAGGCGCTCGGTGGGGCACCGCACGGCAGCATGCAGGCCCTTGCCGACGCCTCGCCCGTTGCGCCCGAGGACGAGCACGTCTACGACATCCGCACCTCGCTGCACAACGACATGGAGATGGGCGGCGACATCATCGAGACCATGCGCGAGCACATCGAGGTCGCCACGAACCTCGGCGACCACGCCACCGCCCACATGCTCCGCGAGCAGCTCCTCGAACTGGAGGAGTTCATCCACTCCATCCACCACTACCTCGAGGACGACACGCTCGTCCAGTAAGAGATCGGTCGGGCTGTTTTCCGGTTTTTATGGGTCGGCGTCGACAGTGAGGTCCGTCGCGATCCAGCCGTCGGAGTTGTCGTGTTCGCAGAAGACGACGCGGCCGGGGCTGGTCTCGTTCGCACGGACCGGCGGCAGCGACTCCAGTTCGTCCATCCGTCCGTCGCTCATAGCAGCCCTTTAGGCAAACCTAAATCTAAGTGTTGCGGTTCGACAGCCCCCGCCGAAACCGTGACACACTGTACCACTACGGCCCCAGTTTTATCCCCGTCTCGCGAGCACGGTCGGCCATGCAGTTCACCGTCGTCCAGGGGGACATCGCACGACAGTCCGCAGACGCACTGGTGAACGCGGCCGGGACTAGCCTCCGGATGGGGAGCGGGGTCGCGGGCGCGCTCCGCCGCGGTGCGGGCGAGGGACTCAACGAGGCCGCGATGGCCAAGGGACCCGTCGACCTCGGCGCGGTCGCGGTGACCGACGCCTTCGACCTCGACGCCGAGTACGTCATCCACGCCGCGGCGATGCCCCACTACGGCGACGGGAAGGCCACGGTCCAGAGCATCCGCGACGCGACCCGGAACGCGCTGGCTGCAGCCGACGAACGCGGCTGCGAGTCGCTCGTGATACCGGCGCTCGGGTGTGGCGTCGCCGGCTTCGACACGAGCGAGGGGGCGCGACTCATCTGCGAGGAGATTTCGACCTACGAACCCACGACGCTCACCGACGTTCGGTTCATCGCCTACTCGGACGAGGAGTTCGAGACGATTCGCGAGATCGCGAGCGAGTTCCAGTAGGCGAGCGGGCTTTCTCGGTCCGGTCCTGAGCAGGGAGCATGGACGTCCCTGCGGACGCCCCCGAGGCGTGCCCGGTCTGTGCGCAAGCGTACGACTCCGTCTCGGACCACGAGCGCGGGCTCATGATAAACCTGCTCGACAACGAGCGCTACCGCCGGGTCTGTGTCGAGCCGATCGATGGGCCACGAATCAGGTTCTATCACCACACCCACGCGCAGGCAGCGGTCGAAGAATGAAGAGCGGACGGCTCAGTCGTGCCCAGACACGCGAACCGGCTCGTACGGTTCTTCGAGCCACTCCACGTCGGACTCGGAGAGGTCGATATCCAGTGCTTCGACCGCGGCTTCGAGGTGTTCGATGCTCGTCGTGCCCACGATAGGCGCGTCGACGGTATCCTTCGAGAACAGCCACGCGAGGCCGATCTGGGCCATCGAGACGCCTTCCTGCTCGGCGAGTTCCTGCACCCGTTCGTTCACCTCGCGGCCGCCGCCCTCGAAGTACGGGTGGGACCTCGCGTAGTCGTCGCTTTTCCCGCGGATGGTCGCGTCGAACTCCTCGTGCGGGCGGGCGAGGTACCCACGGGCAAGTGGCGACCACGGGATGACGCCGACCCCTTCTTTCTCACAGAGGGACAGCATCTCGCGTTCCTCCTCGCGGTAGAGGAGGTTGTAGTGGTTCTGCATCGTCATGAAGCGGTCGAGCCCGAGGCGGTCGCTGCTGTGCAGCGCCTCGGCGAACTGGTGGGCCCACATCGAGGACGCGCCGAGGTACCGGACCTTCCCGCGGCGGACCGCATCGTCGAGCGCGCGCATGGTCTGCTGGATGGGTGTGTCGTAATCCCAGCGGTGAATCTGGTAGAGGTCGATGGTGTCCATGCCCAACCGGTCCAGCGACCCCTCCAGCGCCTGTTCGATGGCCTTCCGGGAGAGTCCACCCGAGTTCGGGTCGTCCTCGTCCATCTGGAAGTAGCACTTGGTGGCGACGACGGCCTCGTCGCGCTGACCCTCCAGGGCCTTCCCGAGGACGCGCTCGGACTCGCCGTCCGAGTACATGTTCGCGGTGTCGAAGAAGTTGATACCGAGGTCGAGTGCCCGGTTCACGAGTTCGATGCCCTCCTCCTCGTCGAGGACCCAGTCGCGCCAGTCCGAGGTCCCGAAGCTCATGCACCCGAGACAGATTCGGCTGACCTCCATACCGGTGTCACCCAGTGTCGTGTACTCCATGGACGGGGCGACGGCCCCCGGGGTGAAAAACATCGCCAGATTGATTAAGTATCCGACGTGATTTGGGTGAAATATGCGTGCCCTCCACCTCGCAGTCGCGGTCGTCGCCCTGGTCTGCCTCCTGTTCGCCGCCCCCGCGGCGGCCGAATCTGGGTCGGTCAGTCTCCAGGAGAACGAGTCCGGGTCGCCCGACGTCGTCGTCCACGGCCCCGAGACGGCCGTCTACAACTACAGCGAGAACTTCAGCGTGAGTGTCGCCGGTGCCGATATCGAGTCGGTCACATGGCAGTTCCCCGATGGGTCCACCGCCACCGGAACCGAGGCCAACTACCGGTTCATGCAGGAGGGGAACCGGACCATCACGGTCGTCGTCGAGACGACCGATGGCGAGACCCTCCGCGAGAGCGTGACCTACGACGTGTTCCGGTACCACGACGATGGGTGGGATCCGCTCCCGTCGTTACAGTTCTGGGGACTGTACGCGTTCTACGCCCTGGTCATCATCGGGATGGGGACGCTGGGCGTCCCGCTAGTGATGCGGTCGCTGTAGTCACATCCCATCGAGTACCGGTGACGCCACCTCCCAGAGGTGCCCATCCAGGTCGGCGAAGTATCCCGAGTACCCACCCCAGAACGTGTCCTGTGCGGGTTTGACGAGGTCCGCACCGGCCGCCACCGCCTCGCTCAGTACCGCGTCGACCTCGGCAGAGTCTGGAACGTTGTGGGCGAGGGTCACGCCCGAGAACCCGTCCCCCTCAGCCGGGACCGTCGCGTCCTCGGCCAGCGCGTCCCACGGGTACAGCGCGAGCCAGGTTCCGTCGAGCGTGAAGAAGGCGATGTCGTCGTCCGGGTTCCGGTCTCGAATCGGGAAACCGAGGCCGTCACGATAGAACTCGATGGCGGCGTCGAGGTCGTCGACCCCGAGCGTCACGATGGTCATGCGTGGGTCCATGGCTGCAGCACGCTGCGTCGCAGCAAGAATCCACCCGGTCAGACCGACTCGGCGTTCACGTACCGCATCCCGACGCGCATCCCGAGATAGGTCACCACCCCGAGCAGGACGTACCCCACCGCGAAGCCCCAGGTGAACGGCCCAGCACTGCCGATGGCGAGCCTGGCGATGGTGTTCGCCGGGTGTTCCGGCAACAGGCCGGTGACCGTGATCGCCCCCAGCACCCCCGTCGAGTAGAGGAACTGGGCCTGCCGGCGGTCGGAGGAAAGCAGTGCGATGGTCAGCCCGACCGTGACGACGGTGAACGACAGCCCGGCGACCATCGCCACCAGCATCGGCCAGTTCGCGATGTTCGTCCCATTGACCCACAGCAACAAGAGCCAGACCGCGGCCTGCAGGGGTGCGAGCACCGCGGTCGCGAGCAGTTTGGCATCGACGATGTCGGCCAGCGAGACGGGTGCCACGCGGAGGAGTTCGAGGGTCCCGCGTTGCATCTCCTCGGTCAGCGAGTCGACCGCGATGGAGCCGCTGATGAACACGGGGAGGAACATCAGCAGGGGTACCAGCACGGTGTAGGTGAACCCGAAGTACGGACTGGAGCCGCGTTTCTGGGGCACTTCGAGCACGGTGTGTTCGAGCGACCCGCGGTAGTCCCGCCGGAGGTTCTCCTCCATCGACTCCAGCGTGTCCCGGACCTGGACGACGATGATGGTCGTCCGCAGGTTCTCCTTCGGGACGCTGGTCGTGACGTACACCGTCCCGTCCTCACCCTGTGTGGCGACCATCACCGCGTCGACCCGCCGGTCCTGGAAATCCGCCCGGGCGTCCGCGGCCGTGGCGTATCTGGTCGGGGAGATACCGCTCTGCTGGCGGACCGCCTGCATGACCTCGTCGGAGGCGTTGCCGGTCACGGCCATGTCGAGTTCGTACCCCTCGACCGACCCGGGGTCGTACAGCGACACCAGCCCGACGACGAGGAACGAGGAGAACGTCGCCACGAACAGCTGGATGAGCAACGCGAGGACGATGGTCTTCTCGCTCCGGAGCGAGCCGATCTCCCGGCGCGCGATGGTGAGTCGGGCGCGCCACGAGGCACCGCTCCGGGACTCACTCTCGCGCTCGGCCGCCGAGGTCCCGTGTTCGGGACGGGGTGGCTCACGGGACAAGCTGGGTCACCCCCATGTTGTACGCCACGTGGACCACGACCGCCAGCAGGAAGGCGGCCGCGTACGTGCGCTTCGAGCGCTGCGCGCCGAGCGCGGAGATGGTCGCGGTGACGGTGTGGAGCCCCAGCGGGAGCAAGAGCAGGCCGAGGACGACGACGGGGTCGGTCGCCGCGGCCTCTGGGTACGCCCGCTGGCCGAGCGTAAGCTCTTGTAACTGGACCAGCTGGACCAGCAGGGTGAGCTTCTCCGCGACGAAGAAGGCAGCCCCGCTCACCAGCCCGAGCACGACCGCGGTCTTCGGCGAGCGCTCGAAGCGCGCGTACTCGAACCCGGCGTAGACGTGGATGCTCTTCGCGGTCTCCTCGATGAGGGCGATGGCGGCGAACAGCACCGGCACCGAGAGGGCCTCCGGGACGATGAACAGCACCGCGATGGCGAGCAACTCGGCGACGAAGACGAACGGGAGGAACAGCGCGGTGACGAGCGCGACCGTCCGCTTGTTCCGGACCCGGGTCGCGATGGCGTCGAGCGCCTTCTGGTGGACCGGGCGCTGGCTGAACATGTCCTCTTCGCGGTAGGTGCCCGCACCGAAGGTGAACAGGGCGAGCGCGGTCAGGTAGAACGGGAGCGTCGAGAAGGCGTACTCTCCGAGCGTCACCGCCTCGTTCTGCAGGTCCATCACGACCAGCGTCAGCGGCGAGATGAGCGCGATGGGCGTCACGTCCGTGAAGATGGCCGGCACGAACACGTACGAGGTCATGAACACGGAGACGCTGATGGTGACGAAGGTGAGTTCCTTGAACGACCGCGCGAACATCCCGCCGACGAACGTCGCCGACAGGAACAGGAGCGCGATGGGCAGGACAGCTGCCACCGACACCGCGGTCCCGCCGATGAGGATGGCGATGGCGACCGTGATGACGAGCAGCGCCGCGAGGTAGGGCAGGGTCTTGCCCGCGATGATGTCCCGGCGCGAGACCGGGGAGACCAGCATCAACTCGCCGCGACGGTTGATGCGCTCGTTGATGATGGTGCTGCCGTACGCCTGGATGATGAAGTTCATCGGGACGATGAACAGGAACGCGAGCACCAGCGAGGCGAACGGAAACGGCGGGCTGATGTTGCTCGGCGAGCCCGAGGTCGAGCCACTGACGATGGCCGAGCCGCCGAGCTGCGGAGCTCGGACCTGCCCGTCGTCGCCGCCCGCTGCCTGGCCGCCGTCGCTTCCGCCACCTGCTGCACTCCCGGTGCCGCCGTCGCCACCGGTTCCGCCGCCATCGCCCGTTCTGTCACCGCCCCCGGTACCGCCGGTGAGGGCGCTGCCGGCGCGGCTCTCGTACTGGAGCGAGACGTCGACCGGGAACGCGGCGCTCTGGTTCGACTCGGTGCCCATCAGCCGGTCGTTGTACTCCTGGACCGCCGTCCGGAACTCCGCATAGGCGGCCTGGCCCTTCCGGGTCGGTCTGGGGATGGGCTCACCCCGTTCGGGAATCAGGATGTCTATCTCGCCCGATTTCAGGGCGGCCGCGCTGGCGTCGTCCGGTCTGGCCACGAACTGGCTGGTGTTCGTGACCACGTCGTGGTAGGGCGAGTCCTCCTCGACGCCGACCCGGTAGATACCGTCGTCGAGGCCCGGGCCCTGTGCGACGACGGTCGGCCCGACGATTGCGCCGACGGCCACCAGAACGAGCGCGAGCGCGACCGTCTGGCGGTCGAGGCTGCCGGCGCTACGGGCGACCTCCCAGCGAGCGATGCGCAGGGTCTTGCGGAGCGAGAGGACGCGGTCGAGGCCGCGCCTGCTCACGTCTCGGCCTCCCCGAGGGTCCGGTCCTGCTCCGCCTCACGGGCCTCCTCGGGCGTCTCGCCGGCGATGTCGAGGAAGATGTCCTCCAGGCTCGGGTTCTTCGTCTGTAAGTCGACGATGGAGCCACCCCGGCTCGTCGCCTGCGATCGGAGCCGTTCGACGGCGTCCATGTCCGAGACGACCGTCTCGAACCGGCCGTCACCGACGCGCTCGCCGTCGCCGACACGAACGTCGGTGAACACGTGGTACGCGGTCCGGCCGTGCTCCTGGCGGATCTCTTCGAGGCTGCCGCGGGCGATGATGTCGCCGTGGTTCATCACGATGACGCGGTCGCAGATGCTCTCGACGTGGTAGAGGTTGTGCGCGGAGAAGACGATGGTCTTGCCCTGGGCGGCGAGCTGTTCGGTGAACTCGATGATGTAGTTCGTCGTGAGGGGGTCGAGTCCCGATGCGGGCTCGTCGTAGATGAGCACGTCCGGGTCGTTGACGAGGGACCGGGCGATGGCGACCTTGCGCTTCATCCCCTTGGACATGTCGCCGATGCGCCGGTCGCGGTGTTCGAGGTCGAGGCGGTCCAGCGCGGTCGTGATGCGCTCTGTTGCCACGTCGCTGGGGACGTCGTAGAGGTCGGCGAAGAACTCGAGATAGGAGTGTGCCGTCATCTCCTCGTAGAGCGGCGACTCTTCGGGGAGGAAGCCGAGATTCCGACGCATGTCGGTGTCGCCGGCGGGGTGGCCGGCGATCGAGATGTGGCCGCTCGTCGGCTCGATGAGGCCGGCGAGCATCTTCAACGTCGTCGTCTTTCCCGCACCGTTCGGCCCGACGACGCCGAAGACCTCGCCCCGGTCGATGGTGAAGGAACTGCCGTCGACGGCCACGAACCCGTCGTACGATTTGCGGAGGTCCTCGACGGTTATCATTCGTTGTCCTGAGCCAAGAACGCGGCCTAGTTGAATATACCGGCCCCGTACGTCAACCGGGTGACGCGAAATCACCCGACGGTAGCCTTAATCCGAAGTGTGACAAATATTGTCACATGCAGTCACAGCCACAGGTCCGACTCGCCCAGACCCCGGACGGTCGGCGGCTGGAGGTCGGCCGGGACCTGCCGGTGGACCGGATGCTCGCGTGGGAACTGCTCACGGATACGTGGCGCTGGCCCGACTGGGGGCCGACCGTCACCGACGTCGAGGCACCGGACCGGTTCATCGGGGCCGGCGACGAGGGGAAGGTGCGAATCGTCGGCAGCTTCTGGGTCCCCTTCGAGGTGACCTTCTCCGACGGCGAGCGCTGGACCTGGGACGTGGCGGGCATCCCGGCGACCGGCCACCGGGTGGAGTACCTGGGGGAGGAGCGCTGTCGGGTCGTCTTCGAGGTGCCACTGCTGGCGGCGGGGTACGTGCCTGTCTGCCAGCGAGCGCTCTCGAACATCCAGGACATCCTGCTCGGGCCGGAGTGAGGGTTCGAAAACAGGGAACTACGGCGGTCGCTCCAGCGAGAACCGGTCGTCGGTGCTCGCGTACCACGAGCCCGCCATGCGACCTACGGCGTCCAGCTTCTCCACGTCGACCTTCCCGTCGGTCGTCACCGCGTCGGCGACGTGGACGTAGACGACCTCCGCGAGTATCAGGCTCGAACTCCCCACGTCCTGCAGGTCGTACAGTTCGCACTCGAACGCGATGGGTGACTCCGCCACTCGCGGGGGCGAGACGCGCGTCGATTCGGCACGGGTCGCGCCCGACTGGTCGAACTCGCTCTCGTCGGCGGGCAGGGTCGCGGCCGTCTGGTTCATCGCCTCGACGGTGTCGTCGGTCACGATGTTGACCACGAGTTCCCCGGTGTCGCGGACGTTCCGCGGGGTGTCCTTCAGGCCGTCGGGCCCGTCGACCGGCGCGAACACCAGGATGGGCGGGTCGATAGCCGCGACCGTGAAGAAGGAGAACGGCGCGAGGTTGTCGACGCCGTCCTCACTGGTCGTGCTGACCCAGGCGATGGGCCGGGGGACCACGGACCCGGAGAGTGTCCGGTAGAGCGAGCCATCCACCTCGGCGGGGTCGATCTCCATCTTACAGGCCCACCCCGACGGCGTACGGCCACTGGGTCCCGGCGAGCACCAGGAACGCGAGGACCGCGCCCAGCAGGCCGACGTTCTTCAGGAAGTTGATCATCTCGCTCTGTTGCTGTTCGGGGTCGTCCATCGTCCAGAAGTCGTGCATCATCGGCGTCGTCACCAGCAGGAACAGCGCCAGTGCGCCCGCCCCGATGGCGGCGTACGCGCCGAGGACGATGCTCAGGCCGCCGAAGACGAGCATCCCGCCCGATACCGTGACCGCGAGCGTCGGTGCTGGCACGCCCTTCATCTGTGCATACCCGGCCATGTCTTCGGTTTGCATGAAGTGGTTGAGCCCCATAAAGGCGAGCACGCCACCCACGAGGACGCGGGCGGCGAGCAGGGCGAGACCTGCCGAGCCGGTGAGTTCGAGCGCCATCTCAGGCCACCTCCCGGTGGACGCGGTCGGTTGCTGCATCGGTCGAGCCGTCGGTCGAAACCGTTCTGAGTTTCATCACGTAACCTAGTACGATGCCGAACCGACTTATAATTCAGCGGACATGAATGCAACCAGATGGCATCGATTACAACCTGCTAACACCGATGTAACTCGGCGGGGTGACACGACGCCGGTGAGCACTCGACGAGAGACCCAGCGGGACCGGGGCGGGTTCGGATTTTTATGAGTGGCCGTCCTACCGCGAGATGACACGATGAATCCACTCAAGCCTCCCTGCATGCGCAAGAACACGCACGCCAAAGAGGGCGCGAAGAAGGGTGCAGAGATCGGTGCGACCATCGGAAGCCCGCTCGGCCCGGTGGGGTCCGGCATCGGCGCGGGGTTCGGCGCGGCGAGCGGTCACATCGCCGGGTCGGTCCGTGACTCGGTCGAGAACGTCTTCAAACCGTTCTGAGTCGGTTACCACCCCGTTCTGAAGCGGTGACACAGGTAGAAAACCTTCAAAGCCTCCGGGCGAAATTCTCTCCGTATGGACACCTACGAGTTGATCACTCGGAACACCGAGGAGGTCATCACGGAGGAGGAGGTTCGCGAACTGGCCGAGGACCCCACAGACAAGCGGGTCTACGTCGGCTACGAACCCTCCGGCGTGCTCCACGTCGGGCACCTCCTCACCGCGAACAAGCTCATCGACCTCCAGGACGCCGGATTCGAGGTCGTCATCCTGCTCGCGGACGTGCACGCCTACCTCAACGGGAAGGGCACCTTCGAGGAGATTCGTGACACCGCCGAGCAAATGCGCGCGCAGTTCCTCGCGTACGGCCTCGACGAGGAACAGACCGAGTTCGTCTACGGCAGCGAGTTCCAGCTCGACGAGGACTACGTGCTGGACCTCCACGAGCTCGAGCTCAGCACGAGCCTGAACCGCGCCCAGCGTGCGATGGCCGAACTGCAGTCGGGCGAGACCGCGAAGGTCAGCCACGTCGTCTACCCGCTGATGCAGGCGCTCGACATCGAGTACCTCGACCTCGACCTCGCCGTCGGCGGGCTGGACCAGCGCAAGGTCCACATGCTCCACCGCGAGGAGATGCCGAATCTCGTGTACGACACCCGCCCGTGCCTGCACACGCCCATCCTCGCCGACCTCGAGACTGGCGTCGGCAAGATGTCCTCCTCGAAGGGCGTCACCATCTCCATGGAGGACTCCTCCGAGGACCTCAAGGACAAGGTCAACTCCGCGTACTGCCCGCCGACCGCGGAGCCCGAACCGGACGACGACGGGAACGAGCGCTACAACCCGGTGCTCGAACTGTTCCGGTACCACGTCTTCCCGCGCTTCGAGTCCGTCACGGTCGAGCGCCCCGAGAAGTACGGCGGCGACCTCGTCTACGACGACTACGACTCCCTCGAAGCCGATCTCGAATCGGGCGAGTTGCACCCGGCGGACGCCAAGAACACGCTCGCGGAGTACCTCGACGAACTCATCGCGGACGGCCGTGAGAAGCTCCGCGAGATCCGCGGGAACTGACCCGGTCTTCGTTTTTCACTGACGGCGACACTCGACAGCGCTCGGAATCGCCTTCGAACGGTTTCAAGACGGCGGCCGGCCTACCACCGGGCATGAACGAGACGAGACGTGCGGTGCTCGACGCGCTCGCGGACGGCCCTATCTCCGGGCCGGCGCTCGCGGAAGAACTCGGTGTCTCCCGCGCGGCGGTCTGGAAGCACGTCGAAGCCCTCCGCGAGGCCGGGTTCGACGTCGAGAGTGGTGACGGCGGGTACGCCCTCACCGGGGTGCCGGAGTACGGCGGGCTGGCCATCGAGTACGGCCTCGACGCCCCCTACGAGATAGAGTACCACGACAGCATCGACTCGACAAACCGGCGCGCCCGCGAACTCGCCGGTGAGGGCGAGTCCAACGTCGTGGTCGTCGCCGACGAGCAGACCGGCGGGCGCGGCCGACTCGACCGGGAGTGGAGCGCCCCCAGCGGCGGCGTCTGGGCGTCGGTCGTCCTCCGCCCGGAGATTCCCCCGGCGCAGGTCCCGATTCTCACGCTCGCCGCCGCGGTCGCAGTCACCCGTGCTGCACGTGAAGCCGGCGTCGATGCGGGCATCAAGTGGCCGAACGACGTCCTCGTGAGCGTAGCGAACGAGGGCTCGTCGGACTCGTCCGACGGTGTGCTCGCGAACGTCGAAGCGAACGGTACCCAGAAGAAACTCTCGGGTATCCTCACCGAGATGGAGGGCGAGGCCGACCGCGTCTCCTGGGTCGTCGTCGGTATCGGCGTCAACGTCAACGTCGCCGCGGCGGACCTCCCCGAGACCGCGACGACGGTTCGCGACCTCGTCGGTGACGTGGACCGACGCAACTTCCTCCAGCGCGTGCTCGAATCGTTCCACGACCTCGTGGGCGACACCGACGCTATCCTGCCGGCGTGGCGCGATGCCTCGCTGACGCTCGGTCAGCGGGTGCGAGTCGAGACCCCGGGTGGCGAGGTAATCGGCGACGCGGTCGACGTGGCGTTCCCGGGGACGCTCCTCGTCGACACCGGCGACGACATCACTCGCGTCAGTGCGGGCGACTGTGAACACCTGCGACCGGCCGAATAGACTGGTCGACCGAGCGCACCCACTCGTCCCTACCGGAAGATGATGGCCGCCACTAGCGGGAGCGAGACGATGGCCGCGAACATGGCCATCCACGGGATGACCAGTGCGAACATCGCGTTGATGAAAGCGATGGCGGCCAGTGCGACCACCTTGTCGCCGATGTCCATCATTGCACTACCCTCGCGGTGTGCGAGTATGGGCCTTGCGGCGTCGGCACGAACGGGACATGCGAGTCACTCCTGTTCGCCGACCTGTACCGTCAGCACCGGCACGGCCGACGACCGGACGACGCGCTCGGCGACGCTCCCCAGGAGCAATCGGTCGATTCCCCCGCGGCCGTGGGTGCCCATCACGACGAGGTCGCAGTCGTTCTCCTCGGCGTAGCGGACCACCTCCTTGCTCGGGGAGCCTTCGAGGATGGTCCCGACGACGGGTATCTCCGCGGGTTCGGCGAGGGTTCGCACCCGCTCGATGGCGTGCTCGCCCTCCTGCTGGAGCATGTCGTGCAGGCCCTCCCACGATGTCTCGATGGGGACCCCGCCGTAGCTCGCGGAGTTCAGGACGTACACAGCGTGGAGTGTCGAACCGTGGGCGGCCGCGAGGTCTATCGCGTGCCGGATGGCACGCTCGACCCCCTGTGAGCCGTCGGTCGGGACGAGGATACGGTCGTACATGCGGTATGCTACCACGTAGGCTGGGCGGGGGCTTTAGTTGTACCCCCCAGAACGGGTACTGTTCAGAGCACGACCCGGGCCACGTCGCTGGTCTCTGCACGCCGGACGACCGCCCGGACGGGGTCGCGAACACCTGCCAGGTTGTCGGAGTCGCCGTCGAGGACGAGCAGCTTCGCCTCCCGCCCGGGCTCGATGCAGCCGTAGTTCAGCCCGGCCAGTTCGGCCCCCGAGAGCGTGGCCATCCGCAGTACCTCCGTCGCGGTCACGTCGCACAGCTTCGCGGTGAACTCCATCTCGCGGAACATCGACGGCGAGTTGAGCATCACGTTGTCGGTGCCGAGCGCAACTGTGGTGCGGTCGAGCCACTCCCTGATGGGCGGGAGCCCCACATCGGTGACGAGGTTCGAGCGCGGGCAGACCGCGATGGGCGTGCCCGCCTCGGCGACGCGGTCGAGGTGGCGCGGCTCTGGATGGCACATGTGAACGAGGAAGTCCGGGTCGAGGTCCATCGCCGGGTCGATGTCGGAGGGGTCGGCCTCGCCGGCGTGGATACCGAACAGCTTGCCTTCCTCGGCCGTCGCCGCCCGTTCCTCGCCGAACTCGGCGTCGTTCGCGCCCGAGGCCCCGAAGCCATCGGCGTCGTCGAGTCGCATCGCATCGATGGTCTCCCGCCCGAGCACGACCGGGTCGATGTCGAGCCCATCCGCAGCCTCGCGGATGGCCCGGACGCCCTCGACGCCGCCCTCGCGGAACTCCACGCAGGTCGCGGTTCCACCCGACTGCATGAACTGGAGCGACCGGCGCATCGCCGCGACCTTCTCCTCGTAGCTCGTCTGTCTGAGGAGCCGGTGTTTGAGCCCGTCCGGTGGCGCGACGAGTTCTTCGAGCGAGAGACCGCCGCCGGCCTCCTTCGCGATGGAGTCCCCGATGTGAGTGTGGGCGTTGACGAACGCCGGAAGGACGATATCGTCGCTCTCGACCGGCGCTTCTTCGACGGCCTGTACCTCGCCGTCTTCGACGACGACGCGGCCCTCGACCGGCTCGAACTCGTCCCCCGCGAGGATGGTCCCTTCCAGAATCATGGTTCCTCCGCGAACTGGTCGAGCGTCGCGTGCAGTCCCGCCCCGACCTCCGAGACGAGCGCGCTCTCTTCGATATCGAGCGTCCTGACGACCGCACTTCGGACCTGGTCGGTCGCCTCCTCTGGCGCGTACACACCGAGTCGCCACTGGGCCTTCTGGGCGGACTGGAGCGCCTGCACCAGGGGTGACTGCTCGTCGAGCCGCCGGGCCTCGCCGTTGACGAGGACCCTGGTCGAAGACTCCGTCATCGAGGGCTCACCGGGCACGTCGAGGATGACCTGTCCCGCCGGGAGGCCGGCCCTGTCCGCGAGTTCGAGTTCCCAGCCCCGGATGTCCTCGTGGGTGGCCGCGAGCAGCGACTCCGGCACGTCCTCGTACTCGGCCCACACCGCGCGCTTGAACAGGTCGCGGTGGTCGAACCGCCGGGCGAGTTCGGCGGTACTCTCCGTGTTACGCAGCGTGTAGAGCAGGTCGTGGTCGTCCATGCGTCGAAGTTCCTCGGCAGTCGTCTCCGTGGTCTCCAGCAGTCGCTCGCCCGCTTGCCGGAGCATCGCCTTCGAGATACGCGCGACGTGGTGGCCGTACACCGTCGGCGTCATCAGGGCCCGCGCGACGAGCAGGCTCTCGGCGGTCTGGACGTTCCCCTCGTCGAGCACCAGCTCGCCGTCGGCGAAGGTGAGTTCGCGCAGCAGGCGTGCGTGGTCGATGGTCCCGTAGGGAACACCCGTGTGATGAGCATCACGCACCAGGTAGTCCATCCGGTCCACGTCGAGTTCGCCGGAGACGATCTGCCCGTACTTCCCGTCACCGGCGACGAGGTCGGCGATTTCGTGGGGGGCGATGTCGTGCTCGCGAAGGACCTCCCCGACGGCCCCGCGTTCGAACAGCTCGTGGACGTCGTCGTGGTACTTCCCGGTCCGGCGCTGGGTCAGCGGCTCCAGGTTGTGGGAGAACGGGCCGTGGCCCACGTCGTGGAGGATTGCGGCCGCACGGATCTTCTCCGCGTTCTCCCCCTCGATACCGAGGTGGTCCAGCGCCTCGCAGGCGTTGTGGTACACCCCCAGCGAGTGCTCGAAGCGTGTGTGGTTCGCCGACGGGTAGACCAGCGAGGCGGTGCCGAGCTGCGTGATGTGCCGGAGTCGCTGCATCTCCGGCGTATCGAGCAGCGCCCGCGCCACACCGTCCACCTCGATGTGGTCGTGGACGCTGTCCTTGATGGTCTTCATTGCCGTGGATTTCGGCGGGTTCGTATAAAAAAGGGCGGACAGAACAGCGAGGTGGACGGCGTGTCCACCCGACTACCGGTCCAGGGTGAGGGACGTCTCGACGCGAAACGTGCTCACTCGATGTCGATCGGTTCGACCGGGACCTCTTCTTCGTCGACGGGCCGCGTGTTGTGGCGGCACTGGACCGCTTCGAACTCGATGGTGAAGTGGCACGAGTCGGTCTGCGTGACGTTCACGTCGATGGTCGCGTCGCCGTCGACGAAGCCGCGCTGGCGCAGTTCGTCGTTGAAGCTCAGGCGGCTCTCGCCGGCCTGGCCGTCGGTGTCCATGTCCTGCTCTTCGATGGGGTTACCGTCCTGGTCGATGGCGTTGTACACCGGCAGGTCGGTGAAGCCCAGCCGGTCCGGGTCGTTCTCCTTGCACGGGAGGTACCACTCCATCGCGTAGCAGTGCGCGCCCGGGACGAAGCAGTCGCCGGGGTCGGGTTCGCCCTCCGGGTCCGGGTCGAACTCGTCTTCGAAGCACTCGAAGAACGTGGCGTTGCTGATTTCACCGAACTGGTTCGGATTCAGCTCAGGGTCGACCAGACAGATCTCGGTCGTACCCTCGTCCACCTCCGCGAGGTAGCAGCCGATGCCGGCCTTGAGCACGACGTGGGTCGTTCCCTCGGGTATCTCGCCGTCGTAACAGAACCCGCTGAGTCCGGAGACCAATCCGGTGAGCTCTGCGTCCTCACAGTCCTCGGGGAGGTGGCTGATACACTGGTTGAGCTGGCCGCCCGGCCCGCCGGTGAAGTCACCCTGGTAGATGGCCTCGACGGTGGAGCCGTTCGCCGGCTGGATGACCGGAGTGACCATGCCTGGTTGCATGCCGTTGGTGCCCACGCCACCTGCGCCCGAGGGCGGGAGTTCGTAGCCCGCCTCGAGGAGTTGCTTCCAGCCCGCGAGCGAGCCGGCGTAGAGGATGTTCTCGTCGACGATGTCGAAGTCGGGGTCGAGACTGATGCCGTTCTCGAAGTTCAGGTCGTCCTCGTCGGGTGCCCCGAAGATGGTGTTCGCGGTCAGGTTGTCACAGTCGGAGTCGGTCGAGACGACGACGTACAGGTAGTCGCCGAGTTCGCCGCCGTTCCAGATGGCTTCCTCGTCCTCGGAGCGGTCACCGGCCGCGGGTTCACCGGCTTCGAGCTCGGGCTCGATGGGGTTCTCCGTCCCATCTTCGTCCTCGAGGTCGAGCATATCGGCCAGCGAGGCGGTGATGTACGACGGGTTGCCACAGAGGTGGAGACTGAACGTCGTCTCGCCCTCGTCGTAGGGCTTGATGTCGTCGAGCATGACGAACATGCCCGTCGGGCCATCGACGTAGCCCGGATAGTACACGCCCGGTTCTTCGAGGGTGCCGCTGTTCTCGGTCTCGAAGCCCTCCGGGAGGTACTGCGAGATGTCCCGTGCGTCGTCCGGGACACAGGCGGCTGGAACGTCGGTCTGTCCCGAGACGAGTCTCCCCCACTGCTCGTGGGTGGGTGCCTCGCCCGTGTCGACGTTACGGATCGCCGGTGCGGCGGCTATCTCGTACGCCATACCGTCGGTACCCGCGACGATGGGTGGGCGCGCTTCGAGCGGCACGTTGTGCAGGTCGTAGCGCTCCCACGGCTTGTACGTGGAGCGGTAGTCGAGTCTGAGGTCGACCCGGCCGGCCTCGAGCCAGCCTTCGAGTGCTTCTCTGTCGCTGTAGAATGCGGTCGTGCCGAGTCCGGCACCTGCGCTCGCGACGCCGATCGTTCCGAGCCCTGCCAGCACCTGCCGGCGGGAAAGGTTAGTTTTCATGATGTCAGGTGACCCCCATACCCCACGGGGTGTCTGGATTTCTATTGGCCGTATGAGGGGTTACCTAAGCGTAGCCCCGACAGCACAGAAGTGAATCTTAATCGATATCGGGTGAAAGAAAACCCTCGTTAGCTGACGGGAGAGGGGACGGCAGGTGAGGGTGGCTCCGCCCGCTCATTTTCGGGGCTTGTCGAACGTTAGGAACCCAGAGTTGTCAGGGTGAACGATATATACTGATGTCCCAGCATCGCGCACTCTGTCCCGGCCGCTCACAAGGGCAGCCTGTCTTTTACACTCTCCAGAACAGCATTCGAAAAAGGTGGTCGTGGTCGTTCGACCCCGCGCTTCGACCGAGCGGGGTGTCGGTTCCTGTGCGACGGGTAGCCGGGACGATTCCAGCTCACCCAACAGGCCGAAATCCGGTCAGGGTCGGCCGTCGTCGCGTGCTGATAGACGCCGCCAGCACCTCACCCGTTGGTGGGGAGGTTCAGGCAGACGTTGTCCAGGCAGCACTTCGGGACAGACGGCGTCTGGATGCTGACCTCTTCGTTCTCCTTCATGTGGAGCAACTCGAAGACCGAGCAGAGCCGGATGTTCAGTGCCGTCACGTCGCTGAGCACGTCGACGAATTGCTGCATGGTCGCTGGGGACCCGGTCGTCAGCGCGTGGGGTCCAGCCGGGTGGAACGACCAGTTCTCGGGGATCAGGTCCACCGTGTGGGTGGTCCACTCGGTGGGTAACGTGAACCCGCTGTAGAACAGGCTTCCTGCACTGCCCTCGATGATGACGTCGTACTCCTGGACCTCGTTGTTCGCGGTGAATCCGGGTTCCATGCCGTTGAAGTCGGTCCGCTGGAGGTCGTACGCCAGCGTCCCGCCGACGAACGCGCTCTTGTCGCCGAGGAAGCACGACTCTGGGTCGTTCTGGACGGCCCAGATAGCGCCGTCGATGGGGGCGAGGTTCTCGGTCTGTATCGGTACCTCGTCACCCCAGACGAGGCAGTCGAACGGGTTCACGAAGACGTAGCCGCCGGGGTTCCCGCCGGTCTCGATGTGGTGGAGCAACCCGTTGGAGTTGAACGACGCTTTCGCGTCGTGGTCATCGAACGGACACGATGCGGTCCAGTCGTCCGCGTCGGTCTCGAAGTCGCTCTTGCACTCGCCTTCGATGTCGATGTCGGTGTCCGTGTTGTGGCGGCACTGTTCCGCCTCGAACACGATGGTGAAGTGGCACGAGTCGGTCTGCGTGACGTTCACATCGATGGTGTTGCCGTTCTGGACGAAGCCGCGCTGGCGCAGTTCGTCGTTGAAGCTCAGACGGCTCTCGTCGTCCTGCCCGTCGGTGTCGCCGTCCTGTTCCATGATGGGACCGCCGTCCTGGTCGATGGCGTTGTACACCGGCAGGTCGGTGAAGCCCAGCCGGTCCGGGTCGTTCTCCTTGCACGGGAGGTACCACTCCATCACGTAGCAGTGTGCCCCGGGCTTGGGGCACTCTCCGCCGGGTCCACCCGCTGGCGGCGGTGCGGGACCATTCCCGTCTTCACACTTGAAGAACGTGGCGTTGCTGATCTCCCCGAATTCGTTGGGTTCGTGCATATCGGGTTCGACGAGACAGATTTCGGTCGTGGTCTCGTCGACCTCTGCGAGGTAGCAGCCGATACCCGCCTTCAACACGACGTGGGTGGTCCCCTCGGGGATGGGTCCGTCGTAGCAGAATCCAGAGAGCCCGTCCAACAGCGGGGACAGAACCTCGAGATCTTCTTCATCACACTCTTCGAGCACGAACTCGATACACTGGTTGACCTGACCGCCAGCTTGACCGGTGAAGTTCCCCTTGTAGATGGCGTCTGCCGTGGTACCATTGCTGGTAGGCGTGATCAAGGTGCTGTTGGTTCCGTTCACTTCCTCGGAGCCAACGCCGCCGGGGCCTGATGGCGGGAGTTCGAACCCGTCCTCGAGGAGGTCCTTCCAACCCGCGAGCGACCCTGCGTAGAGGACGTTCTCGTTGATGACCGCGAAGTCTTCGTCGACGCTGAGGCCGTTCTGCGCGTCGTCCACGTCGGGATCAGACAGGATACTGTTCGCGGTCCGGTTGTCGCAGTCGTTGTCAACAGAGACGATGACGTACAGGTAGTCGGCCAGTTCGCCACCGTTCCAGATGCTGTCGTCCGGTCGGCCCGCTGCGACGGGTTCGCCTGCTTCGAGTTCCGGTTCGATGGGGTTCTCCGTCCCGTCTTCGTCCTCGAGGTCAAGCATATCGCCAAGGCGTGCCGAGAGGAACGACGGGTTGCCACAAAGGTGGAGACTGAACGTGGTCTCACCCTCGTCGTAGGGTTTGATGTCGTCGAGGTCGATGAACATCACCGGCTCGTTATCACCGTTGTCCTGCCCGTCAACGTAGCCGGGCATGTCGGGGTCCACGAAGACAGTGTCCTGACCTTCGCTCTGGATTACCGCGAATTCCTCGATGATCTCTTTCATGTCCGTCGCATCCTCGACCTTGCACGGATCGACGGTGAAGTCGGTCTCTTCGAACGTAAAGTCGGCCCAGCGACCCTTCTGGGTGACCAGTGCTGCCCAGTCGTCGTGCGTGAGAGACTCACCGTCCTCGTCGTACCGGACCGACGGACAGGCGGAGAGCTCGTAGGTCATTCCATCAGTGTCACGCACGATGGGCGGTCGCTCGTCCTGGGGAACCATGTGGAGGTCGTAGCGCTCCCACGGCTTGTACGTGGAGCGGTAATCCAGGATAAGATCGACACGGCCGGCCTCGAGCCAGCCTTCGAGTGATTCGCGGTCGCTGTAGAACGCGGTCGTACCGAGACCCGCGCCTGCGCTTGCGACACCGATTGTTCCGAGTCCCGCAAGCACCTGCCGGCGGGTAAATCGTGGTTTGTTTTGTTGCGTCATACGTACCCCACCCCCTTCTGAGGGTGATGCTCAATTGTAAGTTGGAAGAGGGGTTACCTATGGGCAACTTCAACGTGTCAGAAACATCGATTACTCGAGAACGGTTTCGTGGAAGTTACCGACATACTTCCAGGAATCGGCGGTTACACAGCGGTAGGGAGGCCGTACAATACCGGTAGGGACACCGGAATCACCCGGTAGTGGGTATCGAACCTGACCTCGTGGACGATTACGAACGGTTCCTCTGGGGCGTGAACCGTGAAAGTGACAGCTAGCTGCCGTCAGCAGACCTCGTCGAAGTCCTTGTGTCCACGAATGTCGACGCCCTCACCGGTCACCTCGGCGAGGAACACGCCGTTGCCGGAGCCGGTGTCGCGTTCGGCGGCCGACCGGACCGCACGCGCCGCGACGGTTTTGGCCTCCTCGTTCGACAGCCCGGACTCGTACTCCTGTTCGAGCAGCCCGTGGGCGACCATCATCCCGGAGCCGGTGACGGTGTACTCGTCACGCATGACGCCGCCGGCCGGGTCGATGGAGTAGACGTGGTGGCCGTCGTCGTCGACCCCACCGAGGATGGGGTTGATGGCGAAGAACGGGCCGCCGCGGGCGAAGTTCCCGGCGAGCGTCGAGAGCGCCTGCATCGACATCTCCTCGCCGCGGCGGGCCTCGTAGAGGTTCACCTCGGCGCGAAGCGACCGGATGAACGACTGGGCACCGCCGACGCTGCCGACCAGGGTGAGCGCGGCCGTCGGGTGGATCTGCTCGACCTTCTGGACGTCCTTGTTCGCGACGAACATCCCGCCAAGGGAGGCACGCATGTCGGTCGCGATGACGACGCCCTCGTCGGTGGTGAGGCCGACGGTGGTCGTCCCGGTCTTGGTGACGTTCTCCATCTGCTCCGTGCTGTACTCGCTCTGGGGGAGCGACCCGACCTGTGGTGCGTAGGGGTCTACCGGTTCGAGGGAGAGTGCGTCCGGAATCTGGGGGTCGTCGGCGCGTGGGGTTCGCATTGGTCGGCACTAACACGCGCCCCGGTATAAAATGGCGGCGTTGCCGACGGCTAGCGCTCGGCGAGTGGGGGGCACGAGAAGTGGTGTTCGTCTATCTGCTCCCGATCTGTTCGTACGCGCCGCCGAACGTCTCGACGACCCTGTGCACTGGCAGCGACACGCCGAACCGGCGCATCGCGAGGGCGAGCGGCATCAGGAGGATGCCGACCGCGATACTCAGTTGGTACAGTGCGAACAGGGCGGCTTGGGTGGCCCGGTTGATCATCTGACTTCGGTTGAGTCCAGCGCGCAGGTGGTATATAAGTATTACTCCCCAGCGGGGGCGTGCTATCCGGAGACACCCCGATGCAGTCTTGCGATTCAACTCGACTTTGTTTCTATCCAACTGGAAGTGGGAATCTCGGCTGGATTTCGGTCTCTCATCGCTCAGGCACGCCCGGGATTCTCGTAACTTATACGAATAATACGCCGGGGGGTGTTGGCCGGTCCGCGCCTGTCCGGGCCGCTCATCGCCCGGGGTCACCAGCGACTGTAGGACAAACCACAAAGCAAGCCTTGCTGGGACCCATGGTTCGGGGTATGAGCAATTATCTGGTTGCGATGGAAGCAGCCTGGTTGGTACGCGACGTGAGCAATATCGACGACGCAATCGGTGTCGCGGTGAGCGAGGCCGGCAAGCGCCTCAACAGCGAGGGGAAGGACTACGTCGAGGTCAACGTCGGCCTCACCGGTTGTCCCGCCTGTGGCGAGGGCTTCGACTCCGCCTACATCGCAGCTGATACGGCGCTCGTCGGGCTCGTCCTGGAGATGGAGGTGTTCAACGCCGACAGCGAGGAACACGCAAAGCGCATCGCAAAGAGCGAGGTCGGCGGCGCGCTTCGGGACGTCCCCCTGAAGGTCGTCGACACCATCAAGCGCGACGAAGAAGACGAAGACGAGTAACGCGAGCAGCGACGCCCCGAAAGCTTATTTTATAACCCGGGGTTATCGGGTTGTATGGAACTTCCCACCCCGACTGACCTCCGTGAACGACGGAAAGGGCTGGACCTCACGCAGAGCGAACTCGCCGACGCGGCGGACGTCTCACAGCCGCTCATCGCCCGAATCGAGGGTGGCGACGTCGACCCCCGGCTCTCGACGTTGCGACGCATCGTCGAGGCGCTGAACGAGGCCGAGGGCGAGATCAAGCGCGCCGAGGACGTGATGCACGAGGAACTGGAGTTCGTCCGCATGGACGACAGCGTCGGGCGCGCCATCGACATCATGGGCGAGCAGGGCTACTCCCAGCTCCCCGTCGTCGACGAGCGCGGCACCCCCGTCGGTCTCATCTCGAACAGCGACATCCGGCTCCACCGCGAGGACCGCGACATCGAGGAACTCCCCGTCGCCGAGGTCATGAACGAGAGCTACAGTACGGTCGGGCGGGACGCGACCCTCGACAGCATCGACAACCTGCTCGAACTCCACGACGCCGTCATCGTCAAGGAGGAGGGCGAGATGGTCGGCATCATCACCGAGGCCGACATCGCGACGCATCTGGGCTGACAGCGAGGCCCCCCTGATACTGAAAGTACTCCGCGCTGTCCGCTGGTTTCCGGGCGCTTCGGGGTTCGTTTCCGCTGAGAAGTTTTTATTCGTGGCGTGCTAACGTCCTGCATGAGTCATTATTGCCCGGACTGCGACGTGGGACTCGTGGAGACCGAGTACGGGACCAGCGAAGGTGCAGAGGACATCCGCGTCGAGGCCGGCGGCGGCCTGATGGGCGCGTTGAGCATGGAGGGCAACCCGGTCGTCGCGCACGTCTGCCCGGAGTGTCGGCTGGTGCGATTCTACGCCGAATCCGTGATGTAGGGGGTCGTTTCTGGGTCTGGACCGGATTTCGTCGTCGGAGATTCGGCTGACGGAACGGGCCGAGTGGACGGTGAGAGCGGCTTTCGAGGCGACTGCTCGTGAGACAGCACGACTTCTCGCACGATGGAACTGGGACCGCAACCGCACCGCTCGACAACCTCACCCTCCCCAGCCGATTCCGTTCCTCGCTACGCTTCGCTCCGGTACTCATCCCTCGCGCGAGCGTCTCGCTGGCCTGCCTCACTGCCGTTCGGATGCCAGCGGAGCCGCACGCCAGGAGGAACAGACAGTCCACCATCGCTCCCGGCCCCGTCCCGTCACCAAACCCTTTGTATTTCCAATGGTTATTCGGAATATGGTCTCAGAGAACCGCATCCGCGACGCGGCCGGCATCACCATCATCGGGGGCGCGTTCGTCCTGCTCTACGCCCTGGCTGCCATGGGTGACCTGACGCCGACGCTGGTCGGCGCGGTCCTGCCACTGTTCGGGCTCGGAGCCGCACTGGTCGTCGGGGGTGGGGCCGTCATGGCCTACCTGAAGCGGGCCTTCCCCGGCGATTCGAAGAACTAGTCCAGCGAGAGGCCGCGGATCTCGACGCTCGCACCTTCGGTGACCTCGCCGATGACCTTTCCGTCCTCGGTCGCGTCCGCCAGCGCCTCGGCCTCGTCTGCGGGAACCGCCGCCACGAACCCGGTGCCCATGTTGAAGGTCCGGTACATCTCCTCGGGCGAGACGTTGCCGAGGTCCTGCACGAGCCCGAAGATGGCCTGCGCGCCGAAGGGGTCCTCGATATCGTACTCGAACTCGCCCATGCGCAGGAGATTCGTCCAGCCGCCGCCGGTGACGTGGGCGGCCGCGTGGACGCCGTGTTCGTGCATCGGCTCCAGCAGGTCCGTGTAGATGCGGGTCGGCTCCAGCAGCTCCTCGCCGATGGTGCGGTCCTCGTTTGCGGGGAACGGGTCCTCGTAGTCGTACTCGCGCTGGACCGCCTTGCGCGCGAGGGTGAGCCCGTTCGAGTGAATCCCCGAGGAGGGCCACGCGACGAGCTTGTCGCCGGCCTGTGCCTCGCCGTCGAAGACGGCACCCTTCTTCGCCAGTCCCGCGCAGGTGCCCGCGAGGTCGAGCCCGGAGACGACTTCGGGCATGACTGCGGTCTCGCCACCAAGCAGGGCAACGCCGGCGCGCTCTGCGGCCTCGGCGAGGCCCTCACCGACCTGTTCGGCGAACTCTTCGGTGGGTTCGTCGACCGCGAGGTAGTCAACGAACGCGACCGGCTTGACGCCCGCGGCGACGAGGTCGTTCGCGTTCATCGCCATGCAGTCGATTCCCACGGTGGAGTAGTCGCCCAGCGCTTCGGCGACGAGCAGCTTCGTCCCGACCCCGTCGGTCGCCAGCCCCAGGTACTGGTCGCCGATGTCCAGCAGGCCCGCGTACTCGGTGTCGACGACGTTGCCGACCGCGTTCAGTAGCGCGGCCGTCGCCGCCTCGCTCTCCTCGATGTCCACGCCGGCGTCGGCGTAGGTGAGTTCGTCCTCGTCCTCGGTCATACGAGTTCGCGCCACGGGGAAGCGCAAAAGCCCACCGGTGTCCGTCCGGGACGAATTCTAGAAGGATTCTGGTGACAGTTCGAAAAACCCCTTTCTACACCTGTTGCCTCCCATCAGGTGGAGATGCGAGACCGAACATCGAAGCCGAGTCGAACCGACCTGGCCCTCGCGGCGCTGGCCGGCGTGGCCGCCGTCGTGGGGTCCTACGCCCTCGCGGGCTGGTCGCGACAGTCGTTCATCGTCGCCCCGATAGACGCCGCGGTCGTGAACGCGACCCCGGACATCGTCGTCAGGTACGCCATCCTGTGGCTCGGCTCGGCCGGGCACGTCCTGCACATCGCGCTGGCTATCGCCATCGCAGTCGCCGGCCTCGCAGTTCCGTCCCTGCTGGCGCTCGCCCTCGCACGCCGATTCGACAGCCCCCTGCTGGCACCGGCCCTCACGTCGGTCCTCGTCGCGGCACTCCTCCTCGCGACGACCGGCGCGCCTGGCCCATCGACGGCCGGCGCGCTCTCCGCCGCCGCCGTAATCGGTGCGGGCACCCTCGGCCTCCCCGCCTCCTCTGGCGACTCCACGCACCCCGACGCGCGGGCCGACCCGGCGCGCCGACGACTGGTCGGCGTGTTCCTCGGCACCACCGCCTACGCCGCCGTCGGCTCGGTACTCGGCGGCAGCGCCCCGCGGACGGGCGAGGCGACCGAGGAACTGGCCTCGAAGGTCGAGACGGACACGTTGCTGAACGACGCCGAGGCACAGTCACTCCCGGTGGCCAACCTCGGCGGCCTCGTCACGCCCATCGGCGAGTTCTACGAGACGGACATCAACTCGTTCGATCCCTCGCCGGACCCCGAGCGCTGGACGCTCTCGGTGACCGGTGCGGTCGACCAGGAGGTAACGCTCGACTACGACGAACTGACCGGGCGCGAGCCCGAACATCGGTTCGTCACGTTGCGCTGCGTCGGCGAGAGCCTGAACGGACACAAGATGGACAACGCGCTCTGGACGGGCATCCCCATCGCCGACCTCATCGAGGAAGCAGGGGTTTCGAGCGACTGCGGCTGTGTGATGGCTCGCGCGGCCGACGGCTACTTCGTCCAGTTCCCCTACGCAGCCCTCCAGAAGGGCTTCCTCGCCTACGGGATGAACGGGATGGGGCTGCCGAGACAGCACGGCCGGCCCGTCCGGTTGCTCGTCCCCGGGCACTGGGGCGAGGTGAACGTGAAGTGGATCACCGAACTGGAGTTCCTCGACGAGGCGGTCGACGGCTACTGGGAGAAGCGGGGCTGGCACGGGACCGGCCCCGTGAACACGGTCGCGAAGCTCCACGCCACCAACGAACTCGACGACGGCTCCATCGAGGTCGCGGGGCACGCCTACGCGGGCACCCGCGGCGTCGACCGCGTCGAGGTGTCGACCGACGGCGGCGACACCTGGACCGACGCGGAGCTGTCGGCCCCGCTCCCCGGCGAGGACGTCTGGCGCATGTGGCGCTACGCGTTCACGCCCGATGGCGAGACCGAGGTCGTCGTCCGGGCGGTCGACGGGACCGGCGCGGTCCAATCGAAGGAATACTCACAATCGTACCCCAGCGGCGCGAGCGGCTGGGTCAGAAAGCGCGTCGGGGGATGACCGACGAGCAAGACGGTCGGGTGGTGAGTCGACGGCTGCACCGAGGGCGCGTAACGGTGTCACTAAGTACGCTGGTGTTGCAGGCAACAGACAGGAATAGATGGAGAAGGCGCTGTGGTACCTGCTGGTTGGCACGCGCGGCGGCACGAACCGCGTCCGTATCATCCGGGCGCTCTCGGAGCGGCCGCGAAACGCCAACCAGCTCTCCGAGCACCTCGAGGTGGACTACAACACGATTCGACACCACCTCGACATGCTGCTCGACCACAGCGTCGTGGAGAAAGGCGGCGACAACTACGGCGCGCTGTACTTCCTCACGGACCAGTTCGAACACCACCGTGAGGCGTTCGAGGAGATAATCCAACACATGGACTAACTATGGCAATGGGACAGACACTCGCAATCGCGAGCGCGTTCGCGGGCATCAACGTGGTACTACTGGCAGTGCTGACGGCGGTCTGGGTGAAGAACTACCGGACGTTCAAGACCTCGCTGACGCTCGGGCTCATCGCGTTCGCCGTCGTACTGCTGCTGGAGAACGCCACCGCACTGTACTTCTTCTTCAGTATGGAGATGTTCTACGGTGAATCGGCCGCCGTCCAGCAGTCCGTCGCGGTCCTGCGCGGCCTGCAGTTCGTCGCACTGGTGTTCCTGACCTGGGTCACGCTGAAGTAGGAGTACTCAGGCCCTCTCGCTCTCCGCCGCCGCTTCTTCCTCGTCGTCGTCCGTCGGGTCGTACTGTCCGATGATGATGGGGACGTTCCCGCCGTACCAGATGACCTGGAGCGGTTCGTCGAAGCTGACCCCGTTCTTCGTGGTGTACTTGTCGCCGACGACCACGTCGCCCTTCTTCTTCTTCCAGTCCTCGGTCACCCGCTCGCCGAAGCTGGTGTAGACGACCTTCACGTCCTGGAAGGCGTCACCCGCCTCGTGGGTGATGGTTACCCTTGCGTCGTCGCGGTACCGGTACGAGAACCCGACGTTGGGCGCCGCGGAGGTGTCGATGTCGGTCAGGTCCGTCGCGAGACCGAGGAACGGCCCGACCACCAGCGACCAGAGCGACTCCGTCTCGGTCCCGAAGGTGACCGCGACCGCCGAGTCGCTGTTCGTGACCTTGGTGTTCCAGGCCCCGACGAGTGGTGCCGGGAGGTTCGGGTCGTCACTGGCCATCCGGGTGAACAGCGCGTCGACCGCGCTGAGCCCCGCCGCCACGTCGTTCGGTGTGTCGTAGAGGAAGAGAGTTTCCACGTTCGTGCCGCCGCCGTTCACGTAGAAGGCGAAGCCGGCCGCACGCGCCCCCCGGAACAGGTCCCTGACGCCCGCGTCGAGCGACGGGAACATGTCGTCGACGGCCTTGTCGTCGAGTTCGACGACGAAGTAGCCCGTCGGCGGCGTCTCCCGCGAGGTGTACCGGTTGACGAGCGCCCGCGCACCCGAACTCTCGTCCAGCCGGCGGGTTGCCTTCCCACTGCCGGCGTCGATCATGGTCGTCACGGCGTCGACCGCCGGGACGGCCGGGGAGCCGACCCCGTAGACGATGGCGTTGCCCGCGACCGCGGTCGCGATGTCGATGCCGCCCGTCACGTCCGCCCGGTAGATGTCGTATCCGGCGTGGCCACCCGCATCACGGAGCCCCTTGCGGACGAGGTCGGTTGCCACTGCGCCCGAGTCGACCGACCCGCGGGCCATCAGGGTCCCGCCGGCCTGCTGTTTCGAGCCGGTCTTCACGTAGCCGACCGCGAGGAGTTCGTCGACCGACCCGACCGCGTCGACCGAGTCCTCGATCTTCTCCTCTGTCTCCTGTGGGACACGAGTCGTGCCCAGCGCCGAGCCGTCGAGCTGCATGAAAAAGGACAGGTTCCCCTCCAGCAGGTCGCCGTGGTCGTACACGAAGTTGGTCGTCGGTCCAGAAACGGTGGGACTGCCGCCGCCCCCGAAAGCGAACCCTTCGAGGCAGCCGGCCAGCGAGAGCACCGTCGCGATGCCACCCCCTCGTAGCACGGTACGTCTACTGACACTCATGGGAGAATAGAAGGGGCTGAGAGTAGAAATACTGACTACTCACCCGACAGAAACCTCACTACGGAGGGGGTACGACTCCTGTCAGAATTAAAAATAAACGGGTCAGAACGGCGTCGGGAGCAGCCCGAAGAAGGCCGCGAACCCGAGGCCACCACAGAGCAGGAACGTCAGGGCGAACGCCGGCTTGCTCCAGTTGAGCACCTTCCGTCCGTCGAGGGGGCCATAGGGGATCATGTTGAACCCGGCGAGGAAGGCGTTGATGAAGACGCCGAACGCGCCGACCCGTCCCAGCGTGCCCCCGAACGCCAGCAGTGGGAAGAACACGAGCACGAGTGCGACGTTCGTGAGCGGGCCGGCGACGGCGATGAGACCACTCTCCTTCTTGCTCGTCCGCGGGTGGTACACCGCGCCGGGTGCCGCGAAGAGGAAGCCGACCATCGCGCTGAACACGGCGAGCAGCAACATGTTGTAGTCGGCGCGGAACTCGGCGGGGTAGCCGAAGTGCATCGCGGTGAACTTGTGTGCGAGTTCGTGGAGCAGGAAGCCGATACCGGCGGTGAACGCGGCGAACCCGAGCAGCCGGAACGCAGCAGTCGGGTCGATTCGGGTGATGGCGCTCGGGCCGATGATGAGGATGCCGAACGCGACCGACAGCGCCACCCACGCGATGCCGAGGTCTTTCAACTCGCCGTCTGCGAAGCGGAACTGGACCATCAGAGCACCCCCGTGATGATGTCAACGCTGTTCTGTGCCCCGCGCAGGAGCAGGTCCATCAGCTGTTCGACGTTCTCGATGCGCCCCTGGGCGAGCCAGGGCAACACCGCCACCGGGAACAGCACGCTGGCGATGGTGCTGCCGATGTTCGTCGCCGCGACGACCATGATGAGTCGGAACAGCGGCACGTCGAACATCCGGCGGACCACGTCCAGCAGCGGGCTCTCCTCGTCCGAAAGTATCTGGTTGAGCGTGTTGATGTCGCCGACGTTGACCGGGTCGTGGCGCAACTCCATGTAGCCCGCGAACCATCCGGGCGCCAGCAGCGGGTTGAGGCTGGTGAGCCACGCGATGGCGCCGCCGACGGCCGCCGACGACCAGCGCGCCCCGACGAGCTTCGCCAGTGTGAACGCGATGACGCCGTTGAACAGGAACCACGCGGCGAACAGCTTCAGCAGGAACAGGTTCCCGACGCCGGCCATCACGAGCAGGAAGAAGAACGCGATGTAGCCGATGGCGAGCAGGTACGCGAACGCCTTCAGGACGGAGAATCGGCGCGACCGGTCGGTGCCGGAGATGGAGTCGAGTGAGGGGAGTTCGGACGGGTTCTCCAGGTAGTTCTCGATGCCGGCACGGTGGCCCGCACCGACGACCGCCACCACGGAATAGCCCTGTTCGCGCAGCGCGAGCAGCTTGTGGGCGATGTAGGCGTCACGCTCGTCGATGAGTGCCTGTGCGCCACCGGGGGAGAACTGGCGGAACTCCTCCATCATCGCCGTCACCACGTCGGCGTCGGTCATGCGCTCGATATCGAACTCCTCGTAGTCCTCCTCGGGCGCGGCGTCGTAGCCGAGCGCGAGCATGAAGACGCCCAGAACGCCACCGAAGCCGATGCCGGCGACGACACCGCCGACGAGGCCACCGACGAGCGAGAGCCCGAGGCCGGTGCCGAGGAGGCGTCCGACGAACGGGTTCGCGATGCCCGAGATGGCGACCGCACCACCGATGGCGACCGCACCACCAGCGCCGAGTGCGATGGCCTGGTCGTCCGTGAGACTCCGAAGGCCGAACTCCCAGAGCAGGTAGCCCGCGAGGAGTCCGATGACCCCACCGCCGGCGATGCCCTGCATCGTGGCCGCCTCGACGCCGAAGAGGGGGCCCGAGGCGAGCCCGAACAGTGGCCCGAGGAAGAACCCGGCCATGAGACCGATGGTGACGCCGACGACCAGCGCGTCGGCGACCCCGAAGATGAGGCCGGCCATCATCTGTATCTTCTCTTTGCTGGACATCCGCCGCCAGAAGCGCTGGATGGTCACCTGGATGTCGCGGTCGACCAGTGCGACGCCCAGTTCGTGCTCCTCGGCGGCCTCGATGGCCGCGAGCATGTCCGCACCCGGCTGGATGTCGAACTGCTCGCCGAGGCGCGTCTGGACGTACGACAGCATCCAGTACGCGATGAACTGGAAGACGGTGTTGCCCTTCAGCAGGTCGCGGGGCTCGATGTCCTCCGGCGTCTCCCCGCGCAGCTGGTTGTACCGTCCCTCGTCGAGTTCGACCGCAACGACGTCCGGCTGCTCGGCCGCGATGGTCTCACGTACGTCCTCGACGGACTGTTCCGAGACGTGGGCCGTCCCGAGCACGGTGACGGACCCGTCGCCGTCGCCCGGCGGTCCCAGTGGGTCCGGTGCCGGCGGGTCGGCAGATTCGCTCATTGCACGTCGCTTCTTTCTCACACCGTAAACGGTTGTCGGAGGAAAGTGGCAGTCAGGCGAACCCGGTAGGCTATTCCGCTTCCGCCGGGAACTCGCCTGCATGCCGAGCCTGATGGACACCTACATCGAGAACCGGTCCCTCGTCAACCCGAACGACGCGAACATCCTCGGGTCGGCCCACGGTGGCAACGTGATGAAGTGGATGGACGAGGTGGGTGCGATGTCCGCGATGCGCTTCGCCGGCGAGACCTGCGTCACGGCCCGGATGGACCAGACCAACTTCCGCCGGCCGATTCCCCAGGGCGACGCAGCCCTCGTCCGTGCCTACGTGTACGACTCGGGGCGGACCAGCGTGAAGGTCCGCGTTCGGGTGTACCGTGAGGACATCCGGTCGAACGAGACGCAGCTCACGACGGAGTCGTACATGGTGTTCGTCGCCATCGACGAGAACCGCGATCCGGTCGAGGTGCCGGAGCTGACCATCGAGTCCGACCGCGGACACGAGCTGTACGACGCGGCCGTCAACGCGAAAGAGGACTAGGAGCCACCACCGTTCGGGCCGAGCGGCGGTTCGGCCGGCTCGCCCCGGTCGACGAAGTACTGCCCGTAGAGCAACAGCAGCCCGACGGCGAGCAGTCCCATGACCGCGAACGCGACGACGACACCGACGTAGCCGCCGAGACCAATTTCCGTGACGAGGGTGAGGGCGACCAGCCCCGTCAGGCAGAACGTCGCATAGACGGTGATTTTGCTCTGGAGGGGTGCCGTCCCACCGGGTGTCATGGGGGAGTGAACGCGCCGAGACCACAAAAATCGATTCGCAGAACCGAGAGATGACAGCTGACGAACTGTTCTGGCCGGGTCACCGCAGTGCTATCGTCTCGCTCCCGGGGTCGAGTTCAGCCACGCCGCCGATGGGGAGTGGGCAGGTCGGGTAGGTGTGTCCGAACTCACAGTCCAGGACGATCGGCGCGTCGGGGTTGTACCGCGGAATCACGGTCTCGAACGCCTCACGCTGTTGCTCGCGGTACGCCTCGCGCTCGTGGGCGGGGTTGTCGCCCGCCTCGGTGTGGTTCCGGGCGCAGGCCCGCCCGACGAGGAAGCCGTCGAAGACCTCGAGGTAGCCGGCTTCACCCAGTCCCCGCAGCCAGCCGGTGACGAGGCCAGGGTCGGGGACCTCCTCGCTGGTCTCGAGGGCGAGGATGGTGCCCTCGAGTTCCGCGGGTGCGGGCAGCCACTCGTCGTGGATGAACCACTGGTCGAGTATCTCGAAGCAGCCGCCCCAGATGCGACCCTCGGCGGCCTTCTCGCCGCCGACCCAGGTCCGGCCGTCCGCGGGTTCGATGTCCCGGTGGTACTGCAGCGAGCGCGGCTCCCCCCAGTCGCCGGGCTGGTCGGTGAAACAGTCGGCTTCCTCCCACTCGCCGATGTGCTCGTCGAACAGCGCCCGACCGAGGTACTCGACGGTGTACTCGAACATCTCGGCGTCCATCGCGTACTCGGTGAGCGTCGAGCCGCCGTAGTACGAGACGATGCCCTGGTTCCAGAGGAACAGGGCCAGGTTCGTGTTGTCTGACCAGCCGTAGAACCGGGTCGGGTTCTCTCGCAACACGTCGGGGTCGAGGTGCTTCAGGATGCGGAGCTGGTCGTTGCCGCCGATGGTGGCGATGACTGCGGAGATATCGGGGTCCTCGAAGGCGTCCATCACGTCCTGGGCGCGGGCCTCGGGGTTCTCCAGCAACCAGTCGGGGTCCGCGGTCGCGGTGGGGTACTCGACGGGGTCGAGGTCGAACACCTCGCGCATCCGGGAGAGGCCCAGGTCGTAGACGTGGGAGAACTCTTCGGCGACGTTGGAGGCCGGTGCGACGACGGCGACCGAATCACCGCGTTCGACCGGCGGGGGCGTGACGAAGTCGGGCATGTACGAACCGACTCGTGTCAGGTACTTAATGCTCTTGCCGGTGTGTGACTGCGACCCAAAAAAGCGAGACCGGCCCTACCCGAGGTCGGCGCGCTCGAACCGCCAGTAGCCAAGCGCGAGGGGGACGACGGCCCAGAGCGCGAGGATGACGAGCATGAACCAGGGCTCGAGGAACCAGTCGGTGAAATGCGGACGGTCAACCATCCCCTTCCCGGTCGCCGGGTTCACCTGGAAGACCATGTCGAGCGCGACGAAGTAGGCGTACGACGGGCTGAGCGCGGTGATGAAATGCAGGACCGAATCGGAGATGTCGAGGCCGAGCTTGTCCGCGACGAAGTTGATGATATCGCTGGGCGTGACCGGGAAGGAGTTCCAGAAGACGTTGAGGACGAACCACGTCCCGATGGCGGAACCCATGGCGCGCGACCGGGAACTGGTCGCCGCGGAGATACCGACCGCGATGCTCACGTAGACGAGCGCGAACAGCAGCGTCAGACCCACGAAGCCGAAGTACGTGCCGAGGTCGACGCTGTCGAAGTAGTAGAAGCCGAGCCCGAGGCCGACGACGAACGCGAACAGGACGGACGCGCCGACGACCGCCGACCGGGCGATGAGCTTGCCGAGGACCACGTCGAGCCGGTTGTTCGGGTACGAGAGCAGGAACTTCAGGCTGCCCGATTCGCGTTCGCCCGCGACCGAGAGGTAGGCCGCAACGAGCGCGACGAGCGGGATGACGAGCACGGCGATTCCGGCCATCGAGAACAGCTGGCTGGAGAGTTCGCCGGCACTCTCGCTGGTCGACCCGGTCCCGTAGAAGAACAGGACGGTAAAGAGCGTGTACAGGAGGCCGACGCCCCAGATGAGCTTGGCGCGGCGGACGTCCAGGATGTCCTTCTTGACGACGCCCTGGAGACTCATGCCGGTGCCTCCGTACCTGCGGTCCGGCGTACTCGCAGGAGCGAACCGCGTTCGCTCATGCGACCACCTCCATCTTCTCGGCAGTCTCACCGCGCTCCTCCACGCGGCCGTCGCGGCCACCGCCGGTGTACTGGTTGAACAGTTCCTCCAGGGAGGTTTCGGTGGCGACCACGTCGGTGACGGTCGCAGCGTCGTCGACCGCCCGGATGGCAGCCATCTTCGCCGTTCCGGAGTTGCAGTAGGCCGTGACCTCGTCGTCCTCGATGCGGACGTTCGTGACGCCCTCGAGCCGTTCGAGTTCCCCGCGGAGGCCCTCGGGGACGACCTCGACGGTGAGTTCGACCTCGCCCGAATCGCCCGATTGCGAGCGCAGGTTGTCGATGGTGTCGACCGTGACGAGTTCGCCCTCGGACATGATGCCGACGCGGTCACACACCGCCTCGACCTCCGAGAGGATGTGACTGGAGAAGAAGACGGTCGTCCCGTTCGCAGCCTCCTCGCGGAGGATCTCGCGCATATGCTGGATGCCGTTCGGGTCCAGCCCGGAGGAGGGCTCGTCGAGGATGACGAGTTGGGGGTCGCCGACGAGGGCCATCCCGAGCGCGAGGCGCTGTTGCATCCCCTTCGAGAAGCCGCCGACCTTGCGGTCTTTGGCGTCGTCGAGGCCGACGCGGTGGAGGACCTCGTCGGGGTCGTCGTCCGCGTTCTTCATGTCGACACAGAGGTTCAGGTGCTCTCTGGCGGTGAGCCGGTCGTACAGTTCCAGCCCCTCGGCGAGGACGCCGACGCGCCGGCGGATCTCGTCGATCTCGTCCTGTGCATCGAAGCCGAGGACGCGGGCCGACCCGGAGGTTGGTCGGTGGAAGTCGAGGAGCATGTTGATGGTCGTCGACTTCCCGGCACCGTTGGGGCCGAGGAAGCCGAATATCTCCCCCTCCTCCACGCGGAGGTCGAGGGAGTCGACGGCGACGACGTCGTCGCCGAAGCGTTTCGTCAGGGCGGACGTTTCGATGGCGGGCATGTCCGTTTGGGCCGTCAATTCGACACATAATAAAATTAGTGTGATAGGTTCTGGGGTAGAAAATTATCTCGCCGATGGTGAATCGAACGGGCGCGGACCGGTTCGTGAGTCCTCCCGGGTCTCCGACTGCCTCGTTCGGCCCCGTGTTTTTGCCCATGCCGACCCCATCTCCGGTATGACCATCTGGGTGCTCGGCGACCAGCTCACCACCGCGGTCGGGCCGCTCGCGACGACAGACCCGGGCGAGGACTCCGTGCTCATGATAGAGGCACACGGGTTCGCCCGGCGCATGCCCTATCACGCGCAGAAGCTGACGCTGGTGTTCAGCGCGATGCGGCACTTCCGCGACCGGCTCCGAGCGCAGGGATACGAGGTCGACTACCGGCAGGTGGAGACGTTCGGCGAGGGCCTGGCCGAACACTTCGAAGAGTACCCCGACGACGACCTCGTCCTGCTGGAGCCCGCGAGCCACGGCGCGGCCGACCGCTTCAGAGAACTCGTCGCCGAGGCTGGCGGCGACCTCGAAATCGTCGAGAACGAGCTGTTCCTCTGTTCGAAAGCCCGGTTCGACGACTGGGCGGGCGACCGCGAGTCGTTCAAACACGAGGATTTCTACCGGCTGCTGCGCCGCGAGACCGGGTACCTCATGGACGGCGACGACCCCGAGGGCGGCGAGTGGAACTACGACGACGAGAACCGCGAGTTCCCCCGGCCCGAGGTCCGGTTCCCGGACCCGCCCAAGTTCGACCTCGACGAGACCACCCGCGAGGTGCAGGCGTGGGTCGCCGACGAGTTCGAGACGTGGGGTGACGGCGAGGGGTTCGCGTGGCCGGTCACGAGAGCGCAGGCGCTCGATGCCCGCGACGACTTCATCGAGAACCGCCTCCCGCAGTTCGGCCCGTACCAGGACGCGATGCTCCGGCGGTCGTGGTCGCTGAATCACGCGCTGCTCGCGCCCGCCCTCAACCTCGGGCTGCTCACGCCCCGGGAACTGGTCGAGCCTGCCATCGAGGCGTACGAGGCTGACGAGGCACCCCTCCCGAGTGTCGAAGGCTTCGTTCGGCAGGTCATCGGCTGGCGCGAGTTCGTCCGGCACGTCTATCGCAGAACGATGCCCGACCTCGCCGCGGCCAACCAGCTCGGCCACGAGCACGACCTGCCCGAGGCGTACTACACGGGCGAGACCGACATGCGCTGTCTCTCGGCGTGCGTCGGCCACGTCTGGGACCACGCCTACGCCCACCACATCGAGCGCCTGATGGTGCTCTCGAACTTCGCGACCCTGTACGGTGCCGACCCGCACGAACTCAACCGCTGGTTCCACTTCGGCTTCGCCGACGCCTACCACTGGGTGACGACGCCCAACGTCGTCGGGATGGGCAGCTTCGCGACCGACGTGCTCTCGACCAAACCGTACGTCTCCTCGGCGAACTACGTCGACAAGATGTCGGACTACTGTGCGGACTGTCCCTACGACGAGGACGCTACAACGGGAGAAGATGCCTGTCCCTTCAACTCCCTCTACTGGGAGTTCCTCGACCGTCACGAGGACACGCTCCGGTCGAACCACCGGATGGGCCTGCAGTACTCCCACGTCGACCGCAAGTCCGCGGACGAACTCGCGGCCATCCGCGAACGCGCCGCCGAGGTCCGCGAGATGGGTGCCGACGGGACCCTCTAGCTCGCAGTCGTGTACCCTTATCCTCGCCCGGTTCGTATCAAGTGGTATGGGATTATCAGTCGAGACACCGGCCCCGCCGGAGCTGGAGTTCGTCGACCCGAACGAGTACGAGGACGCGACGGTCGCCGCCGACGCGGACTACCGCCGGGAGGAGCTGGAAGCGTTCCTCCGCGAGGGCGCGTGGGAGCGGTCCTGGAACGAGTGGGCCGAGCACACCGACCTCACCGAGCAGGAGTTCGAGATCGCGGCCGACCTGAACCTCTTCGAGCGCTTCGACTTCTTCTGGGACGATTTCGCCGACCGGGTCGGCTACCACGCCCCCGGCATCCCCGAGGACTGGAAGGAACGGAACTACCACCCGGACCTGCAGTCCTGGGGGACCGTCTCGGGTATCAACGCCGCCCTGACCGAACTCGGGCAGGTCGTCTGTGACGTGCTCAAGAACGAGTACATCGACTGGGAGGCGGAGTACGAGCCACCGGAGGACCTGCCTGACTTCTAGCGACGAGGGCGCGGAAAACGGATAGAATCGAGGTGTGCGACCCGACTGGAGTCGCGTGGTGGGTTCTGTTTCGCCGGTCGGTCGTTACTCCCGCGAGACGGCGACGTTTCGCAGTTCGCCGTCACAGAGCGGGTGATTGCACGTTGCGCTCGGGGACTCGACGCGCGAGCCACAGCGGACGCACTCGTACTCGGATCGGGTCGGTGTGTAAGGGTCGGTTCGTACCATCGTACTCGATTGTGAACCGTTCGCACCATTAAGGATTATCCTGTAACAAGGGTATACTGATAGAACCCATCATAGGTCATTATACACATACTAACACGAGAAGTGGACGATTGGTCACACCGCTCGAAACCCGGGGCGGGCGGTTAGTCGTGGCAGGCGGTCAGTCGAGGCGGGCAGCCAGCAGGAACGTCTCGGGTCGCTCGCTGGCCACGTCGACGCTGAACCCGGCTGCCTCGTGGTGCGCGACGGCCTCCTCCAGCGTGAAGCGCTCGTCCGTCGGCGGCCCGGTCTCGCCGTCACCGTTGCCCGACCAGTCGACCGTCACGAGGCGTCCACCGGAACCGAGGACGCGGGCGAGCTCGGCGAGGGCAGCATCGTCGGCGTACTCGTGGTACGTCATCGTCGAGAAGGCGGCGTCGAGTTCGCCGTCACCGAACGGGAGGTCACCGATGCTCGCCGTGACGAGTTCGACACGCTCCGGAAGCCCCTTCTCGCGGTAGATGTCGTGCATCTCGCTCTGGACGTCGACGGCGTAGGTCTTGCCCGCGAAGGGGGCCACGTCGTCGGTGTAGAACCCGGTGCCACTCCCGAGGTCGGCCACCGTCTCCGCCCCCGAGAGCGAGAGCGCGGCGACGAGCTCCTCGCGGGAACAGTAGCGATACCGCGATTCGTCTTCCAGTTTCTCGGCGCGGTCGACCGGGAACGTGTGGAATCCCATGGCGGGAGTTCGCGGGGCGGCGGAAAGAACCTCCCGGTCGTCGTGGGGCGACCCACCGGGCACCCACCACCGTCGCAAGTGAAGCTGACAGCCCGGTCGCAGGGACGAGATGGACTCCGACGCCTCTTTCTCGCCAGCACGCCATCACTACCCATGACCGAACACGCCTTCCTCTCCGACGGGCGGGTGTCGCTCCGTCCCATCGAGACCGAGGACCTGCCAGCGCTCCGGGCCGCCTGGAACGACCCCGACGTCTGGCGGATGCTCGATACGGTCGAACCCCAGCCGGAAGGCCCGTTCGAGGAGCTGGTCCAGGGGTGGCACGACGACGACCGACACGTCCCGTTCGCCATCGACGCCGACGGGCTGGTCGGCCTCTTGCAGGTCAAGCGGATCCACTGGCAATCCCGCATCTGTGACTTCTCGTACTTCGTGCTCCCCGGCGAGGGTGGCAACGGCTACGCCACGGCGGCGGTCGAACTCGGGCTCGAGTACGCCTTCGACTCGCTGGGACTGCACCGCGTGCAGGCGAAGACGGTCGGCCAGAACGCGGCGTCACAGCAGGTCCTTGAAAAGGCGGGCTTCGAGCACGAAGGGACCGCCCGGAAGACCGCGTTCGTCGATGGGCGCTATCACGACCTCCTGAGCTGGGGGCTGCTGGAGGCGGAGTGGCGCGAGAAGACCGAGTGAGACGCCTGTCCTACCGCAGTTCCGGGGCGACCTCGCTCCCGAGGCGCTCGATGCACTCTTTCATCGTCTCCGTCCCGATACCGGGGTGGTAGGTGCGGAAGATGACGTGGACGTCGTCGCCCAGCGCGTCCCGGTACTTCTCCAGACGGTCGACGACCTGCTCGGGCGTCCCGTAGATGGCCTGTTTCTTCAGCTCTTCCTTGCGTTCCTCGGGGAGTTCGTCGACTGCGTCGCCGGAGAACAGTTCGGCGTAGCGACGCTGGATGTAGAAGTAGCCCGGCTTCATCGCTTCCCACGCCTCCTCCTTCGAGTCGGCGACGAACCCGTGCTTGATGATGTAGACCTCGAAGTCGCCGTCGACGTCCTCCTCGTCGCGGACGTTCCGGATGTCCTCGACGCGCTTCTTCAGGCCGCCGATGGAGAGCTTCGAGGGCGCACACCACGCGTCGGCCTCCCGTGCCGCCCGGCGAACCGCGGGCTTCGCCGCCCCGCCGAGCATGATGGGCACGTCGTTGTCGACCGGTTTCGGCGTGACGGTCACGGAGGGGTCGATGTCGTGGAACTCGGAATCGTAGTCGAGCGGTCCCTCGGACCACGCCGCCCGCAGGAGCTTCACCTGGTCGGCCAGCCGGTCGGCGCGCTCCTCGATGGGGACGCCGAACGCCTCGAACTCGCTCGGGTTCGAGCCGATGGCCAGCCCGAGGGTCAACCGGTCGTGCGAGACGTGGTCGACCGTCGCCGCGTCCTCGGCGAGGCGAACCCCGTCGTACAGGGGTGCGAGCGCGATGCAGGTCCCCAGCTCGACGTTCTCGGTCTGAGCGGCGAGCGCCGACAGCGAGGGCATCGTCCCCGGGAGGTACTCGTCCTCGGTGAAGTGGTGCTCGGACACCCACATGCTGTCGAGGCCAGCCTCGTCGATAGTCCGGCCGAGTTCGAGCATCTCGTCGTAGATCTCCGTCGTGGTCCGGTCGTCGTCCGGACGTCGCTGGCAGGTGAACAGTCCCGTACCGAGTTTCATACTCGTGAAATTTGCCGGGATACCTGAAAGTCGTTCCCCCATCGGCAGAGAGGCGTACGTTTCGGTGGTCAGTCTTCGCGGTCGCTCGGGCCGTCCGAGCCCTTCGAGTCGGGCGGGTCGACGAGGTCCTGTATGCGGCCCATCCAGTGTCCTTCGATTCGGCCAGTCTCCTCGTTGTAGTGAGTGTTGAAGCGCGCGAAGGTTCCGTACCGGAACCCGACGACGACAGAGAGGAGACAGAGTGCGATTCCGCCGAAGAACAGGACGCCTTTGACCTTCGGTGGGATCAGCCCCTGCCCGCCCCGTCTCCGTGGTGCGCCCGCTGCGAACGTGAACACACCGACGAAGAACCCGATAGCGGCGAACTGGCCTACTATCTCCGCTCTCGGTAGCTTCTCGCTGGGGTCTCTCGAACGGCGTCGCATCGACTGGATGATGCAGGTTCAGTTACATCAAACCGAGGGGAGTCGAGGAGTGCACTGCGTTCTCGTCGCACATCACAGATTCGTGGACACCCGGGCCACCGACCCCACACCACGACATCACATCGGAGAAACCGGTACACGGGAACTACTTCACGTTGCCGGACCAACTAGACCGACATGAACGATTTCGAGCGACGGGCCCGCGCCTGTCAAGAGCGACTCGAAGCCGTCGACGCGGACGCCGTGGTGCTGTTCCCCAGTCCGAACCTGTACTACGCGAGTGGCTTCCACGAGGAGCCAGCCGAGCGCCACCTGTTCCTGTTCGTGCCCGACACCGGCGAGCCGGTCTTCCTCGTCCCGAAACTGTACGCCTCCCAGATTCGCGACGAGTCGTGGGTCACGGACGTCCGGACGTGGGCCGACGGCGACGACCCCGTCGAGGCTGTGAAGACCATCGCGGGCGACCTCGACCTCGCCGGGGGCCACCTCCTCGTCGACGACACGATGTGGGCCAGGTTCACGCAGGACCTCGAAGCCGCGCTCCCCGACGCGACCTTCGGGCTCGCCAGCGAGGTGTTCGACGACCTGCGACTGCGCAAGGACGAGACCGAACTCGATGCACTCCGGCGGGCGGCCGAGGTGACCGACCAGGCCAGCGAAGAGGTCCGCAAGCTGGGCGGCGCGGCGGTCGGCCTGACCGAGCGCGAACTCGCGGAGGAGATCGAGTCCACCCTGGCGGGCGCGGGCGGCGACGGCCTGGCCTTCGACGTCATCGTCGGTTCGGGCCCCAACGGGGCGAAACCGCACCACAGCCACGGCGACAGGGAGATTGGACGTGGCGACCCCGTGGTCCTCGACTTCGGGGCGTTCGTTGACCATTATCCCGGTGACCAGACCCGGACCGTGGTGTTCGCAGGGGACCCGCCCGAAGGGTTCGAGGAGGTCCACCGGGTCGTCCTGGAGGCGCTGGAAGCCGGCGTCGCTGCCGTCGAGCCCGGGGTCGAGGCACAGGCAGTCGACCGGGCCGCCCGGCAGGTCATCGAGGACGCTGGCTACGGCGACGAGTTCATCCACCGGACCGGCCACGGTGTGGGCCTCGACGTCCACGAGCCACCGTACATCGTCGAGGGGAACGACCAGGTGCTCGAACCCGGGATGGTGTTCTCGGTCGAACCCGGCATCTACCTCGACGGCCGGTTCGGCGTCCGTATCGAGGACCTCGTGGTCGTCACCGACGACGGCTGCGAGCGCCTGAACCACTCGCCGCGGACCTGGGAATCGCTCTGAGGCGGCGCAAGCGGCGGCGAACGTACCGAACAGAGTTCTTGTCAGTCCATTTATTAAAGTATGGGAATTGTTGGCACTAGCTTCATATAGCTTGACGCAAGTTACTCCCCCATGACAGGCGCATCGCAGACGAACGAGGGTGGGCGGTTTATGGGAACGCGGCTGACGCTCGACCTGTGGCACCCGAACTGCTGGGCATGTGAATCGACGGACGATGTGGACGGAGGCGTCATCGCACACGCCATCTACGACGGCCCGAATGGGTCGGTCGACCAGACCGTCCGCGGACTGTTCACGGCGTATGGGGAGACGACAGACGAAGTTGAGGACCTGCTCGCGATCATCCAGGACTCCAGACTGACAGGGGAGGTCAAGGAGTTACAGGAACGCTTCGACTACGCCGGGCAGTCGACGACACCGGGGAACGTCGCCCGTGAGTTCTTCCTGGACTACGACCCGGGTGATATGGTGTGTCCCACACTGCTCTCGCACGGGTTCGTCCACAACGCCCCGTGTCGCATCGAGGGCGGGCGAGAGTCCTGGCAGGTGGTGTTCTCGGGAACCCGCGACCAGGTCGAACCCGAACTCGACGCCGTCCGTGAGGAGGCGGGCGCGGACATCGAGGTGGCGAGCATCACCTCCTTCGACACGCCGCTGAACGACAAGCGGTGGCGGATGGACTCGCTGACAGACACCCAGCGTGAAGTGTTCGAGCACGCCCGCGAGCGCGGCTACTACCAGTGGCCCCGCGGCGTCTCGACCCGCGAACTCGCCTCGGAGCTCGAGGTCTCGAAGACCACGCTGCTCGAACACCTGCGGAAGGCAGAATCGAAACTGCTGGACCCCGAATCGAACTGATTTTCTCCCCGATTCGGCGCTGAATCGCGCTATCCGGTCAGCACGGCGCGCAGCGCGAACAGCGCGTTCGACTTGCGCTCGCGGACCCGCCGGTAGAAGTACTGGAACCACTTGTCGCCGTAGGGGACGTACTGCCAGACCTCCACGTCCTCGCTGGCGAGGTCGAACTGCGCGCTCTCGCGCACGCCCATGAGCATCTGTATCTCGTATGGCGTCCCGTACTCCGCGTGCAGGTCGCGGGCGTGGGCGATCATCTCGGGGTCGTGGCTGCCGACCGCGATGCCGTCGTCGAACTCCTGGAACATGTATTCGAGCAGCTGGCGGTACTGCTCGTCGACGCGGGCCTTCTTCTTGTAGGCGACCTCCTTCGGTTCGTCGTAGGCTCCCTTGACGAGGCGGACCTTCCCCGGGACCGCTGCGAGCCGTTCGAGGTCGTCGGGGGTCCGTTTGAGGTTCGCCTGCACGCAGACGCCGACGTTCCCGTCGGTCGCGCGTCCCAGTTCTTCGACCGCGTCGAGCGTCGCGTCCGTGGTCGTGTGGTCCTCCATGTCCACCCAGACGAACACGTCGTGCTCGGTGGCGGCGGTCACGATGCGTTCGAGGTTCTCCGCGAACACGTCGTCGCCGAGGTCGAGCCCGATCTGGGAGGGCTTGACCGAGATGCACGCCGTTGCGGGGCTGTCGGCGATGGCCTCGACGACCTCGATGTACTCGTCCGCGTCCGCATCCGCGGGCGGGCGCTCCTCGTAGTGTTCGCCGAGAAGGTTCAGGATGCAGCCGACGTCCCGTGTCGAAGTCTGTTCGGCGTGTTCGATCGCGGCCGCAGGTGACTCACCCGCGACGAAGTTGGACGCGATAGGCGGTATCATAGCACGATACTCGGGTTAGTACCCCCCTAAATCACCACCCGACCATACGTTACAGGCACTGTGTCATGAATGAAAATGACTCCCGACCATGGTCGGCGGCGACCTTAACCACCGTCTCGTGGTAGCGTGGTACAGTTCGTCATGCAATCAGATAGAAACCGGAAATTGTCGCGGAGAAAGATTCTGGCGGGAACGGGCGTCTCAATCGCAACTCTCAGCGCTGGCTGTTTCGAAAGCAGCGGCGGTGACACCGAAGGCGGCTCCGGCGGCGGCGGCGGAGGCGGCGGCGGCGGCGGCGACAGCGATGACAGCGACGGCGGGTCCGGCGGCGACGGTGGGATGAGCACGTACACCATCGGGATGGTGGACTCGCTCACCGGCTCGCTGGCACCGTACGGCAAGCGTAACAAGCGCGGAAAGGAACTCGCACTCTCGAAGATCAACGACGCCGGCGTCGGCCCGAACGGTGAGGGCACCCTCGAGATCACGGTCGAAGACGACGAGAGTACCAACCAGGCGGGCCTGAACGCGGCGTCCAAGCTCGTCAACCAGGACGGCGTCCCGCTGCTCCTCGGCTCCGTCGGCAGTGGTGTGTCCATCGCCATCTTCGACAGCGTCGTCCAGGGGACCGACGTGGTCCAGATCAGCCAGAACTCCACGAGCCCAGAGCTCACGACCCGCGCGGGCCTCAACCGGATGAGCCCGAGTGGCGCTGCCAAGGGGAAGGCGCTCGCGCAGTTCGTCGCCGACGAGGGGCACGACTCGGTCGCGATCACATGGATCAACAACGACTACGGGCAGGGCCTGCAGGGCGTCTTCTCCGAGGCGTTCCCCGGAGAGGTCGCGTACAACAAGCCCCACGACCAGGGCCAGTCGTCCTACAGCAGCCTGCTGACGGAGATGGCCGGCACGGACGCGAGCGCGTGGCTGTTCCTCACCTACGCGAACGAGTTCACGGTCATGGCCAACAACGCGTTCGACCAGGGCTACAACGAGCAGGTCGACTACTTCGGTGCGGAGTCGACCGTCGCCGAGGAGATCCTCGGGAACACCCCCGAGGGCAGCCTCGACGGCATGAAGGGTATCACCGAGAGCGCCCCGGCCGACCAGGAGAACTACAAGAACTTCGTTTCGGAGTTCGAGAGCGAGTACGACACGACGCCGACGGTCTGGTCCGCATACGCGTACGACGCGGTCACCGTCGCGGCAATCGCGGTCACCGCAGCGGACGAGTTCACCGGGCCGGCCATCGAGGAGGTCGTCCGCGACGTGACCCGTCCCGAGGGCCAGGAAGCGTTCACCTACGAGGAGGCAGCCGCCATCCTCCAGGACGGTGGCAGCCCGAGCGACGTGAACTACCAGGGAGTCAGTGGCCCTGTCGACCTCGACGAGAACGGCGACCCGCCGGGCTTCTACCAGGTCTACAGCGTCGCAGACCACGAGTACGACTACGGCGACTACATCACCAGCTAAGATGGTGACGGACACGGCTTCGGTGTCGGCTACACTGCAACGGGGGTCGGTAGCGTGAGCCTCGTCCTGCAGGTGAGTGTCAACCCGTTCCAGTACGTCGTTAACGGCGTGGTGTACAGCAGCATCATCGTGCTGGGGGCGATCGGTCTCTCGCTCGTGTACAGCATCGCCGACTTCGCGAACTTCGCACACGGTGACCTGATGACCGTGGGCGCGTTCGGCGCGCTCGGGACCGCCGGCGTCCTCCAGCCGATGCTGGGCAGCGCGGGTGTCTTCGGGCTTCCGGTGTGGTTCTTCGCCGCGCTGCTCGTCGGGATGGTCCTCTCCGCCGTCGTCGCGATCGTGACCGACCGTCTCGTCTACGAACCACTGAAGAACACCGACGCTGGCTCAATCGAGTTGCTCATCACGAGTATCGGGGTCGCGCTCTCTTACCGGGCGCTGGTGTACCTGAGTCCGCTGGAGACGGGCGGTGCCCGCTTCGGCGTGACCCGGACCGGGCCGATTCCGGCCCTGCAGGACACGCTCGGTATCGCGATCACCCCGCGGAAGATATCCATCGTGGTCATCGCGATGCTGCTCGTCGGTGCGCTACACCTCCTCCTCCAGTACACGACGCTGGGGCGGAAGATGCGTGCGACCGCCGACAACCCCTCGCTGGCTCGGGTGAGCGGTATCCGGACCCGTGAGGTCACCATCGCGATGTGGGTCATCGGGGCCGCCCTCGCGGCGGCCGGCGGCGTCTTCCTCGGACTGGAAGCGCTCGTCCGCCCGCGCATGGGCTTCGACCTCCTGTTGCTCGTCTTCGCGGCTGTCATCCTGGGCGGCATCGGGAGCGTCTACGGCGCGATGCTCGGTGGGTTCGTCATCGGGATGGTCCACGAGATGGTCCCGTTGTTCGCCCAGTACGGCCTGCCGGTCAGCTACGACTACGCGCCGGCGGTGGCGTTCCTGCTGATGGTCGCCATCCTCCTGACCAGACCGAGCGGCATCATGGGTGATGCGACGTGACGGGTGATCTGACATGAGCGTCGTCGATTCGATGAAGGAGTCCGTCGCGGACGACAGCGTGGCCGTCGCCGGTATCGCGGTCGCAGCTGGCGCGGTGCTCCTGTTGCTCGCTCTCGGCGTGCTCAAGCTCCCGTACGTGCTTCGCACGCTCGCGTTCGGCGGTGCGTGGGTCCTGCTGACGATGGGCCTGAACGTGCAGTGGGGCTACACCGGCCTCATCAACTTCAGCGTCGCCGCCTTCTGGGGCGTCGGTGCCTACTCGGTAGCGTTGCTGACGTCGCCGAACTCGCCGCTGGGGCTCGAACTCCACCCGGTCTTCGGATTCCTCACCGCCATCGCGGTGAGCGCGTTCATCGCGGTCCTCATCGGCATCCCCACGCTCAAGCTGCGCGAGGACTACCTCGCCATCGCGAGCCTGGGGCTGGCGGAGGTCATCCGGCTCGTCATCCGGAACGAGGACCAGTGGACGGCGGGCAGCTCCGGTATCAGCCGCATCCCGCGGCTGTTCGAGGGGCTCCCGCTGACCCAGGAGGCGACCAATCTGGCCGTCGTCGCGGTGCTCATCGGTGCCGTCTACCTGCTGCTGCGGCGGATGCAGCGTTCGCCGTGGGGGCGGGTCCTCCGGACCATCCGGTCCGACGAGGACCTCGCGAAGGCACTGGGCAAGAACACGTTCAACCTGAAGATGCAGGCGTTCGTCCTCGGGAGCGTCATCATGGCGATCGCCGGGGCGTTCTACGTCCACCTGAACCTGTACATCGACCCGACGGACCTGGTCCCACTGACCACGTTCTACATCTGGGTCGCCGTCATCCTGGGCGGGACAGCGAGCAACCGTGGTTCCATCCTGGGTGGCATGACCATCATCGCCATCCTGGAGGGGACGCGGTTCTTCCCGTCCGTCGTCGAGTGGATGTCCGACACCCTGGGGCTTCCCGTGCTGTTGGACCTGTTCCAGGGCCTCGACGTCGCGTCGCTGCGCCTGCTGCTCGTGGGCCTGCTCATCATCATGGTCGTCCGCTACAAGCCGGCCGGCCTGCTTCCCCCGCGGTCGGAGCTCATCTGGCCCGGGGCGCAGCGTAGCGGGGCACGCCCGTCGAACGAGGGTGATTCCCAGTGAGCCTGGACGAACTCGACTACTCCGGTGCCGAGTTGAACAAGGACGACCCGGTCATGCGGACTGAGGGTCTGAAGAAGTCCTTCGGTGGCCTCACGGCGACCGACGACGTGACCCTGGAGGTCGAACGCGGCTCCATCACGGGTCTCATCGGCCCGAACGGGGCCGGGAAGTCGACCCTGTTCAACCTCGTGTCGGGGTTCTACGACCTCGACGACGGACAGGTGTTCGTCAACGACCAGGAGGTCACCGACGCGGCACCCTACGAGGTGTCGCGGGCGGGCCTCGTCCGGACGTTCCAGACCCCGAGACGGCTCGAAGGCATGACCGTGCGAGAAGCGATGCTGGTCGGACCACGCCCGCAGGTGGGCGAGTCCGTCATGTCGCTGTTCACCTCGCCGAACAAGGTCACCGAGGAGGAGTCGGCCAACATCGACCAGGCCATCGAACTGCTCGAACGGTTCGAGATCGACCACCTCATCGACCAGCCCTCGACGGAACTCTCGGGCGGCCAGCTGAAGCTGGTCGAGCTGGCGCGTGCCATCACGACCGACCCGGACGTGCTGTTGCTCGACGAGCCGGTCGCCGGCGTCAACCCGACGCTGGCGAACGACATCAAGCGGTTCGTCAAGGAGCTCAACGAGGAGGGCCAGACGTTCTGTATCATCGAGCACGACATGCCGTTCATCATGGACCTCGCGGACCCCATCATCGTCCTCGACCAGGGCCGTGTCCTCATGGAGGGCACACCTGACGAGGTCCGGAACGACCCGCGTGTCATCGAGGCGTACCTCGGAGGTGGCGAATGACGCAGCGCGCACTCGACGTCCAGGACGTCGACTCCGGGTACGGCGAGGCACAGGTCCTCTACGACCTGTCCTTGCACGTCAACGAGGACGAGATCGTCTGTATCATCGGCCCGAACGGGGCCGGGAAGTCGACCGTGCTGAAGACCGTCTTCGGCCTGCTCGACCCGTGGAAGGGCCAGGTCATGGTCGGCGACCGGGACATCACCCACACCGCCCCCGAGGACCTCGTCCGCGAGGGCGTCGGCTACGTCCCGCAGGTCGAGAACGTGTTCGGCTCGCTCACCATCGACGAGAACCTGCGCATGGGTGGCGTCGCGAAAGAGAGCGGGCTGGAGTCGACCATCGACAGCCTGTACGAGCGCTTCCCCATCCTCGACGAGAAGCGACAGGCGAAGGCACGGACGCTCTCGGGCGGCCAGCGACAGGTGCTGGCGCTCGCCCGGGCACTCGTGATGGAGCCAGAGGTGTTGCTCATCGACGAGCCGAGCGCCGGGCTCGCACCGAACATCGTGCAGGACGTCTTCCAGAACGTCAAGAAGGTCAACGAACTCGGGACCTCGATCCTGATGGTCGAGCAGAACGCCAAGGAAGGACTCGGTATCTCCGACCGCGGCTACGTCCTCGACCAGGGGTCGGTCGAGTTCGAGGACCGCGCCGGCGACCTGCTCGACAATCCCGAAGTGTCGCGACTCTATCTCGGTGGGTGAATGCGGTCGGGGCTGCGCGGACTCGCGTTCGCGCTCGCCCCGCTCACCGCCGCCGCCCTCTGGGGCGGCATGTTCGTCGTCAGCGAGTGGAGTTTCGACAGTCTCCCACCGCTGACGCTCGCATTCTTTCGGGTCGCACTCGGTGCGGCCGTGTTGCTTCCGGTGGTCAGGTTCCGTGGCGAGCGACTGCCACGCTCGGAGTGGCGCACCGTCGCCGGCCTCGCCGGCTGGGTGTCCCTCACGATGGCGGCGCAGTTCGTCGGGACCGACCTGACCAACGCGAGCCAGGGCTCGCTGGTCACCATCCTGACGCCGGTCGCGACCGTCGCACTCGGTGCACTCGTCCTCGGCGAGACCGTCTCGCGCCGACGAACCACCGGCGTCGCCATCGCGGTGGTTGGAACGGTCGTCGTCCTCGCCGGGCAGTACGACCTGTCGTCGCTCGCGGGCGGGAGCCTCCTCGGTATCGTGGGACTGGTCGTGGCGAGCGTCGCCTGGGCGGCCTACACCGTCTACGGGACGCCACTGGTCCGCGAGTACTCGGCGCTGGCGACGACCGCCTACTCGGTGGCCGCGTCGGTCCCCATGATGGCGGTGCTCGCCGCCGGTGAACTCGCCGTGGTCGGTCTTCCGGCGCTTCCGGGCCTCGGCGTCCTCGCGGCCGTCGGCTACCTCGGTATCGCGGCCACGGCGGCCGCGTGGTACCTGTGGTACCGCGGCATCGAGACGGTGGACGCCGGCACCGTCGCGGTGTTCTTCTTCGCCCAGCCGGTCGTGGGGACCGTGCTGGGCGTGCTCTTGCTCGACGAGTCGGTCGGCCCGGAGTTCCTCGCGGGTGGGACCGTGATGGCCGTGGGTATCTGGGTCGTCAGCACGGAATCCGACTGAAACGCGATTTTCACCCTCGACAAAGCACTTACCGGTCAGACAGTACTCTGACAGTATGGCCCGAACCCGACGTGCCCTCCTCACCGGCCTCGCCGGAGCAAGCACCGCCGCCCTGGCTGGTTGTCTCGACGGCTCGCTCGGCAGTCGCACCGACACGACCGTCGCGACGACGACCGGCACAGAGACCACCACTTCGTCCGCGACCCGGACCAGCTATCCCGACACCGAGGTCGAGTTCCCCGAGGGGCCCAGATCCCGGCCCGAGCGCCCCGACGAGTGGACCCGCGAGACGGCCCGCGAGTTCGTCCACGAGCACGAGCACGACCTGGCGTACAACCAGCTCTGGTACAGCGAGTACTCCGAGGTGGAACTCTCCTGTGAGGTCCACTCGGTCGAGCAGGTCGGCGAGGGGTACGAGGTCCTCGTCAGCTGTACCGGCTACTCGAACACCGGGGGCGAGACCAACGGCACCCAGACCGCGACCGAGGTCCACGCCGACTGGTTCACCCAGTGGTTCGTCTACTACGTGGACGACGACACCATCATCCGCCGGCGCGCGACGGAGGACGAGAGAGACGGCGCGTAGGTGTGCGGCTCGTGGGCGACGCCCAGAGTAACAGTCATCCGGCACGCGCACGTTATCCACTAGCATGGACTACCGGCACGCCACCGTCGACGACATCGAGTCGATACAGCGAGTCGCCGAACGCTCGTGGGAACAGGACTATCCGGACATCATCAGCCGGGAGAGCATCCTCGACGGCGTCCACGAGTGGTACGGTGACGACCGCCTGCGGGAGGACATCGCGGCCGCCGATACGATGGTGCTCGTCGCGCTCGCAGAGGGGGACCTCGCCGGGTTCGCACACGGGGTCCTCGCCGACGACACGGGGACGCTGATGCGCGTGTACGTCGACCCCGACCACCGCGGTGACGGCATCGGGCGCGCGCTCGTCGAGTTCGCGACGGACGACTTCGCCACCAGAGGGGCCGACCGCGTCGAGGCGATGGTGCTCACCGACAACGAACCGGGGAACGAGTTCTACCGGAGCCTCGGCTTCGAGCAGGTCCAGCGGGCGACCACGACCATCGGCGGCGAGAGCTACGAGGAGAACATCTACCTGAAACTGGTGTAGTTCAGCGCGACGGCGACGGCGATGCCGACAGCAGCAGCCGCCACGACCGACTCGACCGTTCCAAGCGACTGCGACGCGACGAGGTAGGTGACCGCCGCCAGCAGCCCGACGGCCAGGTCCGCCCACCCCCGACTCTCCGCCTCGTCCGTGCTCTCCTCACCGGTGTTCGGTTCACCAGACATACCTGCCGTTGGGGGTGAACCAGCATATCTCTGAGCCTTCGTTCCGCCGAGCCATCAATTCGCTAAACCTTCACTACGAGCGTCGTGACAGTTGATTTCGGTGAAATAGCTCTCTGAGCTAGCCGAAAGGCTTCATATACAGGTGTCGTCGCACCAGGTATGCGAACGAACCGCCGAAACTTCCTCCGTGCCCTCGGTACCGCCGCCATCGCGGGTGCCGCGGGCTGCCTGACAGAAGCGACGACCGTCCCCGACGACTCTCCCGGCGGGTCCGACCCCCAGGACCTCTCGTTCGAGACCCACAGCTACCGGGCGAACGACCTCGTCGTCGTGGACGGCATCGGGCCGGACTCGGTCGGCGAGCGCTACGCGACCGTGCTGACCGACGAGACCGCCGCCAAGGAGTTCGTCTCGGGTGCACTCGACGACGCGACCCGTGCCTTCATCGACGGGACGGACCTCGCCTCCGAGGACCTGCTCGTCGTCCAGACGTACCTCGACAGCATCTCGACCGAGTTCACCCTGGATTCGGTCCAGCGGGCGGGGACGGAACTGCGCGTAAGCGCGACCGTCGACGAGGCCGAGATGGGCGCACAGGCGATCACCTACGAGACGGTGCTGGCCCGCGTCGAATCCGGGTCGTCGACCCCCGAACAGGTCTCGCTCAGCGTCGGCGGTGGCTCGCCGGCGACCTTCGCGGTCGAGTCACCCGAGCCGGTCGAACACGGCTCGATGCACCTCCATCACACCGACGCACTCTACCAGGACGGCCTGACCGTCTCCGACGGGTCGGGGCCGCAGTTCCGCGTGCGGACGCTGACCTCGGCGGACGCCTTCACGCTCGACGGGCAGGCCGAGGACGCCGCGTTCGTCGAGAACACCGACTTCTCGACGCAGGCCATCCTCGCGCTGGAGAAGCAGGTCCCGAGCCCCTGTGAGTCGCTGGCTGCAGAGGGCGTCGAACAGGGTCGCCGGCTCCGGCTCCGGGCTGCCGTCGAGGAGACGGACGCGATGTGCACCCAGCAGGTGCAACTGTCGACGCTGCTGGTTCGCGTGCCGGCCGAGGCCACGACGGGCCGGAAGGTCGCCGCCGTCGTCACCGGGACCGACGGGAGCGAGCGGGCCGTGCTGGCCGGGCAGTAAGCTGTTTCTCGGGGGAGTTACGACATGTGCGCGGTCACGTCGGTCGAGGAGATCATCCCGACGTAGTCGTCGTCGACGACCGGCAGGTGCTTGATGCCGTAGGTGGTCATCATCGCGGCGACCTCCTCCATGTAGAGGTCGGGAGAGGCGGTCTCGACGTCTCGCGTCATCACATCAGACACCTTCAATTCCGTCACGTCCTGGCCGTTTGCGACGGCGTCGAGGATGTCCGTGCTGCTGATGATGGCCCGCGGGTTGGTCTGGACGACGAGCGCGCTGATGTCCAGCTCGCGCATCCGCTGGGTGGCTTCCATCACGGTCGCGTCCTTCGATATCGTCTCCAGCGGCGTGGACATCACGTCTTCGACGGTCGGTCTATCGGTTGAGCTCATGGAGAGACAATCGGACGCACTACCCAAGGCAGTTTCCCCGCCAGCAGCATTCGCGAGCTACAGGTCGAGCGAGCCATCGACCACCTGCTCGGCGAGCAGGGCCATGTGCTCGATGTGGGGCTCCCAGGCGGAGTTGACGCCGGCTTCGACGCGGTGGCGATGGAGGTCCTCCCACACCGTCACCAGCATGAACGGGGCGAGAGCTCGGTAGAACCGCTGGTTCTCGAACGCGTGCCCAGTCCGGTCTTCGTACCGGGCGACCAGGTCCCGCCGGGTCGGACTGCCCGGCTTCGCGGTGAATGGACTGAGCCCGTTCTCGGTCACGTCCCGCAGGTGCGCTATCGCGTCGTGGTCGGGGTAGCGTGCTTCGATGCCGTCGAGCGACGGGGTCGGGTCGCCCGCGTCCCGCCAGCGCAGCAGGAGGTAGCCGAGTTCGACCAGTGGGTCCCCGAGCATCGCGGTCTCCCAGTCGAGGACGCCGGTGATGCTTGGCTCGTCGGTGCCCGAGAAGAGGACGTTCCGGGGTCTGAAGTCGCCGTGAACCAGTGTCGTCTCGCCAGTGTCGGGGGCGTGGTCGTGGAGCCACGCCGCCACGTCCCAGATGCCCGGAATCTCGTGGCCAGTCGCCGCCGTCGCCGCTTCGAGGTGGCGGATGCAGCGGTCGACCTGCTCGCGTGGGCGCAGGTGGGCACACACGCCCTCGAAGGGGGCCGTGTCGACCGCGTGAATCTCGGCGAGCGTGTCTATCAGGACCTCACCGACGCGGCCGCGTGCCGAGGGGTGCTGGAATCGCCCCGGCAGGTCCGCCCCCAACGGGACCGGGTCGCCGTCAAGCGCCGTCAGCACGAGGAACGAGTCGCCGAGTATCGCGTCGTCCTCACAGAACAGGACCGGGCCCGGGGCGGGAATCGGCGTGTCGCGAAGTCGTTCCATGACCTCGTACTCCGTCCGAACGTCGTTCATGTAGTCTGTCTCGCGCAACTTGTTCGGCCGGCGGACGATGTATCGGTCTCGCCCGGTCTCGACTGCGATGACGAGGTTGAGCCCGTCGGCGAGGACCTCGGTACTGGTGACGGTGGTGTCGAGTTCGCCCGCGAGGAACGTTTCGAGTGCCGTCGTGTCGAGGGAGGTGGTGGAGTCGGTCATAGCGGTACCTCTCGGGGACTCACTGACTCCCGAGCCGGGCCGCGAAGAACGTCCACGGGGAGTCGTCGTCTGCGTCGTCTGGTTCGTCCTCCACGTCTGGACCCTCGTCGTCGCTGTGGGTTCGCCGGTCCCATTCGAGTGCAGTCGGCGCGCCCCACACCGCCTCGACGTCGAACCCGGCGGCCACGAGCTGGCGACGTGTCGTCGCCGCGCCGGCCATGTTCCACTGCATCTCGACGCCCTCGTCGAGCCAGTCCGGGTTCCGCCCGTTCCACGCCTCGGCCGCCTCACAGACGAGCGCCCGACCGCCGGGCCGGAGCACCCGGGCGAACTCGTCGAGGACGGCCTGGTGGTCGTCCTCGGGAACGTGGATGAGCGACCAGAACGCGACCACGGCTTCGAAGCTGTCGTCCGGGAACGGGAGGGTCGTCATGTCGCCCTGCAGCAGTCCTGCGCCGGGCGCGTTCTCCCGGGCGAGTCGTAACTGCCCGCCGGAGATGTCGAGTCCCACCGCGTCCGATGCCTCGGTGAGCCGACGGAGAACCGGCCGGCCACTCCCGCAACCGGCGTCGAGGACGCGAGCGGGGTCCTCGACCGAGTCGAGGAACGATTCGAGGATGGCCATCCCACGACCGGCGTCGTCTCGCTCCTCGTCGTGGACCACAGCGACCTCGTCGTACCCCTGCCGGACGGCGTCCTTCTTAACCATTGAGATGACGTTCCGACGGGTGGTGGTTCAAAGTTTGGGGAGTATGAGACCGACTGACAGGGTTCTCGACCCCCGACCCGGTGGCCGACACGGACGCTATCTTACCTTCGTCCCACAGTTCTTTCTCGTCTCGGCGAGACGGTCGAGATAGTCATGTCCCTCTGGCGCGACCCCACCAGGCGACGGTGGCTGGCTTGGTTCACACTCGCCGCAGCCTTCATGCTCGTCAACTTCCACCGGGTCTCGACGGGCGTGCTCGCCGACGACCTGACCCAGGTGTTCGACACCAGCGCCGCGGAACTGGGGCTGCTCCACGCCTCGTTCTTCTACATCTACGCGCCGATGCAACTCGTGGCCGGGATGCTCGCCGACCAGACCGGGACCCGGCGCGTGGCGACCATCGGCTCGCTCGTCATGGCCCTCGGCGTGTTCGGGTTCGCGGTGAGCGACACCTACCTGGCCGGGTTCGCCAGCCGGGCGCTCATCGGTGTCGGGGCCAGCGTCATCTACATCGCCACCCTGCGGTTCTGCGCGAACTGGTTCGAGACGGGCGAGTTCGCGACGGTGGCCGGGATGACGCTCTCGGCCTCCGCGGTCGGGGGCATCATCGCGACCACCCCATTGGCCCTGTTCGTCGCGGAGTACGGCTGGCGCTCGGCGTTCCTCACCGTCGGTGCGGTCGGGCTCGTCGGGACCCTTGCAATCTACGTCGCGGTCCGTGACGACCCCGTGGACGCCGGGATGGACCCCATCGAGGGCGCGGCCGACCCACCCGACATCACGCCCCGTGAGACCGTCCAGAACGCGAAACTCGTCCTCTCCGAGCGCGAGACGTGGGTCCTCGGTGGGATGCTCTTCTTCGTCATCGGGACGAACTTCACCGTCATGGGCCTCTGGGGGATTCCCTACCTCGTCCAGGCCTACGGCCTCTCGGTCTCGGAGGCGTCCGTGTTCACCCTGCTCGGGAACACCGGGCTCGTGGTCGGGTCGCCCGTGATGGGCTGGCTCTCGGACTGGCTCGGCCGCCGGACCGAGCTCATCGTCGTCGCCGCGGTCGTCTACACCCTCGCCTACGGGGTCATCGCGGCTCTCGGGACGCCCCCGCTCGTGGTCGTCGGCGCTGCGTTCTTCATCATGATGTTCCTCCTCGGGGGCTTCACGCTCGCCTACACCGTCGTCCGGGAGCGGTTCGACGGCGCAGTCAGCGGGACCGCAACGGGCGCGGTCAACGCCCTCGGATTCTTCGGGGGCGCGGTGTTCCCGGCCATCCTCGGTGCGGCGCTCGACGCCTTCTGGACCGGCGAGCTAGTCGCTGGCTCCCGGGTCTACTCGCTGTTCGGCTACCGCGTCGCGTTCGGTATCGCGACGCTGAACGGGCTCATCGCGCTGGCCTGTGCGGTGTGGCTCCACCAGCGGGAATCCACTGAGCCGGAGAAAAGCGAGGCGGTCGCGGCCGGGTCGCAGTAGCTGTTTTTGGCGACTCAGTAGTCGATGCGGGTGATCTCGTCGACGGGCCACTGGCTCAGCACTTCGACGCCGTTCTCGCGGACGACGACCATCTCCTCGACGCGGACGCCCTGGCGGTCGGCGGGTTCCATCGTCTCGACGGCCATGGTCATACCCTCCTCGATCTCGATGGGGTGGTCGGGCGAGAGACCGCGCCAGATGAGCGGGACCTCGTAGAGCTGGAGACCCAGCCCGTGCGCCCAGTGGTTGGTGGTCATCTGCCAGTGGTCGGTCGCGCCGTACCAGTCGGCGTGCTCGCCCTCCATGTCCGGGAAGCCCTTGCAGATCTCGTCGGTGGTCGCGCCCGGCTCGATGCGGTCGAGCACGTCGTAGAGGTTGTCGCGGGCGATCTCGTAGGCGTCCTTCTGGGCCTGCGTCGGTTCGCCCATGGAGAAGGTCCGGTAGTAGCACGAACGGTAGCCGAGGTAGCCGATGTTGTACATGTCGGCGTAGACGATGTCGCCGGGGCGGATCATCCGGTCCGTGGTGTTGGCCTGGTGCTTCGGCCACGTGTTCGGGCCGGAAGTCAGGTAGCCACCGCCGACGAACGCGCCGTGACGCCAGAGTTCCTTCGTCACATCGCCCCAGACCTCGGACTCGCGCTTGCCCGGTCGGGCGTTCTCGACGACCTGCTGGAAGCCTGCCTCACAGATGGCAGCGACCTGCCGCAGGCACTCGATCTCGTCCTTGGTCTTGACCTTCCGGGCGTCGTGCATCAGGTCGACGCACTCCTTGGTCTTGACCTCCACGTCGTTGTTCTCGAACGCGGAGATGAGACCTTGATTCCCGACGTCGAGTCCCATCGGCTCCTTGTGGACGCCGTACTCCTCCATCGCCTCGTAGACGAGGTCGGCCATCTTCTGCTTCAGGAAGCTCCGGGCAGAGTCCGAGCCGGACGCCCGCGGGACGTTCCCGAGACCCGGACACGCATACCGGATGTCGTGGAGCCACGGACAGTTGAACCGCTGGTTGCTCGCGTGGTCGGCCGTGTCCCAGTGGACGATGTCACCCTCCTCCGTGAGCAGGGTGTAGTGGTCCGCGCCGGAGCCGCCGGTCATGGCGAGTCCAGTCACGTACCGGATGTTCGGGTCCGAGACCAGCAGCATCGAGCCGAGGTCGGAGTCTTCCAGGCGGGCGAGCGCCTTCGCGTACCGTTCTTCACGCAGTCGCTTCACGTCGATGCGCTCTTCCCAGTCGACCGCCTGGGTGCCCCGCGTCCCTTCCATGAAGGTTCGGTCGTACATACACAGGACTACCCGGGTAATCCATATCAAACTACGGTGACAGACCCCCACACGGCGACGAGGTGTATGAACACTCACCAAAGATTTATGATACGTTTGGGAGTATTCTGGCCCGAGATGAAACGAGTGCTCTCCAGCGTGGGAATCGGTTCCGCCAACGTCGACACCATCTTCCCGAAGACCTCCCTCACACCGGGGGAGACCGTCGAAGCCACCGTCGAGGTCGAGGGTGGGTCGGCCGAGCAGGAGATCGAGAACATGTACTTCGCGCTGATGACGCGCTACCGGACCGAGGACGGGTACTCACAGGCCGTCATCGACAAGTTCCAGGTCGGCCAGAACTTCACCATCGGCGAGGGCGAACGCCGCGAGGAGACCGTCGACATCACGGTCCCCTACGGCACCCCACTGACGATGGGCAACGTCAAGGTGTGGCTGAAGACCGGCCTCGACATCGACTGGGCGGTCGACCCCAAGGACACCGACCACATCGAGGTCCGCCCCGACGAGCGCATGCAGGCGCTGTTCGACGCGGTCGAGGCGCTCGGGTTCAGCTTCTACAGCGCGGAGGTCGAGAAGGCCCCGTTCGGTCGCACACAGCCCTACGCCCAGGAGTTCGAGTTCAAACCCCAGAGCGGCGAGTTCCGCGGTAAGCTCGACGAGCTGGAGGTCATCTGTGTGCCCGGCCAGGACTCGGTGACGGTCATGCTCGAGATCGACCGACGCGGCGGGGTGCTCTCGGAGTGGGCCGATACCGACGAGTCGAAGGCGAGGTTCACGTTCAGCGAGCCCGACCGCGACAGTATCCGCGACCAGCTGGAGACCATCGTCCGCCAGCACGCCTGAACGGACGACCACTCACCGGAACCCGTTTCTTCCAGACGACAGAACGGTTAACTTCCCGCCAGTATATTTTCCGCCCAATGCGACGCGTACTCTCTAGCGTGGGCATCGGTGCAGCCACGGTCGATACGGTCCTCCCGCGGAACGAACTGACACCGGGGGAGGCACTCACTGTCGACGTGGAGATCGAGGGCGGCGACGCCGACCAGCAGGTAGACGGCATCTACTTCGCGTTCGTCACGCAGTACTGGTCCGGGACCAGCCACGACACCGCGGTCATCGACTCGGTCACGGTCGCCGAGGACTTCACCATCGAGGCGGGCTCGCGCCGGACAATCGAGGTCGACGTGACCGTCCCGCAGGCGACGCCGGTGACCGTCGGGAGCACGAACGTCTGGCTGAAGACCGGCCTCGACATCGACTGGGCCATCGACCCGACCGACAGGGACACCATCAGGGTCGAACCGGACGCACTGCGCCAGGCCTTCTTCGACGCCGCCGAGTCGCTCGGCTACGTCTTCGACGAGGCCGACTGCAAGGCGACCCACGCTGTCGACCCCGCCCGCCCGTTCGTCCAGGAGTTCGACTTCGTTTCCGAGTGGGGACCGTACGTGGAGTCGGGCGACCTCGAAGCCGTGTTCGTCCCGACGGCCGACGGCCTCACGGCGGTCGTGCAGGTCGAACCCGAGGGTGGCGTCGACGACTTCGAGGAGTTCGCCGACCAGTCGAGCGAGTTCACCATCACCGACCCCGACGCGCCCAGCGTCGAGGACACCCTCGACGACGTGCTCTCCGACCACACCTGACCGCATCGCTACCGATACCGGCCGGCACTGTACGCACCTGAAGGGATAAGGGGCGTCCGGCCGTGGTGTGTCCCGATGACACACGACACGCCGATTCGAGTGGACCACGTCGGCCTCGCCGTCGAGTCCGTCGCCGACGCCGAACCCGTCTTGCTCGCACTCGGCTGCGAGAAGCTCTCCGACGAGACCGTCGAGGACCGCTTTCGCTGGGTGTACTACCGGCTGGGCGACGCCTCCCGCATCGAACTCATCGAACCCATCGAGGAGAACTCGTTTCTGACCGACTTCCTGGAGTCGAACGGCCCCGGCCTCCACCACGTTACGCTCGAGGTCGCGGACATCGACGCCGTCATCGAGGCGCTCGAAGCCGCCGATGCCGACCTGCGGGTGGTCGACCGCGCCGAGTTCGACACCTGGACCGAGGCGTTCGTCTCCCCGCGGAACCCGACCGGGACGCTCTTCCAGCTCATGGAGTACCACGACGACTACGCGGAGAACCGGCTGCCCCCCGAGGAACTGTTCGTGAACGGTGGGCGCGTCGAGGAGGTGCAGGCATGAGCGAGATACCGGACGAGACCCGCGAGCGCATCGAATCGGACCCGTACTGTGCCATGCTCGGCATCGAACTCGTCGACCTCGGCGAGGGGACGGCGACGATGGAACTCACCGTGACCGAGGACATGGTGAACTTCCACGGGACGCCCCACGGCGGCGCTATCTACTCGCTGGCGGACGCCACCTTCGCCGCCGCCTCAAACTCCCACGGGACGACGGCTGTCGCCCTGGAGACGAACATGTCCTATCTCGACGCGGTCGAGGTGGGAACCACGCTCCGCGCCGAGGCCGAGGAGAGCCACATGGCCGGGCGGACCGCCGAGTACCAGATAGATATCACGGCCGACGGCGAGGACCGCGTCGCGACCTTCCGCGGTCGCGTCTACCGGTTCATCGACTGAGTTCGTCCGTTCAGTCCCAGCCGTAGCGGCTGGCGACGATTTCCCGCCCTCGCAGGCCGAGTTCGTATCGTTCCCGCAGGTCCGCGAGGGGCGTCCACGTCGCATTGGTGCGGAGGTCGTTGTAGTACGAATCCCCGAGCGGTGCCTCCGGGTCGAACACGCGGAGTGCGGCCGACTGGATGTCGAGGTCACGGTGGTCGCCGCCGGCGTCCTCGCCCGCTTCCAGCGCGTCGATCAGTCGCTTCGCGAGTCGTTCGCTGCGGTCGCTGTGCTCGTAGGAGTCGGCCATCGCGTCGAGGACCGCCCCCGATTCGAGCAGGTTCCCCGCGACGGAGTAGGTCTCGCCGACCCGGTGCCCGCTCCAGTCGTTACACGCTTCGCCAGTGTAGGTCGTCGGGCCGTTCCGGTCTACCCCGTGAATCTGGCGGTTCTCGGGGTCTACCTCGGGACTGAGGACGGTCCGGATCACGTCGTCGAGATGGTAGTCCTCCGCGAGCAGTTCGATGATTCGCGGACCGAGCGCGCCAGTGACGTGGCCCTGTATCGCGACAGCCCCGTCCTGGGAGACGAACGGCGAGAGGTCGCCGATGCCGGGCATCCGCGTCGTGACCGCAACGCCGAAGCGGTCGTGGTCGCCGCAGGACTCTCTGACGCAGATGCTGAAGGTCACGTAAGAGACCCTTCGCTACGCGGTGAAGTAGATGGAGCATGCCAGGGCATGCTGCCGGGAAAAACGGGCTCGCGAGGAGTTTACTCCTCGCGGTGTCCTCGTGAACGCAGTGAACGAGGGCTCGTGAGGACGTCAGTCCTCACGGTGTCCGCACGAACGCAGTGAGTGCGGGCTTGGGAAGAAGTTATTCTTCCCTGTGGTCGAAGACGCGCTTGACCTTGCCGACCTCGGTGCGCTCGATGACGCCCGGGCCGACGACCTCGATCTCGTCGGGCTTCACGTCGAGGACGTCCTTGAGCTTGCTCTCGATGTCCGCTTCGAGCTCCTCGTGCGTGCCATTGTAGTCCTCGTGGTACTCGACGGTGAGCTCCAGGGTGTCGAGGTTGCCCTTGCGGTAGAGGTCGATGCGGTAGTACGGCGCGACGTCCTCCATGTCGAGCATGACCTCCTCGATCTGGCTCGGGTAGACGTTGACGCCACGGATGATGAGCAGGTCGTCCGAGCGACCGGTGATGTTGTCCATCCGGACCATCGTCCGGCCACAGTCGCAGGTGTCGTAGTTCAGCCGGGTCATGTCGCCGGTGCGGTAGCGAATCATGGGCAGGGCCTGCTTCGTGAGCGAGGTGATGACCAGTTCACCCTCCTCGCCTTCCTCGACTGGTTCGCCCGTCTCGGGGTCGAGGACTTCGGGGTAGAAGTGGTCCTCCCAGAGGTGCAGGCCGTCCTGGGCCTCGGCGCACTCGATGGAGACGCCCGGGCCGATGATCTCGGAGAGGCCGTACACGTCGACCGCGGTCACGCCGAGGGCTTCCTCGATCTCCTCGCGCATGGGGTCGGTGAACGGTTCGGCCCCGATGACGACCCGCGAGAGGGGCAGGTCGCGGAGGTCCATCCCGCGTTCCTCGGCCTGCTCGGCGAGGTAGAGGCAGTACGACGGCGTGCAACAGAGCACGTCCGACTCGAGGTCCTGCAGCATGTCGAGCTGCCGGGCCGTGTTGCCACCGCCGGTCGGGATGACCGAGGCACCGAGTTCCTGGATACCGTCGTGGAAGCCGAGACCGCCCGTGAACAGCCCGTAGCCGTAGGCGTTCTGGACCATCATGCCCGGGTCGACGCCGCCCGCCTTCAGCGAGCGCGCCATGACCTCGCGCCAGACGCCGAGGTCGTCCTCGGTGTAGCCGACGATCTTCGGCTTGCCCGTGGTGCCCGAGGAGGCGTGGATGCGTCGCAGCTCGCTCCGGTCGACCGCGAACAGGTCGGTCGGGTAGTTGTCGCGGATGTCCTCCTTCGTGGTGAAGGGGAGCTTCGTGATGTCCTCGAGCGTCTCGATGTCCTCGGGCGTGATGCCCGCCTCCTCGAACTGCTCGCGGTACCACGGCACGTTCTCGTAGACGTGCTCGACGGTCTCGCGAAGGCGTTCGTTCTGCACTGCTGTGACTTCCTCTCGTGATGCGGTTTCGATGTCGTTGTAGACCATGTTTTAAATCAGTGTTTCGTGTCTGTAAATCACTTCAGGTGCCGACAGGCGGCCCCCTCAGATGCTCACCCCGAGGTGCCTGTCGCGCACGGATTCGTTCTCGTCCAGTTCCGCCGGGGTGCCCTCGTAGACGATCTCGCCCTTGTCGAGGATGAACACCCGGTCGGCGAGCTTGCTCGCCACCGCGACGTTCTGCTCGACGAGCAGGACCGAGATGCCTTCCTCGTTGAGTTCGGTCACGAGGTCGGCGACGCGCTCGACGATGATGGGGGCAAGCCCCTCGGTCGGTTCGTCGAGCAGCAGCAGGTCCGCGCCGGCGACCATCGCCCGGGCGATGGAGAGCATCTGTTGCTCCCCGCCGGAGAGGTCGGCACCGCGGCTGTTCTTGCGTTCGCGGAGGTTCTCGAAGGCGTCGAGCTCCCAGATGTCCTCGACGGAGCGACGGTGTGAGGTGTCGCTGCCGCCGAAGTTGCCCATCCGGAGGTTCTCCGTGACGGTCAGTCCCGGGAACACGCGACGCTCCTCCGGAACGAATCCGATGCCTTTCCGGGCCACGTCCTCCGAGGAGGCACCCGTGATGTCCTCACCCTGGTAGTGGATGGACCCCTTGACCGGGTCGACGACGCCGACGACGCTTCGCAGTGTCGTCGTCTTGCCGACGCCGTTGCGACCGACCAGCGAGACGACCTCGCCCTCTTCGACGTCAAGCGTGACGCCGGAGAGGACCTCCGTCTCACCGTAGCCACCGTGGACGTTCTCGAGTTCGAGGAGGCTCACAGCACACCACCACCGAGGTAGGCCTGCTGGACCTCGTCGTTCGCGGCGACCGCCTCCGGCACGCCGGTCGCGAGTTCCGAGCCGCGGTTGAGGACGGTGATTCGGTCCGATGCGTTCATGACGAGTTCGATGTCGTGTTCGATGAGCAACACGGTTCTGTCGGCGAGGACGTCGCTGATGAGTTCCATCGTCGCGCGGGTCTCCTCGGCGCTCATGCCCGCGGTTGGCTCGTCGAGCATGACGAGGTCGGGGTCGGTCGCCAGCACGAGACCGATCTCCAGTCGGCGACGGTCACCGTACGCGAGCGTCGACGCGCGCTCGTCGCCACGGCCATCGAGGCCGATGCGACCGAGCACGTCGTCGGTCCGCTCGTTCAGGTCGCCGAAGGAGTCCTTGTTGCCGAAGAAGTTCTCCACGACCGAGCGTTCGCGGAGGGTGGCCTGTGCGGCCAGGCGGACGTTCTCTCGCACCGTGAGTCCGCCGAAGACGTTCGTTATCTGGAACGACCGCCCGATTCCCTTGCGGACGCGCTGGTTCGGCGGGAGCTGGGAGACGTCCTCGCCCTGGAACAGTATCGACCCCTCACTCGGGAGCAGTGCGCCCGAGATGAGGTTGAACAGGGTGGTCTTCCCGGCCCCGTTCGGGCCGATGATGCTCCGGAACTCGCCCGCCTGGACCTCCAGCGTGAGGTCGTCGGTCGCGACGAGTTCGCCGAACCGGCGGGTCAGGTTCTTCGTCTCGAGCACAGGGGCGCCCGAGTCGAACGATTTCGTCTCCTGTTCGCTGGTCGCCATCAGTCACTCACCTCCGTGGATTCCGCGTCGGGAGAACCGCCTTCACCGCCCGAGGACATCGCCTGCTGCCGTTGCTTGAGCAGCGACGGCACCGAGACGAGTCCGCGCGGGACGAAGACGACGAACAGGACGAACACGACGCCGAGGACGCCCTGCCAGTAGTCGATTCCCTGTTCGAGCAGCAGTTCCTCCAGCGAGATGAACCCGGCAGCCCCGATCATCGGGCCGTAGAGGGTCCCCATCCCGCCCAGCAGGGTCATGACGATGACCTCGCCGGAGAGGAGCCAGTCGAGGAAGCCGGGGGACGCCCGACCCAGGGTCTGGACCGCACGCAGTCCACCGGCGAGGCCGCCGAGCGCGCCACTGACGACGAACGCCCGGCGCTTGTACGCGGTCGTGTCGTAGCCGAGGAACGACGCACGCTGTTCGGACTCGCGGATGGCCTGCAGGACGCTCCCGAAGGGGGCGTCGATGAGCCGCCGCGCGACGAAGTACGAACCGACGACCAGCGCGAGGATGACGTAGTAGTTCAGGGTGATCTCACCGAGCAGTGAGACGCCACCGAACTCCGGGCCGGAGGTCAGGCCGTAGTACAGCGCCTCGGCCCCGATACCGTCCTCCCCGTTGGTCAGGGGCGGGACGGTCGGGAGGCCGATGGACGCGAGGAACGGGTTGAACTCCGCGCGCAGGCCCGGCATCTTCACGGCGAGACTGGCGAACAGTTCCGCGAACGCCAGCGTAATCATCGAGAAGTACACGCCGGAGACCCGGATGGACAGGTACCCGACCAGCCAGGCGATGAGCCCCGCGACCACGATGCCGGCCAGCAGCGCCAGCCAGAACGACGGGATCAGGTACAGCGCGAACAGGACCGTCGCGTACGCGCCGACCCCGTAGAACAGCACGTGGCCGAGCGACACCAGTCCGGTGTAGCCCATGACGAGGTCGAGACTGAGCGCGAACAGCGCCCAGATGAGGATATCCACGAGGAAGGTGTTCACGAAGAACGACCCCCACACGACGCCGATACCGAGTGGTGCGAGCGCGAGCAAGCCCACGAGTCCGAAGCCGAGGTACTTGCGTTGCTCTGGTGTCAGCACGCCACCGCCGGCACCGGTGAGGAGTTCACCCCCGGATTCGCTGGGGTCGTGCCATTCCGGGCTGCCGAACAGTCCCTGCGGACGGACCAGCAAGACGCCGATCATCAGCAGGAAGACGACCAGCCCCTCGAGGAACGGTAGCTGCCAGCGCACCAGCGTCTGGACGACGCCGACGAGCAGGCCACCCGCGACCGCGCCGCGGAAGCTACCGAGTCCACCGAGCACGACGACGATGAACGCCGGGATGATGACCGAACCACCCATCCCGGGACCGACCGGCTGCCGGCCGGCGAGGACGACCCCGCCGACGGCGGCCAGGAAGGCACCGAACGCGAACACGAGCGTGTAGTAGCGGTCGATGTCGATGCCGAGGTGACGGACCATGCCGCGGTCCATCGACCCGGCACGGACGACGAGCCCGAACCGCGTCTTCTCGAGGATGAGCCACGTGCCGGCCGCGACGAGCGTGCCGGCGGCGATGACGAAGTAGCTGTAGAGCGTGTTCGTCGCACCGAGTATCGTCACGGGACCCGCCAGCGAGCCGGTGTCGAGCGGACTCAGTGGCTGTGGCCCCCAGATGAACTCGATGGCATCGACGAAGATGAGCACCAGTCCGAACGTCAACAGGATGTGGTACAGCGGGTTCCGGCCGTACAGCGGGCGGATGGTCAGCCGCTCCATCGCCCCACCCAGGACGGCGACCGCGAGCGGTGCGACGAGCAACGCGACCCAGAAGTTGCCGATACCGGCCGTCGAGAGGGCGACTGCGAGGTACGCGCCCAGGGCTAACAGCTCCCCGTGCGCGAAGTTGATGACGTCCATCACGCCGAAGATGATCGACAGGCCGGCGGCGAGGAGGACGTACACCATCCCGACGGTCAGCCCGTTGACGAGCTGTTCGAGGATGGCTGCACCTGAGACCAGTGGTAGTGCGGACATCTTAGAGCGAGCAGTCGGTTTCGTCGCAGGGTATCATCGCGTCGGGACCCTCGACCTTCTTCAGCAGTTCGACGTCAGCCATCTCGCCCGACTCCGGTTTGACACACTTGCCCATCCAGGTCGGGTTGAGTGCCTGGTGGTCACACGCCCGGAACTGGTTCGGGCCGAGGATGCTGTCCATCTCCAGCCCGGCGAGCGCGTCGATGACGTCGTCGACGTTGGTCGACCCGGCCTCTTTGACGCCTTCGGCGGTCATCATGATGGACTGGTAGCCGACGCGGGCGAAGTTGTCCGGCATCGCGTCGTACTCGCTCTGGTAGGCCTCGACGAAGGAGTTGTTCTGCGGGTTGTCGATGCCCGGGATGTAGCGCACACCACCGTAGAGCCCGTACGCCTTGGAGCCGAGCGCGCCGCGCACGACCTGGAAGGTCATCGTCGGTGCCATGATGTCGACCTCCTCGGTGAGACCGCTGTCGACGGCCTGGCTCACGAACGTGATGAGGTCGCCACCGGTCATACCGACGACGACGACCTCCGCGTCGGAGTTGCTTATCTGGCTGATGTAGGAGTCGAAGTTGCTCGCCCCGAGTTCGGACGCCGAGGTGCCGACCACGTTGAGGTTCGCGTCGGCCTCCTCCATCCGCATCCGGACGCGGTTCTGGACGGAGGTCCCGTACGCGTAGTCCGCGATGTGGAACCAGACGTTCGTCCCGAGGTTCTTCACCGTGTAATCGGAGACGGCCTCGGCGATCTGCGCCGTGTTCGTCTCCGCACGGAAGACGTACTTGTTACACCCACTGCCAGTGACGGGCACCGCGGCCCCACCCGGGTTGTAGATTACCTGTTCTTCAGCGGCGAGTTCGTTCAGCGCGAGTGCGACAGAACTGGAGATAGCACCCATGAGGAAGTTCGCACCGTCCTGCTCGACGGCGCGGCGGGCCTCCTGCACGGAGGCCGTGTCTTCGGTCTTCCCGTCCTTGTAGACACCCTCTATCTCGAAGTCGAAGTCGTCCGACTCCTGGAGTGTCTTGATGGCGAGCTTCGCGCCGTTTCGCTGCCCGGGCGCGAGCCCGCTGTACGGCCCGGACATCGGGCTCACGACACCGTAGGTCAGTGTATCACTGGTGCCCCCCGATCCGCCGATGTTCCCGAGACACCCTGCCACACTCAGTGCGCTTCCACCCGCTGCGAGCTTCAGGAAAGCCCGCCGAGAACCGATAGAATTAGCTTTGTTTCCGGACGAACCGTCGCGGTCAATGTTTCCCCGTGCCATGGATGATTCATTATTAAAAATAGGGTAAAGCAGTTCGCCCACGCATAGACTGGGTTTATCAGTACGTGGCGTTTCGCATCAATTCCCTGCAACGCTTGCGTCTTGCGAAAACACCTAATAGAAGGCTTGCAGTTTCCGTTCGACAGACCGAGACGTCGGCGGGCGCGCGCTTCGATCCAGGTGGTCTCAGTGGCACGGTCGTTCCCGGGTTCCACCGACGTGCCAGCGGGTGACGCATCGGGTTTTATGCCCGGACGAGGCGACGTTCTTCACGTATGTTCAAACACATCGCGCTGCTGGTCAGACAGGACGAGATGACCCACGAGGAGTTCGTCGACTACTGGCAGAACAACCACACGCCCATCGCGAGAGACATCGAGGGCGTGGTTCGCTACCAGACAGTACTCCCCACAGACCCGGAGAACGCCGAGTTCGACGGACTGGCCGAACTCTACTTCGAGACGCTGGACGACCTCCACGAGGCGCTCGGCAGCGAGGGCTCGCGGGACTACGACCCGACCCGAGAGGTCGCCGCGAAGGCTCGCGAGGACGTCAACAACTTCCTCGACATCGAGCGCCGTCCGCGATTTATCGGCGAGGAGAAGGTCTGGAAGGACGAGGTAGACGGCGACACAGACGGCCTCTACAAGCACTCCGCCTTCCTCGTCCGCAAGGACGGCATGACCCACGAGGAGTTCCGCGACTACTGGGAGAACAACCACTCGCCCCTCGCCAAGGACATCGAAGGCGTCGTCCGCTACCAGACGGTGTACCCGACGGACCCGGAGAACGCCGAGTTCGATGGCGTCGCCGAGCTCTACTTCGAGACGCTGGACGACCTCCACGAGGCACTCGGGAGCGAGGGGTCCAGAGACTACGACCCCACCCGTGAGGTCGCCGCGAAGGCCCGCGCGGACGTCGACAACTTCCTCGCCGTCGAGAAGCGCCCGCGGTTCATCGGCCAGGAACGACTCGTCAAGAACGACCTCGGCGACGTCGAGGGGTACTAGATGGCCGACCCGGACTACGCCGCCCAGGTCCGGGAGGCGTACCCCGAACTCGACCGTATCGATGACGATGACCTACGAGAGCAGGTCGTCGAGGCCTGGGTTCTCGGGCTGGACCGCGGCGGCTGGCAGGACATCGAAGACATCCCGTACGCCTGGAACATCCACGAGGTGACGAACGTCGAGCACGTTCGCGGGGTGACGAAGATCGCCATCGAGTCCGCCGAGATCCAGCGCGACTTCCACGGCGCTGACCCCGACCTCGACACGATTGTGGCGGCGTGCCTGCTCCACGACGTGGGAAAGTGCTACGAGTACGTCGACTTCGTGGACGCCGAACTGCTGGACGAGCCGGACCGCGAGCACTACGCCAGCGAAGAGATTCCCCACTCTATCTCGGGGTACGCCCTCGCCCACGAGGTCGGCGTCCCGCTCTCGGTCCAGCGGGCCATCCCGCACTTCCTCGGCGAGGTGCCCAAACGGACGCTCGAGGCAGAACTCGTCAAGAGCGCGAACTCGGCCTCCTCGAACGCCATCACCCAGTCCGCGATGGGCATCACGCTCAAGGAGTGGGTCGCACAGTACAGCCAGACGCAGGAGTAGCGCCGCTGCGCTGCGTTCTTCGCCCGTGAGAACCGACGTTCGTCCCAGTTACTCTGTTACTCGGTAACGCGGTAATCCTTATCATACCGAATCCCCTACAGAGGGTATCATGACAAGTTCGGCAGAGTACGAGTGTCTGAGCTGCGGCCTCCGGACCGAGGACGCCGACGAGAACGAATGCCCGAAGTGCGGTGGTGAACTCCGGAACGTTTCGCTTCCCCGCGAGTAACGACAGTCCGATCGCTTACTCTTTTGCTGGCATGCTCCCGTCGGTGTCCCGGTAGACGAGGCCGACGAGGGCGAGGCCGAGGACGAGGGCACCCGCACCGACAGCCAACGCTATCGCGTCACCGGTGACCGAGTTCGCGATGGTGAGAATACCCGCGATGACAGCGCCGCCGCCCAAGCCGACGCCGAAGCGGTCGAAGAAGCTGGTGGTGCCACCCGACTGGACCGCGGACTCGGCCGACTGGTCACGCGAGGACTCACGCAGTTCCTCTATCGACCGCCGGAGGGCCGCGAGGTCGTCCGCCGTCGCGACCGACGACCGGAACTCGTCGAATTCGTCGGCCGTCACGACGTCCGAATCCCTGGAATCCAGCGCGTCCTGCGTGACCATCTTCGCTTCGAGGCTGTCGAGATCCTCCGCCGTCACGACCGACGATTCGAGTGCAGAGAGTTCGTCCTGAAGGTCTGCGACCGTCGCTTCGAGGTCGGCCCGGCCCGTCACCTCGTCTTCGAGGTCGTCGAGGCGTTCCGAGAGTGCCGAGCGGGAATCCGACAGCTCTTCGACCTCGGCAGCGAGCGCATCGTCGCTCGTCGCGTCTTCGAGCCGGGTCGCCAGCGCGGCCACCTCCTCGGTGCTTGCGGGCTCCTCGTCCGTCGAGTCCACCGCCGCTTCGAGGTCCTCGACGGTCGACCGGAGTGTCGAGAGGTCCGCCGTCAGCGAGGACAGGTCGGCAGCGAGGTCGTCGAGGTCGTCGGAAGACGGGCCGGATTCCGCCTGCGTGTCGAGTCGGTCACGAACCGATTCGAGTTCGGCTTCGAGGTCGCTCGCGGTGGAACGGGTCTCGCGTACGGTCGCCTCGAGTTCGTCGACGGTCTCGGCGTCGGCAGCCGCGCTCTCTACTGCGGTTATCTCCGACGCCATCTCTGAGACCCGCGTGTCGACCGCCGCGACCTCATCGTCCACCGTGGCCACCGCCGAGTCGAGGTCGGCCAGCCGGGTATCGAGTTCCGAGACGTCCGAGTCCAGGTCGGTGACGGCCGAGTCGACGTCCGAAACCGCCGCGTCCACGGTCGACAGCTCCGACTCGAGTGCCTCGATAGACGCCTCGATACCCGAAACACGGTTCTCGAGGGCGTCGACCGTCGCCGCGTCTGCACCGTCGGTCTCCAGACTGGAGACCGTCTCCTGCAGGTCTGCCAGGGCCATGTCGGCCTCCAGCACGTCGGACCGGAGCGCCTGCAGGTCGTCGTCGGTCGCGCCGTCGGCAGCGAGCGCCTCGACTCGCTCGGCGAGTGCCGCGAGGTCCTGCGAGACAGAGGCGACCTCGTCCGTGGTTGCCGCCGTGTCGTCGAGCTGGTCGAGGCGGCCTTCGGCCTCGTCGAGGGCCGCGGAGACGGTATCGACGTCCGCCCGAACTGCAGCCACGTCGTCGTCGAGCGACCCGAGGTCACCCGACAGGGTGTCGACCGTGTCCTCCACGGAGTCGAGACCGGTGGTCAGCGTCTCGATGTCGCCAGACAGCGTCTCGATGTCGGTGGCGTTCGACGCACGCTCGGTTTCTCCCTCGTCGACTCGGGCGGTCAGGTCCTCGGTTGCAGAATCGAGTGCGGCCAGGTCGTCGGCCACCTCGTCGACCGCCGTGCTCACCTCCTCCAGGTCGTCCGCGACCGTCGAGAGGGCTGACGCGCTGGCGGTGCGTTCGTCGAGTGCCGCCAGGTCGGCCGAGAGGTCGTCGACCGTCGCGTCGAGCGCGGCCAGGTCGTCCACGGTGGCACTCGCCTCGTCGACCGCGGCCAGGTCGTCGCGGAGGGCCGCGACCTCGGCGTCCAGCGTCTCGACGGTCTCGTCGAGAGTCGACACCGTCTCGTCCAGTCCCTCGACCGTCTCGGCGTCGGCCGCCCGGTCCGAGAGCGCGGAGAGGCTCTCGGAGAGGTCGTCAAGCGCGGTCTCGAGGGTGGAGACCGTGTCGTCCAGCGAGTCGACCGACTCCCGTGTCGCGGCGGTCTCCTGCAGCGATTCGAGGTCGTCCTCGACGGTCGCCAGCGTGTCTTCGGCTGCGGAAAGGTCGGCGTCGGTCGCCGCTTCCTCGGCCAGTTCACCGAGGTCATCACGGAGTGTGGACAGGTCGTCCGCCAGCGCGTCGAGGTCGGTCGCCGCCGCGGCCCGGCTATCGAGGTCGCCGAGCGCGTCGTCCAGTTCGTCGAGCGCCCCGTCGAGGTCTTCGACCGTCGCCGAGAGGGATTCGAGGTCGTCCTCGCGTGCGGCCGACTCCGACAGTGCGTCGAGGTCCGCTGCGGCCGCGTCGAGGTCTTCGCGGATGCTCGCTATCTCGTCCTCGCGGTTCCCGAGGCGCTCGAACATCTGCTCGATGGCGCGGTTCGAGGAGTCATCGTCGGGGTCGTCGCGGCGAGGAGGGCTGGCACTGCTGGAGCGCTGGGTGCCAGCACCGGCACTTCCGGCCGTCGCGGCCGCCCCCGACAGCGTCTGCTGTGCGAGCCCCTCGTCGTCGCCACCGCCATCGTCGTCGGACTCGTCCTCCTCGCTCGCGGCGATGCCCTCGTAGCCGTCGATGCCGGACTCGGCGGCCGCGAGCGCGCCGAGTGCTGCGCTGTTCGCCGGGTCGGCTGCCATCCTGACGTCGCCGACCGAGAACGGGAGGGGAGCGGCGTCGAGTTGCGCGCCGAGCAGCATCTCCATGCCCGGGACGCTCCCGCTGCCGGCGACGACGACCGTCGCGGCGATGCCCGACTGCAGGTCGCTCTCGTCGGCCTCGCGCTGGACCGCCTCCGCCACGTCCCCGAGGAGCTGGTTGTAGGCGTCGGCAAGCGCCCCGTCGACGCCCTCGGAACTCGTGTCCAACCCGAGCGTGAAGTCGTCGCGTGCCTCGGCGACGGTTTCGACCGATTCACCGGTGGCGTCGGCCGCCTGCGCGACCAGCCAGTCGCGGCCCTTCGCCAGCGAGAATCCGAGGACGGGGACACCGTAGAAAGCGAGACAGACGGTGGTGACCGCCGGGCGCACGGCCACGCCGAGGCCGGTGTAGTTCCCGTCCGAGAGCGCGTCGTAGAGGACCGCGAGGCCGGTGTTGAGGGGGGTGGGCTCGTAGCCTTCTCCGGAGAGGCCCTCCGCGACCGCCTCGCGGTGGTCGGTCGTCGGCTCCTCCGCATCGAGGAACCGCCCCGGCGTCGTGAAACAGATAGATTCCCCGTCGTCGCCCGCGAGTACCTCGTCCGCGAGCGCGCCCACCAGTGCCGCGTCGTCCTCACGCGGAATCACCACGTCGTTGGAGAAAAGCGGTTCAGGGTCGGTGTCGGTTGCCTCGGCGACCCTGATCGCGTCGTCGCCGAGTATCAATACGGTGTCGCCGCGGTCGAGACAGCAGAGGTCGGCCGGGTCGAACCCGGCATCCGTGAGTGTCCCGTGGGGGACCTCGACGACCGATGCCACACTCGTGGCAAGTGTCGCGTCCCCGCCCTCGCCTCGTGCCGCCGTCAGTGTCTCCGTCCCGATGTCGAGTCCAGCCACCATGTCAGAGTAATCGTACGCCGGTTGTCGGGCATCTGTCTTGGTGTTTGTGTCAGTGAGAAAACCGCTTTCGGGGCTGTGCGGGATTCGAGCGTGGAATCAGGGAGGGTGTGAAGCTGGGTCACTGGCGATGGGCAGCGAACTCGCGCCGATGGCGATGGAGACCGCCCCGTCCCCGTCCCGCCTCCGCACCGCCACGGCACGGTCACAAGAAGAGACGCTTACAAGAGGAGAATAGACGCGCCCGAGAAGCAGGGTCGCGCGAGCCTCAGACCGGGTCCATGCCCGCTTCCTCCCGCAGCACCTTGATGTACTTGCGGAAGCCGGATTCGAGGTCGTACTGCACCTCGTAGCCGGTATCCTCCTGGAACGCGGTCATGTCCAGACGCTGGGTCCAGGGCAGTTCGCCCTCGTCGCTCACTTCGATGTCGGCGTCGGGCATGATCTTCTCGACGGTCTCTGCGGCCTGGCGAATCGAAGCGAGTTCGCCGCGGACGTTGTAGACGCGCTGGCTGAGGTCCTCGTCCGGGGTGAAGGCGGCGAGTCGGAACGCCTGCGCGATGTCCTCGACGTGCTGCCAGTCGATCTCCTGGTCGCCGTACTCCACCGAGAAGGACTCGCCCAGCGCGGGCTTCTCAATGATGTTCGCGAGGAAGGCGGAGCCGCCCGTTTCGCGGTACGGGCCGTAGGCGACCGTCGGCCGGATAGCGACGTGGGAGACGTCGTGGTCCTCGTAGTAGACGCGGGCCTGGTGCTCGTTGTACTCCTTGGTCGCGCCGTAGAGCGTGTCCGGGTAGACGAGGTCGTCCTCGGAGACCCACCAGTCGCCGCCGTCGTCGTAGTTGTGCGGCGGGGCGTACACCGCGGCGGAAGAGGCCCAGGCGACGCGCTCGACCTGGTCGTCGAGGGTGCGCGCGGCCTCGAAGATGTTGTTCGTCCCCTCGATGTTGACCTGCATCGCGGCGCGGGGGTTGTCACGCGCCGTGTTGGTCAGCAGGGCCGCCAGGTGGACGATGTGGGTCGTGCCGGTCTCCTTGACCGCGCGAATCACGTCGGTGGAGTCGCTCACGTCGCCGCGGCGGACCTCGACTTCGTCGGCGATACCGAGCTTCTCGAGGATTCGCGGGTCTGTCGAGAGGTCGTAGGCGACCACGTCGTGGCCGTGGTCGATCAGGTCCTTCGCGACGTACGACCCGATGAATCCGGTGCCACCAGTAACGAGTACCGTGCTGTCTGCCATGTTCGCAAGTTCTGCCACGGTCTGCAAAAAGGTTCTCGTCGGCCCGTGCCGGGTGCCCGGCTCGCACGGCACCCGAAGATTGAGGCCATGGCACCGCGAGTGAGGACCATGGTCGCAGTTGCCGAGCACTACCGCCCGCCGCCCGAGTCCGACCTCGAAGTGGGCGTGTATCGAGTCGTCGGGCAGGACGACGAGCGGGTCACGTTACTGCGGGTCGGTGACGCGGCCGAACGTCGCGCCGTGACCGGTGAGGTCGTCTCCGTCTCGCACGAGGCGCTGGCCGGGTTCGACCGGGTCCGCGAACCGAGCAGCGGGCTCGCGGGCTTCGTCGAGAACGTCGTGCAGGGACTCGTCTGGACGGTCAAGGGCGTGTTCCATCGCTAGGGGCCAGACAGCGGGGAGAATCGCCGGTGTCACCGGTCGGCACGGGTGACGCTGACACCGGGTGGCGGCCACGCCCGAGTCGTCGAGGGTGGGGTACCACGGGTGGAGACACCGACGTCGGATCGGGGTCTCGGGGGGTGGGTATCGACGAGTCGGTCGGGGCCGGCCGGTCGACACCGGCTGGGGTGGGGGAGACAATGTGCCGGTATCGCCTGCCGAACCCCGCACGGGCCGCCACGTTCCACGGAACACACCACCGAAATAAATAAATTTCTATTACTTCCGCCAGGAAATAACCGCCTGCGACCGGGAGGAGAGGGCTGAACCTGAACCCGCAGCACGAATTATCAAGAGGGTGACCGTCGAACCTCCACCCGTGGCTGAACACGACGTCGATCTCGCGACGGTGCTCGCGGACCTCGACGCCGACGAGTCGGGGCTGTCGAGCGAGGAGGCTGCCCGCCGACTCGAGGAACACGGCCGGAACGAGTTCGTCGAGGGTGAACGGCGTCGCATCGTCGATATCTTCGTCGCCCAGTTCCAGAGCGCGCTCATCTGGGTGTTGATAGCCGCGGCTGTCGTCGCCGCGGCGGTGGGCGATCCCGTCGATGCCGCCCTCATCATGGGTATCGTGATTCTGAACGGCGTCTTCGGATTCTTTCAGGACTACCGCGCCGAGGAGAGCCTGCGTGCCCTGCGGGAACTCGCCGCGCCGACCGCGTCCGTCCTTCGCGACGGTGAGCAAGTCGAGATTCCCGCCCCCGAGGTCGTCCCCGGCGACGTGCTCGTCCTGACCGCGGGCGACGCGGTTCCGGCCGATGCACGGCTCCTCAAGGCGACCGACCTCGCAGCCGACGAAGCCGCGCTCACCGGGGAGAGCCTGCCCCAGTCGAAAGAGGCGGCGGTCCTCCCGACTGACACCGCCGTCGCGGACCGTGACAACCTCGTATACAAGCAGACGACGGTGGTCCGCGGGTCGGGGCGGGCGGTGGTGTACGCGACCGGGATGGACACCCAGGTCGGGGCCATCGCGGCCGAACTCGGGAGCGTCGAGGAGCGGGAGACGCCCCTCCAGCGCGACCTCGACACGTTCGGTCGGCGGGTCGGCCTGGGCGTGCTCGTCCTCGCCGCCATCATCGGAGGTGTACTCGTCACTGGAGGTGCCAGCCTCATCCGGGCCGGCCTGACGGCCATCTCGCTGGCGGTCGCGGCGGTCCCCGAGGGCCTCCCGGCCGTCGTCACGCTCACGCTCGCACTCGGGGTGCGCCGGATGGCCGACCAGAACGCGCTGGTCCGGGAGCTCCCCGCGGTCGAATCCCTCGGGTCGGTCGACGTCGTCGCCACCGACAAGACGGGCACCGTCACCGAGGGCCAGATGACCGTCACGAAAGCGTGGGTCCACGAGAACGAGTTCACGCCCGGTGAGGCCGACCTCGACGACGAACGCCAGCGACTGCTGTTCGAGATCGGCGCGGTCTGCAACGACGCCACCGGCGAGAACGGCGACCCCACCGAGGTCGCACTTGTGGAGTCCGCGAGCGCGGTCGGGCTGGACACCAAAGCCCTCCGCGAGGACCGCCCCCGCACCGACGAGGTGCCGTTCTCTTCGGAGCGCCGCCGGATGGCGACCGTCCACGACGAACGCAGTTTCGTGAAGGGCGCGCCCGAGACCGTCCTCGAACAGTCCACGCAGGTCCTCACCGCGGATGGACCGGTCGCCCTCGACGACGAGACCCGCGAGCACATCCAGGCGACGGCGGACGGGTTCGCCGACCAGGCGCTCCGGGTCCTCGGATTCGCCTACGGCGACCCCGCGGCTCCGGAATCCGACCTCGTGTTCGTCGGCCTCCAGGGCATGCAGGACCCGCCCCGGCCGGAGGTCCGCGAGGCTATCGCACAGACGAGGGACGCCGGTATCGCGGTGAAGCTCATCACGGGCGACAACCGCCGGACCGCGGCCGTCATCGGCGAGCAGGTCGGTCTCTCCGGCGACGTCATCACCGGCAACGACATCGACGCGATGGACGAAGGCGAACTGGAAGACGCGGTCGAGACGCACGACGTGTTCGCCCGCGTCCTCCCCGAGCACAAGGTCGCTATCTGTCGCGCCCTGCAGGCCAACGGGCACACGGTCGCGATGACCGGCGACGGCGTCAACGACGCTCCCGCGCTGAAACACGCCGACGTGGGCATCTCGATGGGCGAGCGCGGGACCGAGGTCGCCAAGCAGGCCTCCGACCTCGTGCTGCTCGACGACAACTACGCGACCATCGCGACCGCGATTCGGAACGGGCGGACCATCTTCGACAACATCTGGAAGTTCGTCGCCTACCTGCTGTCGGCGAACTTCACCGAGGTGATGCTGGTGTTCATCGCCTCGCTGTTCGGCCTGCTCGTCCTGCCGCCGGCGCAACTGCTGTGGATCAACCTCCTCACCGACGGCCTCCCGGCAGTCGCCCTCGGCGTCGACCCCGAGAGCGGCGACGTGATGGACCGGCCCCCGCGGGACCGGAGCCTCGGCATCCTCGACCCGCAGATGCTGCGGACCATCGGCGGTCTCGGGGCCTCCTCGACCGTCGTCATGCTCGGACTCGTCTACTGGCTCGTGACCAGCAACGGCGGCTCGACCGAGTACGTCGTCACGATGGTGTTCACCACCTTCGTCGTCGTCGAGTTCGCGAAGCTCTACGTCGTCCGGTGGATTCCGGGCCGGCCCGAGCCGAACCGCTGGCTGGCCATCGCCGTCGTCGCGTCGCTCCTGTTGCAGCTCGTCGTGCTGTATTTCGGCCCGCTGCAAGAGGCGTTCGAGGTCGTCCCGCTCACGCTTGCCGACTGGGCCATCGTCGGATTGGCAACTGTCCTGACGACGATTCCGATGGTCGGTGTGGTGTGGTTGCTCAGGAAGCGCGCGCCGGAAGTCACGACGACGCCGGTCGGCGAGTCGCTCCCACAACAGGGCGATTGAGCCCCGCAGTCAGCGCCTTACTGCGGCCCCCTGTCGTCGGGGCGGTCGTCGCCTCGCGCGCCCGTCTGGAGGACCGTCGAGGTCGACGTCTCCCGGTGGACGGCACGGTGCTCGAACAGCAACTGCTTGTACTCGAAGTCGACGAACATGTCCAGCTGGTCGTCGTAGTGGTCGCTCTCGGTCCCGTCCGGCGCGACGTAGCCGGAGTTTCCCGGTGGCAGGACGTTCTCCGCGACCGGCTCGTCGCCGAGGCGGACGAAGTGGTTCTCTGTCCCGCGGTTGAGCCAGGGCATGTCGCCGGCATCGCCGACCCCGATGGGCATGCCGAACAGCGCGAGGTTGTCGAGTTCGTCGATTCGGGCCGCCGTGCGCCACGACTCGACGTCGTCTCCGTACTCCGCTTCGAGGTCAGCACAGGCCGCGCGGAACGCGTCGACGAAGGCCTGGTTCGCGTCATCGCCCGCGTAGTCGGCTGCGAGGTCCATCTCGGTGTCGGCGGGGTCGAGGACCCGCATCAACGTCCCGCGACCGTACCGGTAGGTGAGGAAGAACGAGGCGGGACCGTACGCCGGCCCGAACGCATCGGCGAAGACGTTCTCGAGCACCTTCGGGAACGTGGCGTTCCAGACGGTGTAGCCGACCGGATACTCGCCCGTGAAGTCATCACCCGTCCCCTGTCGGTAGTGGTCCCAGTCGGCGACGGCGTCGCGGGCAGCCCGTTCCGTTTCTGTGAGGTCCGCGTCCGCGAGGGCGTCGAGCAGTGCGTCGCGGTACCGGATGCTCCGGAGGTCGACGAACGAGATGTCGTAGACGACGTCCTTGAGGTCGTCGTAGCCGACCGAACCGGCGGTGTCGAGTTCGTGCTCGACGAGGTTGATGATGCGCTGGACTCGGTGGTCGGTGCCCCACGAGTAGCTGAGGTCGCCGTTGTTCCAGCCCGGCGCGGGCTTGTTGTTCCACTGGGCCGAGTAGCCACGTGGCGGGTTGATGCTGTATGGGACCTCCCCGTCGGCCGCCCGCAGGTAGTCGTCCTCGGTGAGTTCGTACTGCGTGCCGTCCGCGGGCAGGCGCGTGTCCCAGGGCACCGACTCGGCGTCGGGGTAGCGACCGAGGTGGAAGTAGCCGATGTCGCCGTCCTCGCCGGCCCACATGAAGTTCAGCGCGTAGTCGCACTGGCGGGCCGCCTCGCCGTACTCCTCGGCAGTCTCGGCGAACTGCGATTCGAAGAACGCGGCCCAGGAGTTCATGTCTCGACCGGCGTAGGACTTCGTCTGGGCGATAGCCTCACCCGCGTCGGGATTCCACTGGGTGACGACGCCGTGGTGAGTCCGCCGGAGTGTCACCGTCTGGTCCTCGCCGCCCGCGACAGGAATCGTCTGCTCCTCGGCATACACCTCGCGCTCCTCGCCGCGGAACTCGTAGGTGTCGGGGCCGTCCTCGCTGGTCTCGATGGACTCGACGAACGTCTGGATGCAGTTGTCGATGCCCGCGGTCGAGGTGAACGCCCCGTTGCGGTTCCGGCCGAACATGATGAAGGGATACCCGGCGACCGTGATGCCGGCGACGTCGAAGTCCGGGCCGTGAAGTCCGGCCTCGTACATCACCGAGGGCGTCGAGAAGCCCATCTGCGGGCCGCCCATGAGTATCGCGTCCCCGCTGTCGGTCACGTCGCCCTGGACGGCGAGCGCGTTGCTGCCGTATTTGATGGGTAGACCGAGGTCGTCGAGGCCCCTGGCGAGTGTCCGGACCCGGTCCATCTCTGCCTCGTGGACGCCTCGCGCGTCGGCCGGGACGCGAGCGTCCCCGCCTGTCACCCGGTTGGTCGGCTGGTTCTGTTCCCCCGTCACGCCGCGCTCGGTCCCTTCTGCGGCTGTCGCGCCAGCACTGGCGTCGTCGCCTGCCGGGGTGTACGGCGGCACGTAGACGTCCTCGGGCTGGACGCTGGAGGTCGGCGACCCGGGGTCGTTCCCCCAGTTGAGGTCGTGGAACAGTTCCATCGCTCGCTCCTCGCCGACCTGCCCCTCGAGGATGTCGACGACCAGCGCGCCGAGGGTCTCCAGCTGGAAGCCGCTGAAGAAGGCCATGCTGGCGACGTACATCCCGGCGACGTCCTCCTCGGTGAACGGCTCGGGCTCGAACCCGTTCTCGACGAACCCCTGGTGGAACTCTCGGTCCCCCTCGCGGACCGACTCGATGTAGCGGTTGATGCCCGACGCGAACGCCTGGAGGATGGCCCGGTTCGCCGGGTCCATGTCCGCCAGTTGCTCGGGCAGCGTCGTCTCCGTGAAGGTGTTCTCGCGGGCGGCGACGTCGAAGTCGACCCACTCCTCACCGAACACCTCGGCGACCGTCCCGTGGTAGTACCGCCGGTAGAGTTCGAGCTGGAACAGGCGGTCCGTGGCGACCGCGTACCCGAACCCGAAGAAGACGGGTGTCCGGTCGTCGGCGTTCCGGGCGTAGATGTGTGGAACCCCGTAGTCGTCGCGCCGGATGGTGACGGTCGTCGGGTCGCTCGACTCCCCACCGTAGGCCAGCGTCGTCTTGCTGGCGACAGCGGCCGCGGCCAGGCCGGTTCCGGTTCGCAGCAGGTCTCGTCGTAGCACGCTCCCCCGACCATGGCTGGTGTTGTCTGCCATATTCCCATTGAATTACCATTGGCCTGTATAATCAACCCCTGTTGTGTGAGTGTTTTTTACGTCCGACGTGACCAATGGTGTTGTTCTATTGACCTTTTGGGGCACGGCTACACTCGACTAACTCGGAGCCGGGAACGCGCCTCATATCCGGTTCGCCGTCGACTCTATCCAGCCCGTCACGAACAGGACACCGCCGATAGCGACCGGACCGAACCCGAGCAGGGCGACGGTTCCCGGGAGCGAGGTCCCGAAGCCGTCGAAGACCACGGACCCGGCGACGATCCGGAGTACTGGCTGGGAGGGCTCCGGCGGCGCGACGGCCCAGAGCAGGACCCAGCCGGTGCCGGCGAGGGCAAGGAGCACGCCGAAGACTGCCCGACCGTTCATACCCGTTCGTCGACGAGCCGCGAAAAGAAGCTACTGCCCGTTTCTGCCTACTCGTGCAGACCGCCGACCTCGGCGTAGAACGACGACTGCAGCGTCTCGGCCATGTCCTCCTCGCGGTCGATGCGCACGTCGATGACGGTCGGCACATCCGCGGCCTTCGCGTCCTCAAGTGCGGGCACGAGGTCGTCGGGGTCGGTGACGTGTTGGCCCTGGCCGCCGAGGGCTTCGGCGACCTTGACGAAGTTCGTGTCGTGGAACTCGACGCCAGGAATCGAGTCGTCCATCTGGCGGACCATCCCCAGACTCGTGTCGTTGAGCACGACGAACGTCGGGGCCACGTCGTGGTCGACCGCGGTCTCGACGGCGGTCATCGTCATCGTGAAGCCGCCGTCGCCGGCGACGCAGATGGCGTCCTTGCCGAGGAGGGCTGCGGTGACCGCGGCAGGGGCCGCCCAGCCCATCCCGCCGACGCCGCCGGAGCCGAAGTAGGTCTCGGTGTCCGGGGTCTGCAGGTAGTTCAACAGCCAGAAGCGGTTGTTCCCTGAATCTGCGGTGACGACGGTATCCGAGTCGACGACCTGCTGGATAGCCTTGCAGGCGCGCTGGGGCTTGATGGGCGTCGAGTCGTCCTCGCACTCGGGCACCGAGAAGTCCTCGCGGGCTTCAGCGGCGCGGTCGAGCGCCCACCCGTTCTCTGCCCCACCCTCGGTCACGAGCGCGGCAAGCGACTGTGCCGCATCGCCGATGAGACCGACGTCTGCCGGGTACACCCAGCCCGCGTTGCGGGTGTCGATGTCGGCGTGGATGATGGTCTGCTCGTCGGGCCTGATGAACGACTCTGCCTGCCAGTTGGTGTCCATCGGGTTCATCCGGCAGCCGACCACGAGCAGTGTGTCGGCCTCGGAGACGACCTGGTTCGCGCCCTCGTGGCCGAAGGAGCCGATGACGCCGGCGGCGCGCTCGTGCGTCTCCGGGATCGTGGACTTCCCCAGGTAGGAGGTGGCGACGACCGCGTCGTACGCCTCGGCGCAGGCGACGAGTTCGTCGTAGGCGTTGGCCGCGTGGACACCGTTCCCGGCGAGGATGACGGGTCGGTCGGCCTTCTGCAGTGCCTTGACCGCGTCGGCAACGTCGCGGTCGGTGGGCTGTGATTCCCAGTTCCTCACCTGTTGGTCCTCGTCCCAGACCGATGGAATCGAATCCTCTGGGAACTCGTCGGAGACGGCGTCCCCGTCGAGGATGACCGCGGTGGGGCCGGGCCGCCCGGCGGTCGCGTGCTTGAACGCCAGCTGGAGCGACCGGACCGTCTCCGTGGGCGTGCGCGGGAACCACCATTCCTTGGTGACGCCGTCGAGGATCTTCGGGAGCGAAAGCCCACCGTAGTCGCCGCGGGACTGTTGGTAGGGCGCGAGCGTGGAGTAGTCGCCGCGCTCGGAGGCCTCGGTGATGGCGACCATCGGCGAGGAGGCGAGCCGAGCCTCCATCTGGCCGATGTTTCCTAAACTCCCGATCCATGGCCCCTGTCCGGCGAGCACGCCCGGCTTGCCGGTCATGCGGCCGTAGGACTCGGCCATGACGCTCGCTTCGCGCTCGTCGCGCGGGCGAACAACCTGTATCTCGGGGTGCTCGGCCAGCTCCTCGAACACCTCGATGACCCGGCCGCCGGGGTAGCCGAAGACGAACTCCGTGTCGAGGTTCGCGAGTCCCTCGACCACGCGCGCTGCCGTCTTCATGCGTCCTCGTCGAACTGGACTGTCTCTTCGACGTACATCGTCGGCCCCTCGTCGGGCTTGGCGAACGTCTCGAGGTCGGCCATGACCGCCTTCCCCACGTCGGAGTCGAACGCCGCCTTCAGGTCGCCCATGTCCTCGAAGTACAGTTCGACGATACCGTCGTACTCGCTGTGTTCCGGGCTGTTGGGGACGCTCGTGACGTACTTCTTCGCGTGCGGGAGGTCCTTCGCGAGCGGGACGTGCTCCTCGTACCAGTACTCGGCGAACTCCTCGTGGGTCAGGTCGTCCGCGCGTACCAGCAGGTTCACCAATTTAATCATGACAGTAAAACCGAGGGGCGGCCGTCTCTTGGTTGTACCGGTGCGACCGGGTTCCCCGTCGCGATTCCAGTGGATGCGACCCGGGGTCAGTCCCGCGCGTAGGTCCCGGTGAGATGGGCCTGTGCGACCTGTGCGTCCTTGATGGCGCTCCGGAGCTGTCCCGACTTCGCGCCGTTCGGCACGTCCAGCTCCCGGTCGCAGGCGTGCAGGGTGAACCGGTAGGTGTGTGCCCCGTGGCCTTTCGGCGGGCACGGGCCGCGGTAGCCGACCGTCTCGAACCCGTTGGTCCCCTGGCGAGCCCCACCGAGGTTCGGGACGCTACCGCCCTGCTTGACGCCCTCCGGGAGTTTGATCGTGTCTGCAGGGACGTTCCACAACAGCCAGTGGTCGAAGGTGCCGCCCGGGGCGTCCGGGTCGTCGACGATCAACGCGAGCGTCTCGGCTTCTGGTGGGGCCCCACCGATTCGCAGTTCGGGCGAGACGTCTGCCCCCTCGCAGGTGAACTTCGTCGGAATCGTCTCCCCGTCGGAGAATGCTCTGGCTTCGATGGCGAACTCGCTGGTGGCTTTTGATGACATGTGGGTACCTGTCGTAGTGGGCGTTCTGTCGGCTGTCCGCCGTGTCGGCGTCCGTGTCCCGGCTCCATCGCCGAGACACCCTGCGACGGCGGCCACCCCGACACCGACCGCGTGGGGCGTCGCACGCCTCGTCGCCATACCAGAGATACGGTAGGTGTCGCCATGAGCGTAGGGGCTTATATATCTCACACCGTATCTACAGGATATGACGAAGCTTCGCAAACCCACCGCCCGGAGCTGCGAACGATGCGGGCGAAAGGAGGCGTGGAACGACGACGTGGAATCGTGGCGGATCGTCGACGACGAGATAGGGAATCCCCAGTGTATCCACGAGTGGGACATCGACGGGACGTTCAACCCCATCGAGGAGTAGAGAGATTCGGAGCGACCGGAGGGAGCGAGAATCTCCAATCGCGAGCGGGGAACGTAGTGACCCGCGAGCAGTAGCGAGGAAGCCGACCCGCGGGAGGTTTTCTCGGACACCGAGCGGGGAACGTAGTGACCCGCGAGCAGTAGCGAGGAAGCCGACCGACGGGAGCGACTCCACCTTTTTCATCGTCGGCCCCGAACCGCCGGTCATGCCGACCGTCTACATCACGGCCCCACCTGACGAGGCGGGCCACATCGCGACGACGCTGGTCGAGGAGCGACTCGCCGCCTGTGTCAACCGCGTTCGCTGTCGCTCGACCTACCGCTGGGAGGACGAGGTGCATCGCGACGACGAGGAGATACTGCTGGCGAAGACCACCGACGAGGGCTACGACGCACTGGTCGAGCGTGTCGAAGCGATACACCCCTACGACGTGCCCTGCATCGAGCGGTTCGACGAGGACGACGTGACAGATGCGTTCGGGGAGTGGCTCACCGACTCGGTCGAGTCGCCGTAAAATCAGGGCAGCGAGGCGGCCGTCTCACCGATGAGCGCCGCGGCGCGCTCCGTGAACAGTGCCGGAACGTTCTCGCGCGCGTCGCGCCGGAGGTCGTACCCGAGGTCGGGGCGCTCGCCTTCCCAGTCCTGTGACGGGATGAGTTCGGGGAGCTCGTAGCGCTGGAGTCGGTCGTCGGCGTGTTTGACCGCCTTCCACGCGGTCTCCGATGGGTCGGGCAGGTCGAAGGCCTCCCAGACGGCGGCCTGGACGCCCTGCTCTGCACGGCGGTAGTTCGGGAGGTGTGGCTTCAGCGGCCCCGGCACGTCCGCCATGTACGCCTCGGAGGCGTCGTGGAGCAGTCCGTACAGTTGGACCTGTGGGGATTCACCCAGCGACGCCAGCTCCTGGCTCACGTACACCGAGTGGAGGGCGACACTGTAGAAGAACCGGGACTGCCCGGCCGCGCGACAGACGTTCGCGGTCCCGTGGGCGATGTCAGCGAGCCGGACCTGATCGGGTGCCGGGTCGAACGGCCTGAACGACCCGCCGGACTGTGTGCTGATGGCTGCGTCTCGTTTCCTCGCGTCTCTGTCGGTTGCTAAATCCATCGAGAATCACCTTTCCACTCCCTCAACAGTTGGTCCAACAAAAGACTTTCCACTCAGGAAACACCCTGTGGCGTGCGAGACCTGCACATCACCCGTGTGGACTCCATAGTCTCCGTCGAAAAGTAAGGGTTAAAAACGCCGCGAGGCACCTGTCACATATGGCTGGAACTATCGAAGCGCTCGTCCCGGGTGGCCAGGCCAACCCTGGCCCGCCGCTCGGCCCCGAGCTCGGTCCGACACCTGTCGACGTGCAGGAAGTCGTCAGCGAGATCAACGAACAGACCGCCGCGTTCGACGGCATGGAGGTCCCGGTTACCGTCGAATACGACGACGACGGCAGCTTCACCATCGAGGTCGGTGTCCCGCCGACGGCCGCACTCATCAAGGACGAGGCCGGATTCGAGACGGGCAGCGGTGAACCCCAGGAGAACTTCGTCGCCAACATGACCGTCGACCAGGTCAAGAAGGTCGCCAAGCAGAAGCAGACGGACCTGCTCTCGTACGACCTCAAGAACGCCGCGAAGGAGGTCGTCGGGACCTGCACCTCGCTGGGTGTCACCATCGAAGGTGAGAACCCGCGCGAGTTCAAGAAGCGTCTCGACAGCGGCGAGTACGACGACCAGTTCACGGACGAATAAGCGACGTTCTCTCCCCTTTCTCCGAGCAAACAGCGGCAGCGCTCGCTCGGCGTCGAAGCGACCCGCTCAGTCCAGACGCCCGGCGAGCGCACGGCCCGTGAGTATGAGCGCTCCCGCGACGAGGAGCGCCAGCAGGGCGAGCGTCGTCACCGTGAGACCCGTCCCGGACGCGGCGAACGCGCCGCCACCGTGTGCCGGTTCGAGCGACGGGAGAACCTCCGGAGCCAGGGTCGCCACGCCGAAGTAGCTCACCGTCACGAGTATCGCGATGCCGCCGGTCCCGAGCCCGAGCATCGATGCCACGTCTTCGACGTTGAGGAGCCGATGTGCGGCCCGCTCGTCGATGCTGTCGCGTCGCATCCGGACGAGCGCGACGGCGACCAGCCCTGTTCCAGCCAGTACCTCGACGCCCAGCCCGAACAGCCCGAGCAACACGACCTTCGGCGATGCTACCGACGGGTGGGGAAACGCCAGTTCCGGCGGGACCGCGAGGGCCAACGGCAGGATAGCTACCAACAGGGCGGTAATCACGCCCTGGTGAGTCAACTTGCGTGGGAGGGGTCCCGAGAAGAAGCTGTATCGACTGGCGCGAAGCCGTTCGTAGGTGGTCCCATGTACTATCGAATGTGTTATATAATCGTCTACAGCGTCGTTATTGTCTTCCATCTGTCCGTTCTTACCCGGTGTTCTCACCCTCGTGGGGATTGTAGTCAGGAGACCGTCCATGGACAAAAATTCACTGGTCAGTCGTGTGATTCCTCGCTGACGAGTTCCTGTCGAGTCCTCTACCCATCCCCCGAGATAGTCACGTTTCGTATCAGTTAGCGGACTGTTAGCTATCACTGTACGTTCCATAGAGAAGGTGTAATGGCTCAAGTCGGAGCGGAATCACTCTGGTTGCTGATCGGTACCATCGGGATGACCATCGGGACACTCTACTTCGTCGGCAGAGGGCGGGGTGTCACCGACAAGAAGATGCAGGAGTTCTACATCGTCACCATATTCATCACGACCATCGCCGCGGCGATGTACTTCCTGATGTATACGGGATTCGGGGTAACCACGGTTACCGCGGGCGGGGAGGAACTCACCATCTACTGGGCACGCTACGCCGACTGGCTGTTCACCACGCCGCTGTTGCTGCTCGACCTCGCGCTCCTCGCGGGTGCGAGCCGTAACACCATCTTCACGCTCGTCGGCCTCGACGTGTTCATGATCGGGACCGGCCTCATCGCGGCACTCGAGACCACGCCCGCGTACCGCATCGTGTGGTGGGGCGTCAGCTCCGGTGCGCTGCTCGTGTTGCTGTACTTCCTCGTCGGCACGCTCTCGAAGCAGGCCAAGTCGAAATCGACGCAGGTCCAGACCCTGTTCAGCCAGCTGCGCAACATCGTCATGGGTCTCTGGCTGCTGTACCCCGTCGTCTGGCTCATCGGGACCGAGGGGACCCTCGGTATCCTCCCGCTGTACTGGGAGACGGCCGCGTTCATGGTCCTCGACCTCAGCGCGAAGGTCGGCTTCGGGATGGTGCTGCTGGGAAGCCGGTCCATCCTCGAGGACGCCACCGGTGCGGCCCCGACCGAACCCGAGCACGACGCCGAAGTCGCGGCCTGAGAGACGGGACGGACCATCCGAACGCACGACTTCTTTCGCGTCGCCCACGACACGTAGTACCACGTCTCAGCCGTCAGGTGAGCGGTAGCCGCCGGTTTCCGGGCTGTGCATGCGTCCGCTTCGACGGCTTTAAGTTTCCACTGGGCCACCGTCCGGACGAGACAGGCTTTTGCCTGTTTCACTGACCCGTAGAAGCACTACGCGTACTACGGAGGTGAACGATGGCAGACCAGGACATAGTAGACGCAGTCTCTCGAGCTCTCGAGGATGCACCCGAGCGGAACTTCCGCGAAACGGTGGACCTCGCGATCAACCTGAGAGACCTCGACCTTAACGATCCGTCACAGCGTGTCGATGAGTCCGTCGTCCTGCCGTCCGGAACCGGCCAGGAGACCCAAATTGTGGTCTTTGCCGAAGGCGAAACCGGCCTTCGAGCAGAAGACGTCGCTGACGAGGTTTTCAGCGGCGACGAACTGGCCGATCTGGGCGACGACGACGACCACGCGAAGGACCTTGCCGACGAGACAGACTTCTTCATCGCAGAGGAGGACATGATGCAAGACGTCGCTCGTCATCTCGGTACGATTCTCGGTCCTCGTGGTAAGATGCCGACCCCGCTCGGCCTTGACGAAGACGTTGTTGAGACGGTGAATCGCATGAAGAACACAGTGCAGCTCCGGAGTCGAGACCGGCGCACGTTCCACACCCGTGTCGGTGCAGAAGACATGAGTGCGGACGACATCGCCGACAACATCGACGTCATCATCCGTCGCCTGCACGCAAACCTCGAGAAGGGCCCGCTCAACGTGGACTCCATCTACGTGAAGACCACGATGGGCCCCTCGGTGGAGGTGAACGCCTGATGAGCGCAGAAGCCGAACGCAAGACCGAGAACCTTCCGCAGTGGAAGAAGGACGAGGTCGCCGAACTCGTAGAGATAATCGAGTCCTACGAGTCCGTCGGCATCGTCAACGTGGCTGGCATTCCGAGCCGCCAGCTGCAGGCCATGCGTGCGGACCTCTACCCTGACACGCAGCTGCGAATGAGTCGGAACACGCTGCTGACGCGTGCACTCGACGACGTCGACGACGGCATCGAGGTGCTCACCGAGCACATCGAGGGCCAGGTCGGCCTCATCGGGACCGACGACAACCCGTTCGCACTGTACAAGATCCTGGAGGAGTCGAAGACGCCCGCACCCATCAACGCCGGGGAGGTCGCCCCGAATGACATCATCATTCCGGAAGGCGACACCGGTGTCGACCCGGGTCCGTTCGTCGGCGAGCTCCAGCAAGTCGGTGCAGCAGCTCGCATCATGGATGGCTCCATCCACGTCACCGAGGACTCCAACGTTCTCAGCGCCGGCGAGGAGGTCTCTGACCAGCTCGCAGGCGTCCTGAGCGAACTCGGCATCGAGCCGAAGGAAGTGGGTCTCGACCTCCGCTCCGTCTATTCCGACGGCGTGGTGTTCGACCCCGCAGACCTCGACATCGACGTGGACGCCTACCGCAGCGACGTCCAGACCGCGGCCGCTCGTGCACGGAACCTGTCCGTGAACGCGGTGTACCCGACGGCTCAGACGGCATCCACCCTCATCGCGAAGGCGACGGGCGAAGCCAAGAGCCTCGGCCTGTACGCGGCGATCGAGAGCCCGGACCTCGCGGACGACCTTATCCGCAAGGCGGACGGGCAGCTTCGCGCGCTCGCGGCTAACATCGACGACGAGGAGGCACTCCCGGAGGAGCTCCAGGGCGTTTCCGCCCCGGCAGCCCCCGCCGAGGAGGCCGACGAAGACGAATCGACTGACGACCAAGACACGACCGAGACGGACACCGAAGCCGACGCCGCCGACGACGAAGACGACGACGACGGCGACGACGACGGTGCAGCCGGTCTCGGCAACATGTTCGGATAACAACAATGGAGTACGTTTACGCAGCACTCATCCTGAACGAATCGGGCGAGGAGATCAACGAAGACAACCTGACCGCCGTGCTCGACGCCGCTGGCGTCGACGTGGAGGAGTCCCGTGTGAAGGCGCTTGTCGCCGCACTCGAGGACGTCGACATCGAGGAGGCCGTCGCAGAGGCCGCCGCCGTCCCCGCGGGCGGCGCGGCCGCTGGCGGCGCTTCCAGTGCCGACGAGGGTGGCGACGACGAGAGCGAGGAAGAGGAAGTCTCCGACGTGCCGGACACGACGGACGACGACGACGACGACGACGAGGAAGAGGAAGCCTCGGGCGAGGGCCTGGGCAACCTCTTCGGCTGAACTCGCTCACGCACGTCACACGACAGACCGCATTTTCTTTCGAACCAGTCGCGGAGTAGCGACACCGTCCCGAGTGGCATCGCTACCGACGCAGTAGTTTATATACGAGCCCGCGGCCAGAGTCGGCGATGGTCCCCCTCGAGTCCGACCTGGTCCTGCTGGCGTCGGTACTCGCGGGTATCGCCCTGGGGACGGCGAGTGGGCTCACACCGGGGCTCCACGCGAACAACTTCGCGCTGTTGCTCGCCGCGATGGCACCCGCCGTCCCGGCTCCGCCGTCGGTCGTGGTCGGCGCGATGCTCGCGGCAGGTGTCACGCACACCTTCCTCGACGCGGTGCCAGCGCTGGCGCTCGGGGTTCCCGATGCGGCGATGGCGGCCTCGGCACTGCCGGGACACAAACTGGTGCTCGCTGGCAGGGGGCGTGAGGCCCTCCGGTTGTCGGTGCTGGGGAGTGCCGGCGCGCTGGTCGTGTCGGTGCCCGTCGCGGTTCCGGCGACGGCTGCGATGACGGCCGCCTATCCGACGATTCGGGCACACCTCTCGCTCGTCCTGGTGGCGGTGGTGGCACTCACACTGGCGACCGAGGCGACCTGGCGCGCGCGAGCAGGTGGGCTGGTCGTCCTCGCCCTGGCGGGCGGACTCGGCGTCGTGACACTCCCGCTTGAACCCGCTGCCCCGCTCCCGACGAGTATCCTGACGCCCCTGTTCGCGGGGCTGTTCGGCGCGCCGGTGCTGCTCGATGCACTGGAGGGCGGCGGCGTGCCACCACAGGACGGGACCGGACTGTTGCTTGCGCCCCGCTCCGTGGCGCTGGCGACCGGTGCCGGTGCGCTCGCCGGCGGCGCGGTCGGCTACCTGCCCGGGGTGTCCAGTGCCATCGCGGCCACCGCGGCCCTCGCAGTCCTTCCCGGGGACGCGGGTGACCGCGGGTACGTGGTCGCCACCAGTGGCGTGAACACTGCGAACTCGGTCTTTGCGCTCTTCGCGCTCGTCGCCCTCGGGACGCCCCGGACCGGGGTACTCGTCGCGGTCGACAGCGTCGGTGGGGTTCCCGCCCTCGCCACCGCACTGCTGGTCGTCGTGCTCGCGGGCGCGGTCGCGACCGGGCTCGTCCTGACCGTCGGTGACCGCTACCTCGATGTGGTGGGCCGACTCGACCCGCGGCGGCTCTCGGTGGCCGCGCTCGGGCTTCTCTCAGGGCTCTCGTGGCTGTTCGCGGGCACCGTCGGCCTGCTCGTATTCGTCGTCGCGACCGCGATCGGCTGTGTCCCGCCTCGGCTCGGGACCCGGCGGGTGTACTGCATGGGGGTGTTGCTCGTGCCCCTCGCTGCGTGACCCGAAAGACAATCGTTAAAACCGCCCGGACGGAAACCCACGGTATGAGCGAATCCGAACAGCGTACCCGACGCAAGTGCGTCTCCTGTGGGATCAACATCTCCGGGACGAATGCGGCTGCGTTCAAGTGCCCCGACTGTGGCACACAGATCTACCGATGCGCGAAGTGCCGCAAGCAGAGCAACCTGTACAACTGCCCGAAGTGCACGTTCGAGGGGCCGTAACGATGGGGAAAGTCGCCGCCAAGATGAAGGTAATGCCGAACAGCCCCGACATCGACCTCGACGCGCTCCAGGAGCGTCTGGAGAGCTCGCTCCCCGAGGGTGCGAAGATCAACGGCGTCGAGCGTGACGACGTCGCCTTCGGTCTCGTCGCCCTGTACCCGACCGTCATCGTGCCCGACGATGCGGGTGGCACGGAAGCCGTCGAAGAGGCCTTCGCGGACGTCGAAGGCGTCGAGTCCGTCGCCGTCGAGAACGTCGGCCGCATCTGAGCTGGCCGAACCACTCCTGCGTTTTTCACCCCGTTACTGGCGAGACTCCGATAACGACTCGTACAGCTCCGCGATAGCGGCGGTGCCGGCGTCAGCGGTCCCGCCGTGGTGGCAGTGCGTCGTGTCGACCGCGAGTTCGGCGAGCCGACCCACCGACTCGATTGCCGTCTCCATGTCCGGTGTGTACTGCGGTTTCGGGCCGGTGAACCCGTCGTCGTTGTTCAGGGCGTCGCCTGCGAGCAGGAACCGCTGGTCGGGGAAGTACAGCGAGCTGTGCCCGGGCGTGTGTCCGGGCGTCGCGACGACCTGCATCGGCCCGGCGGCGGTCCGGAACGTCTCACCGCCGACGAGTTCGAGGTCGACCGGGACCGGCGGGTAGCGGTCGCCGTCTTCGGGGGTCTTGAGAGGCCATTCGCGGCCGTCGATGAATGCAGCCTCGTCCTCGTGGGCGACGACGATGAGGTCTGTCTCGGCTTCCAGTTCTGCGAGGCCCCCCGCGTGGTCGCCGTCGTGGTGGGTGAGCAGGACCATGGACACGTCGTCGAGGGCGACCCCGACCTCGTCGAGTTGGGCGCGAATCTGGTCTGTCGCGCCGGGGAGCCCCACGTCGACGAGCAGGACGCCGTGGTCGGTCTCGACCGCGGTCGGGTGAATCGTGAGGTCGCGCCCGCCGAAACTGAACTCCAGTGCGAGCGGGTGGATGCCGGCTGGTGTCATGCCACAAGGTGTGGCTCCCGGGAGAAAAACGATTGCGGCGTCAGTGGGGGTGGGCTACAGCCCGGCCGCGTCGAACGCCTGGTCCAGGTCGGCCGTGAGGTCGTCGACGTGCTCGATGCCCACGGAGACACGGATGAGCCCGTCGGTGAGGCCTGCTTCGAGGCGCTCCTCGCGCGGGATGGCGGCGTGGGTCATCGCGGCCGGCTGCTCGATGAGGCTCTCGACGCCACCGAGGGACTCCGCGAGGGTGAACACCTGCGTCTCGGAGACGACGGTGCTGGCCTGTTCGAGCGTGCCGTCGACCTCGAAGCTGAGCATCCCCCCGAAGTCGTCCATCTGCTCGGCGGCGATGTCGTGGCCGGGGTGGTCCTCGAGTCCCGGGTAGAACACCGTCGAGACCGCGGGGTGGTCGTCGAGCCACGCGGCGATGTCGCGGGCGTTGTCACAGTGCCGGTCCATCCGGACGGGGAGCGTCTTGGTCCCGCGAAGGACGAGGAAGCAGTCGTGCGGGCCGGGCGTCGCGCCCACCGAGTTCTGGTAGAAGCCGATTCGCTCGTCGAGGGCCTCGTCGTCGGTGATGAGTGCGCCGCCGACCACGTCGGAGTGGCCGCCGAGGTACTTGGTCAGCGAGTGGCTCACGATGTCGGCCCCGAGTTCGAGGGGGCGCTGGAGGTACGGTGTCGCGAACGTGTTGTCGATGGCACAGAGGGCGTCGTGGTCGTGGGCGACCTCGGCCGCGGCCTCGATGTCGACGATGGACATGAGCGGGTTCGTGGGGGTCTCCAGCCAGAGGAGTTCCGTGTTCTCCTGCATGGCGTCCGCGATGGCGTCGAGGTCGGTCATATCCACGAACGAGAACTCCAGGTCGTACTGCTCGTACACCTGGGTGAAGATGCGGTGGGTCCCGCCGTAGACGTCCTCGCCGGTGACGACGTGGTCCCCGGCTTCGAGCAGGTTGAGGACCGTGTTGATGGCACCCATGCCGGAGGAGAAACAGCGGCCGTACTCGCCGGATTCGAGGCTGGCGAGGTTGGCTTCGAGGTCGGTCCGCGTCGGGTTCCCGGTGCGGGAGTACTCGTACCCGCGGTGCTCGCCCGGACCGTCCTGCTTGTAGGTGGAGTTCGCGTAGATGGGCGTCATGAGTGCGCCCGTCTCCTCGTCGGGTTCCTGGCCAGCGTGAATCGAGCGCGTCTCGATACGGAAGTCCTCGTCTGTCATGGTCGGGACGACGACCGCCACTGGGGTTACTCTTGCGTTGCAGGGCCAGGACGACGCTGTCGGTCAGTCGGCGTCGGAACCCGCGAGCAGGACCCCGACCTGCTTCCCGCTGAGGACCTCGGGGATGATGACCTCGTCTGCACCCGCCCGCCGGGCGAGCGGTTCGTCCATCCGGTCGCCGACCCGGACCACCAGGTCGACCGACGGGGCGAGGTCGCTCGCCGTGATGACGATCTGGACGTTGACGTGCGAGTCGTCGACCGCCCCGATGGCGCTTTCAGCTCGCTCGATACCGGCGTCGCGGAGTGTCGCCTCGTGCCGGGCGTCGCCCTCGACCGTGAGGAAGCCGTCGTCTCTCGCCAGTCTGGCTTGCTCGTCTTGCGATTCGACCACGACCACCTCGCGCTCGCCCTCGGCCAGACTGGACGCGATCGTCTTCCCGAACGTCCCGTACCCGCAGACGATGACGTGGTCCGCGAGTGCGTCGATGCTACGTTCCATCTGTAACTGCTGGAGTTCGTCCCGCATCTGCCCGCCGAACGCGGCCGAGAGGAACGTCTCGCCGATCCAGAGCCCGACGACGACGAGCGCGGAGAGCACCACGATGGCGTACAGTTTGACGGCCTGTGCCGGCCCGTCGTGTTCCATGAAGTAGAGTTCGATGCTCGACGGGTCGAGGAGCCAGAACAGCGCGTCGACGACGCCGACGCCACCCAGTGTACCGAACCCGGTAACCCCGAGGAAGACGACCGCGACGAAGGCGGCGACCGGCCGAAGCATCCGGCGCAAGAGCGGCCGACGAAGGACTGCAGCGAAGGGAAGTGGTGGCCGTCGCATTCACTGAACCGTCGCTTCTCACGGGCTGGAACCGCTCGAACCGAGCGGGTCGGTCGACTCACCATCGAGTGCGAGCCGCATCTCCAACTCGCCCGGGCCGGACGGCTCGGCCTCGAAACCGAACGACCGGTAGAGCCCGATGGCGGCATCGTTCGAGCGTTCGACGTAGAGCCGGACCGTCGGCACGTCACGACGCCTCGCCATCTTGAGCACCTCGGTGAGGACCGTGGTGCCGATGCCCGCCTTCCGGTAGTCCTGGTGGACGAAGATGGCGAGTTCGTGTGCCGACTCCTCGGTCGGGACGAGGACGGCGTGGCCCACGATGCGACCACGGTAGCGGGCGACGGCGTGGAAGCCGGCAGAGAGGACGTCGAGCCAGTCGCGAATCCGCGACTCCCCCACCGGTGGAAGGCCGTGTGCGATCCCCGGCGGGTCGAACTCGTCGTACATCTCGACGAGGTCGTCGACGATGGGCACAGACAGGGTCGCACACCGCTCGAGCGTGATGGTCCGGCCGAAGCTGTCACGGACCACCGAGTCGCGACCGGACTTCTCGTCGGTCCAACCGGGAGTTGCCGTGACAGACTTTTCCGCATCTCTGGGAGAAGATTCGGTTTTTTGGCTACGAATATCCATGTATTGTCTCTAATAGCAACTGACTGTCCACTGTATAAAGAACTTGCTAGTTGGAAATACTATTCCGTAATAGGTGTACCCGGGACATTGGAGACTGCCGAGTGACCCACTCCTGTCGTGACTGACGGGCAGACAGCCACCTGTGGGGGCGACCGAACAACGTGCGTTTTATAATGGCGACGGGACAAGAGGGGCGTACGACTATGCCGAACTCGCACGGACCCCTCAAGAAGACACGGAACAAACTGAAGAACCACCCCCGAGAGCGCGGCACCTCGCCGCCGCAGCGTGCAATTCAGGACTTCGAGGAGGGCCAGAAGGTCCACCTCAAGATCGACCCCTCGGTCGCGAAGGGTCGTTTCCACCCGCGCTTCTCCGGCCAGACCGGTGAGGTCGTCGGGAAACAGGGCTCGGCGTTCCTCGTCGAGATCACGGACGGCGGCAAGAAGAAGAAGCTCATCTCCGCCCCGGCGCACCTGAAGGCCCAGAAGTAACCCCCATGACGATATTCAAGGAGAAGCTCGACGAGGAGTATCTCACCGTCTCCGAGACGAAGGAACTCCTCGCCGATATCGAAGCCGACCGGGCGCTCGACGAGGACCGCGAGATGCGCTACGAGCTGGCGCGTGCTATCGAACACGTCAACCGCTTCACCGTGCTGAGCGTCGAGGACTCCCAGGCGCTCGTCGAGGACCTCCAGGAACTCGAGAAGGTCGACGAGGCGACCGCCTACAAGATCACCAACCTGCTCCCCCAGGACCGCACCGAGCTCCGGTCCCTGTACGCACAGGAGCGGTACTCGCTCTCCGGCGACGAGCTCGACGAGATTCTGAACGTCGTCGCGCAGTACGTCTGAGCGAGTCGCGTCGGACCCAGTTCATCTCTCCTGTGAAATCGCGGCCCGTCACCACTCGGAGAGGGTGCGCTCCGCCCGGCGACGATTCGCATCGTGCTGCCCGACGCCCATCTTTTAAATACGCGGTCCCCCTATCATAGAACTAGAATGAGCGATTCCGAACGCGACGAGGAGCCGCCGGTCCAAGCCGTCGTTCTGGACATCTATCCGAACGGCCGGTCGAGTGGTGGGCGAGGAGGATACGGTAACGACCCCCTTGCGTACGCCCTCGGAACGCGTGATTTCCGCCTGTTCGAGATGACCTTCGAGTCCACCCCGGACGTCAGCATCGACGACTACGTCGACGTGGACCCACCGGCTGAGAACATCAAGCGGATACGAAACGTCGAGTACGACGACATCTCGAGCGGCGCGAAGTCCGAGCTGGAGTACGTCGTCGCCGAGGTCGTCGACGAGAACGAAGAGCGCTTCGTGAACTTCTACAACGACGCCCAACCCATCACGCTTCGTCTCCATCAGCTGAACCTGCTACCGGGCATCGGGAAGAAACTGCGCAACTCCATCCTGGACCAGCGCAAACGACAGCCGTTCCAGAGCTTCGAGGACCTCGAAGACCGCGTGGCTGGCCTCCACAACCCGAAGGAGGTGCTGGTCGAGCGTATCATCGAGGAACTCCGGGACGACGACCTGAAGTACAAGACGTTCGTCGGGCGGAGAGACGAGTAGGCAGTTTTACCCTGTTCGGACTCGTAGCCGGCGCTAATCGATGAGAGACCCCGACGGACTGCTGTCGCGCGCCGGCGTGCGAGGCGACCCGAACCGCGACCAGCACTTTCTCGTAGACGACCGCGTCCTCGACCGGCTCCCCTCGTACCTCCCCGAGGACGTGGACGCGAGCCACCTGCTGGAGATCGGTGCCGGGAACGGCGCGCTGACGGACCGCTTGCTCGAGCGCGGCGAGCACGTGACCGCCATCGAGCGCGACCACCACCTGGTGGAGTTCCTCGAGGGCGAGTTCGCCGACGAGATCGCCGAGGGCCGCCTCGACGTGGTCGACGGCGACGCCCTACAGGTCGACCTGCCCGACTTCACGGCCTGCGTCTCGAACCTGCCCTACGGGGTGTCCAGCCAGATAACCTTCCGGCTGCTCCCGCTCGGCAAACCGCTCGTGTTGATGTTCCAGAAGGAGTTCGCCGAGCGAATGGTCGCCGAGGCCGGCAGTGACGACTACGGGCGGCTCTCGGTCTCGACCCAGCACTACGCCGACGTCGAGATCGTCGAGACCATCCCGAAGGAGGCGTTCTCGCCGCCGCCAGCGGTCGAGAGCGCGGTCGTCCGCTGTCTGCCACGGGACCCGGACTACGAGGTCGAGGACGAGCAGTTCTTCCTCGACTTCGTCAAGGCGGTGTTCACGCAGCGCCGGAAGACGATGCGCAACGCCATCCGCAACACGGCCCACATCTCGGGGCTGGACGACGCGGACGCAGTGGTCGACGCTGCCGACGAGGAGCTCATGAGCAAGCGCGCCGGGAACCTCGACCCGGCGACGTTCGCGGCGCTCGCAACACTGGCGGCCGACGTCGGCCGTGATGTGACCGATGGCTGAGCCGGGCTTCTGGGACGCAGCGGCGAAGCAGGTGAATTCGCTGTCCGGCATGGTCGACAGTACGCTCCTGAAGCTGCTGGTGACCGTCGCCGCGGTCGGCCTGATGGCAGGCATCGGGTACGTCACGAACCGGGTACAGGACCGCCTCCGGGACGATTTCGGCGACGCGGTCGCGGACGTGCTGACGGTGCTCGTCATCACGGTGACGTTCGGCGGGGCCGCGACCGTCGTCGTGGGGCTGTGGGGGTCGGCGGACGAAGTGATCGTTGCGATGCGTGGCCTTCCCATCAACCAGAGCGACGGCCCGCGCATCGCCATCACCGTCGTCGTCGCCCTGACCCTCCACATCCTCTCACGGGTGCTGAAACGAGTGCTCCAGGACTTCCTCGGCTCGACCAGGGCCCTGTCGGACCACCAGCGTCGGATGACCTACCGGGTGGCCCAGGTCGTCCTCTGGACGGTCGGGTTCATCGTCATCCTCGGCGTCTGGAACGTCGAGTTGACCGGGCTACTCGTCGGGGCCGGGTTCGCCGGTATCGTGGTCGGGATGGCGGCTCGCCAGACCCTCGGTGCGGTGCTCGCCGGCTTCGTGTTGATGCTGGCCCGCCCGTTCGAGATCGGGGACTGGGTCCAGATCGGGGACAGCGAGGGAATCGTCACCGACATCTCCATCTTCAACACGCGCATCCAGACGTTCGACGGCGAATACGTGATGATACCCAACGACATCGTCAGCGGCGAGCGCGTGGTGAACCGGTCCCGGAAGGGTCGGCTCCGCCTCGAAGTCGAGGTGGGCGTCGATTACGACAGCGACGTCGAGCACGCCGTCGAGGTGGCGAAGGAGTCGCTCCGCGACGAGGACGAGATCCTGTCGGTCCCGACGCCACAGGTCGTCGTGAAGCGGTTCGCCGACTCCGCGGTGATTCTCGGTGCCCGGTTCTGGATCGACAAGCCGAGCGCCCGCCGGAAGTGGCGTGCGCGGACCGCGGTGGTCACCGGCCTCAAGCGCGCGTTCGAGGCCGAAGAGATCAAGATCCCCTTCCCGCAGCGCGAACTCTCCGGGCGGGCAGAGGCCGGTGGCTTCCAGGTCACCGGCCAGACGACGGAGGTCAGGGACCCCGAAGCAGCCGCGACCGATGACGGGAACGGCTCCGAGGGAGGTGACTCGTAGATGCCGAAGGACCTCGCGGAGCGCCGTGGTGTCGAAACCGAGGTGTACCAGCCCGCAGAGGACTCGCACCTGCTGGCGGAGACGGCCTGTGCAGATATCGAGGGCGGGCGTGTGCTGGAGGTCGGCACGGGTTCTGGCTACGTCGCCGAGCGCATCGCGGCCGAGACCGGGGCCGACGTGGTGGCCTCGGACCTGAACCCGCACGCGTGCGAGCAGGCGCGCGAGCGGTCCGAACACGGCGTCTCCGTCGTGCAGGCCGACCTCGTCTCCCCCTTCCGTGACGGGGCCTTCGATGCGGTGGTGTTCAACCCGCCGTATCTCCCCGAAGACGCGGCGGCCGCCCGCGACGACTGGATGGAGGTCGCGCTGACCGGGGGTAAGGACGGGCGTGCGATCATCGACCCGTTCCTCGATTCTGTCGGGCGGGTGCTCGCACCCGACGGCGCGGTGTACCTGCTCGTCTCGAGTTTGACGGGTGTTGACGCCGTGGTCGACCGGGCCGCGGACAACGGGTTCAGCGCCGTCGCCCTGCGCGACGAGTCGTTCCCGTTCGAGACGCTGACCGTATTGAAACTCGTTCTATAACCACTGCGCATTTGCGGAGTTCGAAAATATTAAAGCACCGCATTTCCAAGCAGCAGGTACGAATGACAGAACTCGTCTCTACGACACTGGGACTGTTCCCGCTCCCAGACTGGGCGAAAGCGGACCTATCCGACCTCAAGGGCCATCAGAAGCACGACCTCATCTCCGGCGACGAAGGCGCAGAGATCCAGGGCGTGTACGAGACCGCGCGCGAGGAGGTCGTCTCCGCGCAGGTCGACGCCGGCCTCGACCTCGTCGGCGAGGGCCAGCTCCGCTGGGACGACATGCTCGCGCACCCGCTGACGGTACACGACAGCGTCGAGACGCGCGGCATCGTCCGCTACTACGACAACAACAACTTCTACCGCGAGCCGGTCGTCCAGGACGAACTCACGTTCGACGGCGACGTGGCCGCCGAACTCGAAGCAACGTCCGACCTCGTCGACGACGACCTGCAGGCCGTCCTCCCCGGCCCGTACTCGCTCGCCGACCTCGCGACCGACGAGTACTACAACGACGAGACGGAGTTCCTCCACGCCGTTGCGGACTTCCTCGCCGGTGAGGCCGACGCCTTCCCGGACGTCGAGACGCTGTTCCTGCTCGAACCCTCGCTCGTCGAGAACGCCCCCGGTGAGGGCCTCGACGCGGAGGTCCCCGACGCCGTGACGACCGTCGCGAACGCGGTCGACGCCGACGTCGTCGTCCAGCCCTACTGGGGCGCACTGGAGGAGAAGGTCCACGCGCACCTGCTGGACGCCGAGGTCGACGCCATCGGCTACGACTTCGTCAGCGACCAGGAGCAGAACATCTACAACCTGCAGGAGTACGGCACGAAATCGGACATCTCGCTCGGCCTGCTCGACGGCCAGAACACGCTCGTCGAAGAGCCGGAGGCCGTCACCGAGCGCGTCGACTGGGTGTACGACAACCTGCCGGTCGCCGAGTTCGACACCACCTACGTGACGCCGAACACCGAACTGTTCTACCTGCCCTACGCGAAGTACGAAGACAAACTCGACGCCGTCGCCGAGGCCGTTTCCCTCGCCGACGTGGAGGTGACAGCATGAGTCAGAACCCCAACCGCGACCAGTTCCGCCCGGAGAACCACCCGAACGACCACTTCATCCTGACGACCGTCGTCGGCTCCTACGCCAAGCCCAAGTGGCTCAACCGCGCGAAAGAGCAGTACGAGGACCCCGACTCGAAGTTCGACGAGGACGACTGGCAGGAGGCCAAGGACGACGCCTCCCGCCTCATCACCGACGAGCACGAGCGCGCCGGCCTCGACGTCGTCGTCGACGGCGAGATGCGCCGCACCGAGATGGTCGAGTTCTTCGCCCACCGCATCGAGGGCTACGAGTTCAACGGCCCCGTCAAGGTGTGGGGCCACAACTACTTCGACAAGCCCTCGGTCGTCTCCGAGGTCGAGTACGACGAGTCCTGGCTGGTCGACGAGTACGAGTTCACCGCCGAGGTCTCGGACGCGCCGGTCAAGGTGCCCATCACCGGCCCGTACACCCTCGCGAACTGGTCGTTCAACGAGGCCTACGACGACGACGAGGCGCTCGCGTACGATCTCGCCGACCTCGTGAACGAGGAGATCGAGAAGCTGGTCGACGCCGGCGCGCGCTACATCCAGATCGACGAGCCCGCGCTCGCGACCACGCCGGACGACCACGCCATCGTCGGCGAGTGTCTCGAACGCATCGCCGACAACATCCCGGACGACGTCCGCATCGGGCTGCACGTCTGCTACGGTGACTACTCGCGCATCTACCCCGAGATTCTGGACTACCCCGTCGAGGAGTTCGACCTCGAACTCTGCAACGGCGACTACGACCAGCTCGACGTCTTCACCGACGACGAGTTCACGAAGGACCTCGCCCTCGGCGTGGTCGACGCCCACGTCGCCGAGGTCGAGTCCGTCGCGGAGATCAAGCGCAACATCCGCAAGGGCCTCGAGGTCGTGCCCCCGGAGCGCCTCATCGTCTCGCCCGACTGCGGGCTGAAGCTGCTGCCCCGCGAGGTCGCCTACGAGAAGATGGTCAACCTCGTGAAAGCGACCCGTGAGATCGAAGCCGAACTCGACGCCGGCGAAATCGACGTTCCCGCGGCGGAGCCGACCGCCCAGGCCGACGACTGAGCGGAAGTCTCCTTACTCCTTCGTCGCCTTCAGCGAGAACTGGAGCGGTAGCTCCACCGCCGCGTCCTCCGGGAGCCACCACCGACCCGCTTCGTCCTGCTCCATCTCCTCGTACCGCCGCCAGGTCGTCCACGGGTGCTCGTGGAGGAACTCGATTCGGAGGCCGCGGCTCGCCAGCGCGGTGACCACCTCGCCGAGGGGGTGTGCCCACTCGTACTGCTCGGTGTGCTCGAACTCGGCGTCGCTCGCGTAGCTCCCCTGCACGTCGAAGTGGACCGCCTCGCCCGGGAAGTACGGGAACGCGAGCTCGGCCGTGTCGCCGGAGACGTTCTCCAGCATGCCGGCGACCGGGTGGCCGTCGGCGATGTAGAAGGTGCCCCCAGGGGCGAGGTGACGCTCGATGGTATCTGCCCACGCGTCGAGGTCGTCAAGCCAGCAGAGCACGCCGTAGGACGTGAACACCACGTCGAACTCGCGCTCGAGGTCGAGGGCCAGCACGTTGGCCTGCACGAACTCGGCGCGGTCGGCCAGCCCGGCCTCGTCGGCGAGTTCACGGGCCGTCTCCACCGCTTGCGTCGAGAAGTCCACGCCGACAACCTCCGCTCCCTCGCGGGCCCACGAGAGCGTGTCCATGCCGAAGTGACACTGGAGATGGAGCAACGAGGTGCCGTCGCCGACGTCCTCGCCGAGTTCCTCGCGCTCGAGCGACCAGAGCGAGGACTCGCCCGCGAGGAAGCCATCGACGTCGTAGTACTCGGTCTCGGGATGGACTGCGGCGCGTTCGTCCCAGTTGCGTCGGTTCGCCTCCTGGTAGTCGTCCATATTGGAATCCCATGCGCCGCGGGCAAAGGTCTTGTCACGGGAGCGGGCGGGGTGGCCTCAGGTCGCCCGCGGGAGGGTGATACGAACCTCGGTCCCCCGCGGGTCGTTCTCCGCGAACTCGATGTCGCCGCCGGCGGAGCGAATCGTCCAGTTGACCAGCCAGAGCCCGAGCCCAGAGCCGTGTTCCAGCGGCGTCTCCTTCCCGCTCTCGAGGACGCGGAGTTCAGCGGGCGGGATACCGGGGCCGGTGTCCGTAACCGTGATCGTCACCGACTGGCTGGCAGATTCGACACCCACCGTGACCCACGGATACGGGTCGTCGTGGTGTTCGACCGCGTTCTCGACGAGTTCGAACAGTGCCCACTCGAGCGTCGTGTGCGCGAGGACCGCCTCGGTCGTGCTCGTCGGGGTGGTGACGGACGCGTCGGGATAGCGCTCCTGGACGCGTTCGACCGCACGCCCGATGGTCGTGCCGACGTCGATGTCGCAGCGTTCGACCTCCACGTCGTCGAGGGCGCGCTCGACGTACCGTGCCCGGTCGGACCAGTCGACGAGGCGGTCTGCCGCGTCGAGCAACGCGGTGAGATGGGGGATGCCCGCGTCGGCGACGGCCGGTTCGAGGAGGTCACCGTGGCCGATGATGAGGTTCGTCTCGTGGCGGACGTTGTGCCGGAGCACCCGGTTGAGCACGTTGAGCCGCTGTTCGCGCAGCACCCGCTCGGTCACGTCGTGGAGGGTAAGCAGCCGGCCGACGAGCAGGTCGTCAGCGCGGTACATCGGCTCGGATTCGACGGTGAAGTAGCGCTCGCGCCCGCCATCGTCCTCCAGGAGGAGTTTCCGTGTCTCGTCGGCCTCGGCGACCGTCGCCAGTTCCGCGTCGATGGCCGCCAGCCGACTGCCGACCGGGTCGGCGATATCGAGCACCTCGTCTGCGGCCTGGTTGGTCTCGGTGATCCGCCCCTCGGAATCGAGGACGATGACACCGGCGGCCATGCGCTCGACGACTGCGTCGGCCGCGACCGTCGGCGAGACGGGCAGGACGGCGAACAGTCTGTGGCCGAACAGGGCCGTGCTGAACGCGACCATCGAGACGGCGAACGCGAGGGGCCCGGTGTTCAGGCCGTCGACCAGACGGACGTCGAACAACGTCGAGACCGTTCCGAGCCAGGGCACGGCCACCCCGACGAGCACGGCACTGGTTCGGCCCCGGTAGAGCTGTGGGACGCCGACCGCGAGTCGAAGGAGGATGACCGAACCGAGGAGCACCACCAGGTAGACGTAGCCAACCGTCGCCCAGTAGGCGGGCCCGTGGGCGAGTTCCCACGTCGCCAGCCCGGGGCCCGCCGGCTGGAACGACTCGACGGTCCGGAACCAGCCGTGGGCGTCGTTGGTGAAGATGAGGAAGAGCGTGGCGAGGGACTGGACCGCGAGCAGGCCGACCAGTCGACTGGAGAGACGGTCGTGTCGCCCCGTGTACCCGAGGGTGAACAGCAACCACGCTGGCGTGACGAGCAGGATTCCGACCCACTCGACGTTCGCCAGCAGGACGTAGGTGTCCAGGTCGGTCGTCGCGATTCGGAGCCCGTGGATGCCCGTCCAGCAGGCGATTCCAAGCGTCATCCCGGCGAACGGGAGCGCCCCGGGGACCGCCCGCTCTCGGAGGGCGTACGCCGCGAGCGTGACCATCACGGTGGCGATGGCGAGCAACATCGCCGTGAATGGATTTGCGAGGAACATCGAAGATGGACGGACAGGCCCGAGAGCTGTCGTTGTGAGGATATTTCAGCACGGCTACTTGGCTCTATTTGCCGCTCAGATGATAGCTCTCGCGAGCGCGCCGAACACGGGCAGGGCGATGCCGACTGCGACCGGTAGCAGGGCGAGTGGGCCGAGCCCTGCGAAGCTGTCGAGCGCCTGGTCGAGCGCCAGCTCCGCGAGGAACCCGAGGACGACCAGGCCCGCGAAGGCGACGCTGACCCCGACACCCCGACGGGTCGAGCGCTGTGGAAGCGCCACGAGCGCCCCGGCGACGAGCAGCCCGAGCCAGTGGAACCAGGTGAGACTCACCCCGACGACGACGGCCGCCACCGTGGCGAGTCGCCGCCGACGGTCGTCCTCGCGCAAGGCGGTGAGCGAGTCTCGGCGGCTCATCGCGATCCCTCCTCGAATCGCAGGTCGGTGCCATCGGGAAGCCCTCTGTCCATCGGTTTGTACTCGCCGTCGGCCCACAGCCGCAGCTGGTCGGCGTAGCTGTCCGAGAAGTAGTCGCCAGAGTTCCCGCCGGGCAGGACTGCCCGGGACTCGCCGTCGAAGGTGGCTAGCATCCGCCAGCTCGCGCCCGTGGACTCCTCGCTGTGGAAGTTGCGGACCGTGCCCGGCGAGCCTGCCGTCCGCAGGTTCGGGTAGTTGAGGAAGTCCTGGTCGAACGGGTGGGTGAACCGGACCTGGTTCCAGTCGCCGTAGTCGTCCCAGCCCTCGTCGATAATCTCCTCGGTCGCCCGTCGCATCGCGAACGCGGCGGCGACCTGCAATCCGTCGTCTCCGTCGAACCACCGGCCGTCCGAATCGTTCAGTGAGAGCGTGCCGAGTACCCAGTCGTTCGGCTCCGGGAAGTCCTCGGGGAGCCCGGCGTCGGCCAAGTGTTTCTCACCGAAGCGTCTCCGAAAGACGCGCAGCCAGCGCTCGAACACCAGCGCACCGACCGAATCCGGTTTCATCTCGCCGTCCCAGTCCGCCAACACCTGGTAGGGGTCGTAGCCGAGGCGCGTGTAGTCTTTCCCGTCCTTGCGCTTGCCAGCCTCGATGATTGGCCTGAACAGGTCCCACCGCGGGTCGTACGTGTCCAGTTGCACCTCGCGCAGGAACTCGGCGTCCATCGGCTGGTCGCTCTCGGCCCGCGCGTCCAGCAGGTCGTAGATGCGCCCACCGCGGAACGGCGGGGCGTACCCCTCCGAGAGGTAGTGTTCGGGGTCGTTCGTGAGGCGCTGGTTCGCCGTCGCCAGGTAGTCCGGGTTCTCGACGCCGGGTTTCTCCTCGAAGGGGACGAACCCCTCCCACGAAGACGTTCCAAACGGCGTGTAGCCGTCGCCCCACTCGCCCTCCCTCGCGGAGCCGTCGAAGATCCGTGTCCCTTCGACCACCTCGCCGTCGCTGGTTCGGATGGGAATCTGTCCCGTGACCCAGTAGTAGGTGTTCCCGTCGCGGTCGGCGTAGACGAAGTTCTGCGTCGGTTCGTCGAACACCCGGATGGCGTCTTTCGCATCGGCCATGCCGTCGGCGAAGTTCAATCGTCGGACCGCCTCGACGGTTCGGGTGGCCGAGAGCCCGGTCCACGCGACGCCGAGTTCGTCGGCGACGGCCAGGTCGTCGCCGTCGGGGAACTGCGAGAGGACCGCGCCGTGGACCGACCGCTTCACCGTCACCTCGCGGTCCTTCCCGTCGGCGACCTCGACGGTCTCGGTCCGCGAGTCGAACTCGCGCGTCTCGTCGCCGTAGCGGTAGCCGCCGTCTTGGGTCGTCTCGTAGCTGTAGAAGTCGATGACGTCCGCGCCGGTGTTCGTAAAGCCCCACGCCCCGGCGTGGTTCTGGCCGATGATGACGAACGGGACGCCCGGGAAGCACACCCCGCGAACGTCGAGCGGGTCCGGCCCGACGACGTGCTGTTCGTACCACACCGGCGGCACGGTCAGGTTCAGGTGTGGGTCGTTGGCGAGTATCGGGTCGCCCGAGGCGGTGTGCTCGCCGGAGACCACCCACGAGTTCGAGCCGATGCCCGGTCGCGTCTCGAACTCGGCCAGCCACGACACCATGCCCGCCTCGGGAACCGCGGTATCCGTGTGCTGGGTGGATTCCGGTGTGTCCCCACCCCGGATGATGGGGTCGTCGTGTGCCATGAGCCGCGGGTACAGCTCCTCGGTCGGCTCGGCACCGAGGCTCTCCCGCGCCAGAGCCGTCCGCAGCGTCCGGAAGGTCCCCGTAAGCCCCCAGGAGATCTGCTTCGAGATGAGCAGCGACGCCTGCGGGGTCCACTCGTCGGGTTCGTACTCCAGCAGCCGGTACTCCAGCGGTTTCGACTCCTGCTCGCGCGCCGCGTTCACGCCGTCCACGTACGCCTGGACCACCTCGCCCGTCTCCGTCTCTCTCGTCCGTTCCCACGTCGCGTCCGCCGCCGCCGCGAAGTCCATCTGGCGGTGGAAGACGTCCGAGTCGACCGCCCGGTCGCCGAACACCGCCGAGAGCCGACCCTCCATCAGTCTGCGATAGAGGTCCAGCTGGAACAGCCGGTCCGCGCCGTGGCAGTAGCCGACCGCGAAGTACGCCGCCCGCTCGGTGTCGGCCTCGACGTGGGGGACGTGGTCGTCGTCGTAGGTGACTTCCGCAGGGCCGTACGAGCTCTCGACGGTCCCGTCGATGTCCGAATCGGCCGCCCCCCACACCGACCCCGACCCCGGTGCGAACCGGTCGAGGTAGCTCCGGGCCTCCGTGAGCGTCATGCCGCCGACGCCCGCCCCGAGGACCGCGGTCAGGAGGGCACGGCGGGTCGTCTCCGTGTTCACTAGCCACACACAAACGAGCCGGTTATTTATAGTTTGTTTCCGCGCTGTCACGACGACCCGAGTCCCGCTGCTACTCGGGTGGAGAAAACGGAAGAACCGCAACGCGTTATTCGTAGAGCCAGGTCGCGTCGACCTGCTCGTACTCGACGAGTTCCGCTTCGTCGAAGAAGAGGTCGATCTCGCGCTCGTTAGAGCCCGGGTCCTCGTGGTCGGAGCCGTGGATGACGTTCCGACCGAGGTCGAGACCGAAGTCACCGCGGATGGTGCCCGGCGCGGAGTCGGCCGGGTCGGTCTCGCCCATCATGCCGCGGACCTGGCGGATGGCGTCCTGGCCCTCCCAGACCATCGCCATCACGGGACCGGACGTGATGAAGTCGACGAGGCCGTCGAAGAACGGCTTGTCAGCGTGCTCGCCGTAGTGTTCCTCGGCGAGCTCCTGGTCGATCTGCATGAACTTCGCGCCGACCAGCTTCAGACCGCGGTCCTCGAAGCGAGAGATGATCTCGCCGATGAGGCCGCGCTGGACGCCGTCGGGCTTGACCATGACGAACGTCCGCTCGTGGTCGTCGCTCATTCTTCAGATTCCTCCTCGACTGTTTCCTGGGGGGCACCGCCTTCTTTCGTCCACTCCAGGTCGCGGGGCTCGCGACCGAGGTCCGCGTTCTTCTCGCACTTCGCGGAACAGTAGTGGACGGTCGTACCGTCCACGTGGACGAACATCGTGCCCGTGCCAGGGACGATATCGTCACCGCAGTACTCGCAGTCACGTGTTCGAACCATTATTGTCCTCCGATGGAGTCGGCCTCGCGGGCGGTCTCGCGCAGCTGCAAGACGTCGCCCTCACGGACGGGGCCGAGGCAGTTTCGCGTGATGATGCGACCCTGGTTTTCCCCCTCGCGGATGCGGCACTTGACCTGCATGGCTTCGCCGTGCATGCCGGTCTTACCGACGATCTCGATGACTTCCGCGGAGGTGGAGCCGTCTGTAGACTCTTCGGCACTCATGGATTACCTCTACAGGTCCTCGACCTTGGTGGCGATATCCTCGACGTCGCTCGAGGCGTCACCAGCGTCGACGATGGCCGCGGCGGCGCTCCCGACTTCGAGGCCGGCGGCGTGCCCGACGTCGTCCTGGGTCTCGATGAAGACGACCGGGATGCCCTTCTCGTTGGCGAGTTCGGGGAGGTGCATGACGATCTCCTCGGGGGAGACGTCCTCTGCGACGTAGACGACGGAGGCGTTGCCGCGCTCGACGGCCTTCGTGGTCTCGTTGGTTCCTTTCTTTACGCTACCTGTGTCTCGTGCGACCTCGAGGGCCTCGAGGGCGTCCTCTTGGAGGTCGGCTGGGATTTCTTTGTTGACGTAGACTGGCATGGTTGTTCACCTACTCCCACGCGTGGGCTCGCGCTCCCCTGCCTTCGTGAGGGAGAACCCTCACTGACCGCCGGCTGGGAAGTCGGCGGCCGGATTCCTGTGTGGCTAGGAGCATCATCAACCCCGCGTAGGGCGTATCTCGTTTGTACTGGGCCACCCCTTATAAGGGTGTTCAAACGTCCGCAGGCGTGCGAAAACGCCGCATACGGACTGGGCGCATCTATCGGTCGATAGCAGGTGCTCACCGGGGGTGGTCGTCCCCGGTTGCATGCGAGAGATACCGGAGAAGAAGACGGTCAGCGTGCGAACGAGAACGGGTCCGGGATGATTCCCATCGCGAACCACAGGTCGTTGTGGCCGTAACCGTCGATCTCCACTATCTGGTCGTCGTCGAACCGGGCGGTGTAGACGAGTTCGCAGCGGAACTGTTCGCCGGTCGGTTCGAACACGAGTTCCTCCCCGTCGATGGACAGCCGCCATTCGTTCTCGAACGTGCCAGTCCGGGTCGTCCGGACGACGACGACGTCGCCGTCGACGTGGATGCTATCGACCGCCTCGCAGACGTCCGGAACCGCGTCGTGGAACCGGAGGATGCGGTCGGCGAGCTCGCCCGGCCCGAACGGTCTGGTCGGGTCGGACATGAGGACGCAGTCCTTCGAGAAGTGCTCGTAGAACACGGTCGGGTCTCCACGGTCGTGCCCGTCCTCGACGAGACAGCGGGCGATACGTTCGTATTCGGTACTGGTCAGATGTTCTTGCCCCCCAGGCATGGGTGAGAGTAGTCGCGCGTAGACTTATAGTTGACCGCATGATGTGTCGTCGAAGCAATACTCGTGGCGGCGGGGAACGACAACGCACTTCCTGTCTCCTCACCAACGACGTTGCATGGATGCAGTCGAGGTGGCGACCGCGCTCCGAGCGGAAGCCCGGTCGGTGAACGAGCGACGAGTTCTCGTCCTGACAGGTGCCCGCGACCGGTGTGAGACCGTCGTCGGCCAGGTGCTCGACGACCTCTCGATTCCCATCACCGCGACGGCGCTCGTGAGCGACCGCGACTTCCTTCGCTGTCGCCAGGTCGAACCGCGCCAGGCGGGAGCCATCCTCGGCACCACACACGAGTGCATCGTGGTCGACGCCCACGACCAGTTGCGCCCGAACACGCTCGGGCAGGTCGTCGGCGCGGTCGACGGCGGGGGCCTCCTCGTCCTCCTCGCACCGCCACTCGACGAGTGGCCGGCCCAGCGGGACGACTTCGACGCGGGAATGGCCGTGCTCCCGTTCAGCCGGGCGGACGTGACCGGGCACTTCCGCGAGCGTTTCGTCGAGACGCTCCGGGCGCACCGCGGCATCGCCATCTACGACGTGGATTCGGCCACCGTGGAAGACGACGGGCTGACCCATCCGGCCCCGCACCGACCCGACCCACCGTTCGGTGCGCCCGCCGAGTTCGACTTTCCTGCGGTGGCCTACGAGTCGTGCCGGACCGCCGACCAGGTCGAGGCGGTCCACGACTTCGAGTTCTTGAAACACGCGAACCGGGCGCTGGTCCTCGAAGCCGACCGCGGCCGGGGGAAGTCGAGCGCTGCCGGCCTCGCCGCAGGGGCGTTCGCCGCCGACGGACAGGACGTGCTCGTCACCGCCCCGAGCTACCAGAACGCGGCCGAGGCGTTCGACCGGGCGCGGGAACTGTTCGACGCCCTCGACATCGCCGGTGACCACCCGGACCCCACCACGCATCTCGCCACCACGACCGGCGGCGAAGTCCGCTACGAGCCCCCACCAGCGGCCGCCGAGACCGCCTCGGAACCGGACCTGCTCGTCGTCGACGAGGCCGCGGCCATCTCGGTCCGACTGCTGGATGCGACCCTGGCGGCCGACCGCGTCGCCTACGCCTCGACGATCCACGGCTACGAGGGTGCGGGCCGCGGGTTCTCGGTCCGTTTCAGGGAGCATCTCGACGACAGCGACCACGAAGTCCGCGAGGCCCGGCTCTCGACGCCGATTCGTTACGCAGCCGGCGACCCGGTCGAGGTCTGGTCGTTCAACGCCCTCGGCCTCGACGCCCGTCCGCCGGTCGACCAGCTCGTCGCGGGCGCGACGCCGGACTCGGTCGAGTACGGGCAACCCGACCCCGAAGCCCTGCTCGCGGACCCCACGCTCCTCCGGGAGACCTTCGGTCTGCTCGTCCTCGCGCACTACCAGACCCAGCCCGACGACCTCGCCCGCCTGCTCGACGCGCCGAACCTCACGGTCCGGACCCTGACCCACGAGGGCCACGTCGTCAGCGTCGCACTGCTCGCGCGCGAGGGCGGCCTGGACGAGGAGACGCGAGCCCGCATCTACGAGGGCGGGCGCATCAACGGGAACATGATCCCCGACGTGCTCACGAGCCAGTTGCGCGACGAAGCCGCCGCCGGCCCGGTCGGCCAGCGCGTGGTTCGAATCGCGACCCACCACGCCGCCCGCGGCAGGGGACTCGGCTCCGAGCTCCTTTCGCAGGTCCGCAGGGAGTTCGCAGACGAGGTGGACTGGCTCGGCGTCGGCTACGGCGCGACCCCCGACCTCCTGCGGTTCTGGGGCGACAACGACTACCACACGGTCCACCTCTCGACCACCCGGAACGACGTCTCGGGCGAGTACTCCGCCGTGATGCTCTCGCCGTGTTCGCCCGCCGGTGAAGCACTCCACGACCGCCACGCGGGCTGGTTCGCCCGGCGCATCGACGGCGTGCTCACCGACGCCCTGCGGGACATGGACCCTGACGAGGTCCGGGCCGCGCTCTCGACGTGTGCCGCCGACGTGGGTCTCGACCTCGACGAACTGGCCTGGCGCGCCATCGCCGGAACCGCCTACGGTTCCGGTCTCTACGACGTCGCCCCGGGGCCGTTTCGCGAGCTCGTCGTCAAGCATCTCGTCGACCCGGAGCCGGGTGCGCCCACCATCGACGCCGAGCACGAGCGCGTGCTCGTCGCCCGACTCCTGCAGGCCCACGACGCCGATACCGTCGCCGACGCCCTGGGGTATCACTCGGGCCGGATGGCGATGCGGGCCGTCGGCGAGGGCCTCCGGCCACTCGTCGACCACTACGGCGACGAGGCTGCCCTGGCGGAGCGGGACCGACATCGGTGACCTGGCGGGGCGGGACCGACATCGGTGACCTGGCGGGGCGGGACCGACCGGACCGGACAACCGTTTTACAGCTCTCAGGAGGCTCTTACGTCCTCGAATCGTAGGGTTTGGGGATGGAGGGGGGTTCCAGACGGCGGTTTCTGGCCCGTGTGGGGACGGGACTCAGCGCCGCGACGCTCGCGAGTGGGTGTCTGAGCCGCCGCACCGGGCCCTCTCCCGCCCTCGACCAGCGTATCAGCGTCGGCTCGAAGCACTTCACCGAGAACCGCATCCTCGGCTTCCTCACCTTCGAGGCGGTCAACCAGGTCCTCGGCGTCCAGCCCGTCCACGAGATCGGCTACGGCCGCACCAGCACCATCTGGTCGGCACTCGTCGAGGGAGCCGTCGACACCTACTGGGAGTACACCGGCACCCTCTGGTACGTCCACCTTCCCCCCGACGTCACGCAGGAACGCATCGCGGACCCCCTGAAACTGTTCCAGCGCGTCCGGACCGGACTGCGTGAGACGTACGACCTGGAGTGCTTCTCGCCCGCGCCGTTCGACAACCCGTACGTCCTCTGTACGCGCCCAGAATGGGTCGATGAGACGGGTATCACGACCCACTCCGGCCTGTTCGAGTACGCGGCCGCCGGAAACAGCGTCCCGATCGCGGTCGGCCCGGAGTTCTACCACCGGACCGACGGCTGGCCCGGGCTGCTCGATCACTACGAGGTCGACGCAGACACCAGGGCGGCGTGGGCCCCGAACGTCGAAGTGGTCAACCTCTTCCTCGCCTACGAGTTCCTCCTCCGCGAGCGCATCGACGTCGGCATGGGGTTCGGGACAGACCCACACATCGCCATCAACGACCTCGTGGTGCTCGAAGACGACCGTGACTTCTTCCCACCGTACAACCCCTGCCCGGTCGTCCGGACCGAGGTACTCGACCGCATCGACGGTCTCGGGCCGTTGCTCGACCAGCTCGGCCCACTCATCCAGTCCGCCGAACAGATGCGGGAACTCAACGCCCGGGTCGTGGTCGACGGTGAACAGCCCCAGCAGGTCGCGCTCTCGGTGCTCCGGGAGGGAGGTATCGTCCCGTGACACTCCTCCGCCGGGTCAGGGAGTCGTTCTCGCTGCAACTGGGGGTCGCCCTGCTCGTGGTCGTCCTGTTGCTGGCGGTCATCGGGGCCGGAACGTGGCTCGTCACCGCGGACGCGGTCCGCGAGGACGTCCAGGTCAAACTCGTCTCGCAGTCCGAGGCCGAGGCGGACGGTCTCACCGAGTGGTTCGACAGCAACCGGCTGTTCGTCCGCCTCCTCTCCGACGACGACGTGTTCCAGCGGGGGTCCGACCCCGAGATTCGGGACTACCTCCAGCGGCAGGTGACCAGCGAGGACTTCGAAGTGCTCGCCCTGCACTACGTGGACATGCGCGAGAACCGTGTCCTCGTCTCGACCGTCGCCGCCGCCGAGAACGAGAGCATCGCGGACCGCCCGTGGACCTCACGGCTCCGGTTCCAGGACTTCCAGGACGTGTACGTCTCGGAACCGTACACCACCCCGCGGGGTGAGGCGGTCGTCGCCTTCGTCAGCCCGACCGGAGACGTGAACGGGGCGCTCGTCGCCGTCGTCGACGTGAGCGAGATCGGGGAGTCCTTCCGCTCGCCCATCGCCGGCACCGTCACCCGGGTCATCGACTCCCGCGGCATCGTCGTCTTCTCGGAGGACCCCGACGAACGCCTCCAGCCGTACCTGGCCGACGAGAGCGCCATTCCCGAGGCACTGGTGCGGGCTGTCGACGGCGAATCGGGTTTCCAGCAGGACTCGCTGAAAGAACGCGAACTCGACCACGACGTCGTCACGGCGTACGCGCCCGTCGCGGGCACGGACTGGGTCGTCATCATGCAGGCCCCGACCGCGTCCGCCTACGCGGTGCTCGACCGCATCGTCGTGGGTATCGTCGCGTTCGTCGGCCTCGCGCTGGCCGGCGTGCTCGCCGTTGCACTGACGTTCGGGCGCACCACGACGCGAGCCGTCAGCGACCTCACCGAGACCGCCCAGGCGTACGCCTCCGGGGACTACGACGCGGAGCCGTCACTCGACCGGGCGGACGAACTGGGCACCCTCGCGGCCCAGATGCGCCAGATGCGTGACGCCCTCCAGTCCCGCATCGCGGCGCTCGAGACCGCCCGCGGCCACGCCGAGCAACGCAAACTCCAGTTACAGCGCCTGCTCGCCAACCTCCCCGTCGTGCTGTTCGTCGTGGCCCCCGACGGCCGGTTCGAGGACGTGCAGGGCCGGACGCCGGAGGGGACGTTCGCCCTCGTCGACGCCATCGGTGACCGCGTCGAGGACCGGTTCGGCGCGTATCCCGAACTGGTTGAGACGTGTCACGACGCCCTGGGTGGGACCCCGAGTTCAGTCACTGTCGACGTGGAGGGTGGCATCTACCACGTGCAGGTCCATCCGGTCACGGAGAACGGCACGGTCCAGCAGGCTATCGCGGTCGCGAGTGACGTGACCGAAGAACACAACCGCGAACAGCAGATTCAGGTGCTGAACCGGGTCCTCAGGCACGACCTCCGGAATCGTCTCAGCGTCATCGTGACCTACGCCCGTCACGTCGCCGACAGCGTCGACGACCCGGAGCTCACCGACGCCCTCGACCACATCGTGGCACAGAGCGAGGAACTCGTCGAGACCAGTGAGAAGGCACGGAACGTCCAGCACGCGCTCGAAGGCGCGGGCAAGACCGTCGACGTGGCGGCACTCGCCGACCGAACGCTCGATGCGTTCGATACCGCACATCCCACGGTCGACGTCGAGCGCTCGCTCCCTGCCACGGCCCCTGCCAGGGCGACCATCCACCTCGGGCTCGCGCTGGAGGAACTGCTCTCGAACGCGGTCGAACACGCCGACAGCGACGCGCCGACCGTGCGCGTCAGCGTGGAGAACCGGCTTTCACAGGTCACCCTCGTCGTCGAAGACGACGGGCCGGGCATGCCAGACGCCGAGCAGCAGGCCATCATCTCCGGCGAAGAGAAGCCGCTCGCGCACTCCAGCGGTCTCGGCCTCTGGTTCGTCTACTGGCTGGTCACCGCGGCCGGTGGCCAGTTCGAGTTCGCCGAGAGCAGCCTCGGCGGCCTGGCAATCCGGCTGTCGTTCCCCCGCGCCGAGGGATAGTTTCGTGAGGGGTGGTCTCGAAGACCAGGTATGGACTGCGCCGAGACGGGCTGTGACCGCGAGGCGGCGGTGCGACTGCACATCCCTTGGGCAGCGGACCGCGACGTCTGCGTGGCCCACGCTCGCGGCTTCGGACAGCAAGATGGGGTCGTCACCGAACCTCTCGACGGAAAAGAGAGCGAGTGGCCCTGAGTCGGCGGCCTGCTCAGAGCGACACTGCCATCATCACTTCGTCGACGTAGTCGTCGTCGATCTTGTAGTGAGCCTCGCGCACCGCCTCGGTCTCCCAGCCGTGCTTCTCGAGGAACTTGATGGCACCCTCGTTCGTCGCTGGAACGCTGTTGTAGAGCTTCTCGTACCCGTTCTGTTTGGCCCAGTTGACGCCACGTTCGAGCAGATGGCTCCCGACATCGTGGTCGCGGTACTCCGCGAGCACCCCGACGGTCAACTCGGCGGTGTGGTGGAGTTTCTCCAGCTCCGGGACCCGGATGTGGACCCAGCCGACCACGTCCTCGTCGACGGTCGCGACGAAGAACATGCGTGATTCGAGCTCGTTGTGCCGGAGCAACACCTCCTCGTGGTCGAGGATGTCGGCGACCTCTTCGGCCTCGATGTAGGTGCCCTCGTCGGCGACGTGGCGGATGGCCCCGATGAGCCCGGAGAGGTCGGACTGGTGGGCCTGTCGGATGACGAACTCGACCTCGTCACTGACGTGCTCCTCGGCAGCGCCCTCGTCCTCGAAAGCGACCTTCAGTACGCCGTCGTCGTCGGTCAGATAGCCGTCTCGCTTGAGGATGGCGACGTGATGTCGTACCGCCCGGGGGTCCATCTTGAGGGCCTGTTCGACCTCCTTTCGCTTCACCGTCCCGTGGCTCTCGACGTACTCGTAGAGGTCACGACGGTCCTCGTGGTCGAAGCTCAGCTTGTCAGTGAGTTTCATGGGTACTGATACCACCCCCCGATACTTAATGGTTGTTTGGGTGGTTCACTCGTTCGCCCGGTTCACCGAGTAGTCTCAGAACTCAGCGTCGGTTTGGACCCCAAAAGAACGGGTTACCGTCTTACTTCAAGTCGTAGTAGATTGATTTCCCACAGTTCTTGCAGGCAGACTTGTAGCTCCTGCTCCCGGAACTGTTACTTATTCGCTTGATGTTGTCGTCCTGAGAATTCACGGTGACGTATGCGACTTCACCACAGCTCGGACAGGCAGCCTTCGTCACTGGCATTGTTGTACGGGCGTTCTGTTGGACGTGTCAAAAGTCTATTCCTGGTACCCGGACTCGTACCCCTCGCTGTAGCCGTCGATGTAGTCGTCCGAGTCCGAACTACCCCGGGCCTCCGAGGACGTCGAAGCTGAGGTGCCTCCAGCAGACCCCGTAGGCGCTTCGAACTGGACCGACTCAATGGGTGGATCGTCCATGGGCACGGCCCGGCGCTGCTGCAGTTCACTTGTCACTCGGTCGTAAGCTGGACTTCCGAGCAACTGGTCTTTCAGCTGCTCCAGTTCCATGTCACTGTAGTACGACAGGTTCGCCATCCCCGTGATAACGTCGTCTTCCAAGTCCTCGACATAATCGTACGTTTGGATTCCCCCCGTAACTGGCACGGTTAGCGGTGTTTTCCAGTGGTCCGGGTCCATCGGCGGCTCCCCGTTCATAGGTGACGGTAGCATGTCTGTGATAGTTAATTTTCGGGTGTCCAGAATACTGTGAGGCGATCTCACGCCTCGGTGACGGCCCGGATCGCCTTCCGCCGCAGCCAGAAGTACATCGTCCCAAGCGACAGCACCAGCGCCCCGCCGAACACCCAGAAGCCGTGGAAGGTGACCTGCATGAGGACGACGGTGTAGCCGAGGAAGAGCACGACCAGCCAGACCAGCGTCAGCCCCGACTCGAACGCCTCCTCGACGTACTGGAGGCTCTCCTGTGCCGTCATCGATCGCGCCAGCTCGGGATGCTTGCTGACCCGGCGGCGCTCCCACAGGGAGACGGCGAGGAACGAGAGCCCGATGCTCCCGGGCACGGCCAGCCAGCCGTCCCCCACTATCAGCGAGAGGAGGAAGCCGAAGCTCACCACGGCGAGCAATAGCAGGAAAAACACCCGAAGTCGGTCCACGGCCTCGACGACGGTCATTACCGCCTAGACGGGACCAGCACGAATCAACAGAGCCCTGATGTCTCAGCAGAAGACTGTGACGAGTCAGTGCCGGTCCGGCACCGTCGTCAGCAGCTGTGCCACGTCGACCGCGTTGTGCGTCTCGATGAGGATCTCGGCGGCCGTCCGCAGCGCGAACGTGGAGTTCAGGTCGACCCCGTAACACCGGCCGTAGAGGTCGAGCCAGCGGTTCAGTATGGATTCGAGCCGGCTGCACTGCGCGGCCGGCAGGTCAGGCCCGCCGGTCCGGCAGTCAACGTACAGCACCACCACCGGGCCGACGCCCTCGCGGCAGTACCGCTTCGCCCTGGCCTCGGGGTCCTCGGGCTGCTCGAACGCCCGCTCGGCGCGGGCGACCTCTGCTTCGAGTTCGTCGATGCGTGCCGCGACGCCTCGGGCCACGGTGGTACTCATCCCTGCCGGTACTCGACGCCCTTCCCGCCGTTCGGGTGCTCCCACGTCGTGTCCGCGACTACGGCACAGGTGCCGCACTCGACGCAGGGCTGGGTGTCCAGGCTGACGAGTTCCTCCTCCGAACCGTTCGTCTTCACCGTCTCGGTCCGGTAGCAGCCGCCACCGAAGCCCTCGGCGGAGACCGGGCAGGCTGTGACCGCGGTGCCGCTGGCCTCGACCGACTCGTCGTTCAGGACGATGTGCGGGTTCCCGATGTCGGTGTCGTAGGTCAACTCGCCGATGCGCTCCTCCAGCGTCGGCGGCTCGACCCGGTTCTCACCCTCGACCGGCACGCCCTGGGTCTTCGCGAGCAGGGTCGGGATGGTGACGTACGCCGGCCGGATGTCGGGCAGCATCGACATCATCCGGGGCGAGTTGAACGCCCGCTTGACGACCGACTCGGTGACGCCGAGGCCCAGCGCGGCCTTGCCGACGGGCGACTTCACGACCGTCTCCATGACGCTCGCCATCGCCCCGTTCTCGGTGACCGGGCGGGTCCACTTGTACGCCTTCGGGCGGAGCTTGTCCATCACGCCCTCGCGTTCGAGCATCTGGGTGTAGCGCTGCCCGGCCGTGACGCCCGAGCGCCCCTTCGCGGTGACGAAGGCGTCGGCGGCGAGCGCCCCGCCGGTGACGGCGTGGTTCATCCCCTTGATGATGGGCCCCTGGGCCTGCATCTGGCCGGCCGCGTCGCCGACGACCAGCAGGCGGTCCCGGTGCGGGTTCTTCAGCGCCGCCTTCTTCGAGTCCGGCACGAGCTTCGCGGAGTACTCCAGCTCGACGTACTCCTCTGGCAGCCACTGCCCGAGATGCGGGTGCGTGAGCAGGGCGTCGAGCAGATCCTGGGGTTCGGCGCGCTCGGCCGCGATGCTGTCGAGGTGGAACACGGTCCCGATGGAGAGCGTGTCCTCGTTGGTATACATGAACCCGCCACCCCGGACGCCCTGGAACAGGTCGCCGGAGAACAGGCGGGCGACGCCCTCCTCCTCGCCGATGTCGAAGGTGTCCTCGATGTGGCCCTCGGGCAGGTCGACGACCGCCTTCACGCCCTGGAAGTACTCGTCGGGGTCCTCCCAGTCCATCAGGCCGGCCTCGCGGGCGAGTTCGGAGTTCACCCCGTCGGCCGCGATGACGATGTCCGCCTCGATGTCGTCGAGTTCCTCGCATTCCACGCCGATTATCTCACCGTTCTCGCGGAGCAACCCGTTGACCTTCACCTCGGTCAGCAGGCCGCCGCCGGTCTCGCGGCACTTCTCGTGGACCTGTTCGGCGAGCCAGGAGTCCATCTTCCTGCGGAGAACTGCGTCACACCACAGCGTGTCGTTCTCGTGCAGCGACGTCAGGTCGACCGTTTTGACCTTCCCGTCCGCGAGGTTGTCCATGTAGTAGTCGGTTATCTCGCGCTCGGCGGCCTCCTCCCGGAAGCCCGGGAACAGGTCGTCGATGGTGTACGGCGCGGAACGCTCGGCGTAGATGAGGCCGCCGGAGACGTTCTTCGAGCCGGCGTCGACGCCGCGTTCCAGTACCAGGGTCTCGACCCCGTGGTCGGCCAGTCTGGCAGCGGCGGCGGCCCCGCCGGGACCGGCCCCGACCACGACCGCCTCGTAGTGCTCTCGCTCAGTCATCGTCGTCACCTCCGGCACCGGCGACAGCAGTGTTTGCGACTGCGGCACTCAGCTCCCCGGTCTTGGCGGCTTCGATGAGTCTCGGTAGCACTTCGAAGAGGTCTCCTTCGATGAAGTAGTCAGAGAAGTCCCGGATTCTGGCGTCCGGGTCCGTGTTGATTGCGATGATGGTGTCCGATTCGTCCATGCCGACCTTGTGCTGGACCGCCCCGGAGATGCCGGCGGCGATGTACAGCTTCGGCTCGACTATCTGGCCGGTCTCGCCGATCTGGCGCTCCTCGTGGGTGTACTGCTCGATGTGGCCGTCGAACTGGTACGAGCCGGTGACGATACCACGGGTGACGCCCACGTCGGCGTCGTCGAAGCAGTCGGCGAGTTCGACGCCCAGCTCCATCCCATTGGTCGGGTCGTCGCCGATACCGCGTCCCATGGCCACGATGACATCGCGGCCGGTGAGGTCGACACCGCTGTCGAGTACGTCCGCGTCCTGCACGTCGACGCGGAACCAGTCGTCGGAGAGGTCGGTGTCGCGGTGGACGACCTCGCCCTCGCGGCTCTCGTCGGCCTCGGGTATCTCGAAGCTCCCCGGGATGACCGACCCGCCCTGCGGGTGGAAGTCCCGGTGCGGGTTGTCGATACAGAGGATGGTCGAGTACTCGAAGCCGGAGAAGTCCGGGCGCTTCATGTGCAGGATGCGCTCGAACGTCTTTGTCGTCCCGGGTTTCCCAGTTTTCACCGGGTTCGAAATCTCGGCGCTCTCGATGTAGAGGCCGGAACAGTCCGAGGCAAGCCCGGAGTCGAGCTCGCCCTGCACCAGCGCGGAGAGGTCGCGACCGTTGTTCGTCGCCGGGAAGAGGACGTACCGGGGCTCGTCGTAGTCCCGCCAGTCACTCTCTTCCGGATTGCCCACGCCGGGGTCGCCGCCCCAGCGAGCCATGTCGCAGAATATCTCGGTGAACGCCTTGTGCCGGAACCGGTGCAGACGCTCGTCTTCCTTGTAGACGACCACGTCCGCCCCGAGCGCGATGCACTCGTCGGCGAGGCGCTCGACGTCGTCACCGATGAGGACCGCGACGACGCGTTCCTCCTCGTCGTAGTCGTCGTTGTAGTCGTCCATCAGCTGCCGGGCCTTCCCGAGCATCTCCCGGGAGACGTCCAGCAGTTCGCCACGCTGGGTCTCGCAGTACACCCACATGTCGCGGTAGGTGCCGTCCTCGATGGCCCGGACGTGGCGCTTGTCCGCGGTCGGATGGTCCAGTTCGGGGTACTTCTCCTCGGGCGGCAGGTCGGCTTCGACCTCGCCCTCGTCTTCCTCGTCGCTCTTGGAGAGGTCGTCGATGCGCTTCTGGATGAGCTTCTTCGCGCTGGAGCGGTCGTCGCCGGCCTCCTCGCGTTCGAGCAAGGACTCGAGCTGGTCGACGTCGTCGATATCTCGCACCGCGTTCCCGATGTCGGCGACCGTCATGCCGGTCGGGTCGAGCGCGTCCGCATCGACCTCCTCGCCGTCGTCCTCGAACTTCTCGATGCGGCTCTCGATGAGCTTCTTCGCACCGACGCGGTCCTCGCCCGCCTCCTCGGCGGCGAGAATCTCGCGCAGTTCGTCGACGTCCTCGATGTCTTTCAGTGCGGGGCCGAGTTCGGAGATGTCGTAATCGTTGGGGTCCAGTTCTGGCATCGTCAATCACCCGCCACGAACGGCGTCAGCTCTTCCATCACCGATTCCATTCCCTCCTCGTCTTCCGGTGTCACCATCGTGGCCTCGCGTTCCGCGGGGGCCTTCGGGATGGGGTCGACCGAGGAGACGATGGTCGGCGAACCGTCCAGCCCGACGAAGTCGGGGTCGAGGTTCAGGTCCTCGTGGTTCCACATCGTCAGATGGTCCTTGAAGTTCTCCGCGCGTTTCGTCGTCTCCTCGCGCAGGTCCTTCAGCCGCAGCCGGTGGTCGGCACGGCGGTAACTCGGCTCGAAGTCCGGGTCGGTCACGACGAAACACGGCATCGGGGCCTCGACGGTCTCTATCTCGTCGACGTCGCCCTGGACGAGTCGCTTCGCCCGGAGCGTGCCTTCCTCCTCGTCGATGTCGAGCGAGACCACGTGGGTCACGATGGGCCAGTCCAGACACCAGCAGGTCTGCGGGCCGGTGTGGCCCGTCTCCCCGTCCGCGGTCTTGAAGCCCGCGAACACGATGTCCGGCATCTCGTCCATGTGCTCCATGGCGGTCCCGAGCGTGATGGAGGTCGCCCAGGTGTCGGCGGCCGCGAACTCGCGGTCGGACACCAGGACGAGGTCGTCGGCGTACACGTCGCGCATCCCCTCCTCGAGGATGCCCTCGTAGCCTGGCGGCCCCATCGACAGCAGTGTCACGTTCCCGCGGTGGCGGACCTTCGTCTGCAGCGCGGCCCGGAGCGCGAACTTGTCGTTCGGGTTCATCACCGTGGGTGTTTTCCCCCGTTCGAGGTGGCCGTCCTCGTCGAACGACACTTGCCCCTCACGGAAGTCCGGCACCCCCTTCGTCATCACAGCGATGTTCAGCGTCATGTTGGATTATGCGCGCCCCTGGCGTCCGGCGTCCACGTCGATGGCGTCGACCGGGCAGACGTCCACACACAGCATGCAGTCGATGCACTGGGCCTCGTTCGCCGGGTCGGCCTTGATCTCTGACTCCGGATGCCCCGGCGTGTCCACCCATTCGAACACGTCGACCGGGCAGTCTTCCAGGCATGCACCGTCGGCGAGACAGATGTCGAAGTCGACGGCGACGTGGGTCCCGTGGATTCCCAGGGTTTCCGGCTCGTCAACGGGTCCCCACACGTCGTGTCCGCTGTGTTCGTCGACTACCTCGCGGTTGTCCTCGAAGTTTGGGTCAATGGCCATTGTCAGCTAGTGCCATAGGACGGTGTTGTCTTAAATCTACGTTCGTGCAATTCACCGCCACCCTGCATTTTCCACCCTGTTGGGGAGTGTAGTATTCTCTCTCTGGACGACCTGCACCGGGTACTGTCCGACCCCATGACAACTCATGGTCGCTCGCTATTTCGGCTTCCAAGGACACCCGGCGCACTGGAGGAAAGAACCATGGGACGGAACCGAGTAGGGTTGGTATGGTTATCGCCTCCACGGTGGGGAGCGTCGACGTCGCCCTGCTCGCCGCCATCGTCCTCCTCGTCGTCGGCGTCATCGGTAGCGCCGTCCCCTCCCTACCCGGCCCGCTGGTCTCGGTCGCCGCCGTCGCCGGCTACTGGTACTTCGGCGACGGCCTGGGGACGTTCGCGGCCATCGCGCTCGTCCTCGTGGGCCTGTTCGCGGTCGCCGCGGACCAGCTCGCCGACGTGGTCTCGACCCGGGCCAGTGGCGCCTCCTGGACGACCACTGCCCTCGCGGGCATCGTCGGCTTCGTGCTCCTGTTCGTCGTCGGTCCCATCGGCATCATCCTCGGCGTCGCGGGGACCGTCTTCGCGGTCGAACTCTACCAGAAGGGCGACCGCAACCACGCGGCACGCGCCGCCGCCTACACGACGGTCGGCATCCTCGCCAGCATCGTCGTCCAGGTGTTCCTGACGGCCTCGATGCTCGTCGGATTCCTCCTCGCCGTGTTGCTCTGACTGGTCGGCCGGCTCCCAGGTCCGAAACCCGGACAGTCAGGCGATTCCCCGACTTTGCTCTTGCCCACTGGCGTGTTATCTTCTAGCATGGATAGTTCCGACTCACCACGAGGCCATCTCACTCGACGTGCCCTCCTGCGTGCTGGGTCGGCGACGGTGTTACTGCCGTTGCTGGCCGCCGCGCCGGCCGCGTCGAGCCACGAATCGACCGCGGGACGGGCCATGCTCGACCTGCTCCCGACCGAGTTCCCCGGGTTCGGCGAGCCCGCCGAGATTCCGGTTCCGGCAGGCACGCAGCTCCTGCCACGGTCCCCGCCGGTCGGGGCCGCCGCGTTGCACGTCTGGGGGACGGACGAACGCGTCGCACTCGCCGGCGTCGTCCTCCCGCGAACCGACCGCGACCTCGTCGCGTTCCTGACCGAACTGGGCGGCGAGGCCGCCGACCTCGGGGTGACGCTCCTCGAACTCGGAGACGGTGGAATGGCCGTCAGTGACAGCGCAACCGGGTCGACCCCGGCTGACGCCCACATGGTGGTCTGGCGGCAGGGCACGCTGGTCGGGCTGGTCGGCGCGATGGGACGTCGCCGCCGTGGCCGTCCCGTCACCCGACGGACGGTACTCCGCGTCGCCCGCGAAATGGAGGCGCAGTTCCGCGAGACCGACCTCGACTTCGTCCGCCGGGCCGTCGACCGGACTCCCCGGGGAGCGCGCCGGCCCCGGCGGGGACGCTCCATGGCGGTCTCGCCCAGAAGCGGGTCTTCCGTCCCTGCCCTGTCCGTCCCTGCCGGCCTCGGTGCCGGGCTCACTGCCTTCTCCCTCCCGGCGTCGATGGCCGTGAATCCGTCCACCCGCCGGTACGGGTCGTCCAGTCCGGCCCTCCGACCGGACGTGACCCGTGACGTCCGCCGGCCACTCGTGTTCCAGGGCTCCGAAATCGGCGACGTGGACCTCCGCATCGAGTTGACCGACCTCGGCCCGTGCCCGGCCGAGGCCGAGACCACCTGCGTCGTCGAGTCCCCGAGAACCCCCGACGAGTTCGAGGGACCCGACGAACCGTCCGAGCCCGGTGGACCGCGGTTCGGGGACGGCATCCGGGGCCGTCGCCCCCCGTCTCGGGGACGACCCCCGCGCCGTCGGCCACCCCACAGACCCGAGTGGACCGACTACCCCGAGAGCGACCCGGGCGTGTTCGAACCGCCGGAGTACGGCCCCGGTGGCCGGTACGGGCGCGTCCCGCGGACGCCGCGCACCCCGCAGGAGGGGCCACGCTGGCGTCCCGCGGACGATTCCGGCCTCGGGCCGTCACCCCGCTACCCGAGCGGCGCCCCCGGCCAGGGCGTCGCGTACGGTGTCGGTGCAGGCCCCGCCGCGTTCACCGACAGGACCCGGCAGTTCGTCCCCGGCGAGCAGGTCACCCCCGGGGAGCGTGTCCCCTGTCGGAAGACCAACGTCAAGGTGTGGCTCGCGCGTCTCAGCATCCACGCGGATGCGACCCGCCCCGACAACTACGACCCCGACGGCGACGAGAGCGGCTGGGGCGACATGCTCGCCGCGAGTCGCGTGGCCATCACGATGACCTGTGGAGCCGCGAAGACCACCGAACGCTGGTGGATAAGCCACGAAGAACTCGGTGACATGATGCGCGGGACGGAGCTGAAACCGGACGTCCTCATCGCCGAGGAGGACGGTGCCTGTCGGTGCCCCGCCCCCGACCGTCGCAAGGTCGTCATCGACTACGAGGTTGCCCTCTACGACAACGACGCCGGTGCCATCGGACAGGTCCTGTTAGCCATCCTCGAGGCCATCCTGGGGCTTGGCGAATCGGTCCCGACCGATGCGGCGACCAAGAAGAAGGTCGAAGCAGCCAAGAAGGCCGTCGAGAAGCTCGAAGACCTCTGGACCGACGACCCGAAGGAGGTCCTCGACGTGCTCGACAAACTCGATTCCAGACGTCGGCCGACGGTGGAACAGGTGTTCGCCACCACGCACCAGAACGCGGAGCTCCTCGGGAAGGCACACGACACCGTCGTCATCGACGAGTAGCGGCGACCGGGCCATCGCCGTCTCACTCGGTCCAGTGCCACCGGACATCACCGTCGATTCCGTTCCAACCGGCCAGTATTTCTATTACAGTCGATACACACTCTGTCATAACGACACCTTGTGCGTCATGCAGTCGGTGCCCGGTGCACCGGTCGACGCCACCTGGGGGGGTGGGCGGGTGTCCGCCAGACAGCAGATGCGCTTCGAACTGACGCCGTACACGATTCCGCTGTTCGTTTCCGCTGGGGTGGCGGCCATAGCGGCGGTGCTGGCGTGGTGGAAGCGGTCGGAACCTGGTTCGAGGGCACTCACACTGTACCTCGTCGCAGTCGGCGTCGGCTGCATCACCTACGCCCTCGACATCTCGTTCGTCACACCAGGTGCCAAGTTCTTCTGGACGCGACTCGCGATGGTCGCGATGGCGGTCACCGGCTCCGCCTGGGTGTACTTCGCGCTGCAGTACACCGGGCGCGAACAGTGGGCCAACAGGCAGACCAGGTTGGTGCTCGCGGTCGAACCGGTCGTCCTCACCGTCGCCATGTTCGTCCCACGGTTCCAGCCGTTGGTCTTCACCGCCCCGACCGAACACGGCGTCGGCCCGTTGAGTTCGGCCAGCGTCGAGATCGGTCCCCTGTTCATCGGCCACTTCGTCTACATCACGGTCACGATGTTCGCCGCGACGTTGCTGTTCGTCCAGCTGTTCCTCCAGGCGCGACATCTCTACCGCGCACAGGCGACCGCCATCCTCATCGCCGCGCTCGTGCCCTGGGGTGGCGTCGTCATCCGGATGCTCGGGTTCGCCGGCGACGTCGACGTGAGCCTGTTCGGCTGGGTGTTCTCCGGCAGCGCGATGGCGCTCTCGCTCTACCGGTTCCGGCTCATCGACCCCGTCCCGACCGCCCACACGGCCATCGTCGAGGACATGGGCGATGGGATACTGATGCTCGACCGCGACGGCCGCATCGGCGACGCGAATCCGACGGCCAGGCGACTCCTCGCCACTGGAGATGACTCCCTGACCGGGACGCCGATTCAGGACCTGTTCGCGGAGTGGGACCGTATCGAGCAGACCGGCGAGGACGAGTGGTACGAACACGCTGTCACCGTCGACGGCGACCGGCGGTTCCTCGAACTGCAGACGTCCGCTTTCTCCGACCACCACGGCCGCGCTATCGGCGAACTCGTGGTCGTCCGGGACGTGACCGACCGGACCCGCCGCGAGCACCAGCTCACCCGGTACAAGACCGTCTTCGAGTCGGTTCGGGACCGTGTGTACGTCCTCGACAGCGACGACCGGTTCACGATGGTGAACGAACCGCTGGCGTCGCTGCTGGGGTACGAGCCAGCCGACCTCGTCGGCGAACCGTTCGAGACAGTGCTCCCCGAGGGCGAATCGCCCCTCTCGAGTGATTCCACCGCGGCGACCGACGGCGGCGTCGTCGAACTCACCGTCGAGACCCGTGATGGCGAAGCGCTCCCCTGCGAGACCCGAATCGCCCCGATCTCGCTCGACCGCGGCGAGTCCGGCGCGGTCGGCGTTATCCGGGACATCTCCGAGCGCAAAGCGGTCGAACAGAGCCTCGCCGAGACCACCGACCGGCTCCAGACACTCGTCGAGGCGTCCCCGCTCGCCATCGTCGGGACGTCCCGCGATGGCACGGTCGAGGTGTGGAACGAGGCCGCCGAGGAGACGTTCGGCTGGTCGGCCGACGAGGTCACCGGCGACACCTTACCCATCGTCCCTGCCTCTGAACGGGAGCAGGTTCTCGCCGACCGCGAGCGCGTCCTCGACGGTGAGGCGCTCACGGGCATCGAACTCCAGCTCCAGCGCGCCGACGGTTCGCACATCGACGCCAGCGTCTCGGTAGCGCCCGTCTCGGACACTGCGGGCGAGATACACGGCGTGGTCGCCGTCGTCGCCGACGTGACCGAGCGCAAGGAGCGCGAACGGAAGCTCCGGCGGCAGAACGAACGCCTCGACAAGTTCGCCGGCATCGTGAGCCACGACCTGCGCAACCCCCTGATGGTCGCGTCCGGCCACCTGGACCTCGTCGAGGAGACCGGCTCCCAGGAGAGCATCGACCACATCCGGACGGCCCACCGGCGCATCGAGCAGATAATCGACGACGTGCTCACGCTCGCCCGCGAGGGTCGAGACATCGACGACCCGCAACCGGTGTACCTGCCGACGGTCGTCGACCGCGCCTGGGCCACGACCGACACGCGGAACGCGACCCTCACCGTCGGCGACGACCTCGGGACCGTCGACAGCGACCCCTCGCGGCTGCTCGAACTGTTCGAGAACCTGTTTCGAAACAGCGTCGAGCACGGCTCGACGAGCAATCGGACGGCATCGAAGTCCGATGACAGCGTAGAACAGGGGGGCGACTCCGTCGCCGTCAGCGTCGGGTCGCTGGATGGGCAGGCGGGCTTCTACGTCGCCGACGACGGCCCCGGAATCCCCGAATCCGACCGGGAGGGCGTGTTCGATACCGGGTTCACCACCGCACACGACGGGACCGGCTTCGGCCTCTCCATCGTCCAGACGGTCGCCGAAGCCCACGGCTGGTCGGTGTCGGTCACGGAAAGCGAGTCCGGCGGGGCGCGATTCGAGTTCCGCGAGAGTTGAGCAGCGCTACTTGTGCGCGAAGTACGCGACGGAGCCGTCTTCCTCGTGGGCGTCGACACGGGCGAAGCCGACGCGCTCGAACTGCACCATCGCGTCGACCGGCTGGTCGGCGAAACCGGGTTCTGCGTGGCCGGAGACGACGCCGTCCATGGTCCACAGCTCGACCGGGACGTTCTCCTCGACGGGGACCCAGTGGATGACGTCGACGCCCTCCTCGCGGACTGCCTCGATGTCGTCGCCGGTGTACTGCAGCGCGTCACGCGTGAAGCGGAAGCAACCCAGGCCCTTCAGCCAGATGCGCTCCTCGCGCTCGGGCAGGTCGTCGGGCTCGACGAGGACGGCCGACCCGACCGGGATGTCGCGGTCACCGCGGTCCTCGTGGTCCGGGTGGACCGGCGGGTGGCCGGCCTCGGGTGCGCCGCCGACGATGGCGAGTTCGGTCCCCTCACGCACAAGGAACTGGCGGTCCGCCGTGTCGTCGATGTGGTCGCGGTTCTTCGAGTAGACCGTCGACATCGCGAGGTCCACGTCGCTCGTGGACGTGCCGAGTTCGAGCATCGACTCGACGATGGCGTCGCCGCGGATGCCCCGGCGGCGCAGGCTCTTGATGGTCGGGGCACGCGGGTCGTCCCAGCCGTCGAGCTTGCCCTCGTCGATGTACTGCTTGATGGTCGACGTGGACATCTTGATGTCGTAGGCGTCGACCTGCACGTGGCCCCAGTGGACGACCTCGGGGTACTCCCAGCCGAAGTAGTCGTAGAGGAAACGCTGGCGCTTCGCGGAATCCTGGAGGTCGATACCGCGGATGATGTGGGTGATACCGACCAGATGGTCGTCGACGCCGGACTGGAAGTCGAGCATCGGCCAGCAGCGGTAGTCCTCGGCCGCCTCGCGCGGGTGTGGCGTGTCTATCATCCGGAAGGCGACCCAGTCACGCAGGGCCGGGTTCTTGTGCTCGATGTCGGTCTTCACGCGCAGGACCATCTCGCCCGAGGAGTACTCGCCCGCCACCATGTCCTCGAACTCGGCCATGGTGGTCTCGCCGTCCTTGTCGCGGTGCGGGCACGGCTTTCCATTGTTCTTCAGCTCGGAGAAGTCCTCGCCGGAACAGGAGCAGGTGTACGCCCCACCCATCTCGATGAGCTCGCGGGCGTGCTCGTAGTAGGTCTCGACGCGGTCGCTCGCCTTGAACACCTCGTCGGGTTCGAATCCGAGGTACGCCACGTCCTCGAGGATACCCTCGTAGGCGTCGAGGTCGGGCCGTTTCGTCTCCGGGTCCGTGTCGTCGAAGCGGACGCAGAACCACCCATCATAGAGGTCCTTGTACGTCCCGATGACGGCGGGCATCCGGGCGTGCCCGAGGTGCCACGGGCCGTTCGGGTTCGGCGCACAGCGCATGCGGACCTGATCGTACGCCTCGACGTTCGGGAGGTCCCCGAGCACGCGGTCGTCCTCCTCGTCCTCGCTATCGAGTTCCTCGAGCATCTCGGGCGCGAGCTCGCCAAGTCGCTCTCGCTTGCCTGCGAGGTCGAGGCCGTTCACTCGGCCACAGACCTGCCCGACGATACCGGGAATCTGGTCGCCGTGCTGGCGGAACTCGGGGTTGTCGCCCATCAGGGGACCCATGACCGCCCCGACGTTCGCCTCGCTCTCGTGCTTGATGGCGTTGAACAGGGCGTGTTTCTCTGCCTCCTCTTCGACCTGCTCACGGAGTGCATCGTCCATTACCCCCACGTACTCCGAGGGGCGTCAAAACAGTCGTGATGTTTCGCCGCGTCGCCGCCGAACCGCGTTCCACTATCGTCGCCGCCGTCGTTGCCTGTCGACCATCTCGGGATACGCCATGGTACGACACTCGTTGCGCCAGCGCCAACTGGCGTTCGCCACGGACACACCGGTCCTCGCTCGTTCTACTGGGTCGCGGACTCCGGGAAAGTCCGCGTGTTGAACACCCGCTGTGCCACCAGCGAGTCCGACATGTCGCCGTTTCGCCACCGCTTCACCCACGACGCCTGGATCTGGTAGGAGGTCGCCTGCTCGGCGAACCGGTCACCGATGGTCGCCCGCAGCGTCTCCGAGGGGCCGTCGTGTGCCACGATGAGGCCGTACGCCGAGATGACCGCCCCGATCTCCTCGCGGGACTCCGCGCGGGAGGTCGCCTGTGAACTGTACTCCAGGTCGACCCGGCCCTCACTGAACGTCATGCTCGTCACCTGCATCGCGTACTGCTCTTCGAGTATCCACCGCAACTCGCCGAGACTGCCCTCGCCGTCGTCGTTCGGGCGTTCCGGTTCGATCTGGGAATCGCCGCCGAGACAGCCTGCCAGACCGAACGAGACGGCCGCCGCGCCACCGGCGAGCAGCCGTCGCCGCGTCGTGCTGGTGTGGTCCTGTGGCATACCTACCGGTAGCGAGGGAGACCCACTAAAACCGCGCACGGTTTCGAGCGCCGATTCAGCGCTCGACTCAGCATCTGAGTCGTGCCGGAAAGTCGGAGACGGAACCCAGACGAGTCAGTAGCCGCGCTCGATGAGGTAGTCCGCGATGTCACACAGCAGGTCGCGCGCCTCGTTGTCCGGGAGGCATTCGAGGCGGTCCTTGCCGCGCTCGACGAGTTCGCGCGCCTTGTCGTTGGCGTACGCGATACTGCCCGAGTCTTCGAGTGCCTGGACGGCCTCGTCTATCTCGGCCTCGGTCACGTCCTCGACGCTGTCGGTGTCGACGAGTCCGTCGACGTCGATACCCTGCTCGCGGGCGTGGACCGTGATGAGGGTCTGCTTGTTCTCGACGAGGTCGGAGCCCCGTTGCTTGCCGAGTTGCTCGGACGGGACGGTGAGGTCGAGCACGTCGTCCTGTATCTGGAAGGCGCGCCCGATGTCGAGCCCGTAGCCGTAGAGGGCGTCGACGGTCTCGTCGTCCGCCGAGAGCAGTTCGGCGGCGATGGCCGCCGAGGCAGCGTACAGGACCGCGGTCTTCTGCTCGACCATCTCCAGGTACTCCTCGGGGAGCACCTCGGAGCGCTCCTCGAAGGCTACGTCGAGGCTCTGGCCCTCGCAGATCTTCGTACAGGTCGATGCGAGCGTGTCCATCGCCGCGACGACCTGCGAACTCGGCGCGTTCGCGTTGAGCATTATCTCGAACGCCGAGGAGTACAGCGTGTCACCGGCCAGGATGGCGGTGTCGAGGTCGAACTCCTTGTGGACCGCCGGCACGCCGCGCCGGAGGTCGTCGTCGTCCATGATGTCGTCGTGGATGAGCGTGAACGTCTGGATGACCTCCACGCTCACAGCGGCGGCCATGAGGTCGACCGGCTGGTCCGCCAGCGAGGGGAACTCGCGGTAATCCGTCGACAGCGGCTCGACGTCCATCAGCGCCTCACCGACGACCAGCAACACGGTCGGTCGGAGCCGTTTGCCACCCGCGTCGAGCAGGTAGCGCGAGGCTTCCCAGAGGCGTTCCGGGCGCTTTATGGGCATCTCGTCTTTGATGCCCTGGTTGACGAGGTCGCGTCGCTCGCCAACCGCGTCGAGCACGGTCTGTTCTCGCGTCTCGGGGTCTGTCATCATTCGGTCAGCTGTATCATGTTCCCGTTCCGGGTCACGTGAAGGTCACGGCCCACCTTGTACCCCTCGCTCTCTGCGAGGTTGACGTAGCCGGAGAAGCCCTTCATGTCCTGGTGTGCCGGGATGATGTGCTGGGGCTGGAGTGCGTCGAGCATCTCGTAGTGGCCCTCGCTGTTCAGGTGACCGGAGACGTGGATGTCGTCGTAGATACGAGCGCCCTGCATCCCCAGGAGCTTCTCGGCCTGGTAGCGCTGGCCCTCGTTGGTCGGCTCCGGAATGACGCGGGCGGAGAAGACGACCTTGTCACCGTTTTCGAGCTGGTACGGCGTCTCGCCGCGGGCCATCCGGGTGAGCATCGCGCGCGGCTCGCCCTGGTGGCCCGTCACGATGGGCAGGAAGTTGCCCTTGCCCTCCTTCATGACCCGCTTGAACGTGCGGTCGACGGACTTGCGGTGGCCGAACATCCCGAGGTCGCCCGGGAAGTCGACGAAGCCGAGTCGTTCCGCCGTGCCGGAGTACTTCTCCATCGAGCGCCCGAGCAGCACCGGCTGGCGGCCGATGTCGCGGGCGAACTCGACGAGGGACTTGACACGCGCGATGTGGCTGGAGAACGTCGTCGCGACGATACCGCCCGAGTAGTCCTCCATGGAGTACAGCACGTCCTTGAGGTGGCGTCGTGCGACGGCCTCGGAGGGCGTGCGGCCCTTCTTGTTCGCGTTGGTACAGTCCTCGATGTAACAGAGGACACCGTCGCCCTCGCGACCGATCTCGCGGAAGCGGTCCATGTCGATGGGGTCGCCGATGACCGGCGTGTGGTCCATACGCTTGTCCAGCCCGTAGACGACCGCGCCCTCGGGCGTGTGGAGGACCGGGTTGATGGCGTCGATGATGGAGTGTGTGACGTTGACGAACTCGAGTTCGACCTGGCCGGAGTCCCCGATGGACATCGTCTCGCCGGCGTCCATCTTGATGAGGTCGTTCTCGACGCCGAACTTCTGTTCACCCTCGATCTGCTGTTTGACGAGCTCGATGGTGAACGGGGTCGCGACGACCGGCGCGTTGTAGCGGTGCGCCAGCTTCGAGATTGCCCCGATGTGGTCGAGGTGGCCGTGTGTGGGGACGATGGCCTGTACGTCGCCCTCCAGTTCGCTCATGACCCGGTCGTCCGGGATGGCCCCCATGTCGATGAGGTCCAGGCTGTGCATCTTTTCTGTCTCGACGTTGTCGTGGATGAGGACCTGGGACAGGTTGAGTCCCATGTCGAACACCACGACGTCGTCGCCCGCGCGGACGGCAGTCATCTGCCGACCGACTTCTTCGTAGCCGCCGATGGTTGCGATTTCGACTTCCATTGTTGGTAGCACCGAAATGCCGCGTCTCGGTATGTAAAGACCCGCGACTGGTCGGGACACTCGCCCCGGCGTCTTGCAGCACGTCGGCGTGAATCCCGCTATGTGGTGGAGATACGCGGTCAGGAAAGGACCGACGGCGTGAGCCGTGACCCCCACCACACTTACCCGCGGGGTCTGTTGTTCGCTCTTTCAAGCCCTGGGCTTAAAAGCGCGTGGGTTGTGTCTCGCCCGGGGGCGGAATCGGCGGCGACTGCCGGGTCGTGCCCCACCGGAACGTGCGACCTCTCCTCACACCACGGGCGTGCACAGACTTAATGTTCGGTAGGACTAGACACGGCCATGGGAGAGTGTGCGTACTGCGGGACAGAGCCCGAGGGCTTCCCGTACCGGTGCAACGAGTGCGAGGAACTGCACTGTGGCACACACCGACTACCGGAACGACACGACTGCCAGGGCCTCGCGCGCGTCGCCGACCGCAAGTCCGACCAAAAGGTCTTCATCGGGCAGTCGTACAACCAGTCCGAACGGTCCCACGGCGACGGGAACGTCATCATGAGCGCCCTCGACTCCCTGCTCGGCCCGTTTCGACGCTTCCGGCGCTGAGAGACCGTGTAGGTGGACGCTTTTTCCCCTCAGGGGAACTATACGAAATGACGATGAGACGGACCACACGTTCTCTGCTGACGATTCTCTTCCTCTCGCTGGTCCTCCTGCAGGTCGGTGGCGTGGTGGACTTCGGAGCCGAGGCGAGTGCGATCCGTGACGACTTCTTCGACCTCGACCGCCAGGCCGCAGCAGACGACCCACAGACGACCCCCGATGTGGGAACGTCCCAGCCAGATGCCGAGGTGAGAGCGGTCTCCCCGTCCGTACTCGAGCGGCTCGTCCACGAGGCGGTCAACGAGGAGCGCCAGGCGCAGGGGCTCTCACGGGTCGATTTCGACCCGGAACTCGCGGCAATCGCCCGGTACCACAGCCGCGACATGGCCCGCGAGGACTACTTCGCACACGTCTCGCCCGAGGGCGAGACGCTCAGCGACCGCTACGGGCTGTTCGGCTACGACTGCTACATCAGCACCGGGGCACTGACGTACACGAAAGGCGGTGAGAACATCTACTACACCAGCTTCGTCGGCACCAGCTACACCGAGACCGAGATCGCAGAGCGAACCGTCACCGGCTGGATGGAGTCGCCGAGCCACCGCGAGAACCTCCTCCGGTCGTACTGGGAACAGGAGGGAATCGGTGTGTGGGTCCAGGAGGAGGACGGGCGGACCCACGTGTACGTCACGCAGAACTTCTGCTGACTACGCGATGGTCGTCCCGGGCGACTCGCCCGCGAGGAAGTCAGAGAGCGCGTCGAGCCCGAAGATAGAGGCGGGCATCCCGAGCGCGAGCAGGGTCTGGACCTTCCCGGCCATCCCGCCCGACACGTCGGTCGTCTCTGCACCGCCCAGCACGTCGGCCACGTCGTCGTAGGCCTCGATGCGCGGAATCACGGCGTCATCGGCGTCCAGCACACCGGGCACGGTCGAGCAGAGCCCGACCCGCGAGGCGTCCAGGGATTCCGCAAGGGACGTGACGATCTCGTCCCCCGACAGGACCGTCACACCTTCGCCGGCGTGGGCGACGACGTCGCCGTGGAGCACCGGGATGAAGCCCTCGTCGAGCATGGTCTGGACCTGCTGGGCAGGAAGCGTCAACTCGCCGGATTCGTCCCGGCTGGCGGCCGAGAAGGGGTGAACCGGTACTGCTGGGACGTCCCGCTCGTGGAGCCGCCGGAGGACCAGCCCGTTCAGGGCCTTCATCGCGTTGTGGATGTCAAGGACGCCCTCGACCTCGTGGGTCCCGTCGGTGGTGCTCACGCCGTACTCCTTCGCGTTGTGGTGGCCGAAGGAGCCGCCGCCGTGGACCAACACGATGTCGTCGTGGCCCGCGACCGCGTCGGCCGCCCGGTCCAGCGCCCGCCCGTCGACCGTCTCGGCGCGGTCCTTGTCCGTGATGACCGACCCGCCCAGCTTCAGAATCGTCGGGGCGCTCATTCGACACGCACCCCCTCGTGGGCGAGTTCGGCCCGGAACACATCCTCACAGGCTGCCTCGTACGAGAGCGCCGTCTCCGTGCCATCGGAGCGGTCCAGTGCGACGATGCACCCGCCACCACCTGCCCCGGTGAGTTTCGCCCCGTGTGCCCCGGCCTCGCGGGCGGTCCACACCATGTCGTCGAGCGAGCGAGAGGAGACGCCCAGGGCTTCGAGCAGGCCGTGGTCGAAGTTCATCAGTCCGCCCAGCTCGGCGAGCACCTCGTCGTCCTCGGCCGCCCCGGCCTCGCTCTCCGCGAGCAACTGCTCGCCCTCGCGGACCACGTCCCCGATGGCGGTCACCGTGTCCGCGGCGAAGCCGTACTGGTCCCGGAGCTCGCGGACGCCCGCGACCAGCTTCCCGGTGTCACCGCTCCCGCCGTCGTAGCCGATGACGAACGGGAGGTCCGGCGCGTCGAGTGTGCGACAGTCGTCGCCCTCGACCCGGACCGCCCCGCCCATCGCCGAGCAGAACGTGTCCGCCCGGGAAGCCTGTCCGTCCTGGACGTCGAGTTCGACCTGGTACGCTCGCTCGGCAATCTCGCGAGTATCGAGGTCGACCCCAAGTTCGCGCGTCGCCGCCGCGATGCCCGCGACGACCACCGCCGCCGACGAGCCCAGGCCCGCACCAAGGGGAATATCGCTCTCGACGGTCACGTCGAAGCCCGCGTTCGGCCGGTCGGCCGCGTCCCGTGCCTGTTCGACCGCGCCGTCGACGTACTCCGTCGCGGCCTCCAGTATCGCCTGGGGAGCGTCGACGGCCGGCCCCGTCTCGCCGTACTCGACGGTGAACCCCTCGATGTGCAGGTCCTGTGCGTCGACCCGGAGTCGCCCGTCCGACCGTTCCTCCACCGTCACCGTCGCCCGACGTTCCACGGCGCAGGGAATCGCCGGTTCGCCGTAGACGACGGCGTGCTCCCCGAACAGGTACACCTTGCCGGGAGCGCTTGCCGTGTGCATACCCGTTCTCGCCCGGCCGAGACAAAGAGTGTTGTCGAATCGACGTGGGACCGGTCGACGAGGTGTCAGCGCTGCCGGCGGTGGAGCGCCAACGTCACGAGCAACACGGCGAGTCCCCCGACCTCGAGGCCGAGCCCGGGTGTCCCCTCGATGCCCTCGCTGTCCGGCAGCGTCCCGCCACCGCCGTCCCCGTCACCTGCATCGGTTGTCGGCACCGCCGTCGTGCCCTCCGGGGTCGTTTCGGCCGTCGTCGTGGTCGGGGCTGTCGTCGTGGTGGCCGAGGTCTGCGTCGAGGTGGCCGTGGTCTGCGTCGTCGCACTGGTTCGCTGCGTCGTCGTGGTCTGTGTCGTCGTAGCCGTGGTGGTCGTCGTCGAACTGCCGCCGGTGTCTCGCACCAGCACGGACCCGATTCGACTCGGCGGGACGTTGCTCGCACCGCTGTCGATGACCGACCCGAGCACGAGCGCGTCACTGTCGCCCTGTACGTCCGGCCAGCGAACCAGCGTCGTCAGGTTCACCGCCACGTCGACGCTCCCCTGGCCGTCCGGGCTCACCGCGAACCGAATCGTGTCCCGGACACCGTCGCCGTCGGTCCCGTCGACGACGGTCGGACTGGAGGACACTGCGACCGTCTCACCCGTCGCCCGGTTCACGACCTGGACGTTCTCCGGCGCGAGCGCCACGCCGTCCGGGAACCGCACGTAGAACACGTCGGTGTCGCCGTCCGCGCTCAGGTCGTCCACCCGGTACGACACCTCGTGGCGGGCCGTCGTGTCGTCGTCGACGGTCCCGGGGGCTATCTGCCCGCCGTGGAGGTTCGATGCGGTCGCCGCCGCACCACCCGTCGGCACGACCGCGAGGACCAGAAGTACGACCGAGAACACCGTGACTGCCCGCGAGAGACTGCCGGTTGGCATACTACCCATCCAGAAGAGCGCCACGCGTATCGACCCCTGACCTAACCTGCATAGGGCTGGGCCAGCACCGGCCGGACAGCGTCGCCACTCCGGGGAGAAGGAGTCGGTGAAAACGAAACGCGAACCTCGAAAAGCCGTTTAAATCCCGCTCTCGAAGTCGTCGAGCGAGTAGCTCGGCTCGGCACCGCGGCGGTCGAGCGTCTCGTTGGCCAGCAGCCAGTAGACGACCGACAGGGCCTTGCGACCCTTGTTGTTCGTCGGGATGACGAGGTCGACGTTGCTGGTCTGGTTGTTCGAGTCACACATCGCGATGACCGGGATGCCAACCGTGATGGCCTCCTTGACGGCCTGGCTGTCACCGATGGGGTCGGTGACGACCACGACGTCCGGCTCGATGTAGCCGTCGTACTTCGGGTTCGTCAGCGTACCCGGGATGAACCGGCCGGTGCGGGCGCGTGCCCCGATGGCGTCGGCGAACTTCTTCGCCGGGAAGCGACCGTACTGGCGCGAGCTCGTCACGAGGATCTGCTCGGGCGCGTAGTTCGCGAGGAAGTCCGCGGCCGTGCGGATTCGCGAGTCCGTCTTGCCCACGTCCAGCACGTAGAGACCGTCGGTCCGGACGCGGTGGATGAACCGCTCCATGTCCTTGGTCTTCTGCTGGGTACCGATGTGGACACCAGCGCCGAGGTAGTCCTCGACCGGGATGAGGAGGTCGGCCTCCTCGTCGGACATGACGTCCTCGTCGAGTGTCGGCTCTGCTTCTTCAGCCTCGGCCGCGGCGGCCTCGGCGTCCTCTGCGTCGACGGGCTCTGCGTCCTCTACCTCGGCCGCGGGACCGGCACCCTCGGCGGGTTCGGGGTCCACGTCGACGTCGGAGGCGTCGAGCCCTTCCTGTTCTTGCTCTTGCTCTGTCATAGTGCGTCGTCTGCGATTCGGATGAGTTCGTTGAGCTTTGCGGTTCGCTCGCCACCGACCGCGCCCGTCTTGATGAACGGGGCGTCGGTCGCCACGGCGAGGTGTGCGATGGTCGTGTCCTCGGTCTCGCCCGACCGATGGGAGATGACCGAGTCGTACCCGTTACGGGTGGCGAGTTCGACGGCGTCGAACGCGTCCGTCAGCGTCCCGATCTGGTTCGGCTTGATGAGGATGCTGTTGCCCGCACCCTCGTCGATGCCATCCTGGAGACGCGCCGTGTTCGTCACGAACAGGTCGTCCCCGCAGATGAGCGTCTGGTCACCGACGCGGTCGGTCAGCTCGGCGAACGCCTCGTAGTCGTTCTCGTCGAGTGGGTCCTCGACGTAGACGAGGTCGTACTCCTCGACGAGTTCTGCGACGTAGTCGATCTGCTCGGCCGTCGTCTTCTCGTCGTCACCGTAGCGGTAGACCTCCTCGTCGGCGTCGTACAGCTCGGCACCGGCCATGTCGAGGCCGAAGCCGATCTCGAAACCGAACTGGTCGGCGACCTCGTCGGTCGCCTGCTCGACGATCTCGAACGCTTCGGCATCGTCGATGGACGGTGCCCAGGCGCCCTCGTCGCCCTTGCCGCAGGGCTCGTCGCGCTCGTCGAGGATGTCTGCAACCGTGCCGTGGACGGCCGCGTTGGCGAACACCGCGTCGGACACGCTCGGCGCGCCGACGGGCGCGGAGAGGAACTCCTGGATGTGCGTCGCGTCGGCGGCGTGCTCGCCACCACCCACGACGTTCCCGAGCGGAACCGGGAAGTTCTCGCCACGGAACGCGCCGCCGAGATGCTGGTACAGCGGTGCACCGAGCATGTCAGCGCCGGCCTTCGCGGCTGCCATCGAGATGGCGACCGCGCTGTTCGCACCGATCTCCGAGAAATCGTCAGTGCCGTCTGCGGCGTGCAGTGCCGCGTCGACCTCGCGCTGGTTCCCAGCGTACGCCGAGTTGACGAGACGTGGAACCGCGTGTTCACGGGCCTTCGCGATGGCTTCGCCCGGCGGGAGCTCGATGGCCTCGTACTCGCCGGTGCTGGCACCCGAGGGTGCAGCAGCACGGCCGAACCCACCACTCTCCGTCAGTACGTCCGCTTCGACGGTCGGGTTACCGCGCGAATCCAGTACGCGTCGGAGCCGGATATCTGTGATGAGTGTCATGTGTCGTCATCACCGCGCTTGACCGTAAAGGGTAGCACGTTCGCGTCGTACTCCTCGGCAGCGATGAGGATCGGTTCCGTCTGGTCGGTATCGATGAGGACTGGTGCCCCGTACGACACCTGCAGCGCTCGAGCGCCGAGGATGCGAGCCTTCTCGTACCGATTGTAACGTTGTCGTGGCATCACTGGTAGGGGGAGACGATGTCGACCAGGTCCTTGTGCGAGACGAGCATGCGCCGGCAGCAGTACCGGTCCACGCCCAGCTCGTCGAGCACCTCTTTCGGGTCTTCTTCGCCTTCGCGCGTTCGCGCTTTGAACTCCTCCCAGTGCTCACCGACGACGTTGCCGCACGTGAAACACCGGACTGGTACCATCATGGTTTGATCACCTTAGCGGTAGGACTTCTGGTAGCGGGCACGAGCGCCGGGGCCGCCCCACTTCTTGGGTTCGGACTGGCGCACGTCGTTGACGAGCAGCGAACGGTCGAACTCCATGTACGCGTCGCGGAGTTCGGCGTCGCCAGTGTGCTGGACGATGCCACGCGCGATGGCGGTGCGGACGGCGTCTGCCTGTCCGCTGATGCCACCACCGGAGACGCGAACGTCGACGTCCAGGTCGTCACGGACGTCGTCGACGATGCGGAACGGCTCCAGCATCTTCAGTCGCGAGATCTCCGGGTCGACGAGTTCGACCGGCTTGGAGTTGATTCGAACGCGACCCTTGCCGTCCTTGACGGTCGCGCGGGCGATTGCCGTCTTCTTCTTTCCGGACGTGTTGGTTACCATGTGACGTTAGCACCCAGTTTCTCCGAGATTTCGCCCAGCTGGACGAACTTGATGTTCGAAAGTCGGTCCAGCGACGTACCGTCGAGGATCTCTGCGTCCTGGTCCTCGTACGGGTTGCCGACGTACACGCGGACGCCTTCGAACGCCTCGCGGCCGTAGGACTGCTTGTACGGGATCATCCCGCGGATGGACCGCTTGAAGATGCGGTCCGGCCGCTTGGGGTAGTACGGTCCCTGGTCGGAGCCGACCTCCACCCGCTTCTCGTAGACGGACATGATGTCGTCCTTCGAGCCGGTGATGACGGCCTGTTCCGCGTTGACGACGGCGATCGTCTCGCCGTCGAGTGCGCGCTCTGCGACCTGGGACGCGACGCGACCCATGATGCAGTCGCGGGCGTCCACGACGACGTCTGCGTCGAATTCTGCGAGACTCATCGGATCACCCGGACGTTCGAACCCTCGGGGTTCTGTTCGATTGCCTGTTCTAAATCGAGCGTTTCGCCGACCTGTTCGATTTTGGTCTTCGCGGACGAGGAGAAGTCGACGGCCGCAACCGTCACGGACTTCTGTAGGGCACCGGACCCGAGGACCTTCCCCGGGACGATGACCGTCTCGTCTTCGCGTGCGTAGCGCTCGATTCGACCAAGATTGACCTCGGCGTGTGTCCGCCGTGGTTTCTCGAGTCGATCTGCGACGTCGCTCCAGACGTCAGCGTCTTCTGTACGAGACACCGACTTCAGCTCGGCGATGAGACTGCCGAGCCTCGGATTCGTCTTACTCATTGCTTTCCTCCTGATAGTTGTGAGAGAAGTGATGCAGGGAGCAGGATTTGAACCTGCGGACCCCTATGGGACAGCGCCCTGAACGCTGCGCCGTTGGCCAGACTTGGCTATCCCTGCTCGCACCCTTGCGGGTACTACCTTGTTCCGTGCCCCCCTTCAAACCACTTTCGATTATCGACCGCGTTCGCCCGACGCGAGCGACTTCGCTCGCCACTCCTCGCTGGCCGGAGCCAGCGCTGAATGCGGGGTCTGCGTCCGTCAGGGTGTGGTTGGAAAGGGTCACGTGTTTATTATATCGTTACCGCGTCCTGCAGTTCCGTCGCCCGTGCCTCGATCGAGTCGGTGGCGCGGGCCACGAGTTCCTCGACCGTCATGGACCCGTCCGTCTCGACGTGGAAGACGAATGCCTTCTCGACGTCGGTGACTTCCAGCTCCTTGCCGGGGAACTTCTTGGTGAGGTCGTTGTCGAACTCTGCGGTGTTGACGAGCTCGCCGTCGATCTCGACGACACCGCGGATGATGTTCGGCTCTTCCTCCTCGAACTCGGCCGCGTCGCCGACGACCTCCACATGCTGGAGGTGTCGGTAGCCGACCGAGACGCCGCCCTGGTGTTTGGCGTGTTCCTTACCCGTGTCGAGGACCGCGTCGGCTTCGAGTTCCAGCCGCTGGTCGTCCTTCAGGTCGATGATGGGGACGTTCTGGTCCGCCGGTTGGACCATCCCGTCTGCGCTGACCAGGTCGCCCGAGTACGCCGTCGCCGGGCCCTCAACGTCGATGGAGAGGGTGATGACGTCGTCCTCGTCGAACTCGCCTTCCGGCGTGGTCAGCGGAATCAGTCCGAGCCGGTGTGCGATCTGTTCGTCGAACATCACCGAGGAGTTCTCGATGACACGGACCTCGTCTATCGACAGCGTCGGTACGTCCGCGATCATCGCGCGACGGATACCGTTGGCGAACGCGGGCGTAACGCCACGCACTAGGAACAGTGCCTCGCGTTCTCCGCGTTCGACGAACTCGACCTCGTAGTCCTCGTTCATGGCTTAGAACCCGCCTTTTCCTTTGGGTGCTCGGGAGCCGTCGTGCGGGATCGGCGTGACGTCCTCGATACGGCCGATCTCGAAGTCCTCGCGAGCGAGTGCGCGAATCGCTGCCTGCGCACCCGGTCCGGGGGACTTCTGCAGGTTGCCACCGGGGCCACGCACGCGGACGTGCAGGCCTTCGATGCCAGCCGCGCGGATCTCGTCCGCGATGGACTCGACCATCTGCATCGCCGCATAGGGCGACGCCTCGTCCCGGTTCTGCTTGACAGCAGTCCCGCCGGAGGACTTCGCGATGGTTTCCGCACCCGTGAGGTCTGTCACGGTCATGACGGTGTTGTTGAACGATGCGTGGACGTGGGCGACTCCCCACTTGTCTTTCGCTTCTTCTGCCATTTATTGACCCTCCGCACGTTCGGGGTGAAGTTCGTCTGCAAACGGACTGTTCTCGTCGAAGGCGATGGAATCCTCCTCGGACACTTCGACCGTGTACGAGGGGACGCTCACGCGAGCGCCCTCGACGGTGATGTGCCCGTGGACGATGAACTGTCGCGCCTGCTGGGTCGTGTTCGCGAGACCCTTGCGGTAGGCGACAGTCTGGAGCCGGCGCTCGAGGATGTCCGAGATCTCGAGTGCGAGGACGGCGTCCAGCTGGTCCTCCTCGCTGAGGATGCCGATGCGCTTGAGGCGGTTGAGGAAGTCGACTGCGTTCTCCTCTGCCTCCTCGAGCGACTGGGACTGTCCGAGCAGCGACCGCGCCTCGCGGCGGTAGTCGCGCAGTTCGGACTGTGCTCGCCAGAGCTCCTCCTTGTTCTTCAGGCCGTAGCGGTCGACGAGGCTGTGTTCCTCGCTGATACGCTCGCCCTGGAAGGGGTGGTTCGGCGTCTCGTAGAGCTTGGTGTTGCTACCGAGCGCCATTATTCTTCACCTGCCTCCTCTTCGGCGGCCTGTTCTTCGCGGATCTCTTCGACGTTGACGCCGATGGTCCCTTCAGTACGTCCGGTGGACTTCGTGCGCTGACCGCGCACCTTCTGTCCCTTCTTGTGGCGGACGCCCTTGTAGGAGTCAATCATCTTCATCCGGTTGATGTCGTGACGACGGGCCATGTTGAGGTCGTTGCCGACCTCGTGGTTCGTCTCGCCGCTGTAGAACTCCTTCTGGCGGTTGGTGAGCCATTCGGGAACCTCGTCGGCGTAGTTCTCGACGGTTTCGACGACGGCGTCGATCTCGTCCTCGTCGAGGAGTCCGAACGTGGCCTTGCGGTCCACGCCGGCCTCCTCGGCGACGATTCGTGCCGTCCGTCGGCCGATGCCGTTCATCTCGATGAGCGAACGTTCGACCGACTTCGTCCCATCGAGGTCTGTCTGCCCGATGCGGACGAAGTACCGAAGGTCCTCGTCCTCTTGTTCGCCCTGTGGTTCTTCTGCACTCATGTGTGATATGTGGAGGAAGTGCTCGATGCACTTCCGATCTTGTTGGAAGACTCACACCGTGCCCAATTGCCGGTGTGAAATGTCCGACGTTGTGGCGGGGATTCGAACCCCGGAGGCTTGACGCCACAGAGTTAGCAACCCTGCGCCTTGGGCCAGGCTTGGCTACCACAACTCGATTGTCTATCTTCGCCCTCTCGGACTCGGGACCCAGCGCCCCTGCAGCGTATTGCGTTCACACGTATTCCCGTACAGTACTTAAGGGCAACGGAACGCAGTTCGAGTGCCACGGTGTAACAGTATCGGGGATGGCGTGGGGAAGATGGGGCCCTCGGCGGCCGGTTTCGGAGTGTCAGGTGCCGGGGACCGTGTGTGGCGACAGCTCATATGCAGTTCACCGCTCGCTCTCGCTCGCGCACGCGCGAACTGGACCAATAAGCAGGCCAGAATCAAGCAGTCCAGACAGCCACCGCCGACCGAACAGAACGAATCAGTCTTCAGTCCCCAGAGACGCGGCCTGCAGCGCCACTCAGTCGCCGGTCTGCGGGGGTGCGTCGATGTATTTGTCGTTCACTTCCCACTCGCCGTCACCGTTGCGGACCATGTACTCGCCGTAGTACGGGACGCGCTCGGCGACGGTCATCCGGAACGCCTCGCGTATCTCGGGTTTCGTCATCTCACCCATCGGCTTGAGGTCGTCGTTGCGGTTCAGACAGCCCTTGAGGTGGCCGTCGTGAGTGACCCGAACGCGGTGGCAGTTCGCACAGAACGTCGGGTTCTCGACCGGGTCGACGATCTCGACCATGCCGCCTTCACCCGAGGCCTTGGTGCCGCCGATCCAGTACCGTCGTCGGTCGTGCATCTCGCGGTGCTCTATCTCCGTGGCCTGCTCGGCCAGCCAGTCGTGGACGCGCTGGATGTCGATGGCCCACTCGGGGTTGCCGGTGAGCTCGGGCATGTACTCGATGAGCTGGAGCTGGAGCCCGCGGTTCTCGGAGACGTGGTCGACCATCTGTGGGACGTAGCCGGCGGTTCGCTCGAACACGACCATGTTGAGCTTCACCGGGTCGAGGCCGGCGTCGAGGGCTGCCTCGACGCCCTCCATGACGCGGTCGTAGGCACCGGACTTGGTCACCTCGGCGAACGCCTCGGGCTCCATCGCGTCCTGCGAGACGTTGACGCGTTCGAGGCCGGCGTCGACGAGGTCCTCGGCACGGCCGGGGAGGAACGTCCCGTTGGTCGTCATCGAGACCTCCATCGAGTCGGGTGTTCGCCGGATGATCTCCTCCAGGTCCTGGCGGAGCATCGGCTCGCCACCGGTGAACTTCACGCTGTCTACCCCGAACTCCGCGACCACCTCCAGGAACCGGACCACGTCGTCCGCGCTCATCTCGCCGTCCTGCGGGTCCATCGGCCCCCGCGTGTCACCCAACCCCTCGTTGTGACAATAGACGCAATCGAAGTTGCACCGGTCGGTGAGGGAGACCCGGACCCCGGTGACCTCGCGACCGAACTCGTCTGTCAGCATGTACCAACCCTTGTGAGTCTATGTTATTAAGTTCGGTGTCCAGGCAAGGGAGAATGTAACCGAATTTGATTACCCGATGGGCGCGGCGTGGCCGGTTACGCCATGCCCGGAATCGTCTCCAGTTCGCCGGCCTGCACACCCCAGAGGTCGGCGTAGGTGCCATCCGTCTCGAGCAGTTCCTCGTGGGTGCCACGCTCTTCGACGGCACCGTCTTCCAGCACGAGTATCTGGTCGGCGTCCTTCACCGTCGAGAGCCGGTGCGCGATGGCGATGACGGTGCGGTCGGCCACCAGGTTCTCGATGCTCTCCTGGATGCGGAGTTCGGTCTCGGTGTCCACGTCGGAGGTCGCCTCGTCGAGCAGGAGGATATCGGGGTCGCGCAGCAGCACCCGGGCGATACCGATGCGCTGGCGCTGCCCGCCCGACAGTTTCACGCCGCGTTCACCGACCTCGGTGTCGTAGCCGTCCTCGAAGTCGCTGATGAACTCGTGGGCGTCGGCCGCCCTGGCAGCAGCCTCGATCTCCTCGTCGGTCGCGTCGAACTTGCCGTACGCGATGTTGTCGCGGACACTCCCGTAGAACAGGTAGGTGTCCTGGCTGACGTAGCCGACGGAATCGCGGAGGCTCTCGGGCGAGACGTCACGGATGTCCTGACCGTCGATGCTGATGGTGCCGTCGTTCACGTCGTAAAGACGGAGCAGCAGCTTCAGGACGGTGGACTTGCCGGCCCCGGTCGGGCCGACCAGTGCGAGCATCTCACCGCCCGAAACATCGAACGAGACGTCCTCGAGGACGGTCTCGTCGTCGTCGTAGCCGAAGGTGACGTGGTCGTACGCGACCGTGCCGTCCTCGACGGTGAGCTCGGGGAGGTCCTCGCCGCCGCCGAGCGTACTGGGTTCGTCCATCAGGCCGAAGATGCGCTCGGCCGAGGCGCGGGCGTTCTGGTAGAGGTTCACCAGTTCGCCGAACTGGCTCATCGGCCAGATGAAGCGCTGGCCGAGGTAGACGAACGCCACGAAGGTACCAACGCGAAGCGTCCCGCTCATCAGCGGCGGGGCCTGGTTCGTCAGGACCCAGTGCCCGCCGACGGCGAACGTCAGCACGAAGCCGATACCGGCGGTGAATCGGAGGCCAGGGAAGAACTTCACGCGGGTCGTGATGGCGTTCCAGTTCTTGTCGTAGTACTCCTGGGAGGCGTCGGTGACGCGGTCGGCCTCGAAGTCCTCGGTCGTGCTCGCCTTGATGACCTCGATGCCGCCGAGGTTGTTCTCCAGGCGGGAGTTGAGCTGGCCGACCGTCGAGCGGACCTCGGAGTACATCGGCTGGATGGTCTGGACGAACTTGTAGGTGAACAGGCCGATGACCGGGACCGTGACCATCGTCAACAGGGCGAGTTGCCACTGCAAGTACGCGAGCAGTACCGCGGTCACGCCGACGTTGACCAGCAGCATCGTCGCGATGAAGAGACCGCCGTTGAGGAACTGCTCGAGGCGGTTCACGTCGTTGTTCAGGACGCTCATGAGCTCGCCGGTCTGCTTGTCGGCGAAGAACTCGTAGTCGAGTCGCTGCATGGCGTCGTAGCTATCGGCCCGGACGTTGTGCTGGACCGACTGGGCGAAGGAGTTCAGCCCCAGGCCCATCAGCCAGGTGAACACGGTCGAACTCAGGTAGGTCAACCCCACGAGGCCGACCGAGAACCAGAACTGGCCGGTCCGGCTCGCCGGGACGAGCCACTGCGGGACCAGCGGGAGCGAGTACTGTGGCTTCGTCTGCATGAAGACCGCGTCGATGGTCTCGGCGAGGACGTACGTCGGCAGGAGCGCCATCGTGTGGGCGGCGATTCCCATGAGGATGCCGCCGACGATAGCGACCCAGTGTTCGCGGCCGTACTCGCGGAACAGGCGGACCATCGGGCGGTCGACGCGGGCGCGTTGTTCGTCGAATGTGTCGTCGTCTTCGTCTCCGTATGTCGAATCTGTCATCGTCGTGTTTCGTATCCTGTGGTGTGGTACAGGGTGGAGGTCTGCAGTCGATGCGACCGGCTCGTCGGTGTGAACGGGCAGTCGGGTGGTGGCTTGGCTGAGATAGCCGCGGTGCTGCGGCTATGGCCACGGTGGACGCGACCCGTGCCGCCCGGACTGGGCGGCCGAGAGAATCAGGCGAGTGCGAAGTGGAGGGTACGCATCTTTCTGCCTCTATCCGTATCGTATCAGTGCACTCACATCAAACTAACTGAACCCTGCCAACACACCACACGATGGTGGGCACGGGGAGTCCGTGTAACACAATCCTTTTCGCTCGCTCGCCCCGACACCCGGCCATGGACGCAGACACGATTCTCGACCGGCTCCGGCAGGTCGAGGACCCGGCTTTGGGCGACGACATCGTCTCGCTCGGACTGGTGAACGAGGTGGAGGTCGACGGCGAGGAGGTTCACATCTCGCTCGCCCTCGGCGCACCGTACTCGCCCGTAGAGACTAACCTGGCCAACGAGGTCCGCGAGGTCCTCGCAGACACCGGCCTCGAGATCAACCTCTCGGCGAAGACTGACACCGGCCTCTCCGGCGACGAGCAGGTGTTCCCGAACGTGGAGAACGTCATCGCGGTCGCCTCCGGGAAGGGTGGCGTCGGCAAGTCGACGATGGCAGTGAACATCGCGGCCGGCCTCTCGGACATGGGTGCGCGCGTCGGCCTGTTCGACGCCGACGTGTACGGCCCGAACGTCCCGCGGATGGTCGACGCAGACGAGCCGCCGGGTGCGACCAAGGACGAGAAGCTCGTTCCCCCCGAGAAGTACGGGATGAAGCTCATGTCGATGGCGTTCCTCGTCGGGGAGGACGACCCCGTCATCTGGCGCGGCCCGATGGTCCACAAGGTCCTCACCCAGCTCTGGGAGGACGTTGAGTGGGGCCACCTCGACTACATGGTCATCGACCTGCCACCGGGCACCGGCGACACCCAGTTGACGCTGCTCCAGACCGTCCCCGTCACCGGGTCTGTTATCGTCACGACCCCGCAGGAGGTCGCCCTCGACGACGCCCGGAAGGGCCTGGAGATGTTCGGCAAGCACGACACCGTCGTGCTGGGCATCGCCGAGAACATGGGCTCGTTCAAGTGCCCCGACTGCGGCGGCGAGCACGCCATCTTCGGCGAGGGCGGCGGCCAGAAGTTCGCCGACGCCCACGACATGCCGTTCCTCGGGTCGGTCCCGCTCGACCCCGCCGTCAGGACCGGCGGCGACGAGGGCAAACCCGTGGTCCTTGACCACGACAACGAGACGGGGCAGGCGTTCCGTGACATCACGGAGGCAGTCGCTGACAACGTCGGGTTCGTCAAGCGCCAGCAGCACGTCAACAGCCGATGAGCGACGAGCCGTCCGAGTCAGAAGGGGCCACGAATCGCGAGTTCGAGCCCGACCCGGAGAAGGTCCGGTTCCTCCGCGAGATCGCGGACGAGATTCGGGCCGAGAGCACCGAGTCCGACCAGCTCGCGAACATCCTCTACCGGACCAGCGACCTCTACGACGAGACCGAGGACACTTCACCGGAAGAGATTCTGCGGAACGTGAAGTTCATCCTCGACGTCATCGAACGCGGCGGCCTCGGCCGATAGCACCAGAAAATCAGACCAGCTCGCGCAAGCGTTCGATTCGCTTCTCCGTCGGCGGGTGCGACGACGGGAACACCTTCGGACTGACCAGCGACTTCTCGTCGACCATCTCAGCAGAGAGCGGCACGATGTACAGGGCACTCTCACCGCCGTCGAGTTCCCGGAGGTCGCGCTCCGGGGCCCGCTCCATCCCGTCTTCGATGGTCGTGAGGGCGCTCACGAGCGCGGCCGGGTTCCCGGTCGCCTCGGCCGCGGCCCGGTCGGCGGCATATTCCCGGTAGCGCGAGAGCAGCCGATAGCTCAGGAAGCCGGCAGCCCAGAAGACGACCGCGAGCACGCCCATGAGCAGGAGCGAGAGGATGATCGCGGCGATGGCGACGAGGACGCCGCCGGAGTCGTCGTCGCCGGGAAGTATCCAGACGTGGCCGAGCCCGTTGAACACGGCGCTCACGAGTTTCGCGACGAAGAACGCGACCGTCGGGACGAGGAACGCGACGCTCATCAGCGCGGCGTCGCGGTTCCGGACGTGGGCGAGTTCGTGGGCGACCGCGGCGTCGAGTTCCTCGTCGTCGAGGGTGTCGAGCAGGCCGTCGGTGACGGCGATGGAGGCGTTCGAGGGGGTCCGACCGACCGCGAAGGCGTTCGGGGCACGGGAGTCGACGACCCGGACCGCTGGCTTCGGGATGTCGAGTTGCTGGGCGATGCGCCCCACCGAGGCGTGGAGTCGCGGATAGTCCTCCTCGTCGGCGGGTCGCGCGTGGCCGAGGCGCAACGCCAGCGACGGTCCGACGAGGTACTGTCCCACCAGGGCGGCCGCGGCGACGCCGGCCACGACAAGTGGGGAGATGGCCGGGACGACCGCGCCCTGATGCCGACCAAGCAACGACAGGACTGCGAACGGGACCGTCAGCAGCCCATAGAGGAACACCACGGGGAGGGCTGCGACCACTGCCAGCGTCAGCACCATCCGAACCACGAGGCCGCGGTCGGTGGCCGTCGCTGTGCTCATCGGACGGTCACCTCCGACGGTGTCTTGCCGCCGACGTGTGCGAAGTCAGCGGCGAAGCAGATTGCTGTACGAGGGAGGGATAGCATCGCTCTGGCAGGAGTTGGCAGCAACCCGACATAAACCTTCCGTGGTCGGGGGACGCACTCCCGCGCTCCGAAGCGCTTACCCACCCACCTGCCCTCGCTCCCGACGTGGACGCTAATCAGGACGACCTCGCCAACCCCTTCGGGATGGACGAGGAGTGCGAGAACTGCGACCTCTGCGGGCCCCGCGAGCGCGTCGTCCACGGCTACGGCGACGTGGGCGCGGACTTCGTCTTCGTGGGAGAGCGACCGTCGGCCGAGGCCGAACGCGCCGGTGTTCCCTTCGCCCGCGACGAGACCTTCCTCTCCATCCTCCGGCGGCTCATGCTCTGCCGGGCCGACAGCGACCCCGACGAACCCGAACTCGCGAACGCGTTCGTCACCTACCTCACCCGCTGTCGGGACCCCGAGCGCCCCGCGACCGACGAGGAGATCGCGACGTGTGAACCCTACCTCAACGCGGAGATTCGGATGATAAACCCGGAGGTCATCGTTCCGGTGGGCGAGCGAGCCCTGGCCGAGGTCGCGACCGAATACACGACTACGGCGGCGGAGAAGTTCGACGTGTACGACGACCACGGGGAGCGCTTCCGGGGTCGTGGCTTCGAACTGGTCCCCATGATCGCCCCCGACGAACAGGACGAAGACGAGACCCAGACGTTCGTCGAGGCGTTCGCCGAACTGATGGCCTCCGATTACCGCCAGACCAAGGGTCGCAGAAGTCGGTAGTCGCGCCGTTCTTTCGCTGCTCGCTTACCAGTACGTGTTCGCGCGCCACTCCTTCGAGCCAGCGCCGACGACGGACACCGCACCCATGACGGCGACGACGATGATGAAGCCGGCCGCGACGGCCGGAAGCGGCAGCACGTCGGTCAGGGTTTCGAGATTCGTGCCGAGTGTCGCGAGCGCGCCGAGGCCCGCCACGAGGATTCCCAGGGGCACCAGCACGCCGAGAACTTTCAACCAGTTCATGCGACATCCGACGGGCTGGTCCCACATAAGTCCGCACGGTCGGGCTCGTCTCCGCCGTGTGTCCCTCGCCCCGAAGCGGCGGGTTCAAGGCTCCCGCGACGGCAGATGGTGGTATGACACTCGTGGTCGTCCTCGCCGACCCCCCACGCGAGGGCCTCGTGCTGCCCCGACTCGCCGAGGAGACGCCCCTGTCGGCCGCAGACGCCGCAGACTGCTACCGGGCCATGCTCGCCGACACGCTATTCGCCGCCGCCGAGAGCGGTGGTGAACTCCTGGTGAACTACCGCGACGAGGACCTCCTCCCGGACGAGTTCTCGAAAGCGGACGGTGAGGCCGAAGCTGAGGTTCGCGCCGTCGCCGCGGACGCCCTCGGTAGCGCCGACGAGACGCGCTTCGAGGTGCAGGTCGGCTCGACCTACGACAGCCGCGTCGGCAACACCGTCACGCACCTCCTCGACCGCGAGGACCACGCCTCCGTCCTCGTTCTCGACGGGACTGCCCCGCTGGCCGGCCGGAAGGACATCGACAACGCCTCGATGAAGCTCCGACGCTCCGACGTGGTGCTCGGCCCCGCCAGCGACGGCCGGGTCTGGGGGAGCGCCTTCTGCGAACCCATCGACTTCGACGGCGCGTTCGCCTCGCCCGTGGTCGAGACGCTCACCGCCCGCGCCCGCGACGCCGACCTCGAGGTTGACTTCCTCCCGAACTACGAGACACTCGAGACCGGCGACGACCTCTGTTCGGTCGTCTCCATCCTCCGCGCCCGGCGGCGCGCGGGCCGAATCGTCCCACCCCACACCACCGAGTTCATCCAGGACCGTGGTCTGACGGTGGTCGCGGACGACGGCGAACTGGAACTCGTCCGCGAATAGACCGACAGGTCTTAGACGGTTCCGCAGATACTCCCGACCGTGGTGGGATGGCGGAGTGGACTAACGCGCCTGCCTTGAAAGCAGGTGGCCTTCGGCCTCCTGGGTTCGAATCCCAGTCCCACCGCATTTCTGAGGAACGGACGTGACGAAGAATGCGGGAATATTGAGATTCGAGCAGCGAGCAGTGCGCGGTTCGAAGTGAAACGAGAACCGCGGAGCGAACGGCGCAGCCGTGAGCAACTGCTGCGAGTGAGTTCGAATCCCAGTCCCACCGCATTCTGCGACGAACGGACGTGAGGAGCGAAGCGGAGACACTGGTGATTCGAAGCAGCGAGCGAAGCGAACGAAGTGAGCGGAGAGAGTGAGTTCGAATCCCAGTCCCACCGCATTCTCACGAAGATTCACGAGGAGCAATGCGTAGATTCTGGCGGCTCCCAGTCCAGTCCGGCTCCCCCGGGCAGCGGTCCAGCTTTCAGGTGCCGGAACCCGGGACTGGTGCCCACATCCAGACGTGACCGAGACCACCCGAAAACCGGGGGGCCAAAACAGTCTGATAGAGAGCAAATCGAGTAGTCTACAGGCAGGCAAACGTTTTGATTCTGTAGATAGCAACGCGCTACCGGGCTTATTCTCCCTGCACGCAGTTTATGCTCTCTTGTCTACAATATTACCGTAGAGTAATGAGTTGGGCCCGGGAGGATGAACTGATCTTACAGCACACGACCGACATCGTCACCGTCATCGACTCGAGGGGTACCGTCAAGTACCAGAGTCCGTCGGTCGAGCGGATACTCGGCTACGACAGGGAGGAGCTGATCGGGAAGAACGCCCTGATGTTCGTGCACCCGGACGACCGGGACCGTGTCAGTGAGGCGTTGCAGGGGGCGCTGAAGGAACCCGAATCGGTAGACTCGGTCGAGTACCGATTCCGGCATCGCGACGGGTCGTGGCGCTGGCTCGAATCCGTCCGGACCGAACGTCCCGCCGACAGGTCGACGGACGAACTGATAGTCAGCACACGGGACGTGACGAACCGGAAGCGGCAGGAGCAACGGCTGGACGCCATCGTCTCGAACGCGCTCGAAGCGATCTACGTCAAGGACGTCGACGGGAAGTACCGCTTCATCAACGAGCACGGCGCGGACTACTTCGACATGGCTGCCGATGAGATAATCGGGAAGACCGACTTCGACCTCTTCGACGCCGAGAGTGCACGACAGATCCGGATGATGGACGAACGGGTGCTGGCGGGTGAGGAGAATCGCATCAGCGAGTCGACCCAGTACATCGACGGTGAGGAGCACGTCTTCCTCGACAACAAGTTCCCGTACTTCGACGAGAACGGCGATGTGCAGGGGTTGGTCGGTCTCAGCACGGACATCACCGACCGCAAGCGACAGCAGCGCGAGCTGGAGGAGCTCAAAGAGGAGTTCGAGACGGTGTTCAGGAACGCACAGGCAGGTCTGGCACTCATCGACAGTGATGGGGGATGGGCCTTCCGGTTTCAGCAGCTCAACCCGGTCGTCGAGGCGATGTTCGGCGTGACCAGTGAGGCCGCCTGTGGAAGGACGCCCCGGGACGTGCTGGGCCCCGTGACTGGGGCGACCCTCGAAGCGAACTACCGGGAGTGCTACAAGCGCCAGGAGCCCCTGACGTTCAGGGAGACCCTGGAACTTCCCGGCGGCAGCCGGACCTACCAGACGAAACTCGCGCCGGTCCTCGTCGATGGCAAGGTCAGCCACATCGTCGCATCGAAACTGGACGTGACCGAGCGTGAGCGACGGGCCGAACAGGTCGAATCCCTGCACGGGGCGACCCAGCGCCTGCTCGAGGCGGAGACGGAGCAGGAGATCGCGAATATCGCCGTCGATGCCGCGGAGCGGCTGCTGGGCTATCCGATGCCGACGGTCTGGTTCGTGAACGACGACGCGACCGGCCTCGAGCTGGTCGCCCAGACCGACGAACACCGGGAGCTGCTGGAGAAGGCGGAGACCGAACAGCCGATGCATCCCCGTGGGGAATGGCTCTGGGATGTGTTCGAGAAGGGCGAAACGGAGGTCTTCGAGTGTCTCAACCGGAAGCGACTGGCCGCGGACATCCCCGTCGATTCGACCGTCATCGTTCCGCTGGCACGTTTCGGCGTGCTGTCCTGTGGCGCAGCCAAGGAGCGCACCTTCGACGACGCCGACGTCACGCTCGTCACCATCCTCGGGCAGAGCGTCGCCACGGCCCTCCGCGAACTCGCCAGCCAGCGGGAGCTGGAACGGAAGAACGAGCACCTCGAGGAGTTCGCGAGCGTGGTCAGCCACGACCTCCGGGGGCCCCTGACCGTCGCCGCCCTGCATACGGAACTCGCGAGCGACGACTGCGACACCGAGCACCTGGCCGCCATCGGCCGGGCCCACGACCGCATGGAGTCGCTCATCGAGGACCTCCTCAGCCTCGCCAGGCAGGGACAGAGCATCGACGAGACCGACGACGTCGACCTGGGCGCGCTCGCCCGGAGGTGCTGGCAGAACATCAGCGCGAGCACGAACGAGGCCATCCTGGAGGTCGAGACCGACCAGACGATACGGGCCGACGAGGGGCGATTAGGCCAGCTCATCGAGAACCTGTACCGGAACGCGCTCGAACACGCCATCGAGGTCGAGAGTGACGGCGACGACTGCGACGAGGACGCCGATGACGAGGTTCCCGTCGTCAGGGTCGGCCCGCTGGAGGGTGGGTTCTTCATCGAGGACGACGGCCCGGGTATCCCACCCGACCTCCGAGACAAGGTGTTCGAGTCAGGGTACTCGACCGCCAACGAAGGCACTGGATTCGGGCTCACCATCGTCGAGAACGTCGCGGAGGCCCACGGCTGGGACGTGTCCATCACTGGGAGCCCCGATGGCGGCGCACGCTTCGAGTTCACGGGCGTGGAGATGGCCTGAGCAGCCCCCGATAGGCCCGGCCAGCCACAGAGATATATCGACTGGTGACGACTAGTACAGCATGACAGACACGTCTTCGTCTCACCCGGCGGTCAGACGGACCGAACTGGTCGCGGACCTGCTCGACGACGCCTTCAGGGTGCCTGGCACGAACATCCGGATCGGGCTCGACCCGCTGGTCGGGCTGGTTCCCGGTGTCGGGGACGCGGCCAGCGCCGCCGTGTCGCTCTACATCGTCGCCGAAGCGTACCGGGCCGGCGTGCCGAAGCTGACGCTGGTGCGGATGCTCGGAAACGTGGGTGTCGACGCGGGCGTGGGTGCGATTCCGGTCGTGGGTGATGCCTTCGACGCGATGTGGAAGGGGAACAAGCGGAACGTCGAACTGCTTCGAAAATCGCTGGAGTAAGCCGACCCTGCTGTTATTCCCAAGACGTATCGACCGTCAGCGCCCGCTCTAACAGCGCTCCGTCGTACATCTCCTGGGTCTGGTCGGGGTGTGCTTCGTCGATTTCGTGGACGGTCTCGACCGTGTTCACGAAGTTCTTGAACGTCGCCTCGTCGACCATCTGGCCGTCGACCGTGACCGCGCCGGTTCCGCCAGCTTTCGCCTCCTGGAACTGCTCTATCTTGTGGACGTTCCGTTCGAGTTCTTCCGTGGTCGGCATGTGGATGCGGTTGGCCTGGGCCGTCTGTTTTGTTCAATCCCTATATTAAATTTTAGTAGAATTTACTCAGTACCATCAAAATTGACGGTTAAATTATATGGATTTCGTTGTAGTGTGGTTTCAGATACAGATAACGAATATTAAAACTTATTCGCCATGACAAAAAAATTGCAGTATGCGCCAACGGACCCGTAGGTGGATCATTCAGGTCTGTGCTGGTGGAATTTCAGCCATTGCTGGTTGTTCTTCCTCGAATAGGAGCGAGGGTCGAGTTCGAGTTCCTGTGAAAGTAATTATAAATAATAGAACAGAACACTATTATCGTGGTGATTTAGTCGTCTTAGACAAACATGGGAGTGAAATATTTGGCAGAGATGGTGTTGGCTGGGAATCAGGTGAATCCTACTACTATAATTCAAAAGCAGAACAACAGAGAGTCCAAGTTATACTGTTGAAGATATTCTTAGACACTGGTGAAACTACAATTAAATACGAAAACGAGTATGTAGTAGATGAACCAAACCAGGATATCCAGCTCCAAGCTGATATCCAACCAGGTCCCAAAGTAAAATCCTCAGGTTGATAATTCATACTCCAATCGCCGTTGTATTCACTTCCTCAGTTGCGACCCGCGTCATCCCAATAGTCTTGAATCGCTATTAGGACATTGATTTACTCCCTGAGGATTATCTTGAAACAGCTGCTTTACCCCAATTAACCCAAGAACCGCTTCTGTTTCTCTAGGTGAGGTGCCTACTGAATGGAGATGGACGGTGAATGCCCAGGCGAACTGCGCCATCGTTTGTTCTTCTAGGACCCTTGAAATCTGGATTATCATATTCCAATGGATAGGTTTGCAAACATCCAACCAATTCATACCAATACCAACCCATCTCATGATTTTTTAATTATGTCCAATCATATCAAATGGGAAATATTAGACACTACTGCAAAATAGTTGATACTGGAGTGATCAATGGCAGAAGAAAATCGTAAAGTCAGTACAAGCCGTAGAAAATTCCTTGCCTCTGTTGGGACAACAGCACTGACCATTCCGGGAATAGTGGGTGCATCTAATAACCTTGACTCCACAACAAGTAGTCGGCCAGTTGTGATTTTGAAGGGGACTATCGATGACCCCGTTTCTGTAGAGGAGATCTCTGAGGCACAAAGGAAAGTAGAAGAGATGTACGTTCAGAAATATGGAACGCTCTTGGGAAGTAGATTGTTGCTCGGAGAAAGTAGTCGCTGTTGAAGCGTAGCGGGTGAGGGTGACGCGTTCGCGTCACCCAAAATAATGTTTCCTTGAGTTCAGATGTCTACGCCGACAGCATCAGCGGTAAGCACGTCGGGAAGCTGGTCTTCTCGTTCCCCCTCGATATCTGCCAGAATTTCTTTGAGATAGGCATTGAACAGCTCGGGATGTTCACTCATCGGGAAGTGACCAATGTCAGCCATCTCGACGGCAACAGCACCTTCACCGACACCGTCCGCTACTTCTTGTCCCATATCCGGATCAGTGAGATAATCGTATTCTCCATTCACCACATAGAGTGGACATTCACTGGCATTGACTTCCTCAAGTTTGTCTCGGTAGTCGTGATCAACGGAGTAATAATACAGGTCTCCTTTGAACACGCCAGTTGCGCCCTGCTCGTACAGATACATCGTCTCACGACGAGTGGCCTCAGGACTCTGTTTGGCCATTAGTCCCCAGCACGAGTAGGCGTTTACTTCGGTCGTATTGATCTGGGCATGGTCAAGCCAGTCGATATAGAAACCGGGACTGTGTGCGCCGGTTTCCAATCCAATAAGTGCACGGAAACGTTCTGGATACCAGTCTCCCAGTTCTAGGGTGATATTTCCACCCATACTCGATCCCATAAAGATGGGGTTGTCGAGATCGAGTGCTTCGACGATGCTTACAATAGTCTCCGCGAACTGCTCGGCGGTTAGCGTGTAATCCTCAGTCCACCAATCCTGACTCTTCGGTGGGACTGACTTTCCATGAAACGGGAGATCGTAGGCGATTACCCGATAGTCCTCGGTTATTTCGTCGTCGGTGAGTACATGGCGCCATTCTTGGTTGTTACAGCCAGCAGTGTGTTGTAACAGGATTGGTTGGCCGTCTTCGGGGCCGTTTTGTTCGTAGTACACCCGATGATCGACGCCATCGATTTCAACGTGAACGTACTGTCCCGTAATTTCTTCAATATCCCCGTGATTGTGGTCAGTCATATCAGAGGTCACCTCCGTTATTCTGGGTTTTGCGCATTAGATCGAGAGCGCGTTGGAATGCTCGAAAGTTCTGGAATATTTGCTTATTGTTTCCCGTTAGCTGAAGATGTCCCGGTTCGTTCTTCACTGCACTCCGATAGTGTGAGGCGATGATCTCGTGATTGAATGCTGGTGGTACCTCTTGAACGAATTCTTCCCATGCCTCACGGTCGCCTTCAACTCCGAATGACCAGGCGTGATTCATGCCCGGTTCAGGTACGATTTCTTCGATTTGTCCGCTATCCATTTCGATCAAGAAGCGTTCATCGCCGATCTCGACATAGAAGTTCTCATCAAACTTATCGTGGCCACGTACTTGCATTTCGTCATCTTGATTGACTAGTTGCTTGTAATGCTCCCACCATTCGTGAGACGCTAGTTTTGCATCAGTCATGATTTCACATCTTGGAGGAGTCCATCCTCTGCCTAGATATGATAATGATAGAAAATAAAAATTTTCCATTATATATGTATGCTGATGATACTCGATACAGTCTTGCGATTAGCATTCACGGAGACAGGGGATTTATGTGCAACATTTTCGTTGCGAAGTAGATTACTACTCGGGGAGAGCAGTCGCTGCTGAAGCGTAGCGGGCAAGGGTGGGACGAACCTGTCTCCTGATATGTTCCCATTTGAACTGTTAGACTCAGAGGCGAGTGCCGCGAGCCTGCTTCAGCAGGTTCGCTGGCGCGATGGGCTCTATTGCCCGCGCTGCCGGTCTGAATCGGTGATCAAACACAGCAGCTATCGAGCGTATCAACGGTATCTCTGTAAGGATTGCGACCGTACGTTCAACGACAAGACCGGTACGATCTTCGCGCACGCGAAGATCGGCCTCGATAAGCTCTTGTTCGCGTTGTACTCGTTCCTTCGGTTCAACACGAGTATCCACCAGTTGGACGCTGAACTCAACATCTCGTACAGGTCGCTTCGGCGGCGTGTCGAGCAGTTCGCCAGAATGCTCGAGGCGCCAGCCATCGATCTCGTTGGGCCGGTCGAAATCGACGAGGTCTACGTGACTGCGGGGCTGAAAGGCCGCGAGCGTGACCAAGAGTCGCGCTCACGTGGTCTCTCGAAACGTGGTCGTGGAACTTACACTGAGGACAAGCCACCGGTGTTCACACTCGTTGATCGCGGTAGCGGTCAGCGATACATCGTCCCGGCGAAATCCGCCGACGAATCGACCGTCCGACTCCTTCTCGGCGACCGCGAGGAGGAGTCGCTGACCGTCTACACTGACGGGTTTCGAGCGTACGATCCACTCGAAGACGGTGAGAGCTACCAGCGGGAAGCGGTCATTCATGCAGAGGGCGAATATGTCGATGGAGACGCGCACGTCAACACGTGCGAGAGCCACGCGTCGCTGGTGCGACGGTGGCTCTCGCCACACCGAGGTGTTTCCAAAGACAAGCTGACGCCGTATCTCAGAGCGTTCCAACTCCGCCGACGAATCCTACGGAAACCCGGTACCGAAGCTCTCAAAGAAATCGTCCAATCCGTGGTTTGACTCACCAACAACGTGCTTCACATGAGTGAATATGGAAAGTCTTTGAAATCAGGTTTTCCTAAATTAGAACAACCCAGTAGTCCTATTGTAGCACACGTTGTTTCCCTCAGTAAGTCTGGCAGTATCCATCACTACACAGGAACAGCAACTTCCGAAAAAACGCAGAAACAGATTTGGAAGAAAGCGATGACTCGGCTTAAAGAGTACAGATCAGGGAACTATAAACGAGACTATGATGGGAACATTGAGGTTGATTGGACATGGTACCTAAACACCATTAATTATTGATACAATTTCGGTAGGATTTTACACCAGCACTTTTTGGTAATGTTTGGGTAGGTCTACAATCGTCCAAACCAGGTAGTCTGGTCGGCAGGACCTCCCGCCGTCACTCCCAGGACGTATCGACCGTGAGTGCCCGCTCCAGCAGTGACTCCTCGTACATCTCTCTCGTCTGGTCCGGGTGGGCCTCGTCGATCTCGCGGACGGTCTCGACCGTGTTCACGAAGTTCTTGAACGTCGCCTCGTCGACCATCTGGCCGTCGACGGTGACCGCGCCGGTTCCGCCAGCTTTCGCCTCCTGGAACTGCTCTATCTTGTGGACGTTCCGTTCGAGTTCCTCCGTGGTCGGCATGTGGATACGGTTCGCCTGCGCCGTCTGCTTGGGGTAGAGCGACCACGAGCCGTCGAGGCCGAGCTGGGCCTCGTGTTCGACCTGGTCGGCGTAGCCGTCGGCGTTGTAGAACGTGATGCCAGCGCGCTCCTTGAACAGGTGGTCGAAGGGGCCGCCGATGGCGACGAGGTCGTTCGCGCTGGCTTCGTTCGACATGGCTTCGAGCAGGCCGTCCCAGCGCGGGCGGCCGGAGCCGATGTCGCGCCCGCCCAGCTCGGCGGTGTAGTCGACCGGCCCGAACACGAGCCCGGTGAGCCGTGAGTCAGTACCAAAGAGGGAGATCTCCCGCAGGTCCGAGCGCGCCTGGGCTGTCTCGATGATGACCGAGAGTCCGATTGCGCCGTCCTCGAACCCGAACTCGCGCTCGGCCTCGGCGACGACACCCGCCGCGTCTTTGACGTCCTCGAGGCGGCCGACCTTCGGGACAACCACGCCGTCGATGTACTCCCCGACTTCGCTGACGAGCCGGCGAATCTCCTCGCGTCCCTGTTCGCGGGCGGCCTCGGAGTCGTAGGCCCACTGGACGCGGGGCCATATCTCACCGGGGAACGAATCTGCGTGCTCGGGGAGGCGGTCGATGACGTTCTCCAGTGCCTCGGCCTTCATGTCCGGGGCGGTGCCGTCTTCGAGGTCGGGCACGAGCCAGTCGGGGGCTTCGAAGCCCTCTGCGCCGAGTGCGGAGTCGAGATACTTCGCCGTGTTGTCGCGGGGGACGGCGGCCGGTGCGGTCTGGAAGGTGCGTGCGAGTCCTGGCATGGTTAGTTCCTCGTCTGGATGCGGGCGCGGCGGGTGCCCGAGTAGACGGGCTCGTCGCGCTGGTTGAAAGCGATGTGTTCGAACGTGACGGTGCCGGCAGTCGCGTCGGATTCGCCCGTGTCGAGCACGCGGGTGAAGCCGTAGACAGTGTCGCCGGGCGTGACGAACGTGTGGAAGCGCTCGTCGTCACAGCCGATCTCGCGGTAGGTGGCCTCGTCCGAGCGGGCGTGCCCGAGCGCGACCGACCGCGTCACGTCCCCGTAGGCGACGATGTCGCCAGAGGGTGAGTCGGCCATCACGTCGACGTTGTGGTGCTGCTTCGCCGTGTTGAGCGTCATCAGCGGGAGCGTGGCGACCATCACGTCGTCCATGGTGCGGCCGCGCTCGTGGCGGTAGGCGACCGCGGCGTCGCGGTCGTCGGCCTCGTCGAGGGCCGCCTGGAAGTCCTCGAAGTAGGGACCCTCGGGCGTGATGAACTCGCTGGGCGTGTCATCGTCGCCGTTCTCCGGCTCTTCCGTGACGGTCCCGCCGTCGGTCGCCGTGCCACCGTCGGTTGCCATCGGCTCCCGGCGCGGAATCATGTTCGTCCGCTCGTAGGTGAGCAGGGTCTCGCCGGTCTCGGCGTCGGTGCCCTCGGTCTCCCACGTCACGATGCCGTACTCGGGCCGGGACGAGGAGCTCTTCTTGCCCTGCACCGTCGAGGTGACCCGGAGTTCGGTTCCCGGGGCAACGTCCTGCTCGTGGTACCGCAGGTTCGTCCGCCCGAGGAAGTAGCCGCCCTTCTCCGAGAGGTCCTCGACGGTGGGGCCCATCACGGCCGCCACGAGGTAGTCCGGGTGGACCGGTGGTTCCTCGAAGCCGACCGCCTGTGCGGCGTCGGTCCGCCAGTAGATTGGGTCGTGGTTGAGCGTCTGGCTCGCCCACAGCTCGTTCGCGTAGTTCGAGAGGGTGAGGCCGGGGGCGTGTTCGATGGTCTGCCCCTCGGTGAAGTCCTCGAAGCAGTTGCCCTTCTCTCGTGTCTCCGTCTGTTCGAGTATCGTCTGGAACGTCTCTGTGTCCGTGTAATCCATTGTCGTCTGCGTCTGCTGCAATTTCGAAGTCCTCAGTCGTCTGCCGGTGCCTCGGGTGCGGGCTGCATCCGGGCGAGCGCCCGGCGCATCTCGTTGGTCACGACCATGAAGCCCTCGTCGAAGCCCATCCCGGGCTTGGCGAGGGTCTGGGCCGCGTCGGTGGCGAGGGCGACGTGGGCGCAGGCGCGCGCCGAGGTCACCGTCTCGTTGCAGGTGCCGCCGAGGTACGCCCGGGTGTCGGTGCCCTCGCAGTACCGGACTGCCTGCCCGGAGCGCTGGACGCCGCCTAAATCGGGTGTCTTCACCTGGACGAGGTCGGCCGCGCCCGAATCGACGAACGCGCGCACATCCTCGAAGGTGTTGCACCACTCGTCGGCGACGATGTCGACGCCGACTCCGGCATCGCGGAGGCCATCGCGAAGTTCGGCCATCGCGTGAACCTGTGCCTCGCGGCTCCCTTCGTCCATCGGCCCCTCGATCTGTAAATCGAAGGGGCCGGCTGCGGCGTCGAGGGAGGCGAAGTAGTCGGTCAGTTCGGCGCGGTCGAAGGGTGCCTCGAACACCTCGCCGATGATGCCGTACACGTCGATGTGGATGGTCGGGTCGTAGTCGTCGGGGCCGAGTTCCGGCGCGCGGGTCGCGAGCCACTCGATGTACTCCCGCAGGTTCTCGCCCGATTCCCCGAGCTTCTCGACCGAGTTGAACAGCCCGTGGGGCAGGACGGGAACGCCCTTTATCATCATCTTCTCGGCGTTCACCCGGCGGTCGTCGCCCGACTGCCCGAAGACCGGAATCGGCTCGGTCGCGGGCGTGGTCCCAAGGGAGTCGGCCATGACCTCGGTCATGGTCTCCCCGCGGGCGCGAGCCGCCGCGTCGAGCAGGGCCTGCGAGACGCCGTACCTGACTGCCGTGTGGAGCTGGTCGCCGTCGGATTCGGCCCCCGGCAGCGCCTCGATGGCGGCCGCGTTGGTGCCGAACTCGCCCGGGTCACGGCCCCGCAACTCGCGGGCGACGCGTCCCTCGACGACCTCCCTGTACCTGTCTGCCCGGAACAGCGGGTCGCGCCCGCCGGCCCCGGAGTACTGGACCGCACAGCAGTCGCCGGTGGCGACGGTGCCATCGGAGAGTTCGAGTTCGACGACGAGCGCCTCGCCAGCTTCCCTGACCTCGTCGAAGCCGGGCGTCACGGGGTCGCCGGTGTAGGCGAAGCCGTCGTGTTCGGCGCCCTGCTTGATGGCGCGCTGGTCGTCGAAGAAGAACCCCGAGACCGCCGGAATCGCGCGAACCCGTTCAATCCGCACGGCTCTCACCTCCGTTCGGCCCGCCGCCGTTACGACGCTTCCCGCCCGTCGGCCGCCCGATGAGCTTCCCGTCGCTGATGGCGTCGACGTCGTCGGCGACCATCCGGAACGACTGCTGTCTGCCCTCGGTCTCGGCTCTCGTGTCGAGCCGGGCCGCGTGGATCTCCTTGATGTCGTCCTCGATGGCGAGGTTGCCCCACTCGAAGATTCTGACTCGGCCGTCGTCGTCGCGGGCCGGAAGGACCGCGCTGTGGGCCGCGTCGCTGGGGGCGAAGGGAACGTCCAGCGCGCCCGTCGAGAACGCCTCGACAGTGCCCTGGGCGACGTCGCCGTCGCCGTGTTCTTCGATTGATTCGATGAGCGACCAGGTCTCGCGCTCGATGAGGTCCTGTTCCTCGTCGACCCCGTCGAGGACGAGGTCCTGCTCGACGACCATGTCGATGAGCTGGCGAGTGGTCCGAAGGCCGGCCGCGTTGGCCTCCTTGGTCGGGACGCCCTGGAACTCCTGGGGCGACTTCGTGATGACCTTGTCCGGCTGCGCGATGGCGGCCGTGGTCCCGCCGAGGCCGATGACGCCGTTCGCCCGGGCCTCGTCCGGCGGGAAGCCGCCCATCCACTCGTGGAAGACGGTCGTGACCGTCACGTCGTCGGGCAGGTACTCGTTCCCGAGCTTGCGCAGGGCGCGCAGTGCGGCCACGTCCTGGACGACGTTGCCGACCTGCCCGTAGCCCAATGTGAGGCTCTTGACGCCCTGGGTCGCCGCGAGCTTGCCCTCGACCAGTCCGATGGCGATGGCGATGCTCGGCGGGACGAGTGTCCCGGTCAGGGGCCCGAACGGTTCACGGTTGATGGTGACCCCGCGTTCGGTGTACGCGCCCGCCAGTCGGTCGACGTACTGCCAGTGCTCGATGGTCTCGGCGAGGCCGGCCTCCTTGGTGTAGGGGATGTTGTACGAGATGGGGCCGCCCTCGAAGCTCTGGAAGCCGCCGGCGAAGGTGACGGCGGCCAGAAGCCGGGCGTCGGGTGTCCCGTGACGGACCTCGATGGGCGCGTCGACGCGCTCGATGAGCTCGCGACAGCCCTCGACCCCGTGGTTGACCGCCGGGAACCCGTTGAGGGTGTCCTCGTCGGTCTCGCGGGCCTTCTCCAGGCCCTCCTCCGCCTTCCCGTACTGGTTGTCACGGGTGTAGGAGTCGATGGTCGTCGGGAGCAGGTCGGCGGCCCCGTCCTCGTGGAGGTGGCGGAGCAGGTGGACCTGGTCGTCGATCCGGGGGACGCCGGCGCGTGGCTGGAGCAGCGGGCGGTCCGCGGACTCCAGCACGTCGGCGAAGCGCTTGTGCGCGGGCAGGGACTCGTGGTAGGCGATGGCCTCCTCGAAGTCGACGGCCTGGCCGGTGGGCCAGTCGTCCCGGATGCGGTCGTCGATTCGTCGCAACTCGTCGGATGGAATGCGTTCGTCGCGTAACATCTAACTCAAGCCTGGACCGTGTCGGCCTCCCGGTCGCGTGTCGTGAATGTGAGGTCTCGTTCGAGCGCGCGGATGGCCTCTTCCGGCGTCGTCTCCGAGTCGAAGACGCGGTCGAAGCCGAGTGCGCGGAACGTCTCGCGTGTCTGCGAGAACTCGTCCTGCCCGACGGCGAGGTTGCCACCGATGTACGTGGTGGCGTCGACGCCCTCGCGGGCGAGCAGCTCGTGGAAGCCCTGGCAGTCCTGCTCGGCGTGCCCGTAGAGCGAGGAGACGAGTACAGCATCGGCGTCGTGAGTTTTCGCGGCTGCGGCGAAGTCCTCCTGGGAGGTCTGGACGCCGAGGTTCTCGACCTCGAACCCTGCTGCGGAGAGGGCCTGATCGAGGATGGTGATACCGACGACGTGTGCGTCGGAGCCGATGACACCGAGTATGACTGTCGGGGGCATGTGGTATTCAGTGAGTTGCATGAACGATAGTTAAAGATAATGGTTTTTCATGATAATATTCCCTAAACACCTTATACAGACATGTAGACACTAACCACACCTTCATGATTTATCCGGAAGGTTTTAGCCCCACAGGCGAGGACGTGAGGGCCATGAGTGCGCTTTCGGACCTCAGGATAATCGATTGCACACAGGTCCTCGCCGGGCCGTACTGTACCATGCTCCTCGCCGATATGGGCGCGGACGTGGTGAAGATCGAACGACCCGGCGGCGACCTCATCCGGTCGAACCCACCGTTCTGTGAGGACCCGAACGAGGAGGCCTACGGTGGCTACTTCCAGTCCGTCAACCGCGGCAAGCGCTCGCTCGAACTCGACTTCGGCGACGAGCACGACCGGCAGGACTTCCTCTCGCTCGTCGAGGAAGCCGACGTGGTCGTCGAGAACTACCGTGCGGGCACGATGGAGAAGTACGGCCTGGGGTACGAGACGCTGAAGGAACGCAATCCTGAGCTCGTCTACTCCTCCATCCGGGGCTTCGGCGACCCTCGTACCGGAGAAACCGACCGTCAGGGCCAGCCGAGCTTCGACCTCATCGCGCAGGCGCTCGGCGGCGTGATGGAGATAACCGGGCAGGAGGACGGACCACCGACGAAGGTCGGACCCGGCATCGGCGACCTCTTCACCGCCGTCCTCAACGCCGTGGGCATCCTCGGCGCGATTCACCACCGCGAGCGCACGGGCGAGGGCCAGTACGTCGACACCGCGATGTACGACGCGATGGTGTCGATGTGCGAGCGCACCGCCTACTACTACTCCTACACCGACGAGGTCCTGACCAGACAGGGGAACTCCCACCCGACGCTGTTCCCCTACAACTCGTTCGAGGCGGCCGACGGGCACGTCGTGATTGCGGCGTTCTCGGACGGCCACTGGCGCGCCCTGTGTGACGCGATGGACCGCCCCGACCTCGTCGCGGACTACCCCGACGCGGGCTCGCGCCTGCGCAACCGCGACAGCCTGCGCGGCGAAATCGCGGCCTGGACCCGCGCACTCACCGAGGACGACATCGTCGACGCGCTCGAGGGCCGTGTCCCGGTCGCGCCCGTGCAGGACACCGCCGACATCTTCGCGGACCCGCACATCCACGCCCGCGAGATGCTCGCCGACGTGGAACAGCCCGGCGCAGACCGCGACGTGACGGTCGCTGGCTGCCCCATCAAGTTCTCGGAGACGCCGACAGGCCCGCAGGGGCGCGCACCCCTGCTGGACGAGCACCGCGACGAACTGCTCGGCCCCCAGCGCGAGACGCCCGCCGACGACTGACCGCATCAGTAATCCTTTTGCAGGTTCCGTCTACAGGTTCGGGTATGAGCAACCAGTGGCCCCACGACCCCGACGGCGAAGAGGGGAGCGAAGGCGGGCGCAAGTACGGTATGGCCATCCTCGCGAAGAAGCTCGACGAAGAGGAGGACTTCCCGCTGCAGACCGCCGACTACGTGTCCGAGTACGGCGACGAGCCCGTTCGGCTGAACTACAAGCGCGTCGTCAGCGTCGCGGACATCTTCGAGCACGTCACCGAAGACGAGTTCGACGACATGATCTCGTTCCACAAGGGCGTCGGCAAGGCGATGCGCTCGGGCGGTTTCTGGGAGTACCACCCGAAGGCCGGCGAATCGAACATCAAGCACGCCTAATCGGAGCGCCGGGAGCAACCACGAACCGCACTCGTCCGGTTCAGATTCACTTATACGCTCGCGCTCGCTAGAACCGTCCAACAGTGACGAACACGCAGGTCAGTCTCATCCAGATCGACAACTACGGGCCGTGGACGGTCACCCCGGAGCCCCGACGCGAGGTCGACCTCCAGACGCTGCAGTCGCGCCTGTACGCCGACCTCTCCCAGCTCGTCGGTAACCGCGATGGCTACGTCTTCTTCACCCGCTTCGACAACATGGTCGCGGTCACGAACGGCCTCGACATGGACGACCACGCGCTCATCCAGGAATCGGTGAGTAACCGCTACCCCGTGAGCATCAGCTTCGCCGTGGCGACCGGGACGAACCCGGCCCAGGCGCTCGCGGACGCGACCGAACTCCTGCAGGACGCCGGCAGCGCCCAGGACAAGTCCCGCCGCGAGATCCTGAAGGGCCGCGTCATCGAAGAGGAGTTCCGCACCCCCGACGACGTCCAGATCGCCCACTTCGACGTCATCGACGCCACCGGAAAGTACACCGACGAACACCACGCGTTCGACTCGTTCATCCACATCGAGCAGGCGTACGCCTCGCTGATGCGCTACATGCGCCAGGCACACGATTCGCTCTCGTTCTTCGTCGGCGGGGACAACATCATCGCGACCTGCCCCGACCTCGGGGAAGCCGAGTACCGGGACGCCATCGACCACGTGCTCGAAGAGACCGGTGTCGACCTCCAGGTCGGAGTGGGAACCGGTCGGCACGCTCACGATGCCGGCTTCGCCGCCAAGCACGCCCTCGAAGAGTGTCGCGCACACGGCACGAACGTCGAGTTCGACTGACTGGAGACGTTCGCTCGGCGGAGGGATAAGGTTGGCGGGGGTAGATTTTATACGCACAGTGCTAACTATTACCACATGGAACGAGACGTGTCGATTCGCGACGTAACGACGCGCGAATACGTCGGCGTCAGCGAGTCCGACACCGTCCTGAGTACGGTTCGGCTCATGCGCGACGAAGGAGTAGGCAGCGTGCTCGTGATGCGGGGGAGCGACCCCGTCGGCATCATGACCGAACGTGACGTGCTGTGGATGGTCGCAGAGAACCTCGACCCGGAGACGACGACGGTCGACCACCTGATGTCGGAACCGGTGGTGTCCATCGGCGCGGACGAATCGCTCGCGGCGGCCGCAGACCGCATGTCGCGCGAGGAGATCCGCAACCTGCTGGTCACCGATTCGGACGACATCGTCGGCGTCCTGAGCGAACGAGACGTCATCGACGCCACCGGCCCCTTGCGGGAGACCCGCTCGCTCGACGACGTGACGGGCACGACCGCAACCGAGGCGACCGTCGCGGCGAACGGCGGAGACACGGACGAGTACGGCTCACAGGGCGTCTGTGAACTGTGTGGGTCGCTCGCGGATTCGCTTCACGACGCGAACGGGCAGCTCGTCTGCCAGAACTGTCGACAGGTGTAATCGTTCGCACATCGGTGTCTTCTCTCGGAGTTAGCACAGCCGCCGGCGGGCAGGTATATTTATAACACAGTAGTAAGTACACCGCTACCATGGCACGGAATATCCAACGACGGGATGTACTGAAGGGTGCCGGTCTCGCTGGTATTGCTGGACTCGCCGGATGTGTCGGTGGTCTCGGCGGTGGCGGCGGCGGCAGCCGTGAAATCAAGTACGGCGTGCTGATGCCGGTTACGGGTGACCTCTCCTCGGTCGGGCAACCGATTCGTGACGGGGCGACCCTCCCGGGCAAGCAGCTCAACAACAACGACGACTTCGGGACGACCATCGACTTCCAGGTCGAGGACACCGCAACGTCCCCGCAGACGGGTATCAACGCGGCGAACACACTCGTCAACGCCGGCTACCCCGGCGTGTGTGGTCCGGCGTCGTCCGGTGTGAACATCCAGGTGTCGAACCAGGTGTTCATCCCGAACGAGGTCGTCGGCTGCTCGCCCTCGTCCACCTCGCCGAGCGTCACCACGCTCGAGGACGACGGCTACATCTTCCGCACCGCGCCGAGTGACGCGCTGCAGGGCCAGGTCATGGCGCAGGTCGGCACCAGCTCGATCGGTGCCTCCTCGGCCGCGACGCTGTACGTCAACAACGACTACGGGCAGCTGCTCTCGCAGTCCTTCGCCGACGCCTTCAAGAAAGAGGGCGGCTCGGTCCAGAAGCAGGTCGCCTTCGAGAAGGAGCAGTCCTCCTACAGCTCGAAGCTCCGGCAGGCTCTCACCAACAGCCCGGACCTCCTGGTCGTCATCGGCTACCCGGCATCCGGTGTCCAGCTGTTCAAGGACTACTACGCCGACTTCGCCGGCGACGGTTCCGAGGAGCAGATCCTCGTGACGGACGGTCTCCAGGACCCCGCCATGCAGCAGAAGATCGGGAACCCGATGGAGAACGTCACCGGGACGGCACCGCAGCCGTCCGGCCCGGCAGCTGACGCGTTCGCCAACCTCTACAAAGATGAGTACGGCCGCGCACCCGGCATCTTCAACGCGCACGCCTACGACGCGTCCGCGACGCTCATCCTCGCGAACGCCGCCGGTGGCGAGAACAGCGGCTCGGTCGTCCGCGACAACATGCAGGCAATCGCCAACCCCGGCGGCATGGAAGTCACCGCGAGCAACCTCGCGGAGGGTGTCCAGGCCGCGATGGACGGCGACGACGTGAACTACGCCGGCGCATCCAGCGCCGTCGACTACGACGACAACGGCGACATGAAGGCTGTGACCTACTCCGTCTGGAAGTTCAAGCCCGGTTCGGACTCGGTCGAGGTCACGGACACGATCAACTTCAGCGCCTGAGCAAACGTTCCACGATTTTTTCGCGACGCTACTCCCGCCCAGAGGCATCTCCCGAGTCGCCGAGGCCGGCCGGTAGTTCGGAAGCAGTTCGGAAGCAGTCCGAAGTGACTACCGACTCCCGATGACGCGAGCGACCCGCTCAGCGGACGAGCGACCGTGAAAAAGAACGCCGTCGAATCCGGGAGCCGACTACCCGCCGAGGAACTGCTGGCGGACGTCGTCGTCGTTCAGCAGCACGTCACCCTCGTCCATGTAGCGGTTCTGGCCCTGCACCAGAACGTAGCCGCGGTCACACCGGCGGAGCGCCTCCTTGGCGTTCTGCTCGACCATGAGGATGGCCGTGCCGGCGTCGTTGATGTCGTCGATGCGGTCGAACATGTCGTCGACGAGGTCGGGCGCGAGCCCGGCCGAGGGTTCGTCGAGCATGAGCAGGTCGGGTTCGAGCATGAGCGCACGACCCATCGCCAGCATCTGCTGCTGGCCGCCGGACATCGTCCCGGCCTTCTGGTCCTTGCGCTCCTCGAGGATGGGGAAGCGGTCGTACACCGCCCGCATCGCCTCCTGTGGCACCTCGTCGAGGATGTACGCCCCCATCTCGAGGTTCTCCTCGACGGTGAGGTTCGCGAACACGTTGTCGTTCTGGGGGACGTAGCCGAGTCCGTGGTGGATGATCTCTTCGGGGTTCAGCCCGGAGATGTCATCACCGGCGAAGTCGATGTCACCGCCCATGTACGTGGTGAGCCCGAAGACGGACTTCATCACGGTGGACTTCCCGGCCCCGTTCGGGCCGACGATGGTGACGTACTCGCCGTCCTCGACGAACAGGTCCACGTCCGTGAGGATCTGGAGGTCGCCGTACCCCGCGTCGAGGTTGGCGACGTTCAGCAGCTTCGACATCAGACGTCACCTCCGAGGTAGGCCTCGATGACCTGCTCGTTCGAGCGAATCTCGTCGGGCGTCCCGTCGGCGAGCACGCGCCCCTGGTGGAGCACGATGACCCGCCGGCAGTTCTCCATGATGAGGTCCATGTCGTGTTCGACGAGCAGGAACGTGTAGCCCTGTTCGCGCAGCTCGTGGATGTGTGTCAACAGCCGGTTCTCGAGGGAGGGGTTGACACCGGCGAACGGCTCGTCGAGCAGGAGCATGTCCGGGTCGGTCATCAGGGCACGCGCCATCTCGAGCAGCTTGCGCTGGCCACCGGAGAGGTTGCCCGCGTACTCGTTGGCGAGGTGCTCGATCTCGAAGAAGTCGAGCATCTCCCACGCGCGCTCGAGGACCGCCTCCTCGTGTTGCATGGTCTCGCCGCGCCGGAAGACGGACCGCCACATCTCCTCACCGTACTGGTGTTTCGGTCCGAGCATCATGTTTTCGAGGACGGTCATGTCCGCAAGCTCGCGGGCGATCTGGAAGGTCCGGACCAGCCCGCGGTCCGCGAGTTCGTGGGGCGCGACGCCCGTGACGTCCTCGCCGTTGAACGTGACCGTTCCGGCGTCGGGTTCGATGAACCCCGTGATGAGGTTGAACGTGGTCGACTTCCCGGCACCGTTCGGGCCGATGAGACCGGTCAGGGTGCCTTTCTCCACGTCGAACGTTGCGCCGTTGACGGCGTTGATACCGCCGAAGGACTTCTGTAGCCCGTCGATGCGAAGCGGCAGGTCGGCGAAGTCGTCGCCGATGTCCTTGTCGAGGCCGAGACTCTTCTGGTCGGCCGGTGGTTCGGTCTCACTCATTGTCTTCACCTCCTTCGACGCCACCGTCCGTGGCGGCGGCCTTGCTCGGCGGCCGGGTGACGGTCCGCGGGTCCAGCGACGTCGCCAGCTCCTTGCGGTCACCCAGTAAGCCGTCCGGCTTGTTCTGCATGAACCAGATGAGGACGGCCCCCATCAGTACCAGCCGGAGTGGTTCGATGTTCGCCATGACGTACTCGAACAGGGGCATTATCTGTCCCTGCAGGACGAGTGCGAAGGCGTCGACGATGGTTCCAGGACCACTGCCCTGAATCTGCAGCGCCTCCTTCACGATACCGACGAAGGTGATGGGGCCCTGGTAGAGCGTCCCGATGAACAGGACGCCGCCCATGACCGAGCCAGTCGTCGATCCGGAGCCCCCGATGATGAGCGCGATCCAGATGAAGAACGTCGTCTTCGGCTTGAACGGCTCCGTGTTGATGAAGCCGGCGTTTGCCCACCAGAGGACGCCGACGAGTCCCATGAGGGCGCAACCGACGACGAACGCCTTGATCTTGAAGTTGGCCGTGTCCTTGCCGAGCGCGTTCGCGACGTCCTCGTCCTCACGGATGGCCTTCAGGACCCGACCGAACGGCGAGAAGCCGATGCGGACGAGCAGCCAGTAGAAGCCGAACGCGACGACGATGAGCAGTCCCGTGTACAGCATCGAGACCATCACGGAGCGGTTGACACCGATGGACGTCCCGATGGAGATGAACGCGTCCACCAGGGCGCTTATGCCTGGAATCGCACCGATGCCGTCGGTGATGAGAACGCGGGACGGTGGCTTGTCGACACTGATGCCACCGGCACCACCGGTCCCCATCTCGACTCCGAGGATGCTGAACTTCGAGAGCGCCTTGGACTTGAGCCCGAAGCGAATGATCTCGGAGAGTGCGATGGTCACGATGGCGAGGTAGTCGGCGCGGAGTCGCAGCGCCGGGAGCGCGGCGATGAATCCGATGAGTCCCGACACGGCGAGTGCCAGGATGATGCCGACGAAGAACGGCAGGCCGAGGCCGGGGATGTCGGACGCGTTCGCCGGCGTCGGCGATGCCGTGGCGATGGCGAACGTGTACGCGCCGACGGCCATGAAGCCCGCGATACCGATGTTGAACAGGCCAGTGTAGCCCCAGTGCAGGTTCAGTGCCAGCGAGAGCATGACGTACACCGTGATGAGGAACGTCAGCTGCTGGAGCGCGTTGAACTGCCCGTTGATGTCGTTGCCGAGCAGGATGCCGAAGAAGATGAAGACGGCGTACAGTGCGACGACCGTCGACACGACCATCGTCAGGTCGGAGTCGAAGTACTTGTCGAAGATGTTGCCGGCTTCGCGGTTCTCTTCGGCCTCTGCGGCCTGCTCGGTCGTCTTGGCGTCCGGATGCGGATTGTCGTCGCTCATGCGGTCGACCTCCCGGAGAACAGCCCCTGCGGCCGGTACAGCAGGATGAGGATCATCAGGACGAACGCGGCCGCCCGAGACATGTCACTCAGCTCTGCACCCAGCCAGATGAGCGACATCTTCTCGGTCAGGCCGATGATGAGGCCGCCGAAGATGGCCCCGTACGTCGAACCGATACCACCGAGGATGACGGCGGCGAAGATGAACAGGAGCAGCGTCCACCCGCGCGTGTAGACCAGCGTGGTCGACTCCAGCGTGAGGAGGAAGCCGGCCATCCCTGCCAGCGCCGCGCCGATTATCCACGTGAACTTGACGACCCGCTCGGTCGGGATACCGGTGACGCGGGCGAGGTCCTCGTTGTCGGACATCGCACGCATCGCCTTCCCGAGCTTCGTGCTCTGGAGCAGGTAGTGGACCGTCAGCATGAGGATGACGGCTGCCACCACGAGGACGATCTCGTGGTAGTTCGCGTTGATGGTGCCGCCGGGGACCGCGACTGCGATCTTGCCCGGCGTGTTGCTCGCGACGGAGAGGTTGGCCTCACCGAAGACGAACAGGAGCAGGTTGCGCAGCGCGAACGCCACACCGACGCTCGCGATGAGCAGGGCGATTCCCTCCTGGCCACGCATCGGCCTGTAGACGATGCGGTCGATGACCAGCGCCAGCGCCACCGTCAGCAGGCCCGCGAACACCAGCCCGATGAGGATGGCGAGCGGGGTCTGGACGATGTCGATACCGATCTGCGTCCCGGGAATCCGGTTCGCGCCCACGAGGACGAGGTCGCCGAAGGCGTGGCTGCCGAGGCCTGCGACGACGAACGTCGCGGCCCATCCACCGAACGCGCCACTCGTGATATAATCGCCGTGTGCGAAGTTGGCGAAGTTCAAGATACTGTACGTCATGGAGAGGCCGATGCCGGCGAGGCCGTACACCAACCCAATCACGATGCCCTGCCACACGAACGTCAGAAACAGCGCGATTGTTACGTTATCACCCGTAGTGACGAGCTTCATCAGGAGGTCGACGAACAGAAGGACCCCCACCAGCAGCGCAATCATGGCTGCTGGACGGTCAGCGATGAAGCGCCATCCACGGGTAACATTTGAGTTAGACTCGGTCATTGATACCCCTCAACACGCTAAAGAGGCTCTCCCAGTAGCTATTAAACCTTTCACCTTCGCCCACCCGTTCATCCGCGTACATGATGACCGCAGGAGTCACCGTTGTCGGTCGATATTGGGTGTTCCTGTACGTGTGGCAAATGTTAGTACGAATCACAAGGGGCGACGTGATTCAGCCGACAAAGAAAACTCTTTCACCGGCCCCCGCACATCCCGACACATGCCGGTAGGGACCCTCGATGACCTCACGGTCGCCGACCGTCGGGTCGGGGTACGGGTCGATATCAATAGTCCGTTGTCCGACGGTGGCCTGGCCGACGACGCGCGGCTCCAGGCCCACGAAGAGACGCTGTCGGAGCTCCTCGAGCGCGGCGCTCGTCTCGCCATCCTCGCCCACCAGGGTCGCCCCGGTGGGGACGACTTCGAGACGCTCGCGGCGCACGCCGAGCGCCTGGACGAGATGCTCGACCACCCCGTCTCGTACGTCGACGCCACCTTCTCGTCGGCGGCTCGCGACGCCGTCACCGCCCTCGATTCGGGCGAGGCCGTGGTCCTCGAGAACACCCGTTTCTACGCCGAGGAGTACATGGAGTTCGACCCCGCGAAAGCGAGCCAGACCCACCTCGTCGAGGGGCTGGTCCCGGTCCTCGACGCCTACGTCAACGACGCGTTCGCGGCCGCACACCGCTCGCAGCCGTCGCTCGTCGGCTTCCCGGAACGTCTCCCGAGTTACGCCGGGCGCGTGATGGAGCGCGAACTCGACGTGCTCGGTGATATCGAATCGACTGCACGCCCACGCGTGTACGTGCTGGGGGGCGCGAAGGTCCCCGACTCCATCGACGTGGCCTGGTCGGTCCTGGAGAACGACCTCGCAGACACCGTGCTGACCGCCGGTGTCGTCGGTAACGTCTTCCTCGCGGCCGACGGTGTCGACCTCGGCGACACCAGCATGGAGTTCATCATGGACCAGGGCTACTGGGACGAGATCGACCGCGCCGCCGACCTGCTCGACGCCCACGGCGACCGCATCCGGTTCCCACAGGACGTGGCCGTCGAGCGGGCCGGAGAGCGCCGCGAGATAGGCATGAACGCGCTCCCCGGCAACCCCGGTGAAGCGGCCATGGACATCGGCGAGGGGACGCTCAAGGTGTACCGTTCCATCCTCGAAGACGCGGGAACGGTCATCCTCAACGGGCCTGCGGGCGTGTTCGAGGAACCCCTGTTCGAGTACGGGACCCGTGAGCTGTACGCGGCCGCCGGGGGCGTGCCGGACAGTATCGTCGGCGGTGGCGACACCGCAGCCGCCATCCGCAAGTTCGGCCTCGAGGAACGCTTCGGCCACTTCTCGACCGGTGGCGGTGCGTGTCTCCGGATGCTCACGGACGGGGAACTCCCGGCTGTCGAGGCGCTCCGGCGTTCGCATGACGATTGAGCCCGCGACGCTCACCGACCTCGAAACCCTCACCGACCAGTGGGTCGCGCTGGCCCACGAGCAACGGCCCCACGGGAGCGCCATCCTCCCGGACGAGAACCGCGACCTCCTCTCCCAGCACTTCGCCCACCACATCGTCGACGGCGACGTTCTGGTCGACCGGGTCGACGACCGCATCGTCGGTTTCGTGATGTTCGAGCGCACCACCAGCGACCTCGAGGTCGACGTAACTCGCGGGGTCATCCACAACCTCTACGTCGTCCCCGAGTACCGCGGGGCAGGACGTGGGTCGGCGTTGCTCGACGCCGCCGAAGAAGAACTCCGCACGCGAGGCGCGGACGTCCTCCAACTCGAGGTGATGGCGAAGAACACCGAGGCCCGCGAATTCTACGAGCGGGCGGGCTATCACGACCACCGCCTCGTCCTCGAAAAGCGAGTCGGAGTCGAAAGTGATACTAACCCGAAGGGCCACGACTGACGTACGGAACGCCTGCCAGGAGAGCATGGGCGGTTCATGCACTCGACTTGTAATCGAGACTTCGTGGGTTCGAATCCCACTCCTGGCTCTTCTGTTCGAACGCCAGTGAGAACGAAGAGCTGACGGTGGGATTCGAAGCAGCGAGCGGAGCGTCAGCGGAGTGAGTGAGGTTCGAATCCCACTCCTGGCCCATCTCTCCGAACGCCAGTGAGAACGAAGAGCCGACGGTCACACCATCCGGCGAATGTGGAGACGTTACACAGTATTATACGACCGCTCGCAGAATCCGTTGGTATGACTGAGGGACAGGACCCCATCGAACGGGTCATGGGGCGCAGTCGCGACCTCTACGACATCGCGACCTGGGACGAACGAACACTCCTCGATACGGTCTCGGTTCGGCTCACCGGCCTGTTGAAGACGAGTTCGCGGCTCTTGCTCGTGTTCACGGCGGTGCTCATCATCGTCGCACAGCTCGCACTCACCGGGTTCGCCGTCGTCAGGAACCCCCTGCTGGGCGGGTTGACGCTCCTGTCGGTCGTGCCGGCCGCATTGCTCGTCGGATACATCTGGTACGACGACCCGACACTCAGACAATCGCTGGGCTCGCTGGTGATGACGTTCGTCCTCGGGGTGTTGTTCGCCGGGTTCGCCGCCATCGTCAACACGGCCCTGAGCGGGCTGTTCGGGCTGATTCCGGTCGTCGGGCTCGCGCTCTACTTCTTCCTCGTGGTCGGCCCGGTCGAGGAGCTCGTGAAGTGGCTCGCGGTCCGGCTGTACGCCTTCCGGAGCGTCGAGTTCCACGCGGTCATCGATGGTGCAGTGTACGGTGCGGTCGCCGGCCTCGGGTTCGCGACCATCGAGAACGCCATCTACATCACGCGTGTGTACCTGGAGGTGGCGTCGGTCGGGGTGAACGTCGTCCCGTCGACCATCAACATCGCGAGCGTCCGCCTGCTCGCCGGGCCGGGCCACGTCATCTACTCGGCGTTCGCCGGGTACTACCTCGGGCTGGCGAAGTTCAACCCGGAGAACCGCGGTCCGATCGTGGTGAAGGGACTACTCATCGCGGCGCTGGTCCACGGCCTCTACAACACGCTGGTGTCGTACCTCCCGCGGGTCATCCCGTTCGGCCTGCCGGTGTTCGTCGCGTTCATCCTGGTGTACGACGGCGTCCTGCTGACGGTGCTGTTCCGGAAGCTCTCGCGGTACCAGGACGCGTACCACGAGGCGCTGCGAATCGGGGACGAGACGGGAGGCGAGGCCGAGGGTGAGACCGAACGCCCGAGCAGTGCCTGATTCGGTGGCACGACGACACCGTTCCGCCCCCAGTAGTTTATTGTATCTGTTTCAATAGTATTGACATAATGCGAAGGAGACGGTTCTTGACCGTGGGTGCGATGGGGCTTTCGACAGGGTGTCTTCGACTTCGATCCGATGAGTCCGAAACCACGACCAGCAGGACAGCGACCGAGTCAACGCAGCCAATCTCTGAGACGACAACCAAGAGTGCGACAGCCACCGAGTCGAAGGAGACCGACAGTCCCGAGTCCGGTGCCTCCGATACGTCGACGAAGACGTACCAGTCGCTCTCCATCGACGGAGAATGGTCACAGTTCCAGTACAACAACGGGAACGACGGCTACCACCAGTCCACGACTGGTCCGACAGCTGGTGTGAAACCAGCCTGGCGGTTCTCGACGGCGGAGAGCGAGAAACAGGAGTGGGCGAATTTCAACCCAGTCGTTGCTGGTGGGATGGTCTATTGTTCCAGTCAGGACGGTCGTGTTTACGGATTGGACGCCAGTACTGGCAATGAGCAGTGGCGGTTCTCTGATGACGGCGCAACCGCGACAGTGTCAGATCCCCGGCGAAAGTGCACCCCGACGGTGGCTGACGGGACGGTTTTTGCTGAGGGTTCAGGTGGGTTTCTGTACGCGCTGGACGCGGAGACCGGCGAAGAAGAATGGGTATTCAAGCAGGATAGCGGAAATATCCATACGACACCAGTAGTCGACGAAGACACGGTGTATCTCGGACGTGGGACGGTATTCGCCGTCAACCGGACGGACGGTTCCGTCAGCTGGTCTCGAAAGGTTGCGGCTCCTGCACTCGCAGCCGATGAGAATACCCTGTTCGCTGGCAGTATGATGGACGCCAGGATCGTCGCGCTCGACAAGGTGACCGGCGGGACGAAGTGGACGTTCGATGGTCCCACTGGCCACCCATCGTATGCGGATGGGACAGTCTATGCGATGTCCGGTCTGGCAGGTGGTAGCGGTGACCCGACGCTCTACGCCATCAACGCAGCCGATGGGACACAGCAATGGCGACGGAGCCTTCCGGGCCGGGTCAGCGGCACCCAGGCACCCGTTGTCGCCGATGGCAGTGTCTACGTCGCCCCCAGAGAGACGCAAGCAATCCACGCACTGTCGACCGCCGACGGCAGCGAGCAGTGGCGATACGAGACGGCAGGGTGGGTCGTTTCTCCCCCGACAGTCGCCGATGGCTCCGTGTATCTGGGTGGGCGAAGCAGTAAGGTCCACTGCATCCGTGCCAGCGATGGAAAACAGCGCTGGACACAGGTCTTCTCGTCCTGGACGAACACACCGACCGTGGTCGACGGGACGGTGCTTGTCGGGACACGAGACGGTGATATCTGGGCGCTCACAGGAAAATGAGGCTGTCAGGTGCCAACGGGGGCCACGACCTGGAGGCAAAACATTGACACGCTAGTGTCCGAAACTCGACCTGTGCAAACCGACGCCCTCCTCTACTCGATTCGACGGTGGCTCATCGCCATCACGTTCCTGCTATCGCTGCTCGTCCTCGGCGTGACGGCGGGCGGCCCCTGGACGTACCTCCTCCAGACGGTCGGATTCGTCTTCGCTATCGTCTCGGGGCTGTTCCTCTGGGAAGCTGTGCGCGGCGACAGCGATCAGGCCATCGGCACCGACGCCGAAGGCGAGAGCCAGCGCTAGACCCGTTCAGCGGCGACACTCGTTCCGCGCTACAGCCGTTCGGCGAACGCGTACGCCGCCCGAACGTAGATCTCTGCGTTCGCCCGCAACGCCGCGACGGTCGTGAACTCGTCGACGCCGTGGACCGTGTCGGTTCCGAGCGCGAACTCCAGCGAGGGAATCCCCGCGTTGCGGAGCTTCTTCGCGTCACCGCCCCCGGTCGCGGAGCGTCGGAACACGCGGTTTTGGGTCACGGCTTCGGCGGTTTCGGCGACCGCGGGAACCAGCGGGTCCGAGGTTGGCGTGAAGCTCCCGACGCTCCAGTCGCAGTCGGCGACGACGACGCCCTCGTGGTCGTCCAGCCGGTCCCGTATGGTCTCGATGACGGCCGCTGTGTCGACACCGGGTGAGAGTCGCACGTCGAGTTCTGCACGGGCGTTTTCAGGGACCGTGTTGATGGCTTCGCCGCCCTCGATGGTGCCGAGGTTGCAGGTCGGGTGGGCGAACAGGTTCGCGGCGGTATCGGCACCGAGGCTCGGCGTGTAGTACTCGACCGACTCCTCGACCACGTCTGCGACGGCCGGGTCGGTCTCGAAGGTGACCGTGCAGAGGTAGCGTCGCAGGTCGGTGATGGCGCTGTAGAGCCGGTCGATGGCGTTGGTGCCGAACATCGGGCGCGAGCCGTGGGCCGCGTCGCCGGAGGCCTCGAGCGTGAGCCAGATGCTCCCCTTGTCGGCGACCGTGACGGAGTGCCGACCGTTCTCGCAGGTTGTCTCGCCGATGATGCAGCCGTCGGCCGCGATGGCGTCACGTTCGACCATGGCGCGAACCCCGGCATGGCCCCCGGTCTCCTCGTCGCTGACCACGGCGAACAGGAGTGTGACGGGTGGTTCTGCCTCGGCCTCGGCGAAGGCCCGGGCCGTCTCCAGCATGGCCGCGAGCGGCCCCTTCATGTCGGTCGCACCGCGGCCGTAGATGCGCTCTTCCACGTCGTCGTACTCGCCCAGCGGGTCGCGGGTCCACTCGCCGGGGTCGAACGGGACGGTGTCGACGTGGCCCATGTAGCAGAGCGTCGTGTCGCTCGCGCCGGGCAGGGTCGCGAGCAGGTTCGGCTTCGCGGGGTCGGCGACGACCTGTGTCGTCCGGTAGCCAAGGTCTGCAAAGAACTCCTCGAGGTGGTCGACCAGCGCGACGGTCTCACCGGGCGGGTTCTGCGTCTCGAACGCCAGCAGGTCGAGCGCACGGTCGACCAGCCGGTCGGTATCGGTGGCCGCTGCGACCACCGCGTCGGTGGCTGCCGTCATTCCGGACCACCAGTGTGTCGTCTACCCATACGTGACTGTACGCCCGAGAGCACCAAAAGTATTGCTTAGAATGGGCACAACCACTCTGCTTTTCACACTCATTATCGTTTCTTAAGGCCTCTCCGAAGACTAGTCTTGTTCTAAATTCCCAAAACCGTTTTGTACCCTCGGGTCGTACTCCAGTCTGTAATGACGTCCACCGACGAACGCGATGAGATTCGCGAATCGAAACGAGAACAGCTCATCTCCGAGCAGGACGGCGCGGAGTCCCCCGACGAACCGGTGCAGGTCGACGGCCCCGACCACTTCCAGGAACTCGTCGACACGTACGACGTGGCCCTCGTGGACTTCTACGCCGACTGGTGTGGCCCGTGTATCGCGCTCGGCGAGTACATCGGCGAGGTCGCCACGGAGACCGACGCCGCGGTGCTCAAAGTGAACGTCGACCAGCAGCAACAGCTCGCCGGACAGTTCGGCGTCCAGAGCATCCCCAACATGCTCGTGTTCAAAGACGGCGAACCGGTCCAGCGCCTCGTCGGCCTGAAGGACAAGAGCGAACTCGTCGCCGCGGTCGAAGCCGCGGCCTGAAGACAGTGACCGCTGCTCAGTAGCCGGACGGCAGGTCGTATTCTTCCTCGTACCCGCGGCCTGAAGACAGTGACCGCTGCTCAGTAGCCGGACGGCAGGTCGTATTCTTCCTCGTACCCGCGAACACCACGCTGTTCGCTGTCGGTCTGTTCGACGTAGAAGGTCACCAGATACGTCTGTGTGAACGCACTGAGCAGGACGGTCGAGGCGATACCCAACAGCACGAGGGCCACGAACGTCGCGACCGAGAGCCCACCGTAGAGCGACCCCGTGCCCATCGCCGCGCCCGTCGTGGCAGGGGCACTGGCGAACCCCTCGCCGGTCAGCTGTTCGTAGTAACGGGTGAGCACCAGCGCGACGGCCGCGCCCCCTGCGAACAGGGCGGGAAGCACCTTGATGACGGAGAACCCGACGACACTGGCGAGGTTGTCCGTCGCGAACCGATAGCTTCGTGTGAACGATTCGCCGATATCGGCGTCGTCGACGACGATCGCCGGCGCGTAGAACTGCAGCACCATCGAGATGGCGATGATGGCGAGGGCGATGACGGCGACGAACACGACGAAGAGACCCAGCCCGACGAGCCCTGCACTCCCAGCTGCGGCACTCACTCCGAATGCGAACACGCCGACGAACAGCGCGAGGAACATGGCCGCGATGCCGACCGCGACGAAGATGGCCGAATACAGCACCGTCGAGAGAAACAGCGTGAGATAGTGCTCCCTGACACCATCGACGAACGTCCCAAGCGAGGTGCTGTCGTTCATCCCCTCGTACGCCATCGAGAGGATGCCGGCGGTGAACAGGGGTGTGATCGCAAGCGTCGCGAAGCTATACAGCGACCCGGCGATGGTGAGCCCACTGTACTGGAGGACCTGCTGGGGGACCTGGACGAGCGCGAGACCGAGCGTCGCCACGAAGATGACCGGATTCCGTATCAACGACTGTCCGGCGTGTTTCGCAGCTGCGATAGCTCCCATACCGATACGGTTTGAAAGAAAACAGATAAAGACAACGATGCTTTGGTCAGTCGGTACTGCGACAACAGCAGGCAGCGGCGTCGTCAGGCCGACAGCACCCCGCTGGAATCACCACGATGGTCGGGGAACAGCCGTCGTCGGCCGATGCCGAACAGCAGTTCGACACTGTCTCGCAACAGCAGTTACAGTTGGGTCGTACCATGCGATTCGACGATGGCCCCGAATCGGTGTAAACAGGCCTGCAGACTCCCGGAACGGGTCCGAACTATCGCCGCCGAAAGTCGGCACCACCCATTTTGTGTGCACGGACCGAACACGGGCGACATGGACGACAGAGACGGCGAACCGGCGGTGGCTCGGGACGAGTCGCCGCCGACCGGTCTCGACTGGGAGACACGCTGGCACGCCATCCGACAGCTGCTCGGGCGGAAGTGGTCGTTCCACGTGGTCCGCCTGCTGAACGACGGCCCGCGCGGGTTCTCCGAGCTCGAATCCGAACTCGAGGGGATGACCGCGACCATGCTCTCCCGGCGGCTCGACGAACTGCAGTGCTCGGGGCTGGTGGAACGTCGCGTTCGGGCGACCTCGCCACCCTCGACGTCGTATCGACTCACCGCGGGCGGGGAACACGTGGCAACCGCGCTCCGGAGCCTGGAAGCCGCGACTGAGCAGGTCGAGTGTCCCACGGATGTGTGCCAGCCGGAAAGCGCGGGTGAATCGACGACTGCCGACCCGGTCTGTGACCCAGAATCGGTCGACTGCGCCTGTCTTTCGTAACAGTCGTAGTACTCCACCGCACCGTCTCGGATATGCGAGTCAGCGTCATCGGTGGGAGTTCTGTCGCGGACGAATCGTACGACCTCGCCGAGGAGGTCGGCTACCTCCTCGGCCAGCGGGGCCACACGGTCATCTGTGGGGGGCTGACCGGTGTGATGCGCGCCGTCGCCGAGGGGGCGAACAACGGCGGCGGCACGACCATCGGCATCCTGCCCGGCGAGAACTACGACGGCGCGAACGCTTACATCGACATCCCCATCGCGACCGGGATGGGCCACGCCCGGAACTCGATGGTCGCGATGAACGGTGACGCCGTCATCGCCATCGACGGGTCGTGGGGGACCCTCTCGGAGATCGCCCTCTCGAAGGTGTACGACCGTCCGGTCGTCGGCCTGAACACACACGACGTCCCGGGCCTCGACGAGGTCGAGACGGCCGAAGAAGCGGTCGAGTACGTCGAATCGAACCGGTAATCGCTCTCTCCTACTGCTCCGCCTCGAACACGTCGGCGTGGAGCGAGTCCGCGACGATGTCCATCAGCGTCTGGAGGTTACGGGTGTCGTCGCGGTTGTACTCGACGAGCGTGTCGAGCGCCTCCTGGCTCCCGCGCTCGTATTCGTTCCAGAGCCGGACCGCATCACGTCCCGAGATGTCCGGGCCGTCACGGGCGATGCCCACGTCCTTCTCGATGGTCTTCAGCCCGCCATCGAGCCCGATGCGCTTGCACGGGTACATGAGGTCGATGTGAGGCAGGTCGAGGTCCACGTCGAAGGAGGTCTCGAGGAACGGCACGTCGAAGCGCGCGCCGTTGAACGTCGCCATCAGCGCGGCGTCTTCGAACTGTTCACTGAGGGTCTCGGCGGTCAGGTCGTCGCCCTGGACCAGCGTTGTGGTCTCGTCGCCCTGGTGGAACGAGACGGTCGTCACACGGTCGCGTTCCTTCGACAGTCCGGTGGTCTCGATGTCGAAGAAGCAGGTCCGGTCACGGAAGTTCTCGTAGAGCCGCCAGCTCTCCTGGGTGGGGAACGCCTCGCCGAAGAACCTGGTGTCCTCGCGCGCAAGCCGGTCCCTCGCCTCGTCGATGAACGCCTCGATGCGGTCCGCCGTCGTCGGCCCGACGACCGACCCGTCGAAGTCGTCCCAGTGGGTCACCCCCGACCGCCACAGCTTTCGCTCCGTCTGCTCGCCCACACCCCGAACCGGGATGAAACTGTTCTCGATTCGCACAGGCGAACCTCGGCTGGGTTCGCCGAAAACCTGTCGTTCCGTGTGGCAGCCGACCCACCCTGTGCCCCTGCTCAGAGTCCCTCGAACTCGCGGACGCGCTGCTTCCACGCCTCGGGGAGTTCGCGCGATTCCCCGGCCTCAGCGTCGTAGGCGACCTGCACCGTGGTCGCGGTCGCCGCGACCTCGCCCGACGCGCGCACCTCGTACTCGAAGTGCAGCGTCGAGTTGCCGACCTCGGTGATGGCGATGGCGACCGAGACGTCGTCCTCCAGCGTGATGGGCCGGTGGTAGTCGATCTCCAGGTTGGCGATGACGCCGTCGAGCGCGTCGGTGTCGCCCAGTACTTCGGGGAGGTACTCCACCCGTGCCTCCTCGAGGTAGCTCACGTACACCGCGTTGTTCACGTGGCCCAGCAGGTCCACGTCGTTGTACCGTATATCGATATCGACGATGAAAGGGTCCTCGCGCATACCGGCCCTCCGCCGTCAGGGTACCTCGGCCTTTCGGAACCGGACGACCGCGACACGCCGTTCAGTCGTCGCTGCCGGTCAGGTACAGCGTCCGGTCGACGATCTGTATCATCGCGTCGACCCAGCTATCCAGCGATTCCGGGGTCGCACCGGGTATCTCGAGCACCAGGTCGCCGTCGTCCACGAGCACCTCCGCATGCCGGGTGTCCGCATCGTCGAGGTAGTTCCGGAGCTGGTACCGCAGGAGTCGCTCTCGCGCGCCCCCGAGGTCCAGGTCGTCGCCGGGCGTGAACCGGAGGGTCACGACCTCTCGCTCGGCCGTGGCGGTGACCTCGAACGCCTGCCCCGAGAGCGGGAAAGCGTAGCTGGTGTCGTCGAGTTCTTCCGTCGCCTGCTGGAGGGGCATCTCGCTCACGTCCGGTGAGATGCTGGTCCCTCCGACCTCCTGGGTCAACGAGTTCAACTCCTGGTTGACGAGGTCTGCGATGCCCCGGTCACCCGCGTCGTCGGCCTCTTCCTCGGATTCCGAATCGGGGGCCGAATCGGTCTCGGTGGGCACGTCAGGCTCGTCGTGCTCGCCGGTGTCGACCTCCGTCAGTGCCGTCGCTGCGGCGGCCTCGACCGATTCGACACCGTCGCTTGCTGCAACGGTCCCGCCGTCGGACGACGCGTGCGTCGTCCCGGAATCGTCGGCTGCGCCCACCGACTCGGATGGTTCGGTTTCGCCATCGTGCTCCGTGCGGGCTTCCTCGTCCGTGTCAGCCGTCCCTGGCTTGGTCAGCGGGGTCCGGTACCACGGCTCTTCGGCGTCGGTTTCGAAGCGGCCGACGTTGGAATCCCCGTCGGACGGAGTGGCCGACGCCTCCGGCGAGTCGAGTTGGGTGTCCACGTCGTCGGTTGGGTCCTCATCAGCAGGCTGCGCGTCGGTCTCTGCGGATTCGACTCCGTCTGGCGCGTCCTGTTTGCCGGTCTGGACAGCCTGCCCGCCGGTCGAGTCTCGACCGAAGCGCCGGTTCGTCCGTGCATCTCGGCCGAAATTCTGGACTGCTCTGGCGGCCGAGCGGTCGGGCCGGATCTCCTCGGCGGAATCGTCGTCGGTGTCGGTCGCGGTATCGCCATCGCCTTCCTCGGTGTCGGTGGCCCCGTCGTTCGCGACCGCAGTCTCGTCGCTGTCTTCTCCTGCTTCGGCTGCACCGCTGTCCACTTCGAGCCCGCCGACCGCTCCCTCGGCTCGGTCGGTCACGTCGGCCCCGGGGGACTCACTGGCTTCACCGTCGGAGACCTCCGCAGGGTCCTCGATTGCGGAGTCATTCGCGGCAGCTTCGTCGTCGGAATCACCAGCCACAGCCCCATCCTCGACAGGACCGTCATCCTCACCAGGCCTATCCTCGCCAGTCCTATCCTCGGTCGAGGCCGAATCGTCGCCCTGCTCGCCCTCGGTGTCGGCTTCGGTGGCTGCGTCGTCTGCGTCCTTCGCTCCGTCTGCGTCCTCCGCATCGTCAGCGTCCTTCGCTCCGTCTGCATCTTCCGCGTCGTCCTCGGCTTCGTCTGCGTCCTCCGCGCTCACGTCGCCGACCGTCGACGCGTCGAGACCGTGAGAGTCCGCCTCCTTCCGCGTCATGGTTCGGTCGGCTATCTGGAAGCTGCCGATGGGGCCGTCCGGTGACCACTGTGACTTCCCGGTCCGACCCACTGAGGCACCGACCGACCGTCGGCTGGGGGCTCCGACCCCGATTGAGTTGTGGGTTCTGCCCGGGTCAGAAGCCCGAGTGCTCGACCGAGCTCCGAACGGAGACTGCGCGTTCATCGCCTGTCCGTGGGGCGCGTTCTGCCGGCCCGCGACACCGCCGAAATCGCCCTGCGGGTACTCCGACTGGGCACTCCGCGCACCCTCGAACTGCTTCTGCTGGGCGGCGGCAACCTCGCTCATCCGGTCGTGGATGCGAGTGAGAGTCCCGTCCACCTTTCCGAGGTCTTCGTCAACGTCGTCTTCCAGCGAATCGATCTTCTCTGCGACGTCACGCAGGGCCAGGGCGATGTCCCAGGCCACCACGACGCCGAGGAAGATCAGCATGAGGAGGACGGTGACGGCGATACTCGCCAACAGTTCCACCGAGGCTTCGACCATAGGTACTTCTTATCACGCGTACGAGGAGTCTCGACATAGTGGTTCGCTCGATATCGAGCACTGTAACGTACATAAAGGACGCTCGCGAACGGTCGTGCGACCCCACCGACACCGCGAGAAACGGTTATACCACGACTCTGCTTAGCACGTGGTATGAGCGAATCTGATGGCCGCGAGGACGTTCACGCTGGAGACAACGAGGAGTCGGGTGACGTGGAGTCGCCGTCGGAACCGGTTCACGTCGAGAGCGAGAGTCACCTGCAAGAGCTGGTCGCCGAGCACGACGTGGTCCTCGTGGACTTCTACGCCGACTGGTGTGGCCCGTGCAAGATGCTGGAGCCGGTCGTCGCCGAGATCGCCGAGGAGACCGCCGGTGTGGTCGCCAAGGTCGACATCGACGAACTCCAGTCGCTCGCCCAGGGAGAGGGTATCCGCGGTGTTCCGACGCTGTTCCTCTACGCTGACGGCGAACTCGTCGAGCGACTCGTCGGCGTGCAGGAGAAGTCGACGCTCGTCGACCTCATCGAAGCGAACGCGTAAGGAGCAGCCGGTCCCCCATGCACCTCCGCCGGCCTAGAGCGGAATCCAGCCGCTGTCGGCGTCGCGGTCCCGGAGGTGCCAGCGTTGTTCGAGCGTCTCGGTCTCCTCGTCACGGCGAACCTCGACGACGGCATCGAACAGGGGTTCGAGTAGCCTGACGTAGTCGCTGTCACGGTCGAGTGGCAAGTGGAAGTGGCCCATCCCTTGCTCCTGCCTGATGCGGGACGTGACCATGTGGAGAAGGCGGAAGACGTTCTGTGATTTGTGTTCGCGAAGGAGCGGTGTGACCGAGTCGAAACAGAGTCGCAACTCCCCCGGTGTGGGGTCGTCCTCGGCGAGGTCGTCGATGGCGTCGATGACCTCGGTGCCGAGCGTGCTCAGGAGCTCCGGGCGGACGATGGTCTCGTCCACGTCCGGGCCGACTGCTGGGCTGGACGAGGTCCCGTCCTCGGTCACCTGGCTGACGAGTTTCGTGCTGCCGACGGTGGCGGCATCCGGGCCGTGGCCGCAGCTCTCGTTGTCGAGGGTATACACGTAGAGGCGCTGGCGTGGCTCGTCGCCGTCGTCACCCATGAGTCGGCGGCAGGCACCCTTGTGTGCCTGCGAACTCGTGCGACCGACCAGGAGGATGCTGCTCCCATCCTCCTTGAGCGCCGACAGTGTCTGGGCGAACGCCGTGGACTCCGGGACGCCCCCGCCGTGCTCGGTCCTCATTCTTTCACAAAAGACGAAATAGTATATAATAAATATTGTGGCTGGCGGTTTAGGATAATAACCCGTCATCGTCCGAACCTCCGCGTTTCTAGATGGTGTGCGTACTTCCGGCAATGTTGGACCAGTGTCATCTTCCGCGATGAATCGGCCCGTTCGACCTGTCTCGCCGATGGCACTGCACGAAACCCGGCAGTCCGTGGGCCGGGGTCGCCTGTCGTGCAGTTTTTGTCGCATACGCGAGAACGAGACAGTATGAGCGATTCCCCGGACGACCGCGAGCTGGCAGACGACGCTGCAGCGCTCGCCCGAGAACTCCGCGAGTTACGTGCCGAACTCGACCGCCGTGGCCCCCGTCCTCCCCGTGGCCCGCTCGGTATCCCTCGGCCCCCCACACCGCGGGAGTTCATGGAGTTCGCGGACGAGGTCGCCATCCCTGCCACCATCGCCATCCTCGAGACCAACATCAAGCTCCTCGAGGCGCTCCAGCGGGCCATCCGGCTCGCAGAGGGCGGTCGCCGGGCCAGCGAGCGCGGCCGGAAAGCCGGTGACTCTGCACGCTCCCGCGCGGAATCCGTCAGCCGCGAGACCCTGAGCCGGGTCAGCGACGCCCTGACCGAGCTCCAGTCCGTCCTCGAAGGCACCGAACTCCCCGAGAACGAGACGGCCGCGGGCATCCTCGAAGAAGCCCGGTCGCTGCGCGAGGAGATACAGCGCGAGATTAGCGGGGCTCGACGCGAGGACCACTCGCTCGACGAGTACGACTCGCGCAGGGACGACGGTGACTCCACGGACGCAGCCGACGTCCACGACGGGACGGAATCCGCCGGTGCAGACGGGACACAGGACCCGGACGCAGACGAGACGGACGAACCTATCGAGATAGACGTCGACGCCGAACTCGAGACGCTGAAAGAACGGTACGGGAACGACGACGACGAAGCGACCGCCGATGGGGAGGACACCGGGGGCGACAGTCCCTCCCACACAGACGAAGCAGTCCACCCCGACGACGCAGCCCACCCCGACGACGCAGACCTCCCCGACGCCGCCGGCGACGCCTCAGACGGGGCCGACAGCAACGATACCGAGGACTCACCCGACGGCGGGAGCCCCGGCGAGGGTGACGAGAAGCGCTGAGACTCACGCTGGCACTGCTGTAGACCGCCCTGGAGGCCGAGTTCGGGCGACTGCTCCTCAAGGCAGAATCCGGGCGACTACTCCCCGGCGATATCGGGATTCCGGCGGTCGTCTCCGAGCAGGCAGGCATCGCAGACGTGCCGGCCCTGCCGGAGTACGTCACCGCAGAGTACGTCACCGGGCAGGTCTCGGCCTGACCTGCACCGGCCGCGACCGGTGGCGTGTGCGACCTGCGACCCGTACTGTGCGCGCACAAACCAGATACCCCAGGAGACCGTCTATAATGGTATGAACCCAGCAGAGCTGACTGTCCTCGTCGCCGGTGCGAGCGGCGGAACCGGCCGCGAACTCCTCGACGTGCTCCTCGATGCGGGCATCAGAGTCCGCGCGCTCACCCGTTCACCACAGACGGTCGAGACCCTACGAATCCAGGGCGCAGACGAAGTCGTGGTCGGCGACCTGCTGTACCCCGACGACGCCGCGATGGCCGTCGAGGGGGTCGATGCGGTCATCTGTGCCGTCGGGACCGCACCGGGGCCGAAGCTGTTCCTCGGCGGCGACCTCGTCGACGGCGAGGGCGTCATCAACCTCGTCGATGCGGCCGCCGAGGCGGGTGTCGAGCGGTTCGTCTACGAGTCGTCCATCGGTGTCGGCACCTCGGAGCCGAAGATGCCGTTCCCGTTCAGACTGCTCCTCGGTCGGGTACTGGACGCAAAGGACCGATCCGAGCGCCACCTGTGCCAGTCCGGACTGGCGTACACCATCCTGCGACCCGGCGGGCTGACTAACGCGCCTGCGCGAGGTGACGTCCTCGTCGGTGAGGGCGGCGACACCGTCTCTGGGACCATCCCTCGCAGGGACGTGGCCGAGATAATGGCCGCCGCGCTGTTCACGCCGGAGACCGAGAACCGCACCTTCGAGATCGTGAGCCGTCGGGGGGCTCGCGGAACGCCGCGGCGGCTCGTCGATATCGACTGGCAGGTCCCGAAACCGACGTTCGTACAGAAGTAGTCGTGCTCTCGGGTGGTGTCCAGGATGCCGCGACGCAGACTCGATTCCTGGACTCGACCACCCCGGGTTGACCGACCGGACTCGACCGGTCAGACCGGGTCGAACCGGTACCCGTCCCAGTCCTGGCTGGCGGGCTCGCGGATGCCCGCTTCCGGGTCGCGGAGTTCGTCCACGTACACCGGCTCGACCGTGTCACCGGTCTCGACCTCGTCGGTCGTGAGCTGGCCGATGGCGCGGACCGACTGGCCGTCGACGTCGAACTCGACGATGGCGAGCGGGTTCGGGGCGCGGACGCCCGGCGGCGTGGCCGCGCTGACCGTCCACGTGATTATCTCCGCGGTGTACTCGCTCAGGTCGACCGTGCCGACCGGTTCCTGATCGCCCGGGCCGATCGGGTGGCCGGGGTACTGAATCGTTCCGTCCTCGTACTGGTAGGCGTCCATCGTCATTGTGCTGCCTCCATGATGGTGGTGATGACGCAGTTCCCGAAGCCACCGACGTTACACGCCAGCGCGACCTCGGCGTCGTCGATCTGTCGCTCGTCGGCGTCGCCGACGACCTGTTTGTATATCTCGTAACCCTGTGCGACCCCGCTGGCCCCGAGGGGGTGGCCCTTCGATTTGAGGCCGCCGGAGGTGTTGATCGGCAACTCCCCGTCCATCTCGGTGTAGCCCTCCTCGACGAGTTCCCACGCCTCACCCTGCCCGGCGAAGCCGAGGCCTTCCATCTGGAGGAATTCGAGGATGGTGAACATGTCGTGGAGTTCGGCCACGTCGACGTCGTCGGGGGTGAGCCCGGCCATCTTGAAGGCCTGCTTCCCGCTCTCGACGACGCCGCCCATGACCGTCGGGTCCTCGCGCTGGTGGACCACGTGGGTGTCCGTCGCGCCTGCGACGCCGGAGACGATGGCGTATTCGTCGGTGTACTCGCGGGCGACCGACTCCGGACAGAACATCAGGGCCGCGCTCCCGTCCGTGATGGGACAGAAGTCGTAGAGCCGGAGCGGGTCGGCGACGATGGGCGATTCCATGACCGTCTCGACGTCGACCTCCTTGCGGAACTGGGCGTGTGGGTTGGCCAGTCCGTTCTTGTGGTTCTTCACGGCGACCTTCGCGAGCGACTCGCGGGGTGCGTCGAACTTCTCCAGGTAGTGTCGCGCGGTCAACCCGGCGAAGCTCGGCAGCGTGAGCCCGTGTTTGTACTCGGTCGGGTGGGTGATGGAGGCGATGACGTCCGTCGCTTCCTCGGTCGTCTTGTGTGTCATCTTCTCCCCGCCGACGAGCAGCGTCATGTCCGACGCCCCCGAGGCGACCGACTGCCACGCGGCGTACATGCCGGCACCGCCAGACGACGAGGTCTGGTCGACGCGCTGGGTGTACGCCGGGAGCAGGTCGAGGTCCTGCGCGAGAGCGTTCATGATGCCCGTTACACCCTCGAACTCCCCGCTGGCCATGTTCGAGACGAGGAGGTGGTCGACGTCGTCGGGGTCGACCCCCGCGTCGTCGAGACACTCCTCGCCCGCCTGCGAGAGCAACTCCTGTATCCACGCGTCACGCTTCCCGAACTGGGTCATCGACGCGCCGATGACTGCTACGCGTTCCATACTCGTCGTGTCTCAGTGCAACGATTTAGTGCTTTGCCACCTCGGGATTTCTGCCCGTGTCAGCGATGGTTTCTCACGGGAACAGATGCTTGAGTGATAATGGTGGCCGGAGCAGACTTCGCCACGATTCGCTGAATGGATGGTCGCGACTGGACGGCACAAATCGAGGTTCACCAACACCCACACACCACTATTGCAAGTGAACGGCCAGTGCGCTGCGTGCAGTTCGTTCACTCTGCGGACGCGGTGCAGTGGACGAATCCTCGTCGACTCGAAAGATGCGATGGAGTGGACGATTCGAGCGGGACGGTGGCATCGACAGGCCAGCTTGCCTTACCACGTCTGCACGCTCCGAACGGCGGGGCCGACCGAGACCCCTGTTGCGGAGAGCCACCCGCTCACTCGGGTCAACCGCGTTGGCCTACTGTGTTCGATCACGTGGCTCACTGAGTTCGACCCCATGGCTCATTGAGTTCGATTACGTGGCTGACTATCGAGTACCCATCCGTTTCGCCACCCTCGGCTCGCCGGACCCCCACCACCGATGCACGTGAACCGGTGGAACCCATGACCGCGCTACACACCTCCTACCAGCCACACACACCACTATTGCAAGTGAACCGGTCCATCGAGACAGGGTCCCCCCACCACCGTTGCAAGTGACTGTGCCGGCACGCGAGGTTCGGTCGATGGGGAGAGAGACACCACTGTTGCAAGTGAATGGCGGTGTGGGGGAGGGGGGTGCCGGGAGAGAGACACCATCGTTGCAAGTGAACTATTCCCGACACGGTTCGAGTGGTGAGTGACACACAGACACCACTGTTGCACGTGAAGCGGTGAAGAAGGGTGGGTGGGGAGGGGTACTGAGGTGGGCGAGTGTGGGTTGCTACCATACGCTCTCGATTATTCCTCCTTGCTTTGAGAGACGAAGTTGGGAATAGACGCATTCAGAAGCGCTCGTGTTGCCATCTTCACTTGCAATAGTGGTGTGTGTTCGGGCCGGAGAAACACGAGAATACTGATTCAGTAGGCCAGACAGGTCAGGAACTCGGACGACTATGACGCATCAGCTGTCCTCCACCGGTACCACTACCCGAACATGTCGTCGCTTCACGAGAAACGGTGGTGTGTTGTTCTACTACTAGACTCTCTCACTCTAGTTTCACATGAAAAAGTGGTGTCTGTGTGTCTGTGTTTTGTGCTAGCACACTGCGCAGTGACGACCGTGTAAATTCACATGAAACACTTGAATCACTTGCAATGGAGGTTCTTTTATACCCGGAGTGACACCCGGTTGGTATGCGCCGGTTCGAGCGCAAGCGCGCCATCTTCGCGAACAAAGACGCCCTGCGGGAGAGCTACCAGCCCGACCGCATCGAAGAGCGTGACGAAGAGATCGAGGCGTACATGGACGCGCTCCAACCGGTTATCGACGGATGGGAACCGAACAACATCTTCCTCTACGGGAACACAGGAGTCGGCAAGACCGCGGTCACCGAGTACCTGATGAACCTGCTGCAGGAGGACGCGGACGACTACGAGGACATCGACCTCTCGGTCATCAACCTCAACTGCAAGCCCCTGTCCTCCTCGTACCAGGTCGCGGTCGAACTCGTCAACGAACTCCGCCCGGACGGCGCGGAGATATCCACGACGGGTTACCCCCAGCAGACCGTGTTCAACAAGCTCTACGACGAACTCGACGAGCTGGGCGGGACCATCCTCCTCATCTTCGACGAGATAGACTCCATCGGCGAGCGAGACGAACTCCTCTACGAGCTTCCACGCGCTCGCTCGAAGGGCGACCTCACCGAGGCGAAGGTCGGAATCATCGGCATCTCGAACGACTTCAAGTTCCGCGACCAGCTCGACCCCCGCGTGCAGGACACGCTCTGTGAGCGCGAACTGCAGTTCCCGCCGTACAACGCCCAGGAGCTGAACAACATCCTCTCCTCGCGCGCGGACATCGCATTGCGCGACGGGACCTACGACGATGCGGTCATCCGACTGTGTGCCGCGCTCGCCGCCAAGGACCGCGGGTCGGCACGACAGGCGCTCGACCTGCTCCTCCTCGCCGCCGAGCAGGCCGAGAACGCCGACGACGACACGGTCACCGAGACCCACGTCGAGGAGGCCCGCCACGTCCTCGAACGCGAGCGTGTCGAGGAGGGAATCCGGCAACTGACCCAGCACGGGCATCTCACCCTGCTCGCGGTCGTCTCCATCGCCGCCGAGGGCGACACCCCCGAGCGTTCCCGGGCCATCTACAACCGGTACCTCGACATCTGCGACGGGTACGGCGTCGACAGTCTCGCCCAGCGGTCGGTCCACAACCACCTCTCCGACCTCCGGATGCTCGGCATCCTCACCGCGCGCGAGAACCGCTCCGGGTCGCGCGGGAACTTCTACTCGTACGAACTCGACGTCCCCCTGGAGTCCGCGCTCACCGCACTGGAGGACGAACTCGACATGCAAGAGCGGTTCTCGGACCTCCGGACGGTCGCGAACCTGAACGGCATCCGGTGACCGCCCAGCAGCCCATCAGGTCGATGACCGACCAGCAGCCCGTCAGGTCGATGACCGACCAGCAGCCCGTCAGGTCGATGACCGACCAGCAGCCCATCAGGTAGCCGTCCTCCACACCATACCCCATCGAAGCTATGCTCTCGCTACCCGTGAGTGAGCCATGAATCGACGCCGGTTCCTCGCGCTGGCTGCCGCGACGAGCGTCGCGGGGTGCAGCCAGGGTGGGCCCAGCACCGACGCCCAGACGACCGACAGACCGACTGCCACCGGCACCGAGACGGCGGTGCAGACGGCCACGCCAGGGACTACCGACGCGACCCCGGATGAGGCGACGCCCGAGGACGAACCGGTCTCGCGGTCCCTCCGGCAGGACCAGACGAACTACGGCGTCGCTCTCTCCCCACGAAGCTACTCGGGCGAGGACTTCACCGAGTTCTTCGACCGGGCGAGCGAGGCCGGGACCCTGGTTCGCTCGGGCGGGCCGTGGGCAGAACTCGGAACCCCCGAGAGTGGCGGGACCGCGGTCGCACAACTCGCCGGAGAGTTCGGCTACACCCCGGTCGTGGAGGTGAACGTCTTCGCCGGTTCGTCGGGCGAACTGAACCGGCCATTGACCGAGGAGACCATCGAGGAGAACGTCGAACTCGCCCGCGCCTTCGCCATCGAGCACCGCCCTGCCTTCCTCGGCCTCGGCGTCGAGGTGGATACCTTCTACCGAGAGAACCCCGACGCCTTCCAGCGCTACGTGACGCTCGTCGAGGTCGCCGCGCAAGCGGTGAAGGACGCTGTCCCGGAGACCACGGTCGGTATCGGCTTCCAGCTGGAACGCCTTCGGGGACTCCGCGGCGGTATCTTCGGCGGCGAGAACGACCCGGACGACGCGAACTGGGAACTCCTCGACTTCTTCCCCAGCGTGGACGTGCTCACGTTCACGACGTTCCCCGGAATGATCTACACGGACCCCGCCGACATCCCGGACGACTACTACACGAGTGTCTTCGACCGTGCTGACCGGCCGGTCGGCATCACCGAAACGGGGTGGACGGCCGAGACCGTCGTCTCGGGCTGGGAGAGTTCGGAGGCGAAACAGGCCAGGTACGTCGAGCGACTGTTCGAGTTGACAGCCGACGTGGACCTCGCGCTCGCCATCTGGTCGTTCGTGTACGACCAGCCCGGCACCCCGACGGCGTTCGAGACGATGAGCCTTCGGCGGCCGGACGGCTCCCCTCGTCCAGCGTGGGACGCCTGGGTCGACGGTGTCGCGTCGGCCGGGAACCGAGTTGGCACTCTCGAAGAGACCGGCTCGTCGATGATACGCGACTGAAAAGACGTGCGACGTTCGCCGTCGGATGACGGCAGCGACCGGACGAGTGGTGCGTCCCTGTGTGGCCTAGAGGTCCATCCCACCGTTCACGTCGATGACCTCACCCGTGATGTACGACGAGTTCGTGCTGGCGATGTAGCCCACGAGATGGGCGATGTCCTCGATCTCCGCGAACCGGCCCAGCGGGATCTGGGAGACGATGCGGTCTTTGACGTTGTCCGGGACCTCTTCGAGCATATCCGTCCGGGTGAACCCGGGAGCGACACAGTTCGCGGTCGACCCGCCGGAGGCGAGCTCGATGGCGATGGTCCGGGTGAACCCGAACATGCCGGCCTTCGCGGCGGCGTAGTTCGCCTGGCCGAAGTTCCCCTGTTTCCCCACGATGGACGAGATGTTGATGAGACGCCCCTCGGAAGCCTCCCAGATGTCGTCGTAGAAGGTCTTCGTGCAGTTGAACATCCCACCGAGATTGACGTCCATCACCTGGTCCCACTCCTCGCGGGACATGTTCACGAAGCGTGTGTCCTTCGTGATTCCGGCGTTGTTGATGAGCACGTCGATGGGACCGAAGGCCTCGTGTGCCTGTTCGCGCATGGCCTCGACCTCGTCGAGACTGGTCACGTCGGCCTGCGACGTGATGGCCTGGCCACCGAGGCTTTCGATGTGGTCGACGACCTCGTCCGCGCCGCCGCCCGACGAGCGATAGTTCACGACGACGTTCGCACCCTGACTTCCGAGATGCTCTGCGATTCCAGCTCCAATACCGCGTCCTGCGCCTGTTACGACGCACGTGCGTCCGTCCATTGACATATATGAGTACCTCGCGGAGACGGCGACAGGTGACATCTGGGCTTGTGTATGCAAGCTCGAGACCTGAGCCGTCCGTCCGTGGGAGAACTGTCGTAGAAAAGCACCTTAAGTATTCCTCAGTAATTAATGGTACCAACCGTCACCCCCGGCGGCGGTCAGTGATGGATCAGACCGCCAACCGGAGTGGCCCCGGTCGGGGGAGCCCCGGTATCCCGGTCGACCCGCTGTATCACTCAGCGAGGTCTGTCGCCTGGGCGATCCAGTCCTGGACGCGCTCCGGGTTGACGTCGGTCTCGGCCGCGAGCTCGTCGGCGTCAGCGGCCGCGAGCGCTGCGATGGACTCGATACCTGCCTTGCGGAGGCGCTCGGCGTACGACGGGCCGATGCCGTCGATGACCTCGAGGTCGGGTTCGTCGGTCCCCTCGACCTCGATTTCGACGGACTCGTCCTCGGTGGACTCGGCTTCGGTGGCCTCCTCTTCGGCCAGTTCGTCGGCGATGGCTTCCGCGTCGGCCTCGGCGGTGTCCTCGACCATGCGCTCCTCGAACCACTCGCAGACGTCCGGCCACAGTTCGGCGTGGCTCCGCGAGGAGACGGACATACCGATGTGTCCGGTCGGGAACTCGAGGATTGTCTTGTCGTCGCTCGGTACCGCGTCGTTGAACGGCTTGGACGCTGTCGGCGGGATGAGGTGGTCGTACTCCGCGACGATCTGGAGCACCGGCATCGTGATGTTGTCGATGTCGACGTGCTCGCCACCGAGGTAGAGCTCGTTCTCGTAGAGCTTGTTGTCCTGGTAGACGTCGCTGATGAACTGGTTGTACGTCTCCCCGGCCACGTCGATACCGTCACCGAGCCACTCCTCCATACGGGCGAAGTTCTCGATGAAGTCCTGGTCCTCGACGTTCTCGTAGAGGCGGACGTACTTGGTCACGTAGTTCTGGACCGGGTCCATCAGTGCGAACCCGATGTCGAGGAACTCCGCGGGCACGTTGCCGAAGGTGTCTGTGACCTTCTCCGGGTCGTAGTAGTCCTCGCCACCCCACAGTTCGAGCACGCCGGCATCGCCGGCGAAGCAGAGCCCCGCGGCCATGAGCGCGAGCGTGTGGACCTTCTCGGGGTGGAGCGCGGTGTACATGGTCGACATCGTACCGCCCATGCAGTAGCCGAGGATGTTGATCGAGTCCTGGCCGGAGCGCTCGCGGACCTCGTCGACGCAGTTGTCGATGTAGCGGTTGACGTAGTCGTCGAGGGTGAGCGAGCGGTCGAGGTTCGACGGCTCGCCCCAGTCGATCATGTACACGTCGAAGCCGTTGTCGAGCAGGGTCCGGATGACCGACCGGTCGGGCTGGAGGTCCAGGATGTACGGCCGGTTGATGAGCGCGTACACGATGAGGATGGGCACGTCGTGCTGTTCCTCGGTGCGGGACTCGTAGTGGAGCAGCTTCAGCTTGTTCTCCTCGTAGACGACCTCGCTGGGCGTCTGGCCGACCTCGACCTCCTGGAAGGTCTCGGCGCTTTCGGGGGCGTTCTTGGCCTTGTCGGCGAGTTCGGCGGCGTTCTCCCACGCCTTCCGCTGGATGTCGAGTGTCGCTGCGAACGGGTTCTGCATCTTACTCCTCCAGGTGCTCCAGGACGCGGTCGAGCTTCTGTTCGACGGCGTGCTGGCGGCGTTCGAGTTCGACGAGACGGTCGCCGATCTCCTCGACGTCGCCTTCGGTCGCGAAGCCGAGCGTGTGGAGGGTGTCTTCAGCAGCCTCGTCGGCCTGCTGTTGCATCTCGAGCATCTGACCGACCGAGGAACCGGTCCAGGCGGCGAAGGCGGTCGTATCCATGACCTCCTTGAACGCCTTGTTGGCGGTGTTGAGCCAGATGTCACGGAACTCCTCGAACTCGACGTCCTCGCCCTCCATGGAGTCGTTCGCGCGCTCGACCATCTGGTCGGCGGCTTCCATCCACGCCTCGTAGGCGCGCTTGTAGCCCTCGACGCCGTCGCCGAAGTCCATCTCACCCATCCCCTCGCCGTCGACAGTCTGTGACCACTGCTCGACGAACTCGGCCTGGGCTTCCATGTTCTTCTCCATCGCATCGAAGAACTGCTCGTTCATTCGCGCGACGAAGTCGTTCCAGTCTGTCGGTACCGCGGCTTCGGGGTATGAATCTGTCATTGTCGGAAAGATTGGGTTGGTTGGTTATAAAAGGAACCGTCGATTCAGGCGGTGACGTCCTCGGCGACGTCCTCGAGGTTGCCCTCCATGCGCTCGTGGGCGTCGAGGAAGTTGTCGAACGAGGTGTCGACGGCGTCGGCGTAGCTGTCAGCGTAGTCGTCGAACGCCTTGGTTCCTTCCTTCATCGCGTCGAGGGTAGCGTCCATCATCTGGACCTGGCTCTCGGAGAGCGCGTCGTACTGGTCGTCGAGGGCGGCCTCGAACTCCTCGAAGTCGACGCTGCCTTCCGGCATCATCGACTCGACGGCGTCGAAGTAGGCGTGGACGGCCTTCTTCGAGAGGTCGGTGTTCTGCTCGGAGAGCTTCTGGAAGTTCTCCATCGAGTCGGCCACCTGGTGGACGGCCTCTTTCTGGGCCTCGATGGCGTCGTGTGTTGCTTTCTGGCTCTGCTCGAGCATGGCGCGCTGCATCTGGAATACGGGCTTCATCGGGTTCTGGAATTGGGTTTCACTCATTGGAATCACGTTCTTGGCGTTTGACCGGGATGACGATTGTCTGGACGATATCGCCTTCCCCGATGTCGAGCGCTTCACGCTCTGCGTCGGGGATGCTGATGCGCCCACCGCTCTGGACACGCGTTTTGAACATCGCGGTACCGCGGCTCATCGCCGTCAGGTCGGACATCGTGTCCGACGCGCCAGCGTCCGCCGTGAAGAACTGCTTCCACAGCTCCTGCGGCGAGCCCATCATCTGCTCTCCTGCCTCCTGCATCTGCTCTTGCATCTGCTGCATGAAGAAGGGCGACCAGGGCATCTTCGGCGATTCGTCCGTCATCAACAGAACATATTACGGCGGAGCACTTAAGGTTTCCGCTGAGAACCATTCAATACCAACGAGAACCAATCAATGGTAGAGATGACAGCGTATTCCCCAACAGGGCTATACCACAAAATGACCGAAAATGGACGGCTCAGCGACCGGAGAGGCAAAGGAGTCATAATTACCTGCGTACTACGGAGGCTAGAATGAGCGAACGAACTAGCGACGCCACATCCCCCCTCACTGCGATGGCGAGCGCGTGGACACAATTCGCGGAAAGCGCGTTCAAGGGTGCCACCGCAGCCAATCGAGCTGCGTTCGCGGCGTTCAACCCCGCAACCGCCACGCGGACGCGGGCCAGGCATGACGACACGGAGATACTCGAGAGCACCATCCCCTCCCTCGGCTACGAGGAGGCGGGCTGGACCTTCGAACGGACCGTCGACAACCCGGCGGACCTGACCGTCGGCGACCACGTGCAGTTCTCGAAGGTCATCGACGAAGACGACGTCCGGGAGTTCGCCAACGCGAGCGGCGACACGAACCGACTCCACCTCGACGAGGAGTTCGCCAAGGGAAGCCGGTTCAAGGGACGGATCGTCCACGGCACGCTCGCGGCCGGGCTCATCAGCGCGGCCCTCGCGCGCCTGCCGGGCATGACCATCTATCTGTCCCAGGACGTGGAGTTCCAGGCACCGGTCCGCATCGGTGACCGCCTCACCGCGACCGTCGAAGTGCTCGAAGTGCTGGGTAACGGCCAGTACCGGCTCTCGACCATCGTCGAGGACGTGAGCACGGACACGATCATCATCGATGGGGAAGCGGTCGTCCTCATCGACGAGATGCCGTCCGAGTGACGGCCGCTCTCGCCCGTTCGTAGTCCTCCCTGACCCACACTCTCCCCGGATACTGTCAGTGGAACGTTTACTCGAAACGTCGTTAAATTTTATAAAATAGCACTGTCGGTAGATTTAAAATTATTCTCTGTGCAGTGAGTGTTAATGTCGCACGGGCATGACAAACGAGGACATGACGCACAGCGTTCGACCAGACGGCGATTCCTGCGCGCCGCCGGGGCCACAGCGCTCGGTGCCGGGCTCACCACGGCCGCATCGGGCACCGCGGCCGCGGCCACGTTCCCGCACGTCTCCACGCGCGGGCATTACGACATCACCTGGTACGGCTCGGTCTACCTCACCGGCGGGCACACCGAGTGGGACTACGACATCCGCGGCTCGATTCCCGGCTGGGACACGGCCGCGCCCGAGGAACTGCTCGTCCACGTCCACGGCTGGCGGAACGACTCGGACAGCGCCGTCCAGGGGTTCCGCGAGTCGAAGACATCGCTCCGGAACAACGGGTATCCACACCCGGTCATCGGGTTCTCGTGGGACTCCGACTCCAGCGTCTTCGGCTGGTGGGATTCGACGGAGATCGCCGAGGAGAACGGGAAGAAGCTCGCCAACTTCATCTACCAGTACCGGAACCGCAACCCGGACACGCGTGTCCGACTCATCGCGCACTCGCTGGGCGCGCGGGTCGCCCTGCGCTGTATCGAGGTGCTGAACGCCTCAGGCGTCACGGACTACATCGACTCGCTCTCACTGCTCGGCGGTGCCGCCGACAACGACGCGGTCTCGACCGGCGGGCGCTACGGGCCGGACATCGCGAGCGCGGTCGGGCAGGTTGACAACTTCTGGAAGGACGAGGACGACGTGCTGAACTGGGCGTACACGACAGCGGAGTGGGACTCTGCCGTGGGTGAAGAGGGCTGTGAGGGCACCGAACCGGGCAACTACGACGACCACAACGTCGACTACGTCCCCAGCCACTTCGACTACTACAAGCCGGACGTCGGCTGCATCCCGGACGTGGTCGCGCAGTGGTGAGGTCGGTCTGAACCGTCGCGGATTCCCCTTCCTGCTGGCGATTTCTTCCCACGAGCAACCGCATGTCGAGCGGCCGCACACCCGCTATCGACCGGGATAGACAAGCTTTTAGGCTGCCCTAAACACAGCCACTAACAACGAATGACTGAGGATTGTTGCGTCATCGTCCCCACCATCAGGGAGTACGAGTGCATGCGTGCGTACATCGAGAACGCACACGACCACGGCTTCGACACCGACCGACTCCACGTCGTCCTCGTGACCGAGGACTTCTGTGACACCGACGAGATGCAGGCGATGCTCGACGACCTCGACGTCTCCGGCCGCGTCTTCGACGAGTCCGACCGCGAGGAGTGGTACGCCGAACAGGGCATCTCCGAGTACAGTCACCTCGTCCCCGCGGCGAGTCACGCCCAGACCTCGTTCGGATTGCTCTACCTGTGGGCGAACGACTTCGAGTTCGGCGTCTTCATCGACGACGACACGCTCCCCCACGACGACCAGGACTTCTTCGGACAGCACCTCGCGAACCTCCAGTACGAGGGCGAGGTCGAGTCCGTCAGCTCCGACGAGCAGTGGGTCAACGTCCTCTACCAGAGCGACCACGACCTCTACCCGCGGGGGTACCCCTACGCGGCGATGCACGAGGATATCGAGACCGGTACCGAAGAGGTCTCGAACGTCGTCGCCTCGCAGGGCCTCTGGACGAACGTCCCGGACCTCGACGCGGTCCGCATCCTGATGGACGGCGACCTGCAGGGGCAGGCCCAGACCCGGACCGTGACCGAGGATTTCGACCGTAACTTCGTCGCGGCCCGCCGCAACTACCTCACCGTCTGCTCCATGAACCTCGCCTTCCGCCGCGAGGTCGTCCCGGCGTTCTACCAGACGCCGATGGACGACAACCCGTGGGAGGTCGGCCGCTTCGACGACATCTGGTCGGGCGTCTTCCTCAAGCGTGCCTGCGACGTGCTCGGCGGCCGCATCCTCAACGGGTTCCCGCTGTGCGAGCACAACAAGGCCCCGCGTTCGACGTTCGACGACCTGCACAACGAGGTCGCCGGCCTCGAACTGAACGAGCACTTCTGGGAGGTCGTCGACCCCGTCGGCGACGACGCCGACACCTACGCCGAGGTCATGGACGCGATGGCGACCGCCCTCGCGGAGGGTGACTTCGACGCGTACCAGAACGGCGACTTCCTCAACCACGTCGGCGAGTACTGCCTCGACTGGCTCGACTGCCTCGACGAACTCGCCGCGGTCCCGGGCCACGAACCTGCTGCGGTCCCTGCAGACGACTGATTCTCATGGCACGAAAACACGACACCGAATCGGCAGCTATAAATGGTTTAGGGCGGCCTAAAACTAAGTATGAGAGATTTCGACGATAGCGAACCGTCCCGGTCCAGCGTGAACCGTCGGCGGTTCCTCGCGGCCGCAGCGGCGACCGGCGTCACGACGGTCGCGGGATGTCTCAATTCGGGAAGCGACTCGAACGAGACGACGGAACCGACCGACGCCGCGAACGGCGGCGGTGAGCTCGGGTCCGTCGGTTCCGGCATGGAAGGTCGTCCCGCACCGGGCGGGACACCGATGTCGGAGATGCCCGACCTCTCGGGCACCCTCACGCTCTACTCCGGCCGTGGGAAGCCCCTCGTCAACACCCTCATCGAGTACATCGAGGGCCTCTACAGCGACTTCACCATCAACACCCGCTACGACTCTTCGAACGCGCTGGCGAACAAGATAACGACGGCCGGCGCGGCGACCGAAGCAGACGTGCTGTTCTCGGTCAACGCGGGGGCCCTCGGCCTGCTCGCGAACGAGAACCGAACCGTCGCCCTCCCGCAGGACGTCCAGGACATGGTCCCGACGCAGTACCGAAACAACGACGGCGAGTGGATCGGCACCTCCGGCCGCGCCCGCACCATCCCGTACAACACGAACGCGTACTCGGAGTCCGAGATTCCGGACGACATCTTCGCGTTCCCCGACTTCGAGGGGTCGATGGGCTGGGCCCCGGGCTACGGCTCCTTCCAGGCGTTCGTCACCGCGATGCGTGTGATGAACGGCCGCGAGGAGACCAAGCAGTGGCTCCAGGGCATGCTCGACGCGGGTGTCGAGCGCTACCCCGACGAGTTCATCGTCTCCCGCGCGGTCGCGAACGGCGACCTCGACGCCGGCTTCGCGAACCACTACTACATCCAGCGTGTCCTCGACGGAAACGAGGACGCCCCCATCGCGACGGCGTTCACGAACAACGACGCAGGGGCGATCTTCAACGTGGCCGGCGCGGCCGTCGTCGACACCTCCGAGAACGGCGACCAGACGGCCGAAGACCGACAGACTGCGGTCAACTTTGTCCGCCACCTGCTCTCCTCGGAGGCACAGGAGTATTTCGCAACTCGTACATTCGAGTACCCCGTCATCCCCGAAGTGAACCCCGTCGGCGACCTGCCCCCCGTCGACGAACTCAACACGCCCGACTTCGACCTCGCGAAGCTCTCGGACATCGGGCCCACCATCGACCTCATGCGTGAGGTCGGCATCCAGGTGTAGGGGCCTCCCCCACTATGACAGTCGAAGAGACCGACGCGACCGCGACGAACGAGGGCGGACAGAGCGGTTCGTACCCACTCGGGCTGACGTTGGCGAGCGCGGCGGTCGCCGCGGCTGTCGTCGCCCCCCTGCTCTGGCTGTTCGTCGCAGTCGGCGAGGTCTCTTCTGGCACAGCCCTGGAACTGATTCTCGCCGACACCACCGTCTCGGTGTTCGTCAACTCCGCCGTGATGATCGCCGGTGTGACCGGCTTCTCCGTGGTCATCGGCGTCCCCCTCGCGTACCTCACCGTCCGGACGAACCTCCCCGGACGACGACTCTGGACCATCCTCGTGACCCTGCCGCTCGTCATCCCGAGCTACATCGGTGCGTTCGTGTTCACCGCGGCGTTCGGCAGCCACGGCGAACTCCAGGGCGTCCTCGCGCCCCTCGGCGTCGAGTCGCTCCCGGCCATCAAGGGCCTCGAAGGCGCGGTGCTGGTGCTGACGCTCTACACGTACCCGTACGTCTACATCACCACCCGCGCCAGCCTGAAGACGGTCGACACCTCGCTCGTCGACGCGGCCCGCACCCTCCAGCACACGCGACTGGAGGCGGTCCGCCGGGTCGTCCTCCCACAGCTCAGGCCAGCCATCGCGGCCGGATCCTTGCTGACCGCCCTCTACGCCCTGTCGGACTTCGGGACCCCGGCCATCATGCGCTACCCCGTGTTCACGACCGTCATCAAGTCCGAAACCGACACCGGGAGCATGGGACTTGCCGCGTTGCTCTCCATCCAGTTGCTCGTCGTCACCGTGTTCATCCTCGGCGTCGAGAGCCGACTGCGCAGCAACGAGAAGTTCACCAGTGGCCGCCAGGGCGGGCGTGCCTCGAAGGCGCGTCTCGGCCGCTGGAAGTGGCCCGCGCTCGCCTTCTGTGGGTCCATCGTCACCGTCGCGCTCGTGGTCCCGGTCGTCATCCTCGTCGGCTGGCTGCTCCGCGGGCCGACCTCGAACTGGCGGCTCCCGTTCGAGTTCTCGTACCTGACGAACTCCATCTCGCTCTCCATCGGCGCGGCGATCGTGGCGACGCTCGCCGGGCTCCCCATCGCCTACCTCTCGGCGCGCCACGACACCAGAGCGGGCGCGATAATGGAGCGCCTGAGCTACGTCGGCTACGCGGCACCCGGCGTGGTCATCGGCTTCGCGCTGGTGTTCATCACCACCCGCTCGTTCACCGACCTGTACCACACGCTCCCCATCCTCGTGTTCGCCTACGTCGTCCGGTTCCTGCCCCAGTCGGTGGGGTCGACCCGGGCGTCGTTCCTGCAGGTCAATCCGTCGCTGCCCGAGGCCGCTCGAACGTTAGGTCGGTCCTCGGTCGGTGCGTTCCGGGCCATCACGCTCCCGCTCGCGGCCCCGGGGCTGCTCGGGGGCGCGGCGCTGGTGTTCCTGACGACGATGAAGGAACTGCCCGCGACGCTGATGCTCCGGCCGACCGGCTACGAGACCGTGGTCACGCACATCTGGCAGGCCCACCGCAACCAGGCGTTCTACGACGCCGCGGTGCCCGCGCTCATCCTGCTCGCCGTGTCCGCCGTCTCCATCTTCGTGATACTCTCCCAGGAGGGATACGATGTCAAGTAACGCGACCATCACTGCAGACGTCGAGACCGTGTACGACCGCCCCTCGGTAGAGGATTCGGAGACCGTCCTGGAACTGGACAGCGTCTCCAAATCCTACGGTTCCGAGGACGTTATCAGCGACCTCTCGCTGTCGGTCCGCGAGGGCGAGATCCTCACCATGCTCGGGCCGTCGGGCTGTGGGAAGACCACGACGCTCCGGCTCGTCGCGGGCCTCGAACGCCCCGATGGCGGTACCGTGAACCTGAACGGCGCACCCGTCTCGGGCAACGGCTCGTTCGTCAGCCCCGAGAAGCGCGGCGTCGGCGTCGTGTTCCAGGAGTTCGCGCTGTTCCCGCACATGACCGCTCGCGAGAACGTCGGCTTCGGACTGAAGGATATGGACGAGGCACAGAAGCAGGAACGGGTCGACGAGATGCTCGACCTCGTCGGCCTGCACTCGCACGCCGACGCCTACCCGGACGAGCTCTCGGGCGGCCAGCAACAGCGCATCGCCCTGGCGCGCTCGCTCGCCCCGGAACCGCGCATCCTGCTGCTCGACGAGCCGTTCTCGAACCTCGACGTGGACCTTCGCGTCGAGATGCGCGAGGAGGTCCGCCGCATCCTCAAGGAGGCCGGTGTCACCGCCATCTCGGTCACCCACGATCAGGAAGAGGCGATGAGCATCTCCGACCGCGTGGCCGTGATGAACGACGGCGACCTCGAACAGGTCGGTCGCCCCGAACAGGTGTTCCAGCACCCCGAGTCCCGCTTCGTCGCGGGCTTCCTGGGCCACGCGTCGTTCCTCTCGGGCTTCCTCCGCGGCGACCACGTCGAGACCGGCATCGGTACCGTCGACCGCGAGATCATGCACGGGCTCGCCCAGGAGTACGATGGGACGACGCTCGACGTGCTCGTGCGGCCCGACGACATCAGTGCGACCCCCTGTGACGAGGCCGAATCGAACGGGCGCGTCATCTACCGGCGCTATCTCGGCCCGACCATCCTCTACCGGGTCGAACTCGACAACGGCGACGTGCTCGAATGCATGCACAACCACACCGACCAGGTCGACCTCGACCAGCCGGTCCGGGTCGAGCTGACCGCCGACCACGAACTCGCGTGGTTCCCGAAGGTTGACGAGTCCGGGAACTACGCCGAAGCGGACGACTGAATCGATGGCACGGGTCGACAGGCTCCGGACGGCTCTCGCGACCCGGTACGCCCCGACCCTCCTGCTCTCCCTCCTGACTGGGACCGTCGTCTTCCTCATCGCGAGCGAGCTCTTTCCGTACCACTCCCTGAACCACGACGAGGGGGTCTACCTCCAGCAGGCCGCCCTCCTGCTCGACGGCCAGTTCCAGCACTACCCACCCGCGGGACTGGCCGACGAGTTCCGACCGTGGTTCTTCGTCGTCGACGAGGGCGCGATGTACCCGAAGTACGCACCCGTCCCGGCCGGGATGTTCGCGCTCGGGCTTGCCGTCGGGCTGCCGAGACTCGCTCTCGCCGCGATCGCGGCCGGGAACGTCGGGCTGGTGGTCACCCTCGGGACCGAGGCGTTCGACCGCCGGGTCGGCGTCCTCGCGGGCATCCTGCTCGTGCTCTCGCCGATGTTCCTGCTCGCGTCAAGTCTCTTCCTCCCGTACGCCCCGACGACGTTCCTGAACCTGTTGTTCGCGCTCGGCTACGTCCGGGCGGTCCGGGCAGACGAGGCCACTGCGAGCAGACGATGGGCCGCCCTCGCCGGCGTCGCCATCGCGCTCTCGTTCTTCGGGCGACCCTACACCGCGGTCCTGTTCGCACTCCCGTTCATCGGGCACGCCTGCTGGACGCTCTGGACGGGCTACCGCCACGACGCCGCACGACTGCGTCCACAGCTCACCCGGAACCTCGTCATCGCGATGCTCGGAATCTCGGGTGTGGTCGCCGCCCTGGGGTACAACTGGCTGTTGACCGGTGACCCCCTGCTGTTCCCGTTCGAGGCGTTCGCGCCGCTGGACGGTCTCGGGTTCGGGCAGCGCCGCATCGTCGACCACGCCCTCGTCTGGACGCCCGCGCTCTCGGTCCGGGCCACGACCACCCTGCTGGTGCTGTTCGCGCAGTCGTGGACCGCCGCCGGGTGGGCCGGCACCGTCGTCTTCGTCGTGGGACTGCTCGCCTGGGCCGGTCACCTGCGGGCGCGTGAGAGCACGCCCAGCATCGACCGGCCGCACCTCTCGGATGACGCCCTGCGACTCCTGCTCCTCGGCATCTTCGTCAGCGTGATCGTCGGGAACCTGTACTTCTGGGGGACCTACAACGTCCAGGGCGGCCTGGAGGACCCAAACGACGGGCTACTCGCAATTCACGGACCCATCTACCACTTCGACATGCTCGTCCCGCTGTCGGTGTTCGGAGCTTTCGGGGTCGTCGGTGTGGGCGAGCGCCTCCGCGAAACCGTTGCGGCCACCTACTCGCCCCGCACCGCCCGGGTCGTCCTCGCGGCCGTCCTCGTGCTCACGGTCCCGGCCATCGGCGTCGCAGAACAGGCGGCACTGTCGGGCCCGGTCGAGGACAGCGCGGACTACACCGCCAAGTACGAGTCGGCCTACGAACCGCTCGAGTCGACCGACTTCGAGAACGCACTCGTCATGGTGCCGACCCCATACGGCCACTGGTCGAACCACCCGTTCCAGTCGCTCCGGAACGACCCCGGTTTCGACGGTGACGTGGTGTACGCCCAGCACCAGGACGCCCCGAGCACCTTCGAGGTCATCGACGCGTATCCCGACCGGGAGCTGTACCGATGGACCTACCACGGCGAGTGGACACCGGCACCGGACGAGAACGTCATCGGCAAGCTGGTTCCCCTCGGCGTCCGCGAGGGCGAACGTCTGGAGGGCACCACCCGCGTCGGCGTCCCCTCGGGGGCCCAGAGCGCCATCATCCGAATCGAGAACGGCAGCGACGTCCGGGAACTCTACCTCGACCAGGCGGTCGGCGAACAGGTCTCGGTGAACTGGTCGGTCGGCCCCGACGGGCTCCGGGTCACCGACGACGACGTCCGCCCGCTCGGCGAGAGCGGGGCACTCGCGGTGAACGGCAGCCAGGAGCTCGCTGTCGCGGTCATCCTGAACTACGACGGCGGGTCGACGCTGACCTACCGCCAGGAGTTCGACACCCGGGTCCGGGACGGTCGCGTGCAGGTGGTCTGGCCTGCCGAGACCTCGGTCTGCTCGCTGACCATCGACTGCGGCACGCGGGGGACCTACCTGCCGGACCACCCCGACCAGCACCTCGATGGGGTGTGGGTGAACGGGACGTTGACCGCCTCGTCTCGCTCGTCCTGACGACGGGGGGCCGACGCGGGCGGGTCGGTCGCGGAGACGCCGACCGGGTCGACGCTCACGGCAGCGCCCGCGCCGAACCGAACATCCCGGTCGGTGCCGGTGGCATCGTCATCGAGGGGAACTGACGGGCACGCCCGTCGTCGCTAGAAGAGCCGCTTGACCCGTTCTTCGAGGCAGACCTTCACGATGGACTTCCCGATGGCCGCCCCGCCTTCGAGCGGGTCGAGTTTCGTCTCGCCCTTTCGTTCCGCGTACCGGATGGGCGTCTCGATGACACGGTAGCCACGCATCGCGGGGCGGATGAGGAGTTCCGCCGACAGGCCGGTGTTCTCGGTCCACGTGATGTCCTGGACCACGTCGCGGCGGTACGCCCGCATCCCGGTCGTCGTGTCGTGGACGCGCTCGCCCATCAGGCTGGAGGCCAGCAGAGCGAACATGTGGTTCCCGAAGCGGTTGAACGCGGGCATCGCCGCTGCGCCGTAGTGGAGTCGGTCACCGGAGACCACGTCGTACCCCTCGTTGACGAGTTCGAGGAAGCGCGGGAGCGCCTCCATCGGGTAGGTGTCGTCGCAGTCGGTCGTGACGATGACCTCTCTCTCGGGCGTGAGGATGGCCTCGCGGACCGCCACACCGTAGCCCTGGGGTTCCTGCTCGATGACGGTCGCCCCGTGTTCGCGGGCGACCTCGGGCGTCTCGTCGTCCGACCCGTCCACGCAGACGACCTCGGCTCGCCCGTCGGTGACCTCCTCGATGTCCGTGAGAACGTGTTCGATAGCCTCCGCCTCGTTGTAGGTGCCCATGACGACCGCGAGGTCGTCGAACGTGAGCTGGTCCTCGGTCTCCGTCGACTCCTTGCTCATTGGTTCTCCCTCTCCGACGCGGATACTTTAGGCTTACCAAAAAGTCTCGTTTTCACCGCGGAAACCCCAGCGCAACGTTCCGTTCGGGTGAACCTCGTACGACAGAGTAAATCCCGTGGCGTCCATACCTCTCGTATGAAAGGTCTCCCCGTCAGGGAGACTGGAGGGCTATCTGGCGGGCCACCCGGTGGCCGAAGACCCGACGACGACCATCGGGTGGCGAACGCTCCCTCGTCTTCAGCGTGGATGGGACGGGTGAGTACCGATGCCTGACATCGACCTCGGGCTGCGAAAAACCGGTTGCCTGCCCCAGAAGACGATACACGTCCTCCATGTCGACCCAGATACGACGCTCTCGACCACGCTCCGCGAGCGATTCGATACGGAGTACTCCGATTTCACGGTCGAGACGGCAACCTCCATCGAGGAAGCCACCGCCCATCTGGGCCAGCACGAGCACTTCGACTGCGTCGTCAGCGAAAACGAACTGCCCGACGGGGACTGGAAGGACCTGCTGCGCGAGGTCCAGTCCTGGTCGCCAACCGTCCCGTTCGTGCTGTTCAGCAAGAACGCACGCGAAGAGCTCATTCTGGACGCTATCTCTGCAGGTGTGACGGAGTACGTCCACAAACACGATGGCAACGTCCAGTTCGATATCCTCGCGAACCGGATTCGCAACGTGGTCGCCCAGTACCGGGCCATGGTCGAACTGGAGCGGGTGACCGGCCGGACCGAGACGCAGTTCCAGTTGCTCGTCGACAGTGTCGAGGACTACGCCATCTTCCTCCTCGACGAGAATGGATTCATCCAGACGTGGAACCAGGGCGCGACACAGATCAAGGGCTACTCGGCGGCCGAGGCCATCGGGGAGCACTTCTCGATGCTCTACACGAGCGCCGATATCGAAGCCGGCGTCCCCGCGAGGAACCTCCAGAAAGCACGAGAGAACGGACGACTCGACACCGAGGGGTGGCGCGTCCGGAAGGACGGGAGCGAGTTCTGGGCGGACGTCGTTCTGACGGCACTGGAGGAGGACGGCGAACTGGTGGGCTTCGCGAAGGTCACCCGGGACATGACCGACCAGATCAAGAAGGAGGAACTGGTCCGCCAGAACGAGTTCCTCCAGGAGTTCGCCGGAACCCTCGCACACGACCTGTTGAACCCGCTGATGGTCGCCCAGGCGAACCTTCACCTCTGCATGGCGACCGGCGACACGGAGAGCCTCGAGACCGTCGACACCGCGCTCGACCGGACCCGCCAGCTCATCGACGACCTGCTCGAACTCGCTCGCAAGGGTGAACACATCCGGAAGCCGGAACCGGTCGACCTCCGCGAGGTCGCCACCGCCGCCTGGGAGACCGCGAACGCCCCCGACGCGACGCTGGAGGTCGAAGGCGACCTCGTGTTGGCTGCAGACGAGGGACGCCTCCGCCAGCTGTTCGAGAACATGTTCCGCAACGCGGTCAAGCACTGCCAGCCGGACGTGACGGTTCGAATCGGCCCCATGGAGGGCGGGTTCTACGTCAAAGACGACGGCGATGGCATCTCCGACGAGACGAAAGAGCACGTCTTCGAGGCGAGTTTCACGACGAGCGACGACGGCTCCGGGTTCGGGCTGGCCATCGTCAAACAGATAGCGACTGCCCACGGCTGGAAGGTGACCCTCACCGACAGCGAGGCAGGCGGTTCCCGATTCGAGTTCACCGGCATCCACCCCCTCTGACCGGCCGATTCAGACCGGGTCGGTCTCGTGCAGGAACGTCTGGAACTCCATCGTCCGGCCGTCGGGGTCCTCGGCGAAGAAGTTGTAGATGTCGAACGCCTCGTTGACCGACGGTTCGTCGCGCGCTCGGTCGGCGAAGCGCTCGTAGAACTCGTCGACCCCGGCGCGGTCCTCGGTGACGAACGTGAGCACGCCCTCGGTCTCGGTCTCGTCGGCGTCGCAGAACCCGAACAGCAGGTTGTCGTACTTGCAGATGGTGCAGGCCGACTGCTCCAGCCACACCGTTGCCCCCACCTCGTCGCGGTAGAACTCCGCGATAGCTTCGTACTCTGCGCTCCGGAAGAAGACGATTCCCGACATGTGCGTCACTGCGTCGGCGGGCAAGAAAACGATTCGCCCGTTCTCCGCCGGCGGATAGTTATTTGGGTCAGCGTTACATACTGAATGAAAATGCCGGACACACGCCGCACACTCGACTACCTCGGTCTCGTCGCTCCCGCGCTGGCGCTCGGGACGCTCTTCCTCGCGACCATCATCGACCCCAGATTCAACTGGGCGTCCCGGTCGCTGTCCAGCATGGGTGAAGCGACCCCACATTCGTTGTTCGCCCTGGGGTCGGCCGACCAGCTCGCGTTCGTCCTGTTCAACGGCGGCCTGTTGCTCGGGTCGGTGCTCGGGCTCCCGTTCAGTGTGCGACTCTGGCAGCTGGCCTCGAACCACGCCGAGCGAATCGGCGTCGGCTTCCTCGTGGTCGCACTGGTCGCCATGGGTGGTGTCGGCATCGCCTATCTGGATGGTCCCGTCGCCGGCCTGCACTTCCTCGCCGCGGTCTCGTTCTTCCTGTTCGGGACGTTCGCCTTGCTTGCCTACGGGACCGGCACCGTGCTCGCCGGAGAAGCCAGACGCGGCCTGGCCATCCTCTGGGCCGGCATCGGCCACCTGCTGGTCTGGGTGTTCTGGGTCGTCCTCGAGACGATGGCGTTCACGACCGACGGCGACACCTGGACCTACTTCGCGGTCCCGGAAGCGGTCGGCGCGGTCGTCTTCGGCGTCTTCGTGTTCGTCACGGCGAGAAGAGACCTCCGGGAACTGACGGCGTCGTCACCAGCCGAGAGCGAGTCGGACACCGAACAGGTCGCCTAACCCACCCCTAATCGGTTTCTGCCGCGCTCGCCGTCGGGTCGGCCCACGCCTGGAACTCGTTGATGTCCTCGTCGGTCCCGGCGACGATGGCCATGTCGCCCTGCCGTATCTCGAAGTCCGGTTCGATGTCGGTCAGTACCTCCTCGCCGCGTTCGATAGCCACGACCGTGACACCCGTCTTCGCCCGGACGTCCAGTTCCGCCAGCGTCCGCCTGGCGAGCGCGGGAACCGGGGTTCGGACCAGGCCGATCTGCGTGTCAAGCGAGATGACGTCCTCGCCGAGGACGATGGAGGCCAGCATCCGGCCGGAGACGGTCGTCAGCGCGAGGACGTAGTCCGCGCCAGCGCGGTACATCTTCGGGATGCTGTCGGTCGTCGAAGCCCGTACGACGAGTTCGACCTCGGGGTTGAGCTCTCTGATGACCAGCAACGCGAACACGGCCGTGGTGTCGTCGGGGAGCGTGACGATGGCGGTCCGGGCGGACTCCAGCCCGGCCGACTGCAGCGTCCACTCGTCGAGCGCGTCACCGACCACGTCCACGCCGGGTTTGTCGTCGATGTCGACGAGGGTCGTCGGGATGTCCCGAGTGGTCAACACGTCGGTGACGGTCGAACCGACTTCGCCGGCACCGACGACCACGACCTCGCCGTGGCTGTGGTGGCGCTTCGCCGACCGGGTCATCTCGGCCAGCTTCATCAGCTGTGCTTCGGTACCCGCTGCGAGCAGGACCGTCCCTTCGTCCAGCGTGGTGTCTGGCGAGGGCGGCGACGTGAACTCGCCGCGGTCCCAGACACCGATGAGGTTCGCACCGGTCTGCTCACGGATGCGGCTCTCGGCGAGCGGCCGGTTACACACCTCGCTGTTGCGCTGGACGGACAGCTCGGCGATCTCGAAGTCACGGTCCGAGGGCAGTGCGGACTGGACCGAGTCGTCGCCGAACTCCGCGGTCACCCGCTGGGTCACCTTGTCGGCGAGGCTTTGGCCGAGGATATGCTCCGGCGAGATGACCCGGTCGGCCCCGGCGTAGCGGTGGTACTGCTCGTTCTCAGGTCGCTCCAGCAGGCTCACGACCGGGACGTCGCCGGCGCACTCGCGCGCCGAGAGGATGATGCTCGCGTTCTCCTCGTCGGTCTGGTCGGCGACGATAGCCCGCGCGTTCGCGGCGTGGGCCGCCGCCAGCGTCTCCGTCTGTTCCGGGTCGCCGTGGAGCACGGACCGCCCGTCGGCGTAGAGGTCCGTCGCGAGCTCCTCGTTCTTCTCGATGATGACGTAGTCCACGTCGCGCTGTTCGAGCTCCTCGATGAGGGTTGCGCCGTGTTCGGTGTAGCCCGCGAGCACCACGTGCTCTGTGAGTTCCTCGATGGTCGTCGGGGCCTGCTGGGTCAGCCGCGCCTCGAACAGTGGCACGACGAACAGCGGGAGCGCTGCGAACACCGCCAGGACCCCCGTGAACTGCATGACGATGACGAACAGGATGGTCACCGGGTGCGACCAGATACTGGAGTCCTCACCGAAGCCGGACAGGGTCATCGACTCGACGACCACGTTGAGCGCCTCCCAGAACGTCCGCGGGCTCCCCTCGAACTGGCCCATCACGACCATGTACACGCTGGTGTAGACGAGGATGATAGCCCCGAGTGTGAGCAGGAAGGACAGGAGTCGGCGGCGCTGGTCGTCCATCTAGTTGTCCGAGCAAAGGAAGGTGGAGCGTAAGAAGAATTCGGTCAGGGCGAGGCTCCCGGGTATCGGGGTCACCCCACTCAGCCCGAGTCGACGATGCGCTTCGGCCCCCGGCCCTTCAGCGTCCCCGACTCGTTGGATATCTCGGTGCGGCGGAACCGCCAGACGCGCCGGCCGTCGCCGCCCTCGACCACGTCGACCTGTTTCAGGCCGGTCTTGATGCACTCCCACCAGCCGGCCTCGGAGCCGTAGCCGGCCGAGAACTCCTCGTACAGTTCGTCCACGAAGTCCGAGCGCCGAGCAGACCCCACGTCCTTGAGGTACGCGAGGGCCGCACCGACCGCCTCGCGCCGTGGCTCGGTCTTCTCGGTGGAGCGTCCGGGCACCTCGATGTCGCCGAGGTCCGCGATGTCCGCCCCGAGGGACACGTCGCTCGTGGTGGTGCTGATGGTGGTGTTCGAGCTGTAGCTGAGTCCCGTCGTCGGGTCCCGCCCGAGTCGCTCCCTGGTCTGTGCGACCGCCCGCCGAGCGAACTCGTCGAGGCGCTCCCCTTCGACACCGCTGAGGACCCCGGCGTGTGCGTCGAGGTCCTCGTCGGTGAAGCGCTCGACCCGCTCCGGCCGGAAGTTCCCGCCGAGCTGGCGGTGGTCGGTGTCGGCCGCGCTCGTCCCCGAGACGATCATCTCGCCGGTGCCCCGCTGCACGCGTCCCCCGTCCGCTTCGGCCGTGTCGTCGCCGCCCTGCGGGGCCGCAGCCGAGTGCGACGTGTCTATCTGTGCTTCCAGCTCCTCGACGCGGGCCGCGTACTCGGTGAGTAACTGGTCGCGTTCGGTCCCCTGTTCGATGGCTGCCCGGTTCCCGATTATCCACGACAGATACTCCTGCACGTCGTCGAATCCGAGCAGGTCTGTCTCCATATCGAGTTTGCGGACTGTTTCCTCGGGAACGTCGAGGCGGAGGGTCGGCATTCATGACCGAGTAGGAACGAGGATTACAAAAATGATTGTACGCCAGGCGTCTGACGCGACCCCTGAGACGGGCGCTCAGTTCCACGACGACGCCTAACACCGGGGACCCACAACAACGCTTAAATCTGGAACTGTCCAAAGACCATGCATGCACAAGGACGAGCTTCTCGAACTCCACGAGCAGATGGTGCTCATCATGGAGTATTTCGAGGAACAGAACGACATCCCCGACGAGATCTTCGAGCAGTACCACGGCCTCGACGTCGACCCCTCCGACGTCCACAAGTCCAAGAGCGAGCACAAACACGCCGTGTTCGTGCTCGGGAACGCGCTGGCCAGCGCGATGAGCGAGGACGAGTTCTCCAGTGCGGGGCGCATCCAGAAGCGGATGGAGGAACTCGCCGACGACGCCGAGTCGAAGATTTAAATTTCTAACACGATTGGCTGGCTGAACCGCAGAAATCCCCGGAAACTATTTGTTCCGCATCCGGTTTTAGCCAGTATATGGACTCGCGCACGGTAGAGCGCGTCGAGGGCTGGGACTCTCGGCCGTACGCCGGCGGTTTCGACGAACTTCGTGGCCTCGCGGACGTGGAGTTCAGTGGAGCCGTCACGGCCGGGACGACGTGGTTGTTCATGCTGAACGGCCGCGTCGTCGGCGTCTTCGACGGGACTATCGACGATTATGACGATGCATCGGGGACGGCCTACGAGGCCCCGCACCCGTCGCTACCACTCCTGTTCGCCATGCGGGAGCACGGTGGCGAAGAGCGTGCGAACTACTACACCAACGACACGCCCATCTCTGAGGCCGACTCGACACTCACCTCGGGGAAGTTCACGGGATACATCGAACTCTCCGAGAACGTTCTGAGTGGCGACTACTACGTCGTCTACTACGGCGGGCGCTCGATGAGCTGTGCCTTCATCGGGAACCAGGAACGCCTCGTGACGGGCGACGATGCGTTCGACCGCGCCGACGACGAGGTCGGCATCTACACCGTCTGGGACGTCGACATCGATGTCGTCGAGATCCCCGGCGGCACCGAGCCGGAACCGGAGCCCGAACCGGCCGACGACCCGGCCACGGGAGCCGTCTCCAACGGCGGGACCACGACGGCCGATGCGGGTGCCACGGCCGACCCCGCGTCGGGCCGCCGAGAGCCGGTCGAGGACGCGGAACCGATGCCGGGCGCCGGGGCGACCGACGAGCCAGAGCCCGTCGCGGAAGCCGAACCGACTCACCAGGAGCCGGAACCGGAACCAGCGACGAGCGCGGAACCGGTCGCAGAGGCCGAACCGGACCCCGAGCCGGACGAGGCAGTGCCGGACCGGACCAGGCGGACGGACTCGGCCGTCGACCCGACCACGGGGGCCGACGCCGCGCCAGCTGATGCCGCGGCGACGCCCGAACCGACGCCGGACCAGCGGACGGACGACGACGAACGCTGGGAGGAGGTCTCCGACGAGGTCGACGCCGAGCCAGTCGAACTCCCCGACGAGGTCCTCGAGGCGGTCGAGGCCGAGAGCGAGGAGGACACCGACCCCGTGTTCCAGGAGGAGGCACAGTGGCGCGAGACCCGGTCGATTCCCTCCATCAACCCCGAGAAGTCGACCGAGTCCGAGACCACCACGGGAACGGCCGGTTCGCCACAGCCCGACTCGCGCCAGTCTCGCACGCAGCGTCGGAACCCCTCGAAGACACAGCCACCCCGCGAGATGGGTGGCAGTGACACGAAGCGCACTGATTCGACCGGAACGACGAGTGAAGCGAACGACCGGAGCAGTGCCCCCGCCAGGGACAGGGCAGCGGCCGGGTCCGCCACTCCGTCTCCCTCTCGGTCGGGGACCGACGAGCCGCTCGAGCGCGAGATGCTGGAACGCGAGGACAAGATCGACCGGCTCCAGCAACGGCTCTCGAACGCCGAGGAGGCCCACGCTGCGCTCCAATCCGAGCGCGACGAACTCGCCGCCGAGAACGACGAACTCCAGCAGACGGTCGACCGGCTGGAGAACGAGGTCGCCGACCTCGAGGCGGAGATCGCCGACCTCGAGGCCGAACTGGCCAACACCCGCGGCGCAGCGGCGACCGCGAGCGTCCAGTTGACCCCACGGGAGGCACTCGAAGGCACCAACCTGTTCGTCCGCTACAACTCCAAGGGCGACGCCACGCTGGAGACCGCCCACGGGGGGAACGCATCCCCAGAGGAGGTCCACGGTAACCTCCGCCTCGAACACCACACGCAGTTCGAGGCCGGTGATGCCGCGGTCGACGGGCAGGCGTACGAGGACTTCCTCGTCAACAGTATCGAGTACCAGTTCGTCGAGTGGTTCGTCTTCGACCTGCTGTACGAAATCCGCGACACGGGTAACGCCGGGGCGATGTCGGACCTCTACGACGCGATTCCGGAGGCCGACCGTGCCGAGCTCAACGGCTCCGTGTCGCTCCGGTTCGACGAGAACGGCGAGGAGCACCGCGAACAGACGACGTTCGACGTGGTCGTCCGGGACCGGATGGGCAACCCGCTCGTCGTGGCGAACCTGAACGACTCGCGTGACCCGGCGACCGAGGACATGATGGTCGACCTCGAACAGCGCGCCTCGCGTGTGAAACAGACAAGCGAACAGCTCTCCGGTGCGTTCCTCGTCACTGCGAGTTTCTTCGACCCTGGTGCGCTAGAAACGGCCGCAGAGGCGACCAGTGGGAGTTTCCTCAGCCGGGATTCGAAGAAGAGTTTCGTGAAGCTGTCACGAAAATCCGGCTATCATCTCTGTTTGGTGGAGACTCGCGGCGGAGAGTTCCACATCAACGTCCCGGAGCTCTAGCTCTCGAGTTCTGCTGCGCCTTCTATCTTCATTCCGTCCATCTTCTCGACGATCTCGTCGATCTTGCCGTCGAGTTCGTCGACGAACTCGGAGGTACGCTCGGTCGTGATGGCACCCTGGCTGGAGGGCTCGATGAGGTTCTCCTCCTCGAGGACGCGCAGGGAGTACCGGACCTTGTGGTGGGGGTACCCCGTCTCGTTGGACATCTTTACGATGCCGATAGGTTCGTTCTCGATGACCATCTTCAGAACCTGCAGATGGCGTTCCAGCATATCGACTTCCTTCTCCAGTCGGTCTATCATGGCATTTGTTAACTTGTCTTTGGAGGTTTTAAACCTTGCTGTCGCAATGGCATACGAGAAGGGGGAATCGGATGGTTAGCGTATGGTGACTATATGTCTTTTGTTCACTGGGAACGTCTCACATCGACCATGTAGAACTCCGGCAATACTTCACAACGCTCGACGGACCGAAATCGGTTTACCGGGAGCCTCGGAATCCGTGTCTGTAAATGACCGTAACCATAGTCGGGTCGCAGCTGGGCGACGAGGGCAAAGGTCGCGTCGTCGACCTGTACGGTGACGGTGCCGACGTTATCGTCCGCTATCAGGGCGGCGACAACGCCGGCCACACCGTCGTCGAAGGCGGCACGGAGTACAAGCTCTCGCTTATCCCGAGCGGCGTCATCCGCGGTAAGATCGGCGTCCTCGGTAACGGCTGCGTCGTGAACCCGGCAACGCTGTTCGACGAGATAGACGAACTGAAAGAGCGGGGCCTCGACCCCGACGTTCGCGTCTCCGAGCGCGCACACGTCATCCTCCCGTATCACCGTGTTCTCGACGGTATCGAGGAGGACGCCAAAGAGGAGGACGACCTCTCGGCAGGGACGACCGGGCGCGGCATCGGCCCGACCTACGAGGACAAGGCCGGCCGTCGTGGCGTCCGCATCGGCGACCTGCTCGACCCGGAGGTCCTGCGTGCCCGTCTCGAGTACGTCGTTCCCCAGAAGCGGGCCCTCGCAGAGGACGTCTTCGGCATCGAAACGGGTGAGGAGTTCGACATCGAGGCACTGTACGAGCAGTACCGCGAGTACGGCCGCCGCATCGAGGAGGAGAACATGGCCGTCAACGGCGGGTCGTTCCTCGCCGACCGCATCGCAGACGGCGACGAGATCATGATGGAGGGGGCACAGGGGACCAGCCTGGACATCGACCACGGCAGCTACCCCTACGTGACGTCCTCGAACCCGACGACCGGCGGTGCCTGCACGGGAACCGGTCTCCCGCCGACCGCGGTCGGCCAGGGCGAGGTCATCGGTATCGTGAAGGCGTACCTCTCTCGCGTGGGCACCGGCCCGATGCCGACCGAACTCGGTGGCGTCGAGGGCCAGACCGCCGGCTACACCGGGGGTGACCCCGACAGCGACGAGGAGCAGATGGCGACGTACATCCGCGACGAAGGTGGCGAGTACGGTACCGTCACCGGCCGCCCGCGACGCGTCGGCTGGCTCGACATCCCGATGCTCCGCCACGCCGCCCGCGTGAACGGCTTCACCGGGCTGGCCGTCAACCACGTCGACGTGCTGGCTGGCCTCGACGAGGTCACGGTCGGCCACTCCTACACGCTCGACGGTGAGGAACTTCTGACGATGCCGGCGACGACCGAGAAGTGGGGCGAGTGCGAGGCCAACTTCCGCACGTTCGACGGCTGGGACCCCGTCGACTGGAGCGCGGTCGAGGCGTGGGAGGACCTCCCCGAGAACTGCCGGACCTACCTCGAGTACATCTCCGAGGAACTCGGCGCCGACATCTACTGCGTCGGGATGGGCCCGGACCGCGAGGACACGCTGGTCCTCGACAGCCCGTACTGAATCGGTTTCAGACTACCGCGTTTCCCTATCTGCGGTTTCCTAACAGCACGTTCGACAGCCCCTGCTGTGGCGTGCGCTGGCGAGCGTGTCGAGTGAAACGAGGCCGCGAGGTGAAAGCGCGCGAGGGATGACCGGAACGAAGTGGAGGGAATCGGCTGGGGAGGGTGTGGTGCTGTGCGGGGCGGTTGCGGGTTCCATTGCACCAGCGCGAGTGGCGTGCCCGTCGTCTCTGCGGTTCCGAAAGCGCGGGAGTCGGTCACCCACAACGTGTGAAAACCAGCCGGTACCATGAGCCAAAACGGATTGCTCTGAACCGACCACCGCCCCGCACCGCTCTGGCCACCGACTTCCCGAAACCTTTTGCTCTCCGTCACCAACTGGCCCGGTATGAAGGAATCCCTGATGGACATCCTCTGCTGTCCGATGGACAAGGGCGAACTCGAGCTGGAGATCGACGAGCAGAACGACGACGACGAGATTCTCGCAGGGAAACTCGTCTGTGGCGACTGCGGGGAGTCCTACCCCATCGAGGACGGCATCCCGAACCTCCTGCCGCCGGACATGCGCGACGACGTCCCGGCCTGATACACACGGAACTCTCCCGTACACACTCTCTTTCCTCGTATGGCACGTGTCCCGCTCCCAATCGACATCAGCAAGGACGGCCTGCATAGCATCGAGTCGGCCGTCGACTCGTTCGAGAGCACGGGGCCGTTCACCGTCTCCCTCCGGAACCACGGGCGCGCGGTCCACGTCCACTGCAACCTCGACGACGACCTCGCCCGGGTTGCGAGTCTCCCGGAGACGAACCACTTCGTCGAGACGGACTCGGAGCTCACCTTCCCGGTCGACGTCCAGACCGGGCAGCGACCGGTGTCGGGCCGACTGAAGATCGTGACGGGCTACGGGGCCGAAGAGCAGTACATCCCGGTCACCATCACGGAGCCGAAACCGGTCGGGCCGCCCTCGGAGCGCAAGACCGCCGGGGAGTCCGGCAGCGAAGAGTCGTCTCTCGACTCGCTGCCGCTCGACGGGTCGCTCCCGGTGCTGGTGCTCGCCGGAATCGCCCTCGTCGTCGCACTCGGCGCGGCGGCGACGATCGGCAGTCTCGAAGTCCTGTTCGGCGTCGGCGTCGTGGTGGTCGGCGTGGCCGTCGCACTCTGGATACTGTTCGCGTAGGTCGCCGAAGAACCAGCGGCCCGCGGGCGAGACCTGGGGGCTTACTCCTCGTCGGTCTCGACGCCACAGAGGTTCCCATGGTCGTCGAAGCGCTTCGCGTGGAGGTAGCGCGCCCGGTAGCGGTTCGCGCCCTTGTAGACGTCCGCCTCGCGAATCTCGTCGACGCGCCCCTCGGCGACGGCTTCGATGATGTCCTCGACCTGCTCCTTCTCGCTCGGGGTCAGGTCGAACTCGTAGGTGTGTTCGTGTTCTTCCTCGAGCTTCGTCCACTTCCGCGAGGCCGCGACGACCAGCGAACACGGCTCGCGGCAGGGGAACTGGCCGTCGCCGCCCGGCGCGTCGAGCTGGTCGTCCTCGTCGTACTGCCACTCCCGGCGTTTGAGACACTGCGAGTCGTCACAGCAGGACTCGGCGACCCAGTCGACGGCCTCTCGGGGGAGTTCCGAGACGATGCCGTAGATACCGGTCTGGCGCTCGGTCGTCTCGTGCCAGTGGCTCACGTCGAGCTTCCCCTGCTGCTCGCGGTGCCAGTTGGCGACGGTCGCGGGGTAGAGCGCGTCGATGACTGTCATGAGCTCCGTGCTCGTCAGGTCGGGGAAGACGAACCCGCCGGGGAGCGACGGGGCGGTCTTCAGGGGGCGGTAGCGCCCCTTCGAATCGTACTTCGCGAGGTCGCGGGCAGCCCGCGGCTCGTCGTGGACGTCCAGTTCCTCGCGGGCCACGCCGGCGTCGTCCGCGTGGCGGACCTCGTAGCGCCGGTAGCCGACCTCGCCGAGGTCGACCGTGATGTGGACCTGGCCCCACTCGGTGACCAGCTCGGGCTCGGTGTCGGAGTCCGCGTCCCCGTCGCCGTGCATGACGTCGTACCGCTCCGGAACGCTGTGTGCCTCGGCGGCCTCCAGTTTCCGGAGGAAGGCGCGGCGGGCCGTGCCGTGACCGCCGACGACCGTCTCCCAGAAATGCCAGTTGGTCACCCACTCGGCGTTGGCCGCACAGACCTGGTCGAGTTCGCCCTCCGAGAGGTGCTTGCGGGTGAGGTCGGGGACCTCGAACACGTAGCCGTCGTCCTCGTAGCGGACCTGCAGGCCGTCGAAGTCGATGGGGCCCTCGCGGACCGCGTCGAGGAGCGCGTCGAACTGGTCGGTCTCGACCGTCTCCCGCTCTGTTGCGGCCATCGTCAGTCACCCATCGCCGGGACGCCCCCGGTCGCTTCGCGCACCTTCTCGAGTGCGGACTCCACGTCGGCACCGGCCTCCTGGGCCCGTTCGAGGACCACGTCGGCCATCAGCGCCTCGGTGCCGACCGCGCCGGCGTACCAGATGCGGTGCCCGTCGACCTCGGCGGGGGTGTCCCAGCCCTTGCGGTAGTCGTCGGTCAGGCCCATGTCCTCGGGGATGTCCTCCTGCGTGTGGTAGCCGTCGGCGATGAACAGCGGGACAACGACGATGTCCTCGGACTCGAAGTAGTCCGTCACGTCGTCGACTTCGGGCTCCTCGTCCATGTAGAGCGCCTGCACCTCGTCGAACCGGCCCATGTCGCGGATTCGGTCGGCGTGGTACTCGATGGCCTTCGCGGAGTTCTCGTTGCGTTCGGTCCCGTGGCCGACCACGGCGAGGCCGAATCCGTCGCCGACTGTCGTGTCGCCGGTGACCGTCTCGGCGCGCTTGACGATGACGTCGGACATGGCGTCGTGCGTCCCGACGGGGCCGCAGTAGTGGATGGTCTTGTCGACGTCTTCGGCGTGCAGCGTCGCCTGGGACGCGCTCGTCCCGTCGGAGTCCCACTTTGCGGGGTCCCAGCCGTCGAGCCGGAGCTCGCGGGGGATGACCTGCTCGGTGAAGTAGCCTTCCGAGATGAACATCGGGACCACGAACACCTCGTCCGATTCGACGGTCCGCAACGCTTCGCGGAAGCTCGGTTCCTCCTTCCAGAACGCCTCGCGCACCTCGTCGAAGCCACCCGCGTCGCGGATGGTGTCGGCGTGTGCGTACGTGGGCGTGCTGGACTCGGGGTTCAGGTGTGACCCGTGTGCCACGATGACCAGCGCTTGCATACCCGACCCTGAGGAACTGGAAGCCTTAGGGGCTTCGTCTCCCGGAAAAGCGTGGCCATCGCTCGGAGGGTGTGGAAAAAGACCCCGCGAGAACACCCGTCACCACTCGGGTCACCCGTCAGTCAGTGCGCCGGTTCGGTCTCGAACGTGGATTCGAAGTCGGCGGTGTCGGTCGGGACCAGCAGGAGCATGTCGCCCCGGCTGGTCTCGATCAGTTCGCGACCGGTGTCTTCCTCCCACAGACAGGGCGTCCACCGGCCGTTCTCGATGTACTCGACGACCTCGGAGGCGGTGTAGTAGCGACCGTTCGACGCTACGTAGACAGCCATTCCTACTGGACACCCGCAGGTGCCAGTTCGCGCTGGGCGATCTCGCCCTCCGCCTCGGCTTCGATGGTCGAAACCCGGTCTTCGACCGTCTGGAGAGTTCCGTCGACGATGCAGGGCGTCACGTGGACGACCTCCCCGTCTTCGTACTCTGCGAGCGCGAGCGTCGGCAGCTCCTGGACCAGGTAGGACTCGTCAACCAGGTGCGAGTCCATCATCCGCTCCGGGAAGAACTGCTCCACCGTCGCGTCGTTTCGTTCGGCCCACGTCCGGAAGTCGGTGACGCGGTCGAGAATCTCGGTACCCTCTTCGGTGCGTGCAGCCATCGTCGACAGACCGACGCGCTTCCCCCACAGGCGTGCGGTCACGTCCTCGAAGTAGCCGGCTTCCTCTAGGGTTTCGAGGGAGTCGAGCACCGTTGCGCGTTCTGGTGCGGCACCGAACGGCGAATGGGACCGGACCCACAGTTCGGCAGTGCGTGTTTCGGTCGGGTGCGAATCTGTTGGAGCCACGCCCCTAGATGCAACGTGAACTACCTAAAACGTTCCTGTGATTGGTAAATTATAGCACTATTGTCTATTTAGCCGACAACATATATAGCCCAACCTGAATGGTCAGGTCAGTCAGAATCGCCCCTCCGCTATCGGTCTATTCTTGCGCTGCTCGCTCGTTTCCTCGCTCCCAGACGTTGGTGACGCTCTCGCCGTTCGGTGGCGTGTGGCTGACATCTTTCATGGTTCGCTTGTCGGCTTTCATGTGATGTTTCATAGCATGGCTCATCCTCATAAACCTTTCTCGCCAATCATTATAAGTATCAATAGCATATATATGGCCTAATATCTCGTTGCGTTCGCGGCTCGTCCCACCCGTTTGAGAAGCCGACGGTCCCCGCGAAAGACCACCCAACCATCCGAGGTGTCAATACATATCCCTTCTCGGGTCGTACTGCCTGCCATGGAATTCACGACCGTCCAGGGAGAACGGGTCCCCCGACTCGGCCTCGGCACGTGGCAACTCTCCGGCCAGGACTGCTACGGTGCGGTGAAGACAGCGCTCTCCGTCGGCTACCGGCACATCGACACTGCGCAGGCGTACGACAACGAGCAGTACGTCGGTAACGCGCTCCACGACGCCGACGTCGACCGCGAGGACGTGTTCCTCACCACCAAGGTCCGTCCGGACCGCTTCGCCCCGGACAAGCTCACGAAGTCGGTGGACGACAGCCTCCGCAAGCTCGACACCGACTACGTCGACCTGCTCTTGCTCCACTGGCCCAACCCCATCGTCGACCTCCGCGACACCATGCAGGCCATGGCCGACCTCGTCGAGGAGGGGTCGGTCCGTCACGTCGGCGTCTCGAACTTCTCGAAGAAGCGCCTGATGAAGGCCCAGCGCGTCTCGCCCGAACCCATCTTCACCAACCAGGTGAAGTTCCACCCGTACAAGCCCCAGCGCGAACTGCTCCGGTACTGCCAGGACTCGGACATCCTGCTCACCGCGTACTCGCCCCTGGGAACCGGCGGCATCCTCGACGACGACGTACTCCGCGTCATCGGCCAGCAGTACGACAAGACACCCGCCCAGGTCGCCCTGCGGTGGGCGACCCAGCACAAGAACGTCGCCACCATCCCGAAGGCGACCAGCCGCGAGCACATCGAGCAGAACATCGACATCTTCGACTTCAAGCTCACCCGCGACGAGCTGGACCGCATCGCCCGGCCCGACCCCGTGAAGAACGGAGTGGCGTTCGCGAAGGCGACGCTGGGTATCTGAACCCTACCGGTCTTCCACCCTCTTTCTGTGTCGTACACGCGCTCCGACACCGAGAGCGTAGCCCACGAGCCCGACCGGAATCCCGACGCCGAGCCCCCCGACCACAGGACCAACGACGTACTGCTCCCAGGCTGTCGGGTCACCGTGGAACCCAGCGAAACTTCCGCTCGCGACCGCGGCAGCACCCAGGACCCAGACAGCGAAGACACTGGTGAGGAGACCGCCACCCTTGAATCCGGCGAGAGCGGCCAGAAGCAGGCAGCCACCGAAGAACCAGTACGAGAATGGAGCCATCGAGAGGTCGATCACAAACACGAACGAGTCCACCAGCAGGGTCGCTATCGCGACGGCTACCGCGAGCACGGCGAACCGCCATCGTTCGTCCCGGCTCCGTCCGAGGAGATGGGTGGTCATCGATTTCGACGGGGAGACCATGCCAGTGCTGTCTCGTGCAGCCGACATAAGCCGTCGGCCTGACCCCCTCGATTCGGGCCCCATGCCACGACATCGGACGGAACACTCAACCACCTCCTGTTCCTACCCCGAAGCGAACACGCGATGGCCGACCCGGACGACCCGACACCGACCGGCGAACGCCTCCCCGGCGTCGCGCCGGAACCGGAGGACGCCGACCGCATCGTCCTCCACGTCGACATGGACTGCTTCTACGCGGCCTGCGAGCGCCTGCGCGAGCCCGAGATCCGCGGCGAGCCGGTCGTGGTCGGGATGGGCTACGAGGCGGGGGACGACGGCGGGGCGGTCGCGACCGCGAGCTACGAGGCCCGCGAGTACGGTGTCGAGAGCGCCCAGGCCATCACCACGGCCCTCGAGCGTCTCCCTCGCCGGGCGACCGCCGACGACCCCGCGGACACCGGCTACTACCGCCCGGTCGACCTGGACTACTACTCGGAGGTCGCGAGCGAGGTGAAGGACATCCTCCACGACTGCGCGGACGTGGTCCGCGAGGTGAGCATCGACGAGGCCTACCTGGACGTCACCGAGCGCACCGCCTGGCCGGTCGCGGAGGGGTTCGCCAGACACGTCAAGCAGCGAATCGAGCGCGAGGTCGGGGTCGTGGCGAGCGTCGGGGTCGCACCGAACATGTCCGCCGCGAAGGTCGCCAGCGACCACGACAAACCGGACGGTCTCGTCGTCGTCGAACCGGACGACCTCCGCGACTTCCTCGACCCGCTCTCCATCGAGGAGATACACGGCATCGGCCCGGTGACGGCCCGGAAACTCAGGAACACCGGTATCGAGACGGCGGGCGACCTCGCCGCGGCCGACCGCGCCGAGCTGGGCGATCGGTTCGGCGAGCGCGGCCGGGAACTCCACGACCGGGCGCGGGGTATCGACGACCGGCCGGTGACGCCCCGCGGCCTCCCCAAGAGTTTCTCGCGGGAGTCCGCCTTCGGCAGCCCGGTGACCGACCCGGAGCGCAAGCGAGAACAGGTCCGAACCCTGGCGGAGGCGGTGGCCGACCGGGCCCGGCGCGAAGGCGCGCTCTACCGGACCATCGGCATCAAGGCGGTCGAACCACCGTTCGAGGTGAACACCCGCGAGTGGTCGCTTCCGGGGCCAGTCGAAGACGAGTCGCTGCTGGTCGACACCGCGCTCGACCTGCTCACCGAGTTCGAGGACGACGAAATTCGCAAGGTGGGAGTCCGCGTCTCGAACCTCGAATTCACGGAGCGCCAGCAGGCGAGTCTCGACTCCTGGCCCGGCGGCGGAAGCAGGGCCGACCGGGGCGACCCGTCCGGTAGCGCCGACGGGCCGGCAGCGCACGCCGACGATGAGCCAGGGACCACCGCCGACGGGAACAGCCACGAGCGGGCCACTGAGGACGCCGTCGATACCCCCCGCGGTCAGACCTCCCTCTCCGACTTCTAGGCGGATGGACTGATGCCATTGCAACTATAACCCCCCGCCTCGTTTTCGGTGACTGACGAGAGTCCCCTAACTCATGCCTGACGACGAGATGGACTTCTACGACCTCCTCGAACTGGACGAGAACGCGTCCCAGGAGGAGGTCAAGAAAGCGTTCCGGACGAAGGTGCGCGAGTACCATCCGGACCTCAACGACGACCCGAACGCCCCTGCGCAGTTCAACGCCCTGAAGAAGGCCTACGAGACGCTGAACGACTCCTCCGAGCGAAACGCGTACGACCGACTCGGACACAAGGACTACGTCGCAAAACGCAAGGTCAGCTTCCCCTCCGCCGATATCTGGAACCGGGGCAAGAGCAGTCGCAGCAGCGGGCGCTCCGGTTCGTCGCGTTCCTCCCGGTCCACCCGAACCGGGTCGGGTTCCTCCACGAGTTCGCGGTCGTCTTCCAGCAGCAGCCGGTCGAGCTCCAGCCGGTCGCGCTCCGGCAGCAGCCGGTCGCGCTCGCGTAGCAGCAGCGGCTCCACGGGGTCGCGCTCCAGTCGCTCCGGGTCGAGTTCGAGCCGGCAGTCGTCGAGCTCTGCCACCTCCACCTCCTCGGGGTCGTCGGCGACCTCCTCGACGACGTCGCGGACACGCAGCCGGTCGAGTTCGTCCAGCACGGGCTCCAGCCGGAGTCGGCGCGGCGGGTCGTCCGGGTCGAGCGGCTCCTCCCGCACGAGCAGCGCCACCGACAGCGACATCGGCACGGCGTCCGGCACAGGCTCCGGGTCCTGGACGGACAACGCGCTGTTCAACTGGTGGAACAACCTCAGCCTCGGCTGGCCATTGATGCTCCTCTCGACGCTCCTGTACGTCGGTGGACTCGCCCAGTTCGGGCTGGCCTACGCCGGCGGCATGCGCCGGTTCTACGGCCGCCTCGCCGCGGCCGGGACCGACCCCGAGGCGCTCCGGGCCGCAGTCGCCACGACCAGATACGACATCGCCCAACCCGTCGCGTTCATCCTCGGCGATGCGGCACTGGTCCCGGACCCGCCGCTCCCGACCCAGCAGTGGTACGGCGCACTGGCCGCGCTGGTCGTGGTTCCGATCATCGCGTTCGGTATCAACCGCGCGTGGCGGGCTTCGCGTCCCTACAAGTGGGTCAGCATCAACGAACTCGTCGGTATCTCGCTCGCGGTGACCATCGCGGCGGCCGCCGTCGGCGGCGTGTTGCTGGCCGGCGTGCTGGTGATGCCGTTCGTGTTCCTGGTCATCATCAAGCACACGCACAAGGCCAAGAACTTCCGCCCGTCGTACCTCTACGTTCTGGGCGTCTCGACGCCGCTGGTCGGGCTGGCGCTGGACTACGCCGGCACCGCCCCGGCCCTGTACGTCGACCTGCTCACGCTGGTGTTCCCGGTCCTGACGGTCCTCGTGTTGTTGCTGTCGGCGTTCGTCCGACCGCGCGTGAAAGCGCTGTTCTGACTGGCTACCCGACGAGGGTCGCGACGCCTTTCGTCTGCCGGTAATCCGAATCGAGGATGGCCAGCAGTCGCTCCCGGAGCGCCGCCTCCTCCTCGTCCTCCCACTCGGCGGGGTCCTTGATGGGCACGACCATGAAGCCGCGACCGCGGATCTCCATTGCGTGCATCGCGTCCACGTCGAGCGAGTCGGGGAACCGGTGTCGAAGGGTGGTGTACTCCCGGACGACGTGGTCGATGGCGGTCTCGCCGACGGGGAGCAGGATGTGGGCGTTGATGGCCCGAAGCTCCGAGTCGAAGTAGCGCTCCAGTTCCCAGTAATCCTCCTCGGTCGGTGTCGCTCCCGTGGGAAGCCGCGGGAAGAACAGGTAGTTCAGGTAGAGGTTGTCCGGGACCGGCGCGTCCGCGTACTCGTCTTTCAGGAAGCCTGCATCGTGCAGGACTCGCTGGAGGCGTTGCCCCGCGAGCGACGTCGTGAACGGGACACCCGTGGACTGTCCGCCGTGGACGCCCGCGTGGTCGCCGATGACGTGGAAGTCCGCGTTCGCGTCGCCGTACCCCGGGACCGACTCCGGGCCGCCGTCCGCGAGCAGGAAGCGTGCTGGCGGCTTGAAGTCGAACGGGTTTGAAACCCTATCGGTAACGTTCTCCACGGAAGTAGTATCGACAGGTCGGTTTTTAACCTTCTCGCTAGTCGACAACGATTGCCCCCGTCATCCCGAGGCTCTGGTGTGGCTTGCAGAGGTACTCGTAGGTCCCGGCCACCTCGAAGGTGTGCTCGTGCACGTAGCCGGCGTCCTTCGTGTCGTCCACTCCTGCCCAGTCGGCGCTATCGGGCTGGCTGGTCGGACTGACGGTGTGCCCCGGGGAGCCCCACTCGAACCGGACCGTGGTCCCCGGCGAGACCGTCAGGCGTTCCGGCGTGAACACGAACTCGCCGGCGGGGCCGACCGCGACGACCTCGGTCGCTCCCGACCCCGTCGAACCTGTCGTGGTGGTCGTCGAGGGCTGCGTGGTGTCCGGGGGCTGTGTCGTCGGTTCGGCGGTCGCCGTCGTGGTCGTCATCTCGTCGCCTCCCGGGGTCTCCTCGCCGCCGAGACAGCCGGCGAGGCCCAGCGTGAACACAGAACTGGTCGCCGTCGTCAGCAAGTCACGTCGCGTGGGTCGGGTCATACCAATCGCTGGCGCGAGTGCCACCCTAAGCGTTCGCCCAATTTCGACCCCACACGATTCATACTTCGGGCGGCCGTCGTCGACGATATGAGCGACGACGTGCCAGCAATGACCCGATTCCCCGTGCCGGACGTGGACGACCTTCCGGAGGACCTCCAGGCGCGCATCGACGAGGAGGCAGCGCGAGCGGGCTTCATCCCGAACGTCTTCCTCGCATACGCCTACCGCCCCTCGCACTTCCGGGCGTTCTTCCAGTACTACGACGCGCTGGTCGAGAACACGGAACTCGAACGCGAGGAGATAGAGATGATAATCGTCGCCGTCAGCGGCGTGAACGACTGCTACTACTGTAACGTGGCCCACGGTGCACTGGTGCGCATCTACGCCGACGACCCGCTGCTGGCCGACCAGCTGGTCGCGAACCACCGGACCGCCGACCTGAACGACGCCCACCTCGCGATGCTCGACTTCGCGGTCGAACTCACCGAGTCCCCCGGAGAGCTCGACGAGGACGACTTCGAGGCACTCGAAGCCCACGGGTTCTCCCGGCGTGCCATCTGGGACATCGGGAGCGTCGCCTCGTTCTTCAATCTCTCGAACCGCATGGCCCACCTCGCCGATATGCGACCCAACGCCGAGTTCCACACGATGGGACGGTAGACAGCCGCCGACCAGTTACCCGGGGTGAATGTTCCTCGGCGTGATTCGTACGCTGCCGGCGCTGCACACGCCGGAGACCATCTGGTGGTATCGGCTGGTTGTTCCTGAAGGAAAAACCGAGAGCCTGCACCAACCGACAACAGTAAACTCGGTTAAATCAGCCCTTTTTCTCTTTCAAACAATGTCGAAAAATGTATAGCCGTGAATATACCAACGTCTGACATGCGAGACCTGGACGACACCGACCTGAACATCCTCCGCCTCCTCCTCGAAGACGCCAGCAGGACGTACAGCGATATCGCGGACGTCGTCGGCGTGTCCCCGCCGACCGTGTCCGACCGCATCGACCGCCTCCGCTCGATGGGCATCATCCGGCGGTTCACCATCGACATCGACATGGACACGCTCAGTGACGGCGTCGCCGTCCTCGCCGAGGTCGACCTCTGCCCCACCATCGACGACGACGTGCTCGACCGCTTCGCCGACCTCCCCGCCGTCGACCACGCCTACCTGACCGCAGACTCCCGCGTCGTCCTCAAGGCGAACGTCGCCCGTGGCGAGGTCCGCGAACTGCTCGCCGGTGCCGTCGACCTCGACCGTGTCGAGAACTACGAGGTGAGCCTCCTCTCGGCCGACCGCTGGGAGCCACAGGTCACCGACGCCGACGCCGACGTCCCCGAGGGGACCGAGCAGCAAATCGTCAGGTGAGCTGACCGGTCCGACCAAAACTGTTCTATAGGTACGGTACGCAGTGACAGGCATGACGACGCGCATCCGCGTCACCGACATGACCTACCACACGCACGAGGATATCGTCCAGACGGCCATCGAGCTGGCCGACGGGGTCGAGTCCGTCGATATCGACAGCGAGGAGCAGGTCGCCACCATCGAAGGCGACGTCTCCCCGGACGAGGTCCTCGAGAAGGTAGAGATGGCAGGGTACGAGGCCGAGACGGTCGAGTGACCGTCGGCCGGCAGCCCACCAGCTGATTCGATAGACGCCTATTTGTTGGTCGCGCAGCTAGTCCTGCGTGATGACAGGCATGCACACCTCTCGCCGTGGCTTGCTCCGCGCTGGTGTCGCTTCTCTCCCGATTGCGCTCGCCGGGTGTCTCGGTGGCGGGGACGACGGTGGCGGCGGAACCGCGACCATGGAACCCGGCACCGTCGCCGTCGGCCCCGACGGGAACTTCGTCTTCGCCCCGGAGGAGATCACGGTCTCGACCGGCGACACCATCACCTGGGAGTGGGGCTCGGACAACCACAACATCGTCGTCGAGAGCCAGCCCGAGGGAGCCGACTGGCCCGGCACCGAGGGCGGCGAGACGAAGGTGTACGACGACGGCTACACCTACGAGTACACGTTCGAGGTGCCCGGCACGTACGAGTACTACTGCTCCCCTCACCGGAACGTGGGGATGGTCGGCACCGTCGTCGTCGAGGAGTAGTCAGAGTCGAATCTGGTTCAGGTACACCATGATCGCGTAGAAGAGGACCCCCAGCGCGAACAGGGTGGCCGGGATGAGAAACGGCCCGAACACCTCGTAGACGTCACCGAGTACCGAGAGCATACCTCGTCCGTCGTAGTGGTGATACTTCGGTCTATTCGTCGCCGCCGTCGTCTGCCGCGACCGGCGTGAACTCGCTTACCTCGACCTCCTGTTCGACCGCGTCGGCGACTTCCCCCAGCGAGCCGCTCTCGTCCTGGGAGTCTGCGACCGTAACCGTCACGTCTCGCTTCGGGAACGGAATCTCGATACCGACCTCGTTCAACGCCGCGTAGAGTTCGCGGTTGAGGTGGTGGCGGGTCCGCTGCTCGCGGTTCGGGCTGGCGACCCAGCAGAGCAGTTCGTACTCCAGCGCGGAGTCACCGAACCGGCGAAAGCGCATGCGTGGCTTTGGTGAGTCGAGCGTCATCTTCTCGTCCTGGGCGATCTCGACCGCGAGTTCCTCGAAGGCGTCGAGGTCCGTCCCGTAGGCGACCCCGATGGGGATGCGGATGCGCTTGCGGCGCTGTGGTGCGGACTCGTTGATGATGCGGGCGGAGTTGAGGACCGAGTTCGGCACCGTCACCATCACCTCGTCGCGGGTCAAGAGCGTGGTCGACCGGATGCCGACCCGGACGACGGTTCCCGCATCGCCGGTGTCGAGGACGATGTAGTCGCCGATCTTGTACGTATCGTCGAAATAGAGCGCGAGGCCGCCGAAGAAGTTCGCGACGGTGTCCTTCGCGGCGAAACCGACCGCGATGCCGGCGATACCGGCGGCCCCCAACAGGGGAGTGATGTCTATCCGGAAGATGGCGAGAATCGCCCCGGCCGCCCCGACCAGCATGACGAGCGTCCAGACGTTCGAGAACACCGGCGCGAAGTCGTACCGGCCACCGTGGTCTTTGACCTCGTCGACGGCTCGATTGACGATGTTGTTCAGGGCGCGCGCCCAGACGAGGACGATGATGGCCAGCGCCGGTTGGGCGAAGAAGAACTCCAGTTGGTCCTCGGTGAACACGACCGAGGTATCGCCGTAATCACCGGTCGTCAGCACCCAGACCCCCGCGAGCGCCGCGGAGATGACCAGTGGCCACCGGAGTTCCTCCAGCACGATGTTGTCCAGGGCCGTCTCGGTCCGTTTGACGAGCCGCTTCGCCAGCCTGAGGAGACCGACCTCCAGCACGAGGGCCGCCAGCAGAGAGAGTCCGAGCACCAGCGCCGTCCGTTCCACGGACGAGAACTGCTTGAGGAACTCGGTGAGTTCGGCGAACATGGTACCCATACACCCCGCGTTCGCTTAAGTACCGGTGCGTCTCAGCGTGTCTCGGTGCCCCCATCGCAAAGGCCGGGGTTTCATTTCGGAGGCTTCCCTCCTCTCGGGTGATGTACCGCACCGGCCACTACGGTGTCTCGCTCCTCGCCTATGCGCCCGTCGGCGCGGCCATGCTGCTCGCCGGCCGCCCGGCGTTCGCGCTCGTCGGCGGCGCGATCGTGCTCGGCCTCGCACGCCTCCCCGACTACGACCACCAGGTCCCGTTCATCCAGCATCGCGGGCCCACCCACACCCTGGTGTTCGCGTTGCTCGTCGGTGCCGTCGTGGGTGCAGTCGGCTTCTACGGCGCGCCGAGCCTCGGCCTCGACCCCCAGCAACTCGGTGCGTTCGGACTCGCGATGGGGACCTACGGTATCGTGGCGCACCTGCTGGGCGACGTGCTCACCCCGGCGGGCGTCCCGCTGTTCTGGCCGCTCTCGTCGCGGACGTACTCCTTCTACGTCACCCGGGCGGATAACACGGTGGCGAACTGGGCGTTGCTCGGCCTCGGCGTGTTCGTGACCATCGTCACTGCGGTCGTGGTCGCGCGGGTCGCCTGACCTTCGAACCGCGGGAACCCCCCTCGCGAGTTCAGGTCAGTTTATGTATAACCTGGTTTTTCATCCTCTCGGCGACACGGAGACGGTATGGACCCCATCGACTACGGCCGGTTCGAGGACGGCCGACACGTCAACTACTACGACCTGGACCACACCGTCCGGCGTGAGGTCGCCCGCGTCACACCGCGAACCGACTACGGCTGGGCAGACGAGCAGTTGCGGTCGTTCGGGCAGGTCGTCGGGGACACCATCGCGGACAACGCGGACCGGATCGACGAACACGGTCCCATCCTCCACACCTACGACAGGAACGGGGAGGTCCGGAACTTCGTGGAGTACCACCCGAAACAGCTCGAGAACGAGCGTCTCGCCTACGGGGCGGGCATCGTCAGCGACTCGTTCGAGGCCCCACCGGGCCGGGACGACCCGCTTCCCCTGACCCACCACCTCGCGATGGAGTACCTCCTCTCCTACGCCGACCCCGGGTTCACCTGTCCGGTGTCGATGACGGCGGGAACCGCCCTCGTCCTGGATAAGTACGGCGAGGGCGAGGTTCTCCAGGGGTACTACGAGCGACTCGTCGCCCGCGACGGCGACGAGAACATCGAGGGCGCGATGTTCCTCACCGAGAAGCAGGGCGGCAGCGACGTGGGCGCGAATGAGACCATCGCAGAACACGTCGAAGGCGACCGCTACGAACTCACGGGCGAGAAGTGGTTCTGTTCGAACATCGATGCGGAGGGGACGCTGGCACTCGCCCGGACCCCGGACGCCCCCGAAGGCACGAAGGGCCTCTCGCTCTTTCTGGTCCCGCACACCGTCGACGGCGAACTCAACGACCAGCTCTACCGACGCCTGAAGGACAAGCTCGGGACCATCTCGGTCCCCACCGGGGAGGTCGAACTGCAGGGCGCGACGGGCTACCTCGTCGGCGAGGAGCAGCGTGGATTCAAGTACATGACCGACATGCTGAACCTCGAACGCCTCTCGAACGCGAGCGCCTCGGTCGCCATCATGGGCCGCTGTTTGCTGGAGGCGAAGATACACGCCGCGAACCGCGAGGCGTTCGGCTCTCCCATCCAGGAGTACCCGCTGATGAAGCGCGACCTCGTGGACATGGCGGTCGACCACGAGGCCGCGGTCGCGTACACCTTCGAGGCCGGCCGCGTGCTGAGCCAGCGCGAGCGTGATGGCGACGAGGACGCCTACCGGCTCATGCGCGTGCTCGTCCCGATCGCGAAATCGAGAACGGCGCGGATGTCGGTGGACACGGCCAGCTACGCCATGGAGATTCTGGGTGGGAACGGCTACGTCAAGGACTTCGTGACCCACCGGCTGCTCCGGGACGCACAGGTGCTGCCCATCTGGGAGGGCACCTCGAACATCCTCGCGCTGGACGTGCTCCGGGCGCTCGACCGCGAGGACGCCCACGAGCCGCTGCTCGAAGCCATCCAGGCGAACCTCGACTCGGCCGAGCATCCTGTTCTGGCATACACGAAGGAGTCGATACAGGCCGCCTACGCCGACCTCGGGACCGCGCTGGCGTCGCTCGCGACCGAGGACGGGGAGTACGCCCAGCTCCAGGCCAAGGAGCTCGCGGACTACATCTTCGACGTGTTCACCGGGTCGCTCCTGCTCGCGGAGGCACAGACCGAAATCGACGAGGCAGACGACGCGAGGCTCGCCCTGGTCGCCGAACGCTTCGTGGACCGCCACCTCGCCCAACACGAGTCCCGGGGCATCACGGGCGGCGACCGGTTCGCCCTGGAGCACTTCGACGCGGTGGTCCGGTACGAATCGGTCGACCCCGAGACGCTGGTGGAGTCGGCACCGGCCGACGACTGACCACGAGAACCAGATTGACCGCGAGAACCCGGTCGAGTTCGGCCCTCGGACTGCCAGTGAACGCCGGTGAGCAGGGTCGGCAGCACCGTGATACTGCTCGCGCTCCCAGATTCGGTATGGAACGAAACGCAGTCCGCCGCGCCTGGGACCGGGTCGGCGACGCCTACGGCGACTTCCGGAACGCGGATGGCCCCGAAACCGCCCTGTTCACCGAGTTCTCGGAGCCACTCGGGCCGGGCAGTCGCATCCTCGACGTGGGCTGTGGCGACGGCCGCCGGACTGCGGCACACCTCGTCGACGAGTTCGAGGTCCTCGGCCTCGACCTCTCGCGGGGACAACTCGACCGCCTCCGCGAGTCGGTTCCTGCTGCGAGGCCGGTGCAGGGCGACATGACCCGGCTCCCACTCGCCGACGCGAGCGTCGACGGCATCGTCGCCTACTACTCCGTCTTCCACGTCCCGCGGACCCAGCACCAGTCCGTGTACGACGAGTTCGCGCGGGTCTGTCGCCCGGGTGGGCGACTCATCCTGACCGTCTCGCGGCAGGCCCACGAGGGCACCCGCCGGGGCTGGCTCCGCCCCGACGTGGAGATGTTCTGGAGTACGCCAGGACGGGAAGCGACCATGGCCGAACTCGACGAAGCTGGCTTCGAGACGGTCTGGGCCCGGGACGTGGTGGATGGGCTGGGCGAGACGGTCCACGTGGCGCTGTGCGAACGCCGGAACGCGACCTGACGAACGCGGTCACTCGACCCCGAGGACGTTCTTGCAGCCCGAACAGACGTACACGTCGGTCGTCTCAGGACCGACCTCGTACGTTTCCGGGTCGAGTTGGGGCACGTCGCTGATGGTCTCGATGTCGTCGTGGCGTACCTCGCCACAGTTCTCGCACACCAGTGGGTCGAACTTGATTCGCATATCCGACAGGAGACGCGCGGGGGTAATAGGCACACCCCGGTCGTGCGACCAGTTCGCACGTGGTGGGCCGGCTGCGACGACCCGAGGTGTCGGAAAATATTTGTAACTCATCTCGGTTGTTCCGCCATGGTCAAACGCGACCAGTCCCTGCTGCTTGCATCGTCTCTGGCCGTCCTGGTGTGTGCCGTGGCCCTCGTCGGCGCTCCGGTGGGCGCGGAGACGACACCGGGTGAGAACTCGACCGTCACCGTCGTCGCACACTATCCGACCGACGACGGCTACCAGAACGAGACGCTGGTCACCAAGACGGACGTCGCGGCTGTCGGCACCGTCGAAGAGCAGAACGGGATGTATCGAATCCCGGTCACGCTCACCGAGGAGGCCGGTGCGTCGTTCGCCTCGGCACTCGTCGAGCGCGGGTTCACCGGCGAGGGTGTCTCGAACTGCCGCTGGGAGCGGAATCGGGACGACGCCGGCTACTGTCTCCTGACGGTCGTCGACGGAGACGTGACGTTCGCAGCGTCGCTGGCACCGGGACTCGCCTCAGCGATGGAGTCGGGCAACTTCGAGGAAGACCCGCGGTTCGTCCTCGCTGCACAGTCGAAGGAGAAGGCCGAACGCATCGCGGAGCAGCTTCGTGATGGCGAAGCGACCACGGGTGGTTCCGGCGACAGTGGCGCGACGACCGCCGACGCGACCGCGGCCGGTGGCGATGACGGTGGTGCCGGCGATGCCGACGATGGCAGTGACGGCGAAGACGCAGCTGCCAATTCCTCTGGGTCGACGCCCGGGTTCACCGCCGGTGGCGTCGCCCTCGCCCTCCTGTCGGTCGCACTGCTCGCCCGTCGCTGACTACCGGGGCGTCTCGCTCCCCCACTTGTCGAGGGCGGTCTGGAGTTCCGGATGCCCGTCGACCGCGTAGTCCGCCAGGCTCACGTCTTGCATGCTGGCTTCGACGGACTGCCGGAGCGCCCGCGCGCCCGCCTCGGTCCCGTCTGGGTGGCCGTGGATGCCGCCACCGGCCTGGATGCAGATGTCGGTGCCGAGCGCGTCCAACAGCGCGTCGATGACGCCGGGGTGCAGGCCGCCGGAGGAGACCGGCAACACGTCGTTCATGCCGTAGAGGTCAGATTTGAGCCAGGCGTTGATGCCGGGCGTGTCCTCGTTCGCGAGCTTGCCGAGCCCCGCGGTTCCGGTGTGGATGTGGTCGACGCCGCAGAGCCGGGCGACCTGTGCGATGACCCGCATCGAGACGCCGTGGTGTTCCATGCGGTCGAAGGCGGCGTGCATCGCCCGGTGGGCGTGGATGGCGAGGTCGAGGTCCTCGCAGTGCTCGCGCACCGTCTGGACCGACGCCCAGCCCGCGGTGACCACGTCGACCATCACGAAGCCGCCACCCTGCTGCTCGACGAACTCGGCGCGCCGAATCATCTCGTCCGTCTCGGCCGTGATGTTCACGAGGTAGTCCTTCTTCTCGCCGGTCTCCTCGGTCAGCTCGCGGGCCGTCGCGAGGGACTGCTCGACGCGCTCCTCGAAGGGGTTGAACGCCTGGTCGGTGAGGTTCTCGTCGTCCTTGAGGAGGTCGACCCCGCCGCGCCAGGCCTGTTCGGCGATATCCACGTGGGCCTTCGTTGAGAGGCCGACCTTCGGCTTCGGGACGGTGGCGAGCACCGGTCGGTCACCGGCGTCGAGTTTCTCGGTGGCCACCGAACTCCCGTACTGGGGCCCGCGGAAGCCCGAGACGGTCTGTTCGGGCCACTCACAGTCGTCGAGGCGGATGGAGTCGACCGCCTTCATACCCATGATGTTGCCCGCGATGCACGAGAGGATCTGGGGCATCGAGCCCTGCTCGAACAGGTCGGCGGGGTAGGCGACCATGATGGTCCCCTCGTCCTCCGCGATGTCGTAGGCGACCGCGGAGAGGTCGGTCAGTTCCGCCTCGTCCACGTGGAGGGCGGCCCACGTCCCGTTCGAGGATTCGCTGGCGACGCGGGAGGCGGCGGCCTCCCACGACATCCCCTCGGCGGGGGCGATGGTGAACTCGCACAGGAGGTCGGTGTCGGTCGGCGTGTAGTCGAGGTCGAGGAAGTCGTCGTATTCGATTCCGGTCATGGTAGATTCGTAATATTTGCCTGCAAGCTACTTGGTCGTTGCCCCGGCTGGCGATTCCGTCCCCCAAGCAAGTCCAGGCTCACGCCTGTCAGCTATCAGATAACGCCTCAGAAGAGGCCGACAACGTCGGCGACCGAGTCGACCACGTAATCCGGGCTGTACTCGCTCTCCGCGACCTGCTCACGGGTCGTCACGCCCGAGAGAACCAGCACGGTCGTCATCCCCGCATCGTCCCCCAGCGCGATGTCGGTGTCCAGCCGGTCACCGACGACGAGACAGCGCTCGGGGGCGACACCGAGCCGAGCAAGTGCCGCCTCCCGTGCTTCGGCATGTGGTTTCCCGAGGACGGCTTCCGGTTCGCGGCCGGCCACGTCGGCGACCGCGTTGATGATGGCTCCGGAGCCGGGAACGAGGTGGTCCGCCGCGGGCACCACCCGGTCGGGGTCGGTCCCGACGAAGCCGACCGAGTCGTCCGAGAGCGCCCAGAGCGCGACCGTCAGGTCGTCGTAGGTGAACTCCCGGTCGATAGAGGCCACGACGGTGTCTGCGGCGCTGTAGTCCTCGGTGAGCTCCAGGTCGAGGTCGCGCAGCTGGTCGCACAACCCCGCCTCGCCGATGACGAAGAACGTCTCGTGGGGGTGGTGGCGCGAGAGGTACTCCGCGGTGACGGTCCCTGCGGTCAGCACCTCCTCGGTGGCCGCGTCGACGCCTGCCTCGCGGAGTCGCTTCGCGTACGCTGCCGGGAACTTCGTCGGGTTGTTCGAGAAGAAGACCAGCGAAAGCCCGGCGTCGCGAAGCGCCTGCACGCCGTCGACCGCGCCCGGGAGCGCACCGGGGCCTCGCAACACCGTCCCATCCACGTCGAGAATCGCGCCGTCGAACTGGTCCATTGCCAGACAGTGGGCGCTGGACGGTAATGAGTTCAGTCCAGGCGGACCGTCTCGCCGGTGTCCGCGCTCTCGTACAGCGCGTCGATGACGCGCATGTTCGCGGTGGCCTCGGCCGCGTCGGTGCGGGGCTGTTCCCCCGACTCGACGCAGTCTGCGAAGTGCTCGACCTGCAGGCGGTACTGGTCGGTCGCGTCGAACGACTCCGTCACCTGCCGACCGTCGACCGCGTACTCGAGTGTGACCTCCTCGGGGTTCGACGGATTGAACGCGTCCTCGACCTCCAGCCAGCCGTTCTCGGCCTCGATGCGGTAGCGCTGGACCAGCTGCGTATCGAAGCTACACGACAGCTGGGCGGTCGCGCCCGGATAGTCGAATCGCCCGGTGAGGTGGGTGTCGACCCCGCAGTCGCGGGTGTCGAGGCGACGGGCCGAGACCGCATCCGGTTCTCCCAGCAGGGTCCTGAGGACGCTCACCGCGTAACAGCCCACGTCCATCAGGCTCCCACCGGCGAGTTCCGGGTTCAGCCGGATGTCGTCCGGACGGTCCCGGAGCGGGAACTGGAACGTGGCGAACCCGCCGCGGACCTGCTCGAGTTCCTCGGCGACGATCTCGGCGGCGCGCTCGGTCCGCGGGTGGTACCGGTACATGAACGCGGACATCAGTGTCACACCGGCGTCCTCGCAGTACTCGCCGAGGTCGCGTGCCTCTGTGGCGTCGACCGCCAGCGGCTTCTCACAGAGCACGTTCAGCCCGGCGTCGGCCGCCTTCCGGACCCACTCCGCGTGGAGCGAGTTCGGGAGCGGGACGTACACCGCATCGATGGCCGCCTCGTCGAGCAGGTCCTGGTAGGACCCGTACGACTCCGGGATGTCGTGGGACTGGGCGACTGCAGTGGCGCGGTCACCGTCGCGAGACGCGATAGCCGCGACCTCGTGTTCGGAGGCCTGTATGGCGGGGACGACCGCTTTCAGTCCGATGTTCGCCGTCGAGAGGATACCGAATCGCATGCTACCCCGCTCACACCCGATGCCTAAAGTTCCAATGCCAGTCGCACTTGGTTGCTAGAGACCAACAAATTAGGTCGAAAAATAGTAAAAATTTAACTGGGTGTGGTACGAGTTTACGTACAACTCCCTCGATGACCAACAGTACGCTGGAAACCGGTTCGTCGCTCGATATTGACGAGCTCTTCGCCGACACCGACGCCGAACCAGCAGACGAGAGCGAACCACGGGCCGACCCTCGGAACGCACCGGAACAGGACGAGACAGAGGACATAGAGGACGTGACCGCAGGTGAGCTGTTCCAGCAGCTCAGCACCGACCACGCCCCCACCGTCGAGTCGCCCGACGGCTACGCGGAACTGTCCGACGAATCTCCCGAGGAGATAATCGCCAGTGCCGACGAAGCGGTCGAACCGATGGACGAGGTCGACGAGGCCATCGCTGCCGACGACGACCTCCTCGACGACCTGTTGCTCTCGGGCCGAACGAAAGCGGACGGGTTCCTCTGGGTCGAGACGGACGCCGACGAGGACTCCGATGCGTCGGGCGACGACGCCGACGCCGAGCAGGTCTCCGGGGACGAGGCCGAATCAGAACCCGAACCCGAACCAGAGCCCACAGCCGACATGGACGAGACCTCGTCCGCCCCGACGCTCGACGACGGTTCCTCGCTCGATGCCACGTTCGAAGACGGTGACGCTCCGGGTGTCGCCACTGACTCCGTGGACGAGGACGGCGAAGCCGGCGAGGCGACCGACGACGACGTCGAGGCAGCAGGTGACGACGTCGAGGCAGCAGGTGACGACGTCGAGGCAGCAGGTGACGACGAGGACGAAGCCGAGGCAGCAGGTGACGACGAGGACGAAGCCGAGGCAGCGGGTGACGACGAGGACGACGAGAGCGAGTCCGGCGGTCTCGCCAGCAAGATCCGGTCCATCCTCTCTTCCTGAGGCCGGGTCCCCCGCTACCTGTTGGTCGAGTATCACTATTTTGCACCCTGTCTGGTCGATGGCATAGACAGCGGTCGAAACGGCCGATACGCCTAAGGGTAGGAGACTGGTGAAATTGCGTATGGTTACTTCCCAGGATCTCATCTCCCACCACGTCACGGTCCTGAAACGGTGCGGTCTCTCCGACGCGGAGATCTGTGAGGTCTACGGGCTCAGCGACCCACCCGATGACATCTCCGTCGAAGCTGTCGTCGAGAAAGGGTACGACGACGAGTTCACACCGCGCAACCTGTACGACCAGACACACCGTGTCCTGGCGGCCTCGAGCAGGGGTATCGACGCCCCGCGCCAGTACCCGAATCGCGTCGTCCCACAGCAACTCGAGACGGTGTTCAGCGCCTACGGCTTCCACATCCACTTCCTCGACGATGAGGGCAACCCGATAGACACCGGCGTCGAGCCGACACAGCCCTTCAGAATCGCGCTCGAAGACCCGAACGGGAACCGCCGCGCGACCTCGTTCTCGTACCCGGACACCTCGCTCGGGGAGCACAACTACCCGGCGCTCATCGCCGCCGTCGAGGAAGGGTTGCTCGATGGCGTGCCACTCACGTTCGCGATGCTGTCGAACTGGGCCGACGACCGCTGGCGGTTCGTCCTGTTCGAGGGCAAGCGCCTCGATGCCCTCGAATCACACTACGGCGATGGTATCGAAGCGTTCGGTGAACCGCTCCTGCACGACCAGCGACCCGCCGAATTCGTCTCCGAACTCGCCACCCGTGCCGCGTCGGCCGCTCCCAGTGCGGACAAACAGGCCGCATCGACGAGCACGAGCGGTTCGGGGACGACGGGCTCGAGCGACGGCGACATCGGCGTCGACGAGTCGACGGAGGGCTGGCTCGGTGACGGGATGGCCGACCTGAGCGAGGTCGACCTCGAAAGCGAAGACGACGAGCCCACCAAGGAGACAGCAGAGACGGAGACAGCGGACGATTCGGCGCTCGATTCCATCTTCTCCGAGATGGAGGCCGCGGCCGACCCCAGCGGCGAGACCGGTGTGGAGGTCCAGTCGACCGGGAAGAGCGTCCGGGACCTCTTCACCCACTCGGACGACAGGGGGAGCGAGTCGACGCCGGACGAGGTCGAAGAACCGGCATCGCCCGGCGAGAAGCCGCCGGCACCCGAGTCCGAACCGGAACCGGAACCAGAACCGGAACCAGTGGCCACGGAGACACCAGCAGCCGAGACCGAACCGGCGCAAGAGCCAGAGCCCATCGAGGTGTCGGACGAGAGCGAACCAGTCGCGGCCGCCGAGGCCCCGGCGGAAGCGGAGGCCACCGAGGCCGAACGACAGCCCACTGCGGTCGACTCCGAACCCGCGGGGGACGGGGACGACGGTGGGTTCGTGATGGCCGACCCCGAGCCCGTCGAGGACGACCCGGACCTGACGCCGAACTCGCCCGACCCGGGCGAACCGGCGCAGGAAGCGTCGAGCCAGCCGGAGGTCGACGAGGAGCCGGAGCCCGCAGCGGCCGCGACTCCTGTGGAGCCAGTCACGGATTCGGAGCCGGAGCCGGCCGACGAAGCTGCGAGCGACCCCGAACCAGAACCGGAACCGGTTGCAGCTCCAGCGCCCGAACAGACCCGGGACCCCGAGCCTGACGCAGCACCGGCGGACGAGGCGGCTTCGGCACCGGAACCCGAGCCGATGCAGGCAGCCGCCCCCGAGTCGGTCCAGGAATCCGAGCCCGTCGAAGAGACCGAGCCTGCCGACGAATCCGAACCGGCAACGGAGCCTGAATCGGAGCCTGAACCGGAGCCCGAACCGGCACCCAGGCCAAGCTCGAAACCGTCGCAGGGACCCGACCCCGTCACCTTCGGTGGAGCCAGCGACGACGAATCGAAGGCCGACGACGAGCCCGCCGAGAAACCGTCTTCGAAGGCGTCGGAGTCGGCCGAGTCGCCCGGCATCATCGGCAGGCTTGTCGGCGCGCTCAAGGGCCTGTTCTAGTCGCGAAAGACGATCTCTTCTATCGCTCGACGCTCGCCCTCGTCGTCGTCGTTCTCGTACTTGTAGCGAACGCCGTCCTCCTCGTCGTGGGTCGCCCTGTGCGAGCCGTCGCAGAACGGCCGAGTCGCGGAGAGCCCGCACTGACAGATGGCCACGTCGCCTTTCTCGTCGTGGATGTCCTCCGGCGTGAGCTTGTACGGGCGGTCCTCGGTGTGGGTCACTTCGCGGCTCATACCACCACGGCCGCCGCCGAGCGTGATAGTCGTTGTCCCGCCGGTGCCGTCGCTGACTTTCCGCCTGCCAACAGTTAATATCCGCCCCCCGTGATAGCTAACCAATCGATGACCGACCGCGACCGGAGTGACCGACTGCGTGAGTACGTCGACGTGCTCCGTGGATTCGGCCTCGATGACGCCGACATCTGCACACGTCACGGGCTCGACGACGACACCGCGGCCGAGGAGCTCACCGACCGCCTCGACGAGACCCTGGACGACGCGTCAGAACAGGCCCTGTACCAGCACACCCACGACGCGCTCGCCGCGTCCCGCCGGGGAATCGACGCCGACCGGGAGACAGACGACCACCGCACCTCGCTCACGGCGGTGCTGGAGCGCGCCGACTGGAACCTCTCCGTCGAGGACGCCGACCCGCTCGAACTCACGGTGACCGACCCCGAGGGCGACTCGCGGTCCAGCACGTTCAGCTACCCCGACCATCCGCTCGTGACGCGGAACTACCCGGCGCTGGTCGACGCGGTCGAGTCACTGCTCGACGGCCTGTCGTTCGTGCTGTTGACCGAGAAGGACGGCCGCTGGCGCTTCGTGCTCCTGCTGGACGACGACCTGGCGGCCCTGCGCGAGCGCTACGGCGACCGAATCCGGGTGTTCCGCCGGCCGCTCCTCGCCGCCGACCAGCCCGCGGACTTCGCGGAGCCGGTGGCCGAAGGGGACCGCGAGGGCGAACTCGCCGGCCTCGCGGGCGACGCCTTCGCGGAATCGTTCGGGACCGGTCCACGCGTCCACCGCTCCGCTCGGCCGCTGGACGAGGAGTCGGATTCGGCAGCCGAGCCGACCACCGCCGTCGGCGAGAGCGTCGACGACGTGTTCGAGGCCATCGAAGACGATGGGACGGCAGAGCCGTCTTCCCACACCCTCAGTACGAACGACGGGAGCGAGGCCGGTAGCACGGGCGGCATGGACGGTTCGGGCGACCGGCTCGTCGGCGGGACGCCCCGGACGACCGTGGTGTCCGGCAGCGTCGACGAGGTGTTCGACGAGGAAGCGGAGGAAGAAGCAGACGACGAAATCGACGGCGCGTCGGCCACAGCGGCCGACGACGGCTCGCCCTCGGCCGAGGAATCAGCGAGCAAGACGGGCCCTGACCCGGACACCGAGAAACGCGTCGCCGACCTGGCCGCGGCCGCGGCCTCGGTCGGCCCGACGAAGAAACCGGATGAGGACGACGATGCTGGCGAGACTGACGAGGTCGCGGCGGCGGACGTCGTCGAGGACGAACCAGCGGAATCCGAGGCAGTCGAGGTGTCTGAAGGAGCCAAGGCGACCGAGTCCAGCAACGCTCCCGAATCCGGCGACAGCACCGATGCTCCCGCCAGTGCACCGGCTGCGAATCGCGCCGAGACTGCTGCCGTCGACGCTGTCACCGACACGCCGGGCGACCCCGAGGGAACACCCGACCCGGATTCCGAGCCGGCGGACAGCCCGTCCATCTCGGACGTGGACCTCGACATCGGCGACTTCGAGGAACCGGACCTCGGCGGCGAGACCAACACCGACGGCCCCCTCGCGGGGAGCCTCGGCGGGCCGGCGATGGAGCCGGAGGGCACGGGGGCGGGCGACCCGCCCTCGGGCCTGAGCGACGCGGAACCAGGCGACGAGGGGACGAACGAGTCGAGCCCGGGTCTCCTCGGTCGGTTCTCGGCGTGGCTCCGCGGCCTCTTCTGAGCCACGGCTCCTCGAGTTCTGCGACGCGAAGAAATGAACGGAAAGAGCGGCGAGCTTACAGGAAGCTCTCGATGTGGTCCGCGACCTCCTCGGGGGTGTCGCCGACCGGGACGCCCGCGTCGTTGAGGGCGTCGATCTTGGACTGGGCGGTCCCCGTCCCGGAGCCGGAGACGATGGCACCAGCGTGGCCCATGCGCTTGCCCGGCGGGGCGGTGCGGCCCGCGATGAAGCCGGCGACCGGCGTATCGACGTGTTCGTCGATGTAGGCCGCGGCCTCCTCCTCGTCCTCGCCACCGATCTCACCGCACATGACGATGGCCTCGGTGTCGGGGTCGTTCTCGAACAGTTCGAGGGCGTCGATGAAGTCCGTCCCGATGATGGGGTCGCCGCCGATACCGATGGCGGTGGTCTGGCCGATACCGCGCTCGGTCAGGTTGGAGACGACCTGGTAGGTGAGGGTCCCGGAGCGAGAGACGAGCCCGACGTTGCCGGCCTCGAAGATGTTGCCCGGGAGGATGCCCAGCTTGGCCTCGCCCGGCGTGATGAGGCCGGGACAGTTCGGGCCGACGAGTCGCGTGTCGACCTCGGAGAGGCGCTTGTTGACCTTCGCCATGTCCTGGGTCGGGATGCCTTCCGTGATAGCGACCGCGAGGTCGATGGGCGCGTCGAGCGCCTCGAAGATGGCGTCCGCGGCGAACGCCGGCGGCACGAAGATGACGGACGTGTCGGCGTCGTGCTCCTCGGCTGCCTTCTGGACGGTGTCGTAGACGGGGACGCCGTTGACCTCTTCGCCACCCTTGCCGGGGACGGCACCGGCGACCACGTTCGTCCCGTAGTCCATCATCTGCTCGGTGTGGAACTTGCCTTCCCCACCGGTGATGCCCTGTACGATAACCCTGCTGTCGTCGTCGACGAGTACACTCATTATTCGTTCACCTCTTCTGCGAACTGGACCGTACGCTGGACCGCGTCCTCCAGCGTCGCTTCGACGGTCACGAGTTCCTTGTTCAGAATCTCCATGCCCTCCTTGGCGTTCGTCCCCGCGAGGCGAACGACGACCGGCTTCGGAATCTCGTCGAACTGCTCCAGCGCCTCGTTGATACCCTTGGCGACCTCGTCACCACGGGTGATACCACCGAAGATGTTGAACACGACGGCGTCGACGTTCTCGTCGGAGAACACCATGTCGAGTGCGTGCGTCACGCGCTCGGCCTTCGCGCCACCACCGATGTCCAGGAAGTTGGCGGGCTTGCCGCCGTAGTAGTCGACGAGGTCGAGCGTCGTCATGACGAGGCCGGCACCGTTCCCGATGATGCCGACGTTGCCGTCGAGACGGACGTAGTCGAAGCCGTACTCGTCGGCTTTGCGCTCGAGTTCGTCGCCGCCCGCGGCGGCCTCCTCTTCCATCTTGGAGAGTTCAGGCTGGCGGAACAGCGCGTCCTCGTCGATGTTCATGACGGCGTCGGCCGCGATGACCTCGCGGTCGGACGTGATCATGAGCGGGTTGATCTCGGCGTCAGCGCCGTCCTTGTCGTCCCAGAGCGTGTACAGTGTGCGGAGCACGGACGCCACGTCCATGGCGACGTCGCGTTCGACACCCGCGTCGTAGACGGCCTTGCGGGCCTGGTACGGGTGCATCCCGAAGGAGGGGTCGACGTGTTCGCGAACGATGGCGTCGGGGTCCTCCTCGGCCACCTGCTCGATGTCGACGCCACCTTTCGTCGAGACCATGGCGACCGGCTTGCCCTCGCCGCGGTCCATCGTGACACCGACGTACAGTTCGTTGACGAAGTCGACGGCCTCCTCGACCAGGACGCTGTCGACGTGGAAGCCCTTGAGGTCCATCCCGAGGATGGACTCCGCGGCTTCGCGTGCTTCGTCTTCGTCCTCGGCGAGCTTGATGCCGCCCGCCTTACCTCGACCTCCCACCTGTACCTGCGCCTTGATAGCGACCGGATAACCGATCTCCTCGGCCGCCTCGACGACGTCCTCGACGCTGTCTGCGAGCGTCGAATCCGGCGTCGGAATACCGGCGTCGGCGAAGACCTGCTTCGCCTGGTACTCGTGAAGTTTCATGCGTTCGGAACCCCGCCCTGTGGCCGCTTAAATCCCGCCGATTCGGTCGTTCTTTTGCCGCCCCGGGGGTGTACGGGTTGGCCGCGGGAGTTAAGCCCATCCCTCACGACCCTTCTGACGACAGTGCCTCTTTCCGGTGAGACGAGCCGTCAGGCTGTGCAGGCGATGCCCCCGGAGCAGCTTGCGTACGTAAGTTTGCTCGTCATCGCGACGGCCGTCCTCGTGACGCTCTCGCTTTACGGCGGGCTGGTGGCGAAGGAGCGCGCCGACCACCGACGGACCCTCTTGCTGTTCGCCGTCTTCATGGCGTGTGCCGCGGTCTGGGCCGGCACCTACGCGCTCCAGCTCTCATCGACGACCGAGGGTGCGAAGCTGTTCTGGCTGACGGCCGCGAACTACGGGGCCGCCGTCGTACCGAGCCTCTGGTTGCTGTTCGCACTCTCGTACACTGGCAAGGATCGCTGGTTCCGACCGCGGGTGTACCTCGTACTCGCAGTCGAACCGCTGCTCGTGCTCGCCACGGTCTCGACCAGGGTGACCAACCACCTCCTCTGGTACGACACCGGTGTGACTACCGACCCGTTCCCGCTTCTCACCCGCGAACTCGGGCCGCTGTTCTACCTCCACGCGTTCTACTCCTACGCCATCATTCTGGTCGGCTCGGCACTCCTGATCGACTGGGCCCGTCGTAAACAGGGGGTCTACCGCGGGCAGGCCGCGTTGCTGGCGGTCGGCTCGGTCGTCCCCATCGTCTCGAACGTCGCGTTCGTCGTCGGTGTGGGTCCGGAGAACGTGAACCTCACGTCCGCCCTGTTCGCGGTCTCGGGGGTCGCCTTCTGGATGGCCATCGCCCGCTACCGGCTGCTCGACGTCGTCCCGGTCGCCCGCGAGTCCGTCATCGAGAACATGCGCGACGGCTACCTCGTCGTCGACGACCAGGGCCGCATCGTCGATACGAACCCCGCGGCGACCCGACTACTGCGCGATTCGTCCCTGGTCGGTGACCGAATCGACTCGGTCCTCCCGGCGGCAGCCGGGCTCCTCGCGGACCTCCGCGACGGTGGCACCGACGCCGGCGACGACAGGACCGAACTCGTCATCGGCGACGACCACGACCGCCGATACGTCGACATGTCGGTTTCGCCACTCGGTGCGGAGACCGGGAGTTCGCTGGTGGTGCTGCGCGACATCACCGACCGTCGCAGTACCGAGCGACGGTTCAAGACGCTCATCGAGAACTCCTCGGACCTCGTGACCGTGGTGAACGAAGACGGGGTCATCGAGTACCAGAGCCCCTCGACTGAACAGCTCCTCGGCTACGACCCCGATTCGATGACGGGCGCGGACGCACTCTCCTACGTGCATCCGGCGGACCGCGAGGAACTCGCGGCGGTCTTCGAGGCGGGCCTCAACGAGGACGAGTACACCGCCAGAACCGAGTACCGGGTGCGCCACACCGACGGCGAGTGGCGTACCTACGAGGCCCTCAGCCGGAACTTGCTGGACGACCCTGCGGTCGAAGGTGTCGTCATCAACTCCCGGGACATCACGGAGCGAAAGCGCCGAGAACGGGAGCTCGCGGAGACGAACGAACGACTCGACCAGTTCGCCTCGGTCGTGAGCCACGACCTTCGCAACCCGCTCAACGTCGCCCAGGGCTACGTCGAACTGCTCGACGAGCTCGTCGACGGCGAAGCCGACCAGTACGTCGACGAGGTGGCGGAGAGCCACGACCGGATGGAACGCATAATCGATGACGTGCTCGCGCTGGCCCGCGACGGAACCGAGATCGACGAGCGCCAGCCGGTCGAACTAGCTCACGTTGCTCGCGACGCCTGGAGCAACGTCGACACGGCGGACGCGTCGCTGGTGACCCGGACCGACAGCACCGTTCCCGCAGACCGGAGTTTGCTGGTGCGGGTCTTCGAGAACCTGTTCCGCAACTCTATCGAACACAGTGACGAAGGGAACCTGACAGTCGTGGTCGAGGACCTGCCGGACGAGGCTGGCTTCGCCGTCGCCGACGATGGCCCCGGAATCGACACCGCGGTCCGAGACGAGCTGTTCGAGCCGGGCGTGACGGGGTCACAGTCCGGGACCGGCCTCGGCCTCGCCATCGTCAAGCGCATCGTCGAAGGTCACGACTGGGAGATCCGTCTCGCGGATGCATCGAACGGGAGTAACGCACGACCCGAGAGCACCGACGGTGGTACCGACGGAGATGACGTCGATGTCGAACTGGTCCCCTCGGGAGCCCGGTTCGAAGTTCTTACAGGAGACTGAGGAGCAGGCCAACGAGGTACAGGCCGACTACCAGATAGACCAGCAAGAGCAACGCGTTTCGCTTCGGGGCGTTCGCTCTGAGCCCGAGGAGTCGCCGGAGACGACGCCTCGGCGCTCCGGTCCCACCCCTCGACATCGAACCTGGCACCGCCAGCAGCAGGGAGAGTAGGGCTGGCGTCCACGACCGACTGCGACGAGGGTCGCCGGGATCGCGACGTTCAGGTGGGCGCTCCATCGCTCGTCGGCTCCTCACTCAGGACGCTCTTGGTTCCTGACGACACCTCGGCTATCGCGCTGTCTGTGTTCACCGACGTTGTCGTGTCGGTTCCAGTGCCGTCGGACGACTCCGTGTCGTCCACCGACCCCTCTCCGGTACTCGTACTGGTCGTACTGGTCGTTTCGTTCTTGCTGGTGGTGTTGTCATCGCTGCCGGAGTCGACCACGGTGCTGTTGTCGCCGGTGGTCGAGTTATCGCCGACGGTGCTGTTGTCACCGGTGGTCGAGTTATCGCCGACGGTACTGTTGTCGCCGGTGGTCGAGTTGTCGCCGGTGGTCGAGTTGTCACCGACGGTGCTGTTGTCGCCGGTGGTCGAGTTGTCACCGACGGTGCTGTTGTCGCCGGTGGTCGAGTTGTCGCCGGTGGTCGAGTTGTCACCGACGGTCGAGTTGTCACCGACGGTCGAGTTGTCGCCGACGGTCGAGTTATCCTCGACAGTGCCGTTGTCGCCGACGGTCGAGTTATCCTCGACAGTGCCGTTGTCGCCGACGGTCACATTGTCACCATCGGTCACGTTGTCACCGGTCTCCGCCGCGGGCTCCGCCGCGGTTATCTCGACCGTTCTGGTCGAGAACGAACCGATGACGAACGTGAGGTACTCGCCGCTGTCGCCCGACTTCTTTGCCTGGCTGGTGGTCTTCGCCTCGTAGACGGAGCTCTCGATGCGTGCCCCATCGAGGGTCACGTCGGCATCGGTGAGGGTGGCGACCGAGACGCCGAGCACGTCGGCGAGACGCGAGGCCTCGATGTATATGCGGGCCGGGTCGGGCTTCTCGCGGGTGAACGTCATCGTCACGGTCCCGTCCGCGGCGCGAACGATCTCGGCGTAGATGACGTCGCTCCCGTAGTCGGCGGCGTACACGTGGCCGCGCAGGGTCTCGGCCTGGAAGCCGGTTACCTCGACCGTGGTCGCCTCGACGTCCGAGACGGTCTGTGCACCGAATATCGACAGGTCCGCCCCTTCGGTATCGCTGTAGAACGCGGCAGCGCCGCCGCTCCCACCGATGGTGGCGCCGAGCAGACCGAGGGCGACCAGGACGACCAACGTCCGCTTCAGGTCAGTCATCGCTGTCTCCGCCGACGGAGGAGGAGTCCTCGGGCGACTTGACCGGTGCAGTCACGACGGCCCGTCTCTCGTCCGCCATCGTCACACCGCCGTCGGTGACCGAGCGTGCTTCCTCCGTCGCCTCGGGCCACTGTCGCCAGAAGTTCCCGAGCAGCACGAGCAGCCCGATGGACGCGACGAAGCCCATCATGGTGACCGTGAGGAACAGCTGGAAGCCGAGTGCCCGGCTGTACACCAGCCAGAGGATGAGGCCGGAGTACAACACGAGGAGTGCAGTGACACCGAGCGCGATGCGAAGCTCGTCACGGGTGAACGTGAAGCTGTCTTCCTCCGCGCCGGCGGATGCTGTGGCAGTCGATACGACACCTTCACCGACCGTCTCGTGGTCAGTGCCAGCACTCGCGTCCGTTTCGGTCTCTGCCGCTGCGACGGCACTCGCCTCGGTTGCGTCCTTCCCGCTCTGGGAGCCCGTCTTGAGGATACCGCCGCTGATCAGCGACCAGAGCTCGCTCAGGATGAGCAGCCCGAACGGGATCAACACAAGCGCGAGGAACCCGGTCTTCGAGTTGACGAACTGGATGACGTAGCCGACCTTCGGGAGGGTCAGTGATATCTTTCCGATGATGGTTTCCGTCGTCACTAGCCCGCTGTCCGGGTCCTCGTTGGCGTCACCTTTCGTGACGAACGCGAGGTCGCCGGTCTCCGTGGTGGTCCGCTCGACGACCCGGTGGGTCGTCGGGACGTTCATGTTCGCCCGTTCGTAGATGATGACGTCGCCGACCTCGATGGTGGTCGGGTCGACGCGCGTCACGACGACGACGTCGCCGGTGTTGATTGCAGGCTCCATGCTCCCCGTCAGTACCACGTAGCTCTGGTCGCCCCCGGCGACCTGCGGAACGGCGTAGATGATAAACGGGATGACTACTACCAGGAGTAGCAGTATCGCGACGACGTTAATCGCCGTCCGTAGCGACCCCCCTATGAGCCATCGCCGGTCGGTTGAATCCTTTCGTGTCATGTGAACTCCCTTCCCCCAGGCGTCGACTGACGCCCTGGAATACTCTCCCCGAAGGGACGCCCGCGGGCGGTCTCGAACCGCCCTGATGGCCTCGTACCACGCGGGTCCGTGTCGGTTGCGGTCGGTCGGCTGTTCGTCCGTTCAGCTGTCCTGGGTCTCGGAGAACTCCCAGTCGTCCGGGACACAGGGGTCGTTCGGGCTGTCGAACCCCGGCTCGTAGTCGTACTTGATGCCGGTGTCACCGTCCTTGCACGGGCTCTGGGGCAGCTGGTCCTCCGTCCCGGGGTACCCGTCGTGGATGGTCGCGTAGCCCTCGGTCCCTCCCGGGAAGTTCTCGATGGCGAAGTCGGTGGGCATCGGTCCGTTCCCGGTCTTGAGGACCGTGTAGTCGACACCGTCGACACCCCGGTCCTGTGCCTCGTCCGTGAGATGCCAGGCAATCCTGGTCGGCTCGCCCTCGGTGTTCGTCCCGGTGACGCCGAAACAGACGTCGCCGTCCCGGAGCGGTTCACCGTCTTCGACGCAGAACGAGACGAAGCTGATGCCCTTGCCCTGAACGCACTCCTGGCACACCTCGTCACAGTTGACGGTGCACTCGTCGTCCCACGGCGATTCCATGGCCATGTTGTGCCGTGCCTGTTCACCGTAGAACTCAAGGCTGAACTGGGCGTTCGAACCGCCCTCGGTGCAGATGTCGCCGGTGAGTTCCCACTCGAAACCGATGCAGACCTCCTGTCCGGGCGAGAAGTACTCGACCTCGTCCGCGCCGGTCGTGCTCCAGCTGCTGTCGAGCAGCACGCCTTTGTGGAGCTCGGACAGGACCTCACAGAGGGTCCCCTCGTAGATCGTCCTGGTCTCCCCCGCAGCTGCGCGCCCGTTCTGGTCGACGTCGTAGAACACTCGCACGTGGAGCTCGCGGTACAGGTTAGCAAGCGAGTAGTCACCGACGTCGGTACACGGTCTCTCCGGACAGCTCGTCCGGAACCAGAGCCAGGCCGGATTGTTCTTCCTAGTGTCCGGCAGGCGGACACAGGCACTGCCTGACCCGGTCCGATTCTCGGCGTCGAGATCGGGAAGGTCGATGTCGATGACCGTCCCGTTCACGAACCCGGGACAGATGCCCGGCGTGGCGGCCTGGCCGGTTACGCTGTCGGTCGACTCCGTCGAGTCGGTCGGCTCGACTGATTGGACGGGGCCGTCCCGCCAGCAGATGTCGAGGTCGAGCCCACCGGTAGTGAGCCAGCCACCGAGTCCCTCTCCATCGAGGAGGCGAGCGGTCGTTCCACTCGCACCTGCGGCCGCAGTGATGGCACCGACGCCACCTAGCGTGTACAGCAGCTGTCGGCGGCTGACGTGCCGTCGACCAGTCACGCGGTCACCTCTCGAGTCATCGTCCGTCTCACGTCGTGCATCGGACGCGGCCAGGACATGGTGGTCCCGCGTGTGTGCGCGGTCCTTACGTGAGACGACCCGGCGGATACGCCGACGTCGTCACGTGTTGCCCGGTTACGTCCGTCCCCTATTCGAGTCATGTCTGATTCCCCCAGTGGTGTGGCGATGTGCCATCAGTCGGTGCCCGGCGTCGCTCGCCGGAAAGTCACGCGACTCCTCTGACACTCGACCATATGTTTCTTGATACATTAGGTATGCTGAAGCTACTGTGCGGTAACCCGGTTACGACCACTGGGAATCGGCCGATTGGAGTGGACAATTCGAACCGAATCGGTCGTTAATCCCGGCCAAGGGGGCCGTCCCCCGGGGTTTCAGCAGAACTATCAAAAACATAGATTGAAACGGTCAGCAACCACGATAGACCCTCGAGCGGGGGGGCAACGAGGTTGCCTCACCTCCTGGGTTCTACTAATTGGCAAACTAATAACAAGAAACTGCACCCCGAAGACGGAGTCGAATCTCGGTGTCTCACGAAAACACGTCGCAGAAAACGTCACCAGCAGCGTTCATCGCTGACACACACTAACATCGATAGCCGCGTCGGCCGCATCTAGGTACCGGTTGCCGTCATCGAACGAGGGGTCCGACCGGTCACAGGTTGGCCCGGCACTGCTCCAGCGTGAACTGGAAGCCGACACGAACCTCGTCGGTCTGGGTGACGTTCACGTCGACGGTGACGCCGGTGTTGATGTCGCCAGCCTGGTAGAAACCACGCTGTCGGAGCTCGTCGTTGAGCGTCAACTCCCCGTCAGCGTCGTTATCGTCGATGTCGACCGTCCCGTCCTCGATCTGGAAGACCCCCTCGGTGAAGCGGTTCACCAGCAGGAGGTCCTCGAACCCGAGGCTTTCCGGGTCGGTCTCGGCACACGCGAGGAACCAACTCAGCTGGTAGCTGTGGACCCCGAGGTTGAAGCAAAGCTCCTCGGTGGTGACGGCACCCCCTGAGGGTTCCAGCTGGACGCCTGCGCCGTTCACCAGCGTCTCGACCAGCCCTGTCAGCGACCCGGCGTACAGTACGTCGTCGTCCATCCCGTCGGCGGCAGCGACGACCTTGTCGAACACCACGTCGAAGGACTGGTAGAGCCCGTCCGTCTTCAACAGGACGACGTACAGGTACGGGCCGAGTTCACCGGCGAGTTCCTCGTTGGTGAGGATGTCGAAGCCAGCGGTCTCGAAGTTCGCATCGAGCGTCTCACCGGCCTCTTCCTCCGATTCGAGGACGCCGTTCTCGACGTTCTCGTCGACGGCCTGTTGCGTGAACTCGTCGACCGCGAGTGAGAGGAACGCGAGCGACGGGTTCCCACAGACGTGAATGTCAAACTGAAGTGCGCCGAGGTCTTTCGGCTTTACGTCGGTGAGTTCGAGGAAGATACCAGTCTCCCCGTTGACCAGCCCTGGCAGGTACAGGTCGTCCGGTTCGAGGTCGACACCGAATGCGTTCAGCACGTCGAAGCCTCCGCCCGCGAGACTGATGCCGAGGTCGGTCGGGTCCGACAGGTCACAGGCCTCGATGGTTCGAACGTCGTCACGCCAGAAGGCTGATGAAAGCGGTTCGCCGGCCGCATCGACGAAGGCCGGTGCCTCTGCCAGAAGGAACTGCATGTCGTTCCCTCCGGGGATGATCGGTGGTCGTTCCGCCAGGGGGACGTCGTGCAGGTCGTACCGTTCCCAGGCCTCGTAGATGGAGCGGAAGCTCAGGACGTTGTCGACACGTCCGGCCTCGAACCAGCCCTCGAGTGATTCCCTGTCGCTGTAGAATGCCGTGGTTCCGAGTCCAGCTCCTGCACTCGCCACCCCGATGGTCCCAAGCCCGGCCAGGACCTTCCGACGTGTGAGTTGTGAGCGTCGTGATTGCATGATATGTGTCGTAGATGCCTCTCACTGAGGCGAGGACCCACCGGTGGAATCGAACCACCGTGTGACCGGCCGTTCCAGCCACGGGTTTCCTTCGTGGGTCGGTTTAGATGGGCGGGACAGACGGACCGAACTGGACCCACAGTTGGGTCAGGTTCGTCCGGCGACGCTGTTCTCGATCAGGCCGTTTCTTCCGCTACGGCAGGCTCAGTGGTGCCGTTTTCGTCATCTTCCGGAACGGTGTTGTGGCGGCACTGTTCGGCGGTGAACTCGAGACCGAAGTGGACCGTGTCGGTCTGGGTGATGTTGATGAGTCCGTCGAGCTCTTCCGGTCCTGCCAGTTCGAACCGGTCGATGAGGAACTCGGCCATGTTGTCGAACTCTTCGCCGCAGACACCAAGGTCCACGTAGCCGGGATCGCGTTCGGTGCTCTCTGCCTTGCACGGGAGGTACCACTCGAGGGCGAAACAGTGCACGCCCTCCTTCCAGCAGTTACCCGCGGTGTTGGTTGCCTCACCGAGCGTGCATTCGGCCTCCTCACCGGTTCCGGGCGGGAGGATGACTGCATCGTCGTCGATGATGTCGAGGAAGCCCGAGAGCGGGCCCTCGTACAGGCAGACCTCTTCACCGGCGACGACCTGGGCAGCGAGGATCTGCTGGACGATGTCCAGCCAGGCGTCTGCCATGTCCTCGGGCGTGAGAACCTCGAAAACCTGACCATCGAAGTCCTCGAACTCGGTCAGGGTCGCGTCACCGGGCTGGATGAGCACCATGATGACCTCGTCGACACCGTCGCGGCCGAGTGCTTCGTCAGCGGCATCGCGCGCGCCTTCGATGTTCTCGATACCGTTCGAGACGGCGACGACGACGTTGTAGTCAGCACAGTCCTCGACGCGGTCAGCGGCGTCGGTGATACCTGCTGCAACGGTGCCATCGGCGTCGGCCTGGTCACCGTTGTAGTCCTCATTGATCAGTTCCCGGAGCGCGGCTGCGTCCATCGTGGGGTCGATGCTGTCCGGGTTGATGACGGGATTCTCCTCTCCGTCACCGTTGAACAGCGTGACACCGACTTGCTTCGGGTCGAGGTCCTCGTCGTCCGGGTCGACCTCGTCCTCGAGTGCGTCGATGAGTGCGAGTGCACCGTCCTTCGTGGTGGCGAGCTTGGTCGGGTCGGCTTCTCCACCCGGGACGTACTCCTGGTCCATCGAGTCACTGTTGTCCAGTGCGAGTTGGACACAGACCGTCTGGGGCTCCTGGTCCCGAACGTTGTTACAGTTGGGGTCGTACCAGAAGCAGACGTGCATGAAGTCCTGCAGTTCACCCATGGCGTCGTCGACGATGTCACCGAACTCGAGTTCGGGTTCGGTGGGGGTGTCGACGCCCTCGCGGAAGTCCTCCTCGAAGCGCGGCCCCTCGGACTCATCGCGTGAGTCACCGGTTGCGCGGATCTTCAGGTAGGACGGGTTGCCACAGAGGTGCAGCGAGAACGTGGTCTCACCACGGTCGAGCGGCTTGATGTCGTCGAGGTCGACGAACATCCCAACCTCGGGACCGTCGATGAGCTGTGCAGCGAGTTCGCCCTTCGGTGTTGCACAGGCGTCGATCTGTCGGACTGCCTCGCCCCATTCGTCGTGGGTCAGTACCTCACCGAAGTCCGGGACGGACTCCAGTTGGTACACCATTCCATCGGTCCCGGGGACCACTGGCGGGCGCTCGTCCTCCGGAATCATCTGGAGGTCGTAGCGCTCCCACGGCATGTACGTGGTGCGGTAGTCGAGGAGCAGGTCCACGCGACCGGCTTCGAACCATCCTTCCACGGATTCACGGTCACTGTAGAATGCAGTGGTGCCGAGGCCTGCGCCCGCGGACGCGACCCCGATCGTTCCGAGCCCGGCAAGTACTTGGCGCCGGGACAGTTTCATCGATTGTTTTTCTGTCATGGTTGTTGGTTGTTGGTATCGCTGTTGCGTGTGCCCGCCTCCCCCCGGAGGTCCGGTTCGGAATCGGGTCGAGCTAATCTTGGGATGGTACCAACTTACTTATGATTGGCTTCATGGACATCGAAGCAACCAATCGTGTTTGCGAGTACGGGGTTACCTCAGGGATATCACCGGTTAGAATGCCGTAGTACCAACCTACAGTTGGCTCCTTCTCTCGATTTTTAGCCTCAAAACCCCGAATGTATCACTTAGATGTGGTATCAAATCCATATCTAAGTATATAACAGACACTATACTCAGATAGCGCACTTGCTAGCCGGGACCATGGGGCCCGGAAGCGCTCAGTGGGGGAAGTATGTTTCCAGTTACGACACGACGAAATCGACTACAGGAGTGCGATATCCACCAGATCCTCAGCAACTCGCGCCGGCGCGAGACGCTTCGGGTCCTGAACCGCTCGACGGGCTCTATCACGTTACGAGACCTCTCAGAGCTCATCGCCGCTATCGAATCGGGTGAGACGCCCGCACCACGGAATATCCGCGAGACGGTCTACATCTCGCTCCATCAGACGCACCTGCCGAAACTCGACGAGCTGGGCGTCCTCGAATACGACTGCAACCGCAAGCTCATTACGCTCGACGAGGGTGCACGCGAGGTCGCCCAGTACATGGACGTGACCACCGGTCACGGCATCACCTGGGGTGAGTACTACCGCGGTCTCGGCGTCGTCGGCCTCTGTGCCGTCGTCGCCTCGCTGAGTGGTGTTCCCGTCGTCGAACAGCTCCACCCGAGCCTGGTCGCCAGCGGGTTCCTCGCGATGTTCGCGGCCTCGACCGCGGTCCAGCTGTGGAAGTTCCGGGGTTCGCTCCGGCGACAGTTCTTCGGCTGACTCCTGTACCAGCGCGTTCTGCTTCTATCACGTCGAATCGAGTCCTCCCGAGAGGAACGGCTCGAGCATACCACCCTCGAACGCCCGGTTGGGCGGGCTCAAGCTCCCCGAGAAGTGGCCCTCTGGTTCTCGTTCATATCTGTCCGACCGAGGCTCCTCCGATGCCCGTTCGACCCTTCCTGCGCAGATCGTCTCGAGAGTAGCCACTCCCTGCACAGGTGCTCTCCGCAGTGGCCATCTCGGAGGCAAGTGGCCATGTCGGAGTGGTTCGGGTCGCGCCAGCACGGCGGGCCCTGACAACGCTCCACTGCTGGGTGAGACAGGAGATGCTCGCACGCGCTGCCGCGCGCCCACCCCATGCCAGCGCAGGCAACACGAGCCTCTCGCTGGGGCGCGACGGCTGGCCTGGGCGGCTGGCCTGGGACCCACTCCCGGAGCGAATCCTCCCGACGAGCCTGTGCAGCGGACTGCCCTCCTAGTGTCGGAACCCGACTCAACAACACAAGCTACTGCCTGCCGAGGGAGCAGTCGACGCCAACACACCAGCGCGTCGGGAGTCCAGACACAGCAAGCCTCCCCCGTCACCCAGATCGCCGGGAAGCGGTGCAGCGGGCAGGGACGACCCAACCGCTCGCATCGCTCGGTGGGCTGTCGTCACATCGGTCACGGACCGAACAGAAAAGAAGGACGGCCGACAGTCGCCCGGGAAGGTCCTCGCCTACGCCTGGTCCGGTTCGAGCGCGTCCACGTCGAACTCGGTCTCGAACAGGCGGGCCCCGCACTCCTGGCACGATGCGGCGATGACGTCGTAGGACCGGCAACACGACTGGACGACCTGCTGACCGAAGTCGACGGGGCCACCACAGGTCGGGCACTCTTCGACGAACAGCCGGAGGCCACCGAGGAGTTCCGAGCGGAGCATCATCGGCAGGTCGTGCCAGCTCTCGTATCGCGCCTCCAGTTCCTTCGCGGCGGCCATGTCGGCGATGAACGCGGCACGGGACTCCCACTGTGCGAGCCAGTCGCCGTCGACCCAGGCGATGAAGGAGTCGCGACCGTGTTCGGTGATGGCGAGGCGATCCTCCTCGACGCCCAGCAGGGCCGCTAACTCGTGGATATCGGCGTCGCGGGCCGCGACCAGGGACATCCGCTCGCCCCACGCGGCGGCGAACGTTGGCGTCAGCTCGACGTCGACACCGTCGGGCGTCTCGACGAGGACGCCAGCCTCCATGAGCGACGATTCGATGTCGAACGTGCCACCGTCGAACTGCGGCTTCGCCTCCTTGTCGAACACCCGGAGCAGCCAGTCCGGGAAGTAGCGTTTCGTCAACTCCGGCGTCCCGGGGACCAGGTATCCACGGAAGTAGATCATCGCGAGTGAGACGGCCGCGACACCGAGGGCAGCCGGTGCCCAGAGTACGAACGCCCCGGCAGTCAGTACTGCGGCTATCGCCAGATTGGTCGCGGTACACGGAATGCAGCGATTCTCCCCGGTGTACTCCGGCTTGCGTAGCCTGTTCAGTATCGTCCCCCCTGCTGTAGATGCGCCTGATTGTTGCATGCTGTCTCCCCGGTGGCCACGAAACGGACCACTCTCTCGATAATTACACTCCAACAGAGTATAGGTATGACACCATTACCCGCATTCACGTCCCACCTCGTTGGAGAGCAGTGTGTGTTTTCCACCAGTTTAGATACACTTAGTTCGGAAAACCGAACGAGAGCGAACTATATGATTCTCGCCACCAGAGTCCCTCAAGCGAAAGATTAAGACTACTCACGGCGTTGTTAACTACTAGTGAAACACATGTCTCCATCGACGGAACTGGTCGTCGCGGAGCCGGGGGACGGGGGTCCATCTACAGCGGTGGCGCAGTCCGCAGATGACGGGAACACCGGTGTCCAGCTCACCCGGGACACCGTATTCCACACGCTGAGCAATCAGCGCCGTCGGCTGGTCCTCCAGGCGCTCGACGAACGCGAGCAACTCACGGTCCGTGAACTCACCAGTTACGTCGCCGCCAAGGAATGTGGTATCGACGAGTCCGAACTGGACTACAAACAGCGAAAACGGGTGTACACGTCGCTGGTCCAGACCCACCTGCCGATGATGCAGAAACACGAGATCATCTCGTACGACAAATCACGCGGCACGGTCGAGCCCTCGGCCGACCTCTCCGCGTTCGACGTCTACCTCGAGGTCGTGCCCGAGGACGAACTCCACTGGAGCGAGTTCTACCTCGGGCTCGCTGCAGTGTTCGGTTTCCTGGCCGGCCTCGCGTGGGTCGGTATCGCTCCGTTCGCCAGCCTGCCTGGCCTGGCGTACGCTGGGCTGTTCACTCTCGTTCTTGCGAGCACGGCTGTCATCCACCTGTGGTCGTCGCGCAAAAAGCGTCTCGACGCCCGTGAACGGCGGCCGTTCGTCAACGACGACGACGAATTTACGCGATGAGCTTCTCTTCACCGCGCTCGACGACGACGCGGCACGGCGGCGAGATCTTGTTGTAGGCACGGCGGAACGCGTCCTTGACGACGGGTGCCTGCTCGACCGTACACCAGCACGTAAAGAGACGCTCGCCACGCGGGATGCGGGCGGCGGTCCCGACGACCTTCCCGAACGCCTGGCGCATCCCGTCGGAAACACGGTCTGCCCCTGCGCCGGTCGCCTGCTTGTTCTCGCGCAGGACGTGGTGCGGGAACTTCCGCAGGATCATGTAGTAGTTGCCCTCGCCGAGTTCCTTGATGAGGTGGCGGTTCGCCGACAGGCGCGATGCCTCCATCGAGCCGTGGCGGATCTGGCACTCCTCCTCGAGGACGAGGCTGATCTGGACCGGCCAGTCGTCGGGCTCGGACGCCGTGTCGCCCATCTTGTGCTGTGCGATCTTCGAGCCAGGGATTCCCGTGATGTACTCGCGTCGGGTGTACGCGGGCTTGGAAATCTCCCGGTACATCGAGGCAGGTTTGTCCGACATGGTCAGTACGGAAAACTCACTGTCACGGCGCGAATAAACCTGTTCATTCGAAGTCGGCACGTGGGGGGCATCGAACGGGAGGAACTGGCCGAGTTCAGTCGTCGGCGCTGGACCAGATCGGCGAGAAGTCGCTCTCGTCCTCGGTGATGTCCTCCCAGGCCTCGACACCGCGTTCCTTGGCGGTGCCGGGAATCGTGTTGTCCAGCACCAGCGCGATGAGCCCACCGACGGCCATCCCGGTGCCGCCGATGACGAACAGGGTGTTCGCGACGGGGTCGCTACCCAGGACCGGGCCGAGGACGGCGATGCCGGCGAGCCCCTCCTTCAGCACCGACACACCGCCGACGTTGCCCATGTAGCTCGGAATCGACAGCCCGCTGAACAGGGCGATGCCGATGACGAACACGTTGCGCGAGGAGTCGAGGTCGACGTACTTCAGGTTCGAGATGCCGACCGCGACGATCTGCCCGAACATCGCGAGGAACAGCCCGCCCACGATGGGGTTCGGGATGGTCGCGACGAGCTGGCCGAACGGCCCGAAGAACCCGACGACGAGCATCACGGCGGCTCCGACCTGGACGACGCGGCGGGAGGCCACGCCGGTGAGTCCGATGGCTCCGATGTTCTCGGAGTAGGAGGTCGACCCGCCCGCACCCATGATGCCTGCGAAGACGTTCATCAGGCCCTCCATCCCGATGCCGTGGTTGATGCGGGACTCGCTCGGTGCGCCGGTCCCCGTCAGCCGGGCGACGGCGTGGTAGTCACCGAAGCTCTCGATGATAGATGCCAGCACGCCCGCGAACATCCCGATGGCGAACGCGGCCTCGAACTGCGGCATCCCCCACTGGAGCGGGTAGATGGCGAAGACCAGCGACACGTCGGTCACCGCGGCGAGGTCGACGTACCCCGGCGTCCCCGACGTGTACACGCCCGCGACGCTGAGTGCGGCCGCGACGACCCACGCGATGACGATGGCGAGCAGCACCGGGAACAGCTGGAACACCCGGTGCCCGTCACTGAGGTACTGCGAGAACAGGACGACCAGCCCGACGGTCAGCCCGAGCAGCCACCAGTTCTGGGTCGCCGAGGTTATCTGCGGGACGCTGAACAGCGACAGCCCGATGAGCGCGATGGTCGGCGCGACGACCACCGGCGACAGCAGCCGGCGAAGCCGCCCCACGATGCCCAGGTACCCGATGAACACCTCGGTCGTCGCCGCCGCGATAATCGCGCCCTGCAGGAACAGCAACTTGCTCTCCCACGGCGCGCTGCCCGGTAAGGCAGGTGCGGTCGCCACGATGGCCAGCGCCGGCGCGAGCATCGAGAACGGTGCTCCCTGCACGATGGGGTACCGGTTCCCGAACGTCGTCTGCGCCATCGTCGCGATGCCGGAGACCACGAAGAACGTCCCCACGAACTTCGCCGTCACGTCCGCGGGCATCCCCATCGCCCCTGCGAGAATCAGCGGGACCGCGATGTTCGCGCCGACCATCGTCAGGTAGTGCTGGACCCCCAGCAGTACCGACGTGGACAGCGGCGGTTCGTCCTCGATACCGTACTCGACGAAACTGCTCCCACCATCGGTCTCGGCGGTTTCAGCGTCGTCTGCGCCCTGACTTGTCATGGTTGGCCCTCGTGCATCGCTCCATATCGGCCAGCATAATTGTGCTGATTCGCCCCCGCAGGACTGGCCCCCATCCCTCTCAGACCACCCTTCTCGCACAGAGAGAATCATCAGCCTGGTTGACGTTCTCGGAACGCGTCTAGTCCAGCATGAAGCTACAGTCCTCCAGACCCGTCCCTTCCGCCGGTGCCGGTATCGGGCTCGGCGTCGGATTCGGTGCCTTCGTCGGCATCCTCATCACCAGCCTGGCGAACGCGGAGGTGTCGACCGGGATGAGCTTCGGTGCCGGCGGCGGTGCCCTCATCGGCATCATCACGGGAGCGCTCCTCGACGCGTACCGTCGCGAAGACTGGTCCGTGAACAGTGTCGTCGTCGGTGTCGCCGTCGGCCTCGGCATCGGTGCAATCACCGGTCTCCTCACCGCCTGGTCGCTCTCCAGTGACATGGCACTCGGGCTCGTCGGTGGTGCGGGTGGTGGCCTCGTCGTCGGCCTGTTCGTCGGGGCGATGCTGGAGCGAGTCGCTGGTGATGCGACGGTAGCGGACACCTGAGACGCTGCTCGGTCGGGGATTTGAACTCACTCTCTCCGCTCACTGCGTTCGCTACGCTCGCTGTTCAAATCCCACTTCCTGCGCGTTCACGAATCACCAACCGCTCGCTGTCGCTCGCGGATTGGTTCAGGGAAAATGCTCGGTCGGGGATTTGAACCCCGGTCATCGGCTCGAAAGGCCGAAATGATTGGCCGGACTACACCAACCGAGCGTGCTCCGCATCCGAGACGATGGGGTGGGTAAGTATAAATCCGTCCTTTTGTTCCGGCGCTGGTGGGTGAATCTCTCTCATGCGAGCGCGAGCGCAATCGCGTACAACCCGGTCAGAACGGTGAGCGCAACCCCGAATCCCGCGAACAGGAGCGGCCGTCGCATCCCGTCGGGTTCGAGGAAGGCCACGGACGGAGCAGCCGGGTCGACGTAGGCTGCGACGGTCGTCTCGTCCTCGTACCTGCTCACGACGTCCCAGGCGGGGTCCGAGTACGGGTAGCCCGTCCGGGCCTCGGGCGGCAGCACACGGTCGGATTCGTAGGTCTCACCGTCGAGTTCGTACCGGTAGCTGACGACGGGCACGAAGTAGGTGCCGCCCCCGTCGTGCTGGCGTTCTTCCACGGTCGCCCCCATCACCTGTGCCGGCACGCGTTTCCGGCCCGCCAGCATCGCGCGCTGGGAGCGGTACTCCTGGACGCCGGCGTACGCGAGCCAGAGGCCGACCAGCGCGAACGGGAACCCGAGTAGGACCTCTATCATCCCTACGTGGAGAGAGGGGCCAGGGGTGGAAAAGCCCCGGGCCGGGAAGCGCCGGACACCCGGCTTGCTGGTGTGGATTGGCACCACTGCAAACTTTAACCCGGACCGGCGTGACAACCCCGAACATGAAGCAGGTACGCTTTCGCGACCCGGCAGGCGCAGTCAGGACCGGCGAGTGGGACGACGGGACCGTCCGATTCGGCGGCCGCGAGTACGCACAGGACGACGTGGAGATCCTCCCGCCCTGCGAGCCGACCAAGATCGTCTGTATCGGGCGGAACTACGCCGACCACGCGGCCGAGATGGACAACGACGTGCCGGACCGACCGCTCCTGTTCCTGAAACCACCGAACGCGCTTTCGTCGCACGGTTCTACGGTCACCCTACCGGCGGGGAAGGACCGGTTAGATTTCGAGGCCGAACTCGGCGTCGTCATCGACGAACAGTGCCGACACGTCGAGGAGGCGGACGCGATGGACGTGGTCCGCGGGTTCACCTGCGTGAACGACCTCTCGAACCGCGACGACCAGCGCGAGGAGACCAACTGGGTCCGCGGGAAGGCGTTCGATGGTGCCGCACCGGTCGGCCCGGTCATCGCTCCCGCCGAGGACGTGCCCGAGGATGCCGCCGTTCGGTCGTACTGCAACGGCGAGCGCCGCCAGGACGGCACTCGTGACCAGATGATATTCTCGGTCCCGGAGCTCATCGCGGAGATAACGCGGTACATGACGCTCGAACCCGGCGACGTCATCGCGACCGGAACGCCGGAAGGCGTCGGGAAGCTCGAAGACGGCGACGAGGTCGTCGTCGAGGTGGAGGGTGTCGGCCGCCTCGAGCATACGGTGGAGATTCCCAGCGCTTAAGGTTTAGGTTGGCCTAATCTGGGCCGAATGGAACTGACACGGCGCGACGCGCTCGCGGCCCTGGCCTCCGGCGGGGTCGTCGTCGGCTCGGGGGCGGCCGCACTCTCCCAGAGCGACCTCCGCGAGGCCGAGGAGACGGTCGACGCCGAGGTGGATGTCGAGACGCTCGTCGCCGTCGCCGAAGTCGTCTATCCGAGCGAGGCCGAGAACGTCGAGTCGTTCGTGCGGACCTACGTCGCGGGGCGGACGACCGGCCGTCCCGACTACCGAACCGGGGTCGCCGAGGCACTGTCGGCCCTCGACGAGCTGGCCAGAAGCTGGTACGACGGCCCGTACACGACCCTCGACCAGGAGACTCGGGACAGTCTCCTCCGCGAGGTGGGCGTCGACGCCATCGACCCGGACCCGGGTGGGTCGACCGCGGCACAGGTCCGCTACTTCGTCGTGAACGAACTGCTCTACGCCTTCTACACGTCGCCGACGGGTGGCGAACTGGCCGGGACCGAGAACCCTATCGGACACCCCGGCGGGACCGAGAGCTACCAGCGGGGGCCGGAATGAGCCGGCAGGAGACCGACGGCCTGGACCGTACTCCCTCGCCGCGGGCAGACGTGTGTATCGTCGGGGCCGGGCCAGCGGGCGCGCTCGTCGCGTCCGAACTCGCCACGGCGGGCTACGACGTCGTCGTCCTCGACGCCGGCCCCAGATTCGACCCCACCGACCGGCTGGAACGCATGGAGCGCCGAATCCGCCCGGCTCACGGTCCGCTGTCGGTCTGGGACATGGGCGGTGAGCGCGACGCCTTCACCAGCGAAGGCGAGATGTACTACCCCCTCAATGCGGCACGGGTGAAAGGGGTCGGCGGGACGTCATTGCACTGGCAGGGGATGGTGTACCGGCTTCACGAGGCTGACTTCGAGCGCCGAAGCCGCGACGGCGTGACCGCCGACTGGCCCATCGGCTACGACGACCTCCAGGAGTACTACGCGGCAGCAGAAGCCGAACTCGGGGTCTCCGGTGCAGACGACAACCCGTTCGCGCCCCCGCGCGAAGAGCCCTATCCGATGCCCGCGTTCAAGCCCTCCTACTCGGACTCTATCTTCGCGGAGGCGTGCGAGGAACTCGGCATCTCGACCCACTCGTCCCCGAACGCCCGGAACTCCGAGGCCTACGACGGCCGAGTCCCGTGCCAGGGCTACGGCACCTGCAAACCCGTCTGTCCATCGGGGGCGAAGTACGACGCGACGGTCCACGTCGCGCGAGCCGAGGAAGCGGGTGCCAGGGTCGTCGACCGCGCCCCGGTCCAGCGCCTGGAGCACGACCGGAGCGGCGACACCATCGAGGCGGCGGTGTACGCGACTCCCGATGGCGAGGAACATCGCCAGGAGGCCCGACAGTTCGTGCTCGCGGCAGGTGGCATCGAGATTCCCCGGCTCCTCCTGCTCTCGCGCTCCGAGCAGTACCCCGACGGCCTCGCGAACTCTTCCGGGCTGGTGGGGAAGTACTTCATGGACCACCTCGCGGCCCGCGTCGGCGGGACCATCGACCAGGAGACCCGACAGAACCACGTCGGCTTCATCACGACCGAGAGCCACCAGTTCTACGACGACGGGGGCGCGGAACGCGGGCCGTTCAAGCTCGAATTCATCAACTACGCCGGTCCCTCGCCGGTGGGCGAAGCACTCACGTCCGGCCCCGAAGCGCCCTGGGGTGACGCGCTCCTGGACCACATCCGTGAGTCCTACGGGAACTATCTGGAGGTCACGGGCCTGTGCGCCCAGACGCCCCAGAAGTCCAATCGTGTCGAGCTGAATCCAGACGTGACGGACGATCACGGCAATCCTGTCCCCGAGATTCACTGGTCCATCGACGACCGGACCCGGCGGACCATCGAGGCCGCGAACGAACGCCAGCTCGCCATCATGGACGAACTCGGTGCCGACGTCGGATGGGTCGTCGGTCCCGATACCACCGGGCCAGCGTTCCACCACATGGGCACGACTCGGATGGGCGAAAACCCCACAGAGAGCGTGGTCGACCCGGCATGTCGCACCCACGACCTCGACAACTGTTGGGTCGCTTCCTCCTCGGTGTTCGTCACCGGTGGGGCACTGAATCCGACGCTGACCATCGCGGCGCTCTCACTGCGGGTCGCCGACCGGCTCGGCGAGGTACTCTGAGGCCCGTCGCCAGCTGGTCAGGACGCGTCTCCTCTCGCCGACGGTCTGCCAATTTTTGGCAAACCTATGTGACTTATTCCCATGTAATTATTAAGACTATATTCTCGGCCTTCGAGAATCGGCTTCAGTTTATATTGTATCCATTATCGAACCTGTAACCGATGAACGAGTCAATCGGCGCACCCGGCAAGGGCATCTCCCGACGAAAGTTTCTCGCCGCCACGGGTGGCACCGGTCTCTTCGCGATGGCCGGCTGCACGACCACCACGCAGCCGACCGTGAACCCCGTCGAGACGGGTGGGAACACCGCAAAGCTCCTTGGTGACCTCCCGACGACGAGCAAGCCCGAGGTCGTCGACCTCGACGAGCGCGGGCACGAGGTCACCCTGAAGCCGGTGAAGGCGACCCACCACCTCCACCCGCTAGAGACGATGAACGGGCCGATCTCCCTGCCCGTGACGTGGGCCTTCGCTGCCGACGACGGCGAACCGAGCGTTCCGGGACCGATTCTCCGGTGCACCGAGGGTGCCGAACTGAAGATCACGCTCGACAACACGGACGCCCCGCACCCGCACACGCTGCACTTCCACGGCGTCCGCAAGACGTGGGAGAACGACGGCGTCCCGACGACGACGGGTATCACGGTGATGCCCGGCGAGAAGCACACCTACACCATCCCGGCCAACGTCGCGGGTACGCACCTCTACCACTGCCACTACCAGACGCCGATGCACATGGACATGGGGATGTTCGGCGTCCTCCGCGTCGACCCCGAGGGCTACGAGGAGGCCGACAAGGAGTACTTCATGACGGTCAAGGAGTGGGACACCCGCCTCTCGCGCCAGTACGCCGGCGAGAACGTCAAGTACGACCTGACGGACCGGATGGCCGACGCCTTCTCCATCAACGGGAAGTCCGCTCCCCGGACCCTGCACCCCGAGGACGGCTCACCCATCATCGTCGAGCCCGGCGACACGGTCCGCATCCACTGGGTGAACGCCGGGTTCCACAGCCACCCGATGCACATCCACAACCACCGGTTCAAGGTCGTCGAGAAGGACGGCAGCCCGTGGCCCGAGCAGATGCAGATCCTCCAGGACGTCATCAACGTCGCGCCCGCGGAGCGCTACACCATCGAGTTCGAGGCCGACGCCGACCCCGGCATCTACCTCATCCACTGCCACAAGGTCAACCACATCCGCAACGGGGATTCGTACCCCGGTGGGATGCTCGGCGGCATCGTCTACACGGACGCCATGCAGAGCGACATCTTCGCGAAGCTCATGGAGTACGCGGGATACGAGGCCTGAGTCATGGAGCGACGTGAGTTCCTGACGGCGGCGGCCGGTGCCGGCTTCGCGGGCCTCACGCTGGCCACCCCGGCCGGTGCGCAGGCAGGCGCGGGAGAATCGCTGGCCGACTGGTTCGCCAACACGGACAACGTCTCCGGGTTGGCCGACAAGCGAGGCCAGAGCGAAGTGACCATCACGGTCGGTGCAGCCGGTAACGGCGGCGCGTTCGGCTTCGAACCGGCCGCGGTCCGGGTCGACCCCGGCACGACAATCGTCTGGGAGTGGTCCGGCAAGGGCGGCATGCACAACGTCGTCGCGAGGGATGGACCGTTCAAGTCCGAGATGTTCTCGGACGCGGGCGCGACTTTCGGGTACGCTGCTGAAGAGTCCGGAGTCTTCCGCTACGCCTGTGCGCCCCACGAGGCGATGGGGATGAAGGGCGCACTCGTGGTGGGTGACGCCGAGGTTTCGTTGGCAGAAGCCGAACCCGAACCGACCGCACCCACTGGACCCACCTTCGACGGCTGGCTGGCAGGCGTCGAGAACTACACCGACGTGGTCGACATGCGCGGAAAAGAGGAGGTCCGCGTGAAGGTTGGAGCCGATGGCAACGGCGGCGAGTTCGCCTTCGAGCCCGCGGCGATCCACGTCGACCCCGGGACGACGGTCGTCTGGGAGTGGGTCGGCTCCGCCGGCGCGTACAGCGTCGTCGACGACCAGCTCGGCTTCGAGAGCGAGCGGGTCGCGAGTCAGGGCACCGAGTACGCGCTCCAGTTCGACGGTGACGGTGTGAGCAAGTACTACTGCGAGGACTACGGCGAGCAAGGGATGCGTGGCGTGGTCCTCGTCGGGGGAGGCGCACAGACCGTCCCGACCACGCGAGCCTACGCGACGGCCGGGCTCGGCGCGGCGGCCATCGCCGCCCCGCTCGGCCTCGGACTGTACGTCCACTACAAGGATACGGTCAGCCAGGACTGAGCGGCTGCATCACCTGGCTGTCCGGCGGCCTGCACCGTTCTCGCTCTCGTTTTCGCTGTTTCCGTGACTGATTTCGACCACCCTGCTGTTGCCACATCCCACCCCGATTTGATATAGCGAGATACAGTGTATGTGTCCGGGATGGGACGCCGATTGCCCACACAGACTGGTTGGAAAATCGAACTGTAAGTGCGATTCCGGGGGCGAAGCGACCCAGATTGTCAGAAGTTGACACACCACCCGAACCGCTTTTACCGGGGCACGTGACCGTCTGGACAGGTAGTTCATGCAGACCCTATTCGTTTTCTGACGGGAGGCGGGCACACACTGGCGGACTCGACCCCGCGAGTCCTGCCCATCCCGTTCTGTTTCCAGCGAGCCGACCTGGCCAGCCTCGGCATCGATTCGATATCGTCCCATAGCCGATAGGCCGTGGCCGGCTCCCGCACTGCGTTCCGAACGACCGGACCCCCAGAGAGATGTCACGACAGTCATCACACGCGGTACTCGCCGCACGAACCGACACAGGCGCACCGAACACAGACGAGATCGAGGCCCTCACCGAGGCTGCAGGCTACACCATCCAGCAGATATTCACCCAGACCCGGTCCGAAGACCCGACCTACGACCTCGGGCCGGGGAAGGTCGACGAGGTGGCCGAGGCGGTCCGCGAGAGCGACGCAGACACCGTCATCGTCGACAACCGGCTCTCGCCCGCCCAGCTGTTCAACCTCACCGACCGCCTCCCCGACGGCACCGAAGTTCGCGACCGCTACCGCCTCATCCTCGACATCTTCGAAGCCGGCGCGAGCACGAAGCGCGCCCAGTTGCAGGTCGAACTCGCCCGCCTGCGCCACGAACTCCACCGGCGGCGCGAGGAGCAGCGCCGGAGTGAGGAGTTACAGGGGCTCCAGACCATCCGTGACCCCGAGGGCGAGTGGATTCGCGAGGTGAAACAGCGCATCGACCGGATCCACAACAAACTGAACGCGCTCCCGGACGAGGCCGGCGCGAGCAGGAGTCGAAAGCGCGAGGCAGGCTTCGACTTCGTCGCCCTGGCTGGCTACACCAACGCCGGGAAGTCGACACTCCTGCACCGACTCGCGGACGACCTGACCCTCGAAGCGGCCGAGCCTGCCCACAGCGACCTCGGGGAGACCGCCGGCGTCGAGGACCGGCTGTTCAAGACCCTCGACACGACGACGCGCCGAGCCACGATGGACGGCCGCCGCGTCCTCCTCTCCGATACCGTCGGGTTCATCCGGGACCTCCCGCACGACCTCGTCGAGGCGTTCCGGTCGACCCTGACGGAAGTCCACGACGCGGACGTGGTCGTCCTCGTGGTCGACGCGAGCAAGCCGGTCGCGGAACTCCGGGACCGTGTCGAGACCTGTCACGCCGAAATCCAGGGGACGCGCGGACAGCTCGTCACCGTCTTCAACAAGGCCGACCGCCTCTCCGAGGACGACCTCTCGGCCCGAACCGACGCCCTGGCGGCCCTCGCGCCCGACCCGGTCATCGCGAGCGCGACCGAAGACGACGGTCTGGACGACCTACGAGCCCGTATCGTCGACGCCCTCCCGACCGAGTCCGCCGAATTCGACCTGCCCCACGTCCCGGAGACCCAGCAGTTCGTCTCGTGGTGCCACGAGCACGCGACTGTCGACTCCGTCACCTACGAGGACCGGGTGTCCCTCTCGATTCGGGGCCGGCCGACCATCGTCACACAGGCGCGGTCGCGTGCCGAATCGCTCGACTGACTGGCCTGGTTGACTACGCTTAAGGCCCCGCGGGCCGGTTTCTCGCACATGCAACCACGCGACCTCTCGGCCCACGTCGCCTACAAGGCCGGGCGCGGCATCGAGGAGGTCGCCAGGGACCTCGGCATGGACCCGGCGGCCCTCACGAAACTCGCGTCCAACGAGAACCCCCACGGGCCGTCCCCGGAGGCCATCGCGGCCATCCAGGAGGCGGCACCGGGCATGTCCTCGTACCCGAAGGCGGCCCACGCCGACCTCACCGCGGCCATCGCGGACCGCTGGGACTGTGACCCGGCACAGGTCTGGCTGGCCAACGGTGGCGACGGCGCGCTCGACTACCTCGCTCGCGCGATGCTGGAACCCGGCGATTCGGTGCTCGTTCCGGACCCCGGCTTCGCCTACTACGGAATGAGCGCGCGCTACCACCACGGCGAGGTCGAGCAGTACACGCTCGACGACCCGGCCCTCGCGCTCACCGCCGAGACCGTCCTCTCGGACTACGACGGCGAGCGCATCGTCTACCTGACGAGCCCGCACAACCCGACGGGCGGGACGTTCTCCCTCGACGCCATCGAGACGGTGGCCGACGAAACTGCAGAAGAGACCCTCGTCGTCGTCGATGAAGCCTACGGCGAGTACGCCGAGACCGAGAGCGCCCGCGGCCTGCTTGGCGAGCGCGACGATATCGCCATCCTGCGGACCTTCTCGAAGGCATACGGGCTGGCAGGCGTTCGACTCGGCTACGCGCTGGTCCCCGAGGACTGGGCCGGCGCGTACGCGCGAGTGAACACACCTTTCGCCGCGAGCGAGCTGGCCTGCCGGGCCGGCCTCGCCGCCATGGGAGACGACGAGCACGTCGAGAAATCGGTCGAGACCGCCCGCTGGGCCCGCTCGTACATGCGGGACGAGATCGACGCACCCGTCTGGGAGAGCGAGGGCAACTTCGTCCTCGTGGACGTGAGCGAGTCCCGCGGCGAGGACGGCGCAGCCGCCGTCGCCGACGAGATGCAACACGAGGGTGTCATCGTGCGCGACTGCACGAGCTTCGGATTGCCCGGCTGCGTCCGCATCACCTGCGGGACCGAGTCGGAGACCCGCGAAGCCGTCGAGACGCTCAACGAGGTGTTGTCGCGGTGAGGGTGGTCGTCACGGGCACGCCCGGGACGGGCAAGACCACCGCGACTGACCTGCTCGCCGACGATTCGGCCGGGGACTACGACGTATCCCTCGACGTGGTCCACCTCAACGAGGTCATCGAGGCCGAGGAACTCTACGAGGAGGTCGACGAGGAGCGCGACAGCGTGGTCGTCGACCTCGACGCGCTCGAGGCATGGGTCGGGGACCGCGACGACGTGGTGCTCGACTCGCACCTCGCGCACTACCTCGACGCCGACCGGGTCGTGGTGTTGCGCTGTGAGCCAGCGAAACTCGAACAGCGTCTGCTCGACCGGGGCGAGAGTCCACCAAAGGCGGGCGAGAACGCCGAGAGCGAGGCGCTCGACGTCATCCTCTCGGAGGCCGTCGAACTGCACGGCCTGGAGAACGTCTACGAGATAGACACGACAGACCGCGACCCCGCGGACGTGGCCGCCGACATCGCGGCCGTCGTCCACGGCGAGCGCGAACCGAGCGCCGGCGACGTCGACTTCATCGAGTACCTATGACGCTCGACCAACTCCGCCCGCAGGTCAAGTCGCTGCTCGATCCGTGGGTCCGCGCCGCCGACGCCCTCGGGCTCAGCCCCAACGGCGTGAGCACGATCGCGTTCCTGCTGGCGGTCGCCGCCGGGGGCGCGTTCGCCTACGCCGGGCCGGCCGTCGCGGATGCTCCGCTGTTCTACGCGGTCGGGGCGACCTGCGTCGCGCTCAACGGTTGGCTCGACGTGGTCGACGGCGAACTCGCGCGGGCACAGAACGTCGCCAGCGAGGCCGGAGACATGCTGGACCACGTGCTCGACCGCTACGCCGACCTGGTCATCATCGCCGGCTTCGCGGCGGGAATCGGTCGGTACGACATCGGGCTCGCCGCGGTCACCGGCGTCCTGATGACCTCCTACCTCGGCACGCAGGCGCAGGCGGTCGGTCTCGACCGCGTGTACGCGGGCTACCTCGGACGTGCAGACCGACTGGCGCTGTCGGGCGTCGTCGGCTACGTCGCGGCCGTGGTCACGGCCGACCTCTACGGGCTGACCGTGGTCGGCTGGCTGCTGGTCGTGTTCGCGGTCGTGGGCCACGTCACGGCACTCCAGCGGTTCTCGGGCGCGTGGAACGCCCTGAGCTGACATCTTCGTCAGCCGACCGTCGTTCGAACTGACAGCCAGCGCCGCGACGGCGTACCTTTTATCATTGCTGGCGGTCAACACACGACCATGGTTCAGTGTGAGATGTGTGGCGCCGAGACGTCGCAGCCGAAGACGGTGAAGGTCGAGGGCGCAGAGTTGGACGTGTGCGACAACTGCGCCGACTTCGGGACCGAAGTCAAGACCCAGCAGTCCTCCAGCACGTCCACGAAGTACTCCACCGGGTCGTCCGGGTCCTCTTCGTCCTCTAGCTCTAAATCGAGTGGCTCCAGCCGCTCCGGCGGCGGTGGCGGTTCGTCTAGACGCAGAGACATGTTCGACGACATGGACGAAATCGCACAGGACTACGACGACCGTATCCGACGGGCCCGCGAGAAGAAGGGCCTGAGTCAGTCGGATCTGGCCAGCGAGCTCAACGAGAAGGCCAGCCTCGTCCGGAAACTCGAACGGGGGGACACGCTCCCCTCCGACCGGATGCAGACCAAACTGGAGAAGTTCCTCGGTATCAGTCTCAAGGCCGGTGGCTCCAGCGAGGAAGAGAAGGACTGGAAGAGCGACTCCGGTGGCACCACCCAGACGCTGGGTGACGTCGTCAAACGCAAGGACTGACCGCCCCGCGACGCGGTGGGCGCTCCTGCCGTCTGACGGCCGTCTGACCTTGGTCACACGGCGACTTTTTTCAAGAAGTATACGGTTAACCAAACAGTCATGAGAGATGACCCTGTAATGAGGGACAATGTCAGACGAGGCAACTGCTGAGACGGGGGATTCCGGGGCCGAGTCACACCCGGACAATCCCCTCTACAAACTGTACGAGCGGTACATCGGGGAACCCGAGGAAGAGACGGACGTCTATCTCGGCTTCGGCCTGTTCTTCAGTGGGATCGTTGTCGGGGTCGTCGCGCTGTTACTGGCCCTCGTGAGCTTCAGCACGCTCGAACCGCAAAGCGATGCGTTCTGGAACTGGACGCGCATCTCCTACGCGCTCGGGATGCTCGCGCTCCCGGCGACCATCACGGGCATCGTCGTCTTGCTCCCGGTCGAACGGCGCGCAGTGTACGCTTCCATGGTCGGTTCGGTGCTCGACGTTGGTGCGGTCCTCTGGTTCGTCTCCGTCTATCCGTCCCAGTGGAACGATTACGGGGCGGGCACCACGCTCGGCGTCATCAGTCTCTACGCGCTGGGTCTCGTGCTCGTCGTGGGCTCGACCGGCGCTGCACTCGTCGCTGACCAGCTCGAACGCTACAAGAAGCCCGGTCCGGCCGACATCCAGGCGGTCGAAGACGAGCTGGACGAGGAGGGAGAGAACTACAGTGACGAGGAGATCCAGGCCGACATCGACGCCGCGATGTCCGGTGTCGACCTCTCGTGGGGTGGGATGGAGAAGAACAGTAACCGGAATCTCAACTTCAATATCGACGACGGTGACATGGACACGTCATCGTTCAGTCAGAAAACCGCGAAGGTGACCCGGTCGAGTGGAATCGACTCCCAGCTATCTAATCTCAAAGCGATGAGAGGTGGGCAGAAGAAGACGGCGACCTCGAACTCGACCGTCGACGACCAGACCCAGAAGCTCAAGGAACTTCGCGAGCGTCGCGAGCGCGAAGCAGAACGCAAGCAAGAGGATTCCTCGCTCGGTGGAACCGGGGGTAGCTCGGTCGGGCTCTGGGGCAAGGTTAAGCGAGCGTTAGGCCTCAGCTGACCGGCCACAACACATTTGTTTTCTGGGCAGTTTCTTCATGGCTTTAAACTGATGAAATAATTTCACATAGTTTTATACTTCGGTGGGTTGGAATTGGCAATTATGGCTAAAGGCCTTGACGTTGGCACGATGAACATCTTGTCTGCCCAGCAGGATGGGAACGACACGGTGTTCGTACAGCAGCGGAACTCTTTCGTCGAAATCGAATACTCGGATATGGCCGAGCAGATGCTCTCTCGCTCGGAAGTTCTGCACATCCGAAAGGACGACAAGGTGTACGTCGTCGGGGACGACGCCCTGAACTTCGCGAACATCTTCAACAAGAACACGCGACGGCCGATGAAGCACGGCATCCTCTCCAGCCAGGAGAAGTCGGCCATCCCGATGATGAAGCTCATCATCGAACAGGTCGTCGGTGAGCCGAACTATCCGGACGAGAAGCTGTACTTCTCCGTGCCGGCGGACCCGAGCGACTCCAGCCTGAGCACGCTCTACCACCAGAAGACCATCGAGTCCTTCCTCTCGAACATGGGCTACGACGCCGAACCCATCAACGAGGGGATGGCGGTCATCTACTCCGAACTCGCGGACAACAACTTCACCGGCCTCGGCATCTCCTTCGGTGCGGGCATGACGAACGTCTGCCTGGCCTACTACGCGGTGCCGGTCATGAAGTTCTCGGTCGCGCGCGGTGGCGACTGGATCGACGAGCAGGCCGCCCAGGCGACGGGCACGCCGGTCGACAAGGTCACCTCCATCAAGGAGAACGACTTCGAGCTCGACTTCACGACGGACGTCGGTGGCGTCGAGGGGGCACTCTCGATCTACTACGAGAACCTGCTCGACTACGTCATCGAGAACGTCGTCCGCGAGGTCGACGAAGAGGACGTCGAAGAGGGTCTCGACGTGCCGGTCGTCGTCACGGGTGGCACCTCCAGCCCGAACGGGTTCGAGGAACTGTTCCGTGACCACCTCGAGGACGCGAACATCCCGTTCTCCATCAGTGGCGTCCAGCACGCCAGCGAGCCGCTCTACTCGGTCGCACGCGGGTCCCTCGTCGCGGCACGGTCCGACGAGGACGTCGACGAGCGCGAGCAGGAAGCCGAAGCGCCGGCAGCCGACGAGTAACTCGTCACTATCGTTCATCGTTTTTTGCGCCGTCACCGCCGATAGCGGCTGCGAAACAGCCGCGTCGTGTCAACGCCCGGCCGTCGAATTCCGCTCGAGACAGCGTCGTCACTGGCCGACTGCCGTGTGTCGAGAAAGTGCCCGTGTTCGTGACCGAGGTTACTCTGCCTGCGTGTTCGTCGGGGCCGCGGCTTCCTGCTGGGCGTCGGGGTCGTCGTCGGGCGCGTCGGTGGTACCGTCCGAATCGACCGCCTCGGTCTCTTCGCTCTCTTCGACCGCCTCCGCAGCGGCGTCTTCGACGCTAGCCTCGTCCTCGTTCAGGTCGGCCTGGTCCTCTGCGTCGTCTCCCTCGGGGGCTTCGCCGGCGTCATCCGCGCCGATGGCGGCGCGGCGTTCCGCCTCGACCCGGTTGAGGTTCTGCGCGTGGTCGTCGAGCTCGCTGTCGGTGAACTGCTGGTGGAACCGACTGATGGCATCCTGCCAGGATTCGATACGGACCGGTTCGGACCGGTGTTCGACGTCGATACCGACCCACCCACAGCCATCGCAGCCGTACGCTTCGACCTCGCTCAACGCGTAATGACTCAGCGACGACCCACAGCGCGGGCACTCTTTCATACAGGCTTCTCTTTATACGGAATAATAAGCGTGTTCCATTCTCTCACGGTCGATACTGGTGTATCCATTCCGGTGTGTCTCGGAACCCGCAATATATTACTACAGAACATACACAAACCTTTTTGTATGTCTATCATGTATGCAGTGATAACATGAGCGCGACCCCGTCTCCGAATCTCGAACGGACCATCGAACACTGTCGACCCGAAGACGTCCAGCCCGTCCGCGTCGACGCCCAGGCACTCGAATCGACCGCCCCCGAGTACCTGCGCGACCTCAAGCACGAGCTGACCGTCGAGGGGTACGTCCCCTCCGTCATCGACGTTCGCGTCCGCTTCGACGAGGACTGCTCGCTGGCGACCCAGCGCGAGGCAGACCGCGTGCGTGACTACGTCCGTGCGGCGTCGTTCATCGGCGCTGGCACCGTCGCCGTCGAGTGCACGGCGGTCGCGAACCCGGAGAAGGTTCGCCCGGCACTCTCGGCGTGTGCCGAGCGGGCCCGCCGCGAAGGCGTCACCTTCGAACTCGACGGACCCATTAGCCTCGACGGCTAAGCACCAACGATGAGCACACGGCGCGCCCTCGCCCAGCAACTCGGCGTCGTCGCTGGCTTCGACTCACCCAGCGTCGAACTCGAACAGTACCCGACACCCCCGGAGGTCGCCGCCTCCCTCGTCCACGTCGCGGATATGGAAGACGACGTGGCCGACCGGACCGTGGTCGACCTCGGGACCGGCACCGGCATGCTGGCGCTCGGGGCGGCCCTGCGGGGTGCCCGGCGCGTCGTCGGGGTCGACCTCGACAGGGACGCACTCGGCACCGCGCGCGAGAACGAACGACGGGTCGGCGCGTACACGGACATCCACTGGGTCGCCGGGGACGCCACACGACCCCCGCTCTGTCCGGGGTCGAACGACGACGTCACGGTCGTGATGAACCCGCCGTTCGGTGCCCAGCGCGGGAACGAACACGCGGACCGGGCGTTCCTCGACGCGGCGGGCGAGGTCGCCGCTGTCTCGTACTCGATTCACAACGCCGGGAGCCGGGAGTTCGTCGAGTCGTTCGCGGGCGACCACGGTGGCGAGGTCACCCACGCGTTCGCGGTCGAACTCGACCTCGACCGCCAGTTCCCGTTCCACGAGGAGGAGACGAAACCGATAGATGCGGAAGCGTTCCGGATCGACTGGACCGGCGAGAACTAGCGTCGATACGTCTCCTTGACGAAGACGCGAACCTTCGTCTCGCCGACGACCGCATAGACCCTGTCGGGTCCGTTCTTCTGTTCTTCCCTGACGAACTCGATACCAGCGATGGTCACGGACGCGTTCTGGACGGAGTCGTTCGTGATCGGGAGTGCGGCCCGGCCGAGTTCGGAGTCGTTCTGCCAGACGAACAGCTCGTAGCCGTCCTCGGTGGCGGCGATGGAGACGTTCTTGCCGTCGAGTCGCGGTTCTGCCGTCGTGTTCCCGGAGGTGTACGCGACCCGCCAGTCACCGTCGGGCGGCTTCAGGAACACCCGGTAACTGGTGCCGCCGCCGACGGCGGTCCAGCCGTCGCGGCTCGCGATGACCGTCTCGCGCCAGCCGACGCCACCGATCTTCACCCGTCGCTGGCCACTGAAGGCCAGCTGGCCCTTCGAGACCGCCTGGTACCAGATGTTGCGGTCCTCGTTGACGACGATGACCCCCGACGAGGAGATGTTCGTGCTCTGGCCGAACGCCTCGACGTCGATGACCGACACCATCTGGTTCTGGACGTCCTCGGCGTACACCACCTCGTAGCCGCGGACCTCGATGGGGTCACCCGGCGCGGTCGTGTCGTCGACCGTCATGAGGTTCACCGGGACACCGGAGCCGACCAGCACCGCGGTCACGACGACTAGCACGACCAGCGCGCCGGTTCGCGGGGTGAACGCGTCGAAGTCCCGCTCGCGCAGGTGCAGGGCGGTCGCGACGAGGATGGCCAGCACCACGACCATGGCCAGGCCGGGGCCGCGGAACAGCCGGTACCGCTCGTTCCCGAGGAACCAGTAGATGGCCCAGAGGTTCTTCGCGACCGCGAAGAAGAGCACCGCGAGCCAGATTCTGAGCGCACTCGGGCGCTCGTTGCGCCGGAAGAAGACGAACACCCCCAGCATGATGCCGAAGAAGAGCCCGAGCGCGTGCCCCTGGATGGCGATACCGGCCCACCACGGCGGCGACGGGGGAGACGCCTGCGCGGTCGTCGTCACGATGGGGTTCTGCAGCGAACTATACAGCAAGGAGAGCACGCGCTGGCCGCCGAGAACGGCGATAACGGTCGTCATCGGGTAGCGGACCAGTGCGAAACCGGCGAACGCGAACACGACGCCGGAGAAGCCGATGACCGGGCCGAGCGCGAACAGGGAGGTCCCGAGGCCGACCAGGAGGACGACGCCGGGGAAGATGACGAGCGCGCGCACCCACGGATTCGAGGCCCAGTCGGCGAAGGAGTGCGAGCCGCGTTCCTGTGGGAAGTGACCGTAGGCGTACTCCGCGATGGGCGCGAGGACGAGGGTCCCGATCATGTTCCCGGTGAGGTGGCCGGCGTCGGCGTGCGAGAAGGGTGCCAGTAGCATCCCGGTCGGGTAGAGGTACGACCATGCCCGGAACGGGAGGGTGACCGGGTCGTCCCAGTGGTTCCAGCCGTCCTGGACGAACAGGTAGATGGCCACGACGAAGACCACCGAGACGAGTGTTCCCCAGGGCACGCCCATCACGAGCCGGGACCGAAGGTGCTGGCCCCAGGTCCCACCCGGTCGGTCCAGCAGGACGACGACGCCGAGGGAGACGAGGAGCGTCAGCAGAACGAAGACGACGATACCGAGCGCCAGCAGATCCATATTCGGCGGAAAGGCCGCGGCGTACTAATGGTTTCGTGCTTCAGGGGGTGACGCGACTTCCCGAGGTGTGGGGAGATGGGTCCAGGTCGTCCGAGTTCGAGACCGCGCCCGAGACTCCGAATGGAACGAGAAGAACAGACCGCGGTTAGACGTCGACGCGGTCGCCGATTTCCACGATATCGAGGTTCGCGGGGGACGCGAAGCTCTTGGCGTGGTGGTGCAGGACCTTCGGGTCGCTCGTCATGCCCTTCCACATGTCCCAGTGGCTCGGGAGCAGGCGGTCGAGCTGGAGGTCGCTCGCGGCCTCGATGATCTGGTTCTCGTCGTTGTACCAGCGGGTCCGGACGGGCTCGCCGGTCTCCTTGTCCGGGATGTTGCCGACGGTCCCGAACGCGAGGATGCCGAGGTCGATGTCGTAGGTCTCACCGAGGCCGGCGAACTCGTCGCTTGGCTTGGTGTCGCCGCCGTGGAACACGGTCCGGCCCTCGTGCTCGAACACGTAGCTCACGGGGTGGGTCGCGTCGGGGTCGTATGCGGGTTCGACGTGGACGGTGAAGCCGCCGATCTCGACCGTATCGCCTTCCTCGACCTCGGTGAACTGCTCGTCTGCGATGTCGTAGTCGGCCTGCCAGTCCTCGTCGTCGAAGGCGACGGCGAGGCTGTCGTCGGGCGCGTAGAAGTCTGCACCCGTGCCCTCGAGGATGGGGGCCTGGCTCGGGCCGTGGACGTGGTCGGTGTGTTCGTGGGTCGCGAGGACCGCGTCGGCCTCCTCGACGTCGGTCGGGTCGAACGGCACCGGAATCATCCGGACGGTTCGCGGCGGGTCGCCCAACCCGATGTAGGGGTCGACGAAGACGGTCGTGCCGTCGCTCGCCTTGAGGACGAATCCGTTGCAGCCGAGATACCAGATAGCGATGCCGTCGGGGTCGGCTGACTCCACCGCGCGCGGGAGCCAGTCACTCCAGTCGCTTCGTGTCATGGGCGAGGATGCGAGAGGAATCGCCGTAAGCGTTGTCTTGCCGGTCGGACTTTCGGCCGGTGGAGCGGTGACTGGCGCGTGCTGTGTCGAATGTGGAATAGGTGGCGGAACTGGCGGTCCGCCACTGTGGGCAACGACTGGCAGCCAGTTGGCTGCGTTTGATGCAAGGCCCGACCTCGATATAAGTTAACTGGCCAACATGAGTGCGCCGGTGCACAGAGATGAGCAATGGTGTCTCGCCCGTTTCCTTTATAGGCGTGGTGCGGGTACGTGGCGGTATGAGTAGCGAGGTCGATCCGAGCGCCACAATCGAAGTCGCCGCGGACGGTGTCTCCGTCGAGAAATCGTTCGCAGCCGACGAGTTTCCCGTCCCTGCTATACGGTTCGTCATCACCTCGAATCGTGACGAAAAAGTGACGATTCGACTCCACGAGGACATCCCCGAGGAGTTCCCGATGGACGGTGTGGGTTTCCACCCCGATTACGAGTCCGACAACTGGACCGCCTTCCAGGACCACCACGTCGAGTTCCACCGGACGCTCGAACCGGGCGAGGAGCTCGTCACCGTCTACGGCATCCGAATCGATGGGGAGGACGAGGTCCCGAAGTTCCTGACCGAGCCGAGCATCTGGGACGTCGAGAACGAGGACGGCGACGCTGGCGACGAGGAGGTAGAACCGGACGAGACCATCGACGAGATCGTCTCCGACGACTCCAACCAGGTCGTCAAGGACATGCTCTCGGGCGAATCCGACATCCCCGGGCTCGACGAGGACGACGAACCCGAGGAAGCTGCGGCCGAGGCGGGCGACGATGACGGTGGCTCCGTCGATATCGACCTCGGATTCGACGACGAGGAGACCACGGAGACCGAGGCAGCGGCGGACGACGAGGGTGACGGGCTCGGTATCGAACTCGACCTCGAAGCGGCCGAAGAGGAGGTCTACGGCGAGGAAGCCGACGCCGACGCCGATGCTGAGGACGGCCCCGAGATACAACTCGACGTGGACGACCAGGCCGAGGAGGACGCACTCGACGACGAGGACATCGTCGTCGACGCGGAGGCCGAGTCCGCTGTCGAGGAGGCCGACGAGACGACCGAGGAGGCCGAGGCAGACGCGGGAACCGACCTCGAAGCCGAGGCCCCGACCGGCGAACTCGACGAGGCCGCGGACGCCGAGGACACGGTAGACGCCGCCGACAGCGAATCCGAACCCGCGGACGAAGCCGCCGACCTCGACGCCGAGGAAGAATTCGAGTCCGACGAGACCGAGCCCGAACTCGACGAGGGCGGAGTCGAGTCGGACACCGATGACGAGACTGACGTCGACGCCGAGACCGACGAGGCAGTCACGCACGTCGCAGCTGAGAGCGTCGTGAGCGCACTACTGGCCGAACTCCGCGAGGACTCGGTCTCCGAAGCCGACCGCGACGCGCTCCGGGAAGAACTCGACCTCGAACCCGCGGGAACCGACGTTGCCAAGGTCGAACACCTCCAGTCCCGCGTCGAAGAACTCGCCGCGTACACGGGTGCGCTCGAAGCGTTCCTCGACGACGAGGGGACGGCCCAGCAGCTACTCGACGACTACCAGGCCGAGGTCACTGCGCTCCGTGACGAGGTCACCGAGGTCCGCCAGACCGTCGAGTCCCACGACGAGGAGCTGGAGACGGTGACCGGCGACCTCGCCTCGGCACAGGAGTCCATCGGTGCCGTCGAGTCCGACCTGAACGCGCTGGACGAGCGCGTCGACAGCGTCGACGAGGACCTGCTCGCACTCGACGGCGAGGTCGACGACCTCCGTGGCGAGTTCGACGAGCGCACCGAGGCCCTCGACGAGTCGGTCGAGTCGGTCCGGGAGGCGACCGAGGACAACAGCGAGGCCGTCGATTCGACCCGCGAGGACATCGACATCCTCCGGGAGGACCTCGACGCGCTCGAGGACGACGTGGAGCAACTCGACGAGGAGGTCACCGCCATCCAGGACTGGCGCGACCAGCTCGGCGAGATGTTCTCCTGAAACGAATCTGTTTTCACCCGGCGGACCGTTCGTCCGCTAAATGGCCGACACGATAGCTGTCGCGGTGCCACGCAAGGGGCGGCCCCTCGAGGCCGTCCTCGAACGCATCGCGAACCGCGTGGGTGCGACGGAGGTGGCCGACGAGATCATCTCCACCCTGCGCTACGAGAAGGCGATCACGAAGGGCAAGAAAGCCGACGCCCGCGACGTCTACGAACGCCTCGCGGAATACAGCGACCTGTCGGCCCACCATCGCCCCGAGTTCACCCTCCTCCGGGACGACCGCGAAGGGATGCCCCGGCGCGTCGTCTTCGACAGTGTGACCATCTCCGCCGACGGCTACGACGTCCAGCTCGTCGGTCGGGAGGAGCCGTTCCGGGCGCTGCGGACCCATTCGTTCGCGCTCGGGTTCGACAGCGCCGACCTCGTCCTGGAGGAGGTCGTCGGCCTCCGACCGGAACCGCTCGGCTCTATCGACGACATCAATGCCCGCATCGACCCGCACGACACGGACGTTCGGGTCGTCACCGGTCTCGGCGATACCGTGTATCACACGCTGATGGCGACGCCCGACACGCTCGACGACTTCGGTGGCGGGAACCCGACCCGGGAGTTCATCGACCGCTACGAGGGCGAGCTCTGTATCTCGCCGCGGTACGAGCGCCTGGTCGAGGCCGTCCTCGGGACCGACGCTATCGCGAACGTCGACTTCACGTACCCCGAAGAGGGCCGGGAGGAGGAGGCCGCCATCGCCGACGTGGGCGCTGGCGTCTACCTCACGATGACGGGGTCGACCGCGCGCGAACACGGGCTGGAACTCGGGACGCGCCTGTTCCCGAGCGAAACGGTGCTGATGGAGAACGAGGCCGAGGCGACGCCCGAGTCCGAGGCCGTCAAGACGCTGTTCGAAACGGCCGAACTCGATACGGCGCTGGCCGTGAACTGACCGATTTCTGGAAGCGACTTTTCGTCCGTCCGGGGTGGCATTCTGTATAGCGACATGGGATTTACGAGCCCGTACTACGACGAGTTCGCTGGGCGCTGGACCGACGCTAACGCCCCAGAAACCGCTCAGTTGGCCGCTGTGTCGTTTCTTCGTGAGAGCGAAGAGAGGGCCAAAACAAGCTAGAAAACGCGCTCTAGCCCTGATATTGGGGAGAAGAAGTGGCCTGTCGAGAGTATCACAGTCCCCGTTCAACGACGAACTCGGGGCGTATGACACTCGCTCTGAGCCATCGCTCTCTTCGCACTCAGATTCTGATCCGTACCTCGGAAGGTTCCGAGACGCCGCGAGGGCTCGATTCGAAACCGAACTCGGCCAGTCATCGTGGTGTGGCTCTGATCGGCCCGAGCTCTCGACGAGTTCGCCCGGTGGGGTAGGGCCACCGACCGAGGACTAGACGTCATCGAGACCCACCCTGCACCAGTCCAGGTGACAGGGCCAATCTGGTGTCGGCAGGCTGCGCAGGAACCCCTCGAAATCGCCCTCGGTGCGCTCACGTCAGCACGAAGTTCGGGTCGAATCTACTAGTTATCAAATATAACATGGTGGCCTGTGAGCTGACTACCCTGCCCAGATTCACCTACCCAACCACGTGATTCGTCGCTTCCGGAACAACAGATTTCTCTTATTGTATGTGGATTTGTAGTACTATGCATCCCAAAATGCGGGTCCAAATATTTTGATAAGTGCATTCTGCCGCCGAAAATGCAGCCCCACTCGGGAAGATAAGGGCTCTTATCCCGAAATGTGGGACACATTGAAGTATCGGGGGTGAGTCGGTCTGGCCAGAGCCGCATGTCGAGAAGCTACCAGATTTTTGATATCGTTTCGGACCGGTCTCGCGCTGCTCTCGCGGCGGGCCAGCGACAGCGTCGAGCGAACCAATCTTGCGAGCCGCGAGCCCGGTCGAATCTGCACCCGATCACGCCACCAACCACGCCAACCAATAATAGGCAATTATTGCTGCAAATGGGGGTGTGTCTACAGCCCCATTCGAAGCACGCAACCCCTGGGGTTCGACCGGGGAAGACACCCTTCCAGACACAGGGAGTGAAGCATGATATATCATGGTCCACCGGGTGGTGTCGATGAGCCAACAGGACACGAGTCGGTCGGTGGTGAAGACCTACGTGCCGAGCTACCAGAAAGCGGAGTGGGCCGACCACGCCGACGAGCTCGACATGAGCCAGAGCGAGTTCGTCCGGGCGATGGTCCAGGCCGGCCGACGGAAGTTCGACCTGCCCGACTCACCCGATAGTGGGGCCGAAGGGGACCAGAGTGACACCGTATCGGGTGACTCCGACGGCGGCGACCTCGACGAACGCGTCGTCGACATCCTCCATTCTGCTGAGGGGCCCTGTACCTGGGACGAACTGCTGGCCGCAGTGAGCGACGACATCGAGGACCGGCTCGACAGCGCACTCCAGGACCTCCAGGCTGACGGGCGTGTCAGGTACAGCGGTCGAGACGGCGGCTACGTGCCGACAGAGGATGCCTGAGATGGCCGATTCAGTCGCGTACTTTCTCGAGGACCAGACCTACCACGGGAAGGCGAAACGGACGCAGGAGGCCTACGAACGGGTCCTCCGGCGGTTCGAGGCGTTCCTGGCCGACCCCGAGGCTGGTCCCGGCGGCGGCTCGGTGACGCCAGCAGACGCGGATAGACGCCAGTGCATGGCGTGGGTCCACTCCCTGCGAGGCGAGCACGCACCGAGTACGGTCGCCTCCTACGCCTCCTACGTCCACCGGTTCTACGCCTACATGACCCAGGTCGGAGAGTTCGAGTCGAACCCCATGGCGCTGGTCGTCGAGGAGATGAACGAGTCCATCGACAAGGACCCGACGAGACGGGAGCTCACCGTCGACCAGATGCGGGGCTTCGTCGCCGATATCGGGCATCCGCTGGAGCGTGCGCTGGTCGTGAGCCTCCTCAAGACCGGGATGCGTGTCGGCGAACTCTGTAATCTTGACCTGCGAGACGTCTCGTTGGCGGTTCCGGCTGTCGAATCCGAGTACGACCTCGGTGGTCGTGTCCAATTAGAGGGCCGCCCGGATTCCATCTTCGTCCCGGCAGAACCGGCCCACAGCGAGGAGTACCACGGGGAAGAGCGGACCGCGGCCAACAAGCGAAAGCGCTCGACCGTGGTTCCGGTCGACGACGAACTGAAGCGGGTGCTCGTGGCGTGGCTGGCGATCCGTCCCGACGCGGTTTCACCCGCAGAGCCGCTGTTCTGCTCGACGTCGAGCGACTGGGGCGAACGAATCACCCCCCAGGGCGTGCGCCATATCGTCGAGACCCACGCCAGGGAGCACGGCTGGTACCGAACAGGGGGTGGGGCCGCCGAGAACGTGACTCCGCACTACTTCCGGCACTTCTTCACCACTCATCTGCGCGACCGGACCGGCGACCGTGGTATCGTCAAGTACCTTCGCGGCGACGTGGCGAGCGATATCATCGACACGTACACCCACAACTGGGGCGACCGAGTCCGCGAAGTGTACGAGGCGAACGTCTACTCCCTGCTCTGAGTCGATTTTTCGGATACACTCGATGCTGCTTCATCGAATCTCGCCACTGCTCGCTGTTCGACACCAGACTCATAAACCAAATCTCGCTATACAGAATTGGGGTGGCCGAATCCAGAATCGGCCGAGTCAGAATTCCGCGTTCACGGCCTCCAGCTGCCGCCAGGCGTAGGTCCTGAGCGCTTCGCGGAACTCGGCGGGATCCGCGTCGATGTGACCCGCTTCGGCAGCGCGAACGCCACCAGGGAGGAACTTCGCCGTCAGCGTCGCCCTGTACAGGCATCGCCGTCGATGAGAGCGCGGGGGAAGCGACCCGACGGCCCGGTACCCATCGAACAGGGCTTCCCGGAGCGTTCCCGACGCGACGGCGTGGGGCAGGTCGAAGAAGTCGAGACAGGCCCTCGCCAGGTCGTACTCCCCGGGGAATGCCATGGCTCCTTCCCAGTCGACGAGCAGCGCCTCGTCGCTGTCGGTGAACCGGACGTTGGCAGGACCGGCGTCGGCGTGGGTTAGAACCGGATCTACACCATCGAACCACCCTTTCTCGGTCGCACGACGAGTGGCTTCGCAGATGGCGTCCCGAAGGTCCTCGTGTGGCGTCTCGGCGAGTCTGTCGAGCCAGTCGTCGACGAGGGCCTCCCAGCACTCGCCCCAGGGCGAGTGGTTCTCGGTCGGCGTTCTCGAGGACGTGCTTGCAGACGGCGCGGCGACCGTCGATGGTCATGCGACCGCCGGGTCTCGGCCGGCGACCGGCCAGCTCCGGGACGGTCCCGCAGCTACGGCCCTGAAGAAGACAGCCAAAGATACTGAGAGGTCAGAGTAATAGCTTCCGCTCTCGTGGCAGGTGGTTTCTGCCCGTGGGGGGTATCGGTCGGTTTCGGCTCCTATGGGTGCCGTCCGGCTGTCGCGTTCTGGGTCCACGCGGGGCGCTCGATGCTCGTCGTCCCCACGTCACGGTAGACGAGTTGATGTAGGACGGTGACCGTTTGCCCGTCCCTGGTCGTGATGTACTTGAACGTGAACTCGCGAATCAGCCCGTCCTCGTCGACGATGAGGTCGAGGCTGGCGTCGCGGATGGAGGCGTCCGCATCGATGCTGAGCTGGGCCCGGTCCCTGACCGTGTCTCCGCGAAGCCGGTACAGCGGGTCGTCGACACCGCGGGGTGCGTGGCCGAGTCGGTCCACGCTCTCGATGGCGACCGCCTCGAACGCGACCGCGAGGACGTCGGTCTGCTGGCCCCGGAAGATACCCAGGTCGGTCGGTGAGAACGGGGTCCCGTCGGAGTCGCGGAGCACGGTCACGTCGGTCTGGTCACCGATGGTCCGGCGACTGTAGACGGTGTGGCCATCGGCGAACAGCTGCGTCTCCTGGGTCGGCCCGACAGTCGTGCCCTCGGCTCGCTCGTAGTACCGGTACCGAGACCGATTCGCGGGGTAGGAGCCGTCGCGGACCAGTTCGCGACGCACCGTTCCGTTCCAGGACGTCTCGCGGTAGACCGCGGTGACGCGATACCCCGTCCCGTCGAGGGCGCGCTCGTGGGTGTCGAGCAACACACCGACGTTCCCGACCTCGTCGCGGCTCGGATCCGGGTCGAAGACGGCTCGGGTGGCGGACTCGGTGACGGTCGCTGTCGGCTCGGCGGTCTGCTCGACAGAGAACGGTGCTCGCGTGGTCCCGTCGTCCGCGAGGCCGCCACAGCCAGCCAGCGCTATGAGGAGCGCGAGGACGGCGACCTGTCGGACTCGCATTGTTTCGGGTTAGCAAGGGGCGTGCATCAAGGTTGTGCTGGCGGGTGCCGTGGTCGTCGTCGTGTTGTCCACGGTGTACTCGTCCACCCAGTCTGGCCGCGTGAGCGTCGTCTGTCCGAGGTCGCGGTAGACCAGTCGGCGCTCGATGAACACCGGGTCGCCGGCGTCCGTCTCGGTCTCGAACGTCAGCCGATACTCGTAGACGAACCCGCGATGGTCGACGATGGCCTCGAAACTGGCGTTTCTCACCGTGCCGTTCGGCCCCTGTGCGAGGAGCTGTGGGCTCTCGACGGTCTCGGACTGGACCCGGTAGAGTGGCCCCTCAAGCCCAGACGGGATACGGTCGAGTTCGGTGACGCTCGTCACGTTCATGCCCGCAAAGCCCTGGTAGAGGAAACTCATCACCTCGCCTTTCCCGCGGAACACACCGAGGTCCACGGGCCGAATCGGTTCGCCCGTCGATTCTACCTGGGGGACATTCACTGTCGTCCCGTTCTCGCTGGGCTGCCGGACGAATCCCCGGGTCCCATCGGCGTAGACGCTTACGTTGCTCGGACGGGGGAACGCCGTCCCGTCCAGGTAGAACTCGACGTAGTAGCGCGACTCGTTCGCGGTGAAGGCCCCGCTGTCACGGCGCTCCTGATGGACTGTCCCGTTGTCGTAGATGGCCCTGTAGACGTGGTGGACTCGGTAGCTCGTGTTCTCGAGAACGCGTTGCTGGGCCGAGAGCATGTCGCGAACGTCACCAAGGTCGTTCGCGGTCGGGTCGGGGTCGAACTGCGGGACCGCCGTGGTGGCGGTCGTGGTGTCCTCGACTTCGGCTGGTTGCCCGGTCCCCTCGACGGAGAAGGGCTGGCGAGTCTCCTGGGTCGGGCCAAGGCTCCCGCAGCCGGCGAGGACGATGGCGAAAGCGAGCGCGAGAGCGGGGAGGGAGCGCATCGGTGGGAGTTCTCCCCCGAACTATTTCAGTCTTGATAGAAGTCTGCCAGTTGCTCGGCGCTCTGCGTGGCCCGGACAGCAATCCCGACGGTCTCGGGGTCGGTGATGGTCGCGGCCGCACGCATGCGGGAGTAGTCGCTGTGCAGGTCGCTCGCGACGTGTGACCGCCAGGGACCGTCCTCGACGACGACGAGCGAATCGACCGAGTCGACGGCATCGAGGACCGCACGGTTCCCGTTCGAGAGGTAGGGCTCGGCGAGGACGACGACCGCCGCGTCGGCGATGTGCGCGCGGAGCGATGCGACCGTTTCCTCCTCCAGTGCCGCATAGGGATTCGCGAGCAGGGAATCGATTCCGAGCAGGCGTGCGGTCTCCAGGAGGGCGTCACCTGGCGGGGCCGGACCGACCGACACCTCGGCGTCCGCGTTGGCGAGTCGTTCGAGGGTTCGCGCCGCGACCGACCCGTTCCCGACGAGGTGGACCGAACAGTCGAGCGACTCGACCGGGCGAGCGAGTGGTGTCACCGTCACGCTCTCGGTGACGGGGTTCCGGGTGAGGACGGTCTCGGCGTCGAAGCTCTCGCGCAGGCGTGGCCGGGTGAGGACGCTGTCGGGTTCGCCCGATGCGACCACGTCCCCACCAGCCAGCAGGACGAGTTCGTCGCAGTACCGGGCCGCCAGCGAGAGGTCGTGGATGGCCGCGACGGCGGTCTTCCCGTCGGCGACGAGTTCCCTGACGAGTTCGAGCGTCTCGACCTGGTGGTTCACGTCGAGGCTGGCGGTCGGTTCGTCCAGCAGGAGCACGGGCGTCTCCTGTGCGAGGCCTCGCGCGATGGCGACCTTCTGCCGTTCGCCGCCGCTCAGCTCGTCGACCGGCCGGGCCGCCAGGTCCGCGATGTCGACGCGCTCGATGGCCTCGTCGACGGCCCGGTGGTCCTCGGGCGTGGCGGTCGTGAACCGCGAGCGGTGCGGGGTGCGGCCCATGGCGACGAGGTCGCGCACGGGGAACGAGAACGAGACGGTCGTGTCCTGCGGGACGACCGCGACCTGCCGACTCGCTGCCCTCGCCGAGAGGTCGTGGATGGGTTCCCCACAGACCTCGACCGTCCCGGATTCGGGTGTGAGGGCTGCACTCATCGCCCGCAAGAGGGTCGTCTTGCCCGCCCCGTTCGGCCCGACGAGGCCCACGAACGTGCCGGAATCGACCGACAGCGAGACGTCGTCGAGCACCGTCGCGTCACCGTAGGCCACGGTGACGCCGTCGACGGTTATCATAGCGCGTGCACCTCCCGGCGCTTGAGCAGGAACAGGAAGAATGGCGCACCAAGCGCCGCGGTCACGATGCCGACGGGCAGTATCTCGGCGGTCGAACGCGCGACCGTGTCGGTCGCCACCAGGAACGACGCGCCGGCAAGCGCGCTCGTCGGAAGCAGGATACGGTGGTCCGGCCCGACGACGAGGCGCAGCATGTGCGGGACCACGAGGCCGACGAAGCCGATGACGCCGGCGACTGCGACCCCGGCCGCGGTGACGATGCTCGCGAGCGTGAGCAACAGCAGTTTGGTCCGCTCGACCGCGATGCCGAGGTGGTGTGCGTCCTCCTCGCCGAGCAGGAGGACGTTCATGTCGTTCGTGTAGGGCAGGAGGAGGACGAATCCGACGAGACCGATGCCGCCGGCGAAGGTCACGTCGCCCCAGGTGGCCGCGCTGAGGTCGCCCATCAGCCAGTACAGGGCCTCGCGCAGGCTCTCGCCGCTGGTGACAAGCAGGAACGAGACGACCGCCCCGAGGAACGTCTGGATGGCGACCCCTGCGAGCAGGAGGGTTGCGACCGGGGTCCGGCCGCGCTCGGTCGCGAGCGCGTAGACGAGGAACGCGGTGAGGATGGCACCGACGAAGGCCGCGCCCTCGATGCCGAAGGGGACCGAGAGCGGGAGGACGATGGCACTGACCGCGCCGACGGCTGCGCCGGAGGAGACGCCCACGATAGAGGGGTCTGCCATGGGGTTCCGGAAGAAGCCCTGCATGACCGTCCCGGCGGCCGCGAGCGAGAAGCCGACCGTGGCGGCCAGCGCGATACGCGGGAGCCGGACGCTCGCGACGATGACGCTCGCGGTCTTGGGCACTGAGAACTGGAAGAGCGAGGTCGTCTGGAGGGAGAGACCACCCGCGAGGGTGACGCCGGTGGGGAGGGAGAGCTGGTTCAGGAGGACCTTCGCGACGGTGAGGTAGTCGATGGAGACGGGGCCGACCGCGGCACAGACGACCGTCGTGAGGGCTAACAGCGCCGTCAGACCCGCCGACCAGCCGACCGTCTTCGTCCGCGTCTCCATACTGTCGTGTCTACTTCGCAAATGCACTTGCTTTAGGTAAATACTTATTGCATACGTGGCGAGTTGGGTGTGATGACAGGAACACGGACGCTGCTCGTCGCAGCACTGCTGGTCATCTCGTCGTTCGGCGTCGTCGCGACGCCGGCCGCCGCGACACCAGCCAACGACGCCACCACGGCAGGTTGCTCGTTCCCGTTCACCGCGACCGACGCGACGGGAACCGAAGTCACGCTCGAAGACGCACCCGACCGCGTCGTCACGGCCGGCCCCGCCGCGGCCCAGACGATGTGGGAGATCGGCGCACAGGCGAAGGTCGTCGGGACGACCCAGTACGCCAAGTACCTCGACGGTGCCGAGACGACCGCGAACATCTCCGGCTCGGGCTACGCCTTCATCTCGGTCGAGAAGGTCATCGCCCAGCAGCCCGACCTCGTCCTCGCGGCGAACATCGTTCCCGACGAGAAGGTCGAGAAGCTCCGCCAGGCCGACATCACGGTGTACAAGTACGAGTCGGCCAGCTCGCTGGACGACGTCATCGCGAAGACGGAACTGACCGGCAAGCTCGTCGGTGCCTGTGACGGGGCCGCCGAGACGGTCGACTGGATGGAGACCGAGCGCAAGGTCGTCGAGCAGGCGGCCGAAGGCCAGGAGCCGAAGAAGGCCCTGTACGTCTTCTACGGCTCGACCCCCGGGCCGAACACGTACATCTCCGACCTCATGACCACTGCGGGTGCGACCAACCTCGCGGCGGAGGCTGACCTGGAGTACTCCAGTGCCGGCTACGCCCGCCTCAACCCCGAGGTCGTCGCCAACATGAGCGTCGAATGGCTGCTCCTCAACAGCGGCCAGCCCGAACCGCGCATCCCCGACTCCGAGGCCTACCAGAACACGATGGCGGTCCAGCAGAACCAGACCATCGTCATGGACGAGAACCGCGTGAGCCAGCCCGCACCGCGCAGCTTCCTCGTGATGCGCCAGCTCTCACAGACCTGGTACCCCGACGCCTACGCGGAGGCCAACGCGAGCGTCCGCGGTGAGGCGGAGGTCTCGACCGGAACCACGGCAACCGCCGAGTCGACGACGGCGATGAGTACGACCGCCAGCACCGAGACCACGGCGGAGCCCGCATCCAACGGCTCACCCGGCTTCACCGCCGTCGGTGCCGTCGCCGCACTGACCGCCCTCGGCGCGCTCGCCCGTCGCGACTGACGGGTCTCTTTTTCCCCCAACTCGACGCGGAGAGTCCGAAAGGCCGATACCGGGTGACCCCGTCCGACCGCACATGGTCGAGAACGTCATCTGGCCCGCGTACCTCGACGCGGAACTCTCCCGGTCCGGTGGACGGCGCGTCCCTGCAGACCTCGCCGTCTCCGAACCGACCGTCGAAGAGATCGCGAAGGCCGTCCAGCAGGTCGGGTACGACGCCCGCATCGAACGCGACGTGGCGTATCCACGCGAGGGTTACGAGGGCCGCGGTCGCGTCCTCGTGAAGAACCCGACGGACGACTCGAAGAACGACATCGTACAGGCCGTGGCGGCCTACGTCAACGCCCTCCGCGAATGAAGCGCGTCGGGACGGTCGTCCGGTCCGCCCAGGGCCTCGCCATCGCCCGCACCGACGGCGAGGACCACCCCCGCATGGGCGAGACGGTCATCGACGAGTCCCTGGACACGGTCGGCCGCGTCGTCGACGTGTTCGGGCCGGTGTCGCGCCCCTACGTCGCCGTCTCCGGCGACACCGACCCGGCACTGTTGCTCGGGCAGACGCTGTACGCCCGGTAATCGGCCGACTGAAGGGAGGATACGCGAACGCAAGGCCGAAATAGCGCGGGCCGAAAGGTCGTGGCATGAACGACCGTTATCGGATTTTCGGGGCCGTCGGCCTCGCCGTCACCATCTTCGTGCTGGTGCAACTCGGTGCGCTCTCGCTCGTCGAGCCGTTCAAAGAGGGCGGCCGACAGGTCGTCGAGAACCCGCAGGACGCGACCAACAGTATCGTCTACATCGGTGCCATCCTCGTGGCGACCGCCGGGATGCTGGCCGCGTTCAAGTTCGACCTCCAGTGGCTCATCCGCGGGTTCATCATCCTCACCAGCGGCATGCTCTCCTACTACGTCTTCGAGACGTTCATGCCAACGACCGTCGCGGTGGCGGCCGGTGGCGTCGTCGCCCTCGGCCTGCTCGTCTACCCCGAGTGGTACGTCATCGACACCGCCGGCGTCGTGATGGGGTCGGCCGCGGCCGGCCTGTTCGGCATCAGCTTCGGGCTGTTCCCCGCCATCGTCCTCCTGACGATTCTGGCAGTGTACGACGCCATCTCCGTCTATGGAACCGAGCACATGCTCACGCTCGCGGAGGGCGTCATGGAGATGAAGGTCCCCGTCATCCTCGTCATCCCGACTACTCTGTCCTTCTCGTTCCTCGAACTCTCGGCGGAACGTGACGACGAGGGGGACGACCCAGCCGACGGGGAGACCGTTGCGGCCGACGGGAACGGCACTCCCGAGGGGGCAGACGACCCCGAATCCGACCCCGGACCGGAGTCGGACGGTGCCCTCGACCGTGACGCCCTCTTCATCGGGCTCGGTGACGCCGTCATGCCGACCATCATCGTCGCCAGCGCGGCGTACTTCCACAGCGGCGCGACGGACACCGTCACCCCACTCATCTCGGACCCCATCCTCCTGAACCTGCCCGCACTCACCGCGATGATCGGGACCATCGTCGGCCTGCTCATCCTCCTCTGGATGGTCCTGAAGGGAAAGGCACACGCTGGCCTTCCACTCCTGAACGGCGGCGCAATCGGTGGCTACCTCGTCGGTGCGCTCGCCGCCGGCATCCCGCTGATGGCGGCGCTCGGACTGTAATCGCGCCCTGTTGCTGCGGTCTTTCGCGGGTCTCGACGCCACTGCCCAAAGTGACATCTACCGCACCGACGAACCCCACCCATGGACGACGAAATCGCGATCGTGACCGCGGCAGGACGTGGCATCGGTGCGGCCTGCGCCCGCAGGCTGGCTGACGACGGCTACACGCCCGTACTGCTCTCGAAATCGGGCGCAGCGCGGGACGTGGCCGACGACCTCGGCGGCGTCGGCTTCGAGGGGTCGGTCACCGACCCGGCAGACCTCGAAGCCCTTGTCGATGCAGCGACCGACCGGTATGGGCGGGTCGACGTGGTCGTCAACAACACCGGTCACCCCGCGACCGGCGACCTGCTCGACATCACGGACGAGGAGTGGCACGAGGGGCTCGACCTCGTGTTGCTCAACACCGTCCGGATGGCCCGTCTCGTCACGCCAGTGTTCGAGGAACAGGGCGGCGGCAGCATCGTCAACATCTCGACCTTCTCTGCGTACGAACCGTCGCTCGATTTCCCCGTCTCGTCGGTGCTCCGGGCCGGACTCGGCGGGTTCACCAAGCTCTACGCCGACCGCTACGCCAGCGAGAACATCCGGATGAACAGCGTGCTGCCGGGGTACACCGACAGCTACGAGATTGACGAGGCGACCCGGGAAGCGATTCCGATGGGTCGGTCGGCGCGAACCGACGAGATAGCCGACGTCGTCGGCTTCCTGGCCTCGGACGCGGCGAGCTACGTCACCGGGCAGAACGTCCGGGTCGACGGCGGAGTGACCGACAGCGTCTGAGTCCGGGAGCCAGCTCACTCGAACGCGCGCAGCCAGTGGTGGTCCGGGTCGACGGTGAGAATCGCCTCCCGGAGCCAGCCGCGGGGTTCGGGGGCGAGCTGTGGGAACACGCGGTCGAAGTCGGCCTCGTCGTGCTCGCCGAATATCGGGAGCTTGTAGCAGAGGACGATATCGGGGGCGAGATACGGCATCCCCGTCTCCGAGACACGGACGACCTTCTCGAGGTCGCGAGTCACCCGGGAATCACGGCGGAAGGTCCACCGTTCGCCATCGTGCTCGTTGAGCAGGCACTCCAGATGCGGGAGTTCGAACGCCTCGTTGCGGGCGTGGAGTTCGTGCCGGGGGAGTTCCAGCCACTCCCCGGTTGCCCACGGTTCCGTCCGCTCCTCCCCGGGGACTGCCACCTCGAACGTCCAGTCCGAGAGGTGCTCGCGCAGGGCGTGCTGGTCCTCCCGGAACACCGCGACCTCGGCGTCCCCGTGGGACCGGGTCTGCTCGCCGAGGAAGCAATCGAGCGCCCACCCGCCCGCGATAGCCCACGGCTGGTCGAACGTGCGAAAGCGATCGCCGACCGCGTACACGTCGTTCCAGGTGGTCTCGCGGGACATGTCGTTCATCAGGTATCCACTGTACGATAAGAAAGTATCGGGTGGCCGTCGGCGCGGCGAGTCCCCTCACTCCGCCCGGGCTGCCCCGGTGCTCGACGAGGGGGAGGCCCGCCACAGACTGTACCCGTAGACGACCACTGCAACCGCCAGCACGGTATCGACGACCTCGATAGCCAGCAACAGCGGCGGCATCGCGTCCGGCGACGTGGGGAAGACGGCGAGCAGGTCCAGCAGGTAGACGAGGACGTAGAGGACGGCGAGCCCCATCGCCGCCGGCACAGCGACCCGCCGCCCCCGCCAGAGCCGGGAGGCCGTCGCCATGCTGGCGAGGCCGAGCGCGATCAGGAAGCCGTTGAATCCCCAGTAGACCGCGGGCGAGAGGTGTGCGAACGACCGGGTCTCGATGGGGCCCCACGGCGCGAGCGACACGAGCAACCCGGTGACGAGGAGCAACAGCAGTGCGAGGGGTCGAATCGACGTGTGTGACATACACCAGTCGTTGGGGTCCGCCTGCGGTGAGGATTCCTCCGAGCATGCCAGGTGTATTTATATTCACCACTCGAACACGCAGCGAGATGCGGAGCACGACCGTGGCGCTCACCTGGGAAGACACCGGGCTCCATCCACTGTACGACGCCTTCGCGACCACGCCGGACGTGGCCGTCGAGGCGCTCCACTACATCAACCCGGTCGGTGACGACGGCTATGCCGAGTTGATACAGTTGCGCGGCGACCTCGAACTCGCTCGCGAAGTGTTACAGCAGTCGGCGGCGGTCAACGAGTTCGAGGTTTCCGAGTCGGGTATCGCGTACGTCCACTACGAGGCGTCGCCGCTCATGGACGACCTCCTGGGTATCCTCTTCGACCACGCCGTCGTGCTCGAATGGCCGGTCGAGTTCGTCGCGGTCGATGGGGTCCCCGAGGCGCGGGTGACGTTCGTCGGGACGAGTCACGCACTGGCCGAGGCGGTCGCAGCCATTCCGTCGGCGGTCACGGTGACGCTCGAACGGACCGGCCGATACCGGCGTTCGACGCCATCGCTCGCGACAGTGTTGACCGAGCGCCAGCGAGAGATCCTCGAGACGGCCGTCGCGGCCGGCTACTACGACGTGCCGCGGGGGACGACCCACCGGGAACTCGCGGCAGCGCTGGACCTCGCACCCGGGACCGTCAGCGAGCACCTGCAGCGGATCGAGCACAACCTCGTGACCGCGTTCGTGCCCGGTTGACCGCTCACTCGCCGGTCAGGGCTTCGCTGGCTGGCGAGATGCTGATCTCCTGGCCGAGGTCCTGTGCGACGGCCTTCTCGTAGAGCATGTAGGCGGCGGCGGTCGTCTCGATGCCGGTCCCACCGGAGTCGAACACGGTGATGTCCTCGTCGCTCTCTCGGCCGGGTGCCTCGCCGGCAACGACCTCGCCGAGTTCGGCATGGATGTGGTCCTCGTCGACCACGCCGGCCTCCATCGCGCTGATGAACGAGCCGGCGTCCTGCGTGACGCGCTCGCGGAGGTCCGGGACGTACGTGGCGCGCTCGATGGTCGTGTGGTCGAGTTCGCGCTTCTCCGGGTGGTACTGTCCCATCGCGGTGACGTGGGTGCCCGGTTCGAGCAGGTCGCCGTCGAAGACGGGTTCCGAGGCGGTGGTCGCCGTGATGACCACGTCGGCATCCTCGACCGCCGCGGCCGAGGAGGCGACCGCAGCGACCGAGGCGTCGTAGTGTTCGTTCATCTCGGCCGCGAAGCCCTCGCGGTTCTCCTTCGTCGGGGAGAACACGTTCACGGTCTCTATGTTCCGGACGGTCATCGTGGCCTTGAGCTGCCCCCGGGCCTGCGCGCCGGTCCCGATGACCGCGAGCTTCGTGGCGTCGTCGCGGGCGAGTGCGTCGACCGCGACCCCACCTGCGGCTCCGGTCTTGTACGGGTTCATGCTCGCACCGTCGATGAGGGCCAGCGGCTCGCCGGAGTCGGCGTCGAACAGCGGCGTCATGAACCACGCGTCGACCTGGCCGAAGCCGGCGGAGTACATGTAGCCGCCCATGGCACCCGTCTCGGGAAGCACCGCGGAGTAGCTGAACAGCATCCCCGGCGGGTCGTCGTTCCGAAGTGTGGTCCGTGGTTTCGCGGGCGCGCCCTCGCCGCGCTGGCGGTAGGCGTCTCGGACGGCATCGACGTACTCGGCTGGTTCGGCGAGTCCGGCGACGTCGTCACTGGTCAGGAACAGCGCGTTCGTCATGGTCGGCGAATCGATAGCCAGCGGTAAAAAGGCGTATGCTGGGTACGTTGGTCAGTCGGCGTTGGGCGCGGGCGCGGACGGCGTGTTGGTGGTGTCCGTCTGCGTGGTGATGGAGTCGACCGGTCCTCGGACGAACATCGCGTGTCCGATGAGCAGGGCAGCAGTGAGTGCGGCGATGGGAACGGCGGCCTCCAGCTGGAGGGTCGTGAGTGTGGTGAGTGCGCCGGTGCCACCGAGGAGTGCGAGCGGAATCAGCCCTAGAACGAGGTCGTAATACCCAGTCATAATGTATTAGAAAATATGGGGAATGAGAATATAAAACTTTCGCCTATAGGAGCGAGATAGGACATCTATGGCTGATTCATAAATAGTGCATGTGTTATCCATAACTTATGGGCCTGATTCAGGTTGCATAACTCGACGCTGTCTTGCGATTTTTCAGAATTTACCTCTGGTGCAGGATACCCAATATATGTTTTCTGCTTTCGCTCGATGCCGGAACCGATGCGTTTTACCGACCGACTCACGACCACACGTCCGTGAATCGGAACGACCGCGCGATCGTCGCGCTCGTGATGGTCGGGCACGGGATGGTCCACACCTACGAACTCTCCATCCCCATCTTCGTGAGCGTCTGGCTCGCGCCGGGCAGCTTCGGTGCGACCGAGGCGACCCTGGGGCTCGTCACCGCGGTCGGCTACGGCCTGTTCGGCCTCGGCGCGCTCCCGGGTGGCGTGCTCGCGGACGTCGTCGGGTCGAAGCGTCTCATCGTGGGCTGTCTGGTCGGGATGAGTGGCGCATTCGCGCTCCTCTCTGTCGCGCCGGGTATCCCCGTCGTCGCCCTGGCACTGCTGCTCTGGGGGGCTGCCGCCAGCGTCTACCATCCCTCCGGGCTCTCGCTCATCAGCCGCGGGACCGAGGAACGCGGCTCGGCGTTCGCCTACCACGGGATGGCCGGGAACCTCGGCATCGCGCTCGGGCCGCTACTGACGGCGACGCTCCTGCTCGTCCTCGACTGGCGGCAGGTCGCCCTCGCCCTGGCGGTCCCCGCGCTCCTCGCCGCAACCGTCGCGACCCGCATCGACGTGGACGAACGCGCCGCTGTGGCAGACGGCGGCGACTCGAAGGCCGACAGCGTCTCCTCGCTCTCGGAGTTCCTGGCGGGCAGTCGGGCGCTGTTCGCCGGCGGCTTCCTCGTCATCTTCGCCATCGTCATGGCCTCTGGGCTGTATTACCGCGGGGTCCTGACGTTCCTGCCCGAGATCCTCGGTGGGTTCCCCTCGTTCGACCCCATCGAGCTCGCCGGTCAGGAGCTCGAACCCGCCCGGTACGTCTACGCCGGGCTCCTGATGGTCGGTATCGCCGGCCAGTACGTCGGCGGGCGACTGACCGACCGGATGGAGCCCGCGAAGGCGCTCAGAATCGCGTTCCCCGCGCTGGCGGTTATCGCGCTCGTCTTCCTGCCGGTCGCCGACCTCGGCATCTACGCCTTCCTGGCGCTGTGTGCCGTCCTCGGGTTCTTCCTGTTCCTCGTCCAGCCGCTCTACCAGGCTGCTGTCGCCGAACACACGCCCGCTGGCACGCGCGGACTCTCCTACGGGTACACCTACCTCGGCGTGTTCGGTGTCGGCGCACTCGGCGGTGTCCTCGCGGGCGCACTGCTCACCTTCGCAGACACCGGCGCACTGTTCCTCGCGCTGTCGGGTATCGGCCTGTTCGGCGGACTGGCCAGTCTGGTGCTGAGTCGGCGCTGAAAACGGTGTGTTCGATTATTCGACCAGCCAGCCCACGACGAGCGGGCGCGCGAGACCGAACACGACCGCGCCGAGGCCGGTCATCACGAGCATGAACGTCCACGGGGAGTTCCCCGAGAAGTAGGGCGAGGCACGGAGCATGAGGCCGATGTTCGCGCCGCCGATCCAGGCTCCCGCGGCGAGTCGTGCCGACGCCATCCCGCCCGCGAAGGCGCGGTCGCCGTACGCCCCGACGAGCGTCGCGACGAGGAACCAGCCGACCAGGAAGGGGAACATGGTCTCTGCGACGGCGACGGGTGCCGTAATCGGGTTCACGCCGTGGCGAAGTTCGCCGACCGTGATGAGCGCGGCGAGGACGACGAGGTCCGCCCCCGCGAGCTTCCAGACGGCCGACAATGGCCGGGGGTCGAGGCCGAACAGACGCTGGGCTGTGCTCATGACCGACCCTGTGGACCGGAGTACTATCCCTCTCTCGGTTTCTCGCGGGCTCCGCGACGCCGGTTCGGTCGGCAGGCAACGTTTTTGTCGTCGGCACGACACTGCCGACCATGAACCGGACGTTCGTGGCCGGGGCCGCACTCACGGTGCTGGGACTGGTGGGCTATGGTATCGGGGTGGTTGCGCCCTATCCGGGACGGGCCTTCTCCGTGACTGGCGTGATGATAGGCCTCACCCTGGCCGCTGTCGGGAGCGACTTCGGGCGAGGTGAGGGCCAGTGACCATCCAGTCGCACGTGTTCGACAGCAGCGGCGTGAACGACCACGAGGACCTCGCGGAGGCCAAGGCGGCGGACGGGACGACGTGGATTCGCGTCAGCGACGCCACACCGGAGGAGATGGAGGACGTCGCGGGCACCTTCGGTATCCACGAACTCGAACTCGACGACGTTCGCAACGACGTCCGACCGAAGACCGAGGTGTTCCCCGACCACGTGTTCACGCTGGTGAAGACTGCGGTCCTCCGGGCTGGCGACACCACGTTCGAGGAGGAGGTCAGGTCCGAGACGGTCGGGCTCTTCATCGGAAAGGACTGGCTCGTCACGCTTTCGCTCACGACCCTTCGGGCGGTCGGCAAGGTGTGGAACGCGGTTACGCGCGAGGACCAGCGCATCCTCTCGCGAGGGCCGGACTTCACCGCCTACCGAATCCTCGACAACGTCACGAACGACTACTTCGGCCTCATCGACGAGGTCGAAGACGACATCGAGGCCGTCGAGGAGGAGGTCGTGGGTGCGACCGGCATGGAGACGCTGGAGGACCTCAACAGCCTCCGGCGCGAACTCCTCTCGATTCGTCGCGTGCTCTGGCCGAGCCGGGACGCGGTCGCCATCCTGGCCAGGGGGGAAGACGAACTCATCGAGGAGCGCCACGAGAAGTACTTCCGCGACGTGTACGACCAGCTCGTCCAGCTGGTCGAACTCATCGAGACGTACCGCGACCTGGTGACGGGCGCGCGGGACATCTACCTCAACTCCATCTCGATGAACATGAACGAGGTGATGAAGACGCTGACCGTCGTCGCGACCATCATCCTGCCGCTGACGTTCGTCGTCGGCATCTACGGGATGAACTTCTCCGTGATGCCCGAACTCGGGTGGGACTACGCCTACCACGCCATCATGCTCGGGATGGTTGGCATCGCGGCCATCATGATACTGTACTTCCGGGAGGAGAGCTGGCTGTAGTTTTCCTGTCCCTATTCGGCGTTCTCGCGCTTCAGCGAGAGCACCGTCCGCTCGAACTCGCAGACCAGCGTCTCATCTTCGTCTCGCGGCTCGGCATCCTCGCCGCTCGACTGTTCCGAGGCGCTTCGCGCCTCGCTATCCGTCCTCTCCGGGAGCTTGAACACCTCGACGTGCATCGTGACGATGCCGCGCTCGCCGTCGCTGGTCTCGCGCTTGTCCGTCACGGTCGACTGCACGCGGATGGTGTCACCGTGGAACACCGGGTTGGGGTGTGAGACCTCGTCGTAGGAGAGGTTCGCGACGATGGTGCCATCCGTGGTCTCCGGGATGGAGATACCGACCGCGAGCGCCATGGTGTAGATGCCGTTGACCAGTCGCTCGCCGAACTGGGTGTCGGCGGCGAACGACTCGTCGAGGTGCAGCGGCTGCTGGTTCATCGTCATATCACAGAAGCGCTGGTTGTCGCTCTCGGAGATGGTCCGCCGTCGCTCGTGTTCGATGGTCTGGCCGACCTCGAACTCCTCGTAGTAGAGCCCTGGCATGCCCGAGTGCTCTCACCCGGCCGTGAAATGTGGTGCGGTTCTGCAGGTCGCGTGAACCGGACCCACGGGGCACGTTACTCTGGCACGTAATATCTGCGCGAACCCAAACCGTTTTATTTATCAATGAGTCCACGGAAGGTCTGGAAAATGCCCCGGCAGCCCGCCAGCGCGTGGGAACAGCGTCTGTCGGTCCCGTTTCGTCCGTCGTCGTGTCACTGCGACCCACAGCCACGGCGCACACGCCCGCAGTGCCAGACGGCGGCGACTCCATAGAACAATGGCAACAGCAACAGCTCCCGACGAGGAGGAAGCACAGCACGAAGAGAGCGCACTGGAGACGGCCCGCCGGCAGCTCGCCCGGGCCGCCGAGTATCTCGACGTCGACGAGGGAACCATCGAGCGGCTCAACCACCCCGACCGCGTCCAGCGCGTCTCGATTCCGCTGAAGCGCGACGACGGCTCCATCGAGGTGTACACCGGCTACCGCGCCCAGCACGACAGCGTCCGCGGCCCGTTCAAGGGCGGCCTGCGCTTCCATCCGGGCGTCACCGAGGAGGAGTGCATCGGGCTCTCGATGTGGATGACCTGGAAGTGCGCCGTGATGGACCTCCCCTTCGGCGGCGGCAAGGGCGGCATCGTCGTCGACCCCAAGCAACTCTCCGAGGACGAGAAGGAGCGGCTCACCCGGCGCTTCGCCGAGGAACTGCGCGACCTCATCGGCCCGAAACACGACATTCCCGCGCCGGACATGGGCACCGGCCCGCAGGAGATGGCGTGGTTCATGGACGCCTACTCGATGCAGGAGGGCGAGACCATCCCCGGCGTCGTCACGGGCAAGCCGCCGGTCATCGGTGGCTCCTACGGCCGCGAGGAGTCCCCGGGTCGCTCGGTCGGCATCATCGCCGAACAGGCCATCGAGTACTACGACTGGGACATTTCGGACACGACGGTCGCGGTGCAGGGCTTCGGGTCGGTCGGCGCGTACGCCGCCCGCTACCTCGACGAGAAGGGCGCGAAGGTCGTCGCCGTCTCCGACGTTGACGGGGCCATCTTCGACCCGGACGGGCTCGACACGCAGGACGTCGAGGACCACGACGCCCGCCCCGGCATGGTGTCGGGCTACGACGCCCCGGAGAAGCTGACGAACGAGGAACTCCTCGAACTCGACGTGGACGTGCTCATCCCGGCCGCCATCGGGAACGTCCTCACCGCAGAGAACGCCCACGACGTGCAGGCAGACCTCATCGTCGAAGGGGCGAACGGCCCGACGACCACGACCGCCGACGAGATCTTCGCCGAGCGCGGCATCCCGGTCGTGCCGGACATCCTCGCCAACGCGGGCGGTGTCACCGTCTCGTACTTCGAGTGGCTGCAGGACATCAACCGCCGCCAGTGGTCGCTCGAACGCGTCAACGAGGAGCTCCACCAGGAGATGCTGAAGGCGTGGACCGCGGTGAAGGCCGAGGTCGAGGCGCGTGACGTGAGCTGGCGTGAGGCCACCTACATCGTCGCGCTCTCCCGTGTCGCCGAAGCGCACGAGGCACGCGGGCTCTGGCCCTAGTTCGGGTTCTCAGAATCGGTCTCTTCCTGCTGGGCGTAGACGCCTGCCCCGATGGCAGTCCCGAGAGCGATGCCGATGCTGAGCCAGAGTGCCAGGTCGCCGGTCACCGCACCGATTGCGCTCCCGATGGCGGCACCCAGTGCGACACCCAGGCCGACCGGAAGCCCCGAAGTATCGTTCATGCGTGAGAGATGTCGGTAGCCGAGATAATGCTATTCCTGCGCGGGCGAGTCCGTCAGTCCGAGGCTCGCGGGTCGGCCTGCCCAGCCGATATCTGCTCTGCCGTGTTCGGTTCGCGCACCCTCGCCTCCGGCAGGTCGTAGCCCCCGCTCGTATCGAACTGCTGGAGCCGAGAGAGCAGCTGTCGCGACTGGTCGGTCAACCGCCCCGCGCTCTCGGAGACGTGGCCCAGCGCGTTCGCGTTCGCCGACGCGCGGAACGCGGCCTGCGTCGGTTCTTTCGTCGCGCCGGTCGCGGACTCGGTGACGCGTTCGACCAGCGTGCCGACCTCCTGGGTGGAGTCCGCCTGCTGTTCCGTGGCCGTGGTTATCTCCTGGACGCCCTCGTTGGTGCGCTGGGCGTAGTCCGCCACCGAATCGAGCGCCTCGATGGCGCGTTCGACCTCGGCGACGTCCTCGGAGACGACGGCCTGGGTCTGTTCCATCTGGGCGACCGAGCGGTCGGTCTCCGCGGCGATGCGGTCGAGGCGTTCCTCGACGTTCTCGGCGGCCGCCTGCGTCTTCTCGGACAGCTCCTTGATCTCGGTGGCGACCGACTGCAGGCTCCCGCTCTGGGACTCGGTGATACCGGCGATACTGACTGCCTATTCGGGCGGGTACCCCGGCTGTGCACGCCGGCCGGCTGGCACGCGACCCCACCTCCTGTCGAGGAGCGACGCGATGGGCGTCGGTGCCCGGTCGCCCGAACCGGCACCTTTCAAATATTGCCGGTGCGCAGGACCGGTATGGTCAGACGCAGCGTCATGTTCTCGCCGGGCGACCGCCCGGAGCTGATGCGGAAAGCCCCCGGGACCGGTGCGGATACCATCATCTTCGACCTCGAAGACGCGGTCGCGCCACAGCGCAAGGACGAGGCCCGCGAGGCCGTCCGCGAGGTGCTCTCGGACCCCGAGTTCGACCCCGACTGCGAGGTCTGCGTGCGGGTGAACCCCACCGGGGAGGGGATGGACGCCGACGTGGACGCACTCGCGGGCGACCTTCGCCTGGACGCCCTGATGCTCCCGAAAGCCACCGGCGCGGCCGACGTGGACTGCCTCGACGACGCCTTCGAGGGTGCGACCCCGCCCGTCCTCGCGCTGGTGGAATCCGCGGCGGGCGTGCTCGCGGCCGCGGACATCGCTGGCGCGGACGTGACGGACGCACTGGTCTTCGGCGCGGAGGACCTCTCGGCGGACATCGGAGCGACGCGGACGAGCGACGGCACGGAGGTTCTCTACGCGCGCGAGAAGGTCGTCGTCGCCGCGGCCGCCCACGACATCGACGCCATCGACACCGTCTACACCGACTTCTCCGATACAGAAGGACTGGCCGACGAGACGGACTTCGCAATCCAGCTCGGCTACGACGGGAAGATGGCCATCCACCCGTCACAGGTCCCGGTCATCAACGACGCGTTCACGCCGGCCGACGACCGCATCGAGTGGGCCCGGGCCGTCCTCGACGCGAAGGCCGAGGCCGACGCCGAGGGCCGCGGCGTGTTCCAGGTCGACGGCGAGATGATAGACGCGCCGCTCATCGCGCAGGCCGAACGAGTGCTGGAGCGGGCGCGTGCGGCCGAGAAAATATAAGGACCTTAGTTTGGCTATAATTGTGGACTATGATTATAATTTCGCCACGCTTAACCCGTATCCCCGAGTCGTAACCGGTGATGACAGACGAGGCCAATCCCTTCGAGAGTCTCCAGGAGCAGATCGACGACGCCGCCGCCTATCTCGACGTCGGGACCGACGTACTCGAACGCCTCAAGCACCCCGAGCGAGTGCTGGAAACGAACCTGACCGTCGACATGGACGACGGCTCCATCGGCCGCTTCAAGGCCTTCCGCTCGCAGTTCAACGGTGACCGCGGCCCGTACAAGGGTGGTATCCGCTACCACCCGGGCGTCAGCCGCGACGAGGTCAAGGCCCTCTCGGGCTGGATGGTGTACAAGTGCGCCACCGTCGGCATCCCGTACGGTGGCGGCAAGGGTGGCATCGTCATCGACCCCTCCGAGCACTCGGAAGGCGAACTCGAACGTGTCACTCGTGCGTTCGCGACGGAGCTGCGCCCGCTCATCGGCGAGGACAAGGACATCCCCGCGCCGGACGTGAACACGGGCCAGCGCGAGATGAACTGGATCAAGCACACCTACGAGACGCTGGAGAACAAGACCGAACCCGGCGTCGTCACGGGCAAGGCCATCGAGTCCGGCGGGAGCGAGGGCCGCGTCGAGGCGACCGGCCGCTCCACCATGCTCGCCGCCCGTGAGGTCTTCGACTACCTCGACCGCGACATCAGCCAGGCCGACGTGGCCGTCCAGGGCTACGGGAACGCCGGCTGGATCGCCGCGAAGCTCATCGAGGAACTCGGCGCGAACATCGTCGCCGTCTCCGATTCCTCCGGCGCTATCCACAACCCCGACGGCTTCGACCCCGTCGCGGTCAAGGACTTCAAGCGCGAGACCGGCTCCGTCTCGGGCTACGAGGGTGCCACCGAGGAGTTCACCAACGAGGACCTGCTGACGATGGACGTCGACCTGCTCGTCCCGGCCGCACTCGAGAACGCCATCGACGGCGACCTCGCGAAGAAGGTCCAGGCCGACATCATCGTCGAGGCCGCGAACGGGCCGCTCACGCCCGACGCCGACGACGTGCTCACCGAGCGTGACGTCTACGTCGTCCCGGACATCCTCGCCAACGCGGGCGGCGTGACCGTCTCGTACTTCGAATGGGTCCAGAACCGCCAGCGGTTCCACTGGTCCGAAGAGCGCGTCAACGACGAGCTGGAGACCATCATCGTCGACGCCTTCGACCGCATGACCGAGGCCTACGAGTCCTTCGACACCCCGAACCTCCGCACCGCGTGTTACGTCAACGCCATCCAGCGCGTCGTCGACGCCTACACGGACGCCGGCAACTGGCCCTGAACCGACGGTCCCGATACCGCATTCTTCCCCGTTTTTCACCGCGTAGCCACGGCAGTCGGTCTCGCCAGTCCGGAGGATTGACCTTGCTTCGCGCCTAACTCACGCGAAAGCATGCGTGGCTCGGACCCGGGACTCTACCGGCGACTGGTCGACCTCCTCAAGGAACACAACCGGCTGTTCCTCGTGGCACTGTTCGCCTACGGCCTCATCGTGTTCCCCTACCTGAACGTCAACGGCTACCAGACCCTCGGGTCGGTCATCGGTATCATCTTCCTCGCGCTGATGTTCGTCGCGACCCGGGCGAACTTCGAGCGCGCGATGGACAAGCTGAAAGACGACGACGACGAGCGTCGCGGGTTCTGAGACGCCGTGACCTGAAAACGAGTTCTCGCGCCGTTACAGTCCGAGTTCGCGCCCGATGACGAGGTGTTGAATCTCGCTGGTCCCCTCGCCGATCTCCATCAGCTTCGCGTCGCGGTAGAACCGCTGCGGCGAGAAGTCCTCGGTGTAGCCGTAGCCGCCGAGCACCTGCACGGCGTCCTCGGCGACCTTGCGTGCCGCCTCGGAGGCGTCGAGCTTGGCCAGCGCGGAGGACTTGGTGACGTTCTTCCCCTGGTCGTACTGCCAGGCGGACTTGTGGGTGAGCAGGCGTGCGCGTTCGACCTTGCGCTCCATGTCGACGACCTTGTCGCGGATGGCGTCGAACTTGCAGATCGGCTGGCCGAACTGTTCGCGCTCTTTCGAGTACGACTTCGCGGCCTCGTAGGCACCCTGGGCGAGGCCGGTCGAGATGGCGGCGATGGAGATGCGGCCGCCGTCGAGCGTCTTCATCGTCTGCTTCCAGCCCTCGCCCTCCTCGCCGAGCAGTCGGTCCTCGGGGACGCGGACGTCGGTGAGCTTGATCTCACACGTCGGGGAGGCGTTCAGGCCCATCTTGTCCCAGATGGTCGTGACCTCGAAGCCGTCGTCCTCCTCGGGGTCGACGATGAACGTCGAGATGCCGTCGTAGCCCTCGCCGGGGTCGGTGACGGCCTTGACGAGGACGCTGCCTGCTTCAGACGCGTTCGTGATGAACTGCTTGGTGCCGTTGATGACCCACTCGTCGCCGTCTTTCTCGGCGGTGGTGTCCATGTCGGAGGCGTCCGACCCGCTGCCGGGCTCGGTGAGCGCCCACGCACCCATGTACTCGCCGGAGGCCAGCGGGGTGAGCCAGCGTTCTTTCTGCTCCTCGGTGCCGAACAGTTCGAGGGGCTTCGAGGCGAGGGAGGTGTGGGCGACGTACGAGAGCGCGACGGAGCCGGAGACACGGCCGAGTTCCTCCGCGACCACCGCGTACATGAGTGTGTCGCCGCCGAGGCCGCCGTACTCCTCGGAGATGGGCACGCCCATCACGTCGAGCTGACCGAGCTGGTCGAATATCTCCTGGGGGAACCGGTGTTCGTTCTCTATCTCCTGTGCGATGGGTTCGATCTCCTCGTCACAGAAGCGACGAACCTCCTCCTGAATCATCCGGTGCTCGTCGGGCAGCGTGAAGTCCATGTGCAAAACTTGCCAGCCCGCGAAATAAAGCCTTCTGTGCGCCGTTCGCCCCAGTGCCTCGATATGCATGCAGCCGAGGGTACTACCGTCGGAGGATTGTGGCGGCAGTCCCTCCCCTCCATGTCGACGGTTCCCACAATATCACTCCGTAGAACACGTATGTTTTTAGATTAGTAAAGCAGAAATTTTATGAATCGGTGCTTCGGTTTCATCCCTGTGCAACGACGTACATTCCTCTCCGGCCTCGCCACCAGTGCCGCGGTCAGCACTGGACTGACAGGACTGACAGCAGCCGCCGCTACCATCCCCGCGCTGGCGTTCGATTCGACGAGCAGTCTCCTCGCTGCCGATGGCTCCACCCTTTCGGACGACTCGCTCGTGGCCGTGTGGGCCGAGGACACCGCGACGAACGGCGACGCCGATGACGACGACGACGCCGTCGAGTACTCGGGTCGCATTCCGCTCGTGGCGGTCGACGAATCGAACGCCGGTGCGGTCGCCGGCTTCGGGACGATGCTCGTCCCCGACGACGCGGACTTCACGACCGGAAACGACGAGTTCGTCCTCAACGTGTGGGACGACCTCGTCGGCGGCGGGACCGTCCTCTGGGACGAGTCCCACGGCCAGTTCTACGACCTCGACTCGTTCCAGACGTTCGAGTCCTACGCCGAGGCCAACGGCTACGACGTGCAGGCGACCGGCGACCTCACGGCAGACCTGGGCAGCGCCGACGCCCTCGTCGTCACCTCCCCCGCTGACGCCTTCTCCGACGCCGAGAAGACCGTGCTCGCCGACTTCGTCGCGAACGGCGGTGCGCTCTTGCTCCACGACCAGTCCGACTTCTCGAACTACGACCAGACGGACAACCTGAACGCTATCGCAGAGGCCGTGGACCTCGCGTTCCGCTTCAACGACGACCAGGTGTTCGACTCGACCAACAACACGGGCGTCGACTACGTCCCGACGACGAGCGCGTTCAACGACGCGTTCGACTTCTTCGAGAACCGTGCCGGCATCGGTGCCAGCGGCCCGGACCTCGGGGTGGGCCAGACCTACGAGGTCGAGGTCGTGAGCGTCACCGACGGCGACACCGTCGACGTGCGCTTCCCCGGCGGCACCGTCGAATCTATCCGTGTGCTCGGCGTCGACACCCCCGAGAAGGGCGTCAACGCCGAGTTCGAGCGCCCGGAGGAGTGGGAGGGCCTTGGTGACGGGTCCGAGTCCGCACCGCTCCCGTCGCTCCAGTTCGGCTCCACCAGCGCCCTGCTCGCTGCTGACGGCAGCAAACTCACCGACGAGGACCTCGTCGCGGTGTGGGCCGAGGACTCCGCCTTCGTCAGCGACGCCGACGGGAACGGCGACGCGACGACCTACGGCGACGACCCGATTCCGCTCGCGGCGGTCGACGGCCGCGTCGCGGGCTTCGGCGCGATGCTCGTCAACGACGGGACTCCCTTCGAGTACGGCAACGAGGAGTTCCTCCTGAACGTGTGGGACGACCTCGTCGGCGGCGGGACCGTCCTCTGGGACGAGTCTCACGGCCAGTACTACGGGCTCTCCCAGTTCGACGGCTTCAGCGCCTACGCCGAGGAGAACGGCTACGACGTGCGTGCGACCGACGACCTCACCGGAGACCTCGGCGAGGCTGACGCCGTCGTCGTCACCAGCCCCGGCTACGGCTTCGACCAGTCCGAGATCGACGCGCTCGCTTCGTTCGTCAGTGAGGGCGGCGCGGTGTTCCTCCACGACCAGTCGGACTACAACGACTTCGACGCGACCGACGCGCTGAACGAACTCGCGGCCGGGCTCGACCTCGGCTTCGGGTTCGACGACTCGCAGGTGATGGACTACGAGTCCAACTCCGGCGCGCCGTTCCGGCCGACCACGACCAGCTTCGACGAGTCGCTGCCGTACTTCACCGACCGCCCGGGTGCCGGCGACGAGAACACCTACCCGTACCTGGCGTACTGGGCCGACGAGGCGACCGACTTCGCCCGCTCGCAGCTCGCCGGCCAGACGGTCGACCTCTGGTTCGACCCGAACGAGGGCGTCACAGACCCATTCGGTCGCCTGCTCGGCTACATCGGCTACGACGCCGACGGCTCCGGCTCGCGCGACGCGCTGTTCAACCGCCGGCTCATCTCGGAGGGCTACGCCCGCGTCTACGGCTCGGGCCTCTCCCGTCACGAGTCCTTCTGGAGCGCCGAGGCCGACGCCCGCGACTCGGACCGCGGCCTCTGGGCCCAGAGCGACCCCGAGAACTCACCCGCCATCCGCAACCGCAGCGTCGAGTCCATCTTCGTGCCGAACGCGGCCCGCGTCACCGTCTCCCGCGGGACGCTCGGTCGCGGCCACGTCGCCGCCTTCGCGGGCGACGACGCCTCCACGCCGGGCGCACCGCTGGCAGCCGTCGACCGCGGCAAGCGCGTCGCGATGGTCGGCGGGCTGCTCGTCGACGAGTCCTACGAGGCCGACGAGGACTTCGCGGTCTCCACGGCGAACTACGAGAACTTCGGCTTCCTGACGAACCTGCTCGACTCGCTCTCGGCGCGCGACGGTGATGTGCTCATCGACGGCGGCCACGGCCAGTTCGCCGCCGACTACGCGCTCTCCAGCGAGGACGCGGCGTACTACCAGCGCTTCCTCGAAGGCGTCGGCATCGGCTTCGAACAGGTGAACGACCTGACCTCGGACCGCCTCGCAGAGGCCCGAGCGCTGCTCGTCACCACCCCGACCGCGGCGCTCTCGGACGCCGAACTCGACTCGCTCGCCCGCTTCCGGGCCCGCGGCGGCGCGGTCGTCCTGCTGGGCGGCGCGGCCGCACCCGCGGACGCACGCGAGAACCTGAACACGGTCGCCGCCGCCCTCGGCTCCAGGCTCCGGCTCTCCGGCGACTTGGTCACCGACGCCACCGCGAACGTGAACGACGACCCGACCCTCCCGGTCACGGGGTCGTTCAACCCGGCGGTCGACGTGACCGACGCCGTCACGCCCGAGGCGTGGGGCGAGAACGCGGACGAACCCGGCAACGGCCCGAACGGCCCGCAGGGCAACAAGCCAGGCAAGGGTCCGAAAGGGAAGAAGCACTGAGCGGTCCGCCACCGCCGACGTCCGGTATCCGTGCCGAACTGTTTTTACCGCCCATCGCGTTTGCTTCCGACGTGCCGTTGCGGAACTGGGTTCGTGGGACCGTCCCGTGGGACGAGCTGGAGAAGGTCGGTCGAGAGCTTGCCCGCCGGTCGCCCGACGACGAGGTCCGTATCGAGTTCCTCGAGGCCGACAACTGGCTGTCGACCCCGCTGGTCGTCGACGACCGCTGGTTCGTGAAGATCATCACGCCCCAGAACGCGCTGGTCCACGCCCTGTTCACCACGGGCCGGAACCTCGGCGTGTTCTCCTCCGGGACCGAGGGCTTCTTCGACCGGTTCGACGGCCCCCTCCAGATGGCCGAACACGAGCTGGAGGCGACCCGGCGGATGCGCGACATCGGCCTGAACGCGCCCGAGCCCGTCGAGTCGTTCGGCGTCGACGACCTGGGCGTCCTCGTTCTGGAGTACCTGCCGTCGTTCCGGACGCTCGACGACGTGGGACCGAGCGAGGCCACCGCCCTCGCGGAGTCGCTGTTCCAGGTGCTCCGGGAACTCCACGACCACGGGCTGGCCCACGGGGACCTTCGTGCCGAGAACGTCCTCGTCGTCGATGGCGAGGTCTACTTCATCGACGCGACGAGCGTTCGCCAGGAGGGGCTCGCGGGTGCCCGCGCGTACGACCTCGCCTGTGCGATGGCGGTCCTTACACCGATGCTCCACGCGCGCGACACCGTCCGAATCGCGGCTTCGGTCTACCCGACCACGGACCTGCTCGCCGCCCGTGAGTTCCTCGACTTCGTGAAACTCCGCCCGGACCACGATTTCGACGCCGCGCTCGTCAAAGGGGAGATCGAGAAGGTCGCGAACTGAATGCGAACATCACGGATGGTCACATAGCAGGGTTTTTAGCACGCCCCAGCGAAAATTTTGCCAGATATGAGCCAGCAGGCTACGGAGACCTATCAGCACTACATCGGCGGTGAGTGGACCGACGGTACCAGTGAGGAGACGTTCGAGAGCAAGAACCCGGCGACGGGCGAGACGCTCGGCGAGTTCGCTCGCGGCACACCGGAAGACGTAGAGACGGCCCTCCAGGCGGCCGACGACGCGTTCGAGGAGTGGCGTGAACTGTCCCACATCGACCGCGCGGAGTACCTCTGGGAGATCTACCACGAGCTCCGCGAGCGCACCGAGGAGCTGGCCGAGGTCGTCACCAAGGAGTGCGGGAAGGAGATTTCCGAGGGTCGCGCCGACGTCATCGAGGCGTACCACATGGTCGAGTGGGCAGCCGGTGACGCCCGCCACCCGAAGGGCGACGTGATTCCCTCGGAGATTCCGAGCAAGGACGCCTACATGCGCCGCAAGCCGCGGGGCGTCGTCGGCTGCATCACGCCGTGGAACTTCCCGGTCGCCATCCCGTTCTGGCACATGGCCGTCGCGCTCGTCGAGGGCAACACCGTCGTGTTCAAGCCTGCGGAACAGACGCCGTGGTGCGCCCAGATCATCGCGGAGATGTTCGAGGATGCCGGCATCCCCGACGGCGTGTTCAACATGGTGCAGGGCTTCGGTGACGCCGGTGCCCAGATCGTCGACGACGACCGCACCGACACCGTCCTGTTCACCGGCTCCGCCGAGGTCGGCAACGAGGTCGCCTCGAAGGTCGGCGGCATGCCCGGCAAGCTCGCCGCCTGTGAGATGGGTGGCAAGAACGGCATCGTCATCACCGAGGAAGCGGACCTCGACGTCGCCGTCCACTCCGCCGTGATGTCGAGCTTCAAGACGACCGGTCAGCGCTGTGTCTCCTCCGAGCGCCTCATCGTCCACGAGGACGTCTACGACGAGTTCAAAGAGCGCTACGTCGAGATCGCGAAGAACGTCTCCGTGGGCGACCCGCTCTCGGAGGACACGTTCATGGGCCCGGCCATCGAGCCCCAGCACGTCGAGAAGATCGGCCGCCACAACGAGATGGCCGAGAAGGAGGGCGCGAACGTCCTCGTCGACCGTTACGACCTCGAGGACAGCGAGATTCCGGACGGTCACGAAGACGGCAACTGGGTCGGCCCGTTCGTCTACGAGATCGACTACGACCCGGACCTGCGCTGCATCAAGGAGGAGTGTTTCGGCCCGCACGTCGCCCTGATGAAGTACTCGGGTGACATCGAGGACGCCGTCGAGATTCACAACGACACCCCGTACGGTCTCGCCGGTGCCATCATCTCCGAGGACTACCGCCAGATCAACTACTTCCGCGACAACGCCGAGATCGGCCTCGCCTACGGTAACCTGCCGTGCATCGGTGCCGAGGTCCACCTGCCGTTCGGTGGCGTCAAGAAGTCCGGCAACGGCTACCCGTCCGCTCGTGAGGTCATCGAGGCCGTCACCGAGCGCACCGCCTGGACGCTCAACAACTCGAAGGACATCGAGATGGCCCAGGGGCTGTCCGCGGATATCAAGACGACTTCCGACGACGACTGATCGGTGAGAACCGCCGTACAGCGTGTTCGAACTGCAGTCTCATCGGAATGCGACGACGACTGATCGGTGAGAACCGCCGTACGGCGTGTTCGGACTGCAGTCTCATCGGAATGCGACGACGACTGATCGGCCGGAATCACCGCGAGGTGGGTTCCCCGTAGACGTTTTTTCGACGCCAGTCAGAGCTGTACGACCGACAGGTACGTCGAGATACGGCTCCCGCCGAGGCGGAGGCTGCTACCCTCGTACTGCTCGACCTCCATGAGGAAGGTGTCGCCCTCGTTCACGCCGAGGACCGAGCATGACCGGACAAGGGGGTGAAACCGACCGGACTCCCAACACTTAATACCATGACAGTGTTACACACTGGCATGCTTAGTCGCGTTCGGTCGCGATTGTCGCGGGTTCTCCGGCGGGACCCCGAACGAACTGACCTCAGCATGAAAGACCGTGAGAAGGCGCTCGACAGCGTACAGCGACGCGCTATCGATACCGAACGCGAGCTGTATCGACGACGACACTGAGTGACTCGTTTTTCGCGGCTGTTACACTGGGGCGAGGCCGTGGCTCGAACCTGTTACTGTGGAACGTGAGGACGAGAGGCGAGATGTCCGTTCCGCGCTAGGCTCCTAGGTAGCCCCGCGGAACAGACGGTGGGCGCGGGCGTAGGTGCGACGGGCGTTGTGCCGGAATCGACGTGAAAAGCGTCTAACCGGCAACCGATGCTTGGTCGGCCTTACGTATAAATACCGTGGCTTCGGCACGAGTCACCGGCGGTCGTCGAGCGCGGGGAACTCATCGCGAACTCGCGCGACCTCGTCGGGGTCTACGTCAGCGTAGACGATGTCCGGGCGGTCGTCGGTCGTCGCGACCGGCGTCCCCCACGGGTCGAACACGGTCGAACGCCCGACGAGCGTCGCGTCCTCGAAATCCGCGCTCCCGTTGATGGTCGCGACGTAGGAGAGGTTCTCGATGGCGCGGGCGCGCGGCAGCGTCTGCCAGTGCTCGACGCGGGGGTACGGCCACGCCGAGGGGACGAGGAGCATGTCCGCTCCCTCGTCCACGAGGCCACGATACAGTTCCGGGAACCGCAGGTCGTAGCAGGTGGTCACGCCGATGGTGAACCCGCCGAGGTCGGCCACCGGGACGCGGTCCCCGGGCGTCAGCAGGCCGGTCTCCGCCGATTCGTAGCCGAACAGGTGGTGTTTCCGGTAGACGAGCTGGCGTTCGCCCTCGGCGTCGAACAGGACCGCCGTGTTGGCGAGCCCGTCCTCCGCGGGCGTGTACGCGTCGGTCTGCGCCCTGGTCTGCCCGAGGTCTTCGACGATACTCCCGGCCAGGACGGCCACGTCGTTCTCCAGTGCGGCATCGGAGAGCCTGGAGAGGGTCTTGCCGTGGAGCCCCTCCGCGTTCCGGGCGTACAGGTCGAACGAGAAGTACCCCACGTTGAAGAGTTCGGGGAGCGCGACGAGGTCGACACCACGGGCAGCCGCGGTCTCGATGGCGGTCTCGGCGCGGGCGACGTTGCCCGCCACGTCGGCGGGCTCGATCTGGAGTTGTGCCAGTGCGAGTTTCATGCTGGGAGGCCCAGATACTCTCGCATCGCGGCTTCGAGGTTGTCTAGCTCACCGTCCAGATGGGATTTGAAGTAGCGCTCGACGCCCGGTAGCTTCCCGTCGACCACGAAGCGATTCGAGAGCGTACACCCATCCTCGGTGGGGGTTATCTCGTGCTCGCCGGTCACGCGCATCACCTTGGAGCGCCCGACGAACTTCACGAACTCGGGTTCGCGTCGCTCGACGTCGCGTGTCCTGACGGCGGCTGTCTTATCGAGCAGGGGAATCGGGAGTTTGACGAACCACGTCGCTTCCTGTCCCGCCTCGTCGTCGAGTCGGAAGTCGTCGACGACGCTGATGGGGCGCGCCCGGAGCTCGGGGTCGGAGATGAACTCCCAGACGCGTTCGGGGTGTACCGGAAACTCGAACGTCCGCTCTACCCGGACTGTCATATGCCATCTGGTGGCTATATCGGTAAAAACGTCGTGGAATCGGCTTAGCCGAGTGTTACCTTCCAGGTCGTCGAGCGTGAGCGGCCCCACTTCTCGATCTCTACATCGTCCGTCTTCTCTGCGAGGCGCGGGAGTCGAGTCCCGACCTGCTTCGAGGAGAGGCCGATAGCCTCGGCAATGTTCTTCGCGCGGAAGTACTGTTCGCCCCTGGACACGCTATCGCGCAGGTAGGCGAGAATCCGCTGCTCCTCTTCGGAGTAGTCGCTCATCGTCTAGACGGAGATACGTTATTGACACACATAACGATTATCGCTCGGACACGCACCCAGTCAGACCTCGTACCACTGCATCGTGAACACGGCCAGCATGGCGAAGATGACAGCGGCGGCGAACGCGAACGCACCGAGTTCCTGTGCGCCGTGCTCGCCCGTCTGGAGGTAGGTGATGCCGAACGTGACCAGTCCGGCGGCACTCAGTGTGGTGATAGCGCCGAAGATGGCCCCGAAGCCGATGCCCCGGTCCGAGGAGTCGGTCGATGTCGCAGTCATGCCCGTCGCTTTCGGGGGGAGGGCCTTAGTTCTCACTGTCCCGGCCGATGAACCTACACACGTAGATTGAAGAGGTTTACATAGGGGAGACGTTCACGATATCGACATGGTAGATGGTGGTGCTGTGACAGACGAATCGAGTTCCGACGGTGGGAGCACGGTGACAGGGCTCCTGTTCGGGAGCAAGCTCCGGATCGCCGGGACGGCGCTCCTCTCGCTCGTCGTTCTCGTCGGGGTACTCGTCGCCGTCGTGGGTGTCGGCGTCCCCTCCGTGACGGGTGTCGAGAACGAGTTCGGCGGTGTGAACGAGTCCACGACGGTCATCGTCTCCGACCTCGGTGTGAACAACCCCAACCCGGTCGGCAGTAGCTTCCTCGACGTGAGCGCCGACTACGAGATATCGATGAACGGTATCTCGATGGCGACCGGTTCCAAGCAGCACATCGAGACGCCCCCGGGGAACTCGTCGATAGAGCTACGGACGATGCTCGACAACGGGAAGATCCCGTCGTGGTGGGTCAGTCACATCAACAACGACGAGCAGACGCAGGTCGACATCGCTGCGAGCCTGGATTCGGGGCTGGTCGGTCGCTCGTTCCCGGTCTCTCAAGAGCAATCCATCCAGACCGACATGCTGTCGTCGTTCAACTCGACGGAGACCCGGGAGATAAACGCGAACCGCCCGCTGGTCTCCGACCCCGTCCTGTACGTCAACGAGACCGCAGGGCAGTGGGGCAACGTGAGCAACGAGACGACACCCATCGTGCTGGATTTCTACATATACAATCCGAAATCCTACCCGATTCCCGTCTCCGAGATCGATTACGACATCTACATGAACAACATCACCGTCGGGAACGGGACGAACACGCAGGAGTACGTCCTCCAGCCCGGTGAGGTCACGAAGGTCCGGACGGTGACCCACATCCAGAACGACCGGCTCGACGAGTGGTGGGTGAGCCACATCGAGAACGACCAGGTGACGAAGCTTCGCATCGAGTTCGACGCGACCTTCGAGGTCAGTGGCTCCGATATCACCATCCCCATGGACAAGTTCACGCACCGGGAGACCATCGAGACGGACCTCTTCGGGAACAAGGCGGGGAGTACGACCGGGAACGAGACCACCGACGACGGCGGTACCGGGGACGGCTCTGGGACCGCGGACGGAACGGCGACGACCACCGACGATGGGGACGCCACCACGACAGGTGATGGGACCACCACGACGACCGATGGGACCACGACCACCACCACGTCGGATGGCGGTTCTGGCACCACGACCGAGGACGATTCCGGCACCACCACGACCGACGACGGTGGGATACTGGCGATAGGTGTCACCGGCGACAGCCTTAATGCGAATGCTGTCTCACGTATGCATACATGAACCGGAGTACCCACTCTCCTGGTCGAGTTCTCCGACGGTGAAGATATCGCAGTAACCTCGGACTGTGAATCGATCGTCGTTTCTATCGGTGGTACAGAACAGACGCTGTCCAGACGCGAAGCGGTTGCGCTGCAATCGCAGATCGGTGACGCGCTCGTCGAGCGCCGCGAGTTCTTCCGGACCGCGGGCGTTCATCGCGAGGACGGCTCGTACGAAGTGACCCGACGCGGTGCGGACTCCTCGGGCAACGCGAAGGTGTTCGAGAACTTCACGGAGGTCAAGCGGCTCTACGACCGCCTGCCGGACGAGTTCGGCGCGGAGGCCGTCGGTCGGACCGGCATCACCGGCTCGCGCCGGCACATGATGGTCCGCCACTTCGCCGAACACCCGAGCTTCGACTGTGAGATAACGAGTCGAAGCCCGTTGACGGTCCAGAAGACGACGCCCACGACCGACGTGGACCGGGAGGTGCCGGCGTCGGCCGACTGAGACTGTTACCGTCGGTCCCGTGCTGTGCAGACCTGTCAGGGCGGCACCTTTATCAGTGAAGCCGAGTACCGGACAGGTATGAACCGGAGTACCCACTCTCCTGGTCGAGTTTTCCGACGGTAATGAGATTTCAGTGACTGCCGAGCGTGGCTCGGTCGTCGTCGAGCTGGGTGACCAGCGACGCGAACTGACCCGGGCGGAAGCCGCTGCCCTCCAGGAGCGCATCGGCGACGCGATGGTCGAGCATCGCGAGTTCTTCCGGACCGCGTCCGTCCACCGCGCCGATGGGTCCTACGAGGTGACGCGCCGCGCCGCCGATTCGGCGGGGAACACGAAGGTGTTCGAGAGCTTCGCCGCCCTCGAACGCCTGTACGAACGGTTGCCCGACGAGTTCGGCGCGGAGGCGGTCGGCCGGACCGGTATCACCGGTTCGCGCCGCCATCTGCTCGTCAGACACCTCGCGGAGCATCCCGACTTCGACTGCGAGATAACGTGTCGGCGGCCGTTGACCGCGACGAAGGCGGACCAGTCGGCCCATGCAGCGGAGGCCACCGCGGCAACCGGCGAGTTCGAGGAGGTGTCCGCGGACTGACGGCGGCAGCACTGGCTGTCTGGCCTGTCGAACAGTCTCGAAAGAAATCGGTCTGAGGGCCGTTCCTCAGTTGATGGTCGTGTGCTCGGATTCCTCGTTGAGCGCGAGGTTGGCCGCGATCTCCGCGTTCCGCATCGCGTACTGGGCGGTCTGCTGGAGGCTGACGAGCACTTCACGGACCTGCAGGAGATCGCCGTTGTCCATCTCGGGGAGGTCGTTCAAGATCTCCTTCTCCCGGTCGCCGATCTCGTGGAACAGCTTGCGGACCTGGATGGTCTTCATGTAGTCGCGCTCGACGGCGGACTCGACGGCGAGCTGGGTTATCTCGTCGACCTGCTCGGTGAACTCCCGGATGCGCCGCATCGTGCCCGAGTCCACGTCGAGGGTGTGGCCCTCGGCTTCGAGGACGATCTCCGCGATGTCCTCGGCGTTGTCGGCGGTGAGTTCGAGGTTCTTCGCGATGGAGCGGTAGCCGATGAGGGGGAACCCGGAGTCGAGACCGACCGCGCGTGCGAGGTTCGGGTTCTGGTACGCCGTGAAGATGAGCCGCAGCATCAGCACGAATATCTTGTTCGCCTGGCGCTCCCGGTTGAGGGCGCGCTGGGCGAGATCGGGATTGCCGTGGGCGAGCGCCTTGATGGCCTCACCGCGCATGGTGCTCCCGGTCGATTCGAGTCGGCCCAGCAGGTTGTCGAGCGTGAAGTCCTCGGGGTCGACGGAGCAGCGGATGGAGATGCTCTCGGGCGTCTCCTCGATGACGCCAAGACCCATCAGCTGTGTCTCGGCGCGGTAGACCGCGTTGATGTGGTCGGAGGGAAGCGTCCCGTCGGCGTACTCGACGCGGATGACGCGTCGGCCCAGCACGTACTGTGCGACGATGGCGCGCTCGACCGCGTCTGCGTCCAGGTTGTCCGCGTGGATGATGGCTTCCGACTCCTCAGTGTTCGCTGACTCCGGCATGACGGTGAGGGTCCCCTTCCCACCCATGCGGAGGGAGACCTCGTCACCTTTCTCGACACCGTGTTCCTTCGCCCACTCCGCGGGCAGCGTCATCGCGAGCGTGGACGGCCCGAGCCGTTGCACCTTCCGTGTTTCCATGGAGACTCATAGCCAGAGGATGACCTTATATCTGACTACCCAGTCATTATATTTCGCCCCATGAGATAATACTCCGGTGTCTTACCATTCTCCAGGCCAGCCTGGGGTATGATACTGGACGATTCCCTCGTGACGACCACCGAATCTGGCGATTTGAACGGTTTCGGTTCTCAGAGGACCTTGAGCAATCGGTGCTCGTAGCGACCGACCCGGACCTTCTGCCAGCCACGGAGCGACTCGTCGACCGCCTCGTCGTCGGTGTCGACGCGCAGCACGCCGACCCCATCCAGTTTCTCGCGAGAGGCGACGACCGTGACCGTCGACTGGCGGATGACGTCGGGTGAGATCTGGTGGTTGCCACGCCCGAAGATGAATCCCTGCCCGCCGATGGGTGAGACGACGACCTCGTTCCGGTCCCCGAGCGCGGCGAGTATCTCGGCTTCGGTGCCATCGCGGACCAGGACCTCGCCGTCACGCCACACGTCCACCCCCAGCGGTGACGGCTCGAAGCCGAGCTGGCGCTTGATGGCACCGACGGTACTGCCCGGGCCGAGGACGTACGTCACGTCGGGGTCGGTCTCGCTGGCGAACCCGCCTGCAAGCGATTCGATGGTCCCGCCGCCGACCTGCTTCGAGGACTGGACCGCGTCGGCGACCGGCACCCGGACGACGGCCTTCAATTCGGTGTGGACCTCGCCGCCGCGGTAGGCGTCCTCGTCGATGTCGTTGACCTCGCGGTCGGCGACCCGGTCGAACGTCGCCGCGATGCGGCCCGCGTCCTTCGGCGTCACGCCGAACACGGAGGAGTATATCTTCACGCCCGCGGGCACACCCAGCATCGGCACGTCGCTCCCGGCGTCGTTGATGGTCTCGGCCACGTCGACCGCGGTCCCGTCGCCACCCACGAAGAACACGAGGTCGACCCCCTCGTCGAGGAACGCCCGGACGGCAGCCCTGGTGTCCGCTGCCGTCGTGTCCCCGGTACTGCCGGCGTCCTCGGGGTGGTACACCACGGCAGCGTCGAGGCCGGCCTCGGCGCACTCGTCTGCGCCCAGGCCGCCAGCCGCGGTGAAGACGGTCAGGTCGTCGGTCGCGGCTGCCCGGAGTGCGGACAGTGCCTCGACTGCTCGGCCCGGTGCGCGCTCTGTGGCTCCTCTCGCCCGTGCCTCGTCGACTTTCCCGTCGGTCCCCTTCAGGCCGACACGGCCACCCATGCCGGCGATGGGATTGACGACGACCCCGATTCGCATACTCGGGGTTACGCCCTCGGGTGGAAAAAGGACCCGCTTCTGTGAGTGGTTGTCATCGTTCCAGTTCCACTCCGTTCACCGAGCGTGGTGTTGCCGCGCCGACCCCGCTGGTTCGCGGTCGAGAGAACCACCGTGAGACGGCTCACCCTGCGACGGATGTGAACGCTTAAGCCACCGCAGTCGGTACGCCCCCGATATGAACGTCCTACTGGCGGAACACGTCCCCTTCGAAGGAATCGGCTGGGTGGTACTGGTTGCGAGCCTGCTCATCACGGTCGGCTGGCTCTACCACATCTACACGAACTGAACTGACGACACGGCTATTCTTGTCGGTCGCGTATCGACCGCATGGCAACAGAGCTACGCGTAGGGGAGCGGTCGGAGCACGTCGCGAAGAAGATCCTGGCCCGACAGGCCATCCAGGACGTGTTCGTGGCTGGGAACATCGACCGTGTCGACGACCTGTTCACGCCCGATGCCGCCTTGCATCTCGACTGCTGGGGGACCGGTGTCACTGGGCGGCGCGCACTGCGACGACACGTGACCCGACAGCACGAGATATTCTCCGACTGCGAGGCGACGGTCGAATCGCTGGTCATCGACGGTGACGAGGCGATAGCCTACTGTACGATGCGGGGCCGCCACACCGGGATGTTGCCTGTACCGGGCCGCGGCCCGTTCGCCCCGACCGGGCGTCTCTTCCAGGTGCCGACCGTCTTCCGGTTCCGCTTCGAGGACGACCAGATCGCCGAGATATGGCGACTGGAGGACGCCCTCGGCGTGGGCGACCAGCTGGGCCTCGACACGCGCGGGCCGCGCGACCTGGTGAAGTCGCTCGCCGAGACCATCCGCGAGGGGTTCCTGCGTAGCGGCGACTGAGGGTTCCTACTCGACGGTCTCTTCTGGAGGGTCGACACGCTCGCGGAGCCACGCTGCCGCCTCGACGACGACCGACTCGTCCGGTCCCGAGAGCTTCACGCGAACGTGGTCACCGGGGTAGCTCCCGACCTGCACGTCCTCGAAGCGCTCGCGGAGTTCGGCGAAGCGGTCGACGAGCTGGGACTCCGGTTCGCCCGCGTGGACCAGTTCGACGTGCTGGACCTCCCCGGTGAACTCGTCGGCCACCTCGGCGAACATGGCCTTCATCTCCGCCGGGACGCCCGGGAAGACGTACACGCTCTCGACAACACACCCGGGCGCGACGCCCTCCTCGTTGTGGAGGACCCGGGACCCAACCGGGAGGTGGGTCGTCCCGTCGACGAGGTCGCCCGCGGCGTAGCCGCCGTGCTCGGTGAGCCAGGCGGCGGCCTCCTCGTTCTTCTCGACGTCGCGCCCGAACGCGGCCGCGACCCCCTCCATCGTCACGTCGTCGTGGGTCGGCCCGAGCCCACCCGTCACGAGCACGGCGTCGTAGGCGGCGTAGCTCTCGTTGACTATCTGGGCGATGTCCCCGATGTCGTCGGGGATGGTGAACACCCGCTCGACGCTGACGCCACGCTCGGTCAACTCGCGACAGAGCCACGTGGCATTGGTGTTCTCGGTGTCGCCACTGAGGAGTTCGTCTCCGACGGTCACGACGGCTGCCTGCATGGCTTGTGGTTCGGCGTCGACGGTAAAAACAGCGTCCCTCGCGGCTAGACGGCCGGGTCGTTCAGGAAGACGACTGCGCTACCGCATCCCGGGCGGCGGCCCGTCGCCGTCGTCGCCCAGCTCGACGTTCATGCCGAGTTGCTCGCGCAACGCGGCGAGTGCCTTGATGCGGTACCAGTAGTACGCCATCCCGCCGATGGTGACCAGCCCGAGGATGCCGACCGCGCCGGTGAAGATGTAGAAGTCACGCTCGAGGTAGTACTTCACCGTGATCGTGCCGGAGACCTCCTCCCACTCGAGGTGGACACGGTTGTCCTGGACCGAGTACTCGTCGGCAGAGGGGACGACCTGTCCGAACAGGAAGAACTTGGTTCGCATCCCCGCCGGGAGGACGACCTCGTAGGAGCCCTCCATGTAGTTCAGCAGGCGGAAGTTCTTCGGCTCGGCCGGGGCGGTGAACGCGAGGGTCCCGTTCGTGGTCCCCTGGGCGTTCTTGGGCAACACGACGTGGGTCTTGTAGTTGGTCTTGTACACCTCCAGCGCGGAGCCCTTGACGGTCGTCCCGTTGGGGTAGCGGTACCGGACCGCCGATATCTCCACCGGGTCTTCGTTGCTCAGCCCGCGGGTGTAGACCTCGAAATCCGTCTGGGAGGTGTTGTTCAGGTGGTACACCGCGTGGTAGGAGCCACCCGTGACGTTGACGTACACGTCGGTCGTCTCGGCAGTCTCGACCGGTTTCGGTACGTCACCCGTGGTGTCCCAGTCAGGCACCTCGTCCCAGGCGTAGGTCGCGTTGCTGTCGAGCTGTTCGTCGGAGATACCGCCGCCGAAGATGCTGGTACAGCCGGCGCTCGCGACGAGCAGCACCAGCAGGCCAGCGCCGAGCAGCAGTCGTCGGTTCATGGTCCTACGGGACGACGCACTTGAGTTCGGCAGGCAGGTAGCTCCCGATGCTTGCGAGCAGGCCGGGCGCGTCGGTCTCCTCCCGACAGATGATGGACTGTTCGAGCAGGCCGAGTCGTTCGACCGTGACGATGTCCTGGGCGTGGCCGGCGCGGTTGACCGTCGCGCGTGTCTCGCCGCGGGTGGCGCTGTTGACGTTCACGCGGCCGGTGCCACGCGTCCAGTCGAACAGGCGGTCGCGCTCGCCGTCGGAGAGCCGGGAGGGCTCGTCGCCGCCGTAGACGAACTCCATGGGGAGGTGCTGGACCAGACCGAAGCGGTTTCGGATCTGTTCCGGTCGCCCGATACCGAGTTCGAGCTGGTCGGCGGGGATGCGGACGTTCTGGCCCGCGTCGAGGATGAACCCGTCGTCGTCCCAGTGTTCGAGGGTGCCGACGTAGGTTTCGCCCTCCTGGAGGTCGGGGACGATCTCGCCCCACTCCTCGCGGAGGGCGTTCCGGGCGGCGACCGCGTCGTCGCCGTCCAGTGTCACCGACGGGAACTCGTCGTTACGTAAACCGATGTCGTAGGTCACGTCGAGGTCGCCAACCGCGTTGTCCACGAGCGACCGGAGGCCGTCCATGGCACGCTCTCGGGCGTCGCCCTCGACGTACACTTTGGTCGCGAGTACGACCATTATGCGTTGCTTTCCACGTTCAGTTCGTCGCGAAGGTTCGCGATGCGTGATTCCATCGCCTCGACGAGGCGGGCGTTGTCCATCGACTCGAGCGGCGACCCACATTCGGGGCATTCGAAGCCGAAGTCCATCGCTTCGCCGAACTCGAACCGGATGGAACAGACCTCACAGAGGTAGAACTCGTGGTCGCGTTCGTAGTCGTTCCGTTCGTCGAGTGCGTCGAGGAGGCGGTACATCTCTTCTTCCAGGTTCTCCGGGATGTTCTCGTACTGGAACGTCCACAGGTAGGTGAGCCAGCCGGAGTCCTCGTCGCGGACGCGGCGGTATGTCGCGAGGTCGTTCTCGTAGAGGATGAACAGCGCCCGGCGGACGTCGTTCAGCTCCAGGTCGAGCTCCTCGGCGAGCTCCTCGTCCGTGACCTCGCCGTCCGGCGGGGCCGCGGCCACTGGCATGCCCTTCGGGCCCACCAGTTCGTGGAGATATTTTTGGATGACGGGGTCTTCGAGCAGTCCCTCAAAAGCCATTATGTCGAAATGGGGGCCGTAAACGGGTTAAATCTTGTTACTCGTCCGTGGGATTGCCGTCTTCTCCGTCCGCCGATACGACCTTCTTCCCGGTCGCTTTCGGGATGACGCGACTTTCTGCATCCTCCCACTCGCGGTCGAGTTCTCGGCCGTCGAACACGTGGTCGAGGAACACCGCGAGTCCCGCGACCTCGGAGTGGGGCTGGTTGGTCACCGCGACGTTCCAGTCGGCAGCCTCGTAGATGTCGAACGGGACCTTCTCGGAGCCGACGACGACCAGCAGTGATTCCTCGTCGTCTTCCCGGGTCGAGCGAATCGCGTCCTCGACGTCCTGGACGCGCTCGCCGTACATCGTGAGATGGGCGACCTTCCCGTCCCAGTTCCTGACCACGGACTTCGTGGACTCGACCAGTTCGACCTCGAAGGGGCCGCCGAAGCGACCCGTGATGTCCTCGACGGTCTGGCGGGACTGGGCGGCGTTGTCCGGGTAGATGACCCGGTCCGCACCGAGGGCGCGCGCCGTCAACCCGACGTGCGTCGTCATCCGGTCGTCACGGCCCGGGCGGTGTGCCAGCCGGACCACGGCGACCTCGGGTTCTCCTTGCATGGCCGTCGGTACTGGCGGCACCCGTTAGGGGGTTTCGTTTCCGCCCCAGGCCAGAAGCGTCCGGGTCCGTGATACCCGGACCGTGTACCAGAACGCACTTACTCACCGGCGGTCCAGCGTCTGTCATGAAGCTGACCGACAAGCGGGTCCTCGTCACCGGCGGCGCGGGACTCGTCGGCTCGCATCTCGCGGCGCACCTCGCCGAGGACAACGACGTCCTCGTCGCAGACGACCTCTCGAAGGGGACACGCGACCAGGTCCCCGACACGGTCGAGTTCGAACAGGCGGACATGTGCGACGCCGACGACGTGGCCCGGGTCCTCACCGAGGACACCGACATGGTGTTCCACTTCGCGGCGTACACCGACACCAACTACGACGACGACCGCAAGCTGTTCGAGGAGAACGGCGCGATGACGTACAACGTCCTCGAACGCATGGACGAGGTCGGCTGTGACAAGCTCGCCTTCACCTCGTCCTCGACGGTGTACGGCGAGGCCCCGATGCCGACCCCGGAGGACTTCGCGCCGCTCGAACCCATCTCCATCTACGGCTCCTCGAAGCTCGCCGACGAGGCCATCATCTCGACGTACGCCCACTCCTACGGCATCCAGGCGTGGGTGTACCGCTTCGCCAACATCGTCGGCCCGAACCAGCGCGGGAACGTCGTCCCCGATTTCATCGAGAAGCTCCTGGAGAACCCGGACACGCTGACCATCCTCGGCAACGGCCTGCAGGAGAAGTCCTACCTCCACGTCGAGGAGTGCATCGACGCGATGTGCCACGTGGTCGAGCACGCCGAGAAGGACTACAACGTCTACAATCTGGGGACTCGCACCACGACCTCGGTCAACACCATCGCCGACATCGTCGCCGACGAGATGGCCCTCGACCCCGAGTACGAGTACACCGGCGGCGACCGCGGCTGGACCGGTGACGTGCCGAAGATGCGTCTCTCCATCGAGAAGCTCTCCGCGCTCGGCTGGGAGCCGAGCCAGTCCAGCGACGAGGCGGTCCGCGAGGCGACCCGGCAGCTGCTGACGGAGCTGCGGGCAGAATACGAGTAAGAGAGAACTCGCTGTTTCAGTTGTTGCTCGAATCGAGCCCGAGGGCAGCCGCCACGTCGAGCAGGCCGGCTCCACCCTCGCTCCCGGCGAGGCCGATGTCCTCGGCCGTGCTGGTGAGCGCGGCCCGGGCCTGTTCTGCGGACAGTCCGCCGGCCATCAGCTGTGCGCCCGCGCCGGAGACGTGCGGGCAGGCCATCGAGGTACCCGAGAACGTGTCGTAGCTGCCGCCGGGCACCGTCGAGTAGATAGCCGAGCCGGGTGCAGCGATCTCCACTTCGGAGCCGGTCGAAGAGAAGTACGAGAGGGTGTCGGTTTGGGTCGTCGAGCCGACCGCCATCACGCCGTCGTACGCTGCGGGGTAGCCGACGCAGCCCGAACACGGGCCATCGTTGCCGGCCGCCGCGACCAGCAGGACCCCCGCGTTCACGGCGTACGTGACGGCATCCCGAACGAGCTGGGAGTCGAAGGACCCACCGAGGCTCAGGCTGCCCACGTCCCAGCCCTGGTCGGCGACGTACTGGATGCCGGCCGCGACATCGCTCCACGACCCGGAGCCGCGCTTGTCGAGGACCTTGACCGCGTGCAGGGTCGCACCGGGCGCGACACCGACGACGCCCTCGGTGTTGTCCGCTGCCGCAGCGATGCCGGCACAGTGGGTGCCGTGGTCGTTGTCGTCGTCCCAGCTGGTGAGACAGTCCCCGCCCCGGCAGTTGACGAACGCCCGCCCTGCCCCGACGTTCGGCAGGTCGGGATGGTTCGCGTCGATACCGCTGTCGATAATCGCGACGTGGGACCCTGCACCCGTGTCCCCGTTGGCGTGGGCGACCTCGGCGTCCACCCGGTCGATACCCCAGGGGAGCGTCTGGCTGGGCGGGTCCCCGCCACCACCGTCGCTGCCGTCGTCGCCATCCTTGCACTCGGGCCAGGGCTCACAGCCACCCGGGGGCTTCGCTGCTCCCGGCCTGTTCGGAATAGCGTGCCAGACACCGTTCTCCTCGACGTACCTGACGTGTGGGTTCTTGGAGAGCCCCGCGACCGCCTGCTGGGGAACGGTCAGGGTGAGGGCGTCGAACGCGAACTCCCGGTCGACTGACCGTGCGGCCCCGCGCGCGGCCGCCCTGCCGCGTACGTCGCTGTAGCCGACGTTGACCTGGACGAAGCCGTCGCGTGCAGGTGCTCCGCCTGTGACGATTCCAGAACCCAGCCCGACCGCCAATGTTCCACCAGTAGCCCGCAGCAACGCTCGACGAGTGACTTGCCCTTCCATACTGAAAGTTGTCCGCTACTGAAATAAGCATGCTGGTGAGTAACATACCAGTCATGTCGAATCGCGAGAAAACGCCGAGGAGTGTGTCCGAGTCGTCGAACTGTCGCGGCAGTCAGTTGTTCGACGAGTCGAGGTTGAGTGCGGCGGCGACGTCCAGGAGGCCGGCACCGGACTCGTTCGAGGCGAGGCCGATGTCCTCGGCCGAGCTGGTGAGCGTGTCACGTGCCTGCGAGGCGGACGCGCCACCGGCCATCAGCTGGCCCGCGGCACCGGAGACCGTCGGGCAGGCCATCGAGGTGCCCGAGAACGTGTCGTAGCTGCCGCCGGGGACGGTCGAGAAGATGTCCGACCCGGGCGCGGCGATCTCGACTTCGGAGCCCGTCGAGGAGAACGACGAGAGGTCGTCCGAGGAGTTCGTCGAGCCCACGGCGACGACCTCGGGGTAGGCGGCCGGGTAACCGACACAGTCGGTACACGGGCCGGAGTTGCCTGCCGCGGCGATGAGCAGGACGCCCTTGCTGTCGGCGTACTGGACCGCGTCACGGAGCGCCGAGGAGCCCGAGGAACCGCCCAGGCTCATGCTGGCGACGTCCCAGCCCTGGTCGGCGACGTACTCGACACCGGCGGCGATGTCGGAGAACGACCCGGACCCGCGGCTGTCGAGGACCTTCACGGCGTGCAGGGTCGCCTCGGTGGAGACGCCCACCACACCCTGGGAGTTGTCGTCCGCGCCGGCGATACCGGCGCAGTGCGTGCCGTGCTCGTTGTCGTCGTCCCAGTCGTAGTTGCAGCTCTTGCCCTTGCACTTCGCGAAGGAGGCACCCGAGCCGAGGTTGGCCTGCAGGTCGGGGTGGTCCGAGTCGATCCCCGTGTCGAGGATGGCGATGTCGGCCCCTGCGCCCGTGTTCCCGTTGGCGTGTGCGACCTCGGCGTCGACGCGGTCGATGCCCCACGGGAGTGTCTGGCTGGTATCGCCGCCGCCACCACCGTCTCCGTCCTTGCAGTCCGGCCACGGGCTACACTTGCCCGGCGGCTTGTACGTGCTCGGCTGGTGCGGGATGGCGAACATCTGCGCGTTCTCTTCGACGTAGCGGATGTTGGGGTTCTTCTGCAGACCCTTCAGTGCCTTGCGCGGGACCTCGATGGTCATCGCGTCGAAGTTGAAGCGGCGCTTGACGCTCGAGGCCGCCTTCTCGGCCCGCGCCCGTCCTCGTGCGCCATCGAATCCGACGTTGACCTCGACGAAATCGCCGCCTTTCGCCTGCGACAGTCCGACGACCCCCGTCGCCGTGAGTGCCCCACCCGTCGTTTTCAGTAGCCGCCGCCGCGACATCTGACTGTTGTTGTCTGCCATGTCCATCGTTGACGAGACCCCTTCTATAATTAAAACTTGTGTTTCTTCGGTGAAATTAGCCATACAATTTAGATAATTTAGAAGTAACGTGAGTTGGAAATCTATCGTTACGGTCGCTACCCCCCTCTGAACACGTTTTTTCAAAATCTGACCGCCGGAATAAATGAGTGTGGAACGAACTATCGCCCGAAACAGCCGGTCTCCGAACCCGACGATGGTGCTGGCGGGCTGGTCCAGACCACCCCGGTTCGCCCCGACTCAGTTGTTCGACGAGTCGAGGTTGAGTGCGGTCGCCACGTCCAGCAGGCCGGCACCGGACTCGTTCGAGGCGAGACCGATGTTCTCGGCCGTACTCGTCAGCGTGTTCCGCGCCTGCGAGGCGGACGCGCCGCCTGCCATCAGCTGTCCGGCCGCCCCGGAGACGTGCGGGCAGGCCATCGAGGTGCCCGAGAACGTGTCGTACCCACCCGGCACCGTCGAGTAGATGGACGAGCCGGGCGCGGCGATCTCGACCTCGGGGCCCGTCGAGGAGAACGACGACAGCCCGTCCGAGTCGTTCGTCGAGGACACGGCGACGACCTCCGAGTAGGCAGCCGGGTACCCCACACAGTCCGAACACGGCCCCGAGTTGCCGGCGGCGGCGACCAGCAGAACGCCATTGTCAGCCGCGTACGTGCACGCATCCTTCACGGCCTGCGAACCGGAGGAGGCACCGAGACTCATGCTCCCGACGTCCCAGCCCTGGTCGGCGACGTACTCGATACCGGCAGCCACGTCGGAGAAGCTCCCCGACCCGCGCTTGTCGAGGACCTTCACGGCGTGCAGGGTCGCCTCGGTGGAGACCCCGACGACTCCCTGACTATTGTCGTCTGCGCCCGCGATGCCGGCACAGTGCGTGCCGTGGTCGTTGTCGTCGTCCCAGCTCGTCGTACAGCTCCCACCGCGACAGCTGGCGAACGCCGTCCCCGTCCCGAGGTTGGCCTGCAGGTCGGGGTGGTCGGCGTCGATACCGCTGTCGATGATGGCGATGTCGGCACCCGCACCCGTGTCCCCGTTGGCGTGCGCGACCTCGGCATCCACCCGGTCGACACCCCACGGCAGGGTCTGGCTGGTGTCACCGCCGTCGCCACCGTCATCGCAGCTCGGCCAGGGTGAGCAAGCGCCTGGGGGCGCGCGCGTTCCCGGTCGGTTCGGGATGGCGTGCATCAGCCCGTTCTTCTCGACGTAGCGGATGTTCGGATTGCGGTCGAGCGCACCGACGGCCTTCGCCGGCAGTTCCACGGTCATCGCATCGAACGCGAACCGACGTGTGACCGACGATGCGGCGCGTTCGACGGCGCGCTGGCCACCTGGACCGTCGAACCCGACGTTGACCTCGACGGTGTCGCCGGCGGCTGCCTGTGACAGCCCTGTGAGCGACGCCGCGGTCAGGGTCCCCCCTGTCGTCTTGAGCAATCGACGCCTCGTGACCTGCCCCTCCTTTCGTGACATGACAACATGTACCACACACCGTTGGTAATTAATATTTTGGATTTCTGGAGAGTTGAGCCACAGCTACTGGTTAGAACACCAACACGACCGCAGAAAGGGGGACCAGTGACAGTTCAGTTGTCCGAGGAATCGAGGCCGAGGGAGGCCGCGACGTCGAGCAGCCCGGAACCGGACTCGTTGGAAGCGAGGCCGATGTTCTCCGCCGTGGCCTTCAGCTGGTCGCGGGCCTCGGACGCCGTGTAGCCGTTGGCCATCAGCAGGCCGGCAGCGCCGGCGACGTGCGGCGTCGCCATCGAGGTGCCCGAGTAGGTGTCGTAGCCGCCGTTGGACGCGACGGAGGAGTAGATGTCCGTCCCGGGTGCGGCGATCTCGACCTCCGGCCCCGTCGAGGAGAAGTCCGAGAGGCTGTCGTCGGAGGCGGTCGAGGAGACGGCCATGACCTCGGGGTAGGCGGCCGGGTAGCCGACACAGTCGGTACACGGACCGGAGTTACCCGCCGCGCCGACGAGGAGCACGCCCGCGTTCACGGCGTACTGGCAGGCGTCACGGAGCGCCGAGGAGCCCGAGGAGGCACCGAGGCTCATGCTCCCGACGTCCCAGCCCTGGTCGGCGACGTACTCGACACCGGCGGCGATGTCGGAGAACGAACCAGAGCCACACTTGTCGAGGACCTTCACGGCGTGCAGGGTCGCCTCGGTCGAGACGCCGATGACACCCTCGGTGTTGTCGACCGCGTTCGCGATGCCCGCACAGTGGGTCCCGTGGTTGTTGTCGTCGTCCCACGACTGGTAGCAGGTGTTGTCAGCGGGCTTCGCGCCGAAGCGACAGCCACCCTTCGTTTTACAGGCGACGAAGGATTTGCCCGAGCCGATGTTGGCCTGGAGGTCGGGGTGGTCCGAGTCGATCCCCGTGTCGAGGATGGCGATGTCGGCTCCCGACCCTGTCTCGCCGTTGGCGTGTGCCACGTCGGCGTCGGTGCGGTCGATTCCCCAGCCCTCGGTCTCGGCGAGGGCGTGCATCGTGCCGTTCTCTTCGACGTAGCGGATGTTGGGGTTCCGCGCCAACGCCTCTGCCCCCTTCTTCGGCAGCTGGATCGTGGCGGCGTCGAAGTTGAACTCGCGTACGACGTCGTCGGCCGCGCTGAGCGTGGCGTTGCGGCCGCTCGCTCCGTCGAACCCGACGTTGACCTCGACCTTGTCGGCCGGCTTGGCCGAACTCAGGCCGACGATGCCCGCGCTCGCGAGAGCGCCGGTCGTCGCTTGCAGGATGGTACGCCGTGACGGTTGTGAGTCTTTGTCAGACATCCAGCCCAACGGTAATCACCATCGGGTACATATAGTTTGGGTTCTGTCGCGAACGGCCACTAGATTTAACAATAACATTTCTAATGGCTATCACTGTCCGTTCTTGATTCAGATTCGTTGAGTTAGTTTAGAAAATAAATCGCAAAAATTGCCAGAAACATTCTACGTCTGGGCGGTCGGTCTGGGACGAAGCGGGAATATTCTCCGGGAAAACGAGCGACAGACCAGTCACGCAACGCGGCCGAGACCCGGCGCGCGCTGCGTCGGCCCACCTATACTGTGAACTCCGCCGACGCCTCGCAGTCCGCATTCGACGCCGACAGGAACGCCTCGGCGACGTACTCCCCGGGCTCGGGGTCCTCCCAGATACACTCGTAGGTGACGTGGTCGCCCGGTGCGATGGTCTCCTGCTGGAGCATCTGCATGAACATCTGGCCCTCGCTCCAGCACCAGACCTGGGTGTCCCCGTCTTCGATGACGAGCACGTCGTGGGTCTGCCCATCGGCGAACTGGAGTTCGACGGGGTCGCTACCGGTGTTCTCGACGGTGAACGTGAACGTAACACCGTCGTCTGTCGACGCCGCCTCGAGTGTGCCCGAGAGTGACATACGGCGGGGTACTGGCGGGGGCGACATAGGTTTTGTCCGTAAACCCGGCACATCTATATCGGCCGTCGGCATAACCGGAAGCTATCTATGGAGATGGAGTTCGAGCCCGACCGACCCCGCGGCTTCCTGTCCCCGGCGGACCGCAAGTACCTGCTCGGGTTGACCGAGATGACACACGAGCAGTCGAAGCGCAACGCCGAGGCGCGCATCCGCAACCGGGTGACGAACGGCATCGTGGACTTCTACCTGCTGATCCGGAACCTGGAGCGCAAGGACCGTCGCCAGATATTCGAGAAGGGCCTGGACGACCCCGCCTTCGAGTACGGGCTGGTCGGGATGCTGGCGTTCAGCTACATGGGGCTGAAAGAGACCGGCATGGACTTCGAGCACGTGCTCGCCCCGGCCATCACGCGGGCCGAGGAAGCCTACGCCGCGGAGGGCTTCGGGACGACGGTCGACGTGACCGTCTCCCTCGACGTGCAGGTCGAGCGCCGAGAGGAACTGGACTCGGTCGCTACCCGTCTGAAGGCCGGTGAACCGGTCGCTCCCGACGAGTTCATGTCCGTGATGGCCGGCGACGACGAGGTCCTCGACCATCTCGATGCCGTGATGCTGGACATGTCGAAGGGGACTCTCGGGATGGACGACGAAGAGTACGTCCAGCGCGTCGGGGCGTTCCTCGGGAGCGACCCGGAGTTGCTGGACGACGACCTGGTCAGGATTCCTGTCGAACAGTAGCGTCCGGCCGGGTGGTTGCCGTTTCGTTCGGTACGACTCGTCCCCAGAGCACCAGCAGGCTCGGGAAGACGAGCACGGCAGCCACGAACGCGAACACGATGGCGAGGCCGATGACGATACCGAAGCGCTGGAGCGACGGGACGATGGCGAGCGCGAGCACCGAGAACCCGGACGCCGTCGTCACGGCACTCCCGAGGAGCGCGCCACCGGTCCCGCCGACGGTGGCAGAGACCGCGTCGTCGACGCTTCCCAGTCGGTCGAGCTCGTCGGTGAAGCGCTCGGACATGTGGATGCTGTAGTCGACGCCGAGGCCGATTCCTAAACTGGTGATGAGGGCGGTCTGGGCGTTGAACGGGATCTTCAGGAGCCACATCGCGCCGAGCACCCACGCCAGCGAGAGGACGACGGGGAGGAGGGTGATGGCTCCGAGCGACCCGTACCCGGTGAAGAGCCGGTATCCGATGACGAGGACCGCCAGCACGGCCAGCACCGTGACGACGAGGGTGACGACGACCGTCTCCAGCAGCCCGTCCTGGATGATGGCGGTGAGAACGGGCTGGCCGGTCGCGGTGGCGGTGAGGCCGTTGCCCTGGGCCGGTTCGACCGCGGCCTGCATCTCGTCTCTGACCTGCGGGACCGGCGAGCCACCCTGGATGGCGACCTGCATGCGCAGCGCGACGTACTCGCCGTCGTCGCGAGCGATGACGCGACGAGCCTCGTCGGGCGACACCTGATAGAGCTGGTCGTAGACCGCCTGCAGGTTCCGGTCGGGGACGCCGTCCCCGTCGGTGTCCGCGTCTGCGACCGTCTCGGCGAAGGAGGCGTTCCGGGCGGCCACCTGCTGGATGGTCGAGAGCGGCCCGACGATTCGGGGCTCCCCGTCGGCGAGCGTGATGACGGTCTCGCTGTCGCGCACCCGGTCACGCACCTGCTGGACACGTTCCAGGGTGTCCGGGTCGGTTATCGACCCGCCCGATTCCTGGATGAGCAACTCGGCCTTCGAGGACGAGTCCTGCTGGAGGAACTTCCCGTTGATGTACTCCGCGTTCTGTCGGATGTTGTACTCGCCGGGCGCGAACGGCTCGGGTAACTCCTTCATCCAGCCCGGCGGCTCCTCGGTGAGGAAGTCGCTCCGGTCGAAGCTGGTGTCGACCTGGGTCGCGCCGTAGGCCCCGCCCGCGCTGAGCACGAGTGCGACGAGCAGGACCGCGATGGGGGCCCGTTTCGCGCCGATGCTCCCGATGGCGAGCAGGCGGCCGACCCCGCGGCCCTCCCCGCCGAAGGGTTTCTTGCGCCGGTCGAACCCGAACCGTTCGAGCAGGCCGTCGACCTCGACCTTGAGCGCGGGAATCAGTGCCCCGAAGACGAAGAGGGCGGCGACGATGCCGGCCGCACTCGCCAGCCCGAAGTTCTGGAGCGGTGGTAGCGGACTGGAGAGGTTCGAGAGGAACCCGATGGACGTGGTGACCGTCACCCAGACCAGGGCGACGCCGACGCCAGCGAGGGCTCGCTTCATCGTCACGTCGACCGAGGCGTCCGGGTCCTCCTCGCGTGCCTCGCGGTGGCGCATGAACACGTGGATGGCGTAGTCGATCGCCAACCCGATGAGCAGGATGGGGACGGCGATGAGCGTCGTCGAGAAGTCGATGCCGGCCCAGCCCATGAACCCCTGCATCCAGACGAGCACGAGGCCGATGCCCAGGGTACTCAGGACGATGTCGACGAGGTCCCGGTAGGCGATGACCAGCGTGACGATGACGAGGAGCAGTGCCAGCGGCCCGATGATGGTGAAGCTGTCACCGATGGACCGCCCCGTCTCGTCGTTCACGATACCGATACCGAAGACGAACGAGTCACTGCCGAGGTCTGCCTCGGCGATGTCCTGCACCGCGAGTTGCCCCGCAGCCACGTCCTCGGGGAGGTCGGTGCCGCTCGAATCCGCGGGGACCGACTGGAAGACGAGCATGACCCGGGCGTCGGCGGTGGTAGAGCCGGGGTCGTAGTCGATGGGCATCAGGGCGAGTGCGTCACCGCCGGGGGCGGCACCGCCGTCCCCGCCCTGGGAACTGTCGCCGAGGATGCCGCTGACGAGGCTGTCGACCTCGGACTCGTTCAGGGACTCGACGGCCGATATCTGTTCGTCGAGCGAGGGCGGTGCACCGCCCGGCTGTCCGCTCTGGGCCCGCTCGCGCTGGATGGCCGCGATGGCGACCGCGTTGGACACGTCGACGACCGCCGGTGCGTCGGCGAGCGTCCCGTCGACGGTCTCGTTCTCGTACAGCGCCTGCTGGAAGCGCAACGACGAGAGCAACGACTCCTTCGAGAGGACGTTGTCGCCGCGGACCACGACCTGGACGGTGGTCCGGTTCTGGCCCTCGGTCCGGAAGTTCTGCTCGATGTACTCCAACTTGTCCGCGGCTTCGGTCTCAGTCTGGAAGCTGTCCATCGAGGCCGACTGGTCGACCTGCGAGGCACCGCTCCCGACGACGAGTGTGGCGACGAACAGGAGGACGATGACTAGCTTGCTGTGTTCGACGATTGCCTCGGCGATGCGGTCCGCGTTCACGTCGTGCCCACCTCGACAGGTGGTGTCGGAGACGGCAGGTATACTGTCATATTCCGCGCTTCGACGGACTGATAGAAAACCGTTGTGCTAAACGAGTTAGGCCATAATCTGTTATGGGTTATAAAGTGCCGAACGACACGACTTTACCCCGAACAGCGCTACCTCGGCGTGTGCAGATCGTCGGCTACGAGACCGAGCGCGAATCGCGCGCACCGGCCCTGGTGTTCGCCGAGGACGGGACGACGACCCGCCAGCGCCTCGACCCGGGGACGGAGTTCGCGTACACCCTGGGCGACCGCTGGTGTGCGGGTGCGCTCTCCGACGAGGAACACCGCCCGTGCGACCGCGACGAGACGCCGTACTGCTACCAGCACCAGCGCACCTGGCAGTGTGCAATCTGTACGGGCGACTGTGACAAACCGCTCGACAGCTGCGAGGAGGAACACGCGGTCTATCTGGCCGCGTTCGCCCCGGACACGTTCAAGGTCGGCGTCACCCGTTCGTGGCGGCTGGAGACGCGCCTCCGCGAGCAGGGGGCGGACCGAGCGGCCCACATCCACACCGTCTCCGACGGTCGCATCGCCCGGCAACTGGAGGCCGAACACGCCCGGGAGGTGCCACTGCCGGACCGGGTCCGCGTCCCCACGAAACTCGCGGGGTTCGGAACCACGGTCGACGAACCGGCCTGGACCGACCTCCTCACGAGGTTCGACCCCATCGAGACGTTCGCCTTCGACTACGGGCTCGACCTGTCGGTCCGGCCGGTCGCCGAGACGGTGCTGGCCGGTGCGGTCGTCGGTGTGAAAGGGCGGGTGCTGGTGCTCGACAACGCCGGCACGACCTACGCTGTCGACCTCCGCGACCTGGTCGGCTACGGCGTCGAGGAGCGGGCCCCCGAGCGTGACCTGCAGTCCAGTCTCGCCGTCTTCTCCTGAACGGTCGACAGGTGGCGACCGACTCACCTGCCCGCGAGAAAAACCCTTTTCGGTACGGAGATGGAACGCGACGGTATGGCAAACGACGAAGACCACAGCGAAGAGGCCCCGGGCGAAGAAGCAGGCGAGGAGGACGGAGAGTCCAAGTCGTTCCGCGAGCGTGTCGAGGAGATCCGACAGCGACGCGAGGAGGAGTCCGACGAGGACCGACGCGAGCGCATGGAAGAGATGATGGGCGGCGGCGGTGGCGGCCCCGGTATGGGCGGTGGCGGTGGCGGCCCCGGTATGGGCGGCGGCCCCGGCGGCCCCGGCGGCATGGGTGGCGGCAACCCGTTCGCCCAGATGATGGGCGGCATGATGGGTGGCGGTCCCGGCGGCCCCGGCGGTCGGGGCGAAGAAGGCGGTGCCGACAACGAGGAACTGGTCCGCGAGGTCCGCCAGATGCGTGACGAACTTCGCGACCAGACCCGCGCGCTCAAGCGCATCGCGGACGCGCTCGAAGACCGGTAACTACTCCGTCACTTTTTTGCCGGAGGCTTCCACAACTTGTGTGCCGAGATGTCGCTCTCGGCAGTGCTTCTCTACGCGGTGCTCGACGAGCTGCCGGAGCCGCACACGCGAATCGCCCTGTCGCTGCTCCCACTCGCGTTGCTCGGGACAGCGCTGCGAGTACTGTTCACCGGTGGCGTGAGTGACAGACTCGGGCTGGCGCTGGCGCTGCTGGCGGGGCTGTTCTTGCTGGGGACGGTACTGGACGGGCTCAGACGCGAGAAATCGCTGTTCGAGCGTGGTTACGACACGCTGTCGTAGAGCGACGCGAGGCGGTCGACCGCGTTCGAGATGCTCACCTCGTCCCGGCGAGCGAGACAGTTCTCGGAGAGGCGGTCGCGGTTCTCGAGGGTGCGCTCGATGCCCGCTCGGAACCCCTCCCGGTCGCCGTGCTCGAAGTGATACCCGGTCACGCCGTCCTCGACCGTCTCGGCGAGCGCGCCGGCGTTCACCCCGACGACCGGGGTCCCGCAGGCATTGGCCTCGAGGGCGACGAGCCCCTGCGTCTCGACAGGCGAGGGGAAGGTGAACACGTCGAGGGCGGAGTAGAACGCGGGCATCTCCTCGCGGTCGAGGAACCCGAGGAACCGTGCGTCCACGTCTCGCTTCCGTGCCTCGGCCTCGAGGTCCTCGCGGGCGGGGCCGTCGCCGCCGAAGACGACGGTCGCGTCGAGCCCCTCCGTCGCCGCGAGTATCTGGTCGAGTTCCTTCTCGTACCCGTGGCGGCCGGTGTAGCCGACGAGGGTGCCCGAGAGGTCGTACTTCTCGCGGAACCCGGTCGCGTCGACCGGCTTGAACTGCTCGGTGTCGATGCCGTTCGAGACGACCCGCACCGGCGTATCGACGCCGACGACGTCGGTGAGGTGGCGGCGCGTCGGCCCCGACGGCGTGATGACGAGGTCGGCGCGGTCGTAGAACCAGCGCTCGTATCGCTTGCTGAGACGCTGGAGTCCGCCGGCCAACGTCTGCGACGGCGAGATGTACTCGGCGTACTCCGCGGTCGGGGTGTGATAGGAGGCGACGAGCGGTTTGTCCTCCGAGCGCGCGAGTCGCAGGCTGGCGAGGCCGAGCGCGAACGCGGTGTGTGCGTGGATGACGTCCGCGTTCTCGACGGCGTCGGGAATCTGCGGGGCACCGACGCGGAAGCCCTCGTAGAACGGGAACGGGACCGACCTGACCGGGTACTCGCCGGCGGCGGGCGAGTGCCCGTCGGAATCGGGGTACACCACGTCCATCCAGCCGTCCTGGCGGTTCCACCGCTCCCGCCAGGATTTGATGGTGTAGGTCACGCCGTTTACCGTCGGGAGATAGGTGTCGGTAAAGGCCGCAACCTGTTGCGTCATTATCGCCGTAATCAGGCGACGAACACTTAAAAGGAGTGACTTCAGTCGGCCGAGAGGAGGTCGCGGTACGTGTCCGCCAGTTCCGCACCGATGGTCTCCAGACTGTGCTCTTCGGCGGTCTCGCGGGCGTTCTCGCCCAGCCGGCGGCGGAGGTCGGGGTTCTCGTCGAGGCGGTCGAGGGCGGCCTCGAACTCCGCGTTGGTCTCACAGAGCAGGCAGTCGTGGCCGTCCTCGAAGTACTCCCGGAAGACGGGGATGTCACGCAGGACGACTGCCTTCTCGCACGCCATCGCCTCCAGCACGACCAGCCCCTGGTTCTCCACCTTCGATGGGAAGCAGAACACGTCACCGGCGGCGAACGCGGCGCGCTTGTCGTCCACCCAGCCGGTGAAGGTGAGGTTCTCGGGCGGGTTCTGGGTCCACTTCCGGACGGTCTTCGAGGCGTGGGGGCCTTCGTCGTAGGTCCCGAACCACGCGAAGTCGTAGTCGGTCGACTGTGCGAGTTCGCAGAACGTGGTCAGGCCCTTGCGCTCGAAGACGCTGCCGACGGCGAAGACGACCATCCCGTCGAGGTCGTACTCCTCGCGGGTCTCCTCGCGGAAGGGTTCGTGGCCGGCCATCGAGTCGAGGTCGATACCGTTCGAGATGGGTTTGATGGGCGCAGAGAGCGGGTAGTCGTCGAGGACCCCCTTGGTGTACTCCGAGGGACAGAGCACGAGGTCGGCCTGCGAGTAGAACCGCTTGAGATACTGGCCGAGGGCTGGCGCGACCGCGTCCGAGAACCGGAACGACCCGCGGAAGTCCTCCTTGGTGACGTGGGCGTGGAGGACCAGCGGGATGTCGTTGCGCTTGGCATGGCGGGCCACGGCCAGCGACTCGGGCCCGATCATGTTGCAGTGAGCGAGGTCGTAGTCGGCGAAGAGGGACTCGTCGAACGCGAGTTTGGCGAACGCGGCGTCCGGGAGGGAGCCGTCGGTCCAGGGCGAGTCGACGACGTCGATGTCGGGGGCGGCCCGCGCCAGCGACTCGCGCTGCTGGTCGGCGGCGGTGCCGATGCCGCTTCGCTCCAACTGGGATTCGAGTTCGAGGTGATTCAGGACGCGCACTGTCGTGTCGGTCCTCGGACGACAGAAAAATAGTTTGCGACTCGTCGCGGATTCGAGGCTCCCTCGGTCGGAAGACGGTACCCCTTTTGTCGTCGGGGCGGAACCCACGGACAGATGACCATCGCGGAGGAGCGAATCGACCGGCTGGACGCCCTCGCCCGGGAGGCGACGCGCAACGGCGAGTTCGACCGTGCCCGAGAGTACGTCCGGCTCGCCAGACGCATCGCCGAGCGGAACCGGGTCCGGCTCCCGTACCGGTTCAGACGCTTCACCTGCGACGACTGCGACGCCTACCTTCTGCCGGGTGTGAACGCCCGGACGCGACTGCAAGACGGCCACGTGGTCGTGACCTGCGACTGCGGACACCACACGCGGTACCCGTACCGCTAACCCCCAGATATCGGTCCTGTCGTCGGTCGCTACCCGCCCTTTCGTCCGCACCTGCACCTCGCACGTTTGGTGAAACATTGAAAGCGCTGGCCGCAAAAGCGGGGGGTATGAGTAACGAAGAGCTTCGCCGAGAGGCCCACGAACTCGATGTGACAGTGTGGGTCGGCAAAGGCGGTATCGACGCGGTCGTCGACGAGTTGAACGACCAGCTGCAAGGAAACCAGATGGTGAAGGTGAAGTTCCTCCGGGCGGCCCGGGGAGGAACCTCGACCGAGGAACTCGCCGAAGAACTGGAAGGCCTCGTGAACGCCGAGCTGTTCGACGTTCGCGGGAACACTGCCGTCTACAACTGATGTTCGGGGGCGTACTCCTGCAGGGGAACGGTGCGGGCCTCGACGGGATCGCCAGGGCCCTGTTCGACGCCGGTATCCCGGAAGCGTACGCAGCCGATGTGGCCTCGGCCATCCTGTTCCTCGTCGGCTTCCTCGGGGTCTACGCTATCGGTCGAATCGTCGTCCTCCCGCTCGTCGGGACGCTCATGGACCGCCGGGGACTGGACAAACACGCCCGGATTCCCCTCCGGAAGATAACCTACTTCGCGATAATCTTCACCGCGATCGGCTTCGCGTTCGCGTTCGCCGGCTTCGGAAACATCCTGACCGCCCTCGCCACCATCGGTGCGGCGGCCACGCTCGCCATCGGTTTCGCGATGCAGGACGTCATCGCGAACTTCGTCGCTGGCGTGTTCATCTTCACGGACAAGCCCTTCCGCATCGGCGACTGGATCGAGTGGGACGGGCATTCGGGAATCGTCGAGGACATCAGCCTGCGTGTCACCCGCGTCAGGACGTTCGACAACGAACTGCTGACGGTCCCGAACTCGCAGCTGACCAACGGCGTCATCAAGAACCCGGTCGCGAAGGACCAGCTCCGCCTGCAGTTCCTGTTCGGCATCGGCTACGACGACGACATCGACAAGGCGACCGAGATAATCGTCGAGGAGGCAGAGCAACACGACGGCATCATGGACGACCCCGAACCGACCGTCCGGCTCACCGAGTTGGGTGACTCCTCCGTCGGGCTGAAGTCCCGCATCTGGATCGACAACCCGTCGCGCGCCGACTTCGTTCGGACCCGCGGTGAGTACGTCCAGGCCGTCAAGGAGCGCTTCGACGAGGAGGGCATCGACATCCCCTACCCGAACCGCACCATCGGCGGTTCGCTCGACATGGCACAGCTCTCGGAAGTCGTCTCCGCGGACGACTGACTGCGGTTCTCTCCTCGCCGGTTCGTTCCGGTTCGTTCCTCAGTCGTCGTCGGAGAACTCCTCGACCGTGGGGACCTCGGCGGTGGTGACCGGTTCGACCCGTCGCCCGTCGAACCAGCTCCGCGCGAGCACCGGCCGGGCGACGCCGACGGCGACCACGGTCAGCGCGACGAAGAGGCCGACGCCGACCGTGTCACCCTGCTGGACGAAGTAGCCGACGGCGTCGACGAAGGCGTAGGCGAGCAGCCCCGCCGCGACCAGGAAGGCTCGAATCGCGTAGGACCGCTCGGTCACGAGTGCCGTGCCGGCGACGAGGAGCGCGATGCCGGTGCCCACCTGTCCCACGAGTCTGGGCGTCAGCGGCAGCGGCTCGTCCTGGACGGCTGGTACCTGACCGCTGCCAAGTAGCACGAGCCAGTACCCCACGAGGACGACGGCGACGGCGATGGCGGCCCAGCCGGCGAGTCGCATCGCGTCGGCCCGGGCGGTCGCCGACGCCCCCACATCGGTCGACTGGAGCGACCGGTAGAGCAGGTCCCGGCTCCCGCCGACGACCAGCCGGTCGGCAGCGCGGGCGGCGACGGCGAACCCGGCGAAGAACGCGCCGAGCAATGCGGCCGACTGCACGTCGAAGGTCGCGCCGTCCTGTCGTTCGAGCACCATCGCGAACAGCCGGTCCAGCAAGGTGCCGACCGCCGGCCAGACCGCCGCAGCGACGACCAGCCCGACCAGCACCGTCGCACTGTAGAACACGTAGGCGGTCTGGGTCGGTCGGTCGCGGTCGAGGAACGCCAGTCGCTCTGTCGGGGTGTCGAACGACCGTGGGTTGGCGGTCACCTGTCGGACGAGTTGTTTCACGACGACGGCACCGACCACCAGCCACAGTAGCACCGCGAGCCACGTCGTCACCGAGTCCGCCGCGACCGCGGGCTCCCAGCGCTGGATGGCGACGACCGCCGGGCCGGACAGCCGGTCGACCACGAAGTAGAAGAGGACCAGCCAGAGTCCGGCCGCGACCGGCCCGTCCGTCGGTGTCAGCAGGTCGAAACGCGCCTGTGGCTCGTGGTCGCTGCTGGCTGTCTCACGAGTGCCCGTCTCGGTACTCACGCGTCTCCCTCCGGTGCCCGTTTCGGCGATACCAAGACCATACTACCTCTAGTGACGAGATGCTGACCCAAATACCGAATCACTCCTCAGTACGCGTGAGAGTCCGGACTGGCGGGGGATAGCCGTGGCTGGCAGGAATGAATGCGATATGAATGGTGGACGCCTGGGATTGCCCGGCGTTCCCGGACGGGGAATCTCGGTCGTCTCCTCCACCCCGCGACCCATCGAGCGACGGGTGTCCGACGGTGAGCTGCTCACTTCCGTGCCTGACTCATTACCGCCGACCAACGACGGAGTGCCATCCCTGCGGATGGACCCCGTCGACCGCCGTCCCCGACGGACGAGGCTTCTACGTCGACTCCCGAGGCCCGTCCGGGTCTGACCGGACGCCCTCAGGATTCGGTCCCCGCTAAAGACCATATCGCGGGTTGGGAGCAGGGCCTAACTGCCCGACCTAGTCCACTCCCTCGTAGCCGCTTGCCTCTTAAGGACCTTTCGACTCGAACCGTTCGACGGCGGCCGGTTTCGCTCGGCAGGGTCGGGGTCTCAGACCGACAACAGCCCGAGGACGCGGGCGTACCACGCGCTACAGGCGGCGACAGCGACGCTACAGAGCAGCACCGCCCACGGGTGGTACTCCATCCACGCCTCGGTGCCGAGGCTGCTGACGACGCTGCCCGCGTCGAGCGCCCAGGACAGCGTGAGGAACGCCATCACCAGGCCGAAGACGAGGGTGACGCCAGCGGCGAGGTCCGGTTCAGTGCGGCCCTCGCGCCCGGCCGCGAAGACGATGACCGCGACGAGCGCGAACAGCGAGAGGTACGTCGGCGAGACGATGCCGACGCCGTAGTACGTTCCGAGGCCCGAGATGGCGGTCTCGGAGAGGGCGACGTAGGGGACGAAGACGGCGACGACGAACGCGAGTGCGGCGACGATACCGACCGTCGGTGGGGTCCGGAGCCGATTCATGCGCCAGACTCGTCGCGGACGGGACATAAACGCCGCGAAGGAAGCACCCGGGTGCCGACCGCGCCGGAGTCGCAGGGGCGAGGCGGAACGCACAACATCCCCGGGGTCGATTATATCAGTATGGGACTTGGTTCGGCAGGCAAGATGCTACAGACCCTCCAGACGGTTTCAGAGCGCGCAGAACAGCTCTACGCACAACTCAAGGACGTCAGGGAGCGCCTCACACAGATCGAGAACGACGTGGACGCGACCACGAAGACGGTCGGTGAACTGGAGACGGAACTCACCGAGCACCGCGTGATCCTCGAGGCACTCGCAGAGAAGGAGGGTATCGACGTGGGTGAACTCCTCGCGGACGAGCTCATCACCGAGGCGGAAGCCCCAGCCGAGAAGGTCGCCGAGGCCGAGACGAGCGCCGAGGACATCCCCGTCGAGGAGGAAAGCGCACCACAGGACGAGGGGACGACCAGTTCTGCCGGCACGAGCGAGTAAAAACACCTATCGGGCGGCGGCAACAATTGCCCCCTACATGACGACCCACGAGGAACCGCTGGACTCGGTGCTGGACACCGTCGGTGAGACGCCGCTCGTACGGGTTCACGCCGCCCCAGACGACGTCCCCGTCTACGCGAAGCTGGAATCGTTCAACCCCGGTGCCAGCGTGAAAGACCGCATCGGGAAGTACATGCTCGAACGGATGCTCGAAGACGGCCAGCTCGAACCGGGCGGGACCGTCATCGAGCCGACCGCGGGCAACACCGGCATCGGGCTGGCGGTCGCCGCCGGGCAGCTCGGACTCGACGCCATCTTCGTCGTGCCCGAACGGTTCTCGCTCGAGAAGCAACAGCTCATGCGAGCGCTCGGAGCCGAGGTCATCAACACCCCGACCGAGGACGACATGGGCGGGGCCATCCAGCGCGCCCACGAACTCGCGTCGGAACTCGACAACGCTGTCGTCCCCCAGCAGTTCGAGAACCCGCTGAACACCGAAGCACACTACGCCACCACCGGGCCCGAGATATACGACGCCCTCGACGGGCAAGTCGGCGCAGTCGTCGCCGGCTGTGGCACCGCCGGGACCCTCATGGGCATCGCGCGCTACCACCGCGAACGGAATCCCGAGACCTACGTCGGCGCGGTCGAACCCGAGGGCTCGCTCTACAGCGAGTTCAAGGGTGACCACCCGGACGCCGACGCGTACAAGATAGAGGGTATCGGCACCCACGACACGACCACCAACAAGCTGTTCGAGCCCGACCTCGTCGACGACATCATCCAGGTCGCCGACCAGGCCGCCCACGCCGAGGTCCAGCGCCTCGCCAGCGAGGAAGGCCACCTGGTCGCGTCCTCGGCTGGTGCCGCGAGCGTCGCCGCCATCGGCGTCGCCGAGCGCATCGCGAGCGGCGAGATAGACGCCCCCTACGACTCGGTCGTCACCGTCTTCCCCGACTCCTCCGAGCGATACCTCTCGAAGGGTATCTACCGGCCGTACGAGGAGTGGGAGGGCTGAGCCGATTCAGACGAGTCGAGCGTGCTCGACCTTCATGCACTTGTCCTGAACGAACTGGATGCCCGCATCTTCCGCCTTCTTCGCGGCATCGTCGTCACGGATACCGAGCTGGGTCCAGATGACCTTCACGTCGTCACGGGCCAGTGCCTCGTCGACGATGCCCGCGACCTCCTCGGAGGGACGGAACACGTCGACGACGTCGATCTCCGCCTCGACGTCAGCGAGCGAGTCGTAGGTGGGTTCGCCGAGAATCTCGTCGGCGAAGGGGTTCACAGGAACGATTCGATACCCGTGTGACTGCAGGTACTTCGGGATGTCGTGGGCGGCCTTCCCGGGCGAGTTCGAGCAGCCGACGACGGCGATGGTGTCGTACTCGAGAACCTCGCGAAGGGTGGTGTCACTCTTGACTGGCATACCTGAAGAGACGGCTGCGTGACCGAAAAGCGTGCCGGGCGGTCGGTTACTGGGACGGGATACCGGCGGTGTGGAGCGTCGGTTCGCCGTCGTCGTTCTCTTCGACCTCGATGACCGCGTCGAACAGCTGTTTCAGCGTGTTCATCGTCTGGTCGTCGTGGGCCGTCGAGTCGATGATGTAGACGCCGAGCGCGTCGGCGGACTGGACGCGGCCGGTGAACACGTGGAGGAAGCGGAAGACGGTCTGGAGGTCCGAGTACATCAGGAGCGTCGAGACGGAGTGCAGCAGGATACGGTTCTTGCGGTGGCCGCGCACCTCGTAGAACTCCTCGAGGAACTCGGAGAGCTTGATACCGATGCCCGTCATGTCGACCGGCGACGACGCGTACTTGATCCGGGCGTCGTCGGTGACGTTATTGACGCCTCGTTGCTTCGTCACGCAGTCGACGATGCCGATATCGACCGCGTCGATGTCGTCGACGCGACTCTCGTACTGGTCGAATATCTTCTGGGCGCTGTCCTTGGTGGTAACTATGATGGTCCCCTCGCCCTGCTTGGAGCCACTCGCGAGGATGTCCAGCGCGATCTGTCGTTTCCCCGTCAGCGGTGGACCGGCAACCAGCAGGTTCGTGCCGGGAGAGAGTTCCGCATCCGGTAGAACGTCGGCCAGGTCATACATGGCGTTTCTACATCACTCGGGACCAGTGCCGTCCGGTTAGTGTCGAGACCGGTTCCCTCGTATGGTATGAGAATACAGTATCCGGCTTATAGTACTTTTGATTAAAATCATCACTACGGTATCACAACACATCGCCGTCGGTGATTCTCGGGGGCTATGCGACCAGGACAGCGACCCGACCGACGATGAACGCCGCGGCCGCGAGGAACATCCCGTACTTGAGGTGTGTCTGGCTCGCGGTCGGGTCGCTGTAGCCCTCGTAGGCCGCGTACAACATCAGGGCGTCCGCGGGCAGGACAGCGATGAGGTAGGCGATACCGAGCGTCTCCCGGAGGTAGGGGACGGGACTGGCAAGGACGGCCGCGACGAGGGCGGTCGACGCGAGGAGAAGCGCCCGCCGCTCACCGACCGCGATGGGCAGCGTCCGCAATCCCTCCTCCCTGTCGCCAGCGATGTCCTCGACGTCCTTGATGACCTCTCGACTGACCGTCGAGAGCGCGGCGAGTAGGAACAACGTTGCGGAGGCGGCTGCATCCCCCACTGCGGCCCCACCGAACAGGAACGTGCTACCACCGAGGTACGCCACCAGGAGGTTCCCGAACCCGGGTGTCCCCTTGAACCACTCGGTGTACGCGACCAGCGCCAGCAGGTTGAACACCGCGATGCCGATGGCGAGTGCGGGTAAGAGCAGTGCGAACGCGGCCGCCAGCGCGAACAGGAGCACGCTGAACGCCAGCGTGCCACGAGCACTCACCGCCCCACGGGGGATGGGTCGGTCCGGCGCGTTGATGCGGTCGATATCCCGGTCGAAGTAGTCGTTGATGGCGTTGCCCCCGCCGGTCGCGAGGACCGTGGTGACGCCGGCTGCCAGCGTCCGAACCGCCGGGGATTCGATGCCGGCGGAGACGACCGTCACGTCCGCACCGACGGCGACGAACGCCCCGATGAACGTGAGGAACCCGGCGGCGACGGCGTTCACCGGCCGGGTCAGCTCGACCAGTCCCGTGACCCGGTCTTTGACACTCATACGCTTCACTGTCTGGTGATACAGCAAAAAAGGCGTGATTGGCGTCGGGTCGTGGCTAGGGGACCGGCCGAGCACGGAGGGTTGCGGTCTGTATCAGTGATGGACTGGCCGGCTGACTGGCCGCGACTGCGGCGTCGACCGGCGCATGGGAGACACCCGGGAGGACTGCGATTCGATTCGACTCGTTGTCGCCGACCTCGATGGTGTCCCGGTCGATGTCGACGACGTAGCTGTTGTCGCTGCTCCGGTTGCCCGCCGAGTCGTCGTCCGTCTCGTCCGGGGACCCGGGCGGGTCCGGATAGCTGACCGACGTGTCGTAGGCGTCGAAGTGCAACACGACGAAGTCGGTGTCCTCGGCGTCGTGGTTGAGCCTGACGACGATGATGGCGTCGTTCTCGCCGAGGTCGAACTCCCCGCTGGACTCGTCGATGAGGTCCAGCCCGGTCCGGCTCTCGTAGTTCGAGATGACGTCCCGGAACGGCGTCGCGCTGTCCTTGTACCAGCCGGCAGTGAACGCCGACGATGGCGGGACCGCATCGCCGTCGACGAACGTCTCGTGGTACGTGTCGGAGGCGTTCGACTGCGACTGGTGGGTCGGGGTCGTCTGGTTGATGCCGTCGCAGGTGACGTGGTCGTACTCGTCGCCGTTGTGCTCGACGGTGTCCCAGGCCGCGGTCATGTTCTCGCAGTTGTGGGAGGTCGCCGCGACCGAGAAGTAGTCGCCGACGTCGATGGCGTCGATGTCGACCGATTCGACGGTGTCGGTCCCGTCGGGCTCGACGTTGACGTCGTCGAGTTCGACGGATTGCCCGCCGAAGTTCAGGGAGAGACTGGTGTTCCTGTGCTGGATGACCGTCACCGTCTCCTCGGTCACCTCACCGGCGATCTTCCGGAAGGTCTCGTTGAGGTCCGCCGAGTCCCCCACCTGGGAGACGTTCCCGTCGGTGGTATCCGCCATGTCCTTCAGGAGGTCCTCGTCGGTGTTCCCGCCGAGACCGACCGTCTGTATCTGGATGTTGTCCGGGAGGTCGGCGGCGGCCTGCAGGACGTCGTCCTCGTCACCGTCCGGTCGGCCGTCGGTGAGGAACACCATGACCTTCTTCTCGTTGTCGCCCTGCTCGAGTTCCTTCTCGGCCCGTTCGATGGCGTCTTCCATCGGCGTCCCACCCGTGGACTGGAGGTTCAGGCTGGTGTTCGCCCCGTCGAAGTCGAGGCCGCGGGTCTGGATATCGTGCCGGACCGCAGCGTCCGGATTGTTGGCGGTGCTGAACGAGACGACGCCGACCTGGTCACCCCGGGACGCGTTCAGCATCCCGATGAAGGTCTGCATCGCCTTCTCGCGTTCGTCGGTCGGGTCGTTTCCGACGTTGACCACCGTGACCGCGTCGATGCCGTCGGTGTCGACGGTCGCACCACCCACCTTGCTCACCGTTTCCCCGTCGTCGTACGTGATGTCCCACCGGAAGCCGTCCTCGACAGTCGCTTCCTGGACGCGATAGCTATCGCCGTTGCACAGATTCAGATAGCCCGGGCCACTCACGCCATCGTAGAAGCGGCCATCGTAGAGCAGGTCGGTGTCGCCGCGTGGGATGTAGACGTTCTCACAGCCCCCGTGAACACGCGTCCACTGGCCCGGGTCATCGTAGGTCTGCACCTGTTCCGTCCCCATCGAGCCGGAGTCGTCGATGACGAACACCACGTCGAGGGGGTCGCGTTCGCCGACCGTCTTCGTCGTCTCGACGACGTCCGCGACGACCGTCCCAGCGACGCTGACGCGCGCTTTCGACTGGTTCACGACGAGCGCGTTCTTGCGCTCGTCTTCGTCCACGCCGGCACAGCCGTTGTCGCCGGTGTGGCTCTGGGCGGCTGCCGGACAGTCGTCGTAGCTGTCCGGGACGCCGTCCAGGTCGCCGTCTGCGACCGTGTCGTCGGGGTCGGCCGAGTCGGGGATGCCGTCGCCGTCGGAGTCGAGGTTCCCGGTCCGGACGTTCTCGTCGAAGTGGAGCTGTGCTCCCTTCTCGACGACGGTCTCCCCACCGATGACGGCACCGAACACCTCCGCGTGGTCGCCCGGCCAGTTCGCTTCGAGCGTCGTCGTCCCGGACGGGCCGGGTGCGTAGGTGACGCCGGTGTAGCGCGACCCCGGCTCGAAGGTCACGTCCGCGCCGCTGCGCGCATAGGTCCAGAACCGGGTTGCGTTGTTCGTCGGTGAGCCGCCCGGTCCGAGCACCGTGACGGTCCCGCCGACGGTCACGTCGTTCATCACGAACAGGCGAACCTGCCCATCGCCCTCGACCTCGATGCGGCCCTGGACGTCCACGGACCGGTTCACCGCGACGACCACGTCGCCGCTACTGGTGTCGAAGGTGACGGTCTCGCCCGTATCGACGTCGAAGCGCTCGGCGAGGTAGACACCGGCGTCGACGGTTCCGGACTGGCGAATCGAGTCGGGTTCGCTCGCGTTGAACACGGGCGTCTCGTCGTTGTGGTTCGAGAGCAGGGCCGAGTCCACGGCGAACTCGACGTCGTCGTCGGCGCGGGGAATCGCGTTCCCGCTGTACGCGAAGCCGTCGTGCCACGAACCGGTCACGTCGTACTGGTGGGCCGGCGGCGTGGAATTGCTCCCGTTGTACGAGACGTCCCCGTCGATACGGGTCGGGTCGGCCGCGTTCCCCTGGATGGTCACGTCGCCATCGACGGCCACGTTCCCACGAATCTCGACACCCTGGCGGACGGTTATCGACCCGTTGTTCACCACGAGCGCCGCCGAACCGCTCTGGACCGCGTGTGGCGCCACCGCCGAGTCGTAGCTGTCGACCAGCGTCTCGGTGCCGACCGGGGCGGGGGAACTCTCGAAGACGATGTCGGTCGTGCCGGTCCCCCAGATACCGGCTTTGACCTCGGCGTCCTCGACGACGAACTCGCCCGGGGAGACTGCCTGTCCGAGGGGGACCGTGTACGAGAGCCTGCTGTTCGCCTGGTCGTACTCGCTGTCGATGACGTTGCCCTCGAACTCGTCCTGCATGTACCGGTTCCACGCCTCGATGTAGGACGAGTTCTCGATGGTTATCGTGAGGGTCCGCACGCGGTCGATGCTGGCGTTGGTCGAGACCGGCAGACAGAGTCGTTGCTCCAGTGCGGCACGCTCGCTGGCGTTCGTCACCTTCTGTGCAGTGACTTCCCCGTCGCCGTCGATTGCCCCCTCGACGTTCACCACCGGGAAGTCGAGGGTCCGAATCGGTCGGGGGTCGTCGGAGACGCGGTAGTCGAGACCCGGCGAAGAGACCATGACCGACCCCGAACTGGTGTTCTTCCAGACGCCACCGGCCTGGTAGGCGACGGTGTCACCGTCGTCGTTCTCGTAGATGACGGAGCCAAGAGCCATCGACGCCTGGCAGTTCGCGTGGCCGTTTATCTGGAACGTCACCGTCCCGTCGTCACGGATGGTCGCGTCCTCCGCGTTCTTTCCCGTGAGGTCGATGGAACTCACGTCGCCGACGTCCCTGAACGAGAGCGTGCGTAACCGGGCACTGGCCTCTTCGAGGGTGAGTTCCGCGCTTCGAATCTCGTTCTGTTGCTGCACCGACTCGGTGACCGACGCCGCGTTGAGGAGGATGAATCCCGACGCGACGGCGACGAGACCCATCAGGACGACGAGTCCAACGACAGGTGACACGCCTCGTTGTTCGCGTGTGGTAGTGGTCTGTGATGGCGATAGCATGGTCCCAACCTAACTATATTTACACACAATTATTGTGTATATAACTCTAATGGGCGTTGAACGAATCCTAATTGGTGTGAAATAGACTGGCAGCTTCGAAAACGTAAGTCCCGACGCGGCCGACTGTGACGGCCCCTGAATCAGGCTACGGAAAAGCGGTCCCGACGGGCAGGTCGGCTCCCGCAGAGCAGCACGGGTCGTCGTCGTTGTCAGTCCGAAAGGCCCGCCGGCGGGCCACCGGGAAGGTCACCGCGACCGTGTGACTCCGTGAACGCTGGGTCCGGGCCGACGGGGACGAGTCGCCTGGGGTTGAGGTCGCCGTGGGTCGTGTAGTAGTGTTCCTTGATGTGGGCCATGTTGACCGACTCGGCGACGCCCGGCAACTGGTACAGTTCGCGGGTGTGCCCCCACAGCTGTTCGTAGTCCGTGATGTGGCGGACGTTGCACTTGAAGTGGGTGTGGTACACCTCGTCGAATCGGACCAGCGTCGTGAACAGGCAGACGTCCGCGAGCGTCAGCCGGTCGCCGACGAGATAGCGCTGGTCGGCCAGCACCTCGTTCCAGTGGTCGAGGGCGTCGAACAGTTCGGTCACGGCGTTCTCGTGAGCGGACTGGCTCGCTGCGAACCCGGCCCGGTAGACACCGTTGTTGATGGGGTTGTAGATGTCTTCGATGACCGCGTCGATCTCCGACCGGAGTTCCGCTGGATAGAGGTCGACGCCGGTGGTCCCGACGTCGACCATCGCATCGGCGAACATCTTGATTATCTCCTCGGATTCGTTGTTCACGATGGTCTCCTCCTCGCGGTCCCAGAGCACGGGGACGGTCACGCGACCGGTGAAGGAGTCGTCGGCTGCAGTGTAGAGCTCCCGGAGGTAGTCCGCGCCCATAATCGAGTCCGGGGTGCAGTCGTCCTTCTCGGGCGTGAACTGCCAGCCGTCGGTATCGCGGTAGGGGTCCACGATGTCCATGGAGACGGCGTCCTCCAGTCCGAGTAGCCGCCGGACGATCATCGCACGGTGTGCCCAGGGGCACGCCCGGGAGGCGTACAGGTGGTAGCGGCCCGGCTCGGGCTGGAACCGGGCATCGTCGTCGGTAGCTATCCAGTCCCGGAAACTGGTCTCCTGTCGGTCGAACTCACCGTCGTCGTTGGTGCTCTCGTACGCGTCCTCGCGCCACTCGCCGTCGACGAGCATGTGCATGCGCTCCCTATCGGCCCGCGGGCATTAACGACTGCCGCAGGCCCCAGTCGACTTCCGGTATCGATAATACCGACCCGGCACACATTAAATTCCAATAGAATAGTAGTAATTATTATGTACTGTCGGCACAAAGTCCGACTCGAACATGGCTGTACTCAGAACACTCATCGGTGTCCTCATGCTCATCGTGCCGATGGTAGGATTCATCGTCCTCGCCATCTGAACCGCTCGCTCAGAACAGCCGGCTGCGCCGGTTACCGGGGGCTCCAGTCGCCCTGGAACATCACCCGAAGCCCTGCCCGTGAAGCGAGGTCTTCCAGCCGCGTTCGCTGTGCCTCGACGTCGCCACCAGTCCAGAGGTACGGCCCCGTGTCGAGTTCGACCGCTGGTCGCATCGGCTCCCCCGTCGGATGCGTGGGCTCGTAGTGGAGCACAGCCATGCCGTCGTCGGCCGGACAGTACGGCAGCGAGACCGACCGCGAGAGATGGTGGTGCTCGATGAGATAGTCGACGACCTGTGCCATCGTCCCTGCGACCGTCGAACTCCCGACCGCCCCCACCGAGGTTCGGTCCCTGAAGAACCGGGCAACGTACTCCCCATCACTGCCAGCCGACGCGGTGGCGACGGTCTGGACGCCCTTGGCAGTCTGGCTGGACTCGTCGTCGGATTCGTCGTCGGACCGGTCCGCCGATGCACCGCGCTGGTCTGGTTCCGAATCGTCGTCGCTATCGTCGGTCGGTGACGCACTCCGTTCCACACCAGTCGGTGCCGTCGACGGCTGTCTCGCACCCTCCTCGTCGTCGGGCTGGAACGACCGGGTCAGTCGTCTGACGAACTCGCGTGTCGCCGTCTCGATATCCGCGGCCGCCGCACCGTCGGTCGTCTCCAGCAGCTCCGCAACGAGGTCGTCGACGAGGTCCTCGCCAGCACCCGCCAGCCGCTCGGCCGCCGTCGCCCGTTCGGCCCGCGACCGGGACCGGGCGCGTTCGAGTGCGCTGGCACGGGTGAACCGTTCGAGGACGGTCGTGGTCTCGGGCAGTTCCGCCAGCGAACTCTCGACCCATTCGTCACGCCCGTCTCGTCGTCCGACGAACGCGAACTGCCGGCCGTTCGTGAGGACGCCCCAGCCCACCTCCATCTGGCGCATGGCGTCGAGGAGGGCCGTCCGCGCTTCGCCCTCGAGAGTGTCCTCGCAGGGCTCTGTGAGGACGAACACGGCGGGTCGGCCGTCCGCGAGCAGCGCGTAGTCGACCATGACGTCGGCCGTGGTGACCTCGTAGGCGGCTTCGACCTCTGGTGCTCTGACGTTCCAGCCGAGCGTCTCCAGGAACGGCTCGACCAGTCTGAGCTGGGTGTTTCGCATCCCCAGTTCCGACGAGGCCGCGAGCACCTCGCTCGCGTGTTCGACGTACTCGGTGAGTTCCGCGGGACCCATCGTCATCTCGTTCGTCGGTGACCCGCTTGTACTTTATCACACTCGAAACGAGCCAGACAGAATTGCCGAAAGCGAAAACGGCCATCAACTTAAAGAGGGACGGGTAAAGTCGCCGGTTTACCCGGTTTTCATTCGTGATAATCTCCGGTGTTGTTTTATATTCTGGTACCCACCGTTTCGAGCATATGCTGGGCCCGCTTCGTCGACTCATACCAAACTTTATTCGGAGAAGTTATGCGCTGAAATTCGGTATCGCGCTCCTCATAATGGGCCTGGCGGTCGGGGCGGTGGGGTTCGTCGCGACTGGCCAGATCACAGAGGAAGTAGAGAACAGCGTCAACGATAGACTCGAAGACCGTGCAGTGCAGGAAGCACGGAACTTGCGGCAATGGGACGAACGGAACATCGTCATCACACAGAACGTCGCCTGGAGTAGCGACGTAGAATCCGGAAACGAATCCGAGATAGACGCCCTTCTCGAGGGCCGGACGCAGGTGTTACAGTTCGAACGTGGCGTCCGGGACATGTACTACGTGAAGCTGCAATCCAACACGGTCACCGCCACCACGGCGAACCAGATGGAAGACGCAGCCCTCGGCCAGCTCCAGACGCCCTGGGCGAGTGAACTCGCGAGCAAGACCGCGGTCGACGGCGATTCCGGTGTCGTCTACAGCTCCTACACGGACCACGAGGGTACCACCGTCGTGGCGTACGCCTACCCGGTCAAAGCGAGCAGTGGCAGTGAGGTCATCATCACCACCGTCGACGTGACGAACTACGGCCAGACGATGGCCGCCGCCGACGGCGAGACCACGATGATCCTCGGGTCCGACAACAGCATCGTGTTCTCGAACAACGCGAACATCACCGGCGACGCCTACCCCGGTGCCAACTTCTACCAGCTCTCCCAGACCGGTCCCGGCGTCGAGCAGTTCGGCTCGGCCCCCAACCCGGTCGCGAGCACCGTCGGTGACCAGTACGCCGACGACGAGTACGTGACGAGTTACGCCAACGTCGAAGGCCGTGACATGGTCGTCACAGTGAGTGCGCCCACCTCGAACGTCTACGGCTTCGTCAACGACGTGAGTCAGTGGGGCCTCTACGCGACGCTCGCCGGCATGACGCTCATCGTCCTCGTCGGGACGGTCATCGGACGGAACACTGCGTCGGCCATCGACCGCCTCACCTCCAAGACGACCCAGATGGAGGAGGGCAACCTCAACGTCGACTTCGAGACCCACCGCATCGACAACATCGGCCGACTCTACAACGGGTTCGGTTCGATGCGCGACGCCCTCCGGGAACAGATCCAGGAGGCACGGGACGCCCGTGAGCAAGCAGAGCTCGCACGGGCCGAGGCGGAGCAGATGAACCGCCACCTGGAACGCAAGGCCGACGAGTACCGCGACGTGATGCAGCACGTCTCCGATGGGGACATGACCCAGCGGATGAACGCCGAGTCCGAGTCCGAGGCGATGGCCGACATCGCTCGCGAGTTCAACCACATGATCGGCGAGATCGAGGAGACCACCGCCCAGCTCAAGAACTTCGCGAACGAGGTCGCGACCTCCTCCGAGGAAGTTACGGCCTCCAGCGAGGAGGTCCGGTCCGCCTCCGAGCAGGTGACCGAATCCATCCAGGAGATTTCCGACGGTGCGGACCGCCAGAACGACAGCCTCCAGCGGGTCAGCCAGGAGATGTCCGGGCTCTCGACCACCATCGAGGAGATCGCATCCTCCTCGAACGAGGTGGCGGACCTGGCAGAACGGACGGCAGAGACCGGCCGCAGTGGTCGTGACGCGGCCCAGGAGGCAATCGACCGGATGCAGGAACTCGAGGACAACCGTGAGGTCGTCACCGACCAGATGGGTGACCTCGAGAACGAGATGGAGCAGATCGACGAGCTGATCGACTTCATCTCAGAGATCGCAGAGCAGACGAACATGCTCGCGCTGAACGCCAACATCGAGGCGGCACGCTCGGGCAGTTCCGGCGAAGGGTTCTCCGTCGTCGCACAGGAGGTCAAGGACCTGGCAGAGGAGACGAAGGACGCAGCCGAGGACATCGAGAAGCGCCTCGAGACCATCCAGTCGAAGACCCGCCAGTCCGTCCGCTCGGTCGAGGGCGCGAGCGAACAGATATCCGCGACGACCGACGCCGTCGAGGAGACCGTCACCGCACTCGACGAGATTGCCGGGTACGCGACCGAGACGAACACCGGTGTTCAGGAGATCTCGGCCGCGACCGAGGAACAGGCGGCCTCGACCGAAGAGGTCGTCGCGATGGTCGACGACGCCGCGACCATCTCCGAGGAGACGACCGCGGAGGCAGAGAACGTCGCCGCCGCAGCAGAGGAACAGACCACGGCACTCACCGAGGTCAGCAAGTCCGCGAGCGACCTCGCGAACCAGGCGTCCCGCCTGAGCGAGGCACTCGACCGCTTCGAGACGGACGTGGACGACGAGTACGAGTTCGGTACCGGCGAGGACCTCTTCGACGACGTGGAGACGCGTGACCCCGAAGACATCGAGGCCGCGGCGGAGGCAGTCGGCGAACTGACCACCGGTGATACGGACCTCGACCTCGACGACTCGGACTTCACTGCCGACCCGGAGCCCGAGACCGAGACCGAGACCGAGGCCGACGACGACGAACGGCCACTCGAGGAACCGATGGAAGCACAGTCCGACTCCCAGGGCGGTCTCGGCTCGCCGGCGACGTTCGGCGAGGAGACCACGCCCACCACGGACGCGGGTGCAGAGTCGGCATCCGAGGACGAGGAGTTCGCGCCGCTCGACGACGGGACCTTCTCGCCCATCGAGCAGGAGGGTGACGGCGACGCGCTCGGCGACCTCGACGACGTCGACGACGTCGACCCGGACGAGTACAGCCTCGATGCGGCTGCGACGCCGGCGGACGAGCCGACCGAGGACGCTGATGCAGCACCGACGCTCGACGAACCGGCCGACGCTGCCGGCGAGGCGGAACCGGTCGAGTCGGACCCGATTCCGGCGGACGAGGCAGACCCAGAACCCCTCGGGGAACCCGACACGGAAACGCTCGAGTCGAGCGACGAGGAGGAGGACGACTCGCCGGGCATCGCGTTCGGCGAGGAAGAACCCGAAGAAGCAGACGCGGCGGAGACCGAGGACGACCTCGACGCCGACATCGCACTCGGTGGCGACATCGCCGAGGAGGTGGATACGGACGCTGAATCCGCACTCGAAGCCGAGCCAGCTCCTGAAGCCGAGCCAGCACCCGCCGAGGACGACGATTCGGTTGACGACGCAGTCGTCGCCGGGGAACCGGTCGTTTCGGACGAGTCCGACGAGCCGGACCTGGACGACTCTGACGAGCCGGTGGACTACGAAGCAGACATCGACCTCGGTTCCGATGCCGCCGACGAGTTCGAAGGGTTCGAACCGTTCGACGGTGGCGACGAGACCGACGCCGCCGAGCCGGCCGTCGAGGACGAACCGGCTGTCGAGGACGAATCGACCGTCGATGACGAGGCAATCGAGGCCGAACCTGCCCCCGAAGCGGAGCGGGAAGCCGACACCGAACCAGTCGCCGACACCGGACTCGACGATTCGGGCGATGGCTGGGAGACCGTCGACACCGATGTGGTCGAGACCGACGCGGACCTCGACGAGTCCACCACCGGCGATGCCTGGGACACGACCACCGACACGGGTGGCTCCTGGGCAGCCGACGACGGCTTCGACGACGACACGGCCGACGCCGACTGGGACGCAGACGAGCCGGCGGACGGGGACCACTCGGGCGACCCCGAGTGGGAGCCCGACGAGCCGGCCGGTGCGAGCTGGGACACCGAGGAAGCCCCATCCGGCTGGGAGACCGAGGACGCCGCCGTCGAGGCCGACCCGGTCGAGGCTGACCCAGTCGATGACGACCCGGCGGACGCTGCTGCAGAGTCCGCCGAGGCTGACGACGAGTCCGACGCCGAGCCGACGACCGGCCTCTCCTTCGGTGCGGACGCCGAAGCGGCCGACGCGCAGGACACCGAGGAGATAGACCGCGAACTCGACGAAGCGCTCGATTTCGATGACGAATCGCTCGAAGAGTCCGGTGAGGACGACTCGGACGAGGCGGAGACGAAGGACGTCCCCGGCATGGAGGACATCGACTTCGGTGACGAGTCCGACGAGGAAGACCTGGACGTCGACGAGGAGGACGCCAACGAGGACGACATGTTCTCGTTCGCCCAGTCCGAACCGAACGACGACGAGTAACGCCGTCTTCTCCCGGTTACTTCGGTTCTTGTACGGTCTGCCCGGTGAGCGTCGCGAGCGCCTGGCAGCGAGTTCGGATGTGAGAGTGACCGCACCGCTGGTGAGACGAGGCGACCGAAGAACGGACAGGGGCGGGAGTTACTCCCGCTGGTAGATGCGGAGGCGACCGTCGAGGACGGAGAACGCCGACTTGAGCTGTGGCGGGATGGTCTCTGCCTTCCCGATGACGAGATAGCCGTCGGGGCGCAGTGACCGCGCGATGGTCTCGAGGATGGGCTGTTTGTACTCGTTGTCGATGTAGATGAACAGGTTCCGGCAGATGACCAGGTCGAAGCCGGACTTCGCGCCGTCGTTGATCAGGTCGTGCTTGGCGAAGGTGACCTTGCGCTTCACCCGGTCGGTCACCTCGAAGCGGTTCTCCTGTTTGTCCACGTAGGCGTGGAAGTTCGAGAGGAAGCCGAGCTGGTCCTCGATATCGACGGTCCGGGTGCTGCGGTAGACGCCCTCCTGTGCCGTCCGGAGGGCCTCGTCGTTGATGTCGGTCCCGTAGATGTGGAACTTCTCGGCATCGACCCGCGGGTCGTCCAGCGCGAGCATCGCCAGCGAGTACGGTTCACGACCGTCGGCACAGGCGGCGGACCACACGTGCACCCGGTCCTGTTCGGCCGAGAGGTCACGCAACACCGACCGAATCCCCTCCCAGACGTCCGGGTTCCGGAAGAAGCCCGTGACGTTGATCGAGAGCGCGTCGAGCAGTTCCTTGGGCTCATCCCCGTCCTCCTTGAGGATGTCGAGGTATTCGTCGTAGCCGGCTGCGCCGGTCCGGCGCATCCGCGAGGAGAGCCGCCGCTTCAGGTAGCTGTCGTTGTAATGACTGGTCGCGAACCCGATCTGGTCTTCGACGTAGTGGGCGACTCGGAGGAAAGACTCCTCCTCCGTCACAGTTCCTCCACCGCGTGCTCGCTGTCGGCAGTCCGGATTCGGAGCGTTCCGGTCTGCACGTCGAACTCGACGGTCCGGCCGCGCTGGCCGCCGACGTCCTCCGCGATGATGGGGACGCCGAGCTTCTCGAGTTCCTCCTTGGCCGCGGCGACGTTCCGCTTGCCGACGCCCTCACCGAAGGACTCGAACTGGAACATGTCGCTCCCGCCCGCTATCTTCGCTTCGACCGAGGTGTAGGCCGCACCCTTCTCGACCATCCGGCGGAGCATCGCGCGGATGGCCGTATCGGCGTACTTGCCGGGCTGCGTGTCGGCCCCGTCGGCGGCGTCGCCGTCGGGGAGCATGACGTGTGCCAGCCCGCCGATTCGGGTGTCAGGGTCGTAGAGGGCGATGGCCAGACAGGAGCCGAGCCCGTAGGACTTGAGCGTGTCCTCCGACTCCTTGCCCCTGACGACGAACTCCGAGATGCCGACCTGGACCGGCTCTGGCGCGCCTGGTTCACTTCCGTACGTCTTCATGTGTTCTCCACTTCATCTATCGGGAAGTCTGCTTTCGTCTCGGCGTCTGCGATGCGCTCGATGTCGAGGTTGTTGAGCGCCCGTTCGAGGTCCTCCTCGTCCGGGATGGCGTAGATGGAACAGTCGAACTCGCGGTCGTCGGCCTTGATGACCGTGTCGAAGACGAACGCGAAGTCCTGGTTCTCGCCGAGCTGGATGATGACCGGGTCGATGACCGCCGCGCCGAAGTCGTGGATGTACTGCGGCGGCGAGTGGTCGATGGTCGTGTCCAGCACGTTCGCCCAGCCGTCGATGAAGCCCGACGCCATGATGTTCCCGAGCTCCTTGATGGCGCTCTTGCCGAGGTCACCGAACTCGTCGTCCGGCGGGTTCGGCACGGTCGCCTCGACGACCTCGCGGGCCGAGCGCTCGTCGAACAGGAACAGCAGGTACCCGGAGGGGGTGCCGTCGAGTTCGTGCGCCACGCCGACGAGCATCTCGTCGTCGATCTCCTGGGGAATCGCCTCAAGCGAGGCGAACTTCAGGCGACGGATCTTCACGCTCGTCTCGATACCTGTGAGCGTCGTGATGTTCGAGGCGACCTCTTTCGCCCCTTGCTGGGCCATCTCGTCGAAGCCGGCGAGCTTGTCGTACTCGATACCCCGGCTGTCGGGGTCGCCGTGCTGTTCGAGGATATCCGCCATCGACTCCCGCTCGGGGAACAGGTAGTGCTTGAACCCGATTTCGGTGTCGACCGCCTCGATCTGACTCTGGAACAACAGCGCGAGGTCGCCCTCGTCGGGTGCTGCCTCGAGGTCGCCGAGGAACGGTTCCGCGGTCGTCCCCTCGACGAACTCCGGCGTCGACACGTCGATGACGGTCCCGAGTACGTCCGCCCAGCCGTCGATGAACCCGGCGTTCATGATCTGGCCGACCTCGGTCATCGCCGAGCGGTTCATGTCGTTGAACTCGTCGGCGTCGGATTCGCCGACCAGCGTCTTGACGATGCTGAGGGCGGCGTCGCGCTCGAAGATGATAATCGAGTGCCCGTCGAGCCCGCCGGAGAGTTCGACGCGGATGCCCACCTTGGGCACGTCGTCCTCGAACTCCGTCCGGATCTCCGAGCCGCGCATGAAGTTCAGCTTCGTGACGCCGACGCGGGTGTCCACGTCGGTCATGCGCGTCAGGCGACCCGCGGCGAGACCGGCACCTTCCCGAGCCATATCGTAGAAGGTCCCGAGTGCGGTGATGTCCAGTTTCATGTGGGCCTGGCTTCGATATTGTTGACCATCTCCACGAACTCTTCGAGGTTCGGGAAGGCGTAGATCTCGGCGTTGATGTCGTAACTCGGCACCGTCAGGTTGGAGTCGAAGAACAGTGCGAGGTCCTCGCCGCCGAGGCCCGCGGTCCGTTCGACGATCTCACCGGCCGGTGCGTACACCAGTTGTGGTGTCGCGATATCGATGGTGCGGCCGAGCACGTCCGCCCAGCCGTCGATGAAGCCCGACGCCATCATGTTGCCGAGCTCTTCGACGGCCGAGCGAGCCATCTCGCCCGACACCTGTGACATGTCGTCGACCATGTCCGAGAGCATGAGCGCGGTGATCTTCTTCGCGCTCGACTCGGGGAACAGGATGAGGATGTGCCCGTGCGGGGGCTCCATCAGGCGCACCCTGACGCCGACACGTTTGCCGGCGTCCAGTTGCTTCTTGATGTCCTGGATGTCGATGAAGTTCGTCTTTGTCACCTCCATCCGGGCATCCTCGCCTGTCAGTTTACTCATGTTGTCGGCGACCCCGTTGGTCCCGACCTTCGCCATCTCGTTGATGAAACTCAGCTTCCGAATGTCGACCATCAAACTCATGATTGCCTCCTGTGGTTTCGTCCGTTCATAGTGTCTTCACATCCAGGATGTTCACGACTTCACCTTCGCCGAGCACCGTCGCCCCGCTCAGGCCGGGGATGCCGCCGAGGACGCCCTCGAAGGGCTTGACGACGACCTCCTGTTGCCCACGAACCTCGTCGCAGTGGATCGCGAGCGGTCTGACGCCGCTCCGGATGCGCAGGTACATCCCCGTGCCGTTACGGGGGGTCCCGGGCGTCCCGAGGGCTTCGTTCAGGCGGACAAGCGGGAGCGTCTCGTCGCCATCGACGATGACCTCCTGTCCGTCCTCCTCACGCACGTCGACCGCAGGGCCGATGTCACGCACGACCTTGACCGGCACGCCGAACTCCTCGTCACCGGACTCCACGAACAGGACGTCCGCGATAGCGACGGTGACGGGGAGCAGCATCCGGATGGTGGTGCCTTCGCCCCGCTCCGACTCGACGGACACCGTGCCGTCGAGGTCGTTGACGGTGCTCTTGACGACGTCCATCCCCACACCGCGGCCGGAGACGTCGGTGACCTCCGGTGCCGTCGACAGCCCGGGGTGGAAGATGAGCTCGTACGCCTCCGAGTCCGGAAGCGTCGCTGCTTCCTCCTCGGTGAGGATACCCTCCTCGACGGCCTCCTCGCGGAGGCGGTCGGGGTCGAGCCCGCGTCCGTCGTCTTCGACTTCGATGACGACCTGATCGCGGGCGCGTTCGACTCGCAAGGTGACCTGCCCTTCGGAGGGCTTGTCGAGTTCCTCGCGTTCGTCGGGCGATTCGATACCGTGGTCGACCGCGTTGCGAACGATGTGGACCAGCGGGTCCGAGATCTGGTCGAGGATGGAGCGGTCGACCTCGACCGACTCACCCTCCATCTCGAACGCGACCTGCTTGTCCTGTTCGCGGGAGATGTCGCGGACCACGCGCGGGAGCGTGTTCACGACCATCTTCACCGGCACGAGCCGGACGTCCATCACGGTGTCCTGAAGTTCACCGGTGAGGTCCTCCAGCTCGTCCAGTTCGTCGTCGAGTTCGGCGGGGTCGGCCCCCTCCTCGACGGTGCGGCGCAGGCGAACGCGGCTGGTGACCAGCCCCTCGACGAGGTTCAGCAGGCGGTCGACCTGGTCGACGTCGACGCGGATGGACTGTATCTCGCCTTCCGTGTCTGAATCGTCGTCCTCGTCGCCGAGGGTCTGGATGTCGACCTCGTACGCCGAGCCGTCGACGACCGGGCCGCTCGTCGCGGTGTCGTCGGGCTCGTCCCCACCGGCTTCGTCTGCCGTCGAGTCGGCGGGTGGTTCGTCGAAGTCACCGTAGTCGAGACCCGAGTCGTCCAGCCCACCGAAGCTACCGGAGTCGGTGACGCTGTCGGTCCCCGAGTCGAAATCACTGCTTCCAATCGCGTCGAAATCACCGGTCTCGACCGTCGTCTCGGTGGCCGCCTGTGCCTCCTCTTCGTCGAGTTCGAACTCGCCGACCTCGACGTCGTCGAGGTCGAGGTCCGAGCGGGCACGGGCGCGCTCGAGGGGCGTAAGCTCCTCGTCGTCGGTCGGTTGCGCGGTGTCCGATTCGTCGGGTTCCACGTCGGAATCGGCCGAGTCGTCGACCGTCGTGTCACCGTCGACCGAGGGGTCGTCCCCGACCGCGTCGATGGAATCGAGGCCCTCGGCGTCGTCGGTGGCGGTCGCGTCGGCGGTCGCGTCGGCGGTCGCATCGGCGGTGGCTGCGGACGGTTCCGACGGGTCCGCGGCGTCGAGGTTGAAGTCGTCCAGTCCGTCGTCCTCGAAGCCGCCGACGTCGACAGAGCCGGTGTCGAAGTCCTCGACCCCGTCGAAGCCGTCCAGCTCGTCGTCGGCATCGGTGGGCTCGGAGACGTCCTCGGCCTCAGCAGCCTCGGAACCGTCGTCGACCTCGGCGGCCTCCGCGGCCTGGGCCGGTTCGACCGTCTCTTCGGCGTCGTCGAACCCATCGAAGTCGTCCGAGTCCCCGGTGTCGTCGGCGTCGACTTCGTCGGTGTCGGCCGATGTCTCGACCTCGACCTCCTCGACGTCGACCTCCTCGACCTCGACGGCGTCCGCGTCCACTGCAGCGTCCGCCGCCTCGATCGCGTTGTCGGTCTCCTCGGACTCCACGTCCGGCTCGACCGGCGTCGCGTCGATGTCGGTCTCTCCTGCGTCGGGGTCGGCGTCCGAGTCCGCAGTGTCGGCGTCTGCCGATACCGAATCCTCGACGTCCGTATCGAGTGCAGGCTCGACGTCCGGTTCGGACTCGGTCGCCTCCGCGTCCGGCTCGTCGGCCACCGTCTCGGACACGTCGGCCACGTCGGCTTCGGTGTCGGAGAACGCGTCCGCGAGGTCGTCCTCGGGTTCCGAGGCGACGTCAGCGAACGTATCGGCCACCGCCGGTTCAGTGTCCTCAGACTCGTCCGTGTCGGTATCGAGGTCGTCGCCGAAGTCCAGGTCGAGGTCCTCCGACTCGGCCGTGTCGGCCGAGTCGTCGGCGTCCTCGAACCCGGAGACCTCGTCGTCGCCGACGAGGTCCGCCATGCTGACCTCGTCCTGGCCACTGCTGACCGCGGATTCGCCCTGCGAGAAGAAGTCGTCGTCTCGCTCCTCGAAGTCGTCTCCGAGGAGTTCGTCGAAGCCGACCTCCTCCTCGTCGGAGTACTCGTCGAACTCCAGTTCGGCGAGTTCGTCCTGCAGTTCGTCGAAGCCGACCGGGTCGACCTCCTGTTTGAGTTCCGCGAAGGTCGCAGCCGCATCGTCGACCTCCTCGTCGGGGTCTTCGGCTGGCGCTGGGTCGGATTCGGTGGCGGTCTCGGGCGCGCTGGGTTCCTCGACGTCGCGGCCCGCTTCGCCAGCGGGTTCCGCGACGCTGTCACCGTCATCGGCGAGGTCGTCGCCGAAGTCGATGTCGTCGAAGGAGCCGGCGTCGCCCAGGTCGTCGAACCCGGAGACGTCGTCCATCTCCTCGACCATCGCGTCGAGGTCGTCGTACTCGTCGAACTCGGACAGGAGGTCGTCGACCGACATGTCCTGTGCGGCCGAGGAGTCGATGTCCGAGCCCGGGTCCTCCTCGAAGAGGTCGTCGAACTCGTCCTCGATGACGCCTTCCTCGACGCGTGACGCCTCGTAGCGCTCGGTCACCTCCGTGATGCGGTCGTCCGCGACCGCATCGACGGGTTCGAGTGCGGCAGAGATGGCCGCCTCGCCGACGGCGCTGCCGAACACCGCGTCGACCGTCCCATCGTACTCGCCCGCGGCGAGTGTTTCCTCCTCGGGGACGGTACCGAGGAGGTCGAACGCGTCTGCGAGCGCCTTCACGACCAGTCGGCCGTTCTGTCGCTCGTCGTTCTCCTCGATGGCGAGTCTGACGTGGTAGACGTCGTGGTTCTCGTCCGTGAGGTCTCTCGCCGCCTCGACTGCCTCGTCGAGGGCCGCATCGCCCGGGTCCGTGATCGTCGGGATACCCGTCTCGGCCTCTTTGACCGCTCGAAGGGTGTCGATGGTCTCGGACGCATCCGTCCGTATCTCACCGTAGGCACGGATGTCGTCCAGCATCGTCTCGAGTTCGTCGACGCCGGCGAATATCACGTCCATGAGCTCCGGCGTGACCTCGACGTGTCCGGACCGGACCGCTTCGAGGAGGTCCTCTGTCGCGTGTGCGAGGTTCGATGCATCCTCGAACCCCATGGCACCCGCGTTTCCTTTGAGGGTGTGAGCCATCCGGAAGATGCGGCCCATCGCCTCGTCGTCGTCGGGGGAGCGCTCGAGCTCGAGGAGCGCGTTGTTCAGTTCCGTGATGTTCTCTTCGGACTCCTGAACGAAGTCCCTGAGGTACTCATCCATGGGTCTGTGCCTCCTGGCTGAATACGGAACAGATGCCCTCGGGGATATCCGTCGCCGGGAGCACCTGGTCGACACACCCGGTCTCGATAGCCTTCTTCGGGATACCGAAGACCGGGCTCGATGCTTCGTCCTGGGCGATGGTCGCGCCGCCAGCTTCCTTGATGGCCGCGATGCCGGCCGCGCCGTCCTTGCCCATCCCGGTGAGCGTGACGCCACAGAGTGGGTCCGAGACGCGCTCGGCGGCCGTCTCCATGGTCACGTCGATGGCGGGGCGAACCCCGTGGCGGCGCTCGTCCTGGGTGAGCCGGATGCGAACGTTCCCGGCCACGTTCGAGACCACCTCCATGTGGTAGTCCCCGCGTGCGATTGCGATGTCGCCGTCGCGCAGGCGAAGCCCGTCGGTCGCTTCGTAGACGTCGTAGTTCGACAGGCTGTCGAGGCGGGCAGCGAGGCGGTCGGTGAACGACGCGGGCATGTGCTGGACGACCAGCACCTTCGCGCCGAGTGCGACCGGGAGGCTCGTGACGATCTGTTCGACGATCTTCGGACCGCCCGTCGATGCGCCGATGACGATGGTCGGATGCTTGACGTACGGCCCGCTGGCCGTCGTCCCGCTCTCCCCACCCGTGTCGTGGGTGGGCCACGCGCCCTCGTCCGTAGATCCGGCCGTCGCGGTGGCTGTGGCGCGGGGCTCGGTCATCGAGGTCGCGTCGACACCCTCGACCGCACGGACCTTCTCGACGAGCCGGTCCGCGAGGCTCGCGATGTTCGGCGACACCTCACCGCTCGGTTTGGCGAGGAAGTCGACCGCGCCCTTATCGAGTGCCTCGAACGTCTCGTCTGCACCCTTGCTCGTATGTGCGCTGAGCATGAGGATAGGGGTGGGGTTCGTCGCCATGATCTCGGTGACGGCGTCGATGCCGTTCATGCCGGGCATCTGGACGTCCATCGTGACGATGTCGGGGTCGTGTTCGGCGACCGCTGCTACTGCTTTCTTGCCGTTGCTGGCGCTGTAGACCTCGTACCCGTTGTCCGCGAGGATGTTGCCGATGACCGTTCGCATGAACTGCGAATCGTCGACAACCAGCACGCTCGTCATGCAGGGACGACGTCTTTCAGCGCTTTGCGAACGCTGGGTTCTTCGAATGGTTTGGTCACGTAGCCATCGGCACCGGCTTTGACCGCGAGCTTCATCTTCTCGCGCTGGCCGACCGATGTGCACATGATGACACGTGAACTCGGGTCCAGCTTCTTGATGGCGGCTGTCGCCTTGATACCGTTACATTTCGGCATCACGATGTCCATCATCACGATGTCCGGATTCTCTTCTTTGTACAGTTTGACCGCTTCGGCCCCGTTGGACGCCTCTCCTACGATATCGTACTCGTCCTCCAGAATCTGCCTGAGGAGGTTCCGCATAAAATGAGAGTCGTCCACGATGAGCACCCCTGTCGACATTCAGTTAATACACCAAGCCACGGTAGACGAAGCGTAGACATAAATGCTGTTGCCCCGTTATCAGCGGCGATAATCAGTAGAACGGACCGGTGACGACTCGGTTCCCGGCGGAATAGGCCCGTACGATTCACTGGGCTCCTTGCCCGGAAGCCTGTATGAGTCCTTTGATGTCCAGCAACCCCATCGTGTCGACGATTTGACCTTCCTCTTCGCGGTAGATAACGGCCGTCACGAGCGGGTGCTCGCCGGCCTCGTCCTCGGCGTGCTCGCTGGGGACGATGGAGCGGAGCGGAACCAGTTCGACCCCCATGACGTCGTCGACCCGAATACCGACGCCCTGTTTGTCGGAGGCACGGTCGAACACGATGATACGCTGGCGGTTCAGTCCCGACGGTTCCTGCTCGACGTTGAAGTGGACACGGGGTTCGATGACCGCGGTGATCTCCCCGCGGAGGTCCATGATGCCGTCGATGGCGGGCGAGGTCCGCGGGACCCGCGTCCACTCTTTCACCTTCACGATACTCTTTACGGCGTCCACGCTCACCGCGAGGCGCTGCTCCCCGATTCGAAACACGACGAACCGTTCGACCTCGTCCGGTTCGTTCTCGGGCGAGCGGTCGCTCTGGATCTCGCGTTCGGGCTCGTCCTCCGGGTTCTCGACGTCGATATCCAGCAACTCGTCTGGCAGGTCCGTTGACATCCTGTTGGGGTATCTGCCCCGGTCAGTAAAAACGTTGACCCCCGAACAGGGGGCGCAGGGTCACCAGAACGCCAGTCGCAGCCACGCGAGCAACTGGATGGCAGCCATGGCGACCATCACCGCCACGGTCGGAAACGGCGACCTGACGACGGTGAACCGCTGGGCCCCGAGGGCGGCGACGGGAACGACGACGAGACTCGACCAGCCGACCGTCGGCGGCAGGAGGCCGAGGAACGGGAGCACCGCCAGCGACCCCAGCGAGAGCGTCGCGCTCGCGAGGTACGCCCGCCGGAGTCGGTGGTGCGACCAGCGCGTCGGTAGCGTTCGCTTCCCGACGGTGGCGTCCGCGTCCCTGTCTGGCCACTGGGTCGCCAACAGGTTCGTGAACACGTAGATGGCGAACGGGAGCACCGCGAGGACCGCCCTCGCATCCACGTCAGCCCCGACGACCGCGAACCCGTAGAGCGGCAAGACGAGGCCACCGAGGACCGCGTTCGTCACCTCGCCGAGGCCGTTCCAGGCGAGCGCGGGGCCGACCGAGTAGGCCCACCCGAGGACCGCGATGGCCACGAGGAGCACGAGTGGAACCGGAGGCAACAGCCCCGTCGCGAACCCGGCGACGGTCACAGCCGTTCCGACGGTGAGACTCGCGACCGCGGCGCGGAGTGCGAGTCGCGGCGGCAGGCCGGTGCGCGCCAGGGCACCACTCCCGCCGGAGAACCGTGTCCGTTCGGTCAGTGCATCGGTCTCGTGGTCGGCGTACTCGTTGACGTAGTGGATGCTGGCCGCAGTCGGCAGCAGGGCACCACAGCCGATGAGGACGGGCAGCGCGTCGACAGTCCACCCCCGGGCCGCCGCCATCGCGACACCGAGGGCATACACCAGGACGATGAGTGCCAGCTGGGAGGGTCGGGACATCCCCCAGAGTGCAGACAACTGGCGTGTCCCGGCCGGAGTCATGGCCGTAGCTAGTGGTTCCACCCACCTAAACACCCCTACGTGTCACTAAACTAATTTCATCAGCCCGCCAAAAGATTCAATTCTCATAATCGAGAATGGGTCATCGGATGGCTTCGACAAGCTGGCAGGGCGAGGGTGACGACCCCGCGATGGACGTCCTCTCGACGCTCGGCAACAAGTACAGCGCGGAGATACTGTGTGCAGCACAGACGCCGACGTCGGCGCAGGAACTCAGCGACGAGGTCGGCATCCCGATCGCGACCTGCTACCGACGGATCGAGGAACTCGTCGAGACCGGCCTCCTCCAGTGTGAGGGCCGCCAGCTCTCCGACGAAGGCCGCCGAACCAACGTCTACCGACGCACGCTCGACGAGATCGCCGTCGACTTCTCCGACCCTGGCCCGTCGTTCTCCCGCAAGGAGCGGTCCGAAGCCAAGAACCGCCTTCAGGACAAGATGGACGACTGACCACGATTCGTTCTCTCAGGCCACGCCACCACCACTGGCGATGGGCTGCCTGCCACCGCCGACCGGGTCGATAGCGCCAGCTCCCACCCAGACGAGTCGACGCTTCAGCAGATTCAAGTAGGACTCGGATAATATCCAGGTATGACTCCAGGCGCACTCGAAGAGACCGAGTCGGGCGTCCGTGACCTCACAGGACACGAGCGGACGCTCCACGTCGGCCGCGACCGGCCCATCCGGATCAGCGCGGGACATCGCATCCTCCACCACGACGGCAAGTGCTCGCGCCCGCACGGCCACAACTACGAGATCGCCGTCAGCATCACCGGGACCCTCAGCGAGGAGGGGTGGGTGGTGGACAAGGGCGATATTACCTCGATAATCGACGAGTGGGACCACCGGTTCCTCGTCGAGGACGGCGACCCGCTCGTCGACGCCTTCGCGGCCGCCGGGGACGCGGACGGGCTGGTCGTCCTCGACCACCCGCCGACGGCCGAGGTGATGTCCCTGCTCCTCGAGGAGAAGTTCAGGGAACGCCTCCCCGACAACGTCACCGACGTCTCCGTCCAGGTGGCCGAGACGGCCGAACTCTGCGGCGGGAGCGAGTTCTGAGATGCCCGTCACGAGCGAGGCACCGCACGAGGAAGCAGGAACCGAGGGTGACCTCCCCATCAACGAGTTGTTCTACTCGGTGCAGGGGGAGGGTGTCCTCGCGGGCGTCCCAAGCGTGTTCATCCGCACCAGCGGCTGCAACCTCCGGTGCTGGTTCTGTGACTCATACCACACCTCGTGGGAGCCGACCCACGCCTGGATGGACATCGAGGCCATCGTGGCCGAGGTCGAGTCCCACGCAGAGGCCGACCACGTCGTCGTCACCGGCGGCGAACCGCTCATCCACGAGGGCGTCGTCGACCTCCTGTACGAACTCGACGAGCGGGGCTACCACACCACCGTCGAGACGAACGGGACCATCTACCGCGACGCACCCATCGACCTCGCGTCGATCTCGCCGAAACTCGCGAACAGCACGCCGACGCCCGAGACGTTGCGCGACGACGGCGAACCGGTCGAGAGCGACGACTGGGCCGAGCGCCACGAGCGCGAGCGCATCGACGTGGAGACGCTCGCCCGACTGGTCGACGCGTACGACCGCCAGCTCAAGTTCGTCGTCACCGGGCCCGACGACATGCCCGAGATAGAGTCGCTCGTCGAGTCGGTCCGGGCGGCCGTCGAGGCCCCCATCAGCGACGACGAGATACTGCTCATGCCGGAGGGCGCGACCCGGGACCGACTCGCCGAGACCCGGAAGCCCGTCGCCGAACTCGCGATGGAGTACGGCTACCGGTACACACCACGCTTGCACGTGGACCTCTGGAACGACGCACCCGAGACCTGACCACCAGTCCAGATGCACCAGTACCCGCCCATCCCCGCCGCCGCGGACGCCCCCGACGCCCTGTTCAGCGAGGGCCACCTCTGGCTCACGGAGAAGCTCGACGGGGCGCACCTCCGGTTCACGCTGCAGGACACCGGGGTCCTCGCCTTCGGCGACCGAACCCAGGTCTGGACGGACGACGGGATTCCCGAGCAGTACCGCCACGCGGTTCGACACGTCCGCGAGACCGTCGACCGTGAGGCCCTGCGCGAGGCCGTCGACAGCGCCGGCGACCTCGTCGTCTTCGGTGCCGCGATGCACCGCCGGACCATCGACTACGACTGGGACCGCGTTCCCAGCTTCGTCGGGTTCGACGTCTGGCGGACCGACCGCGACGCGTTCCTCCCGCCCGACATCGCCGAGAAGGTCGTCGAGGGCATCGGGCTCACCGCCGTGAACACCTTCGACCGCGAGGTCCCCGCGAAGCACTTCCAGCTGGACAGCTACGAGGTCCCGGACTCGAACTGGTACGACGGTCCTGCCGCGGGCGTCGTCGTGAAGAACAAACGCGGGCTCCGGGCGGTCATCGACTCGGACCGGTTCGACACCGAGTCCGGGCCACGGCCGGTCGACGCGACACCCGAGGAGTTCGCCGAGCGCGTCGTCTCCGAGGGGACGGTCCGCCGGGTCGTCCGCGACCTGACGGAGCGCGGCGGTGGCAGCCCACCGAAGCCCGAGACCGTCCACCAGCACGTACTCGACCGGGTCCTCCGGTCCGAGTACGGCCGCATCACGCACCACGAGAGCACGGTCGACACGGCCGGGGTGCGCTCCGCGGTCGCCGGCCGCGTCCAGACACTGCTGAACCGCATCGACACCGAGAACCCCTGACAGATACCACCATGGCATCCGACACGACTCCGACCGACGAATCGTCCACCGACCACACCGAGAAGCGCGCCGTCGTCCTCGCCTCCGGCGGGATGGACTCCGCGACTGCGGCCTACGAGGCGAAGTCGCGGGGCTACGAGCTCTACCTGCTCCACACCTCCTACGGCCAGAACACCGAGGCCCGCGAGTACGAGTGCGCCCGCCAGCTCGCCGACGAGGTCGACGCCGCCGACTTCCTCCACATCGAGACGAGCCACCTCGCGAAGATCGGCGCGTCCTCGCTGACCGACGACGACATCGAGGTCGCGGACGCCGACCCCGACAGCGACGAGATTCCGTCCTCGTACGTCCCGTTCCGCAACGCGAACCTGCTCTCGATGGCCGTCTCGTACGCCGAAGCCAACGACTGTGAGGCCGTGTTCATCGGCGCACACTCCGAGGACTTCGCGGGCTACCCGGACTGCCGGCCCGCGTTCTTCGAGGCGTTCGAGAACGTCGTGGACGTGGGGACGAAACCCGAGACCACCATCAGCATCGAGGCCCCGTTCGTGGAGTGGTCGAAGACCGACATCGCGGCCCGTGGCGTCGAACTCGACGTGCCCTACGAGCACACCTGGAGCTGCTACCGGGCGAACGAGCCCGCGTGTGGCACCTGTGACTCGTGTGCCTTCAGACTGGAAGCCTTCCAGAACGTCGGGGAGCGCGACCCTATCGAGTACGCAGAACGCCCGAACTACGCCGAGTCGGACGACTGAGCGCTCTCTGTTTTCCCGTCTTCCGCCGCTTCGGCTTCCCGCGACCACACCGTCACCCCGATACCGGCGAGCACGACGGCCCCGCCAGCGAGTGTGAGCAGTCCCGGAACCTCCGCGAACAATGCCAGCGCGAGCAGTGCGCTCCCGACCGGTTCACCGAGCAGGGAGACGCTCACGACCCACGACTCGACACGTTCGAGCACCCAGTTCACGACGGTGTGCCCGAAGATGCCCGGCCCGACCGCCATCGCGGCGAACAGGACCCACTCCCTGAGTTCGTACCCAAGCAGGGGATGTCCCTGCACCAGCACCACTCCGAGAAGGACGACGGTACAGGCCGCGTAGACGACGGTGACGTAGGGAAAGACGCGAATCCGCTGGCGGAGCGACCGGCCTGCGAGCACGTAGCCGGAGGCCATCGCGGCCGCCAGCACCGCCAGCACGTTGCCGAGCAAGGGCGCGCTGGCGGTCGTACTCGACGCTGCGTCGAGGCCCATCAGCGACGCCCCGAGCACCGCGACGAGGATGCCGACGACCGTCTTCGTCGTCACGCGCTCGTCGAGCAGTGCCCAGCCGCCCAGCGCGACGAACAGGGGCTGTGTCTGGACGAGCGTCGCGCTGGCGGCGATGGTTGTCAGATCGAGGCTCACGAACCAGAGCGCGAAGTGGCCCGCGAGCGCGACACCCGCGACCATCGCCACACCGAGGTCCTTCCGACCGATGCGCTGGAAGTCGCCAGAGCCCCGGCGCAGGGCCAGCGGGGCGACGATGGCCGTCATGAACGCGACGCGGTAGAGCGCCTTGACGGTGCTCGGGGCCTCTGAGAGGCGGACGAGCGGGGCACTCGTACTGACGGCGAGCACGGCCACGACGAGGGCCACCCACGGCGGCACGTCGTCGGTCCTGGCGGCGAGTCCGGCGAACACAGGGCCATCGATGTGAGATGGGGCTTTACTGCTTGCGGAATCGGCACTCCCGGCGAGAATCGCGAGGGTTTACCCCACCGGCCGAGTTCGACCCGACGTGGACGAGGAAACGACCGGGGCGCTGCTCGTCATCGTCTCAGCCGTCGGCTTCGGCACGCTCGGCATCTTCGGCAAGCTCGCCGACGCGGCCGGCCTGACGGTCCCGACGCTGCTCGCGTCCCGGTTCGTCATCGCCAGCCTGCTCGTCTGGACGGTGCTCGGACTGCGCGGGAACGCCCGACTCCTCACGGGGCGCGGCCTCGCGGTCGCGCTCGGGCTCGGGACCCTGGGCTACGCCCTGATGAGCGGCCTCTACTTCGTCGGGCTGGGCTACCTGACCGCGGGGCTGGCGGGCATCGTGCTCTACACCTACCCCGCGTTCGTGGTCTGTCTCGCACTCCTGAGTGGCCGCGAGACCATCACCCCTCGCCTCGTTGCGGCGCTTTTCCTCTGCCTCGCCGGTGTGGCACTCGTCCTCGGCGTCGACCCGGCCGGGGCTGACCCACTCGGTGTGAGCATCGTGCTCGCCGCCGCGGTCGTCTACGCGGGCTACATCACGGCCAGCGGGGTGGCCCTCGACTCGGTCCGCCCGCGGACGCTCACCGCCCACGTCCTCCCGGCCGCCGCGGGAGCGTTCATCGCGGTCGGGAGCCTGACCGGAACGCTATCGGTCCCGTCGAGTCCGAGCCAGTGGTCCGTCGTCGTCGGTATCGCGCTCGTCGCCACCATCGTCCCTATCTTCGCCTTCTTCGCGGGCATCCAGCGCGTCGGCGCGAGTCGGGCCAGCGTCTTGAGTACCGTGGAACCAGCCGTGACGGTCGTGCTCGGTGCGATGTACCTCTCCGAGCCGGTGACGGCCACGACTGTGGTCGGTGGCGTGCTGGTGCTCGCGGGCGTCGTCCTGGCGCAGTCGTAGAAAAACCGTGGGTCGTCGCGCTACTCCGCGTCGGCCGGCGTGTCGAAGTCGTGGAAGTGCTCGCCCTCCTCCTTCGAGAGGATGTTCAGGGCGGCCGCAGCGCCGTCACCCGCGGAGATGATGGCCTGCCACTCCTGGTCGCGGACCATCGCACCGGTCGCGTAGGCGTTCTCGACGCTGGTCTCCATGGAGACGCCGACGTCGACCACGTCACCCTCGAAGGCACAGCCGAGGCCCTCGGCGAGGTCGCGGTTCGCGCCGGTCGCGAGCACGACGTAGTCCGCCTCGTACTCGTCGTCCTCGGTGGTGACGGTGAAGCCGGTGTCCGTCGCCTCGACGCCGGTGACCTCCTCGCCCTGGTGGCGGTCGACGCCGAAGTCGTCGACCTGCTCGCGCGAGTCCTCCATGAACGCCGACCCGTCCTCGGACTCGATTCCCAGATAGTTGAACAGGTGGGCCTTGTGCATCCACGTGCCATCGGTGTCGAAGACGGTGGTTTCGAGGCCGTTCTTCGCGGTGAACAGGGCCGCGGACAGTCCTGCCGGTCCGCCGCCGACGACGATTACGTGTGCCATGTCTGGTGATAGCGCTCGACACTGGAAAAGGGTCGTGCCTACGCCTCTGCCTTGCCGGATTCGCGCCCCGGTCAGGATTCCAGCAGTCGTTTCGTCGCTCTGTGACGTGCCCGGAACATCGGCTCGAAGCCGACCCAGGCGAGCGGGCCGACCGCGTCACCGAGCCCGTTCAGCGGGAGGCGGTACTCGACGCGGTCCTCGATCTTCGTGCCCCCGTCGGTCGCATAGAAGCTGTGCGTGTGGACCCACTTGCGGAAGGGGCCACCGCGCATCTCGTCCCGGAAGTACGCCGCGCCGTCGTCCTCCTCGCGGTCGGTGATGACGGAGGTCCAGCGCTGGCGCGGGCCGACGTTCAGCGGGCGCATCGACATCGATATCTCAGCCCCGACGTCCAGCACGTCGGGGTCCGGCTCGCCGTCGGCGTCGGTGACGGACTCGATGCGCAGGTTCATCCAGCCAGGGGTGAGCGCTTCGAGGCCGGAGACCTGCGAGTGGAAGTCCCAGACCGTCTCGAAGGGCGCGCGGACGACGGTCTCGCGCTGGTAGACGGGCATGTGAAAACCTTGGGACGACGCAGGCAAAAGGGCGCGGGATGCGGAAGCGAGGTCGCGGTCGAACGCAGTCGGCGTTACTTCAGGCGCTCCTGCAGGAACGAGGGGTGGGCCGCGGTCACGCCCTCGATGGCGAGGATCTCGTCGTGGATGATGTCACCGAGGGCGTCACCGTCCGCCGCGCGCACCTCGGCCATCAGCATGTGGTCACCGCTGGACGTGTAGAGGGACTCCACCGAATCCAGCTCCTTCAGGGTGCGCGTCGACTCGACGTAGCTCCCACTGTCCACGTCGATTCCCACGAGGGCGATGGACTGGCTGGAGAGCTTCTTCGGGTCCACGTCTGCCGAATACCCGACGATGACACCCTCGTCTTCGAGCTGTCGGATGTACTTTCTCACCGTCGGTTTCGACACGTCCGCCCGCTCCGCGATCTCGGCGTAGGAGGCCTGGGCATCCTCTTCGAGAACGGAGAGGATACGGTCGGCCGTCGACTGCGTGCTCATACTGAACTGATTTTCCCACGCGGAAAAATATCTTTTGAATCCGTGAACCGGTTCTCGTCTTGGGTGACCGGTCGCCGTTGCGAGTTACTTGTGACGCTCGAGCAGGTCGTAGCTGCGCTCCCACTCGTAGTCGTCGTCGAAGTAGCGCTCGGCGAGCGGCTCTTCGGGCATCTCGTCGATGGCCTTCTTCTGTGCCTGGTAGGACTCTGCCTCGTCGTCGACGTAGTAGCGACCGGTGAGGACCTCGCCCTCGTAGAGCTTGTTCTCGGTCTCGAACATCATGCGCGAAGCCTCCTCGCGGTCGTTGATGTCGTGCTCGTAGTCGTCCGAATCCTGGATGTCGATGTACGGGACGTACTGGCGTGCGTCCTTGTTCCAGGTCGGGCACTGGGTCAGGAAGTCGACGTGCGCGAAGCCGTCGTGCTCGATGGCCTCCTTGATGATCTCCTTGGCCTGGTTCGGGTTGACCGCGGCGGTGCGGGCGATGTACGTCGCACCGGAGGTCAGGGCCAGCGAGAGCGGCCGGATCGGCGACTTCGTGTTGCCGTGCGGCGTCGTCTTCGACTTGTGGCCCTTCGGGGAGGTGGGCGAGGTCTGGCCCTTCGTCAGGCCGAAGACCTCGTTGTTGAACACGATGTAGGTCATGTCGTGGTTCTCCCGGGCGGTGTGCATGAAGTGGTTCCCACCGATGCCGTAGCCGTCACCGTCACCACCGGCGGCGATGACTTCGAGGCCGTCGTTGGCCAGCTTCGCGGCACGGGCGACCGGCAGCGAGCGGCCGTGGATGGTGTGGAACCCGTAGCTGTCGAGGTAGCTGTTCAGCTTCCCGGAACAGCCGATACCCGTGACGGTCAGGACCTCCTCCGGGTTCAGACCGACTTCCGGCAGTGCCTGCTTCAGCGCCTTGAGGACACCGAAGTCACCGCACCCCGGACACCACGTCGGCTGGGGTTCGTTCTTCGGTGTGTACTCGTCACGGTCGATGTCGCGTTCTTCTCCGATTGCGTTGAATGCACTCATTGTCTAATCACCTGCTGCCGGCTCGATTCGAACCTGTGCGGCCGGTTCCTCCGAGCCACCCTCGAGGTTGATCTGGTAACCCTCGACGATCTCGGCGGGCTCGAACGGGTTGCCGTTGTACTTCAGCAGCGAGGAGAGTTTCTCGCCGTAGCGGCCGAGTTCCTTCTGCAGGAGCCCGCGGAACTGTGCCGTGGCGTTCATCTCGACGACCATCGCCTCGTCGACGCTCTCGATGAACTCGCTGACCTCGGTCTCCGGGAACGGCATCATGTCGGAGACGCTGAGGCCCTTCACGGAGTGGCCGTCGTCGTTGAGGCGGTCGATGGCCTCCTCGACGCTGCCCTGGGAGGAGCCCCACGTGATGATGCCGTAGTCGGCATCCTCGGGACCGAAGTAGGTCTGCTGGGTCTCGTGCTCCTCGTCGAGTTCTGCGCGGATGGACTCGAGCTTGCGCTTGCGGCGGTCCATCTGCATGACGCGGTTGGTCGGGTCCTCGGCGATGTGGCCCGAGGGCCAGTGCTCGTTACCCGAGGCGAGGTAGCGACCGCCCTTCTGTCCCGGCAGGGAGCGGGGGCTGACGCCGTTCTCGGTCGCGTCGGGGTCGGTCTCGTAGCGGTGGTACTTGCCAGCGACGTCGTGCGCTGCGTCCGTGAGCTCTTCTTCGGTGAGCGTCGAGCCAAGGGTCGGGTCGGGCTCGCGGTCGAAGAAGCTCTCGTCGAGGTTCTGGTTCTCGCCGGAGAGCTTCTGGTCGTAGATGAGCATCACCGGAATCTGGTACTCGTAGGCGATGTGGAACGCCATCCGGGTCTGCTCGTACGCCTCCTCGATGTTCCCCGGCGCGAAGACGACGCGCTGGGAGTCGCCCTGGCTCGTGTACAGGACGTGTTCGAGGTCACCCTGCTCGGGCTTGGTCGGCATCCCGGTCGAGGGACCGGCACGCATGGACTCGATGAGGACGAGCGGCGTCTCGGTCATCTCGGCGAGACCGAGCGGCTCGGACATGAGCGCGAAGCCACCACCGGACGACCCGGACATGGCCTTGACGCCCGCGTGGCTGGCACCGACGGCCAGTGCGGCCGCGGCGATCTCGTCCTCGACCTGCTCGGAGATGCCGCCCATCTCGGGCAGGTTCTGGGACATGATGGTGAACACGTCGGTCCACGGGGTCATCGGGTAGCCGGCGATGAAGCGACAGCCAGCGTCGATGGCACCGTAGGCGATGGCGTTCGACCCGGAGACGAGGACCTGGTCCTCGTCGTGGTCGCCGGTCGGGACGCGCAGGTCGTGCTCGAAGTCGAACTGCTCCTCTGCCATCTCGTACGCCTCCTCGAGGATGGAGAGGTTGTTCTCGAGGATGTCGCCGGACATCGCGTCCTGCATGAGGTCCTCGATGTGCTGGAGGTCCATGCCCAGCAGTGCGGCGGTGACACCGACACCGGCGGTGTTCCGCATGACCTCGCGGCCGTGCTCCTTCGCGAGACCGCGAAGGTCGAACGGGTAGAGGTGCCAGCCGTTCTCCTCGGCGCGTTCTTCGAGGTTCAGCTCCTCGATATCCTCCTCGTCGAACAGCCCACTGTCGTAGACGATGAGTCCGCCTTCGCGGAGTTCGTCGAGGTTCTCCGAGAGCGGCTTGATCTCCTCGTCACCGTAGACGGCTTCTTCTTTCGGGTTACGGGCGAACGAGTCGCCAAGGGCAAGCAAGCAGTTGTACCCGTCTCCCCGAGACTGTACGTCATCCCCAGATGCGCGGATTTCCACGTACGTGTGGCCGCCGCGAATGCGCGACGGATAGTGTCGGTGTGTGAAAATGTGCAGCCCGGCACGCATCAGGGCTTTCGCGAAATTCTGACTCGTCGAGTCGATCCCGTCACCGGAACCCCCTGCGATTCGCCAGATGAGTTCATCATCAGTCATGCTCGGTAATCACGGCCCCTCGCTGAGACCTAAGTGTCCTAAAGTTCGACCGAGTGCGACTAAAGCCTTTGCTATACATTAGCACGGATTAATTGTGATAAACGCTGAAACTTGTTGCAAATTTTGCGGTGTGTGCTAGCGGTACTCACCCCTCGGTTAGCGTTCACTAATCCTTCCGAACCGCGTTATCACACCCATGAGTTCGGAGACGAGACACCCATTCGAGGCCAAGGGTGGTGGCCTCCCGGTTCGAGTGACCAGGACGCGCCCGCTGGAGCGTCGGTTCCGGTACGCGCTGCTCGGGCCGTTCACCAACCTGCTGTTGCGTACGTCGCTTCGGGACCGGTTCGACGATGCGCTGACACTTGCGCGGGTCGTGGACCCCACGACTGGGCAGGCGCGAACGACCCGGATCGGCGTCCATCACCTCCCGCACAACGAGAACCGACTGTACATCATCGCCCGGGGAGACTGGTGGAAACCACTCGCCGAGGGCGCGACGTTGTCGCTCCTCCTCGACAACGAGTGGCACACCGTCGCGACCACGATATCGGACCGGCGGCGGTCGGTCGCACGATTCGCCCGCGACTACGTGGGCGCATACGGCCGGGACGCCGGGAAGAAGATCGGTGTCCTCGTCGAAGGCGACGGGGAAGCCATCCGGGCCCACTACCTGCGGGCGCTGGAGGACACAGCCCTGCTGACAATCGACCTGGACAACGATGGCGGCGGGGACACGACGGACCGCGAGTTCGGTGGCCCGTTCATGACGACGAGCACGCAGGAGTGAGCCTCTGCTGCCCGAGAACCACCCAGCGGTGTGATGGCTGAGGGCCGCGTTATTGCCACACGACGCCTAGCTCTGGCATGGGCACGTCAGCGGCCGCGGCACCGATACGAGTCGAGCGCGTCGAGCCCGCGCCACGCCCGCTCGTCAGACTCGTCAATCCACTCGTTCGGCTGCTGCTGGCCTCGCCACTCCACGTGTTCCTGAGCCACTGCTTCTGTCTCATCCGGTTCACGGGCCGCAAGACCGGCCGCGAGTACTCGATTCCGGTGACCTACTGGGAGGTCGACGACGGCTACGACGTGGCCATCATCACCCGATCCGTCTGGTGGAAGAACTTCGAAGGCGGGCGTGAGGCCCGGCTCCGCCTGCGTGGGAACACCGTCCTCGGCATCGCGACGGCGGTCCCCGACGACGACGCAGTCGCCGCGTTCGCCCGCGCACGCCTCGTCGAGACCCCTGTCAACGCCCGACTGCTCGGGCTCAGAATCGAAGGACACCGGCTCCCGACCGTCGAAGAACTCGTTCCGGCGGTCCACGACACGGTGTTGCTCCGCGTCACGTTGCTCGAACGCGACTGACCGGCCCGTCGCCGCCCGTCACTCGGGCTTCGACGGGTGGTAGTCGGTCCGGTACTCGCCGACCTGACCGTCGAGACGGTCCGGGTTGATGCGCCCACCGAGCAGCATGAAGTCGACCAGCGTCAGCGCCAGCATCGCTTCGACGACCGGGACGCCGCGCGGGGGAAGGACCGGATCGTGGCGGCCGATGACCTGCGCCTCGACCTCCTCGCCGGTCTCCCAGTCGACCGTCTTCTGCTTCTTCGGGATGGACGTCGGCGCGTGCAGCGTCACCTCGCCGTAGATGGGTTCGCCGGTGCTGATGCCGCCCTGGATGCCGCCGTGGTCGTTCTCGACCGGTTTCGGGTCGCCGTCCTCGCCGAACTCCCAGTCGTCGTTGCGTTCGCTCCCCGTGTAGCGCCGAGCCTCCCGACCCAGGCCGAACTCGAAGGCAGTCGTTGCCGGGACCGCCATCATCGCCTGGCCGAGGCGCGCCGAGAGCGAGTCGAACCGGGGCGCGCCCAGCCCGCGAGGCGCACCGCGGACCTCGAAATAGATGCTCCCACCGATGGAGTCGCCCTCCTGCTGGTACTCGTTGATGCGGTCGCGCATCTGCTCAGCCGTCTCGGGGTGCGCACACCGGACCTCGTTCTCCTCGGTGTGTTCGAGCATCTCCTCCCACGTCACCTCGGGAGCTTCGATGTCGCCGATCTGGTTCACGTGCGCCTTGATCTCGACGCCCTCAGCTGCCAGGATCTTCTGGGCGATGGCCCCCGCCGCGACCCAGTTCACGGTCTCGCGCGCGGACGAGCGACCGCCGCCGCCCCAGTTTCGCGTGCCGAACTTCGCCGAGTAGGTGAAGTCGCCGTGGCTCGGCCGCGGCGCGGTGATGAAGGGTTCGTACTTGCCCGACTGTGCGTCCTTGTTCTCGATGACCATACCGATGGGCGTCCCCGTCGTGTAGCCGTCCTGCACGCCGGACTTGATGGACACCGCGTCGGGTTCGCCCCGGCTCGTGGTGATCATCGACTGCCCTGGTTTGCGCCGGTCGAGCTCTCGCTGGATGTCCTCCTCGTCGAGTTCGAGACCGGCAGGACAGCCCGAGACCGTCACGCCCATCGCCTCGCCGTGGCTCTCACCGAAGGTGGTCACCTGGAAGAGGCGACCGAACCGATTCCCGTTCATACCCCCGTTTCCGGTTCCCGGGGATTTAGGTGTTGTACAATGTGCAAGAAGCGACTGTTCATCGCTACGTCAGCACGAGGGTTCAAGACGGAAGCCGCGGCCAGCAGTCGTATCCGCGCCTGATCCACCCCGACACGTGCAGCGGTTGTGCGACACACCGTGCCGGGAACCTGCTCCATCCGGGGCTACCGTGTCGCCTGTTCGCCACCCCACGACTGGTGAGCAACTGCCATCCTCCGCACCGCCACCGGTCAGACCAGCACCTCTGAGAGTCGCACCGCTGCAACCTGCGTCAGCATCTCGTCGGGGTGCATCCCCCCGTGCATCCCGACGAACTCTATCTCGGTCGGTTCGTGGTCGCCCCACCCGAGACCCAGTTCGCGATGGGTGACGACCAGGTCACCGAGCCGTCGCTGGAACGTCTCGGAAGGTGCCACGTCCCCGAATAGCTCCTGCTCCAGCACGGCGGTTCTGTCGAACACACGAACGTCGAACTCGTCTCGGAAGCGGGACGCGACAGCGTCGACCGTCCCCTCCTCGAGGTGAAGGTGGCGGTTCCGTGGACTGCCAGCGAAGCGTATCGGTTCGCCGGTCACATCCCGGTCGAGTGAGTCGACGAGCCAGTCGAGGCGGTCGAGATTCACGTTCCGTTCCGGGTCGGTGTCGACGTGCCCGTGGTCCGCCGTCAGCAACAGCAACGTCTCTGCTGCCGTCTCATCTTCCAGCCCGGAGAGTGCGTCCGAGATCGTGTCGAACACCTCACCGACGCGCTCCCGGTAGGCGTCCGACCGGGTCCCGGTGTGATGCGCCTCGTGGTCGACCTGCGGAAGGTACAGGTAGTGATACGCTGCGCCATCGGCTGCCGCGATGGACGCTGAAAGCGCCGCAGGGACGTCTTCGAGCCCGTCGTACTGGTGTCGAGTCACTCCCTCAGGAACCGCTGGGAACGGGACGACGTGATGGGCCTCGACCCCTGCGTCCACGAGGGCGGGATACAGTGACTCAGCATCCGCGACCGATTCGCGCGGGAACTCCGGTTGCGTTCCGTCCGTGTTCGTGAACGGAAGGGCGGCGAACGGTCGCTTCGCTCTGGGGTCGTACACGTTCCAGCCGATGACGCCGTGTTCGGCCGGCAACGAGCCCGTGTGGAACGTGGTTATCGCGGCGGCTGTCTCGCTCGGGTAGATGGAGGTCAGCGGTGTCACCCGCGCCCGCTCACTCAGGTTCGCCAGCCACTCGTGGTGCTCGCGCTCGCGCTGCCACTGGGTCCAGCCGAAGCCGTCGACGAGCACGACGAGGACGTTGGTCACGTCGGTGGCGACACCGTCGAACACGTCAGCTGGAAGGGTCCGACCAGTGTCGACGCCGAACAGTGACGCGATGCTGTGCGGGAGGTTCCCGAAACAGTACCCGTCGTAGTCCGGGAAGAGATACCCGTCCTGGAGGAACTCGTCCCGGAGCTCGTCCGCGACAGCCGTCCGAAGCATACCGTGGCGGTTCAATCGCCGAAGAAAAGATGCTACCGGTCGAACCGGACTGAACCGGCCCCAGCGGCGCGATTACCGCCGAACGTCCGCCCCCAGCTCGTAGAGCACGTCGAAGAAGTCGGGGAATGAGACGTCCACGTGTTCGCCGCCCTGAATGGTCGTCTCGCCATCTGCGACGAGCCCAACGAGCGAGAGGGCCATCACGATGCGGTGGTCACCGCGGCCGTCGACGGTGGTCCCGACCAGCTCCGAGTCGCTCCCGTGGACGACGAGCTCGTCCTCGTGTTCGGTGACGCTCGCACCGAGCTTCGTCAGTTCCTCGGCCATCGCGGCGACCCGGTCGGTCTCCTTGTACCGGACGTGCTCGGCGTTGACGATGTGCGTCTCGCCATCGGCGATTGCACCGAGCGCGGCGATGGTCGGCAGGAGGTCCGGCGTGTCACCCACGTCGACCGTCACACCAGTGAGGGCTGACTGCTCGACCGAGATCGTCCCGGCCTCGCGGTCCCAGTCCACGTCCGCGCCCATCCGCTCGACGATGTCGACGATAGCGGTGTCACCTTGCGCGCTCGGTTGCGCACCTTCGACGACCAGTTCACCGTCGGCGGCGACCGCACCGGCCCCGAGCAGGTACGAGATAGAGGAGAAGTCACCTGGTACGGCGTACTCGCCGTCTTCGGGGTCGTACGTCTGTCTACCGGGGACGCTGAACCCGTCTTCCGTCTGTGTGGCCTCGACGCCGAACGACGCCAGCACGTCCAGCGTAATCTGGACGTACGGAGCGGATTTGAGCTCGGTCTCGAGGTCGATATCGATACCGTCCTCGGTGACCGCACCGGCCATGAGGAGTGCCGTGATGTACTGCGAGGAGACGTCGCCCGGGATGGCGACGGTCGCTCCCGATATCGGGCCCTTCACGACGAGCGGTGCCTGCCCGTTCCCACGGGTACTCTCAGCCCGTCCGCCGAGCTGTTCGAGTGCGTCGAGCAGGGGACCCTGGGGGCGGGAGCGGAGCGACTCGTCGCCGGTGAGGACGGTGATACCGTCCGCAAGTCCAGCCGCAGCGGTCACGAGCCGCATCGTCGTCCCGCTGTTCGCACAGTCGAGCACGTCGGCCGGGACCGCTGGTTGGCCGTCGAATCCTGCGACGTCCAGGTCGCTGCCGCCCCGGTCCACGGTACCTCCGAATCCTTCGACTGCGCGCATGGTCGCACGAGTGTCGGCGCTCACGAGTGGGTCGCGAACCACCGCTTCGCTCGAGAACCCCGCGGCGAGTATCGCTCGGTGCGTGTAGCTCTTCGAGGGCGGGGCCCGTGCGGTTCCCCGGACTGTCGACTGCGAAAGAGAGACGTCCATGCGAGAGCCGACGACCGGTCGTGGCAAAGGCGTCCCGGTTGCGGTGACATTCCCGGGTTGGGCAGTATGTCGGGTGGACTGGGAGCGCGTGTGGGATGGAATGGACGATTCGTGGGTGCATGTGGATGGTTGGGGCTGCGGCTGGGATGGGGCCCTATCGTTATCTGTCTGATGGACACTCCAACACGTCTTCAGGCGAGACGGCACCTCTCGCCATCCAGTACTCTATCAAAATACTGTTTGTTCTATCCGAGTAACTCATTTTGTTCGGGCGTGACCCGTTGTCTTCTCGTCCGGTCAGCAGTCACACGTGATTCTGCGGATAGGGACAGACCACTCAGTAACCTGGATATTCTGCAAACGTGAACTTAGCTTTCCGCTCCAGACGCGATTTCTGCCATATGACCGGAGCCATCCGTTCAGTGCAGACGTCCTCGGGAGACGGACCGAATCGAGCGTGCAACTGGACTCACACGACGTAGTGCGTTGAAACGCGGTGCACTCACGGCAGGTGGTCTTCTCGGGGCTACCGCGTTCGCGGGCACGGCGACTGCGAGACCGAACTCGACGCTTACCGTCGCAACCCGGAACCTCTACCTCGGTGGCAACCTGCTGAACGTAATCACCGCACTGAATCCAGAAGCCGCAGCGAGTACCCTCCTGGCCGAGATCGCAGACGTGCGGCCGTTCTCCGAGCGGGCAAAGGCCATTGCCGACGAGATCGTTATGGCCACGCCCGAACCCCCGCAGCTGGTCGGACTGCAGGAAGTCAGCCTCTTCGAGTTCACAGCACCGGGCGGTTCGGAGTCGTTCGTCATCGACCACCTCGCGTTACTCACGGCGGCGCTCGCTGCAGATGGCGTGCCCTACCAGGTTGCCGCGGTCAACTGGAACGCGGACGTGACCATCCCGGTCGAGTACCACGGCGTGGCTGGAACCTTGCGTTTCAGGGACCGCGACGCGATTCCAGTCCGGACAGACGTTGCCAGGCGCATCAAGGCCAAGAACACCGAATCCGGGACGTACGATGCGCAGGTCCCAGTCCCCATCTTCATCGACGGCCGGCTGCAGATATTCTATGCCAACTTCGGGTGGGTGAAGGTCAGATACGACCGCTTCGACGTGTTCAACACACATCTCGACGTGACCGCAGGCGTTCGGGAACTACAGGCTCTGGAACTCCTCGACGTGATAGGACGGAACGATACCATCCTGCTCGGGGATATCAACAGTGACCCGACCGATGCCGGGTTCAACGCGTACGAGATACTGCGCTCGGATCGATTCGACGACGCCTATTTCGATGCAACCGATGCACACGACCCCACGTGTACCTTCTCGGCGGACCTCACATCGGGGACGCTGGACCGACAAATCGACGTCGTGTTCCACCGCGGTCGGTCCCCCCGAAGCGGGTTCAGCGCTGTGAGTGGCTACCGAACAGGACTCACGCAGACAGTTGGCCTCTCCGGGTTGGAGCCGGCCGTGCCGTCTCCAATCTATCCGTCCGACCATGCAGGCGTCGTCGTCACGGTCGAACACGAGTAGCCGGTCACTCGACGGCTCTGTCACCTGCAATAAACAGATTCGCGGGTCAGAGCCGTCACTTCGCCGGCTTGGCGACCTCGATGACCTCGGCACCGCTCGCGTTCTTCTTCACGCTCTCGATGTTCTTCTTCGCGCTGGCCTTGGTCGTGTAGCTCTCGCCACCGGTCGCGATGATGTTCCCGTTGTCGTGGCGGAGCCGCCAGCGGAACTCGCCTTTCTTGTCCGTGAACAGCTCGAATGTGGCTTTAGCCGTGCTCGTGCCAGGGTCTCTGAGGCGATAAGGAAACCTTCCGTTTGGTGAAGATCCTGTCTGACTGACCGGTTCGGTGGGGGGTGACGTTGGGACAGCTGCTTCGAATCTCTCGAACACAAGATATTCTATCCAGCAAGACGGAGGTATGTGCATGCCGGGGAGAGACGGGACGTTGCTTGCACTGGACCTACATGTCCACAGCGACGCGTCGTACGATGGCCACGAACCCGTCGAACTCATCCTCGAACACGCCGCGGACATCGGCCTCGATGGCGTCGTCATCACCGACCACGACCGAATCGAGGCCTCGCGACACGCGGCAGAGATCGCCCACGAATTCGGTCTCGTCGGTGTTCCAGGGGTCGAAGTGTCGACCGCAGACGGGCACCTCCTCGCAATCGGTGTGGACGAACGCCCGCCACGCGGCGAACCCCTCGCCGAAACCGTCGAGATCGTTCGCGAGCACGGCGGCGCTGCCGTCGTTCCCCATCCCTTCCAGCGGACCCGCCACGGCGTTCGAAAGTCCCGTCTCACAGACTGCGACGCCATCGAGGTCTACAACTCGATGGTGTTCACCGGGTACCAGAACCGGCGCGCCCGCAAGTTCGCGGACAAGCTCGGGTATGGGCAGGTCGGTGGCAGCGACGCTCACTACCTGATGAACGTCGGGCGCGCCTACACCGTGTTCGAACTCGAGGAGCCGGTCGACCGAGCCGCCGAGGTCACTTCGGACCAGATCGTCGACGCACTTCGCTCGGGTCAGACTCGGGTCCACGGGATTCGAACACCCATCCTCGAGAGTACACAACAGTACGCTATCGGGGCCGCCAGGAAGAGTCTCTACGAGGTTACATCTCGTCTGCCGTACGTGGCCGCGCGCCCGCGTGCTATCGCGGAGTTCATGTCCGATTCGTAAGTCTGGCAGCCGGCAGGTATCCCGACCAGACCCCTGTTAGTTTCGCTTCTTTCTGGCGAGCAAAATTCTAATGGTTTATACGTGATGCCGAGTCTAATTTCCACTAGAACTTGATGAAAAAATACTTGCTGGTGACGATATTCGTCACATCGCAGCTGACCGCAGCGGTTTCGATACCCGGAGAGTACTCGACCGCTGTGGCGACACACCTGGACGACAACGAGGCCCCGCTGGCTGATGCAGGTCTGGACCAGACCGTGTCTCTCGGTCGAACCGTGGAACTAGACGCGAGAGCCTCGCGCGACCCGGACGGGGCAGTGACTTCGTACGAATGGTCGATACGGGGCCCAGACGATTCGGTGTTCACGCCCGACTGCGCCACCTGTCCCACCACGGCGTTCGACGCCAATGAGACCGGACGGTTCGCGGTCACTCTGACCGTGACCGACGACGACGGCGCGACGAGCAATGACACGCTGTACGTGACCGTCTCCAACGGGCGAGCCCCCGCTATCTCGCTTGCCGGGCCCAGTTCGGCCCAGCGCGGCGAGACCACCACGTTCACTGTGACTCTCACACCGGGATCCGCTCCACTGGACCGAGTCGAATGGTTCGTCGACGGGTCTCTGGCTGTCAACCGGTCCCTCGGTGCTCAAACGACCGACCAGATTACCCCCGTGTTCCCAGACACTGGCCGCCACACAGTTCGTGCTGTCCTCTACGACGACCAAGGGCGTTCTGTGGCCGACTCGACACGGGTTCAGGTGACGCCACCGCCGCAACCACCAGTCGGGAACGGGAGTACTGGAGGGTCTCCAGGTGCCAACGGAACCACCGGTGGAGACGACTCGACTCCACCCCTCGCCTCGCAGTACGACCCCGGAGTGGTGGGCGAACAGGTCGTCACCGGTGACCGACCGCTCCAGGCGGACTACACCATCTCGAACCAACCGCCCGCGAGAGTGATTCAAAATATCGCCTGGCGGGACGCAGCTCGCAACCGCGGAACCGGCCCCCAGACCAGCGTCTCGTGGAACCCGGGAGACCACGACCTCTTCGCGGTCGTTACCTACACCGATGGCTCGACCGATATCGCGACGTTCGACGACGGAACGACGGCTGTCATCGCGGACCCGGCTCCGAAAGTGGGCCTGTTCAACATCGACGACCAGAACGAGGTCAGCGGCGACTTCGTCGCGTCCGACGATTACGGGAACCTGATGGCTGTCTCCATCACCGTAGATAACCGAACCGTCTTCCACGAGGAAGGAACCCGCAGAGGCACCGATCCGACACTCGGTCGGTTCCGGACGTCCGAGTTCGTGTTCGACCAGATAGAACCCAACCGGACCTACACCGTCGAACTCACAGTAGTCGATGGTCGTGGGCAGGAGTCGATGACGACCCGGGAGGTGACACCAGTCGGTGAGGTCGAGATCGTCAGTGCAGGGTTCGTCAATGGGCCCGTCGACTCTCATCACCGGCGACTCGATCCATCACGGTACACCGCACACCACGTCGTCGAGGTGGACTTGAATGGAAATGATGCGGATGATGTTTCTATTCAGTATACTGGCTCTAGTGAAAATATGTCAAACCTAAGGGTTGAACGGATTGAAATAGATAATAATTCCATCGACTTTCATTCCTATTGGTCAGGCAGATACCCTGGTCAATATGGGGTTAGATATGTGTTAGAAAAGAAATCTGATGTTCAATACCTATCTGGAGGAGTCTCAGGTTTCATTGTGAACCCCAGCGACCCGGAGTTGGTCTTGACCACTGAAACTCATGGAACCGAACCAATCGGACGCGAGTGGGGAATCACTGTCGATGCGACTAGTTCCTTCGACCCCGACCACACTACGTTAGAATACGACTGGACTGAGGGAGCAGTTGCATTGAACGGGCAACCCGGAATCGGTCGATTCGAGTCCAGAAGAGATGGTGATTTGTACGTTTCCGATCAAAACGGGGGAAGCAGCAACAGGACTTGGGACTTCCTGCAGTTCTTCGTTCCCGATATCAAGCAGGTCACTCGAACGAGCGAAGGACCGTTCAACGCGACAGACACAGTACGGTTCCGTGTCCAGTCCGAGCCGTGGGCATTCACAAAGACACGAGAAGAGTATGGGGTTGACCTTGAATTTGTCACAGGTTCACCACATGTGAATGTGGTTTCTCAAGGGCAGGTGGAGGTTCCTCAAGCAGAAGTCCCTCAAGATTCCACATCGGACCGACTTCAGCGACAGGTTGCCGTACTGGAGGTACCGGCGGGAGCGCTCTCTGAATCGCGTTCACCGCCCAGCGTGGCGTTAGTGAATCAAAACAACCCGGATAGAATCAGGTCCGAGATGCGGTTACCCACGATGGATGTCGACCTGAACGTTACGAACGTCACAGAATACCAGAATCTGACCGTAGAGAGCATCGCATACCGCGTTGGGCTCGATAACGCGACATTAACAGAATCTGTCGACGACCGAACCGAGTTGCGGCGGCACCTTCAGAGTGGATACGAAATAACGGAGACTCGGAATGTAACGACGGGTATCTTACTGGAACGACTCGAAGAAGTCCAATCGTCTGAGACCGAAAAGAAAATTTTCGGTTCCGAATCAGACCGTCGCGAGTTCCTTCGTATCTCGTCAGAGTGGGTGCCTGCTGGCAAACGCAGCAATACGAGTGAAGAGACGATCTCCAGTTATGAGTGGCGCAATTCCAAAGATGGGAATGGAACGTACACTGGCAAGACCAAGAACGAGACGGTACCCGCACAGAAACGCACCCTGAAAAAATACAAATACCAAGAGAAGGGGACGAAAACCGTCGAAAAGAAGATCCAGAAGGATGTGAAGGTCAAGAAGACCGTTGAGAAGGAAGTCAAGGTAGAGCGGTGTCAACCGATGGTCGGTTGCTACACCGATACGACCACCCAAGATGTTGAAGAAGAGGTGATGGTGACTCGGCCTGTCACAGTTAAACGGCAGGAAGCCTACACCGAGACAAAATCGTACTGGGACCGCTCAGCTCACAGTCCCTCGCACACCTATTCTGGAGAGACAAAGGAGGTCGTCGTTCGGGAATCCTATAATAAGACGCTACACAAGTTCAAGATTACCGAAAACCGCACCATACAGAATGTGGTGTATCTTGCGTCAAAAGATAGTGTTGTGACGCAGAAAGCGTGGGTGCCGACTCAGACCGTAGAAGATGCAAGCCGAGCTGCAAGGGCCGCTAGACAGCCCGAAGTCCGCATCAACGGCACAATCGAGAAAACCAGGTGGACCGTCTCGAAACAGGGAAGAGCGGTAAGAACAGTTGCAGAATACGAAGATGAAGAGGACGTGATAGAGACCATCGGTGTGGTTTCTGGAACGCATAAAAAGAAAGAATTTATTTCTTCTCTTGATGAGATGAAGGTACTGGATGCCCGCGAGTTCCGAGAAGAAGTGCGGCATGGTGGTGTCGCTTCAATGGAAGAATTAATTTCTCTAATGCGAGAAACCAGTGAGGAATGTGACGGTGACACAGGGGGGTGCCCTCAATGAAATATGCCCTCATCGCATTGGTCGTCATCCTCTCCGGTACATGTTGTGGACTAACCGCTTCCACTGCACAAGCTGATACCAGTCCCGGTATTAATCAACCAGCATTCGGCCCCGCGGTCGAAAAGCAGGAAAAATCGACTACAATCACATCTAGCCAGAATGTCAAATACCATTTCAATTACAACCTGACGAATCACAATCTTGAGGTTGTTGCTACCAACTTAGAATCAACTCCTGCTGAATCTTGGCTTGATATATATGTTGACCGAACTTTTGTTCGAAACGGTCCTCTAAATATTTCGGCAAATGGAACCCGAGTACTGAGTTATAATCTCGGTGGAGAAATCTCTGGAGACACCGATCAACATAGTATAAAATTATCTACGTTTGGGAATTCTTCTAGTATCTCATTTTCCCTCAACATCAGCTCCCAGAACCCCAACGGCGTCGAACTCCCCGAAATCAAGAACGTCGAAATAGACACCGCAACGATAGAGGGGGAGGAGACAACCGTCGCACGCGTCACGGTCACCAACGAGGGGCAGGTGCAGTACCTCACCAAGGTGACGGTGACCTCCCTGCAGACGCATTCCTCGGGTCGCGAGGCCCGAGTACCGATGGACGGGAGTCGACGAACTGTCGTCATCCCACTGAACGAGGACCCGGAGATGAAGGTCGCTGGAGAAGTTCGGCTCTACACGGGGTGGATTCACAACCACTCTGACATCGAGGACCAGGTCGAGTTCGTGGGCACGGTCGACGGCGAGACCGATGTCTGGGACCGGGAGTACGAGCCGGTGATGACCTACTACGCGAACGTGGACGAGAGCGAGGTCTACCAGTACGAGAACGAAACGGTGAAACAGCAGAACGATGCGATCTGGCGCGAGCGCCTGACACCGATCGCGGGTGTTGCCACCGCGATGTTGGCTGGTTTCGTGGTGCTCGTCTCGGTCCTGTCGCGGGTGCGGTCCTAAGTCAGAGCTTCTGCTTGACGCTTCTCGTTATCTCGTCGACGTCGAACTCGTCCTCGGATTTGTCGAACACGGTCTCGCCGTCGACGCGGACCTCGAAGATGCCGTGGTCGCCGGTCCGGAGGGTGACGGCCTCGAGCTGTTCGCCGAACGTCTGGAGGAGGACGTGCTGGAGGTCTTCGGCGCGGTTCAGGAAGCCACAGGGAACGCAGTACTCTATCTCGACTAGCGTCATATCTGCCCGTGGTAGCGCTAGGGTCATAGTCACTTGGGTGCCTGCAGTCGTTCGTCAGTCCGAGAGGTAGGTCTGGGCGAGCGCGTCCAGGGATTCGTGGTGCTCCGTGGTGTGGGGGGCGGTGAGCGGGGAGACGCTGATGCGGCCGTCGACGACGGCGCGACGGTCGGTTCCTTCGGGGTCCGGGATGTCGCCGGTGGCCATGCGCTCCCAGACGCGGTCGTGGAGGGAGACGGTGCCGTCCGAGATGGAGGCGTCCATCTCGTACATGTGGGAGGGGTTCGTGACCTCCAGCGGCGCGGGTTCGTCGCCCGGGAGGGGCGCGTTGACGTTGAGGTAGTCGACCTGGTCGAAGACGCCAGCGCCGAGCGCGTGTCTGGTGAGGTAGGTGGCGGCGCGGGTCGCTTCGGTGTAGTCCGATTTCGGAACCTCGACCTCTGACCAGGCGCGGTCCTCGTCGGGGTCGATGGGGACGTACAGTGAGACGGCGATGGCGGGCACGTCGAAGAAGGCGGCCTCGACGGCGGCGCTGACGGTACCGGAGCGGCCGAGGACGTAGTGGCCGAGGTTGGCACCCTTGTTCGCGCCGGAGACGACGATGTCGGGGTCGGGGCCGAGCGACTGGAGGCCGGCGACGACGCAGTCGGCGGGTGTCCCGTGGACCGCGTAGCCGAGTTCGTGTTCGTCGACGTCGACGTGGCTGGACATCGAGCGTCCGACAGCGCTCTGGTCGTCGGCCGGGGCGACGGCGGTGACGTTCCCGACATCCGCGAGGGCTTCGTAGAGCGCGTGGAAGCCGGGGCTGTCGATACCGTCGTCGTTGGTCAGGAGGATCTCGAGCGAACCGCTCATGCGGCAATCGACGGAGGGGGTCGGCAAAAGGCCACCGTTCGGGGCAGTGGTTCTTACTGCGGGCTGGTCGGCCGGTCAGTCGGCGCTCGTCGGCTGGACCCCGCCCGTGTCGGGCGCTCGCTCCTCCGGGGTGAGGTAGCACTGCGGGTCGGGTGCGAACGGGTCGTCGTGGACCGCGAGCGAGCGGAGGGGCGACCCGCCCTTGCAGATATCGGCGTACTGGCAGTCGGTGCAGCGGCCCTGCAGTCGCTCGTCGCGGGTCCGGAGCGCGTTCACGAGCGGGTTGGAGTCGTCGTCCCAGATGTCGCCGAAGGGACGGTCGCGGACGTTGCCGAGGCTGTAGGACTGCCAGAACTGGTTGAGGTGGACGTTGCCCTGGTAGTCGATATCGGCGACGCGTTCCCCGGCAGGGTCTCCACCGTTGGTCTCCAGGTACCGGCGGACCGTCCGGGCGCGGTCGTCTCCCATCTCGCGACGGGCGTACTCGGTGATGTAGCCGGCGTCGGCGTAGTTACCGACGAGCAGCGTCTCTATCTCGTGGCCCTCGTCGTGGTAGGCGCGGGTGAGGTCGCACACCTCGCGGACGGCCTCGCGGCGAGCCTCGGTCGAGAGGTCGGTGTCGGAGATGTCTGCCCCGCGGCCACCGTAGGCGAGGTGGTAGAAGCAGAAGCGGTCGAGGCCGGTGTCGGCGAGCAGGTCGACGATGTCCCGGAGGTCGTCACGGTTGTGCTGCGTGATGGTGTAGCGGAGGCCGGTCTTGAGGCCCGCGTCGAGGCAGTGTTCGATGCCCCGGATGGCGGCGTCGAACGCCCCGTCTTTCCCCCGGAAGTGGTCGTTCGTCTCGGCCATCCCGTCGACCGAGATGCCGGCGTAGGCGAGGCCCGCGTCGGCGAGCTGCTGGGCGCGCTCGTCGGTGATGAGCGTGCCATTGGTCGAGAGGACCGGGCGGAGGCCCACGTCGGCCGCGTAGTCGACGAGTTCGACCAGGTCGGGCCGGACGAGCGGTTCGCCGCCCGAGAACAGGACGACTGGGACGCCGTAGTCCGCGAGGTCGTCGAGCAGTCGCTTCCCCTCGGTCGTGGAGAACTCGCCGTCGGCCCCGCTGTCGCAGGCGCTCGCGTAGCAGTGGTCGCAGTAGAGGTTACAGCCGCGGGTCGTGTTCCAGACGACCACCGGTTTCCGCTGTTTCTCCTCGGAGATCTGTTCTTTCTCGGATTCGTTGGCGGCGTCGTACCGGAGGCCGTCGCCTTCGGCGTCGAGCCCACACAGTAGCTTCGAGACGGATATCATGGCTCTGTCAGTCGTCCGCGGGCGTGGCAGCCTCGTCGAGCGTGGACGGGGTGAATCGGTGCACCGCGTCGGCGGGGCAGAGCCACAGGTCGGTCGCGGAGAACGAGAACAGCGACGAGGCCTGCTCGTACGCGATGTCCCACGTCTCCGCGGTGACACTGCCGACGTGCTGGAGCGGGCCGGTGGTCGTCTCACGCACGAAGACCTCCCATTCGGAACCGTCCGTGGCTCGCGGTGCGTCGCTGATGTGTTGTCGCTCCTCGGCTGGCATACCTGGCGGTTGGCAATCGACACAAAAGGCACGCTCGCAGATTTTCATCGGGTGAGAACGCGGGTGAGGATGTTCGGGACTCGCCCGGTCAGACCGGCTTCGGAATCCGCTCGACGACGGTCTCCTCGTCGACCACGAGGTTGAACGCCTCCTCGTCGTCGTTCCACAGCGCGAGGACCGACTCGAACGCGAGCAGGTCCCCGTAGGCCGCGTCGTGGAGGTCGTGGTTCAGGCTCGTCTGCTTCACCGCGACGGCGTAGTGGTCGGCCGCCTGTGAGCCGTCACCGATCTTGAACAGCGGGTTCGCGTCCTGTTGGGCGAGGTTGTGCGACAGTTTGACCGCGAGCAGGTCGATGCGGTTCGAGACGTGGTCGTCCATGGCGGCCATCTTGGCGTACCGGTCCGCGCTCGGGGTCACGTCCAGGATGCGCGCTCCGTCTGTGCGGAGGATGCTGTAGGAGAACTGCACGTCGACGTTGACGAACTCGCCCGGTTCGTGCGCCTCGTCGCTCTCGGGGGTGGCCTCGTCGAGTCGCCGCTGGCTCTCGGGTGTCGCGAGGTCGGGGCGCACGTCGAACGACCAGCCGCGGTCGCTGGGCTCGTGGCCGGGCCAGAGCCGAACCGTGGGGGAGTAGACGGTCGCCTCGTCGGTGACGGCGCGCTCGACCTGTCTGAGGCCGATACTGGTGTTCTTGTCGGCGGGGGCGAGCGCGAGCACCGACCCGTCCTCGGCGAGGGACGGGAGGTACTTCCGGACCACGGCTTCGGGGTCGTCGAGCTCGTTGAGCACGTTCCCGAACAGGACCAGGTCGTACTCGCCCTCGGGTTCGAACGCCTCGGCGGTCGTCTCGGTGACGCGGGTGTGGAAACTCGGCGCGGTGCATTCGAGCATTCGGTCGAGGACCTCGGTGGCGGCCGACGGTTCGACGGCGTGGTAGTCGACCAGCGTCTCCTCCGGCAGAAAGTCGTGAAGGCCCAGGGCGGGACCACCGACGCCGGCACCGATGTCGAGCACGCGGAGCTTCCGGGGCAAGAGCCGCTTCGCGACGAGGTCGTCGAGCACGTACTGGATGGCCGCGTAGAAGTCCGGCAGGTGGTAGATGGCGTACCCGAGCGACGCGACCGCGTCGTACTCGACGTCCCGGCGGCGGTAGTAGTCGTCCTTGAGCCGCCGGATGGTCGTCCGAAGCGTCTCGCCCGACTCGCCCTCGGCCCAGTCGAGACCGAAGCGCTCGACGAGCATGTCCCGGATCACTTCGTCGTACACGTTCGGGAGCGCCTCGACGGTGTCGACCGTCGTCGTGACCGGGTCCTCCGGCACGGGGGCGAACGTCCCGTCGGGTCGTTCGACGAGTTCCAGGGAAAGCGCCTCCTCGCGGAGGGTCTGGCGCACGATAGCGGGGTGGGGGTGTCCTTCGACGTACTCGCACACCTCCTCGGGGTCGATGGGTCTGACGTTCCGGAGGTACTTCGCGTTCGCGACGATGTCGTCTCGTTGGGTCATTCCTGTGGGTCCTCGTTGTCGGTGTCTGCGTCGTCTCGCTGCGCTCGCTGCTCGTGGTGGTGCCGGCCGGCCTCCCGGTAGAGGTCGGCGAAGGCGTCCTCGGCTGCGTCCTCCCCCGCGGCGTCCGCGAGTCTTCTCGCGGCGTCGGCCACGTCGTCGGCCCCGTCGAACACGCGCTGGATGCTCGCGTAGACGTGGTCTTCACCGCCGGTCACCTGTGCGACGAGGTCCGCCAGAGCGGACGAGACCGGGGTGTGGAATCTGTCGTCGACGTCCTCGGCGGCGAGGCCGTAGGCCAGCACCGCGGCGTGCGCCTTGGCCTGCACCGACCGCATCGCCTCGTCGTGTTCGGTGACCGTCGTCTCGAACACGTCGTTTCCGGCCTCGGCCATGGCGTCGCGGACGCCGTCGGTCACCGGTCCGGCGGCATCAGCGACCACGGCGACGTTGCCGGGCGCGTTCTCCGGTGCGAACAGGGGGTGAAAGCTCGCCCGTTCCAGAGCGGGGGCGTGTGCACGCATCGCCTCGACCGGGGTCGCCATCTCGCCGGTCACGTCGTAGATAGCCGTCTCTGCCTTCGCGGCGTGGGCGGCGATGGCGTCGGCGGCGACCGTCATCGGCACGGCCAGACACACCGCCTCGAACGTCTCCTCGCTGTCGAGCGCGACGGCCCGGCCGCCGACGGCCGCGGCTGCTGCCTCGGCGGCTGCCGGGTCGGTGTCGGTGAACGCGATCTCGCCTGGGACCGTCTCTGCGACCCAGCGACCCATCGCGCCCGCGCCGACGACGAGTGTCGTCATCGAATTCGGGTAGCTCACGGGTTCTGAAAAGGAGTTCGGTCGGCTTCAGATCCAGCCAGCGTACATGAACAGCACCGTCGTCAGTCCGACGAGAGCGAGGATGACGATGATCAGCCAGTTGAACGCGCCGCCGGGGGTGAATACACGAAGGTCCATCGTTACCTACGTCTTCCGTGAGGGAGGTTTTAAGCCTTGATAATGGCCGTGAGGACGTGTTCGATGGGTGGGTCTCCCACCTCGATACGGCGAGGACCGCCGCTACGTCGAGAACTCTCGGGGGTTGTACCCGCGCGGGACCTCGACGTCGATTTCCTCGATGGGGCCTTTCGCCCGCAGGGTCACGACGACGGTGCCGTCGTCGTTGACGGTGAAGTCGAACGGTCGCGGCCCCTGTTCGGTGCGCTCGAACGTGTCGACGTAGTGCTGGCGTGCGTCGGTCCGCATGACGAACAGCCGCCAGCGGGCGTACAGCGGTTGCCCGTCGCCACCGATGGCACTGATGCGAACGTCGAGCCAGGCTCGTTTCTTCGACTTGCGGAGGTACGTGGTGAACAGGTCGTTGAGCGAGAAACTGACGGTCGCCTCCTCGGTCCCCTCGCCCTCGATGTCGACGCTGTCTTGCGAAAGCCAGGTCTGGACGCGCGCGCCGCGAACGCTCGCCACCTCGGCCGAGAGTTCGCCGTAGTGCGCCTGGGGCACCGGTTCGTCGGGTGTCCCGACGCCGCCGATAACTTTCCACGAGCTCCCGTCGTAGTACGAGAACTGGTTCCGGTCGGTCGCGAGGAACCAGGTCCCCTCGGGGGGACTCCCGGGCCGGTCGCCGTGTGCTCCCTTGAGGATGACGTCGGCGTCGAGCCTGTCGAAGTTGTTGTTCAGCGGTTCGTGCCAGTTCTCGTCGCCCTTCTCGGGCTGTTCGTATGCGTGGTTGGGTGTCTCCTTCGTCATGGTTCAGACTCCGAATCCCCCGTTCCCGTAGCCCCCTTCGCCGTACCCGGCCGGGTCGCCTGCGTCGCCGGCTCCCGGGCCGGTCGCGCTTCCCGCCGGGCCGTCGGCACCGCCGCCACAGCCGGCCAGCAGCGTGATTCCCGCACCGGTCGTCCCGGCCAGTACGCTGCGGCGGGTCAGCCTGCCTGTCTCGCTCGCCGGGTGTCCGGCCGGCTCGCGGTCGTCAGCTGTCTCGTCCCTGGGTCCACCGGTCAGCTCGGGTGTGCCATCCCTGCCCATAGCTGGCACTCTTCGGGTTCCTACAAAAATACCGGGGTCTCGGGCACCCCCGTCGTCAGGTTCCGGTGGGGAATCGGTGGGAGCCAGTCAGTCGACGACGAGCTCGATGGGATAGTCGGTGAGGTTCTCGTAGCCGTCCTCGGTGACGACGACGATGTCCTCGATGCGGACACCGCCGACGTCGGGATCGTACAGTCCGGGTTCGATGGTGATGACGTGTCCCGGTTTCAGCTCCTCGCCGCGGATGCTGATGGAGGGCCCCTCGTGGACGTCCAGCCCGACGCCGTGGCCGGTCGAGTGGATGAAGCCGGTCTCGGTCTGCGGGTCGGTGAAGATGGTCGGGTAGCCCGCCTCCTGGTAGACGTCGACGACGGCCTGGTTGACTTCTTCGCCGGTCGCGCCCGGCTCCACCGCGTCGAGGGCGGCCTTCCGGGCCTCGTCGGTCACCTCGTACCACTCGCGCTGGGTCTCGGACGCCTCGCCCTTGAGGAAGGTTCGGGTCATGTCCGAGTGGTAGCGCGAGGCCTTGTTCCGCGGGAAGATGTCCACGATGACGAACTCGTCGGCCTCGAGGGGCCCGGAGCCGCGGTCGTGCGGGTCGGCGGCGTCCTGCCCGCAGGCGACGATGGTCTCGTCCAGCGAGCAGTCGTGCCGGAGCAGGGTGATCTCGATCTCCTGCTTGACGAACTCGCTGGTGAGGGGTTCGTCGGCGTCGGCGCGGTAGAGGACGCCGTCCTCGACACTGGCCTCGCGGATGAGTTCCTCGGCGCGGGCCATCGCCGCCTCGTTGGCGTGCTGGGCCTCGCGGACGTGGTCGACCTCCTCGTCGGTCTTCACGGCGCGGATGTCACCGACGACACCGTCCTCGTCGGGCGTGACGGTGAACCCGTCCTCGCGGAGCTTGTCGGCCGCGGCCACGCCGAAGCCACTTTCGACCGCCAGCGAGGAGACCCCGAGGTCGTCGAGGAACTCGCCGACCACCTTGATGAAGGCGTCGTCGCCGTACTCCTGGCGCTTGGCCTGGATGTCGTAGTCGCCGTGGCGCTTGACCACGTCGGCCCGGCTCTCCTTCTTCGCGCGGCCGTACTCTAGCGAGGAGACGAGCACACCGATGCTGTCGGGCGTGTAGACCGCGAAGAACGGGTCCGGGGCGCCGAAGCCGGTCGTGTAGTAGAGGTTGGAGTTCGACTCGTCGTCGAGGAACGCGTACCCGTCGAGCCCCTCGTCGTCGAGGTACTCGTCGAGGGCGGCGAATTCGGGTTCCATGGTCTGCACCTGCACGGGGAGCGCTAAAAACGGTCCCGGTTCCGGGTGTCGAGGTGGTGTCGCGGTGTCGCGATGTCGCAGTCTCGCGGTGGGATCTCAGCCGAGTACCTTCACGTCCACCCGATGCGGCCCCGTGGGCAGGTCGAGCTCGATGCTGTCGAGGAAGTGTTCGCGGACGGCCTCGCGCCACGCAGCCAGTTCCTCGGCGTGTCGCTCGTGGTGTGCCTCCACGTCGTACTCGCCATCGGGTTCCGTCTCGTGTGCGTGGGGGTACGCGGGCGCGCCCTCCGCGACCAGTCTCCCCGGTGGGATGCGAATCGGCCCCGGACCGCCACCGCCGTCGTCGGCCGGCTCCGCGGGCTGGACGAGGTGGATGCGTGCCCGGACCCGCCCCGCAAAGGGGGCCGTGATGCGGAGGACGGCCTCGCGACCCTGCTGGCTGGCCTCGAGCGCGGTGACCACGTCGTCCGCGTGGACTGCGATGGACCGGATGTCCGTCGGGTCGTGGCTCTCGCCTGGCATACTGTCCCCTGTGTGTGTCACCGTCTTCAGCGCAGCGGTCGCAGCAGAAGGGTCGGAGGTGGTCGTCAGGGCTTGTGCGTGAACAGCAGTACGTCGCCCTCGTGTGTCGTCACGCAGAGGTCCAGCATCTTGCTCAGCTCGAGGCTGTTGTACTCGTTCTCGCAGACGACCAGGTCGTCGAACGGCTCCTCGCAGGCTGGACACGCCATCGCCACCGTGTTCTGGTAGGTCTTGACACCGGCGACGGTCTCCCGGGGAGTCACCGACTGTACGAGCTCGTCGTATGTCTCGTCGTCCATGGTTTTCAGTGTGGGCCGCGGTGTGATAACTGTTGGCGGTCGGTCCCGTTTGCTGGCTTTCGCGAGCGCCGAGGTGGCCGGTTGTCCTGCCGATTATATAAACCCCGTACATAGACTGCAATATAGATACACCCACTCCATGCAAAGGTACAGGATGAGAACCCGCATGGAGCCTGACACCACCACCGCCTGTGCCTGGAACCACGGCGAGTGCGAGGGAACCCCGTTCTGTCCGCCGCGCTGCCCGCGGTTCGTGGACAAACACGGCCACTCGCTGCTCGCCGTGCCCCTGACCGACGAGTTCGTCGACCCGCTGGTCGAGATGTACCGCGACTACGCCTCGGAACACCGCTCGATGGGGCTGCCACCCATCGGCGACAGCGAGATACGCCGGTGGATCGACCGACTCCACGCGAAGGGCCAGAACGTCGTCGCCCTCGACGGCGACCGCGTCATCGGCCACGCCGGCTTCGTCGCCGGCGACGACGGCCCCCCGGAGTTCCTCGTCTACGTCCACCAGGACGCCCACGGCCGCGGCATCGGGACGGAACTGACCAAGCACGCCATCGCGTTTGCTGCTGACTCGGGCTACGACGGCCTGTCGCTGCACGTCCGCGACGACAACAAGGCCGCCGTGACGGTGTACCGCCGGCTCGGGTTCGAGACGGTCAAACGCGAGGGGAACGAGCTCGCGATGGTGCTCGACTTCGAGAAGGATATCTCCGAAGAGGTGCGGTTAGCGCCTGCTGAGAGGGCTGTAGTTGGTGTTTGATTTTCGGGTTGAGTCTTCGTCAGCTCGCTCATCGACGTATCCAACGTCGTATTTCCATGCATCCCAGCCAATGGCGAGGGTCGATATGCGGATGAAGAAGGCGGTGTTGATCAAAAACCTCCGGCTCGAAGGTTTGAGAGTGAAGGAATTGACGTTTCGTGCTATTGGCTTTTGTCAAACCATCGAATCTCGGACCACTTCAGATTGCGAAGTAGTTCTCAATTTTTGCTCTTGACTCCAGTCACGTGATAAACGTAAAGACGCATAGCATAAATCACATTAAGCGACAATAAGGAGAAAAACAAAACCGATGGACCATAAACGACCAATTGAAGAAACGTAATCGCCGGATCTCGAATTAAGTTTGATAATTGGTTAACTGGTAGTGGTGTAGTCTTCGCTAAGACTGATAGAAGTACGGTAACCAAGATTTCTGGGACTGTATTTATAACAGTATTAACATCTGTTTCTGGATTCGTGCTAAATTCGAACCAACCAATTACAGGGATATAGACGGGCAATATCAATATAAACCAAATCATGGCAGATTTGAGTGGCTTAATATAAATCGAGTCAGAGTCAATGAATCCAACGCTGTTAGTAATCGGGATTGAGAATACAATCCGAGGATTTTCATACGGAGGAGTCAACTCGCTCATGATGGCGATTAACGTTGATGCCAATTTTTTAAGAACAAATAATAGGCTGAAACTGATGCCTGCGATGAACATTATCGTAACCATCAATGGGCTTATATAGTTCTTGAGGCCCGGAGTTGTAACGTTGAGCCATAAGAAAATAACCAACGCCCCCTGGAAAATAGTGAAGACGCACAGGTTCAGAACAAGGAGTACAGTGTAGTTTTTGACAGCTAATCCAACTGCTTCTAAACCCTGCGGAGACTCACCAGTAATTGATGGTCGGTCTTCTCGGACAAACTCAAACATGAATCTAAGTTCCAAAATTCTATTATTAAGTCTTCCTCCAGACACCCATTCTCCGGACTATTTTACCGCAACAACGAGATTCCCATCCGGACGTCATCGGCCGCCACGTCCGCGACATGCTCGACCATCTCCCCGTTCACCGCGCCGACCTAGAAGCCGATCTCCATAATCCAAGTTGGGAGTCCACCAGCTCAACGTAACCTGAACAAACCAGGAAAACAGGACTCGCCGGGAGTCCCTTGAGCGAACGAAGTGAGTGAAAGGGACTCAGGCGAGTCCACTGACTGACCGAGTGAAACGAGGGAAGGAAGTGGACTCGCCGGGATTGTGAACCCATTGTGAGACGGTCCTGCTCGCTTCACTTCGTTCCGCTGCGCGGGCTGCGACTCACAGGGCTTCAAATCCCGTCTCGACGTTCTCAACTCGCGACGCTTGCGACTCGCTCCGCTCGTCGGTTAGCGTCGCGAGAATTGAGTGGACTCGCCGGGATTGTGAACCCATTGTGAGACGGTCCTGCTCGCTTCACTTCGTTCCGCTGCGCGGGCTGCGACTCACAGGGCTTCAAATCCCGTCTCGACGTTCTCAACTCGCGACGCTTGCGACTCGCTCCGCTCGTCGGTTAGCGTCGCGAGAATTGAGTGGACTCGCCGGGATTTGAACCCGGGGCCTCTCCCATGCCAAGGGAGTGATCTACCTCTGATCTACGAGCCCTCGAACGCATTCAATAGTTGGTCGGGGGGTATTGATAAACCCCTCGAATCGAGCCGGCGACGGCACCGCTTCCCGTGCCGTATCTTCACACGAAACGGTGGTGTCTCTCGCGGGCGAGTAGAAACCCTTTAGAGGCGCACGGAGAAAGCCTCTCACGGGAACAGCACGGCCGTAAATCTGACTCGCCAGCGGGCTTCCGCTGGCTTGGGATTACGGAGGTGCTCCCGGCAGGGACAGCTGTCTCTGTCGGATTCACACGTCTTTCGCGGTCTGTTGTTCCTATCATCTACCAATGGCCAGAATGCACACTCGCCGTCGCGGCAAGTCCGGTTCGGACCGACCCGTGACGGAGGAACCCCCGGAGTGGAGTGACGTCGACGCCGAGAAAATCGAAGAGCGCGTCGTCGAACTGGCAGAGCAGGGCTACGACCCGTCGCAGATCGGTATGAAGCTGCGCGACGAGGGCGTGACCGGCACACCCGTCCCCAACGTCAAGCTGGCGACGGGCAAGAAGGTCACCGAGATCCTCGAAGAGAACGACGCCACCCCTGACCTGCCCGAAGACCTGCGCAACCTGATGGAGCGTGCTGTTCGCCTCCGCGCACACATGGAGGAGAATCAGCAGGACTTCCAGAACAAGCGCTCACTCCAGAACACGGAGTCGAAGGTCCGCCGTCTCGTCTCGTACTACCGCGGTGACGAGCTGCCGGCCGACTTCGAGTACTCCTACGAAGACGCAGAAGAACTCCTCGAACAAAGTAACTGAACTGAATGTCGCACTCGAGTCGCACCGCCGACGGGCCCGCCGACGCCGCCAGTGATATCGCTGGGGCGCTGGAGCGGGCCTCGTTCGTCCACATCGTCGCCCGCGCAGACGGAGACGCAGTCGCTGCCGCAGGGTTAGTCGCGAGAGCGCTGGGTGACGTGGGGACGCCGTTCCAGGTGAGCGTCGGCCGGACGGTCGATGCCCGCACGGAGCGGGTGGTGCGGAACGAGCGAGACGCCGAGACGACCGCGCTGGTCGTCGGGTCGTCCGAGGCAGAGGCACACCACCTCGACCCGGACGACGAGCCGGCCAGCGTGGCCGCGTGGCGGCTGGCGGGCGAGCTCGGTGGCGCGCCGGATTCGGTGCTGGCGCTGGCCGGTGCCGTCGCGGCGGGTGTCACGCCCGGCGCGGGCGCGACCGAGCGACTCGTGGATGCGGCCGAGACGAGCGGGCGACTGGTCCGCCGTCCCGGCGTGGCGATTCCGACCGAAGACGTGGCAGACGGACTTGCAGCCTCGACGTTAGTGCACGCGCCCTTCTCGGGCGAGCGTGCAGTCGCAGACGAGCTTGTAGCCGACCTCGACCTCGACACCCCGGATGAGACGCAGGGAGATGCCGAGCCGCAGTTAGACGACGATGCGCGACGCACGCTGGCGTCGCTGGTCGCGGTCGAGACGGTCGGTGCGGACGATGCCACGACGCGGGCCGGGGACGTCCTCGAACGGGCGCTCCGGCCCTACACCACGCCTGACGGTCGGTTCGCCACGGTCGGCGGCCTCGCAGACGTGCTCGACTGTGCGGCAGTGGGCGCGCCCGGCACGGGCGTGGCGCTGGCGCTCGGGCACGACGTTCGCGAGGGCGCACTGGACGCGTGGCGCGAGACGGCCCACACAGCCCACGAGGCGGTTCGCGAGGCGACGACGCACCGGTACGACGGTGTGTTCGTCGCGCGCGTGGACGAGGCACCGGTACAGGTCGCGGCCAGACTGGTCCGCGACTTCCGGGCGCCCGAGCCCGTGGCGCTGGTGGTCGGTGACGACGAAGCTGCCGCCGCAGCCGTGGACGACCGCGACCTCGCGGGCGTCGCGGCGCGCACGGTGACCCAGACCGGCGGCTCGGCTGACGGCACGCCACGCACCGCATACGCGACCTTCGAGTGCGAGACGAAACAGTTCATCACGGCGTTCAGGGAGGCACTATGACACGACGCGCGACCATCCGGACCGAGCACGACCGCCCCGAGTTGGTGGCGGCCGCGATCCGTCCGGACAACACCGACGAGATGCAGACGACGGTCGAAGACGGCGCGGTCGTCACCCACATCGAGCGGGAGACGACCGGCGGCCTGCACTCGACCGTGGACGATTACGTCGTGAACGTCGACGTCGCGTCACGAGTGGTACAGCACGCAGAGCAACAGACTACACACAAATCATGAGCGAACGATCCGTTTCCCGAAAGAAACAAGAGAAGCGGTGGTACACGCTGCACGCCCCGGAGCAGTTCGACCGGGAGGAGCTCGGTACCACACCCGCAGATGAACCGGAAAAGGTGCTCGACCGCACCATCGAAACCACCCTCGGTGACCTCACCAACAACGCGAGCGAGAACAACACGAAGCTCAAGTTCAAGGTGACCGACGTCGGCAGCGACGCCGCGTACACCGAGTTCGTCCAGCACGAGCTGACGCGTGACTACCTCCGTAGTCTCGTCCGCCGTGGCGCGTCCAAGATCGACGCCCACATCACCGTGCTGACGAAGGACGACTACCGCGTCCAGATCCAGCCCGTCGCGTTCACCACGAAGAAGGCCGACCACAGCCAGGAGCGTGCCATCCGCAAGCAGATGATCAAGCTCGTCCGCGAGAACGCACGCGAGCACACCTTCGACGACCTCATCGACTCCATCGTCGAGGGTCGTCTCAGCTCCGCCATCTACGGCGAGGCCAAGACCATCTACCCGCTCCGCCGCGTGGAGATCCAGAAGACTACCCTCGAGGCGCGTCCGGAAGAGGTCGCCGCCGAGGAGGAGACCGCCGTGGACGTCGACGAGGAGGACGTCGCGGTCGATGTCGACGAGGAGGCCGAGGCGGACGCCGACGCCGACGAAGACGACGAAGAGTAACTCGCGACAGCGAGTCGCAGCAGCGGTCGACTTATTTTTCGACGATAACCTGCCCAGTCATACCGCCGCGTTCGTGCGGGATGCAGACGTAGTTGTATGTGCCGGGTACCTCGAACGTGTGCGAGAACGACTCGCCGGAGGGGATGGCCCCGCCGCGCTGGCCGAACCAGCCGTCGCGGGCGGCCTGTTCGGACTCGTACTCGCCGGAGGCGAAGAAGTCGGCCTCGTCGGGGATGGCGTTCTCGTAGGCGGTGACGGTGTGGGCCTTGCTGGAGGTGTTCTTCCAGACGACGGTGTCACCGACGCTGACGGTGAACTCGGCGGGGCGGAACGCGCTCGCGGCCATGCCGATGTCACAGCCGTCGGCACAGTTGAGCCGGGAGGTCGACCCGACGGCGAGACAGCCGGTCAGCCCGGCGAGTGTCGAGCCGCTCACCGCGGCGAGGAACGTGCGGCGCTTCATACGCGGCCGTTGGGAACTCTCTAATATATGCGCCGCGGTCGACGCGCGCCAGGGGACGGCCGGCGCGCGACCGTGGAGTGGCGGACCCGCAGCGAGCGGCCGGAGACCGAAAGAGCGTAAAACGGGGGAAGCCAACCGGGGTGATATGTTGCCCCGGTTCGTCGGCCGATTGAGTCTCGCGGACGTGGTGACGACCGCGAACGCCTCCCTGGGATTCGTGGCGGTCGTCGTCGCGTTCCAGGACGTGGAGTTGGCGGCGAGACTCGTCCTGCTCGCGGGCATCGCCGACGGGCTCGACGGCGTCGTCGCCCGGTACTCGGGCGGGTCGAAGGTCGGCCCGTACCTCGACTCGCTCGCGGACGTGGCCTCGTTCTCGGTCGCGCCCGCGGTGCTGGTGTACGCGACAGCCACGATGACGTGGCCCGTCGCGGTCGGCGACCTCACCGCGCGGGCGGTCGCGGCGCTCGTCCTGCCGGCGCTGTTCGTCGCGATGGGCGTCATCCGCCTCGGGATGTACACCGCCTACGACACGGCCGACAAGTACACCGAGGGCGTGCCGACCACGCTCGCGGCGACCATCCTGGCGGCGGCGGTTCTCTGTGGCATCACCGACGCCGCGCTCTTGCTCGCCGGCACGGCCATGTTCGTCTACCTGATGGTCTCGACCATCCGGTACCCGGACCTGCTCGCGCGTGACGCCCTCTTGATGGGCGTCGTGCACGGGCTCGCCGTCCTCTTCCCGTACTTCTACGGCCGAACCTTCCCCTGGGCCATCCTCACGCTGGCGCTCGCGTACCTGCTGGCGGGGCCCTGGTTCTACTGGCGCGGGGGGCGGGTGCTGGCGAAATGGTATGGAAACGCTTAGGAACACGCTGGCCCGAGTTGCCCGCATGAACGTGACGGCAACGGGGGCCAATCATGAGTGAGAACGAGTCCGATGCCGATGCCGACGCCCAGTCCGAGTCCGAGGACGTGAGTGTCGAGTCGCTCTCCGAGCGGCTGGACGCCATCGCCGAGGACCTCGAAACCGCCGAGACAGAAGCCGACCTCGACGATGTCGAGAGTGACCTCGACGCGGTCGCTGCCGACCTCGAAGACGCCGACCTCCCCGAACCGGAGGACGACGACGAGGAGGACCCGGCCGCGGAACTCGAGTCCCGCGTCTCGGACCTGCGCGACGACCTCGAGGACGCGCGCGGCCCGTACGCCGAGGAGGTCGTCGAGAACATCGAGGAGGCGAAGTCGACGGTCGCCGACACGCGCTGGACCGAGACCGGCGAGCCCGAGGTCGTCGACGCGGTCGAGGCGTTCCTCGCGACCGACGAACTCGACGTGGACGCGACGGTCGCCGACATCGACGACGCGGCCGATGCCCTGGGCGACGCCATCGACGCGGTCGAGGCACTCGCGCTCGACCCCGATGACGACGCAGCGACCATCGAAGCCCTGCTGGAGGCCAGCGAGACACTGCTCTCGGGGCTCGACGAGGCCGAGGAGTGGGACGACCTCTCCGTGCGCGAGCAGCTCGACTTCCACGGCTTCTACGACGTGCTCGACCACCGCAAGGACTACCCGCCGGAGTGGCACGCCATCAAGGTGTTCGAGCGCGAGATGCAGGCCGAGAAGATACTCATCGGGCTCGATATGTTCGAGTCGGACTTCATGCAGGAGCACTGCATGGAATCGCTCGAACGCCTCGGCCCGGAGGAAGCTATCGAGCCGATGATGAACCTCGCCCAGCGCCGCGACAAGCAGGCCATCTCCGTCCTCGGCAAGATCGGTTCCGAGGAGCCCGTCGAGATGCTGCTGGACTACGTCGACGCCGACTCCGACCCGGCGCTCCAGAAGGTGACGTTCAAGGCGCTCGGCGAGATCGGCTCCGAGGAAGCGGTCCAGCCGCTCGCGAACAAGCTCGCCGTCGAGAACGAGATCATCCGGTCGCGGGCCGCCCGCGCCCTTGGTCTCATCGGCGACACCCGCGCTGTCGAACCGCTCGCGGACGTCCTCGAAGACGACGAGGACGACACCGTCCGCGCCAGCGCCGCCTGGGCGCTGAACCAGATCGGGACCGAGCGCGCGCTCGACGCCGTCGCCGCCTACGGCGACGACCGGTCCTTCCTCGTGCAGGACGAGGCCGAGAAGGCCGCCGTCGTCGAGGAAGAACCCGAAACCGCGGCGTAAGCCGTCGGCGCTTCTCCACGACTTTTTAAGTACCATCGAGCGGCCAGCATCGGCGTGTCTCGGACCCTTGCACTGGCCGTCCTCGTCTGTCTGTCCCTGGGAGCGACAGCGCTGGTCGCGGCCGACACCGACGTGCGCCCGCAGGGAGCGCCCGGCGATGTGGCGCGGCCCGCACTGGGGAGTGAGCCCGAGAACGAGACCGCGCCTCGAATCGTCGCGGTCGCACCCAATCCCGAGGCCGCGGGCGACCGGGGAGAGTACGTCGTCGTGGCGTTCCCACGCCCGACGGCCCTCGGAGACTGGACGCTGAGCGACGACGAGGGAACCGCGTCGCTTCCGAACCGGACCGTCTCGGGCCGGGTCGCGTTCACCGCCGACCCGGATTCGCTCCGCGAGGGCGTCGCAGACCGCGTGCTCTCGGTCTCGGACTTCCCCGCACTCGCCAACAGTGGCGAGACCGTCGTCCTCGCCGAGGGCGGGCGTGTCGTCCACCGGTTCTCCTACGCACGTGCGCCGTCCGCCGAGACCTGGACCGGCGACCACTGGGTCCCGTACGGTGCGACCGACTTCGCGCCGCAGACAGCTGGTGCGACCTCCGTCCGCGCGTTCCTTACCCCCGACACCAGGGTGCCACTCGACGCGATTCGAGCCGCCGACGAGCGCGTGTTCCTCGCCGGGTACACGTTCACCTCGGCGCGGGTGACCGACGCCCTGGTCGCGGCCGCGGAGCGTGGCGTGACCGTCCGCGTCCTCGTCGACGGTGGGCCGGTCGGCGGGACCAGCGAGCGCCAGGTCGCTCGCCTGGACCGACTCGTCCGTGCCGGCGTCTCGGTCCGGGTCCTCGGTGGACCCGCCGCCAGATACGACTTCCACCACGCGAAGTACGCCGTCGCGGATGACCGGGCGCTCGTGCTCACCGAGAACTGGAAACCGTCGGGCAGTGGCGGCCGGGCGAACCGCGGATGGGGCATCGAGCTCCGGGGGCCGTCGACCGCCTCGCTCGCCGCGGTGTTCACGGCGGACTGGACGGCCCACGACACGGTCCCCTGGGAGTCGTTCCGCGATGGCGTGGAGCCGGTCCCGGCCGACCCGGCAACCGGCGACTACCCCGCTCGTATCGACTCCGAGACGCTCGCCGTCGACCGGGTCACTGTCCTCGTCGCACCCGACAACGCGGAGGCACGCCTCACTCGCCTCATCCGGCAGGCGAATCACTCCGTCAGGGTCGAGCAGATGGCGGTGTCGAGCGTCGAGACGCCCCTGGTCCGGGCCGCCATCGCGGCTGCCCGGAACGGGACGCGGGTTCGTCTCCTCCTGAGCAGTGCCTGGTACGCCGAGGAGGAGAACGCCCGGGTCGCCGCCCGGCTGGACCGACTCGCTGCCCGTGAGGGACTCGACCTCGACGCCAAACTCGTCGACCCTGCTGGCCGGTTCGAGAAGATCCACGCGAAGGGGGTGGTCGTCGACCGCCGACACGTCGTCGTCGGGAGCGTCAACTGGAACCGCCACTCGCTCCGGGAGAACCGGGAGGTCGCGGTCGTCCTCACCGGCGACGAGATCGGGCGCTACTACGCCGATGCCTTCGATTCGGACTGGGACAGGACCAGAGAGATTCCCCTCATGTTGTTGATTGCCGCACCGGTCGCAGCCGGGGGCGTCGCCGTCCTCCTCTTCCGGAAGGTCAGATTCAAAACAGGTGACGAGTGCGTAAAGCCGGCTGACACCCTCTGAGACAGTATGAGCACCACGGCCGCCCGAGAGTACGCCGTCGTTCACGAGGTTGCACAGGCTGTCTCGGCCGCCGAATCCCTGGATTCAGCCCTCGAGGCGACGATCGAGATCGTCTGTCGCCACACCGACTGGCGGTACGCTGAGGTGTGGCGACCGACGGATGACCACCTCGAACTCGGGCCAGTCTGGTACAAGAGCGACCCGCAGATCGAGCGGTTTCACGAGGCCTCTAGAGGCTTCACGTACCAGCGTGGGAGTGGACTCCCGGGTCGCGTCTGGGAGACCCAGGAGTGCGAGTGGCTCAAAGACGTGACCGAGGTGTCGACCGAGGCGTTCCTGCGAAAGGACGCCGCCATGAATGCAGGGTTCCACGCCACGGTCGGTGTCCCCATCGTCGACCACGACTCGGTCGTCGCGATTCTCGTCTTCATGCTCGACGAGCCCCGTGTCAGGACCGACCGGATGGTCGCACTCGTCGGGACGGTCGCCATCCTCGGTGGGTTGTACGCCCAGAAGGACCGGTTCGAGAGGGAAGCGCGACACCGCCAGACGATCGCCCGGTGCTTCCATGCGAGCCCCATCGGAATCGTCATCTTCGACACCGATGGGACGCTCGTCGACCTGAACGAGCAGGCGGCCTCCATCCTCGGGCGGTCGAAGGAGTCACTGGTGGGAACCAACTGCAGGGCGCTCGACCTCGACCCGGTCGACGAGGAGGGGGACCCGATCGAGCGGGCGGCACTCCCGGTCCGAGAAGCCATCAAGCAGGACAGTCGGATCCACGGGTTGGAGTGCGGCATCACCACGCCGACCGGGGAGCGATGGGTCATCGCCAACGCGGCACCCGTGCACGACGAGTCCGGCGCAGTCCAGCAGGTCGTCGTCGCCGTCGAGGACCTCACGAGCCAGCACGTCTGGGAGCAAGAGATAGCCCGCCAGAACGAGCGGCTCTCGCGGTTCGCGAGCGCGGTCTCACACGACCTCCGGACCCCGCTGTCGACCGCGAGCACCTCGCTCATCCTCGCGAAACAGGAGTGTGAGAGCGAACATCTGGACCGAATCGACGGCGCACTCGACCGCATGGAGGCCATCATCGAGGACGTCCTCTCGCTTGCGCGCGGTGGGAAGACCGTCGTCGATCCCTCGTCCGTCTCCCTCGGCTCGGTCGCGGAAGCCGCCTGGGAGTCCACCGTGAACGACACCGACGCGTCGCTGACCGTCGAGACCGACAGGTCGCTGCTGGCCGACGAGGAACGGTTCCAGCGACTACTGGAGAACATGTTCCGGAACGCGGTCGAACACGGTGGCAAAACGGTGAACGTCCGCGTCGGGGCGACCGACCGCGGCTTCTTCATCGAGGACGACGGCCCCGGCATCCCCGAAGCCGAGCGCGAGGACGTGTTCGAAGCCGGGTACACGACGGGGACGACCGGGACTGGCTTCGGGCTCGCAATCGTCCAGGAGATCGCCCGTGCCCACGACTGGACCGTCTCCGTCGTCGATGGGGACATGGGTGGGGCACGATTCGAGTTCAGAGTCGACTGAGGTCGTCTCCGGTTGCACTAGCGGCCGGGGTGGCCCACCGTGTGATTGCACGAAACTCGGCCGATTCGCGCAGTTCAGCCCGGAATCGTTGACGTGTTGAGGATTCATCAGTCGCCGAACACGCCAAACCCATAGAGGTCCTCTGCTGAGGTATGAGCACCGGTGCCAAGAAAGTACGCGATTACGAACTCCTCCACGAAGTGGCACAGGCGGTCGCGGACGCCGACTCGTTCGAGACCGCACTGAGCGAAACCATCGAACTGGTGTGTCAGTCGACGGAATGGGTGTACGGTGAGGTGTGGACCGTCAACTCGGCGGGAACCGAACTCGTTCCGAGCGACTCGTGGTACGGGTCCGGAGAGGGGTTAGAGACCTTCCGACGGGTGACCGAGAAGACCTCGTTCCCGCGCAAGGTCGGGCTTCCCGGTCGCGTGTGGGACACCGGTGAGGTGGAGTGGCTTCAGGACGTCAGCGCAGGGCCACCGTCGTACTTCGTCCGGAGCGCACCGGCGAAGGCTGCCGGCCTCAGGACCGCCGTCGGCGTCCCCATCATCGACATGGACGAGGTCATCGCCGTGCTCGCGTTCTTCCTGGGTGAGCCGAAACCGACCGACGAGCGCTGGGTCAGTCTCGTCTCGACCATCGGCATCCTCGGCGGACTGTACGCCCGCAAGGAACACGTCGTCGAACTCGAAGCGGAACGAGAAGACCTCGAAGATCGCATCGAAGCGAGTCCGATCGGCGTGCTCGTGTACGACGCCTCCGGCCAGATCGTGGACGTGAACCCACAGGGTGCAGATATCCTGGGTTCGGACGTGGACGACCTGCTGTCCGAACGCCACGACGAGCAGACGTTCGAGTTCTTCGACATCGACGGTGAGCGCATCGCGACCGAGGACCTGCCAGTCGCCCGCGTCTTCGAGACCGGGTCACCCGTTCGGGGGGTTCAACTCGGCGTCAGCACCCCGAAGGGAGAGCGCTGGGTGCTGTTGAACGCTGCTCCGGTCAGGGACGACTCGGGGGCCGTCCAGGAGGTCGTCGTCGTCGTCGAGGACATGACCAGTCGATACAGCTGGGAACAGGAGATCGCCCGCCAGAACGAACGGCTCTCGCAGTTCGCGAACGCGGTCTCGCACGACCTCCGGACGCCACTCACGACCGCCGGGGCCGCGCTCGCGCTCGCACGGGAGGACCCATCGAAGGAGAACTTCGACAGGGTCGAGTCCGCCCTGTTACGCATGGAGATCATCATCGACGACGTCCTCCAGCTCGCCCGCGAGGGCAGGAAAGTCATCGCGACCGATTCCGTGTCGTTGGCGTCGGTCGCGGGACAGGCCTGGGAGTCCATCAGCCCCCCGGACGCCACGCTGGAGGTCGTCGGGGACATGACGATTCAGGCCGACCAGGAACGGCTCCAGCGACTGCTGGAGAACATGTTCCGGAACAGTATCGAACACGGTGGGCCGACCGTGACGGTCCGGACCGGTCGCGTCGACGGCGGGTTCTTCGTCGAGGACGACGGCCCGGGGATTCCGACGAACGAGCGCGAGCAGGTGTTCGAGATGGGCTACACGACGGGCGACTCCGGCACCGGATTCGGCCTCGCCATCGTCCGCGAGATCGTCAACGCCCACGACTGGGAGATACGCGGCACCGACAGCACCATCGGCGGCATCCGGTTCGAAGTCCGGGTCAGGTGACCCGGCCCGGGGCGACGTGCTACCGGACGCACAAGTGAAATCTGCGGGGGTCCTCTCTCTATCCATGAGCGATGCGACGCGCAGACCATCACGATATTCCCTCCTGTACGACGTCGCCGACGCGGTGGAACGCGCCGACTCGTTCGAGGATGCGGTCAGCGCCGCGGTCACACTCGTCTGTGACCGGACGGTCTGGCAGTACGCCGAGACGTGGGTTCCGGTCGAGACCGCCGGTGGCGACCTGGTCGCCGAACCCGGCCCGGTCTGGTACGGTCGGACCGGAGACCTCCGGACGTTCCGTGCCGTCTCGAACCACTTCTCGTTCCCCCGGGGCGTGGGACTGGTCGGCCGCGCCTGGGAGACCGGCGACATCGAGTGGGTCCGGGACGCCTCGAAATCGGAACCGGGGTACTTCCGCCGGGCCGCCACAGCACGGGACGCCGGGCTGCGTGCCGGTATCGCCGCGCCGATATCCGACGGTGAGAACACCGTCGCAATCCTCGTCTTCTTCCGGCGTGACGGGCGCGAACAGAACCGAACCTCCATCCACCTCGTCGGCACGGTCGCGAAGCTGTTGGGGCTGGTTGCACGGATAGAGCGAGCCGAACGGACAGCACGCGGGCGGGCCGCGGCCCGGGTCGCCGACGAGCATTCGATGGCCAGACTGGATGACTCGGCGGCGGCCCAGGTCGGTGACGAGCCTCGCCCGGACGCCCCTCTCTCGGACGCCGCTGACGTCGAGGCGGCCGACGACGACCCCGAGCAGGACACCGTCGAGTAGCCAGGCCTGCGTGCCACTCGAGGACGGGGTCAGGAAGAAACGAGGGAGCTGCCGACTCAGTCGTCAGAGAGCGCCGACATGGAGGAGATGTCCTCGTCGATGTCGGCCTCGGCCATCTTCTCGACCAGCGCGTCGATGACCTCCTCGCGGCGGCCTTTGACGAACTTGATGGAGCCGACGACGAGGTGGCCACCGCCGGAGACGCCACCGCCGACGATCTCCTCGTCGAGTTCGGTGACCATCCGCGGGATGTCCAGGCGGACGCCGTCCGAGCGCAGGACCGCGAAGTCCGGGCCGTACCCGATGGTGATGACGGGGTCGCCCGTCTCCTTCACCTTCCGGTCGTGGATCTCGCCCGTGGTCTTCCCCGGCGCGGGGTAGGTGAACCGGTGGGCGTAGTTCTCCACGTCGATGCGGTAGAGGTGTGCGCCGTTCTCTAAGTCCTCGTGTTCGAGGTGAGACATCGCGGCGTCGAGCTGGTCGTCGACCTCGGCGCGAGCGCGGTCGGCGAGGAAGTCGACGAGTTCCTCGTGGCGCGCGCGGTCGTCACAGCCGACGTTGAGCACGTCGTTGATGAGGTGGCGGCCGGAGTCGTAGCGCAGCCAGTGGGCGACGTAGTCGAGCGCCTCGCTGATGTCGCGCAGGTCGTCCTCCTCGTAGCCCTCTTCGGCGGCGAGGGTCAGGTAGTCGTCCATGACCTCGGCCTTCGAGCGGTCCGCGAGGCCCGCGACGGCGGGCACGTGACGGAGTTCGTCGGTCATGTCGGGGTAGATCATCCGTGCGAGCTCGACGCACATCATACCGGTCGTGATGCGGTAGTCCTCGCCGTAGGTGTACGGGTTGACGTGCTCGGCGAGGAGCGGTTCGACGGCCTCCGGGTCGGGGTGGTGGTGGTCGACCGCGACGATGGGGATGTCGTAGTGCGCGAGCGTCTGGTACGCCGGCACGTCCTCCTCGGTCGAGCCGTTGTCGAGCATGAGGACGAGCGGGAGCTTCTGGCCGTGCTTCGCGCGGTCTTCGAGCGCGTAGTTCAGGTCACGGGTGGCGTCTTCCATCTCGTAGAACGGAGCCTTCGAGGGGAGGCGCTTGAACAGGTGACGCGGGGCCTCGGGGTCCTCGTGAACCTCGCCGATGAACTGCTCGATGGCCTTCTGGACCGGAACCGAGGCGCACATGCCGTCGCCGTCGGCGTGGTGGCGAACGCGGATGGGCCGCCCCTCGATGACGGTCTTGCGGAGCAGGCGGGCGACGTCGCGGAGGTCGTCGCGGAGCTTCTCGAAGGCGTCCCACTCGACGAGGGGCTCGACCTCGTGGGGCTCGGCCCACGTCTCGAGGGCGTCGTCGAGCCGGGACTGGACGCGCTCGGCCGCCTCGCCGTCGAGACGCGTCAGGTCGCCGACTTCGAGCTGGGTGGCGTCCTCGCGGGTCTCCGCGATACCGGTGACGCGGACCACGTCGTCGACCTCGACGTCGGGATAGGCGCGGACGCCTGCCGATTCGAAGGCCGCGGCGGGCACGACACCGTGTTCGTCGCGGACCTGGAAGATGGTCGGGCCGCCGGTCTGTTTGATCTGTGTGACGACGCCTTCGACGTGTACCTGTTCACCGAGGCTCGCGTCGAGCGCGGTCGTCGCGGTCGGACGGTACTCGTGAGCGACCTGCTGGATGGTGTACTCGCCAACATCCACGGTCTCGAAGGACATGTCACCGTCCTCTCGTACGTTCTCGAGTTCGACGACGAGCTCGTCGCCGACCGCGAAGGTGCCGCTGAGTTTGGACTCGTGGACGAGTCCGGAGACTGAATCGGAGAGATCGACGAAGACGCCGTATTCGACGATACCGTTGACGGTCGCGAGGTAGGGCGTGTCCTCCTCGACGTCATCGACGGTACAATCGGGAGCGAGGTCGTACACGACGGTGTCGCCCCCGTCGTCGTCGGCGGCGTCGCCGACAGAGTCGGATGTCATCGTTACGGGTTCGTTTGGAACGACCGGGTATAACGCTTGTCAAGACGAACGAGGCTTTCGGAACGTTTAGCACCGACGAGGCGCGAGGGTCGGACATGGGACTGTTCGACCGGTTCTTCAAGCGCAAGGCAGTCGTGGGCATCGCTCGCGACACCATCGAGTTCGCGCTGGAGGCCGCGGAGGACACACACCCGAACGAGTACATGGGGATGCTCCGGGGGACCGATGCGGGCAAACTCGGCCTCGACCGGGACGGCTACGTCGTCACCGACGTGCTCGTCATCCCGGGGACCACGTCGAATCCGGTGAGTGCGACCCTGGACTCGAACATGATTCCGAACGACATGCGAGCACTCGGCAGCATCCACTCGCATCCCAACGGCGTCCTCAGGCCGAGCGACGCCGACATCGCGACGTTCGGGCAGGGGACCGCCCACATCATCATGGGCGCGCCCTACCGCTCGAGGGACTGGCGGGCGTTCGACCAGCAAGGCGAACCGCGTGACCTCCCCGTACTGGACGTCGACCTGCCCGACCCGGAATCGTTCTTCGACTTCACGCAAGCGGACATCGACGCGGAACTGCGAGATTGATATGACAGGGAAATCCACGACCGTCATCGCACAGGGGACGTTCGACATCTTACACCCCGGCCACGTCCACTACCTCTCCGAGGCGGCGGCGCTGGGTGACGAACTCCACGTCATCATCGCCCGCCGTGAGAACGTCACGCACAAGGAGAAACCCGTCCTTCCCGACCGCCAGCGCCGCGACATGGTCGATGCGTTCGAGATGGTCACCGAGGCACACCTCGGCGACACCGAGGACATCTTCGTCCCCATCGAGCGCATCGACCCCGATTACATCGTCCTGGGTCACGACCAGCACCACGACGAGGCCGCCATCGCCGACGCCCTGACGGCCCGTGGCATCGAGTGCGAGGTCCGGCGGGCATCGGCTCGCGACCCGCGGTACGAGGGCGAGCTGCTGTCTACGGGGCGTATCATCGACCGAATTCTCGAACAGCGCGGCTGAAACGCCTTCTACCTACCAGCGCCAGACGACGAGGCGAACGCCCTCGGGCCGGTAGATTCGATCGGTCAGGTGCTCCATCAGCTCGTGGATCACCCACCACCAGCCGGCCGCTCGGCAGACGAACTCCCGGGTGAGTCGTTCCCGCGTCACCGTCACGGTGTGTCCAACGTAGGTCGTCGTTGTGACCTGCCCACCGGCGTCGAGCGTCTCGAGCTGTTCGGTCGAGAGGGCGTCCTCGTCACGACCCGAGAGGGGGCACTCCAGGCCCTCCGCCTCACGGCGCTGCCACAGTATGGTCTCGCGTGGGGAGACCTCCTGCCAGTCGACCGCCCGAAGCTCGGCCAGCGTCACGTGGTTCTCGCCCCAGCTGTCGACCTCGTGGTAGTGTCGCTCCACGTCCGACGACAGGTCGTCCGGGAGGCCGCGACCGTCCGGTGAGACTGGGTCGAAGACATCGTCGTCCTCCCAGCCGAACAGGCACTGCCAGGCGTACCACCACGAACCGACGAAGGGGCGGAGCGACGCGGCGAGGAACCACGGGTCCGCGGTCCCGTCCGGTTCGACGTTCACCTCCACTGCGCCCCAGACTGAGTCACCCATTTCGTCGACAGACCGACCCAGACGATAAAACAACATCGGGCAGACAGGACACCCGTGGCGTGGCCACTGGTGGAATCGAGAACAGCAAGAAGCCGAGAGACGCCCGGACAGGCGTGTCTCCTCGCGGTATCAGTGCCTGAAAGCGACGCTACAGGTAGCCCGCGTCCGCGAGGCGCTCGACGCCCTCGCGCAGCCGTTCTTCGCTGGCCGCGTACGAGAGCCGTGCGTAGCCCGGCGTCCCGAAGGCACTGCCGGGAACCGTCGCGACGTGAGCGTCCTCGATGGCACCCTCACACCATGCCGTATCGTCCTCGTCGACGGGGAGCATCATGTAGAACGCGCCGTCCGGGACGGCCACGTCGACGCCGTGCTCGGCGAACAGGTCGACGAGCAGGTCGCGGCGGTCCTCGAAGGCGTCGGCCATCTCGGCGACGGCCTCGTCCGTGTTCTGGAGTGCCTCGACGCCCGCGTGCTGGACGAAGTTCGTCGCACACGAGACCGAGTGGCTGTGGAGCTTGCCCGCCTCGCTGACGAGTTCCTCCGGCGCGGCGAAGTAGCCGAGCCGCCAGCCGGTCATCGAGTAGGCCTTCGAGAAGCCGTTGACCGTGATGGTGCGGTCTTCCATGCCCGAAAGCGTCCCCAGACTCGTCATCTCGACGCCGTAGGTGATCTCCTTGTAGATCTCGTCGGAGATGACCGCGAAGTCGTGCTCGACGGCGAGGTCACGCACGCCCTCGAGGGCGGCGTCGGAGTAGACCGCTCCAGTGGGGTTCGACGGCGAGTTCACCACGAGCAGCTCGGTCTCGTCGCTGACGGCCGCGGCGAGGTCGTCGAGCGCGGGTTCGAGCTGGAAGTCCGAATCGGAGAGGTCGACGCGGTTCAGCGACCCGCCGGCCATCTTCACCATCGCCTCGTAGGACACCCACGCCGGGTCGAGGAGGACGACCTCGTCGCCGTCGTCGATGAGGGCCTGGATGACCTCGTACAGCGCCTGCTTCGCGCCCGGGGTCACGATGATGTTCTCCGCCTCGTACTGCTCGAGGCCGTCACCGCGGAGCTTCTCCACGATGGCGTCTTTGAGCTGCGGGATACCGTTCGAGGACGTGTAGCCGGTGTGGCCGGCCTCCATGGCGTCCTCGGCGGCCTGCACGATATTCTCGGGCGTCGGGAAGTCCGGCGCGCCGACGCTCAGGTCAACCACGTCCACGCCGTCGGCCTCCAGTGCCGACGCCTTGTTCGAGATTGCCAGGGTTGCGGACGGTTCGACTCTCGTTACGCGGTCTGCGAATTCCATACTCATAGTCGTTCTACCAGTTTGACAGCACCCTCGACGGCCGACGCCGCGTTCTCGACGCGTTCGTACGCTTCGGCCGCGCTCATCCCCGGACCGGTGACGCCGAGCGTGACGGGTTTGTCCCGTTCGAGGCTCACGTCGGTCAGCTTCTGGGCGGTCGCGTGCCCGATGACCTGGTCGTGGTCGGTGTCCCCGGTGATGATAGACCCGAGGACCGCGACCGCGTCCACGTCGTCGCGACGCGCGAGGCGGTCCGCCGCGAGCGGCGAATCGTACGCGCCGGGCACCTGGACCGTCTCGACGATGTCAGCACCGGCCGACTCGGCCGCCTCGCGGGCGGCCTCCTCCATCTGCTCCGTGACGGGCGCGTTGAACTCCGCGACCACCAGTCCGAGCGAGGTCATACCTGTGGCGTAGCAAGCGTCCATGAAAGTTCTACCGTTACAGTCGATACTGGTCGATTGTCAGGGACCGAGCCAGGGGTGGTCGGTGCTGGGAATCTCCAGGTGGCGCGTGCTGGGTCGGGTGGCGAGCGAAGCGAGCCCCCGGCACTGAGTCGCGCGAGGGACGAGACGCGCAGTGGAGCGGAGCGAAACGAGCATCGGTCACGAGACGCGACGCGTCTCGTGAGCACACCAGAAATCTCTGATTTCTGGGGACTGAATCGGCTGGGGAGGGTGTGGTGCGGGGCGGTCATGGACACCAGTGATTGTAGTCGAAGAACACGTCCACCAGCCACTCTCAGAGATATCTCGAAAACGAAGCGGTTCCAGTAACCCACAATTGCAGGTCTCAGACCACAAAGCCAGCAACCAGCCACCCCACTGCAACCCCACCAAGCGACAGCACCAGATTCCCGACCGCGTTCAGCACCGCCGCCCGCTTCTCGCCCGACGACCACCTATCAACGGTCTCGAAGCCGAAGCTCGAGAAGGTCGTAAAGGCCCCGCAGGCCCCGGTCCCGACGAACAGCGCCACGTCCCCACCAGCTCCAGAGAACGTCACGAACCCCAGCACGATACTGCCCAGCACGTTTACCGTCAGGGTCGCTCTGGGGACCGGGTCGCCCTCGCGCTTCAGTTGCCCATAGACCCAGTGGCGGAGGACTGCCCCGAGCGCGCCGCCCAGGCCCACCAGATACGCCGGTGCAATCGCCATCAGGCATCCACCTCCGCAGCAAAGGAAAGCGCGAGCCAGCGGCCAACCAACACGCCGGTGAAGCCCAGCGCGTAGTTCGCGCCGACGTTGGCGAGCGCGAGGACCGGGGCACTCGTCGCGGTCTGGACCGCGAAGGTGCTGTACGTGGTAAAGGAGGAGAGGAAGCCGGTTCCCAGCGCGACCCGGAGTTGCCGAGAGAACACGCCGACGTGGACCTCCTCGTAGAGGACGAACCCGAGCAAGACGCAGCCACAGACGTTGGCGGCGAGAGTCCCGACGAGTCCGGTCGGGAGGCCAGCCAACCCCTGGTCCACGACGAACCGGGCGTTCGCTCCGGCGAAGCCACCCAGCGCGACGAGGGCGAGCGTCTCGACGGTCGCCAGCGGGTGGTCGTCGGTCATCGCCACGGAATCACGGGCGTGAGCACTAAAAGCCGCCGAGTTCAGTTCGGAGAGGCGTCTTCGATGGCCGAAATCACGTCTCCGGCCGCGGCGAGCCCGGTGTGTCGCCAGACCTCGTCGCCGGCCTCTCCACCCGGGGGGAACACGAGCATCGTGGGCAGGCCGCGAACGTCGTGTTCACGGGCGGTTTCACCACTCGAATCGATGGCGACCGGCCAGGTGCCCTGGTACTCGGTCCAGAAGTCCGCGACCGTCCCCCGGTCGGTCTCGCCCGTGATGGAGAGGATGGACACGTCCTCGTCGCCGAACTCCTCGCGGACTGTCCGCAGCTCCGCCATCTGGGGCTTGCAGGGCGCACACCACGTCGCGAAGAAGTCCAGCACGACGACCGAGTCGGCGGGGTGGACCGGGACGATACCACCGGGAGAACCGCCGACGTCGAGGGCGTCGAGTTCGCCCGGTCCAGGAGCGTCGGAACCGCCGCCGATGCGCCCGAGACAGCCCGCCAGACCAGCGATGCTGCTCGCACTCGCGGCGAGTAGTCGTCGTCTGGAGGACCGCATACCCGCTGATACGCGTGACCCCATCATCGTCTCTCTGGTCGTGTGAGTCAGTGACGCACGACCGCGAGAGGTCTTTGCCCCTGCTCCCGTCACTCCCCGCATGGAGCGACGACGCTACCTCGAACGGCTGGCAGCGACCGGCCTCGCTGGCGCGGGGCTGGCGGGGAGCGTCGGCCTCGCGGGATGCATTCAGCTGGGCGCGCAGGAGGCAGGCCGCTCGGCCGGGGGAACGCCGACCGGTCCCGGTCGGCCGAGCGCGACCGACCTGCCGGTTCCCGAGTCCGCGCTGGTCCGCGGCGCGCTACAGGACGCCATCCCGGCCATCACGGAGCCAGCCTTCGGCCCGGACTGGGAAGGAATCCGGTTCGAGGCGCGAACCGAGTTCGGCGAGATCCTGCCCATCGAGCCGCGGCTGCATCCGAAAGACGAGGTCATCGGGCTGGCCATCGACGGCGTCGTTCGGGCGTACCCCCTCCGGGTCATGCGCTGGCACGAGATCGTCAACGACGTGGTCGCGGGCGACCCACTCGCCGTCACCTTCTGCCCGCTCTGTGGGTCGAGCGTGGTGGCCGAGCGCGATGTCGCGGGTGAGACCGCGACCTTCGGGGTCTCCGGCTGGCTCTGGCACTCCGACCTCGTGATGTACGACGACGTGACCGAGAGCCTCTGGAGCCAGGTCATCGCGACCGCCATCCGGGGGCCGCGGACGGGCGACGAACTTGCCCTGCGACCGGCCACCCGGACCACCTGGGCGCAGTGGCGAACCGAGCACCCCGACACCGAGGTCCTGCTCCCTGCGCCGGAATCGCTCACGGTGAAGGGGGAGGTCACCCGTGACGTGAACCGCGACCCGTACGCTGGCTACGAGTATTCGGCCGCAATCGGACTGGAGAACACCGACTTCGACGACGACCGGCTGCATCCCAAGGCGCTCGTCATCGGCGTCGTCGCCGGGGATGTGACCCGGGCATACCCGTTCTCCCGGGTGAATCGACAGGGACTGGTCCAGGACACGGTGGGCGGGCTCCCGGTCGTCGTCGCGGCGACGCCGGACGGGACGCTCGTCGCATACGACCGCCGGGTCGGTGGTGAGACCCTGCGGTTCAAACCGGGTCCGACCGGCGACCTCCAGGCCGGCGGGTCCAACTGGCGGGTCGCCTCGGGTCGTGCCGTCGACGGTCCCTTCGAGGGCCAGACCCTGGAACCGGCGACGCCGTACCCACCGATGTTCTGGTTCGCGTGGGCGTCGTTCGCGCCCGAGACAGGGGTGTACGGATGACGTGCGGATTCGATAGTGGAGAGCGCACGACGCGCCGCCAACTGCTCACAGCCGTGACGACCGGTCTCGGGGGCAGTCTCGCGGGCTGTGCCGGGTTCGGTGGCGGCGACGGGTCGAACACCAACACGACGACGAGCCACGGAACGACCGGGATTGGTTCCTACACCGAACTGTCGCTCGCCGAGCAGGGCTTCCCGAAAACCGTCTGTTCCGAAGACGTGGTCCCGGCCGCCCTCGCCGAGATTGACGACCCGGCATACGCGTCGGACTGGTCGACCCACGAGGTGCGCGACCGGTACGGCCCGGACGGCCGAATCGGCGAGTCGCGGACGGTCGTCGGGCTCGAACACGACGGGCAGGCGCGTGCCTACCCCCTCTCGATTCTCTGGTACCACGAGGTCGTCGACGACTGGCTCGGCGACCTGCCCGTCCTCGTCACGTACTGCCCAATCTGCAAGTCCGGCCTCGTCGCGGACCGCCGCATCGACGGGCAGGACGGGGTGACCAACTTCCAGGCCACCGGGTTGCTCTGGCGACCACCCGGGGTGCAGGCCGGGGCGGCCGAGGACGCGGGCCGGGCGTGGGCCGCCGCGGTGAACGACAGCTCGCCCGACCAGCGGATTCGCGTCTCGGGGAACCTCGTCATGGCCGACGACGCGACCGGCAGCTACTGGAGTCAGTTGCTCGGGCAGGCCATCTGTGGCCCGCTAGAAGGGCGACGGCTCGACATCGTGCCGTCGACGATAACGGACTGGGGGACCTGGCGACGGGAACAGCCGAAGACAGACGTGTTGCTCCCGCCGCCGCACTCGGGGACCAGAGCGCCGTAACTCGGCGGCAGAGAGTGCGAGAGGAGGGCCCGGAACCCGTGTTCAGAAGACGTACTCGTCTTCGTGACCCATCATACCGTCGTCCTCGAACCCGCCGGGTTCGTCGTCCTCGATGGGGCCACTGGTCTTGTACGCCTTCAGGCCGGTCGACAGCAGGTCCTCGATCGCTTCTTCACGGTTCACGAACTCCCCCCGTTCGACCATCTGGGTGATCTGCATCTCGAGGTGTTCCGGGATGTTGATCTCGACTTTCGGCATGCTGGTTGGGGCTTCGGTGATGTGGTATTTAAGCCTGTTGGGGAGGTGCACAGTCGTAAAGATGGAGCCGTATCCGCCCGACTGCGGGCGGTCGCCCGGTTCCGTCACGCCTACAATCCCGGAGACCACATGAATGACCATGACAACGCAGGACGTTACCGGCCTCTACGAGGAGTTCGGGTCGGACCGGCTCCCCCCGGGCCAGCGCGAGACCTCGAAGTTCCCGGTGCTCTCGAAGAGCGGGACGCCCCCGTTCGACCCCGAAACGTGGGAGTTCACCGTGACCGGCGCGGTCGACGAGCCACTCTCGTTCACCTGGGAGGAGTTCCAGGACCTCCCGAGCGTCACCCAGAAACAGGACTTTCACTGCGTCACCGGCTGGTCGAAGTTCGACTGCGAGTTCACGGGCGTCTCGTTCCCCACCCTCGCCGAGCTGGCGGGTGTCGACGACGACGCCTGTCACGTCATGTTCTCCGGGCTCGACGACTACACCACTGACCTGCCCCTCGACCAGTGCATGCGCGAGGAGGTCCTGTTCGCGTGGGACTTCGACGGCGAGCCCCTGCCCCGCGACCACGGTGGGCCGCTTCGGGTCGTCACGCCCCACCGGTACGCCTACAAGGGCGCGAAGTGGGTCGACGGCATCGAGTTCCTCACCGAACCCGAGCGCGGCTACTGGGAGCTTCGTGGCTACTCCGACAGCGCGAACCCCTGGAACGAGGAGCGCTACAGTTAAGTCCCGCGCTTGAATCGGATGGACACCTTTTAGCAGACGTGTTCCTGAGTCTACGCCAATGGAACGAGCGCGTAGCGAGGGCACGGTGACGGCACCGGCGGTGGGAACCGACGGCGTGCTCGTCAGCCGGAGTCGCCCCATCGACGACGTCTCTTACCGGGCGTTCCTCGCGTCACGCAAACCCCCGCGGCTCCACTGGGCCAACTTCGAGGGCCTCGAACTCGCCGGCGCGGGCGCTGCCGCCCGCCTGACCGCGAGCGGGCCGGACCGCTTCGCGAGCATCCGCGCGAGCGCCGAGACGCTCTTCGACGACGCGGACTGCACGAACACGGACGCGCCGCGGCCCAGGCTGGTCGGCGGATTCGCCTTCAGCGACGACCACGAGCCGACAGACACCTGGGCCGGGTTCGGCGCGGCCGAGTTCCTCCTCCCCGAGGTCCAGCTCACCCGGACCGAGGACGGCACGTGGCTCACGGTCAATCGGTACGGGAAACACGTCGACCCCGCGAGCGTCGAGGCCCAGCTCGACCGGGCCGCCGACGCGGTCACCGACCTCCCCGCGATGCGGCCCCGCGGCGGGAGTCCGGGTGTGCTGTCGACCCGTCGAACCACACCGAAGGAGGTCTGGACCGAACAGGTCGAGGACGCCGTCGGCCGTATCCGAGCAGGCGACCTCCGGAAGGTCGTCCTCGGCTGCGCGCTGGAGGTCGGCCTCGCGGGCGAGGTGGACCTTCCGGACGTGCTCGAACGCCTCCGGCGCACGTACCCGAACTGCTACCGGTTCCTCGTCCAACCCACGGACGAGGCTGGCTTCCTCGGCGCACCCCCGGAACGCCTCGTGAAGAAATCGGGACGGCGGGTCCTGACGGAAGCACTCGCCGGGTCGGTCGGCCGGGGCGGCACCCCCGAGGCCGACGAGACCCTCGCGCAGTCGCTCGTCGATTCCGAGAAGATACAGCACGAGCAGCGCCTCGTCGTGGACACCATCTGCGAGCAACTCGCACCCCTCGGTGACGTGACCGAGGGCGAACAGACCGTCCGCAAGCTGAACAACATCCAGCACCTCCAGACCCTCATCACGGCCGATCTCGACACCGACGGGCACGTCCTCGACATCGTCGAGGCGCTGCACCCGACCCCGGCGGTCGGCGGACTCCCGCCCGAAACCGCCGCCGAGACCATCCGCGACGTCGAGACCTTCGACCGCGGCTGGTACGCCGCCCCCATCGGCTGGTTCGACGGTGACGGCGACGGCGAGTTCCTCGTCGGCATCCGCTCGGGCGTCGCCGGTGGCCGGAACGCGACCCTGTTCGCTGGGAACGGCATCGTCGCCGACTCGGACCCACAGGAGGAGTGGGACGAGATTCAGCTGAAGTACCGCCCGCTGCTCGACGAACTCGAATGACCCGCGAAGACCTCTCCGAGTACCCGAACCGCAACACGCTCTGGGCCGAGACGCTCGTCGATGAACTCGTCGCCGGCGGCCTTTCGGGAGTCTGCATCGCGCCCGGGAGCCGGTCGACCCCACTGACGGTCGCCTTCGCGGCCCACGACGACGTGCAGGTGTTCTCACACCTCGACGAGCGGTCTGCGGCCTTCTTCGCACTCGGCCGCGGGCGGCGAACCGGCGAACCGACCGCGCTCGTCTGTACCTCCGGCACCGCTGCCGCGAACTTCCATCCGGCGGTCATCGAGGCCAGCCAGGGACGGGTTCCCCTCCTCGTCCTCACGGCAGACCGCCCGCCGGAACTCCGTGATTCCGGCGCGAACCAGACCATCGACCAGGAGAAGCTCTATGGTACCTCCGTCCGGTGGTACCGCGACCTGCCCGAGCCCGAGGCGACACCCCGGAAGCTCCGCCGCCTCCGGACCGACGCGGCCCGAGCTATCGCGGAGGCAGCGGGAACTCCCATGGGCCCGGTCCACCTCAACTGCCCCTTCCGGAAACCGCTGGAACCGGTCGAGGTGGCCGGCGATGTGCCCGAAGACTGGGACGGCGGCGACGAGCGTGCCTCGGCTGGCCGGCCCGGTGGACCATACGTGGAGCGCCTGCAGGGCCGGCCGTCGCTTGCTGAACCAGACCTCGCGACCCTCGCATCGGCCGTCGACGCGGCCGAAACCGGGCTCATCCTCGCCGGCCCGGCAGACCCAGCTGTCGCGGACGCGACACCCGAAGCCATCGCAACCCTCGCCCGCGAGACCGGCTTCCCACTCCTGGCGGACCCGCTCTCAGGCCTGCGGTTCGGCCCGCACGTCGCCGACGTGCCGGTCCTCGGCGGGTACGACGGCTACCTCTCGGCGCTCGACCTCGACCCCGACCTCGTGCTTCGATTCGGTGCGTCGATGACCTCGAAACCGGTCCGGAAGGCTCTCGCGGATTCCGGAGCCAGACAGGTACTGGTCGACCCGGCAGGCGAGTGGCGAGACGCCGAGTTCGTCTGCTCCGACCTCGTGGTCGCGGACCCGGGTGAGACGGCCCGGGCACTCGCGGACGCTGTCGAATCCCCCGGCAACCCCGCCTTCCGCGACCGGCTACAGGACGTAGAATCCAGCTACTGGTCGCTCCTGGCCGACGAGCTGGACCGCGGCCCTCTGGAGGGTTCGGTCCTCGGAACCGTCTTCGCGGCCGCCCCCGACCCGGCCACCGTCTTCGTCTCCAACTCCATGCCCATCCGGGACGCCGACCGCTTCGGGCGGCCCCGGGAAGCCGACCTGACGGTCCTCGCGAACCGCGGCGCGAGCGGCATCGACGGCATCCTCTCGACCGGCCTCGGCGCGGGCTCGGCCACCGACGACGAGCTTGTCATCGTCACGGGCGATCTCGCGTACTACCACGACATGAACGGCCTCCTGTCGCTCTCGCGCTGTGACGTGGACGCCACCATCGTCTGCATCAACAACGACGGCGGCGGCATCTTCCACCTCCTCCCCATCGAGGAGTTCGAGCCGCCCTTCACCGAGCAGTTCAAGACGCCCCACGGGCTGGACTTCGAACCGACAGGAGAGCTGTACGACCTCGACTTCCGCCGGGTTGCGCCCGGGGAGTTCGAGTCGGCGTACCAGGATGCGCTGGCGAGCGACGGGACGACCGTCGTCGAGGTCGGCTTCGATTCCGAAGCGAACCATCGGGAGCGCGAACGGGTGCGAGAGGCGGTCGTGGACCAGCTGTGATGCGTTGCTGTCAATAATCCTGCCAGACGAACTATTAGGACCGATTCGTATGTCGAGTGCATGCAACGACGAGAAGCGCTCGCTGCGCTGGCGAGTGCGCTGACTGGCGCTGGCTGTCTGCGGCTGCAGGAGGCGGGTTCGCAGCAGACACGAACACTTCGACCAACACGGACCAATACGGTGACGGGGACGATGACGGCGACCGAAACGGAGACCGAAACTGCGACCGCCACGGCGACGGAAACTGAGACCCAGACCGAAACGCCGCCGCAGGGACCGCCGGTCACCGGGCTCAGCCGGTCGTTCGCGTACGACGCGGCGAACACCGGATTCTACGGTGTCTCGGGACCGACCGAGAAGCCCGAAGAGGTGTGGACACACTCGTTTTCGGATGCGGTCAGAACCGTTCCAGCGCTTATCGATGGGATACTGTACGTTGCGGCAGATGGACTCACCACGTTCGATGCCCGGAAGGGGAAGGAGCTATGGTCCACGTCCAGTGCCGGCCGGGTCTCACCGAGCGTCGAGGATGGACTCGTCTACGGAGCGGACTACGGGAGCGTGAAGGCCTTCGACGCCGATTCCGGGGGGCTGGACTGGTCGGCATCAAGCGGACGCCCGAACGGGGTGACGGTTGCCGGGGGCACTGTCGTCGCGGGGACCGACGACGGGGTCATCGCGCTCGACGCGGAATCCGGGGACGGCCAGTGGTCGGCACTCTCGGGGGTCTCGGTCGACACAGCCCCGGCTATCGCAAACGGCACAGTCTACGTCGCTGACCGGCCGCGGGACCGCCCGTCGAAGATCTATGCACTGGAGCTTGCGACCGGGAACCAGCAGTGGGCCTACCAGATAAACGAAGATGACGGCAGTGGAGCGCACTATTACGTCATCGGTGAGCCCGTCTACCGGGACGGCACCGTCTACGTCAGTTGCGAGAATCGCGTCGTCTACGCTATCGACGCCGAAACGGGTCGAGAGGAGTGGCAGACGACGACGAACGGCGGGATGAACCCGGCACCGGCAGTCACCGATTCGAACGTGTACGTCGGCAACGACGGGGGACAGATTCTCGCGTTCGACCACGCGACGGGCGAGCAACAGTGGGAAGGCCGCGGCGGCACTGGCTCGGTCGTCTCCAACGTCGTCGCCACCCAGAAGAGCGTCTTCGCCGCCGACGATTCAGGACTACTGGTCGCCTACGACCGCAGCAACGGCGATGTCAGATACAAACTCGGACTCACCCGCTCCCGAACGCGCTGTGGCCCGCTCGTCACCAACGACTGGATCTTCGTGGGCGACGGCGATGGGACGCTGCACGCCTTCACGACGGGGAACTGAGGACCTTCGCGAACAGCATCGCGTAGCCGAAGGGAATCCACACCGCCCCGACCACGAACAGGCTCTGGAGGGACGCCAGCGAGACGCCGATGCTCATCAGGCCGAGCGGGACCACGACGCTGAGGGCGGCGAACCCGAAGACGGAGACGTGAGGGATGGTCAGCAGGTACAGCAGGAGCAACAGCATACAGGCACCGATGGTGACGTTGACGACCAGGCCGACGTTGGGCGCGACCGTGGTGTACGCCATGAATGGGTACATGAAGAAGGTCGCCGCGACGATGACGAGCGTGTTCTGTGAGAGGCTGACCCGACCGGCGTCCGGGTCGAGTTCGTCGTCGTCCCAGTCGTGGACCGAGAACCCGTCCCACTCGTCGTCTTCTTCGTCTTCGGCGACGTGTTCGCGTCTGGTGTTCGTGTTGGTCCGGGTGCCCTGCTGGCGCTTCTCGCCGACGAACCACTCGGCGGCGCTCCCGGTCGACCCCCCGTCGGCGCTCGCCTCCTTGCTGTCGTCGCCGACGTAGTAGCTGCGGTTGGTCTCGTTGCCTGAGTGGGCGGCTCGCCGGTCGGAGCCGGGATACTCCTGTCGGCGGTTGCGGCTCTGGTAGCCGTCGTTCTGGTCGTCGTCGGCCGGGTCCTCGGTGGCACTGTCACGAGCCTGTCTGCCGAGGCCGCCCGGGCCGCCGAAGCTGGAGACGTAAGCGGCGTGACCGAGGCGGTCGTAGCGGGCGCGTTCGTCGGGGTCACCGATGACTTCCTCGGCTTCAGCGACGCGCTGGAACGCTTCGGCCGCATCCTCGGCGTCGTTCAGGTCTGGATGCGTCTCCTTGACGCGTTCGCGATAGGCGTCGCGGATCGCGCCCTGGTCCGCGTCGGGTGCAACACCGAGGACATCGTAGAACGTCTCCGTCATGCGGTCAACTATCGTACCCTGACATTTGCGATTCCCTGATAAAAACCCTACTGCCGTGCGGGTGGGACGTCGAGGGCGGCAACGCGACAGCAGACTGAAGGGCCTGCCCACGAATCGAGCACCCGTGCTCGCTGTCTCGACACTCCTCGCGTTCGTCCCGGCCGCCCTCGCCATCGTACTCGCGCCCGGCCCGGACACCATGGTCGTGCTGGCCCGCGGGCTCGGTGAGGGTCGCCGCGCCGGACTGGCCGCAGCCTGTGGCACGGCGACGGGGGTGCTGTTACACACGCTCGCCGCGGTCGCGGGGCTTTCCGTGGTGCTCCAGACGTCCGCGTTCGCGTACCGCCTTGTCACCTACGTTGGGGCGGCGTACCTGGTCTACCTCGGGGTGCAGACCCTGCGCGACGACGAGGAGTTCGCGGTGTCCGCAGAGGCCGTCCCGGCCGATAGCTCACCGCTCAGAGCGTTCCGGCAGGCGCTCGCGGTGAACGTCTCGAACCCGAAGGTCGCCGTGTTCGTGCTCGCGTTCCTCCCGCAGTTCGTGCCCGCCGGCACCGACGCGCCCGGTGAGATGCTCCTGCTCGGCGTCGTCTACGCGGCGCTCGGGCTCGTCTACCTCGGGCTACTGGCCGTCTTCGCCAGCCAGGCCCGGCGCGTGGTCGCTCGGTCGGAGCGGCTTCCCCGGGTCCTTCGTGCCGTCAGTGGCACCGTTCTCGTCGGATTCGCGGCGCTGCTGGTGCTCGACGGGCACCACGGCTGAGACCGGCGGAGTGCAAGCCGCGGGTCACGGCGGGACGGGAACCTATTTTTGCGCGCCCTTCGGAGTCTCGGACAATGGTTTCCGAACTCTTCGACCCCGAGGCCTGGGACGAGATCGACCTCGATTTCGACGACATCACCTATCATCGCGCCGTCGACTCGGGAACGGTCCGCATCGCCTTCGACCGGCCCGCGGTCCGGAACGCCTTCCGGCCCGGGACCGTCGACGAACTGTACCAGGCGCTCGACCACGCCAAGCGCCAGACCGACGTGGGGTGCGTGCTCCTCACCGGAAACGGTCCCTCGCCCAAGGACGGCGGCTGGGCGTTCTGTTCCGGCGGCGACCAGCGCGTGCGAGGTGGCGCGGGCTACGAGTACCAGGGCGACGATGCCGAGAAGGAGTCCGCCTCGAAATCGGGCCGCCTGCACATCCTCGAAGTCCAGCGGCTCATCCGCCACATCCCCAAGCCCGTCATCTGCGTGGTCCCCGGCTGGGCGGTCGGTGGTGGCCACTCACTCCACGTCGTCTGTGACATGACCATCGCCTCGAAAGAGCACGCGAAGTTCCTCCAGACGGACCCCGACGTGGCAAGCTTCGACGCCGGCTTCGGCTCGGCCTACCTCGCGAAGCAGGTCGGGCAGAAGAAGGCTCGCGAGATATTCTTCCTCGGGAAGACCTACGACGCCGAGGAGGCCGCAGATATGGGGATGGTGAACGAGGCGGTTCCCCACGAGGAACTGGAGGAGACGGCGCTGGAGTGGGCCGAGACCATCAACAACAAGTCACCCACCGCGATGCGGATGCTCAAGTACGCCTTCAACATGACCGACGACGGCATGATCGGGCAACAGGTCTTCGCGGGCGAGGCGACGCGCCTCGGCTACATGACCGACGAGGCCCAGGAGGGACGGGACGCGTTCGTCGAGAAGCGCGACCCGGACTTCGACGACTACGAGTGGCACTACTGAGAGCCTGACCGGTCGGCCGAACTGTGGGGTCGCGACAGGCCGAGCGCTCGCTGGCGGGTGTAGTGCTTCGAAAGAACGGAATCGAGGGCCGTCACGCGAGGTGACGGGTACGAGCCGATATTACAGTCGAGTGACGTTCGACGCGCGCGGTCCCTTGGGGGAGGACTCGATGTCGAACTCAACTTCCTGGCCCTCTTCGAGGTCCGGACCGCCGACGTCCTCCATGTGGAAGAAAACGTCCTCGTCGTCGTCAACAGAGTCGTCGTCAGTCGAAATGAAACCGTAGCCGCCTGTGTCGTTGAAGAAATCAACCTTACCTTTTGCCATTGTAAGCAGACACAGTGGCGAGACGCGGATAACACTTGCGAGGGTCAAGGTACCACGGCCCGTTGTCGCGGGGGACAAGTATTTGTGACACGGTCACATTGCACAGCCTGCATCGCTATGAAACCGTGCCACAGCTGTCAGGCGGTCATCGACGAGTACATCCTGGATAAACAACTCGAACCCCTGCGCGACCTCACAGTCGACGATTTCAACCTCTGTGCGGACTGTGTAACCATCGTCACGGATGCGTGCGTGGAATGTGGCGGCGCGGTCTACGTCCCCGGAACTGAATCTGGGACCCCCGACTACTGCCCGGCCTGCCGGGCCGACCTCATCGAACGGACTGGTGAGGACCCCGGCTGGAATCGTACCCGCATCTCCCGCTGAGGGACTCCGGGCGCTCGACGGCTTTCTTCCTATGACTCGTCGTTCGAGCGGCCGCTCCGGGTCGGGACGACTGCAATCGTTCTTTCACCTTGACGTATCCTTACCCCGTCTGGCCTGTTCTGTGCGACTGGTATGCGAACCCAACTTGCCGCCCTCTGTGCCTGCATCCTCGTGCTCTCCGGCGGCTGCGTCGGCCAGCTGGAGAGAACGGGTGGACCAGGCGACACAGCAGAACCGACGACGACGGACACGACGACCGGTCCCGGAACCGCCTCGTCCCTGACCGATACCCTCGCGGAGCCGACCACCTGCGAGCAGGTCTGGGTGAGCTACTGGGGCACGGGCGACAAAGCACAGCTCTGGACGCAGGGGAACGTCCACGTCGGCTGGACGGTCCCGGCGAACACGAGCATGCTCTTCGTCGCCTTCGAGGAGGGGACAGTGCTCGGGGTCGACCACGTCCGGTTCGAGGGCAACGCCGTCACGGCAGACGGGGCCGCCGTCCCCATCGGTGACCGCTCCGGCGAGCACGAGGTCGCGGTCGTCGCCGTGGTTGACACGAACGAGAACGGCGAGTACGACCCCGACATCGACCGTCCCTGCCAGAACGAAGACGGCGAACTCGTCTGGACCGACTGGGTTCGATTCGACTTCCCCGTCGGCCAGCCCGCGGACGACGACGGCACGATGACCGGGGCCTGACCCCGCACTCCGCCCTCCCGAACCACAGCGGCTTTTTCATCGTCGCCCTAACTGCCGGTAATGACTGACACGGCGACTGCGAACATCTCGAAGACGAAGGCGTGGGTGATGGCCGCCCGGCCCCAGACGCTTCCGGCGGCTGCAGCCCCCGTCATCGTCGGCACGGCCGTCGCCTACTACAGCGGCGTCTTCGCGGCCCTCCCGGCGGTGATGGCGTTCGTCGGGGCGGCGCTCATCCAGGTGGGGACGAACTTCGCGAACGACTACTACGACGCGAAACAGGGCGCGGACACCGAGGAGAGACAGGGGTTCACCCGGGTCACCCAGTCCGGGCTCATCGACGCTGACGAGGTGAAACGGGCGATGGTCGTGACCTTCGCGGTCGCCATCGTCACGGGCAGTTACCTGGTGTGGGTCGGCGGGATTCCCATCCTCGTCGTCGGCCTCGTGAGCGTGGCCTCGGGCGTCGCCTACACCGGCGGTCCGTACCCCCTCGGCTACAACGGTCTCGGTGACCTGTTCGTCTTCGTCTTCTTCGGCCTGGTCGCCGTCACGGGAACCTACTACGTGCAGGCCGCGGCCGCGACCCCCGGCTACGGCCCGCTGGCGACCGGCCTCCCGCCGCTCCCGGACCTGTCTCTCGCACTGCTCGCCAGCCTCCCAATCGCGGCGATCTCGACGAACATCCTCGTCGTGAACAACGTCCGCGACAGGGAGGAGGATTCCAGAACGGGGAAGACGACGCTGGCGGTCGCCTTCGGCTACCGGCTCGCCCGCGCCGAGTTCCTCGCGATGCTGGCTATCGCGTACCTGACCCCGGTCGTCCTCGTCCTCGGGTTCGACACGCCCGCGACGGTGCTGGTGCCGCTGCTCTCGCTGCCCCTCGCGGCGACCGTCACGAAGACGGTACTCACCCGGACCGACGGCGCGGCCCTGAACCCGGCGCTCGAACAGGTCGGCCAGCTGCTCGCGCTCTACGCCCTCCTGTTCGGTATCGGCTTCGTACTGCCCGACCTGCTCGGAGGGGTGGTCTGATGGAGGCAGACACGCGCGAGTTCTCGGTCTCGCTGTCTCGCCCCCTCGCCACCGCGAATGGCGAGATGACCGAACGCGAGGGCATCCTCGTCCGGGTGAGCGATGGCGACCACGTCGGCCTGGGCGAGGCGATGCCCCTGCCGGGCTGGACCGAGTCGCTGGCGGAGTGTCGCGCCGCCCTGGCCGACGCCACGGAACGTATCCGCAACGAGGAGGCCGCGCTCCGGGAGGACCTCGCCGCGAACCCGGCCGCCAGACACGGCATCTCGCTCGCCCTGGCCGACCTCCGGGCGAAACAGCACGACCGGCCCCTGTACAAGATTCTCGGCCGGCGTGCGACCCGCGACGTGGTGCCCGTGAACGCGACGGTCGGTGACGCCGCGCCCGAGGATACCGCCGCTGCGGCCGAATCGGCCACCGAACAGGGCTTCGACTGCGTGAAGCTCAAGGTCGGCGCTCGTGACCTCGAGACGGATATCGAGCGCGTCGTCGCGGTCCGCGAGGCTGTTGGGAGCGCTGTGACCATCCGTGCCGACGCGAACGGCGCGTGGACCCGAGCACAGGCCGAGGACGCCTTCGACGCCTTCGACGACGCCGGTGTCCAGTTCGTGGAACAGCCCCTCGACCCCGACGACCTCGCCGGGCACGCTGCACTCAGGGACCGACCCGGGTCGGTCGGGGTGGCACTCGACGAATCCCTCGCGAGCCACTCCGTCGAGGCCGTCCTCGACGCCGACGCGACCGACGTCGTGGTGCTCAAACCGATGGCCCTCGGCGGCGTCGAACAGGCGAGACAGGCCGCCCTCACCGCGCAGGAGGCACAGGTCGCGACGGTCGTCACGACCACCATCGACGCCGTCGTCGCCAGGACCGCCGCGGTCCACCTCGCGGCCTCGCTCCCGGGCGTGCTCCCGAGCGGGCTCGCGACCGCGGAGTGGCTCTCGACCGACGTCGGCCCGGACCCCTGCCCGGTCGAGTACGGCACCATCCGGGTGCCCGACGGTCCCGGCCTCGGCGTCCGCGGGGTGTGGGACGAGTGAGTGGCGTCCCGGTCGAGTGGCCGACGGCTGACCTCCTGACAGTTCGCGCCAGCACGACACCGGAACGGACCGCCCTGGTCGACGCAGACACGGGCGAGTCGTGGACGTTCCGCGAGTTGCATCACCGGGTCCACGACCTGGCCGCCCGGCTCGACGACTACCCCGGCGACGGTCGGGTCGGGCTCCTGCTCGACCGCCGCGTCGCGGTTCCGCTGGTGTTCTTCGCGGCGATGCGCCGGGCGAGTTCCGTGGTGTTGTTCGACCCGAACCGGCCGGCCGACGAACTCGCGGCGCAGCTCGAACGCGCCAACTGCCGGGTGCTCGTCTGTGGGCGCGAGACGGAACGGCGGGCCTTCGAGACCGTCGCGAAATCGGCAGACGACGTCCCGACTGTCAGCGTGGACGAGCCGACGCTGGCGGCGGTCGACGCCCTCGACGACGGGAGTTCGGCCGTCGCGATTCCCTATCCGCTCTCGAAGACGAACGAGCAGGCGCTGCTGTTCACGTCGGGGACGACCGGCCGGCCGAAGGGCGTCCGCCTGACGGTCGGGAACCTGGTCGAGAGCGCCGTCGGGTCGGCCTTCCGACTGGGAATCGACCGGAGCGACCGCTGGCTCGTCTGCCTTCCGACGTACCACATGGGCGGCCTCGCCCCGTTCGTCCGGGCGACGCTCTATGGCACGGGCACCGTTCTCCAGCGCGAGTTCGACCCCGCGAAGACCGCCGCGGTCATCGAGACCCACGATGTGACGGGCGTCTCGCTCGTCCCGACGATGCTCCGGCGACTGCTCGACGACGGCTGGTCGCCGCCAGCGCAGCTGCGATTCGTGCTGCTCGGCGGGGCGGCTGCCTCCCAGGCCCTGCTCGACCGGTGTGCCGACCACGACGTGCCGGTGTACCCCACCTACGGCATGACGGAAGCTGCATCGCAGATAGCGACTGCCACCCCCGAACAGGCCCGCGAGCATCCGGGTACCGTCGGCCAACCGCTCGTCACCACCACCGTCAGGGTCCTCGACGACGCGGGTGATTCCGTGATGACGGGCGAGGTGGGCGAGATCGTGGTCGACGGCCCGACCGTGACGCCGGGCTACCTCGACGACGAACAGACCGAGACGGCATTCTCACAGCACGGCTTCCACACCGGCGACGTTGGGTACCAGGACGACGCGGGACGCCTGTGGGTCACCGGGCGCGTCGACGACCGCATCGTCACTGGCGGCGAGAACGTCGACCCCTCGGTGGTCGCGGAGGCGATTCGGTCCCATCCCGGGGTTAGTGCCGTCGCGGTCGTCGGGCTCCCCGACGAGGAGTGGGGCGAACGGGTCGCCGCGCTGGTCGTCACGGGTGCAGCCGAGACCGTAACCGGCGAGGACATCGAAGCACACTGCAAGGGCCGACTCGCACCCCACGAGGTGCCGAAAACGGTTGGTTTCGCGGACGAACTCCCACGAACCGCGTCCGGAACCGTCGACCGGGACGCGGTCCGCGGGCTCCTCGGTGACTGACGCGCTCCAGAAACGGGCCCTATGATGGCGCGGCTGCGCCGTGTTCGTCGACCTCACCTTCGACGATTCTGGTCGACGAGAGCCGTTCACCGTCGGCGTCGCGGACGAACGGGGAGACGACCACGAGGAGCTGGTTCAGGTCGTTCTCGCGGCGAGTCTCGTTGATCTCCTCGGTCTCGGGGTACGTCTCCGGCGAAACGACCAGGGCATCGAGGTCCTGTTCGGTCGCGGCGAAGGCGTCCTCGGACGCGATCTTCCGTATCTCTATCGGGCGGCCCCACAGGTTCATATCGGTGAGTTCGCGCTTGAGCACTCGCTCGCGTGTCTCGAACGACGGGACGTCCCGGTCCCGGGACTCCGACGCGAACGCGTCACTCGTCAGTCCGACCACGACGCCATCGGTCCCCAGTTCGAGTGCGGTCTCGAAGAGTCGTCGGTGGCCATCGTGAACCGGTCCGAACGTACCCGCGACGGCAACTCGCATAACACGTTCTGTAGGGAGTGCAACGACATACAGCTACCGGGCGTTTTTGTCGTCTCCCGCCGTAGCAGGGGCCGTGTGTACCCTCACCATCGCCTGGCGTGTGTTCGACGAACCCGTCGTCGTGGCGGCGAACCGTGACGAACTGCTGTCGCGGCCGGCACGCCCCCCGAGCGTCGTCGAGAGAGACCCCGTCGTCGTCGCCCCCCGCGACGAGCAGGCCGGTGGCACCTGGATCGGCTGCACCGACCAGAACCTGTTCGTCGGCGTGACGAACCGCTGGGTCGACGCCGACCTCGCCGGTGAGCGCTCTCGCGGCCTACTCGTCCGTGATGCCCTTCGACAACCGGGTGCCACGGCCGTCAGGGACCTCGTCGAGGCCGCCGTCGCCGACCACGAGTACCAGGGCTTCAACCTCGTCGTCGCGGACCCCGACGACGCCTTCCTGTTCGAGTGGGACGGCGAGCTCACCACCACGGCGCTCGACCCCGGTGTCCACGTCGTCGTCAACACCGGTGCCGACGACAGCTTCGAGATTCCGACGCACCGGGCCGACATCGCACGCCAGCAGGCGGACAACGCCCGGGCCGTCCGTGCGGAACTCCACCCCCGCGACGGTGAGACGGCGTTCGAGTGGCGCGAGCGTGCCGCGGCCGTCCTCGGTGACCACGACTTCGGTGTCTGCGTCCACGACCCCGACGGCCGGTTCGGCACTCGCTCGTCCTCGCTCATCGTGCTCGGCGACACCATCGACTACCGCTGGGCCGACGGCCCCCCGTGCGAAACGGAACACGAACCGGTGGACCTCGAAGGGCAGTTTTAAGCGAGTAGACACACGTGTTACGGATGTGATAGCCATGCCTACGACGACACGGGGGTGTTCGCAGTGAGCGTCGCCGAGGAGGACCTCACAGAGGAGGAGCTGGCTGGCCTCGAACTCGTCCGCGAGACCGGCGGTATCCACCAGAGCGACTTCTGGAAACAGCTCGACGTCTCCTCGCGCAAGGGATCGCGCATCGTCGAATCCCTCGTCGCGAAGGAGCTCGTCGACCGTGAGGAGACCGTCTACAACGGTCACAACACGTACTTCATCCAGCCGGTCGCCGCGGACCTCGAGTTCTCACTGCTCATGGCCGGTGACATGCTCTCGCCGTTCATCGGTGAGGAGGAGGCCGACCCGCAGAGCGACGCCTTCACGCAGTGGATAATGAACCTCGCGTACCAGTAGCGAAGACAGCAGAACCAGTTCTCCGGTTTCCGATCCGTTTCAGGCAGTCGGGTGTGCTCGTTCGATCAGCACGAACGGGTCGCGTTCCCGGTTGTAGTACCCGACGTCACCGTCGATAGCTTCGATTATCCGGCGGTGAACCTCGCGGGCTGCCCGGCCCTCGTCGGGACTGAGATTGTGGTTCTCGCGGAGCCGTCGCCAGAACGACCCGTCGAGCCAGAACAGCGTCTCGTCGTTCGACTGGAACACTTCTTCTCCCTGTTCGGTCAGTGTGTCCGGGCCGAGCCCGCGCCCCGACAGCTGTGCCCGTGCGAGGACCGCGACGAGCTGGCGGCGCGAGACCGGCGCGTGGAGGGCCACCTCGTCGATGAGGTCGCCGTAGTAGTCCTCGACGAGGTCACAGGCTCTGGAGAACTCGTCGAACTCGACCTCTGTGTCTTTGGCTATTCGCATCGGTAGATCCCCCGGTCACCCGTCGTCGACCAGTAGTTATCGATTGTATGGCAAATATCCGCATAACTGTTGTGGTTACTTTCGTATCCAGGCAGGAATGGAAGAACGTGAACCGCCCGGGGTCGAGGCCCGAAGCACTCGGTCCCCCCCCTGTAGACCGTGGGTCGAGACCGGCTCAGGCCAGCGCGCTGCCGGCCCGGATGATGGTCTCTTCGTCGAACTGCTTGCCGACGAGCTGGAGGCCGACGGGGAGGCCGTCGGTCTCGCCCGCAGGCACGGAGATGGCCGGCAGGTTAGCGAGGTTCACCGGCACCGTGTTGGCGTCGGCGAGGTACATCTTCAGCGGGTCCGAGAGAGACTCGCCGAGTTTCATCGGCGGGACGGGCATCGTGGGCGAGGCGAGCACGTCGGCGTCCTCGAAGGCCGCGTCGAAGTCCTGTTCGACCCAGGCACGTGCGTCCTGCGCCTTCTTGTAGTACTTGTCGTGGTAGCCGGCGGAGAGGGCGTACGTGCCCAGGAGGATACGGCGCTTGACCTCGGGGCCGAAGCCCTCCTCGCGGGCCTTGCCGAAGACCTCGTTCCAGTTGCCGTCGTAGCCACCCGAATGCCCGTAGCGGACGCCGTCGAACCGGGCGAGGTTCGAGGACGCCTCGGACATCGCGATGACGTAGTACGCCTGCACGGCGTACTCGACGGACTCCAGGGAGACCTCGTGGTACTCGGCTCCCTGGGCCTCGAGTTCGTCGAGGGCGGCGTAGAACTGCTCCTTGACGCCCTCGTCGGCACCCTCGACGAGTTCGGTCGGGACGCCGATGCGGAGGCCGTCCACGTCGCCGTCGGCCGCGGCGGCGTAGTCCGAGTCCGCACCCTCGTCACGGGTCGTCGCGTCGCGGTCGTCGGGACCCGCGATGACGTCGAGGAGTTCGGCGGCGGATTCCACGTCGGGGGCGATGGGACCGATCTGTTCCAGGGAGTTCGCGTAGGCGACGAGGCCGTAGCGCGAGACCAGCCCGTAGGTCGGCTTGATGCCGACGACGCCACAGAACGCGGCGGGACAGCGGATGGAGCCACCGGTGTCGGAGCCGAGTGCGAGGTCGGCTTCGCCCGCGGCGACGGCAGCGGCGGAGCCACCCGAGGACCCGCCGGGGACGCGGCCCTCGGCGGCGGGGTTCTCGGTCGGGCCGAACGCGGAGGTCTCCGTGGTCGTGCCCATCCCGAACTCGTCCATGTTGGCCTTCCCGACGATGGTCGCGCCTGACGCCTTCAGTCGGGAGACGACGGTCGCGTCGTACGGCGGGACGTAGTCGTCGAGCATCGCGGAGCCACAGGTGGTCCGGACGCCCTCGGTCGAGATGTTGTCCTTGACGGCGACGGTACGGTCGGCGAGGGGGCCCTCGTCCGCGCCCTCGATGGTCTCCTCGGTGATGAAGATCTGGCTCATGAGACGTTCGGTCCTTTGAAGAAGCCGTCTTCGGTCTCCTCGGCGTTACGAAGCGCGTCCTCACGGTTGAGGCACTCGCGTTCCTCGTCGGGACGCATGACGTTGACAAGGTCGGCTTCGTGCTCGACCTCGGGTACCTCGTCGAGTGCGTCGAAGTACTCGAGGATGTCCGCGAACTGCTCGGCGAACTCGTCGACCTCGTCGGCTTCGAGGTCGACGCGTGCCAGGTCCGCGACGTGCCGGACATCCTCTGGACTGGCGGACGTGTCGCTCATGGTCGACCAGACTGGGTTCGCCCGAGTAAGGGTTTCGATACGGGGGCGGAGACGACGGTTCGACCATCACGAGCGACCCGGAGAAGAACAGACAACTAGTTCTTCGTTCTATCATATCCCCCCGTCGTTACCGCTTTCACGAACCTTGGTTTCTAATTCACAGAAAAATAGTGCATTTCCCCTAACTGTTTTGGCCCAAGAACTTAAGTCGCCGAGCACACAACAGATACTACAAGCGCCCGTTCTCGACCCCATTCGCTGACATCCCCCACCATGACTGACACGAGTATCCGACGCCAACAGACAGACGAGAGCCGAGCGAGCAGAACAGAGACGACAGAGACAGAGGAGACCGAAACGGTCTGCCCCGAGTGCAGCGGGAAGCTCGTCGCCGACAGCGAACACGGCGAAACGGTCTGTACCGACTGCGGGCTGGTCGTCGAAGAGGACAACGTCGACCGCGGGCCGGAGTGGCGCGCGTTCGACTCGAAGGAGAAAGACGAGAAGTCCCGGGTCGGTGCCCCGACGACCAACATGATGCACGACCAGGGCCTCTCGACCAACATCGGCTGGCAGAACAAGGACGCCTACGGCCGCCAGCTCAGCTCCAACCAGCGCCAGAAGATGAAGCGGCTTCGTACCTGGAACGAGCGGTTCCGGACCCGCGATTCCAAGGAGCGCAACCTGAAGCAGGCGCTCGGCGAGATCGACCGCATGGCAAGTGCGCTGGGCCTCCCGAAGAACGTCCGCGAGACCGCCTCGGTCATCTACCGCCGCGCACTCGCCGAGGACCTCCTCCCCGGCCGGTCCATCGAGGGTGTCTCGACGGCCTCGCTGTACGCAGCCGCCCGCCAGGCGGGGACCCCGCGCTCGCTCGACGAGGTGACCAACGTCTCCCGCGTCGAACGCGACGAGATAGCCCGCACCTACCGCTACGTCGTCCGGGAGCTCAACCTGGAGATACAGCCCGCAGACCCCGTGAGCTACGTGCCGCGCTTCGCCAGCGAACTCGGTATCTCCGACGAGGCCGAGCGACGGGCCCGCCAGCTCCTCGAGACGGCGAAACAGCAGGGGCTGCACTCGGGCAAGTCACCGGTCGGACTCGCCGCGGCCGCGGTGTACGCGGCCTCGCTGCTGGCCAACGAGAAGGTAACACAGAACGAGGTCAGCGACGTGGCGAACATCTCGGAGGTCACCATCCGCAACCGGTACCACGAACTGCTCGAGGCCGAACAGCCCCTCTAACTCGAGCGCGCCACTGCGTCACCGATAGTCGGCGTCAGTCCGGAACCGGTCTTTTCCGTAATCGTACAACCCGACCAGCGACAGCACCACCGTCCCGAACACCGCGACCCAGAACCCCACGAGGATGAACAGGTCGTCGCGCCCGCCGGCACAGTTCTCGACCGGCGTTCCGTCGATTGGGTACAGTTCGCCCTCGTACTGCACGGTCCGGTTCGCCAGCTCCTCCCGGTACTGCTCGGGTTCGACGAACGCGGTCCGGTTCTCTTCGACGACCGTCTGGACCGCCTGCTGGACCGGCCCGGACAGGTTCCCGGCTTCGACGACGGGCCGGTCGTCGGCGACGCTCCGGTTGACGTCGATAGCGTAGTCCACGTCGCACTCCTCGGGCGTCGTCAGCCCGACCCCGACGATGACCACGCCGAGGAGGAGGACTGCCGCCCCGACCGCGTAGAGGTACCGAAATCGCACGTTCGAATCGCCGGGCCACGGCGATAAAGGCGTTCCGTCACGGGACACCGGGACCCGGGACCGACGCCTACAAGCCCACCCGGTCGGACCGTTCCGCCATGGAGACGACCCGCCACTTCGTCGCGACCGTCTACGTGGTCCACGACGGTGCGACGCTGCTCCACGAACACGAGAAGCTCGACATGTGGCTCCCGCCGGGTGGCCACGTCGACCGGGCCGAAACGCCCCACGAGGCCGCCCTGCGGGAGACCCGCGAGGAGACCGGCCTCGACGTGACTCTCGTCGCCCCGGAAGGGAACATCGAGTCCGACACCGTCCGGTCCATCCCGCGCCCACAGCACTTGCTCCTGGAGGACATCAACGTCTGCGACGGCCAGGTCGGCCACCAGCACGTCGACCACATCTACTACGGCGAGGCCGCCTCTCGCGACCTCGACCCCGCGCCGGGTGAGACGCCAGCCGACGCCTGGGAGTGGTTCACCCCGGACGACCTCCGCGACGCAGCGGGCTGGCTGGAACCGGACGTGGTCGAGATCGGCCAGCGCGCCATCGAGACGGTCGGCGGCTGAATGCGAATCGATGGAGACAACAGCTCCCCAGACATGGCAGCTAATTAATTGGAATTATCTTATAATAGGGCGAACCGGTCGAACGCACGTTTTGGTTCCGCGAATCGTTTCCCGCGTAAATACGAGGATCGCTATATTCTCCACGCAGGCAGTGAAACAGTGAAAAAGCGCTACGTCTGCCGATTCACCACGGCCGGATGCGCGCAAGACCTGCGGTCTTGCGAACGGGCTCAGAAGTCGGAGACTTCTGGTGTGCCCGCCAACGCAGTCCGGCGACGTGGGAGGCGGTCACTCAAGTCTCACCAGACGCCAGCGCTGGTTGACATTATCGCGCCAGTCATACTGTTGGACGTCACCGCCAGAGCTGGTCGAGTAATCCTCGACTTCCAAGACTTTGTTAGAGTTGGCATTGCGAATGCGATACTCGTCATCACCGACGTCGTAGAAATACCATCGCTGGCTGTCTCCGCCGTGCCAGCCCCACTGATGGATAGTCGTACCGTTGAGGTCATTGTCATAATCGTCGAACCAGTCAAGCGTGTCCTCGACATCAACGACCTTGTTAGTGTAGTCGTTCACCATGCGGTACTCACCATCACCGAGGTAGTCGATATGCCATTTCTGCCAGGGGGCGTCGGCCCAACCCCACTGGAGAATATTGGTACCCTCGTCCGACGAGGTCCCATCGATGTCGAGGACTTTCTCCGAGTTGACGTTGACAATCTTGTAGAGTCCTTCCTCGATGGGCTTTTGGTCAGCGAACACGAGCTTCCAGCGCTGGTTGTCACCACCGTGCCAGTCATACTGTTGGATATCAGCGCCATCCCCGGTTGAGGCACCCTCGACATCCACGACCTTATTGGAGTTGACGTTGCGAATCCGGAACTCGTCATCACCGAGCGGGTCGATGTACCATTTCTGGTTGGCGTCGTCCTCCCACTCCCACTGATGAATGGTCTTGCCGTTATCTTTGGATTCGTCCTTAACGTCGAAGACCTTGTCGGAGTGCTTGGCGACAAACCGGTACTGGCTGTCACCGAGGTAGTCGACTTGCCACCGCTGGTTCGCCCCGCCGCTGTACTCCATCTGGTGGAGGTTCGCGCCGTTGTCGTCGCTGAGGTTCTCTATGTCCAGTACCTTCCCCGACTTGACGTTGACTATCTTGTATTCACCCTCTTGGACGGATTTTTTTCCGGTGGGTCTGATCCGCCACCGCTGGTTGGCGTAGTCGAACCAGTCCATCTGTTCGACATTCTCGCCGTTCTCGGTTGAGTTAACAGGGACCTGCATAACCATACCACTGTGTTCATTGACAATCCGATAGTCACCGCTATCTTGAGGATGGATCTCCCACTTCTGGTTTTCGGCGTCATTCCCATTCCACTCCCACTGATGAATGTTTCCACCCCTGTCCGTCGAGAAGCCCGCTACGTCCGCGACCTTCCCGCTGTGCTGTGCGATGAGACTATACTTGCCATCCCCCTGGTATTCGACCTTCCACTTCTGGTTTTCACCGCCGTGGTAGTCCCACGTGTGGATGTTCGAGCCGTTGTCGTCGGCGAAGTCCGCTACGTCCAGTGCCTTCCCCGACCTGACGTTGATGATCTTATAGATCTCCTCGTCGATAGTTCGTATCCCAAGTGGCAAACCTTCGAAGAGCTTCTTGACTTTGAACATCACCTGGGAGGTGGAGTAGCCACAGTGAGAACTCACGACGTCGGTTACATCGATTTCCTCTAAGTTGGACGGCGTGTCACCAATCGTTCCATGGCCCATGGCAAGGTCGAGGGTCATGTCACCGTAGAATTTTCCGAGGAATCCGTCGCGAAGACTGTAGAAATTATACGCTGACTCAACCGCATTATCGACCGCACCGTACCACTCGCCGACTTGTATGTCCCCTCCGAAAATCCCCCATTCGGGTATTTTCGAGCACGCGTCAGCATCTACGGCCGCACCGAACAGTGCCAATGTCTGGATTTTCTTGCCTTGTTGCCGAAGCTCTTCGAGACACGTCAGCGAAGCGCGTGCACCCATCCCATGACCAATTATATTGATGTCGGTGTCTGGATTGGTGTCCATATATCCGTCCAGCCAGTCACCGAGAATCCTTCCTACTCCTTTGCTAGCATCCATACCGTCCATCCACCATCCATCAGCTTCCCACTTGTACCCGACTACCGGATGCGGGTAATTCTCCTGGTCGAGCCGATATTTGGCCTCAAATGCAGCTTCCTCGTCATAATTGTGCCATCCACCGATGTAAATTGTCAATTCCGACGGTCCCTCTGGGAAATTTCCGGTAGTCTCTACGTTAGGGTCTTCGCCAGTCCCTTTGTTCTCGATCATCGGGAAGCTGCTCGGCGCATCAACATCACCTAAATCACAGAAAGTACCAGGAGTTTTATCAGGACTGGTCGCAGCCGCGGACCCACTGAACGCCGTGAGCCCCGTCATCGAGGTTACTCCTGCGAGAGTACCCTTCAATAAGTTACGTCGATTCAGCGTTCGGTTCCGGTTTTCCGTACTAGTTGCCCGCCGTTCATCATCTCCACCTGGGTCGTCATTTTTCACCATGACTGTAGCTCAAAGTAAACAGCCACCAATGATGATTGTATTCCGTTACGTGGGGGTACAACCAAGTTGGGGGGGGAGAGACACATGTTAGGGGGGGACGCAATGAGGTTACGTCCCCTGTTAGCTATCGTGATGACTCTCCGTGGAGCGGGAGAGCTTCGACATGGACATCGGTGGTTTCCCGCGCTTTACGCCTAGTTCTGACGGTCGAAACCGACGCTAACCAGCGATTCACCAGCGACCAGTCGACCATCTTTGCCAGCGTCTTTCGAGCATCCCAGTCGGTTCCCGGCGCAGGTCAGAGCCGCGATTCGACGTACTGCGTCACGTGGTCGTCCATCCGGCGCTTGAACCCGGCCTGTCTGGCGAGCCGGTCGAGTTCTCGCGCCACCAGGCTCCCGTACTGCACCGCCTTCTTCTCCTGGAACGCGACCGTATCCGGGAGCCATTCCCGCGCCGCCAGCCGAAGCGCCTTCTTGCGCTCGCCCCGCTCGTCGACGAGCAGTTCGCCGGGCAGTCTGAGCGCCGCATCCACCACCGAGTCGTGCAACAGCGGCGCGACCGGTTCGACACCCGCGTCGCGGAGCGCGAGCACGTCGCGTTCGAGCTGGTTCGGCAGCGTGCCCATCATCTCGCGGGCCGCCCCACGCACCGTCGAGGCCTCGACCCGTGGGTCGTCCGGTGCCTTCGCGACCTTCGCGTACCCACCGAACAGTTCGTCCGCGCCCTGTCCGACCGCCAGCCGGTCGAAGCCGTCGGCGGCGACGCGCTCGGCCACCAGATACAGCGGCAGGGCGATGCCGACGTCCATCGCGTTCGTCCGCCCGATCGCCTGGGCCACGGTCGGAACCGCCGCGTCCAGCCGCTCGGGCGTCAACTCGACGACGGTCAGGTCGACGTCCATCGCGGCCGCGGCGCGTCGCGCCTGGGTCACGTCGTGGCTCTCCGGGAAGCCAACCACGTAACACGGCCCGTCGACCAGTGTGGCGACCAACGCGGAGTCGACACCACCGGAGAAGGCGACCGCCGTCCGACCGTCGTCCGGGAGTGTTTCGGCACTCTCTGCAATCGCATCCCGGACCCTGGCGACGGCTGCACGTCTGTCTGTCACCGGGACAGGAGTAGGGAGCGCCCACTGCCGTTGCTCGCCGTCTGCTGTCACATGGGTCCCTGGCTCGACCCGCTCTGGCGAGGCCAGTTCGCCCGGGTCGAACGCCCAGTCATCCGTCTCGGAATCGCAGAACAGCGGGTACCGCCCGAGTACGTCCCGCACGAACTCGCCGTCGACCGAACCGGCGAACCCGGCGGTCCCGGGGAGTGGGTCACGAGTCTCGATGGCGCGGCGAACGACGGTGGGGTCCGTCCCCTGGAGCGTCACAGGAGGAACTCCTGCAGCCGGTTCTTCACGCGGCGTTTCGCGCCGCTGGCCGCCTGCTGGAAGCTGATTCGCCACGGCGTCCGCTTGCCTTCGACGGACGTGCGCCCCTCACGAATCGCCTCGAGGATGGCGTCAGAACTCTCCTCGTTCGCGCCCACACGCGTCACCGCCTGGCCCACCATCTCGCTGATGTGGGCGTCACTCCCGGCCGTCATCGGGAGCCCGTAATCCTCGGCGAAACGTTTCGCCTGTCGGTTCGACCGACCGGTCAGCAATCGCGAGTTGTACACCTCGATGGCGTCGGCGGTCGCCAGCTCCTCGCGGGTGATGTTCTCCATGACGCCACTCCGTGATTCCTGGAACGGGTGGGGAACGACCGCGATACCCCCTCGCTCACGGATGTAGTCGAGTGACTCGTCGAAGGGCATCCCCATCGGCACCTTCTCCTCGACACCCAGGGCGAGTACGTGCCCTGCGCCAGTCGTCACCTCCATCCCGGGAATCCCGATGAGCCCGTACTCCGGGGCCTTCCGAACGGCCTCCAGGCTCGCGTCGATCTCGTCGTGGTCGGTCACTGCCAGTGCGTCGAGGCCGACCGCTGCGGCCTGCTGCAAGAGCAGGTCTACAGGGTCGTGACCGTCGTACGAGAGCGCAGAGTGGCAGTGCAACTCGACCGATAGCACGGGTGGTGGTAATGGTGGGTGGGTCAAAAGCAACTCGGTATCCTCGCTTCTCGGCACTTCGGGCACAGCAACGCCCGAACAGCGAGTGTCAGAACAGGAAACAGACGACAGGAAAAGACAGGAGAACCGATTCCCCCGGTTTCAGCCGAGGATGTAGTCGAGTCTGGGGTACTTCTCGATGAGCTTCTGCCCACCGATCTCGTAGTTCTCGATGAGGGTGTCCAGGCCGAGGATGCGCCCTGCACCGAAGGCCGCGACGGCCAGGAACACGAGCATGTACGCGAAGTCGCCGTTGATGATGCCGTGTTCGATGCTCCAGTTCCCGAAGTAGAACATCGCCATCATGAGCGCCCCGAAGAACGCTGCGAGGCGGACCATCGCGCCGACGAGCAGTCCAAGACCGATGAACAGCTCACCGTAGGGCACGGCGATGTTCGCGAACTCGACGAACCAGGCCGTCTCGCCCATCCAGACGAACATGTCAGCCAGCGGGTTCCCGTTCGCCCCGGCCGCGTGCACGAGGTACCCGCTCGAGTTGAACCCTTCAGCGGCGAAGACCTTGTCCCAGCCCGCGTGCAGGAACGCGTAGCCCATCATGAGGCGCAGCGAGAGCACGAACCACGCGCTCAGGCTGTGTGCTTTGCCAGTGACGGTGATGCCGCCCAGTTTGCTCTCGAAGGTGTTGCTTCCGGTCGTGTAATCGTTGGTTGCCATCGTAATCGTCCTCTTACATCTCAAGAGACGACCGGTATCAACATATAAAGAGCGCGTAATTCTCGGTTCTACAGAACTGAGAACTGGCCACAGAATAAGACCATAATCGATAGACAGCGTCGACCTACTTGGGCAGACGCCATGCTAATGAAACGCGTGATTCGATGTGTCATTCTACGTAGCTGGGAACGTTCATCGCGGCGCTTCGGCGGGGCAGATGCGCGCGAGACCCCCAACGAAAATCGACGCTGACGGACGAAGGCCACGGCGAGACGGCACCACCCGAGAGTATCCACGAACGTGCACATGGAAACGCATTAGTCGGGTGGGTATCGACATGAGGGTGAATGAGCCTCGCCGATTCCGACCGCGAACTCATCGAGGACAAACTCGGGCGTGCCCTGACACCGGCGGAGGCCACGCTCTTCGAGAACCTCTGGAGTGAGCACTGCGCGTACCGGTCGTCTCGACCACTGCTGTCCGCCTTCGAGAGCGAGGGCGACCAGGTCGTCGTCGGGCCGGGCGACGACGCTGCCGTCGTCGCGCTGGACGACTCGACGTACATCACGATGGGTATCGAGTCCCACAACCACCCCTCCTACGTCGACCCGTTCGACGGCGCGGCGACCGGCGTCGGCGGTATCGTCCGCGACACGCTGTCGATGGGCGCGTACCCCATCGCGCTGACCGACTCGCTGTACTTCGGCGACTTCGACCGCGAGCACTCGCGCTACCTGTTCGAGGGCGTCGTCGAGGGCATCAGTCACTACGGGAACTGTATCGGCGTTCCGACCGTCGGCGGGAGCGTCGACTTCCACCCCGACTACGAGGGCAACCCGCTGGTGAACGTGGCCTGCGTCGGCCTGCTCGACGCGGACCGCCTCATCACGGCCGAGGCACAGGAGCCGGGCAACAAACTCGTCCTCGTCGGCAACGGGACGGGTCGTGATGGCCTCGGCGGTGCCTCCTTCGCGAGCGAGGACCTGAGCGAGGACGCCGAGACCGAGGACCGCCCCGCGGTCCAGGTCGGTGACCCCTATACTGAAAAACTGCTCATCGAGGCGAACGAGGTCCTCGTCGAAGAGCACCTCGTCGAATCGGCCCGCGACCTCGGCGCGGCCGGCCTCGGCGGTGCCTCCAGTGAACTCGTCGCCAAGGGCGGTCTCGGGGCACGAATCGAGCTCGAACGTGTCCACCAGCGCGAACCGAACATGAACGCGCTGGAGATCCTCCTGGCAGAATCCCAGGAGCGGATGGTGTACGAGGTCACCGAAGCGAACGTCGAGCGCGTGCGTGAGGTCGCCGAGCGCTTCGACCTCGGCTGCTCGGTCATCGGCGAGGTGACCGACGGCGACTACGTCTGCACGTTCGACGGCGAGGAGGTCGTCTCGGTCGACGCCGAATACCTCGGCGACGGTGCACCGATGAACGACCTGCCTCACGAGGAGCCGCCGGTCCCCGAGACCGACCTGCCCGACGTCGACCTGCCCGAGGCGTTCGAGGCGGTCGTCGGCAGCCCGACCACGGCGTCCAAGCGCTGGGTGTACCGCCAGTACGACCACGAGGTCGGCAACCGGACCAGCGTGCTGCCGGGCGACGATTCGGCGCTGGTCGCGGTCCGCGAGGCCGGCCAGGGTCTCGCCCTGTCGGCTGGCTCGGACCCGCTGTGGACCGAGTGTGCACCCTTCGACGGGGCTCGTGCGGTCGCGCTGGAGAACGCGACCAACATCGCGGCGAAGGGTGCGACCCCGCTCGCCGCGGTCGACTGTCTCAACGGCGGCAACCCGGAGAAGCCCGACGTGTACGGCGGCTTCAAGGGCATCGTCGATGGGCTCGCGGAGATGTGCGCCGATCTCTCGGTACCAGTGGTCGGCGGGAATGTCTCCCTCTACAACGATTCGCCGTCCGGACCCATCCCGCCGACGCCGACGCTCATGATGGTCGGTACCAGGGAGGGCTACGACGCGCCGCCGATGCACGCCGCCCCCGAGGGTGAACTACTGCTCGTCGGCGACCGGACGCTCTCGGCGGGCGACGAGTTCCGCCTCGGCGGCTCCGAGTACCTCGCACAGGCCGGTGGCAGCGACCGCTTCCCGGAACTTCCGGAGAACCCCGCGGACTTCGTCGCCGCACTGGCGGACGTGGCCGACGCCGAGCACGTCGAGGCGGTCCACGACGTGAGCCACGGTGGGCTCGCCGTCGCGCTGGCGGAGATGGTCCACGCCGATGCCGGCCTCTCGGTCGAGCTTCCGGAGAACGGTGGGCTCACGTCGCGTGACGAGCAGACCGGCCTGCTGTTCCACGAACAGCCCGGCCGCGCCCTCATCCAGACGACCGAGCCCGAGGCGGTCCGAGAGGCCTTCGACGGCGTCGCCCCGGTCGAACACATCGGGTCGGGCATGCGCGATGGGGTCCTCGAACTCTCCGTCTCGTGGACCGACCTCAGATACGACGCAGACGAGATCGCGACCCTCCGCGCTGTCATCGAAAACGAACTCGCGTAAGTCCGCCCCCGCGGCTGTTTCTCTCCACGACGGGCACGTTGCCTGTCAGGTCAGATTCGTGTGGTTATCACCGATTGCACCCCCGTCATCTACTTATACACCAAGTATCAATGACCCTATCATGCAGACCTACGTGGGTGGTCTGGGCGATGGCTGAGGGTCCAGTCGCACTCATCGTCGAGGACGAACCCGACCTCGCCAACCTGTATGCGGCGTGGCTGAGAGACGCGTGTACCGTCAAGACGGCGTACAACGGCCAACAGGCGCTCGAAGCCATCTCGGAAGAGGTCGACATCGTCCTGCTCGACCGGCGGATGCCCGGCCTCTCCGGCGACGAGGTCCTCTCGACCATCCGCGACCGCGAACTCGACACCCGCATCGCGATGGTCACGGCGGTCGAACCGGACTTCGACATCATCCAGATGGGCTTCGACGACTACCTCGTCAAACCCGTCTCGAAGGACGACCTGCTCGAGATCATCGACCAACTGTTGTTGCGCTCGACCTACGACGAGCAGATACAGGAGTTCTTCGCGCTCGCCTCGAAGAAGGCGCTGCTCGACTCCCAGAAGACGGAAGCCGAGCTCCGGGCGTCGGAGAAGTACTCGCGACTGGAGGACCGCCTGCACGTGATGCGCGCCCAGATCGACGAGACCATCACTGAACTGTCGGACCACGACGCCTACCGGCGCGTGTGCCAGGACCTGGCGCGGACTGACTGACTGATTCTTCTCGTCGGTGCCGTTTTCGAGGACTCGAGTTCGTCCGTGACCAGCTTACCGGTCCAGCAATTCTCGAACGAACAGCCGCGAGTAGCTGATGGCCATCGCGAGGCACACACTGCCCCCGAAGAAGAGGACTACGAGCCAGTACACGTTTCCTCTGAATTCCTGCATCCACGGACAAAGCCACGACGCTCGCGAACTCACGAATCCACACGAGAAGGGGTCACCGGGCGTGAGGACGTACGCGCCGACCAGTACCGACGCGACCAGCACCGGAATGGTGACGAAACCGAGGACGTGCTCCCACAGTCGAGGGGAGTCTGCCTGCTCGGAGCCGTCGTCTCCCGTCATCGAACACTCACTGCCGCGTGACTTCGAACGTCACCAGCCCCGTCAGGGAGAACTGCGTGCCGCCGGCCTGGCCGGTCGACACGTCGACCTCCCAGCCGTGGGCCTCTGCGATTTCGCGGGCGACGGCCAGCCCGAGCCCAACGTCGTCGGACTCCGCTGTCGTCGCGGGTTCGAACACCCGGTCGAACTCCGTCTCGGGTATCTTCTCGGCGTCGTCGAGGATATAGAACCCGGTCGGTCGGCCCGTCGCGTCGTCCTCGATGGGGCCGATGCGGACCGTCGCCATCTCGTCGCCGGCCCGGGCGCAGATGTCGTTGAAGACGGTCTCGAGCATGTGGACGAATCGGTCGCGCTCGGCCCGCAGCCTGCCCTCGAACTCGAGGTAGACCGTCATGTCCTCGGCGATGGAGGCGTCGAGGGCGTCGGCGAGGGCGCTCTCGAAGTCGACCGAGGAGCGCGAGCCGATGGAGGTCTGGTCCCGGGCGAACTCGAGGATGTCGTCGACCAGCTCCTCGGCGCGGGTCAGCGTCTCGGCCGCGTCGGCCTCTTCCTTGCCCTGGAACTCGCTCGCCACCGTGTCGAGGTGCGATTGCAGGTCGTCGGAGAGGATGTTCGCGACCGCCCGCAGACGTTCGGATTGCCGGGCGAGACTCTGCTTTCTGTCCTGGAGCAGTTTCTCGCGTTCGGCCCGGTCGAGGGCGGCCTCGGTGTTCGAGGCCAGCAGCGACATGAGTTCGAGGTCGGTCTCGTCGAAGCCGTCGACCTGGGTCGACCCGGTCATCATGACCCCGTGGGGGCCAATAGGGACGATTATCTCGCTGTTGAGTGGCGTATTGGGATTGTAAACCCCGTCGACCGCGGTAAGGTCGTCGAACACCTGGGCCTCGCCCTCGCGGTAGATGTCCCACACCAGCCCTTCCCCCTCGTAGAACTGCGGGAGGCCGCCGAGTTCGGTGTGGGCGTCCATCGTGGCCGCCATGGGGTCGAGGACGCCCTGTTCGTCGTTGATGAGCCAGACCCCGCTGATCGGCAGGTCGAGCATCTCGCCGGCGGCGTGGACCGCCACGGAACAGATCTCGGCGGCGTCCTCGGCCTGGAACAGCCAGCGCGTGACCTCGTGGAGCGACCCGACCATGCGCTCGTACTCGCGCTGCTCGGTCACGTCCCGGATGACGCCGGCGACGCTTGCTTGCCCCTCGCCGAGGGCGACCATCCGCATCTCACCGACGCGTTGCTCGCCGTCGGCGTTGGTGAACTCGAGTTCGAACCGTGAGTGCCGGGCGTTGCCGGACTGTATCTTCCCGATGGCTTCGCCCATGGCCATCGCGCCCTCCGCGTTGATGGAGGCGAGTTCGGGGAGGCGGCGGATGGGTTCGCCCACCAACTCGTCCCGGGTCGCGCCCATCGTGGTCTCGATGGCCTCGTTCACGCTGGCGATGCGGTTCTCGTCGTCGACCGTGATGACGCCGTCGTGGACCGCCTCGACAACCCGGGCGTGCTGGGCGAGTTCGTTCTCGCGGTCCTTGCGGTCGGTGATGTCCCGGAGGTAGACGGAGAGTCCGGACGGCGCGGGGTACGCCCGCGCCTCGAACCAGGTGTCGAGCGGGTGGTGGTACACCTCGAAGGAGACCGGCTCTTGCGTCTCCATGGCCTGGTGGAACCCCTCGGGGAACTGCGTCTCGACCGTCTCGGGGAACTCGTCCCACATGACCCGCCCGATGAGGTCGCTGCGAGAGCGCTTCAGCATCGACTCGGCGCGGTCGTTGATGTAGGTGAACCGCCACCCGGTGTCGAGTGCGAAGAACGCGTCACCGACACGGTCGAGGATGGGGAGCGAACGCTCCGTCGTCCGTGTCCGGTCGTTCATGTACCGACCTCCGGACCCGCCGTCCGGCGGCCTCGCAGGAACTCGCTTTGCTCGCTCATGCAATCACCCACCGTGCCGAAAATCGAGAGCAACCTGTCGATGGTGGCGAATGCATGGCTGAGCGACTGTGCCGTACTACGCAATAACCCTATTTACCTTTCGTGGCCGATGTCACATGCCCCCGACGGAGAGCGAGGCGTCCGCTCCGGCCTCGTCGCCCTCGACTGGACAGTCGTGCCGACGGCAGGCAGGCGGGAACGGTTAACACCCGACACCGCGTGGGTGGGTTATGAACGTAGTCGTCATCGGCGGCGGAATCGTGGGCCTCGCCACCGCCTACTCGCTCGCCGACCGTGGCATCGACGTGGTCGTCTGCGAGAAGGGCAGTATCGGCTCGGGCAGCACCGAACGCTCGGCAGGCGGTATCAGACACCAGTTCTCGACGCGGGTCAACGTCCAGCTCTCCCGCGAGAGCGTCCGCGTCTGGGAGTCGTTCGAGGAGGAGTTCGGCATCGACATCGCCTACCGGCGTGCGGGGTACCTCCTGCTCGCGCGCGAGGAAGCGACGGCCGAGGCCTTCGCGGCGAACGTCGAGATGCAGAACGAGGAGGGGGTCGACAGCCGACTCCTGAGTCCGGAGGAGGCGAGTGAGGTCTGCCCGGAACTCGACGCCGGGAAGTTCCGGGCCGCGACGTTCTGTCCGGCCGATGGCTTCGCGGACCCGCACCTCGCACTCCAGGGGTTCTCGCAGGCCGCGACCGAGGCAGGCGCGGAGATACGCACCAAGACGGCGGTCACGGCTATCAGACGCGAGGACGGCGAAGTGGTCGGCGTGGAGACACCGGATGACAACCTCGACGCCGACTTCGTCGTGAACGCGGCGGGCCCATGGGCCGGACGAATCGCCGAGATGGCCGGCCTCGACCTCCCCGTTGCCCCACGGCGGCGGCAGGTCGCCGTCGTCGACCCGGAGACGCCGGTCCCGGACGACGTGCCGCTCACCATCGACCTCGACACGGGCTCGTACTTCCGGCCCGAACGCGAGGGGAGTGCCATCGTCGGCGGGCACTTCGCTGCGGAGGACCCCGACGTGGACCCCGATGGCTTCGACGGGAATGCCGACCTCGACTGGATGATTGACGCGGTCGAACACGCCGCGGACTACGCCGGCTACTTCGGCCCAGAGACCAGAATCAAGCGCGGCTGGGCGGGCCTGTACGCCGTGACGCCCGACCACCACCCGATACTTGAAGAGACGATACCGGGGTTCGTCAACGCCATCGGCTTCTCGGGCCACGGCTTCCAGCACGCCCCCGCAGTCGGCCAGATCATCACCGAACTCGTCTGTGACGGCGAGGCGTCGCTGGTCGACATCGAGCCCCTGTCGAGCGACCGGTTCGACGCTGGGGAGTTGCACGACGAACAGAACGTGGCATAGCGCGTCAGCGACGCGGCCGCCTCAGAAGGAGTCCCGGCAGAAGACGGTCCGCGGCGGGAACAGTGCGGCAAGGTCTTCGCGGGCAGGCCGGGGCGCGTCGATGCCGGCCGTTTTCACCAGTCGAGAGAGGGGCCTGTAGCCGATGACGAGCTGTGAGAGTGCCGCGATGTCGAGGGTCACGTCGGGGGCTGCATCCGTCGAGGTGCAGGTTCCCGTGCCATCCTCGACGACGAGTTCGAACCGACCGTGGTTCCAGTCCGCGAGCGGGTCCTCGACATCGAAGACGAGGCTCGTCTCGATACCCGACGGGTACGGGATGGTCTCCAGCGCGTCGACCACGTCCACGACGCGAACCATCGGGCCAGTCTTGCGTCTCGCCGTGACGTTCTGTGGGTCGTCGACCAGGTCGAGGAGGACCGGGTCGGGGTCGGTGTGCAGGGTCACGGTCGAGACCTGCGAGTCGTGGGAGTAGATGAAGCGAAGACAGTGCAGGAAAGCCTCGTGGTCGACCGCGCCGAGTTCCCAGCCGGCGAACGTCTTGTCGCCGTCGTCGGATTCGATCTTGTAGTTGACGTAGCCCGCGACCTCGCCGTCGCGCTCCCAGCCGTAGACGTAGGGGTCCGAGCCCCAGCCCTCGAACCAGTGGTGACGCCACCAGTCCTCGGTGCGGTCGATGGAGAGGTCCTCACCTGCGGTCATCTCGCGGTAGACCGCGTCGACGGCTTCCCAGTCGTCGCCGTCGAGTTTGCGGAACCGCCCCTCGTCACCGACGTCGGCGACGACGTCCGCGAGCACCTCGGGGTCGAACTCCAGCTCGCCCCGGTGGTTGGTCGTGTCCCAGCCGTACTTGCGGTAGAAGCTGTACTTGAACGGCCAGAGCGCGGAGAGCGGTGCGCCCCGCTCGCGGTACTCTTTCAACGAATCGAGCAGCATCTGGCGGACGTTCCCGTCCCGCCGGTACTCGGGCGGCGAGGCGACCGCCGAGAGGCCCGGCATCTCGATGTCGACGCCGCGCCATGTCGTCTCGAACCAGTAGTGCCGGCAGACACAGAGTACGTCGTCGCCGTCGTAGAGGGCGCGGTCCGCCCCGAGCGTCCAGTGGTCGGCCTCGGGGTCGAACTCGTCCGGCTCCTGGTGGGGTCTGAACGCGTAGCTCGTGTACGCGTGGAAGACCTCGCGGTCGTCCGGCAGAAGTGGGCGATAGTCGGGCATGGGTGAGAAGTCGCTCCCCAGCGTGAAGAACGTTCCCGGAGTATGACAGGAGGGGCATAGCAGGCTGGAGAACCCGAACCCCCGCCGCGGCCTCACTCCGAGACGAACGCCTCGATGCGGTCCATCGCCTCGCGCAACTCGTCGAGGCCGGTCGCGTAGGAGACGCGCAGGTGGCCTTCGCCGCTCTCGCCGAAGGCACTGCCCGGGACCGCTGCGACGCCCTGCTCCTTCAGCAGGGCCTCGGCGAACTCCTCGGACGTGTAGCCGTCGGGCACCTCTGGGAAGACGTAGAACGCCCCACGCGCCCGGAAGCAGTCGATGCCCATCTCCTCGAAGCGGGAGAGGACGAACCGGCGACGCCGGTCGTACTGGTTCACCATGTACTCGACCTCGTCGTCACAGCTCCGGAGCGCTTCCAGCGCGGCGTGCTGGGCGGTCGTCGGCGCGGACAGCATGACGTACTGGTGAATCCGGTTCATCGCGGTGATGGCTTCGGGCGGGGCCATCGCGTAGCCGAGCCGGAGCCCGGTCATCGCGTAGGCCTTCGAGAAGCCGTTGAAGACGACGGTGCGCTCGCGCATGCCCTCCAGAGTCGCGATAGACGTGTGGTCGTTCTCGTACTGGAGGTCCGCGTAGATCTCGTCGGAGATGACCGTCAAATCGTGTTCCCGGGCGAACGCCGCGATGGGTTCGAGGTCGGATTCGGTCATGACCGCCCCGGTCGGGTTGTTCGGGTAGCACAGCATCAACAGGTCGGCCTCGTCGGCTCCGGCCGACTCCAGTGCCTCGCGGGTCAGTTTGAACTCGTCTTCCTCTTTCGTCTGGATGCGGAGCGGTTCCCCGCCGGCGAAGATGACGCCGGGGACGTACGAGATGTACGCCGGTTCGACGACCGCGACCGTATCGCCCGGGTCGACCAGCGCCCGCAGGGCCACGTCGACGCCTTCGCTGACGCCCGTCGTGACCAGAATCTCCTCGTCCGGGTCGTAGTGCTGGTCGTACAGCTTCGCGACGTGTCGCGATATCTCCTCGCGTAGCTCGCGCTTGCCCCGGTTGGCGGTGTAGCTCGTCTTCCCGCGTTCGAGGGCGTCGATGGCCGCGTCGCGGGCCGCCCACGGCGCAGAGAAGTCGGGTTCACCGACACCCAGCGAGATGACGTCGTCGCGCTCCTCGGCGAGTTCGAAGAACTTGCGGATGCCCGACGGCGGGACCGAGGACACCCTGTCTGAGACCTTCATGGTCACGGTGAGACGGAGAGGCGGTCGTCGTCGTCGCCGTCACCGAAGGTGACACCCCGGTCCTTGTACGTCGTCATGACGTAGTGGGTGACCGTCTGGGTGACCTCTGGCACGGGTGCGACCTTCTCCGAGATGAAGATGGAGACGTCGTGCATCGACTCGTCTTCGACCTCCATCAGGAAGTCGTAGTCGCCGCTGACGAGCCGCAGGGTCTTCACCTGCGGGAAGCGCGCGATGCGCTCTGCGATGTCCTGGTAGCTCGTCTCGCGGTCGAGCGTGACGTTGAGTTCGACCGTCGCGCGAACGAGTTCGCGGTCGGTCTCGTCCCAGTCGACGATGGCCTGGTAGCCACGGACGACGCCCTCGTCTTCGAGCGCCGCGACCGCTGCTGCTACCTCCTCCTCGGTCATGTCGGTCATCCGGGCGAGGTCCGCCGTCGTGTGACGAGCGTTCTCCAGCAGCAGTTCGAGCAGGTCGTCCCGTGCGCTCATACTACCCAACACCACGTGGGTGCCTCAAAAGCGTTTCTTCACCGTCGCGCTTCGCCGGTGTGTCGAACCTGCCGCGGGTTCTCAGTAGTTCTTGAACAGGTGTGCTCGCACGTCGTCTTTCGTCTGGACGTACTCGGTCGTCCCGTCGGGCATGTCGACCTCGTACCGGGCGTCCTCCTTGCTCGCCTCGCGCCACTTGTCCTCGTGGGTGTCCATGAGGTTCATCATGGCGTTGAGGCGGTCCTCGCCACTGTCCGGGGTCGAGTCGGTGGTCGAGCCGCCGTCGGCTTCGGCGGTCGCGTCCTCGTCCGAGTCCGCGGCCGAGACCGCTTCCGCGGCTTCCTGTTCCTCATCGGCGTCGTCTTCGTCACTCGACCAGTCGACCTCCTCGGTCTGGGCGGGCGACGCCGCGGCCCCCTCCATCTCGAGGTCGATGTCGTCGCCGTCGTAGTTGTCGATGAGGTACTGGAGCGCGTCCTGGGGTCTGACGTGTCCGTACCGAACCTCGGCCTGTATCTCGCTTCGGACCGATTCGAGGAACGCCTGCTGTTCCGGAGAGATGGTGAGTTCGGGCATAGGCGAACCCTCGGGATGGTGGGTAATAAGCGTGGACCTCTCCACAGGGTCGCCGGCAGGGAGCCGGTGTCACTCTCCGGTGTGACAGCGCGTCCCGTCGCCGGTGCCGTCGTCACTGGAGTCGTAGCCCAGTGCTGCCGCCACGTCGAGGAGGCCGGCTCCCTGCTCATCGCTCGCCAGCCCGAGGTCCTCGGCGGTCGTGCCGAGCCGGTCGACAGCCTCGGACGGCGAGTACCCGGCGGCGAGCAGCTGTGCGACAGCCCCGGTTGCGTGGGGTGCGGCCATCGACGTGCCATCGCGGACGCCGTACCCGTCCACGAGGGACGAGCAGACGCCCTTGCCGGGAGCCGCGATGTCGACCGCCGGACCGGTCGAGGAGAACGCGGCAATCTCGTCCTCGATGTCGGTCGCGGAGACGGCGACGAACTCGTCGTAGGCTGCGGGGTAGCCCACCGAGTCCGGCTGGCCGCGGTTGCCGGCGGCCGCGACCAGCAGGACCCCTGCGGCGCGGGCGTACTGCCCGGCGGCCTGCAGCGCCGGCGACGGCTGTGCCGACCCGAGACTCAGGTTCACCACGTCCCAGCCCTGGTCGGCCGCGTGCCGGATGGCCCCGACGATATCGGAGGTTCGGCAGCCACCGCCCGCCCCGCACACCTTCAGCGCGTGCAGCGTCGCGTCCGGGGCGACGCCGACGACACCCCCGTCACTGGCGGCAGCGGCGACGGTGCCGGCGACGTGGGTGCCGTGGCCACCGTCGTCCGACCACGGGTGGGTGCAGTTCTCACCCCGGCACTCCGCCCACGCCCGGTGGTTCCCGTCGTCCGAGGGGTCCGCGAGGTTCGCCTCGATGTCGGGATGGCTCGCGTCGATGCCGCTGTCGATGATACCCACGTGGACCCCCTCACCCGTCGCTCCCTCGCCGTGGGCCACGTCGGCGTCGACGCGGTCGATGCCCCACGGGAGAATCTGGTCGCCGGCCGTGACGCGGTCACTGGCGGCGTCGCCGGGAGTCGAGTAGAGCGAAAGCGTCCGGTCGGGCTGGACGAACGCCACGTCCTCGCGGGTGCGCAGTGACTGGCTGCTGGCCTCCGAGTAGGCCCCCACGATGAGCGTCAGTGGGGAGTCCCCACCGAGTTCGATGCGCTCGTGGTGCACGTCCGAGACGGACGCGGCGGCGGTGGCAGCGTCGGCCTCCCGCGCACCGACGATGTAGCGGTCCATCCGGTCGAGGACGACGGCACCCAGCCCGACGAGGACGCCGCCCGTCGCGGCGCTCGTGAGCAGGTCGCGGCGTGACCATCCCTGGGTGTCTCTCTCGTTCATGGTCGTGAGGTGTTCCGGTCGCGTGCTGTTTCGAAGTGGCGTGTCATGTCGGGCAGCACCTACCGGTCGTCGGGAAGCCGGCCAGACTCGTCGACGGGTCTGGTGAGGCCGTCGCGCAGGTCGTTGCCGAAGTGGGCCCCGAACGTCCCCGTCGCGAAGCTCAACCCGGCCGAGATGGCCAGCGCCTGCGGGTTCAGCGTGATGAGGCCGATGATGGCCCCGATGAGGCCGTCACCGATGAGCTTCGCCGCCAGACTGACGCCGAAGACCGCGAGGACCGCGGCGACCCCGGCCTCAAGCGTCGGCTTCTCGTCGAACGCGAGCCCGACGACGAACGCGCCGAACAGCGTGCCGACGTACGTGCCGACCAGCGGGACGTACTCCATCCCGACCACCGCCCCGATGCCAACCGTGACCAGGGCGACGGCGAACCGCTTCGGCGAGAACCACGACGCGCGCTCTGTCATACACTAACACGTGTTCCTCTGCACGAAGTATCTTTCTCCTGATATGGAAGCGGAACCATCGTTTCTGCAACCGCAGGGACGTGGAGGTGCGGGGCGATGCGGGGAGGGATGTGGAGGTGCGGGGCGATGCGGGGAGGGATGTGGAGGTGGAGTGGGTCACCCGCGTCCGGCTCCACCTCTCAGAGCCCGAGGCCGAGATAGAACAGCACGAGTCCGAACAGGAACAGGATGCCGGCGACGAAGGAGGCGGCGAGCCGTTCGGCGGTCGTCGCCTCGTCGGGGAGGTCACCACGGAGGCCGTTGACCCGGGGGTTCCTGACCGCGATGGCCGCGACGAGGAAGCAGACCAGACCCGCGCCGAGTGCGGTGGGTGAGAGTGCCACGTGTCTTGCCCTCTGTGCCCTCGTGCAGAGCGACCGGACAAAACCCTTTCCCCGGTGTCCCCGAGCGAAAACCACTAACACCGGGCGCGACTACTCCTGCACATGGTTCTGCTCGACTCCGACACCGACATGCAGAAAGGTGACGCCGCACCGGACTTCGAACTCCCCGGCGTCGACGGGAACACCTACTCTCTCGACGATTTCAGTGACTACGAGGGGCTGCTCGTCGTGTTCACCTGCAACCACTGCCCATACGCGCAGGCCAAGTTCGGCCTCCTGAACGAACTCGCCGACGAGTACGACGAGGTGGCCGTGGTCGGCATCAACCCGAACGACGAGGCGGAGTACCCTGACGACTCCTACGAGGCGATGCAGGAGTGGACCGAGGACGGCCGCATCCAGTACGACGCCTACCTCCGCGACGAGAGCCAGGCAGTCGCGAAGGAGTACGGCGCGGTCTGCACACCCGACCCGTTCCTGTTCGAAAATTCGGATGGGGAGTTCCAGCTCGTCTACCAGGGTCGCCTCGACGACGCGATGAACCCCGACGCCGAGCCGACGCGCTTCCACATCCGCGAGGCCATCGACGCGCTGCTGGCCGGGGAAGAAGTCGACCTCGAATGGCAGCCGTCGCAGGGCTGTTCCATCAAGTGGAAAGACGACTGAACCGTCGCACTGCACTCGATTTATACCGCCCTGGTTGAATTTCCAGGTTACCGAGCGGTACTCTCCTCCCCATCACTCACTTACCGTGAAACTACCCGCACATCCCCGGGAAAACCAGATAAACTGGGCTGGCTTAGCTTAATGTATGCGACAATTTGGGGGGTCGCGCACCATAGACGTACGACGGGTTCTGGGGGGACTCGCCGAGTTCGGATCGGTCATCATCGGAATCTTGCTGTTCCCGGTGTATCTCGCCCGCGCGAGGACATCGAAACTGGTTCAGGCAGTGGTTCTCGTCGGATTCGGGTCGGTGATACTCGTGATGGTGCTGTTCCCGCCACTCGCGCTCCTGGCAGCCCTGTTGCTGTTCGTCCTCGGCGGGACGGTCGGCGCGATGACGGTCCAGAAGAAACAGGTCGACCACATCGAACGCACCGAAGAATAGAATCGGAGAGAACGTCGAGTCGCTGTTTTCCGGATTTCGTGGCCTAGCTCTCAGGCCGTCGGGTCCGCGGTCCGGTCCCGGAGTTCCGTGCGCCGAATCTTTCCCGTGACGGTCTTCGGCAGGTCCGCGACGAACTCTATCTCACGTGGGTACTCGTGCGCCGAGAGCTCGTCTTTCACGTGGTCCTGTAGCTCGGTCACGAGGGCATCCGACCCCTCGTACTCGTCGGTGCAGACGACGTACGCCTTCACGATGTTCCCGCGCTCTTCGTGGGGCTTGGGAACCACGGCGGCCTCGGCGACGGCGGGGTGTTCACCCAGCGAGGACTCGACCTCGAACGGGCCGATGCGGTAGCCCGACGAGAGGATGACGTCGTCGGCCCGGCCCTCGAACCAGAAGTAGCCGTCCTCGTCAATGTGCGCGAGGTCGCCGGACAGGTACCAATCATTCACGAAACAGTCCTCCGTCTTCTCCGGCTTCTGCCAGTACCCCGCGAAGAAGCAGGGGTACTCCCCGCGCTGGGCGATCTCACCGGTCTCGCCCGGTTCGAGCTCCTCGCCGGTCTCGGGGTCCACGACCGCCGCCTCGATACCGGGGAGCGGTCGGCCCATGCTGCCCGGCTTGACATCCATCGTCGGGTAGTTGTTGATTATCATGTTGCCCGTCTCGGTCTGGCCGTAGGTGTCGTGGACGGTCACACCGAGGCGGTCCTCTGCCCACTCCACGACACCACCCGAGAGCGGTTCACCGATGGAGAGCGCGTGGCGCAGGTCCAGCGACTTCCCGTCGAGGACCGCCTCGTTCGCCCGGAGCATGCGGTAGGCGGTCGGGACCGAGAAGAGGACGGAGATCGGGTACTCGTCGAGCAGGTCGGCCCAGGTCTCGGGGTCGAACTCGCCCTCGTAGGTGAACAGGGTCGCGCCCCAGAACCACGCGCCGAGGGTGTTGATGGGGCCGGTGAGCCAGCCGAGGTCGCCCGTCGACCAGTAGCAATCCTCGGGCTGGAGGTCGACCGCGAATCGCTGGGTGGCCGCGACGCCCGCGACCCAGCGGTGCTTGTGCTGGACGCCTTTGGCCAACCCGGTCGTCCCGCTGGTGTAGTAGAGGAGCGCGTCGTCCTCGCCGCCGGTCTCGGCGGGCTCGTACTCGCGGCTCGCGTCTTCCACGGCCGCCCGGAAGCTGATGTCGCCCTGCCGGATGCCACGGCCGTCCCGCGAGAGGACGATGACGTGTTCGACCGAGGGGGCGTCTTCGAGCGCCCGGTCGATGGTGTCGCGGTTCTCTGCGGTAGTGACGACCACCTTCGCGTCACAGTCGTCGAGCCGGTAGGAGATGCCGTCCGGGCCGAAGCGCTCGTTCACCGAGCCCCACACCGCGCCGGTCTTGAGTGTCCCGACCAGCGCGACGTAGTGCTCGGGGACCCGCGGCATGTACGAGAAGACGCGGTCACCCTCGTCGACGAGTTCGTCGAGGACGTTCGCGAACCGGTTCGAGCGGTCTCGCAGCTCCCAGAACGGGACCGTCTCCGTCTCGCCGTCGGTCCCCACGTAGTAGAGTGCGACCCGGGAGCGGTCCTCGGCGTGGCGGTCGCACACCTCGTGGCCGATGTTCAGCCGGTCCGGGGCGTCCCAGTCGGCCTCGGCGTAGATATCGTCCCAGGAGAAGTTCTCGCGCAGTGCCTCGTAGTCCGTGAGGTTGTGACCGTGTGCAGGCATGCGTTCTCGAACTTCTCCCGAGAAGATAATGATAGTTGACCCGGATATCCACGGGTCTGGAACGTCCCTCGAGGTTTGTATCCGCTACACCGCGCGCCGGTACTGGACCGGCCACTCCACCGCGTCCTCACGGCCGAGTTCCTCGGCGGCGTGGAGCGTGAAGTAGGGGTCCCGGAGGTGTTCCCGGCCGACGATGGCGAGGTCCGCGCGCCCGTTCCGGATGAGGGCGTCGGCCTGCTGGCCGGTCGTGATGCCGCCGACAGCCCCGACGAGTGCCTCGGTCTCCGCGGCGACGCGCTCGGCGAACGGGACCTGGTAGTTCGGGCCGGTGTCGGGCAGCTGCTGGTCCGGGTGTAGCCCACCCGCAGACACGTCGACGAGGTCGACGCCGAGGTCGGCGAGGTCGCCCGCGAGCCGGGCCGTCTGGTCGAGGTCCCACGACTCGCGGTCCGGGAGCCAGTCCGTGGCCGAAACGCGCACGAACACCGGCTTCTCGTCGGGCCACACCTGTCGGACCGCCTCGGTGACCTCGCGGACGATTCTCGTTCTCGCCTCGAAGTCGCCGCCGTAGCGGTCCTCGCGCCTGTTGGTCACCGGCGACAGGAACTCGTGGAGCAGGTAGCCGTGAGCCGCGTGGACCTCGGCGACCTCGAAGCCGGCGTCCAGCGCGTAGCTGGCGGCCTGTGCGAAGTCGTCGACGAGTTGCTCGACGTCCTCGGTCGACATCGTCTCGACCTGCTTGTCGTCGTCGTACGGGTACGCCTCGGCCGACGGCGAGGGGGCGACCCAGCCGCCCTCGTCGGGCGAGACAGGTTCGGAGCCGTCCCACGGGGGCGACTTCGTCCCCTTGTGGCCCGCGTGGGCGAGCTGGATGGCCGGGACCGACCCCTGCGTCCGGATGAACTGGGTGACCGGCGCGAGGGCGTCAGCGTGCTCCTGGCTCCAGATACCGAGGTCTCGCGGTGAGATACGGCCCTCGGGGGTGACCGCGGTGGCCTCGGACATGACGAGGCCGGCTCCGCCGACGGCGCGGCTACCGAGGTGTTGCTGGTGCCAGGCCGTCGCCAGCCCGTCGAACTCGCAGGAGTACTGGCACATCGGGGAGACCATCACCCGGTTCGAGAGCGTGGTCTCGCGAATCGTGAGAGAACTGAAGAGGTCGCTCATGGGTCGGGGTTGGCTACCGGGTTTGAAACCCGTGCCGGAGGCTGTCGACTTTGCCGGTAGCCGCCGTCTCCGCCTGCCAGCCCAGAAGGGGTCGTTTATCGCGCTGGCCGAGCAACGCGGCAGTATGAACTGCGAGCCCCTCTTCGGCACCGCGAAGCCGGTCATCGGGATGGTCCACCTCCCGCCCCTGCCGGGTGCACCCCGGTTCGAGGGTGACCGCGCAGCCATCCGCGAACGCATGCTGGCGGACGCCCAGGCACTCGAAGCTGGCGGCGTCGACGGTATCATGGTCGAGAACTTCGGCGACGCACCGTTCTACCCCGACGACGTGCCCAAGCACGTGGTCGCGTCGATGACCGCGTTCTGCCAGGACCTCGTCGACCAGACCGACGTGCCGGTCGGCGTGAACGTCCTGCGGAACGACGCCGAGGCTGCGCTCTCCATCGCGGCCGCGGTCGACGCGGACTACGTCAGAGTGAACGTCCACGTGGGTGCGACCGTCACCGACCAGGGCCTCCTGCAGGGGCAGGCCCACGAGACGATGCGCCTGCGCGACCGACTCGACGCCGACGTGGCCGTCCTCGTCGACGTGGGCGTCAAACACGCCGCACCGCTCGGTGACCGGTCGATGAGGGCCGAACTCGCCGACGCCTGCGAGCGCGGTCTCGCCGACGGCATCATCGTCTCCGGTAGCGGGACCGGGGACCCGACCTCACACGACGTGCTCGAAGACGCGCGGGCCCTGCTCGACGAGCGATTCCCCCAGATTCCGCTGTTCGTGGGGAGTGGCGTGACCCAGACCAGCGTCGCACAGACGCTCGAACTGGCCGACGGTGTCATCGTCGGTACCGCGCTCAAGACCGAGGGAGAGACCACGAACCCGGTCGATGCCGGGCGCGTCGGCGACCTCGTGGCTGCGGCCGACCGGCGGCGCTAAGCGCGAGACGGTCTCTCGGTGGAGTCGATATCGGCCGAATCGATATCGGCCGTCGAAAAACGGGCACAGCGCCGGCTAGCCGTGCGACCCTTCAGAACGGGGAAACAGCGGCTACTCGACCGTGACGGTCGGTGCCTTCTCGAAGACGAGCTCCAGCACGCCGTTGGTGTACCGGGTACTGGCCGGGCTCGTCTCGACGGTCGTCGGGAGCGACACCGACCACTCCCCTGCGTACGGGTGGCTCACACGCAACGACGCGGTTCGGCCCGTACAGCGGATCGCGATGTCCTCTCGGTCGACCCCACCTGGGACGTCCGCGACGACGAACACCTCGTCCTGCTCCTGGTATACGCTCCAGAGAATCCTGTCTGATAGCCAACCGCTGCTATCGAAGCGACCCCCCAGCGCGTCGCTGAACAACCTCTCGAACTCTTCGAAGAAGGGATCCATGTCGTCCCTCCCGCCGGTATCCATGCTCATAGATAGGCTGTGACATGGTATAGCTTGCGCGGTCCGGGGTCACGAAAACAACACCCTGTCACGTCGTCACCACCCGGTAACGATATGTTCGTGCCGTAATCACCCGCCTGCAGGGGGGTACCCGGTAGAAACTGCCCCTCACGCGCTCCCGTCGGCCCGGGTATTGATGTTCACGTGATAGTACTGGAGCACGTCCCGCCCGAGCAACACGGGGTGTTCCATGTGGCTGCGGTCCTCCACGCTTGCCTGGACGGTGTGGCGCTCGCCGCCGAGGTCGACGACCACGTCGACCATGGGCCGCACGCGGCCACCTTTCAGACTGCCGGACTTGATCCTGATGCTGTTCGTGACGGGACCGGCACCGATGGCGGCCGCCAGCCGCGTGTCGATGCTGGTCCGCCCTGCACCGGTGTCGGACTTCGCGAACACCGTCTCGGCACCGCTGGTCCCGATGACGGTCACCTCCTCGATGTAGCCGACGGTCGCCGGGTCAGCACCGTCGGTGACCGCCAGCGGGGCACATGCCGGGATGGAGTCGTCGAGCGTTGCGGCGAGTTCGGTGACGCGCGCCATCTCGACTTCCCCACCGGCACGCTCGATGGCGAGTTTCGCGATGTACGGCGCGGGAGAGATGCCGGTCGCCTCGTACAGCCCCTTGAACCCGGCCGTGGGGTTGACTTCGAGGACGCACCACCCGTCGGGTCCTTCGACCACGTCGACGCCCGCGTAGTCCAGCTGGAGCACCTCGGTCGCCCGCAGCGCGAGGTCGGCCACCTCGTCGGTCAGTGCGTCGCCCGCGTCTTCGACCTCGCCGCCCAGGGCGACGTTGGTCCGCCAGTCCCCCGGCGGCGCGTACCGGAACATCGAGCCGATGACCTCGTTGCCGACCACGTACACCCGCATGTCACGGTGGCGGTCCCCCTTGGTCTCGACGTACTCCTGGAGGAACGCCTGTTTCATCCCGACGCTCGGCGTCTTCTGTTCGTCCGTCTCGACCAGCCAGGTGCCGGCCCCGTTCGTGCCGATGGCCGTCTTGTACACGGCCTTCTCGCCGAACGACCGGAGTTCCTCGTTGAACTGGTGATAATCGAGCGCCAATACGGCGTCGGGCACCGGGATATCGTTCTCGACGAGGGCGATGGCGGTCGCGTACTTGTCGAGCGCGGTCAGAACGTGTTCGGGGTGGTTCAGCGTGGGTCGGAGGGTCGCGAACCGGTTCGCGAGACACAGCTCTTCGAGCGGTGCGTCCGCCTTCGAGAGCAGCAATCGGTTCACCACGACGTCGACCGGCGGGTCGAGTTCGACCTCGCCGTCGCGTATCCGGATGGTCGTGTTCTCCTCGCGGAGCCACTCGGCGTGCGCGCCAAGCGCCACGAGGGCGTTACAGATGGCTTTCGTCTCCTTGCTGCTGTGCAAACTGAGGACGCCGACAGCAGGAGCCCGGGGACCCGTCTTCATGAGAGAAGTACGCCGGGCGAATATATCAGTTCGCCGCGTCCCGCAGGTACTGCCGTCCCGCTCAGTCGTCCGCCGTGACAGGTTCTTCGTGGGCGATCTCGGTTCCCAGCACGTCGAGGAACTGTGCGAGCCATTCGGGGTGGTCGGGCCACGCCTGTGCGGTCACGAGGTTCCCGTCGGTCGTGACGCCGTCATGCCATTCGCCACCAGCCGCCTCCACGTCGTACTTCAGTGCGGGGTAGGCGGTACAGCCGTACCCGTCGATGACCCCCGCGGCTGCCAGAATCTGCGCGCCATGGCAGATACACGCGACCGGCTTGTCGGCCTCGAAGAAGTGCTGGACCGCCGAGATGACCTCGTCGTAGTTGCGGAGGTACTCGGGGGCACGGCCGCCGGGGACGACCAGTGCATCGTACTCCGCGGGGTCGATGTCGGCGAACGTCGCGTTCAGGGCGAAGTCGTGTCCGCGCGTCTCCAGGTACGTCTGGTCCCCCCGGAAGTCGTGGACGGCGGTCTTGACCGTCTCGCCTGTCTCCTTCTCCGGACAGACCGCGTGGACCTCGTGGCCCACCGCCTGGAGTGCCTGAAACGGCACCATTATCTCGTAGTCTTCGACGAAGTCACCGGCCAGCAGCAGGATTTTCTTTTCGCTCATTGGGAGTAACACCCACGTGATAGTTCGGCCGAGGAGGGCTTAATGGTTGGTACCACTTCCCAAGGAGGGGTCGAAAAAAGAACGCGCTGGGTCGGCTCTCAGTCCTCGACGACGGTCGTCTCGCTGTCGAGCGGGCCGTCGTCGACGGCGTGAACCGGGACCAGCGTCGAGATACGTGCGTTCTCCTTGATGTTGAGCCCGGCCCCACCGACCGAGAGCGGCATCAGCGGCAGGTGATCGCCGACAGTCACCGTCGGGTGCGAGGCTCCGCGGGCCATGAGTTTGTTGCGGGGCTGGAGGAGCAGGCGTGCCGCACCCTCGCCGACCATGAACTCGTTGTACTGGACGACGTACTGGCCCGAGTCGAGTTCCCACCACTGGTACTCGTCGCCCGGGTTCCGGGTCGTCAGCTCGTGTGGCTCGAACTCGGCCTCCTGCAGTTCGTCCTCACCGAAGTCGATGCGGCCGGGCCCGACGACCTCGTGGATGGCACTCACCGTCAGGTCGATACCGTGGTCGCGAACCTGCGTCTCGGGGTGGACGAGTCCGTCCACACGCTCGACGATGTCCTGTGGCATACCGCCGACTTGGAGGCCCACTCAAAAAAAGGCGACGTGGCACAACGGTTTTCCCACGGGGTTCCCATTGCTTCGGCGTGAAACGTCGTCTCGGGTACACGGTGCTCGCCATCGCCGCGCTTTCGTTCATCAGCGTGACGTTCTTCGACCCGCTCTGGAATCTGGTCGTGGGGGAGCAGGGAAGCGTTCTGGGAGTCGAACCAGCGGCCCTGAAGCCGTGGGTCCGGAAGGGACTGCTCTCGGTCACCATCGCCGGCGCGGCGTACGGCATCTACCTGCTCACGAGCATCGGCCTCGCACGCATCGTCCGCGACAAACGCCGTCGTCACGACGTCCGGAACGTGCTCCGGCTCGCGTTCATCGTCGCGGCCGCCATCGCCGTCGCGGGCGTGTTCACCGGCCAGTGGGTGGGAGTGCTGTTCTCGCTGGGTATCGTCGGGTTCGCCATCACCTTCGCCCTCCAGCAGCCGCTCTCCTCGCTCCTGGGCTGGGTGTATATCATGGCCAAACGGCCGTACCAGGTCGGCGACCGCATCCGCATCGAGGACGCTCGCGGGGACGTCATCGACGTGGACTTCCTCGTCACGACGCTGTGGGAGATCGACGGCGACCTCGTCACCTCGCACCAGCCCTCCGGCCGGGCCGTCACGGTCCCGAACAGCATGGTGCTCTCCTCGCAGGTGTTCAACTACGCCATCGACGACTTCCCGTTCGTCTGGAACGAACTGGAGGTCCAGGTGTCCTACGAGACCGACCTCGACTTCGCGAAGCAGACCATGCGCGAGGTCGCCGACGAGTACCTCGGCGACGAGATGGCCGCCCGGACCGAACGCTACCGGCGCAAACTCGACGAGACGCCGGTCGAACTGGAGGTCAACGAGCGCCCCACCGTGAACGTCCGGATGGAACAGACGTGGGTCATCCTCCGGCTCCGGTACCTCGTCCACCCCAAGCGGATGCAGGCGACCCGGAACGAACTCTACGACGAGATAGTCACCCGGTTCCACGCCGAACCCGAGAAGGTCGGCTACCCGGTGGGCCGGTTCCGGTAGCGTCGCCGCGCAGTTTTAACAGGCTCTCGACCGCACGTCCGGTATGGACATCCCTGCCGACGACATCGCCCGCTTCGTCGCTGCCACCGCGCCGGAACCGGACGACCTCGGCCGCGAAATGGACGAGTACGCCCAATCCCACGACTTCCCGCACGTCGGCCCCGAGGTCGGCGGGCTCCTCCGGATGCTCGCCCGGATGGTCGACGCCGAGCGCGTCTTCGAGTTCGGCTCCGGCTTCGGCTACTCGGCGTACTGGTGGGCACAGGCGCTCCCCGAGGACGGACAGGTCGTCCTCACGGAGTTCGACGCGGACGAACTCGACCAGGCCCGCGAGTTCCTCTCGCGCGGGGGCGTCGACCACCTCGCCAGCTACGAACACGGCGACGCCCTCGACGCCATCGAGCGCTACGACGGTCCCTTCGACTGCGTGCTCATCGACCACCAGAAACACCGGTACAAAGAGGCGTTCGAGGCCGTGAAACCCAAGCTCGCGCCGGGGGCGGTCGTCGTCGCGGACAACGCGATGACCGCCGGCCCCATCGAGTTCGACAAGTTGCTCGAACTGGTCGAGGGCGACGACCCCGGTGAAGTCAACGAGCACACGCAGGGCATCTTCGACTACCTCGAAACGGTCAGAGCCGACGACGACTTCGAGACGGTCGTGTTGCCCGTTGGTGAGGGCATCGCGGTGAGTTACCGGCGAGGATAAACTGGAAGAACAGTCGGTGGAATCTCGTCGTTTTCCACTTTTCAGAACGGGTCTATTGCTCGCGGCTACGCCGTTCGGATACGAGGGCCCTCGCTTCGTTCGGCCCCTCGCTACTCCTCGCGGGTCGCTGCGCTCCCCGCTCGCAAATAGGTGATTCTCACTCGCTACGCTCGCTCCGAATCACCCTACTCCTCGAATCCGTCTTCGAACCTGAAGGTCCCGTTGCGCTGGACGACCTCGCCGTCGACCTCGATGTACGAGTCCTCGCTCATGTCGACGATCATGTCGGTGTGGACGACGGACTGGTTCTGCTCGTTGTCCTCACCGATGTTCTCCTCGTAGGCGCGTCCGATGGCCATGTGGACCGTGTCGCCCATCTTCTCGTCGAACAGCATGTTGTAGGTGAACCGGTCGATGTCGCGATTCATCCCGATGCCCAGCTCGCCGAGCCGTTTCGAGCCTTCGTCGGTGTTCAGCAGGGCGGTCAGGACCTCCTCGTTCTTCTCTGCGGAATGGTCGACGACCTCGCCCTCCTCGAACTTGAGCCAGACGCCGGTGACCTCGCGGCCCTGGGCCATCAGCGGCTTGTCGAACAGCACCTCACCCTCGACCGAATCGGGGACCGGCGCGGTGAACACCTCGCCGCCGGGCAGGTTGTGTTCGGCGGTGTCGTTGATGGTGATGTTCCCGGAGACGGACATGGTGATGTCGGTCGTCTCGCCGGAGACGATGCGAACCTCGTCGGCGGGGTCGAGAATCTCGACCATGTTCTCCTGGAACTCTCGCTGTTCGTCCCAGTCCTTGTTGATGGCTCCCCAGACGAACTCCTCGTAGGCGGGCGTGCTCATCTCGGCCTTCTGGGCGTCACCGGCGCAGGGATACTGCGTGACACACCACTTCGAGTCCATGTAGGCCTCCTGGATGGGCTTGAAGTGCTTGGCGCGGGCCTGGTTCTTCTCCGGCGGCACGTCACTCGTCTCGAACATGTTCTCCGAACCCTTGACCGAGATGAACGCGTCCGTGTTCTCCGCCATCGCCTTGATGTGGGCGGGCGTCTCGAAGTCCTCGGGGTCCATGGCGAGCATGTACGCCCGGTTCACGCGGGGGAGGCCCACGTTCGTCGTCGGGTGGGCTCCCTTCTCACCGAGCCTCTCCGCGATGGCAACGGCGAGGTCCTCTGCGTCCGCCGGCGCGCTGATGGCGACGCAGTCCCCCTTCTGGATGTCGGTACACTGTTCGACCAGGATTCGTGCGTGCTCGCGCACTCGTTCGTCCATAGGGTTGGATACGACAACAGCCCAATATTCGTTTCGAAACAGTGGCGAAATTTACCGCGCTCACTCGCGCCGACTGCCCGGTTGCGGGTCGACGTGCGGTTTGGCCATGAGGTCGTCGAACGGTTTGTCGTCGAGCCACTCCAGCAGGAAGGCGAGTTGCTCGCTCGCGGCGTCGAGCAGTTGCGCCCCCTTCTCGGCGCTGGCTTCGGTCTGGTCGCCGAAGACGCCGTTCGGCGAGTTGTCGATGGCGTCGTAGTAGTTTCGCGCGCCGTGAATCGTCGGGTTCCCGTCTTCGAGGTTCACGCGGCCGCCATCCCTGGCCGCTTCCAGTTTGTCCGTCTTCACGTTCTCGGGGTCGATGTGGAGCAGCATCGAGGTCTCCTTCGGCCCGCCATGGGGGCCCTTGTTCGGGAAGAACTCGTCGATGAGGTCCGGGATGGACTCGTCCCACATCCACTCGACGGCGTAGGCGGCGCGGTCCTCGCGGAGCCGACGGCCGACCTCGCGGAGGTGTTGCATGTTCCCGCCGTGGGCGTTGACGTAGACGATGCGGTCGATACCGTGGCGGGTGAGGTTCCGCGAGAAGCTCTCGACGTAGTCACGGAAGGCAGGCGGGTCGACCGACATCGTCCCGTGGAACTGCATGTGGTGGGTGCTCACGCCGATATCGATGGTGGGCGTACAGAGGAAGCCCGTCCTCTCGGCGGCCTCGCGGGCGAGCGCTTCTGCAATCTTGTGGTCGGTACTCAACGGGAGGTGTGGGCCGTGCTGTTCGGTCGACCCAAGCGGGACGATGGCCACCGACTCCTCTGCGACGTAGTCACCGAGGTCCGGCCACGTCTGGTCTGCGAGGTACATGCGCGGACCTGCGGGACCCGCGGACGTAACGGTTCGGGCACCGGCCGACTGGATGGGCGAGCACTCACAGCGTGTCGACGTACTGGTCCCGTTTCCAGAGGTAGAGCGCCGTCACCAGGATGTTGAGGTACGGCACCACGACGAGGAAGAACGCCTTCGAGGGCAGCCACCCCGTCGTCTGGTGGACGAACTTGCGGTCCAGGTAGAGCGCGAGCGGCGCGAGCGTCGGCGTGAGCGCGGCCGCGACCTCGAACACGCCGTAGGCGTCCCCGGTCCAGGGCAGGAATCCCTGTGCGAGCAGGCCGGGCTGCTGCGAGACGCCTACGAACGCCCCCAGCAGGGTGAGCCCGGCGGGGAGCAGGACGCCGAGCCACCAGTTCTCGTTGGGTGGCTCCGGTTCGAAGGGTCGCGACCCCTGCTCGACCGTCTGCCCGCGCGTCTTCGGTTCCGCGAACTTACCGCCCCAGCCTCCTTCGGGGGGGTCCCGACCGATGTCCTCTATCCAGTGTGCGGAGCGCTGGGTTCGCCGACGCTGCCGTGTGGCTTCGGGGGCGGCCGACACCTCGTGTTCGGCCCCGGGAGCATGTGTTGGGCCGTCCCCGGGTCGACCGTCACGCCGGTGTTCGACGGTCCTGTCCCGTGCTCGTTCGCGTTCGTACTGGACCTCGCCCTTGCCCGCGTCGGTCGTGGTCCGGGTCGGGTCGGCACGCGAGTCGGCGTGTGGCCAGTTCTCGGTCGATGCCTCCGTATCCGGCCGGGCACCGTCCCGAACGCCGGCTCCGTGGACGCCGGTAGCCGGGTCACCCGTCGTCCCCGCCGGTGCGGACGCGTCGGGCTGGGTGGCACCGCAGTTCGTACACCGAACCGCCTGTGCGACCAGCACCGCCTCGCAGGCCGGACAGCGTTTCTGCCAGTCTGGGAGATCGTCGTCGCTGGGCGGTGCCGGGTCGTCGGGGCCGTCGGGGCCGTCGGGGTCGTCGGGGCCGTCGGGGTCGCCGGGGTCGTCGTGTACGGTGTCTCCCTGTCGTTCACGCTGGTCGGACTCGGAAGCCAGGCCCCACTGCCACTCGCTGGCGGCCTCGTCGCCAGCCGCAGCCCCGAGTGCGGCCCCACACGTCGTACAGAAGTTGTCGTCAGGGCCGACCGTCGCTCCGCAGTCGTCACAGGTCGGTGAACCGGCCGAATCGTTCCCACCCTCCGGTGCCATCTATTTTCGACAGGTAAGCGCGCCGGGATAAAATACCTTCGTCCGGCAGGCTGCCAACCGGGTGATGTTGCCTGTGAGCAAATATCATTATCATTCCCTCCAAAGTGTGGGGTATGCCTGGCGCAACAGCCCAGACGCTTCGACCGTTCCTGTGGCGTGCAGAACAACTGTTCTCGGACCGGGAGATCGTCTCCAGAACCCACGAGGGAATCATCCGGTACGACTACGAGGAGTACGCCGACCGTGTCGCACAGCTGGCCAGCGCTCTCGACGAGGTCGGGGTCGAGGAGGGCGACCGCGTCGGCACCTTCTGCTGGAACCATCACCGGCACTTCGAGACCTACTTCGGGATTCCGAACATGGGTGCGCAGTTGCACACCATCAACCCGCTCCTGCCCGACCACCACATCGAGTACATCGTCGAGAACGCCGACGACCAGGTCCTCTTCGTCGACCAGTCGCTCCTCCCCAAACTCGAGGGACCGGCACAGTCCGACGCCTTCGACGGCGTGAAACAGTTCGTGGTCATGGGCAGTGAGGTACCGGAGACCTCGCTGGACCCCGTCGTAGACTACGAGTCGTTCATCGAGGACCATTCCACGGAGTACGACTGGCCCGACGTGGACGAGGAGGCTCCCGCCGGGATGTGCTACACCTCCGGGACGACGGGTGACCCGAAGGGCGTCGAGTACACCCAGCAGATGCTGTGGGCGCACACGATGGCGACGCTTCCCGAGTCCGGCATCGGCATCGGCTCGGACGAGGTCGTCATGCCGGTCGTCCCGATGTTCCACGTCAACGCCTGGGGGATGCCGTTCTCGACCACCGCGGCGGGTGCAAAACACGTCTATCCGGGCCCGTCCCCGGAGCCCGCCGACCTCGCGAACCTCATCGCCGAAGAGGGCGTGACCCTCACCGCAGGCGTCCCGACGGTCTGGCTCGGTCTCCTGGAGTACGCGAAGGAGAACGAGGTCGACCTCTCCTCGCTCGAACGCATCATCATCGGCGGCTCCGCGGCACCGAAGTCGCTCATCAAGACGTTCGACCAGCAGTACGACGTCGAGGTCGTCCACGCCTGGGGGATGACCGAGATGGCACCCATCGGCACCGTCGCCCACCTCAAACCCGAGATGCAGGACTGGCCCGCGGAGAAGCGCTACGAGAAGCAGGCCAAGCAGGGGCTGCTGGTCCCTGGCCTCGAGATGAAGGTCATCGACGAGAACGGCGAGGAGGTCCCACACAACGGCGAGGACTTCGGTGAACTCTGGGTCCGCGGGCCGTGGGTGACGACCGAGTACTTCGAGCGCCCCGAGGCCAACGAGGAGGACTTCGTCGAGGACGACGACGGCACGTGGCTGAAGACCGGCGACGTGGTGAACGTCGACGAGGACGGCTACGTCCAGATCGTCGACCGCGCCAAGGACGTCATCAAGTCCGGTGGCGAGTGGATCTCCAGCGTCGAGCTCGAGAACGCGCTGATGGCCCACGACGACGTGGCCGAGGCGACCGTCATCGGCATCCCGCACGAGCGCTGGCAGGAGCGGCCGGTCGCCTTCGTCGTCCCCACCGGTGGAGCCGACACGGAGACGCTCCAGGAAGACCTGCTCGACGCCATCAAGGCCGAGTACCCCAAGTGGTGGGTGCCGGACGACGTGGTCTACATCGAGGAGGTCCCGAAGACCGCGACCGGGAAGTTCAACAAGAAGGTCCTGCGCGACCAGTACGGCGAGGACACCGACCTCGTGAAGGGGAAGGCCCCGGAGGAGGCCGCGCCCGAAGGCGACGACGACTGACCCCGGGACGTCGAATTTTTAACGGCTGGTGGGATTGCAGCAACTGAAAGCTACTTGTCGTGTCCGGCCCTGGCCGACGTATGCGCCGGCGCGCCATTCTGGGAACCCTCGCCACGAGCGTGCTGGCCGGCTGTAACGGGTTCGGTACCGATAGCAGCCAGACCCGGGAACCGTTCGACGTCGCGCCCCGGAGCCGGACCGAGACGAGCGACCAGGGTCCGCGGAGCCCAGCAGCACTGGCGCGCGAACAGCCGACGACACGAAAGGATTTCGGTGCCCTCCGGAGTCTGGTCGCGCTCGAACCGGAGAGCGACGACCGACTCTCGCTGACCGTCGGGTTCACGGGTCAGTCGTCGGCCGCATCGCCGGTTCGGCTGTGGGTCGGTCTCACGAACGAGGGGTCGTCCTCTCGCGGATTGCGAGTCGGCGACCAGCCACCCATCAGTTCGCTCGAGGGTGTCGACCCGGACACCGGAGCGCGACTCGCCCTTCGTCCGGTTCCGCACGGGGACCCGACGGAGTACGCGGTACTCGACGGTACCTGCTGGCGGACGACCGACGACTTCGACCGACCGACCGCCCAGCAAGGGGCCACACGGGACCTCGGACCCGGCGACACGCTCGGGCAGGAGTACGCACTCGTCACCCCGGCCGAGCAGGCCGGCTGTCTCGTTCCGGGCCAGTACCGGTTCGTGGTCGACGACTTCGGGGCGTTCACCGTCTCGGTGTTCAACACGGTAGAGGCGTTCGCGGTCATCGAGTCACGGTTCGCTGGGCGGGTGGTCCCGGACCTGCCACTGATTCCCGCCACGAGCTGGTACCACGAGACACGGGCAGGCGACAGGGTGTACACACGACCGAGCGCCGAACTGGTCCAGCTTGCCGACGGGACGCTCTCCCTCGAGTTCGTCAACTACGCGGCCAGGGCGTTCACCATCCACACCGACGGCTGGCGTCTGTACAAACTCCACGAGGGGACCTGGCGATTCGTCGCGCCGCGGGAGCTCCCGGAGGCTGTCCACACCATCCGACCTGGCGAGTCACATGTGATCCAGGGGCGGCTGACAGCCACCCCCGCCACAGTCGACGAGACCAGCACCGAGGGGGCCGAGACGTTCGCTGTTGGGGGGCTCGGCCCGGGGCTCTACGCGGTCGAACACGGTCGCGTCGACGGTGTCGACGGGGAGGAATCGGGGAGACTCACCTCGATGGCCGCACTCGTGGAACTCGTCGGTGAGCCTGCACCACTCGTGCCGACCACTGCTGCCACCGTAACTGGCGGCGAGGGCGACGAACTGACCGTCCGGCAGGAGGGTGAGCCGGATGAACGGCTCGTGCTGACACGGCTCGACGGCACAGAGACCGAAGCGGTCCTCCTCCGCGAGCAGGCGATGCAGGTGCCGACCCTCCGTGACACACTCTCGTTCATCCACGACGACGAGACGGTTTCCAGAGTCGTGCTCACGACATCCTCGACGCAAGTCGAGTGGACAGGGCGGTGGCTCGCACTGTTCGGCCTGCTCGGCCAGGAACCCAGTGCGCGGTTCACCTACGAGGGACAGACGTACGAGTTCGAGCGCGACCTGTGACCGCGACCCGAAGAACGATTTCCTCTGCGCCCAATGCACGTCTATCGTGCGACGACGGAGCCTGCTCGCGAGCGTCACTGGCTGCCTGACGGCGCTCGCCGGGTGTAACGGACTCGGGGATGGTTCGAGTGCCAGGACCGGGACGCGTGAGCCGTTCTCGGTGCCGACGACCGGGAGTGGGACCACCGAATCGGACGCCCCGGGTCTCCGTTCGCGAGCGGTCTCCACCCTCGGTGACACGCCCGTCGAGCTCGCGATTGCAGACGTCGGGACCGCGGTGGACCGGCTCGGCTACCGCGTCGGCTTCACCGAAGACGGGACACCGAAACACCCGCCCAGACTGTCGATTGCGGCGACCAACACGGGCGAGACCCCTGCCACGTTCCGGTTCGACGGCGTCGAGCCCTTCGGTTCCTACGTCGGAACGTACGAGGCGCAGACGACCGGTCCAGACGCGGCCCGGAACGCGAGTGAGCCGCCGCGACTGCTGCTCGTGCCCACGAACGACGAGCGATTCGACGTGGCGTGGTCGTGGGAGACCGAAGGCTGCTGGCGGTTCCCGAAGGCCTTCCGACCCCCGGAGATAACGGAGTCGGTCGACCTGAATCCGGGTGAGGAGGTGGAGCGGGAGTACGACATCGTCACCCCGGACGATGGCGACTGCCTGCTCCCCGGTGTGTACCGCTTTCGCGACGACCGTGGCACGACGTTCACCGTGTCCGTCTGGGAGTCGACCCGGCCGCCGGCGTCACGGTTCGGCGACGTGACCGTCCCCGACCTCCCGGCCTGTGCGACCCGGTGGTTCCACGAGACCGACGGCGAGATATTCATCGAACCGACCAGCGAGTCGGTCACGACCCCCGTCCCGGTCCGGTTCACGCTGCACGACCTGAGCGACCAGCGCGTCGTCCCGACGGCGGTCCGGGTGTTCAAACTGCGCGACGGCGAGTGGCGCTCGCTGCTACCGACGCCAGCCGGTGAGCTTCCGGCCGCGCTGTTCCCGGGAGAGACCGAGACGCGGACGCTCCGCCTCGGCGGCGAACCCCGGTCCATCGTCGACCGGTCGGCCCTGCCCGGGCTCCGGTCCGGCCGGTACGCGGTCTTCTTCGGGGCGTTCCGCGACCTGGAGACCGTGAACTGCGTCGCGGCCCTGTTCGACGTGACCGCGGGGTCACGCGTGCGGCTTTCGCCCTCGCCGTTCGCCGGCACACCGGCCCGGGACGCGGGAACCGGGACGCTCGTCGTTGCGGCGACACCGGCGGGCAGTGAGTCACTCCCCGAAGACGACCGCGCCACGGTCGAACTGTCCCGGGCAACCGGGCGTGACCCGCAGGTGACGTTCGTCCTCGAACAGGTGTTCCAGCGCCAGGCACTCCGGGACACGCTGGCGTTCCTTCACGGGGACGAGACCATCGACAGCGTCCGGCTCACCACGACGGCGGACGCGGTGGCGCAGGTCCTCGGGCCCGCCCCGGACCGGACCGACGATGCGGCCACCGACGACGATGCCAGTGGGGACGATGCCACCGCCGACGAGGCCGTGCCGAACACGGAACGGACGTTCATCTTCCGATTCGATGGCACGGTCTACCGGGCGACAACCCCGGTACCGGAGTGAGAACAGGGCCTCGAACAGGTCAGTACTCGATGGTTCGTCTTCGAGGGCAGGCGCACCAGGTGCGCCAAACCCGACGTGGCCTCTGAGCCCAGGAGACGGGGCGACGGAATCGGACGCGGGAAGCGCGAAGAAGCGGCGACACGGGCACCGTGCCAAACGCTATATAGGCCCACGGTTCGAACCCCGGCCTATGGAACTTCTCGAGGATTCCATCGTCCCGGAGGAAGCCCTGGATATCAAAGCAGAAGCCCGCGAGTTCGCGGCCGAGCACATCGAACCCAACGCCCAGGAGTACTACAGCTCCGGCGACTACCCGACCGAGATACTGGAAGCCGGGCAGGAGGCTGGCCTCGTCGCTCAGGACATTCCCGAGGAGTACGGCGGTCGCGGCCTCTCGCTCCCGGAGATACTGGCCATCACGGAGGAATTCTACCGCGCCGACGCGGGCATCGCGCTCACCCTCCAGCTCGCCAGCTTCGGCTGCGAGATAACGTACGAGTACGGCAACGAGGAACAGAAAGAAAAGTACCTCCGACCGGTCGCGGAGGGCGAGCAGCTCTCCGGGCTGGCGGTCTCGGAACCCGAGACCGGGAGCGACCTCGCGGGCATGCAGACCACCGCCGAGAAGGACGGCGACGAGTACGTCCTCAACGGCGAGAAGTACTGGATCGGCAACGGCGTCGAGGCCGACTGGGTGACCGTCTATGCGAGAACGGGCGACAACCCGGACAACCGGTACGGGAACCACTCGATGTTCATCGTCCCGACCGATACTGAGGGGTACGAGGCCGAGCACATCCCCGAGAAGATGGGCTTCCGGGCGTCCAAGCAGGCCCACATCACCTTCGACGACTGCCGCATCCCCGAGGAGAACATCATCGGCTACGAGGGGAACGGCTTCATGATGCTCGCGGAGTTCTTCAACCACGGTCGCGTCGTCGTCGCCGGCCACGGCCTCGGCCTCGCTGCCGCCGCCATCGAGGAGGCCTGGGACTTCGTCCACGACCGCGAGCAGTTCGGCCGCAAGGTCAGCGACTTCCAGTCGGTCCAGCACGACCTCGCCGACATGCTCATCGAGTTCGAGTCCGCCCGGTCGCTCACCTGGCGGGCCTGCGAGAAGGTCGCGTCGGGACAGAACGCCGGCTACTGGGCGGCCATGGCCAAGACGAAGGCGACCGAGACCGCCACCCACAACGCCGAGAAGGGCATGCAGCTCCACGGCGGTCGGTCCGTCCTCGACGAACGCCGCATCGCCCGGGTCTACCGCGACGTGCGCATCCCCGTCATCTACGAGGGCGCGAACGCCATCCAGCGCAACCTCGTCTACCGGCAGGCCTGAGCCGCGGCCTCCCGATTCTCGCTGGCGAGACGCCGACCCACACCCACGGTGTGTGGCTAGGTAACCACAAGCGTCTTTATGGGAACCAGCGAACAGCATCGGTAACAGACTCGATGTTCGCGTGGGGCCGGTCTGAACTGTCGTTGGCCGACACCGAGGTGTACCTCTCCGCATGAGCGCCACCAGCACCGTACTCGTCATCAGCAACGACGCCGAGCTACGCGAACGGCTGGCGGCACCCCTGGAGTGGTCCTACCCGAACGTCAACGTGCTGACCGCGGCGGGCTTCGACGGTATCATCGACCACCTCGACGACGGCTCCCTCGACTGCATCGTCGCCGACGATACGACCGCCCTCGACTCCCCAGCCATCTTCCAGGCGACCCGCGAGCGCCATCCCGACCTCCCGCTGCTCGTCCTCTCGGAGTACCACGCCGAGCGCGGCGACGGCGTCGCCATCATGGAGGTCGTCGATTTCCTCGACGCCATCGGGACGCCGGGGTCGGACGACGCGTTCGCCGGCTGGGTCGCGAACTCCGTCGTCAGGAACCACGGTGCTGCCGCCCCGCCCGGTGGCAACCGCCCCGAAGACGTCGTCCGCGACGTGAAACGCTCGCTCGTCGACGCGTCCTCGCCGATGGACATCGAGGAGGCCGTCTGCGACCAGCTCACGCTCGGTGGTCGCTACAAGTTCGCCTGGGTCGGCGAGTACGACCGGGGCGAACGACAGGTCGTGCCGTGGGTCGCCGCGAGCGAGACCGGCGACTGGCCCATCAGCATGACCTTCCCGGTCGGACGGTCCGGTCGCCAGTCGGTCATCGACCAGGCGCTGCGCAGTCGCGAGGTCCAGATAATCAACGACATCGAGGCCCACGAGGGGGCCGTCCCGTGGCGGGCGACCGCGACCGAGCGCGACTGCAACGCGGTCGCCATCGCCCCGCTCGCATACGAGGACGAACTGTACGGCATCCTCGGGGTCTACTCGAACGACGACGAGGGATTCGACGAGATGGAGACGAGCGCGGTTCGGGAGATCGCCAGCAGCGTCTCGCACGTCCTCGACACCATCGCCATCCGCGGGCGCATCGACCAGCAAGAGCGAGTCCTGCGTCGCTACGAGCGCCTCGTCGAGACGGTCGGCGACGGCATGTACGTCCTCGACTCCGACGGCCACTTCATGACCGTCAACAACGCGATGATGTCGATGACGGGCTACTCCCGCGAGGGACTGCTCGGGGAACACATCTCCATCATCCTCGACGACGAGTCGGTCGCGGCAGGCCGTGACATCATCCGACGGATGGTCCGGGACCGACGCATGGAAGGCGAGACCCAGGAGGTCGTCGTCGAGACCAAGGACGGCCGGACCTTCCCGGGCGAGGTCCAGATCGCGCTCCTCCCGTTCGAGGACGAGCAGTTCCGGGGGACCGTCGGTGTCGTCCGCGACGTCACCGAACGGAAGAAGCGCGAACAGGAGCTCCAGCGACAGAACGAACGTCTCGACGCGTTCGCCAGCATCGTGAGCCACGACCTGCGCAACCCGCTCGGGGTGTCACAGGGCTACCTCGACCTGGTCAAAGAGCAGACCGACGACTCGGTCGCGACGTACATCCAGCACGTCGAGGACGGCCTCGACCGCATGGAGGACATCGTCGCGGACGTGCTCGCCATCGCCCGGCAGGGCCAGACCGTCACGGAGACGGAGCCGACCGACCTCGAGACCATCGTCCGCGAGGCGTGGTCCAACGTGGACACCAAGTCGGCGACCCTGACGGTGGGCGAGTCGATGCGTATCGCGGTCGACCGGTCCCGCCTCCTGCGGGCGCTGGAGAACCTGTTCCGGAACGCGGTCGAACACGGTGGCGAGGAGGTCGCCATCGACGTCGGCCTGCTCGAACCCCCCACCGCCGTCGACGGGGAGACCGAGGTGCAGACCGGCGGCTTCGAGTTCCCCGGCGAGGACAACGCAGCACCCGAGGAACCCGAACTGACCCGACCCGCGGGCTTCTACGTCGCAGACGACGGCGAGGGCATGCCGAAATCGGTTCGCGAGAACGCGTTCGATTCGGAGTTCACGACGTCGGAGGACGGCCTGGGCATCGGGCTCTGGGTCGTGCGAGAAGTAGCAAGTGCTCACGGCTGGACGACCCGCGTCGTCGAAAGCGCTGAAGGTGGTGCTCGGTTCGAGTTCTCGGACGTGAAACCGGCCTGATCAGCTGCCGCCGGGAAGGTCCTGGAACGCACCGACGAAATCGTCGTGGTCTTGCATTCCGGAGACGGCGTCGTCGACCTTGTTGCGAAGTTCGTCGACACGCGCACACAGCTCGGTGTACTCTTCGTTGTCGTCGAGTTCGCGCTCGGATTTCTCGGACTCGAGGAGCGACTTCTTCGAGACCAGCGAGTAGTACTCCTGGATGTCGCTCTCGTAGTCCGACCGTGAGGTGACGTTCTTGACGACATCGAGGAGCTCGTCCTTCGAGACCGGCTTGACGAGGTAGTCGTCGAAGCCCATCTCGATGATGTCGAAGTCCGGGTCGACAGCCGTGACCATCACCACTCGACAGTCGTAGCCGTCCGCGCGGATACGTTCGAGCACCTCGTCACCCGAGAGTCCGGGCATCCGTCGGTCCAACAGGACGATCTCCACCGACTCTTCCATCAACTCGAGCGCCGATTCCCCGTCGTAGGCCGCTTCGACGTTGTACTCCGTCGTGAGCCACGCCGCGAAGAGGTCTGCCAGTCGTGACTCGTCGTCGACGACGAGCACCTCGAGGCCGTCCGATGAGCTACCAGCCCCTTGACCGTCGTTTTCTGCCACACACGACCCATGGAGGCTATGGTTCATAAATGCCGCGCCCACATATTTTATTTCTGGTACGTTCTGGAATGGTATTCCCTCCCGTCTCCCGGTTCTGGGCGGGTCCTGTCGTCCTGTCGAACCGAGACGTTAGGGGGCCACGTGGTCGGTGTGGGTCAACAGGCGCTCCGTCACCTCGTCCACGACCGCCGGGTCGTAGGACCACGTGCCGTAGAACGCGCCCGCACCGCGTTCGACCGCCAGCAGGGCGCTCTTCAGCTCGGGACGGCCACCGCCGTCGAACACGACGAACCAGGTTCGTCGTATCTCCTCGGTGTCGAGCCCGTGGACGGTCACCCCATCGACGGCGGTGTGGCCGTCGGGTCGGCCGAACACGTGCAGGTCGAGGTCGGTCGTCGCGAGGCGGCGGTACACGTCGGTCTGGTCGTCGAAGTTCGAGAGCTGCTGGAAGCCGGCCGAGAGCGTTCCGCTGCCCGCGCGGAAGGCCCGGTCTTCGATCTCGCGCGTGACGGCCATCATGTCGTCCCGGTCGTAGCTGGTGAACGTCGTCTCCTTCAGCGGGGCGAGCAGGGCCGCGTGCGCGGAGTCGTCCACACCGAGGTCGTCGGGGCCGGCGTCGGGCCCGTCGAGCAGGTCGAACAGGTCGCTCGCGTCGACCGCCGTATACAGTGTCTCGCTGTCGGTCAGTGTGGCGAAACACGGTGCCTCCGTTGAGGTGTCGTCGACCTCGACCCGGAGGTTCTGGTCCCGGAAGAACGAGGCGAGCCGGGTGTCGAGCGACGAGCCGGGGGGCAGGTTGAACAACGTCAGCGTCTTCTCACGCTGACGGACGCGGTCGACGATATCGAGGAGTGTCATATCCTCCCGGACCACCCCAGGCAGGATGCCGGTTCTCCCTAACTGGGTAGGCGGTCCGACAGGGTCCACCGGACGAGGAGCGCCTCGACCCGCGCCCGGTCTGTCGCTTCCTCGGCTTCGAGGACAGCCTCGCTCTCCTCCAGCATCCGCTGCTCGACCGGGCCGTGGTCTGGCTCGTCCCGCGTCTGGCTCAGCATCGCCTCGAAGTCCTCCCGGAGGTCGAACGACGCGCGAGCGACGTTACAGCGCCCGAGTGGGTTCATGCCCATGTCGAGCACGAGGTCCCTGACGAGCTCCCAGTCGTTCGCACAGAAGTGGATGGAGACCTCGCCGACGATGTCCTGCCACGCGATGGCGTCGGCGTGTTTCATCGCCGGGACCGCCCGCGGTGGGAGGTCGATGCGGGTGGCCGTCTCCGGGTCGTCGCAGAGACAACACGGTTGCTCCGTCTTCCCGGTGAACATACCCGGGGCTCGGGTCCGGGTCGACAAAGCCCTGTCTCTGGCGGCACTCGGGCGCGAAAGAAAAACGGGTGGTGTCCGGGGGTTACTTGCCTTCGAACTCGGGGTCGTCGTCGCCGAAGAACGCGTTGATGCCCGCGTGCACGTCCTCGGTGCCGACGACGTGGCCGAAGCCCATGCTCTCGATCTCGAGGCCGGCGTCGGTGTCGTCCCAGCCCTTCGCCATGGCGCGCTTCGTGTAGCGCATGGCGATCGGCGGGCCGCCGGCGAGCTTGGCGGCGAGTTCGTGGGCCTTCTCCTCGAACTCACCGGGCTCGACGACCTCGTTCACGAAGCCGAAGTCGTGCATCGTCTCGGCGTCGAAGTGGTCCGTCGTGAAGATGATCTCCTTCGCGCGGCCCATACCGACGATGCGCTGGAGGCGCTGCGTGCCGCCCCAGCCGGGGAGCAGGCCGAGGTCGAACTCGGGCTGACCGAAGTTCGAGCGCGTCGTCGCGAGGCGCATGTCGGCGCAGGTCGCCAGCTCCATGCCGCCGCCGAGACAGTAGCCGTCGATGGCGGCCACGACCGGCATCTCGGTCGTCTCGAGTCGGCCGAAGGTCTCCTGGCCGTACTTCGAGAGTTCGACCGCGCCGAGCGGGTCTGCGCCGCCGCCCGCGATGCTCATGAAGTCGGCACCGGCGGAGAACGCCTTGCCGCCCGCGCCGGTCATGAGGATGGCGCGAACCTCGTCGTCCTCCTCCATGAGGTCGATGGCGTCGTCGAGCTCCTCGATGAGCTCCAGCGAGATGGAGTTCATCTGCTGGGGCCGGTTGAGCTCGATGTGGCCGACCATGTCGCCGGGGTAGTGGAGCTCGAGCGTGTCGAAGTCGACACCCTCGTCCTCCTCGGCACCCGCGCCACCGTGGAAGCCCTCGCCGACGAAGCTCTCGAAGTGCTCGTCGGGCTCGTAGCGGGCGTGCTCGGTCTCCTCGTAGGCGGACTTCAGCGCGGAGAGGAGCTTGTTGAGGCCGTACTCGTCGGCCATCTTGGCCGGGCCCTTCGGGAAGCGCCCGCCGAGTTTGACGGCCTGGTCGATCTCGTCCGCGGAGGCCACGTCGTCACCGATGAGGTAGGAGACCTCGTTCGCCATCGAGGCCAGGAGGCGCTCCTTGACGAGCGCGCTGTGCTCGTCCATCGGGATGTCGGCACCGTCGCCGTCCTCGTAGTCGTAGAAGCCCTTGCCGGTCTTCTGGCCGAGGTTCTCCTCTTCGACCTTCTCGACGAGGAGCGGGCAGGGCTCGTACTTCGCGCCCAGCTCGTCGTGCATGTAGTCGAGGACGTGGTGGCCGACGTCGATGCCGACGTAGTCCGCGAGTTCGAAGCTGCCCATCGGGAGGCCGATGTCGAACTTCGTCGTGGAGTCGACCTCCTCGATGGTCGCTTCGCCGTCGTGGACGAGCCACGCGGCCTCGTTCATCAGGGGGACGAGGATGCGGTTGACGATGAATCCGGGGACGTCTTTGCGCACGCGGACGGGCGTCTTGCCCATCGCTTCGGCGAGGTCCTCGGTGACGTCCATCGTCTCGTCGCTCGTCTCCGCGCCGGAGATGACCTCGACGAGGTCCATGCGCACCGGCGGGTTGAAGAAGTGCATCCCGCAGAACTGGTCGGCGCGGTCGGTCGCGGTCGCGATCTCCGAGATGGAGAGGCTGGACGTGTTGGTCGCGAAGACGGCGTGGGCGGGCGCGTACTCGTCGACCTCGCCCCAGACGTCCTTCTTGATGTCCATCCGCTCGACGATGGCCTCGATGACGAAGTCCGTGTCCTGGACCGCCTCCTCGAGGTCGACGATGGGTGTCACGCGGTCGATCGCGGCGTCCGCGTCGTCCTGCGTGATGGCTTCCTTCTCCGCGAGCTTGTTCAGGCTCCACTCGATCTGGTCGTAGCCGTCCTGGACGAGCTCGTCGTTGATGTCGCGCAGGTTGACGTCGTATCCTGCGAGGGCTGCGACCTCGGCGATGCCGTGGCCCATGTTCCCTGCACCAAGAACTGTGATAGTGTTGATTTGGTCCAACTCCATGTTCGGACCGACAACTGGCAACCGTTTCAAGGTTTCCCCTGCTGAAACGAGAAACTTTTTTCCAGTTTATTTCGGGTTACATAGATTTTTAACCCTGAATTCGTTAATAGTTGCCTATGGACTTCGCCCTTACAGACGAGCAGAAACAGATCAAAGAGGAGGTTCGACGGTTCGCGGAGAACGAGATCGAGCCCGTCGCACAGGAGTACGACGTCGAAGAGAAGTTCCCGTGGGAGGTCATGGAGAAGGCCGCCGACGCGGGCCTGCTCGGCGCGCACATCCCGTTCGAGTACGGTGGCGCTGACTACGGCAACCTCGAATCCGCCCTCATCACCGAGGAGCTGTTCGCGGTCGACGCGGGTATCGGTCTGTGTCTGACCTCCGCCTCCTTCGGCGCGGACGCCATCATGGAGTTCGGGACCGAAGAGCAGAAAGAGCGCTTCCTCGAGCCCATCCCGCAGGGAGAGGCCATCATGGGCGCGGCCATCTCCGAGCCCGACACCGGCTCCGACGTCTCCTCCGTGAGCACGCAGGCCGAGAAGGACGGTGACGAGTGGGTCATCAACGGCAACAAGATGTGGATCACGAACGGGTCCATCGGGGACTACTACGTCGTCCTCTGCCAGACCGACCCCGACGCCGAGGGCCGCTACAACGGCTTCAGCCAGATCGTCGTCGAGTCCGACCGCGACGGCTTCAAGTCCGAGAAGATCACCGGCAAACTCGGTATCCGTGCCTCCGACACGGCCGAACTCATCCTCGACGACGTGCGCGTCCCCGAGGACAACCTCATCGGGACCCGCGGCATGGGCTTCCTCCAGCAGATGCAGTTCTTCGACGAGACCCGGACCGCCGTCGCCGCACAGGGCGTCGGTATCGCGAAGGGTGCCTCCGAGGCCGCACTCTCGTACGCCAAGGAACGCGAGCAGTTCGGCCGTCCCATCGGCGATTTCCAGGCCATCCAGCACAAGCTCGCCGAGATGCACACGAAGACCGAGGCCGCACGCAACCTCACGTACAAGGCCGCCTGGAACGTCGACCAGGGCGAGGACATCACGATGCTCGCCTCCATGGCGAAGGAGTTCGCCTCCAACGTCGCCGTCTCCGTGGCCGACGAGGCCGTCCAGATCCACGGTGGGGCAGGCTACGTGAACGACTTCCCGGTCGAGCGCTTCTACCGCGACGCGAAGATCACGCAGATCTACGAGGGCACGACCGAGATCCAGAAGAACATCATCGCCCGCGAGCTGATGGGCAAGGGCTTCTAACCAGCCTCCCCGACCACCAGCCTCCCCGATCTCTCTCGGCACTCTCCGACAGGATTCTTCTGATGCTGTGTGCCGTTTCCCGGCGTTTCGATTCGAAAAGAGCACTCGCACCCGGGACGTAAAATTAGCACTCGATACTGAAAAGAGGAACTAGGGGTTCGATTCTCCTCGGATGACTCTACCAATCGAGAATCCCTACATTCGTCCAGAAACGTAGCTTTCGGCCCGATTACCGCATCTATCGCCAGAAGAACAAAATCATTCGGAAAGTTTTGATTTAATTCGTGGAGTTTTATAATCGACCATAATCTTCCCACGTCCGATGGCAGAGATGGAATCGTTAGACGACAGTGACGAATCGAGTGCTCCGAAGCTCGAGTTCTACGGAGGTCGGGCCGCGAGCGCCGTCCCACTCGCCGTGTTCGTCGCCTGGGCCATCTTCCAGAGCGGCGTCCTCGGCGTCGGTGACACGCAGGGCCTCGTCCTCGGGATGCTCGTCGGGCTCATCGTCGGGATGTTCCTGGTCAAGGGCTCGTGGAAAGACTACGCGGACACCATCTTCGACGGGATGACACAGCGGGTCGCCGCGACCGCCGTCGTCGCGTGGCTCTGGGCGGGGATGTTCGCGAACGTCCTGCAGGCGGGACAGTTCGTGAACGGCCTCGTCTGGGCCGCCGACGTGACCGGCGTCGCGGGTGACCTGTTCCCCGCGGTGACGTTCGTGCTCGCCGCCCTGCTCGCGACCGGTATCGGGACCGGGTACGGGACGGCAATCACGTTCACGACCGTCGTGTTCCCGGCCGGCATCCTGCTCGGCGCGAACCCGACGCTGCTGTTCGCCGCCATCCTCTCGGGAGCGGTGTTCGGCGACAACCTCGCGCCGGTCTCCGACACGACCATCGTGAGTGCAGTGACCCAGGACGCCGACATCGGTGGCGTCGTCTCCTCGCGGCTGAAGTACGCCCTCGTCGCGGCGCTGTTCGCGTTCATCGCGTACGTCTTCGCCGGGATGTCGATGGCCGGCATCGACGTCTCCGGTGCCGGCGTGAACCTGGCCGAACAGGCTAACGCCGTCGGTCTCGTCCACCTCGTCTCGATGGGCGTCGTCATCGTGACGGCTATCAAGGGCCGCCACATCGTCGAGGCGGTCTCGTGGGGCCTGTTCACCGCCATCGGGGCGAACCTGCTCCTCGGCCTGTCGTCGGTCTCGGACATCATCGTGTTCTACACGCCGTCGGAGACCAGCCTCGCGACCTCGTTCACCTGGCTCCCGTTCGTCCAGCTGGCCGAGAGCGCCGGGCAGCCGGTGTCGGTCGGTGGCGCGCTGTACAACGGGGCGGTCGGGTTCTTCCCGCTCATCGTCCTGACGCTGCTCATCGTCGCGGCCGCGGAGATCATGATCCGCGGCGGCGGCTTCGAGGCCATCCTCGACTTCCTCATCGAGTCCGTCGCGACGACGGTCCGCCGTGCGGAGGTCACGATGGTCCTCGGCACCGCGCTGGTCAACGGGATGATCACCATCAACACCGCGGCCGAGATCGCCATCGCGCCGTACATCGCCAAGCTCGGTGGCCGGTTCAACCTGAACGGCTACCGCCGCGCGAACATCCTCGACGCGAACACCTCCGCCCTCGGGTACATCTTCCCGTGGGGCGGCGGGCTGCTCGCGGGGTACGGGGCGATGACGAGTCTGACCCAGTCCCTCCCGTGGTTCACGCAGGACATGGTCGTCAACCCGGTCGCCGTCTGGCCGTACGTCTTCCACGGCTGGTTCCTCGTGGCGGTGTTCGTCTTCGCCGCGTGGACCGGCTACGGGCGTGAGTACGTCCACGACCGCCAGTCCGCGGAGGTGGAGCGCGTATGAGCCTGTTCACCTCGCTGTTCGCTGGCATCGGCTTCCGCACCCGGACGCCCTCGTTCGGACAGGGCGATGAGGTGACCGCGTTCGTCACCGGGACGCGGGACGGGACGGCCGTCCTCCGCATCGGTGACTCGGAACTGCTGCTGCCCGGGGTCGACGAGCCCGCCACACTCGTCGACGAACGGGTGCAGGTCCGCGTCGAGGAGTTCGACGAGAGCACGGGCACCGGCAAGGCGGTTCTCGTCGGTGTCATCGACGGTCGCGGCCTGTAGTCGAGCGGTTCCCTTTTTCGAGTGCATCGCCGAGAGCGGGTGGTTTAATCCGTCGGAGAGCCTGTCGTCCGACGTGTCCGAAACCGACCCACACGAGTTCCTCCGCACCGACCCCGACCTCGGCCCGCTGGTGGACGAACACGGTGAGCTGACGGTCGAACCACACCCCGAGCCGTTCGAGCGGCTGGTGGTCTCTATCGTGAACCAGCAGCTCTCGGTGCAGTCCGCCGCGGCCATCCGAGAACGGCTGTTCGACCGGTTCGAGGTGACGCCAGCCGGGTTGCTCGCGGCTGACGACGACGCGCTGGCCGACGTGGGACTCTCCGGGCAGAAGATCCGCTACGTCCGGAACGTCGCCGAACGGTTCGAGGACGGGCTCTCGGTCGAGCGACTGCACGACCTGGACGACGACGCGGTCGTCGCGGAACTCACCGAGATAACGGGTATCGGCGACTGGACGGCGAAGATGTTCCTCATCTTCTGTCTCGGCCGCGAGGACGTGTTCCCGGTCGAGGACCTCGGCATCCGCCGCGGGATGGAGGAACTGTACGGCGAGGCGACGCGGGCCGAGATGGTCGAGACCGCCGAGCGGTGGCACCCCTACCGCAGCTATGCGAGCCGGTACCTCTGGCGAGTCGTCGACTGAGCCGGTGACGGCGAGTCCCGGGCTAGCACGACCCGTACCGGCCCGGTGCGCCGGTAACGCACGAACTATTGTGGTCCGGCGAATGCCACCGTTGTAGATGCCACAGCCACGACCAGCGCAGCAGCACGCACCGCCGGTGATGCGGGCCCGGGGTGGGACGAACCGGCCCTCGTCGCCCAGCCATCGCGAGGTGGCCAACCAGTGAGTAGCCGCGACGACTTTCTGGCCGGCGCACGGGCGGCCGGGCCGATACTCCTGGGTATCATCCCGTTCGGGCTCATCGCCGGCGTGAGCGCGATCAACAACGGTCTCGACCCGCTCCACGCGGTCGGGCTGTCCACAATCGTCTTCGCTGGCGCGTCCCAGCTTGCGGCCATCGAGCTGTTCGGTCGTGACGCGCCGCTCGCCATCATCGTCGTCACCGTCCTCGTCATCAACCTCCGGGTGACCATGTACAGCGCCTCCATCGCGCCGTACTTCAGCCGGTTCAGCACGCGCTGGAAGGCGCTGTGCGCCTACGTGCTCACCGACCAGGCGTACGCGCTCTCGATAACCGAGTACCGCCAGACCGACCCGGAGGAGCGCAGTCGCAAGTGGTACTATCTCGGTGCCGCGTTCACGCTGTGGGCGGTCTGGCAGGTCTGTACTATCGCCGGCGTCGTACTCGGGGCGAACGTCCCCACCAGCCTGTCCCTGGAGTTCGCCATTCCCCTGACGTTCATGGCGCTGCTGTTCCCGGCGCTTTCGGACCGCACCACCGAGATCGTCGCGCTCGTCGCCGGGGCCATCGCCATCCCGGCCGCCGCGCTCCCGTTCGACCTCGGGCTCGTCGTCGCGGCCGTGCTGGCGCTGACGGTCGGTGCACTTCGAGACCACTTCCGCGACGCTGACCCCGGCGACGAGACCGACGCCGAGACACAGCCGGAGGGGGCCGAGCCGTGACGAGCTACGATTCTGCGACGGTGTGGGCCGTCATCCTCGTCGCCGGAATCGGCACGTTCGCCATCCGGCTCTCGTTCATCATGCTGCTCGGGCGCATCCAGGACGTCCCCGACCAGGTCGAGTCCGTGCTGCGACTCGTCCCGGCCGCGGTGCTCGCGGCGCTGGTCGTCCCTGCTATCGTCTCGCTCGAAGCCAGCGCGGGTGGGTTTGGCCTCGCCTACGACCCCGCCAAGGTCGTCGCCGCGACGGTCGCGGCCGGCGTCGCCTGGCGGACCGAGGACGTACTGGCGACCATCGCGGTCGGAATGGTCACCCTCTGGTTCGTCGACTGGATCGGCGCGACCCTCGGCATCCTCGGCTGACGAGCCGTCTCGACTCGCCGGAACAGTCGGTTAACGGCTCCTTACCGGTGGTTCCGGCCTGCGTACTTCCATCGCAAATCACCGAAGAATGGTCAACCACCCGGAAATGTAAACCCGGTTGATTAAGCGTTGTGGCCACGTTGTGTCACCTACACCCACACGGTTACCAGGGGGGAATGGGGATAATGGGATCGAAGCAAGCGATAGCACCACTACCAGACGAATCGACCGACAGGACAGGACCGAGCAAGGAGGAGGTGTTCGAGGTTCTCTCGAACCGCCGACGCAGACAGACGCTGCACTATCTCCTGCAGAAGGAGGACGAGACCGCGACCAAGCGAGAGATCTCTCGCCAGCTCGCGGCCTGGGAGAACGACGAGCCCGTCGACATGGTCTCCTCGAGCGAACGGAAACGCGTCTACATCGCGTTACACCAGACGCACCTGCCGAAACTCGACGACGCGGGCCTCATCGACTACGAACCCGCACAGGGCATCATCACGCTCACCGACGCCTGCCACGACCTCGATGTGTACTTCGACGTGGTCCCGGAGAACGAGCTCTCGTGGAGCCAGTTCTACGTGGGTCTCGGGGGCGTCTGCCTCGCCATCACCGCGCTCGCCGGCCTGGGAGTCGTCCCGTTCGCCGGTGTGCCAGCGATCGCGTTGGCAGGGCTGTTCGCGGTCGTCATGACGCTGACCGGAACTCTGCACTACCTCCGGGACCAGAAGAACCGCCTCGGGGGTGCGGGCGAGCCGCCCGGCCCGGAGGCGAAGTAGCGCGAGAACGCGAAAGAGAGAGCGGTGAGACCGACTATTCGAGCGCTTCTTCTTCCTCTTCGCGCTCGTCGTCGTCGGCCTTGTCGGCGCGCTTGGAGACGTCGACCTGGTAGTTCTGCAGGATGTCACGGCCGAGGAGGATGGGGTAGTCCATGTGACTCCGGTCCTCGACGCTCGCGGTGACGGTGTGCTGCTGGCCACCGACACCGACGACGAGGTCGACGACGGGGCGGGACTTGCCCTGCTTCAGGCTGCCGGACTTGACGCGCATGACGGACTTGATGGGACCGGCACCGATGTCGGCCGCGAGACCGGTGTCGATGGAGGTCCGGGTCGCGCCCGTGTCGGACTTCGCGATGACGGTCTTGTTGTCGGAGGTCCCCGAGACGACGACCTGCTCGGTGTAGCCGACGATGACCGGCTTCTCGGGCTTCTCGGTGACCTCGCGCGGGGCACAGGACGGCCACGAGTCGTCGAGCGTCGCGGAGAGTTCGCGGACGCGCTCGTCGTCGACCTCGCCGCCGGCCTTCTCGATTGCCAGCTTCGCGATGTACGGGGCGGGCGAGCGGTTGGTCGCCTGGTAGAGACCCTTGAACCCGGCGGTCGGGTTGACCTCGAGGACGTACCAGCCGTTGTCTCCTTCGACGATGTCGACGCCAGCGTAGTCGAGGCCGACGATGTCGGCGGACCGCTTCGCGATCTTGCGGACCTTCTCCGGCAGTTCCTTGGTCGCGTCCTGGACCTCACCGCCCAGGGCGACGTTCGTCCGCCAGTCGTTGTCCGGCGCGTAGCGATACATCGCGCCGACGACCTGGTCGCCGACGACGTAGACGCGGATGTCGCGGTGGCGCTCGCCGTCGCGGTCGATGAGCTTCTGGAGGAAGGCGTAGCGGTTCCCGACCTTCGCGTTCACGCGCTCGTCGGGGCCGACCTTCCAGGTCCCACCGCCGTGGGTCCCGATGGCCGTCTTGTACACTGCTTCCTCGCCGAACTCGTCACGGACCGCGTTCAGGTTGTCGCCGTTGAGCGCGAGGAACGCCTCGGGCACGCGGATGCCGTTGTCCGAGAGGGCCGCGGCCGTCGCGATCTTGTGCGTGGCGCGGAGTGTCGCCGGCGGCTCGTTGAGCATCGGTCGCAGGCTGTTCAGTGAGTTGGCGAGTCCGAGTTCCTCACACGGCTGCTCGGTGTTCGAGAGCAGCAACCTGTTCGCGATGACGTCGACGTCCGGTTCGAGTGTGACCCCGTCCTCTCTGATTCGGACCGTCGTGTTCTGCTCGCGAAGCCACTCCGGCTGGTGGCCCAGCTCCTCGACCGCGTTACAGATGGCCTTCGATTCCTTGCTGTTGTGAAGGCTGAGAACCCCTACACGTACACTCTCAGAAGTATCCATATCACGGCCAACTCAGTCCCCCTCCAAAAACGTTGTCAGTCACGGTTCCGGATGTGAGTCGCCAACAGGGTACTGGTGGCTCTACAGCGCGGTAACGGGCTCAGAGGTAGGCCGCGTCCCACCGGGTCGGCCGCCGGCGATTCCCGCACTCGTTGCACACCACCTCGCCCATCGTACTCATCGCGTTCTCGAACGACTGGCACGCGCCACAGAACCAGCCGTACTTGCGGTCGCGGTCGCTGTCACTGTACGCCTGGTAGAACGGGCCCTCTGAGCCGCGGGCAGCTTCGCTGTAGCTGACGTAGACTGTCCCGTCTTCGGTCTCGAACGGATCGAGCGTGTCCCACTCGGGGACCTCCTCCCCGTCGACCTTCCGCCAGATGTTCTCGACGAACTCCGTCTCACCGATCTCGACCGTCCGGTCGCCGGCCTTCTCGTAGCCGTGCCCCTCGTAGAACTCGTTGCCGAACTCGTTGCCGGCGAGGACGACGCTACTGACGCGTTCAACCCCGAGGTCGAGCAGTTCCTCCTGGGTCCGGAGGAGCAGCCGGGACCCGATACCGCGGCCCCGGGCGTCCGGCTCGACGTGCAGCCAGGTGAGTCGACCTTCGAGCGGGTCGTTCGCGAGGAGTTCGCTCTGCGAGAACCCGACGATGTCACCCTCGTCCTCCACGACGAGCAGCAACACCTCCTCGTCGTCGATCTGGTCGCGGAGCTCTTCCTTGTCGTACCACTCCGAGATGGCCTCGTCGATGACCGATGTGTCCAGGAAGCTCTCGTATGACGCATGCATCGACCGACTTGCGATGTCACGAATCGTCTCGGCGTCTGTCGCTTTCGCTTCACGTACCTCCATGTCACCGCCTACGACTGGCATGCTTATAATTGCCAACCCATAGACGCAGGGACCGCCGACAGAGTTCGCGGGTCGCTCCCAGCGTCTCGAAACCCACACTAACACGCACATGCCTTTATAGCGTGACCTCCGAGAGCCAGTATGAGCAGCGAGGAGGATGCGTCCGACTCGAACGAGGCGTTCACCTACATCGGTGGGAAGGTGGATCCTGGTGAGTCGGCCAACATCCGCTACGGTATCAGCGAGACGTATCTCGGCGACCCGGTCAGGATTCCGGTGACCATCATCAACGGCGAACACCCCGGTCCGACGGTGTTCCTCTCGGCGGCCGCCCACGGCGACGAGCTCAACGGCATCGAGGTCGTCCGGGAGGTCGCACACGAGTGGTCACTCGACGAACTCCACGGCTGTCTGGTCTGTCTTCCCGTGCTGAACGTCCCCGGCTTTCTCGCCCAGCAGCGGTATCTCCCCATCTACGACCGCGACCTGAACCGGTCGTTCCCCGGCCGGGACGATTCGACCAGCGCGAAGCGGATGGCCCACCGCATCTTCACGAACTTCATCGAGCCCTGCGACCTCGGCATCGACCTCCACACCTCCACTCGCGGGCGGACGAACATGCTCCACGTCCGGGCAGACATGGACGACCCCGACGTCTCCCGGCTCGCCCGGGCGTTCGCGTCCAACGTCATCATCTCCAGCGACGGCCCCGACGGGACGCTTCGCCGCGAAGCCTCGGACGTCGGCACGCCCACCATCACCATCGAGATGGGCGAAGCCCACCGCTTCCAGCGTCACCTCATCGACCGCGCGCTCGACGGCGTTCGCAGCGTCCTCGCGGAGTACGGGCTGTTGAAAGCAGAGTCGGTGCGCTGGCCCGGCTGGCGGACCATCATCGAGGGGCACAACGAGAAGACGTGGCTGCGTGCCGACGCCGGCGGCATCGTCGACATGCACTTCGAGTGTGGCGCGCTCGTCCACGAGGGCGACCGCATCTGTACCATCACCAGCCCGTTCAAGACCGACAACAACCCGATATACGCCCCGTTCACGGGCGTCATGGTCGGGGTCCTCGAGAACCCCGTCGTCTATCCGGGCAACCCGCTCTGTCACCTGGTCGAACTCGACCAGGCGACGCTCCGCGCCGTCGAGAGCGAGCAGTCAGCGCCGCCGGACACCCCGGCGGAGATGGCCTGAACCGGACCGCCGTCTGGCCCCGCTTACGTAACTACTATAACTGCACAATCCAACCCTCCGACTGAGAGTATGAGTCAGTCTTACAATCGCGGTCTAATCGAGGACTTCAGTCGCTGGAAGGAGTTCTCGGCCGGGATGTGGGCGTGGATATTCCACAAGTTCACGGGATGGGTTCTCATCGGATACCTGTTCACCCACATCGCCGTGCTGAGTACTGCCATCGAAGCGTCGACGGCGTCGGCGAGCGCAATCAGCGGGGGCACCGACGTGTACTCGACGACACTGAGCACGCTGGAAGGCATCTTCGTCGTCCGCCTGCTCGAAGTCGGCCTGCTGGCAGTCGCCGTCTTCCACATCCTCAACGGCATCCGGCTGCTGCTGGTCGACCTCGGTATCGGGCTCGAATCGCAGGACAAGACCTTCTACGCGTCACTGGTGCTGACGGGCGTCATCATCATCGCGTCGGTCCCGACCTTCATGGCGGGACTGGGGGGTGCCTGAGATGGCGGGCGCACCGACCTCCTTCGAGCGCGGCGGCTGGGGCTGGCTGTTCCAGCGCATCACGGCGGCGTTCCTCGTCGTGGTGCTCGCGTTCCACTTCTTCCTGCTTCACTTCTACCACCACGCGTTCGAGATCACGTTCGCCGGTACGACGGCCCGCATGGAGGACATCGGCTACTTCGCGACGATGTGGCTGTTCCTCGTGACGGCGACGTTCCACGGCGTCAACGGCGTCTACAACGCGCTGGTCAACCAGGGCATCAGCGGCTCCGCCAAGACCGCCGTCAAGGGCGTGCTGGGCGTCGCTGGTCTCCTGCTCGTCGCACAGGGCACCAGAGTCGCACTCGTCATGAACGGGTTCCTCTAACATGAGTACGCAACTACCCGACACCGAGACGGAAGAGACCGATGTCGAACCGAGCGGCAAGCCGCACCAGGACGAGCGGATGGCCGAGAAGGCGCGCAAGAAAGCGTTCCGCGACGCCGAGAAGCAGGCGAAAGAGGACCTCGAGGCGGCCGATAACGCGGTCCACCTCAAGGTCTTCCGCTACGACCCCGAGGTCGAGGACAAACAGGAGCCCCGCTTCGACGACTTCTACGTCCCGTACAAGAAGGGCATGACCGTCCTCGACGCGCTGATGTACGCGCGAGACCACTACGATTCGTCGCTGACGTTCCGCCACTCCTGCCGACAGGCGGTGTGTGGCTCCGACGCGATGTTCGTCAACGGGCGACAGCGCCTGTGCTGCAAGACGCAGCTTTCGGAGATGGCCGAGCCGGTCCGCATCGAGCCCCTGCCACATCAGGAGGTCGTCAAGGACCTGGTCGTCGACATGGAGCACTTCTACGACCAGATGCACGCGGTCGAGCCGTACTTCCAGTCCGAGGACGTCCCCTCGGGTGAGGAGCAGCATCAGACCCGTGAGAACCGCGAGAAGGTCAAGATGTCCACGCGCTGTATCTGGTGTGGAGCCTGCATGTCCTCGTGTAACATCGCGGCCGGTGACAACGAGTACCTCGGCCCGGCGGCCATCAACAAGGCCTACCGGTTCTACATGGACGAACGCGAGAACGAGGAAGAGCTGAAAGAACACCGACTGCGTATCCTCGAACAGGAACACGGTGTCTGGCGCTGCCAGACCCAGTTCTCCTGTACCGAGGTGTGTCCCAAGGACATCCCGCTGACCGAGCACATCCAGGAGCTCAAGCGCGAAGCAGTCAAGCAGAACCTGAAATTCTGGTGATACGATAACAATGTACGAACACGACGTGCTCGTGGTCGGTGGCGGTGGTGCGGGTCTCCGCGCCGCCATCGCTGCCCACGAAGAAGGTGCAGACGTGGCGATCGTCACGAAACTCCACCCGGTCCGCTCGCACACCGGTGCAGCAGAGGGTGGCATCAACGCGGCCCTTCGTGAGGGCGACGACTGGGAACTGCATGCCTACGACACGATGAAGGGCTCGGACTACCTCGGCGACGCGCCCGCCATCGAGACGCTGGCGCAGGACGCCCCCGACGAGGTCTTCCAGATCGAGCACTGGGGGATGCCGTTCTCCCGCGAGGACGACGGTCGCGTCTCCCAGCGCCCGTTCGGTGGCCTCTCGTTCCCGCGCACCACCTACGCCGGGGCCGAGACCGGACACCACCTGCTCCACACGATGTACGAGCAGGTCGTCAAACGAGGCATCGAGGTGTACGACGAGTGGTACGTGATGAATCTCGCCGTCACGGACGAGGAGACGCCCGAGGACCGGAGCTGTCACGGCCTCGTGGGCTACGACGTCAAGTCCGGCGAGATTGCCGGCTTCAAGGCGAACAAGGGGGTCATCCTCGCGACCGGCGGCCCCGGCCAGGCGTTCGACCACACGACCAATGCGGTCGCCTGTACCGGTGACGGCTACGCGATGGCCTACCGTGCCGGCGTCCCGATGGAGGACATGGAGTTCGTCCAGTTCCACCCGACGACCCTGCCGAGCACTGGTGTGCTCATCTCCGAGGGTGTCCGTGGTGAGGGTGGTATCCTCTACAACGCCAACGGCGAGCGCTTCATGTTCGAGTATGGCTACGCCAACAACGCCGGCGAACTCGCCTCTCGTGACGTGGTCTCCCGCTCCGAGCTGACCGAGGTCAACAACGGGCGCGGGTTCGAGGACGAGTACGTCATGCTCGACATGCGCCACCTCGGCGAGGAGCGCATCATCGACCGCCTGGAGAACATCCTCCACCTCGCGGAAGACTTCGAAGGCGTCGACGGGCTCAAGGAGCCGATGCCGGTCAAGCCCGGCCAGCACTACGAGATGGGCGGCATCGAGACCGACGAGAACGGCCACACCTGCATCGACGGCCTCTACGCCGCCGGTGAGACCGCGTGTGTCTCCGTCCACGGTGCCAACCGCCTCGGCGGCAACGCGCTGCCGGAACTCATCGTCTTCGGTGCCCGGGCCGGCCGCCACGCCGCCGGTGCCGACCTCGGAGAGGCCGAGATCGAGACGGGCGAACGCGGCGACATCGAGTACGACGAGACCGACCTCCCCTACCAGCCGGGCGAGGTCGGCATGACCGGCCCGCAGACCGACGCCGTCGCCGACGGTGGCGCGGTCGCGGCCGACGCCGACAGCGTCGTCGACGCCGCGGTCAAGACCGAACGCGACCGCGTCGACCACCTGCTCGAGAAGGACGAGGGTATCCAGCACTCCCAGATCCGGGCCAAACTCCAGAAGACGATGACCGAGAACGTCAACGTCTTCCGCGAGGAGGAGGGCCTCAAGCAGGCACTCAACGACATCCGGGAGATTCGCGAGGCCTACCAGGACGTGTACGTCGACGACCCGTCACGCACGTTCAACACGGACCTCCAGCACACCATCGAGACGCGCAACCTCATCGACATCGCCGAGGCCATCACGCTCGGCGCGCTCGTCCGCACGGAGTTCCGCGGGGCCCACTGGCGCGCGGAGCACCAGGAGCGCAAGGACGACGAGTGGCTGAAGCACACGCTCATCGCGTGGCACGACGGGGAACCGACCATCTTCTACCGGCCGGTCATCCTCGAAGGCGAGAACAAGACGTACGAGCCCAAGGTCCGCTCGTACTGAACCCCGACCCGCGATCCGACTGACTCTCGTTTTTCCGAACTCAGGCCAGCCCGAGCGCCTGCATCACATCGGTGACGGTGATACCGGCTTCAGACATCGCCTTGAACCCGAGGAAGATGCCGACGATACCCATCACGCCCGCGAGGTTCGGCGGCGCTGGAATCGGGACCTCGACGAACTTGAACAGTGCGCCCACCGCGAAGCCAGTGAGAGTCGCGAAGAGAACCTGTGTCACATCCATAACGTCATTTCACTCGGAGGGGTTCCGGTAAAAACTGTTCCATTCGACTCCCGCACCAATGTCTACTTTGAGGACTGGTGTGTACGTCCCCGGCGAGGAAGGGTAGCTCAGGGTAGAGCACGTCGTGGCGTCGTCCACGACGGTCAGTGCAAGGCTTCGCGTGGTTCAAGTCCCGCCCCTTCCGCTTCTCGGTCGAGCGGCAGCGAGACCGTGAGCGGTGACTGCGGGACTTGAATCAGGGAGGTCGCGCGCAGCGTCAGCGAGCACGTCCGACCGTGGTTCGAGTCCCGCCCCTTCCGCTCGTACTCCGAACGGCAGTGAGGACACGAGCGGTGACTGCGGGATTCGAGCAACGAGCGACCGGAAGGAGCGAGTGAGTTCAAGTCCCGTCACACCCACTCACTTCGTTCGTGAGTGTTCCTGAGTCCCGCTCGTAAACTCGCGGGACTCCCGCCCCTTCCGTTCTCCGGCGACCGACAGCGAGACCGTGCCTCCAGAGCCGCCCGTCATGGTTCCCAGCTACGTAGAATGACACATCGAATCACGCGATTTACTAGCATGGCGTCTGCCCAAGTAGGTCGACGCTGTCTATCGATTATGGTCTTATTCTGTGGCCAGTTCTCAGTTCTGTAGAACCGAGAATTACGCTCTCTTTATATGTTGATACCGGTCGTCTGTTGAGATGTAAGAGGACGATTACGATGGCAACCAACGATTACACGACCGGAAGCAACACCTTCGAGAGCAAACTGGGCGGCATCACCGTCAGCGGGAAGGCGCACAGCCTGAGCGCGTGGTTCGTGCTCTCGCTGCGCCTCATGATGGGCTACGCGTTCCTGCACGCGGGCTGGGACAAGGTCTTCGCCGCTGAAGGGTTCAACTCGAGCGGGTACCTCGTGCACGCGGCTGGTGCGAACGGGAACCCGCTGCAGGGGATGTTCCTGTGGATGGGCGAGACGGCCTGGTTCGTCGAGTTCGCGAACATCGCGGTGCCCTACGGTGAGCTGTTCATCGGTCTTGGACTGCTCGTCGGCGCGATGGTCCGCCTCGCAGCGTTCTTCGGGGCGCTCATGATGGCGATGTTCTACTTCGGGAACTGGAGCATCGAACACGGCATCATCAACGGCGACTTCGCGTACATGCTCGTGTTCCTGGCGGTCGCCGCCTTCGGTGCAGGGCGCATCCTCGGCCTGGACACCCTCATCGAGAACTACGAGATCGGTGGCGAGAAGCTCATCGAGAAGTACCCCAGACTCGACTACATCCTCGGCTGAAACCGGGGGAATCAGTCCCTCGTTGGTAGTCGAACCGATGTCAATTCTTGCGTCTCCCTGTTTTCTGCAGTCTCACCACCCTTCGAGCGCGTCTCTCGTTGCGGGCTGTTCGGTCCTACGCGACGAGCGTTCCCGCCTCTTCGAAATATCGACTATCGTCGAACCCGAGTTTTATTATCGTCGAATGACGTTGGTTGGATAGCATGAGTGCGACACGACGCGCGGAACGACTCGAAACGACAGCGGTGCAGTCGGTCGGGTCACCGACAGGGAAACTGGTCTGTCTCTACCTGAACACGGCTGGCGAGTCCACGACTGCACAGCTCCAGGATGCACTGGGCCTCAGCAAACTCACGCTCTTTTCTGTCCTCTCGACGCTCGAAGAGCGCGGCCTCGTCGACCGGGACGACACCGGTCAGGTCACGCTCGCCGACGGTCAGTAGTACCTGTCGTAGAGTCGGTCACCGACGAACGAGCCGATACTGAGCGGGATGAAGACGAAGCCGAGCGCCTGCAGCATCAGGAACGTCACCCAGCGCGAGAACGGTTCCTGCGGTGGCCAGAACAGCGGCAGGGTGGCGAGGAGGAAGTCCCAGAACACGGCGACGAGGATTGCTGCCACGACCACCGAGCAGCCGACACGGACACCGACGCGGTGGATGTCGGTCCGGCGGGTCGTGGGTGGGTCTGGCCACTCACGGTCGGTATCTGGCATGGGCGTGCTATGGGCCGGAGGCTCAAGTAGGGCACGTCACGAGCGAGGACGGACGGCCGAACGGAGGGTACCTCCCTAGAGTTCGATACGCTCGACGAGGTCGTCGGTCTCGCTGCCGGATTTGATGGCGACGATGCGGACGAGGTCCTCGAGCATCGAGTCCCGAAGCTTCGCTTTGAGCAGGTTGTCGACCTGGTAGACGCCGGCCGCGCTGGTCATCTCGATCTCGACGAGGACCGGGTGGTCATCGCCAGTCTGGAGGGAGACGTTCTTGATGGCCTGGCTGGAGAGCGTGTTGATACCGCGACCACCCTTCTCGTAGGGAATACGCGAGCGGCCGGACTCCATATCGAGGGCGTCGGCCACGCGCACCACACCGGCTTCGCGGGTGAGTGGCTGCTCTGCGGTGTGGTGACAGAGGATGGCGTGGAGGACCTCGCCCTTCATGCGCACGCAGTCGGGCTTGTTGTAGAACTCGGGGAGGATGCGGTCGAGTTCGTCGGAGGCGAGGGGAATCGAGTAGTACGAGTGGTCGTCGCGGTGGACGACGTGGCCGATGTCGTGGAGGGTGGCCGCGAGGGCGATGATGACGGGTTCGTCCGACTCGTCGAGGCCGTGGTCGAGCGCCCCGTTGAAGTCGACCCCGGCGCGCTTCAGCAGGTCGTACAGACAGAGGGCGCGGTTCCGGACGATGGAGATGTGTTTCGCACCGTGGTCGTTGTACCCCTTGCGCGTGACCGCGTTGACGTTCTGAGCGTCGAGGTACGCCAGTATCTCGGGGTCGCTCTCGACGAATTCGAGGACCTTGTTCAACTTCTCGTCGTCGAAGGCGTGCTGGTCTGTGGGGGAGTACACACGACCCTCGACGCCGGACTCGTCGGTATCACTCATACACTGACGGTCACCGGCCGGCTAAAAAAGCCCTTCGCGTGTGTCGGTTTACTCGGCGGCTTCGGCGGCTTCGCGCACGGCGTCGTAGTCGGGCTCGACGCCCGGGTCGTCGCTGACCCACCACCAGGTGACCTCGCCGTCGGCGTCGACGACGAACACGGCGCGCTTTGCGACACCGTAGACACCGAGGTCGGCGAAGTCCATGCTGATGCCGTAGTCGTCGATGATCTCCTTGTTGAAGTCGCTGACGAGACCGAACTCGAGCCCGTTCTTCTCGCGGAACTCGTTCAGCGCGAACGGCGAGTCCACGGAGACGCCGTAGACTGTCGCGCCGACGTCCTGGAAGCCGGCGAGCTGGTCCTGGAACGTGCACATCTCTGTCGTGCACACACCGGTGAATGCGCCGGGGAAGAACGCCAGCACGATGGGGGCCTCGTCGAGACGCTCTGAGAGCGTGAACGAGTCCACGTCGCCGTTTGCAAGCGGTGCAGTGAAGTCTGGGGCTTCGTCGCCTACGTCTACCATAACAGGTTCGCGTTGGGAAACCAGTGACAAGTGGGTTGCGCTACAGGACGGCGAGGGTGGGATCCATCACGGGATTGGGGACTGCACGGGGTGGTGTGACACGGGGGAGCAAAAAGGTTATAATTGCCAGCGGGTAAGCCACGCATAGAGATGGCACTCGAAACCACACCACTGTTCATCGGCGGCGGCCTCGGCGGCCCCGAGATGATAGTCATCTTCCTCATCGTCGTGCTGCTCTTCGGCGCGAACAAGATCCCGAAGATCGCACGCTCGACCGGTGAGGCGATGGGCGAATTCCAGAAAGGGCGCGAAGAAGTCGAACAAGAACTGCAGGAGATGCGCGACGGCGCGACGGGCGAGGTCGACACGTCCCTCGACACCTCCGTTGACACCGAGACCGTCACCGAGACGGAAACGGCCTCGGAGACCGAGACGGACTCCGACGAGAAGTAAGCGGGCTGGCGATTCCGCGACTCGTTTTTCGGCGCTGCGGGCGTGTGGCCTAGTGGATAGGGCAGGAGGTTCCTAACCCCCTGATCGCGGGTTCGAACCCCGTCACGCCCGTTCTCGTATTGAGCGAAGCGAAATCGAGAACGCAGGGTGGGGGTTCGAATCAGAGAGCGAACGCAAGTGAGCGACCGAGGTTCGAATCCCGTCACGCTCGTTCGCTTGCGCTCAGACAGCGTTCCTGAGTCCCGTTCGCAGGCTCACGGGACCCCCGTCACGCTGTCTGAGCGCAAGCGAAGACGATAGCGAACTGTGCGGGTTCGACCCTGCAAGTCACAGCCACGAACGGCCCGCGGGGCCGCACGCCCGGACTCTTTTGCTTCGGGTCAAATCTCGTCCCGCGCACGCTCGTGCTGGATGGACCGAAGCTGGTGGGCACAAGGGTTCGCCAGGCCCGGCCCATGGAACTGTCGCGCGACCTGGATTCACTGCCAGTGCCGCGTCTGTCCCAGAGTATGTTTGACTCGCACGGCCCCGCACGCGAGCGAATTGAAGCGAACCGGACATTCACAATGACCAACAATACGGCGGAGTCACGTGTCGCTGAACGAGCTGATTCGTCGCCCGACGGCGATGGCGTCCGGGTCGTCTCGGCGCGGATTTCGGCGTAGCGGGGTGAAAGTCGAGCAGTAAAGCGTTTTTGGCCAATCTCGGCCCTCTGTCCCCCCGTTTAATTCTATCTAAACGACCCGATTTACCACTCGGTAAATGATAATTTTAGAGAACTATACATGAATTAAAACCACCAGTGACCGTATCGTATCGTCAGAAAACCCCCGGACGGCACGGGCCCTAATGGAGAATTATTCAGTATAATTACGTGATTAGAGCTAGTTCTCATAGGTGATAATCTGTGGAAGGTTTTTTGACTGCCGACGAAAAGGGGTAGTCAATGGCTGTTAACGATGCCGACGGAACCGAGTCGAATCAGTTCGAGGGGACTGACGATTCGGCCTCCCTGTCGGAAGAGAGCCCGCCCGACGGGCCGACGACGGGCTCCGACACCAGAGTGGGCGACTATACCTGGCGGGAATTCATGGCGGAATTCGGGTACGACGACGATGTCTCCACACTCTATTCTGGTGTCACCCGACAGACGACGGACGATTCAAAGCGACTGGGCCTCGGCAACAGTGAAGGAGAGGTCCAGACAGCACCCCACGGCGACGCGTGGAACCGTGTAGACTTCGACCCCGAAGTGTATCTCGGCTTCCATCCGGACGAACTCCCCGACATAATCACGGACCAGGCTGCCGCGAACGGGAAGTGGCTCTGGGAACAGTTCGCGGAGTACTGTGACCCCGAGACGACCCCCGTGGTCAAGGACGAGTGGACGTGGGAGCACTTCAAATGGCAGTACCACTACGAGGACGACGGCTCGATTCCCCACGACAGCGACGGGAAGAAGGTCGAACTCGACGAGTCCGAGTACCTGGGCTTCGAATCCGACGAGATAGAAGGGGTGCTGAGTCAGGCCGACGACTTCGCACAGGAGCTCAAGAGCGTCGTCGACGACCGGACCGTCAACATCACGCACGAGGAGGAAGACGAGTTCTTCTCGACCGACGCAGGGAACACGACGGTCGTCAACCGCTACGACCTCGAGAAGGCGGTTCCCATGGACAAGAAGCTCCACTTCCGCGAGGTCGAGCGCTACTGGGTCAACAAACCCTACGCCTTCGTCATCATCTTCCACTCCGAGAAGGAGAACGAGAAGAAGTACTACGCCATCGAGCCGTACCGCAACCAGATCGAAGACGACCTGCAGGAGTTCATGTCCGGGAAGCTCCGGACCGCGATCAAGTACTCCGAGGAGGAGATCACCGTCGAGGGCGACGAGGAGGCGCGACGCGGCGTTATCGACCGCGAGACGAAACGGCTGCTTCGACGGTACGACCTGTTCAAGAAGGTCGACCGCTCCAGCGACAGCGACAAAGGAATCGTCGAACAGATTCGAGCGCTGTTCGACACCGACGGCGAGCCAGAAGATGAGAGCGACGAACTCGAAGAGGTCCAGCTCGACGGTATCAAGGCCCGGCCCGAACCCGCGGTCATCGCCGCCGACGCGGACCAGCTCAACGAGTACCAGGTCGAGAAGCTGCTGTACTACCTGAAACGCAATTTCATCGGGTACGAGCGCATCGACCCCATCAAGCACGACATCAACGTGGAGGACATCTCGGTCGACGGGTACCACTCCCCGGTGTTCGTCTACCACTCCGGCTACGAGCAGATCATCTCGAACATCTTCCACGCCGAGCGCGAACTCGACGACTTCGTCGTCAAACTCGCCCAGCGGTCCGGCAAGGGTATCTCGAAGCGCCGACCCCAGGTCGACGCGACCCTCCCGGACGGCTCTCGTGCCCAGTTGACCCTCGGTCGCGAGGTGTCCGACCACGGGACCAACTACACCATCCGTCAGTTCAAGGAGGTCCCGTTCACGCCCATCGACCTCATCAACTGGAACACGTTCTCGCTGGACGAGATGGCGTTCCTCTGGCTCTGTATCGAGAACCACAAATCGCTCATCTTCGCTGGCGGTACCGCGTCAGGGAAGACGACGAGCCTGAACGCGGTCTCGCTGTTCATCCCCTCGAACACGAAGATCGTCTCCATCGAGGACACGCGCGAGGTCGAACTGCCCCAGCGGAACTGGATCGCGAGCGTCACCCGTCCCTCGTTCAGCGAGGACTCACAGGGTGACGTCGACGAGTTCGACCTGCTGGAGGCCGCACTGCGTCAACGCCCGGACTACATCGTGATGGGTGAGATCCGTGGTGAGGAGGGCCGGACGCTGTTCCAGGTCATGTCCACGGGCCACACCACCTACACCACGTTCCACGCGGACTCCGTGGGTGAGGTCCTGAAGCGGTTCACGACCGACCCCATCAACGTCTCGAAGACAATGTTCACCGCGCTGGACCTCGTCTCCATCCAGACCCAGACCCGGGTCCAGGGCAACAAGGTCCGCCGGAACAAGAACCTCACCGAGATCAACCACTACGACGCGGAGAACGACGAGATCAACGTTCAGGACGTCTACCAGTGGCAGGCGGAGACGGACGAGTACCTCAAGATGGGGGACTCGAACACGCTTGACGAGATACAGTTCGACCGCGGGTGGAGCTACGAAAAGCTCCAGGACGAGCTGTTCAAACGACGCGTCATCATCGCGTACCTCATCAAGAACGGGCTGAACCAGTACGTGCAGGTGGCCGCGACCGTGCAGGCGTACATCAACGACCCCGACACCATCCTGACGCTCATCGCGAACGGCAAGCTCGAGGAGAGCCTCGAGGACCTGCGCGAGATGGAGTCCGTCGAGATCGACATCGACCCGGAGGACGAAGAACAGGTCCCCCGTCCGGACGCAAGCGACGAGACGTACAACCTCTCACAGGACATCCTCGAACGCGCCGAGGAGTCGCTGTTCGACGAGTACCGCGGGAAGGAACTGAGCGGCCTCGGCGTCGACACGGCCCTCTCAGGTTCCGGGATGGACGACGAGGCGGAACCGACCATCGAGGCCGACACCGACGACGAGTTCGATTTCGAGGACGACGACAGCTCGTTCATGCTCGGTGGTGACGAAGACGAGGACGACTTCACGTTCTCCAGCGACGGCGACGAGGTCGAAGACGGCCCCTCCTGGCTCAACGACGAGGGTGGCTTCGACTTCGGTGACGACGACGGCTTCGGAGGGTTCGGTGACGATTCCGGCGAAACGGCCGACGCGAGCGCCAGCGAAGACACCGACCCCGCACCCGGGGAAACCCCACAGCTCGAATCAGGGGAGACCGCCGAGGCATCGGCAGACGCGAGTGCCACCGAGGAAACGGCACTCGATACGATGGGTGACGATGGCGATGGCGAGACGCTTCCGGAGACGACGGAATCGGCCGACTCGGAACCGGAACAGGAGATAACGCTCGACCTGGAGGCCGCCGCTGCCGAGATAGAGAACGAGGACACGACCACCGGTGACGACACCACGGCCGCGTCGGGCGACGGGGCGACCGACGACGTCGACGGTGCGGCGACGGCGAACGATTCGGACATCGACGACGCAGTCCCCGACGATGGCGGCGCGGGCGGCACTGTGGATGCGGGCGACGACGGTGGGTTCTCCATGGGCGAGGAGGAATCGGACCCCGGTCCCATCTTCGGCGAGGTCGAGGACACGGGGACCGAATCCATGTTCGACACCGACAGCGGCCGCCCGGACGACGACACCGCGTTCTTCGGAAGCGACGACGAACCGTTCTTCGCCGAGGAGGACGACGTCGGCTCGATTTTCGGGGACGAGGGCGGCAGCGGCCTCTTCACCGAGGAGGCAGACGACGAGGAGGTCCCGGACGACGATGGAATGTTCGGAGGCGCGGCCGACGACGGTGAAGACGAGTCCACCCCGACCGACGGGGCCGCAGAATCCGCGGACGCCACCTTCGAGATGGACGACGAGGCCGCACCCGAAGACGAGGACGGCTCGATATTCGGGACCGACGACGAACCGGCCGACGGCGGGTCCGTCTTCGGGGACGGAGACGACGACGGCGAGGCTGACGACGGCGACAGCATCTTCGGCGACAACGACGGCGACTCCGTCTTCGGTGAGGACGACGATGCCCCCGGAGACGATTCCGACGACGATTCCGACGATTCGACCGGTGGCGTGTTCGACGGTGATGCCGAATGAGCCTCCAGACGCGTGGTGATACCGGCGGCTCAGGGTTCAGCACGTCGTCTGACTCACTCGGCGACAAGTTCTACCCGCTCTACGAGCGACTGTTCAGCGAGGACTCGGACTTCGTCGCCGACGTCGAATCGAAACTCGCGCAGTCACGGATGGCTGACACGGTCGAGATGTACCTCTCGCGCTCGCTCGCCATCGGCGTCCTCACGGGCGGGATGCTGTGGGTGCTCGGGACGCTCGTCGGCTACTTCATCTTCGCGACCGGGCTCATCGAGACCGAGAGCCTGCTCGGGGCGACCATCCCGAACGCGACGCTGGTCGCCATCATCCAGGCGGTGAAGGTCCCTGCGCTCATCCTCGTGACGGGGCTGTTCCTGGGCTCTATCGGCTTCGCGATGGGCTTTGGCGCACTGGTCGCAGTGCCGTACTCGCGGGCATCGACCCGGAAGCGCGAGATAGACATGCTACTGACCGACGCCGTCTCGTTCATGTACGCGCTCTCGGTCGGTGGGCTGAACCAGCTCGAGATTCTCGAGGCGATGGCGCGGGCGGAGGACACCTACGGCGAGGTGGCCAAGGAGTTCCAGTCCATCGTCCAGGAGACGGAGTACTTCGACACCGACTACCGGACCGCCATCCGGAACCAGGCGATGGAGACCCCAAGCGACGAACTCTCGCAGTTCCTCACCGACATGCTCTCTATCGTGAACTCCGGGGGTGACATGGAGAGCTTCCTCTACGACAAGAAAGAGAAGCACATGCGGACTGCCAAGCAGCAACAGGAGCTGACCCTCGAGACCCTGGAGCTGTTCGGCGAGATGTACATGACGCTCTCGCTGTTCCCGCTGTTGCTCATCATCATCCTGGTCATCATGCAGATGCTGGGGGAAGCGAACGTCAATATGCTGTTCGGGACCGTCTACGGCCTCATCCCGTTGACAGGTGCCGGGTTCCTCGTGCTGGTCTCGACGGTGAAAGAGGACGACCCGGGCGACGGGTTCCTCCTGCCCTCGGACGCGGACGAGCGACTGAGCGTCCAGCAGGGTGCTGGCCTGCTCGACCTCGGTCTCATCGAGCAGTTCACCGGCGAGTACAGCGTCTTCGACCGCATCAAGAACCGGGAGGGGACCTACGAGACCATCCAGGTCCTCAAGGCCCCGCACCTGTTCTTCCGGGACAACCCACTGTACACGCTGGCGCTCACCGTCCCGACGGTCCTCGTGTTGATGGTCGTCGCGATGGCCTCGGGTGCCGTGCCGACCTCCTGGGGCGAGCTGGTCGACAGTCCGGTCTGGGGGACGTTCATGTACATCTACCTGCCCGTGTACATCGTCTTCCTCCCACTGACCATCTTCCGTGAGTGGAACGTCCGCTCCCGGAAGGGCGTCATCTCGAACATCTCGGACAACCTCCGCAAACTCTCGAGCGCGAACGACACCGGCCAGACCCTGCTTGAATCCCTGCGGACGGTCTCTGACACGACCAGCGGGAAGCTGGCGACCGAGTTCGAGACCATGCACACGAAGGTCAACTACGGGATGAGCCTCAAACACGCGCTGGTCGAGTTCAACAACAAGTACCACATCCCGCGACTGGCGCGCACGGTCAAGCTCATCTCGAAAGCACAGGAGGCGTCGAGCCAGATCACGGACGTGTTGACCACGGCGGCACAGGCCTCGGAGAACCAGGACGACATCGAGCGCGAACGCAAGTCCCGCACCCGGATGCAGGTCGTCATCATCATCATGACCTACCTCACCCTGCTCGCGGTGATGGCCATCCTGAAGACGCAGTTCCTCGACGTGCTGACCGGGCTGACCGAGACCAGTTCAGGCAGTGGCGGTGGAGCAGGCGGTGCCGGCGGGCCCAGCTTCGGTGGGAACGTCAACACCAACCTGCTGTCGCTGCTGTTCTTCCACGCGGTGACGCTGCAGGCGCTGCTCTCCGGGCTCATCGCGGGCTACATCAGGGACGCGGACATCCTGAGTGGCCTCAAGTTCGTGCTCATCCTGATGACGATCGCACTGGTGGTGTGGGCGGCGGTCGCGTGAGAACGATGAAATCAGTAGGCAAAACCATCGACTGTGGGCAGGACGAGCGCGCACAGACGACACAGGACTTCGCCATCGGAATCAGCATCTTCCTGCTGACCGTCGGCTTCACCTTCGGGTTCCTCCCGAGCCTGCTGACGCCGTTCGGCTCGCCGATGGGCGACGACATCACCGCGAAGACCGACCGGGTCGCGGCGACCCTCATCGCGGAGAACCACGTCGACGGCGAGCCCCGGACGTTGAACTACAGCCAGCTCGAGAGCTTCCTGGCGAGCACGAACAGCGAATCGGCGCTCCAGGACCACTTCGGGCTGCGAAGTACTGCGGACATCAACATCACGATCGTGAACGTCACCGACACCGGGACGCGCACGCCCCTCCAGCGAGCGTCAGGGACCAACCTGACCGCTGGGACACTGTACGAGGGCCAGACCCCGGCCGCGTCGACGACCCGGGTGATAGTCGTCACCGGTGGTCGCTGTGACGTGCAGTGTTTCGTGGTCGTGAAGGTGTGGTAATCATGAGACAGGACCAACGAGCACAGGCGTACACGCTGGAGGGTTTCATCGGGTCGGTCCTCGTCCTCGCGGCCGTCCTCTTCGCCCTGCAGTCGGTCGTCATCATGCCGACGACCTCCGGGAAGGTGAGTCGCGACGTACAGGAACAGCTACGGGTCGAGGCCGACGACATCCTCATCATCAGCTCGCAAGAGGAGTCGCTGTCGTGCCAGGTTCGACACTGGAACGGATCCACGACCGAGAACACGTTCGCCGGTGGTTTCGACGAGCGCATCGGCTACGGGCCGGAACCTCCGCCGAACATAACGGCGTGCGATGCGGACGGGACGGCCTTCGGCGAGATGTTGAACCAGACGTTCGGCGAACAGGGCCGCGAGTACAACATCATCGTGACGTACCGCCACCCGTCGGACCCGACGCTCTCGCCGTCCGAACGGATGGTCTACCGTGGCGTGCCGACCGAGTCAGCCATCGCCGCGACGTACACCGTCACCCTGTACGACAACCAGACGCTGACCGGGCAGGGCTGTCAACCGGACTGCCCCGAGCTGTGGGAGACCAACAGCTCCGAGTTCCCCATCCGGGATGCTGCACCGAACAGTCCAGTGTATAACGTCGTGGAGGTGCGCATCATCATATGGTAGGGTTCGCAGCCTCGGACGGCCGGTCCCGCGCACAGCTGGTCCTCGTGGGCGCGCTCGCCATCGCGTTCATGATCCTCGGCATCGTCGTCGTGTTCAACACCGTGTTGTTCACCGAGAACGTCGACAGCACGGGGAGCGTGAGTGCGGTCGACGACAGCGAGGAGCTCCGTCATGCATCGGCGGAAACGGCGGTCGTTATCTCACGCACACTCAACGAGGACAACCAGACCGTCACCGACCTGCGGTCGAACATGGCGACCAACGTCAGTGACTACAACACGCTGTTGCGGGAGACGTACTCCGAACAGGGTCCACGGCTGGTCAACGTCAGCTACAACCATTCAGAGAGTCAGGTCGGGGCTCGCGTGTTTCAGGATGGCGTGAATAACTTCCAGAACGACCTCGACGACAACTGGGCCCTGGCGACCGATAGTTCCGATTCTGACCCCGCGGACGTCGCCCGGTTCGAGATGAACACCACGTTGGACAGCCTCAATTCAGATGACTGGGAAGATTCGTTTCACATCGCGGTACAGGGCCGGGACGGGACGGACATGAAGTGGCGCGTCATCCGGTTCTACGAGAGTGGTGACGACCTCATCGTGAACACCTCGACCGTGACCGATTCGAGTGTGAGTACTCCTGGCGGGTACTCCTGGCACGACGAGATTCGGAACGCCAACACGGTCACCTGCGAGGTCAGTTCGACTGACGCGTTCACCATCAACGTCACCAACGGGAGCGTCCAGGGCGACGACTGCTCGTTCGAGTTCACCGACGACATCGAGCACCTCAGCAGTGGTGGCTACGAACTCTGGATGCGAGACTCCGAGAACGTCACCGGGAACTTCTCGCTCTACCTGAGCAACGTCAGCTCGGTCGAGAACAACCTAGACGAGTTCACCGTCATCGATACCGACCCGGACTACAGTCCCATCGTCTGGCGCGCTGGCGTCGATATCCGGTACGAAAGTCCAAGTCTGTCGTATCGCGAGACCTACCGCACGGACCCGGTTTACAACACCTCACGATGACCCGCTCTATCCCCCTCTCCGACGACCGTGGCGTCTCGATAGCCGTCACACACGTACTGACGATCGGCATCACGACCATCCTCATCGCGGGCCTCCTCGTCGGAACGAGTGGACTCCTGCGTGACGAACGCTCCGATGCAGCCCGCGACGAGATGCGGACCATCGGCAACCGTATCGCCTCCGACCTCGCGAGCGTCGACCGTGCCGCCGACGGCCCCAGTTCGACGATGAGCGTGCAATCCAGCCACCCATCGTCGGTCTCTGGGTCCGGATACACCGTCCATCTCAAACCAGGGTCTTCCTGTGCCGTGTATTCGAAACCATGCCTCGTGTTGAACGCGACATCGGTAGACGTGACGGTCTACGTCCCGTTCAGTAGCTCGACGACGGTCACCGAGAGCCGGGTCAGCGGTGGCGACTTCTACGTCGTCTACGACGGGTCCACCCTCCGTCTCGAGGACGACCCGATAACGCCTGCCCGCGGACACCCGAGGCTCCAGACGGCCATGGGGGTTCGCCGATGAGGTCCCCGAGCGAGCGACGAGCAGTCAGCGACGTGCTCGCGTTCGTCATCGTCTTCTCCATCATCATCACCTCCGTCGGCGTCACCTACGGTATCGGATTCAGCAGTCTCAGCGAGTTCCAGGAGGGCGAACAGAAGACGAACGCAGCCCGGGCGTTCCAGGCGCTCTCGGTCAGTCTGGACGACATCCAGGAGGGCGCAGCCCCCGGTCGCTCCGGCGCGATTCAGCTCAGCGAGGGCACGCTCCAGGTCGACGACGAATCACAGATGACCGTCGAGGTCACCCTCTCGAACGGGACGACCTGGACCGTCGCCTCCGAGACCACGGGGTCGCTCCAGTACAGCTTCGAGAACACGGACGTCGCCTACGAGAACGGGGCCGTGTTCCGCAAGGACGGCTCTGCGAGCGTCATGATAGAAGAGCCGTCGTTCCTCTGCAGCGAATCCTCTGACCAGGCCGTCGTCTCCATCGTCGTCCTGAACAGCGACAGTAACGCCATCGGTGGCGAGATCAATGCCGAGATAATCAGCCGCCAGAACGACACCGACGTCCTCTACCCCAACCTCTCCCGCGGTAGCTCGGTCACTGCCGACAGCGTCACCGTCGACGTGCCGACCAGCAACTTCGACCAGGCGTGGACCCGGTACTTCGAGGATACGGACGGCTGGGAAGACCCCGACAGTGACGGCGACTTCACCTGCGACGCCGACAACGTCGTCGTCCGCGTCACCTTCGTCGAGGTCGAGTTCCAGTGACCCCTCGTTTCGGTTGAAATCGCGGGAGTTAAAAAGGGCAGACGAGTAGGTCGTGTTGTACCGGGCGCTTAGCTCAGTCTGGACAGAGTGCTTGGCTTCGGACCAAGTTGCCGCGGGTTCAAATCCTGCAGCGCCCACTCCAGTTCTTCCCGATTCGGGGCTATCTTCCACCTCCGCATAGGGTGGGGCACGCCCCTGTTAAGCGCACTTTCGGCAGTTCCAGCGACCCCTGAAATCTCCGATTCCATTCGGGTGTCCAACGCGGGTCTCTGCAGTCTGTCGATTCTGCGTGCCAGAATCGGGGGTCGATTCCCGTGAGCGCCGAGGACGTACTCGGTGATATCGACGCCGAGACCCTCCGACGCCGCTACTACTCCCGTCCGGACCCGGTCACCGACCGTGAGTTCCGCTGCCCGCAGTGTCACTCCCGCTGCACGCGCCTCACAGACGGCGTGAAGGAGGCCGGACACGCCCCCGACTGTCCACGCCGGCTCCGGCGCGGCCAGCGCTCGCGGCGAATCAGGCCCTCCTCTGACGAACTCCCAACGGGAGGTGACGCCTGATGCCGCGGTGTGACACCTGCGGCGCGAAGGTCGGGCATCCACGCGAGACCGTCTACGTCCGCGGGTGGGACGACGCTCGCGACGAGGCCGACTATCTCGTCCTCTGCATCTCCTGCCAGCCTGGATACCCCGCAGAGAACCAGTACACGCCGCGGAACCTCCCCCGAGGTGGTCGGCGTGCGTAACACGGGACGCTCCCGCGAGGAGTTTCCCGAGGTCGCCGAGGAGATCGGTGAGGACCCGGCGCGGTTCCTGGACTACCCGTTGCTCGCGAGCAGCGCCCGAGGTAGCTCCCCGTTCCAGCTTGCGAAGGCCCGAATCCAGGGTATCGAGTACAAGGACGTCGTCGCACGCTGGCTCTACGTCGAGCGTCGACTCGAGCGCGGTCCTCGCGACCGGGTGGTCCAGCTGCTCAAGCAGCAGATGGCGCACCTGGAGGAACACGGAGAGCGTGACGACCAGCCGCGCGCCGACCCCAGTGAGGTCCCGTCGACGAAGACCCGTGCTCGGTTCCTCGACGAGAACGGGAACGAACGAGATCGGACCTCGTCTACGGCCTCGAAGGTGGCGACGCTTCGCGCCGACGGAGGGAAAGAGCAGTGACGACCGTCGAGACTGCCCCACACGAACTCGAAGGCTACCTCCACTACGCCGCGAACGGAGACACGCCGTACTGGGCACTGTCGTCACTGATGCAGGTGTTCGGCGGTGGATTCGAGGGAGAGACCCGCGACCATCCATCGGGAGACACGTGGACGATTTCGACTGGCTTCCGAAAGGCGGAGGAAGGACCCGGTCTCACGCCCCGACCCTCCGACCCAATCAACGTCGAAAAGCTGGCAGAGTGGAAAATCATGCTCCGAGGGCCAAGAGAGACAAAGGCGACGTACTTCGTCCGCCCGCGCTGGAAGCAGCAGAAGCTCTCCAATGGGAAGACCCTCACGTCGTGGGTCGACAGTGATGAGAACCCGGACCTCGGGATCGACGTCGAGGTGAAGGGCAGCAACCTGGAGCCAGACCGCTACCCGAAGCTCCTTCGGTGGGCGCTAGACGAACTCGGGAAGCTGGCCGGGCAGTCCTTCAACAGCTCGTACCTCGCGCCTCGGAACGTCTACCTGACGAGCAAGGTCACCGCGTACGAGCGCTACGTTCGCCTGCACGAGGACGAGGGACTGAAGCTCGTGAACACCGGCGGGCTCCTCACTCGTCTGCACCTGCTCCTCGGCGACCAGACCGGCACGAAGTACACGCTCAAGGTCGACAACGCGAAGGTCCTCGGCCATCGTCACCTGCTCCAGCTTCGGCCCAGCGCCGCGAAAGAGCTCCCGACCGGAGCGCGCGGGAAGCAACTCAAGCACTACCATATGGACAACCGGGACGCCGACGGCGTCGACGAGAACCTCCGACACCCGAAGTTCGGCGTTCTGCTGAAGAAGCGGTTCCACGGCTCGGCGTTCGACTGGCGGGAGATGGACGACCTCACCCGCGAAATAGACGAGACGCTCATCAATTGTCTCCAGTGGGCCGGTATCCCGACGCACGCCGACGGACTCGACTCATCGCCCTGGATTCCGGACGACCACTTCACTGGTGGTCAGAGACCAGACGACGCACCGGCCATCGCCCGCTACAGTGACCCGACGCCCCAGATCGAGGCCGAGCAACAGAACATCCTGGTGAGGACGCTGCGCGACCTCACAGACTCCGACGATGCGGTCCTCAGGGCGATGACCGACGGTGGTGTCCCGGAGGAGTCCCATCCCCGCGAGATTGCCGACGAGAGCGGCTTGTCTATCCGAACTGTCTATCGGGCGCTCTCGCGACTGGACGAACTCGTCGAGAACGACAACGCCGCGGTCCGGTTCCGCAGCGAGAAGATACGGCAGGAACTCCACGGCGTGTACGAGCGCCTGGAGGACACGGTCAACAGCACTGCGAGCGCGATCTGCCGCGTGCTCGACCTCGATCCGGAGGTTGTCCGCCAGAACGGCAGTGCCTTCGAGCGATGGCTGGCGCGCTACGCCGCGGACGTGAACCGGCAATCCCACGACCAGATGACTATCAAGATCGGAGCGACGCTATCCCGGTACAAGGGCACGAGCAACCCGTTCGTCGGTGAGGTCCTGGACTATCTCGACAAGGTCCTCTCTCGCTCAGGCGTCAACCTCGACCGCGACCAGCTCGTGATTCACTGGTCCGACGGGTCGAACTCGAACGAGATGACCTGGCTCAGTCGCGACTGCCGGAAGCTCCGTCGCAGGGGGTCCTCGCCGACCGGGTAGCGTCGTCTTGGTGAGTGGCAACACTATCGTCCAGCCTCTTTTACGAAACTTCGGTTTTTCTAACCAGCAACAGTGACAACTCAGGTTGTTTTCTGATTGGCGTGAGGTCTCGTCGAGGCTGTGTGCCTCTGACCACCGACCCGCCGTTTCTGACGCCAGATGGCACAGACCCCGTAGAGGGTGTGGCTAAAGCCAACACCGAAAATATACCCCGCCCCGCTGGGCGGTAGGTCGTGAATCACATGAAACGGTGGTTAGTTACGGATGCAAAGCTCATGCGCATTTGTGGGTGAACCTTATGCGGAACGCGCAGGGGGGTAAATGTATATGGAAATTGTTCATCCACTAACATCCACCGCAGTTGTCGTCTTTTTCGTTGTCAGACCCTAGTCTCGGCCTGCATCCCGTCTCACTGGTAGATAAAACGGTGTCCGGTTTCCCATCCATCTTTTCATATGACGAGAGGATCTCATAGAGTCGTTTGCCTTCATTCTTTTCAAGATCATGAATTGTACGAGAAGACGTGTCTATCTGAATATCTGCATCAAAGAGAGCTTCTTCTAGTACCGGACCATTGCTACCGACCCAGAATGACTGGACTGGATCGCCTAAGATGATTTTAGCCAGACGCCGATGAGCACTGACCGGATCACGACCATTTTCCAATGCATTGTTGAGGTCATCTATGAGATGGCTTTCATGAAGGACGCTGTTCGTATACCGTCTGAACCACTCAGGCGTCACATCTGAATGGTTCCGTAGATCCGAGTAAGTCACAACATCGTCCACAACGGTAACTCCCGTTAAGCGGTGCTCATCAGTGGTTTTCAGTGTCGTCACATGGAATACTCGATGCCCTGGTTTACGCCGTGAGTGACGGTTGACTTGGCAGTTATGCCAGACCGGAATCGGCCCATCCGAAGATTGAATTGACCAGAAGTCTGGATCGGGTGGAGTGCTATCTGATTCAAGATACGGTCCTTCTTTCGCATCATATCTGACTATGATATTCGCGCCCGACATCACATCTGAATTATATTTTCTGGGCTGTTATCAATTATCCGAATTTCATACTTTTTGGGGTCGCTTTTCAATCGCAAGAACGCGGTTGGTTCGTGGACATATTCTACACAGCCAACAGCGGGGGTCACGAGTGTTGACGATAAGGTTGGAGGCTAGTTCTTTCTGGACGACGACTTCTCCGAGCATACCATCAAAGCCTTCTACGACACGAACTCCGCCCGCCTCTCGTTCTCGGCTCGGTCTTCGGTCGAGACGAACTTGATCTCCTCTGCCCCATATCGATATCGAACGATCGCGGGTGGGGGTCCTGCGACATCGAGGGATACCATCGATTGTCAACATGCTTGACCGGTGGTTCCGGACCAGCTTCTGTTTAGTGTAGGGAACACACCTTGGAGAGTTTTGCCAGAGACACAAGGTGACAAAATTACTGGTTATTCGGTTAACCTGAATGGTTGATCGGCATGAAACACTTGTATCAGTGGTTGACGGGAGAGTAATGTTTGTTGTAAATTCACCCCACCACGAGACAATTTGTTCTATTAGTAATATTGGTTTTACAAGTACCGGTTTGTGATTTCTCTCAGCCGATCATCCCGTCTCTTGAGTTCTTTCGGACATTCCTCTAAGTGATGACCAGTAAATGTCATGAACTTCCTAGCATCATATATCTCTATTTCTTGCTCGGTTGACTCGCCGTGTTGTAGTAAATGCCCTTTCGCAACAATATGAATGCCCGTTCCGCTAGGTGAAACCTCCGAATACGAATTTATTTTTGACAGAACACTGCTTGCCCAATCTTCAATTTCGTCGCTCTCGATACTGTAACAGTTGTCTAAATCTATGAACGCAATATCGTCGTCAAATGTCAGACAAAACCCAACACCGTCTATGATTTCACTTTCTGACCAATATTCATATGCATCGTTAAAACTTGACCAATTGGATTGTTTTGTAAAGTTACACCATCTAGTGCTCTCAATCGGAACGGGGACTTTTCTAATACTGCCATTTTCATTTTCCATTCTCCAGCATAACCATTGGTCAACAGACTTTAACGATGGTGCGATTCTCGGCTCAGATTTCACTCCTATCATTATAAAATCTCTCAGAAGAATACCCAAGTCACATTAGTTTTGAACCACTTTTCAATACGCCCCATCTCAGGGTCGTCCCCACTAAAATCGGCTTCACCGTCCCTTATTTCCTCTAATTTTGGCCTCTCCCAATCTGTATCTTTCTGCTCCTGAAGACGCCAGTACCACTTACTACTCACTTGTTGTGTTGCTTGGTTTAGCTCGTGTTTTCTTGATAGCAATGACTCACATTCACTTTTCAACTCATTGGTATCATGCGAAGGATCCGGTAGCTTTTGTTTCACCATTTTATCAAATTCAGAGTACAGAGACTGATGAATCTGGCCTGCTTTATACAGCTGGTCTGATTTTGCTTGCCATCCACCAACAATTGTTGCATAGGAAAGACCAGAAACGAATGCCGAAGTCAGCAATAATAGGCCCTGATTGATTTCTGCACCCGGGCGCAGGACACCACTTACCATTATTAACAATATTGCGGCCCCAATTGTCACCGCATAATCCGCTCGCCGCCCTTTTTTGCCAGTATATTCAGATGCCAGATAATATTTTTTATAATTTATGTATTGCGAGTTGTATTCTTCAAAGAACCTCTCATGTAGCTGTCTTCGTTCATTTTCAAAGGAATCTTTGTCCTGATTGGGAGAGTTCCCAGTTACACTGGGGGAGGCCCCACCGTCATTATCATTTGATATATTCAATATAGAATATAGTGGATCTGATAGTGACATACGCCATTGGTCATTTCCATAACCACTTATAACTTTTCTCCATGCCCTGATTACGTACTGGCCAACAACGTCTAAAGCAGAAGAGTGCAATTGGAGGGTTAGCTCCCCCACTGTCCAGCAGGCTGAAGACACTCTTCCAGTAAGGGACCTTAATATTATAATTCCCGATACTAACAAATGTCTAAAATTATTGGATTATTACTGATAAAGGTAGACTCTCATGAGCTGGAGAATGTATACTTGAATCTCGTCAGCTACGCTCTATCGTGATATTCGTCTCCACCTTGAATGACAGGCCTGCTGTGGATAAGGTCTGCGCAATTTCACGCTGTTGCTTGTCTGTGAGGTCTTCACGATTCAACACCTGCGTTATCGACCGTACGATTCGGGGCAGATCTTCACAGGCAGACACTACTGCTTTGGTCTTGTTGCAATCGTAGAATTCAGCTGCTCCCTCAATGGCGTCGACACGGTACGCGTAATCTCCGTCAGTTCGGATGCGCATACTCGTACACACGAACCCCAGACAGCTAGTTTTTTCGACCGAACAAACACTACTTTTCGACCATTAAATGGGCGAATCAGGATAGACTCTCAACCAGTTCTGCGGTAGCAGCGAGTAGACCTCTGCTCAGTGCACACGAGAACCCATCTCTCGTGTGCATATCTCTGAATCGGTGCTCCTCTACGCTCAACCCCCAGCGGTTGCACCGAAGATGGTGTTTCAGGCCTCTCATTCGAGAAAGTGAAGAAGAATTAATATGACTCGGTGAGGGTATCCGCCAGTGTCCAACCTGTGGGAAAACAGATACCAACAGCACACAGAGACGCGTTGAAGCCGTACGTATCCAGTTCGGAGTCGGTCAAGGATGTCGTTTCGACAGGGCCGAAGACCTACGTACTCACTGACTCTCGTCTTCTCTCTATCTGGAGGGGAGCAGAATCGGGATCTGGTCGAGCAAGGGAGCAGGTGAAGTCAATACCACTGGAGCAAGTGACTTCGGCGACGGTCGATTTCCACGGTGAGGAGCCCGTCGACACGGAATCATTGATTGCAGGCGGAGCCTCAGCCTTCATGGGACTTCTGAGCATCGTCTCGGCAGCCCTGCTAGGTGAGCAAGTGCTCCAGCTTCTGGCTATCCTTGCCGGCCTAATCTTCGTTCTGGTGGGCGGCTACTACATCCTAAAAGCGTACAACACAGATTCAGCATTCGTCCAGTTGCACCTTGCTCTCACCGACGGGACGACGCGAAACGTGAGCTTCTCGAAATCAGGCGTCGGGTTCGTCGAGTCTGTGGCGGAGACGGCCGGCGGCTAATAGGCCGACCAGACCACTTCCTACGCGACCATCTCCAGAACCTGCAGGTTCCCCAGCGTCAGCTGAGCACCGGATACCAGAACGCCCGCAGGGATGGCGTGGTCGACCGGTCTGGCGTCAACACCCCAGTAGCGGTCGACGAGCCGGGGAGCAGTGCGGTAGATGACCAAGAGGCTGGCGAGCACGAGTATCTTGATAGCGACGAGGCCGAGTATCCCAGCGACGTCCAGAGCCCATGCATTGATCGGGACGGCTTCGTAGGCGTATGGATGCCGTGTTCCCATCCAGGTCGTCACAGTATCGCCGACGCCCCAGGTGAGGAACGCGAGGCTCCAGAGGTAGGCACCGGTCCAGGTGTGGAGGAACTCCCTGTCGACCTCGAGGCCGAGCTGGCGCTCAGTCGTTGCCATCAGATTTCACCTCCTGATTTTCGCTCGAAAGAGCTCTCAGAACCGATTTTCGACCCCCGGTTCGGGGACGGGTGTCCGGAGAAACCCGGCCAAGAGCCCCCGTACTGTATATAATTATGCTCCCGTCCGGGGGTGTGTGGTGGTGGACAGGGCCGGGCCTACGCGCCATCATGCGGTTTCACCTCTCGGGTCGTCCACGAGGTCGCGGTGTTGTCCGTCCTTCCATTCGCGCACGCGGTCACCGACCCAGCTCTTCCCGTAGGGCACGAGCCCGTTGCTCTCCTCGCCGTTCCCGCTGGTGTCGGCGATGTCGCGGTAGTTCATCCCGGCGTCGTCTGTCCACGGTTTCGCGGCTCGGATGGCCGTCTCGATGTAGGTCTGCTTCGCGACCTCCTCGGCGCTGGGTCCGTCGTCGACGTCTTCCTCGTCCTCGAGGACGATGCGGAACGAGCTGGCCTCATGTTCGGGGAAGCGTTCGCGAGTGTCGGTGAGGCCGGTGAACTCACCGATTTTCTCGCGCGTGTCCTCACCTCCCTCGCTCTCCCAGAGTACGACCTTGCCGGGGTCGTTCCGAGAGGGCTTCTGGATGACCAGCGTGGTCATCTCGCGAGTGGGCTTGTTCATGCGACCCCAGACGTGCGAGACCAGCAGTAGGCTACCGCGCTTCGGGTGCGGCCCGTGTTCGGACTCCTTCTTCCGAATTAGACTCGCGCGAGTCGCGAACACTTCTGCTTTCTCGACGTCGGCCCCACGACCGGTGAGTTCCTGCATGGTCTCGTCGAGGACGCCCAGCGAGGGCTTCTTGTGCGAGGCCATCTCTTCCAGCATCTCGAGGTCGGACGAGACCACACGGTCGAACCCGTCCCAGGTGGTGACGCCGTACATCTGGCCGCCGGTCCAGGCACCCCATGCACGGGCGATGTCGACTGTCGCCGAGGTCTTCCCCGCACCAGGTGGGCCGGTGACGACCGCGATGGTTCCCTCCTGGGAGAGTCGGCGGACGATCTCGGCGAGTGCGTCGGTGGCGTCGCCGGAGTTCTTGGTGAGTCCGACCATACCCTGCAGCTGAGAGACGTTGCCCTCGCGGTACGCCTCGTCGATACTCCGCGTGTGAGCGCTGGTGAGAATCTCCTCGGCCAATCGGGTATCGAGGAAGTTCGACGGAGCAGCAGTGTGGCGCGGCTTCCAGATGGAGCACAGGTAGTTGAGCAGATCGAGTGTCTCGCGGTCGTCGACCATGCCCGCGAACTGGCGGACCCACTGGGGCGTCTTGCCTTCGAGCGCACCACGAAGGTACTCGCGGCCCTGTGCTGCCGCGTAGACGACGTCCTTGCTCTGTCTACTCTCCGCCACCGTCTTCACCTCCATCCGTCGCGACGGGTGTCTCACTGCCACTAGTAGACTCTGGTGTCGGCCCGTCGAGTTCGTTCTCGACGTCGGCGATGGCGTCACCTATCGTGGTGTCACCATCCTCACCCTGGGCCTGCTTCAGTCGACGCTCGAAGCGCTCGGGCTGCAGGTCGTCAGGGATGATGTCATCGATGACGCCGTCGATGGTTCCCGCCCCGAGATCGGGCACGAGGTGCCCTTCGAGCGCGGCGTTCAGTTCCTCAGCCTTCGTCGAGTGAAGCCGACGAACGACCATCGGGAGGTGCGTGGTGAGCCGGTCGGCCTTCCAGATACGCGACTCATAGCTCTCGCGAACGTCTCGCACTTCCTCTTCGATGTCGCTCGGGCTGGTTCCCAGCAGTTCGAGGTCGCTCTTGACCTTCGTCCAGGTCGCGTGCCCGATCGGGTCGTCGGGGTCGTGGTTCCACCAGCGACAGTAGTACCAGTTCGACCGACCTGGCACAGGTGCGAGCTTCCCACCGATGACCGTGAAGTCCTGGAGGACAGCGTCGGTGACTTTGGTCACCTTGACCGTTGTATCTTCGGCGTCGACGTTTGCCTCGACGATGTAGTTCCAGTCCGGTTCGACCTGTGAGAGAATCTTCGAGCCAACCCAGTGGCCGCCGACCGCGGCGATTGCGCCGAAGACGAGGACGACTCGAGCCCACAGTGGGAGCTCGAACCCGATGTCAGGCGCGTCGATGAAGCCAGCCTCGATGGAGAGGTAGCCGATGACACCGAGGACAACTAGGAGGCGGAAGTTCTCCCGGAGGAGCTGGTAGCTGCCACCGAGGGCTCGTTCGGGCCAGTCGAGGATGCCGTACTTCGACACCCTACTTCACCTCCTCTATCTGGCGCTTCTCCTGCTCTTCTAGCTTCGATTCTCGGTAGCGTTTCGTTCCCCAGGCGGTCCCAGCGAAGGTTCCGAGTGAACCGGTGGCGGCGAGGCTCCAGGTCGCGGGGCCGTTGAACAGGTCGAAGCCGTTGCCAGCTTGGAGGAAAATGCCATAGCCTTCGTTGATAGACTGTGAAGTGGTAACCGTGACGACGGCTTTCCCGTCGACCATCTGGGCGGGCACCGAGGTCTCGATGACGTTGCCTTCGGTGAGGTTGAGCTGCTTGATGTTGAACCGTCCAGCGCCAGCTCGATCGGCCCCGATCTGCTCGGAGATGGTCGCGGTCGAGACGGGTGAGTCGGTTCGGAGCGTGATGTCGAACGCGCCGTCGGTGTAGTCGTAGTCGAGGATGTCGACTGAGCCGACTTCGCGGACGATTTGCTGGGGTTCGGGCTTCTGCGTGGTGGTGGTCCGGGTAGTGTTCTCCTGGGCGAGTGCGGGCTGGCTGGCGAGCGTTGCAGCTCCGAGGGTCTTGAGTAGGGTGCGTCGGTTCATGGGAAAGATGGGTCTGGGATTGGCTGGTTAGCTGGCGCTGCTGGATCGGTCGGCGACGTAGAGGATGCCGGCGATGGCCACGAGGGCGCCGATGCTGGCTCCTCCGAGGCTGATGCCGCCCAAGTTGACCCCGCCACCTCCGCCTCCGGTGTCGTAGGTCCGGGTGATGTTGTCACGGTACTCCAGAACCATCTGAAGTTCTTGCTTGGTGGAACTAGCGTTCCACGTTTGGAGGTTTACTTGCTCGGGAGCAGTCTGGTTGACCTGCTCACCAGTGCGAACGTTCACGAGGTTGGTGATCGTGAACTGTCCGTCAAGTTCTACTACTCGAGTCCCGTCGTCGGTCTGTTGGACGAACAAGACCGGCGGAGCGGCATTCGACGTGTTGTAGGTCTGGTTCAAGATGAAGGACCCATTCGTCGATGCAGGTAACCAATCAGTGAACATGGTGCCAGAGATGTTGTAACTCTGGCCCGTCTCGAACGCATACGTGGTGTTGTTGGTACCGTTGAAGTCGAATTCGTTCGTGGCGGTGTGGTTGGATGCAGGAGTGTAGTTGATGTAGAACGACTGATTGATACTACCGTTCAGACCACCAAGACCGAGTTCAGCAGCGAGCCAGCCGTAGCTGCCGGTGGTTTCCTCGTTGGTGTTCCACTGGCTGGCGAGCGTGATGGGGTCGAGTACCTCAGTCACGTTTAGCTCCTCAGACGTGTTGTAGGTGTCGTACAGCGAATCGACGTAGGTCATCGCATTCGTCTGCACATCGTCGTGAGTCGTCTGAATCTGACCGAGGGTGTCGTCGTAGGGAGCCGACCGGAGCAGATTCGCGAAGTCGTCAGCATTCTCACCGTTGTGGTCCGTCCCCGTCCAGTTGTCGGGGTGGACCGTCATGACCACCGGGTGGTCGTGGGACCCATCCATCGGGTTAGAGTATCCGGCGTCAGAGGTGTTCAGCACCGGAATCGACGTGTTACTACCGTCCAAGAGAGTGAAAGTGGCGTTCTCATAGGTGAACGTGGTGTCGTACCCGTTCACAATGCTACCAGAGAAGCCCCACGGCCACTCACCATCAGCGGTTGAGACAGCACGGACAGCGAGCGGACTATCATACCCGGAGATAAGGCCAGCGTCCTGATACGCCTGGACAACATACCACGTCTGGTTCACATTCGCGCCGTAGGTCTCCAGCGTGTTCAACTGCATATTCGTATACAGCTCGGCCAGAGACTCGTTAACGCGGGTTTTCGCCTCAGCACGAGTGCTGTTATTGTTGAACGCTTTGACAGCCTCTGACTTGGCGACTGTACGAGCGAACGTCTTGGAGGTCTCCAAGTGATTTCGAATCGGGATGATACTGCCGTTCTGAAGGTCTTCAAGCGCGAGAGCCGTCTGGTAGCCGTCTGAAACCGTAAGGGTCTGGTATTGGGAGGCTTGCTCGCACTCGATAGACTTGTCCCAGTCGAGCAGGACAACGTCGACGAGGATGCCTGCTGCATCACGTCCACAGTGGTCACCGGCGAACCCGTCACCGTCGGGGCCAGCGGCTACTGGAGCGACCGCGACCTGTCCGATGATGACGAGGACGGCGAACACCGTCAGAACGCGCCGGAGCCGACTCACGTCAGAGTCGCCAGTCATCGGGAATCACCTCGAGGTCGGTGAGCAGTTCGAGCAGACCGAGCAGGCCGACGATCCCGGCAAACGCGAACAGAATGTTGGCGTACTGGCCGGCGACCGTCGACACGAGGTCGATGCCGAACAGCAGTTGCGCGCCTCTGTTCGCGGAGACGAGGCTCAGCGCGAGCAGGGCAGCGAACGGTCCGAGGCCGCGGTCGTCGAGTTCGTCGCTGAAGCTCATTCATGCGTGGCGTAGCAGTCGAGCGCCCGCGACGGGTCCTGATAGGACTCCCCGCAGGCGCAGGTCACTTCGACCGTCGGCTGCTCGACGGGCCCGCTGGGCGAGTCGAACAGGTCGGTGTCCGGTGCAGCTCGGAAAGGATGGGATGACATGGGTGGATGGGTCTCTCGGGTAGGGGTAGGTTGGTTATCCGCCGTAGGCCGCGACGCCTGCGCCTGCGACCATCGTAATCGCGGCCGCAGTGCCGGCGATGTCGCTCCCGGTCACGAAGGAGTTGAAGCCGGGAATGAACACCATCAGCAGCGGGATGGCGATGAGGCCGGCTGCGGCGACGCGGTAGGCGGTCTCGAGGTTCTTGCTCTTGTTCTGGGGGTCGTCTCCGTCGGAGACCATCCCGATCCAGTCGCCGAGCTCGACCTCGTTGGTGATCGAGATCCAGACCGCGCCAGAGATGATGAGCAAGGCTGCCCAGCTGATGGTCTGGCTACCGAGCGAGAACGCGGTGTCTGAAAGGCTGTACCCGTACACGCTGATAGTGCCGATGTCGGTGAGACCGATGGCACCCAGGACGATTGAAGCGAATCCTGGCGCGTCTTCTTCGTCAAATTCTCCGGAGGTCATGGTGGTAGACTCCGGATAGCCGTCGCTGTATCTAGCTTAAATAACCTGTAATCAAACTAGTTCGTTGGGCAGAGAGTGATAGAGGGGTAAGCGATTTCACCCCTTGAATTGATAGCCCTTGTATCGAGATGTCAAAGTTCTATTTCCATCCTGTAAACGACGAATGGCTGCCCTATTTTAGACGAACTGTTGAATCTCCAGTCTCTCTTGACGACGTCCCGGTCCCTGAAGAACTGGAGGAGGTTGACGATGTCCGTGTGTGGGGGACAACATATGAGAGCAAGAAGGAGACGTACCTCGACGACATGGAAGAGGATGATATCGTCCTCTTCACTCGGAACCGGAGAGTCTTCGCTGCTGGTCGGGTTGGTCGAGTTTTCAAGAGCCGTGACTTCGGAAGGGTTGTCTGGGACAACGCGGACAGCGAACTCGGGTATACCCTGAAGGACTTCGAAGAGGTCGACTTCCCGTACGATATTGTGCTACGGGATCTCGGATATTCCGACGGGTCTCGAGTCCAGGGTTTCATGCGGCCTGCTGTCTCCAGCCAGCAGAATATCGTGGATAAGTACGGCTCAATTGAGGAGGCATTTGCAGCGTACAAGGAGAACAGCCAATCTGGACAGGGTGGCGAACTCAGCGACTGGGTCTCTTCAGGTGGCGAAGACGAGAGCAAACCAATGAGCGAGATCGACGACGACATGATCACCAACAAGGCACCGTACTACTGGGTCAACCAGAGCAACAACCCGGCCGAATTAGAAGAAGGCTATCTCCGAGCCCCTCGGGAGGACCTGCCCCAATACGACCTCCAAAAGCTCGAGGAGGGAGATATCGTATTCAACTATACCGACGGTGAGATTGTCGGCTATTCAACAGTCGTTGGACCGGCGTACGCCGTCAAAGAAGACGGTGATGAGAAGCGTCAGGTCGATATCGAGGTCCATCTGTTTGATGAGCCATTGCAGTTCGCTGAGGTCTTCGGCTATCTCTGGCGACTAGACGTCAGGCTGGATAAATACTATCCTGTAAACAAGGGTGGCATCAATCAGCAGTACTTCTTCAACCTCAGTCAAAAGGCTGGAGACTACCTGTTGGAGCAGGGCGGTGCAAAGGACTCGAACACCGACCGACTGCATACCCGTCTCGAGAGTCCAGAAATAGAGGTGGACCTTCCTGACGATCTCTACTTCTATGCAGGGGAGGAGATACGCCTCCGCCAGCAAGTGAATGCGGCCCTGAAGGCTGGCAAGCACATCATCTTCACCGGTCCGCCAGGCACAGGGAAAAGCCGTATCGCGAAGGCAGTCGCTGAACAAGCGGCCACGAATGAGGTCGTTGACGGCTACACCTTCACGACAGCCACTGCAGAATGGAGCTCGTTCGATACCATCGGTGGATACGTCCCCTCAAACGGAGACAGCGAGCTCGAATTCGACCCCAGGCTCTTCCTCCAGTGTTTCCGGGACCAGAGCGGCACCGTGCAGAACGAATGGCTGGTCATCGACGAGCTGAACAGAGCGAACATCGACAAGGCACTGGGTCCGCTGTTCTCGGTGCTATCGCACGACTCTGTGGAGCTTCCCTACGAGAGAGACGGGCGAATCAAGGTCGACTGGGTCGACGAAGACGAGGACCTGAGCGAGATCGCACAGGACCCAGACCGGTTCCCTGTCACCCCGGCGTGGCGGATGATCGGGACGATGAACACCTTCGACAAGACCTCGCTCTATGACCTCTCGTTCGCCTTCATGCGGCGTTTCAGCTTCATCCACATCGGGGTCCCGTCTGTCACAGACGAGGACGGGGTCGTGGTTCGGGACCTCCTCGATCCAGCAGAGGGGCCCAACTACGCGACCGTCTGGCAGCGGAGTCTTCCGCACCTTCAGGACACCATCGACGACCACCACAGCGAGGTGATGGTCCTCTGGGCGATCATCAACGAGCACCGCTCCATCGGGCCAGCGATCATCCTGGACATCTTCGAGCAACTCGCTGCATTCCAGGGCGGCGACCAGAAGGCACCGCTGACCTCGGCCGTCATCAATTACATTTTCCCGCAGTTGGAAGGGATGCGCCAGTCCGACCAGGAGGAGCTACTGACTCAACTCGAGGAAGGTGGTGCAATCGAGGCTGGAGATGGCCCAGAACCGGTCGACCTCCCGCTCGACGTGCAGTACCTCAAGCGGAAGGCCAACGATATGTTCGACCTCGATCTCGACGTCCAGGCTGGGCTGTAGCGATGACCAAAACACCTGCCCACGAGCTGCGGGAGCTTGTCGCCGAGGAGCTGATTACATACCTCGGAGAGGGTGTGCTCAACAGGGACCAGTACGCTGAATCGCTGGACTACAGTGGCATAGAAATCGAAGACTTCGACCAGCTGAAGAAGCTTCACTTCGTGCTTCACGGAGACGTTGTCGAGTATATCGACCGGCTCCCGGATCGTCTTCGTCGAATCAAGACGGTCACCCGACAGCAGACGGAGACCGTCCGAGGGGAAGTCCGTGGGACGGTTAACTGGCAACAGACCACCCGTCAGCGAGGATCACTCGGGTACAACGACCCCACACTGTTCGTTGTCAGCAATCCCGAGGTGGAATACGACATCCCGGAGAACAGGGTCCTGAAGAAGTTGCTCTCGGTCATTGCAGAACCGCTCACAGATGATGTCGAATCGGTCGACCGAGACTGGCGTGATCAGTGGGACGATCAGGATATCGTCGGTCTCCAGCAGACGCTGGCTCACAACATCTATCTGGATTCTCTCCCCGCACCAGACGAGATTCGAGTCTCCGACAGGGACCTTGAGACTGCTCGCCGCTCGCGCCACCGGCTCTACTCTCGGAGTTACGAACTGTACCAACTCTACGAAGACCTGATGAACAACCGGTTCGAGAAGGAATCCGTCCGTAACCTGCTCAACGAGACGCTGGTCACACCCACTGAAGATTACACGCTCTTCGAGCTGTTCTGCGTGTTTGGCGTGATGCGGCGACTCCGGTCTCGATATCCGGAAATCCGGCTGAAACGCATAGACTCGAGCACCGAGATGCTGGCCGAGTTAGAGGGACCAACGCAGCGTCTGGAAGTCTATTACGACCAGAATGGCCCGTTGAAGTTCTTCGAGTCGTATCCATCCTCAGACGAACTGGCTGGGAAGGATGTCCCGGAGATGATTCGCCGCCACGCCACTGCGCTCGAAGCTCACGGTGAAGCCCTTGAGGAATTCCTGTCTCGAGGGAGCCAGCACAGCTTCTACAGCGGTCGACCAGACTTCCTGGTGCTTCGGTACACGAGGGATGATCCAGACTCTCGGTTCCGGACTGAGAACCTTGCTGAAGCCATCATTGGCGAGGTGAAGTACACACGGAATGAGAACACGTTCTCAGAGGGGCTCAGGGAGCTCATGGAGTACATCCACTTCGCCAGAACGGCTGAAGATTATCTCTTCGGAACTGAGAGTGGCAGTATTGATGTGAATGGGGTCCTCTGCACCGATGGTGTCGCGACTAACACTGATTCAGCAGGGATCGTTGATCACGCGACGACGTTGGATTTGCTACGGAGCAAGGAGGAAGGCTGATTGAACTCTAGAAATGGCAACACACAGTGGTTGATCGCGCCGAGGATGATGGCGGAACTGGGGCGTCTTCCGAGCGAATTCTCTTGACGGTATGATGGTAAACCCGGGAAAGCCATCCGCCAATATCGAATAAATAAACAAAGGAGGGATATTTCAACTACGATGGCTTGGCCAGACCGGGCTACGGCTATGATTCCCGGCACCGTACCTCGTTTGTATGAATTCTCGCGATTGGGATGCCCTACATATAGTTCCTGAACAGGTCCATTCGGAATTCGACTCACTCCCAGAGGAGTGGAAGCTCAGGGTAGAGAATGCAGTCTTGAAAACGTTCAAGCCAGAGACGGATCATCGGGCGAAAGTACTCACCACGGTAACGGCTCTCTATCTTAACGAAATCGGTGGGGAACCGAAGCTTTGCAGAGATGGTAGCAAAATCATCCAGCCTCTTCCCAGAACGTATCTCAACCGTGCGATGGCCAAAGCCTCCATACTGCTGGACCTGACGGTAAATAGAATCGAACAAATTTGCATCTACGAGCGGTGCGATGGAACCGACAAACGATCCGTCTTCATCGAAGACCTGACCGATATCAACTACCAGTTGATTACCTACATCAACTAGCCAACATCAATCCTTTTCCGGCCCGCTTCCGGAACGACTTCCGGAACGACTTCCGGCCCCTTTCCGGAACGCAACGATTCCGGATAATTGACTACCTGAAACCAGTGAATATCGCACTTCAGCAGACTTCCGGAACTTCCGGCCCTTACACTCTGACACTTATCTTACACCTTCCCCTCCATCAATTCGATGCCCTGGAACAGTAGGCTGTTCAGCATTCGAGTATCGACCGAAGACGACGGCTACTACGCAACCGAGGATGGGACTGACATCGTCGGCCACGGTGACACCCCGCAGGACGCCGTCGTCGAGTACGCGCTAAAGTGCCGCGCGAGAATCGAACGCGCCGAGGCCGACGGCGAGCCCCAGCGGGTGTAATCCGATGGGGAAGACCAACCCAACCTACCGCGATCACGTCCGGAAGTGGCGCGAGGACACTGACCGGTTCCGGCGGGCTCTCCGTCGCGAGCGCCAGGAATCCTTCGACGAACTCCGGAACCACGCCGACCAGGTGGCCCACGCCGGGATGTACTACAACAGCACCAACCCGACGGAGACCATCCTCCTCTCGATCTGCACCTGCCAGCAGCATCAGATTCGCCAGCTCCGCCAGCGCGTCGACGACCTCGAGGAGGACACAGCGTGATACGGAACGCACAGGCGCTCGACCAGGACTTCCTCCCGGAGGAGCTTCACCATCGCGAGGGAGCCATCGACGCGCTCACGAGCGCCCTGCAGCCGCTGGCGAAGGGAGCCAACGGCGAGGACGTCCTCCTCTCCGGCCCGACCGGCGTCGGGAAGACCACGCTCGCGAAGTACATCTGCCAGCGCCTGGAGGGTGAGGCCTTCGGGGTGAAGTGGGGCTACGTCAACTGCATGAGCGAGTCCTCCCGGACCGGCGTGCTGTTCGAGCTGACCCGGAGCGGCACCCTCGCCAGAGACCTCCGCATGGAGGGCACGCCCTCACGGATGTTCCTCCAGCGCCTTCGGGACTACGACGGGCAGTTCGTCGCGGTCGTCGACGAGGTCGACATCCTCGAGGACCAGACCACGCTGCAGTCGCTGTACGAAATCCCGCACGTCTCGATGATACTGGTCTGCGTCGACGAGGACACGTTGTTCCGCGACCTCGACCAGCGGGTGGCCTCGCGGCTGCGCTCCGCCCAGAAGGTGACCCTGGAGCGCTACGGCCACGACGAGCTGGTGGACATCCTCTGGGACCGCGCTGAGGTGGGCTTCCAGGTCGGCGCTGTGAATGGGGAGGTGATCGAGCACACCGCGGACGTGGCGGCCGGTGACGCCCGGATGGGGATCTCGTTGTTACGGCACAGTGCGCAGTTGTGTCTGGATGACGAGCGGGACCGGATCACTGTGGAGGACGTGGATTCTGTAGCAGAGGATGTTCGGTCAGAGGTGGCGACTCGGTATGTGGAGGCGCTGAGTACGCACCAGCGGTTGCTGTACGGGATTATTCGCGAGCAGGGAGAAGTATCGGCTTCTGAGTTGCATCGGTTGTACGAGGAGCAGGTTTCGGATGGGAGGGCGCAGAGTACGAGGCGAGAGTATCTGCGAGCGATGGAGAAGGAGGGAGTGATTCGGTCAAGGGGACAAGGTAAAGGGACAAAATATTCACTTTCCGGCATATAGGGGACCGAATAAAAGTCAACAATACGATAGTTATTGGTGGGGTGTGTTGCGGAAATGCTGCCTGTGTTCGTATTCTGTATCCAAATAGAATGTAACCTGTAATTAGACTTGAACTTGTCAAGTCCAGATTCGTGATTGATGGAGGACGAATCTCTCGATCCATCGGAGTACAAAGTCTACTGGTTCGCTCGCGATCTTGTTGCCTCTGCATACGGTAATTATGCAACTAAAGAGACCAACCACTTGCGTGGAGTCTCGCGGGAGCTCGAACAGCGGTACAACTCTGGACAATCTCTGTCCGAGGTCTCAAAATATCTACAGCACACGATTCCTAAACCGGTAACTAAAATGTATGCTGGCGACATCTCGAAAAGATATCGTCAGACCGAGGATCTGACTGACAGACTCATCCGCCGATTAGAAACACGAGAGGATATCTACGAGCTACATATCGCCACTGAGGCAGTAGTGAGAGTTTCTGAGATACTCGATGCAACTGCTAGCTTTGGCAGGGAAGAAATCGAAGATATCGTCGAAGAAACACTGATCGACAATCGGGAGATAGAGCCCGAAAAGGCGTACGAAGCTCTATACAGAGTGGATTTCGAAGGGGAAGCGTACCAGCTCGGTGCACAACGTCAACCCCTCGTGTCCTATGTGAATGAACTGATGGAGGAGTTGGAAGAACAGCACGGGATGGAATCCGAGGAGGTGGCACGAATTCTGTCCAGTGTCGTTCAAGAGTATGAGAGGCGTGCAGGACAGAGTCGGGCTGCGACGGCTGGGAATGTTCTGGAAGTTGGATTGCAGCACGTCTTCCGTATCTGTGGGATTCCAGCGACGGGAACGCCCCAACACTACGGGGACCTCGAAGTCGACAACGTCGTTGAGGGACCAGCTGGTAGTATTGGGTTCTCCTGCAAGCGGACTCTCCGAGAACGATTCAGGCAGAGTCTCTCGAGACAGTCCGAAATCGGTGTTGATGAGATCTGGTTCGTTTCCCTGATGATGGCTGATGTCTCTCGCGAGAAACTCCGCGACATAGCAGAAGACGGAGGCCGTCTGTATGTCCCCCGCGATTCATTTGTCTGGACCAGTTACAGCAATGATCCTGAGCTAGAAAATGCACTCCGTCCAGCAGACCAGTTCCTGCTTGACGTAGAGAGATTCACCGGCCATGAAATAGAAGAAATCCCTTCAGTGTAAGCTAGTCTGCGTTCTCCAGCAGAGGCTCTGCTTCCTCAAGGACTTCTTCGCGAATCGCAGTACCAAGTGCCTGCGCCAGAAGTGGGGGCACAGCATTGCCAACCTGTTTGAACGCATGAGTGCGAGCAACGGGGAACTCGAACGAATCACGGAATGACTGGAGACGTGCCGCTTCTCGTACCGTGATGGAACGTGCCTCTGTTGGATGGATAAACATGTGTCCGTCCTTGTAGAGGTGAGCGACGATAGTCGTAGACGGCTCCTTGGGGTTCTGTTTCTTCAGCTTGTCAGGGAATATGTCAGTTCGGTAAGGCTGGTGTTCCTCAGGAATATCCCCAATGATGTATGAGACCCCTTCTCCGAGCAGTTTGTACAGTGTGAGGTCTCGCATGTTGTGCCCTCTACACTCATGATTTTTGAGAGTCTGGTCCTCCCAGTCTTCATCCTCTGAAAGGTCGTGGACCCAGTACTGGTACTCTGAGACAGGACCGATTTCGTACTCTTCAGCTTTGGTTGGCGGAGTATCTCCTTTTGGCGAGACTGGGGGGAGATTGAGAATAGCGTCTGCAACCGTGTTCCAGGGTTTTTTCGAGCCACCCGGAGTGAAGTTCGGGAACTCTTCGTGCTCTTCGTCTTCAGCAAACCCGCCTAGCGTACTCTGATCTTCTTCGGTCTTCTTCGAAGGGTCTTCCCTGAATTTGATCTCCTTCTCAGACTCACTCTTCGGAGCCCGATGGGTAGCCCATTCATCCATATCGGGGTTCTCCTGACCCACTCGATTACCTATAAAGAAGAGGCGCTTCCGGTGTTGAGGTACTCCGTAGTTCGCGGAGTCAAGGAGCTTGACTCTTACCTCGTACCCGAGCGACTCCATCTGGTCAGTGATGACATCGACTACAGCCTCGCCATCCTCGTTTTCGGCGGAAAGCATTCCCTCGACGTTCTCCATCAGAAACGCCTTGGGCTGGTAGTGGTCAACAAACCGGAGGAAATCCTCATAGAGGTGGTGGCGCTCGTCAGTCTGATTGTTACGCCCTTCCAGCGAATTTATTTTCGACCTGCCCACAAGCGAGAAGGTCGGACACGGTGGCCCTCCAGCCACAAGATCCAGCTCACCCGTTTCGAGTCCGAGGTCCGGCGGCTCAGTCTCGGTGATGTCACCGACAGTCATCTCATGCTCGTGGTTGGCATCATATGTCGGCTTGGTATTCTTCTCATGGTCAATTCCCCAGAGGACTTCGTACCCGGCGTCATGGAGTCCCTGTGAGAGGCCGCCAGCCCCACAGAACAGATCAATCGCCTTCGGCTGCTCCTTGCTCATCTTGCTCACTGATATTCGGCACCCACTCCAATAAAAAACTCTTCATCGATACTGGGGAAATGTTGTAACCAAGTTGTAACCATAATACATACATCAAGCTCCCGGTGGCCCTAGCTGATGGATATAGACGAGTACGCATGGGTGAAAGCAAGCGATTACAGGCAAAACGTCCTGCTAGCTCTGGCTCACAAACCCCGTACTCCGAAGGATATCGCTGAAGAGACTGGCTACTACCTGAGCCATGTCAGTAATACCCTTTCGGATCTGGTGGAGCACTCGCTCGCGGAGTGCTTAACACCAGACCGGCGAAAGGGTAGATTGTACTCCCTGACTGAAGCTGGAGAAGAGATTGTGCATGAACTCGAACGATAGACGGTACGAGGGACCACTGCCCTTTGGTCGAACCAGTATCACCGCTTCCGAGGCAAGGGAACTGGTCGATCTTGAAGGAGCGTACGAATGTGCTCGCGAGGGTAGTGTTATTGAGCCCCACCGGGTCGAACAGTTTGTCGAGTCCTACCCGGAGCTGTTTGACTGGCTTGAACAGAATGGACGTGACTACCCCTGGCGAAACACCAGTGATCCATGGGAAGTCTACACGGCAGAAATTCTACTCCAGCGGACCAGAGGGGATGCCGTAGAAGAGGTCTATCCGGAGTTCCTCGATCGGTTCCCTGACCCTGCCAGTTTGCACGCAGCCCCAGAAGAACAGATACGAGAAACCGTGTATTCCCTCGGCTTCGTCAACCACCGCGTCCGCTCGTTGACAGAAGCCGCAGAGATATTCTGTAGTGAATATTCTGGGACCGTTCCGGATGATCTTGAGGAACTTAAACGCCCATGGAGAGTTGGGGACTACTCAGCAAGAGCATGCCAAATTTTCTCAAGAGGAGACACCTTGGCTCTAGTAGATACGAACTTTGCACGGGTTATTAGCCGCGTTCTGGGCTACGAGATGCCTCCTCAGCCACATAAGAGTGAAGAGGTATATAAACTGATGCAGACTCTGATACCCGACGACCCAGCTCTAGCTAGATCATTCAATCTTGCTATTCTTGATCTGGGAGCGCTCATTTGCACTTCCAGTTCACCGGAGTGCTCGGTCTGTCCAATTAACCATTGTTGCAACTATTTCCACCGGATATACCGCGGATAGAACCACTGAGAGAGATCTCTGTAGAGGTCATTGGGCACTCAGTAACTATTCTGTAAATACCTTGTAACCACCGCTGTAGTATTTGCTGTATTAACTGGTCCTGTGACAGATTCGTTCGCGCTCTCGTCAAGGAGTACTGTGTCTATTGAAAATTTCCCATATAAGTGGGCCCCAATGATAAATTTCTTTGATTCTGATGTTCCCGGGTTCCCACTTCGACGAATCCACATATTAGAGGATGGGACACGAGTTTTTGGAGTCCCAGTCACATGGAATATTTCGGACCGCGATGACGATGGAACCTGCACTCTACAGGTCGATGTGATCACAAATCGGGCTCTGGAAGATCTGGATGAACCTACCAGAGAGTTATTCAAATCAGAACTGGAGGAGAGACTTGGATTCTCTGAAGCGCTCTCAATTGATGACGTCCTAAGTTGTTGTGAGACACCAGAAGGAGATATCCAAGACCGACACAATACGTGGAAGAAGATGGTGGAAATAATTTTTCCGCGTCTTCAGAACTACTACGGAGACAGAATTCGATGTGGTCGCTTCTACTCACGAACCTATGGTCTCCTTCGATTAGTCTCAACATGGAACGTACCGGGTGGCGAAAAGCAGGAGATTATAATGACATCAAATCTGTTGAAAACAGTAGGGAGAAAGATACCCAACGAGCAGGGGGAAGCAATTAATCTCCATCTTCTGCCAACTTATGAAGAGATTCTCGATGGTAGTCTAGAGGACTTCCCGGAGTTCGAGCAGCTAAAAAATGCTGTTGAGGACTTTGGTGATCAGTACCTGACTAATGAGTATAGTATCGATGGCCAGTCATTCTATCTTCTGGACGAGGATGTCTACGTCCCGAGAAATGCTGAGAAGTGGGATCGTTCAATGGAGTCAGTCCAGCCTGAGAATCGGGAGTTGCTCATTCAATTGAAAGAAGACATGAACCGGATGTATCAGAGACCGTTTGTCCTAATCGTATATCTGTATAATGTTTTCCAAGGTCTGGATTTCAGCGAGTTTAGTCGCCAGGGATACGCCGAGATCTACCAGAACAAGCCCAGAACTATGTACCCAAAGGTTCTGGGGATGATTCTACAGCAGGCATTCGGTAACTACGAATGCATTCCAGTTGACACTTGGGTGGAAACAGTGTTCGAAATGGTTCTAGAGACACCATCCCAAGAAATCCCAAATTCAGGGTCTCAACTCGGGAAATTCGAGCGTTTTATCTGGGAGACATCCCAGCTTCGGAAGACAAACCAGCCTTTATTTGATGATATAATTCATTGTATAAAAACGGGGATAATGCACTCTAAAGATATGCATATGCGAAATCCAAACCCCCTATCATGTAACCTGTGCTCATTGAGTGGTGAAGGATGTCCCACATACGAGAAATTCGCGGGTGATAACGTCGCAATCGTCGAACGAAGCCGAACAGAAACAGCAGAAGACGCTGGGGAGATTGAACTAGTTACTCCAGCCAAAAAGAACGGAAACCCGGACAAAGAACTTTATCTTGACACTAACGATTTCGAATTCGGTGAATTAGCCAATGCCTCGTTCATAGTGCTCACAAAAAATGGCCGAGCAATCGCCTCATATTCTCCAACAAGGAAAGACCATCTCCGGTGGAAAAGGACAGACGAAATGTCACCGTTCACAACCCATATTACACTTTCTGAGGGTATCTTCCCGGTCCACGAGGTAATGTCTCAGTCTTCAAGCTAGAGTCTTCACCTACTGAAACCAGCACCGAAGAGATTGGGTACCTTGGCTCGATCTATACGAGCTACGAGGTGGCTTATTCAGAACACCACTCGTACTTCTAGTCCTCAACTGGAGATATTATCGTAACTCCAGATGCCTTTTGCCACCTCTGCCAGTTCCTCCGAACGTGTCTCGATCTTATCGGTTGACCAGTCCTCGTGGTCAAGTAGAGCACGAGTCATGTGGAATGAGCTGGTCTGGTACTCCTTTTGTTTCTTGTCTTCAAACGGGTTGTTGCCTGCAGCTCTGTTCTTCGATTCTTCGAGGAGCGTCAGATTCCCAATCCTGCTGCAGTACTGGTTTTCGAATCTGGTTGCGTCGATTCCGAGATAATCGACCCACCCAGTGTACTTATCGGCACTGACTTGCTGGGGGACGATGTGCTCGATGTCCACTTCGTAAGGAGATACTTTGATTCCCTGGCCAGATGGTGCAAAGTGGTGTCTTTCCATCATCGAGAGGAGATATTTCGTTCGCTTGCTGTTCGGGAAGTTTTCGGAGATAATCGTGCTCTCGAATTCCCGATCGTTCGGTGTTTTCTTATCCAGCTTTGTGATCATGTCGTCGAGCACGTCATCCCTATCGAAACTCTCCGAGCAGATTTTGCTATACACAGTCTGTTCGGTGGAACCGGATGAATGATCCACGACCCTCCGTCTAATCACGAAGACCTCGATCAGACGGATTACCGCTAGGAAATCATCAGCATCGTCGAACTCCTCGAGTGCCCGGAGTAACACTACTCTCCCGGTTTTCCCTTTGATCGCCTCCAGGTCTCGGAGTTTTTCATTTATCTGTTCGAGCTTGGATATGGGGTAATCTGCCTGCTTCTTACTGAGATTGCGCTCAGAAATTGCCCGATAATACTGTGCTTTATCGAGCATATCGGAAACATAATCTTCGATCTCAACCTCTTCATCTTCCAGAATATCCCGAATTACCTGTCTGAACTTCTTATACAGCGTAGTCTTCGAGACGTTCTCTGACACATCAATGACCGAGCTGGCCATTGTGTAGTGCTGGAAAAAGTCCTCAAGGTCTTTCGTTTCTCCATCGAAAACTTCGAGGATAGTTTCCCAGTAGTCCTTAGTTTTCTTGTAATCCACCCCATCGACATCATTCGCCACCATGAACAGGTGGTTTTTCATCAGATCAGGAGGACTGAGGTCCAGACCCCTGTTATTCAGGGTTTCGAACAGGCGGAACGCAGAGAGTTCTCCGTCACACGTGACCTGAACCACAGACATAGATGAGAGGAGTTCACGCTTGATTTCACGAAGTTCCTCCATCTCGAGGTCCAGTCGCTGATCAAACCATTTGTACGCCTTATACAACTGTGTCTCCTGATCTGTGATCAGGTTCAGGTCTCCCTCGAGAAGATGCTGGTAGTCCTCGTTGTCGAAGCCGTTCAGCTGAAGACGCTTGTACTCATTTCCTTCGTACGAATCACGTAGTTCGTTGGCGATCTCGTTTGCAGCTTCCTCTTCCCCTGCCTCCCGATACTTCTCTTCGAGAATCGACAGTATCAGCGAGATCGTCGCAACGCGCTGCTGTCCATCCACGAGCTGGAATTCATCGATGTCGTCGTTTCTATCGATGATTACAACGATAGAACCCAGGAAGTGCCGGTTCCGGTCCTCACGAAGGCCATTGAGGTCATCCCAGAACTCGCTCCACTGCTCTTCATCCCAGGAGTACCGCCGCTGATAGTCAGGAACTACGAACTGCGTTCGTTGACGGGCAAGAAATCGACCGATGTCTTTCTCATCCGCACTGATATCCATCTGTCCGCTCATTCAAAGATGTAAATATCATTGGATGACCTGCATAAATAGATTATGTAAACAGAACAGGGCAAGAGGGGACGCCGTATTCGACCACCGTAGCTTACCTGAATATAAGATCAAAATCTGCGTTTTAATGGATCACACTCCGAGCTTCACCGTCCATCTCAGAAATAATATGACATAGGGCATGCTGGCCAAGTGAAACTAGCCGTTTCTTATCCTTCTCAAGCTGGGTCCGCAGACGTTCGCCACGTCTTGTTCGTGCACCCATAGGGGGTGGCGCGCGGCTAGCAGTCTTCTCGACGCCGTTCGTGCCCGCTTAGTGGCTCCTATCTCCAATTTAGGAAACAGGTCAAATCATAAGAGGTCTGAACAGGAGGTGAGACACTGAACTGAGCATCAGCGACCCGCCTGTCGTCCGATAACGTAAATAAACAGAGCAAATACAGCTGTTCCTATCGCTGCCTCAGCTGTCGTAACCAGCCGCCCGCCGATGCCAGCGGGTGCGAAGTCGGTGAAGCCCGGTGAGACGAAACTAGCCAGACTGAACAGAAATCCATCCAGCAGAGCTCGTATCACTTCAGCACGCGAATCTCGAAGGAGATCCACCGAGAGCTCTCTACCATCCGGAGCCACTGCGTACCCATTGATATAGAATACCGTCGACAGTAGCAGAGTAAATACAGTCAAAAGCGATAGGTTCCGGTATCCTTCTCCATACTGTATTACTCCTCGGGACAGAGTTCTTTTGAACCATGACCAGCCGGATTTGATCACTGAACCACTGATATCCGGAAGGCCCTCGGGGGCTTTCCCACTGATATCCCGGGGGTCCCTATAGCGCCACCTGAACCGCTGGTAACGAGCCCCAACCGTCCTCCAGAACTGAACTGCAACCGCTCGGCGGGTTGTCTCTTCGCTCCGGATATGATGTCGGCTGACAGCCTCTGGGAGTGAGTTTTCTATCGCTAGCCGCTCAAGTGCCCGGTGAGTGCTACTGGCTTTCCGGAGATTCTCGGGTTTCGACACCTCTTCACCCCCTACAGGGCTCTCTCCACGTTCATATGGTGTTTCGACGGAAAGCTTGGTCTCGGCATTAATCCGGGCCCCGGTGAGACCTGCCCCGTAGAGAAAACTGTCGCGGAGGTCAGTCGCGAACAAATTTGCACGCTCCAGAAGAGTAGCCTCGAGCGTTGCTTCACGCAAATCTCCCATTCGGAAATTACAGTCAAGTAGGCTTGCCTCCGTCAGGTCCACTCCTCGAAACTTCGCCTTCCGACAGGTAGCCCCAACCAGAGAGGCTCCAGTGAACGAGGTGTCCTTGTCGGCCCTAGCTCCTTCAAGAACACAGGAATCGAGGGTCGCCCGGGAAAAATCACAGTTTGTCAGCTCAGCCCCACTTAGATCGACTTCTTCGAGTGATGCTCCATGGAAAGAGACTCCAGATAGTTCCGCACCAGAGAGATCAGCGCCGCACAACGATGCACCCTCGAGTGAGACATCCTCAAGACGGACGTCTTCTGTGTCTATGTTTGCAAGATTAGCTTGCTTAAAATCACAGTCAACAAATTCACACTCCTCGAGTACACAATCGCTCAGCTCGGCTTCGGAAAACTCGCAGGAATTAAATGTGCTAGCCGAGATACAGCATTCTGATAGGTTCCCATCAGAAAACTTCGCGTCCTCAAAGTCGATCTCGAATATTTTCGCACCTTCCAGATATGCGCCAATAAAAATCGCGTGGGAAGATTCATTTTCGTCTGATCCTCCGCTAATCTCTGATCTCTGTAACTCCGAATTTCGAAAGCTGGTATAGTGTAGATCTACATGCTTGAGCTCTGCCCCCACGAGATTCGCTTCCTGGAACTGGGCTTCCCGAAGATCCGCACCGGTTAATATAACGTCCGAGAGAGTAGCCTGCTTGAGCTTGACATTCGACAGGTCTGCCTCTTTGAGGTGGGCGCCTGTCAGGGTAGCATCAGAGAAAGTTGCATTTGACAGGTTCGAACCATTCAGTTTCGACTGGGACAGGTTGATACTGGATATCTTCGCTCTTGATAGATCTGTCCCGCGCAGGTCGCACTCAGCCAGTGAAACATCCGATCCCTCTGAATCTATAAACTCAGACCTCCTGAGCTCCCCGTCCGTTATGTGTACCGACTCGAGCGTTGTATTCCGGAACTTCACCGCTCTGCCCATAATTTCGTGGGCTCTGACATCAGCTATCTTACTATCATTAAAGCTCGCATCGTTACACTCTATCCTTTCCAGTTCGCTGTCTTCGAGTATACTCTCGGTGATCTCTGCACCATTCAGTTTGGCCCTTGCGAAGTCGCAGTCACGGAACTCCGCATTGGTAAATTTGGAGTCAACTACAAAGGAGTCAGCGAAAGATGATGAATTTCCGTTGAAATTATGAGCATGTACTCCAGATAAGTCTGAGCCTTCAAACCGGCACTTCCTCATTTGGGCCTCGTCTAGACAAGTGCCAGATAGATCCGCTTCCCGGAAATCTATCGTTGTTCCGACCGCTGAATGAAAGGTGCCATCCCTGAGGGCTGCTTCTGTGAAGTTCGCATCGTGTAGTACTGTGTCAGAGAAGTTAATCTCAGCCCCACGACACGCTTTTAGCTGACTTCCTAGCAGACTCGCCCCTGCAAAACTGGTCCCGGTGCTGAGTGAGAGTCCTGATAGTTTAGCCCTATCAAGTAATATGACCTGTTCCGGGTCTTCTTGGAGTTGTTTTAGTAACTTCTCGATGACCTCAGGGCGTGAGTCAGCTTCTCCGGAGTGCCAAATACACCGTTCACTGCCTTCGTGAGAGGGCCAGTAGCAGCAGTAAGATTTCTGTGGGACTCCTTCTTGATCAATCTCGACCAGTGGCTCTTTGCGGCAGTTAGACATTGGTTTGTTCAGAATTCCCCGGGAACTCGATTTCTGTATACAGTTGGATCATGTCTCTGTCTCTGGATAAATCATGCTTGCACGCTCCTCAATGAGAACATCAGCAAGTTCAACGAGGCTATGTATGTTCTCGCCACGCAATACAGCGCCAATCTCAAGATATCTCAAGAAGGCATTGCCAGTAAAGTTGGCGCTGCCAACATATGCTGTCGTTCTGTCAGCGATCATCACCTTTGCATGTAGGGCGTACACTGGGTATCTCTCTCCGGGAGGTGGTTGCTGATAGTACTCAAAAATTCTAAGCGCCCCCGGCACGTCACTCTGATCGAGTTCAGTAAGTGGAGCCAGCGCATAACTATTTGCAGAGCCCTGCTGGAGTTCACTTGAGACCAGATCAACACTCACACCCCGCTGTAATGCTGACTGGAGACCGGGGAGAAGCCACTTAATGCCTTGCTCCTCAATGAACGGGCTTAGGATAATGATTCGGCGATTGGCTGATCCGCACATCTCTAGCAACTTGCTCGTAATTTGGTGGAGCCCGAAGTCAACTGGATGGAGATTACTGAACCGGGGATCGCTTTCGGGGAGAGTACATACCAGTTCGAATTCCTCTGTGTCCCGACGTTCCTCCATCTGACGGCCCAGATCGAGCATCTGTCGAGCACCAATGAGTGGATCTACAACCCTATCAGCTGTAATATGATAATGGAATTCTCCACTGTTGAACTTGGCAGTCACCCAGCCAGCGTTCTCCATGTAGCCCAGTACATCTTCCACCAGCGTCTCAGAGACTCCATCTGGCATCGCAGCATGGATTTCTGAAGCAGTTCCACTGGTGTCCCCCGAGTGAGCAAAACTGAGTAGCCCCTGGAGAAGGCGATCCACTGTCGACCGATCCCCGAGCAGGGTTCCGAAGTCGAAGTACTCCAGCAAGAGGTCGGTTGAGACTTGATTATTCATCCTGTGCTTTGTTGGTGGTATTCTTCTGCGACCTCGAGATATCCTATTATATCCCGTGTTGCCGCTGGTTTTGAGCCGAAGAGGAAGTCCCGACCGACATTTCGATTAAGATGAGAGCAGGAAACCTCCGAAACATGCATACAGCTAAAGCAGGCAGATCCGCGTCGACTACATACTGGATCGTAAACGCAGTTATTCCCCTTGGAATGTATCTCCGAGATGAGATCATCTAGGTCGGATTCCAGCATTGTGTAGATGCCTCCCAGCGAAAAGTCCTCGCGCTGGTCTGTATAGATAATGAATGAGAGTGAATACGGGAGGAGATGCTCAGAGAGGCTCGTTCGAGAGACTCCGGAAAGCTTCGTTATTTCTTTGAGAACGCTATGTGAGAACGTGTGGATGAGATGGTAGACAAAGTAGGTCATCGGACTCTTTTCAGACTCACCCACCTCGATCGTGCTGTATTCCGGGATTTCGGTGACGTTGTCTACAATCCAAGCTCTGATTTCACTCTCTCCCCATTCATCAAGCGGCTCCGTTTCTACCCGCGTCACACCGCTGCCCTGTAGCCAGTTGTCAACGGTTTCGCTGTCCCAAGAGACAGGGACAGGGTACCGGCGGTCCGCCGGGGTATCTGAATCCAGCATTTGATCTCTGAGCTCTGCGCCGGGGCCTTCGTCAGACAGGCTATTTTCGAGAAGCCAGCCGAGAACCGCACGCGGATCGAGTTCGATCTGAGTCGACTCAGTCGAGACTGTATCGACAAAGATCGGGAAGCCCTCCCCGCTTGTGTTAACTTGGGTCTCAGAGAATCCCATTAGCATTGCCTCGTCTTCATCTCGACTCCCGCGGCTATACCCAAAGACGACGTTTGTAATCGGGAACTCCTCAGTAAACGTTACGGAGCTGATACCGCTGGCATGGAGTTTCTTTTCCAGCTGATTTGCCCGCGTCTCGCGTGCCTTCTTGCTCTGTGGATCGTTAGACCCTGCTTCAGTAATGATTTCACGCACTGACTTCCGCTCGAACTCTTCAATTGTGCTCAGGTACTGGCGCAGCTCATAGACGATACTTGCATGATCATCTGCGATTGCTGAATGCGTGCCGTCCTGTGGCTCCGTGATTGAGACATACTCTTTGACCAGATCAGCAAGTGGATCCGTCGACTCTTCCAGCTCCGCAATTTCCTTTTCCAGTCGCTGAATCGTCTCCCGGACTCCGTCTGATGGACTGGATTCCTCCATCTTCCGGAGCTGCCTGAGAGTTGTTCGTTTCTCTTGGACTTCTTCACCCCCTCCCGCCTGATCGAGGTCAATCTCATCAAGGGGAGTATCAGTCAGGTCAAGATATCTCGCCAATATCTTTTTTGCATATATCGGGCTGTCAACACTACTTGACGTTCGTTGCTCAATATTGATAAGTGAAAAGTGGTGAGGGATATGGACGCTGCTACCACTATGGACGGCAAGAGTCATCCGACTATCATTGAGTGAGCATCGGCAGTAGTCATTCAGGCCCTTGGTGGTCCCGCAACTGGTACAACGCCACCTGAAGTTCTCGAACCGCTGGCTGTCCTGCGTGTCGAGTTTCCACCGATCCCACGTGTTACAGGCCGAGCACCGGCCTGGATCTGGTTTTTTAATCTCCCCACATTCGTGTATGAACACGTATCGATACTGACGAAGATCCCCATCACAGTGTCGGCAACTCAATCTTGAATTATACTTTGCGAGCTCCTCGGGGTCGTCATAAGTATCAACGATACCACAGTCGGAACAGTAGAACAACAGTGGGAATAGCTCACTCCGCACCTTTGTTGGCTCAACCAAGTTGAACTGTGACGCTTTCTGTGGAAAACCAGCCTGTCCAAGCGAATTCTCGGCTGCGGACCACTGTCGGACCCGGGAGAGAACCCGTTTTCCGACGAATTCTTTATCCACTTCAGAACTCGGGACTGCGTCGATCCCGGTAACCCGATGAATCCCATATGGACCGGAGTAGTCGAAGGTTTTCCCGGGTAAATAGTTGAACAGTACCTGTGACCGACCGCGCGTCATGTAGTTCTCTTCACTCATGATGATTACCTCCGCGACATTCGGCGAAACAGCTGTTTGTCATTGTCATCATCCGGAACAAGCCGGATCGGTTCCTCGATATCCCTGAGACTGAGCATCGGGGGCGGAGAAAGAGCCTCTGAGGCCATGTCCGCATCAATATTCTCCAGACTCCCAAGTGCACGTTCGAACTGGTCCACCAGCTGCTTATCGAACGCCTCTGGAAGTTCTCCTGCCAGGTCGGAACCGTACGAACTCCGGAGCAGCTGGAGGACGTCATCTCTCGTGTCGATACTCAGATCATCAAGGATCGAATCTTTGACCGTATGGTTGGGCTGTAGAGCCCTCGCTAGATTCTGCACAGGTTCCCCGAAGTACAGATTTTCATCAGTCTGATACCACCACTCTGTCAGAACCCACGCGAACAGAAGGCCGGGCAGGGTACGCTTGACGCTGAAATGGCTCCACCTGTTCAGGGGGACGGCCTCAACGAGACGGTCCAGATACTCGTGGTACTTGCTAAACATGTGGTAGTGACTCTGGTCACGCTCTCGAGCTGGATTGAAACAGAGCAAGACCAGCCCGGGGTGCTTCCGCCCCGCCCGCGAACTGGCCTGGATATACTCAGAGGTTTGCCGGGGCATCCCAAAGAACACCATGTAATTGAACCGGTTCACGTCGACCCCGTGACTGATCATATTTGTCGCAACAACCGTATCAATCCGTTCCTGCGGGTCCTCTGGTGGATCTTCAAGGTTGTTAAGGATGCTCTCCACTTCAGTAAATTTCGTGTCACCCGTGAGTTCTCTCGAAAGAGGTCTCGGCAAATCATCTCTCATAAGATAATCAGCTATTTGTCCCTCGATGGACTCGGTCAGTCGATCTTTTTCATCATTACTGATACAGTATGACAGCGTTGTCTCATAAAGAGAAACAAGGTCACGAAGCTCATCGTTGGACTCGACGCTCTCGAGGTTCAGTTCAGAGATAAGTGGATGGGGATCGGCGCCTGCATCGAGATCCTGACGCAGCCGTTCGATTTCGTGCCTGTGGTGATACACCAGGTCGAGTACGGCATTAATGTGGGTCTTGCCATGAGGCATCACACCACAGAATTGGCGCCTCGTGGTTTCCTCGGTCGTTGCGTAGAAGTTCTCTCCATTGTACGGCCCCGGTGCTGGGAATCGTTCCGCCTTCCGAAGATAGAGGTCCTTGACCTGCCTGTCGTAAGCCTCTATTGTCGCTGTCGCTGCGATGATCTTGGTTCGCTGCTGCCCATTCTCACGCTGGAGCGTATCGATGAGCGTTTCGAAGTGGCTGTCGAACGTTCCGAGTGTCTCCTCGAGCAGGTGAAGCTCGTCCTGAATCTGTAGTGTTGGCGAGATATCGTGTGGGTTGCCTAGCGGAGTATCCTCGAGTGGAATCAACCGCTCCTCGGGGTCAGCATTACCGCCATAGCGGTTATGACAACCATATTTCTCGGTACACTCGCCTTTGCTGGCGAACCCGTGGTCCGGACACCAGTGAGTCATCCTTCCGGTATAGAGATGCGCAGATTTCCGGTCGTAATCTACTGCTGCGATCTTGTCGATCGTCCCCACCACCATCGTCGGGGCGTACCGATACAACTCGTTATCCACGATATGTACGGGAAGCTCATCTTTCGCAAATATCTCATAGCTCCCCTTATTGCCCGGATCGCGCTGTTGCCACCGACAGTCCTCGCGGCTTGCGGTACATGTGTGTGCCAGCCGAAAGTCACTGGTAACCCGGAGTTTTGCCTTGCTCTCACAGGCAGGGCAGCGCGGAATAACCTGTGTCTCTTCCCGCAACGTTTCGTTTTCTGTGAATCGGAGGTATTTACGGATGTAGTCCTCGTCATCAGCGTAATCGGCCTTTGTGTAGCTCGACAGCTTGTTAGGAGTATTAGATGACCCCACGAGATATCCCAGGGAGAGCGGCAGCCCACCTTTCTCTCGTAACTCCGGAGTCTCGAGCCGAGTTAGTTCAGCGAACATCAATATTTCACAGATTCGCTGCGTCTGCTGTAGCGATAGCAGACGCAGTGGGAATCGAGTCCATGCAGAGACACCATACTTCTTCCCTCTGAACCGGTCGAAGAACGCACTGAAAACGGCCAGTCCGAGATATGCCTCTGTCTTTCCGCCTCCCGTTGGGAACCAGACAATATCGACAAGGTCGAGGGCTGCCATCGGCTCCCCGTTATGATTCTGTGATTCTTCCTGCGTAGTTTGCTCGTTATCTTCTTTCCGCCACGAGACATCGCTCCACTGCTTATATTCCGGTGCTCTCGTCGCGATATCCGGAAGGACACGGAGAATAAATACCAGCTGGAAAAGTCTCCACGACTCGTAATCAGGGTCGCCGTCGGGCGCTTTGACTTTCCTCCGGAAAGATCGATTCATGAGCTCAAACGCGCGGGCCACCCATGGCTCATGACCCGGATCGGAATGGGCTCTCTCAAGGTCATCTCGGAGGCAGTCAACTGCCCGGCGACAGCGCTGAATCTCTCGTCTGAATGCTTCCCTATCTTCAGCAAGGTCTTCGCGATCCCGGTCGAGGAAGTTGGGGCGATTACTGTAGTCCTGTTTCAGTGCCTGATCGTATCCACCATCAAAGTCCTCTAGATACCACTCCATCGCCGACACCAGATCTTCCAGCGCATCCAGTCCCCCATTTTCCAGATCTGCGAGCATCGTGAAGTCGGTATTGGGGACTGGGTCTAGCGACTCTTTATCTCGGGTCACAAACCGCTGCTGGCGGTGTGTTGGCAAGTATTCAGTCTCAAGGACCCCGGATGGTTCGCCTTCTGGACGGACCACATTACAGTTCGTTCCGTGCCCAGGGATAGATCGGTCGTATCTGAAATCTTTCTCCAACCGCTCGAATGTGAAGTCAGTGAAATCACCGCTGGCGAGTTTCATCCGGGCCGTAACGTCGAAAAGCGTAGTGTCGTAGTCGTACTTTCCAAAGTCTGACTCAACACCTTTCGTTGCCGGCCCCGGGGCCGACTGGTTCTCAACAACCAGTGTCCCCTGTAGCACTGGATGATCTGCCTCGGATATCTGGTCGCTGTGCCGTCTGGAGAACTCACATGAGACCTCAATATCCCATGGCGGGAGCATCATCTCATTATCAGGACCGTGAGTTAGTTCCTTAATGAGAGCAGTAAACCGTGCTCGTGTATCTTCTTCGCTCGAACCGTTCAGGAACGAGGCCGGGAACACATACTCTCCATCCCATCTTGTGTCAATGTCGATCGGCTGATCCATATCAGCCACCGGGGGAACCTCCAGCTCCCGGTCGATATTGGCTGACGGTCTCCAGACCGGGGGATGACGGTCCGAATCGTCAATTTCTTCCACCCGATTTCGAAGCTGCTCACGGAGCTGATTCAGAACCCGCCGCTCAACTGTTCCCTGTAGTATCTCCCCGCGACTTATCAAACCCAGATCTGGAATCTCGATTTCGATCGCTCCTGTTTCAAATGAGATGCGTCGGTAGACTGGCGTGAGACGTTCTTCCTCCTCACTCTGCTCGTTTTCTTGCTCAACCTCGTCTGCGAGTGTGACGAGTGAGTCGTCCATTTGCTCTTCGAAAGTGGGGAAAGAGCGATAGTACACGTTGCCCGAAATACTCATCTGAAGCCCTTCTGCCGTCTCAGGATCAAGGAGAAACTCGGCCTGAATCGCAGAAGGGTTCAGTTTCGATTGCATCTCATCATCGAGGTCGCTATGCCCCGCTTCTTCTTCCGGCACAAGTTGACCGGCGAAATACCGGTCGGATGGCTTGTCGAGCACTGACTTCCGGTCTTCTGGCTCTCGATTACCGGTTCCGCTAATTTTGTCGAGTACCCGGGACCCGATGAACTCCGCAAACCGTGCCTGATCCCGGTATTCCGGATCTGAAAGTCCTTCAACAGGCTCTTTCAGATGCTGGCGCAGACTGGTTCCTGCCTGCTCCCAGATTGAGGTCTCCTCCGCTGATGTACTATCGAGCCGGCCGTCAGTTTCTGATTCTTCAGACATTGATGATTACCTCTGAATAAGTCGCCCGAGTCTCGTTGTGCTAATCTCTAACCACTCATCTCCCACTTTCTCAACCGTTTTTACAGCTGTGGCAGACTGAACGTCCCCGATCCTTAGGCCACACTCCTCGAGTAGCCAATCGTCTCTGTCGGATTCACGTGCCCCGATCAGTATTTTGCTCAGATTCATACCTACCCTCACGTGCAACTTGCGTACCTCTTCCAGCCCTTTGAAGATCTGCTCAGAATGGGCTCGTAACGATTCAACATTGTAAATGTCTCCCAGAGCCCGAATCACAGCAGCATTTGATGGGCCGATAGTTTCCTTTTGTAACCACTTCTTAATCTGGTTAGCAGTGCGAGTCGGGTCCTCTTCATGCTTCGTTGACCACTCCTTCAGGTCCGCCTGGATCCATTCAGCCATTTGCCGTTTAGAGGGGTTGACGTCTTCTAGGATTCCAAGCTCCTCGCGCTCTTCATCCGATGGTGTAAGAGATTCCATAATCTTGTCGAGGCCTGTTGTCCACAGGTCTAGCATCGAGAGGTAATCTTGGAACGGCCCGCGGCACTCAGAGTGAATCTTCTCGACGATGTGCTCGAAAATGTCCCGGCGACTGTCGTCCTTGATTACAATGACCTCGTCTCCCTTTTTCAGTGCCTGCGCTGCGACAGGTTTCCGCCGCAACTGGCCTCCCTCGTCATATAGTTTCCACAGATGGCCACCGGGCTGCTCGTACAGAAGAGTGTCGTCGGTGAAGTCGATCCGGATCGCTTCCACCTCACCTCGCTCGTTAGACTGGGCATCAGCCACAGATCGTCCAGCGTTAATCGTTTCCTGTTGCTCACCGCTATCAAACTCCTGCTCCGAGACCCAGAAGTCATCATTATCATCGGGTCTGAGGTCCTCCAGGTCAATCGAGACATCCTCCGGAGCAGTAGGCGTACTTCTCCCAATCTTGGTTGAACCACCAGACCGGGCGTTTGAGCGAGAAATACTGACAGAATCTTTCTTCTCGCCCTCTGACTGCTGAGCCCTCCTGTAATCGTAAGGGCGTGGAGCTCGCGGTTTATCAGCAAGAGTAAACTCGGAAAGCGACTCACTGGACAGTCCCATCTCCTGTATGAAGTGGTGCTGCGGGCCTCCCCCCGCACGCCATTCTGCTTTGTCCAGAACATCCGCCAGCCGTCTTTCGAACCGTGATCGGGTCCAGCTGTATATCAGGAATCGATGCTCGGGGGCAGCACCTGCGAGAAGAGCCGGGTAGTGGCTATTAGTCGGAACGCCCGGAAAGAGCAAGATGTCCGACTCCGGGATCGTATGGGGGCTGTACAGGTTGTGGAATTTGATCGAGGACCCAGACAGCGCCTCACCTGAAAACTCAGTTCGTTCAGTAATGAAGGACCGAATTATCGATTCCTGTTTTCGCGTGGCCGAAAGAACAGTCATAGAGCAGTCTGACTCGATAGCATTGCGTACCTGAGTCGCCAGCTCGTCGGCCTTCGGGTTATGCTCTCGAAGGGCATCAGCCATCCGCTCGAAAGCGTCACAGCAGTCTGCGATCTGCTCCCCTACGCCCAGAATCTCATCATCCAGTGAGTCCTGGCGCTTTCGAAGACTGTTAATCATGTGCTGGATAGTCTTTCCCGCTCCCCAGCTCTCCGTATCGTCGAGCCGCATCAGTGAGTCGTGATAATCGACTGCCGGAAGGAGCGTATCCAGATATGAGTAGATGAAGTATGCGTTTGCGACACTCTGATGCGCAAATGAGGATACCTCAGGTTCCTCCCTCAACGTTTGCGCTGTCTCATTGATCCGTTTCCATGCCTCCCTGGAGACTTCCTCCAGAGGACCATGCGGTATCTCAACAATCTCACGGTTTATCCCTCGTGCTATGTTGACCAGCGGCCCGACTGACTCCCTGAACGGATTGGCGATAACAGACCCATCGTCTGTATCTGGGCCACCATCAGTACTTCCCATATCCAGATCTGCGACAGGCTCGAGCAGTTTCTGTGGTGCCGCCTGAAGCTCTCCATGGCTCCACCCCCAGAACAGAATTTCTTCCACTCCAGCCCCAGCCCGTCGCTCGTTCTCCTTCGCGAGGGATTCAAGATACTCATGGGTAGGAGAGTCGAAGATCATAATACGCGGGATTCCCTGCTCCCTCGCGATTTTCTCCCAGCCCTCCTGTGCCGCACGGTCGTCTAACAGTCCGGTAGTAAAGTCGAGCACTAGTCCGGAGAGGTTCAGCTTGCAATCGTGAGCGAGACTCTTCCCGAAATTGGTGTGTACGATTGCCGCCTGATGTGGCTTACCCTCCCAGTTTCGTGGCTTATGCCTGGTGATGTAACTGACAGATTCGCCATCTCCTGTGCGAACCATTGGTGCAGTGAATTCACCCAGTGGCTCTGGCTCGATACCCGGGGCCGGGTGAAACGGACCTATCCCGAGATTAAAATACTGATCTCGGACTCCAGACCGATTACTTACAAATAGGGCTGGTGGTCCCCTCCCCCGGCACTGATACCCGACCGCCAGTAAGATCGGGAGCTGTACGAACGTTGGCGGCGACGGATATATCAAGGCAATATCTCGTCCGCTGCTAAACGCCGCCGCTGCTGCCGCAATATACGACCGATCTAGACGGGTGAATGCTGCTTCGCTCTTCTGATAACTGAGCCTGCCATCCCTATCGGTTCCCAACACCGGGGCTGAAACGCCTTGCAATTCAAGAACATCATCACCTGACATCAGATTACATGAAAATGATATTTTGAGTGTCTTATACTTTCGGGCGTGATCTAGGATTCCGTTGCAGAGGATGTGCGACCAGAGGTTGCGACGAGGTACGCGGAGGCGCTGAGTACGCACCAGCGGTTGCTGTACGAGATTATTCGCGAGCAAGGGGAAGTGTCGGCTTCTGAGTTGCATCGGTTGTACGAGGAGCAGGCTAGTGAGGTGAGGGCGCAGAGTACGAGGCGGGAGTATCTGCGAGCGATGGAAAAGGAGGGAGTGATCCAATCAAGCGGTGAAGGGAGAGGGACTATATATTCACCATATCGACATGGATAGTGCCATCTTCACAAAGAAGGGAACGCCCGGTATGGACGGCTAATCGTTCGAAGCTTCACGTGTTAGTAGACTGGTTTCGGGTTCCCATGGCTCGGTCCGAGACATTAAGAAGGCTCGTTTACGCCGGTCCTCGTTCCGCATACGCATCTGGTTCATAACGTGGAGAGCCGAATTAAGCCCGAGGCCCATACCCAAGAACATCGAACTCTCAAAGAAGATATCACCACGTAAGATGCGAATGACTTGATTAGGATCGCCTATGATGATCGTGGTTCCTTCGGGGAAGTCATCACTGGAGACTTGGGCCCCCTTTGGGTAGAGGAAGATGACCCGATAGTCGCCGTTCTCCGTGAAAGCTGTGGCCTGCTTGAGTGCGTGCCCGTTAATTCGCATATCGGATTCGACTTCGATAAGCGACTTTCCAAGTGTGAGGTCGGGATAGTATCCATTCACTTGATCAGGTTTCACCCCCGTGAGTCCCAGTTCACCGCCGATATGGTCAATACGGAGTCCCGGTTGGTCCGCGAGTCCATCAACCAATTTGTACATAATCTCGTCGTGAACTGGTCCGGTGGACATCGATTACTGCCCCGTTAGCAAGCGGTTCCGGTATTCTTCAGGGTTGAGATTCCGCGTCCTAAGATGTAAATCGAAGTCCCGACGATAGCTGGAGTCAGTACGGTAGTTGGTTACGTGGTCGCGGGCACTGATTTTTGGCTCAGAAGTTTGAATCCACACATCAATGGCATGGTCCATTCGTGCCTCTTTTTCTGCCCTTGCGTTTTCGCTGTGTGCTATGCTGGTTGATACAGCGCCTATGATCCCAACCCCCGCGAGGACAGCTTGTCCGACGCTCACTCCCTTCACACTGATACTCGGTCCCGTGATTAATCCCAGTGGGTCTATTGTCGTGCTCATGATCTAATGTAGGCTCCACTCTTGAAAACGCCAAGTGGAGTACTAAAATATCGAACGTGTGTCATACTTGTTTGAGAGTGTACCATAGAGAGGGCATCAGATAACTTAACGTGGAGACACCATGAACTGAGCACTCAGTCTACTATCATGACGGATGGCGTGATTTCTGGGGCATTGTCTGCACTAATCCCATCAATGGTCTTTGATGGAAGCGAGTTGGAGTCTTCTCTACGAGGATTATCCCGGGAAAAGGATTTAGTGAACTTGCGGGATTAATAGGGCCTTGAGTGACCGTGGGACGACAACAGGCAGTTCGTCGCGCTCGTCGATGAGGCCGACATCCTCTGGGACCGCGCCGAGGTCGGCTTCCAGGTCGGCGCGGTGAACGGGGAGGTGATCGAGCACGTTGCGGACGTGGCGGCCGGTGACGCCCGGATGGGAATCTCGTTGCTTCGGCACAGTGCGCAGTTGTGTCTGGATGACGATCGGGGGCGGATTACTGTCGAGGACGTGGATTCTGTAGCAGAGGATGTTCGGTCAGAGGTTGCGACGCGGTATGTGGAGGCGCTGAGTACGCACCAGCGGTTGCTGTACGAGATTATTCGCGAGCAAGGGGAAGTATCGGCTTCTGAGTTGCATCGGTTGTACGAGGAGCAAGCTGGCGAGGTGAGGGCGCAGAGTACGAGGCGGGAATATCTGCGGGCGATGGAGAAGGAGGGAGTCGTAGTGGCAAGTGGCGAAAAAAAGGGAAGGGAGTATTCGGTGGATATATTCTAAATAGTAGAACCTTTCTTTACAGGAACCCATATTCAGCCAAATCGGACTGAGAGCCACTTTCTTCAAGATATTCCGAAATCGTTTCTTTGATTGCCCGGACTTTTAAGAGAAATTCAATTGATTTGGATTCATATTCTTCTTCAAGATCATAATAGATACTTTCGGCATTCTTTTTTCTAGACCTGAATCGGTATGTTTCACTTCCATCTCCAATTTTGTCACTGGAGCTTGAAACTGCCGTGATAATATCCATCTCGAGCCATCTTTCGATTATCCTTTCAGCTAGATTGAAAGCTTTGTTTTCCGAATTAGGTCCATGGAGAGTTTCAGTATAATATTCTCTAACCCCTTGCTCTGAGAAGTGAGTATTTGGAATATCTGTGTTAGTTTGCTCGCTCGCCATAACTGTGACAGTGTGCTCGAGTAATCTACTGTGATGTACATCGTAAAAGAAATCAGGAATCGAGTGAGGAGAATCAATCACTTGTACGCCGTCTTCAAGAATTCTACCCAAAGGGTCCTCGTTCCGATGTTCAGATCCAGAGCGGAAGTTGGTATATAAATCGAATTTCTCTCCGTTGGTCCCCCTGACTCTCCAGACATAGAACTCCTCTAATTGAGGTTGGCTTCCCTTGCGATCTACAATTTCGTTCCCTGTCTCCTGCCCTCTGCCATCGTCCACTACAATTGCGACCTTTATTCGGTCTGGGTGGAAATCAAGACCAATATCATCTTGGAGTGGGTCTATGTTATTTCTCACACTCTCAATTACCTCGAGCCCTTTGTCAATAACTGACTCCGGTCTGGATCTATCGGGAAGGATAATTCCTAATAGAATTGCCCCATCCGATTGGTTTCCAACTAGAACATCAGCTGAATCTCCCTCGTGAGTCCTAAGTGGAAAGAATGTCCTAAACGACCAGTTCGTTCTTCTACCTAATTCTCCATATCGAAGGAAGGCAGCCATCAGAGTTGTCCGGACCGCGTGGGCCCGCTGAGAAGCGTCTCTTCTATTCCTATAAATATTCCTCGCGTACTCGATTGCGTCGTCGTCCTCTTGTAGTTCTTCAAACTGTTCGCTGAAGACATCCCTGTAATGGTCATTGGCAATCCTCTCAAACTCAGCTAGTGCTGGATACCAATCTGTATCTCGTAATCTCATATTATGAAGCTTGAATGTCGACAGTGGCAGGTTCTGCCCGGTCATCCAAGGTCGACTGGATAACCTCAAAGAACCGGAAGAAGGTGCTTATATTCTTTTCATCTCTAGGGAAGACCCTGATCGCTTCCTCATCCGCTCTCACATTGAAGAAGATATTATTTTCAGAATCATAGATTTTACTAGTGAAATATACTGAACCCCTCTGGGAATGTGAGTCGATCAGTGCATAATCCTCTTCTTTTAGATTCGACTTGAGTGGTTTCAACTCATCGTGAGTCATTGGTTGTGTCAATTCAATCCTTGCCGGGATGGATTGAGAGACGGTATATCCTTGGGTAATCTCCACTGGTTCAATTGCTGTGCTATCGTAAGCATCTTTAATCGAAAGAGTCTGTTCTATGCATTCTTCGATATATTGAAACAAGAAATCCAAAGATCCACTCACGAGTTTGAAGACACCCTCTTTATTCACTCGAAAGGTGATTTTATCTGGTATCGATATTTCCAGAATATGAGGTAACACTCCGTATTTTTCACCAACCTCTCTTAATGTTTTGAGACCGTCGTCAGCATAGTAATTTATTGTGCGTTCTACGTCAGGCCGTTCTTCAGAATCAATCTTTGTCCCCTCATTCCTTTTCGCAACAAACTCAGTTACTTCAGCTGCTTCCTCCTCCTCTGCAATCATATCTACAACCTGGCGGAGTGTTCTTGGACTGATGTAGAGGTAATGAGCACTTTCGAGATCTTCAAGCAGGGGAATTATCGAGTTGTCAATCTCTTCCGTTTTGCGTTGGTCTGTATAGAGGAAGAACAGTTGATTATCCGGGTTATAATACAAATAGGCTTGAGCTCTGTGGTCGCCATAATCCTGACCAATCTTGAGTACCGCTCCATAGTCCTCTTCAACATCCCAACCTTGCTCTTGGATTGCCGACGAGAAATTTGATTGCCCTTCGATGTCTGTGACTCCAGACACTATGTAGAGATCTCTACTGGCGATGTCTTTGAAATAGTTGGAAAGATACTCATTGAACTCTGTTCCATCATTAAAATTAGTCCGTACTATATCCTCAGATAAGTCCTCGACTTGCACTCGTGGGACATCGAAGACATCCATGACTCAGAATTGGTGAGGCGCATAACATAAACTACCCGGTAAAAGTATAATGTTTGATAATTATTAATTCGCCATATGATATAAGAGGATGGGTAAATGTTCATTAAGTACCGTGTCTGATGACGAAGAAGAAGTCTGTGGGGCCGCCTCGTCTGAGGACTCTCTACCATATGGCGTCGATCCAATCGAGTGTGACATCGAACCCATCGAAAATGGCGAGAAGTGTATCTTCCACGCCGATCCAGAAGATGAAAATAAAAATATTGACCAGCTGTCGGCCAAGTGGGAAAACATTGGTGAGGAAATCCACGGATTGAATCTGTCAGGGATGTCAATCGGCGACGCTTTGGATTTCTCATCAAAAAAGCTACACAATGCCAATTTTTCAGATGCGCAATTAAACCAGGCTGATTTTCGTGGTTCTGACTTATATAACTCCGATTTCACGGGTGCGAAACTACGTTCAGCGAAGTTTCACCATCCAAGAACAGACCTAGAACGTGCCGTATTCGATGAAAGCAAGTGCATCGACACCAGATTCATGGGCGCGAAACTTCACAACGTAGATTTCAAGAACGCTAATGCTAGCTCTGCAAAGTTTCAACATTCGGACTTAGCAGATGCAACCCTGGATGGCACAAATTTCAGGCGCGCTAAATTCATCAGGGCAAATCTTCGTAGTGCGGAATTTGTAGATGCCGACTTGTATAAAGCCGAATGTGGTGGGGCTAATTTTGAAGACGCAATTTTATACAAAGCCGATATACGCTCTACTTCTTTTGTAGGTGCAGATATGTACGGCGTGGATTTCCGGAACGTTGTCGCTGACCACCAAACGGACTTTGGGAAACAAACTTGTAGAGAATATACAGCTGACCACGATGTCGAGTGGAACTTTATAGACAATCAATTTTCCAAACCAGCTGTTTCATGTGATAATCGAGGTCCTCTGGTGGATTTGGATGAGGATTATGAATTTGAATCAGAATATAATTGTAAGATGGAGAGTTACTGGGAAAATCTTGGAATGCTTGAAAAATTCATCCGCGGATCTTCCAGAGCACTTTCTCGATTCCCTCTCTGGAGTCGCCAAGATAGTAAGCGATTGGAGGAGTCCGAAGAGATTTATTCGGATTTGAAACATGTGTTCCAGATTTCAACGGTTTCTGAATCACAAAGACACTACAATATAAGACAGAAGGAAATAAAAAGGAAGTTGTCATATACAACTGCAAAACTTTCATGGTTTCGTTTATCCCTTACAAGAAGGACAATGAAGCATGGGGAGAGTCCACTACAGGTGTTGATTAGCGCCATATTTATCATAGGATTCTTTTCATTAGTCTACCCTATATCTGGCCTAAGAGCCGACCCAGGTAATCAAATATTTTACACACTCAAGGAACCAATTTCAATTTCACAGGCACCAACTGTACTGTATTTCAGCGTTAGACGCCTGATAACCGCTTCAAATGGAGGAATTACCCCATTAGGTCTGAACGAAGGAATTGCACTTGCTGAAACGATAGCTGGCGCTCTTCTAACCGCTATGTTAAGTTTCGTACTAGGTAGACGAGCTACAAGTTGACCCCACGAAATGCCACTATTTCTCAGTCTTAATCACACCAAGAACATGGTTCATAACCCATCAGATCAGTTTACAAGTAGAAGCCATCTGTTCAGCTGAGATTTTTCGATGACTCCCGCCCTTCCCTTTTTCATACCCACCTCTCACCATGAGCCGGGATGTATCGAAATACGACGCTGGATATCGTTGATGAGCGAGCTGACAACGTAGAAGTCTCGGTGCGAATCCGGTCAGACAGAACTGGCAGAGGCTACGCAGCCCTGGTCTTCATCGAGGTCGACACCGACCGCTGGGAGTTCGGAGTCCTGGACAGAGATGGCGCGAAGGTAGCGGAGCAGATCGACGACCAGGAACAGCCGGTTTGGATGGAATCGACTCTCCGCCAGTTGGGACTGGGGGTGCAGGCGTGAGGCGGTCAGTTCTCCCGTTCGACCGTTTCACGCCCCTCTTCGGTTATCCACCAAACAGGGCTTCTCCCAGCCTTCTTGAATTGGAGGAGGGCGTCGTCTTCGAGAGCGTAAAGTCGCTTCCTCATGCCCTCATTCGAGAAATCGAAAGCATCGGCCACTTCCCGAGTAGTCAAAATGGGGTCGTCAGACTCCAAGAACAACTGCAGAATTTCGGCGTCGGTAACCGTCTCCTTCCGGCCAGCCATTATCCTGACCGAGATAGCGAGGCATCATATTATCACTGGTTAGATAGTTGCATCCAGATAACTGGTTCTTTTGGACAATTTAGTTTGTCCAATACAACTAAATCCCTGTGCGATATATTGCCGACAGGAAGCGTCACGCGGACCCGTCTCTCACCGAGATTGGGTCTGCATCAGAACTGCGGGCCCGATGGTGGAGCATCGGCCCGCGTGAGCTTCCGTGACGAAGGCACGAAAGCCATGTACGAGAACGACGACAGCGGGTTTAAAACCCGTGAACGACCGGCAGCATCGAAACCGACTATCTGCACCGACGGCGGCCAGACGTGGCCCCACCCGCTGACGAACGCGGCCACCTTCTCCGGCGATCACCCCGAGACCCTCTGGGTCGCGCGCTCGACCACGACCGGCCGCATCGTCGACGCCTTCACCAGTGACCGGGTCGCCGCGTTCGTCGAGGACGCCATCGAAGCCCAGCTCACCATCGTCGACCTCACCAGTCTCGAAACCGCGCGCGAGGTCGCGGCCGACGGCGGGACCACCTGGGCGGACCTGACCGCCTTCCAGCGCGACTGCCTCGAAGCCATCCACCGCCTCGACAGCGCCGACGAGACCAGCTATGGGCTCGCCATCAAGCGCGAACTCGAGCACCGCTACGACGACGAGATCAACCACGGCCGTCTCTACCCGAACCTCGACCACCTGGTCGACCACGGGCTCGTCGCGAAGGCCGAACTCGACAAGCGCACCAACGAGTACCAGCTCACCGACTCGGCACGCGCCATGCTCGAATCGCGCGCGAAGCGTCTCGCCGACACCTGCGGCTTCATGCTCCGCCGGCCGGCCGCCGACGGAGGTGAAGACGAGTGAGCGCCGACACCCCGGCCACGCCCTCGAAGTCCGACCCGGCCAGCCTCCAGACCGTCAACGAGGGCGATGTGGTCGAACTCGCCTACGCGAACGCGCAGGGTGCGTTCACCGTCTCCGGCGTCGTCGACGAGACGAAGCCCGCCCTCGACCCCGGCCGTCGCCACCGCGCCGTCTTCGTCGACGGTGAGGACGGCGTCCGCTACGGGGTGAACGCCTCGGGCGTCGTCTTCAGCGAGGACCACTACTTTGGTCAGCGCGGCCGCCTCGAGGTCCGCGAGAAGACCGATGATCTCGACGCTCGTGAACCGACCCGAGCTGACGACGCGCCCTTCGGGGTGACCGACTGATGGCGGTCGACGAGTCCACCGTTACGGGGGTAACTCTGGACGTCGACGACCGCTGGCCAGCCGCGACCTCGTGGGTCCGCCTCTCCGACGACGGCCTCACGGCCTGGTCCTCGACGAAAGACCACCGAATCGGACGGAGGTACGACCGATGAGCGAGCTCGAACCGATGGGCGTCGAGGAGGCCATCGAACTCTACCTCGAGGCCCGCAAGGACGACGCCGCGGAGTGGACCATCACCTCCCATAGAGCGCGGCTCCGTCCCTTCATCGAGTGGTGCGAGGAGCAGGACGTCGACAACCTGAACGACCTCAGCGGTCGCGACCTCTACCACTACCGGGTCTGGCGCGCCAATGGGAACTACAGCAACAGCGACGTCGACAAGCTCGCCCCGACAACCCTCGAAACGTCCCTCTCGACGCTCCGTACCTTCCTCATGTTCTGTGCCGACGTCGAGGCCGTCCACCCGGACCTCTACACGAAGGTCCCACTCCCCGAACTCAGCAAGAGCGACGAGGTCAGCGACTCGAAGATGGCTCCCGACCGTGTGCCCGCGATCCTGGACTACCTCTACCGCTACGAGTACGCCAGCCGCAGCCACGTTATCTTCCTGCTGCTGTGGCACTGCGGGGCTCGCATCGGGGGCATCCGTGCCATCGACCTGGAGGACGTCGACCTCGACACCAGCTCCCCGACCATCGAGTTCGTCAACCGCCCGGAGACGGACACCCGTCTCAAGAATGGGGAAAAGAGCGAGCGCGTCAACCGCATCAGCGACGAGGTCGCGAAGGTCATCCAGGACTACATCGACGGCCCCCGCGTGCGCATCCGCGACGACCACGGTCGTGCCCCGCTTCTCACCACGACCCATGGCCGTATCTCCGCCGGGACGGTTCGCGTCACGCTCTACCAGATCACCCGCCCCTGCATGCTCGACCACCAGTGCCCCCACGACGAGAACCCGACCACCTGCGAGTACAACACTCGCGCGAAGGCCAGCATGTGCCCATCGGCTCGCTCTCCCCACGACGTCCGGAAGGCCCGGGTGACGAAGTACCGCGACGACGGCGTCTCCCGTGCCATCGTCTCCGACCGCCTCGACGCCTCCGAACCCATCCTCGACAAGCACTACGACCGTGCTTCAGAGCGCGACAAAGCCGAGCGGCGATGGAGGGAGATCAACCGATGAGTGCTACTCAGATATGGGGGAGGGTGGGTGAATTACAGATGGACACCTGCAGCGCCCATGATTCTTCTGCGAACAACGTGAGCGGAGAATCATCTCCGCGAAGGATTTGAACCAGGGAGCGAGCGAAGCGAGCGACCGAGGTTCACAATCCTGCAGCGCCCACTTATCCTGCGCCCAATCCGATGAACTCCTACCCGTGGGTACATGTTGCCAGTTACGTCGAGGCCTCGTCGAGCCAGTCGGGTTCTTCGACCGTCGTCGTGCCGAGTTCGGTGTAGGAGAGTTCGAAGTGCAGGTTCAGTTTGGAACCGTCTTCCGTCACTTCGAGGTCGTACTGCATCTCTCGGAGGGTGCCTGCGTCGTCGACGACGAGGCGGAGGTCGAACTTCGAGACGGAGCTGTAGTCGAACGCGGAGGCGTCCGCCTGGTCGGTGGGCAGGTACAGCTGGTCGAGGTCGGAGACGGTGTAGACGTAGAGGGTTTCACCGTCGACCGTCGTCGGGCCGTCGTAGGTGAAATTCGCAGCTTCTGGGTCGAGTGCGCTGGTCGCGTTCATGGCCGTGAGGTACGTCGAGACGTCGTACTGGGCGGCGTCCGCTTGCTGGTACTGGACGGTATCACCGAAGGCGGAGCGCTGGGTCGCGGTTCCATCGGGGGAGACGTAGAGGTCGAACTGCATCGTCGAGTTGTCGTCGCTGGTGGTGAACCCGTCACCGGCGAGGGTGCCGTCGATGGCCTGTGCGCCCGTCGCGAGGTCGGCCTGGACGGTCCAGTCGAAGGTGAACGACTGGGTCTCGGTCGAGGTTACCTGGGTCATATCGATGGAATAGTCGAGGGTGAAGTTCTCGGCGTCCTGGAGCGAGGTCGCGTGTGAGGTCGCGAGGCGCTTGGACGAGAGCGGGTGTGCCTGGGTTCCGGACGAGCCGGTAGCCGTCTGCGTTCCCGTCGTCGCAGTCAGCGTTTCGCCGGACGATTCGTCGGTGGCGGAGTCGGTGGTCGCCGGGGTCGCCGAGTCGGTGACGGTCGGGTCGGTGGCGGTGTCGTCAGGCGCGGTTCCACCGAGGCAGCCGGCGGAGGCGACGAGGACGACGACGACGAGAAGCCACAGCGTCCGACGCGTGAGGGAACTCATTCACCAGTAGACGATGCGGGTCAGTATAAACGCCCCGTCGCGCAGGACGACGAGACAGGAGTGCACGAGTCGGTGGTTCAGCGCGTCGCGGTGGGTGCGGGCTGCCAGGCATCGCTCTTCTCGAGGTACGTCGAGAGGCTGTTGCAGTGGATGCCGTACCGCTGCGACAGCTTGTCGATGTCGGAGTCGTAGCCGACGTCGTTGAACCACTGGAACATGTCGGCGAGTTCGTCGCCGGCCTGTGCGCGGTAGTCGTCGATGGAGAGGTAGACGGGGTCGACCTCGATGCCGAGGTAGTCCGCGAACTCGCTCGCCATCGCGGAGAGGGTGCATTCGTCGCCGGCGAGTTCGATGGTCTCGCCCGCGAAGGTGTCCGGGTCGGCGAAGGCCATGGCGACGGTTCGACCGATGTCGGTCGCATCGACGAGCTGGAGGGTGACACCTTCGTCGAGGGGGAGTGGAAGGCGTCCCTCGGTGATCTCGTCGTGGAGGTTCGCCGTGAGGTTCTGCATGAAGAACACGGGGCGGACGATGGTTGTGGTGAGGTCGAGGTCGGCGAGCGCCTGCTCGACGGCGTACTTGGAGTCGAAGTGGGCGAGGCCGGTCTCGCGGTCGGCACCGCCGACCGAGGAGTAGACGAAGTGCGAGACGCCGGCGTCGGCTGCACACGTGGCGAGGGTGGTGCCCTGTTCGGTCTCGATGTCGGTGCCGTCCTCGAAGAACGTGGTGACGCAGAACACGCCATCCATCCCGGTACAGAGGTCGGTCATGCGGTCGGCGTCGCGCATGTCGCCTTCGACGACGGTGACGCCGCGGGTCGCGAGCCACTGGGCGCGCTCGCTGGTCGCGTCACGGGTCAGCCCGTAGAGATCGAAATCGCCGTACGCACCGGAGCTGAGGTGGTCGATGACTGCGCCGCCCTGTGTGCCTGTCGCTCCCGAGACGAGTATCTTCAGCATAACAACACACCTACGCCGGCTGAGGCGATAAAGCCGTACTGAGAGCGTCTGACACGCGGGGTGGCCCGGTTCTGCCGGTGGCCTCACCCTTCGCTACGCGGTCGGCCACTCGACCGGTGGCAGTCGCTTCTCGATCTCTTCCCGGTCGTCCTCGACCCACCTGGGCAACTGGAGCGACCCGCCGAGGTCGTCGACCGGTTCGTCCACCGTCAGCCCCGGTCCCGTCGTCGCCAACTCGAACCGGATGCCGCCGGGTTCCCGGAGGTACACCGACTCGAAGTACGTGCGGTCCTTGATGCGGGTCGGTTCGAGCCCGATGTCGCGGAGGTAGTGGTGCCACGCCAGCAGGGCGTCACGGTCGGGAACCCCGAATGCGACGTGGTGGACCGTCCCTTTTCCGTCGCGGCCGAAGCCGTCCTGCGTGCTGTCACCAGCGCCGCTGCCGGAGAGCGACAGGTCGACCACCGTCGCGTGGTCGGCGGGAACCTGGTAGCGAACCCGGTCGTCGGTCTCGCCCTCGAGTTCGTAGCCGAAGTGCTCGAGCACCCGGGCCGTCTGGTAGGGCGCTGGTGAGAGCAGGGTCGTCCCCGCGAGGCCCCGGATGGCGTGCCCGGTCGGGACCTTCCCATCGGTCCACGCGCCGCCCTCGACGCCAGCTCCGGGTGACGTGGCGACCAGTTCCAGCGGCAGGCCGTCCGGTGCCGCGAAGCCGAGTCCGGCCTCCCCGAAGCGCGAGAATTCGGTGTACGCGACCCCGTGCTCCGAGAGGCGGCCGGCCCAGTAGTCGAGCGACCCTTCGGGAACCGCCAGCGCGGTCGCACCGGGTTGTGGCGGGCCGACGCGCCCGTCCGGCCCGGCGTTCGACGGGAACAGCGTGAGCAGGGAGCCGATGCTCCCCGACCCGTCGCCGAAGTAGAGGTGGTGGGCGAACTGGTCCTCGTAGTTCACGGTGCGCTTGACCAGTCGCATGCCGAGGACGTCGCTCATGAAGTCGACCGCGGTTTGCGGGTCACCCGACAGGGCGGAGACGTGATGCAGGCCGGAGACGTGGGGCGGCGTCTGCTCGGGGTCGGAGGCGGTCGTAGCGTCGTCCTTGCGACGCGCCGTCACTCAGTCCTCACCCGACCCGTCGACCAGACGTGCCACGATGTTCTGGACGTGTTCTATCTCGTCCTCGTTGACGGTGTGGCCCATGCCCTGGTAGATCTGCTCGGTCACGTCGGCGCCGAGGTCCTCGAACACCTTCGTCGTCTCCTGGACGCGTTCGAGCGGGATGTGCGGGTCCACGTCGCTGCAGCCGAGGAAGACCGGCGTCCCATCGAGGGAGCCGTCGTAGTCCCGCGGGGTCCCCTCGGGACCGATGACGCCGCCGGAGAGTGCCATCAGGCCGCCGTAGCGGCGGGCGTTCCGGGCGACGTACTCGCTGGCGAGGCAGGCTCCCTGCGAGAAGCCCATGAGGGCGATGCGCTCGTGGGGGATGCCCGCGTCGAGGGCGGCCTGGACGGCGTCCTCGACGGCCTGCAGCGCCGAGGTGAGATGGGGTTCGTTCGACGGGATGGGGGCCATGAACGAGTTCGGGTACCAGGTGCCGCGCTGGGCCTGCGGGGCGAGGAACGCCACGCCATGTTCGTGGAACTCGTCGGCCATGGCGAGCATGCTGCGGGCGCTCGCGCCGCGGCCGTGGCACATGACGACCGCACCCTCGGCAACGTCGAGCGGTGCGCCAGCACTGGCGAGTGGTTGGTCCTGGTGGACGCCAGAGGTGCTCATCGGCTCGTCACCTCCGGGGCGTCGAGCGACGGCAGGGCCGCCTCGAGTTGCTCGCGGTCGTCCGCCAGCCACGAGGGTAGCTTGAGCTCCGAACCCAGGGTCTCGACCGGTTCGTCGACCGCGAAGCCCGGTACGTCGGTCGCGACCTCGAACAGCACCCCGCCGGGTTCCCTGAAGTATATCGACCGGAAGTACTGGCGGTCCTTCTGGTCGGTGACGTGCAGCCCGATCTCGTCGAGGTCGGCCGCGAGGGACTCCTGTACCTCGTCGTCGGGGACGCGGAAGGCGACGTGGTGGACCGTGCCCGCACCGGGGACGCCTCGGCCGCCGACGCCACGGAAGAGGTCGACCACGCTCGCGCGGTCGCCACCGGCCCGGTACCGGATCCGGTCCTCGGTCTCCTCGGCGCGTTCGTACCCGAGCGTCTCGAGGACCGACCCGGTCACGTCGGGGTCCATCGAATGCAGCGTGACGCCGTGGAACCCGCGGATGGCGTACTCCTCGGGGACCGGCCCGTCGGCCCAGGGTTCGATGTCGCTCCCGGCCTCGGTCGCGACGAGTTCCATCGGTTGCTCGTCGTGGTCGCGGAAGGGGACGACCGTCTCACCGAAGCGCGACCGGGGCTCGTCGTGGGCGACGTCGAGGTCGTCGAACCGGTCGAGCCAGTAGTCGACCGCCCCTTCGGGGATGGTGAACGCGGTGGCCGTCGCCTGTCCCTTGCCCGGCTGGCCGGTTCCAGCGCCGTCGAAGGGGAAGAACGTCAGGATGGTACCCGGTGTGCCGACCTCGTCGCCGTAGTAGAGGTGGTACGTCGAGGTGTCGTCGAAGTTCACCGTCTGCTTCACCAGTCGGAGCCCGAGGACTTCGGTGTAGAAGTCCACGTTCCGCTGGGGGTCGCTCGCGACCGCGGTGACGTGGTGGATACCGTCTGTTTGCATGGACGGTCCTAGGAACGCGACAATCATATACTTAATCTGACAGTCGTGTAACCAGGGGACATCGATGTCAGGTGCCCCAGTTACGGAAAACCGACAGACTGAGGTGTGCTCGTCGGCCGGCAACGGTTGCATACCTAACAGGATGGGCAGGGCGCGTACGGTACCGGCCGCGAAAGCACCCGTATGAGCACGAGGTCACTGGGCAGCATCGTCGGCGAGACAGAGCTGGGCTCGAAGACGCTGCACGCCTGCAACGTCACGAACGAGAAGGCACTGAAGGCGGTCGGACGATTCCTCTCGAAGCACGAGGTGAAGAAGGTCAAGGACAAGACGGCGTCCGGGACGCCGAGGAACACGCTCCTGCTGGAGTCGGATGGCCGGTTCGTCGCCGCGAACTCGCTGGAACGGGTCGCCAGATTCGCGGCACAGAGCGGCCAGCCGTCCCACAAGACCGAGATACCAGCCGTCATCAAGCACCTCGACGGGACGCGCTTCCGGTCGTACGACAAGCGCCGGATGATCATGGCCTCGCGCATCGTCGAGTTCCGGGCGTGGAACCAGCGCGAGGGGACGCTCCACTCGGGGTTCCAGCAGCTCTCGAAGGTCGACCTCCAGCGCAACGTCTACCACAACCTCTCTACCGTCGACCTCGACGTCCACGTCTACGGCGAGGACGACTGGGAGCGCCCAGCCGACATCGACGTCCACGTCCACGCCAGCGACGCGAAGGAGATCGTCAAGCACTGGTGGGTCGTCTACGACGGGGGCGGTCGCGACGACCGGAAGGCGTCCCTGCTCGCCCAGGAGACGGGCGACAACGAGTTCTACGGCTTCTGGACCTACGACGCCGGGACGACGGACCAGATTCTCGACCGGCTGTCGGCGATGCACTGAGTCGGGGTCCGGCGGTGTCTGCCGACCGCCGAGTGGAACCTGTCAAACCAGTTCTGTAATGTTAGCTGGTTCGGATACGAACCTCTAAGTGGGGCGGGAGCCTTCCACGGTGTAATGGCAACGTCCTCGAACGACAATCCCAATGCGGCGGCCTGCCCCGTCATCGACTCCCTCGAACAGATCGGCTCGCAGTGGCGACTCGTCGTGCTCCACGACCTGCAAGACGGCGAGAAGCGATTCAACGAGCTCAAGCGCTCCACCGACGCGAGTTCGCGCACGCTCTCGCGGGTGCTCGACGACCTGCAGGAGATGGGATTCGTCGACCGCCGCCTGGAGGAGGACGCCCCGGTCGCGACGTTCTACTCGCTGACGGAGAAGGGTGAGTCCCTCTGCCCGGTGTTCGACGCCATCGGCGAGTGGGCCGACGAGTGGATCACGACGACGGACACCGACGACGTCGAAGAGACCGCACCGGAGAAGCTCGAGACCGACGGCGGCAACCCAGCCGACGCCGAATAGCGACACCCGCGGTCCGTCCCGAGGACCATCCCACCCGTTATCCAGAACATAATCTTCACCGTGGACCCGCTGGTCTCGACCGATGAAACGACGGACGTTCCTGCGACGGTCCCTCGCCGGGCTCGCCGCCACCACGGTCGGGCTCGGACTGTTCACGGACAATGACGAGTCGACAGTCACCGCCGGGACACCACCCGACGACCGGACCCGCGAGTCCCTCCTTCCCGGAACGACGTACCAGACGCCGGTCGTGACCATCGACGCCGACCAGCCCGGGCCGACCGCACTCGTCGTCGGTGGCCTCCACGGCGACGAACGCAGCGGGTACCGGGCTGCCGAGGCGGTCGCCGAGTGGTCGTTCGACGCCGGGACGGTCGTCGTCCTCCCCCGGGCCAACGTGCCGGCGATTCGCCGGGGGTCGCGAGAGAACGACAACGGCGACCTCAACCGGAAGTTCACGCCGGAGGGCGAGCCCGAGACGCGGCTTGCGCGGGCCATCTGGTCCCTGGTCGAGGAGACCGAGCCCGACGTGGTCCTCGACCTCCACCGGTCCCGCGGCATCTACCGGATACACCCGCGCAACGTCGGCCAGGCCATCTTCCCCACCGCCGCCGGAGACGCGACAGCGCACGCCGAGGCGACCTGTTCCTTCCTCAACGATGCAGAGATACCGTGGTCGATGCCACTGCACAGGTTCACCACCGGCGGAGACATGGACGGGTCCGCCCCGCTCCTCGGGCACAAGGTCGGTGACGACCTCGGTACGCCGGCGTATATCGTCGAAACCACCACGTTCATCACCGACCTGCAGACGCGGGTGGACTGGACAACCGCGGCGGCCGAACACTTGCTCGCGGCGCACGGTATCGAGCGCCAGCCCTCGGCGAGCGCCGGGCGTGTCGCCGCAGAGACCGGAGGTGAGAGTGATGTCTGAGTCCCCACCCCTCCAGCGCTGGTTCGCCGGCAGGGCTGTCGCCACGGTGTTCTCGCTGCTCGTGTTCCCCGTCGTCCTGCTGAAGTACGGCTATCACAACCCGCTGGCGATGCCGGGCTACCTCGTCTTGACCATCGGGAGCGCCATCGGGAACCGCATCGCACCGCAGTACGAACTCTGGGTCTACTGGGTCCCCTTCGTCGTCGGCTCGTACGCGCTCTCGGTCGTCTTCGGCGGTCTCTACCGTGCGCTTCGCTCCGGACTGGGCGCGGATTGAGGACGTTACTGGTTCGAACGATTCTGCCGATTTCGACAGTCCCGATACCGTTACAATCCGATTCTCGCCTTGCTACGTTGGGTGGTCAGTTAGGCACCCACCCGCCGTATCCACTGCTGGGGTCGATACCCTATGCCCCGAGACCAACGCGGAGACGACCACGCGACGGGCGACGGGTCCGCGCGTGGCAACGGCGGTCAGCCGCAGAACGAACAGTCCGCACAGCAGCCGGCCCAGCAGAACCAGCAGCGCCAGAACCAGCACGCCCAGACCCGGGGCGGTCGACGCCAGGGCTCTGGACTGCGGGACTACCTGGCGACCACGGCGGTCCGCTTCGGCCTCGCCATGATCGGGGTCGTCCTGCTGTTGTTCTCGCTCGGCCAGGCGTTCGGTGCAGACCTGCTCGGTGCGTTCGCAGACGCGCTCTCGACGCAGACCGGTCAGTGGCTCGTCGTCGCTCTGTTCGCGCTGTTCCTGATCGGCGCGGCAGAGCGAGGCCTGTCGTACAGCTAGAAAAGCGGTCTTCGCCCGGTCACGTTTCGTGCGGTCCGCAGCGTCACGGTCGTCCGAGACTCCCCGTGGGACCGCTTCGGAACGCTCCCCAACGGGTCGCTACTCGAGGATGGGGACGGGTGTGTCGGTTGCGATCCACGCGTCCTTGCGACCCAGTTCCTTGATCTCGACCCACCCGTTCGTACAGTACACCAGTTTGCATTTGCTCTGTTGCTGCTTCATACTCCCCCCAGGTTACGCAATCGCCGGGACCGATGGATTGCGACGTGATAACAGAGGACAGTTCTGGTAAAAGTTATGTGCTACGTACTCGCACCCGGGTGGTTCACTCCGCCTGGCGAGACCACGGTTCGGTGCTGGTAAACAGCCCCTTAGAACGCCGAACGACCCGTTAGGAACCCCCACCTCACTGTGGGTTCAGGGCTGCCCGAGTCGCGCCCGCACCGGTCCCGTGAACCGTCGAACGGCGAGTTCGACTACGGCTCCTCGTGGGGCGAGATGCCGAGTTCCTCGTTCACGAGGTCGACGGCCTCCTCGATGGCACCGACCGAGGAGAGATAGCCCGCCCCGACGGTCGTCTTCAGCGTCAGCGCCGCGCGCCCCGTGAAGACGCTCGGTCCGACCTGTGCGACCGCGCCGTTCCCGACCGTGACGAGCCAGCCCGGCGACTCGAACGTGTACCGCTCGAGTCGGGGCTGGAAGTCGCTCGAGTCGCCGTCGCGCAGATGCGAGACGAGCCGTTGGATGTTCTTCCCGGCGACCTTCGCCTCCCGGATGGCCGACTGCGCGCTGGCCGGGACGGCGGCCCCGGCGTCGTCGACCACCTTGGCGGCGTCGCCGACCACGAACGTCGTGCCGTCGAGTTGCAGGTTGCTCCGGACGACCGGCCGCTCGCCGTGGAGCGCGTCGGGGCCGCGGATGCCACCGGTCCAGACCAGCTGGTCGTACGCGACCGGGTCGGCGCCGGCCAGTCGCACCTCGTCGTCGGTGGCCTCGGTCACCGTCGCACCGGTCCGGACGTGGACGCCGCGGGCGACCAGCGCGTCGTGAACCGCGTTCTGGAAGTTCTCCGGGAACGACGGGGCGACGCTGTCGAGCTGTTCGAGCAGTGTCACCGTCACGTCGCCGCCCTCCTCGTCGGCGAGTTCTGCGAGTTCGCCGGCAACCTGGATGCCGGAGAGGCCCGCGCCGCCGACGATCACCTGCCCGTCACCCCCCGACTCCAGCACGTCGAAGAAGTCCGACCGGATCTCGTTCGCGTCTTCGAGTCGCTTGAGTGGCGTGGCGTGTGCCTCGACCCCGGGCAGGTCGTAGAACGCGGTCTCCGCGCCGAGACAGACCGCGGCCACGTCGTACTCCAGTCGCGTGTCGTCCGCGAAGAAGACGGTCCGGGCCTCCGTGTCGACCTCGGTGACGCGGCCGACGCGCAGTGTGGCCCGGTCGACGACGTCCGAGAGCGGGACGGTGATAGCGTCGGTGACGGCGGGCCGGCGGACCACCCGGTGCAGCTCGTGCTGGATGAGGTGGACCCCGGTGTCGTCGACGAGGACGAGTTCGACGTCGTCCGGCAACGACTTCTCCAGGCGCTTCGTGAGGGTGACACCGGCGTAGCCGGCACCGAGTACGGCGACCTTCATGCCCGCGTCTACGGGTTCCGTCTGCTTAGTTGGTCGGCTGGCGGGTGCCGGGAGAAATCGAGCTTTCTTATCGTCGGGCGGCCAACGCACCCCCATGACCGACGCAATCGTCGCCGACGGCCTCCGGAAGGCGTACGACGAGACGGTGGCGCTCGACGGGGTCTCGTTCGCCGTCGGCGAAGCCGACGTGTTCGCGCTCATCGGCCCGAACGGCGCTGGGAAGACCACGCTGGTGCGGGCGCTCACGGGGACGGTCGACCCGGACGCCGGGACCGCCGAACTGCTGGGCTCGTCCCCCGCCGCGGTCTCGAAGGAGCGCCTCGGCGTGTTACCCCAGTCGTTCTCGCCGCCGGCCCGGCTTTCGGCGCGGGAGGTCGTCTCCTACTACGCCGGGCTGTACGACGACCCCAGGGACGTCGACGAGATTCTGGCCGAGGTCGGCGTCGAGGAGTCGGCCGACACCTGGTACGAGAACCTCTCGGGTGGCCAGCAGCGCCGGGTCTGTCTCGGGGCGACGCTCGTGAACGACCCGGACGTGCTCTTTCTGGACGAGCCGACGACCGGTATCGACCCGGCAGGCCGACGGACCCTCTGGGACCGCATCGAGACGCTCGCCGCGGGCGGGACGACCGTCTTCCTGACGACCCACGACATGGCCGAGGCCGAGCGACTCGCCGACCGGGTCGGACTCCTCTCGGACGGGGAACTCGCCGCCGTCGGGACGCCACAGGAACTGGTCCGGGCCCACGGTGGGGACCGCGGGGTCACCGTGACGGTCGATGGCGACGTCGAGGCCGCGGCCGACGCGCTCGCGGACTGGGCCACCCGGACGACCGGCAACCGAGTGATCCTCGACGGTGTCGACCCGCAGGCCATCGGCGACGTGGTCGCGGCACTGGACGATGCGGGCACTTCCTACACCGAACTCGCCTGGGCGGAACCCGACCTCGAAGACGTCTACCTCTCGCTGACGGGCGAAGCCTTCGAGGGCCGTGAGGCGGTTCCGGTCGACCCCGCGGCCGACTGAGTTCGGGTGGCGTCGGGGGTGACACCTGTCGGCACGTCACGAAAGGGGTAAGGCAGGTACGGTCATGTTTTCGCGTACGAACCACGTGAGCACGATACAATGGACGACAGGACCCTGACCGACCGGTTGGAACGACTCGGCCTCTCCGAGAAGGAGATAGACACCTACCTCACCATCCTCGACCACGGCGAGGCGAAGGCGAGCACCATCGCCCAGGACGCCGGCGTCTCGAAACGCTACGTCTACAGCGTGAGCGAGAAACTGGAAGGCCGCGGCTTCGTCGAGGTGAACGACCACGCCGTCCCGACGCTCATCCGGGCCAATCCCCCAGAAGAGGTCATCGAGCGCCTCACCACCGAGTTGCGCTCGCTCGGCCCCGACCTCGCCGAGCGCTGGAACCGCGTCACCGAAGAGCAACGCGAGTTCGAGGTCATCAAGGCCCGTGCGACCGTGCTGAAGCGCATCCGTGAGTTCCTCTCGACGGCCACCGACGAGGTGACGCTCTCCATCCCGGCCAGCGTCCTGCCCGAAATCGAGGACGAACTCCGCGAGACCATCTCCCGGGACGTCCTCGTCTTCCTCATCCTCACCGGCGCCGAGTCGGGCGCGACCGAGTTCACCGAGGACGACGACCCGGTCGCGAGCGTCGTCCGCGTCTGGGAGGAGCGTGCCCCGGTCCTGTTCACCGTCGACACCCGCCTCGGCGTCTTCGCGCCCTACGACCTCCTCGCCCGGTCGAACACCGGCGAGCAGGCCGTCGCCATCGCCCAGGAACAGCTCGTCCCCATCCTCGTCGGGTCGTTCTTCGGCAACTACTGGCCGGTCGCCGAGGAGGCCGCCGTCGCCGACCCCGAACCCCTGCCGGTCACCTACCAGGGCTTCCGCCACGCCGTCTTCGCGGCCACGCGCTACCGCAACGAGGGCATCGACATCGTCGCGACGGTCGAGGCGAAGCCGGTCCACGGCGACGACGAGTCCGTGACGCTCACCGGCCGGGTCGTCGAGGTCCACCAGACCCTCGTCAAGCCGGTCGTCAAGAGCTCCATCGCGGTCGAGAACTCGCTGGTCATCGCGGTCGAAGCGGATGGCGAGATCACCGAGGTCTCCATCGGTGGCCCCGGCGCGTTCATCGAGGACTACGAGGCCGAGTCGGTCACGCTCGAAGCCGCAGACTGAGCGAGCCCGAGACCGATTGCTCACTCGCCGCGACGAAACCGACGGGCCTTAGCAGGTCCACGCCCGAGCGGGACACATGACGACGGTGAGACGCGTCCGCTCGGAGTTCGTCGCGGCGTGGCACTCGTTCCTGCGCCGCCGCGTGGCAGTGTTCTTCACGTTCTTCTTCCCGGTCCTGCTCATCGGCATCTTCGGTGCGCTGGTCCAGACGAACCCGACCGGCGGGGGGCTGTTCGCCGAGGACCCAGCGTACTACGTGCCGGGCTACCTCGCGGTGGTCGTCCTCCAGACACCACTCTCGCGGATGGGCTCGGAGGTCGCCCGCCACCGCGAAGGGAGCCGGTTCGAGAAGCTCGCGACGACGCCGCTCTCGCGGGCGGAGTGGCTGGCGGCGCACACGCTCGTGAACACGGTCATCATCGCCATCGCCGGCTTCGTCCTGCTCGTCCTGACCGTCCTGCTGACGGGCGCGTCGGTCACGTTCTCGCCGCTCATCTTCGCGTTCGTCCCGCTGGGTGTGGTCTGCTTCTGCGGCGTCGGGTCGCTGCTCGGGAGTTTCGCTGACTCGCAGGACGGGGCCATCACCGCGGCGAACGCCATCGGGCTCCCCCTGCTGTTCCTCTCGGAGACGTTCGTCCCGCCGAGCATGCTGCCCGAGTGGTTCCACCCCATCGTCGCGCTCTCACCGCTGACGTACTTCGCCCACGGGCTTCGCCAGGCCATCTGGTCGGGCGCGGAGTCGGGCACGGTCGTGCTCGGCCTCGACGCCACCCAGTCGCTGGCGGTGCTCGCGGTGCTCGCGGTCGTCTTCTTCGCGCTGGGGGCGAACGCGATCCCGCAGACGGATTGACGGCTCAGAAGAAGTCAGAGAGCGTCTTCTCGCTCACCTCTCGCGTCTCCACGTCGAACTCCGCGAGGCGCACGAACTCCATGCCGTTGTCCCGGAGCGCGCGCTTCACCCGGTCGCTGGCCGAGGGCGCGACCAGCATGCCCCTGACCTCGGGGTTCGACTCGCGGTACAGCTCGATGTAGCGTTTGAGCTGGTCGAAGTTGTTGAGCGTCGCCTGCCGGCGCTTGACCTCGACGACGACCGGAACCCCGTCGCTGTCCTTCGCGAAGAAGTCGATGAAGCCGTACTTGGTCTCGCGTTCGTGCTCGACGATTCTGATGCCGGATTCGAGCGCGGTCTCGGGGTTGCGCTTGATGTACTCGTGCATCTCGGCCTCGGTCCCGCGCTCCTGGTACTCGACGGGGTCGTCGGCGTCGAACCGCGTGAGCAGGTACGGGTCGTGGAGGTACACCCGGAGGTACTCGTTCGGGTTCGACCGGCGGGCGTACAGCAGGGGTGCGCCAGCCGCATCGTCGTCCGCGTCGTCGCTCTCGTCGAACTCGACCTTGATGGTCGCGCCGCCGGGCATCCAGTTCACCGGCTTGTGCCCGGCGGGGCGGTGGACGAGCAGGGTGCCGTCTGGTTTACAGACCACGAGGCGGTCGCCCGGCCCGAGGTAGCCGCCACTGCGACCGTCGTACTCGACCTCGCACTCGGCCATCACGGCGACCATCGCCCCGTCTCGGAGGCCCTCGCGGACGACGCGCTCGACGGTCTCGGCGTCGGGCGCGTGGTGTCGTTCCGTCGTCATGGCTCTCGGGTTCCCGCCTGAGCACGAAAAAGGTGGTCGGTTCGCGGTCGGCACCGGGGCGAACGACAGTGCAGCTTACTCGAGGTCGAAGCGGTCGTTACGCATGACCTTCGACCACGCGTCCACGAAGTCCTCGACGAACTTCTCCTCGGCGTCGTCCGCGCCGTAGACGTCCGCGATGGCGCGCAGCCGGGAGTTCGACCCGAAGACGAGGTCGACGCGGGTGGCCTCCCACGCGACGTCGCCGGTGTCGCGGTCGCGGACCTCGAACACGGACTCGTCGTCGGAGACCGGCTCCCACTCGTAGTCCATGCTGAGCAGGTTCGCGAAGAAGTCGTTGGTCAGCGTCTCCGGCTCGTCGGTGAACACGCCGCGGTCGGAGTCGTCGTAGTTCGCGTCGAGGGCTCGCATGCCACCGACGAGGACCGTCATCTCGGGCGCGGTCAGGTTCAGCAGTTCCGCCTTGTCGACCAGGAGTTCCTCGGCCGGGCGCTCGGCGTCGTCCGAGCGGTAGTTCCGGAAGCCGTCGGCCTTCGGCTTGAGCGCCTCGAACGACTCGACGTCGGTCTGGTCCTGCGAGGCGTCGACGCGGCCCGGCTCGAACGGAACCTCCACGTCGTAGCCGGCGTCCGCCGCTGCCTCCTCGACAGCCGCGTTCCCGCCCAGCACGATGAGGTCGGCGAGCGAGACCTGCACGTCGTCGGAGCGCGAGCTGTTGAAGTCCTCCTGGATACCTTCGAGGGTGGCCAGCACGGTCTCCAGCGCCTCGGGCTGGTTGACCTCCCAGTCCTTCTGGGGGTTCAGCCTGATGCGGGCCCCGTTGACGCCCCCGCGCTTGTCGCTGTCGCGGTACGTCGAGGCTGCCGCCCAGGCGGTCCGGGCCAGCTGGGAGACGGACAGGTCCGAGTCGAGGATCTCCGCCTTGAGCTCGGCGACCTCCGCGTCGCCGACGAGGTCGTAGTCCGTCTCGGGAAGCGGGTCCTGCCACAGCATCTCCTCGTCCGGAACCTCCGGGCCGCGGAACCGGGTCGGCGGGCCCATGTCACGGTGGGTGAGCTTGTACCAGGCCTTCGCGAAGGAGATACCGAAGTCCATCGGGTTCTCCTGGAAGCCCTCGATGATCTCCCGGTAGTCGGGGTCGCGCTTCAGCGCGATGTCCGTGGTGAGCATCATCGGCGTCACCGTCTCGGACTCGTCGTGTGCGTCCGGCACGCTGTCTTTCAGTTCCTCGTCCTTCGGCGTCCACTGCCACGCACCGCCGGGGCCCTTCTCCGGCTCCCACTCGTAGTCGAGGAGGTTGTCGATGTAGCCGAGGTCCCAGTCGATGGGTGCCTGCGTCCACGGGCCCTCGATACCGCTGGTGATGGTGTCGCCGCCCTTGCCGGAGCCGTACTCGTTCTCCCAGCCGAGGCCCTGCTTCTCGATGGGGGCCGCTTCCGGCTCGGGACCGAGGTTGTCCCCGGAGTCAGCACCGTGGACCTTCCCGAACGTGTGCCCTCCGGCGATGAGTGCGGCGGTCTCCTTGTCGTTCATCGCCATGCGGCTGAACGACTCGCGGATGTTCTTCGCGGATGCTTCCGGGTCCGGATTCCCGTCCGGGCCCTCCGGGTTCACGTAGATGAGGCCCATGACGGTCGCGCCGAGACCCTCCTGGAGTTCGCCGTCTTCGTCGAAGCGCTCGGACGCCTCGAACTCGCTTTCGGGACCCCAGTCGACGGACTCGTCGGGCTGGTAGGCGTCCTCGCGGCCGCCGGCGAAGCCGAACGTCTTGCCGCCCATCGACTCGATGGCGACGTTCCCGGCGAGGATCATCAGGTCGGCCCACGAGAGGTTGCGGCCGTACTTCTGCTTGACCGGCCAGAGCAGGCGGCGTGCCTTGTCGAGGTTCGCGTTGTCCGGCCAGCTGTTGAGCGGTGCGAGGCGCTGTTGGCCCGAGGCTGCGCCCCCGCGGCCGTCGCTGGTTCGGTACGTACCGGCGCTGTGCCACGCCATCCGGATGAACAGCGGCCCGTAGTGGCCGTAGTCGGCCGGCCACCAGTCCTGCGATGTCGTCATCACGTCTTCGATGTCCGACTTCACGGCGTCGAGGTCGAGCGCTTCGAACGCCTCGCCGTAGTCGAAGTCCTCACCCCACGGATCGACCGACCGTGTGTTCTGGTCGAGTATGTTCAGGTTCAGCTGATTCGGCCACCAGTCCTGGTTGGACCCAGTCATTGTCAAGCAATTATTGCTGTCCCATGTTAAGATTGTCTACTTAGGAAATGAAGTCTTGGTCCCAGTCCAAGAATTTTATTGTAATCCTGAATTTCGGTTCGCTGTGGAATCACGGGCTGTACGCCGTGGGTGTCGCGAAAATCCGTGTCGCCGGTCGCGACTCAGTCGAGCGGTATCCGCGTTCCACCGTCCGAGTCGCCACCATCCGACCAGTCGTCGGTGCCATCGGGCGCGTGTGAGTTCGTCCGGTTCGTCACGACGAGACGCTCCGTCGTCTCACCGGCAGGGCGTCTGACGGCCAGCTCGACGGTGTCGCCGGGTCGGACGTCCGTCATGAGGTAGCGGACGAGTTCCTCGTGGGCGTGAAGGTCCTGCCCGTCGATACCGGTGATGACGTCACCACCGACCGGGACCTCTCGCCCCCTGATGAGCATCGTATCGGTGCAGCCACCGAGGACGCCACTGGCTGGCCCCTCTCGAACCTCGACGACGAGGACACCCCGCGGTTCGTCGAGCCCGTTCGCCTCCGCGACGCCGGGCGAGACGTCCATCGTCCGGACGTGGAGGGTCGCGTGTTCGACCTCGCCGGTCGAAACGAGTTCCGGGACGACGCGCTGGACGAGCTTCGGCGAGATGGCGAACCCGATGTTGTCGCCCTGTCTCGCGCGGTTGACGCCGACGACCTCGCCCGAGAGCGTGACGAGGGGACCACCCGAGTTGCCGGGGTTGATCGGCGCGTCGGTCTGGACCGTATCGGGGATGGTAAAGCCCTCGTGGGTCGGCATCGACCGGTTGACGCCGGAGACGATGCCGGCCGAGATGGTCCCATCGAGGCCCATCGGGTTCCCGAGCGCCGCGACCGGGATACCCGGTTCGGGGTTCTCGTCCGCGACTCGCAGCGGCGTGACGTACGCCGGGAGGCTCTCGACCTGCAAGACCGCGAGGTCGGTCGCCGGGTCCGACCCGACCAGCGAGGCGGTTCGCCACTCACCGCGCGAGAAGCGGACCTCGAGACGGTCGGCATCGTCGCCGCGGCCCCAGCGCTCGCTCGCCGCCCGGCCGCGGCTGCTGGCGACGACGTGGTGGTTCGTGACGATGTGGCCGGCTTCGTCGTAGACGAACCCGGAACCGGCCCCGGTAAGCCCGTCCCCCGAGGACGGATAGATGGAGACCACCGCAGGGATGGTCCGACGGTACAGGCCTGCGTAGGGTGAATCAGGGGCTGTCATGAGGCGTGCAGGACCGTTGCACTAACCTGTGGTAAGTCTCGGTCAGATATAAGCTAGGCGCTAGCACGACCCAGGGCTCCTGGATAGCACGTTCTCGTCAGGCACTCGTCCAGACGAACAATCATATCCCGGGGCCGAGAAGCCCCGCACATGACCGGCGTCTACGAGTACGCCCTCGGCGACGAGGCCGACGACCTGCATCCGAAGGTCCGCGACCGCTACGGCATCGGCCCGGACGAGGGAACTGCCTGCGTGGGCCGGGGCCGGATGCACATCAGCCGCGGCACGCACACCCTGCCGGTGCTGTACGCCATGACGACCCAGAACCTCCTCTTTCCGGAGGCCGGGTCGGACGTGCCGTTCACCGTGACGACCGTCGGCTGGGAGCACGATGCCGGCTACGAGGTGCTCACCACGGCCCGCGAGTTCGCGTTCGACCGGAAGCGCCGCCGGTTCGACTCGCTCACCGTCTGGGACCACGAGAACGAGCGCCTGCTCGACTTCCTCGGGACGACCGGGCTCATCGCCTCGGAACTCCACCCCCGGGTCGAGAACGGGGCGCTGGTGGTCGAGGGTGGGAAGCAGTGGCTCACCGTCGGGTCGCGGTACGTCCCCCTGCCGGGCCCGCTGGCGGCGAGTGTCGAGGTCCGCGACCGGTACGACGAGACCGACGAGCAGTTCCACGTGACCGCGACGGTCGAGAACACGCTCGCGGGACACATCCTGAGCTACCGCGGGTCCTTCACGCAAGCGCTGGAGCCGATGGAGACGGTACCCGCCGACCTCCGGCCGTCCCGTGGCCTGTCGACGCTCCCCCCGGTATGAGCCCCGCAAGGACGCGCCACGGGAGTCGGGACATCGCGCCGTCCGACGCGAGCGCCCTGCTCGGGGGTGTGCTCTGGCTGGCGCTCGTCATCGCCGGCAACCTCGACGCCATCGACCAGGCGCTGGCGCTGGCCCCACTGGTACTCGTTCCACTTGGTATCGGCATGGCAGCGACCCCGCCGTTCCCCGGGTTCGCCGGACGGCTCCACGGGCTGGCAGTCACGATCCAGCCGGTCGGCGCGACCCTGTTCGTCGCCTCACTGGTCGCGCCGGTGAACGGGCTGGCTGCAGCCCTGCTGGCGTCGCCCTGGGTGCTCGTCACCGGGCTGCTCGGGGTCCTCGCGCTCGTTCGAGTCCGGAACCGTGGAGCCACGTCGGTGCCAGAGAGCCTCGTCGATGCCGGCCTGGCGTACTCGGTGGTCGGCGCGGTCGCACTCGTCCTGTTCCACCTCGCGATGACGTTCTGGTTCGACCCGACCATCGTCCGGCTCACCGCGGTCCACTTCCACTACGCCGGGTTCGCGCTCCCGCTCGTGACGGGGCTGGTGGGCCGGTCACTGGAGACGGAGTCGTCGCTGTACGACACGGTCGCGGTGGTCGTGCTCGTCGGCCCGGGCCTCATCGCTGTCGGCATCTCGTTCTCTCCCGTGGTCGAGGTGCTCGCCGTCGGGGCGTTCACCCTCGCGGTGACGCTCCTCGCCGGATTCGTGACCGTGCAGGTCGCACCTACCCGTCAGCGGCCGCAAGGGGCCCTGCTCGCACTGTCTTCACTTGCACTACCGGTGTCGATGGCGCTCGCGTTCGGCTACGCCGTCTCGGTGTACGCCGGGGGCGACGGACTCGGTCTGCGCATCCCGGCGATGGTCCGGATACACGGCTCGATGAACGCGTTCGGGTTCGCGTTGCTGGGGCTGGTCGGGTGGCGACTGGCGGTGCCGGCGCGCGAGGCGTAGTGCCACTGTCAGGCCGAGAACGCGCCGAACACCGCGTCGAAGTACGGGCTCACGATACCGGAGACGCCCGCCACGTCGAACACGACGAGCAGGTAGTAGCTCGCGACCAGCAGCATCACCGCGCCGGTGACCCGGTTGATGGTCGAACTGTGTTTCGCGAGTGTGCGAGTCACGCGCTGGCCGGCGGACTGGGAGACCAGCCCGAACAGCAGGAGGGGGGTCCCCATCCCGATGCCGAACAGCAGGAACCCGAGGAAGCCCTCGATGGGCGTGTCGAACAGCACCGGCGCGCGGGCGAAGAACAGCGCCAGCAGGCCGGGATTGCAGGGGAGCACGATGGCCCCGAAGAAGAACCCGTAGCCGAACGCGGTGGAGGCGGGGTGACTGGTCTGTGGTGGCTCCTTCGTCGGCAGTCGGTGCGCGAGGTCGAGGTCGAACAGGAGGGCGACGCTCAGGACGGCGAGCACGCCGAAGGCGATTGGCGAGACGGCCTCGACCACGGTCGTCAGCGACTCGCCGAGCAGGAACGAGAACAGCACTCCAACAAGACCCATGAACGCGATGACGCCGAGGGTGACCAGGCCCGCGAGCACCCCCGAGGGCAGCGCGGTCTCCTCGCCCTGCGAGGAGAGATACGCGAGGAATCCGGGGTACAGTGGCAGGGCACACGCTGCCGTCAGCGGGGTCGCGAACCCGATGACGAACACCTCGACGAACCGCGCTAGCATCCGTTCGCTTTCTCGCGGAGGAAGCTGGTCTCCTTGTGACCGTCCTTCAGCCGGGTCGTCGTGCCGTCACTGCAGCGCAACAGCATCGGGACGATTGGTGGCGAGGTCATCGACGTCCCGAACTCGTCGACGAGCTGGCGGGTGACCGCGGGCGGGGAGACGGCGTAGTACCAGTCGTAGCCATGCGATTCCGCGTGGTTTCGTACCTTCTCGGCGTCCTCGTTCTGGTCGATGTTGAGCGCGACGCTCACCACGTCGTCGCCGACCGCCTCGTGGAACTCTATCAGCTCGTCTTGCTGGCGCTTGCAGTTCGAGCACCAGACGGCGAACGTCTCGACGAGGACGGGCTTGTCGAACTGCGAGACGGTGAACGTCTCGCCGGTGAGGACGTTCGTGAGTTCGGTGTCCTGCCAGGCGGTGTCGCTACCAGAGCCGCCGTCGGTTCCTGTGTCGTCTGTACCGCCGCCGGAGAGGCAGCCGGCGAGGCCGACCGTGCCGAGGCCTGCCAGTCGGAGGGCATCCCTGCGGGAGAGCGAGTCCATGTCGGACATGGAGGGCCGGTGAGATAATAAAGCGCCACCGGGGTGTGCGCGGCTCGCGCACGAGCGATGGGCGAATCGAGAAGGCGAGCCGACCTCAGAACAGCGGCCCGACGAACATGAACCGGTAGTCGTAGATGTGGTTCAGCATGACGTAGGTGACGACGCCGAGCGTCAGCGAGAGGATCCACGCGCCGGCGCCGATGCGGCCGACCTTCGCGTGCGCGGTCCGTTTCAGTTCGCTCGGGGTGTGGGTCAGCCCGAGCACGAGCGCGTACAGGACGACCGGGACCGACACCACGGAAAGCAGGATGTGGATGGCGAGCATCGCGATGTAGGCCCAGTAGACGACGCCGGTCGCGCCGACGATCTCCTTCTCGCCGCCGCCGCCGACCTTCACGAGGTACAGCACGAGGAACACGATGATGAGCGTGAACGAGGTCAGCATCGCCTTGCGATGTTTGTCGACCTCGTTGTTCCGTATCCAGTACCACCCGAGCGCGAGGCTGCTGGTCGCGATGGTGTTCACGACGGCGATGCCGTGCGAGAGCAGGTTCGTCGTCTCGCGGGAGATGTCGGGGTAGATGGGGAGGAGACCGGCGAAGGTCCCGAGCACGAGCGCGTAGCCGACGACGGTGAGCAGGATGGTCGTCGCGCGGACGTTCTCACGGACGGTCGCCCTGACGTCTGCGGTACTCATTGGCGTGGCCTTAGGACGATGATGGAATACCGCTTTCGCTTGCGGGCACCGGCGGAGCCGAATGCCACCCCCGACGAGAATCCCACTTTCGTTTCCCTAATTCAGCCCAGGTTGTAGAAACGGACGCCTTCGCGGGCCGGACCTTCCGTTAGAGTAAAACCTGCCGCAAGGGAAAGGGAAGGCATGAGCACGGACCAGTCCCAGCGGTCGATTCGTTGCCTCGTGGCCAAGGTCGGATTGGACGGCCACGACCGCGGCGCACACGTCATCGCACGGGCCTTCCGCGACGCAGGGTTCGAAGTCATCTACTCCGGGCTGCACAAGGCACCCGACGAGATCGTCCAGGCAGCCGTCCAGGAGGACGTCGACGTCGTCGGAATCTCGATCCTCTCAGGTGCACACAACACGCTCGTCCCGAAGATCATCGACGGGCTGAAAGAGTACGACGCCTTCGAGGACACGCTCATCCTCGTCGGCGGCGTCATCCCCGACGACGATAAGAAGCACCTCAAGGAACTGGGCGTCGCCGAGGTGTTCGGTCCGGGCACCAAGATGGAGCAGACGGTTCAGTTCGTCCGGGACAACGCGCCGGAACGATGAGCGCGAGCACGGACGACCTGCTCGACGACCTCCTCGCGGGCAAGCATCGCGCCCTCGCGCGGGCCATCACGAAGATAGAGAACCGCGAGCCGAGCTATCGCGACCTCGTCTCCGCACTGTACGAGCACACCGGCGACGCGGAGGTCATCGGTATCACCGGCAGCCCGGGCGCGGGCAAGTCCACGCTCGTGGACAAACTCGCGAGTCGCTACCGCGAGCAGGGCTATACGGTAGGAGTCGTCGCCATCGACCCGTCCTCGCCCTACACCGGCGGGGCCGTCCTCGGCGACCGAATCCGGATGGCGTCGAACGTCGGCGACATGGACGTGTTCTTCCGGTCGATGAGCGCCCGCGGGAACCTGGGCGGGCTCTCGACCGCGACCGCGGACGCGGTGAAGGCGATGGACGCCTTCGGCAAGGACAAGGTCATCATCGAGACCGTCGGTGCCGGCCAGAACGAGATAGACATCGTCCAGGCCGCAGACACCGTCTGCGTGCTCGTCCCACCGGGTGCCGGCGATAACGTCCAGATGCTCAAGGCGGGCATCCTCGAGATCGGCGACCTGTTCGTGGTGAACAAGGCCGACATGGACGGCGCGAACCGGACCGTCCAGGAGCTCCTCGAGATGGTCCACATGGGCTCGGGGTCGATGCGGGTCGACGCCGGCCATCATGACTTCGACGACGCCGACGTCGACCTCGACATGCCGGGCACCGACGCCGAGGAGGACCTGGACGTAGCACCGTGGGACCCGCCCGTCCTGGAGACGGTCGCCACCGATGGGACCGGCGTCGAGGAACTCATCGAGACGTTCGACGAGCACCACGACTGGCTGGTCGAGTCCGGCCAGCTGGAACGTAAGCGACGCCAGCGCATCGCCGAGGAGATACGCACACTGCTACGTGACGACGCGGCGGGGCTGGTCCAGCAGGAACTCGACGGTCTCGGGGGCGTCGAGGACATCGTCGACCGAGTGATGGCGGGCAAGACAGACCCGTACAGCGTGGCCGACGAGGTCATCGAGCCCATCGCGGCCTGTCTCTCCGAGGAATAGCGGGCAGGACCGCCCAGCCTCAGTTCTCGGCTGGCGGCCTGATTGTCGACTCCACCAGCCGTTTCGCCGCGCGCCGGAACCGTTCGGAAGCGGCGTTCTCCGAGATACCCAGGCGGTCTGCCAGCTCCGACAGCGAGCTCTGCCGGGGAATCTCCAGGTACCCGATGGCGAGCGCCGCCTCCTGCACCTCGCGCTGGGCGGCGGTCAGGCCGAACCTGCTGCTGTCGGTGACGTCCTGCTGTTCGTACCGGCGATGGAGGTCGAGGGTGAGCCCGTTGTGCTCACAGACCTCGTATATCTGCTCGACTGCGCGGTGGTCGGGGAGACCGACGCTGAAGCGCCACTTCTGCCGCTCTATCGACACCTCGTAGACGACCCCGCCGACGTCGACGATGGTCGGATAGATGCTAGTCCGCAGTCCCTCGCCGAGCAGTTCGGTCTGGTACAGCCGGCCGTCCTCGAGCTCGGTGCTGCGCGACGGTGGCGCGACGGTCTCGTCCTCGGCCAGCGCGGCTTCGAACGCGTCGAAATCCCCACCACTCGCCCAGAACAGCACCCTGACGCGCGTCTCGTCTATCGCATCGAACCGCTCCACCCGCAGTTGCATCTCCGGGACCGTCTCGCGCGTGGGCTGCAACATCGGCAGCTGGAGACTGAATTCCAGCACTAGCATCTTCCTGGTGTCGCTTCGTCGTCGGCAGTGACCAATGAACCGTTGCCCTGTTCTTGAAAGCGCTTTATGCCGGGTTCGACACCGGACAGGCGGCCGGGAGACCCCGGCGACCCTGATATATAAACGCCGGGAGTACTACTGGTTCTGCGTTAAGCTATCACTCCACCAAGAGAGAAGTACCTCACTGACCTCGGTTCGACGAGGACTGTGTTTCGGGCAAACGACGTCGTCGTAGTGAGGCTCCACCGTTCGACCCACCCCCCAGAACGTTGGTATCGCAGGCGGGACCATCCCTGCTCGCGAACGTCCATTCGGCCGAACCGGCGTGGTCGAGTACCCCCCATTCGGCACGCCTGGTCCATCGAGACTCGTTCGGACGAAATCGACGATCTCCAACTATATTTCACGAACCTACCCGCCAGCGATGGGTCCACCACAACTGTCGGCAAGATTAAGTTACAGGCCGACCAAGTCCTGGTATGAACCTCAAGAAGGCGGTAGCAACAGCAGGCGTCGGCGTCGGGGCCATCGCCGCGGCGAACGCGGTGCTCTCGCGCAGGGCGGAACCGCTCGCACCACCCCTCCCGGGCGAGCAACACACCTACCGCTGGCGTGGGATGGACGTCTCCTACACAGAGGCGGGCGACCCCGACGCCCCGGACCTCCTGTTCCTCCACGGCATCAACGCGGCCGGGACGAGTCACGAGTGGCGCGAGATATTCGAGCCGCTCTCGAAGGCGTACCACGTCATCGCGCCCGACCTCCCGGGCTACGGCCTGTCGGACCGCCCCCCGCTGGTGTACACGAGCGACCTCTACACCGACTTCGTGACGGATTTCGTCCGTGACGTGACCGAGAACCCGACGGTCATCGCGTCCTCGCTTTCGGGTGCCTACGCGACGGGTGCAGCGAAGCAGACCGAGGTCGAACGCCTCATCCTCGTCTGTCCCACCACGACCAGCATGCCCGGTGGGCGCAAGCCGTTCGTCCGCACGGTCATGCGCGCCCCCCTCGTCGGCACCGCCCTGTTCAACGCGATGGCCTCGAACCCGTCGCTGGAGTACTTCAGTGCCGACCACGGCTACTACGACATGGCCGGGTACAGCCACAGCAAGCAGGAGTACCAGTGGCAGACCACCCACCAGCCCGGCGCGCGATACGCGCCCGCGTCGTTCCTCTCGGGCTACCTCGACGCCGACATGGACCTCGTGACCGCGCTCGGCGAGGTCGACGCCCCCGTGACGCTGGTCTGGGGCCGCGAGGCCGACACCACGCCGCTCGCGGAGGGACGCCGCCTCGCCGACGCGACCGGCGCGAAGCTCGTCGTCATCGACTACGCGATGCTCGTCCCCCACGACGAACACCCCGACAAGTTCGTCGAGGCCATCGACGAGGACCTTCCGGAGATCTCGGCCGAGACCTTCCAGGAGGAGCGCAAGCAGAGCCTCGAGAAGCGCCGCCAGCGCGACCGCGAGAATGACGACCGGCCCGGAGACGTCGGCGTCACGGTCGAGAACGAGCGCGCTGCCGGCGACAGCTCGACCGACGCGGTCGAGATAGACGTCGAAGAGACGGGCGAGAACTAGACAAAAACGGATTCGGGCTGCGGTCGCGGTTTATTCTGGCCGGAAGACGATGACGCGGTCACCGGTCGTCTTCGTCTCCTCGACACCGAGGGTCACCGTCATGCCGACCTCGACATCGCTCGTCTCGACGCCGACGACCATCCCGGTCACGCGCACCGGGCCGAACCGGGCGATGGCGGTCGCGAACGGTGCGTCCTCGCTGAAGTTCGGCGTCGGGACGTGGACGATGGTGAACGTCTCTATCTCGCCCGACTTCGGCAGTGCTTCTTCCGTGAGGTCGGTCGAGCCCGTCGCGGGGTCGACACGCCGGGGCGGCAGCCAGCCGTCGCCCTCGGGACCTTCGAGGTAGTACGGTGCGCCCTCCTCGATGGCGTCGAGCCAGTCGTCGTAGCCGGCGTTGACCGCGGTTCCGTCGCTCATCCTTTCACCTCCAGGACGTGAACCACTGCACTCGCAACGGTCCCACCCGCGTTGTGGGTGACGCCCGTCGTCGCACCCTCGACGTACTCGCTGTTCGGGTGGTCTCCGCGCAGGAGCTGGGTCAGCTCGGCGACCTGGGATGCGCCGGTCGCGCCGACCGGGTGGCCCTTGGCCTTGAGCCCGCCCGAGAGGTTGACCGGGAGGTCACCCTCGCGCGTGGTCTTGCCCTCGCGGGCGGCCGAGATGCCCTCGCCGACCTCGAAGAGGCCGAGGGACTCCATCGCCAGCACCTCCGCGATGGTGAAACAGTCGTGGACCTCCGCGACGTCCACGTCGCTCGCGGAGATACCGGCGTCCGCGTACGCCTCCTCGGCGGCCACGTCGGCCGCGGGCGAGCGCGCGAGGTAGTCGCGGTCGTGCAGCGCCATCAGGTCCCCGCCCTGGCCCGAGCCCGTGAGGGCGACCGGTGCGTCGAGGTCGTGTTCCTCGGCGAACTCGTCCGAGACGAGCACGAGCGCGCTCGCGCCGTCCGAGATGGGACACGAGTCGTACAGCCCCAGCGGTTCGGCGACCATCGGCGCGTCGAGGACGGTCTCCGGCGATATCTCGCGCTGGTACTGGGCCTTCTCGTTCGGGACCGCGTTCTCGTGGTTCTTCACTGCGATGGCGGCCAGGTCCTCGCGCGTGCCGCCGTACTCGCTGAAGTAGGCGTTCGCCATCAGGGCGTACGCCCCCGGGAACGTCATCCCGGCCTTGACCTCCCACAGGTCGTCGGCCGCGATGGCGAGCGCCTCCGTCGCACCCGCCGTCCCGAGGTTCGTCATCCGTTCCGCGCCGCCGACCAGTATGACGTCCTTCTCACCGTTCCGGACGTTCTTTACGGCCTCGCGGACCGCGACACCGGAGGAGGCGCACGCCGCCTCGTATCGGGTCGCCGGGGCGTCGACGCCGACGGCTTCCGCCATCAGCGGCCCCTGGTGGCCCTGGTGCTCCGCGAGCTCGCCCATGAAGTTGCCGTAGAAGAGGGCTTCGACGTGCTCTCTCCCAACCCCAGCGTCCTCAAGGGCGTCGAGTCCAGCCTCCGCGAACAGGTCCCGGCCCGTGCGTTCCGGGGAGGCACCGAACTTCGTGAGTCCGACACCTGCGATTCGTACCTCTGTCATCGTCCTCGACTACTCCGGCTGGCGTTTAATATGTCGTGGTTAACGCGTGGACGGGCCAGAGAAGCGCTGAATCCGAAGAATTGTTAACTCGGTTCTGAAACAATTTACTGGCGCCGGTGGGACACCCGCGGCACACGGGGGTCTTCGTGACGTGTTTATACCTCCGTTCCCAAATCGCTCCCATGGCAGAGGAATCGCAGTCGTCGACACGCACGCCCAGGCGGCCGAAGGCGAGCGCCTGGCCCATGCTCATCGCCGTCGGGCTCGCCGTCTCGGAGGTCGGCGTGCTGTTCGGCAGCCTTCCCATCTCGGTGTTCGGACTGCTCATGTTCTGTGGGAGCATCGCCGGCATCTTCGCAGAGACCGGGTACGTCGACCAGCCGTGGACCATCATGGCCGGCTTCGCGGCCGTCCTCGTGGTCATCGGCGGGTACCTGTTCGTCGGTTTCGGCGGGAGCCTGGGTGGCGCAGAGCTCGTGGGCGTCGACAACAGAATCGCGTACCGCGGCGTCGCCATCGCCATGGCAGGCGTCGTGACGCTCGCGGCTGCCGTGGTCGGACTGTTCCAGACCTCGCTCGACGGGTCGACCGCGCCCTGACCGCACCGAATCAACAACCTATTTGGTCGCCGCGCCGAAGCCACCGACAACGATGGCGCAACAACGGAAGATATTCGACAAGGACACGTTGCTTGACCTCACAGTCAACGTCATTCCGCTGGGAATCATGCTGTTCTTCCTCGTCCTGTTCGTCCCGATGGTGTACGGCCCGTTCTCGTGGGACTCCACGTACTCCATCCTGATGTTCGCCCTCATCGTGACGCCGTTCGTCCTGCTGGCGATTCTGACGTACTTCTCGGCGCTCGCGATCGAAGGTGACGCACACGAGAGCGAGGGTGAAGGACACATGACCCAGGAGCACCAGGACCGGGCGTACGGCACGAACGACGAGGCGGACGCCGATGTCGCCGAGAGCGAGAGCGAACCCGCCTCCGAGGCTGCGGCAGCCGAATAACGCCCACGGTTTTTTCTCTCCGAATCGACACACCGCGGGCGTCCCGAATCTTTCTTTAGGGTGTAACCCTCAGCCCTCCACATGGACCTTAGCGGACAGATACTGCTGACTGCCCTGATGGCGGTGGTCCTCTTCGGCGTGGCCTTCTTCGTGACACGCCTCGAGGACTGGCGCTCATACACACCGCTGGCCGGCGGTGGCACGGGTATCGTCAGTCGTGAGACCGGATACGGCCACGAAGAGAAGCCAGGCGGTCTGATTCGGTGGTTCACCACCGTCGACCACAAAGACATCGGCATCCTGTACGGCATCTACGCCATCGTCGCGTTCGCGTGGGGCGGCCTCGCCGTCGTCATCATGCGGGCCGAACTCGCGACCGCCCAGGTCGACGTGACCTCCGCGCTCGCCGAAGCCGCCGGCGTGGGCCAGGGGCAGCTCCTGTACAACTCCCTGCTCACGAGCCACGGCATCACGATGCTGTTCCTCTTCGGGACGCCCATCCTCGCGGCGTTCTCGAACTACCTCATCCCGCTGCTCATCGGCGCGGACGACATGGCGTTCCCGCGCATCAACGCCATCGCGTTCTGGCTGCTGCCGCCGGGCGCGGTCCTCATCTGGGGCGGGTTCTTCCTCGCGCCGTTCATGGACAGCATCGCACCGTCGATGATCAGCTGGACGATGTACCCGCCGCAGTCGACGGCACAGACCGCGACCGGTGGCGCCGCACAGACCATCGCTCAGCTCAACGCCGGGACGGACCTCATGCTGCTCGGCCTGCACCTGACCGGTGTCTCGGCCACCATGGGTGCCATCAACTTCATCGCGACCATCTTCGCGGAACGCGGTGAGGACGTCGGCTGGGACAAGCTGGACATCTTCTCGTGGACCATCCTGACCCAGTCCGCGCTCATCCTGTTCTCGTTCCCGCTGCTGGGCAGCGCGCTCGTCATGCTGCTGCTCGACCGGAACTTCGCGACGACGTTCTTCACGGCAGCGGGCGGCGGCACGATCCTCTACCAGCACCTGTTCTGGTTCTTCGGCCACCCCGAAGTGTACATCCTGGTGCTGCCCCCGATGGGCATCATCAGCTACGTGCTCCCGCGCTTCTCCGGCCGGAAGCTGTTCGGGTTCAAGTTCGTCGTCTACTCCACGCTGGCGATCGGTGTGCTCAGCTTCGGTGTCTGGGCCCACCACATGTTCGCGTCCGGTATCGACCCGCGCATCCGCGCCTCGTTCATGGCCGTCTCGCTGGCCATCGCGATACCGAGTGCGGTGAAGACGTTCAACTGGATCACGACGATGTGGAACGGGAAGGTTCGGCTCACGACCCCGATGCTGTTCTGTGTCGGGTTCATCTCGAACTTCATCATCGGCGGTGTGACCGGCGTCTTCCTCGCCGCGGTCCCCGTCGACTTCCTGCTCCACGACACGTACTACGTCGTCGGGCACTTCCACTACGTCATCATGGGCGCTATCGCGTTCGCGGTGTTCGCGGGCGTCTACTACTGGTTCCCGCTCGTCACCGGCCGGATGTACCAGGTCAAGCTGGGCAAGGCACACTTCTGGCTCACGATGATCGGGACGAACCTGACGTTCTTCGCGATGATCCTGATGGGCTACGCCGGGATGCCGCGCCGGTACGCCGGCTACGCGGGCATCACGGTCGGTCCCATCGACCTCATCACGCTGATGCACCAGCTCGCGACGGTCGGGGCGTTCATCCTCCTCGTCGCGACGGTCATCTGGCTGTGGAACATGGTCGAGTCCTACCTCGAGGGCCCGCGCGTCGGTCCGGACCCGTGGAACCTCGAAGAGGACGGGCTCCCGTCCCACGAGTGGGACTGGTTCGCGGACCAGCAGGAGACGGCACTCGCCGACGGCGGCGAAGAGCAAGAGGTCGCGACGGACGGCGGCGAAGTCGTCGACGACGAGTAATCAGACGACACCTCTTTTCGGGCGGTTCACTCGCTGAGCGACGTGGCCGGGCGTCGTGACTGGTCGGAGTCGGGTACCTCAGGACGGACGTGGTGCCGCCGCTAGCTCAGAACGAGGACGAAACCGGTCACGAACATCAGGACGACGATGGCACCGAGGACGAGGCCGATGAGCTCCTTTTCGGTCATGTCGCCGGCTTAGGGTCCGAGAAGGAAAGGCTAATCGTTACCAGGGCCAAGCCTCTGGTGTGAGCAACTCCATCGGTGGTCGATTCCAGGGGAACCGGGTCGTCCTCACGGTCTACGTCGTCGTCGTCGCGCTGTCGGGCGTGTTCGGGGCAGCGGTGGGCGTGCTGCTCCCGGTCGACGTCGGCCGCGACGTGGACGTGGCGAGCATCGCCGGCATCGAGTTCGCCGTGACGCCGCTCAACTTCGCACTCTACGGGATGGCGATGGTCGGCATCAGCCTCGGTATCTTGCTGTTACTCGTCAGGTTCGTCTCCCGGTACGACGACGACGCGATCGGAGAATAGGGACTGCTCTATAGGAGTTCGTCCGTTGAGCCGGGTGGCTACTCTCCGGACTCGCCCCGGACCTTCTCGGCGATGTCCTCGACGACCTCCGGGTTCCGGAGCGTCGAGGTGTCACCGAGTTCCTCGTCGTTCGCGATGTCTTCGAGCAGCCGCCGCATTATCTTGCCCGAGCGGGTCTTCGGGAGTTCGGGCGTGAAGATGACCTGCTCCGGTTTCGCGATGGGACCGATGGCCTCGTCGACGCCCGCGATTATCTTCTCGCGGAGCGACTCGTCGCCCTCGTACCCATCCTCGGTGATGACGTAGGCGTACACCGCCTCGCCCTTGACCTCGTGGTGGCCACCGACGACGGCGGCTTCGGCGACCCCGGGGACGCCCACGATGGCGGACTCGATCTCCATCGTTCCGAGCCGGTGCCCGGAGACGTTGATGACGTCGTCGACCCGACCCAGGACGGTGATGTAGCCGTCCTCGTCTATCTTCGCGCCGTCCTCCGGGAAGTACACCCACTCGTCGGCGTCGGGGTCGGAGTACTCCTGCCAGTACTCGCTGATGAACCGGTCGTCGTTGCGGTACAGCGTCCGGAGCATGCCCGGCCATGGCTTGTTCACGACGAGGTAGCCGGCCTGTCCGGCCTCGACGGGCTCACCCTGCGCATCGACCACGTCCGCGGAGACGCCGGGGAGCGGTGGGCCGGCCGACCCGGGTTTCATGTCGCCGATACCGGGCAGGGTCGTTATCATCATCCCGCCGGTCTCGGTCTGCCACCAGGTGTCGACGACCGGGCAGGACTCGTCGCCGATGTGCTTGTAGTACCACTTCCACGCCCGCGGGTTGATGGGTTCGCCGACCGTGCCCAGCAGGCGCAGGCTGGAGAGGTCGTGGCGCTCGGGGAACTTCGTGCCCCACTTCATGAACGCCCGAATCGCCGTCGGCGCGGTGTAGAACACGTCGACCTTGTACTTGTCGACGAGGTCCCACATGCGGTCGCGGTCGGGGTAGTCGGGGGTGCCCTCGTACATCATCGTGGTCGTCCCGAGCGCGAGCGGCCCGTAGACGATGTAGCTATGCCCCGTGATCCAGCCGATGTCCGCGGCACACCAGTAGGTGTCCTCGGGTTTCACGTCGAGGACGGCGTGACTGGTCCAGGCCGCGTACGCGAGGTAGCCCCCCGTGGTGTGTTTGACGCCCTTGGGCTGGCCCGTGGTCCCCGAAGTATACATGAGGAACAGCATGTCCTCGGCGCTGCGCTCGACCGGCTCGACCTCCTCGCCCTCGTGCGCGGCGACGAGTTCGCCGTAGTCGTGGTGATGCTGGCCGAGGAAGTGTTTGAGCTCGTCGCCGAGTCGGTCCACGACGACGGTCTCGACGTCGTGGTCGACCCCTCGCAGTCCGCGGTCCGCCTTCTCCTTGTGGTTGAGGGCGTCGCCGCGGCGGTAGTACCCGTCACAGGTGACGAGGTACTCCGACTCGGCCGCGTTCATGCGAGTCGCGAGCGCGTCCGCCGAGAAGCCCGCGAACACGACCGAGTGCGGCGCGCCGATGCGGGCACACGCCAGCATGGCGATGGGGAGCTCCGGGACCATCGGCATGTACAGCGTGACGACGTCGTCCTCGCCGACGCCGAGTTCGCGCAGGCCCGCCGCGAACGCGTTCACCTCGCGGTAGAGGTCCTGGTAGGTGTAGGTGCGCGTCTCGCCGGGCTCGCCCTCCCAGCGGATGGCGGCCTGGTTCTTCCGGCCGTTCTCGATGTGCCGGTCGATGCAGTTGTACGAGGCGTTGAGTGTGCCGTCCCCGAACCACTCGTAGAAGGGGGCCTCCGAGTCGTCGAGTATCTCGGTGTACTCCTCCTCCCAGTCGAGCAGGTCGGCCGCACGCTCCCAGCACTCGGGCCAGTTCTCCTCGAACTCCTCGTAGATGCCCGGGTCCGAGACGTTCGCCTGCTCGACGAACGCGGCCGGTGGTTCGAACGAGTCCTGTTCGGCCAGTCTCGCTTCCAGTTCGACCTCGGGTGCATCGCTGTCGTCGGCCATGGTACTCCTTCACGTATGACGGGGATAAAAATTCCCCCCGGTCCCCGCCGCTTGCGGCGGGTTTGCTGGCTACTCGCCGAACACCACGTCGACGATCTCCACACCGGTCACCGTGGGCTCGCCATCCGGGGTCCGGCCCCAGGTGAGCCGCGGGACGACCGCGTACTCCTCCGCGCCGTCTTGCAGTCGGAGCAGTCCCGTCCCGCCGGTCGCGACGGTCTCGGTGATGGTCTTCCGGTCGCCTTGCGCGAAGCGGTTCATCCCGTCAGTGCCCTTGCCCTGCCGGATGGTGACGACCTCGACGTCGAGGCCATCGGCACTCGTCGCGAGGTTCACGCGGAGTGGCACCTGATGTTCGGGGTCGTCCGGGAGGTCGGCGAAGGTGAGGACCGCGTCCTCCGCGTCCGAGAGCCGGTCGATCTCGTCGCCCAGTCCGCCCGTGACCTGTTCGACGTGGCGCATCGCGGTCTCGACGCCAGAGAGCGACTCCTGGACCGAGGACTCTATCTGTGCCCGGAGTCGCTCCTGGAACTCGGGGTCGAACGGGTTCACGTCGCCGAAGTCGTCGTGACCAGGGCCGAACTCGTCGTGTGCCCGGTCGTCGCTCTCGCGGCCTGCCCGTCCCCGGCCCCGTCGCCGGTGGTGCCGGCGGGGGTCGTGAGGTGCCGGTGGGGTTGGCGGTCGCCGCAAGGTTGTGTGAGTCTCATGTGAGTCACTTGGGCCTCGGCCGTCCTGGTCCAGGCCGCGCCGCAGGGTCTCCTCCCACGACAGGTCGAGCGCCTCTTTCCGACGCTTCATACGCTCGAACACCTCGTCGTCGTCTATCGTGATGCGAATCTCTCGGCTCATCGCGTCAAGCTACTCCCTCTGCAGGCATAAGTTTGTCTGCTAGCACTCACAAGACACTCACTGTCGACTCACATTCTAGGATAGATTGAAGAGGTCCGGCGCGAATCAGCTAGACGCATGTCCACGAAGACACCCACCAGCATCGACCGCGACACGGTCGTCGTCACGAAGCCGGCCCACTACGACGCCGTCACCTGCACCCGGTTCGAGGCCCGCGCGCCGGTCTCCATCGCCGCAGCGCTCGACGCGGCCGAGGTCGACATCGCCGGCCCGGTCAGCGTCGACGGCCCCGTCAACGCCGACACTGTCTCCTGTTCCGGTACGCTCGGCGTCACCGGTCCCCTGCACACGGACACGCTCACCGTGACCGGCAGTATCGGCGTCGACGGCCCCACCTCGGCCGGCCGCGTCTCCATCGAGGGGGCGGGTCAGTTCGCCGACCTTGCTACCGACGAACTGTCGGTCCACGGCGCGCTGGAAGGCGTCGAGATTTCTGCCGACACCGTCGAGGTCCACGGGGCTATCGACTGCCGACGCATCGCCGCCGACGTCGTCGAGATTCGGGGCGGTATCGAGTGTGACCGCCTCGCGGCCGACGAGGTCACGCTGTCGCTCGCCAGCGAGTCAGCCGTCGAAGCCATCGAGGCAGACCACGTCACCATCACGCGCCGGGAGCAAGACGGCTTCCTCGTCGCGGACCGCGTGGTCGGCGAGCGCATCGAGGTCGAACACGCCGACGTCGAGACCGTCGAGGGCGACGTGGTGACGGTCGGGCCGGGAGCACGGATCGGAACCCTCCGGGCTGCCCGGTACGACATCGACGAGGACGCGACTGTGGGCGAAATCGTCGAGTAGCGGTCTCCGCAGCTGCTTCGAGGATGGCTCTACGCTCCAACCGGCTGCTCGAGCACCAGTTCGCCACACGAGATACACTCGAGCCATCGGTTCGGAAGCGTGCCCGGAGACGGTCAGACCAGCGAAGGGTACCGGTTCGTACACCGGACGTCGGTGAGGGCAGACTGCGCCTCGTCTGGTACCTGCACGGTCGCGCTGAACCTTGTTCGCTCACCGGGGGAGAGGACGGTAGACGTGGTCCCCCGGCGCGTAACGAGCTCGCCTTCGTGATTCGGCCGGGAGTAGAACTTCACGGTGAACCGGGCGTCGCACGACTGCATCCCGCCGTTCGTGACGGTCACCGCGAAGGTGGCTTCGCCGTCGAGTTCAGCCGGCGGTTCGATGTCGTCTATCTGGAGGTGTGGACTGACCACCGCGATGTACGAGACGACGCCGACGGCGAGGAGGATACCTACTGCCGCCACGGCCGCACCGAGGAGCCGTCGGTCGCGAGTCTCGGAGCGTGAATCTAACCCGACCATCGTCATCCCAGATCGGACCGACCGAACCGCCAGTATCCGACGACGAGCGGTACGACCGCCCACGAGACCAGCATGGCCACCCCGAAGAGGTTCGGCGCGTGCTGGAGCGTTCCGGTGAACCCGGGGTCGAAGAGGAACGGGACGTAGATCCGTGCGCCCTCGTAGGCCTCGACCGGGTTGAGCCGCTGCACGTACAGATACCACGATGGCCCCTCGGCGAGCGCGATCGGCTCTAACCCGCTCGTGTCCGGGCTCCCGGTGAACAACATCGCAAAGAGCGGGAGCACCAGCGCCTGCCAGAATATCGCGAACATCGTGTACAGGCCGAAGACGATGGCCATCGCACGGAACCGGGTGGACGCACCGGCAGAGACACCGACCGCCAGCCCGGCCCACGAGAACCCGTAGAGGAACACGAGAGCAACGATTGCCAGGGACTGTGGTCCAGCGAGTCCCTCGAACTGCGTGAGGAGGACCACGGCGAGGCCGACCATCGCGACGAAGAGTGCGACACCGACGACCGCGACACGCCCCAGGAACTTGCCGAGGACGACGTCTCGACGCGTCGTCGGCATCCCGAGCAGGATGCGGAGACTCCCGGATTCACGCTCTCCCACGACAGCCTTGTAGCCCGCGATGAGGCCGACGATGGGGACCACGTTCTTCAGGTTGAGCGCGAGCACTCGAACCGCCCGTTCGCCCGAGACGGCATCGGAGAGAGAGAGAGGAGACGCAGGGTCTGCGACGCCGAGACGACGAGAAGTACGGCGACGAGTCCCCAGAGCAGTCGCGAGCGAACCGCATCCGCGAAGTCTTTCTTCGAGATCGAGACCGTGCTGGTGGTCCACGAACTCATGCGTCGACCACCTGGGTGGTGTACTCGGCGAACAGGTCAGCCAGTGACGCCTCCTCCACGGAGATGTCGGTGACCGACACGCCCGCGGCTTCGACCGTGGCGATGACGGACGACTTCACGCCGGGGTCCGTACATGTGACCCGTACCTCACCGTCGCCAACGGTCACCGCCGAAACACCGTCGATTTCCTCCAGACCGTGGTCCGTCGGGTTCTCGTCGACCGACAACACGACGGTGGACCCACCACCCGTCGCCTCGCGGAGTCCCGCTATCGTGTCGACGGTGACGAGCGACCCGTTCCTCATGATGCCGACCCGGTCACAGATGGCTTCGACCTGCTCTAACACATGGCTGGAGAAGAAGACGGTCGCACCGCGGTCGACCTCCTCCATCACTATCTCGCGCATCTCCTGTGCGCCGTTCGGATCGAGTCCGGACGATGGTTCGTCGAGTATCAACAGGTCGGGTCGACCGACGAGCGCCATGCCGAGCGCGAGACGCTGCCGCATCCCCTTCGAGAAACCGCCAACGGCCCGGTCGGCGTCCCCGCTCAACCCCACGCGTTCGAGGATGTCGGCGGGGTCGCACGCTGCATCCTTCATCTCGACGGTGAACTCGAGGTGCTTCCTCGCGGTGAGTCGGTCGTAGAGGTCGTAGCCCTCCGGAACGATGCCGACGTGTTTTCGGACGGAGCGCGACTCGCTCTGTGGGTCGAGACCGAAGATAGAGACCGTCCCTCGCGTCGGTCGAACGAAATCCAGGAGCATGTTGATGGTCGTCGATTTCCCGGACCCGTTCGGACCGAGGAAGCCGAATATCTCGCCCTCCTCCACCGTCAACGAAAGACTGTCGACGGCTGTCACCCCGTTGTATTCTTTCGTCAGTCCTCGCGTTTCTATCGCGGTCATCTCTGCTGCGAGAATTATCCAGAACGTGATTTATTGGTTTCGGACTATTCCCCTAACCTCGGAAAATAAGGGTTTTGTGGACCAAAGCCGCCAAGACCATCATTTACAGAAACCACCGCGTAAGAGACAGATTATTTTGCCCACCACCGTTGACGCGCCCGGAAAGAAAAGAAACCCGGTTCAGGCCAGCCCGATCTGCTCGGAGTACGCGCCGTACTCCGCCTCGAACACCTTCATGATCTCGCCCATCGTCGCGTACTCCTTGACCGCGTCGACGATGTACGGCATGACGTTCTCGTCGTTCTCGATAGCGTCTTGCAGGTCGTCGAGGCGGGTCTGGACGGCGTCGTCGTCACGCTCTTCTTTGACCCGGGCGAGCCGGTCGAGTTGCTTCTGCTGGGTCTCCTCGTCGACCTTGAGGATCTCCGGTTCGGTGTCCTCCGAGATGGTGTACTTGTTCACGCCGACGACGATCTCCTCGTCGCTCTCGACGCGCTCCTGGTACTCGTAGGAGGCCTCCTGTATCTCGCGCAGGAAGTAGCCCTGGTCGATGCCCTCGAGGACGCCGTCGCGGACCGACCCCTCGCCCATCTCCCTGATGTGCTCGATGTACTCCATCGCCTGCTGTTCGACCTGGTCGGTGAGGGCCTCGACGGCGAAGCTCCCGCCGAGCGGGTCGACGATGTCGGCCGCGCCGGACTCCTCGGCGATGATCTGCTGGGTGCGCAGGGCGACCCGCACTGCGCGCTCGGAAGGCAGTGCGAGCGCCTCGTCGAAGGAGTTGGTGTGCAGTGACTGGGTGCCGCCGAAGACGCCCGCGAGCGCCTGGATGGTCACCCGGACCACGTTGTTCAGCGGCTGCTGGGCGGTGAGCGACTGGCCGGCGGTCTGGGTGTGGAACTTCAGGCGCTTGGACTCGGGCTTCTCTGCGCCGTACCACTCGTCCATGACGCGGGCGTAGATGCGCCGGGCGGCGCGGAACTTCGCGACCTCCTCGAAGATGGAGTTGTGGGAGTTGAAGAAGAAGGAGAGCCGGGGCGCGAAGTCGTCCACGTCGAGGCCGCGGTCCATGGCGTCCTCCACGTAGGCGAACCCGTCGGCGAGGGTGAACGCGAGTTCCTGGACCGCGGTCGAGCCGGCCTCGCGGATGTGGTACCCCGACACCGAGATGGGGTGGATGCGCGGGGTCTCCTCGGTGGCGAACTCGACGGTGTCGGTGACGACGTCGAGGCTCGGCTCCGGTGGGATGACCCACTCCTTCTGCGCGATGAACTCCTTCAGCATGTCGTTCTGCATGGTCCCGCTGATCTGGTCGCGCGGGACGCCGCGCTGGTCGGCGAGGGCGACGTACATGGCGAAGATGACGGGGGCGGACGGGTTGATGGTGAACGAGGTCGAGACCTCGCCGAGGTCGATCCCGTCGAACAGTATCTCCATGTCCCGGAGCGTGTCGACCGCGACGCCCTCCTTGCCGACCTCACCGTCGGAGAGGGGGTCGTCGGAGTCCTTGCCCATCAGGCTGGGCATGTCGAACGCGGTCGACAGGCCGGTCTGGCCCTCGTCGATGAGGTAGTGGAAGCGCTCGTTCGTCTCCTCGGCGGTGCCGAAGCCGGCGAACTGGCGCATCGTCCAGGTGCGACCGCGGTACATCGTCGGGTACGGCCCCCGGGTGTACGGTGACTCGCCGGGGAACCCGAGGTCCTCGTCGTAGTCAAGGTCCGCGACGTCGTCGGGCGTGTAGACCCGGTCGACGTCCATGTTCGAGATGGTCGCGAACCGATCCTTTCGCTCCCCGAACCGGTCCAGTACCGGCTCCAGTGTCTCCTCCTCCCAGTCCTCGCGCGACGCTCGAATGTCCGCGAGTTCGTCCTCGTCGTACATGGCCGTAATTTTTGCCAGCCAGGGCAAAAGCGTTCGGTTGCCTGCGGTTCGATTCCGCTACCGCGTCGTGCGACGATGGTGCATGGCTGCGATTCCCGCGGCCACGACCGCCGAAAGCAGAGAGACCATCACCGGAGTACTCGACTGGCCCGTCGGCGCGACGACGACGATGAGCAGCCCCATCGCCAGCAGTGCCGTGGTCACGCCGACCGTCGTCAATACCGTCGCTCGTGTCTCCGCATCCATACGAACGGCTGACGGTTCGCCTCGACAAGTAGTCGACCGTTAGTACGATGAAACGTTCCCGGGTTACGGGTCCGCGATGGGAAACTCGACCACGAACACGGTGCCACGAGGCTCGTTGTCCTCGATGCGAACCGTCCCGTCGTAGCCATGGACGAGTCTGTCCACGAGGTAGAGGCCGATACCGGTGCCGGGGCTGTCGACGCCGTGCTCCCCGCGCCCGAAGACGAGTTCCTTCCGGGAGTCCGGGATGCCCGGACCGTCGTCCGCGACCCGGACCGTCGCGACATCCTCATCGCAGGTGAGGGAGACCTCGACGGTCGGGTGGGCGTCGTCGTTGTGGATGACCGCGTTACTGATCAGGTTCCCGAACACCGACGACACCATCTCGTTCGCGCGGATGGGCGCGGAAGACGCGTCAGAGGTGTACGAGATGGTCGCCTGGGGGAACTTCGTCCGGGCCTTGACGGCCTGACTCTGGACCACGGTCGCCAGGTCGAATGGTTTGCTCGGCACCGACTCCCCGGCTGTGAGTGCTTCCGCAAGGTCTCTCACCGCTTTCGTGAGTTCCACCGTGTGTTCGACGGCCTCCTCGATGTGGGACAGGTAGGTGCGGGCCTGCCCGTCGTCGACGTAGTGTTCGAGTTCGACGGCCCACCCGAGCACGACGTTCATGTCGTTCCGGATGTCGTGACGCAACACCCGGTTCAACACCTCCAGCTGCTCGGAGAGTTCCGTTGCCACACGCTCGCGTTCTTTGAGTTCGGTGAGGTTCCGGACGACGACGATGACCCATCCCTCGTGCGTGCTGAACCGGCCGTCGGCCGGGACCGTCCCCTCGCCGTCGATGACCAGTTCGAACTCCAGCCGCTCCGTCTTCGAGGACCCGGCTTCGACCCGGTCGTACGCGGCCGTCATCGGCTCGGCGTCGCCAGGCCGGACGTACGTCCTGACCAGGTCGTCGAAGGTCCAGCCCAGCAACTCTGTGCGACCCAGTCCGCTCACCTCTCCGACCCGTGCGTTCGCGTCGACGAGCACCCGGTCCTCGTCGAACACGTAGATGGCGTCCTCGAGAGAGTCGTGGAAGCCGGAGAGGAGCCGTCCGTCGTCGTGTCTCTCACCCATGGTCCATCTCTACAGACGGAGCCCTAAGGCCTTCTGCCCATGACCCACACCGCGAAAGGCAGATTATCCTCACGAACGAATATTATAGAAGGTGCGTTACCCGAGCGGTAGCGAACCGGTGAGACTTCATGGCAGAAAAACTCCACCAGAACCTGGCCATCATCGGACACGTCGACCACGGCAAGAGCACGCTCGTCGGTCGGCTCCTGTTCGAGACAGGCAACGTCCCCGAACACATCATCGAGCAGTACCGCGAAGAGGCCGAATCCCGGGGCAAGGGCGGCTGGGAGTTCGCGTACGTGATGGACAACCTCGCGGAAGAACGCGACCGCGGGCTGACCATCGACATCGCCCACAAGCGCTTCGACACGGACAAGTACTTCTTCACCATCGTCGACACGCCCGGTCACCGCGACTTCGTGAAGAACATGATCACGGGCGCGTCCCAGGCGGACAACGCCGTCCTGGTCGTCGCGGCCGACGACGGCGTGGCCCCTCAGACCCGCGAGCACGTGTTCCTCGCGCGCACGCTCGGCATCGGCGAGCTCATCATCGGCATCAACAAGATGGACATGGTCGACTACGACGAGGCGCGCTACACCGAGGTCAAAGACGACGTGATGAAGCTCCTCAAGCAGGTGAACTTCCGCTCGGACGACGCGACGTTCATCCCCATCTCGGCGTTCGAGGGCGACAACGTCGCCGAACACTCCGAGCACACCCCGTGGTACTCCGGCCCGACCCTCCTCGAGGCCATCGACGACCTGCCAGAGCCCGAGATGCCGACCGAGGCCCCGCTCCGGCTCCCCATCCAGGACGTCTACACCATCTCCGGCATCGGGACCGTTCCCGTCGGTCGCATCGAGACCGGCACCCTCGAACCCGGGATGTCCGTCACGTTCATGCCCTCAGGGTCGACCGGTGAGGTGACCTCCATCGAGATGCACCACGAGGAGGTGTCGAAGGCGGTCCCCGGTGACAACGTCGGGTTCAACGTCCGCGGTGTCGGGAAGGACGACATCAAGCGCGGTGACGTCTGCGGTCCCGCCGACGACCCGCCGACCGTCGCCGAAACCTTCCAGGCACAGGTCATCGTCATGCAACACCCCTCGGTCATCACGGCCGGGTACACGCCGGTCCTGCACGCTCACACCGCACAGGTCGCGTGCACCTTCGAATCCATCGACAAGAAGATAGACGCCAAGACGGGCGAGGTCGTCGAGGAGAACCCCGACTACATCGAAGCCGGTGACGCCGCCATCGTCACCCTGCGCCCACAGAAACCGCTGGTCATCGAGAGTGCGGCCGAACTCCCCGAGATCGGGAGCTTCGCGTTACGTGACTCCGGGCAAACCATCGCCGCCGGGAAGGTCCTCGAGGTGACGCCGAAGGTCAGCGCCAAGGACAAGAAGAAAGCCGCGTGAGCCGGCCCCTGTCCGAGATTTTTTATCCGGGGCCGCGGCCAGAGCGCGCATGCCCTGACCGCCCGCCACGAGTCGTCCCGCGGTTGCGTAGTGCAGCGACTCGTTCCCGGCCGTGTACTACCTGCTCGCCCCTACTGCAGTCGTTTCGTCGTCTCTACGAGCGGATGCCGTGCGTAATCGACCACGTTCACGTCCTTGAGCGAGCGCAGTCCCTCGCGCTCGGCCGTCTTCGCCATCCCCAGCTCGATGGGCTCCTCGATGACGATGACGTAGGCGTCCATCTCCTCGATGCCGATGCGGTCAGCCGCCATGACCCGGTGGTGGCCGTCCGCCAGCAACAGCGTCCCGCCGTTGTCGATGACGACCAGCGGCTCGGCCAGCCCGCGCTCTAGCTCGTAGCGCCGGCCCTCCAGCTCGTCGGCGTACACCTTCTTCTGGGTCGGGATGAGGTCGCGCAGCGCCACCTCGCGACGCTCCTGTGCGAGCTTGATGCCGTGGATGCTCTCCAGGGTCCGCCGGAGCTTCCCGACCTTCTCCGGGGTCGCGCGTTCGATCTGGCTGCGGATGACGTCCGCGTTCGAGATGATGCCGACCAGGTTCCCCGCATCGTCGACGACCGGGAGCTTCTGGATACCCGAGCGCAGGATGACCCGCGCCGCATCGGTCACCTTCATGTCCGGGTGGGCCACGATGAGGTCCGTCGTCATCACCTTGAAGATTGGCTCGTCGTCCGCCGACAGCAACAGGTCTCGCGCGCTCACGAACCCCTCGACACGGCGTCGGTCGCACACCGGGAAGCCGCTGTGTTCTTCGCTCTCTGCGATGCGCGTTGCGACCTCGCGCACCGTCGCGTCAGGCGAGACGGTCACCACGTCCTGTGTCATGTACTCCTTCACTCGTGGCTTCCCGTGGTCGCTCGACTCGTCGTCCATGTACCACAGAACTGGCGCGGGCGGGAAAAGCCCTTCTGCGTCACTCGTCGGCAACGGTGAGGCCGTCGTCCAGTGTCGGGTCCTCGTCACTGTCCGACCCGCTCGAGGGGAGCAACAACGGGAGTTCACTGCCCCCGTCGAACGTGAACTCCAGCTCCCCGCTCCGGTCGGGGTCGTCGTCGTAGCGCGTTCGGCGAACCGAGGCCGGCAGTTGCTCGGTCGCCTCGAAGAACCGTTCTTCGATGACCTCCTGTATCGCCTCGTCGCGCTCCTCGTCGCTTTCGAACTCCCCGAACGCGTCCGTGATGGGTATCTGTGCGCCCGCCATGTCGGCGTGCCCGCCGGCACTGCCGATCTGGTCGAACGCCGAGCGGAGCGTCTCCCCGAGGTCGATGTCGGTGCCCTGTGCCCGCGCGGAGATGTAAACCATCCCCTCCATGAACCCGTAGACGAGCGTCGTGGTGATGCCGTCCATCGTCAGGAGCTTGTCCGCCGCCTGCGGGAGCGCGTCGCGGTCGTTGATCCGCCCTGCACCGGTTACGAGGACCGAGCCGCGGACCTGCCGGTTCTCGATGGCGCGCGCCATCGTGTCGAGCGTATCCCCGCTGATGCTCGGTGCCTCGATTCGCTCTAACACCACGTCGTCGACGTGCGGGAGGAGCGTCGCCGCCGCCTCGAAGTCGAGCGTCGATACCTCCCGGGAGAACTCCTGGGTGTCTATCTGGATGCCGTACAGCAGTGCCGTCGCGACCGTCGAGTCGAGTGACACCCCGAACCGATGGAAGTGGTCGGTGAGCAACGTACTCGTCGAGCCCACGTCGTACCGGAGGTCCTGGTACGTCCCCTGTATCGGACCGCGGGGCGGGTGATGGTCGACGACGATGTCGACGTGAAGCTCCTCGGGCAACTGGTCGTTCACTCCCGGCCGGGAGTGGTCGACCAGGGCGAAGCCCCCGAACTCGCCGAGTTCGTCGTCTCGCTCGAGGTTCCGCAGGTCGAGGTCCAGCAGGTTCACCATCGCCCGGTTCTGCTGGTGGGATATCTCACCGAAGTAACAGGCTTCCGCCGGTGTGCCGACCGCTTTCGCGAGCCGTGTCAGGGCGACCGCACTCGCGATGGCGTCCGGGTCCGGGTTGTCGTGCATCACGACCGCGAGCGTCCCGTCGATATCTTCGAGGACGCGCCGAAGTTCGAGTGAATCCTCGGCGCGCTCCCCGGCGACCCGGTCGACCACGACGGCCGCGAACGCCGTCTCCGGGTCGATGAGTCGGTCCGCTATCGCCGCCAGGTCGGCGTCCTCCGCAGGTGTCGCGCCGACACCAGCGTAGGCGACGAGCAACGCGTCGGTGAATCGTGTTCTGGCGGCACGGGCGATAGCCCGGTTCTGTGCTGGCTCGTCGCTGGCGACCACGACGACGTCGACATCGCCCAGATCGACCAGTACGTCCGGGTCGGTCGGGTCCGCGTTGAGCGCGTCGACGCCCTCTTCGCGGAGCGCCTCGACGCGGCTCTGTCGTTCACAGACCACACGCTGGATGCCGTACCAGTCCGACAGCTTCTCGGCGAGGCGCTGCCCGACCGCACCACACCCCAACACGACCCGGGAGACCATATCCGGCGTTGCCACTCCGAACGGTAAAACCTACCGACCAGAAAGGGAGAATCGGCGTCTACAGCAGCGCGCCAGCGGCGTCGACGGCCACGTCAGAGAGCGGGCCGAAGAAGCCGTACATCACGACCGTGATGACGGCCGCGAACATGACGGCGGTGTAGATGCCGACCGGGCGGCTGCCGATGCTGAGCGGCTTCTTGCTCTCCGGACGGTCGTCGATCCACAGCGCCTTGACGACCCTGCTGTAGTAGAACAGGGAGAGGGCGCTGTTGACCGCACCGAACGCGGCGAGCCACCAGAACCCGCTGTCGACTGCCGCACCGAACAGCAGGTACTTGCTGAGGAAGCCACCGAACGGCGGCAGGCCGGCGAGCGAGAACATGAACACCGTCATCGCGACGGAGGCCAGCGGGGCCTTCCGACCGAGTCCGGTGTAGTCCTCGAACGTCCGACCGACGCCCCAGTACTCGGCGAGCGCGATGAACAGGAACGCGCCCGTGTTCATGAACCCGTAGACGAACAGGTGCATCATGCTGCCGGCGAGGACGAACTGCCCGGCCTCGATCTTGGCAGCGACGCTCGGGCCACCACCGGTCAGCGCGGCGAGTCCGATGAGGACGTAGCCGGCGTGTCCGACGGAGGAGTACGCGAGCATGCGCTTGACGTTCGTCTGGGTCGCAGCGGCGAAGTTACCGAGCGTCATCGTGACGACGGCGAGGATCTGGAAGACGAGCACCCAGTCCGCGCCGAGGACGATGAACTGCCCGGCGGACTCCGAGACCGTCAGGAACGCCTCCGTGAAGACACGGAAGGCGATGACGAAGCCGGCCGCCTTCGAGGCGGACGACAGGAAGCCGCTGATGGGAGCGGGTGCGCCCTCGTATGCCTCCGGTGCCCAGAAGTGGAACGGGACGGAGGCGGTCTTGAAGGCGATACCGCCGATGACCATCACGACACCCATGCCGAGCAGACCCGAGGAGTCGCCACCGATGGCTGCCTGCACGTCCGAGAGGAGCAGGGAGCCGGTGGAGGCGTACACCAGGCTGATACCGTACGCGAAGACGGCACTCGACAGTGCGCCGATGAGGAAGTACTTCAGACCCGCCTCGACGCTGCCCTTGTTCTTCTTGAGGAACGCGACGAGCGCGTACGAGGGCAGCGAGGCGAGTTCGAGGCTGACGAACACGGTCGCCAGCGAGTTCGCCGACGCCATGAGCGTCATCCCGGTTGCAGCCAGCAGGACGAGCGCGTAGTACTCGGCCTGGTAGCTGTGGTCCTCGATGTAGTTGTAGCTCGCGAGGCTCACCATGGCGGTGACGCTCGCGACGATGATGGCGAACAGCAGCGCCATCTGGTCGACGACCAGTGCCTCGCCGAGCGGCATCACGGGTGCCGCCGAGAGGTCACCGTAGGTGCCGAGCAGCGCGACCGCGGTGACGAGTGCGGTCAGCGACCCGGCGGTCGAGATGCCGGCGAGCAGGCCGCGGTTCTGTGTTCGCGGGTCGATACTGTCGACGACGAGCAGCAGCAGCGACGTCAGCCCGAGCACGAGCGCCGGGGCGAGCCACTGCAGATCCATATGTCCTGCCATCAGACACCACCTCCACTGACGAGGTCGGCGACCGGGCCAGTCGCGTCCTTGATCATCTCGAAGAAGATGTCAGGGGCGACGCCCAGCGCGATGATCATGATGAGCAGTGCGGCCAGCGGTGCGATGTCGTGCAGCGGTGCCGGGCTGACCTCGTAGTCGGTCTCGAGGCGGAACTCCCCGAACAGCGTGCGCTGCATCGCGAAGAGCAGGTAGCCAGCGACGATGACGATACCGAACATCGCCAGGCCGGTGAACACCTGCGCGCTCACGAGGCCCGAGCCCCAGGTCGCCTGGAACGAGCCCAGGAAGACGTAGAACTCGGCGGCGAAGCCGGACATGAGCGGGAGGCCCATGTAGCCGAACGCACCGGCGATGAGGATGCCGACCGTGTACGGCATCTTGTCGGCCATGCCGGACATGTCGGTCACCATGCGCGTGTGCGTGGTGTTGTAGATAACACCGACGGCCATGAACATCAGGCCCGAGATGAGGCCGTGCGAGATCATCTGGAAGGTCGCGCCACCGACGCCGTACAGCGTGTAGGCGACGAGACCCAGGATGACGTAGCCCATCGAGGACACGGACGAGTAGGCGACGATGCGCTTGAGGTCGCTCTGTGCGAGCGCGAGCATCGCGCCGTAGATGATGGAGACGACCGCGAACGCCGCGATGATGGGCGCGTTGACGGTCGCGACCTCCGGCATCATCGTGAAGTTGAACCGAAGCAGGGCGTACGTCCCCATCTTCAGCAGGACACCTGCCAGGAGCACCGACACCGGGGTCGGTGCCTCGACGTGGGCGTCCGGTAGCCAGGTGTGCACCGGAACGACCGGGACCTTGACTGCGAAGCCGGCGAACATCGCGAAGAACGCGGCGACCTTGAGGGTCTCCACGCTCACGCCGAAGAACGTCTCGGCGGCGGGGTTCGCGTTCAGGCTCGCCTCTGTGACGGCGGGCAGGCCGAACGAGTCGACGCCCAGGCCGAACACGAGCGCGGCGAAGCCGATGAACATCACCAGCGAGGCGACGTTCGTGTAGACGAACATCTTGATGGCCGCGTACTTGCGGCGCGGGCCACCCCAGATACCGATGAGGAAGTACATCGGGACGAGGACGGCCTCCCAGAAGACGAACCAGACGAAGAAGTCGAGCGCCGTGAAGACGCCGAGCAGCCCCGCCTCGAGGAACAGCACCAGTCCGAAGAACTGGGACTGCCGTTCGTCGATGGGTGTCCACGCGCTCACGAGTGCGAGCGTCGTGAGCACGGTGGTGAGGACGATCAGCGGGAGGCTGATACCGTCGACACCGACGAACCACTGGATGTCCGGGAGCGGTCCCAGCGAGAGCCAGGTCTCCTGGCTCTGGAACGCCAGCACACCGTCGTCCAGCAGCGCGTTCTTCTCTCCGTCGAAGTTGGCCCACATGTACAGGCTGCCACCGACCGGCAGCAGACTCCAGGCCGTCGCCAGCTTGGCCGCGTAGCGGTCAGAGCTGGCCATGACGACGAACGATCCGACCAACGTAATCGCGATCAGCGCTTCTATCGTGCCGTTTATCATGCGAACCACCCCCCTGTGATACCGACGATGACGAGCAGGATGACCAGCCCCAGCGAGAGCAGGGCAGCGTAGTTGGTCACCACACCCGTCTGGATCTTCTTCATGCGCGACCCGCCGGTGAGGCTCACACTGGAGACGCCGTTGACGACGCCGTCGATGACGCCCTGGTCGAAGGTGTCAGCCGCTTTCGACAGGGGCAGGGTCACGTTCTCGGCCAGGAAGACCTGGTACTCGTCCTGGTAGTAGTTGTTGTACCAGAGGGTCTTGATGGGGCCGAGCTTGGCCGTGTGTTCGGTCGGGCTGGCACCCCGGTAGAGGGCGACGGCCGCACCGACACCGACCAGCGCGACGGCCAGCGAGATGCCGGCCGCGACGGTCGCCGAGAACGGTGCGTGGCCGTGTCCGAAGTGCGCACCGAAGTCGGCGTACAGCAGTCCTTCTTCACCGGTGTAGTGGTGGGCGGTGAGCGCGTGGAACGGCTCGGCCGCCTTCTCACCGGCGTCGAGGTAGTGGTGGAGTTCCTCGATGCCCAGCGGGACCGCGTTGACGAACCCAGCGACGGTCGCGAGGATACCGAGGACGACGAGCGGGACCTTCACGTTCCAGCGGACGCCGTGGGGGTCGCGGGCCGTGTCGGACCGGGGTTCACCGTGGAAGGTCAGGAAGACCATCCGGAAGGTGTAGAACCCGGTGAACAGCACCGCGAGCATACCCATGCCGTACGCCGCGAGCATGAGGGTGCCCTGGATTCCGGCCGTGTTGGTGGCGTGTTCGAGGGTGATGAACAGCGCCTCGTCCTTCGACCAGAAGCCGGCGAACGGGAAGATACCAGCGAGCGCCAGCGACCCGGCGAGGAACGTCGCGTAGGTCACGGGCATCTTGTCCTTCAGTCCACCCATGTCCCACATGTTCTCGTTGTGGTGCATCGCGATGATGACCGACCCTGCACCGAGGAACAGCAGCGCCTTGAAGAAGGCGTGGGTCATGAGGTGGAAGGTCGCTGCGACGTAGCCACCGCCACCCAGTGCGAGCATCATGTACCCGTACTGCGAGATGGTGGAGTACGCGAGGACCTGCTTGATCTCCTTCTTGACGACGCCCATCGTGGCGGCAAAGAGCGCGGTGAACCCACCGGTGAGCGCGACGATCGCGAGCACCGTCGGGAGCAGCGCGTAGAAGCCGTACATCCGGGCGACGAGGTACACACCCGCGGCGACCATCGTCGCGGCGTGGATGAGTGCGGAGACGGGCGTCGGACCCTCCATTGCGTCCGGCAGCCACGTGTGCAGCGGGAACTGCGCGGACTTACCGATGACGCCACCGAGGACGAGCAGACCGAGGACGGGGAACCACGCTTCCGGGCCCATCCCGAGGAACGTGGTCACTTCGGCCGAGCCACCCTGGAGGGCGGCCGCGGCGAGTTCCGGGAACGACTCCTGGGACTCCGTGCTGACGAACAGGCCGGTCCCGAACGTCGCGATGATGCCGACCACGCCGATGAGGAAGAAGTAGTCACCGAAGCGGGTGACGAGGAACGCCTTCTTCGCGGCCGACGGCGGGCCGTCCTGGCGGAACCAGAAGCCGATGAGCAGGTACGAACACAGGCCGACCAGCTCGAAGAACATGAACGCCATGAGGATGTTGTCCGCCATGACGAACGCGAGCATCGAGAAGGTGAACAGCCCGAGTTCGCTGTAGTAGCGTGGGAGGCCCGTCTCGCCCTCGTCGTTCATGTAGCCGAGGCTGAACATGTGGACGAGGAACGCGATGAGCGAGACGATGACGAGCATCATCGCCGACAGCGGGTCGATGAGCACGCCGAAGTGGAGGTTGATCGCCTCCGTGGGGCCCCACGTGAGGAGCTCGGTGTGGTACGCCGTGCCGCCGTTGACGGTTATCAGCAGCCACAGCGAGAGCACGAGCGAACCGCCGGTGGCCGCCAGGCCACCGATGGCTCCTTTCTTCGGCATGTACTTCCCGAGCGCGAGTGCGACCAGGAACGACGCGAACGGTAGCGCCGCGATCGCGGGCGCGAGGTCGAATGCGAGTTCTCCTGCCATCGTTACCACCTCATCGTCGTGGCGTCGGCCACGTCTATGTCTTCGAAGTTACGATACAGTACGAGGATGATGCCGATACCGATGGCGACCTCCGCCGCGGCCAGCGCCATCCCGAAGAGGGCGAACGTCTGGCCGGTGAGGTTGCCCCAGTACTGGCTGAAGGCGACGAGGTTGAGGTTCGCCGCGTTCAGCATCAGTTCGACCGACATCAGGAACATCAGCGCGTTCCGACGGGTGAGGATGCCGAAGAGGCCAGTACAGAAGATGGCCGCCGACAGGACGAGATAGTACTCGACCGGAATCGCCATCAGTTCTCACCTCCGTCGTCGGTCAGCTCGGTGCCGCCGTCTGCGGCGACGCCAGCAGCGGAGCTGTTGCCGACCGAGTCCTCGTCACCGAGACCCAGGCCGAGCGCCGAGACGATCTCGCCGCCGACCTCACGGCGGGCGAGCATCACGGCACCGACGAGGGCTGCGACGAGCACCAGGTCGATGATCTCGAAGGCGACGAGGAACGACTCCCCGGGCACCGTCGGCTCGGCAGTGCTGCCGAGGCCGAACAGGTGATAGCCGAGGTCGTCCGTGATGCCCTCGCCGACGTCGCTGGTCGCGGCGTAGACGTTCCCGTCACGCGTGAACAGCGACGCCGAGGCGTTCGTCGTATCCGACAGCGTGACGTTCTTCGTCTCGCTGTCACCGTCGACGACGACCGCGTAGGTCGAGCCGCCGGTCTCCTTGATCTGTGCGTACGCGCCACTGTCCGTCTGCTGTGTGGCGATATCGTCGGCCGGGCCGAGCGCCACCGTCGCTTCGTTGAAGCCCTGTTCTTCGCCGGTGATGGGCGCGTTGATGAACACGGCCACCATCACGACGAACAGCGCGACCGCCACCAGTCCGGGAACCAGATGGCTGCCCAGTTTCAGTTTCGGTCGTGTTGTCATGTCTCTACCACCTCCGTCTCGCCTTCGGTTCGCACGAGCATCACGGCGAACGTGATGAGGATGAGGACCCCGCCCACGTAGACGAGTATCTGCATCGCAGCGACGAATTCTGCACCCTCCATCACGTAGAAGACCGCGACGCTGAGCAGGGAGACGCCCAGGAGGAGTGCGGAGTGCCACACGTCCTCGACGAGGACGACGCCCATGCTACTTGCCACCGTGACGATGGCGAAGAGCGCGAAGGCGACGAGTTCTGCGGTTACCATTGTTGTGAGTTCTCCATTCGGTGTCTGTTGAACATTTCGAGACGTTCGTCTCGATTACTGGTAATCGACCTCGCCATCACCCTCGCCGATCCACGCGCCACGGTCTGGCTCACGGGATTCGAGGGGGTCGATGTCCTTGTACCACGGGACCGCGCGGAGCTGGTCCTTGTTGTACACCAGGTCGTCTTTCGTGTCGCCGGTGAACTCGAAGTTCTGCGTGAGCAGAATCGCGTCGACCGGACACACCTCCTCGCACAGCCGGCAGTAGATGCACTGCCCGATGTGGAGGTTGTACTGTTCACCTTGGCGCTGTGCGTCCGTCACGATGTGAATCGTGTCGTTCGGACACACGTTCTCGCACTGGCGACACCAGATGCACCGCTCCTGGCTGAACTTGTGGACACCACGGAACCGCGGAGAGACCTCTGGTGCGGTGTCCGGGTACTCGACCGTGAAGGTCTCGTTGTCCAGTGCGTGTTTCATCGTCGTCGCCATCGATTTGAGCAGTCCGATCATACAATCACCCCGACGAGCAGCGCCGTCAGCAGCAGGTTCGCGAACGAAAGGACGAGCATGCCCTTCCAGCCGATCTCGATCATCTGGTCGATACGCACACGCGGGATCGCGGAGCGGAACCACTGCGTGAGCAGGAACACGCCCCAGATCTTGATGGTGAACCAGACGAAGCCCGGCAGAATCGGTCCGGCCGGGCCGCCGAGGAACAGCGTCGCGGCAATTGCGCCACCGAGGAAGATGTGCAGGAACTCGCCCAGGTACATGAGGACGAAGTAGACCGAGGAGTACTCGGTCTGGTACCCTGCGACGATCTCGGTCGGTGCCTCGGGGATGTCGAACGGGTTACGCCCGACCTCCGCGAGGTTCGCGGCCATGAACAGCACGAACGCGAACGGGTTCACGAACGCGAACCACGACGGGATGTCGATGCCCGCGATGCTGATGAGCGTCGCCTGCTGTGCCTCGACGATGCCGCCCATCCGCAGGGTCTGTGCGAAGAGCACGACCGACGCCGCGGTGATGACGAGCGGAATCTCGTAGGCGATGTTCTGCGCGATGGCGCGCAGGCCACCGAGCAGGGAGTACTTGTTCGAGGAGGCGTAGCCACCCATCGCGATGCCGAGCGTCGCGATAGACGCGACGGCGAACACGTAGGCGAGACCGGAATCGGGGTCCGCGAGCTGGAGATTGATGCCGAAGATGGAGCCCATCGGGATGACCGCGAACCCGAGCATGGCCGACCCGGCCATGATGATGGGTGCGAGGTCGTACGCGGGCCGGTCCGCGTTCTCTGGGATGATGAGTTCCTTCGCCAGCAGACGAACCGCGTCGGCCACGATGATGAGCAGGCCGAACGGCCCGACGCGGTTCACCGCGATGCGGTCCGTGAACGCGGCGGTGATCTTCCGCTTCGCCCACGGCCCGGCGACGCCGGTGTAGGCGAGCATCACGTTGCCGACGATGAACGCCGCGATGAACGATGCGATGAGGTCGCCGAGCACGCCGTAGGGGGCGAGCCCCAGGGCGTTCTCGACGGTCTCCGGGAACAAGACCGCATCTGCCATCAGCGGTCCACCTCCCCGAGAACGATGTCGAGGCTACCGAGCGACGCGACGAGGTCCGGGATGTACTCGCCCTGGGTCATCTCGGGCAGCGTCTGCAGGTTCGAGAAGCACGGGCTCCGGATCTTGAAGCGAGCCGGCTTGTCCGTGCCGTCTGCGCGGATGTAGATGCCGAGTTCACCCTTCGCGCCCTCGACGGCGCGGTAGGTCTCGGTGTCGTCGTCCGGCTTGAGGGTGCGCGGGACGTTGGACTGGATGGTCCGGTCGTCCTCGGGCCACTCCTCGAGCAGGTCGACACACTGTTCGATGATCTTCGCGGACTCCTCGACCTCGCGCATGCGAACGAGGACGCGTGCGTAGTTGTCGCAGCCGTCCTCGGTGACGACGTCCCAGTCGAGCTCGTCGTAGTAGCCGTAGGGGTCGTCACGACGGAGGTCGTAGTCGATGCCCGACCCGCGGGCGACCGGGCCCGTCGCACCGTAGGACTTGGCCGTCTCGGGGTCGAGGTAGCCGGTGTCGACACACCGGAGCTGGAAGATCTCGTTCGACGTAATCATGTCGTGGTACTCCTCCAGCTTGCCCGGGAGCTCCTCGAGGAAGTCCCGGGTCTTCTCGAAGAACTCCTCGCGCGGTTCCGGGAGGTCCCACGCGACACCGCCCAGGCGGAAGTAGTTGAACATCATCCGCTGGCCGGTGAGGTCTTCGAGGATGTTCTGGACGACCTCGCGGTCGCGGAACGCGTACTGGAAGATGGCGGTGAAGTCGCCGTAGACGTCCAGCGCGAACGTCCCGAGCGCGAGCATGTGCGCCGCGATGCGGCACAGCTCGGCGGACATCGTCCGGATGACCTGTGCGTACTCCGGCACCTCGATGTCTGCGAGGTCCTCGGCGGCCCGTGCATAGGCCCACTCGTTGAGGATGCCGGCGGAGACGTAGTCCCACCGGTCCGGGTACGGCATGATCTGGTGACGGTACGTCCCCTGCTGGCACATCTGCTCCTCACAGCGGTGGAGGTAGCCGATGTCCGGCTCCACGTCGGCGACCTGCTCGCCGTCGAGGACGGTCTTCACGTGGAGGACGCCGTGGGTCGCCGGATGGTGCGGACCGATGTTGAGGAACATCGTGTCCGACTCCTCGTGCATGTGGTCCTCCTGCAGCGGGTTGTCCCACTGGCCCAGTGTGACGATCTGGGGCCGGTCCTGGTCGTAGTCCATCCCGAGCGGGTGACCCTGCCACGTCTGGGGCAGGAGGATGCGACGCAGGTCCGGGTGGTTCTCGTAGTCGATGCCGACGAGGTCGTACGCCTCGCGCTCGTGCCAGTCGGCGGTGCGGTAGGCCGCGTTGCCGGACTGGCTGACGGGGTTGTCCTTCGAGGCGGGGACGACGACGCTGACCTCCTGGGTCGGGTCGTCGTACTTCTTCAGGTGGTAGATGGACTCGTAGCGGTCCTCGTACTCCTGGGCCGTCACGCAGGAACAGTGGTCGAAGCCGGCCTCGTCACGCAGGGCGAGGAGCGTCTCCTCGACCTCGTCCGGGCGGACGACGACCGACTGGTCGGCGTTCAGGTGCTCCTCGGTGTCGAGGACCTTGTCGCCGAGCAGGTCGAGGATGGCGTCGCCGTCGACGTCGCCCTCGGCGGTGACCATCCGTTCGCTTGGCTTCTCCAGACTCATGCGAGACACCTCCGGTGTCGAGCATGAGGTGATGAGTCGCAGCCCGCGCAGCAACGCGAGCAGGAACGTCTCAGCGAACTCATGGCGAATCAGCCCAGTTGTAGCGCATGGCGAGCGTCTCTTCGTCGATCTGCTCTGCGAGCTTGTCGACGACCTCGTCTTGCGGCATGTCGCCGAACTGTTCGAGTTCGTACGGCTTCACCGTCACCGGCGCGGACTCGCCGTTCGCGATGCGTTCCTGGAGCTTCGCGACGCCGTAGATGAGCGCCTCGGGGCGCGGCGGGCAACCCGGGACGTGGATGTCGACCGGGATGACCTCTTCTGCGCCCTTGATGACGTTGTAGCCCTCCTGGAACGGGCCGCCAGAGATGGTACACGAGCCCATCCCGACGACGAACTTGGGCTCGGGCATCTGGTCGTACACCCGCTTCATCCGGGGGGCGAACTTCGAGACGATGGTCCCGGGAACGATGATGACGTCCGCCTGCCGCGGGGACGCCCGGGGCACACCTGCACCGAAGCGGTCGAGGTCGTGCTTGATGGCGTAGGTGTGGATCATCTCGATACTGCAGCATGCGATACCGAACTGCAGCATGAACATCGAAGAGCCACGGACCCAGTTCATGAACTTGTCGAACTTCGTGAGGATGAACGGCGTGGAGCCGAACGCCTCGCGGAGTCGCGAGTTGAACCGGTCGTCGAGGCCTTCACCCATCCGGGCTTCGCGCGTCTTGGTCAGCGCGTCTGTACTCGTGCGGTCTGTGGGGTTGTCGCTACTCATCGTTCTGCCTGTGCTCCCTTTCTTTGTTCGGCGCGCGGGCTACGCGCCCACTTGACTGCGCCGTTGCGCCAGGCCCATGCGAGGCCGACGACGAGGACGCCGATGAACACGAGCATCGGAATCAGTACCGTCGCAAGCCCGACGCCGCCTTCGAGAGCAGAGCGGTAGATAACCGTCCACGGGAAGATGAGGACGGTCTCGATGTCGAAGACGACGAACAGGAGCGCGACCATGTAGTACTGGATGTTGAACCGCATGCGCGTCCCGCCGGTCGGAACCTCACCACTTTCGTAGGTGGCGCGTTTACTGTCTTCTGGGACTGTGGGTCTGAGGAGTGCTGAAACCGACATCATACCGAGCGGAATCAGCAGCCCGACCAGAGCCAGCGCCCCGATGGCTATCCATGGATTCATGCCGTTTACTCCGTAACATCCGGGGCTTTGAAGCGCACCCATATAAGGGTTGATTCTTGCGATTTTCGGGTTTTCTACGGTGTAGAACCCTTAGAAAAACGGAGTACCGAACTGGCAGGATATTCTAGATTTTCTGCCCCCTTAGCGCGGGACCGGAGTCACTCGCGGCGTTCTTTGAACCCGGGCGTCCCGAGCTCGTGGAGATCGCGGGACGTCCGTGCCACGTCGCCCTTGAGTCCCTCGTGATAGGCGACGAGGCGCTCACGCAGTTCGTCGTGCTCGCGAGAGAGAATCATCGCGGCCGAGAGCGCGGCGTTGAACGACTTGCCGGCATCGACGGCCGTCAGCGGCGCGCCCTGTGGCATCCCGATGACGGAGTCGACGGACTTCTCCTGGACGGGGACGCCGATGACGGGGAGTGGGTACGCGATGGACGCGGTCATGTTCGGGAGGTCGGCGGACTTGCCGCCCGCGCCGGCGATGATGACGTCGAGACCGCGGGCTTCGGCGGTCTCGGCGTAGGCGTACATCAGCTCGGGGGTGCGGTGGGCGGAGGTGACGTACGTCTCGAACGTGAATCGCTCTTCGGGCGGGTCGTCGTAGTCCGTGACCTCGGCGAAGCCGAGTTCGTCGACGAGAGCGTCGTACGCTCCGCCGCGGCCCGTCTCCGAGCCCATCATCACGTCGAGGTCCGAGTCCGAGCCCATGACGATGCCGATGTCGGGGGTGTCCTCGGCCGGTCGGTCGCGCTGTGCTTCGGCGTGCAGGTCGTCGATGAGGGAGTCTACGTCGTCGGTCATCTGAACGAGAGGTCGTCGACGAGCATGCGGGTGCCCGTCAGGAGTTCGTCGGTCGATTCGCCGTCGGTCGCAACGCTCGTGACGTGGCCCATCTTCCGGAGCGGGCGCACGTCGCGCTTGCCGTACCAGTGCAGCGACGCCCCGGGGGCGTCGAGGACCGAATCGACGCCGGAAAGTTCGGCCTCGCGGGACTCCTCGCCGGTCCCGAGGATGTTCTTCGAGACCGTGTTCGCGCGCAGGTTGGTCGCGCCGAGGGGCCAGCCGAGCACCGCGCGGGTGTGCTGTTCGAACTGGGACGTGACCGCCCCCTCGATGGTCCAGTGCCCGGAGTTGTGCGGACGGGGCGCGATCTCGTTCACGAGAATCTCGCCGTCGCGGGTCTCGAACAGCTCGATACCGTAGACGCCACGGCCCTCCATCAGCTCGAGCACGTCGCGAGCCACGGCCTCGGCCTCTTCGAGCACGGCCTCGTCAGAGCCGGCGGGGACGACCGTCTCGCGCAGGATCTCCGCCTCGTGGATGTTCTCCCCGACGGGGAACGTCGCCACTTCGCCGTCGCCCTTGACGGCGATGACGGACACCTCGCGCTCGTAGTCCACGAACGCTTCGAGCATGGCGGGCCCGGCGACGGCCTCGATGGCGTCCTCGGCCTCGTCGCGGTGCTCGACCGGGACGTTCCCGCGGCCGTCGTAGCCGCCGGTGCGGGCCTTGAGCATCGCCGGCGCACCGAGTTCGTCGATGGCGTCGCGAAGCTCGTCGGCGGTCTCGACCGCCCGGAACTCGGGAACTGGAATCCCGGCGTCGGCGAGCGCCTGCTTCTGGTGGAGCTTGTCGTGGATGAGTTCGAGCGTCGCCGGCTTCGGATGGCACGGGACGCCCGTCTCGGCGCTGACCTCGTTCAGCGCGTCCTGGTCGGCGAGTTCGATCTCGAACGTGAGGTAGTCGACGCGTTCGGCCAGGTCACGGATGGCCGACTGGTCGTCGAAGTCGGCGACGAGCTGGTCGCGGGCGACCGGCGCGGCCGGGCAGTCCGGCGTGGGGTCAAGGACCACCACGTCGACGCCCAGGGGCGCGGCAGCTTCGGCCAGCATCCGCCCCAGCTGGCCGCCGCCGACGACGCCGAGTGTCGGCCCTGGTAGGGTCGCGGGCATTATGGTCGGCGGTTCCACAGCCCGATGCTTAACGCTTGCTCTATGCATCGACGTGCACTGTCTGCCCCTACGACTGGACGGAGTTGTTCACGAACACGACGGTCTCCGTCCCGGTCGCGGTCAGGTTCACCGCGTGGCGCTGGTAGCCCTCACCGAGCAGTTCGCCGACGTGGTTGGCGTGCGTCGCCCGGGTGACCACGACCGGTGGCTGGCTCGCGAGGTGCACCTGGAGTGCCGAGATGGTGCGTGCACTGGCCGTCTCCGCGTCTGCCTGGGCCACGTACCACGCCAATGGGAGCCGGTGGTACCAGTTCTCGTTGTCGGCGTACACCGTCCAGGTACCGTTACGCCAGCCCTCTCCGTCGGTGACCGGCAACCGGTCCGCGGCGCTCTCGTTGTCCATGGCGAAGAACGCGCCGTAGTACACCACGTCGGGCCCGTCGGTGTTCTGGCTCGCTGCGGTCTCGATGGCCGCCGCGACCGGCCCGAGGTCGGTCCCCGGCTGCCCGGCCTGCACGAGTGGGTTCCCCTCGCCAGCGGGGCTGGCGTACACGGTCGATATCGCCGTCGCACCGGTGAGTCCGGTCGCGAACAGGAGGACGGCGACGGCGAGGCTCGCAGAGACCGTCCGGCGGTCCCCGACTGCAGCCCAGCCCCAGCGCCCGACCAGCCCGAGTCCGACCGCCGCCGGGATGGCCAGCGGGACGACCATGTGGACGAGCGCCCACTGGCCCTGCACCGCGACCAGTACCGGGTACGCCAGGACGCTCGCGAAGCCCCAGTAGCTCGCGAACGCGACGAGGTCGCGCTGTTCACCCGCGCCGTATCTGTCGGCGAGGAACCCCACGACCGCGAACAGGACGAGGACGAACGCGCCGCCCCGCAGGGCGGTCGCGAAGAAGGCGAACGAGTCGAGGAAGCTCAAGGTCTGGACGTTCCCGAAGTAGAGGGCCGTCATGTCGTCCCAGCTCTCGAACAGGGCAGCCTCGACGACGCCGGGCAGGAGCACCGGGTTCGTCAGGGCGGCCCCCAGGCCCGCGTCCCCGCGGGGCGCGTAGAACCCGATCGTCGCGACCACGACTATCGTCCCCGCGAGGAGCAGCGGTGCACGCCACAGGGTGAGCGTCTGGCCGGCCGAGGAGCCACGGAGGACCTCACCGAGGACGAAGCTCCCGAACACGGCCCAGGTCACTGCGTAGACCAGTGCGGCCGAACCGATACCCGTCAGCAACCAGACCACCGCCACCGCACCGGTGAGTGTGGAGAGCCGATGCCAGTCACCGCCCTCGGGGAGCACCCAGCGAGTTGCCCGGAGCGCGACGAGCACTGACACGATGGTCACGAACCGCGACTCCACGAAGGCCGTGACCACGACCGGGTTCAGGAGTGCAACCAGCACGACCGCCCCGTCGATGCGGCCGAGCAGCCACTCGGGGACGAGTTCGATGCCATCGTCGACCGGGTCGTAGTCGAGCGGGCGAACGAGAGCCCGGTGGTCCAGGACGAGTGCGCCGGCCCCGACCCACATCGCGACGTAGAGCAGCGCGTTCTCCTTCGCCGCGACCGCGAGCGCTCCCGTCAGGGCCGTGGCGTAGAGGTACCACGGGGAGCGTGTGTCGGCGAGTCGCACGAGGAAGCCCAGCGTGACCAGGGCAAGGGCGGCGACGAGCAGATTGCTCCGGGCGAACCGGGAGTAGTACAGCAACACGGGATTCACCGCGAGGAAGCCCGCAAGCGCGAGTACCTCGACGTCGCGGAGGCGCTCCCGGAACAGCCACGCCGCGAGTGGCAGGAGGCCGCCGACCACGGCGACCGTGAGGCGGCCTATCGCGTCCGAGGGTCCGAAGACCGAGAATAATAGTTCGTTCGCGTGCGCGAGAAGCGGCCCGTGCATCACCGGGCGATACGTCCAGACACCCGTCTCGACGGCAGTCAACACCGCATACCCGAGTCGGGCCTCGCTCCAGTGCGCCGAGCGCTCGCCGAGCCAGAGGACCCTGGCGACCAGTGCGAGCACCGTCATGCCAAGCACGCCAGCGAGCACTCGCCGGTCCGTGGGTCTCGCCTGCTCGGGCACCTCGACCAGTGCCGGCCCCGACTCGGCTCCCACCTCCGGCTGGTCGTCGGCCCGGACCGAATCCGCATCCATTGGCCACCGAAGCGTCTCCCGAGGTTGAAATCTTTTGGGTTCACCGGAGACGGCGGTCGCTCGGCGGAAACGATGGAGCTGCTGAGAACGGGAGAGACGGCTTCAGACCAGCAGGAGCGGGACGGCCAGCGTGAGGAGGATGCCGACGAGCATCGTGACGAAGCCGATACCGGCCGCGCTCGCTCCGAACTCTTGCATCGGAGAGGTCACGCGCCCGTCCTCGTCGCCGTGGTCGTGGTGGTCGTCGTGGTCGTGGTCCGCGTGTTCGACGTCCTCGGTCTCGTCGCTCATACTCGCGAGTAGCGACAGTGGCTACCTGAAAGTATCGAAACTGACCACGGTCGAAACGGTCAAACACCACACGCCCGAACCACCACGTAGTAGATGCCCCTCACGAAGCGTATCATCCCCTGTATCGACGTGGACCTGGACGAGGACGGCAACGCCGCCGTATACACCGGTGTGAACTTCGAGGACCTGAAGTACACCGGCGACCCGGTCGAGATGGCTCGCCGGTACAACGAATCCGGTGCCGACGAGTTCGTCTTCCTCGACATCACGGCCTCGGCGGAGGGTCGCGAGACGATGCTCGACACGGTCAGTGCGGTCGCCGACGAGGTGTTCATCCCGCTCACCGTCGGGGGTGGCATCCGAACCAAGGAGGACATCAAGGAGACGCTCCGGGCCGGTGCGGACAAGGTCTCCATCAACTCTGGGGCACTGAAGAACCCGGACCTCATCAACGAGGGCGCTCGCGCCTTCGGGAACCAGTGCATCGTCATCTCGGTCGACTCCCGCCGTCGCTTCGACGAGCAGGGCGAGTACTACGCCGAGGTCGACGGCGAGTCCTGCTGGTTCGAGTGTACGGTCAAGGGCGGTCGCGAAGGGACCGGTCGCGACGTGGTCGAGTGGGCGCAAACGGCCGAACAACGCGGTGCCGGCGAGCTGTTCGTGAACTCCATCGACACCGACGGAACCAAAGACGGCTACGACATCCCGGTCACGAAGGCGGTGTGTGACGCGGTCGATACGCCCGTCATCGCCTCCTCCGGCTGTGGTGGCCCCGAGCACGCCCGCGAAGTGTTCGAGGACGCCGGTGCGGACGCCGCCCTCGCCGCCTCTATCTTCCACTTCGACGAGTACTCCATCCGCGAGGTCAAGGAGTACCTCGACGAGCACGGCGTGCCGGTCCGGCTCTGAGCAGGCGACGGTAGCCACGCCGAATCAGCAACCCTGGGCGCGTTCTCTCCCGTTTTCCATCCTGCCGAGCGGCAGGTATTTCCACGTGACACCGTACTGTAGGCTAGAGAATGGGCTGGGAGTGTGACAACTGCGGGTCGGTATCGACGACGCCACCCTGCGACGAGTGCGGCCACGAACACGGCGAGTACACCGGATTCGTCTGGGTCTGCACCGAGTGCGGCAAGCAGTCGACCCGGAACAACCCGCCGTGTGTCCGGTGTGGCAACATGGGCCTGGAGAAGCGGAAACCCGACTACCAGGACGTGGAGACCGAGGCCGCCGGCGTCGGCTGGCTGACCGTCGCGAAACCGTTCGCCCCCGTCATCGCCGTCATGCTCCTGGTCGCCGCGCTGTTCGTGACCGGTGTCATCCCGTTCCCGCTGGGGGACCAGCAACCGACCGTGTCGAACGCCCCCGGGAACGCGACGACCGCGAACGGCATCGACCTCGCCGCGGTGGAGGCCGACGTGCAGCTGCAGGTGAACGACTTCCGCGCCGAACAGGGTGAGAGCACCCTCGAACAGGACGAGACGCTGACCGCGATGGCGACGTTCCTGAACCAGCGGAACGTCACCCGGGACTACGAGGGTGGACAGGTGCGTGGCGACCTCGACGGTTTCTCGTCAGGGTGCCAGCGACAGCTACTGGGCTCGTTCTTCGGGTCCGAGGAGAACAGGTTCGGGTCACACATCACCGACTACGACAGCGCCGAGATGCTCGCCGACAGCGTCGCGGAGGCGCTGCTGTCGAACCCCAGCTCCCGGCAGGCCGCTCTCGCCGCAGAATCGACCTACGCCGTCGACGTCCACGTCGCGCCAGACGGCCGAATCTACGTCGCACACCTGTTCTGCTGAGAGACGCGTCGCTCCCTGTCGAACGAACTGAGACGAGTCGACTGCTCGAAAATCAGGCCGCGTTCTCGAACGCGGTGCGGAACGCCTCGGTCTTCTCCTGCACGCGCTTTGCGGCCGTCTCCAGGGCGTCGAGCGGGGCGGTCCCCTCGTACGTCTTGACGGTGAGGATGGGCTCTGTCTGGCCACCGGACTGCTCGGGGTTCATGTCGTACGTCGCGGCACTGACGCCCTCCGTCTCCAGGAGCGCGCCCTTGAGGACGTTCATGAACGTGTGGTCCTCGCCAGCGATTTCGACGTGGAGTTCCTGTTCGAGGTTCTCCGTGACGGTGAGTTCCATGTGTCTTCGTGGTCGGTGGCGGCGTTTACAGGTTTCGGAACTGGTCGTCGTCTAATTCGTTTCGAGAGCTGTCTTCGTCGTCGGTGGAAACTGGGGCTGGATAATTGGTAGTCAGTGTATCGCCCCAGTTGCGAGAACAACTGGTGACTCCAACAGCCAGAAAGCCCCGACCGTCTCGACTCCCGCGGCGGACCTGCGGTCCGACGAGCTCCCGTTCGCTTCGCTCACGGGACCCACCCACCGCACAGCACCGCCCCGCACCACACCCTCCCCAGCCGATTTCGGTCCTCGCTTCACTCCACTGCGTTCCGTTCCGCTCCGGTCCTCATCCCTCGCACAACTACGCTTCGCGGCCTCGCGTTGCGAGGCGACACTGTCGCCTCGTGCTCGGCACGCTCACCAGCGCGCGCCGGTCGGCTGTGCGGGTCAGAGAAACAGGAGACCGCAAATCCGAGCGTCCAGAACGAGTCGACGTCCTCAGTTCACCACGTCCCGTGGAACGTGTCGAACGCGAGGCTGTCGAGCGGTTCCTCGCCGATGGCTATCTTGTACTCCTGGGGGGTGAGCATCGGCTTGTGGAACTGCGGGCCGTCGTCGGTCGTGATGCGCGGACAGCCCGTGTTGACGAAGGCGTCCATGTCGAAGTTGCGCAGGCGGTCTGGCGTGACCTCGTCCATGGTGATGAGGTAGGCGTTCTCGTTGTTGTCGACGATCTCCTCGGCGATCTCCCAGCGGCCCTGGCCGATCTTCGTGCAGAAGATGACGCCGAACTTCTCGGCGTCCATCGCCCGGTGGACGGCCCCGTAGCGCTGCTTCATGAACTTCTCCGTGTCGGCCACGGTGACGACGTTGTTGACGGGGTCGGCGATGACAACCTTCTTGTCGGGGTGTTCCATCGCGAGGCCGAGGGGGTGGAACTTGCCGCCGCCGACGTAGAGTATCTGGTCGGCGTCGATGTCCGCGGAGGCGTAGTTGCAGCCGAGAACCTGGCCCTCGTGGGTGAGTCGGTCGTCGCCCTTGCGGGTGTGGACGTCGAAGCCCTGCTCCGTGAGCCACTCCTTCATCTCCTCGAACCGGTTCATGTGCTGGGCGGTCGTGACGAGGCCCACGTCGCCCGTTTCGAGCTTCTCCTCGACGGCCTGCTCCATGATGGGGCGGACCTCGACGTTGGAGAACAGCGGGACGTAGATGATCTTGTCCGACTCCTTCATCGGGGAGTGGCCGAAGTGGACGAACACGTCGGTCCGGCGCATGAGGAAGGTGTCGAGGTCGCAGGCACCGTAACACGGCTGGCCGGAGATGAGGACGGTGACCTCGTCGGGCAGGAGTTCGCGGAGGTCGTCGGCGACCTTCGGGCCGCGGCGTTTGAGGCCCTCGGGGAACTGCAGGCCGACCTTGGTCGCGTCGCGCTCCTCGACCGCCTCGATGATGCGGTCGAGTTCGTAGTCCCACTCGCGGTCGTGCTTGAGGGACATCCCTGTGTTCCGGAGGTCCCCGTCAGAAAGCGACTCGTTGCTCATTAGCCTCGATTAACTGGGGCGGACGGTTAACTTCCGCGGTTCCGAATCCGGTCGTCTGTGCCCTATGTGGCGTGGTGGCGGGGAGAACGGTGGTCGAGCGAGTCGATTCCGACGTGGCCTGTCCGCTGGTCAGTTACGACGGGTCGATGGTCCGGAACATGGCTTCGTAGTCCGCGGGTTCGAACGCGTCCTGCAGGTCCCTGGTCTCGGAACTGAGCCGTGCCAGCCGGCCGTGATTGCTGCTGGTCGCCCGGCGCGCCGCCGCGAGCAGTGCGTCGAGTCGGTCGACGTAGGTCGCTCGCGTGACCAGTCGCTCGACGCTCCCACGGAGTTCCTGTCGCTGGACCGGCGAGGAGAGTCGCTCGTCACACGGCAGGTCGTGGCTGGCGGACGACGCGAGGGAGACGATGGCACACTCCCTGGTGTGTCGGCTGATGGTGCGCACCAGGTCGTCGTGGCTCGCTCGCCCGACACCGCCTGCGACGAGGACGACCGCAGCCTGTTTGGCGGTCGCAACCGCTTCGTCGAGGATGCCTGTCGCGATGATGTCGTAGGTGCCACTCTCCAGCCACGTCGAACAGCGCTGTCGTGTCAGTTCGTCGTCGGCGACGACGAGTACCGTCGGGGGGCGCTCGACCATCTTAGATTCCACAACGAACTATAGGTATATCAAGTGGTGAGCCCGTTCATGAATCGTTCAGACCGTTCAAAAAAGTCTAACGCTGTAGAAATCGCCGGTTCTCTGATTCGCCCCCGAATCCGGGCGATGCGCACGCACACCGTGTTACACCGACAGCTCGGGTCCTGGGCGGGCGGTGAGATGGATTTATTCCGACGGACGTTCTCCCACCAGTGATGACCCAGCAGGACGACGAGGAAGACGAGGTCCTCCGCCTCACACTCAAGGTCGCACACCCGGACTGCTGGTCGCTCCAGGTCACCGACCAGCACGACGCCGGGCTGCTGAACCACGGGGCGTTCCCCCTCTCTGACGGCAACATCAAGGGGCTGTTCACGGCGTTCGGCGACACCAGGGACGAGGTGGCCGAGCTGGTCGACGCGACGCGCGACTCACCACTCACGCAGTCCGTCCTCGAACTCTCCGGTGGTCTCAAGATGAACACCGATGGGTTCGACCCCGGCAACGCGACCCAGGACATCTTCGTCCAGTACTCCGAGAAGGACAGCATCGAGCCCGCGCTCACCTCGAACGGGTTCATCCACGAGGGACCCGTCCGCATCTACGACGGGTACGAGTACTGGCCGGTCGTCGCGCAGTGTCCGCGAGGTGAGCTCGACGACCGACTGGAGACGGTGCGCGAGGAGAAGGATGCGACCATCGATGTCCAGCACATCTCCTCGGTCCAGTCGCTCTCCGGTGGGTCTACCCAGTACCTCCAGTTGCTCTCCCAGCGCCAGCGCGAAGTGTTCGAACTCGCCCGACGGGAGAACTACTACCAGTGGCCACGCGAGGTGTCCCTGCAGGAACTCGCCGACGAACTCGATATCTCGAAGACGACGTTCACCGAACACCTCCGGAAGGCCGAGGCCAAGCTGCTCAACGACATCCGGTGAGTGCGCGAGGGGGCCGCCGTTTGCCGGGGAATCCGCTTCCAAAGCGTTGAAACCTGTCCACTCCGTAGCCGCCGCTATGAGCATCGAAACGAGCGGCGAAGCGGCCGAGGAGACGACCGTCGTGGACCAGCGGGCCCAGGAACTCGGCGAGGCCATCCGCGACCTGCCGGAGTTCGAGCGCTTCCACGAGGCCCAGCAGGCCGTCGAGGAGTCCGAAGAAGCCCAGGAGAAGATCGACGAGTTCGAGCAGGTCCGCCAGGAGTTCATGCTGGCGCGCCAGACCGGCCAGGCCTCCCAGGAGGACCTCCAGAACCTCCAGGAGACCCAGCAGGAGCTGCACGACATCCCCGTGATGGCGGAGTACATCGACGCCCAGAACCGCCTCGACGCCCGCCTCGAAGCGGTCAACGACACCCTCTCGGAGACCATCGGCCTCGACTTCGCCGACGAGGCGAGTGGCTGCTGTAACGACTGAGCCGTTCTCCCGACCACCGTTCTCCCGACCATTCCCGTCGTGCGCAACAGGCAAGCGCTGGCGGAACAGGTAGCTATTTTACCGACGCTCGTGGGCCTTACGACATGTTCGTACTCGTCAATCTGAAGGCGTACCCGTGTGACCCGGTCGAGGTCGCGACAGCGGCAGCGAACGTCAGCGACGACTCTGGCGTCCGTATCGCGGTGGCACCACAGGCCGCGCACCTGCAGCGCGTGGCCGAGACTGGCGTCGAGACGTGGGCCCAGCACGTCAGCCCGGTCGAGCACGGCAGCCACACCGGCAGCACGCTGGCCGAGGCGGCGGCCGACGCCGGCGCGGTCGGCACGCTCCTGAACCACTCCGAGAACCGGCTGAAGCTCGCCGATATCGACGGCTCCCTGCGAGCAGCCGAGCGCGCGGACCTGGAGACCATCGTCTGTGCGAACAACCCGCGCCAGATCGGCGCGGCAGCCGCACTCGGGCCGGACTCCGTGGCCGTGGAACCGCCGGAACTCATCGGGACCGGCACGCCCGTGAGCCAGGCCGACCCGGACATCGTCACCGGCGCGGTCGAGGCCGCCGAGGCGGTCGACGAGAGCGTCGACGTCCTCTGTGGTGCCGGCATCTCGACCGGCGACGACCTCGAAGCCGCTGGCGAACTCGGGTCGACCGGCGTCCTCCTCGCCTCGGGTGTCGCGAAGGCCGAGGACCCGCGTGCCGCGCTCGAAGACCTCGTCTCCCCCCTCTGAAGCGGGCCATCCAGCCCGACCGAGCCGACCCCGGTGGTCCTCGCTTTCGTCCTCCCCCCGACAGCGTCTGCGCTAGCTGTCGCGAGACCGTGCACCCGGAGTAAGGGTTTTGTACGTCTCGGGTGAGTTGCACCTATGACCGACGCGCAGGTCTTCGTGTCGCACGCGGCCGAGGACCTCGAACTGGCCCAGGAACTCTTCGGGACGGTGCGGAACCTCCCGGTGGACTTCTATCTCGCCATGGAGGAGATCGAGTCGGGCCGGACCCGCACAGACCTCAAGGGACGGCTCGCGAACTCGGACCTCGTCATCGCCCTGTTCACTCGCGAGCACGTGACCGAGCCGTGGGTGAACCAGGAGGTCGGGTTCGCCGTGGCCAAGGGTGTCCCGGTGCTACCGATGTACGACGAGGGCGTCGACCGACCGGGCTACATCACGAACGTCGAGGGCGTCCAGCTCGACCGTGACGAGATACCGGTGACCGTGTTCAACCTGCTCTGTCGCCTGCGTGCCGAACTCGCGCCGCTCGGCACGCTCTCGACGCCCAACTGGTACGTCCGGTTCCCGTGTAACTTCGAGAGCTGTGACCATCCGGTGATCCTGGACGTCGACGCGACACAGAAGGACCTCTGGCAGGAGTACAAGCACAACCAGCCGCTGGTGGCGACCTGCGACGAGTGCAACTCGCGGTACCTGTTCAACCCGGTGACACTGGGCTACGTCGAACGGCAGGACCCGGCAGGACCGGCGACCCAGAACTAAAATTCCGCGTCGAGTCGTTCGTACGCCCGCTGCACGGCCTTGAACGCGGCTCTGCTCCCGCCCGCCCGGTCGGGGTGGACCTCCTTTACGCGCTCGATGTACGCGTCACGCAGTTCGTCGGCGTCCGACGCCCCGTCGATGCCGAGCGTCTCGTAGGCTTCGGCCTGACGCATGCGGACGTTCGTGACGATGCCGCGGCTCCGGGCGAGTTCCAGACAGTCCGGGCAGAAGTTCTCGGTCCGCTTGTCGTTGATCTCGACACGGTAGAGTTCGACCGAGCACCACTCCTTGCACTGCGAACAGAGGTTCCGGGTCTGTATCGCCTTCGAGGGTTCCTTGTTCGCGAGTTCGGCCGCCGTCTCGCGTTCGGCGTCCTGCCGACGGTCCTCGTCGACGTCGTCGGTCTCCTCCTCCTGGGGCGCGTGCTTGCTGCACGTCTCACAACAGAGCACGCTCGTTCCGTCCGGCAGCAATATCTCGTCGAGGTCCGAGACGGGGAACTCCCTGGTACAGCCGTCGCATTCGCGGCGGCGGTCCCCGAGTTCTGCCTTGCTACTGACGGACTCGGCGAACGTTCGACACTCCGGACAGCAGATGGATTGCGTCCCACCCGGCATGTCGACGACGGCGAGGTTGTCGAGCGCGAACTCCCGTGAACAGCCGTCACAGGCCCGACGACGCTCGCCGAGTTCAGCCTTGGTGCTGACGGATTCGGCGAACGCTCGACACTCGGGACAACAGACGGAGCGTGAGCCGCCGGGCATCTCGACGGTGGTCAGGTCCGCCAGCGAGAACGCTCGGGAGCAGCCGTCACACTCGTGTTCGTCTCGTTCGAACTCCGCTCTGGAGCTGACGGACTCGGCGAACGCTCGACAGTCCGGACAGCAGACCGATCGTGAGCCGCCGGGCATCCGGACGGTGGCCAGGCGCTCGAGGGAGAACTGGCGGTCGCAGCCGTCACAGGATTGTCGGTCGGCCACAGCCATCGCTTGTCCCGTTGGGTTTCATCGTATATGAGTTTTCAGTGTCCGACACCCGGATTTCGGGACCCGGTGGGGCCGTGTCCCCGACAGCTCGGCGTCCCCACCGGTCCAGGGGGCTGCACCCCTGTTGTTAACTAATCTCGTTTGCTTTGTTAAGAAATACCATCCTACCCCCGATTTGTAGCAGCCGAATTAATAACGTCCGGGCGACTACCGTCAGGCAATGAGTGACGATTGTACGACCGAGTCGTGTGGCTGTTCCGATTCGGTGTCGAACGAAACGGGGTTCGTCGGCCAGGTAGCCGACGCCCCCGCGACGCTGCGACTCGACGTGCCCGACATGGATTGCCCGTCCTGTGCGAGCAAGGTAGACGGGAGCGTCTCCGGTGTCGACGGCGTGCTCGCGGTCGACCCGCGCCCGACCACCGGGACGCTGGTCGTCGGGTACGACCCCGACCGGACCGACCGCGCGGCCATCGTGGCCGCGGTGGAGGGCGCTGGCTACGCGGTTCAGGAAGAGGGCGACGACGGTGACGACGCGGTCTGGACCAGCCCGCGCGGGCTGAAGACCATCGCCTCCGGCAGCTTCGTCGCGCTCGCACTGCTCGTCATCGTCGCGGGAGTGAACCCGGTGCTCGCGACGGTCCTCGAGCAGTCCTACGCCCTCTCAGACGTCCTGTTGCTCGGGGCGGTCGTCGCCGGTGGGCAGGTCATCCTCCGCAACGGCTACTACTCGGCGAAGAACGCGAGCCTCGACATCGACTTCCTGATGACGGCGGCCATCCTCGCCGCGACGGGCATCACCGTCTTCGTGCCCGGCGAGAACCTGCTCATCGAGGCCGCCTCACTGGCGTTCCTGTTCAACGTCGCCGAGTTGCTCGAACGGTACTCGGTCCAGCGTGCCCGCCGGTCGCTCGACGAGTTGCTCGACCTCGCGCCAGAGACGGCCGTGGTGCGGCGCGACGGCGAACAGGTCGAGATTCCGGCCGAAGACGTCCGCGTCGGCGAGGTCGTCATCGTCCAGCCTGGTGAGAAGATCCCCGTCGACGGTCTCGTCCGTGACGGTGAATCCGCGGTGAACCAGGCCCCCATCACGGGCGAGTCCGTCCCGGTCGACAAGGCCCGCGGCGACGAGGTGTACGCCGGGACCGTCAACGAGCAGGGCTACCTCGAGGTCGAGACGACCGCGCCCGCCGGCGAGTCCACGCTGGCACGCATCGTCGACCTCGTGACCGACGCGCAGTCGAACAAGACCGAGCGCGAGCGCTTCGTCGAGCGTTTCGCCCAGTACTACACGCCCCTGGTGACGAGCATCGCGATTCTGGTCGCCACGGTCCCGCCGCTCCTGTTCGGCGCGGACTGGGTCCACTGGGCGGTCAACGGCATCGCCCTGCTCGTCATCGCCTGCCCGTGTGCGTTCGTCATCTCGACGCCCGTGAGCGTCGTCTCCGCGGTGACCAGCGCGGCCAAGCGCGCCGTCCTCGTGAAAGGCGGTGACCGGCTGGAGACGATGGGCGACGTGGACATCGTCGCCCTCGACAAGACCGGGACGCTGACCACTGGCGAACTCGCCGTCACCGACGTCGTCCCCCTGAACGGAAACAGCGAGGCGGACGTGCTCCGGTGCGCTCGCGGGCTGGAGAGTCGGTCCGAACACCCCATCGGCGACGCCATCGTCAGCCACGCCGCACAGAACGGGGTCGAACACCACGAGGTGTCGGGCTTCGAGAGCCTGACCGGTGAGGGCGTGAAGGCCACGCTCGGGGACGTACCCCACTACGCGGGTAAACCCGACCTGTTCGCCGACCTCGGGTTCGACCTCGACCACGTCCACCTGACGGCCGACGGGGGCGTCACCCGTCCCGAGATGCGCCAGCAGTGCGAACGCGAAGGCTGCCTGGACCTCGTCGAAGACACCATCCCGCGCCTGCAGGGCGAGGGGAAGACGGTCGTCCTCGTCGGGACCGAGGACGCCCTCGAAGGGGTCATCGCGGTCAGCGACACCGTCCGCGAGGGTGCCAGGGAGACGGTCGCTGCGCTCCGGGACCGGGGCCTCTCGGTCGTCATGCTCACCGGCGACAACGAGGGCACGGCCCGCGCCGTCGCGGCCCAGCTCGGCATCGACGAGTACCGCGCCGACCTGCTCCCCGAGGACAAGACCGACGCGGTCGCCGCACTCAAAGAGCGGGGCACGGTCGCGATGGTCGGCGACGGCGTCAACGACGCGCCCGCCCTCGCGACCGCCGACGTGGGCATCGCGATGGGCGCGGCCGGCAGCGACACCGCCATCGAGACGGCGGACATCGCCCTGCTGACCGACGACCTCTCGCGCCTGCCCTACCTGGTCGACCTCGCCCGGAAGACCAACGGCGTCATCCGCCAGAACGTCTGGGGCAGCCTCGCGGTCAAGGCCGCCCTCGCGGTCCTCATCCCCGTCTTCGCCATCCCGCTCTGGCTCGTCGTGCTCGCCGGGGACGTCGGCATGACGACCGCCGTCACGGGCAACGCGATGCGGCTCGCCCGCGTTTCGTCGGCCGACGGCGACTGACCAGGGTCGCGGGTCACCCGGTCGCTCGTCGCATCGATGACCCAACACCTTTGCTGACCGGGGGCGCACTCATCCGGTATGGCCCCCACCGAGTCCGCCTACGACTGGTTGACGCTCGACGAAGACGAGGAGATCGTCTGGTCGGGCATCCCCGACGCCAAGAGCATCTATCCCGCCCTCATCATCGGCTTGCCGCTGTGTCTCGTCCTCATCGGCATCCCCATCGTCGTGGGGGCGTACCTCCAGCGCGAGAACACCGAGTACGTCGTCACGACCGACGGGCTGTACAAGAAGACCGGCATCCTCTCGCGCGACGTCCAGAAGATCGACTTCGACAAGGTCCAGAACATCTCCTTCAGCGAGAGCTTCCTCGGCAAGCAGTTCGGCTTCGGGAACGTCGACATCTCCACCGCCGGCGGCTCCGGCGTCGAGATGCAGTTCATGGCCGTCTCTGACCCCAAGCAGGTCCAGGAGCTCATCAACAAGCGTATCAAGCAGGCCCGTGGCACGCAGAAAGATAGCGACGAGGACAAAGAACAGGTGCTCGACGAGATACTGGTCGAACTCCGCGCCATCCGCGAGTCCTTCGAGCGCATCGAGGGCGAGACGCCTGACCCGAATCAGGCGGGCCGCGCCGACGACTTCGACTGGGAGAACACCGACGGATGACTCCGTCGTGGTTCACCGCCGACGAGGGCGAAGAGGTGCTGTGGACGGCGAAGCCACGCATCCAGTCAGTCCTCCCGTCGCTGCTGGTGAGCGTGTTCGTTCTCGCGGGCGCGGCGACCCTCGCGGTGGTCACTGGCGAAACCCTCATCGCCGTGATGGGGCTCGTCTTCGCCCTTTTCCCACCCGTCGCCGCGTACTTCCAGGTCATCAACACGGAGTACCTCGTGACGAACCAGGCGTGTTACCGCAAGACCGGCGGGCTCTCACGGACCGTCCTGAGCGCGGACTTCGAGAGCGTCCAGAACTCCGCGTACGAGCAGTCCGCGGTCGGGAACCTGTTCGGCTACGGGACCGTCGAGATAGACACGGCCGGTGGTGGCGGGACGGAACTGGCGTTCTGGAACGTCGAGGACCCCGCCAGCGTCCAGCGGCTGGTGCTCTCACAGAAACAGCGGTACGAATCGACGACGGACCTCCCGGGCAGCCTCGACCAGTGGCGCGCGGTCCGTGACGAGGTGCGTCGGCTCAGGAATGCAGTCGAACGGTACGAAGTTACGAAATCCCACGGCGAGCGGTGATTACAGACTGACGCTCCCCCCGGTGCGACAGTGTGTTTGAAACCCTTGAGCCAGCCGCCGGGAAACGGCGGCCGGCAGCTATCGTGCTGTGCCCGAGTCACCAGTCCCCCTCGGCGGCGACTCGGGGTCGGCAGTGTGAGCCGATTGAATCGTCGTCTCCCCCATGCCTGACCGGGTTATCCCGGCCATGACGATTCTCACTGTCGCCGTGGGCATCTGTAGAGACGCAGTGTTCGACCAAATGTATGCCCTCACTACGACGTTACGAAGTATACGTTCGGTGAAAGAAGGGCCACGTTACCGATGGCGACTGTGGACCGAACCACCTTCTCGGCCAGAGTAGTGATAGACTACTCATCCCGAAGAACTGCTTAGGCACCCGCTCTATCTCTCGGTTTTAACGAACAACGGTATCCACGCTCGCGACAGCACGTCTCCGAGAATATCGGCACCATACCAGCGGTCGAAACTGGCAGGAAAGAAGGACGAACCGGTTTTAGAGGACGGTGCCGTGCTTCTTGTCCGGCAGTTCCTTCTCGACGGTCTCGTAGAACCGGAAGCGGTTCTCGAGTTCCGTGCGCAGCGACGACGGCGGGACGATCTCGTCGATGACGACCTCGCTGGCCATGCGGTGGATGTCGATGTCCTCACGGTACTCCTCGCGGAGTTCGGCCTCGCGCTTCGCGCGCTCGTCGGGGTCGTCGATGGCGTTGAGCTTGTTCGCGTACACCGCGTTGATGGCGGCTTCGGGACCCATGATGGCGATCTCGCCCGAGGGCAGCCCGATGGTGCTCTCGGGGTCGTACGCCGGCCCGGACATCGCGTAGATGCCGGCCCCGTACGCCTTGCGGACGACGACGCACTGCTTGGGGACGGTCGCGCTGGAGGTTGCGTAGATCATCTTCTTGCCCTTCTCCAGGATGGCGTCCTTCTCGACCTGCGAGCCGGCCATGAAGCCGGGCGTGTCGGCGAGGTACAGCAGCGGGATGTTGAACGCGTCCGACTTCCAGATGAACTCCGCGGCCTTCTCGGCGGCGTCGGGGAAGATGGCCCCGGCGCGGTGGGCCGGCTGGTTCGCGACGATACCGACCGGCCGACCGTCGATGCGGGCGTACGCCGTGATGATCTCCTTGCCGTAGTCCGGCCGGAGCTCGAAGTACGAGCCCTCGTCGACGATGCGGTCGATGATGTCGGTCATGTCGTAGCCGCGGTTCGGCTCCTGCGGGATGATGCCGTCGATGCCCTCCGGCGACTTCGCGGGCGCGACCGGGTCGGCGCGCGGGGGCTTCTCGTCGGAGTTGTTCGGCAGGTAGGTGATGAGCTGGTCGACGAGTTCGCGGGCGTGCTCCTCGTCCTTGGCGACGAGGTCGGCGCTGCCGGACTCCTCGGCGTGGACGTGCGCGCCGCCGAGGTCCTGCATGGAGATGTCCTCGCCGGTGACCATCTGGACCATGCGCGGGGAGGCGATGGCCATCGCGGACATCCCCTCGACCATGATGGTGAAGTCGGCGAAGACGGGCGTGTACGCCGCGCCGGCGATACACGGCCCATACAGCACACAGATCTGCGGGACGCGCCCGGAGAGCATCGAGTGGTTGTAGTAGTACTTCCCGATACCTTCGCGGTTGGCGAAGAAGCCGGTCTGCTGGTCGATGCGCCCGCCAGAGGAGTCCATCAGGTACAGCACCGGTTTTGCGGTCTTCAGGGCGCGCTCTTGCATCCGGAGGAACTTCTCGACGCCCTTCGCGGCCATCGACCCCGCTTTGACCGTGAAGTCGTTCGCCATGAAGTGGACGTCGCGGCCCTCGAACTCGGCCGCGCCCGTGATGAGCCCGTCCGCCGGAATCTGGTCCTCGTTGTCGAACTCGGCGAACTTGCCGTCCTCGAACAACAGCCCATCGTCGCCGAACCAGAGGTCGATTCGGTCACGGACGAACAGCTTGCCCTGGTCCGGGAGCCGCTCTCTGTACTTCTCCGGGCCGCCCTTGAGTATCTCCTCGATCTCCGCGATGAGGTCCTCCTCGCGCTCGGTCGGGCCGAGGTCCTCGTCATCGGCGGGAGTCGAATCGCCACCCCCACCGCCAGCGTCGGCGGGTGGTTCCGGAGCCGCCTCGACTGCGGTGGGGTCGTCGGCCTGCCCGACGTACACCTCGACCTCGTCGCCGACGTGCTCTGCGAGCGCCGCGGCGATGGCGGAAGCTTCCTCTTCGGATGCCCCCTCGTTGATACGCACCTTCATGCATCGCCATGCGAAGGGTGCAGTGAGAAAGGTTTCCCTTTCTGGTAGGCACGAATGTTGCCACCAGCGTCACGCGCGCGACCGCCGCACGGTCCCGACCATGTGAGCTATGCTACCGAACCCCGTCCTGGGCTGTTTATGACCCTCAGCCCTCGGCACGCCGCCTGACCCCCGGATGGCCGAGCGAGCCAGATTCACCCCGGTCGCGAAGCGCCCGGCGACGCCGCCCGGGGACTCGTAGGATAATAGACCAGTATCTGACCGTTCGACCAGGATACACCCGTAGTAACGAGACGGTAAGCTCAGAATCCGACCGTTAGGACACTTCCTTACTTCTAAGTTCGCGATTAGCTATCACCGTCCCCGGACTACATTGTAATCTGATGTATCCGGCTCCACGGGACGACATCGACGCCCGCCTTCGCGGGTACTGGCGCTGGCTCGGCGCGGTGCTGTTCGTCCTCGTCGCGCTCGACCTCGGCACCACCCTGGTCGCGGCCCGAGTGGTCGGGACGGACGGCGAAGCGAACCCGCTCGTGCGCTGGGCGCTCGAACAGGGTCTCCACGTCGTTCTCCTCCTGAACGTGCTCGCGGTCGTCCTCGTCGTGTTGCTGTTCCACATGCTGCTGGAGACGATTCGAGTGACGCCGTCTCGGTTCCGTGGGTCGTTCATGCTCCTGTTCGAACTGTGGATCGCGGGGCTGTTGCTGCTCGGCCTGTTCTTGCTCGCGAACAACCTGACCGTGATATTCACCGGTGCGAGCTTGCTCTGAGACGGGTGGACTCCGCCGGTGGCTCCGACCCTACGCCAGCGCGGCTTCGAGCCGTTCGATGAGCGACTCGTTCCCGATGTGGACCGGGACGCGCTGGTGCAGTTCGGTGGGTTCGACGGACAGGAGCGACTGGGTCCCATCCGAGGACGCGCCGCCTGCGGTCTCGATGATGTGCCCGATGGGGATACCCTCGAACTGGAGCCGGAGTTTCCCGTTCGGGGCCGACTCCAGGGCAGGGTAGGCGAAGATACCGCCGTAGGTCATCACCTGGTTCACGTCGGAGATCATCGCACCGCCGTAGCGGAGCTTGAGTTCGTCTTCGATCTCTCGCGCATACGCTTCGAACTGGGCGGGCCAGTCCGGCACGCGCCCACCGAAGCCGTACACGACCGGGTCCTCGGGCAGGGTGATGTCCTCGCGGACAACCGAGCGCTCACCGTCGCTGATCTCGTACTCGGTGACGGTCCCGTCGAGCGCGACGGTCATCGTCGTGATGGGGCCGTAGAGCACGTATGCAGCGCCGAGGAGGTCCTCGCCTTTCGCGGGGAGCGTGCTGTCGTACACGCCGACGATGGTCCCCATCGCCGCGTTGGGTTTGAGGTTCGAGGAGCCGTCGAGCGGGTCGACCGCGACGGCGACACCCTCGCCACACTCGACGATATCCTCGCGCTCCTCGCTTGCGTACTGGCCGACGCCATCGATGGCCGTGATGGCGTTCTGGAGCAACTGGTCTGCCCAGACGTCGGCCGCGACCTGCACCTCGCCGCTCGGGTTCTCCTCGTCGACCTTGGTCCGGCGGCCCACGAGCCCGTGACGAATCTGGGGCGCAGCGGTCGCCACGGTCTCCAGTATCTCCTCGACCGTGGCGTGCAGGTCGGTCGCGTGCATCATTCGAGCGCTTCCTCGGCGGACGCCTCCTCGTAGATGACCTTCTCGAGGGCGTCCAGGATGGCGACGGGGTCCTCACGCTGGAAGACGTTGCGGCCCACGGCGAGACCCTTGCCGCCCGCGTTCATGCACTCCTCGACCTGCTTGAGGAACTCGTAGTCGGACGTCTTCGAGCCGCCGGACATGACGACCTTGACCCGACCGGCAGAGTCGACCGCCCACTGCATCGCCTCGGGCGTGCCGGGATACTTCACCTTCGCGATGTCGGCCCCGAGTTCGAGCGCCTGCCGGGCCGCGTAGGCGATGGTGCTGGACGAGCGGTCGTTCTTCAGGCCCTGCCCGCGCGGGTACGACCACATGACCATCGGAAGGTCGTGCTCGCGGCCCGCCTCCTGGGCGTCGCGGAACTCCTCGGCCATCTCTATCTCGTGGTTCGAACCGCCGTACAAGGTGAATCCGAGTGCGTCGGCCCCGAGTTCGGCAGCGTACTCGACCGAGCAGTTCACTGCAGAATCGGGCTCGCCCATCCACATGTTGGACGTCCCGTTGAGCTTCAACAGGAGGTTCACGTCGTCCTCGTAGGAGGGGTAGTATGTCTCGGCGACGCCCTTCTGGACGGCGAACGCCGTCACTGCGTCGTGGGTCGCTACGTCGAAGACGGTCTCAGGATTGACCGTTTCCGGGACCGGTTCGAAGTCGACCGGTCCGTGTTCCAGCCCGTGGTCCATCGCCAGAATCAGTACCTTTCCGTCGCGCACGATGGGTGAGTCGTCGATGGGGCGCATTCAGTTGGAAGTACCCGTAACTGACTATATAATAGTGGTGGTCGGTTTTCGTTCAGAAGCTATTGCCTAAATCAGCCTTATAGTGCCTGTAAGCCGTTTTGAGTGGCCTAAACCGACACGGGAAAACCACTACAGATATAGTAAAAATCTATCGCCGGCCAGGGGCCGTGTTCGCCAGAGCCACGGGAGGTTCCGCCGATAGTTCGTGTCGGCTGTCCTGTCGGAACTCGTCCCACGCGCGCCGTGGCGAAACTCGGTTCCCAGCTTACTGTGCGTCCCGCGCCGCGAATCGCCACGTCCGCGCCTGCATCACGTTCACGTCGAGGGCGTCGGCGAGGGCCTGTGCGTCAACCCCGGCGAGCTGGCTGACCGACGAGATGCCGGCCTCGGCGAGGTTGTCGGCAACCCAGTCGTTCACGACGCGCTCGACCGGTGTCGGTCGCTCGTGCTCGGCCCAGATGTCTATCGCCTCGCGCTCGACCGGGTCGTACTCGGGGACGCCGAGGTCCTCCCAGTCGGCGGTGCTCGCGGCGACCCAGTCGCGCTCGCCCGCCTGGAGGCCGCCCATCTCCTCGGCGCGGTCGTCCAGCCCGTCGCCCATGCGGGACGCCCACGTCAGCGAGTAGTGCCGGCGGATCTCACCGGCGACGTCCTGGTCGACCCCGGCCTCCACGAGGTCCATGTAGGTGACACGCTTCTCCGTGAGGTCCTCGGGTGTCACGTCGGCATCTGCAAGCTCGTCGACGGCAGCCGGTGAAACCTCTTCGAGCGCGTCGGCGGCGTCCGCGTCGGCGACGAGTTCCCGTCCGCCATGGTCGTCGGCACCCATCTGTACTCGTCTGTATCTACCGGTACCCCGACTTCAATCTTGCCGTGGTCTCGCAGGGTACCCCTACCGGTCTCGCGGGTCGGTCAGCCGTTCGAGTGCCTCCCGAACGGCCGGTTTCGCCCCGACGAAGGTGATGCGGTCCCCGTGTTCCAGTCGCTCCTCGGCGTCGGGGACGGTGGTCTCGTCGCCACGGGTCAGGGTGACGAGGAAGGCCCGCTCCGGCAGGTCGGCAGCGACCGCGCTGACGGTCAGCCCCGCTATCGACGTATCGACCACGAACTGCCGGATGTCTCCCTCGCGAAGGAGTGCGGTGAGCCAGCCCGGTCTGGCCGTGGTCTCCCGCGGAGTGATGCCCTCGATGGCCCACAGGTGCAACACCGAGCCGGCCAGCGGGCGACCTCCCAGTGCCTCCACCGTCTCGACAGCGTCGGGGTCGTCCGCCCGGACGAACACCGGGTCGACGTCGAACCGCTTCCGAAGGAGCCGGGTGATGTGGACGTTGGTCCGGTCGTCCCCGGTCGCGACGACGGCCCGGTCGGCGTCGGCGGCACCGGCCGCCCGGAGCACGGCGGGGTCGGTCGCGTCGCCCCGGTGGACCGTGAAGCCGGCGTTGCGCCCCGTCTCGACCGCGCTCGAGTCGCGGTCGACGAGTTCGATGCGCTCTCCCCCGGCGTCGTACTGACGGGCCATCGCGCGGCCGACCGTGCCACCGCCGACGATGAGCACCCGGGGTGGAGTCACCTCGAACAGGTCGGCGAGCGACCGGGCGAGTCCGCCCTCCACCACGACGCTGGTGATGATGACGAGGAACACCGTCCCGACGAGGATGGACGCGCCGGTCGGGTCGAACTCCCGGAGTTCGAGGGCGAACAGGGTCGCGACGCTGGCCGGGACGATGCCGCGGGGCGCGACGAAGCTCATGAACAGTCTGTCGGGGACGTCGAAGGTGCTGCCCCACGTGGAGACGAACACCGACAGGGGGCGGACGACCAGCAACACGACGGCCACCACGAGGACCCCGCCCATCCCGAGGACGAGCAGTTCGTCGAAATCGACGAGGGTGGTCAGGATGATGAACACGAACGAGAGCAATAGGACCGTCACGTCGTCCTTGAACGAGGCGATGTTGGCTTCGTAGGCGAGGTTCGCGTTGCCCAACACGACGCCCGCGGTGGCCGCCGCCGCGATGCCGGCCTCGCCGACGACCAGTTCGGCGGTCCCGTGCGCGACGACGGCGCTGGCGAGCACCAGCAGTCGCGCGTTCTGCGGCGCGTTCCACGGCGAGTGCTCGACCTGCTCGAACAGGTACCAGAGGAGGCCGGCGACGACGACCCCCACGAGCGCGCCGACGAGCAGACGATGGCCGAACGCCGTCGTCACGTTCGCCAGCGTCGGGTTCTCGGCGGTCAGGGCCTCGAAGGTCGCCACGGCGAGGATGGCCGCCGTCACGTCGTTGATGATGCTCTCGACCTCCAGCGTGGCCGCGACGCGAGGACGCACCCGGACCACGGAGAGGATCGGCGTGATGACCGTCGGGCCGGTCGCGACCAGGAGCGCCCCGACGAGCAGGGAGACGCCCCATGTCGCGCTCAGGAAGAACCGCACTGCGACGGCGGTGCCGAGGAACGAGATGAGTACTCCCACGGTGATGAGCGTGATTGTCGCCGAGGGGGCGCGTTTGAACGTCTTCGACTTGAGGTTGAACGCGCCCTCGAAGACGATGATGGCGACGCTGATGCCCACGATGACCGAGAGCGCGTCACCGAAGGTCGCGGGCTTGACGAGGCCGACACCCTCCGGTCCGAGCAGGAGGCCGACGAGCACCAGCAGCGGGACGCTGGGCATGCGGAGCCGGTCCGCGATGACCTGGGCCGCGACGCCGAGCCCGACGACCGCGACCACGACCGTGAGCAGTTCCGTCACATGGGGAGAGAGGCGTGCCAGGGGGTTGGCAGTTGCGCTGGGACCGGCAGGCTTAGGACGGGTTCGCAAGAATTGCGACACATGGTGTACGACCTCGACAGCATCGAGCGGATCGGCGTCATCGGCGCAGGGACAATGGGCAGCGGCATCGCACAGGTCGCCGCCATGCACGGCTACGACGTCGTCATGCGCGACATCGAGGACGAGTACGTCCAGAACGGGTTCGACAGCATCGAGAGTTCGCTCGACCGGTTCGTCGCGAAGGACAAGCTGAGCGAGACCGAGAAGGCCGAGACCATGGAGCGAATCGAGGGCACGACCGCGCTCGACGACCTCGCGGACTGCCAGGCCGTCGTCGAGGCCGCCCTGGAGGACATGGACATCAAGCAGGACATCTTCGCGGAACTGGAAGGCGTCGTCGACGACGAGGCCTTCATCGCGACCAACACCTCCACGCTCTCCATCACGACGATCGCCTCCGCCATCGACTCCGAGGAGCGCGTCGTCGGCCTCCACTTCATGAACCCCGTCCCGGTGATGAAGGGCGTCGAGATCGTCTACGGCGAGAAGACCAGCGACGAGGCCCTCCAGCTCGCCCACGACCTCGCCGAGGCGATGGGCAAGGAGACCTGGGAGTCCGACGACAAGCCCGGCTTCGTCGCGAACCGTATCCTCATGCCGTGGATCAACGAGGGCATCCGCGCCTTCGACGAGGGCGTCGCCACGAAGGAGGACATCGACACGGGCATGAAACTCGGGACGAACGTCCCGATGGGCCCCCTCCAGCTGGCCGACCACATCGGGCTGGACATCTGCCTGCACGCGACCGAGACGCTCCACGAGGAACTCGGCGACCGGTACAAGCCGGCGTACCTGCTGAAGCGCAAGGTCGACGCGGGCGACCTCGGCAAGAAGACGGGCAAGGGCTTCTACGAGTACGACTGAGCGCCGACTCCCGGGGTCAACCCCGCGACCGCAGAAACTATTTGTCGAATCCATGAGACGACCTAGCCGATGCGCCCTCCACACGCAGCCATCGCTGTCGTCGCGCTGCTCCTCCTCGTCCCCCGAACCGGGGTCGTGTTCGTCACGCCGACGACGTTCTGGGGACTCCTCGTCGGGTCCGCGCTGCTCGGCGTGCCACTGTTCGCCCTCGGGCGGACGGTCGCCGAGCGCCGCGGCTTCGAGCCCCAGTTCTGACGGCTGCTGCCGTCTGGTCCCACAGCAGTAGCCCGCTCGCTGTCCCAGTCCCAGCGCCGTCGGCGACCATGGTTGTGACTCGCGAGTCAGGAAATAGTGCCTGGCGGTCGACGGTACAGCCGGCGCAGCCCGTCGCCAGACCGGGCTACACCGACACGTCGGCTTCGTGAAGCGGCTTGTTCTCGATGATGTTGCGGACCTGCTCCAGCGCCTGCCGGTCGCCGTGCTGGCGGAACCAGCCGATGATGGCGATGACCTCCATCCGGGAGATCTTCACGCCACCCTCGCGGACCACGTCGGCGGGGCGCTTGCGCAGTTCCCGCAGCGTCGCGACCGCGAGCAGGTAGGGGATGCCCCACGCCGAGAGGCGGTTCCCGCGATGCTCGGGGAGCGCTTCGAGGTAGGTCTGCGTGTCGTCGAGGTAGCCCGAGGCGTGGTCGACCACGCGCTCGATGACCGTCGCGACCTCCTCCTCGTTCTCGGGGTCGAGGACGTTGTCACGGTCGACGCCCTCCTCGGCCAGCCATTCGGCGGGCAGGTAGACGTTGTTCTCCTCCTGGTAGTCGTCGCTCACGTCCTTGGCGACGTTGACGAGCTGCAACAGCAGCCCGAACGAGCGCGCGTTGTCCCAGAGACGGGTCTCGCGGGACTCGGACGTGCCGCGGGTCACCAGTCCGGTGACGAGCGAGCCGACCGTGCCGGCGACGTACCAGCAGTACTCCTCGAGTTCGTCCAGCGTCTGGATGCGGAGTCCGCCCGAGTCGGCGTGGCGGTCGACGAACTCGGCCATGCCGTTGGTGAGTTCGAGCACCGGCGGCAGGATGTCCTCGCGGGCCTCCGGCGAGAGCTGTCGATACGTCTCGACGACGCGGGGTGACTCCGCGACCACCTCCCAGTCGTCGTTCAGTTCGTCCGGAATCCACGGGTCGACCTGTTCGCGGAAGTCCACGGCGGTCGTCGGGTCTTCCTCGTCCAGCACGTCCGCATACATGCGCAACAGCTCGGCCTTCTCCGCCGGCGGGATGTGGCCCGCGTCCTCGACGGTGTCGGCAACGCGACAGAGCAGATAGCCCAGACAGATGTGACGGGCCGTCGGCTCCTCGAGTTCCTCGATGGTGATCGCGAACGTCCGCGAGACGCCCTGCACCGCGTCGTAACACCACGCGAGGTCGTCGTCCACGGGATACGCGGCCTGTTCCTCGTTCATCCACCTACCCCTGTGTATTCCACTCTGAAAAACCCACCTGCCGTGGTAGTCTTCACAGCGGGGTGGCCCTGTCGGCGAACCGGATGCTCCATACTCATGATGGGAGGCCTGTAGTCGTTTCTACCTTTCGGGAGAGACAGGGACCGGGAATCGGACAGCAACCGTGATTATCAGGTATTTTCGAGAGGGTTGTAGCAAGAGTAAAGGGACGACGGCCGTACCTTCGTGTATGGACTTCAGTCTCTCCACTGAACAAAAGCAGATTCGTGACATGGTCGCGGACTTCGTCGACGAGGAGGTCGTGCCGGTCGCCGCCGACATCGACCACGACGACGAGTTCCCCGCCGACCTCGTCTCGGAGATGGCCGACCTCGGCCTCATGGGCATGCCCTTCCCGGAGGAGTACGGTGGTGCCGGCCTCGACTACCACTCCTACGCCATCGGCCTGGAGGAGATCTCGCGCGGCTCTGGCGGCCTCGGCACCATCGTCGCCGCCCACATCTCGCTCGCCGGCAACATGCTCTACGAGTTCGGTGACGAGGACCAGAAACAGGAGTACCTCACACCGCTCGCCGAAGGGAAAGACATCGGCGCGTTCGCGCTCTCGGAGCCCCAGGCCGGTTCCGACGTGCCCGCGATGACGACGACCGCGAAGCGTGACGGCGACGAGTACGTCATCAACGGCGGCAAGCTCTGGATCTCCAACGGGTCGGTCGCCGACACCGTCACCGTCTTCGCGAAGACCGACCCCGACGCCGGCAACAAGGGCATCTCCTCGTTCATCGTCCGCCCCGAGGAGGACGACGGCTTCATCGTCGAGGGAACCGAGGACAAGCTCGGCGACAAGGGCTGTCCGACCGCAGAACTCCGCTTCGACGACCTGCGCATCCCCGAAGACCGGCTCCTCGGCGACGAGGGCGACGGCTTCGTCCACGCGCTGAAGACGCTCAACGGCGGCCGCATCACCATCGCGGCCCGCTCCGTCGGCATCGCGCGCGCCGCGCTCGACCAGGCGCTCGAGTACTCCCAGCAGCGCGAGCAGTTCGACCAGCCCATCTCGGAGTTCCAGGCCATCCAGCACAAGCTCGCGGACATGGACACGAAGATCCAGTGCGCGAAGCTGCTGATGCACCAGGCCGCGGACAAGAAGATCCGCGGCGAGAAGTTCATCAAGGAGGCCGCACAGGCCAAGCTCTACGCCTCCGAGATCAGCCGCGAGGTCGCCAACGAGGGCATCCAGATCCACGGCGGCTACGGCTACACGAAGGACTTCCCCGCGGAGCGTTTCTACCGCGACGCGAAGCTGAACGAGATCTACGAGGGGACCTCCGAGGTCCTCCGGAACACCATCGCGGCACAGCTGCTCGACTGAGTCGATGGGCCTGCTCCGGGCCGGCTGGCTCGGGGTCGGCATCGCCGGCGGGCTGTTTCTCGTGGGAATCCTGCTCGGGAGCTTCGGGCTCGCGTCGGGTCCCGGCGTGTTCGTCGCGGCCGGGTTCCTCGCGGCTGGCACGCTGCTCGCAGTCGGACTCTTCCGGGCCACGTTCCGGGCGTGAAAGAGACAGGACTCATCCGAGCAGCGGAAGCGGGCTGACCGGGCAGCACATCGGCATCTCGTCGAAGAGGTGGCGGAGGACGTGGACGTGCCCGCTCCCGACGAGGAGGAGGACCCGTTCGTCGGTGTCGTCGGTCGCCCGCCAGACGTTCTCGACCATTCGCAGGTTTCGTTCGTACCACGCTCCCAGCAGTTCGGAGCCGAGATACCGACGGTCTGTACCAGCCATCGCGGCCGCGAACATCAGGTCGTGATTTCCGTGAAGACGGTCCTCCTGGTTCAGCCAGTGAAGGTGTTCCGGGATGGTCGATTCGTGCAGGTGTTCGTCGGTTTCACGTTGCTTCGCCCCGGGGTCCGGGAGTGGGACATCGAGTTCCGACGTGGCTCTCCGGGTCAGTTCGCCGAGGTCGACCGCCTCTGCTTCGTCGTCTGTCCGGGCGTCGAGTCTCATCGGGCAGTCGACGGCGTGAACTCGTTCGTGGTCGAGTCGGTCTGCGAGCCTGAACCCGACCTGCACGGTCTCGCTTCGACACTCTGTGGTCGGGTCGTTCCGCGCGGGATGCGGGGGGTCGACGGTGGCTTCCGCATCGTAGGTTCGGACACCAGTTCGATAGTCCTCGTACAGCGAGTCGACCTGGTCCTGTCGGTCGTGGGGGCGTTCGATGGCGACGAGGTCCGGGTCCCAGGATATCAGTCGGTCGGCAAGGTCACGAAGTTCCCGCTGCCGGGCCGGTGCCAGCACGTCGTCGGCATCGACGTTCACCACGTCCAGACCGGGGTTGTCCATGTGGTACGTTCCGAGGAGGAGGACCTCGGTCTCGTGGGGGCGGGGCGTTGGCCAGTGGTGCTGTGTCTCGGTTCGTCCTCGTGTCATCGTCGGACTGGTATCACGGACGGGAGAAAAACGTCAGCAGAAACGCATTTCTGTCGGCGTTCTTACACCGAGGTGGTGGTAGAGGCCCTGTCCGACACCTCGTTCGCCCAACCCGAACCCGCCGAGACGAGGGGAGATGTCCGCCTACTCGACCTCGCCCGTATTGCCATCGACGCACGAACTGACCCACTCGTAGTGCTCGCGGAGCCGTGCCTCGCCCGCCTCGGTCAGCGCGTACACGTCGTGCAGCCCCTCCGTCCGCGTCGTGAGGAAGCCCGACCCGACCATCGCCTCCAGCGTTCCGTAGAACGACTTCGGGTCGATACGGTCGTCGTAGTGCTGTTCGAGGCGCGTCTTGAGGCGCTGGGCCGGAAGCTCGCCCGCGTCCGCGAGGAGGAAGCAGAGGTCGCGGCGGCGGCCACTCTGGAGCCACTTCGTCATACCTCGACGGTGTCGCGCGGGTCACAGGTGTGTTTCGTTTGCGAGACGGCCCACCGACGTCGGCAGGGTCGCACGGAACCGGTACGTACGAAAACACCCGGTCCCAAGCGGGGGTATGAGCGACGACACTGCCGAGGCGAACGGCATCACAGCACGCTACTCCGAGACCGAGACGGAACGCCTCCTGGAGTTCGACAAGGGCGGGAAGACGGCGGCAGTCGCCCAGAACATCGAGGGCTACGCGATGCTGAAGGTCCGCCCGACCGCCGACGGCGACGAACTCGAGCGCTACTACGGCTTCGACATGGCGCTCGACCACGTCGCCGAGCTGCTGGGCGTCTCCGAGCACGACCTTCCCGTGCCCGGGGCCGCCGAAGACATGGGCATGTGAGGGACGTGAACAACCACACAAAAGAACACTTATCAAACACGGCAGAAAACGAGCATATCCGCGTCGACTTTCCATAGCACACCCGACGCGGTGACGCGATTTCGCGTCGCGTTTTCAGGTGACTATCGAGTAGAGCATCAGCATCCCGAAGTACAACAGCACCAGCACCGCGAACGTCTTGAGTCGGAACAGCCCGAGTTCGTCGGACTCGCCGCGATAGGCGTCCTGGAACCGGTCGTGCTCGTCGTCGGTCATCACGTCGTAGTGGGTCAATCCGACGTGCAAGGTGCGGTACTCTGCCTCCCGGAAGGGGCGGTCGCAGTACGGGCAGCGATGCGGCTCCTCACCCGCGGGCACCTCGGTCTCTAACTCGGCATGGTCGATTCTGCGTGTCATAGGAACGGTGGCAGCTGGTTCGGTTCCGCGACGACCCACAGGCTCACCATCGTGTAGAGCACCATCACGGCGATGAACGGGTACTGGCTGCGGACGGCCTGCAGGCGGCTCGGGAACAGGTCGTAGGCGGCCGCGTGGGCCACCCAGATGGCGAGCAGGTGCCCGAGCAGGACGAACGCGAGGGAGAGCCCGGCGATCCACGACGGTAGCACGAACTGCTGGGGGTTCAGCGGCGGCGAGAGCGGGGTCGCCAGCGCGCTCCCCAGCGGGAGCGACAGCGAGACGAAGTACCCCAGGTAGTGCGCGAGGTGGTACCCCGCCGCGATAGCGAGCAGGGGCGGGGCGAACCGGCGCGCGAGTTCGCGCGCGGTGAGGTAGGTGTCGCCGGTCCGGCGCGCCAGCCGGGCCGCCAGCAGGTACGCGCCGAGGAACACGCCGAACCCGAGCAGGTACGTCAGGAGGTACACCAGCAGGGCCGGCACACCCGTTGCCACGGCAGCCCTGGCGAAGTCGCCCCACGCGGGCGTGGTGACGAAGCCGTCGAAGGTCGTCCCCCACAGCAGGGCGACGACGAACGCAACCTCGCCCGGGCCCCGGTGCTCGCTCGCGTCCGAGAGGGCCATCCCGGGCAGTCGGAGCCGGAGGCCGTCGTCGGTGCGTGCGAGGGGTGCGACGCGCCCGTATGCCTGGAACACTCGCGACACCGGGTCGGCGCGTGCGAACCACGTCTCGTGGCCGAACGTCACGGCACCGGCCAGCGTCAGCACGCCGTACACCGCGACGACTCCCGCGAGGAGCTGCGGGTCGTCGGCCAGTGGCGTGACGACCTCGACGTACACCAGCGCGAGCAGGCCGAAGACGGCCGGCCACGCGCCCGCGTCCGTGGGGTACGACCGCCCTCGCGTCGGCAGGATTCGTGCGAGGGTCCGGAACGGGTTCAGCGCGGGCCAGGTGTTCCCGACCAGGTACACCGACATCGTGTAGCCGGCCCACCAGCCGACCCAGACGAGCAACACCGCGAGATTACGAAGCGGTGCATCCAGTCCGAGGGTCGGTGCGAAGAAGCCGAAGCCGAGGATCGCGGCCAATCCGACGAGGCCGACCGCCGGCGCGAGGTAGGTTCTGACGGCGGCAGGGACGCGGCCGAGGAACCGCTGCCAGTCGTCGATGGTGGCGATCCACCGCCGGTCCGTGACGAGCGTCGCGAGCAGGAACGACGCCCCGACGGCGGCTCCGCCGGTCAGCAGGAACAGCCACGTCGGAATCGTGAGCGTCTCCGCCTGTCCGCGCAGGGAGCCACCATGGGCGAGCGCCGTTCCGGACGCCAGCGTCACCACTCCGAGGAGGGCGACGAGTGCGCGGCGGCTCCGGGTCCAGCGAATCATCGAGAACGAAATGTGTCTGGCTGGCTTACGCGCCGGCGTACAGGACGACGACGAGGAAGATCCAGACGGCGTCGACGAAGTGCCAGTACATCGAGACGGTGCTCACGGAGACGTGGCGCTCCGCGGAGTACTGTCCGCGCAGAGCGCGGACGAACACGATGCCGATGAGGACCGCACCGAGGCTCACGTGCAGGCCGTGCAGGCCGGTCAGCGCGTAGAAGCCGGACGCGAAGGTCTGGTCGAACGCTTCGGCACCGACGATGAAGCCGTCGTGTGCGATGAACTTGTAGTACTCGTACACCTGGCCGCCGATGAAGACGACGCCCAGCAGGAGCGTCGCGGCGAGCAGCCCGATGAAGCGCTTGCGGTTACCCTTCAGCAGGGACGTGTGCGCGAAGTGGATGGTGACACTCGACAGCACCAGCAACAGCGTGTTGATGATGACGAGGCTCCCGAACAGGTGCGGGAGTTCACCCAGGCCACCGACCCGGATGAAGAAGTAGTAGATGAAGCCGGCACTGAACGTGGCGACCTCGCTCCCGAGGAACGCGACCATCCCCCAGCGGAGCTTGTGTTCGCTCTTCTCGTTCGCGCCGCGCTCCCAGAACGTGCTGATGAAGGTGTGGTAGAGCCACCCGAACAGCCCGACCAGGAACAGGAACGTGCTCCCGATGGCGACGCCGGTGAACGCGCCCATGCCGAGAATATCCTTGTTCGCCAGTACGAAGAGGGCCGCGGCGAGGTAGATTCCGCCCCCACCGATGGCCGTGATGAAGGGCCACCAGCTGGCCTCGCCGAACCCCTTCGGCCAGTCCTCGACGGCCGGCAGGTGGTGCCCGTGACCGTGGTCGTCAGCGTCTTCCGCGACTGTCATACACGGGGCTTACGACCCGACTACTAAAAATCCATCCAAGCGTGTTCGCCCGGCATATCTGACAGCAAGCGTGGGGACGTGTGCCGAACGCGAGGCTCTGGCGGTGGACGCGAGACCGGTGAAGAACGAGCGTCGGGAACCGTTATGCTGCGACGGCCGAACTGGACGACGAACTGTTGCCCGCGGTACAGGTCTGGGCACCAGCGTCCCAGCTCCCGCCAGCGTCCTCACACTGGGACGTGAGCCAGTCCTGGTACTCGTCCTGGGGCATGACCTCGACCTCGAACATCATGCCCGAGTGACCGACACCACAGTACTCAGCACAGTAGCCCTGGTAGGTGCCGACCTCCTTCGCCTCGGTCATGAGGTAGTGGTTCTGGCCGGGGACCGCGTCCTGCTTGAGTCCGAGTCCAGGCACGTGGACCGCGTGCAGCCAGTCCTGTGTGGTGACGTTGAAGTACGTCTCCTGGTCCTTCGGGATGACGAGCTTCTGGCTGGAGGTGACGTTGTGCTTGTCGTAGGTGAACGTCCAGGCGTACGTCCGCGCCTCGACGCCGATGTGCTCGGCGTCAGATGGGACGTCCGCGCGGTCGTCCACGCCGTCCGCGATGATGGCGGGGTCGGCCATCGTCATCGTGGCGGAGAGGCCGACGAACAGCAGGATGACCGCCGTCGCGACGGTCCAGGTTATCTCCAGCCGGCGGTTCTCCCGCGTCGGCTTCGCCTCGTCGCTCTTGCGGTACTTGAGGACGGTGTAGATGAGGACGCCCTCGACGAGTACCGTGATGGGGATGGCGACGACGAGCAGTTTCTCGTTCAGTCCCCGAATCGCCTCTTCTGTTGTCGACGCCTGCGCTGCGACCGGGTCCGCGAGCAGCAGCAGGAACGCCGCCCCGAGCAGGGCAGCCGGGGCCAGCCGCTTTGCGTTCATGTCGATTCGACGGTTAGGAACTCGGGGTTAAATATGTGCTGACTTTCGCCACCGGGGACCGCTGTCTGGCGGCAAAGCGCGGGCTCTAAGTACGCGGAGCCGAATCATCCAGTGATTGCCGTGTCTCGTCAATTCCCGACCCCCGTCAGGACCCACGCCCGTTTCACCGGGCTGCTCGCAACAGCGGCGATGGGCGTCTACCTGCTCATCATCGTGGGGGCGACGACAGCCATCACGGGTGCCTCGGATGCGTGCCCGACGTGGCCGGCGTGCAACGGACAGTGGGTCGTCCCTCTGTCGGACCAGGCCCTCGTCATCGCGTGGGGCCACCGCGTCGCTGCCCTGCTGGTGGGCCTGACCGTCCTCGCGACGGTCGCGGTCGCCTGGCTCGGCCGTGACGTGGACCGTCGGGTCCGGCTCGCGCTGACACTTTCACTCGTACTGTACCCGCTCCAGGTGGGTCTCGGGGCGGTCGCCGCGACGACCAGTTCGACCGGCCTGCTGTCGGCCGTCCACCTCACGGTCGGCGTCGGCATCTTCACCGCCATCGTCGTCGCGCTGGCGTGGACGCTCGAGACCGAAACCGCAAGCGAGCCCGACTGGGACCCGGTTCCCGAGCCCGACGCGTTCGACGGGGAACCGACAGACGGCCGCGTCGAGCTGCCATCGGGGCTCCTCGCACGCGCGAAACTCACTGCGAACGCGTACTTCCGGATGATGAAGCCGCGGCTGATGTGGCTCCTCTGCCTCGTCGCTGCCGCCGGAATGGCACTGGCTGCCGGTCCGGCGCTGCGACTCGAGACGGTCGGCTGGACGCTCCTCGGGGGAATCCTCTCCATCGGCGCGAGCGGGACGTTCAACCAGGTCCTCGAACGCGACGTCGACCGCCGGATGCAGCGGACCTCCGACCGCCCGCTCGCAGTCGACGTGATTCCGGTCCGGAACGCACTCGCGTTCGGCTTCCTGCTCACCGCCGCGTCACTGTTCGCGTTCGCCCAACTCAACCTGCTCGCCGCGGGGCTGGGTCTGACCGCCATCGTGTTCTACAGCGTCGTGTACACGCTGGTGCTGAAGCCGAACTACGTCTCGAACACCGTCATCGGCGGCGCGGCCGGCGCGCTCCCCGCGCTCATCGGCTGGGCCGCTGTCACGGAGACCATCGGCCTCCCCGGGCTCGCGCTCGCGGGCGTCATCTTCCTGTGGACGCCGGCGCACTTCTACAACCTCGCGCTGGCGTACAAGGAGGACTACGCCCGCGGCGGCTTCCCGATGCTCCCGGTCGTCCGGGGTGAGGCCGTGACGCGAAAGCACATCGTCTGGTACCTCGCGGCGACGCTGGTCAGTGCGGCGTTCCTCTCGGCGGTCTCGTCGCTGGGGCTGCTGTACGCGCTCGTCAGCGTGGCCCTCGGGGCGGTGTTCCTCTGGATGGTCGTCCGACTCCACCACGAGCAGACGTCGGACGCCGCGTTCCGCGCGTTCCACGCCTCGAACGCCTACCTCGGCGCGCTCCTGGTGGCCATCGTCGTCGACTCACTCGCCTTCTGATGGCCTTCGAACGCGTCGACCTCGACCCGGAGACGGTCGTTCCCGAACCGGAGACGCTCTTTGCCTTCTTCATCGTCCTGACCGGCGAGGCACTACTGGTCGGCCTGTTCCTCGCGAGCGGCGGGACCAGTTCGCTCGGGACGCTCGTGCTCCCGTTCGTCTGGGTGAACCTCGGACTGTGGGCGCTCTGGCGGGCGAAGGTGCCACCCGCACCGACCGGACGGAAGCGCCGCGCCGCGGCCATCGCCCTCGGATACGGTCTCGTCCTCGCGTACTTCGGGGGGCTCTGGAGCCAGGGCTACATGTTCTTCGACACCGGCGCATACCAGCCTTCGTTCGGCTGGTACGTCTCGACCGCGCTCCCGCCGGGGTTCGGCCCCGCCTTCTCCTACGAGAGCCAGCTGGTGAACGTGACCATCCTTCCGTACAAGCTGATCGGCTACGCCGCGCTGACATACCTGGTGTACGCGACCATCATCGACGCGGCCGGTTCGGCCGTCTCGGGCGTCCTCGGCCTGCTCTCCTGTGTCTCCTGTAGCTGGCCGGTCATCGCGACCATCGTCACCGGTGTGGCCGGGAGTTCCTCGGCGCTGGCGACGGCGGCGATGCAGCAGTCGCTCCCGCTCTCGACGGGCGTGTTCGTCGTGACCGTGGGATTGCTGTACTGGCGGCCGTCGTTCCGGTAACCCTGTGTCGAAAACGGTCGCGCTCGGTTAGAAGAGACCTTCGTCGTCGTCGAGCAACTTCGCGGAGCCACCGACCTCCCAGATGGTCGTGCGGACGCCCGTCTCCGCGACGGCTTCCTTGACCCGCTCGGCGTGCTCGGCGGTCGTGTTCACGTACACGGACGCGCCGGTGTCGGTCGAGAACCACACCGGCACCGAGTCGACGTCGTCGTCGTCGGGGTAGCCTTCGTTGCGGAGTTCGCGGACCTTGTTGAACACGGCGAGCGTGGCGGGCTGCCAGTAGACCCACCCGTCGGGACCGGTCATGGTCGTCGCGGCCAGCGAGAGCGAGTCGTGCTCGGCGATCTCACAGACGCGGTCGAGGTCGTCGTCGTGGAGCGCGTCTTTCATCTCGACGAGCTGGTCCTGGACGTGGGCGCGCCGGGCGTCGAACATGTGGCTGTCCGCGGCCTCCTCGTGCGCGTCGTCCGTGTTCTTGTACGCCGGGACGAGCGCGACGATGGTCTTGAGTTCGTCGTCGAGCGCCGTCTCGATGCGGTGCGAGCGGCAGTCCTCGTCGTTGAGACCGGCGCTCAGGTAGGAGAAGCCGCCTGTCACGGCGCGGGCCGCAGAGGAGGAGCCGACGCGCGCGATGGTCGAGATGTCTTCCAGTGTGGCGTCGAGTTCGGCGGCCTCGGCCAGGGCCATCGCGGCGGCCGCGAAGCCGGAGGACGAGGAGCCAAGCCCGACGTTGGAGGGGAAGGAGTTCTCGGATTCGAGCTTCACCGGGTAGACGGTGTGGGCGGCGTCGGACATCGAGCGCGCCTTCTCGACGACGCGCTCGACCCGGTCGTACGCGTGCCCGTCGAGTTCCTCGCCGTCGACGATGTAGACGTCCTCGTCGTAGTCCATGGAGAACTCCACGGTCGTCTTGGTGTGACTCGGGGCCGTACACACGCTGATGGAATCGTGGTACGGGAGTCGTTCGATGGAGTCACGCATACCGTGGTACTTGACGAGGCCCTGGATCGGGTGCGCCATCGCGGTTGCTTTCATATGTGAGTACCCAACGAGTGCGCGCTTAAAAGTCACGGCAACGGTCGGCGAGGTCGAAGCTGTCGGAACGTCCGGAAACGAGAAGCCGGGTGCCAGGTACTGGTTCGCTGGCTCTGGTCGTCGGAGGCACCCGGTGGTCGGGCCTGGACGGAGTCCAGTGGTGTCGGTTCACGAGGTGCTTCGGGCACGAGGCTTCCCCGGACCCCCCTACCCGCCGGACGGCCGCTCCGAAGCGTGTGTATGGGTGCCTCACAGGCAGGTGGAACGAGCGCCCGGCAGAGTCGGACGGGGAACGCCTCACTATGGTGGTTGTTCGCACGGCGCATAACCATTGGCCATTACACGTAAGGTCACACGACTCCGCGAACCGAACCGCTGAAACCCGGCCCCTCGTACACTCCACCATGGGCACACCACTCGATTCACGCACGGAACAGGCCGAAACGGTCGTCGACCGACTCCAGGAGGAGTATCCCGATTCGACCATCTCGCTGCGCTACCGTAACCGCCTCGAGCTGCTGGTGGCGGTCGTCCTCTCGGCACAGTGCACGGACGAGCGCGTCAACAAGGTCGCCGAGGACCTGTTCGAGAAGTACCAGACCGCGGCCGACTACGCTGCGGCCGACGAGGAAGAACTCGCGGAGGACATCTACGGCATCACCTTCCACAACAACAAGGCGGGCTACCTCGTCGAGGCCGGGCGCATCATGGTCGAGGAACACGACGGCGAGGTGCCAGACACCATGGACGAGCTGACCGAGCTGCCGGGCGTCGGCCGCAAGACCGCGAACGTCGTCCTCCAGCACGGCCACGACATCGTCGAGGGTATCGTCGTCGACACGCACGTCCAGCGCATCTCCCGCAGGCTGGGCCTGACCGAGGAGGAGCGCCCTGACGCCATCGAGGACGACCTCATGCCGGTCGTCCCCGAGGAGCACTGGCAGCAGTTCACCCATCTGCTCATCGACCACGGGCGAGCGGTCTGTGACGCACGCAACCCCGACTGCGACGCGTGCGTCCTCGCGGACATCTGCCCGTCGGAGAAGGGCGACGGCGAGGTCGACCTCGCCTCTGGCGAGCCCTGGACGTAGAACCCTCCCACCCAGTGAAGTTGATAACAATCGACTGTTTTCCACTCATGCAGCCGCGAGGGCTAGTGGAATAGGCGCGACACTGACCTCGGTGTCGGCGTAAGCGGGAGGTATGGGAGACGAGGAATCCCGCGACCAGAACACACACGTCGAGCAACGAAACGAGTCCGGCATCCCCGACGAACTCGGAGAGCGCGGGGAGAACCCACCCGGCGAGACCGACGAACCGGTTCCGGCGGAGGAGCGCGAGCGCACCGACGAAGCGCACGAGGAGTCCGTCGAAGACCGTGAAGAGACAGAGCGCGAGCCCGGCCGACAGAAGAACACCGAGAAAGAGAGCACGACCGCCCAGAACCAGACCAACGCGGACAACGGCCCCGACGAGATGCCCAACCAGGGACCGAACTGAGCCTCAGAACGGGGCCTGGAGGAACCCGTACCTGATGAGATAGCGAGCGACGCCCACGATGTACGCGAGTATCCAGAAGACCACGTACCCGAACACGCCGACGCGGAGGCGTCGCCGCCAGTGTTCCATGTTCTCCCCGAGGTCGTCCAGGTCGACGTCCTGGTCCGGGTCGTGATACAGGTTGTACCGGCGCTTCGCGCCGAGGATACGGACGATACCCGTGAGAGCGAACACCAGCAGGGCGTACGCCTGCAGCCCGAGGAAGGCGTGCAGTGCGGACAGCCCGCCGAGCTGTTCGAACAGTCGCGGGCCCATCCAGGTGACCACCGGCACCGTGTTCAGGGTGAGCCCGGTCACGATGAACTTCAGGTGGTAGATGAGCACGTCCCAGGTGACGGTGTCGGTGTCGATCATGATCCAGGCACCGTACAGATAGAACGGGAAACTCGCCGTCACGAGGGCGAGCGCGACCGTCGCAATCGTCGTGTCGGCGACCATGTGCCTGTCTCGGTGGGCCGTCGGGTTAAACGGTCTGAATCCGGGCAGGGAGACGCGTTCGGAAAGCGTATACTGGTCCAGACCTAACCTCCCGGCAGATGACTCGACCGAAACGGGCGGACGGCGGGTCCGACACCGACGTGGCGGAGCCGTCCGAGGACGAACTCCGCCGACGTGTCGAGGAGACCTACGACTTCGAGAACTTCGGCCCACAGGACATGGCCGAGATGTCCTACGAGGAGTGGGACGCCGTGTTCGACCCCGAGACGTGGATCGTCGGCGAGGAGCTTCTCGACCGCGTCGAACGCGACCTGAACGCCCAGGTCGCCAGCCGCGACGTGTTCGCCATCGTCGAGCGCGTCCGGTACGAGGGCGAGCACTGTCTGCTCGCGTACTCCGACGAGGGCTACGCGCTGGTGTACCCCGACGGCTCGACGGACGGGTTCGGGACCGTCCTCCGGGACGTCAAACCGACCGTCGCGCTCTGCTCGATGGAGGAGTACGACCCGTCGGACGCGCAGGCGAACGCCGTCCTGCCCCACCCCGACGAGGTGCCCGAAGGCAGCGGCCAGCTCGGCAACTGGATGCTCCAGGCCGTCGCGTTCGTGCTCGCCCTGAGTGCGCTGGCACTGTTCGGCGGCGCAGCGTTCGCCCCGAACCCGGGCGGCCCGGGCGACGCTGCCATCGCGAAAGGGGTGATGGTGGTCGCCGGACTCGTCTTCCTGCTCACCGCCGGTATCCTCTTCCTGACCGTCGCGAACGCCCGCCTGTCCGACCGCTTCCGGGCGAAGGAGTACAAGGACCGGCTCCGAGCCATCGGCCTCGAAGACGGTGAGCGCCCCGAGTTCCTCCCGCCTGTCGAGCCCATCGAAGGCCACGAGGCGATACCGTCCAACGGTGGAGCCGAACCGACGGAATCCGCCGCAAACCCCGATTCCTAACCCCGTTCTCGGCGGCGGCATCGGTGGGTTTAAGCGAACCCAATCCTGAGCATTTCATGTATGAATAGGCGGGACTTTCTGAAGGCTGCCAGCGGCGTTGCCGGAGGCGCTGCAGCAGCGAGCACGGCGGCGTCTGCTGCCGGGCAGGAGGAGACAACGACGACCTCCGGAACGTCCGGCACCGCCACGGGGACCGGCACAGGTACCGGGACAGGTACTGGAACCGGCACCTCTGGTGGCGGCGGCGGAGGTACAGAGACCGTCCAGGTCGGGCCCGGCGGCGAATACGTGTACACACCCGGGACGGACAGCCCCCTGTACATCACGCCCGGGACGACCGTCGAGTTCGTCTGGGAGTCCGACAACCACAACGTGAGTCCGACGAGCGTCCCCGAAGGCGCATCGTGGGAGGGACACACGCCCATCGAGAACACCGGGTTCTCGTTCAGTTCGACGTTCGAGACCCTGGGCACCTACGAGTACCAGTGTGACCCCCACGCCGGCCTCGGGATGGTCGGTTCCATCGTGGTCAACGAGACCGGCCAGGCACCGTCCAGCGGTGGTGGCGGCGGCGAAGCGGACCCCGAACACATGGGCGTCCCGTTCCAGGCACACTGGGTCGGCATCGCGACCATCCTCGCGATCATCGCCTCGCTCATGTTCACGTTCTACGTCATCAAGTACGGCGAATCCGCACACACCAGCAGCCCAGGGAGGAAGTAAACAATGTCAACGAAAGGAAGCAACTACGGTGACATCCACCGCTACGAACCGGCTCGCGAGAGCACGGCCGCAGCAGTCGCCATCGTGCTCCTCACCGTCATCGAGATCGTGTTCGTCGGTCTGTTCACGTTCGGTCTCGTCAACGGGTGGGGCCTCGACGAAGTCGGGAACATGTATCTCGGGTTCCTGCTCGCGATCATCTTCGTCGACCTCGCGTTCATCCTGATGCTGTACCGCAAGGAGTTCCTCCCCGACGTGATGATCGTCAAGAAGCGTCGTCGCAAGTGGGAGGACCTCTACATCCGCGAGGAGGACGCCGATGGCGTCAGTATCGGCGGTGCATCCGCCATGGACACACTCAAGCGTGCTGTCTACCCCTACTACAAGAAATAAACCATGCCAGTCGACGAAGACAAATATCCGGTCGAATCGGACCGTCGCCGCTTCGTAAAGGGCGTCGTGGGCGGTGCGACACTTGCAGGGATTACCACTGCAGGGTCCGCCGCGGTCAACTCCGCGACAGCCCCGAGCGGCCAGGGTGGTGGGACAACCACCTTCCGTGCGGTCGAGAACACGGACGGTCCCGCGCCGCGCGGGATGCCACAGATTCCCATCGAACTCGAACCCATCGATGGCGAAGACGACTACTACATCAAGGGCGTCTGGCCCGAGGTGTCCACCGAGACCCAGCAGGGTCGGGAGGTCAAGGTCGCCAAGCAGGACATCGCTGGCGTTACCTACTCCTCGGAGTGGTTCCAGTACTGTGGCGTCCAGACGTACACTGGCGTGTACCCCGACGCACAGGAGGAGAACTCCGACCTGACGAACTACTTCCGGTACACTGAGAGCTCCCAGTACGAGTGGCAGAGCTCCGACGTCAGCGGCGGCGACCGGATGAAGCTCAGCGACTTCGAGGACTACGAGACCTGGGAGAACGGCGTCGGCACGCCCGGCATCGGGAAACCGGCGACCGGCACCTGGCGCTCCGAGGGGCTCGAACCGGCGGAGACGATGCCGGTCGAGATCATCCGCTCGAAGCGCATCGAGCAGATGGCCAAGGAGAACCCCGACAGCTGGCTCGCCGCCAGTACGGACCAGGGTGTGATGGCACACCTGAACAAGTGTACGCACTTCTGCTGCGTCCCCGGGTTCAAGAAGGAGGGCTCGGCGAAGTTCGCCGCGGCAGACGCGATCTACTGCCAGTGCCACCAGTCGGTGTACGACCCGTTCAACATCGTCGAGAAATCGTTCGTGGCACTGCCACGGCCGGGGAGGGACTGACCCATGAGTCTCGAGAAGAAGGACGAATACGACCACGGCGGGTGGATGCAGACGAAGGACCTCACCCCCGTGGAGAAGACGTATCTGACCGTCCTCATCTGGATGGACCAGCGTCTCCGGCTCGTGGACTACCTGGAGCTCGTCGAGAACCTCTACTACAAGGTCAACTTCCAGATGCCGAAGAGCCACACGGAGCAGTACAACCTCGACAACAAGTTCTGGTACTGGTACCCACTGTACGCGTTAGGGAGTTTCTCGACGATAGCGTACGTCGTCGCGGCACTCTCCGGCGCACTGCTCGGGTTCTACTACTCCCCGGCGACGACGGGCGACCCGTCGACCGCGTACAACAGCATCGTGTTCATCATGACCGACCTGAACTTCGGGTTCATGCTCCGGTCCATCCACCGGTGGTCCGCCCAGGTGATGGTCGCGGCAGTGTTCCTGCACATGCTCCGTGTGTACTTCACGGGCGCGTACAAGGAACCGCGCGAGCTCAACTGGATCCTCGGCATCATCCTCATCTCCCTGACGATGGTGTTCGGGTACACCGGCTACCTGCTCCCGTGGGACCAGCTGGCGTACTGGGCTGGCCAGATCGGCGTCGAGATGTCGCTGTCCATCCCGCTCGCGGGTGAGTGGGTCGCACAGCTCCTGTTCGGCGGCTTCTCGCTGAGCCAGTCGACGCTCCAGCGCATGTACATCATCCACGTGTTCGTGCTGCCGTTCGTGGTGACGACCCTCATCGCCATCCACATCGGCATCGTCTGGATGCAGGGAATCGCGGAACCGCACTAATCGAGAATCATGGCAGACGAAAACAACGAACCTATGACAGACGGCAGCGGTACCGGCATCGTCGCGCCGGACGACGAGGTCCCGACGTGGCGTGAGCGCAAGGAGCGCACGCAGGGCCTCTCTCGGCTGACCTACGAGTACTTCGAGCGCGCGCGCCGCGAGGACCAGGACCTCCGCATGGAGTCCGACTACGTCGAGCGTGACGTGCTCGCGTTCCCGACGTGGCCCCACGAGATGATCCGCAACCTCGCCCTGACGAGCTTCTTCGTCGGGATGATCATCTTCCTCTCGGCCACGCTTCCGCCGCACATCGGCCCGCCGGCGGACCCATCGACGACGCCGGCGATCATCCTGCCCGACTGGTATCTCTACTGGTCGTTCGGCCTGTTGAAGCTCGGCCCGCTCAACCCCGAGCTGAGCATCCTCGGCGGCGACAAGCTGGTGTCCGACCGTACCTACGGTGTTCTCGCGAACGTCGTGGTCGTCGGGTTCATCTCCATCGTGCCCTTCCTGAACAAGGGGAGCGCACGGCGGCCCGTGGAACAGCCGTTCTGGGCAGCGGTCGGTGTGATGGGCGTGGTGTTCGCGTTCACCATCTCCGCGCTGTCGGTCAAGAACCTGCTCCCGATGGACTCCCACCTGCTGTTCGACCTGACGTTCCTCATCCCGCCCATCGCGGGCCTCATCGCGTACGCGGTGTTCAAGTCGATGCAGGAGGGGTACATGTACAGCCTCAACCGGCGCTACTACCGCCTGCGCCCGCCGAAGTAACTTCGCCCGTTCTCTCCTCTCATGGACGATACAGACGAAACACAGTCGCCAGACTCGGCTGGCCCACGCGGTCGCGAGGTCGAGGTGCCACTGCGGGTGTACAAGACGGTGACCGTGGTCGCCACGCTGCTCGCGATGGCCGGCGTCATCTCGGGGTTCATCCTGCTCGATTCGGCGACCAACCGCGCGACGGCCGAACTCTCGGAGGTGAACGTCGTGCTCGCGCTGGTCGGCCTGGGACTCATCGTCTTCGGCGCAGCAGTGTACGCCTTCTCGACACGGTTCCGGACCGCGGGAATGGGAAAGTCTAAAGACGACTCCTCCGAAGATTCAGACAATGGCTGACGAATTTGGCAAGGGCCTCGCCATCGGCACTGGCGCTGGCCTCATCTGGATGGTGCTCGCCGGATGGTACAACACGCCGAGCTTCGAGGGCGCACAGCTGACGGGGGCGGGACCGGAGAACCCCGGCGCGTACGACGCCCTCGGTATCATGGTCAAGAACGGCCTGTTCTGGTTCGCCGTCCTCGGGATGTTGACCTTCTGGGTCGTCCTCCCGGCCGCGAAGGGACTGCGCGCAGAACTGGCAGACTAGGTCGCGGTCGACGTACTTCTCTCCTCTCTGTCGCTCGTCGCCAGCGGCGGGACTGTACAGATAGTGCAGGACACATAGCACAGTACGCACAGCGCAATACGTACAGCACAGCACGCACAGCGCAGCACGAATCGTGTGGCACCGATAGCGCCGCACGGCCAGCCGACAAGCACGGTCATGCGACGAGGGAGTTAGCGGGTCCGAGTGTCGGCGCGGGTCGAGCGGCCGGCTCCGACACGGCGAGGGTTACTCGGGCTCCGTGTGTCGACTGGAGCCGGAGAGATGGACGCGGCCGAACGCGAGTCTCCGAACAGTGACTCCCGTCGCACCGGGTGTGACAGACGACGCCCGGTTTCGGTCCTACCGGTGGCTGTTCGGGGGTGACGGACAGAAGGAAGATGCGACTGGAAGCGCCGGTTCAGATGATGGCCGTCCAGACGCCCTTCACGAGGAAGAACAGGGACTGGTAGCCAGCGTAGGCGAGGACGAACGCGGACGCGCCGAGTGCGCCCTTCGGGGCGCGCGGCTTCGCGTCCTTGCGGACGTCGACTTCGCGGACCTCGAACTCGAAGAAGTCGGCGAGGAACATGCCGACGACGAGCATCGAGAGGACGACGCCGCCGTGTGGTTCGATGGTCGTGTAGTAGAACGTCGCGAGGATGAGCACGACGTTCATGGCCTCGTGGGGCATCCAGCGCGAGAGCGATTCAGTGTCCTCCTGAGCAGCCTGCTTCACGTCGCGCCGATACGCGAGGAAGCGCGTGCCCATGTTGAGCACGACGAGCACCAGCAGCAGGTACTCGATGGCCAGGACCCCGCCGACGACCTCCTGGGCGAGCACCTGGTCGAGGGGTCCGAACATCGTATCTGGGTCCATGGTCGTCACTCTGTCCCCGTTCCATTAGAGTTTTTCCAAAGCGCCCTACCACCGACCGGCACTCGCAGGGGTACAGAGCACCGTGAGGGTGGGGCCGGCAGAGAGCGAGACGGTCACGTCGGGCCCGACCTCGCAGAACGCACGGTCGTCGATTCGGAGCAACACGGCTCCCTCGTCGCGCTCGACCGAGAGCACGAGGTCGTCGTCGTCGACGATCCAGTGGTCGGACTGGATGGCGAACGGCGATATCGGGACGGCGACACCGGTTCCCGTGCCGGGTTCGAGCGTGGGCCCGCCCGCGGCCTTCGCGTAGCCGTGGCTCCCGGTCGGGGTGGCGACGACGACGCCGTCGGCCCGGAACTTCGAGACGAGGTGGCCCCCGGAGCGGACGGCGTACTCGGAGATTCGGGCGGGTTCGGCGGTCACGAGCATGACGTCGAACAGTGCAACTGCACTGTCGCCATCGACAGACACGTCGAAGCACCGGCGCGATTCGGCCGTGGTCTCGCCCGCGACCGCGGCGGCTATCGCCTCGTCGTGAGCGTGGGCCGGGACCGACCTGAGGCCGGCACCGGCATCGATTGGCAGGACTGGAACGTCGACGCCACCGCGGACGAGGTCGAGTACTGCGGCCTCGCCGACCGCGACGACAAACGTCGGCGACGCTTCGGCGAGGGTCGCCGGGTCCTCACGGAGGACGGTCGCGCCGGTGTCGGCGACGGCCGCTTCCACCGCGGCGACGCGCTCTGTGTCCGACTCGCCCGCGACTCCGACCACCGGCGACTGCTCCTCGTCGCCCGCCACGCTGTCCATGTGTCGTACTCGCGTCCCCGCCGACAAAAAAGGCTCCACTCCGTCGCCACGGGAGGTGGCCTACTCCTGCTCGTTGTAGGGCCAGTCACCGGTGATGCGCATCCCTTCGGCGAGGTCTTCGGCTTCGAGGTCGGCCGCGATGTCGTCGGGGTCGCGGTGGGCGACGTCGAACTCGTCGCTGGCGAGGTGGACAGTGAGTTCGCCGAGCAGGATGGCCTGTTCGCGCAGGTCGCGTTTCTCCAGTTTGTCGAGCGTGTCCGCGTGCGTGTGGCCCCAGCCGCGGCCCGTGCCGCTGGTCTCGCCGTAGGCGTGGTAGCCCGGGACGCCCCACTGCGTGAACGGCCAGTGGTCGCTGTGTGGGCCCTGATTCGGGACCGCCTTGAGGGGGTGGTCGAGTCGGTCAGCGACCGCGTCGAGCGCCTCCTCGAGTTCCGGGAACCCGTGGGTATAGAAGCCGAGGTCGCGCGCCTGGACGACGCCGTCGTTGTTGAGGATGGCCTTGATGTCCGCGAAGTCGGCGCGGTCGGCTTCGTACTCGGAGCCGACGAGGCCGACCTCTTCCGCGCCGAAACAGACGAATCGCACGCGCGTGTCGAGTTCGTCCTCGCGGTCGGCGAGCAGTCGCGCGAGTTCGACGACCATGGCGGTTCCCGCTCCGTTGTCCATCGCACCCGTGGCGATGTCGTGGGCGTCGACGTGACTCGTGACGAGGACTTCCTCGTCAGTGTCCGGGCCGAGTTCGGCGTGAACGTTCTGGCTCGTCGCGTCCTCGATGGTCGCCTCGACCGAGACGGACACCTCGTCCCCGTCGTACTTCCGGGCGAGCTGCGCGCCGGTCTCCGCGGAGACGCCCACTGCGGGAATCTCGCCGATGGGGTCAGCCTGGGTCCCGACGGAGCCGGTCGGCGGCAGGCAGCCCTCGACGTGGTTGCGGTAGACGAACGCGGCCGCCCCCGCCTCGACCGCGTGGTAGTACTTCTCGCGGCGGTGGAGGTAGCGGTCGTAGTGGTCCGGGATGTCCGAGCGGACCATGACGACCTTCCCCTCGCAGTCGGCGTCCTCGAAGTCACCTGGCAGGCCGTAGCCGAGGTCGAGGAGGTCTCCGGTCGCTGTCTCGGCCGGACTGCGGGGCAACGCGATGCACTCGTGCTGGAGCGAGAACGTCTCGGCGTCGGCTTCGATAGCACTGCTGCCACGTTCCCACCCCTGGATGTCGAACTCGTCGAGGTGCGCGTCGCGCGCGCCAGCCCCCTCGAGTGCGTCACGGGTTGCCTCGGCGGCGGCTCGCTCTCCTGTAGACCCTGCCATCCGGTCCCCGATGTCGACGAGGGCTTCGAGATGGTCCCATCCCGTGTCACTGACGAACGTACGACCAATCCAGGTAGACATGGTCTGCCGTGTGGCCCCGTGACGCGTAAGGATTGCGACTCCGGCGCATGGCTAACGATTTTTCATTTGAAAGCGGGATACCGTGGGTGATTATCGAAACTCTGCTCCAGAGTATAAGTACTCTGCCGATTATTTCACACCGAAACCGGATTGGGGCGATGTTTTATTACCTATTGGCCCAATCATCCGATAGACCCTCAGGTGGTTCTAATGTCAAGTGAGGCCCAAAATCTCGTTCGTGTTATGTCCCCGGGCGGCTCAGCCGTCGGTGACCGCCAGCTCTCGGAACAAGAGGCGAAGTCCCTCTACGAGACAATGGTACTCGCCCGGACATTCGACGAGAAAGCGATCAGCCTCCACCGGCAGGGGCGCATCGGCACCTACGCCCCCATGCGGGGCCAGGAGGCTGCCCAGATCGGTGCGGCCGCGGCCCTCGCCGACCGTGACTACCTGTTCCCCACGTATCGCGACCACGGGATGTACGTCCAGCGCGGCATCGGCCTCCGTGAGGTCCTGCTCCACCTGCTCGGCGACGGGCAGTACATCGACCGCGAGGACCCGGAGGGACTCACCACCTTCCCCATCACCATCCCCATCGCGACCCAGTTGCCCCACGCCGCGGGCATCGGGATGGCCGCCCAGCTCAAGGGCGACGACGTCGCCTCCCTGGTCTCCTTCGGTGACGGCGCGACCTCCGAAGGCGACTTCCACGAAGGACTGAACTTCGCCGGCGTGTTCAACGCGCCGACGGTGTTCTTCTGCCAGAACAACGGCTACGCCATCTCGGTCCCGCGCGAACGCCAGACCGCGAGCGCGACCATCGCCCAGAAGGCCCAGGCGTACGGTTTCGAGGGCGTCCGCGTCGACGGGAACGACGTGTTCGCCGTCCACGAGGTCGTCTCCGAGGCGCTGGAGAAGGCCAAGAACGGCGGCGGTCCGACGCTCATCGAGGCGGTCACCTACCGTCGCGGTGCCCACACCACGACCGACGACCCCTCGAAGTACCGCGACGAGGACGACGCTGCGGACTGGCTGCAGGAGGACCCCCTCGACCGCTCGCGGACCTACCTCGAAGAGGAGTTCGGCTGGTCCGAGGAGGACGAGGCGGCCGTCACCCAGTGGGCCAAAGAGGAGGTCGCCGCGGCCGTGAAGGCCGCCGAGGAACACACGGGCTACGAGCCCGAGGAGATGTTCGAGCACGCGTACGCGGAGATGCCCGACCACCTCCGCCGCCAGCGCCGGGAGATGGTCGACGAACCGCGCGTCGACCACTGAGCCGGCCGACTACAACAGACCTTCTTCTCGCATCGCTGCAATCACGTCGTCGACGAGTTCGTCGACGGACTCGTACGGAAAAGAGTGGTAGTCGCCGAGCCTGACCGCGAGCTCCATCGCGGTGTAGCGCTCGTCACCGACCTCGAATCGCGTCTGTGGGCCGCCGGGAATCGCCGGGACGAGGTCGAACGGGTCCGCGACGGGATACGTCGCCGGTTCCAGCGCGGCCGTCAGCTGGGCGCGCAGTTCGCGTTCGACCTCGTCGTCCATACGTCGGGTCGGTCGTGGGGGCGGAAAAACGTTCCCCGCCGGCCCGGTTCAGTCCTCGGTGAACTCCTCGAGCAGGGTCTCGAGACTGTAGCTCTGCAGGCCGCGCGGGTCCTCCCACAGCGTGTCGATGACGTAGGTCGAGTTCGTCCGCTGGACCTCGGGCACCTCCTCGAAGTCACGGATGATGCGCCCGACCATGTCGCTGTCGCGCAGGCGTGCGATGGCGATGAAGTCGGTCTCACCCATCGTCGAGAACACCTGTGTGACCCCCTCTATCTCGCGAAGCTGGTCGGAGACCACCTCGTGGGGGCCGCTGTAGTCGGCCAGCACCTCGATGATGATGGTGACGCTCAGGCCGAACGCCTCCTTGTCGATGTCGTAGAGTTCGTTTTCGACCACGCCGGCCTCCTTGAGGTTGTTCAGCCGATAGTGGATGGTCGACACCGGGATGCCCGTCTCCTCGTGAAGTCGCTCGGGACTCCCCGTCCCCAGTTCGGCGATCGCTTTGAGCAAGCGCACGTCGCGTTCGTCCATTGTGAGAGGGGTCTCGCGCCACCGTAATGAACATTCGGCACAAAAGAAATCGATTCTATTTCGATATTCAAACGATATATTGTAGTTATATTTCACTGCTCTCTATCTTCTCGCCATTCAAACCAATTATTCTGTTCCTGTTGCGGAAGTCTTTAATATCGACAATCGACCGTAGTTGCAGATACGAACATGTTTCACGCGAACCTTTGGAGACGACTTTCAGATACGAGCGGAATGTTCCTCATTCTGGCAACGCTCTGGGGCACCTCCTTCGTCGCCATCGAGGTCGGTCTGCATCACTTCCCACCAATCCTCTTCGCCGCATTGCGGTACGACGTGGCCGGACTCATCGTCCTCGGCTACGCCCTCTACTCGACCGACCGCTGGCGGCCCCGCGAGCGCGACGAGTGGCTCCAGACCGCGGTGACCGCGGTCTTCGTCTTCGCCGCCTACCACGCACTCCTCTACATCGGGGAACAGCACATCTCCGGCGCGGTCGCCGCGGTCGTCATCAGCCTCTCGCCCATCCTGACCGCGGGCTTCGGCAGCGTCCTCAAGGTCGACGACCCGCTCCAGCCCCTCGGTGCCATCGGGTTCCTCTGTGGCATCGCCGGCGTCGTGGTCGTCGTCCAGCCCGAACCGGGGACTGCACTGTCGACCAGCCTCCTCGGCGTACTCCTCGTGTTCATCGCGGGGACGAGCTTCGCCCTCGGGACGGTCCTGACGCGCCCGCTGGACTCCGGGCTCCCCGTCCAGACCATGGAGGGCTGGTCGATGCTGCTCGGTGCCGGCCTGCTCCACGTCGTGAGCCTCGGCCGGGGCGAGTCCTTTACGGCCATCGAATGGACCGGCCCCGCCGTGGTGTCCCTCACCTACCTCACGCTGGTCTCGGGTGTCGTCGCGTTCCTGCTCTACTTCGAACTGCTCGACCGCCTCGGACCGACCGAGATCAACCTCGTCGGCTACCTCGAACCCGTCGTCGCGACCGTCGCGACCTGGCTCCTCTTCGGCGACCTCGTCGACAGCACGACCCTGTTCGGGTTCACCATCATCTTCGCCGGCTTCGCGCTCATCAAGCGCCACGCGCTCTCCGGGTACCTCCGGCGGCGGCTGCCGACGGACCGGTTGCCCTGAGACGCAGCCGCGATTGGAAATCTCCAGTTGCGGAAACGCGGGCGTGAGAGCCGGTGTATCGGCCGGATTCGGCCAGCTTTTACGTGTGCGGTACGGCAGTCTCTGGCATGACCTCTTTCGACTTCGATTACGACCTCCTCGTCGAACTCATGGAGACCCACGGAGCGCCCGGGTACGAAGACGCCGTCCGCGACATCGTCCGTCGCGAGCTCGACCCGGAGGTAGACGCCATCGAGAGCGACGGGATGGGAAACGTCGTCGGCACCATCGGCGGCGACAGCGACTACAGCGTCCTCGTCGCGGCCCACATGGACGAGATCGGCTTCATGGTCAGACACGTCGACGAGAACGGCTTCGTCACCATCGACGCGCTCGGCGGCTGGGACCCACAGATCCTCCGCGCCGAGCGGGTGAACATCCGCACCGAGGACGGCGACCTCCCTGGCGTCATCGGCTCGGTCCCGCCCCACACCGGCGGCGAGGACGACGACGAGGAGCGCACGGTCCACGACGTGACGGTCGACCTCGGGCTCCCGGCCGACGAGGTGGACGAACTGGTCTCGGTGGGTGACCTCGTGACGATGTCCCAGCAGACCGAGGTTCTCGGCGACTGCATCTCCGGGAAGTCCATCGACAATCGCGTCTCAGTGTTCATCATGCTCGAACTCGCCCGGCGAATCGACGACCCCGACGTAACGATCCACTTCGCCGCGACGGTCCAGGAAGAGGTCGGGCTCCGGGGGGCAGAGGCGCTGGGCGTCGACGTGGACCCGGACCTCGCCATCGCGCTCGACACCACCGTCGCCAACGACATCACCGGCTTCAAGAAGTGGGACCACATCACCCGGCTCGGCGACGGTGCCGGCATCAAACTCAAGGACTCCTCGGTCATCACGAACCCGAAGGTCCACCGCCGGCTCCGCGCGGTCGCCGAAGACGAAGACATCGAACACCAGTTCGAGGTTCTCCCCTCGGGCGGGACCGACACCGGTGGCCTGCAGTACTCCCACGGCGCACTCCCGGTCGGCGCGGTCTCCATCCCGACGCGGTACCTCCACACCCCGACCGAGGTCGCCCACGCCGAGGATATCGCCGCGTGCATCGACCTGACCGCAGCGTTCCTCGAAACTGAAGACGGTGAACACGACTACACCCTGTGAGCCGTATCGAAGATTTCACTACAACCGACTCCAAAGCGGTCAGTATGAGCCGCGACACAGAGGACGCGCCCGTCTCTCGCCGGCAGTTTCTGAAGGGCGCCGCAGGGGCAGCAGCCGTCGCAGCCACGGCTGACACGGCCAGTGCACAGGAGACCAAGACGGTGACCGTCGGTCCGGGCGGAAACTACGTCTACACCCCCGGTACCGAGGAGCCACTCTACGTTGCCGCAGGTGGCACCGTGGAGTTCGTCTGGGAGTCCGACAACCACAACGTCAACCCAACCAGCGTCCCCGAGGGCGCGTCCTGGGAGGGCCACACGCCCATCGAGAACACCGGGTTCTCGTTCACGTCGACGTTCGACACCAAGGGCACCTACGAGTACCAGTGTGACCCCCACGCCGGCCTCGGAATGAAGGGTGAAATCGTCGTGAACGACACCGGCCAGGCCCCGTCCAGCGGCGGTGGCGGCGGTGGCCCGGTGCTCCCCGACTCGGCGAAGGCAATCGGCGTGGCGACCCTCGGCGCGATGCTGTCGGTGCTCTCGCTCGCCTTCGTCTTCCTCAAGTACGGCGGCGACTACGAGACCCCCGAATAAGCGAGAACGGTACCTTTTCGACGGCGGGTCCTGAACCCGCGCCTAATGTATATCATCATCGTCGGTGCGGGCAACATCGGGACGCCCCTCATCGAGATCGCGACCCGTGACGAGAACGAGGTCGTGGTCATCGAGCAGAACGAGTCGAAGGCGGATGCCGCCGCGCGGCAGTTCGACTGTCTGGTCATCAACGCGGACGCGACGGTCGCGGAGACGCTCGACGAGGCCGGCATCGAGCGCGCCGACGCCATCATCTCGACGACCGACCAGGACGCGACGAACATCATGGTCTCGCTGCTCGCCAAGGAGCGCGAGGTGCCGGCGGTCGTCAGCGTGGTCCACAACCCCGAGCACATGAACCTCTTCGAACGCGTCGGCGTCACGACGATGGAGAACCCACAGCGACTCATCTCCGAATATCTCTACCGGGCGGTCAAGCGCCCCTCCATCAAGGACTACATGAAGGTCGGCGACACCGCCGAGGTGTTCGAGATAACCGTCGACGAAGAGGCACCCATCGCGGGCTACACCCTCGAGGTGGCGAACCGGGAGGGTGTGCTGGACCACGGCATCCTCATCGTCGCCATCGAGCGGAACGGCAACGGCGACCCCATCACCCCGCGGGGCGACACCGTCGTGCAGCCCGGAGACCTCCTCACGGTGTACTCCCAGCACGGTGCGACCCCGGACGTGACCGACATCTTCGGGCACTACGAGGACCACGACCTCGAATAGATGGCCCGCACTCGCACCGTTGCTGGCGTCCCGGCCGACCTCGCGATCATCCTCCGGGACGTGGGTACGCTCCTCCTCATGCAGGCCGGGCTGATGGGGCTGACCGTCCTCGTCGCCCTGGGTTTCGGTGAGTTCTACCCGGCGCTCGGCTTCCTCACCGCCGCGGGCGTCACCGCCCTCCTCGGCGGCCTGAGCCGTCGCGTCTTCACGGACGCTCCCGACCCGATGATGAAACACGGGATGGTCATCGCCGCGGGCGGCTGGTTCGCGACGGCCGTCTTCGGCGCACTGGCGTTCTTCCTCGTCGCCTGGGTGACTCCCGAGACCGTGATGAACGGCTACGTCCCGGCCGCGACCGACACGAGCGACTGGTCGGTGGTCACCGCGGGTGGGCTCGCGACGAAGTCCAGTCTCGGGTACTTCCGGAACCCGCTGCACGCCATGTTCGAGTCGATGAGCGGCTGGACGGGGAGCGGGCTGACGATGGCCATCCACGAACCGTCGCTGCCACACTCGGTCCAGTGGTGGCGCTCGCTCATCCAGTACGTCGGCGGGGTCGGCGTCATCGTCCTCACTGTCTCCATCCTCTCGCGGCCCGGGAGCGGGAGCTACGCGCTGTACCGCTCTGAAGCCCGTGAGGAGAAGATACACCCGAGCGTCGTCTCCACGGTCAGGACCGTCTGGAAGATTTTCGTCAGCTACACGCTGCTCTCCATCCTGGCGCTGTTCCTCGTCATCTGGCTGGCCGAGGGCTACCCCGTCGGGAAGGCGTTCTGGCACGCGCTCAATCACGCGATGACGGCGCTCTCGACCGGCGGGTTCTCCGTGACGGACAACTCGATGGAGTCGTACAACTCGCCGCTCATCGAGTCCGTCCTCCTGCCAGTGATGACACTCGGGGCTATCGCGTTCCCCATCCACTACGCCATCCTCTCCGACGGGCGCTGGCGCGAGCTGTTCGAGGACCTCCAGACGCGCTGGCTGTTCCTGCTGCTGGGCGGGGGAATCGTCGTCCTCGCTGCACAGAACGTGTTCGTGGGCCTCGCGTCGGCGGGGTACGGCGCGACCGTCCCGTCCCCGCTACCCACCCTCTCGACGGCCCAGTTCGACGCCATCAGGGACGCGACGTTCCAGTGGGTGAGCGCGCTCTCGTGTACCGGCTTCCAGTCCTCGCCCATCGGCAAGTGGTCCGACGGCGGAAAGCTGTTGCTCTCGGGCGCGATGACGATGGGTGGGGCCGCCGGGTCGACCGTCGGCGGCATCAAGATAATCCGCGGCTACACCGTCTCGAAGGGCATCCAGTGGCAGTTCTCCCGGGTGTTCCTGCCGTCGAATGCCGTGGTCAACGTCGACATCGGCGACCGGACACTCGGGCGCGAGGAGATGGACCGCGAGTTCTCCGAGGCGGCCATCGTCAGCATGCTCTGGCTCATCCTGCTGCTCGCGACGAGCCTGGTGCTGGTCAACGTCGCCGGACCGGACTTCAGCTACGCGGACGCGCTGTTCGAGGTGGCGAGCGCCCAGGGCAACGTCGGCCTCTCGACGGGCATCACCGGTCCCGACATGCCGGTTCTCGCCGAGGCGATGTTCCTCCTGAACATGTGGGTCGGCCGGCTGGAGATCATCCCGGTGCTGGTGTTCTTCCGGTCGGCACTCAAGGGGCTGAATCCCTGAACAAGGGGCGGACAGGCGGCACCGATTGTACTGGGTCTGTGGTGTCGTCCGCCGGGGTGCCGCACACCCGCGAACCGCCGGACGGCCGTCGTCAGGTCACGCCACGATTGGCCGCGGCTTCCGGGATAAACAGTTGGTCGGCGGTCTCGCGGTCTCAGTCGTCGGCGTAGAGCAGGACGCGACCGCACTCGGGGCAGCACTTGGCGGTCGTCGTCTGCCAGCCGCCCAACCCGAAGAGCCCGCCGTCCTCGGTATCAGGCTTGACGACCAGTTCTTTCGTGCCGGTTCCGACCGTTCCGTCGACGAGTTCGGTACTGCAATCGGGACACTGTGAGGGCGGCATCACCCACGGCTGGTAGGCCAGTGCTATTCAAACTATGGTCGATAGCCGCGGGTGAAAATCGTGTGGAGACGAGTCGCTGACGAGGAGGCTGTGCGTGGTCAGGCGAAGGTCTTGGAGACGTCCGGGTCGTCCTCTTCTTCGGCCTGGATCTTGTCCCACGCGGCTTCGAAGTCGGCCATCGTGATGACGCGGCGGTCGTCACGGATGGCGAACATCCCGGCCTCGGTACAGATCGCTTTCACGTCGGCACCGGAGGCGTTCTCGGCGACCCCTGCCAGTTCGGCGAAGTCGACGTCGTCGGAGACGTTCATGTCGCGGGTGTGGATCTTGAAGATGATCTCGCGGCCCTCGGCGTCGGGCTTGGGAACCTCGATGAGGCGGTCGAACCGGCCCGGGCGCAGGATGGCGCGGTCGAGCATGTCGAAGCGGTTCGTCGCCGCGATGATGCGGATCTCACCACGGTCCTCGAAGCCGTCCATCTCGGAGAGCAGCTGCATCATCGTGCGCTGGACCTCGGCGTCGCCGGAGGTCTTGGACTCCGTGCGCTTGCTCGCGATGGCGTCGATCTCGTCGATGAAGATGACGGCGGGCTCGTGGTCGCGGGCGACCTGGAACAGGTCGCGCACGAGTTTCGCGCCCTCACCGATGAACTTGTGGACGAGTTCGGAGCCGGCCATCTTGATGAAGGTCGCGTCGGTCTGGTTCGCGACGGCCTTCGCCAGCATCGTCTTCCCGGTCCCCGGCGGGCCGTAGAGGAGGACGCCGGACGGCGGGTCGATGCCGACCTCCTCGAAGGCTTCGGGCTTCTCGAGGGGCATCTCGACGGTCTCGCGGACCTCCTGCATCTGTTCTTCGAGCCCACCGATGTCCTCGTAGGTCACATCGGGGCTCTTCGTGACTTCCATCACGCGAGCGCGCACGTCGGTCTCGTTGCTGAGGGTCTTCACGATAGAGAGGGAGTTGTTGACCGCGACCCGCATGTCGGGTTCGATCTGCTCGCGCATCTCCTCGGTGACCTCGGTGAGCGCCTCCTGGTTGTTGCCGTGTTGCTTGATGATGACGCCCTCATCCGTGAGTTCCTGGATGGTGGCGACGAACAGCGGCGACTGCTTGAGCTTCTTGTTCTCGTGGGTGAGACGCTCCAGTTTCTGCTGGTACTTGTTGTTCTCTGCGTTGGCGTCGAGGAGCTTATCACGCATCTCGTCGTTCTGCGACTCGAGCACGTCAAGACGCTCCTGGAGAGCTTCTATTTTCTCCTGCTGGGACGCCTCCTCCTCGTCATAGGGAAGGTCGACGTCGTCCACAGTGTCGGTCATCACAGTGGCATTAGGTTCTGAATCTTAAGAGGCTTCGGGTGAGACACCGAAGCGGTCATCAACTTGTCGGCCGCCGCTGTGTCCGGTGATTCTGGAACGGTGTCCTGTCCAGTAACCGCCACAGAGAAATTACCGATAGGAATAAAATAATACAGCAAGTATTATTAGAGAGTATCCAGAAAGGGAGAGTACGATGAGCGCAACCGAACTGGAACAGACCGATCAACCCGCGGGGAGCTGGGACGACGTTCGCGACCTCCCCCCGAGTGCGAAGCTGGTGGCGAAAGTGCTGGAGTACAACGACACGCTGACCCAGAGTCAGCTCGCGGAGGAGACACTGCTCCCGCCACGGACGGTCCGCTACGCCCTCAACCGTCTCGAGGAAGAGGACGTGGTCCACTCCCGGTTCTCGTTCTCCGACGCCCGCAAGCGACTGTATACGCTGAACATCGAGTAAGCGGCACCACTCGTCGGCGACACCCCGCATCGTCGACCTCGACCGCGGCCCGCACGCGTCTACCCATTCGCGCCGCCGCGGTGTTGCCGTTCCATAGCGAATCCTTCCCGCTCTCCTGTTTTCGACACCGCGACCGGCCGGTCCGTCTCTTCACTTTCACCCCACTCGCGGAACGTCTTTACGGCATCGGGCGATAGTCCCAGCTATGACACGAGTGATCCACACTGGGGACACCCACCTCGGGTATCGCCAGTACCACTCCCCGGCTCGTCGGGAGGACTTCCTCGATGCGTTCCGACGGGTCGTCGCCGACGCTATCGACGACGAGGTCGACGCCGTGGTCCACGCGGGCGACCTCTTTCACGACCGTCGCCCCGGCCTGCAGGACCTGCAGGGGACGGTCGCCGCCCTCCGTGAACTCGCCGACGCCGACATCCCGTTCCTCGCCGTGGTCGGGAACCACGAGGGGAAACGCGACGGGCAGTGGCTCGACCTCTTCGCCGACATCGGCCTCGCGACCCGCCTCGGCCGCGAGCCATACCTGCTGGGAGACACCGCGTTCTACGGGCTCGACTTCGTCCCGCGCTCGCGCCGTGACGACCTGGAGTACGACTTCGCGCCCCACGACACGGAACACGCCATGCTCGTCACCCACGGCCTGTTCGAACCCTTCGCGCACGCCGACTGGGACACCGAACGCCTCATCGAGGAATCGTCGGTCGACTTCGACGCGCTCCTGCTCGGGGACAACCACGCCCCCGGCGTCGAACAGATTGACGATACCTGGGTCACCTACTGCGGGTCGACCGAGCGCGTGAGCGCGAGCGAGCGCGACGACCGCGGCTACAACATCGTCACCGCCGACGACGAGGTGACCATCACCCGCCGGGGCATCCCAGACAACCGCCCCTTCCGATTCGTCGACGTGGACCTCGCGCCGGGCGAGGGCGTCGAGCGCGTGCGCGAAGCGGTCCGCGAGCACGACTGCGAGGACGCGGTCGTCATCGTCTCCGTCACCGGCGACGGCGACCCCGTCTCGCCCGCTGCCGTCGAGGAGTTCGCCATCGACCGCGGCGCGCTGGTCGCCCGCGTCACCGACCGCCGCGAGTTCGACGAGGACGGCGGTGTGGAGGTCTCGTTCGCCGACCCCGACGAGGCGGTCCGCGAGCGGGTCCGCGAACTCGGCTTGAGTCAGGCGGCCCGCGACGTGGACGAGACGGTCCGGGCGAGCAAGGTTGCCGACTCCAACGTCCGCGACGAGGTGAAAGACCGCGTGCAGGCGCTGGTCGACGACGACCTCGGGGCGTTCGAGGCGGTCGGGGCTGCCGACGATGCGACACCGGCCGATGCTTCGACCGACGCCGCCGAATCCGAATCCGAATCCAAATCCGAGCCTGCACCCGCCGAATCCGAATCCGCACCCACCGAACCCGAATCCGCACCCGCCGAATCCGAACCCGCACCCGCCGAGGCGGAGGCGACCGTCGGCGGCGACGACGACGGGCAGGCATCCATGGAGGACTTCGAATGAAGGTCGAACGCGTCCGCCTCTCGAACTTCAAGTGCTACGGCGACGCCGACCTCACGCTCGACCGCGGGGTCACCGTCGTCCACGGCGTCAACGGCAGCGGGAAGTCCAGCCTGCTCGAAGCCTGCTTCTTCGCGCTCTACGGCTCGAAGGCACTCACCGGCACGATGGACGACGTGGTCCGGACCGGTGCCGAGGACGCCGAGGTCGAACTCTGGTTCACCCACGCCGGGTCTGAGTACCACATCGAGCGCCGCATCCGCTACACGACCGACCGCGCCCAGACCGCGAAGTGCGTCCTCGAGGCACCCGAGGGAACGTTCGAAGGTGCGCGGGCAGTCCGCCGGAAGGTGACGGAACTGCTCCGGATGGACGCCGACGCCTTCGTCAACTGCGCCTACGTCCGCCAGGGCGAGGTCAACAAGCTCATCCACGCCTCGCCGTCGGACCGCCAGGACATGATAGACGACCTGCTCCAGTTAGGGAAGCTGGAGGAGTACCGCGAACGCGCCAGCGAGGCCCGTCTCGGCGTCAACGACGTGCTCGACAACGTGCGCGGTCGCTACGAAGGGCTGGAAGACCAGATCGCCGAGAAGGAAGCGAAGGACCTGCACGCGACGCTCAACACCATCGAGACCGACCTGTCCGAGACGAAATCGAAGATCGAGAACTACGAACAGCAGGTGGAGACGGCGAAACAGACCAAACAGGAGGCCGAGGACATCCTCGCCGAGTACGAGGAGAAACGCGAGAAACTCGAGTCGGTCGCGGACGACATCGAGACGCTCCAGTCGAGCATCGCCGAGACCGAGCGCGAACGCGACGAACTCAAAGCCGAACGCCGGGAGCTACGCGAGGAACTGACCGCGGCCCGCGACCGCCGGGACGACCTCGTGGCCGATACCGACCTCGACGCGGAGCCGGACGACGACGCCGTGGCGGCGCGCATCGACGAGGTCACCGCGGACCTCGACGACCTCAAAGAGCGCGTGAACGACCTCGGGAACGAACTCTCGAACCACCGCGAGCGCGCCGACCGGCTCGAGGGGGAGGCCGAGGACCTCGAAGCGAAGGCAGCGCAGAAACGAGAGCAGGCGACCGAACTCGCCGACGAGATAGAGGCGGACGAGGACGCCATCGCGGACCGACGCGAGAAGCTCGACACCCTGGAATCGGACGTGGCTGCCGCGAAGGAGGCGTTCGAGGACGCACCGGTCGACTTCGGCGAGGCCGAGGACCATCGCGACGACCTCCGGAGCGAGCGCGAGGACCTGCGCGAGGAGCGAAACGAGACCCAGACCCAGGTCGAGTTGCTCCGGAACCGCATCGAGGAGGCCGAAGAACTGCTGGCCGAGGGCAAGTGTCCCGAGTGTGGCCAGCCCGTCGAGGACTCACCCCACGTCGACACCATCGAGGACGACCGTGAGGAACTCGACGCGAAACGAGCCGAACTCGAGTCGGTGGAATCGGACCTCGAGGACCTCGCAGAACGCATCGAAGCGGCCGAGGCACTGGTCGACGCCGAGGACGAGGCGACCCAGCTTCGCCAGCGCATCGACCAGATCACCCAGCTCGTCGAGGAGCGGGAATCGTCGCTCGCCGACAAGCGCGACCGTCGCGAGACGTTGCGCTCCGAGGCGGACGAGTTCGACAGCGAGGCCGACGAGAAACGCGAGAACGCCGAGGCCGAACGCGAGGCACTGGAGACCAGCCGCGAAGCCCTCGGCGAAGCGAACGCGGAGAAGGCCACGGTCGCCCAGCGAAAGGAGACGCTGGAATCGCTCGCGGATACCCTTGACGCCATCACCGAGACCGAGAGCGAGATAGAACGCCTCGGCGAGAAGCACGACCTGCTCGGCGAGCAGAACGACGAGCGCCGCCAGACCCTCGCGGACAAGCGCGAGCGCAAGACCGAACTCGAGGACGCGGTCGACGACTCGCAGGTCGAGAACGCCCGGAACGAGAAGAAACGCGCCGCGACGTACATCGAACAGGTCGAAACGAAGCTGGCGGAACTCGCGGAGTCCCGCGACGACCTGCAGGACCGGGCTGGCCGCGTTCGGGGTGAGATCGAGGAGCTCGAGGACCTGCGCGAGAAGCGCGACGCCCTCGGCGAGCGCCTCGACGCACTCGAATCGCTGTACGCCGAGGCGCAGGACCTCCAGGAGATGTACAAGGACCTGCGGGCCGACCTGCGCCAGCGCAACGTCGAGACGCTCGAACGCATGCTGAACGAGACGTTCGACCTGGTGTACCAGAACGACTCGTACTCCCACATCGAGCTCTCCGGCGAGTACGAACTCACCGTCTACCAGAAGGACGGCGAGACGCTCGACCCCGAACAGCTCTCGGGTGGCGAGCGCGCCCTGTTCAACCTGAGCCTCCGGTGTGCCATCTACCGGCTGCTCTCGGAGGGCGTCGAAGGGGCGGCCCCGATGCCCCCACTCATACTCGACGAACCCACCGTGTTCCTCGACTCCGGCCACGTCACGCAGTTGCTGACGCTGGTCGAGACGATGCGGACGGAGTACGGCGTCGAGCAGATCATCGTCGTCAGCCACGACGAGGAACTCGTGGGCGCGGCGGACTCACTGGTCCACGTCGAGAAGGACCCGACGACCAACCGGTCGACGGTCTCTCGTGGTGAGCAACCGCTGGCAGAACTGTACTAATCCTGGGTGCCGCGGAGTGCTGCGACCCCCTCTCGCGCGAGGTCGGTCGCGTCGTACCCGCGCTCACCTGCGATGGTCGCTTCTTCGACCAGCCCGGCCGCACGGAACTCGGTGAGCAGGCCGAGCATGTCGCTCTCGCAGAGGTCGTAGGTGGCGAGCAGGTCGCGGACCGCGATGGGACCGCCGTCGACGAGTTCGACCAGCAGGCCGAGCGAGCGGTCGTCGTGGGTCGCCGTGAGAATCCGGCGAACCGCGGGGGAGACAGCTCCCGCGGCCGTCTCCAGCGGTGTCTCGCCTTCTGCCGGTTCCAGCCGGTCGTTCTCGACGTATCGTTCCTCACCGGTCGCCGGGTCGCGCACGAGGCTGGCCTCACTCGACCGTTTCACGAGGAGGTAGCGGTCGCCCGAATCGTCGCGCACGGTTCGCATGGCTTCGGGTTGGAGAAGGAGGCGTTAGTCGTTGTCGACTGCGTCTTCGGTGTCGGTATCGGCAGTCTCACCGTCCCCACGTCCGAACGTCCGCGTCTGGTAGCGATACAGCCCGTAGAGGAAGAACACGACGCCGCCGAGGAAGAGACGGCCACCGAGCTCCCAGTTGCCCCGGAACAGGATATACATCCCGCCCAGGCTCACGCCGAGGATAGCAGCATTGAACACGAGCACCATCGCCCAGAACTCGTACTTCAGCTCGCTGGGAGCGTCGGCCTCGTCCGGAACCGACGGTGGCTGCGGGGCTTCGGGAATCCGAACCGACGGGGTGAGTTCACCCTCGTAGTCCCGAAGGTCGTCCTCCGGGTCGTACTCGTCCGGTTCGTGCTCGCTACGCTCGTTGAACACTACTTCTAGATAGTTCGGGTTGGGACAAAAGGGTTCTGTGATAGTTCGAGACTGTGCCGATTCGTCTCCCTGTTATGGAGACTGCTATCTCCCTATGTCAGAGACCGTCGTCTCTCTATGTCAGAGACTCTCGTCTCCCTATGCCACGTCTCGCAGCGCAAACGTCTTGGTGGCCTCGAGCCACGCAAGCGGGTTCTCGGCGTCGTAGAATACGACGCTATCCTCCGTCTCGTATGTCTCGATGGATTCCGTTCCATCTGCTGCGCTCTGGTCGGGCGTCGATCCGTCACCGTTACTTGCGTGGTCGGACAAGCCCATTCACCTCGCCCCTTGCTAAGTCGTACCACTGTAAAGGTCTTTTTGCCGGGGCAACGACACCATCCGGAGACGGCAGTGGGATACCGACAGTTCCAGGCGGGCCACGCCGGCCGTCCGCGATGAACCATCCTTTTAATCGGTGGCCGCTAATCCGTCTGCAATGACCGGACAACAGGCGTCCTTCGAGGACTTCGGGGAGTCGTCAGGGGACGCGGGTGCGCAGGCTGACGGTGGTGACGATGCCTACGACCTCGTCGCGGAGGCCGAGGCCGTCACGACACCGGGACTGGAGAACTCAGACATCGTCGAGAGCGACGAGGCACTGTTCCCCGACCCCGAGGGGACCATCGAGCTGGCCGTCATGCAGGTCGACTACACCGTCGAGGGCTCCGGCGACCACGAGGAGCCGGTGATCCACGTCTTCGGCCGGCGTCCCGACGGCACCGCCGAGCACGTCATGGTGTTCGGCTTCCAGCCGTACTTCTACGCGCCGACCGACTCCCTCGACGAGGAAGCACTCGAGAACGAGGCAGTAATCACGGACTGGCACGAGACGAACGACGAGGGCGAACCCTTCGAGAGCATCCGCGGCGAGCACCTGACGAAGATATTCGGGCGCACGCCCCGGGACGTCGGGAACATCCGTGACCGCTTCGACCACTACGAGGCCGACATCCTGTTCCCGAACCGGTTCCTCATCGACAAGGACATCCTGAGCGGGATTCGCCTCCCCGAGCGCCGCGGCCGCAGTGGCGTCCTCCGGGTCCCGCATCAGGAGGTCGAGGCAGCCGAGGTCACCGCGGAACCGCGCGTGAACACCTTCGACATCGAGGTCGACGACCGCAACGGCTTCCCCGAGGACGGCGAGGAACCCATCGTCTGTCTCACCTCCCACGACTCCGTCGACGACGAATACGTCGTCTGGCTCAACGTCGCCCACGAGGGTGACGCCCAGATTCCCGAGGAACTGCCGAACTACGAGCCCATCGAGGGCGACCTCGACGTGCGCGTCGAGACGTTCGACGGCGAGAGCCAACAGGAGGCAGAGATGGCGATGCTCGAAGCCTTCGTCGACTACATCGACGAGACCGACCCCGACGTGCTGACCGGGTGGAACTTCGAGGACTTCGACGCGCCGTACTTCCTCGACCGCCTCGACGTGCTGGACTCCGCGATGCACGAGTACGACCTGGACTCGAATCGCCTCTCGCGCGTGAACGAGGTCTGGCGCTCGGGCTGGGGCGGCCCGGACATCAAGGGCCGCGTCGTCTTCGACCTGCTGTACGCCTACAAGAGCACGCAGTTCTCCGAACTCGAATCCTACCGGCTCGACGCCGTCGGCGAACTCGAACTCGACGTGGGGAAAGAGCGCTACACCGGCGACATCGGCGACCTCTGGGAGCAGAACCCCGAGAAACTCCTCGAATACAACCTTCGTGACGTGGAGATCTGTGTCGAACTCGACCGCAAGCAGGACATCGTCGCCTTCTGGGACGAGGTCCGCACCTTCGTCGGCTGTAAGTTAGAGGACGCCCCGACCGCGGGCGACGCGGTCGACATGTACGTGCTCCACAAGGTCCACGGCAGCTGGGCGCTGCCCTCGAAGGGCAAACAGGAGTCCGAGGACTACGAGGGCGGCGCTGTCTTCGACCCCATCACCGGCGTCAAGGAGATGGTGACCGTGCTCGACCTGAAGTCGCTCTACCCGATGTGCATGGTGACCATCAACGCGAGCCCCGAGACGAAGGTCGACCCCGACAGCTTCGAGGGACCGACCTACAAGGCCCCCAACGGGACCCATTTCCGGAAGGACGAGGACGGGATGATCCGGGAGATGGTCGACGAACTGCTCGGCGAGCGCGAGCACAAGAAGTCGCTGCGCAACGAGCACGAGCCGGGCAGCGAGGATTACGGACGGTACGACCAGCAACAGGCCGCGGTGAAGGTCATCATGAACTCGCTGTATGGGGTCCTGGGCTGGGACCGGTTCCGCCTCTACGACAAGGAGATGGGAGCCGCCGTGACCGCGACAGGGCGCGAGGTCATCCGACACACCGAGAAAGCCGCCAACGAGATAGACTATCAGGTCGCGTATGGTGACACCGACTCCGTCATGCTCGAACTCGGAAGCGACGTCTCGGTGGAGGAGGCCATCGAGCAGTCCTTCCGGATAGAGGAGCACATCAACGCCTCCTACGACGAGTTCGCGCGCGAGGAACTCGATGTCGACATCGAGGGTGGCGAGGGGCACCGCTTCCAGATAGAGTTCGAGAAACTGTATCGCCGATTCTTCCAGGCGGGCAAGAAGAAGCGGTATGCGGGCCACATCGTCTGGAAGGAGGGCAAGGACGTCGACGACATCGACATCACCGGGTTCGAGTACAAGCGCTCCGACATCGCGGCCATCACGAAGGAGGTCCAGCACCACGTCATCGACCAGATCGTCCGCGGTGCCAGTGAGGACGACATCACGGAGTACCTCCACGACATCATCGAGGACTTCCAGGCCGGTGAGATGAGCTACGACGACATCGCCATCCCGGGCGGTATCGGGAAGCGCCTCGACGACTACGACACCGACACAGCGCACGTGCGAGGCGCGAAGTACGCGAACATGTTGCTGGGGACGAACTTCGACCGCGGGTCGAAGCCGAAGCGCCTCTACCTCAAGAAGGTCCACCCCGAGTACTTCCGGAAGCTGGAGGACGCCGGAGAGTTCGACCCGCAGCGCAACCACCTCTACGGCGAGTTCAAGCGCGACCCGGACGTCATCTGCTTCGAGTACGCCGACCAGGTGCCCGAGGCGTTCGAGGTCGACTACGACAAGATGCTCGAGAAGACCCTGAAGGGCCCCATCGCCCGCGTCATCGAAGCCCTCGGTATCTCCTGGGACGAAGTGAAATCCGGCCAACAACAGACTGGCCTCGGAAACTTCATGTAGGGCACGGGGTCGACCGGGTTTCGGTCGACCGAAACTGTGCCACAGTTTACCAACCGAGAAAAATATTTCTGCATTCGAGAATCGAAAGCGGGGCATTACGCAAGCATTATGGGGCCGACCCCCTTTCGCTAGAACGATAAGAGGTAGCTCAGAATGGCACGACTAGAACTCACAAACCTTCACGCGAAGGTCGCAGAAGACGACGGTGAGAAGATTCTCGATGGCGTCGACCTTGAGGTTCGTTCGGGCGAAATCCACGCCCTGATGGGCCCCAACGGCTCCGGGAAGTCCACGACCGCGAAGGTCATCGCTGGCCACCCCGCCTACGAGGTAACGGACGGGAAGGTCCTGCTCCACCTCGAGGAGGGTGACTTCGGCGAGGACTTCGAGATTCCGGAAGACAAGCGCACCTGGAACCTGCTCGACATGGAGCCCAACGAGCGTGCCGCACTCGGCATCTTCCTTGGCTTCCAGTACCCGGCAGAGATCGAGGGCGTCACGATGACGAACTTCCTGCGCACGGCGCTCAACGCCAAACTCGACGAGCGCGAGGAGCTCTTCGAGGACGACGACGGCGAGGAGGAAGAGGAGGAAGAGGCGGGCTACGACACCTCCCCGATGGAGGGTCCCGCCGACGAGGGCGACATCGGCGTCGCCGAGTTCCAGCAGCTCCTCCAGAAGAAGATGGAGCAACTCGACATGGACGAGCGGTTCGCCCAGCGCTACCTCAACGCCGGCTTCTCCGGCGGGGAGAAGAAGCAGAACGAGGTCCTCCAGGCCGCCATCCTCGAGCCGAGCATCGCCGTGCTCGACGAGATCGACTCCGGGCTGGACATCGACCGCCTGCAGGACGTCTCCCACGGCATCAACGCCCTGCGCGACGAGGTCGGCACGGGCATCCTGCAGATCACTCACTACCAGCGTATCCTCGACTACGTCGAACCGGACCACGTCCACATCATGCTCGACGGCCAGGTCGTCATGAGCGAGGGTCCCGAACTCGCCGAGAAGCTCGAAGAGCACGGATACGACTGGGTCCGCGAGGAGGTCTACGAGACCGCGTAACCGGTTCTGGCTAGCACAGGGTAGATACGTACCCACCAGTAATCAACAACCAATCAAATCATGAGTTCAGATCAAGACCACCTCAAAGAGACAGACACCGAGGCCCGTTTCGAGTTCAAGAAGGAACAGAAGTCTGCGTTCCAGACCGAGAAGGGTCTCACGGCGGAGACCATTCGGCTCATCTCCGAAGACAAGGACGAGCCCGAGTGGATGCGCGAGCGCCGCGTTCGCGCCCTGAAACAGTACCAGAAGATGCCGATGCCGACGGACTGGCCCGGACAGCCGGACCTCTCCGAACTCGACATCGGCGAGATCGTCCCCTACATCCGCCCCGACGTGGAGACGCGTGGCGGCGCGGACAACTGGGACGACCTCCCGGACGAGATCAAGGACACGTTCGAGAAGCTGGGCATCCCGGAAGCCGAGCGCAAGGCGCTCTCCGGCGTCGGGGCCCAGTACGAGTCCGAGATCGTCTACCAGAACATGCAGGAGCAGTGGGAGGAGAAGGGCGTCATCTTCTGTGACATGGACAAGGCCGTCCAGGAGCACGAAGACCTCGTCAAGGAGTACTTCATGACGAAGTGCGTTCCCCCGTCGGACAACAAGTTCGCCGCGCTCCACGGTGCCGTCTGGTCCGGCGGTTCGTTCGTGTACGTCCCCGAGGACGTCACGGTCAACATGCCGGTGCAGGCGTACTTCCGCATGAACAGCGAGGGAATGGGCCAGTTCGAGCACACCCTCATCATCGCCGAGGAGGGCTCGGAGGTCCACTACATCGAGGGCTGTTCCGCCCCGAAGTACGGCAGCCACAACCTCCACTCCGGCTGTGTGGAGGTCTTCGTCGGCGAGGACGCCCACGTCCAGTACTCGACGGTCCAGAACTGGTCGAAGAACACCTTCAACCTCAACACGAAGCGTGCCATCGTCGAGAAGAACGGCACGATGGAGTGGGTCTCCGGCAGCATGGGCTCGAAAGCTACCATGCTCTACCCGGCGACCATCCTGAAGGGCCGCGGCGCGACGGACAACCACATCACCATCGCGTTCGCCGGCAAGGGCCAGAACATCGACACCGGCGCGAAGGTCTACCACAACGCGCCCGACACGAAGTCGACCATCGAGTCCAAGTCCATCAGTAAGGACGGCGGCCGCACGAACTACCGTGGCCTCGTCCACATCGCCAACGGCGCCGAGAACTCCTCGACGTCGGTCGAGTGTGACGCGCTGATGTTCGACAACGAGTCCACCTCCGACACCATGCCGTACATGGAGATTCAGGAGTCGAAGGTGGACGTCGCCCACGAGGCAACCGTGGGTAAGATCGGTGACGAGGACGTCTTCTACCTCCAGTCCCGCGGACTGGACGACGACGACGCCAAGCAGATGATCGTCGCCGGCTTCATCGAGCCCATCACGGAGGAACTGCCCATCGAGTACGCGGTCGAACTCAACCGCCTCATCGAACTCGAGATGGAGGGTAGCCTCGGGTAATCCCGAGAATTGACATGAGCACACAGGTACACGCCAATCTCACACGAGACCAGGTGGAGCAGATTTCGACCGAACTGGGCGAGCCCGAGTGGCTCCTCGAGACGCGTCTCGACGCGCTCGAGGCCCTCGAATCGCTCGACATGCCGAGCGTCATCCGGACACCCGGGCGCGACTGGACGAACCTCGCGAACCTCGACTTCGAGGGCTTCGTCGACCCGCTGAACGCAGCGCAGGACAAAGAGCGCGTCAGCGCCGAGGGCGTCTCCGTCCTCGAATGGTCCGAGGCCGTCGACCAGCACGAGGAGCTCCTCAAGGAGCACTTCGGCAGCGTCATCGACCCGCAGGAGAACTACCTCACCGCACTGTCGACCGCGCTGTTCACCGACGGGACCGTCGTCTACGTCCCCGAGAAGGTCGACGCCGAGGACGTGAAGATCCGGACGCACATGAACAGCCAGTCGCTGTTCAACTACACGCTCGTCGTCACGGAGAAGAACGCCTCCGTCACCATCCTCGAGCGCCAGTCCACTGGCGAGGAGCGCGAGGGCGAGCGCTACTACAGCGGGCTGGTCGAGGTCGCCGCAGGCGAGAACTCCCACGTCCAGTACGGGAGCCTCCAGAACCTCGACGAGGAGACGTACAACTACACGCTCAAGCGCGGCACCGCCGGCACCTACGCCACGGTCAACTGGATCGAGGGCAACATCGGGTCCCGTCTCACCAAGTCCAGCGTCGAGACGACGCTCGACGGTGACAGCTCCGAGACCCACATCGTTGGCGCGTTCTTCGGCCACAACGACCAGCACTTCGACGTGAACAGTCGGGTCTGGCACAAGGCCGAGCACACGACCGCCGACCTCGTCACCCGCGGCGTCCTCGACGACACCGCCCGCTCGGTGTACGAGGGCGTCCAGGACGTCGGCCGCGACGCCTGGGACACGTCGAGCTACCAGCGCGAGAACACGCTGATGCTCTCCGACAAGTCCGAGGCCGACGCCTCGCCGAAGCTCATCATCAACAACCACGACACCGAAGCCTCCCACTCGGCCACCGTCGGCCAGGTGGACGCCGAGGAGATGTTCTACATGACCTCGCGCGGTGTCGACCCGAAGTCCGCCAAGAACATGCTCGTCGAGGGCTTCTTCGTGCCGGTCCTCGAGGAGGTCGCCGTGGACGAACTCCGCGACGACCTCGAAGAGCTCATCACCGAGCGCCTGCGCGGGTAAACGCGGACGCGGTTCTTTCTCTCTCTTTCCGTTCTCAGCCTCCCGAGCGACTGCTTTGTTCCGGGCCGAAACCTTTTCTCGCGGTCCCGTGAACGCGACCCCATGACTCGACTCGCGGCACTGCTGGTCGCCGTCGTCGACGCGCTCCCGTTCGCCGTGCTGCTCGGGGCTGTGACGTACTTCGGCGGGCAGTCGTCGCTGGGGGCTACCCGGGCTGGCGCGATGGCCGGGGTCGTAACCGTCGCGTCGGTCCTGCTGTTCGGGCTGGTGAGCTACGCGAAGTATCGCGGCTCGGGTGAACGGTTCTGGTTGGGGAAGATGACGATAGAACTCCTCTGGCTCGTGGGACAGTAGCCAACGGCGTCAGTCCCAGTGGCTCTTGTCGCCGCGCAGCCAGACGTAGTCGCAGCCGTCGAGGAAGAACGTCACGCCGCCGTCCTCGACGTGATAGTCGCCGGGGCCGAGTTCCTGGGTCGTATCGGCGTCTGGCACCTCCCACTGGAGAACCGACTCACGGGGCTCGTCGGCGAAGCTGTGGGCGAAGATGAACGCCGTGTCGTCGGTGTCGAGCCGGTGGACGAACACGTCCTTGTGGCCGGACTCGGCGATGTGGAAGGAGCCGTCAGCCAGTTCGAGGTTGTCCTGTCGGGCCGCGACGATGCGCTGGATGCGCGAGAGAAGCGAGTCGGGATGCTCGCGCTGGGCGGCGACGTTGATGCGCTCGTAGCTGAACTCACCGTGGGCGATGGGCGGGTTGTAGCAGTCCTCGCGGTCGGCGTCGGAGAAACCGCCGTTCTGGCTGTCGTCCCACTGCATCGGGGTGCGGACGGACTCGCGCTCGTCGAGCCAGAGGTCAGAGCCCATGCCGATCTCGTCGCCCGAGAGGATGACGGGCGTGTCGGGGTACGAAAAGAGGAGGCTGTGGGCCATCGCGATGCGGTCGTGGTCGCCGTCGTAGAGGTCGGCGAGCCGAAGGCGATGGCCACGACCGAAGATCCACGAGGAGTCGTCGTCCGGCCCGAAGTACTCGCGGGCGTGTTCGAGCGCCTCGTTGGGGAGTTTGAGCAGGTTCCATTCGTCGTGGTTGCGCAGGAAGTTCGCCCAGTGGCCCACGTCGGAGATGTCGGGGAGGATGTCGTCGGCCCGGTGGAGCGGCCAGGTGTCCCCGACGCCGACCGCGTAGGTCATGTGCGCGTTGAGGACGAAGTTGAACAGCAGGTCGAAGGTGTCGCCGTCGCCGAAGTAGTGGTCGAGGTGCTCGGGTTCGTCGTCCGCCTCGGCGAGCAGGATGGCGTGGTCCTTCTCCTCCTTGACGACCTCGCGCATCTCCTTGAACAACCAGATTCCCTCCTCGGTCCCGTTGTGGCCCTTCTGCATCAACATGGGGTGGGCGGCGTCGACCCGGAAGCCGTCTGCGCCCTTGTCGAGCCAGAACCGCAGGATGTCGTGAATCTCGTCGCGCACTCTGGGATTCGCGACGTTCAGGTCGGGCTGGTGGTGGTAGAACTGGTGGAAGTAGTGCTTGCCCGCCACGTCGTCGTAGGACCAGACCCCGTCCTCGTACTCCGGGAAGATGTTGATGGTGTTGTAGGCGTCCTCGACGTGGCTGGTCCAGAGGTAGTAGTCGTGATATTCGGATTCGGGGTCCTCGCGAGCGTCCTGGAACCAGCCGTGGTCGGTGGACGTGTGGTTGAACACGACGTCGGTGAGCACGCGGATACCGCGCTCGTGGGCCCGGTCGGTGAACTCCTCGAAGTCGGAGAGAGAGCCGAGTCGGTCGTCGACCCCCCGGTAGTCAGCCACGTCGTACCCGTTGTCCCGGAGGGGGCTCGGGTAGAAGGGACGGAGCCAGATGCAGTCGACGCCGAGGTCGTCGAGGTAGTCCAGCTTCTCGATGAGGCCCTGGAAATCACCCCATCCGTCGCCGTTCGAGTCGTTGAACGTCTTCACGTCGAGTGTGTAGACGGTCGCGTCTTCGTACCAGTCCTGTCCAGTCATTGTGCGTACTGACCGGAGCCGGCAGGTTGAGAGTTACGCTCTCGACAGTGTGGCTTACTCACAGGCCACATTCCGGCCACACACCGGCGATACCTCGACCAGAAAGCAGCCACTGACGGCCGACTGGCCGCGTTCGACAGTCAGCAAGAGTTAGGTAGCCCCGTCCCCGCCTTTTCGATATGAGTCTGGGCCAGCGTGTCTCGACCGACCACCAGCTCGCGCGCCTCCTCCAGATCGGCGCGGTGCTCGAAGAGGTCGTCGAGTCGCGTGCCTACCACCATCTCGACTCCTTCGGTGACGAGTCCGAGCAGGTCGACGAGGAGATCCGCGACCTGCTGGAACACGCCGCCGAGGAGTCAGCCGAGCACCGCGACCGCCTCGAGGCACTCATCGAGGACCTCGACGCCGAAACCGTCCCCTACGAGGAGATAAACACCCTCGTCGAGGCCAAGTACGCACAGACGAAACCCGAGGACTTCGACGGGCTACTGTACGACCAGCTCTGCAACGAGGAGACGGCGTACAAGTTCTACGACGACCTCATCGAAGCCATCGAGGCGAGCGACAGCGACTTCAGCATCGACCGCGACCGCGTCCTCGACACCCTCCGGAGCATCCGCGAGGAAGAGGCTGAGGGCGTCGAGGAGGTCGCCACGATAATGGAGGACCGCGAATGACGGGCACTGGCGGACCGCGAACCACGGGGGCAGACCGATGAATACGGCAGACCAATACCTCAAGGCGATCTACCTGGTGCAGCGAATGAACGACGGCCCGGCAGCGACGGGCGCACTTGCCGATATGCTCGACGTCTCACCCGCCAGCGTCAACGAGATGATCGGCAAACTCGAAGACCGTGGCCTCGTCGACCACGAGAAGTACAAGGGGGCGAAACTCACCGACGACGGTATCCTCCGTGCGGAGGACGCCCTGCAGACGTACTGCATCATCGAGCGCTTCCTCGCGAACGTCCTCGAGGTCGAGAACTTCCGGGAGGAGGCCCACGCACTGGAGGCCGTCATCGACGACACGGTGGCCGACCGACTCGACACCATCATCGACCGCCGCTCGGAGTGCCCCGACTGCTTCGACGCCGAGGCCGACAAGTGCTGTCACCTCGAACTCGAGGTCAGCGAAACCGCCGACTGAGAACCACTTTCTCCTTCAGAGCCTGTCCATCTCGTCGGGTGCCCAGGGAACTGCTGGGCGGAGCGATGCGAGTCGCCGACGGAGTCGAACCATGGGCGACGCAGACGACCGGCCGAGCGACGAACTGCGACGACCGGGACTAGCCGAACCGACAGAAATCGACAGCGACGGGAACTGGAACCGGCCGCGAATCCCGCCGCCGTTTCGAGCACTGCGGCCACTGCGTCCCGCCGACCGCAGCCGATACCAGCCGGCGAGCGCGATGAGGACCAGACCGGTCACGACCAGGTAGTACAGCACAGCGCCGAGTAGCGAGTCATCGAAGACGGTCACCTGCACGCTCACCTTGAGCAAGAGCGCACCGACCAGCAGGAGGAGCCTGTTGACCGGCCCGTACAGTCCGGTGAACTCGGCTCCCCGTTCGACCCGCCGGAGCCTCTCAGAGATCATTGTCATCTCACTCACGTTGTGCTCGACGTCACTTCAAAGCCCGTCAGACGGCCGTTAGACGAGTTCTCAGCGTGTCTGAACGTCTCGGTTCGTGGAATGTCTCGGGACAGGGAACGGTGTGGTCGAGCGCATCCCGAATCCCGGGTTGCCGGCCGGTCGGTCGTCGGTGCCAGTGGCCATCACTACTGATAGGAACGCCAACAGGTTCGATTCTCAGAAATCGTGATGAAATTCTACACAACATTTTACTACACATGCGATATTGTAGGCAGTATGCTTGGGATGTTGCGACGTGTCATTCCGCGGTTCATCCGACGGAACTACGCACTGAAGTTCGCCATCGCACTGGTGGTCCTCGGGGTCTCCGTGGGTGGTGTGGGTATCGCGGCCACCGACCAGATGAGCGAACAGATACAGGCAGACGCGAACGAAGAGTACGCGACGCTCGCAGAACAGGAGGCACGCGCCCTGTACGCGTGGAACCAGCAGCAACGCCAGGTCGTCGAGTCGGTCGCGCGCGGCACGCCCACGGGCGACTCGACCGAGAACATCACGAAGTACCTCGAACTGGAGAAGGAGGGGTTCACCGGGTCCGACGCGGGTGACTCGGCGAACCTCCACTACATCGACCTCTCCGCCGGGGAGGTCGTCGCGAGCACGAAGTTCGGGCTCGCGGGGACCTCCGTCTCGGAGCTGAACGGCTCGTGGACCGAGGAGCTCTCCGGTGGCACCGAGACCGTCATGACCGGTGCCTACTCCAGCCAGAGCACCTACGGGTCGAACGTCCCCCGGTACGCCTTCGTCACCACGACGGACCTGCCAGCGGACATGGCGCTGGTGTACGCCGTCCCGCTGCAGGAGTACGTCGGTAACCTGCAGGGCAGCGATGGGAGCGGCACGACCCTCGTCGTCGACCGCTCCGGCTCGGTCGTCTTCGAGGAGACCGGGTCACACCTCCTCACGACCTACGGCGAGGACACCAGCGCGGTCCAGAACGGGCTCGGGCTCGACCCGGGAGAGAGCGGCGCACTCCAGGCCGGGCCGCCGACCGGAGCCGTCCTGACCGACGGCACCGCCTCCGGCGTGAACGGCACCTCCTACGTGGTCGGCTACTCACCCGTCGCCAAGACGGACTGGGTCGTCCTCGTCCACACGCCCACCACGGAGGCCTACGGCTTCGTCGAGAGCGTCTCCCAGTACGGCCTGTACGCGACGGTCGCCGGCGTCGTCCTCATCGGACTCGTCGGCGCGGTCCTCGGCCGCAACACCGCGAAGTCGGTCGACCGTCTCCGGTCCAAGGCCGAGCAGATGGAGAACGGCAACCTGAACGTGGAGTTCGAGACCGGCCGCATCGACAACATCGGCCGCCTCTACGACGGCTTCGCCGAGATGCGCGACGCCCTTCGCGACCAGATCTCCGAGGCGAGAGACGCCAGGGACGCGGCCGAAAGCGCCCAGGCGAAAGCCGAGCGCATGAACACCCATCTGGAGCGCAAGGCGGACGAGTACAGCACCGTCATGGCGGTCTGCGCCGACGGCGACCTCACGGCCCGGATGGACCCCGAGAGCGAGAACGAGGCCATGGCCGACATCGCCGCGGCCTTCAACGAGATGGTCGCCGAGATCGAGGCGACCACCGCCGAGGTCAAGACGTTCGCCCAGGAGGTCGCGACCGCCAGCGAGGAGGTCACCGCCAGCTCCGAGGAGGTCCGCGGGGCCAGCGAACAGGTCACCGAATCCATCCAGGAGATCTCCGACGGGGCCGACCGCCAGAACGAGGAGTTCCAGGCCGTCTCCCACGAGATGGAGAGTCTCTCCACCACCACCGAAGAGATAGCCGCCTCCTCGAACGAGGTCGCCGACCTCGCCGAACGAACCGCCGAGACGGGACGCGACGGCCGCGAAGCCGCCCAGGCAGCCAGGTCCGGGATGAACGACATCGAATCCCAGTCCGCCGCCGCCGTCTCCGACATCGCCGACCTCGCAGACGAGATGGACGAGATCGACGAGCTCGCCGAGTTCATCTCCAGCCTCGCGAAGGAGACCAACATGCTCGCGCTGAACGCCAACATCGAGGCCTCCCGCGGCGGCGAGGAGTCCGGTGACGGCTTCGCCGTCGTCGCCCAGCAGGTCAAAGAACTCGCCGCCGACACCAAGGAGGCTGCCGAAGACATCGAATCCCGCCTCGACCGCATCCAGGCCCAGACCAGCCAGACCGTCGAGGGCGTCGAAGCCACTCGCCGCCAGATCGTCGAGACCACCGAAGCCGTCGACAACGCCGTCGACGCCCTCGACGAGATTTCGGGCTACGCGACCGAGACCAACACCGGCATCCAGGAGATCTCGGCCGCCACCGAGGAACAGGCCGCCTCCACCGAGGAAGTCGTCGCGATGGTCGACGAGGCAGCGACCATCTCCGAGGAGACCACCGCCGAAGCCGAGAACGTCGCCGCCGCCGCCGAAGAACAGACCACCGCCCTCACCGAAGTCAGTGCCAGCGCCAGCTCGCTCAGCGAACAGGCCTCCCGCCTGAGCGAAGCCCTCGACCGCTTCGACACCGAGGTCCCCGACGTCGCCGATGCCGGTGTCTCCAGTGAGTCTCCGGACGCCGCCGACGAGTTCGTGTTCGGCGACACCGACGACCCCGAGATCGTCGACGAACTCGAACCGGATCCCTCCGACGACTGACCCAGTCGTACTCCTCTAACTGTCGTCTCCTGGTTTTTAGTCGATGACGGCGCAGACCCGCCATGGAGTGCCCCACCTGCGGGAAACCACTCGCCACCGAACGAGGGATGCGCCAGCACCACACGAAAGTCCACGGCGTCTCCCTCCCGAACCGGACGTGTTCGGGATGTGGCGACCGCTTCTACGACCCGAAGTCGCGCCGCGAGTTCTGCGACGACTGCAACCCCAACGCGGGCGAACACAACGGGAACTGGCGCGACGCGACGGCGGAGTCGGTGTGCGTACTGTGCGATTCGAGCTTCGAATACTATCCCTCGGAGAAGGAGGGCGTGTACTGCCTCGAGTGTGTTGAGGATGCGAGCGGGTTGCTGCCGGAGAATCCAATGGACGATGTCGAGGCAACCGTCGTCGACTGCGAGTACTGTGGAGAGTCGTTTCCGGCACCACCGTCGCGCACCACTGGAAAATCGCACGGTACGTTCTGTTCGACCCGATGCTACGGGGACTGGCTCTCCGCGAACGTCGTCGGCGAGTCGCATCACCAGTGGGAGGGTGGCCCACTCGTTTACGGGAACGGCTGGTGGCAGGTCCGAGAGCTGGCACTCGAACGCGATGCCTACACCTGCCAGTGCTGTGGGAAGGGTGTCGACGACCTCGGCCAGAATCCCGACGTGCATCACATCGAACGCGTCCGAGAGTTCGATGACCCGAGCGATGCACACGAGCTGGAGAACGTCGTCACACTCTGTCGCCCCTGCCATCGCAAGGTCGAAACCGGTGTGGTAGCCACACCCGTCCCGTCCGACGAAAAGTAATCTTATTGTACGCTGATTTCCAATGCACGACCGCAGCGCGAAGTCCCGTGGTGTAGTGGCCAATCATAATGGCCTTTGGAGGCGCTTGGTTCGTTCCATTCGCTGAAGTGAGCCATTGACGGCGGTTCGAATCCGCCCGGGACTATACATACGTATTCTGCCAAGTATTCGCCCCGTCAGTTCTATCAGTAGGCGTTGGTACCGAAGCCAGCAGAACTAATTGCTGCGGACAGAACCCTTCAGCAGTGAAGCGTCGTGCCCTCCTGGCTGCGCTGGGAACTGGATTGGCTGGCTGTTCGTCGTCGGCCGGAACAGGGACGACGGACAGACAGACGACGCCGGCACGGACGAACCGAGAAACGACGCGGTCGGCGACCACGGAGACCATCGATTCGACTGCCACCGAACCAGGGACGGAGACGACGACAGCCGAACCAGCAGCGGACACCGTTGACGTCGGCGTCGTCTACATCCCCTTCGCCGGGGACAAGTTCGGGAAGTGCACGACCGTCTCGCATCCCGAGGTGGGAACGTACGGCGACCCGATTCCGCAGGGCGTCTCCAGTCAGCACGCGGCGTGGCTCGCCGACGCTGGCGTCTCCACCGTCATGTTCAACTTCGGCGAGTCGAGGAAGGACTACGACCGGCTTCGGACGTTCCTGCAGGCCGACCTCGGCCCGCTGTCGGTCGAACCGTTCTACGTCATCAGTCAGGCGCTCCGGCGTGACAGGGATATCGAGGCCGATTTCGCGTTCCTCCGGGAGACACTGCTCTCGACGGATCGATGCCACAGGCGGGACGGTCGTCCGGTCGTGACGTTCTGGGACTTCGACTTCCTCGCATGGGGTGGAAGCGAGGACTCGAAGGAGGCGAAAGCACTGGTCGAAGAGTACGGTGGGCCCGCGGGGTTCGTCGACTACCTGCGAGAACAGCTCACCGTCGGCGGGACCGAACCGTTCCTCGTCGGCGACTTCTTCGACCACGCCGTCGGTGGGTTCCCGGACGACTACGCCGAACTGAACAGGCACCTCGACGGGGCGACGAACTGGATAACCGCGTTCGGGGCGGACGGAACCGGAGAGTGGCCAGCGGCCCGGGACCGGGTCGCAGAGAGCTTCGCGGCGACCCGGTCGTTCTGTGACGAACACGACATGGCGTACCACCCGATGGCGTTTCCGGGGTTCGACGACCGACACAACTCGTGCTGGGGGTCGGGTCGGTACATCCCGCGGGCCCCAGCACACCTGCGGGAGCTGCTGGAACTCGCACGGGAGTACAGCACAGGGCGCGTGAACGTCGCAAGCTTCAACGACTGGACGGAGGGCCACCAGATCGAGCCAGGGCGATTCCGAGGCACAGCATACGGCACGGACTACCTCGATGTCGTCGCCGAGTTCACGGGCCCGTAATCGACGCGGACAGGGTGGTGGTACCGACCCCCAAAACGGTGCGCAAGCGGACTACTTTTCCGTGGATGGCCGGAACTAGCGAACATGGGTTTTGGTAGCTACGACGAGTCCGAACAACAGGACCAGAACAACGACATCGACGAAGACGATGCGGTCAGTGTCCACGAACACGACCACGACGGGACGGTCGAGTTCGAACCCGACATGTCCAACGAGGAGCTCGTCGACCAGCTCCAGGACATGAAGGGCGGCGACAGCGACGACTGAACGGGCAGGTACTCCGCAGTGGGTCAGGGGTGCGGTGAGTTCGGAGTTCGGGGCCCACGCTGGAGGCGAGCGTCGGTGCAGTCGGTCTTTTCTGGAGGGCATCTCAGCTCGGTTCGTGCCGACCAGCCACGGCTAGTTCTCGTAGAAGCTGTCCGCGCCGTGGTCGTCCTGCCACGCGAACGCGAAGAGTCGGCGAGCCGGGAGTCTATCGAGGGTCCGGCCATCAGCACTCTCGCCGGTCGCACCGTCCCAGGTCGTGCCGTCCCCGGCGAACTGGCCGTCCTCGGCGGGCTCGAAGGAGTAGCCGGGGTCGGCGAAGGCGTGGATTCCGTCGGCAGTCGCGAAGACCACGACTGCCGTGTCGCCGACAGTCGCCGTCGCCACGCCGTCGGCGGCGTCGACGCGGGGGAGCGGGAACCCGAGCGCGTCGTCGCCATCCTCGACGCCGAGGACGACCGTCTTCGCCTCGATGTCGTCGTCGCGGTCCCACTCTCGCCCGCCGGTGCCGCGGTGAGCACCGAGGCCGAACCCGTCCATCTCGAAGTACTGGTCGTACGGGTCGGCGTCGTACGCCGGTTCCGCGGCGTCACCGCCCTTCTGACCGGCCTCGGTCTGGCCGCCAGGGCGGGCGAGGACCTCCCCGTCGGGGTGACGCTCGCGGAATCGGGCCATCGGGAGCATCGCGGCCGGGAGCACCCTGAGGTCGGTCCCCTCGTACTCGCCGGCGATGGCCGTCCCGAGGCTCTGTTTCCACTCGGACTCGGTCTCGCGGTCGTACATCACGAGGTCGTCGTCCGCGAGCTTGCCCGAGACGCCGAAGGTGAGCGTCCGGCCGTCGACCACGCGGTCGTAGACGACGGCGCTGCCACAGAGCGGACACCAGGTGACGGCGATGGGGTCGCCGTCGCGGGCCGTGTTCACGATCTCGTGGTAGTGGAGGTACCGGATGGGATAGGCGCGTGGTGTCTCGCCGTCGACGACGACGACCTCGTCGCTACCGTCGCCATCGTACTCACCCACGGGGAGGAACTCGGGGGCATCGACGCTCGGGATGGCGTCCGGCGGGAGGACCTGTCTCACGTTCATACGCCTGGGTGCGCGGGGAGGTCTGAAAAGGACACCGGGGGCGTGCGGGAAGCGCGCCACCGCGGACGGGACGGGTGTCCTGGCTGCCCGGGCGGCCGCCGTCAGTCCGAGAGTTCGAAGTAGATGCGTTCCTCGCCGCTTCCGCGGGTTTCGCGCCCGGTGACGGTGACGCTCCCGATGTCGCCCGTGTTCGAGACGTGGGTGCCGGCACAGGCCGTCCGGTCGAAGGGCTCGTCGTCGGCTGTTTCACCCGCAATCTCGACGATGCGTAGCTCCGTGATAGAGTCCGGGAGCAGGTCGATACGAGTGCGCTGGGTGTCGAGGCGGTCTTCTGCCTCCTCGCGGTCGAGTTCGTACCACCGGACCGGTCGTTCGTCGTCGACCAGCTCGTTCAGGCGGTCCTCGATGGCGTCGAGGTCCGCGGTGTCGAAACGGTCGTAGGCGCAGTCGAGGCGGGCCCGGTCGGCGTACACCTGGTTGCCGGTCGTCTCGGCGTCGAACTCGTCGAGGAGGAGCGCGGAGAGCAGGTGCTGGGCAGTGTGGTAGCGCATGTGCGCGTGGCGGCGATCCCAGTCCAGTTCCCCGGTGACGGTCGTGCCGGGTTCCGGCGGGGTCCCGTCGACGGTGTGGTAGATGGTGTCCTTCTTCTGGACGTCGGTGACCGTCCACGTCTCGCCGTCCCCTGTCAGGGTCCCGGTGTCGTGTGGCTGGCCCCCACCCGTCGGATAGAACGCGGTCCGGTCGAGAACGACCCGGTCGTCGAGCACGCGTTCGACCGTCGCGTCGAACTGTCGAATCGTCGAATCGTCGAGGAAGAGCGGCTTCGTCATCGTGCGGTCGAAAGCGGCCGAGAAACTTAATTTACGGTGTCGTAACGCCTAAGAGTCGAACAGACCTTTGTACGGGTAACAATGACTACGCAACGCTTTTCGCGGGGTGATTCTCTGTGGGTGTCGAAATAAAGGAATCCCGCGTCACCGACCAGGAGTTCGAGGCGATGAAAGAGTTCGTCTACGACTACCTCCTCGCCAGCGTCGAGAACGAGGACGAGGGCGGCCGGATGCGCTGGTATCCGTGGCACTCTGCTGAATATCGCCACAACCACATCCTGAACGTCGTCGACCTCGCGACCAAGATCGCTCGTCGTGAGGGTGCCGACGTGGACGTAACGCGCGTCGCAGCACTGTTCCACGACATCGCGAAACTCGACGCCGACCAGGACGTCCACGCCGAGGAGGGTGCCCGGGTCGCCCGGACCTACCTCGAATCACAGGGTGAGTTCCCGGCCTCGTTCATCGACCAGGTGTGTCGAGCCGTCGAGGACCACTCCTACCAGGGCGACCTCTCGGACCTCCCGCTGGAGACCCAGTGCCTCATCGAGGCGGACATCCTCGACAAGGTCGGGGCCAACGGGACCGCACTCATGCTGTTGCGGATGGGATACGAAGCCCGGACCCACATGGACTCGGCAGAGATGGTCGACCGCGTGCTCGAACGCGGCAAGGACGCCGCCAAGCGCATCGAATCCGACGCCGCAGAGAGCATCGCCCACCAGCGACTCAAGCGAGTGAAGTGGTTCCGCGAGTGGCTCGAAGAGGAGGTCTCGGAGATGGAACACGACGACCTCGACGTCGAGTTCTAGGCCGGCGTCACCGCGGTCTCACACCGGGTCAGAACAGTCCGACGAGCGTCCCGCTCGCGTCGGCGAGGAAGTAGAGCCCGAACCCGGCCAGCACCACCGCGCTCGCACCGGCGACCACTGGTGCGAAGCGGTCGACCCGCTTCCCGACGGAGACGAGCGTCGCGGGAAACCCGGCGACCCACACCAGGATACCGAGGAAGAAGCCGACGATGAGGGTTGGACTGCCCGCCTGGACGACGAGTGTGCCGGCGAGTTCCTGGCCGACGTAGGGGACGTTCGCGAACACGTCGATGGCCTTGTCGTCGAGCATGTGCACGCCGACGGTGAGCCAGAAGACGATCTGGTACGGGTTCGTGAGCGCGAGGACGAACGCCTTCTGGAAGCCTTTCTGGTCTTCGTCGGTCTCGGCGTCGACGAACGAACTCGCGGAGCGGGCGTCCTCGAACGCGCCGTAGGCGAAGTAGAGCATGAGAACCCCGCCGGTAGCCACCATCAGCCCCTGGAGCAACGCCGACTCGTCGACGATGGCGACGACACCGAGGTACGCCAGCACGAAGAAGCAGGCGTCGGCGGTGAACGCACCGAGGCCCGCCCGAACACCGGCGAGCCAGCCCCGCACGACGCTCTCCTCGGCGATGATGGCGTTCATCGGCCCCGGTGGCGAGGCGAGGGCAAAGCCGAACACCAGCCCGATGAGGCCGGTCGTCACGAGAGTCATGACGGTCATTCCGTCAGGCTGATTGAAAAGCACACCGTCTGCGGGTCGTCCTGCTGGTTGCCCGGGTCACAGCAGCGACACGACCGCGTCAGCGACCGCCACGAACTGGCCCGCGACCAGCCCGACCAGCGTCTCCCAGACGGAGAACCCGGTCACGATGCTCTGGAGCGTGTCGATGCCGAAGAACGCGAACAGCCCCGCCGAGAAGGCGTGGGCGAGACGGGCGTCGAAGGCGTTCGAGAACCGGTAGAACAGCAGCGCGTTCGCGATGCTGACCGGGATGATGGCGAGCATCTCACCGGCCCAGATGGCCGACGTGGCCCCGTACTCGATGGCCAGTCCGATGGTGACGAGCTGGGTCTTGTCCCCGAACTCCCCGGCGGCCATCATCCCGAAGATGGGGAGCCAGCCGCCGAAGTACTGCGGGACCTCGCGGCCGAAGAGTTCGAGGGACCCGTCACCGCCGGGCGTCGAGAACCCGCCGTCGGTTTCGACGCCGCCGGGTCGGTCGGGGCTGCCGTCACCCGTGGTCGCCTCCCCGCCCGACTCAGGCATGGACCGGGAGAGCAGGACGGCGAACAGGCAGAAGAGCAGGCCGCTGATGACACTCAACACGACCGGCGGGAGCGCCTGCTTCACCGCGTTCCCGAACGCGATCTCGAGGGCGGTCCAGCCAGCGAACGCGGTCCCGGCGGCCGAGACGACGACGGCGGGGTGATAGCGCGTCGAGAGCCCGGCGATGATGAACTGCACCTTCTCCCCGGGCAGGACGGCGAGCTGTGCGACGAACGCGATAGCGACGATTTCGAGGTACTCCATCGATGTCGAATCGGTTCAGCGAACGGCTCGGTGACGCAGTGGACGAAGCGGTGACGTGGCTCAGGCTCCGCCGGCGGCGCGTTCGGTCTCGCGACCGACCGGCTTGACGCGAATCGAACTCGCGACCGCGTCCGGGAGGCTCTGTTCGTGCCCGTCGACGGCGACGGTGATCATCCCGAACGGCGCGACGTCGACGATCTCGACGACGGTCCCCGGGACGATGCCGGCCTCCTTGAGGTAGCGTAACTCCTCCTCGTCGCGGTCGCTGACCCGGGCGATCTCGACCCGGGCACCTTCGTCGTGTTCCGAGAGGGCCGTCAGGCCGCCTTCCTCTGGTGGCGAGAGGTCGGCGCTCGGAATCGGGTCACCGTGTGGGTCGACGGTCGGGTTGCCCAGCACGTCGGCGACGCGGCGCTCGAACTCCTCGGAGATGTGGTGTTCGAGCACGTCCGCCTCTTCGTGGACCTCCGACCAGTCGTAGTCCAGGTGCTCGGTGAGATACGCTTCGAGCAGTCGGTGATGCCGAAGCACCTCCAGTGCCACGGTGACACCCTCGTCGGTGAGTTCGACCCCCTTGTACTTCTCGCGGTCGACCAGCCCGCGGTCGTCGAGCTTCTCGACCATACTCGTGACCGTCGGTGGCGTGACGCCGAGGTACTCGGCGATCTGTGATGTCGTGACCGGCGTCCCCTCGTGTTCCTGGAGGTAGTAGATGGCCTTCAGGTAGTCCTCCATGACGTCACTGAGCATTCGTACGTGGGATTAGACCCGTCTAAACCTAAAGTTCTGCGGTAAGCGGACCACCCCGCCGGTGCGGGCCCGTCTGCCAACCCACGCCAGCGTTCTCATACCCTCGGTATGATGGGTACCTTTTATTGGGTCCCGGTCGTGAATCTACAATTGATGAGTAGCACCGGCAACTACCGGTTCGAGTGCCCGGAGTGCGCCGAGAACATCGAGGTCAACGAGTCGATGAAAGAGGCCATCGTGGCCAGTGGCTGCATCATCTGTGGGAACCCGGTCTCGGACGGCTCGTTCGAGCAGTAACTCCCACGTCGAGACGCCGCTCGTGCTACTCCTCGATGTTCCGCGACTGTTTCCCGGTTAGACGTATCGATTCCAGACGGTTGATGCTGAAGTCGAGTTCCTCTTTCGTCTCGTCCCAGATGTCGAACTCCGGCGTCCGGGCATCCCCGAGCGTGGCGACGATCTCGGGAGTCAACTCCTCGCGCGGAATCTCGACGAGGTCACCCGTCGCGATCACGCTCTCGGAGTGCGTGCCGTCCTCGTCGTAGACGACGAGCCGCGCGGGACACGGTTCGTCGACGTAGTCTGTCTTGGTGCTGCCTTCACGGAACCCGAGTCTGAGATAGAACTCGCACGCGTCGGCGTCGTAGCCGTAAGAGACCGGAAAGGAGTACGGAACGTCATCGTCGGCGACGGAGAGGACACCGGTCCCTTCCGTCCCGAGGAACGTGTCCATCTCGTCGCGCGTCATATCGACGGTATCGTTGCCTGCCATCGCTCTCGTCGGTATCTCTGGGAGACGGCTACGTAAATGTGCGGGACTACGTCGGCTCGGGTCAACTCGCCAGGATGGTGCCGAGCAGCTTCGACTGTGCAGCAGCCAGGTGCTCAGACAGTGTCGATCGGGAGATGCCGAGTTCGTCGGCCACCTCGCCGCCGTTGGCACGCTTGGGGTGCTCGAAGTAGCCCATCTCGTGGGCGGTCTCCAGCACCTCCTGCTGGCGGGTTGTCAACTCGCCACGGTCGACGAACACGAGGCTCTCCTCCGACGCGTTCCCCTCCGAGCGAAGCAGGCGCTGCACGTCGAGGCTCGGGTACGCCCCGCGCAGGTCACCGATGACGTCTTGCAGCGTCTCCATGTCCGGCGCGTGGAAGGTGACGAACAGTGCCTCCGCTCGCGCGTGCACGTCCACCACGGGACAGTCGAAGCGCTCGACGCATTCGCACGGACAGAAACGGCCGTGTTCGCGCTCGAACCGGTAGGCGCTCTTCGAGCCGTACGCGAACACTTCGGTCAGTTCGTCGGCGAGGTCGGCCTCCTCGACCACCGCCTCGTCGTCGAGCATGAACTCCTCGGTGACGCGGCCCCCCTCGACCGGGTTCACGGATTTCGAGACCGAGTAACTCGCGGTACCGGTCGCTTCGGTCGCACCCGCGACGGGACACCCCTCGGGGGACTCGATTCGGACCTCCGCACGGATGCCTTCGCCCATGACTGCCCTCTGAACGTCGGTCCCCTTAACGACTGGGTCGTCCGAATGCGGTTTCGTGGTCGCGGGGGCGCTGTCCGGGGGTACTTAAACTACCCCTCATATCGTGGGTAGCGTTCCGTACCCCTCCAGTCGGTACATACAGGTAGAGAAACACCCCATGTCCGTCGAGACTTCCACGTTCGAAGACCCCCGTTCGGTCGGTAGCGCAGACCTGAGAGACGTCGACGCGGATTCGCTCCTCACGGCGTTGAACGACGGCGATTGTCGAGCCATCCTCAAGTCGGTTCGCGAACAGCCGCGGTCGGCGAGCGAGCTGTCGGAGTGCTGTGACCTGCCGCTCTCGACGACCTACCGCAAGCTCGAACTCATGACCGACGGTGCGCTCCTGGAAGAACAGACCCGTATCCGGGCCGACGGAGCCCACGCCAAGGAGTACGAACCGCAGTTCGAGAACCTCACCATCTCGGTCGGCTTCGACGACGAGGACGGTGTGGCGGTCGAACCCGCAGCGGACTGATTTTCGACGGACTTCGCCAGCGATTCCGCTCAGATACCCTTGCCCATCAGGTGCGAGCGAAGGACGTCGTCGTCCTTGTTCCCGGTGCCGGTGTTCATGAGAACGATGGTGTCGTCCTCGCCGAACTCGCCGCGCTGGGAGAGTTCCCACGCGCCGGAGGCGGCGGCGGCACAGGTCGCGCCCATCTCGAGCCCCTCGTTCTGGGCGACCGTGATGGCAGCGTCGAGGATGTCCGAGTCGCTGGTGGCGACGGCACCGCCGTCGGATTCACGGAGCGCCTCCAGGATCCACGGGCTCGCGCCGGGGTTCGGAATCTCGATGCCGCCACAGATGGTGTCCGGATGCTCCCACGGTTCGTGTTCGTCCCGGCCGTCGTCGAAGGCGGTGACGATGGGGGCACAGCCCTCGGCCTGTGCCGCGTAGAACCCCGGAATCCCGTCCGTGAGGTCGAGGTCGCGGAACTCGGTCGCGGCCTTGTACATGCCGATGAGGCCCACGCCACCGCCGGTCGGGTAGACGACCGCGTCGGGGACCTCCCAGTCGAGTTGCTCGACGATCTCGTAGTACATCGTCTTCTTGCCCTCGTGGCGGTACGGCGTCTGGAACGTCTGGAGGGAGTACCAGTGTGCGTTCTCCTCGTCGGCCATCGCGTCCTCGTAGGCCGCGCCCGCCTCGGAGATACGGCCACCGACGACGGTCATGTCGCCGCCGTGGACGTTCACCATCGCCTTGTTCGTAAAGCCTGCCCGGGCCGGCAGGAAGACGTGGGAGTCGAGGTCGGCGCGGGCCGCGTAGGCCGCGGCAGCCTGCCCGGCGTTCCCCGCGGAAGCGAGTGCCACGTCGGACGCGTCGTGCTGGACCGCGGCGGTGACGGCTACGGACTGCCCGCGGTCCTTGAACGTCCCCGTCGGGTTCCGACCCTCGTCCTTGAGGTACACCTGCCCGACGCCGAGTTCGTCGGCGAGGTCGGGGCAGGGCACCAGTGGGGTCGCCCCCTCGTCCATCGAGACGGCGGCCGAGCGCGTGAACGGCAGCAGTTCCTCGTAGCGCCACTGCGAGTCGAACCGGCGGGATTCGAGTTCGTCGCGCCAGAGTTCGAGCGAGTCGTAGTCGTACGCCGGGTCGAGGATGCCCCCACACTCGGGGCACCGGTGGGTGGCCACGTCGGCGTCGAATCGGTCGCCACACGACACACAGTCGAGTCCGACGAAGGCGTCGGTCGTCTCCATACGCCCGGCTTCGGTGGGCGGTAACTAATCGCTGTCCATCGCCCGCTCCCGCGCGACCAAACTGCCGAGGGCAGGGGGGTTTTCACCCCCACTACCCTATCGGTCCGTATGCACGACGACGAGGTCATCGTGGTCGGGGGCGGGCTCGCCGGGTTGGTTGCCGCCCGCCACCTGGCGGACGCGGGGGCAGCCGTCACGCTATTCGAGCGAGAGCCAGCAGTCGGCGGCCGCGTTCGGTCGACACACGAACAGGGGTTCACGTACGACCGCGGATTCCAGGTCCTGTTCACTGCCTACCCGGCAGCACAGCGCGAACTCGATTACGACGCGCTCGACCTCCGCTCGTTCACGCCCGGGGCCTGTATCTGTCGCGAGGGCCATCGCTCCATCCTCTCTGACCCGTTCCGCGACCCCGGCTCGCTGACGGAGTCCATCTTCAACCGCGACGTGACCGTCACGGACAAGCTCAACACGTTGCGACTGAAGCGCGAGTTGCAGAGTCGGTCGACCGACTCGCTCTTCCAGGGACCGGACAGGTCCATCGAAGCCTACCTGAACTCGCGGGGGTTCTCGCGGAAGTACCTCGAGAACTTCGCCGCGCCGTTCTACGGCGGCATCACGCTCGACCGGTCGCTGTCGACCTCGAAGCACGTGTTCGAGTACACCTTCAAGATGCTCTCGGCGGGCAACACCGTCGTTCCGGCCGGTGGCATGGGAGCCATCTCGGCCCAACTGCGTGACCGTGCCGAAGCGGCCGGCGCGACCATCCAGACCGACCGACCGGTCGAGGCTGTCGAGACCGATGGCGATGGGGTGAGCGTCGACCTCGGGGGCGAGACCGTCACCGCCGACGCCGTCGTGGTCGCGACCGACCCGGCCGCCGCATCGTCACTCACCGACGTCGAGGCCATCCCGACCGACGCCCACAGCTGTGTCACACAGTGGTACGCGCTCGAGGACACGGGCGACCTCGACGCTGGCAAGCGACTCATGCTCAACGCCGAGTCCGACGCCCCGAACCAGCTAGTCGACCACACCATCGTCGCGCCCGAGTACGCTCCCGATGGGACGCGGCTGTTGAGTGCGACCTTCCTCGGCGAGCGCGAGGAGTCCGACGAGGAACTCGCGGTGCTGGCACACGACACCCTCGCGTCGTGGTACCCCGAGCGCCAGTTCGCCAGCTTCGAACTGCGACACACCGACCGTATCGAGTTCGCGCAGTTCGAGCAGCCGCCGGGCTTCGCGGAAAACCTTCCAGCGGTGCGAGCGCCCGCTGGCCCCGTCTACCTCGCCGGGGACTACACGCGCTGGTCGTCCATCCAGGGCGCGCTGGAGAGCGGGAAGGTGGCAGCCGACGCGGTCCGCGAGGACCGGCAGTAGAGCTCTTCTCCGTTACAACAGTCGCCTGAACTCCCCGAGCGGCGGGAACCGGAGCGTCTCGTCGCCGGTCTCGTCACGAACGATGGGATGGAACCCATCGGGGGTCGCGACGAACGGTGTCTGGAAGTCCGACCCGCGCATCCGATTGACCGTCATCCCCGCCGCCAGCGTCGTGAACGACGGGAGGACGAGCACGTCATTCCCCCGGTGGACGCCGGGACCATAGAGGAAACAGGGGTACGTCCGTCCCTCGATGTCGATGGTCGGATGGTCGTGCCCGACGACGTAGCGCGTCACTCGCTCGCCACCCGCGTCCGGTTCCTCGTGGCCGTGACAGACGACGGTCCCGTCCGGAAGCCGGTAGGAGTCGTGGACGGGCAGGTCGGTGACCCGGTCGAGTTGCGTGTCGTGGTTCCCCCGCACGAGCACCAGCTCGGCCCGGTCGGTCACCAGGTCGGTGAGCCCGTCGAGCGCGTCGCGAGCCGGCACGGGAACCGTCGTGAACGTGTGGAGTACGTCGCCGGCGAAGACCACCGTCTCGGGGTCGAAGCTGTCGAGCAACGCGGAGAGCCGGTCGGCCATCTCCGTGCCTTCGTTCAGGGGAAAGTCGACGCTGGACGCATGGGCCTTGCCGAGATGGAGGTCGGAGAGAACGAGCGCATCGGCGGCAGGGAGGTAGGCCGCCCGGTCGGCGAATCCGAGGTCAGTCGCCGCCATCGACCTTGCCGCCGTCGGCGCGAATCGGCTCGTTCACGCCGAGGGCGTCTTCGAGGTCGTACTCCTCGCCGGTCGCGACGAACAGCACCTCTTCGAGCACGCCGAGGAGTTCCGGCAGGACGTGGACCACCCCCCAGGTGATGCCCACGAGCGCGAACACCGAGAGGATCTGCGAGAGGACGCTGTGTGCGAACCAGAACGAGGCGTGGCTCCGCTCGACGCCCGCGAGCGCCGCGAACTGGACGACCGGGTCCTGCAGGAACCAGCCCTTTCCGGCCGCGATGGCGACGAACACGTTCCGGATGAGGTTGAGCACCCAGATGACGCCGATGGCCAGCCCGAAGGACTTCAGCTTGCGCGTGAGCGGTGCCTTGACCGCGACGATGAGTCCGGCGAAGATGGCCATCGACCCGATGCCGGTGCAGGCGTAGACGATGTAGGTCGCGAACTCGGAGAAGACGAACATGTTGAGGTAGCCGTACTCCGGACCGGTGGTGAACTCGGGGTTGTAGCCCAGGAGCTGGATACCCCAGTACGTCTCCCTGGCGACCTCCTCGATGAGCACCCGGCGGACGAACGGAATCGCCTGCGTCGGATGGTAGATGAGACCCATCACGCCGACGGCCTTCGAGAGGACCACGAGGCGCTCACGGCCCTTGAGCAGGAGGTAGCCGGTGTACACCGAGGCGGGGACCGCAAAGAGCGCGAGGCCGCCCTCGACGAAACTGCGGACCTCGAACGCGAAGTGCGGGAAGACGGCGAGCCAGAACCCACCGAACAGGACCCACGTCCCGGCGAGCCAGTAGATGGCCAGCGTCCGGTCGTATCTGTCGAGTACCGCGCCGACGAGGAACGCCGCGATGACGACCCACGCGAGCAGGTCCGTCGCAGGCATGCCGAACACCGTCGGCAGGGCGGCGGGAAGGGGGAGCATGTACGGGAGAACGGAGAGAATGCATAAAATCTTGTTGCCATCCTGTCGCTCAGTTACCGGGGCGTTACCGGCCCTCGCTGCCGTTTTCGTCCGGACTCAGTCCGCGGCGTGCTCTTTCGCCGTGGTGTACGCCTCACGAACTCGCCTGAAGGACTCCTCGGAGCCGCCGTGGTCGGGGTGGGTCTCCATGACGCGCTCTCGGTACGCGGCCCGGACCTCCTCCGTCGACGCCGACGGTGGCAGCCCCAGCGCCCTGAAGGCCTGCGTGATGACGTCGCCCTCGTCGGGTTCGTCGATCTCCCAGTCGATGTCGGGTACCTCGAACGGGAGGCGTGCCCCCAGGTGATGGCCGTGCATCTCGTGTTCACAGAGCACCGCGTAGGTGTCGGTCTGCTGGATGCGGAAGAAGGCGTGGGCGTCGAAGGTCACCGCGACGTCTCGGGCCGGGAGGTAGAAGGCGACGGTGTCCCCCGCGACCGGATGGTCCTCGACGAACTGCTCGCCGATGGCGTCGAGATACCAGCGGATCTCCTCGCGGCGGCGGGCCTCGCTTGACAGGTTCCGGTTGCCGGCACGCGTGTACCCTGCCGGCTCCGGAAAGAGGTACTCACCCGCCACGAACATCGTCGCGGAGAGCACCGCGAACAACGCCCCCAGCGAGAGACCGGCCAGCAACCACGACGGGAGCGTCGTCACCCATCCGAACCCGGTGTCTACCACTGGCAGTACCACGGGAGAATGTATGTCACGGTCGGTAAAGAGTTCGTTGGAGGAAGCGACTTCTTCGCCGACGACCTATCAGTTCGACATGGATATCGAACGCCGCTCCCGTCCGGTTCCCACTGCGCCCGAGAAGACGACCGTCGAACCCGCAGAACCGACAGCCGAAACGCCTGCCACGTCGACCACCGGGATGACCCGCCAGGGCGACCGACCGCGGTCCCGGTACCTCGACCTCCGACACGTCCGAGTGCACTACCTCGCTGCCGGCGAGGCGACGGCCCCGCCGGTCGTCCTCCTCCACGGCGGCGGCCTCGACGAGGCGAGCCTCTCGTGGCGACACCTCACCCCTGGCCTCGCCGACTCGCACTACGTCCTCGCACCCGACTTGCCGGGGTACGGTGCCAGCGGCCCGGCCAGCGACCAGCCCTCGTTGGCCTACTACGGGGACGTGCTCGCCGAGTTCCTCGATGAACTGTTCCTCGACCGCGTCTCCCTCGTCGGTATCTCGATGGGTGGCGGCGTCGCCCTCCAGTTCGCCACCGACCACCCCGACCGCGTTGAGAAACTCGTCCTCGTGGACAGCTACGGGTTCGGCACGAGCGTGCCGGGTGGCCGACTTGGCTACTGGTTCACCCGCGCCGAGCGCCTGAACCGCGCCATCTGGTGGGCCTTCCGCCACAGCGAGCGTCTCGGTCGCCTCTCCATCCGCAGCATGGTCGTCGACCCCGACCCTGAACTCGAAGCCGACGTGATCGCCGCCCTTCGCCGGCCAGCGGTGGGTGCGGACTGGCGCGCGTTCCAGCGCCACGAGGTCACGCCGACCGGGCTCCGAACCGCGTTCCTCGACCGCCTCCCGACCCTCGACGTGCCGACCCTGCTCGTCCACGGGGAACGCGACCCGGTGGTTCCCGTCGACTGGGCCATCCGTGCCCACGCCCTGCTCCCCGACGCCGAGCTGTTCGTGCTGCCCGGCTGTGGGCACATGCCCCCGCGTGAACGCCCCGCGGCGTTCGAGGACCGGGTCCGGGCCTTCCTCGGGTGACGAGGCCGCGGTTACTTCCCCCGTTATCGTCATCGCACCCGTATCATCACTGATGACGCTCTCCGAACAACTCTATTCGCTGTTGCTGGTGGCCTGGCTCTCGTTCGCGCTCTACGGCCTCTTCGCGTACCAGCGCGGGACCTGGGCGTGGACCGACATCCGCGTCGGGCTCGTCGGAACCGTCCTCTGGACGGCGTACGCGTCGACCAAGCTCGTCGACGGCGTCCTCGTCCAGGGCGTGGTCCTCTCGGCGGGGCTGGCGCTGGTCGCGCTCTATCTCCGAAACCAGCGCGAGAACGCGGCCGCTGCGCCGCCCGCACTGGAGGCGGCACCCGAACCGGAACCGGAGCCGACTGCGGACTGACCCGCTTTTCGGCGTCATCGCGTCGCCACTCGGCGACCGTCGTCTCAGGAGAACCGAGTCGTCGCTGGTGAGTGACGAGGGCGGCCCCGGTGACGGCGTTACCCGATGTACCGGAGGTCGTCGTCGCTCGGCACGTTCGCCTGCTGCTGCTTCTCCATCTCCTGGATCTTTCCGATGACCTCCTCCATCTCCTCTGCGCGCTCTTCGAGCGAGGCGTAGTCGAGGTCCATCTCGAAGCGCTCCTCGAGGACTTCGAGGACCGCCTGTGCGCTCTTGGGGTCGACGAGGTAGCCGGAGGTCTCGCCCATGAGACACGCGGCGTCGAGGTCACGGCGACGGCCGAGCCCGAGCACGAGGCCGGAGACACCGACGATGCCGCCCGCGGGTTCGTCCTCACGGAACTCGACACCGAGGTCCACGAGGTCGTCTTTCATCTCGTCGTTCGTCGCGGCACCGAGCACCGCGTACTCCTCGATGAGTTCGCCGGTCGGGACGCCGCCGAGGGCGTACGCCTCCGCACAGCCGAACTCCTCGGCGAGGTCGAGAACGGCGCTCGCGAGTCGGTAGTGCCCGTCGTTGCTCTGGGCCTGGTGGTCGCCGGTCAGGACGAGCAGGTCGCGCCCATCCGTCTCGACCGCGTGGAACTCCAGATGCGTGAGTTCGGCGATGCCGTCTTCGTCCACGTCGACCTGTGGCGGCAGGTCGTGCGAGTAGACACGACGGACGAGTTCACCGTCGTGCTGGTCGAGGATGTGCTCGGCCGCGAGCTTGCCGACGTGGCCGACGCCGGGCAGTCCCTCGACGAACACCGGGTCCGAAAGCTCCGCTTCAGCGACGTGCTCGATGTCGAGTGGGTCCATACGGCCTACTCGTGTGCGGCGCGCTTAAGAGCGCGTCGGTACTCGCCGTATGGGTCCGCCGGGTCGAACGGGGCCGGCGCGCTGTTGACAGCATCGGCTCCGCACTCGGGACAGGCGTCAGAAAGCGTGTAAACCGGGCGTTCGTGGCAATCGCGCCACGCCGAACACACCCGGATGTCGGATTTCATTCGTCGTCGGACCGTCGCTCGCGGTGGTACTCGCCCGTGCCGCCGCGACTCTCGATCTCCGCTTTCGCGCGTGCTGCGGCCTCCTCCAGCTCGGACTCGGCCGTCTTGTAGTTCGGAGCCTTGACCTTGATGCGGTACTCCGGCGAGCCGACGTAGGTCACGTCGAGTTCGACCTCGTCGGGCACCTCACCGTTCCCTTCGGCGGCCTTCAGCGCCTCCTTCACATCGTCGACGCCGTCCGGGTTCGGACAGCGCAGGTCGATGTAGCCGGTGACGTTCACGTACGGGACGGAGACGTTCTCGCGGGCGGTCCCCACGACCTTCTCGACCTCCTCTTCGGTCAGGTCGGTGGCTTCCAGCGCGGCCGGGCCGTGGATGGCTGCCTGCTCGAAGCCCTCGTAGAGGCTGCCGTACTCGCCGAGCAGTTCGTTCGCGACCGAGGCGTACTGCTCGTCGCTCACGTCCTCGCCGAACGCCAGCAGCATCCAGTTGTCGGCCTTCTGCTCGTTCTTCCACTCCTGGATCTTATCGGAGCGCTGGTGGTTGTTGACGTCCTTGATGGAGAGGTCTATCTGCTGGGAGTCCTCGTCGACGTCGAGTACCTTGCAGACGACGGTCTGGCCCTCACGGACGTGGTCGCGGACGTTCTTGATCCATCCGCTGGCGACCTCGCTGATGTGGACGAGGCCACGCTTGTCCTCGTACTCCTCGAGGTCGACGAAGACGCCGAAGTTCTCGATCTCGTCGACTTTGCCGACGACGAGCTCACCGGAGTCGGGCCAGCCGCTGTACTTCATCGTGATTCGACCGTCTCGATGATGTCGTGGGGAATCTCGGCCTTCCCGCCGGTCGGCGTGGCGAGCGTCGTCCCGCAGACCGCACAGTTGACGACGGTCGAGGCTTTCCCGAACACGACCTGTTCGTTCTCACAATCGCTGCACTTGACGTTGTAGAAACTTCCTGCCATGGTTTTACTCCTGGAACTCGAGTCGGCCTGTTCGCCATCCCTCGCGGAGATGGGCCTTGCCACACTCGCCGCAGCGGTACTTCAGGTCCGTCTTCTTGGTGGGCTTGTCGCCACCGGGGACCTTCGAGAAGCGACCCGCGTTACCGATGGTCTTCTTCCCTTCGCGCTGTTTACGCTGGTCTTTCTTCATACCGGTCGTGCGACCGGTCCGGACTTTCTCCACTTCGTGCTCGTGGTGTTCGTTACAATGTGGGCAGTACGTGTTGAAGCGTCGGGGCATCTGCATAGATATCGGCCTTACGGTCGATTTGGCCACGGGCCTTTAAAACGCATTTGGTTCGGTCCGGTGAGCGCCGTGCGTGAGTTTCACTCGGTCGCCGCCCGATCGTCGCCGTCGGGGGTCTCGGAGGACCCGCCGCCGGTTCCCTCCGGGAGCCGTCCCTGGAAGGCCTCGCCGAGCTGGTCGCGCCACGCTTCGGTCTCTGCGAGGTCAGCCGCCAGGTCGTCGAGACGGTCGGCCATCGAATCGAGGTCCGCGGACAGCGCGGTCGTCGACTCGGCCAGGTCGTCGTCGACGGTTTCGACCCGGGACCGCACCGTGTCGAGGTCCGTCGCGAGGTCGTCGAGGCGACCGTCCATGGTGGCCAGTCGCTCGTCTATCTGGTCGAACCGACCATCCGCCGTCTCGAACCGGGCGTCCATGGCGTCGAGCCGGTCGTCGATTCGGTCGATGGCGTCGTCGACGCCCGCGAGCCGGTCGTCGACCGTCGTCAGTCGCCCGTCGACCGTCTTGAGTCGCTCCTCGACCGTGTCCAGTCGACTCGCGACGGTCGAGAGCTTGGCTTCCGCGGCGTCGAACCGGGCACCCACGTCCGCGTGCCCGGCACTCGCCTCGTCCAGCCGGTCGGTCGCCGCCGCGAGGTCGTCGCGGACGCGCCCGATGTCCGCCTTGAGTTCGACGACGATGTCGCTCGCGGTCCCGTGTTCGTCGATGAGCGCCTCGAGCCCGTCCGCGTACGCGGAGAAGTCCTCGAGCCGTGACTGCAGGTGGCGGAACCGGACCTCGTCGCTGCGCGCGATAGCGGGCGCGATGTGGTCCCGGAGCGTGTCGAGCTGGTCGGTCTCCACCGCGCCCGAGTCGAGCGCGTCGACCAGCGCGGTCACGACCGTCTCCTCGTCGACCACCGGCGCGATGACCGGTTGCTCGTCGGTGACGGTCTCCTCGGCCGCCTGTCCGTCGCTGTCGGCGAGGCTCGCCCGCGTCCGCGCGCTCGTCGGTTCCACCGGGTCGACCATGTCGATGATCGGCGCTTCGAGGACCGATTCGACCGAGGTCGGGTCGCCGCTGTGGACGACGTAGCTCGTCGTCACGGTCTCCCCCGCGTCGACGATATCGACGAGCGCGAGTCGGCTCCCGCCATCTTCCAGCAGCCAGTCACCGTGGCCCGCGCCGTCGAGGTTCAGACTCTCCAGCGGGAACTCCGCCCCCAGTGGTTCGACCAGTCGAATCGCCGCGGCCCCCTCGCGCTCGGAGGTGACCTGGTAGCGGACCGTCATCCGCTTGTCGCCCGGTGCGATTCCCTTCTCGACCGTGATGCCATCCTGCGAGACCGTCGTGGTGTTGCTTAGTGTCCCTGTGTGTCGCATACCCAACCCCTTATTATCGAACATTCTACCCACTGCTACTTTAATTTCACTACTGTTAGTGTCCGAACATGCCTGTGGGCGAGGGTCGGTCCACGCGTATCGGCGGCTTCGATACGCTTAATTGGACGGTGTGCAAACGCCCGGCTATGAAGCGCCTCATCATCCACGGGGACCCCGGCATCCGGAAGGACGCCATCATCAGCTACGACGGTGGGGAGGAGGTCCGTTGTTTCTCCATCAGCCGCAACGGCGAATGGCACGGCCCAGACGAGGTCCAGCTGTGGTGTGTCGTCGGTGACGAGTCGGAGAAACAGGACTTCGATGAGCGGAAGTACATCCCGCACCATCTGGAGGTCGACCGCGTCGACGCCGAGACCATCGACGTCATCAAGGCCAAAGGCGAGCTGTCCGTCTGACTCACTCGGCTCTTCCTGCTGCTTCGTCGGACGCGTCCGCCGAGACCGCTGACTGGTCGACCGCGTAGACCGTCACGTCACCGAACTGCTTCGCGACCGTGATTCCGGGTGCGTCGGCCAGTCCCGACACGTCGTAGTGTTCGCGCTCGTGCGGGCCGACGTAGATGTACTGCACGTCGTACTTCGCCAGCACGGCCGCCCGGGTCACCGTGTTCTCCTGGTACACCGATTCTCCTTCGTACACCGCCGCAACGTCGGCCATGCGCTCGTCCCACCCCTCCTCGGTGTGGTAGTTCGAGGCGTGGCCCCAGCCCGCGATGGTCGGTAACCCGGTCAGACTGGACACGCCACTGACGAGCGGGGTCGCTGGCCGGTTGACGCTGTAGAGGTGGACGGTGGTCGGGCGCTCGACGACGACCGGGCGACCCTCCGTCGCGTCCAGCCACTCGATGGCGGCGTACTGGTCGGGGTAGTTGGACTGGGTCCACTGCTTGGCGTCCAGGGTGTTCGCATCGTGGGTCTCGAAGTGCGAGGAGAGCGCGAGGCCGCCGTAGATGCTCGTCGAGAGCACGAGGAGCGCCGCGAACGCGACCGCGGCGACACGGGAGAGCCGCGCCAGGTCCGGTCCGCGACTGGCGGTCAGCCGGTCGCCGATGCTCCAGTCGGGCCACTGGCGGGCGACCACGTCCGTCAGCATGACGCCGACCGCGGTGCCCCACAGTATCCACACCTGCATGTAGAACTTGAACACCGTATTGAACCGGCCACTACCGGCGCGCTCGGAGACGTAGACGAACTCCACCATCGTGACCAGCCCGACTGCAGCGACCACGAGGACCGTCTCGTAGCCGAGGTCGCGGTCGAGCCGGAGCAACAGCCAGCCGAGGACGAGCGCGGGCGTGACAACGGCGAGGACGACCGCGTCGAGCGCCCACGCGACCCCGGCGAACACGGCGAAGCCGACGCCCGTAAGCGCCACGACGCGCGTCTCCTCGTCCAGGTCGGAGACGACCGCCCCGACACCGACGAGCAGTGTCGCGCCGTAGATACCGAGACGCTGGACGGTCGGGCCGGTCGCGAGCGCGAGGACGACTGCGAGGCCGTACAGCACCGCACCCGGGACGAGGTCGCCGTCACGAAGCTGCGTGAGCGCGGCGACCCCGAGAAGGGCGACGACGACGGTCGGTATCGGGATCCAGCCAACCAGTGCGTTCCCCACCGCGGCCAGCGCGATGAGCGCGACCGGCGCACCGAAGCCGAGGTCGAGTCGCCTGCCGGGGGCGATTCGCGGCGCGAAGTATGCGAGTGTCACCAGCAGGAACGCCCCGTGGACGAGCACCAGCCCCGCGAGCCCGCTGCGGTCGGGGAGGAAGGCGAGCGACTGGCCGCTCGTCGCGCCAGAGAAGAACGGGATGGCGAACAGGAACCCGCCGACGCCGACCGCGACGCCGACGATTCCGGCCGCGAGCAGTCGCGTGGCTTCGGCGGCGGCCGGCGACCCGTCGATAGCTGCTTCGACCCGGTTCCAGGCGCGGGCCGGGAACACGCTCGCCGGGTGTGCCCCCGCGAAGATGACTGCCAGCGTCGTGATGCCAGCCACGGAGGGGTAGCTCCACGTGTTCACGATGGCGAGCCAGCCCGCGAGCACGGGTGCGCACACGAAGAGGTACACTCGTCGCCGCCACACCTGCGCCTGCGGCGTGAGCCAGTAGGCGAGGCCGACGGCCGCCGTGAGCAAGAGCAGGTGTGTGCTCGTCATGTGCGCGTGGAGGTCGCCGTTGAGGAACGAGAACAGTGGGAACTCGTTGATCGTGCCCGGGATGACCCGCGAGGCGGGCCAGTAGTTGAAGCTGTCCGGGCCGGAGGCGAGACTGAACTTGCTCCAGGTGGCACCGAACGCTTCGACGCTCTCCATCCCGGGCCGGTCCGGGTTCGTGTCGACCGGCGTCTTCATACTGGCCGGAAGCAGCCACACCACGGTCCGGGCGAGCGTCGTGAGGTTGCTCGCGAACCCGACGAAGAAGACCGCCAGCCCCCCGGCCGCGAGCCGGGGCAGGTCGCGCTCGGCCGCGATGTTCCAGGCGAGCCCGAACGCACCGGTGACGAGCGCGCCGTAGAACGTCGCCAGCGAGAGGTTGTAGCTGTAGCGTGCCGCGATGCCGGTCAGGGTCGTCAGCTGAGCACTCACGAGGTGGCCGCCGTAGTAGTACTGGACGCGGTCACCGGCGTACCAGAAGTCCTCCGGGGGCAGACTCGGTGCCCGGAGGAGCGTCTTCAGCAGGCCGAAGTCGAGGTACTTCTCGCCGCCACCGGCGACGACCGCGGGCTGTGCGTTCCGGATGAGGACGACGAGCCCGAACCCGATGGTGAACACGGCCAAGCCCACGCCGACCTGCCGCCAATCAGGGTCGATTCCGCGCGAGAACGCGTACGCGGAGCCGCCACCGAGGACGAGTAACGTCGCGACGATGCCGGGCCAGCCGAACGCGACCTGCCCGACCCAGTAGCTCGTGACGCCGAGGACTGCGAGGGCGAGCGGGAGGGCGAGGGTTCCACCGCGGTCGGAGAGGGGCGAGAAGACGAGCGCGGAGAGCGGGGCGGCGACGACGGTCAATCCGACCATCATCGCGAGCCAGAGGACGACCAGCCCAATTTCCATACCGGTGATACGAGTGGTCGTCGGGTAAGGGCTTTTCCCTTCGACCCACCGGCTGGAAGCGAACCCTTTTACTCCCCGCGGCGACCCTTCACGAAGTAATGCAACGGTCAGTCGGAGTCGTCGTCCCCGCCTACGACCCCGTTGTCGACAGACTCGTCGACTACCTGTCCGCCCTCGATGACCGACTGGACCCCGAGACCCTCCTCGTGGAACTCGACGCACCCGATAGCGAGACGCTCGCCGCGCTCGAAGACGCCCCGTGTACCGTCCACGCCGTCGACGCCCGGCGTGGGAAAGGCGCGGCCATCACCTGCGGCTTCGAGCACCTCGACACCGACGTGCTCGCCTTCGCCGACGCAGACGGTGCGACCCCCGCCGACTCCATCGCGGACGTGGTCGAACCCGTCGTGGACAACCGCGCTGCCCTCTCGGTCGGCTCCAGACGCCACCCCGACGCGGACGTCCGGTCGCACCAGACGGTCGCCCGCCGCTACCTCGGCGACGGGTTCGCGTTCCTCGCCCGGACCTTCCTCAACGTCGACCTGTACGACTTCCAGTGCGGCGCGAAGGCCATCGACCGCGAGGCCTGGGAGCAGGTGCGCGGCCACCTCTACGAGGCCGGCTTCGCGTGGGACCTCGAACTCATCGCGATGACGAACGCCCGGGGCTACCGCGTCGCGGAGGTCCCGGTCACGTGGGAGGACCAGCCAGAGTCGACCGTCTCGCCCGTCGGGACGACCATCGAACTCGCGCTCTCGCTCGTGAAATCGCGCCATCGCGCCAAACGCATCAGCGGGGACCGACTCCACTCGTTCATCTGGAACCGCCGCTCGAACCGCCACCCACTGGTCGACCGCCTCGCCAGGGAGTCAGATGAGTGACGACACCGGCCTCCGGGACACCGTCGACGACCACGTCGACTCGCTGACCTCAGGCGTCCGTTTCGGCAAGTTCGCCTCGGTCGGTGTGGTCGGGGCGATGTTCGACGTGACGACCGCGACAGCCCTCAACGAGCTGAACGTCTTCCCCGAACTCGCCGTGTTCATCGGCATCGAGGTCGCCGTCATCGTCATGTTCCTGCTCAACGACAACTGGACGTTCTCCGAGCAGGGCGCGGGCGGTATCCTCCCGACTCTCAAGCGACTCGCCCGGTCGAACGTCGTCCGGGCCGGCGGCATCCTCGTCCAGCTGGGCACCTTCTGGGTCGTCTTCCGCGTCATCGCGCTGGACCTCGACCTGCTCGGCATCGACGCCTGGTTCGTCTTCGCGAAGGTCACCGGCATCGGCGTCGGGATGGTCGTGAACTACGTCGCCGAGAGCCTGTTCACCTGGCGCGTCCAGCACGACTGAGCGAGCCGTATTTTTCGGGCAGAGGAACCGTGGAAATCGCCGCAGAGCGACAGGCAGAAACTCACACACGGCGCTGTAATCACAACCCTTAACTAGTGCACCGGGTTATGCAAAGATAGCGGGATGGGATAGCCAGGAGATTCCGGCGGGCTCATAACCCGCAGATCGGTAGTTCAAATCTACCTCCCGCTACTTTTCGAGATTCAAACGGTGAGCGAGACGTACGTCGAGCGGATCCTGAATCTCGAAAGTAGAAACGAGAAGATTTGAACCAGCGAGCGGTGCGCGGTTCGGAGCGTAGCGAGAACCGCGACGCGAACGGTGAAACCGTAAGCGAACCGAGTGAGGTTCAAATCTACCTCCCGACGCAGCTCCCCGACCAGCAGCCCGAGATTTTTCACTGAACCAACGGTAGTACTTCGCATGGACCGCCGTCGACGCAAGACGATGCTCGGGTTGGCGATGGTAGTCCTCGGCATCGTTCAGGCAGCGCTCTTCGCGAGTCAGAGCGAGTGGGTCCCGACGGCGTTCGGACTCCTTTACTCTACTATCGGTCTCGTCTACCTATGGGCTGAGGTGTACGCTGTCGAGTAGCCCACGACTGGCTCCGAATCTTAACGAATGTCGCTGACGGAATCGACCTCCAACTCATAACCCTTATCCGTGGGACGGGGATATGCAGAAGTAGCGGGATGGGATAGCCAGGAGATTCCGGCGGGCTCATAACCCGCAGATCGGTAGTTCAAATCTACCTCCCGCTACTTTTGCGACGAACAACGACGAGGAGCAAAGCGACGAGTCCGTGAGTCGCAAAGTAGAAACGAGGAGATTTGAACCAGCGAGCGAAGCGTCAGCGGAGCGAGTGAGGTTCAAATCTACCTCCCGCCATCCGTCCACGAACACCGACGAGAACCGAAAGTCTATACTCCTGTTCTGGCCCTGACTCAGTCCTCCCGTTCGCCCAGCACCGCCTCGACCGCCCCGGTTCCGTCCTCGACGAACCCGCCGTGGTAGCAGAGGGTTCGCTCGAACGAGAACTCCGAGAGCGTCTCGATGGAGTCGACTGCGAGGTCCTCGTCGAGTGGGACTCGCGGGCCATCGATGTCACCGTCGGGAGCGTGAAGGGCGTCGGCAGAGAGGAGCAGTGACGCCTCCTCGAAGTAGAGTGAGATGTGCCCGGGGGCGTGCCCGGGCGTGAACACGACCGCCATCGGCCCGGCAGTCGTCCGGAACCGGTCGCCGTCGGAGAGTTCGACGTCGACCGGGACCGGCGGATATCGCTCGTCGTCCAGCTTGATGGGGTGCTCCCGGCCGTCGACGTAGGGGGCGCACTCGCGGTGGGCGAAGACGACGGGGTCGGCATGCTCGATGACTGCCGTGAGACCGCCGGCGTGGTCGACGTCCTGGTGCGTCAGGAGCACTGCCCAGATGTCGTCCCAGTCGAACCCGGCCGCAGCGAGCGCTGCGTCGAGCTGGTCGACGGTTGGTGGCAGCCCCGTGTCGACGAGGATGAGGCCGCAATCCGTCTCGACCGCGGCTGGGCTGATGGTGAGTTCCTGGTCCTGCACCTCGAGTGTCAACGGCAAGGCGTGGACGCCCTCTGTTATTTTCACGGCGGAAAGATTGGACAACAGACACATAAACGGTTGTGATTCGTGCTAGTGTGGGACAGGCAAACCCGTCGAAGAGCGACGTGACGGTGGTCAGTCGTCCGCCGAGACTTCGGCTTCGGCCACAGTCTCCCCCTCGACGAGGTGGCAGGCGGCGGTATGGTCCTCTTCGACGCGCTCGGTCGCCGGCGCCTCCTGCGCGCATGGTGTCCAGAACGCGTCTGCGAGCAGGTCGGTCGCGGCGTCGGTGTTCTTTGCCAGCACCATGTCGATAGCGTCCGAGAGCGTCGACTCCGCGTCGGCCTCGGCGAGTTCACCGGGCAGGTCGAACTCGGCGCGGAGGGCACGCCGAAGGTCGTCCTGTGAGAGCGCGGTCTCTGACTCACTCCCGGACCGGGCGAGTGCCAGCTCGACCACACCGTCGCGGTCGATGCCGCCGTTCTCGACCTGCTGGCGGAAGTCGAGGAGGCGACGCCACTCCTCCTGCGGGAGGTCGACCTCGTCGGGCTGGATGACAACCGGGCAGCGGGTGTGGAACCGGCAGCCCGAGGGTGGGTTCTCGGGGCTGGGCACGTCGCCGGTGAGTTCCATCCCGAGGCCGCGCTTGCGCGGGTCCGGCTCCGGAATCGACCCGAGCAGCGCCTTCGTGTAGGGGTGCTGTGGGTTCTGGAACAGCTCCTCGGTGGGAGCGACCTCGACGATCTCGCCGAGGTACATCACGGCGACGCGGTCACAGATCTCGCGGATGACTCCCATGTCGTGGCTGATGAACAGCATCGACAGGCCGAACCGGTCCTGCAGGTTGCGCATGAGCGAGAGGATCTCGGCCTGGATGGACACGTCGAGCGCGGACACTGGCTCGTCGGCTACGACGAACTCGGGGTTGACCACGAGCGCGCGGGCGAGGGCGATGCGCTGTTTCTGGCCGCCCGAGAACTCGTGGGGGTAGCGGTCGAAGTCCGACGCAGCGATCCCGACCCGGTCGAGGAGGTCCTCGACGATGGCGCGCCGGCGCTCGGGGTCGTCCATCCCGTGGACGATGAGCGGTTCTGCGACGGACTCGCCGACGGACATTCGCGGGTCGAACGAGCTCGTCGGGTCCTGGAATATCATCTGCCCGGACCGCCGGAACCGCTTCAGCTGGGTGTCCGAGAAGCCGAGCACGTCGCGGTCGTCGCGGTCTGCGTCTGAGTGACGCCGCCCCGTCCCGAAGAGCCCGGCGACTGACGAGCGCCCGCCGTCGTCGCCCGGTACGTCACCGTGGAACAGCACCTCGCCGTCCGTGGGTTCTTCCAGTCGGAGGAGGGAGGTCGCGGCCGTCGACTTTCCGCAGCCAGACTCGCCGACGAGACCGAGGGTCTCCCCGCGGTAGAGCGTGAAGTCGATGCCGTCGACCGCCTTCACGCGGCCGACCTCGCGGCGCAGGAGTCCTTTCGTGATGGGGTAGTGCTTCTTCAGGCCGCGGACGGTCAGCAGCGGGTCGCCCTCTCGTGTCGGCTGTTGCTGGTCGCTCACTGTGTGTCACCTCGGCTGGTCTCGGACTCGCAATCCGCCGCATCGTCGACCTCGGTTCCGCCATCGGTCCGGCCGGTTCCCCAGCCGGTGTTCGCGTCGTCGCTCCAGCCCTCGCTCTCGGCCGCGCCACCGGAGCCGTTTCGGACGGTGCTGGCGTCGTAGCCTGCCTGGTAGTAGACGCAGGCGGCCTCGTGGGTCTGGCTGCCGTCGGCGACGGGCACGAGGGGCGGGTGGTCGCCCTCCCGGCAGGCGTCGATGGCGTGCGGGCACCGGTTCGCGAACCGGCAGCCGTCGGGTGGATGCTTCGGGTCCGGCAGGGTCCCGGGAATCCCCTCCGCGCCGGTTCGCCGGCCGGGGAGGCAGTCGAGCAGCGCCTTGGTGTACGGATGTGACGGGTTCTCGAATATCTCGTACACGCCACCGGTCTCCATCACCTTGCCAGCGTACATCACGACGACGCGGTCGGCGACCTCCGCGACGACGCCGAGGTCGTGCGTGATGAGCAACATCGCCATGCCGTACTCGTCCTGCAGGTCCCGCAGCAGGCGGAGAATCTGGGCCTGGATGGTCACGTCGAGCGCGGTCGTCGGTTCGTCCGCGATGAGCAGGTCCGGGTTCGCGGCGATGGCCATCGCGATGACGACGCGCTGTTTCTGCCCGCCGGAGAACTCGTGGGGATAGTCGTCGATGCGCTCGCCGGCCGTCGGGATGCCGACCCGGTCGAGCAGGTCGATGGCCCGGGTCCGGGCGGCCGCTTTCGAAACGTCCTCGTGGAGTCGAATCGCCTCGATTATCTGCCGACCGACGGTGTATACCGGGTTCAGCGACCCCTGCGGGTTCTGGAACACGTGGGCGATACGGTCCCCGCGAAGCTGGCGGAGTCGCTTCGTCGGAATCCGCGAGAGGTCGTCGCCCTCGAAGCTGACCCGGGACGCCTCGACGCTCCCCGGCGGCTCGCGGACGAGTCGCGTGATGGACTCGCTGGTCACCGTCTTCCCTGAGCCGGACTCACCGACGATACAGACCGTCTCGCCGCGGTCGACGTCGAAGGAGACCCCGTCGACCGCGTGGACGGTCCCGCCGTCGGTATCGAACGTGACCGAGAGGTCGCGGACCTCGAGCAGCGACATCAGGCACCACCTCGCGGGTCCAGCACGTCACGAAGCGCGTCTCCCAGCACGCTGAACGAGAGCACCGTCACGGCGAGGAAGACGACCGGGATGGTCGACATCCACCAGCCGTCGGGGAGGAACTTCAGCGAGATGCTGACGGTCTCGCCCCAGGAGATGAGCATGATGTCGTTCAGGTTCAGGAAGGCGATGGCTGCCTCCGCGAGGATGAGCTGTGGGATCTGCCGTGTCACCGACGTGAGGACGGTGTTCGACACGTTCGGGAGGACGTGGTGGAACATGATCCGCGTCTTGCCGGCACCGGCGCTCTCTGCCGCGGTGATGTAGTCCTCTTCGCGGCGCTGGAGGACCTCCGAGCGCACGAGGCGGGCGGCCCCACCCCACGAGAGCAGGCCGAAGACGAGGACGAGGACGAACAGACTGCGCCCGAACACGTGGACCGTAATCATGTAGACCACGATGGCGGGCACCGTCTGCTGGATGTCGACGTAACTCATGAGCAGGTCGTCGACGATGCCACCGACGTAGCCCGCGACCGTGCCGGTCAGCGTCGCGAGCGGGACGATGAGCACCGACGAGATGAGCGCGACCTGGAGGGCGATACGCATCCCGTCGAACACCAGTTTGACCATGCTCTTTCCGTAGCGGTTCGTGCCGAGCGGTTCGGCCCAGGAGCCGTAACAGCCACCGGAGACGGCCGCGGCCCCCTCGCAGCTCGTGGCGACGACGCCGGTCGCGAGCGGGTCGAAGCCGAGGAAGCCGTAGAGGACCGTCTGAACCAAAGCGAAGCCGGCGACGAACAGGACCGCGAACGCGCCGCCGACCACCGCGAGCCCCCGGAACGTCTCGCTACCCAGCCCGAGGTTGGTTCGAACGGCCCAGGCGGCGACCGCGACGAGGCCGGCGAGAACACCGGCCCCCGCTGCGAGTGTCAGTGGTGCAATCGGGAAGACCGAGAACAGGACGGCCAGTGGCGTCGAGACGAGGAGCGAGACCAGTCCGAACCGGGCGATCGCCCCGGTTATCGGCGCGATGGCTGCCAGTTCGCGGTCACGGTCGAGCTTCGCCAACAGTACCCAGCTGCCGAGCAGCGTCACGCCGAGGAGGACGAGCAGCGTGAACAGGTCGATGCGACCGAGCGGGGTTCCGAACGAGACCGGCGGCTGCGAGGTGGCCGAGACGTCCGTCGAGGGACGGCCGACGATTATCGTGCCGACCACACCGAAGACGAAGAAACAGACGAGGTACCCGAGCGCGAACGTCGCCGACTTGTTCTTGCGGAGTTCGGCCGCATATCGCTTCGTCCGCGCCATGTCGTCGACGAGCGGCGCGACGATGTAGAAGCCGAACACGAGCAAGGAGAGCATGAACACCCAGTCGATGCCACGGACGTCCCAGGTGAAGGGGTCCTGTACCCCCTGTTGCAGCCCGACGTTGTGGAAGAGTGGGTCGGGGGCGGCCACGAACACGTCGTACAACAGAAGCAGGAGAATCGCGGCGACGCTCAGCAGGAACAGCCAGCTCCGGCGGGTCAGGACCCCACCTGTCGGTTCGACCGCGTCCCAGTCGATGGTCTCGAACTGGGCGCGGTCGGACCCGCTACGTGTCGCCATCTCTCTGCACCTCCGATGTCGAGGGACCGGGGCGAACCGTCATTCGTGAGCCAGACATATTGCCCGAACCGTAAAAAGGTACTAAAATGTCAAACTGATATTTAACATTGGAACCACCCAACAGCAGTCGATTTCCAGTGAGCGAGCCAGCTTCGACACCTGTTTTTATTAGTTCAGTGGGTGACCGGTGAACCGAACGATGCTCTCCACCCGCGCGACAGCACACACAGGAGGCGGCCACCCATGAGTATGGGACGAAAGCTCCTCCGGCGGGGTGCCTTCGCACTCTTCTCGACGTATCTCGTCATCAGTATCGCCTTCGGCGTCATCGCGCTCACCAACGACCCGAACGTCGGCTCGGTGGCCTACGGCGCGATGACGACCGGGCAGGACGTGGACAAGGCCATCGCGGCCTACCGCGAGGCCCGCAACCTGAACGACCCGCTCGTCCAGCGCTGGGCGAAGTGGCTCGTCGGCATCTCGACCGGTGACTGGGGAATCTCCTACAGCACCGGGCAACCGGTCCTCGACGTCATCGGCGACCGGGCGGGGATGACACTCGCCTATCTCGTGCCCTCTATCCTCCTCGCCGCGGTGTTCGGTATCAGCTTCGGGGTGTTCGCCGCGTTCCGCCAACACACGTTCAGCGACAGGCTGGTCACGACCGTCGCCTACCTCGGGCTCGGCGTCCCGAACTTCTGGCTGGCGTACATCCTCGTCGACGCCATCGTCAACCAGCACAACATCATCGGGTTCCCCTACCCCATCGAGTCCAGCCAACTGTTCCACCTCGGGTTCACGCTTCACTGGGGCGTCCTGCCCGGGCCCGAACTCACGACCACGCAACAGTACTACCTGCTCCCCATCGCCACCCTGACCACGGCCCTGTTCGCGGGACAGTTGCGCTACGCGCGCGCGGAGTCGCTCGAATACATCGACACCGAGTTCGTGAAGATCGCCCGCGCGAAGGGTGCCGGTCCCATCCGGGTCGCCCGCCACGTCATCCGCAACGCCGCGATTCCGCTGGTCTCGCTTTTCTTCACGGACATGCTGAGCGTCCTCGTCCTCAGCGTGTTCGTCATCGAGTCCGTGTTCAACATCGACGGTCTCGCCGCGCTCATGCTCCAGGCGGTGAGCGCGCGGGACATGCCGCTCATCCTCGGCGTGACGATGGTGGTCGCGTTCGTGGGTATCGTCGGCAACTTCGTCCAGGACATCGCCTACACGGTGCTCGACCCAAGGGTCGGGAACGACGCGGAGTGAAACGGATAGAACAGTGACAGTCGGTCGACTCAGTCGTCGCCGTCTTCGTCGATGATGACGACCTCGCCGTCGACGACGTCGACGTTGATGAGCGTCTTCACGTCGTAGGGCGACTCCTCGATCTTGTTCTCGCCGCCGACCTTCTTGATGACCGCGACGCAGTCGACCACGTCCGCGCCGATCTCGTCGAGCGCGCCGAGGACCGCGGCGAGGGTGCCACCGGTCGAGAGCACGTCGTCGAGCACGAGCACGCGGTCGCCCTCGTGGACGTCGTTGATGAACATCTCGTTCTCGGAGTAGCCGGTCTGCTGGGCGAGGGACACCTCACCCTCGAGGCCGTACTCGCGCTTCCGGATGACCGTCAGCGGGATGTCGGTCATCAGGGAGACGGCCGTGGATATGTGGATCCCCATCGCGGCCGGTGTGACGATCTTGTCGACCTCTTCGAGTTCGGCCTTCCGGATGATGCGGATGACGATCTCGCGAAGGAGTCCGGGGTCGAGCTGCGGGACGCCGTCGCTGATGGGGTGGACGAAGTAGTGGTATCCGTTCTTCTCGATGATCGGCGCGTCGAGGAGGGATTCCTTGAGTTGGTCCATGTCGTAGGTCGGGGGAACCAGCAATAAAAGCTGACGATTATTGCGCCGTCTCTACGAGACGGTCTTGCTGCTCAGGATGGACGAGCTGTCGCCCTTGCGCCAGATGACCTGGACCGAGTCGCCGGTCGAAACGTCTGCAGTACCACCCTGAAGGACGAGTTGGTTGCCGCCCGTGATTTCACCGCCAGCCCAGTCGTCGGCACCGACCGCCCACGACCCCTGTTGCCCGTCGTTCCACGCAATCGTCCCGTTGACGAACACCTCGATGTTCCCCGATTTCACGTCGTCACCACCGGTGTGGGTCAGGTTGACGTACTCGGTCCCCGAGCCGTCAACAGCGAAGTCGTACCCGACGACGACGTTCGGTGATTTCTGTGTCACCTGCGAGCCGATATCGAGGACGAACGCCCCGACGGCAGCAGACAGCACGACCGTCACGGCCACCATCAGCACGACACCGATGACCGGCGAGAGTGCGTCGTCGTCGGTTACGAGGGCCCGGAGTTGCATCTGGTCCTAATCGGTGACACGGTGGTATAAACGGAACGGCCAAGCAGGTCGCGAGTTCCCGCGAGGAATCGAATCAGCGCGTCATTCGAGGTCGAGTTCGGGCGGGACCTCGAGGTCGCCCAACCGCATGTTCTGCTCGTAGTAGATGTGTATCGCGGCGGAGACGGTGAACGAGACGGAGATGAGCATCGCCCAGGCCACGTCGGGCAGCACGGTGAACGGGTAGACGTTGCCCCAGACCGCGGCACAGAGCGCACAGCTGACGGCCCCGAGCGAGAGGTAGTACTCGCGCCAGGGGAGTTCGCTGCCGGGGACGATCTCGAGGTAGATCGAGAGGTCTTTCGTGCGCGTGGTGGGTTCGATGAGCCCCGAGTCGGAGTCGTACTCGATGATGTTCGCCTCCGCCATCCGGGGGAGGTGGGTCTGCTGGAGGGTCGTGTAGACGCGCTTGCGCTGTTCGGAGGTGACCTCTTCGCAGGGAGTGCGGTACTCCCAGGCGGCGACCTGGGTCGCGAGGTCGCCGAGTTCGACCGGTTCGCCCCGTCGTTTGAGGTACTGGAGGACGAAGCGGCGTCGCTGGTTGCGGAGAACGTCGAATATCTCGCCCTTGGAGAGCCGGCCGTCGATGACGGTCGTCTGACTACTCATGGCCACCTCGACACACCGATGTCACGCTCGCCCGTCTGTAATCACAGCCGCGGTGCATCGTATCCTATCGTGCATCGGGGTCGTACATAACGTTTCGTACTGCGCTGAACGTGAGCGACCGCTTTAAGAAGACATAAGTCGGGTTCGTCGTACGTTTCGAGTAGCTATGACACCGGACCTTGCGGTCCTCCTCGCCCTCGTGGGCCTGCCGTTCCTCGGCGCGGCCGCCGTCCCGTTCGTCTTTCGCGTCCTCGGTGAACGGACGGCGTACTTCGCTGCGGCCGTCGCGCTCGTGTGTCTCGGGCTGGTCTCTCAGCTCTACGGCACGCACGGCAGTGCCGGGGTGGAGTGGATACCGACACTCGACGTATCCCTGCGGTTCTACGTCGACGGACTCTCGCTGCTCATCGCCACGCTCGCCACCGGGGTGGGGGTCGCCATCCTCACCTACTCGGGTGGGTACATGCACGGCGAACCCGGGCAGCCGAAGTACTACGCCACGCTGCTGGCGTTCATGGGGTCGATGCTGGGCGTCGCGCTCGCCGCCGACCTCATCACCCTGTTCCTGTTCTGGGAGCTGACGAGCCTGACCTCGTTCCTGCTCATCGGGCACTACACCGACCAGGAATCCTCGCAGTACGCCGCCCGCAAATCCATGCTCATCACGGTCGCAGGTGGCCTGTTCATGCTGGTCGGCTTCGTCATCCTGCACACGGTCAGTGCCGACGCGCTCGGCCAGGCGACGTGGGCGCTGTTCGGCGGCGAGAACGCCATGCTGGGCAGCGCGGAGAACGCCGAGGCGATGCGTGCCGCGATGGAAGAGAAAGGAATCTTCTGGCTCGTCCTCGCGCTCATCGGCATCGGCGCGGCGGCCAAGTCCGCGCAGGTGCCCCTGCACATCTGGCTGCCGAACGCGATGGAGGCCCCGACGCCGGTCTCGGCCTTCCTGCACTCCGCGACGATGGTCAAGGCCGGCGTCTACCTCGTCGGCCGGATGCGCCCGCTGTTCATGCCCGAGGGCGCACACCCGGGTAGTCTCGAACTGTGGACGCTCGCGTTCGCGACGCTGGGCCTGCTGACGATGACCGTCACGGCCATCCTCGCGGTGTCGGCGACCGACATCAAGGAGCTGCTCGCGTACTCGACGGCCTCACATCTGGGCCTCATCGTCGCCGGCTTCGGCTTCGCGGGCCACCTCGGCGCCGAGACCGGCGCGTTCCACATCCTGAACCACGCGCTGTTCAAGGCGACCCTGTTCCTCGTCGCGGGTATCATCGCGCACGAGGCCGGGACGCGGAAGATAGCCGAACTCGGCGGCCTGCGCGAGGACCTGCCGTTCACCGCGGTCATCGCAGCCGTCGCCGCGCTCGGGATGGCCGGCATCCCGCCGTTCAACGGCTTCTACTCCAAGGAGTTCCTCTTCCACGGTGCGTGGGAGACCGGGGCCGCCTCGGGCGGCATCTTCTGGCTCATCCCCGTCGTCGCCGTCTTCGGGAGCGTCTTCACGTTCCTCTACTCCATCCGCTTCCTGATGCTGTTCTTCGGGGAGAAGCCCGACGAGCTGGGGCACGTCCACTCGCCCCCGCTGGCGATGCTCGCGCCGCCGGCCGTCCTCGCGACGCTGGCGGGACTCGTCGGCATCGTCGGCGTCACGTCGACGTTCGAGGTCTACCTCGGCCCGCTCGGTGGCTTCATCAACTCGTTCGTCGGCGAGGTCATCCACGCGGTCGAACCGCTGGGTGCCGAGTCCGAGACGTTCCACTACTACCTGCCGACGAAGGCGAGTCCGTGGGCCGGCATGAGTGCGGCGACCATCGCGCTCGGCCTCGTCGCCTACCCACAGTACGACCGCCTGCACCACGGTATCCGGTCGCTCCTGAAAGGGCCGGTCCGGGCGAACTGGTGGTACGACAACGCCACCGAGGCGCTCAACCCCAACAGTGACCGCCTTCGGGACCTCGTCCAGAACGGCCTCCTTCGCACGTACGCGACGTGGACCGTCGCGGCGTTCGCGACCCTCACCATCCTCGGCTACGTGGCCGCCGGCGTCTCACCGAACATGCCGACGGGGCTCGGGTCGGCCCTCCCGCTCGTCCTGGTCGGGACGGTCCTCGTGGTCACGGCGATGCTGTTCAGCAACGCCTCGCTGCGGACCGCGACCGGCGTCGCTAGCGTCCTCGTCGCCGCCGTCGGTGGACTGTTCGCCTGGGCGGTGCTGGTCCAGGGCGTGAGCCTGACGACCTCGGTGCCCGTCGTGCTCGTGCTCTCGCTGGCCGTCGTGGCCGCGCTCGCGGTGAGCCGCGCGCCCTCGCACATCGCCGGGGTGCTCACGCTCTCCATCCTCGGGTTCATGGTGGCGATATTCTTCATCCTCGCCAACGCGCCCGACCTCGCGCTGACGCAACTGGTCGTCGAGACGCTCGTGCTGGTCATCTTCCTGCTCGTCCTCGACAAGCTCCCCGCGTTCTACGGCAAGTGGAGCCGGGTGCGCGTGCTCCGGGACGGGGCGCTCTCGCTCGTCGTCGGCGCGACGGTGTTCGTCACCGTCCTCCTGACGACCGCGAACCAGCCCGACACCATCGCGACCACGCTGGCTGCGGCATCCTACCCCGAGGCGGGTGGGACGAACATCGTCAACGTCATCTTGGTCGACTTCCGCGCATTCGATACGATGGGAGAGATAGCTGTCGTCGCGATGGCCGCACTGTCGGTCGTGACTCTGGTCGCCCTGCGCGAACGGGGTGAGACCGAATGAGCTACAGCGACGACACGACGGTCATCGCCCGGACGGTGGCACGCATCGTCGTGCCCATCATCCTGGTGACGGCGATCGCCCTGCTGTTTCAGGGACACAATCTCCCCGGTGGGGGCTTCATCGCGGGCGTGCTCACCGCCGCCGCGTTCGCCCTCATCTACGTCATCTTCGGGCTGGAGTACCTGCAGGACACCCTGTTCGTCCGTGACGTGCGGCCCTCACTCGGCATCGACCGGCCGGCCATCGTCACCGACTTCCGGAGCACGTTCGCCATCGGCCTGCTCGTCGCCGTCCTCAGCGGCATCGGGGCCATCGCGTTCGGCGACGCCTTCCTCAACCAGGTCGACGACACGTACCACGGCGAGGGCCTCGGCGTCGTCGGCGAGTTCGTGTTCGGCACGCTGTTCGAGATACACTGGGCGACCGCCTTCGCGTTCGACCTCGGGGTGTACCTCGTGGTCGTCGGTGGCCTCCTCACGATCCTCTCGGTGGTGGGTGGCGAATGACGGAGTTCGTCCTCGCCACGGTGCTCGGGCTCCTGTTCGCGCTCGGGACGTTCCTCATCATGCGTCGCGACATCGTTCGCGTCGTCTGGGGCGTGAGCATCATCTCACAGGCCGCGAACATGTACCTCGTCACGATGGGCGTGATGGATGGGGCCGTCCCGGTCCTCGGCCACCACGGCGAAGGGGCCGCGGGCGTCACCGACCCGCTGGTCCAGGCGCTCGTGCTGACCGCCATCGTCATCGGGTTCGGGACGACCGCGTTCGCGCTCGTCCTGACCTACCGCGTCTACCAGGAGAACGGGACCATCGACCTCGTGCAACTCGGTCAGGGAGGTGAAACCGACGATGTCTGAATACCCACTCGCCGTCATCGCACCGATACTCGTCCCGCTCGTGACCGCCATCCTCGCGCTGGTCGCGCACCGGACGAAGCGGCCCCAGCAGGCCATCAGCCTGCTCGGTGGCGTGGGCTACGTCGCCGCGGTCGCGTACCTGTTCCAGCAGGTCCAGACCGATTCGGACGCGATAATCACCTATCAGCTGTCGAACTGGGGCGCCCCGTTCGGCATCTCGCTGGTCGCGGACGACCTCGCGGTGTTCATGCTCGCGCTCGCGGCCGTCGTCTCGCTGGCGGCGCTCGCGTTCTCGGTACTCTACCTCGACGAGTCCGCCGAACGCGTCTCCTACCACCCGCTGTTCCACTTCATGCTGGTGGGCGTGAGCGGGTCGTTCCTCACCGGCGACATCTTCAACCTGTTCGTCTGGTTCGAGGTGATGCTCATGTCGAGCTACGTGCTCGTCGTGTTCTACTCCGGCCCGCAACACACCAAGGCCGCGCTCCAGTACGTCACCCTCAACCTCGTCGGGAGCGCGCTCATGCTGGTCGCCATCGGCGGCCTCTACGCGACGACCGGGACGCTGAACATGGCCGACCTGGCCCGCAGACTGGCGAACCCGGCCGAGTTCGGCATCGTCAGCATCGCGCCGGTCCTCGGCCTCTCGGCGGTCCTGTTCGTCGTCTTCGCGCTCAAGGCCGGTATCGTGCCGTTCCAGTGGTGGGTGCCCGCGGCGTACCGCGCCGCCCCCGCCCCCGTCGCGGCCGTCCTCGCAGGCGTCGTGAAGAAGGTCGGCGTGTACGCCATCATCCGGTTGTACTTCACCATCTTCGCGAACGCGGACACCGGCGCGCTCGACCTCGGGCTACCCGGGCTCGCGGGCGACTCGGTGCTCGCGTTCTTCGGGCCCGTCCTGTTCGTGATGGCCGGCGCGAGCATCCTCGTCGGCGGTATCGGGGCGGTCAACCGTGACAACGTCGACGACCTGCTCGCGTACTCCAGCATCGGCCAGGTCGGGTTCATCGTGCTCGCGCTCGCGTTCGCCGCGACGGCCATCGCCGGCGGCTCGGCGGACCAGCCACTGTCCGCTCCCGCGCCGTTCGGGAACCTCGCGGTCCTCGGCATCGCGGCCGCGCTCGTGTACTCGCTGAACCACGCACTGGCGAAGGGCGCGCTGTTCCTCGTCAGCGGGGCCATCAACACCGCCATCGGGACCATCGAGTTCGACAGGCTCGGCGGGCTGGCGAACCGGCTGCCGTTCCTCTCGGCCGCGTTCTTCCTCGCGGGGCTCGGGCTGGTCGGGATTCCGCCGTTCCTCGGCTTCTTCGGGAAGTTCCTCGTGTTCGACGCGGCGGTCAACGCCGGGTCTGGCGCCGGGGTCGCACTCGCGCTCGCCGGGGCGATACTCACCATCGCGTACTTCACCCGGGCGTGGAACCGCGGCTTCTGGGGGGTCCCCTCCGAGGCCGTCGACGTGGCCACGCGCCCGACCGGGCAGGTCGCCATCGTCCTCGCGCTCGCGCTCTCGGTCTTGCTGGTCGGCGCGGCGTTCGACCCGGTCGTCGCGGCGGCCATCGACGCGGCACAGGCCGCGACGAACACCGACGCCTACATCGAGGCCGTCCACCTCACCGACGGTCTCGGTAGCGGGAACGGAGGTGGCCACTGATGTCCGAGAACGAATCGACCCAGCTCGACACCGGTGCGGAACCTGGAAAGACGCGCAAGTGGCCGACCATCGGCGTCGTCCTGGCCATCCTCTGGCTGTTCGTCCGCGGTGTCCACTTCATCGACGAACCGTGGCTCGCGGCGGGCGAGTTCATCCTCGGCCTCGTCGTCGGGATGCCCATCGCCTACCTGTTCCGCCGGTTCTTCGCCCGGACGTACGGCGTGAGCCGGACGGTCCGCGTCGTCCCGGCCGCGGCCGCCTACGTCGGACTGTTCCTCTGGGAACTCATCACGGCGAACTACGACGTGGCCAGGCGCGTGCTCTCGCCGAGCATGCCCATCCACCCGGACGTCATCGAGGTGCCGCTGCGCGTCGAGACCGACGTGGCGGTCACCACCATCGCGAACTCCATCACCCTCACCCCAGGGACGCTCACCATGGACTACGACGAAGACAGAAACGCGCTGTACGTCCACGCCATCGCGGCGCGGGACCACGAATCGATCGTCAAACCCATCCGGCGCTGGGAGGACTACGCGCTCGTCATCTTCAACGAACGCCGCAGTCCCGGCTCGCCGGTGCCCGACCCGGAGACGCCGGGTGGGGATTCACCCGTCGCCTCGAAACAGCGCTCCGGAGGTGAGCAGGATGACTGAGGCCGCAGCCCCCGAGTGGCTCGGACTCGTCCTGCAATTCGGGCTCATCCTCGCCAGCGGCGTGACGCTTTTGTGTGCCTACCGGGTCATCCGGGGGCCATCGACGCCCGACCGCGTGGTCGCACTCGACACCATCGGGACGAACGTCGTCGCGATCGCCGTGCTGTGGGCGATGGTCCAGAACCGCGGGCTGTTCATCGACGTGAGCCTCGTGCTCGCCATCATCGGCTTCATCAGCACCATCGCGGTCGCTCGCTACGTGACCGAGGGGGACATCATCGAATAACCATGGCGCTCGCAGAAACCATCCAGTACGGCGTCGTCGCAGCGCTCGTCCTCGTGGGCAGTTTCTTCCTGCTCGTGGGGACCATCGGCCTCATCCGGCTGCCGAACGTGTACAACCGGATGCACGCCACCAGCAAGTCGACCACCCTCGGCGCGGCCTCGATGTTCCTCGCCGGGTTCGTCTACTTCGGCGGCCAGGGCGTCGGCCTCGAATCGCTCGTTGGCATCCTGTTCCTGTTCCTGACCGCCCCGACCGGCGCGCACATGATATCCCGGTCGGCCCGCAAGATGGGCATCGACTTCATGGAGGAGGTCGGGTGGCCCATCGAAGGAGCCGGTATCGACACCGACCGCGCCGGAGACGGCGAGTCGCCCGGGACGGCCGACGACTGACCGCCCGCGCGTTTCCCGCACTCATCCTTCGACGGAGTAGTACCCGGCGAGAATGCCGAAGAACAGCACCGTGGTGAGCCAGTCCGAGGGCGCGTACCCGACCGTGAACTCGGTCAGGATACGGATTCCGGAGACTACCAGGACTGCGCCGACCCCACGAAGCGCCAGCTTCGTCGTGTCGACCCCACTCATGCTGGGCCTCCCCGTAGACGGTCACCATCACAGGTGGGAACTTCGCCATGGCCGGGCTGTCCATGGTCGTACCAGCTCCCGAACGCGCCTCCCTCGCTCATACCAGTTCCTGTCGATTCACGTCCAACTAACTGTTCTTGCTGTGTCGCCTTTCCTACAATCTTGTCGTCGCGACCGTTCGTGCCGCCGACTGCACACAAGACACTTTATACTCTGTTTCTGATGTGTTTCCATGGACCGACGCAGTGTTATCGCAGCTGGCCTCGCCAGCACCGTCGGACTCTCCGGCTGCCTACAGGCTGGCATCGGCGGTGACTCCGGACCGAACTGCGCCGAGGCCGAGGTCGTCGACGCAACGGTCGTCCCAGCGGAGACCGACACTGCGACGTCCGGAACAGCCGGGACGGACACAACCACACCCGCGCCGGCGGCGACGGACGACTACGTCGTCGTGGCCGTCCGGAACGACACCGGGTCACCCGCCACCGTCACCGGGTACGTCGACTCGATAGACGGCAGAGAAGAGTTCTCGCGAGAAGTCCCCGCCGAGTCGGGGAAGACAGAACTTCGGTTCGGGCCGTTCGCACACCATGGTATCGACGAGTACGAGTTCGGTATCGAGGGGTGTTGAGGTCGGCGGGTCGCTGCTGCCGATTGCTGGTGTGTCGTCACCCGCAGGCCGATTCGCGGCACCCCCTCACGGGAGCACCTGGTCGTACACCTGCAACTCGATACCGTAGAAGCCTTCCAGTCCCCGGATAGCGACAGCGTCCGCTCCGTAGAGGTGTTCTTCCCGATACGGGCCAAGCGCATTCTCCATCACGTCGCCCAGTAGCGTCGAGAACGCGTTCGCACCCGAATCGTGACAGGTGACTGCGCCCCCGTGCCGGACGCCGAACCTGAAGACGAGTTGTGACTCCTCGCGCAACTCGCCGTAGTTCACCACCGCAGTCGACCCGCCGGCCGACCCGCTCGGCCCCGCGACGTCGAGCATCGCGATGCGCTCCTCGGGGTGACAGGCGTCGGCCGTCTGGAGCCACGCCGGTGGGTTCTCGACGGTGAACTCGGGGTCGCGGTCGGCGGGAATCGAGAGACAGCCCGCTCCGACCGTCGCGAGTGAGCAGACACCTGCGAGGACCGCCCGGCGATTCATATCGAGAACTGCTCTCGGAACTGTCAAAAGTACTGTCGAAGCTGCAACGAGAGTTTCACCCGACGGACTCCACCCGTCAGGACAGCGTCGCCGCCAGCGCCTTCGCGACCTCCAGCCCGAGGTCCTCCTTCTCGCCCCGATATTCAGAATAGGCCTGTTGGTGCACCAGCAGCGCCCGCGTCTCGTCGCTGCCCATGACGCTCGCATCGTTGGCCACCACGAACGCCAGTCCAGCCCGGTCCAGCGTCTGCCGGGCGGCCTCGACCATCTTCTCGTCCTCCCCACTCGTTTCGGTCTTGAAGCCGACGATGCGCATCTCCGAATACTCCTCGCGAACCGTGTCGATGAGCTTCGGTGTCGGCGTGAGCGACAGGGTGAGTTCCTCCTGCCCGGAGCGAATCTTCTCGTCGCTCTGCTCGACGGTGTAGTCGCTGATGGCCGCGACCGAGACCAGCGCGTCAGCGGTCTCGCAGGCGTCGAGCGTCGCATCCAGCATCTCGCCCGCGCTCTCGACCGAGACGAGGTCGGCGTAGGGTACGTCCGAAACATCGGAGCCACTGGTCAGCGGGTGCGGCCCGACCGTCGCGTGGACCAGCGTCACGTCGGCACCCAGGACGTAGGCGGCTCGTGCCACCGCGCGGCCCATCTTCCCCGAAGACCGGTTCGTCAGGAGGCGGACCGGGTCCACGGATTCGGCGGTCGCGCCGCTGGTGACGACGACCTCCATGCCAGCGAGGGGCGACTCACCCGACGCGCGGGCGACCGCGAGGGCGATGGCGTCCTCGGTGGCTATCTTCGCCTTCTCCTCCTCGATGCGGGGAGCCACGAAGTCGACGCCCCACGACTCCAGCTTCTCGATAGCTTCCAGAACCCCAGGATGGTCGTACATCGGCTCGTGCATCGCGGGGGCGACCACGACCGGAACGCCGGCCCCGATGGCGGTCGTCGCGCAGGTCGTCACGGGCGTGTCGTCCACGGCGTGGGCGATCTTCCCAACCGTGTTGGCGGTGGCGGGTGCCACGAGGAGCACGTCTGCCCACTCGTCCCTCCCACACAACGCGACGTGTTCGACCTTGCCCGTGATCTCTGTGACCACCTCGTTGTCGGTCGCGAACTCGACCGACCAGGGGTGGATGATGCCCTGCGCACTGTTCGTCATCACTCCCCTGACCTCGGCCCCCCGTCGACGCAACTCGTGGGCCAGCTCGACCGTCTTCACGGCCGCGATGGAGCCCGTCACGCCGAGGGCGACGTTCACACCGTCGAGCATGCTCATGGCTCCCGGTTCGGGCGCATGGGTTACGGGTGTGTCGGTCGCGTGTCGCGAACCGAGGTCACAAACATCTTCGTTCCCACCTCGCTACGCATCAAGTTCAGTCGTCATGAGATTCTGGGAACGGTGTCGCCTCGACAATACCGTCGGTCGCTAGACCGTATATCGAATCTCCGGTTGCGACGAGGTTCGAATCGAACGCGTACGTCGTATTTTGCCACCGCTTGTCGCCCGTCTCCGCCGAGAGGACGACCACCCCCCCTGGCGACGCACCGACGAGCACCGAATCCGGGGTACAGAGGGGTGCGGAGAGCGTTGTCGCTCGTTCCTTCCTTTCGTCACCAGTGGGAATCTGTGTCCGCCACACCTGCTCCCCCGTTGTCGCGTCCAGAGCGGTGACCGTCCCGGTCTTCTCATCAGGGACGTAGACCGTCTCATCCCTGTACGCGGGGACCGTGTAGGGGTCGGTCGTCTTCGACTGCGTACGCCATACTCGCTCTCCGGTGTCTTTTGTAAGGGCGTGGAGAACGCCGCTGTTGTCTCGAACGAAGACGTGTGTGCCGAGGACGGGAGTGGTGTACGTCTCGCCAACGACGCCGGTGCGCCACCGAACGTTTCCACTCGATTTCTCGATTGCAACGACTTCGCCCCCCTCCGAATTCGCATCGACGAGATAGACCGCCTCGTTCGAACTGCTAACTCCCGTAATCAATCGGTTGCCCTCGACTGCCCATCGCTGGTCACCGGACTCGACCGAGTAGGATTGCAGACCGCCGTCGATGCCGGGTATATAGACGAGCATCTCATCCACGAGGGTCCCGGTGTGCGGTGATGCCGTCGGGGTCTTCCCGACGACCTCCCACGCATCGATATCGACCCATAGCAGGCCAGCATTGGTGTGCACACCGAGTCGTCCACACCCGAGTACCGGTCCGACTCTCGCCGCATGATCCAGCGAGAGAGCGTCTGTATGACCCGTCGATATGTGGGTCCGGTAGATCGTCCTGTCTTGAAACTGGTGCCAGAAAACGTGTTCGTCTGTGGCTACTGCCGCTCCGGTACCGTAGAGTGATTCCACCGTACCGTCGTGAGACACGAGGCGTAGTTCCTCTCCGACGGATATCTCGGTCTGCCCTGTGCGCTGGGGTGAACCCTGGAATGTTGGCCAGACCGTGGAGTCCTGACACTGTTCGAACGGGAGCGAATCTGGAGCCGAGTTGGACGAGAGGAACGAGGTGGGAGAGACACACCCCGAGAGGCTGCTTGCGCCGAGGAGGGCCAGTAGGCCCCGGCGGGACACGGAAGCCATTGTGGTGATGTTTTTTGGCTATTGAACTAAGGTCTTTATTATCAATTACACAAACATCAGGCGAGTAAAACCTCGCAGTCGGCTGGTTTCTGAACTAAATATTCTCGAGTGGTTCCGAATCAGATACTGTCGCTCAATCCAGATTCTCTGGGTCGACGCTCGGGTGCATCCGCGGCTCGTCGTCCAGCGGCTCGGCGTAGGCGCGGTTCGCGTCACGGGCGGCCGAGTCGCGAGCCAGACGCTCCTCGTCGTCTATCTCCTCACAGCCCGGCGGCACGTCACGGTCGCGGCCAGTGAAGTAGCCCCGCGGCGTCACCCAGTCGTGGTAGAAGTTCACGTCGGACTCGTGGACGATGGTCAGGCCGACGGTCGCGCCGTGGCCGGCGCAGACGATGGCCTGGTGGTACTGGTCTGCGAGGCGGCCGGCGGCGTAGATACCCTCGACGTTCGTCCGGCCCGCGTGGTCGACCTCCAGGAACGTCTTGCTCCCGCGCTGTTCGGCCTCGACACCGAGGCCGTCGAGGTAGGAGGAATCAGCCCACGAGGCGGCGACGATTCGCCCCGCAGTGAGTTCGGCGTCGTCGTCCACCGTCACGGTGAACCCGGAGTCGAGGGCACCAGCCACGTCGGTGACCCGGCCGGTGAGGAACTCACAGCCGGCGTTGCCCGCCTGGGCGCGGGTCTGCTGGTGGAACCGGCGCGCATCCACGCCCTCGGGGAAGCCGGGGAAGTTCTCCAGGTGGGCGTTGCGGTAGAGGATCGGTTCGCCGTCGTTGACGACCAGCGTGTCGAGTCCGGCACGGGCGGTGAAGATACCGACACTGAGGCCGGCGACGCCACCGCCGACGATACAGACGTCACAGTCCATAGCCGAACGTCGGCCACACTCCTACAAAAGTCGTGCTCTTCACTGGATTCGGCGGGCCACGAGCGTCCCCATGCAGATGAACGACACCAGGCCGAACACGCCGTTGAAATCCTGGGTCTCGGGGTGTTCGACCGGCGTCGCGAACGGGTCGAAGAGCGAGAGGAACTCGACCGAGTCCTCCTGGTTGTCGATGACGGTGCTACCCTGGGTCGCCGACGTGTCCGCAGTGTCTTCGTCGCGTGCTTCGCTCCCCGTCGAGTCACCGGGTTTCTCGTCGGCAGCCGCGGTGTCGGTCCCGCCGTCGCTCGCCTGTTTGGACTCACGTCCGTCGGCGGTCGACTGGCTGTCGGCGTCGTCACCGGACGAGTCTTCACTTGACGACTCGCCAGTGGACTCCGATTCGGTGGACGTTTCCTGGGGTGTCGACGTTCCCTCGTCGGTGGTGTTCGAGTCGGTCTCGGTCTGTTTCTCGCCGCCGTCTTTCGTGTTCTCGCTATCCCCAGCATCGGTGGACCCGTCGCTCCCGGTGTCCGTCGTTTCGTCTTCGCCTGACCCACCGTCGCCTCCCGTCCCGGAGTCGTCGCTGGACTCGTCCTCACCGTCACCGGGCTGGAGCCCGCCGGAGTCACCGTCGTCGGAGTCACTGTCGTCGGAATTGTCACCGTCGTCGGCGTTGTCGCTGTCGTCGCTGCCGGTGCCATCCTCGGTGTCGTCTGAGCCGTCATCACCATCCGAATCGTCACCGCCATCCGAACCATCACCGTCATCTGAGCCGTCACTGTCGTCCGACTCGTCGCCGCCGTCAGTCCCGTCCCCGTCGTCGGCTTCCTCGACCACGAGCGTCGTCTCCGTCATCGCCTGGTTCCGGCTCCGGTCGCTGACCCGTCCCGAGACCGTCACCTCTCCAGCACTGGCGTTGGCTGGCACCTGCAATGTCACGGCCGTGGTGACGGTCTGGCCGGGGTCGAGCGACTCCCACAGCCAGACGATTCCACGGTCGCCGAACCGGGCGCCAGCGTCGGTGTGGTCGACCACCTGCCAGTCGACCGGGGCTTGCTCACCCGGCCGCCTGAGGTGCGCCTCGGCGCGGACCGACTCCGCCACGGCACTCCCCTCGTTCGTGACGGTCAGTTCGACGGTCACCGTCTCGCCCGGGCTCGCGTTGCCGGCCGTGACGGATATCGAATAGCTCACCGCTGCGTTCTCGGTCGTTCTTGTACCCACGTCTGTGGCTCCGGCAACCGGTGTCACCACGAGCGCGCAGACGAGACACCCGAGCAGCACCGCCGTCCCCCTTCGGTTGATTCCCATGGTCTCCTTCCACGGGTTTTCTAACCGAAATATAATGAATCTTTTCACTAGGAAACAAGTGGAATGAGGTCCGTTGCTTGAGAAATAATGGGTGCGGACCGAGTGACTGCGACGACGGAAAGGCTTACGTGGTGAGTGAGAGTACCACGGCTGTGGAACGAGTCGAGGTTACGACGGTCATCTACCTGCCCCCCGAGGAGGTCTACGAGTTCCTGCTCGATTTCCCCCGGTACGCTCGCTACTCGAAGTACCTGAAGAAGGTTACCCAGGATGGCGACGGCTCGCCCGGCACCCGCTACGACCTTCACTTCGCGTGGTGGAAGCTCACCTACACGGCACGGTCGGAGGTGACCGGCGTCGACCCGCCGAACGTCATCGACTGGAAGATCATCAAGGACATCGACGCGACCGGACAGTGGTCGGTCGAGTCCGTTCCCGAGAAGGCACCCGACGAGGACACGCCCGCCTCGGCGGTCACCTTCCTCGTCACCTACGACCCCGACTCGGCGCACGCCGGGAACATCGACATCCCGCGGTTCGTCTCGCTGGCGTGGGTCATCGAGAAGGTCAAGCCCAAGATAAAGAAGGAGGCGCGGCGCATCGTCGAGCGCATCGTCGCCGACCTCGAAGGGCAGCGCCGCGCCGTCGACCTGGAGATTTCGACAGCGGCGGAGTAACCGAATAACAATCCTCTTGTTCTCCCCCTGTCAACCGCCGTCTATCCAACGAGACCAGTCTCTATGCGTGTAATCGTCATCGGAGCCGGAGAGGTGGGTTCGAACATCGCCGCGAGCCTGTCCGAAAGTCACGAAGTCGTCGTCATCGACACGGACGGTGACCGCGTCGAATCACTCACCTACGAACTCGACGTGTTGCCCATCGAAGGCGACGGGACGTCGCTGTCGACCCTCAAGGAGGCGGGCATCGAGGAGACCGACATGCTCATCGCCAGTACGGACCGCGACGAGGCGAACATCGTCGCGTGTTCGACCGCCAAGACCTGCGGCGACCCGTTCACCATCGCCCGGGTGAAGAAGACCGACTTCCTCAACACCTGGCAGGGGTCGAAAGGTGCCTTCGGCGTCGACTTCATGGTCTGTACCGACCTGCTGACCGCCCAGTCCGTCGTCCGCATCGCGGGTCTTCCCGGCGCGCAGGACGTCGACTCCTTCGCGAACGGGCGCGTCCGCATGGCGCAGTTCGAGATAGAGGAGGAATCGACGGTCGCCAACCAGACCGTCCAGAACGCCGACCGGTTCGAGTCGCTGACGTTCGCGGCCATCATCCGCAACGGCGACGTGACCATCCCACGCGGTGAGACGGTCATCGAACCCGGCGACCAGGTCATCGTCATCGGGAGTCCCGAAAGCGTCCGCAAGTTCGCGACCTCGCTCACCCCCGGGAGTACGCTCGACTCCGCCGACGAGGTGTTCATCATCGGCGGCGGCGAGATCGGCTACCAGGTCGCTCGACTGTTCGAGGCACGCGGGGTCACGCCCCGGCTCATCGAGCACGACCCCGAGCGCGCCCGCGTCCTCGCGGACGAACTGCCCGGCACCATCGTCCTCGAGAACGACGCGACGAACATGGACTTCCTCGTCGAGGAGAACATCCACGACGCCGACCTCGTCGTCTCCGCGCTGGAGTCCGACGAGAAGAACCTCCTCGTCTCGCTGCTCACGAAACGGCTCGGCGCGCGCCGGACCGTCGCCATCGTCGAGAACGGCAACTACGTCGAGCTGTTCGAGGCGGTCGGCGTCGACGTGGCCGTGAACCCCCGCGAGGTGACCGCCGAGGAGATAACGCGGTTCACCCGCGAGGAGCACACCGAGAACGTCGCCATCATCGAATCCGACCGGGCAGAGGTCCTCGAGATAGAGATCGACGGCGAGAGCCTGCTGGCGGGTCGCTCCATCCGCGACGTTGCGGGTGAGTTGCCCCGCGGCGTCGTCATCGGGGCCATCACCCGCGGCGACAAGCTCATCACGCCACGTGGGAACACCGTCGTCGAACCAGGTGACCACATCGTCGTCTTCCTCGACGCGACCGTCCTCGACGACGTGGCCCCGAAACTATGAGACTGAAGGTCGACTGGCGCGCGAGTACGAGCCTGGTCGGGCGGGTCGTGAAGTACCTCGCCGTCGCACTCATCGTTCCCATCGTCACCGGCTTCCTGTACGGTGACCAGTTCGTCCCGTACATCCTGCCCTTCTTCGTCACCGCTACCGTCGCCGTGGTCGCCGGGTCGGCCATGGAGCGGCTCGACCCCGACCCCGACCTCGGGGCCCGTGAGGGGTTCCTGATGGTCGCGATGACGTGGTTCGCGGTGTCGCTGGTTGGGTCCATCCCCTACATGCTGGAGGGGTTGACCTACCAGAACGGACAGTTCTTCTACCTCATCGATTCCACCCTGCACCACCCCTCGAACGCGTTCTTCGAGACCATGAGCGGGTTCACGACGACCGGGGCGACCGTCATGGGCGACATCTCCTTCGAGACGCACTCGCGGGGGCTGATGATGTGGCGACAGCAGTCCCAGTGGCTCGGCGGCATGGGTATCGTCGTCCTCGCAGTCGCCATCCTCCCCGAGCTCTCGGTCGGTGGTGCACAGCTGATGGACGCCGAGGCACCCGGCCCCGGCATCGAGAAACTGACGCCGCGCATCGCCGAGACGGCCCGCGCCCTGTGGGTCATCTACGCCGGCATCACGCTGCTGGAGATGGCGCTCCTCTACGGGCTGCACCTGCTCGGCATGGCCCCGAACATGACCGTCTACAACGCCATCGCCCACGGCTTCACCACGATGGCGACCGGCGGGTTCTCGCCGGAGGCGCGCTCCATCGAGGCGTTCGCGGAGATCGTCCAGTGGGTGTTCATCCCGTTCATGATGGCTGCCGGGACGAACTTCGCGCTGTTCTGGCACCTCTCGACCGGGGACATCAAACCGCTGCTCGAAGACGCCGAGTTCCGGTTCTACGCCGGCGTCATCGCCGTCCTCTCGGCCGTCCTCGGGGCGTTCCTCTTCCTGGACCCCGGACTGACGACTGCCGCCGAGACGGGCCTGTACGAGGGCGTGAACCCGACCTTCCTCGGCTACACGTTCCCCGTCACAGGTGACATCGAGGCCGCCCTGCGCCATGCAACGTTCCAGATCGTCTCCATCGTCACGACCACCGGGTACGCGACGATGGACTTCAACGCCTGGGGCGGGCCGGCGCAGTACGTCCTCGTCATCGCGATGTTCATCGGCGGCTCGGCCGGGTCGACCGGTGGTGCCATCAAGATAATCCGGTGGCTCATCATCCTCAAGTCCATCCGCCGCGAGCTGTTCTCGACGGTGCACCCGAACGCGGTCCGCCCGGTCCGCCTGCGCGGTCGGTCGCTGGACGAGCGCGCTCTACGCGGCATCTACGCGTTCACGCTGTTGTACCTCGCGTTGTTCTTCCTCTCGACGCTGGTACTGGTCGCCGACGCCTCGATTCGCGGCCCGGAGACCCTCACCGTCATCGAGGCGATGACCGCGGTGGCCGCCACGCTCGGGAACATCGGGCCGGGGCTGCAGATGGTCGGCCCGATGGGCAGCTACCTCTCGTTCACGCCGGAGGCGAAGCTGTTCATGGTCGCACTGATGTGGATCGGTCGCCTGGAGATATTCCCGGTGCTGGTGTTGCTGACGCGGTCGTACTGGCGGTCGTAGTCCGAGCGACTGCAGCACAATCGAACGCCGTCGCTCTTTCTCCCCTGATTGCTCGCGTTGTGAGAAGACGTGTGGTGTCGGTCAGGCGGTCAGCCCAGCGCGATGAACAGCGCCAGCGGGAGGCCGAAAAGCAGCACCGTCATGAGCGCGAGGATGGCACCGTAGCCGCCCAGAACGCCGGCCGCCGACTTCCACGACGGGTGGTCGAGGTCGATAGGGAGTTCCATACCGTCATGAACTTTCGCGGGGTGCTTAGTTTCACCGGTCGTTCGCCATCCGAGATCAGCGCTTGCCGTACCGGTACTCGTCGGTGACGTCTTCGAGCTGGGTCTTCCCTTCTGGGACCCGCTGGGCGGTGATGAGCTCGCGCGGGGCGTCCGGCGAGTCCACCGACTTGTCGACGCTGTAGCCGACGTAGGTGCAGTCGTCCTCGGTGAACGTGACGACGGAGTAGCCCCAGTGGTGGCTGTCGAAGAACTCGATGTGCGGGTTCTGGAGTGTCACCGCCTTCCGGAGGATGCGCTCGGTCGGTTTCGCCAGTGGGCCCTCGGTCAGGCCGACCGCCTCGGCGACGTTCAGACTCGTCAGCGCGGGCGTCATGAACTCGACGCCGACGCGCTTGTCCTCGTCGACGGGACCGACCAGTTTGTGGTCCAGGGCATCCCGGTACTCGGTCTGCTGGTAGCCCGCGATGTAGCAGTGCATGTCGCCGGTGATGGTGACGAAGTTCTCCACGTCGCGGGCGGCGAGCGCGTTCATCAGGTACTGGCGCTCCCGCCGGTAGCCGTCCCAGCCGCCCTGCACCGGGTAGAGGGTCGCGGGGCCAGCACCGACTTTGAACGGGAGCGTGAGCACCTCGTCGGACCAGAGCGTCCAGGTCGAGTGCTCCTGGGTCTCCTCGACCTGCTCGAGGAACCACTCCATCTGGGCCGGGCCGAGCATGGTCCGGTCCGGCGGTTCCCGCTCGGGGGCAGTCGCGCGTTCGGTCGGCAACAGCAGGTCGCGCTCTTCGGTCCGGAACAGGCGTTCGTCGGTCATCACCAGCGAGACGAGGTCACCGAAGTCGAACCGTCGCCAGAGCCGGAAGCGGTCCTGGAGCCGGTCGGCACCGTGGTCGTACTCGATGCGGGCGGGCATGTACTCCCACCAGGCGTGCATCGCGTCGGCGGCGAGCCGGGTCATGAATTCCGGGTCGTCGCCGCGGGGATGGTCGGCCGCCGGGGCGTCCGTCTCGTAGTCCCAGTGCACGTCGTTGGCGATCTCGTGGTCGTCCCACGCCGGGATGATGGTGTGCTGTTCCAGCGCCTCCTGCAGGTACCCGTCGGACTTGTAGACGCGGTAGAGGTAGCGGTAGTCCTCCAGCGATTCGACGAGGCTGTAGCCGCTCGGGAAGTCCTTCTCTCTCCCCGGATACTCCGGGGCGAACCGGCTCTTGAAGTGGCCATCCGCCGATTCGTAGATGAAGTCGCCGACGTGGACGATGAAGTCGATGTCCTCCTGGGCGATGTAGTGGTACGCCGGGTAGTAGCCGTTGAGGTAGTTCTGGCAGGTCAGCACCGCCAGCGAGAGTTCCTCGGGAGACTCGTCCGGTGCCGGAAGGGTGCGACAGCGTCCGACCCGGCTCGCGGTGGTCCCGTAGACGAACCGGTAGAAGTACTCGCTGAAGGAATCGAGCACCCCGTCGAGGTCGACCTTCACCGTGTAGTCGTGGGCCTCGATGGCCGCGCTGTCGTCGATGATGCCGCGGTGGACGACCTCGGTGAACGCCTCGTCGTCCGCGACCTCGACGGCTAGCGGGAGGTCGTGGTCGAACACGTCCGGGTCGATCCGGGTCCAGAGGATGACGCCCTCGCTCGTCGGGCCGCCGCTGGCGATGGACTGGGGGAACGTCTCGTCTGCGTCCGCGTCCGGGTCGAACTCGAAGACGCTCGGGTCGTCCGGCTCCTTCGGGTCGCGGGCGAACGCGAGGTCGTGTCGCGACAGCAGCGACAGTAACTCGTCGTGGTCGGTCGAGTTCGGCGCGTGCCGGTTGAACCGGCTCCCGCCCCCCTCGTCCCCGTCGTCGCCCGGACCCACGCGCCCGGCGTCCTCGTCGGTCATTGGGCAGTTGGTTACCTCCCCGGGGTGTTGAAGCTATCGCGGCCAGCGTGAACGTCACAGTCGGCCACCCGGTTCCCCGGAACCAGCCCGTTCGTGCACAACTGCGACCTGTTCCGGACCGTTTTTGAGCACGGCCACGTAATCCGCCGGTAATGACGCGAATCGTCGTCGTCGACAATCACGGGCAGTTCACCCACCTGGAGCACCGCGCGCTCCGGGACATGGGTGTCGAGAGCGAGGTCGTAGACAACGAGACACCGCCGAGCGAGGTCGAGGCAGACGGTATCGTCCTCTCCGGGGGTCCCGAGATGGACCGCCGCGGGAAGTCCGGCGAGTACCTCGACGCGGACGTGCCGGTCCTCGGCATCTGTCTCGGCATGCAGATAATCGCGAAGGAACTCGGCGGCGAGGTCGGCTCCGGCGACTACGGTGGCTACGCCGACGTGACCGTCGACATCCTCGACGAGGACGACCCCCTCATCGGGTCGCTCTACCCCGAGACGCGTGTGTGGGCGAGCCACGCCGACGAGGTGAAGGCGGTCCCCGAGGGCTTCTCAATCACCGCCAAGAGCGACGTCTGTGGCGTCGAAGCCATGTCCGACCCCGACCGCGACCTCTACGGCGTGCAGTGGCACCCCGAGGTGTCCCACACCGCCGAGGGCGAGGAGGTCTTCGAGAATTTCGTCTCCCTCTGCGAGCAGTAGCGCTCCCTCTCGGCCGCAGTCGGAGTAGTTTTATTCGACCACGGGAACGGATAGACCATAATGACGGCAACCCAGGGCGACCTGGCCAGCATGTCCCGGTACATCTTCCGGGCCCCGCGCTGGTACAAGAGTCTCGCCTTCGCGATGGTGGTCGCCGCAGTGACGGGGATCGGGGTCTTCGAGAACACGTTCTGGCTGGAGGACCTGTGGCAGGGCGTCTTCTTCATCGGCATCCCGACGTTCGCGGCGTCGGTGCTGACGAGCGTCGTCGACCAGCGCCTCGGCGGCCAGCTCACCCCGAACCGCGCCTCGCTGCTCGCCCTGCTGTGTGAGGTCCTGGTCGTTGCCATCCTGGCGGTCGGTGGCCTCGTCGCGCTCCTGACCGACCTCGGCCAGAACTTCGTCTTCGACGTGCTGTACGTCGGTCTCGCCTCCATCTTCGCGTTCCGGTTGCTCATCGTCGCCGCCATCTCACAGCACTCCATCCCGAAGGCGGCGATCCCCGCGAGCATCCAGACCGCGGCCGCGGCGATCTTGCTGTTCGTCTACAGCGGGACCCTCCGGTATATGGACGCCGGCGGCCCCATCCTCGACGCCTACCTCTCCCGCCCGGAACAGGCCCCGACCTCGCTCGGGCCGATCCTCCCCGGCGACTTCGTCATCCTCGCGCTGCTCTGTCTCCTGTACGGGACCGCGGTCTGGCTCTTCCTCGTCATCATCGACCGGCCGTGGAAACAGAGCCTCGGTGTCTCGGTGCTCGACTTCCTCGGCGGCTTCATCGGCCACATCGCCGACGGAACCCGCGAACTGGAGGACTTCTTCGAGAAGCTGGGCGAGGAAGCGCTCGTCCCGGTCACCGTCCTCGCCTTCGAGCGCGAGGACGGCACGGAGAAGGCCCGGTTCGTCCTCCCGATGATCCACCCCGGTCCGATGGGCGAGATCGGTGGCGGGAACCTCCCAAAGCGTGTCGCCGAATCGGCAGACGGCCTCGCGTTTCCGCCCCACGCGACCGCGGGCCACGACTTCAACCTCGTCACCGAGCGCGAGGTCGACACCATCCTCGAGACCGCCCAGGACGCCCACGACCGGCTCGAGTTCGGGACGACCGCGACCGAGAGCGTCCGCACCCAGGTCGGTGACGCCAAGATGCTGGCGCAGGCGTTCGGCGACGACATCCTGCTCGTGAGCACGCACTCGCCCCGGTTCGCCGACGACGTGGACTACGCGGTCGGCCTCTCTGCCGCCGCCGAGGCACGTTCTGGTGGCTTCGACGAGGTGTTACTGGTCGACGCGCACAACTGCAACAACGGCCTCAAAGGGGACGACCTCGGCCACGTCACACCCGGTAGCGAGCGCTCGTTCGACATGATGCAGGCCGCGGCGAAGGCCGCCGAGGAGCTTCACGACGCCCCCCAGCACCCTGTCGAGGTCGGCACCGCCTGGGCGGAGACCGACTGGATTCCCGAGGACGGCATCGGGCCGCTCGGCGTCCGCGTCGCCTGTGTCACCGTCGCCGACCAGACCACCGCCTACGTGCTCGTCGACGGGAACAACATGGAGCCGGGACTCCGCGAACGACTCATCGACGCGCTCCCCGACGACGTCGACGCGGCAGAAGTGATGACGACGGACACCCACATCGTGAACCGGGTGGAGTCCTCGAACCAGGTGGGCGAGGCCCTCGACCAGAACGAACTCGTCGAGCTGGTCACCGGGTTGACGACGGAGGCGCTCGCGGACCGCGAGCCCGTCTCGGTCGGGATGTCGTCGGACCGCGCCCGCGTCACTGTCTTCGGGAACGATAGAACGGAGACGCTCGCCAGTCACGCGAACGCGATGGTCTCGATGGGCGGGGCGCTCGCGGTGTTGATGGCGATGGCCGCGATGGGCCTGAGTATGGTCGTCTTCTTGCTCTCCTAGGACTCGTCCTCGGCGAACAGGTCGTCGACCGCACTGCGCGCCGCGAGTGCGGCGTCTTCGGCGACCTGCTCAGACTTCGCCTCCGCACTCGGGACGTTCAGGTACACGTCCACGTCGAGGACGCCCTCCTCGAACGTGACGGTCACGTCCATGTCGGTGACGTCTGACTGCTTGAACCGCGAGAGGATGAGTCCCTCGGCCGCTTCCGCGGCCGTACGAACGACTTCTTCGTCGGTGGGCATGCGCGCTTATGCGCCGCCTGCGCCGCCCATGCCGCCGCCCATACCGCCGAGCATCTCCTGCAGTTCCTGCTGGAGCGACTCGAACTGCTCCTGGACGCGCTCTTCCTGCTTCTCGAGGGTCTCGACGCGGATCTCCAGGCTGGAGACCTTCTCGTCGAGGGCGTCCTTGGCCTCGGCGTAGTCCGTCGCGACGAAGAGCTCGCCGACCTCACGGAACATCTTCGTGTCCTCGTCGATGTTCTCGAGCTCGTCGAGTGCGGTCTGGGCCTCTGTCAGCTGGGAGTCCGCGGACTGCTTCTGCTGGGCGACCTGCTGTGCGGTCTCCTGAAGGTCCTGCAGCTCCTCGATTTTCTCCTGTGCTTCCGGCGGAAGGTTTCCTTGCATACCCCGACCGATGGCTTCTGGCTTGAAAAACCCCCGCTTTTCAGCTAAGAACGAGCCGAGACGGAGAATCCTCTGCGATGGGGGAAGACGGCGGAGAGACCGTCGCTTCGACCCGAATTCGAGAGGGTCGCCGGTTCGACCCTCGCGGCCACGGCCCGCACACAACGCTTAATATGTTGTTCGAGATATATCTACAGAATGCCAACACGGCGTTTGTCTGTGTTCGACGTCGTCGCGGACCTCGTCCCCGGTGTCGTCTTCCTGTTGTTCCTCTCGCCAGTCTACACTGCCGCATCCTTCCCCACCCGGTTCTTTCCGGAGTTGAATTCGACGCTGCTCCTGGTCGCCGTCGGCTACCCCGTCGGCCGGGTCCTCCACGCGGTTGCCTCCCGAGGGTGGGCGGCGGCCACCATGGCCCACATCGGCTGGCGGACAGCCTCGTGGCCCCTCGGTGGCTCTCCACAGCTTTCCAGGCTCCGCGATTCGAAGGAGACAGGTCAGGGGAACGACCTCACCAGAACGTTCACCCTGCGCGACCGGCTCGCCGAGGTCGAGAGAGACGAGGGCTCGGCCGAGGCGACCTCCATCGAGCACGAGGTCCTGCGGCAGCTCTCCCGGGAGCTGCACCGGCTCGTCCGCGAGGACGGTGAGTCGAGCGACGACGGGTCCCGGGCTGCTGCCTGGGAAAGCGACGACGAGTACCTCGAACACCTCGGCCACAGTATCCTTCACGGGGAATCGACCCTCTACCACCGATACACCGTCCTCGCCACCTTCTATCGGAACCTCTGGACCGCCGTCCTCCTGGGGTCGGTCGGGTTCGTCCTCTCGATAGTCGTGAGGGAACTCCTGGTCCAGCCGGTCGCTCGCACGTCCCTCGTCGTCTCCCTGGGGAGGTACGACCTCATCGCGAGCTATCCCGCGCTGGTGGGCGGTGCACTCGTCGGTGGGGCGCTCGTGGTCGCGGTCGTCCTCCAGGTGTTGAGCGTCCGCTGGCTGGAGTACCGATACCGGCGACTCCGGGCGATGGTCAACGACCTGTATCTCGCGCTCGACGCGACGCCCAGCCAGCGCGCCGTGGACCCGCCGCAGAATCAGTAGCCGGACCCGAGGTCGTGTATCTTCTCGGCGACCTCGACCAGTCGAATCCACGTGTTGATACCGGCACGGAGCGCCACGAGGTCTGCGGCCTCGACCTCGACCGTGACGGTGTCGCCGGTCCGCGAGAGCGTCGTCGAAGAACGGTCGCCCTCGATCTCGCCGACCTCCTGGGCGACGCTGCGCTCGACGATCTGCGCGATCGCGTCGCTGTCGTACTCGAATTCGAGGCTGGTCGCGTGTGAGAACGAGGACATCGAGCCGACGCTATTCGACGTCGACGGTCTTGATGTCGGTACTGCGCTCTTTCAGCAGCACGCGGTGTCCACAGTAGGGACAGCGGACGCCGCCGTAGGAGTCGAGCGTCACGTCACGCTTGCACCGCGAGCACTTGTAGCTCATTCGTCTTCTTCGGAGAGTGCGGCGCGAATCGACCGGCGAACGGTGCGGCCTGCGGGGGTCTCGGGGCGGTAGGTACCGCCGGTGAACTTCTCACCGGTCTCCTCGTTGACCCAGATGCCCGTGCCGAGGCGCTTGACGTTGTCGCCGTCGACCTTGGAGTTGCGCATCTCGTCTTCGATCTCCGCGACGCGGCGTCGGGAGACACGCCCGTAGCGAGCGCCGAATCGGCCGGCGCTCCCCGTCTTTCCTTTCTTCTTGGCCATGATACCCGTTCGTACCGTCAGCGGGCAAATAAACCTGTTGAGTTCGCCCGCCCGCTCACTCCAGTGACGGGGCGGCGACGACCTCGTAGACGATGAGGATGAACGCCAGACAGAGGCCGAGTACGGTGAACTGGACCCACTCGACCGGTGGGACCACGTCTGGCAGGGTGATCGCTCGCAGTCCACGCTCCAGCAACAGTCCCGTCAGGACCACGGACGGGATGGTCGTGAGGACCGCATCAGCTCGGCGCATCGTGTGTAATGAGATGTAATTAGCGAGGATGAAATGCCTTGGGGTTCTGTCGGGAATCGCACCTATCTCGGTCGCGACCACGGCCGGAGATAGAGCACGACGAGGACGGCGAAGACGGCGACGGCGAGCAGGCCGCCACCGAGGAACGCCAGCTCGGGCGACAGGAGCGGCTGGGTGGCGGGCTGACTCGCGGGCTGGGAGGCCGCGTCACCGGCAAGACTGGCCATCTCCGTGATGGGTTCCGGGCGGGCCAGTTCGTCGAGGACCCGCGCCAACGTGAGGGTGGCAACTCCCAGGAACACGACCACCGCGAGCACGCGCGCGAGCAGGTCACGGAAGATGGACCGGTCGTCGCGTGAGCTGGCCATCACGAGGACCGCCCTGGCACAGGGGGCGTAGACGTTCATGGCAGACCCCTTCTCGGAGTACCAGGTGTCGACGACCTCGATGAGGCCGGCGTTCTCCATGTTCGTGAGGTGGTAGTGGACGTTCTGGAGCGTGGTTCCGGTGACCTCGCGGAGGTCCGCCGGTGTATGGGGCTCCTCGTAGAGCGCTTCGAGGATGGTCCGCGCGGTCGCGCTGGAGAGCGTGGCGAACACCTCGTCGGCCGTCTCGTCGGTCAGTCCGACGAGTTTGGACTGGCCCGGCTCGTGTTCGACGGCGCGTTTTATCGGGAAGATACGGCCCATTGACTGGAATATACGGTGTCGGGATGTATTCGGATTTCGTTGCATCAAACCGGCGCTTTACCGGTGTGGTTCGTGGGTGAAATCGGGTGGCAGACCGGCCTCAGGGGTGCTAGAAGAAGAACCCGAAGAGGCGGGCGAACAGGTGGAACGGGTTGGAGTCGAACCGGACCGGGGCCAGGTCGAAGTCGTACCACGGCGCAAGTCCAGGGGCGTTCGACGCCGAGACCGCGGCGGTCGCGTGCTCGTCCGCGGGGACGAGGATGGCGATGCCGCCGTCACCGTCCGCGGCGGACGGCAGTTTCTCCGGGAGCGGTTCGGCGGTCGGGAGTTCACACGGGGCGCGCACACAGACGATGTACGGCTCGGTCGGGATGGGTTCGTCGGGGCGCTCGCGCTCCCCGGACTCGTTCTGCGAGTCGACCGGGTCGTCACGGACGCCGGTCTGTTGCATCAGGGGCACGTCGTCGACGAAGTCGTTGATGGGCTCCATGACGACGCCGTCACGCCAGTTCGGCTCGGGGTCGGTCGGCCGAACTGGGTCGGTGCCGTCGGGGTCCGGCGGGAACTCGTCCGGGTTCACCGGCTCCGCGACGCCGTCTTTGGTGGCGTTCTCGTCGTGGTCGCCGTTACAGGGACTGTCGACGCCGACCATGCAGATGCCGACGGTCTGGTCCCCGTCGGCCGCGACCGGGCCGGCACCCAGCGCAAGTGCACAGACCAGCGCGACTGTGAGGAACGATACGAATCTGAATCGGTGGTTCATCGCAACCGTACAGAGGGCAGCTACACATAACTTGTTTGTCAAGTATGAAAGCGGCGTTTGACGCATCCGGCGTGGACTTCGGCGGAACCACCCAGCCGACCGGGGAGTCGAGAACGGTCGAACTACTGATACTTCTCTGGGGCGCTGACGCCCGCAGCGAGCACGTTCTCGCGGAGGTAGGCGAACAGCCGGTCGCGCACCTGCTCGCCGAGGTCGGCCATCCCGAGGGCCATCACGGCTCCCGCGCTCCCGTCGGTGGTCACGAGCAGGTAGGCGGCGGTCGCCTCGGGGTCGAGGTCCGCGCGGAAGACGCCGACGTCCATCCCCTCGCGGATGACCCCCGCCAGCGTCTCGTGAACCCGCTCCTCGTACGACTTGAGCAGGTCGTGGAACCGGTCGTTGAACGGGGCGTGAGCGAGCAGTTCCATCACGGCGACGTTGATACCGCGGTCGACCTCGTCGGTGGGGTCACCCAGTAACGCATCACACAGCGCGAACAGCCGGGTGACAGGGTCGGCGTCGGCCGCGGCCGAGAGTCGTTTCGAGTCGCGCCTGACGCTCCACTCCAGGAAGGCGACCACGAGGTCGTCCTTGGAGTCGTAGTGGTAGTACAGGCCGGCCTCCGAGACCGATGCCTCGGCAGCCACCTTCTTCGTGGTCAGTCCGGCGTAGCCGTGCTTGGCGAGCGCCCGCAGGACCGCCTCCATGATGTCGACCTGTGACTCACTCAGCTCTTCCTCCGCGCCGGCGGCCGCCTGCTCGTCGTCCGAATCGGCCTCGCCCGTGGGCATGTCGCGTGCTTTCCGCCGAGCGAGTAAATACTCGGCGGGTGCTGAGTACTCACCAGAGTCGAATCAGGAGCGCCACTCGAAAACGGCCTGAAACCCCGAATTCGAGTGATTTCGGCCTTACAGCTACCGGCTACGCTATCTTCTTTGCTAGTCTGGCTCTAGCATGGTATCGACGCCTCCCCTGCCTGAACAGTCGACCGACCGGACCGTCCGAACCGTGAGCCGGCGACGACTGCTCGCGCTGGCAGGTGCCGGCGCGAGTTTCGGCGCGTGGGCCCGCCCGGTCGCTGCTGGGCACCCGACGGTCGTGCCCGCTGGGTCCGGCCGCATCCGGCTCGTCGGCACCGGCCAGCGGTACGTCCTCGAGGGCGACATCGAAGGCCCCATCGAGGTCGTCGGGCGCGGCGTCTCGCTCGACGGGAACGGGTACACCATCACCCCGCGGGAGAACAGGGTCGGCATCGACGTCGACCGGTCCCGTGGTGTCAGACTGGCGAACCTCCGCATCGTCGGCGGGGGAACCGCCATCCGTCTCCGTGACTCCCAAGGTGTCAGGGTCAGGGACGCCTGGATTCGGCGCTCGGGCGTCGGTGTCGACATGGAGGACGCCGCCGGGCGTCTCGACAACCTGACCATCGTCGGCACCCGGAACAGTGGTATCCGACTGAAAGACACCCGCGCCGTCGTCACCGCGACGACCGTCCAGGAGTGTGGCCGCCGTGGCCGCTCCTCGGGCATCGTCGCGGACACGGAGCGCGACATCCAGTTCCGGCGCTGTCTCTCTCGCGGCAGCGGCAGGCACGGGTTCGTCCTCGACGGCGACGACGAAGCCACCCTGACCGTCGTTCGCTGCGGCGCGATGGAGAACCGTGGCGACGGCTTCGACGTCGAGGACTTCACCGAGACGGAACTCCGGTGCAGCGTCGCCCTCTCGAACGGCGGGTCGGGCTTCGACATCGACGACATCGGGGCACTCGCGGTCGCCCGGACCAGTGCGATTCGGAACGACGACCACGGCTTCGACATCCGCACGCGCAACCCCGCACGGCTGGTCAGCACCACCGCGTTCCGGAACCAGGACGACGACTACCGCCTGACCGGACCGGTCTTCCAGACGGTGGCTGACGAACCGGTACGGGGCCGGTGTTCGCCCGCGGCGACCATCCGATTACTGCGTCGGCAGGCGGTCGACGCCGAGACTGCCGGCGTCCTCGGCTCGAAACCGGGCACCGGCTGGCTCGACGAGTTCGAGACCGGGCCGGGTGACCAGGACGGCCGGGGTCGTGGGCGGGCGGGCGGTCAGGGGCGCAGGCGTGCGGGTGGGCGCGGCCGCGGGCGCAGTCGTGGCCGCGGTCGTCGCAACAGGGCCTGAACGCCCTGGCCGTCGCAGCCCGGCCGCCGCGGCGTGAGGGACTGCCCGAACGCAGGGCTTGTTAACCATCGCGTTCTACACCCGCGCAATGCAGATCGGTTCCCGTCGCTGTATCATCAACCCAGTGAGTGGAAGTGGCGACCACGCCGAGTACGTGAAACGGCTCCTCCGGGCCCGCGGCTTCGACACTGTCGAGACGAGAGGGCCGGGCGACGCCAGGCGACTCGGCCAGCAAGCCGGCGAGGACGGCGTCTCCGAACTCGCGGTGTGTGGCGGCGACGGGACCATCAACGAGGTGCTTCGCGGCCTCAAGGACGCCGGCCACCTCGGGTCGGTCACGCTGAGCGCGGTCCCCGCCGGTACGGCGAACATCCTCGCGCGAAACATCGGCATCGAGACCATCCAGCAGGGCGTCGAGATCGCAGACACCGGGGAGCGGCGCACAGTCGACCTCGGGATGGCCGGCGACGAACCGTTCGCCGTCTCCTGTATCGCTGGACTGCCAGCCGAAGCCAGCGTGGCTGCCTCCAGCGACCTCAAGCGGCGGTTCGGGACGCTCGCGTTCCTGGTCACCGGCGCACAGGAGGCGATGGCGTTCGATGGGCTCGACATCCGGGTCGACGCGACCGCCGACCACGGCGAGCAGTCCTGGGACGGCGAAGCGCTCTGTCTGCTGGTCGGGAACACCCGCCAGTTCGTCGGCGAGGGCGGTCAGGGCGACATGGAGGACGGGCTGTTCGACGTCGCCGTCGTCGAGCAGATGCCGACGCGGTCGATGGTCGCCGAAGCCATCGGGCACCGTCTCCTCGGGCAGGATACGCCCGGCGTGACGCACATCTCGGCCAGCGAACTCACGGTCGCCGGACACGAGGGCCCCATCACGTTCAGCCGCGACGGCGAACTGAGCGAGCACAGCGAACTCACGCTTTCGGTCCGCCCCGAGGCCCTCGAACTGCGGGTCGGGCCGGGGTACGACCCGTCACCGTCGGCGCGCTGAGCCGGGTCGAGGGACGAACGTTCCAGCATCCTTAATATTCGCGGGTCGGTTCTCTCGGCTCCGAGCGTTCTCACCATGTCCCCGTCAGACGACTCTCCCACCCCGGACAGCGCCGAGCGCTTCACCAGCACCGAATGGTACTACGCCCGCTATCGCCCCCGGTACGGTACCGACGCCATCGAGTACCTCGTCGACCGGTTCGGCGTCGACGAGACGAGCCGCGTCCTCGACCTCGGCTGTGGTGCGGGCCAGATCGCCATCCCGCTCGCCGAACACGCCGGCGAGGTGGTCGGGATGGACCCGAACGAGGCGATGCTCCGCGAGGCCCGCGAACAGGCTGTGGCGGCCGGCTGCGAGAACGTCGAGTGGGTGCAGGGGTCCGATGCGGACCTGCCCGCCGACATCGGAACGGTTCGCCTCACGACGATGGGTCGGTCCTTCCACTGGATGGACCAGCCTCGCACCCTCGACCACCTGTTCGAGCTGACCGAACCGGGCGGTGGCGTCGCGCTCGTCACCGACGGCGAGTGGCTCACCCACGGGGTCGACGACGACTGGCAGGCGGGCGTTCACGCGCTCGCCGGCGAGTACCTCGACGACCTCCCCGAGCGAACCGGCCCCATCGAGGAGTACGACGACCCATGGGACGACTTGCTCGCCGAGCACGGCTTCACCGACGTCGAGACCGAGACCGTCGCGTACGAACGCAAGTGGGACGAAGACGGCGTCGTCGGCTACGTCTTCTCGCTCTCGTTCTGCTCGCCGGCCCGCTTCGGCGACCGGAAAGACGCCTTCGAGGCCGACCTGCGCGAGTACCTGCAGGGCCTCGACGGGGAGACGTTCGTGCAACACGGCGAGGTCGAGGTCATCTCGGGGCGACGGTAGCGACGGGGCGACAGCCGGCCATCGCGGTCCTGCAGAGGCAGCCAGCCACCTGCCCTAGCGAAACGTTCTCAAAGACGACTCACTTACCTTCCGTCGTGAATCGGGAGAAAGCTATCCCGGTGGTCCTCGCCCTCGTCTGCGTGTTCGCGCTCGCGTTCGCGGCCGCGACGCTCGTCGAGCCCCACGAACCCGGGGGCGGTGGCTCCTCCATCGTCACCCCGAACGACGACACCGCGACCGACCGGAACGGGGAGGACGGGACGAGTCCCGCACGACCCCTGACCGACCCGGGCCGCATCGTCTTCTCGATGAGCTTTTGCATCCCGTTCCTGCTGAGCGGCGAGTTCTTCGCCATCGTCGTGGTCCTCACGGCCGCCATCTGGCTGTACGTCCAGCACTCGAAAGACGGGCTGGCGGCCACCGGGCTGGTCGGGACCATCGCGTTCCCCGGCTTCTTCCTGTGGCTCCTCCTGACGAACTGTGCCACCCAGAACGAGCCCGACCAGCTCTCGGTCATCCCCTCGACGGTCGCAGAACAGACCGAGGGCGTCTCCTCCTCGCTCGGGCTGAGCCAGAACCCCGGGAACGTGAGCCCGGAGGTCGCCCTTCTCATCGCCGCGCTGGTGGTGGGTATCGTGCTCGTGTTCGCCTGGTTCGCCCTCCGGGGCGACGACGAGGACCGGGAGAACGACGAGGAGGTGTACGAGGCGGGGCTGGCATCGCGTTCCCCGCGACACCGCATGGCCGCCATCGGTGCCGCCGCGGGGCGAGCCGCGGACCGGCTGGAGACCAGTACCGCGGTCGACAACGAGGTGTACCGGGCCTGGCGGGAGATGACGAGGCATCTGGACGTGCCCGAGCCCGAATCGAGCACACCCGCAGAGTTCGCGGAGGCTGCCATCGCGGCCGGGATGACCCGCGACCAGGTCACGGAACTCACTGCGCTGTTCGAGGAGGTCCGCTACGGCGGCGAAGACCCGACGACAGACCGCGAGAGCCGGGCCATCGAGGCACTGCGGGCCATCGAGTCGGCTCACGCATCAGGTGCGAAACCGACGGCTGACGACGACGACTGACCGAGAACTCGCCGGCTCCGGTGCGAACCGATGAGTCAAGTCATGGCTTGACAATCCGGCACCCCTAAGTGTCGTTTCCAGCTAGAGGCTCACGTGAAACAAAGGAACGTGGGCATCGTGGTCGTCGCGGTGTGCTGTGTCCTCGCCATCGCCATCGCGGCGGGGACGCTCACCGAGACGACCCAGCCCGGGGGGAGTGGGGGCTCCGTCTCCAACGTGAACGCCGACGGGGTGACGACGGAGACCACCACCCAACCGGGGCAGCGGGTCAACCAGACGACAGCACAACAGCAGCCGCCGCTCCGGCAGGACTGTCCGTCCCGGACGCTCCCGTGGTGGGCCGGTGTCGGTCTCGTCGCGGTCACGGCGTCGGTCACCATCGGGTCCTACCGGCGGTACGACGGCGTGGTCGCCGTGGCCATGCTCTTGCTGATGGCCGTCATCGTCGCGTCGGTGGCCCCGTTCTTCTTCATCTGTCCCTCCTCGGACACCCCACAGACCCAGCAACAGGGCGCACCCGGGGACACGCCGGACGACTCCGGCACGGGTGACGGTGCTGGTGAGGGCTCGGGGAGCGGTGACGACGAGCAGCGACAACAGCCGTTCGACGTTCCGCTCTTGCTCCTGCTCGGTGGGGCGGGCATCCTCGCCGTGGTACTGGTCGGCGCATGGAGCGTGTCCGGCGACGACGACGACGAGGACGAGGTCGTCGAGGTGAGCGAGGACGCGGCGCAGGCGGACGATGCCCCGGTCGACACGCAGGCCATCTCGACCGCCGCGGGCCGGGCCGCAGACCGAATCGAATCCAGTTCGGACGTCGACAACGAGATCTACCGTGCGTGGGTCGAGATGACCCGACACCTGCCGGTCGACCATCCCGAAACGAGCACGCCGCGGGAGTTCGAGCGTGCCGCGGTCGACGCCGGCTTCGACCGGGCGGACGTCCAGACGCTGACCGACCTGTTCGAGTCGGTCCGGTACGGTGCCGCCGACGCGACGCCCGAGCGCGAAGCCCGTGCAGTCGAAGCACTCAGGCGGCTCGAAGCCCACAACGAGGGTGAGACGCGATGAAGCTCAGAACCATCCTCTCGGTGCTCGGGGTCGCCGTCGCCGCCCTGGCGTTCGCCCTGGTCCTGTTCCCCGAGGTCGCCGCTGGGATGTCGATGAACGAGGCGATACTCGTCGTACTCGGCGTCGCAGCACTCCTCCAGGGCGTCCGAATCGGCGTCTCGCGCACCCGGAACCGGTACGTGCAGGCCGAGACGCCGGACCCGGAGCAGTCACAGGAGCTCCCCACGCCGGGAGACGACTTCGACGAGTTGCTCCACGTCGCGAGTACGGACCTCCGCCGGATCGACAGTCGTGAGCAGACGACGACCCGACTGGAGCGCGCCGCGGTCGCGACCATCGCCCGCACGCAGGGCTGTTCGCAGTCGGAGGCGAAACGACGAATCGAGGCCGGTGAGTGGACCGACGACCCGTACGCCGCCGCGTTCTTCACCGGCACGCTCGAGGGCGGATCGCTGTTCTCGCGGGTCGACCTGCTCAGTGGCCGCCAGACGCGGTATCACCGGTGGGCCGTCCACGCGGCCACCGAGATCGCACGGATGTCGGAGGAGTACGACAGATGAGTTCGACAGTGACGCGAGAGACCGACGACTCGACGGGGCGCGACGACAGCACGACGCCGGACGGGGCGACAGGCGCGGGAACCGACGCGGGAGCAGGTGGGTCGGCAACCGACGCGGTCCAGACCCAGCGCGTCATCACCGACACGACCGAGGCGACCAACCACTGGCGCGGCATCGCCGCGGTGACGCTGGTCGCGGGCGCAGTCGGCGTCATCACGCGACAGCCCGCCCTGTTGCTCTCGGCGGTCGTCGGCGTGGGCTACCTCGCGTACGCCCGGATCACCGAGGCCCCGGCCGTGACGCTCAGTATCACCCGAGAACTCAGCGACCCGGACCCGTCCCTCGGCGACGAGGTGACCGTGACGGTCCGCGTGACGAACGACGGGAGTCGAACCCTGCCCGACGTGCGCCTCGTCGACGGCGTGCCCGAGGAACTCTCCGTGAAGTCCGGGTCCGCCCGCCTCGGCACCGCCCTGCGCCCCGGCGAGTCGGACTCGTTCTCCTACACCGTGACCGCCAAGCGCGGCACCCACGAGTTCAAGACGTGCGACGCCATCGTCCGCGGCTGGTCCGGCGCTGAGGAGACCCACACCCGCTTCCGGACCGGCGGCGACATGGTGTGTACGCCCTCGCTGGAGGCGACGATTCCGGTCCCGCTGCGCAAGCAGACCTCGCAGTACGCCGGGCGCGTGAACACCGACATCGGCGGTGACGGCGTCGAGTTCCACTCGACCCGGGAGTACCGCCGCGGCGACCCGCTCTCGCGGGTCGACTGGAAGCGCTACGCGCGGACCGGCGACCTCGCGACCCTGCTGTTCCGCGAGGAGCGCGCCGCGACCGTGATGTGCCTGCTCGACCTGCGCAAGGAGGCCTACGTCCGCCGGGACGACGAGGGCCTCCATGCAGCAGACCTCGGCATCGAGGCTGCCGGCCACGTGTTCACCGCGCTGCTCGACACGGGCGACCGGGTCGGCCTCACCGCCCTCGCCCCACAGTCGGTCTGGCTCCGCCCCGGCCTCGGGAACGAACACCGCGCGAAGGTCGAGGAGCTGTTCGCCCATCACCCCGCACTCTCCTCGGAGCAGCCCGCGGGCTACCGCTCCATCACGCTCGGTGTCCGGAACCTCAGAAAACGGCTCCCGGGCGACGCCCAGCTCGTGTTCTTCAGCCCGCTGTGTGATGACGATGCGGTGCAGGCCGCCCGCCTGCTCCACGCCCACGGACACAAGGTGACCATCATCAGCCCGGACGCCACCGCGACGGAGACCATCGGCCAGCGCATCGCCCGGGTGGAACGCCGCGCCCGCATCACCGAACTGCGCCAGGGTGGCATCCGCGTCATCGACTGGGACCCGGACGAAGGGCTCGTGAACGCCCTCGCCCGTGGCTCACGGAGGTGGACCTGATGGCGACCGAAATCGACCGGCGACCGGTCCGCCTGTCGGCCGTGGTGGCACTGGGTGCTGGCGCGTTTGCCGCGCTCGCGGCCATCCTGACCGCCTCGGTGGGCGTCGTCGGCGCGGCCCTCGGCATGCTCGCGCTCGCCCCCGGCGTGGTCCTCGGCTCCCGCCGACTGGTCCACGTCGGCGCGGTCGGCCTGCTCGGCGGGCTCGTCTTCGCCGGTGCGACCGGTGGCGCACCATCCGCCGAACTGCTCATGCTCGTCGGGACGACCGCGACGGTGCTGGCCTGGGACGTCGGCCAGAACGCCATCGGGCTCGGAGAGCAACTGGGGCGCGAGGCAGACACGACCCGGGCCGAACTGGCGCACATCGGTGGGTCTGCCGTGGTCGGGGTCGCGACCGGTGGTGTGGCGTTCGCGGTCTACCAGGTCGCGACCGAGGGACAGCCGATTTCGGCGCTCGCGCTGTTGCTGGTGGCCGTGGTTATCCTGACGACGGCGCTGCGGCAGTAAGAGCGTCGAATTCACGGGGGAGACGGTCAGCTCGGGTTGCTGCCCCGGTCGACGTATAAATCATCCCTCTCCGAGCGGGGAGCGCGGCGGTGTCACCGGGCGATGCGGGGCTCGGACGGTCGAGCAACCCGTGAGAGACCGACGACGAAGCGTCCCTCACCGAAAGAAGGTGTTCTCCTCGGTGAAACTCGGCTGATGCTGGTGACTCACTCCGAGTCGGTCTTGATGTCTGCGGAGAGTCCCTGGGCCATCTCGATGTCCTTCGAGTTGTTGAGCGTCCACGCCGTCCGTTCGGTGACGGCCTCGATGACCTCACGAGCGGACGGGTAGCCGTTGCCGGACTTCTTCACGCCGCCGAACGGCAGGTGGACTTCGGCTCCGATGCAGGGAAGGTTGCCGTAGGCGAGGCCGACCTCGGCGTTGTCCCGGAAGTAGTTGATCTGGCGGTAGTCCTCGGAGATGATGGCACCGGCGAGACCGTAGTCGGTGTCGTTCTGGATCGCGACTGCCTCCTCGACGTCGCCGGAGTACTTCAGGAGGGCGACGTGGGGACCGAACACCTCCTCGTGCGTGCACCGGAGGTCCTCCCAGGCGTCGGCCTCGTAGACGAACGGCCCGATCCAGTGACCCGCTTCGTGGCCGTCGGGTATCTCCTCGTCGTCCAGCTCGGTGCGGTCGACGAGGACGTTCACGCCTTCGTCCTCGGCCAGCTGGTTGTACTTCGTCACCTTCTCCTTGTGGTCCGCCTCGATGAGCGGCCCCATGAACGTGTCATCGTCGAGCGGGTCGCCGACCGAGACCTGTTCCGCGAGTTCGACGAACCGCTCTTTGAACTCGTCGTAGACGTCCTCGTGGACGACGATGCGCTCGGAGGAGACACAGCGCTGGCCCGTCGTCTTGAACGAACTCATCAGCGCCGAGTGGACGGCGACGTCGAGGTCCGCTTCCTCGGTGATGACGATGTTGTTCTTCCCGCCCATCTCACAGGCGGCGAGCTTGCCCGGCTGTGACGCGGTCTTCTGGGCGACCTCGTGGCCGACCTCCGCGGAGCCCGTGAACAGGACGGTATCGACGCGTTCGTCGTCGACGATGGCTGCGCCGACGTCGCCGAAGCCCTGCACCATGTTGAACACGCCGTCGGGGATGCCAGCGTCCTCGAACATCTCCGCGATGATCTGGCCACACCAGGGTGTCTGCTCGGCGGGCTTCCAGACGACGGTGTTGCCCTCGACGAGCGCGACGGCCATGTGCCAGAACGGGATGGCGACCGGGAAGTTCCACGGCGTGATGCAGCCGACGACGCCCCGCGGCTTGCGGCGCATGTAGGCGTCCTTGCTCGGAATCTCCGAGGGAATCACGTCGCCCTTCGGGTGGCGGGCGTCACCGGCTGCCCACTCGACCATGTGGTACGCCTCGATGACGTCGGCGCGGCCCTCGGAGATCTCCTTCCCGCACTCCTTGGTGACGACCTCGGCCAGCTCCTCGGTGCGCTCGCGGAGCTCGTGGTAGATCTCCCAGAGGTACTCCGCGCGGTCGATGTGGGACAGTTCACGCCACTCCTCGGTCGCCGCCTCGGCCGCGGCGCACGCCGCATCGAGGTCGGACTCGGTGCCGCGAGCGAACGTGCCAAGCGCCTCAGCCGTCGCCGGGTTCTCGCTCGTGAACGTCTGGTCTCCGTCTCCGGCCGTCCACTCCCCATCGATATAATGCTCGTACGTCTGCTCGGTCTGTCGTGAAGCCATGTCGCATCCCAGGGAGACATGTAAGTAATAACACCCCCCTCCCATGGTGGACAGGGGTCGAGACCGAAGCGTCAGTCCACGGTCGGAACCGGCACCGAATCCAGCACCTTCGCGATGACCTCGCGCTTGCTCACGTTGTTGACCATCGCGTCCGGCGTCAGCACGAGCCGGTGCGCGAGCACGGGCTGGGCGACGCGCTTGATGTCGTCGGGTGTGACGTACTCGCGGCCCACCATCGTTGCGTAGGCCCGCGAGGACTCGAACAGGCGCTGGGTCCCGCGCGGGGAGACACCAATCTCGACGCGGCCGTCCTGCCGGGTCTCGCGGCAGAGCTTCGCCATGTACGTCAGCAGGTCGTCGTCGACCCGGACGTTCTCGGGGACCTGCCGGAGGTCGGCGACCTCCTCGTCGGTGAGGACGCGCTCGACGCTCGGGGACTGCTCGACGCGGCCGGCCCGGCGCTGGAGGAGTTCGACCTCGCCGGCCTCGTCGGGGTAGCCGATGGAGGACTTCACGATGAAGCGGTCGACCTGCGCCTCGGGGAGCGGGAACGTCCCCTCCTGCTCGACGGGGTTCTGCGTCGCGATGACGAAGAACGGCTGGGGGAGCATCCGCGTCTCGCCGTCGACGGTCACCTGGCCCTCCTCCATCGCTTCCAGCAGTGCGGCCTGGGTCTTCGGCGGGGCGCGGTTGATCTCGTCGGCGAGGACGATGTTCGCGAAGATGGGACCCGCCTGGAACTCGAACTCGCGGGTCTCTTCGTTGAACACGTGCGTCCCGGTGACGTCGGCGGGGAGGAGGTCGGGGGTGAACTGGATGCGGGAGAAATCCAATCCGAGGGCGGAAGCCATCGACCGTGCGGTCAGCGTCTTGCCGGTCCCGGGCACGTCCTCCAGGAGCACGTGGCCACGACCGACGACACCGAGCAGTACGGTTTCGAGGAACTCTCGGTCGGCGATGACCGCGTTCCCGATGGCGTCGAGGACACGGTTACAGTCCTCGTTCGCTTGGTGTACGTCCATGTTCTCGTCCCCGTGCTGCTGGAATAAATTCTTGGCGGTTGTCACCTCCCTACGCGATAAATCGAAATTCATAATAAAGGCAGACGGCAACGTGGAGATGAGCCGAGATAGCCTAGCCCGGCCAAGGCGGTAGATTCGAAATCTACTGTCCTCACGGACACGGGAGTTCAAATCTCCCTCTCGGCGTTCTCCAATCACAAACCGACGAGCGTTGCGAGCAGCTTGCCTGCGAGCAGTCGCGAGTCGCACGTGATTGGAGACGAAGATAATGTAGATTTGAACCAGACGAGTCGCAGCCCGCGAAGCCGAACGAAGTGAGGCGAGCAGGACCGTCTCGGCGAGGTTCAAATCTCCCTCTCGGCGCTTCTTCGGAGACAACATCGACGAGCGACGCGTAGCGGCGCGAGTCGTTCAGTCTCCGGAGACCGGAACAGAGGAGTTTGAACGTTCGAACGGAGCGAACGAAGCGCGGTTCGGACCGAAGGGAGAACCGCGACGCGAACGGTGAAACCGTGAGCGAAGTGAGCGGGAGTGAGTGGAGTTCAAATCTCCCTCTCGGCGCTTCTCCAATCACTACCCGAGCGCCCCAGTTCCATCCACGCCCGACACCGCGCAGGGAGTGTAAGCCCCGGCAGAAATTGACAGAAGACTTATTATGTGCGTGTGTCAATTCGCACCGATGAAGCCCTCCTGTTCTCGTCGTCGTGCCCTCCGCTACTGTAGTGGACTCCTCATCACGGGCGGTGCCGGGTGTCTCACGGCTATCGACACCGGTACTAAGTCCCCGACGGGAACACGGACAGCCACTCCCGACCCGGCAGGCGATAGATGTGCGTCGTACACCCCGGAAGGGACCAGTTCGGCGGGGTACGACATCGGTCTCATGAACGACGACAACGACACGCACACCGTCACGCTCCGGGTCGACCTCGAGGCCAGTGGAGGGGCGGACCCGATACTCGAACGGGAGTACACGCTCGGCCCGGGGGAGACGAACACCGAGACGTGTATTCCATTCACGGAACCGGGGACGTACACGGTTTCCGTGGCGGTGTCGGAGGGTCGAACGGCGACGTTCGAGTGGAAGGTCGAGCGAGTGTCTGGAACCATCGAGAAGGCGCTGTTCGTCACGGTCGAGGACGACTCGACCATCTCGTTCGACTGGTTCTACGTGTAGGTGGCCCGTCGGTACACCCCACATCGCCCACGTCTGTCGCTCTCGGGGAGATAAACTTAAAGTCATCAGGTGACAACTGTCACCTAACACCATGTCACACTTCACCGGGGCGGCGCTGGTCATGGGTGGCTTCCTCGCCGCCATCTTCGTATTGGTCAGTGTGCGCGAGAAGGCCAGCTACACGCCGAAGTTCGGGGCGAGGGAGGGCCCGGGGTGGCACGAACTCTTGAACAACCAGCTGGTCTGGACCCTCGGTTTCTTCTTCATCCTCGGGGGAATCGGGGCGGGTGCGGTCGCCTACGTCGGCGCTGACGCGGCCGGCAGGGCGACGCTCCAGTGGTTGCTCGTCGTCGCCACCGGCGGGCTGTTCGCCGGCTGGATCGTCTTCGGCACCTATCGCTCCAGCAAGAACCGCGGGCTCACGAGCGCGACCGCCGCGATGGTGAGCGCGTGGGCCTTCGGGGTCCTGTTCGTCCTGGTCATCGCCGTGAAACTCATCGTCGGGTGAGGATGTCCTCGAACACGGCGCGTTCGACCCTCGATGCACTCCCGAGTGAGCGCGTGCTGTGGCTCGGGTTGCTCTGTGCGCTGGAGCTACTCGCGGTCGTGGCCTACTTCCGGTTCACCAGCAGCGAACTCGTCTCGGTGCGCTATGCGCTGTACCCGTTCGTCTGGATAAACGTCGGCGTGCTCGCGGTGGTCGCCACGGACCCGATTCCGACCGCACGGAGATATCGGCTCCTCGGGGTCGCGGTCGCCGTGGGCTACTTCCTGCTGCTCGCGTGGTTCGCCGGGCTAATCTCGCTGGCACCGGCGGGTCACGAGCATGCCGCCAGCGGGTTCTCGGTCGCCATGCCCTCGCCGGGGTGGGGTCCGACGATTTCGTACACCGGTGCGGTGTTCCAGTTCGCGCTGGTCCCGTTCCGGGTCGTCGGCTACCTCTCGCTCGCGTACCTCGTCTACGCCACCGTCCTCGAGTCGCTGTCGGCGAGTGCAACCGGGCTCGTCGGGCTGTTCTCCTGCGTGAGCTGTGCGTTCCCGCTCATCTCGTCGCTGGCGTCGGGGACGGCGGGGTCGGCCGCCGCGCTGGCGACCGTCTACGCCTTCGGCGTCGACCTCTCGACGCTGGTGTTCGTGGTGGCCGTCGCCTTGCTGTACTGGCGGCCGGGGGTGCCCAGTCGTGGCGGCGCGTGAGTTCTCGCGGCTGGCCTCGGCGGCGACACTGGGGGCCGCACTCGTGCTGTTCGTCGACCCCGCGCTGGCCCACGTCGGGTCCCTCGGGGGGACGCTCACCTCGGTTCCCATCCCGTTCTGGCTGGTCGTGCTGACCGGTGGCGGCGTCATCGGGGCGTCGTTCCTGTTCACGAGCTTCGCGACCGACCACGACTTCATCCGGGAGATAAACCGGCTCGGGCTCACGGTCCCGTCGCCGGCGACGGTTCGTCGGGCCGTCGTCGCGCTGGCCCGCGTCGGCAGCGTCGGTGTCCTCGGCCTGTTCGTCGTGACCGGGCTGTTCGCCGAACAGTTCGGCGTCACCGACCCGCTCCGGAACCTCGCGGTCCTGGGCGTCTGGGCAGGGTGGTGGGCCGGCTACACCATCTCGGTGTACCTGCTCGGCGACTCCTGGCCGGTGCTCAACCCGTGGCGGGCCATCGCGTCCCTGTTGCCGAAAGTCGGCTCGCGCTCGTGGCCGAGTCACCTCGGCGGGTGGCCGGCAGCAATCGGCCTCCTGGCGCTCGTCTGGCTGGAGGTCGTCACGCCCATCGCCTCGGAACCACGGTTCCTGGCAGTCGTCGTTCTGGCGTACACGCTCGGGACGCTGGCCGGGGCGCTCGTGTTCGGTGCGAGCTGGTTCAGGGAGGCCGACCCGGTGTCGCGGGTGTTCCACACCTACGGCCGGATGGCCCCGATTGGCCGGACGGAGAGCGGCCTCTCGCTCTCGCTTCCGGGTGCGGCCCTCGCCCGGAACTACGACGATGGCACCGACGCCGAAGTGGTGTTCGTTGTCGCCCTGCTCTGGGTGACCTCCTACGACGGGCTGGTGTCGACCGCCCCGCACGCCGAGTTCGTCCGGGCAGCCGTCGGCCTCGGCGTGCCGGCGCTCGCGGTGTACCTGACGACCGCGGTCGCCGGGTTCGCGCTGTTCCTCGCCGTGTACCGCCTCGCGTCCCGGCTCTCGCGGCGAACCGCCGGTTCGTTCGTCGACCCCGCCGTCATCCAGCGCCGGTTCGTCTGGTCGCTGGTGCCCATCGCGGCCGGCTACCACCTCGCGCACTTCCTGGGCTACTTCCTGACGCTCTCGCCCGCGCTGTCGGCGGTCGCGCTGTCGCCGTTCGACCCGCCGGCGACGGTCCAGGTCGCGGTGCTCCCGGGCTGGTTCGGCAGCCTCCAGCTGGCGTTCGTCGTGCTGGGACACCTCGTCGCCATCTGGGTCGCCCACGCTATCGCGTTCGAGACGTTCACCGGGCGGCTCCAGCCCATCCGGAGCCAGTACCCGTTCGCGCTCGTGATGGTGTTCTACACGATGACCAGCATGTGGCTGGTCGCCCAACCGTACGTGAAACCCCCGTTCCTCTGACCATGGCTACCCACGACATCGACCACCCACGACCGACCGATTCGCCCCCCGGCGAGACCGAGATGCAGGCCGAGACGGCGACGACCATCCTCGACGACGAGACGGTCGCCGCCCGGTGTCGGGTCTGTGACCGCCCGTTCCCGTCCGAGCACCTCCACGCACTGCACCTCGGCGAGCGACACCGGGACGCCCTGACCGCCGACGAGTACGAGACGTACGCACAGGCCAAGGACGAGGAAGACGACGAGCTGTTCCTCTACCACCTGAAGGTCATCGCGGCGCTCGGGTCGCTGTACGCCGTCATCGTCCTCGTCTACATGATCGTCCTCTCACTGTGACCATGCACCGACTACCACTCGACCGCCGCCTGACGACGCTCTTGCTCACCATCGCGAGCCTCTCGCTCGTCCCGACCGCCAGCGCTCACGAGGGGACCGTCCACGGGGGCGTCCCGCACGTCATCCTGCTCACGCTGTTGGTCATCGGCCTCGGTGTGCTGGGTGCGACCGCGCTCCGCGACCGGTTCTGGCAGCGCTTCGGGAGTCGGCTCGACCCGCGACTGGCCGCTGTCGGACTCCTCGTCGGTGTCTCGATGACCGCACTGGGCGTCGTCGGGCTGGTCGAACTGCAGGTCGAACCCATCGGGACGACGCCCCTGACCCGGGTGTACTACCCTGTGCTGACCTTCTTCGGCGGGATGGGCATCGCCCTGGCCAGCCTCGTCCTGTACCACACCCGCTGGGGCGACCACCACGCCTATCCGGTTCTGGGGACCCTCCTCGGGCTCTGGGTCGCGTATCCACAGCTGCTCCCCCGCGGGACCGTCTTCCATCCCCTCGGCTACGTGCTGGTGCTCGCGGTCCCCGTGGTCCTCGGCTACATCGTCTGGACCGAGGTCGTCCCCGCGCTCGCCCGGACTGGCCGGCGTGCCCGGACTGTGGGCGCACTTGCGGGACTCGGCTTCACCGCCTTCTTCGTCGTCTCCTCGGGGCTGCTCTCGTTCAACCCCGAGGACGTGCCGCCGGCCCAGGGCGAGGCGTTCACCGTCGTCACCGAGTTCACCAGCCCGCTGGTGATGTGGCCCGCCATCGAACTGTACCGGCCCTCGATTCCGCTGTTCGCGGCCGTCTCGGTCGGGACCGCGCTCGTGGTCGTGGTGCTGGCTGGGCTGGTGACGATGAACGCCACCCTCGGCGTGGCGACGTGGCGCGCCCGGAGCGCCGACGATGGACCCGCGGCCGACCGCGCTGCGACCGACGGCGGGACCGTCCAGGGCGTCACCGGCGCGCTCGCGACGACCGGCGCGACCGCCTGCTGTTGCTGTGGCCCGGCGATCTACGGCGTCGCCAGTGCGGCCTTCGGTGCCTCGGCGAGTCCACTGTACTGGGCGTTCACCGACCCGGAGTCGCCGCTCGCGACCGTGTTCCTGGTGGGGGCTATCGCGCTCCTGACCGCGAACGCGGTGACGCTTTCGGCCGGCGTGGACGAGGCGTGCGAACGCTGAGGACCCGTCCACCTCGTCTGTTCACAGTTCCTTGTGCATCTCGACGACCGTCTCTTCGACATCTGCGGGTGTCGCCGCGCGGACCTGCATACCTGTCTGCACGCTGGCAGGGCTCATCGGGGTTGTGGTCGTGCAGTCGCGAGTGTAACAGCCGTGGAGAAACGAAGACGGTGGCGGCCTACAGGATGGAGTACGACGCCGCGGTCGTCAGCGCGACCGCCGCGATGAGGCCGATGAGTACCAGCGTGGTCACCGACCGGGGCTCCCAGCGCAGGTGCTGGTAATACCCCGCGACGACGACCGCCTTCGCGAACGACAGCACCATGATGATGCCGAAGGCAGCCCAGTACGCCGACTCCAGGTACCCCAGCATCTCGATGAGCGCCTGAACGGTCGCCAGCACGAACAACACCACGTATATCACCGTGTATAGTTTGGTATGTGACATTTTTGTTCACCTCAGAGGATGTAGAACAGCGGGAACAGGAACAACCAGACGATGTCGACGAAGTGCCAGTACAGGCCGAAGTACTCGATGGGTGCTTCGTCGTCCAGGTAGGCTCCCCGCCAGGCCCTGGCGATCATGTACAACGCCATGATGAGCCCCACGATGACGTGCAGGCCGTGCAGGCCGGTCGTCACGTAGAACGTCGTCGAGGCGATGTTCGTCGAGATGTTCCACCCCTCCGTGAACCCCCCGGAGGTGGCGTGGAACAGGTGTATCCATTCCAGCCCCTTGTTGACCAGGAAGGCCACGCCGAGGACGAACGTGGTGCTCATCCCCGCGACGACGCCGAGGCGACTGCCCTTCTCGGCCGCGACGAGTGCGAGCACGACCGCGAAACTACTCGTCAACAGGATGTACGTGTTGATGAGACCTGGCAAGACGACGTGCTCTGGCGTGATGAGGTGGTGCCAGTCGGTCCAGCCGTAGGCGACCCGGGAGAACACGTACGCGCCGATGAACGCGCCGAACAGCACGATGTCACTGGCCAGGTAGAGCCAGACGCCCAGCTTCATGTTGCTGACGCCGGCGAACGGCCAGCTCTCGCCGAACGGGCCCACGGGGCCGTGGAACGACTCCCGGGCCATCCCGATACACGCGCCGACCACGATGATGAGGCCGACGATGACGTTCCCGATGTAGATGCCACCCTCGATTCCCGGCGGGAAAGCTCCGTCCATCATCCCGGAGAAGCCGAACAGCGTGATGAGCGACCCGAGGCCGAGGATGAACGGCCAGAGGCTCGCGTGGCTCTCCTCGTGGCCGTGCTCCTCGTGGGTGTCCATCAGCTCGGAGCCGGCACTCGCGGCCACCATGCCGCCGTCGGTCTTCGCGGTCCCGCCGTCCGCAGTTGCTGCCCCGCTACTCGCGTCGGCGGTCGCCCCCTTGAACTTGAGCGAGCCGTCGGCGTAGGTCGGCGTGCCGGGGAAGTTCTCAAGCGGTGGTGGGGAGGGGACCGTCCACTCCGCCGTCGAGGCGTACTGCCACGGGTTGCCGTCGACCGGCTCGCCGTCGAAGAGGCTCTTGAACAGGTTGTAGAACAGCACGAGGAACGACGCGCCGAGGATGAACCCGCCGATGGTCGCGACCTGGTGCCAGCTCGTCAACCCGGGTGCGTAGTTGAACACGCGCCGCGGGGTCTCCCAGGCGATGAACATCGGGAAGTAGAGCAGGTTGAACCCGATGAAGTACAGCGCGAAGTTCACCTTCCCGAGGAACTCGTCGTACATCCGGCCGGTCATCTTGGGGAACCAGTAGTAGAGCGCACCGATGAGCCCGGTCACCCCGCCGACCATGACGTAGTGGAAGTGCGCGACGACCCAGTAGGTGCCACGGAACGAGTAGTCGAGCACGACCGCGCCGAGGAACACCCCGGTGATGCCACCGAGGATGAACAGCACGAGCCCGCCGAAGGCGAACAGGAAGGGGGTCTTGTAGCGTATCTTCCCCTTCAACATGGTGTAGATGAGCGCGAACACCATCAGGTCGAACGGCAGTGAGATGCCGATGGTGGTCGCCATGAACAGCGTCTTTATCTCGAGGTTGATGCCGGTCAGGAACATGTGGTGCATCCAGACGATGAAGCTCTGGATCGCCACGAGCAACATCGCGCCGATGAACCACTTGCGCCCGACGATGCGCCGGCCACAGAACGTCTGGAAGATCTCGGCCATCGCTCCCAGCGCCGGGAAGAAGACGATGTACACCTCCGGGTGGCCGAAGAACCAGAACAGGTGCGCCCACAGCAACGACCCGTTCGGACTGCTGGTCGCGAAGTAGGTCGTCCCGAGCAGCCGGTCGGAACTCAGCAGCATCAGTGCGGCGAGCAGGGCCGCGAACGCGAACAGCATCATCCAGATGGTGAGCAGGATGCTCCAGGTGAACAGCGGCATCCGTCGGAGCGTCATGCCCTCCGCACGCATGCGATGGATGGTCGTCAGGAAGTTCACGGACCCGACCGTGACACCGACGACGAACAGTAACAGCGCGAGGACGGCGGTCGAGCCGCCGACCTCGGGCGTGTACACCGGCATGTTCAGCGGGGCGTACATCGTCCACCCGCCGGCGAACGTGCCGCCCTGGAAGAACGAGATGCCCATCAGGACGCCCGAGGCGAGGTACATCCAGTACGACACCGCGTTCAGTCGCGGGAACGCCAGGTCCTCCGCCCCGATCTGCAGCGGGACGATGTAGTTCGCGAACCCGAGTGCGAACGGCGAGAGGAACCAGAAGACCATGATGAGGCCGTGGGCGGAGACCGCCTGATTGTACGCGTTGGCCTGCATCACGTTCGCGCCGGGGGCCCACAGCTCGGCCCGCATCAGCAGGGCGAGCACGCCACCGAAGATGAGGAAGAACAGCGCCGTCACCGTGTAGAGGATGCCGATGTCCTTGTGGTTCGTCGTGACGAACCAGCGCCGAATCGAATACAGGGGTGGGAGGCCGTGGTCTTCGGATTCGTGCCCCGAGGGCACGTCCAGTGGGAGCGAGTCGCCGCCGACGACCGGGGTGCCGCCGTCGGGCTCGTGGCCGCCGTCTGGGCGGGGCTGTTCAGGTTCGCCGTCTGAGCTAGCCTCGTCGGCCCCGTCCTCGGGTCGGTGGTCGTCGGGTGTCTCGTCAGCGCTCATGCGTGGACCTCCATGGCAGCCACGTCGAGCGCGGGCTGGGTGACGCTGCTACTGTTCGAACTGTCGCTGGTGCTTTCGTTGCCCATGTTCTCGTACCACGTCTCGAATTCGGACTGCTCCATCACGATGACGTCAGCCACCATGTAGGAGTGCCCTGCGCCGCAGAGTTCGTAACACTGTGCCTGATACTCACCCGCCTCGGCCGGGCCGAACCACGTCACGGTGGTCTGGCCCGGAACCGCGTCGGTCTTCACGTGGAGTGGTGGTATCCCGAAGTTGTGGAAGACGTCCTCGGATGTCACCTCTATGCGTATCTCCTTGCCTTCTGGAATCCGGAGCGTCCCATCGACCCGCTCACCGTTCGGGTAGGTGAACTTCCAGCCGTACTGGTAGCCCGTCACCTCGATGGTCATGACCTCTGCACTGTCCGGGCTGGGCTGGGTCGCGGCCGCGCCCTGTTCGACGTAGAGGAGCGCGCCGTAGGTCCAGAGGACGAGCGAGATGACGATGACCGCACTGAGGCTGAACGAGAGAAGGAGTTTGCGACCGTGGCCGCCACCGGTCGGAATCTCACCGAGGACGGGTCGTTCGTACCCGTCATCCTCGGGCCGTCCCTCATGGTCTCGATACTTGTACGCGTTGTAAAGCATGTACGACAATACCACGGCGCCGACGAGCGCCCCGAGGGCGACGAACACGTCGAAGATCTGGCTGAATATCTCAGCACGTGACCCTCGCGGAACGATGCCGCCGGAACCGCCGGCCTGCAACACGATTCCCCCGTACATGGATTACTGTAACGTCGTTCGGGTGGCTATTTATATATTGTGTATAGTTAACACGCGAAATGGTAACACGGGATGAGGATTGACACAGTACTCGCACACCCAGTCTCGGGCGGGTTGCACGGTCGGCGCACGAGGAGCGCCACCACCCGAACCGAGGCCAAAGTTCAATTCCCCACACGGCCAAGGGAATCGTAGTGTCCCTCGTCGTCGCCGTTCTGGTCCACTTGCTGTTCGCCCTCGGCTGGTACGTGGTCTTCCAGTCGATGGCCGAGAGACTCACCGAACGGTCGGCACGGGACCCCCTGACTGCGGCGCGGCTGCGCCATCTCCGGCGCATCGGCTACGCCACGGCCATCGGGGCGAACCTGTTGCTCGCGCGAGCGGTGGGAACCGCCGTCTCGCTCCAGCTGCTGTTCGACGAGCTGCCGATGGTCCTCAGACCGGTCGTGGTCGGTGCGGGCGTGTTCGTCTTCGGTATCCTGCCCTCCATCGCGGCCGTCGCCGTCGCCGTCGCGCCGTACCGCGAACGGGTGCGCCATCTCGCGCTGTCGGCGTGGTTCGTCCTCTGGTGGTTCGTGACCCGGGCGGTCGCGGTCACGCTCGCTGTCACCGTCATCGCCGCCTTCGTCAGAACCGTCCCGCAGGGGTGGCCACGGGTGCTCGGTTCGCTCGGTGTCGTGCTCCTCATCATCTCGCTCTCGCCGGTCGTCCTCCGGGTCGGGCTGCGGACGAGAGCGCCGACCCCGGCCGAACGCGAGCGCGTCGCGGACGTCCTCTCGGGGTCGGTGCGCTTGCGCATCGTCGACCCACGGACCCGGGTCGGCTGTGCCTTCGCGGCTGGCGTCGTCCCAGGACTGCGCTACGTGTTCGTCACCGAGACTGTGTTCGACCTGCTCGCGGACGACGAGCTGTCGGCCGTCCTCGCCCACGAGGTCGCCCACCACCAGCGCGGCCACGTCGTCACGCGGTTCGGCCTCGCCGCGGCGGTCGTCCTCCCGCTCCTCGTCGGCGTCGAGTTCGGCTACCCCGAACTCGTCCAGGCCGTCGGTATCGGCCTCGTCCCCTACGCCGTCCTGTGGTTCAAGCTCATCCGCCGCACCGAGTTCGTCGCGGACCGCGACGCCGCCCAGAAGGTCGGCTCCGACGCGATGGCCCGGGCGCTGGAGACGCTGCTGGCGCACCGACTCATCTTCGAGCCGACCGGGACGACCAGTCGGTTGCTCGACGTCCACCCGGCAGTTTCGACACGCATCGACCGGCTGGAAAGTCCCGCAGACATATAAATACCCACGAAAAGTTTATATTCCATCACCGCTAACTTTCGGTTAGCAAGCGCGGCCGGGGAGCGCCCAGGCCGCTTGCCCTCCCCCACGATGTCAGATACACGAATTCGCACGTTCAGTGCCGAGTCGGAGACACCCAAGACCACTGAGCAGGTCGAATCTCGCACGTGCCCCGAGTGTGACGGTCGGTTGAACGTCGACCAGGAGCACGGCGAGACCGTCTGCTCACAGTGTGGTCTCGTCGTCGAGACGGACAGCATCGACCGCGGGCCGGAATGGCGCGCGTTCGACTCCGCAGAGAAGGACGAGAAGTCCCGCGTCGGTGCCCCCACGACGCAGATGATGCACGACAAGGGCCTGTCGACCAGCATCGGCTGGCAGAACAAGGACGCCTACGGGCGGGCCCTCTCCAGCCGCCAGCGCCGCAAGATGCAGCGTCTGCGCACCTGGGACGAGCGCTTCCGCACCCGCGACTCCAAGGAGCGCAACCTGAAGCAGGCCCTCGGCGAGATCGACCGGATGGCGTCCTCGCTCGGCCTCCCGGACAACGTCCGTGAGACGGCCAGCGTCATCTACCGCCGGGCCCTGGAGGACAACCTCCTTCCCGGCCGGTCCATCGAAGGCGTCGCCACGGCAGCCCTGTACGCCTCGGCGCGGCAGGCCGGGACGCCCCGGTCGCTCGACGAGGTGGCCGCGGTGAGCCGCGTCGACCCGATGGAGTTCAAGCGGACCTACCGGTACATCGTCCGCGAACTCGGCCTGGAGGTCGCCCCCGCCGACCCCGAGAGCTACGTCGCCCGCTTCGCCAGCGACCTCGGACTCTCCGACGAGGCCGAGATGCAGGCCCGCGAACTCCTCCGCACCGCGAAGGAGAAGGGCCTCCAGTCCGGGAAGTCCCCGGTCGGCCTCGCGGCCGCCGCGGTGTACGCCGGCTCGCTGCTGGTCAACGAGCGCGTCACCCAGAACGACGTGAGCAAGGTGGCCAAGGTCAGCGAGGTCACCATCCGGAACCGCTACAAGGAGCTGCTGGAAGCCGCCGACGCCGGCGACAGCGCGTACTGATTCTTTCTACCGCGGTTGCGCCCCCGACACCGGAGCGACGCGGCTACCGGCAGCAAGCCATGCGACGCGGCTACCGACGGCAAGCCATGCGACGCGGCTACCGGCAGCAAGCTATGTGTGATGGTGCCAGTTGCCAGAACCGTCAAGCACCTTCCCTTCCAAGTCAGGGCGTGATAATCACCGGGCGGTTCAAGCTACCGGTCGAGAAGTTCCCGCTCGGCGAGGCCATCCTGACGGTCCCCGGGACGCAGGTGAAGTTCGTCCGGGTGACCATCTCCCCGAACGTCCTCTCGCGGTACTTCTGGGCCACGACGGACGACTTCGACGCCTTCGAGGCGGCTGCCGTGGCGGACCCGTCGGTGGCGTCGTTGACCCGGGTCGACACGTTCGAGGGGTCGGCACTGTTCCGAGTCGAGTGGAACGAGGAGCGCGGCACCATCGCCTCCATCTACGCCGACATCGACGGCACGTTCCTCAACACCGCCGGGAACAGCGATGGCTGGTTGCTCCGCGTCGACTTCGCCGACCAGACCGGACTCGTCACCTTCCGGGACCAACTCGTCGAGGCCGGCGTCAACTTCTCGACGCTGCAACTCAGTCGCCGCGAACGGGTCCAACCCGGTGCGAATTTCGGCCTGACGCCGAAGCAGACCGTGGCCATGGCGCGGCTGTGGGAGTTCGGCTACTTCGATACACCGCGCAAGGCCACGCTCGCGGAGGTCGCGGCCGACCTCGGCATCTCCCAGCAGGCGCTCTCGGACCGGCTCCGACGTGCCCAGTGGTCGCTCGTCAAGTACACCCTCATAACCGGGTCGGACATCGACCTGTTCGAGACGGACGAGAGCCTGACGTAGTATATAAAACACGGTACCTACCGTGTCTCTCCCTATGCCCGTCAGACGAGTAATATTTCTATGGACCGGAGTGCCAGGGAGGCCAGGGACTCCGGACTGGGTTCGAGAGAGGCGGGGTACCGGAAGGTCATCGAGTCCGCGAACGGTTACGCCATTTTCACCACCAGTCAAGCGGGGGAAATCGAAACCTGGCCGCAGACGGCGGCGGAGCTGTACAAGTACGAGACCAGTGACATCATCGGTGCGCCACTGGATAGGCTGTGGGCAGCCGGCGAGGAGGCCCCGTTCAGACTGTCCGACCTGTTGGCGAATGCACGGGAGGAGCCCATCGAGGTCGAACACTGGCACGAACGGGCCGACGGGTCGGTCTTCTGGGCCATCTGTACGGTGGCAGCGTTACTGAACGGTGAACCACACGGATTCACCATCGTCAGCCACGACGAGACCGCACGCAAACAGTACCAGCGGATGCTCGAGCGCCAGAACGACCGCCTGAAGGAGTTCACCGACATCCTCTCGCACGACCTGCGAACGCCGCTCAGCGTGGTAAACCTACGCCTCGACCTCTACCGAGATACGGACGACGCGTCCCACCTCGACGATATCGAGGCGGTGACCGACCGGATGGAGCGGCTCATCGTGGACCTGCTCAGCGTCGCCAGGCAGGGTGGGATGGTGAAAAACCCCGTCCGGACGGACCTCGAAGACGTCATCGAAACCGCGAGCGTGGGCACCCTGCCCGAATCCGTGACGCTGCTGTACGACGAGGTGCCGCCAATCCTGGCGAGTCCGGACCGACTCTGTCAGGTGTTCGAGAACCTGTTCCGGAACGCGGTCGACCACGGTGGCGAGACGGTGACCCTCAGGGTCGGCCCACTCGAGGACGGGTTCTACGTCGAAGACGACGGACCAGGCATCCCCGAGGAGTACTGTGACAAAGTGTTCGACCACGGGTTCACCACCAGAGAGGACGGCCACGGCTTCGGGCTCTCTGTCGTTCGAACCATCATCGGCGCCCACGGCTGGGACATCGAGGCGACCAACCGCAGTCCCGAAACGAGCACCGACGGTGGGTCACCCAGAGGCGGTGACCCCGTCGATGGGAGCAGCGACGGCAGCGCGGCCGCTACCGGTGCTCGCTTCGAGATAACGAGTGTCGACATCGTCGACTGAATCCAGCCTCGCCCGCGTCAGCCCCGGGAGGCGACCACGATGTCGTGCTCGTCGACGACCCGCGGGACCAGTGTCGTGATGCGGTCGCCCGCGTTCAGGTTCGTCGTGACCGCGACCCCGACCTGTTGCCCGAGCGGTACCCGCGCCAGCAGCCCGTCGTCGAAGCCCGTGACGACGAAGTTGAGCTGGCCGAGCTGGACGAGTGACTCCTGATAGGCGTCCCCCATGCGTGCGTCCAGACAGAGGTCGCTCGCGAGTGCGTCGAGGCCCTGTTGTTGGTACTGTTCCCGAACGGTCTCGTGGACGAAGTGTATCTCCAGCACGTCCTCGTTGTAGAACGCGACCAGGCTCAGGTCGTCTCCGAGTTCCTCTCGCAATCGCTCGACCACCCCATCCGTCCGTTCGACGATCCGCTTCTCCGAGCGCGTCTCGTCGGCGAACTGCGCCCGCGCCGGCGATTGAGTCGGACTGTCGTAAGGCATCCCCACTAGTGTATACGCGAATTGGTGGTTAAAAATCCGTGCAAGTCGTGTCGACCGTCAGTCGTCTGCTGTCGGTGTCGCTCGCGGCGTGTCCGTGAGCAACCGGTCGAGGGCGTCGACCATGGCGGTCACGCTGGCGCGGGTGATGTCGGCGTCGCTGTGAGCCACGGTCACCTCGCGGTCCTCGCGCGCCATCGTAACCTCGACGGTCACGACCGCGTCCGTGCCGCCGGTGACGGCGTCGACGTGGTACGACTTGAGGTGGGCGTCGCCGAAGTCCTTCACCGCGGACTTCACGGCCGAGACGGCGGAGTCGACCGGGCCGGAGCCGGTGCCCGACGCGACGACCTCCTCGCCGTCGACGTCGAGCCTGATAGCCGCACTCGGCACCGAACTCCCCGAGGTCGCGTTGACCTCCAGCAGTTCGACGCGGCGGTCGCGCTCGTGGTCGGTGACGTCCTCGGCCACCGCGAGCAGGTCCGCGTCGGTGACGCGCTTGCCGCGGCCGGCCATCTCCTTGACGCGCTCGACGACACGACCGAGTTCCTCGTCGGTGACCTCCACGTCGTGCTCGGAGAGCGCGGCGCGTGCGCCTGCACGCCCGGTGTGCTTCCCGAGGACGATGCGGCGCTCGCGACCCACCATCTCGGGCGGGTACGGTTCGTACATCCGGTCGTCCTTGAGCGTCCCGTCCGTGTGGATACCGGACTCGTGGGCGAATGCGTTCTCGCCGGTCACGGCCTTGTTCGGTGCGGGGCGCATGCCCGTCGTTCGGGCGACGACCTCACCGAGCCTGTAGAGCTGGGTCGTATCGACGGTATCCACGTCGTAGACGTGCTTGAGCGCCATCGCGACCTCCTCGAGTGCCACGTTGCCGGCGCGCTCGCCGATGCCGTTGACCGTGGCGTGGACGAGGTCCGCCCCGGCGTTGATGGCGGCCAGAGCGTTCGTCACACCCAGCCCGAGGTCGTCGTGGGTGTGCGCACTCGTCGGCCCGTGTTCGGCCAGCACGCCGACGATTTCGGCGGTGCGTTCGGGGCCCGCGTGACCGACCGTGTCGGCGTAGCAGACCCGGTCCGCACCGGCGTCGAACGACGCTGCCGCGAGCCGGTCGAGGTAGTCGAGGTCGGCCCGGGAACCGTCCTCACCGATGACCTCGACCCAGAGACCGTGGTCTTTGGCGTACGCGACGAGGTCGGCGGTCCGGTCGAGGACCTCCTCGTGCGAGGAGCCGACCTTCGTCTTGACGTGGCGGTCGCTGGCGGGCACGACGAGGTTCACCCCGTCGACGCCGCAGTCGAGCGCGTGGTCGATGTCGCGCTGGATGCCGCGCGCGAAGCTCGTTATCGTCGCGTCGAGCTTCTGGGCGGTGACCTCCGAGATGGTCTCGCGTTCGCCCTCACCGGTGCAGGCGCTGCCTGCCTCGATGAACGAGACGCCGGCCGAATCCAGCGCTCTCGCTACCTCTACTTTCTCATCTGGCGTCATCGAGACGCCGGGTGCCTGTTCGCCGTCGCGGAGCGTAGTGTCCAGGAATCGCACGTTAGATTGGGACAGCTGTGTGTGTTCGGGGGAGCCCCCGAATAAAACGTTCACCGGTCATTAGTCCAACTGGGAGAAGACCGTCGAGGGGGTTAAGCGAGTCAGTTCGACAGGTGGACCTGTCGCTCTTGCAAATATTGTCGCTTGGTGCCAGTGGTCTCTCCGAAAACGGCCCCACGGCGGCTGCATCCCGAAAGACGAAGGGGTGAGAGGGGGATCCTCCGCCTGGCGACATAGGGGAGTCGCCATCTGGAAGGTGGCTACCGCGGGCCATTATATGTGAGCCTGACATTCCAAGCGTCCGCGAGTGACCACGACCGCCAGACCGCGGCCCGGTCACGACTCCAGCCGGACGATATCGCCCTCAGAGATGTCGTCCGCCTCGCCAGCCGGGAGTTCGACCAGCGTGTCGGCCGTCCCTCGCCCCAGCCCGATCCAGGGCCGGAGCCGCTTCTTGTGGACGACCTCGTCGCCGACCAGCCAGAGCACGTCGATGGGGAACGGGACGAACAGCATGTGGACGTCGCGTGGCCTGGGCTCGTCGAACTGGAAGACGAGCGCGTAGTCGTCCGGGATGGAGCGCCTGAACATCAGGCCCTTCGCCCGGGAAAGCATCGTGTCCGCGATCTCGACGTCGCTGGCGAGTATCCGCGCTCGCTCACCTGTGCTGTGAAGCAGTCGCACACCTACAGTTCGTCACCCCGGAGTATAGTGGTTCGTATCAGAACGGGACGTCCGAGAAGTCGTCCTGTATCGGGCCAGCGTCCGCGCCGATGCCGGTCTCGACGCTGACGTCGGTCAGTTCGGGGAACTGACTGAGCAGTCGGCCCCGGACTGCGCCGATGGTCAGTTCGGAGATGCCACAGCCGTCACACGCACCGGTGAGCAACACGGTGACGGTCCCCGCCTCGGCGTCGAGGTGGGCGATGTCGTAGCTCCCGCCGTGCAGTTCTATCTGCGGGAAGTTCCGCGCGAGGAACTGGCCGATGCGGTCCCTGAGGTCGGCCTCGTCTGTCATAGGATATTCGAGGACCCGGACCGGGAAATGCCTTCTCACTCCGGTCGACACCGCGCCTGCGCCTCGAGGTTCGTCCCAGGAGATATCCCGGGCAAGCTACTTGTCGGCCCGTTCCTAACCCCCGGCAAACGACGGGGCGCGCCCTCGCGACATCCAGATGACACACGAGATCGCTATCCTCGGTGGCGGTATCGGCGGCCTGAGCGCCGCACACGAACTGGCGACACGCGGCTTCGACGTGACGGTGTACGAGCACCACGACCGCTTCGGCGGCAAGGCCCGGAGCTTTCCGGGACCGGCCGACGGCGAGGCCGCGCTCCCCGCAGAACACGGGTTCCGGTTCTTACCCGGCTTCTACACGCACCTCCCGGACACCATGCAGCGGATTCCGACGGCCGACGGGACCGTCCACGATCACCTCGTCAGCAGCGACACCGTCTTCCAGGCGTTCACGACCGGAGATTCCCGCGAGATGGCGGTGTCGGTGCCGGATTCGCTGGCCGGCTGGCGTGACCGTCTCGAGAACATGTTCGGCTCGAAGGTCCCGCGCGACGAGTCGGTGTTCTTCGCGAACAAGTTGCTGACGCTGCTGTCGAGTTGCGAACGGCGATGGGACGAGGAGTACGAACACGTCTCCTGGTGGGAGTTCATCCGCGCCGACGAGATGTCCGACGCGTACCAGACGTTCCTCGGCTACGGGGTCACACAGTCCCTGGTCGCGATGCGTCCCGAGGTGTCGAGCGCGCGGACCATCGGACGAATCTACCTGCAGCTGGTCAGGGGGCTGTTCGATTCGGACCTCCACGCCGACCGGCTGCTCGATGGCCCGACCAACGACGTCTTCATCGACCCGTGGGTCGCCCACCTGCGAGACCTCGGCGTGACGCTGCACACCGGGGCAACGGTGACCGGCATCGAAGCCGACGGCGAGCGCGTGACGGGCGCGCGAGTCGAGATGGACGATGGGGAGCGCGTCGCCACGGCCGACCAGTACGTCCTCGCGCTTCCATCCGACGTGGTCCGCTCGCTGTTGACGCCCGGCCTCGAAGCGGCCGCCCCGTCGCTTGCCGGGGTCCGGGAACTCGACCGCGGCTGGATGAACGGCATCCAGTTCTACCTCCGGCGGGACGTGCCTACGGTTCGAGGTCACAGCGTCTACTACGACTCGCCGTGGGCGCTCACGTCCATCAGCCAGCGGCAGTTCTGGGACGACCACGACTTCGACGCCTACGACGAGTGCGAGGGCGTTCTCTCCGTCATCGTCTCCGAGTGGGACGAACCCGGCATCCTGTACGGGAAGCCAGCCCGCGAGTGCACCCGGGAGGAGGTCGCCGACGAGGTCTGGGCGCAGTTGCAAGCGCATCTGAACCGCGGCGAGGCGGTCTTCCCCGACGACGTGCTCCTCGATTCCTATCTGGACCCAGCCATCAGGTGGGACGACGAGGCAGGCGAGCTCCGCAACGACGCACCATTGCTCATCAACACGGTGGGGAGCCACCAGTACCGCCCCGAGGCCAGAACCGCGTGCCCGAACCTCGTGCTCGCTGCCGACTACGTCCGCACCGAGACCGACCTCGCCAGCATGGAGTGTGCGAACGAGGCGGCCCGCCGGGCGGTCAACGCGATACTCGACCGGGTCGGAAGCACCGCGGACCGGTGTTCCCTCTGGGAGTTAGAGTGGCCTGCCGTGTTCGAGCCAGGTCGCCAACACGATGCGCTGAACATGCGACTCGGGCTCCCCCACCCCGCGGCCGGGAGCGACCAGTTCTGGACGGCGTATCGTGGGGTGCGAGCGTCGCCGCTGCTCGGGCGGTTCTTCTCGGAGTGACGTGACTGCGACCGGTCCCTGCGGTAGCAGGGGTGCAATACCGGCACGGCTTTTTCAGGGTACCGCCCGTCGGTGTGCGTGTAATGTTGGTCATTCACGCGGTGTTCCCGATAGACCCCGACAGACGTGACGCGGCACTCGAGCAGTTCCAGACACTGGCGGAACAGTCCCGCGCCGAGGAGGGAGCCATCGACTATCGAGTGACGACGAACATCGAACGGCCGAACGAGATCCGCGTCTTCGAACAGTACGAGGACGAGGCTGCCTTCGGTGCCCACGCCGAATCGGACCACTTCAAGCAACTCGAAGCGGCGTTGCCCGACCTCCTCGCCGGGGAGCCCTCGGTGACGCGCTTCGACGTCGACTCGGCGACCGAACTCGAGCTGTAAGCGGGCCTCGACGCGACGATGCCGTCGCCGCCGCCCGCGGTGACAGCACGCCTGCTCGCGCTTCCAACAGACCCAAATCCCACTCCTGCCAACCCCCGTACCAGCAGATGAAGAAGACGCCGACGGGCACCCCGGTCGGGGTGGACGACCCCTACGACCACGCCGAGCTATGCGACCACCTGACCGGTGAGGGGACCTGTCGGTACGCGTTCGAGCACCCACAGCACGACCGCGAGTTCGCGATGGCCCGCCGTGAGGAGGAGTTCGCCTGCCCGGTCGTCAGCGACGAATCCGACGAAGACTGGACCTGGGCAGACTGCCCGCACTTCCGGGCGACCGCGACCGACCGCGAGTGCGCCCGCTGTGGGCTCGAAGAGAAGCGCATGGCCCACGACTCGACCGACCGGCCGCTCCTCGAAGAGCACCACCTCTCCTACGCGAGTGAGGACCGCGAGACGAGTCACGAGATAACGGTGTACCTCTGTCGCTGGTGCCACGCGAAGGTCCACAACTCGTGGGCGCGGGTCACGGACGACGCGAGCCCCGACCCGGAAGCCATCGCCGCACTGGAGGAGCGTCGCGGCCGCGAGATGGACGAGCTCGGGTTCCAGACGGCCAACGAGCGGTTCCAGGACGGGGACGGGAGGCAGGATGGGTGAGGCAGCACCCAGCGACGCGAGCACACCGACGCCCCATTCCGGGGCGCGACTCGTCCTCGTGCTCGCGGTGCTCGCCGGGGGTGGCCACCTCTTCTCGGTGTGGTCGCGTGCGCCCTCGTTCCTCGGTGTCGACTTCGCGGTGTACCGGCTGGCGGCGCAGGCAGCCCTCGACGGCGGGCCGGTCTACGCCGTCGCGCCCGCGGTGGCCCCCGAGTTCACGTTCCTCTACCCGCCCATCGCGGTACTCCCCTTCCTCCCCTTCGCCCTGCTCTCCCAGCCCGTCGGGTTCGCCGTCTTCACCGGACTGAACCTGGCCGCTGGCCTGGCGCTGGCGGTGCTGGTGTGGCGATACGTCGAGGCGCACGGCGTCGACCTGACCCGGGTCGACCGACTCCTGCTCGCGGCGGTCTGTCTCGTCTCGAGCTACCGCATCGGCTCGGTGTTCTACGGGCAGGTGAACGTCTATCTCGCGCTCTCGCTCGCGGTTGGGTTCGTCGCGCTGGAACGCGACCGCGAGTGGCTCTCCGGAACCGCGTTCGCCATCCCCGCGTTCGTGAAGGTGTTCCCGGCCGTGGTCGGCGTCTGGCTCCTGCGCCGACGGGCCTGGCGGGGGGTCGCCGCCGCGGTCGTGACGGGCATCGGCCTGCACCTGCTCGGGCTCCTCGTCTTCGGTCCCGACCTCGTCGCGACCTATCTGGACGTGGTGCTGCACGAACGGACCGGCATCGAGGCGTTCCGGGGCGGCCTCCCCATCGGTGCGACCTACATGACGCTTCGGCGGGCCACCTCACACCTGTTCCCGACAGCCGGGAGCGCGGTCCACGCGGCGGCGGCGTTCGCGCTGCTCGCCCCGCCGGTCGCGTTCTGCTACCGGGACGTGTCGACCCACAGCCGACGGCTGACCGCGGCGTTCACGACGGTCGTCGGGCTGTTGCTGTTCTTCCCGTCGTACCAGGTGTACGTGGTGTACGCGCTGTTCCCGCTGCTCCCGCTGCTGTACCTGTTTCCGGCGACGGACCCGTTCCGGCGGCCACGACAGCTCTTCCTCGCCGGCGCAGCGCTCTCGACGGCGGCAGCATCGGCCGGCACGCTGCTCGCGTGGCTCGCGACGGTCCCAGCAGTCGGGGGCGGGCTGGCGACCGTGCTCCGGCCGCTGTTCACGCTCGCGTCCCCGACCACGTGCGGGCTGGTGCTGGCCATGCTGGCGTGTGTCTGGCTGCACTCGCTGGCCGAGTCTGGCCAGTAAGCGACATCGACATCGTCGAGCGGGACTTCGTGGCCCTACAGAATCATCTCGTCGACGGGCTCGGCCGTCTCGGGGGTGCGCGCCTGGATAGTGGCGACGATTCCGTCGAGGAGCCGGTAGATGGCTTCCTCGTGGTCTGCCTTCTGCCGGTTGAACGAGTACGGGCCGACCCCGTACTCGTCGTAGGGTGCGAACGCACCCGGGGGGACGGGACCCTCTGTCTCGATGACCGAGCGTATCTTGCTGAGCAACTGGTGGAGGTGGAGGAGCTCCTGTTTTCGCATTCGTTTCGTTGCTAGGGATTCGGTGAGCCTAAACCCGTCGCCTGCGGAAGGTAGAACCCCCGGTGAACGTGTCTATGGGTTTTCGAAACGGCCCAGAAGATGCGGATTTCAGAACCGTCGCTGACGGCGGTTCAGCCGAGAATGTCACCGATACGTCGCGGCTCGCCGGACAGTGCCGGGTTCTTCTCGACGATCTGGAGGACCTCGTGGTCGGTCACGTCGAAGTAGTTCTTCCCGGTCGCCTCCTCGATGAGCTCCTTCTCGAGTCGGAACTCGGTCCCCTCGTACACGACGTCACAGCCGTCATCGTCGAACGAAAGCGTGGTCATAGCTTGGCTGATGGGACTCACGAATAAAACCCTGATGAGACGGACCAACTGGCGACCACTCCCCGGCGAGGAGGCACACCAGCAGACCAGCGTCAGACACGCGTCAGACGCCGACGAGGGGTTTAATACGCCCTAGAGACGATGTGCTCGTGTGTCGCTGCATACGGACCCACTCGACGAACTCTCGATTCCCGATGGCACGACGGTCGAAGAACACGACCTCGTGACCGACGGGGACGTCCTCATCGGTGGGCGTTCGACGGTCGAGTTCGGCGTCCGGGGGCGCAACGTCCTCGGTGGCGAAGGCATCCGCATCGAAGGCGGTGTGGAGGCCGAGGCCGACTGCCGGCTCGACATGTGGTCCGACGTGGCGGGGAACGTCCTGGTCGGCCGGGACGCGTTCATCGGCGAGCGAACCCATATCGGCGGGCGGCTGCTGGTCTCCGGCGACCTCGACATCGGTGACGAGGTCGACATCGCCGAGGGCTTCGAGGCCAACGGCTGGATCGTCATCCGCAACCCGATGCCGACCATCGTCTTCCTGTTCGTCTACCTCAAACAGCTCATGCTCATGGGCGAGGAGGAGGCCGCCAAACAGCTGGTCAACGAGATGACCGACGAGGAAGACCCGGACGAGGACCCGCTCGTCGTGCCACGGAACGCCACCGTGAGCGACGACGCCTGGCGCGTCTCGACGCCCGCGGAGATCGGCGACGAGTGCCGCCTGCACGGTAACTTCCGCGCCGAATCCATCACGGTCGGCGAGGACTGCAACATCTTCGGGAGCCTCCGCGCCAAGAACGACATCTTCATCGGCGAAGGCACCCGCGTCCACGGCGACGTGACGACCCGGAAGGGCGAAGTGCGGATCGCCCCCGGTGCGCTCGTCCTCGGCGACGTCTCCTGTTCCGACCTCGAACTCTCGAAGGGTGCCGAGGTGGACGGGACGATGCGGGCCCGTGGGAACATCACGATGGCCGGTATCGCGAACCGCGATATCGAGTGACGGCGGGCGAAGCACTCGGTCCTCTCAGACCTGTTTCTCTTCGAGCACAGCGACGCGGCCGTCCTCACCGTACCAGACCACGGCGATGGCTGCGTTCCCGGACGCCTTGACGAAGAACCGGTTCCCCGTCGAGACGGGGTAGGTCGTGGCGGCGGATTCGCCCGCACCGAGGGCGGTGTCGTCGGCGACGAGGTACTCGTGTTCGGCACCGGCTTCGTCGAGGACCGGGACCTGCTGGCCGTCGACCGAGACGGTGACCTTCTCGGTCACGTCGTCTTCGACCTGCTTGCCTTCCATGTGGACGAGTTTGACCGTCTCGTCGTCGACGCGGACGATTCGGAAGTCCATGTTCGGGGCGTACTGCGTGGTTCGGGCCGAGGTGGTGGTCGCGCCGTCGGTCGGGTCGGTCTCACCGGAGCCGGCGCTGCCACCGGGCTGGTCGTCGACGCTGACGGTCGTGGTGCAGCCGGCGGAGAGGAGGGCGATTCCTGTCGAGACGTTGGCGAGGAGGGCTCGTCGTCGCATTTCTGTTGATTCTCTAACGGAACCCGGTTAATTAGTTTCGAATCGAAGGATCACCGCGTCGCAGTGCCGTGGTTTCTGTCACGCAGGCCCATGGTAGCACCACGCGACCGAAAGGCAGTTTCCCCCAGCGACGCTACAGGATAGCATGCTTTCCATCGCGCTCGCTGGCAAACCGAACGCGGGCAAGTCTACCTTCTACAAGGCGGCCACGCTCGCGGACGTGGACATCGCGAACTACCCCTTCACCACCATCGACCCGAACCGCGGGGTGACCCACGTCCGGACCGAGTGCCCCTGTCTGGAGCGAGAGGAACGCTGTGGCGACGACAACTGCCACGGCGGCAAGCGCTACGTCCCGGTCGAACTGCTCGACGTGGCCGGGCTGGTCCCGGGCGCACACGAGGGGAAGGGCCTGGGAAACCAGTTCCTCGACGCGCTGACGAACGCCGACGTCATCATCAACGTCGTCGACGCCTCCGGTGCCACGAACGCTGAAGGTGAGCCGGTCGAACCGGGGAGTCACGACCCCCTGGAGGATATCGACTTCATCGAGGAGGAGATGGACATGTGGCTCACGGGTATCGTGACCCGGAACTGGGAGTCCGTCGAGCGCAAGTCCCGCTCCCCGGACTTCGACCTGGACGACGCACTCGCGGACATGCTCACCGGCTTCGGCGCGGGCCCGGCCGACGTGCAGGCCGTCCTTCGCGACCTCGACTACCCGGCGGACCCCATCCAGTGGGAGGACGAGGACAGGGAGGCCCTGGCCCGCGAGATTCGCGCCCGGACGAAGCCCATCATCGTCGCCGCGAACAAGGCCGACGTGGCGTCCGAGGAGAACGTCCAGCGCCTGCTCGACTGCGACAAGCCGGTCATCCCGACGACCGCCGAGGGCGAGCTCGCGCTCCGCAAAGGGGCCGAGGCGGGCGTCATCGACTACGACCCCGGCGACGAGACGTTCGAGATCGTCGGCGACATCTCGCAGGGCCAGCGAGACGCCCTGGCTGCCCTCCAGGGCACGCTCGACCAGTGGGGCGGTACTGGCGTCCAGGAAGCCCTGAACTACGCGGTGTACGACCTGCTGGACCACCTGACGGCGTTCCCGGTCCAGGACGCGAACAAGTGGACCGACGCGAAGGGGAACGTCCTCCCCGACGCCTTCCTGCTCCCCCGGGGGTCGACCCCGGTCGACCTCGCGTACACCGTCCACTCCGACATCGGCGACGGCTACCTCCACGCGGTCGACGCGAAGTCCAACCGGGACATCTCCGACAGCTACGAGCTCGAAGAAGGCGACGTGGTGAAGATCGTCTCGACGGCGAAGTGAGCCACGGATGACGGACTCGTTCACCCTCCCCATCGACGAGCCACAGCCCAGCCAGCTCTACCTGAGCCAGGCGAAGCTCGACGGCGTGCTCTCGTGGTGTGACCCCGACGACCCGCAGTACGACCCGCTCCCGGTCATCGACCTCGACGGGGAGTGGACGCTCATCGACGGTCACACCCGGGCGTTCGTCGCATCGCTAGCGGGCCAAACCGAACTCAGGGTGATCCACGACCGCGACGACCACCCGCGGGACCTGTACCGGCGCTGTGTGGACTGGTGCCGGGAGGCCGATATCACGCGAATCGACGACCTCCACGGGCAGCTGGTCAGCGCCGAGACCTACCAGACACAGTGGATAAACCGGTGCCAGGCGGCCGCGAAAGCGGACTGAACTCCCCGCTCAGCCCGAGTACTCACTCGCCAGTCGCTCGAAGTTCCGGAGGGTCCGTTCAGTCGTCACGTCGGCCCACGACAGTTCGGTCTCGGTCCAGCCGAAGTCCGCGGTGATTCGCGGGAGCAGGTCGCGCTGGAACTCGGGGTGGTACTGCACGGTCCACACCGGCGCGTCCCGGTGGCGCGCCGCGAAGTACGGGTAGTCGTCGGTCGCGGCGATGGGTTCCATCCCGTCGCCCAGCTCGACCACGCGGTCGCCGTGGACCGCGGGAATCGTCGGGTTCACACCGTCGAGCAGCGGGTCTGCTTCGAGGTCGGCATCGACGAGCCGATGGGCGAGCCCGTGGTGTTCGACCCGGCCGCCCAGTGCCTCGTTCACGAGCTGGTGGCCGAAGCAGACGCCGAGGACGGGAACACCCCGGTCGACCAGTTCCCGGACGAAGGCGGCCTCCTCGCGCATCCACGGGTGGTCGTCCGCCTCGTACACGCCGGCGGTGCTCCCACCGACGACGACCCCGTCGATGTCGTCGTACTCCGTGCGGTCCGGGTGGCCACCGTCGCGGACGCAGTCGTACGTCTCGTAGTCGGTGAGGAGCGACCGCAGCGCGTCGCCGAGATACCTGGCGTCGGGGTCGACCTCGTTCTCCAGGGAGAGGAGCATCAGTGACACATCGGACTCGGGCAGCCTAATCGTTCGGTTCGGACCGAAAAGACCCAGTAACTCCGTCAAGTTGAATACTCAGGTCCGGGTAGGGAACCAACGAGACACGATGGCCGGAGGCCACGACTACAGACAACTCAAGCGCGACACCGAGCCCGATAGCGTCGCGACCCTGTTCCTCTGGGTGAAGGGCGCGGCTATCGGCGCGTTCGCGTTCCTCGTCGGCCTCGGCCTCGTCCACTTCCTCGTGAAGATGCGCTACTACGGCGAGGCCGCCCTCGCGGTCACCGAGTTCGGCCGCTGGCGCGTCTCCGCGTGGGTGTACTACAACGCCCATCTGGTTCCGACCGACGGCGTCACGTTCGGCCCAGCGGAAGCCTTCGCCGAGGGCGGCAGCACACTGGCGTTGCTGGCGGCGGCGAACAGCCGCCTCATGGGGCTGTACCTGCTCCCACCGGCACTGCTCGTCGTCGCGGGGTACGTGACCGCGAAGCGCCGCCCGAAGAACACCTCGTGGGTCCGGGGCGGCCTGGCCGTGTTCGTCGGCTACTTCTTCGTCGCCGTGCTGTTCATGCTGGTGTCGACCCTGCAGGCCCCGAGTGGGGTCCCCGGACTGGAATCCCTCGGGACCCAGGAGATCGGGCCGAACCCCTGGTTCGCCATCGCGTTCGCCGCAATCGCGTACCCGGCGTTCTTCGGCATGCTGGGCGCGACCATCGGCCGGCGGGCACCGTGGCGACGGCGCGGGAAGGACCGCCAGCCGAAGCACCGGACGTAAACGGGAACTCGCGCGCCGGCCTCACCCGAGTGGTTCGAAGTACACCGCCACGAGCAACGCCGCCAGGAAGACGTAACAGCCCCTGACCAGGAGCATCGTCGCGAGTTCCTCGGTCCCGCGGTAGGCGAAGTACGCGACGGGGACGAAGACGACGACGGCGAGCGCGGCAGACGGCGGGAACACCCCGAGCGCGGCGAGACCGAGGACGGCCGAGAGCCCGACGCCCATGATGGTGAACGCGGCGCGGCGGGCACCCTCGCGGCCGAGGATGACCGCGACGGTCCGCTTCTCGATGGACCGGTCGTAGTCGTAGTCCTGGGCGTCGTCGACGACCTTGACGCCCGAGAGCAAGACCAGAAAGACCGCGGCGAAGGCGAGTGCGACGGTGGTGAGCGTCCCGGTCTGCACGTAGAACCCCCCGACGATGGCGAGTGCGATGCCCAGGGGGTACCCCGTCGTGGTCGTGACCGGGTTGGTGTCGAGCTGGGGCGCGTGGTGGTAGCCGATGAGCCACCCTGGGAGGGTCAGGGCCGCCGCCCAGGGCCCGACCACGAGCCAGAGCGCGACCAGCATACCGGCGAAGCCCAGGCTCGACCCGAGGAGGGCGAGCCGACATCCACGGGCCGTCAGCGGGTGGTCGTCGTCCTCGCCCCGGACGTAGAAGTCGACGTAGCCGTCCTTGACGTGGGCGGTGTAGACAGCGAGGAAGATGGCGGTCATGTGGAGTGCGCCCAGCAGCGGGTCGAACTCACCGGCGAGGATGCTCCCGAACCAGGACGCCGCGATGGGCGGGAGCATGAACACGGGGTGCACCTGCGAGGCGAGCGCCTGCGCATCTGCTCGGAGACCAGACCCGTGGCGGGAGAACGTCATATGCTACCGATTCGCGCGAAGATGACATAACTTCGGTGGGTGAGAACCCCCGGAGAGAGCCGACCCGACCCGCGGACATCGGGCCACGTCTCCGGTTCGCAGTCAGTTCGTCTCGTCGACGAACGCGTCGAGCAGCTTACGCTCGCCCGCCCGGAGATGCTCGTGGAGGGTCGGCGCGGCGATATCCATCGCTTCGGCGACCTCCTCGGCCGTGCTGTCACGGGGCCACTCGTAGTAGCCGGCCGCGTACGCCGTTTCGAGCGCGGTCTGCTGACGGTCGGTGAGCTTGTCCGAGAGGCCCTGCTTGAACGCCTCGGTGGACTGCACGGAGCGTTCGACCTCCCGCTTCGAGAGTACGGAGATCTCCGGGAATGCCGACTGGACGGCCGCGACGATGGCCTTCAGGTCGGCGTCGGGAGCGACCTCGGCGACGATGCGACCCTCGCCGTCCTCGACCCGGAACGTGTTCACGGTCGCGCCGAGGTCCGAGAGCGTCTCGATGGCCGCGCTCGTCACCGAGAGTTCGAACAGCGACTCCCCGCCCTCGGTGACGAGTCGAACGTGGTCGACCGCATCGTGGTCCGCCGCGCGTTCGAGGACCTCGTCGGCGTCGGCGTCTTCCACCTCGACGAAACAGGTCAGCCCGACCTCGTCGGTCGAGGCCACCCCGCGGAGCGTGAACGTCCCACCGGTCTCGCGAGAGAGCGCCACGAAGGGGTCTGCGGTGTCGACGTGGCGGAACTCCAGTTCGGCGATGGTGTCCGCCAGGAGGAGCTTTCGCTGCTCGACGGCGTTGATGCCGTTCCCGATGTGCTCGCCCAGGTCGACGAACACCGACAGCTCGTGGTCGGTGAACACGTGGGACTCGACCGTGTAGACGACCAGCGCGCCGTAAGACTTCTCCCGGTAGGTGAGCGGGACGACGACGGCCGCGGTCTTGCTGGCCTCGACGGTATCCTCGAAGACGGCCTCGCCGTGGGACTCGGCGATGGAGGAGACCACCTGTGGCTGGCCGGACTCGACTGCCTCGGCGATACACTCCTGCAGTTGCCCGTCGGGGTCGGCGTCGACGTCGTCGGTCAGGCCGCCGGCCGTACTCCGTATCTGGATGCCACGGCTGTGGTCGTTGTACTCGGCGATCCACGCCGCGCAGTAGCTCTCGGTCCGGACGAGCGCCTCGCACACCTCGGACTCGATGGTCTCGCGCGTCGAGGCTTCGACCAGCGTCCGGTCGATGCTCCGGATGACGCGGTTCACGTGGACGAGGCGGTCGAGCTGTTGTTCGCGACGCTCGATCTCCGCCTCGTGGTCCTCGTAGGTCTCCGAGAGCTCCTCACGGAGGTCCCCGAGGACGCCCGCGTCGCGGAGGTTCTCCTCGTCACGCGAGGAGAGGGCGGACTCGGTCGCCTCCAGCGCGAAGTACTCGCGGACGTCCTCCGAGAAGGAGTCCCGGGCGAGGAGTTCCTCGGCGGCGTCGAGGACGTCCTCCTCGGCGACGGGTTTGACGAGGTACTCGTCGAAGGGCATGTCCACGATGTCGGTGTCGGGGGCGACTGCGGTCATCATCGCCACCGGACAGTCGTGGCCGCGTTCGCGGAGTTCGTCCAGGACTTCGTCCCCGGAGAGTCGAGGCATCCGCCGGTCGAGCAGGACGAGGTCCACCTGCTCCTCGTCGACCACGTCCAGTGCGTCCTCGCCACCGTATGCGGTTCGAACGCGGTAGCCCTCACCTTCGAGCCAGTATCGACAGGTGTCTGCGAGGTCCTGGTCGTCGTCGACGACGAGGACGGTGGGGGTCGACCGCTGTGTGTCCGACTCCGCGGACAACTCTGTAGCCATTGGTACCTTTATAGGAGATAGAACGGCAAAGGCGGTTCGCCCTAACTGTGTAGGGTCGGGGGTCTCGCGTCAGCGCACCGCTTCCGTGGCCTCGCGCATGATGTCGAGTGCCTCCTCCAGTTCCTCGGTGCTCGTCGCGTACGAGAGGCGAGCGTAGCCCGCACCGTGCTCGCCGAACGCATCACCGGGGACGACGACGACGCCGCGCTCGATGACTTCGTCAACCCAGCCCTCGGGGACCTTCGGCATCACGTAGAACGCGCCGGTCGGCGTGGGCACTTCGAGGCCCATGTCTTCGAGCCCGGAGACGACGAGGTCACGCCGCTCCTCGAACGTCTCGACCATCTCCTCGACGACGGTCTGGTCGCCCGAGAGCGCGGCTTCGGCGGCGTACTGCGCCGGAGCCGAGGCGCACGCCTGCACGTACTGGTGGACGCGGAGCATGCGCTCGATACGGCGCGTCGAGCCGGTGACCCACCCGAGCCGCCAGCCGGTCATCGAGTACGTCTTGGAACACGCAGAGACGACGACGACGTTGTCGGACTCGGCGAACTCGATGGGCGAGCGGTGTTCACCCTCGAAGACGATGTGCTCGTACACCTCGTCGGAGATGCAGAGCACGTCGTGCTCGTCCGCGATGCGGGCGAACTCGCGCATGTCCTCCTCGGACTGGACCGCGCCCGTCGGGTTGCCGGGACTGTTCACGACGAACGCGGCCGTGTCGTCGGTGATGTTCTCCTCGACGGTCGCGGGATCGAGGGTGAGGTCCTCACGAAGCGGGACGGGCTTCGGGGTGCCACTCGCGATCCGGGTGAGGGCGTCGTAGGCGACGAAGCCGGGGTCGGGGAAGATGACCTCCTGGCCGGGGTCGACGTGGGCCTCCATCGCGATGTGGAGCGCCTCGGAGCCGCCGGCGGTCGCGATGATGTCCTCCGGGTCGACCTCCATCCCGCGGTCCGCGGCGTAGCGGCCACTGATGGCCTCGCGGAGCGACTCCGTCCCCTTGTTCGACGTGTAGGCGTCGGCGCTGCCGTCCTCGATGGCCGCGATGGCCCCCTCCTTTGCGTGTTCGGGCGTCGGGAAGTCCGGCTGGCCCAGGCCGAGGTTGATGGCGTCCTCGCCTGCGGCTTCGAAGACCTTCCGGATACCACTGATGCTGACCTGCTCGATGCGGTCTGAGAACTCCGTCATACCATAGACCGCGCAGGGCGACCGGATAACTCTTGATGTGAGGCGTGTTCCCACGTGGTTCACACCGGGGGCGCCGATGGCAAGACTCGCTGCTATCTATGAGGTGTTATCTGGAAGCAGGACGGCCGAGGTGGGTCGAAATCGCCCGACGGCACCGGCTAACGTCGGCGTTACTGATGCGAACTGGCTCTCGGAGGTAGTTACCGTGTCCTCTGTCGAATTAAGCCTGGACCGTCAAGGCGTTGGAAATGAGTAGTTTCGACGATTCGCGGCTCTCGCGGCGACGGTTCGTACAGGCGGCAGCAGGCACCGGCATCGCAGGACTCGCCGGCTGTGTCGGTGGACTCACCGGCGGCAGCAGCGGTGGCGACCCACTCAACGTCGCGTACATGCCAATCTACCCCGACATGCAGCACTTCGTGATGGACCAGCAGGGGTACTACGACGACCTGTCGGCCCCGGTCGAGGCCGAACTGTTCAGCGACGGCCCGAGCATCGTGCAGGCGTTCGCGAAGGGTGACTACGACGTGGCCCTGTTCGGCGTCGTCCCGGCGATGATCATCGTCGACAAGACCGGCTTCGCGAAGGTGACCGGCGCGAACATCGAGGAGGCGATGCTCATCATGGCCAGCGACGAGTTCGCGGCGCTCTACGACGAGCACGGCGCGGACGCGTTCGCGAAGTTCGAGGAACAGAAGGGCCGGAAGTTCACCTTCGGCACTTTCCCGCCGGGGTCGGTCCCGGACATCCTGCTGCGCTACTGGCTCGACAGCGAACTCGGCCTCGACCCGGAGAGCGACGTGAACATCAAGTCCCTCGGCGGGGCCGGGCCGGTCCGCCAGGCGCTCGTCGCGGGCAAGGTCGACGGGACGAGCATCATGGAACCGGTGCCGACCATCGTCCAGTCCAAAGGGGCTGGCTACCAGAACATCGCGTGGGCGGGCGACTTCATGTCCGGGCAACCCGCCGCCGTCACGATGATGCACGACCGGCTCCGGAACGAGCGCCCGGAACTCGCGAAGGACTTCCTCCGCCAGCACCAGCGGGCGACCGAGTTCATCAACGCGAACCCCGAGAAAGCGGCCGAGGACGCGGCCAGCGTCATCGGGAAGGACGTGCTGCCGGTCGACATCGCGCAGCAGGCCATGGAGTCTAAGGGGGCGAACTTCATCTCGGACCCGCACCGCATCGAGGGTGGCGCGAAGATATTCGCGGAGTACGCCAGCCGCCTCGGCAAGACGGAACAGCAGCTGAGCGTCTCGGACATCTTCGATTATTCCCTGTACGACGAGGTCGCCAACGAATGAGCACCGAAACCGCCGACGCATCGTCGACGACCACCGAGGAACACGACGGCGCAGCCAGCGACGTGGCTGACCTCCGGGAGCGCATCGACATGCGACGCCTCGGAGCGGGTGCCGCCGGGACACTCGCGTTCCTCGTCCTCTGGCAGGTCGTCGCGATGCCACTCAAGCCGTTCATCCTCCCGACGCCGGTGGAGGTCGGCGGCGCGCTGTACGGCCAGCTCACCACGGACGCGACCTACACGCTGCCGTTCACGAGTACCGACGTGTCGCTGCCGAAGCTGTTCGTCCGGCTGTTCCAGAGCCTCCAGCACTACCTGCCGGGGCTGGTCATCGGGTCGACGCTGGGGACCATGACCGGCATCGCGATGGGCTGGTTCACGCTGGTCGACGACGCGCTGACGCCGGTGACCCGCATCCTCCGGCCCATCCCGCCGCTGGCGTGGATCGCCTTCGCCATCATCTGGTTCGGGACCGGGCACACGGGCGCGACCTTCATTGTCGCCATCGGCGCGTTCTGGATCACCTTCTACAACGCCTACAGCGGCGTCGAGGCGGTCCCGCAGGACCTCAAGGAGGTCGCCGCGAGCCTCGGCGTCGACGACGACCTCACGATGATCCGGAAGGTGGTCGTGCCGAGCGCCATGCCCGAGATATTCACGGGTATCCGGACCAGCATCGGCCAGTGCTGGATGATCGTCGTGGCCGCCGAGTTGGTCGGCCCGCCGGGCGTCGGCGAGCAGATCCTCATCGCCGCCCAGAACCTCGCGCTCGACGTGAGTGTGGCATACATGCTGGTCATCAGCGCGGTGTTCCTGGTGAGCGACGCCGCCTTCCGCAAGGTCCAGCAGGAGGTGTTAGCATGGCGAGCGTGAACGAGGCGATGGACGAGGACTCGGACACCACCGCGACCGTCTCGGTCGACGCCATCGGGAAGCGCTACGAGACCGGTCGACAGGACGTCCAGGCCATCGCCGACGTGTCCTTCGAGGTCGAAGACGGCGAGTTCGTCTGCATCGTCGGTCCGTCCGGCTGTGGCAAGACCACGCTCTTTCGCATCATCGCGGGGCTGGAAGCTCCAACCTCGGGCGGCGTGTTCCTCGGCGGCGACCGCGTGGAGGGCCCCGGCACCGACCGCGGGATGGTGTTCCAGGAGTACGGACTGTTCCCGTGGCGGACCGTCTCCGAGAACGTCGCGTTCGGCCTCGAACAGCAGGACACCACCGAAGCAGACCGCGAAGCGCGCGTCACCGAGATGCTCGACCTCGTCGGCCTCTCGGAGTTCGCGGACGCCTACCCCAAAGAACTCTCGGGCGGGATGAAACAGCGCGTCGGCATCGCCCGCGCGCTCGCGGTCGACCCGGAGATACTGCTGATGGACGAGCCGTTCGGGAGCGTCGACGCCCAGACGCGGAACATGCTCCACGACGAACTGCTCGAGGTGTGGGCCGAGACCGAGAAAACGGTCCTGTTCGTCACGCACGACGTGGAGGAGGCGGTGAAACTCGCGGACCGCATCGTGGTCCTGAGCGACGGACCCGGCAGTGTCCGAGAGATAGTCGACGTCGACCTCGCGCGGCCCCGCACCCGGACCGACGAGGCGTTCGTCGAGCACGCCGAACACGTACTCGACCTGCTGCACTGACGGCTCACGCCGCCCGCCCGTTCTCGCTTACTGGTACATCCGGAGCGGCTGTGCCTGCGAACTCTCCTCCTCTTTCGCTTCCTCCATCCGCTTGGCCAGCCGTTCCTTCTGCTCACGGATCTCCTCGGCCCGTTCGACCAGTTCCGAGATATCGACGTCGATGTCCGTGAGCTTGCAGATGCCGTCCTCGATGAGGACGCGTGCGGCTTCCGGGTCGGGGAACTTCGGGTCGGACTCGACGACCAGACCGACGCTGTCGAGCCCGGTCTCGACCGCCCGGTTGAGCAACGCCCCGGTCGGGCCACTGACGACCCCGTTCTCTGACGGGAGTGGGATGTCCGTCTCCTCCAGCATCGCCACACCGCCCGCGGTGCCGACCCCGTATATCGCCGGCTTGCCATCTCGCTTGGCGGGCAACCCGCTGAGATAGATGGGCGTCAGGCCAGCGCTCTCGATCCAGCCCGTCATGCAACTGGAGAACTCGCTGATGGCCTGGGCGTCGACGGGGACGTCGCTCTGCAGGGCCGCGAGGCCGGTCTCCTCGTCCGCGTAGATACGGACCGGCGGCTCTAGCTCGCGCTGGTCCTCGTGGTAGATGCCGATTCGGGCGAGCCCCTCGCAGTGACACGTCCCATAGAGTTCCATGTCGAAGGTCTCGATGAGGTGGTCGGTGGCGATCTTCCCGACCAGCCCCACACCCGGGAGCCCTTCGATGAGGAACGCACCCTCGAGGTCCATGTCCGACCGTCGCTTGACGTGTGCCATAGTTCACAGGAGACGCCGACGTGACCTAAAAGCACCCCCCGCTTCGAAAGCGACAAACCCCCCTCGCACGAACCCGGCGGCATGGAGCCGTTCGAACGGTATCGAGACATCGTCGACGATTTCGAGGCGTTCCTGGCCGCGTGCGAACGGCCGTTACCGATGGCGGTCCGGGTGAACACCCTGAAGACCACCACAGAGCGCGTCACGGAAGCGTTCGACGAGGCGGGCATCGCGTACGAACAGACAGCGTGGAACCCGGAGGTGTTGACCCTCGAGACGGAGAAACCGGGGTCGACGTGGCCGAGTTTCCACGGCTGGACCACCGGACAGGAGGAGGTGTCGGCCATCCCCCCGACCGTCCTCGACCCGCAGCCGGGTGACCGCGTGTTCGACACCTGCGCCGCGCCGGGGTCGAAGACCACGCAACTGGCCGCCGAGATGGAAGATACGGGCACGCTCGTCGCGAACGACAACAACCTCGGCCGCCTCTCCGCACTGCGGTTCAACTGCGAGCGCCTGGGCGTGACGAACGTCGTCGTGACGAACCAGGACGCCAGGAACTACTCGCTGAAACCGTTCGACGGCACGGAGTTCGACCGCGTGCTCGTCGACGCGCCCTGTTCGTGTGAGGGGACCATCCGCAAGAACCCCGACGCACTGGACAACTGGAACATGGGCCACGTCACCTCGGTCGCGGGCATCCAGAAGGGTATCCTGAAGCGCGCCCTGCAAGTGACCCGCGAAGGAGGCACCGTCGTCTACTCGACGTGTACCTTCGCGCCCGAGGAGAACGAGGCCGTGCTCGACCACGTGCTCACCGAAGAGGACTGCCGCGTCGTGGACTACGACCTCGCGCTCGACCACGTCTCCGGCATCACCGAGTGGGAGGGTGAGGCGTACGACCCGCAGGTCGCGAAGGCCAAGCGCGTCTACCCGCACCACAACGACACGGGCGGCTTCTTCACCGCGAAACTGGAGGTGACAGCATGAGCGACAAGACGAACCAGGGTCACCGCTTCGACCGCCTCCCGGCCACGGCGGCCGACCGCGAGGTCGAGGGGCGCGCCACTCGTGAGGAGGTCGTCGACTGGTGGGAAGAGCGGTTCGGCATCCCGCCGGAGACCTTCGCGGACCACACCTTCTACGAGAAGGGCAAGGGCAAGATCTGGGTGTTCGCCGGGGACGTGCCCGACCACATCGAGGTCGAGGGCGTCGGCATGACGTTCCTCCGCACCCGGCAGGAGCACTGGAAGCCGACCACGGACGCAGTCCAGCGCTTCGGCAAACCCGCCACGAAGAACGTCATCGAACTCTCCGAGGAGGAAGCCCACCGGTTCGCCGATGGCGAAGACCAGGAACTGGACTACGACGGCGACTGGGGCTACGTCATCGCCGCCCACGATCTCGCCGGCGAGCGCGAACCGCTCGGCGTCGGCCTGTTCCTCTACGGCGAGCTGCGGTCCGTGGTCCCGAAGGGCCGTCAGCGCGACGTGTAAACCCCTCGTTCTCCGAGACGTTCGAAATCGCATCACCAGCACCGTGAGACATCGCTACTTTGCTACTTGCTAACACATATCGTCGTTTCCGACGTAGAGAGAGCAGACGCCGGACGGCCGGCGTCGGGGAGTACACCAATGCCAACGTTAGACATCGCTCGACAGAAAGACGCCGTCGTAACAGCCACCGCCGACACACCGGTCGGCGACCTCGCCAAGACGATGAAGAACAAGGCGGTCGGGTCCGTCGTCATCCACCAGAACGAGGAGCCCATCGGCATCGTCACGGACCGGGACATCGCCCTGAAAGTCGTCGCCGAGGGCAAAGACCCGAAGACGACGACGGCGAACGACGTGATGGAGAAGAACATCGCCAGCGTCGACGCCAGCATCGGCGTCCGTGAACTCTGTGCGGAGATGAAAGAGCACAGCGTCCGCCGGATGCCCGTGACCGAGAACGGGAAGATTGCGGGGTTCGTCACGCTCGACGACCTCGTCGTGCTCATCGACCAGGAGATGAACGACCTCTCCGAAGTCATCAAGAGCGAGTCGCCGCCGTACTAGGGTTCAAATCGGAACGGGCAGCAATGCCCGCCGTGACCTGATCATCGCCCCGTGGCGGCCAGCTGTTGCACGGCACACCGCCGCGGGACCACCACAGCAGTGCCGTCTGTTCGCTCTATCTACCCGCCTGTCGTTCGGTCGGACCGGACCGACATTTCAGTCCGACCTGTGGAGGGTCCCACCACTCAAACCCTCCCACTCGACGCGATACCCGAGTCGCGAGAGCACTGCGCTCGTCTCGCCGATGCCGTGGTCTGCCAGCACCGCTTCGGCCTCGGCCAGCGACAGTCCAGCCGTGAGATCGGCGCGTACCGTCTCCAGCACCGCAGGTCGGATGAGGGTCCGTCCGACGCGCTCGTGTGCCGGGAACGCCTTGTCTTCGACCACGTCTTCGCTAACCCCCAGTTCCGCCGCGAGCGACGCCAGCGTCACCACGTCGTCGTCGGGTTCGAGCTCGTCGGGCAGGGCGGCCGCGCTGGCAGCGACCAGCTCGTCCTCGTACCGGCGGAGCGCGTCGCGGACGTCCTTCACCCGGATTCGCCCGCCAGAGTAGGGGATCGCTCGATGGTCGAGGGACTCGATAGCCTCGCCGACGCCCAGCGATTCGTCGACCGCGACGAGCATCTCGACCTCCTCGAGGTCGCCCAGCTGGGAGAGCTTCTTCTCGACGTACTCCGGCGTCCAGAAGCCCATCACCTCGAAGTAGACGCGGAACTCGTCGCCAGCGTCCCCGCCAGTGGGTGCCCAGTCGAACGCGAAGTCCGGGATCATCACCCTCGTCCCGGTCGCGAGCGGTTCCGGCTCCCGGACGAGGTCCCAGTCGAGGTCGAGCGACGTGAACCGGGCAGCGAAATCGGCCTCCACGTCGCTGTCGTAGCTCACTTCGGCGACGGGGTCGCTCCCCGGCACGCGAACCGGGTCGTCGTCCGAGAGCACCAGCTGGCGCTCGGTGCCGCGGTCGTCGATGGTCGCGGCGAGCCGCCAGTCGTCGGTCTTCGCGACGGTCCGCAACAGCCGCGCGAACCGCGTCCCGTAGCGCCGTGAGTTCCGGAACAGACTGTCCGGCCCGGTCACGACGACCTCCCGGCCGTCGGCCGTCTGCTCGATCTCGTACATCAGGCGCAACCGTTTGACCGCCGAGATGAGCGCCCTGGGGTCGGACGACCGAACCCGGACCGTCGTCGCGTCGAACAGCGCGGTCTGCGCCAGCGAAAGGTTGTACTGGGCCACCAGCTCTGTGGGGGTCCAGCGCGCGTCGACCGCCGTGACGAGTTGCTCGTCCGGGAGGTCAGCGTACAGCGACTCGGCGACCGCATCGGGGCTCGTCCCGAGCGAGGAAGCGGCCTGGGTCATGGCCGTCTCCCGCTCCGAGTCGGTGACCACACCCACCTCCTCGGCCGCAGTGAAGGCGGCTCGACGCGCGCGTTCCGGCGGAATCGGTGCGCTGGTCTCGACGGTGGCCTCGCGCTCGACCAGCTTCGCGAACCCCCGGACGAGCTTGAAATCAGCCTCGTCCCCTTCGAGGTCGGTCAGCGCGTCCTGCAGGTCGCCGTAGGTCTCACCGACGTGGCCCTGGAATACGCCGAGGACGCGGGCAGCGACCGCTTCGGCGTCGTCGCCGACGAAGCGGGGCTGGTAGCCGCCTCCGGCGCGCGAGACCCGAAGCAGGTCCTTGGTCAGCATGGCTCAACGTCCGGGCGCGGCCCGCAAAAACCTGTCACTCGGGTCCCGAGGCGAGGCACAAGGGTTTCGTCCACCCGCTGCGAAGCCAGCGCCGATGCAGCGCCGCGTCTTCTGTGCCGCCGTCGCAAGCACCCTTGCGGGACTCGCCGGCTGTACGGGCCGGCTCCCGGGCGACCAGCCGGGGGCAGAACACACCCCGCCGGGCAGCGAGGGGTACGAGGAGCCGACGGAAGACCGGTCGACACCGACGGGCACGCAGGCCGTCGCAGCGGACGTCGAGGTCGGGTTCGAGTTCCCCACCGCCGAGGAGGGGTTCGTTGTGGACGTGGTGGTGACCAACGCCGGGACGCAGGCGGTGGACGCCGTGCTTGTTCTCGTCTGGTCCAAGGACGACGCGGTCGACCGTCGGCGACAGCGAGTCCAGCAGGACCCAGGCGAGGGACAGACCTACAGCTTCGAGTTCGAGGCCGTCGGTGACCTCTCTGTCGACTGGGAACGGCCGTAGTCACCACAGGCTCATCCGCGGCGACGGTCGGCGACCCGGGTTTCTGCGGTCTCCTCGCTCACGATTTCGTAGAGCAGCGCGCGCCCGCCGTCCGCTTTCGGGCGGAGGATTCTGCCCAGTCGCTGTGTGAACTCGCGCTCGCTCCCCGTCCCGGAGAGGATGACCGCGACGTTCGCATCCGGCACGTCGACCCCCTCGTCGAGGACGTTCGACGTGACGACTCGGGAGTACCGGCCGTCACGGAACCGGTCGAGGATGTCGCGGCGCTCGTCGGTTCCAGTGTGGTGCGTGATGACCGGAACGAGGAACCGCTCGGAGATATCGTAGGCGAGCTCGTTGTGTGCCGTAAAGAGGATGACCCGGTCGTCGCGGTGTCTGTCGAGGACGTCGGCGAGCGCGTGGAGTTTCGCCTCGCTGCCCATCATGATGCGTTTTGCCTCCTGCTTGGCGAGCAGTGCGTTTCGCGCCTCGGGGTCGGTGCCCGACCGCTTGACCAGTTCCTGGTAGTCGCTCCCGCTGCGGAGCTGGATGTTGCTGCGGGCGAGGTAGTCGGTGAACACCCCCTGTTTCTCCTCGTAGCGCTCGCGTTCGTCGGGTGTGAGCTCGACCCGGAGCCGTTTCACGTCGTAGTCGGCGAGGTGGTCGCCGGCGAGGTCCGCTACCGACAGCTGGTGGACGAGCGGCCCGACGAGCTCCTCGATGGCTTCGTGGGCACCGTCGGGGCGCTCGAACGTCGCGGTGAGGCCCAGCCGGTACGGCGCGGCGAAGAGCCGGGCGATGTCTCGGTAGCCTTCGCCCCCGAGGTGGTGGACCTCGTCGAAGACGAGCAGTTCGAATTTGTCACCGATGTCGTCGGCCCGGAGGTACGCCGAGTCGTACGTGGACACGGTGAGCGGTTCGATTCGCTGTTCGCCGCCACCGAGCTGTCCGATGGGCTGGTCGAACTCCGCGGCGAGTTCAGTCCGCCACTGGTCGACGAGGTCGAGCGTCGGCACCACGACCAGCGTCGGCGTTGCGCACTCCTCGATGGCTGCGATGGCGATTACGGTCTTCCCACTCCCTGTGGGGAGTTCGAGGCAGCCACGACGCGAGAGCCCCGTGTCGGCTGATTCACCCGCCCACGCCGCCAGCGCCTCGTGCTGGTAGTCCCGAAGCTCGTACGTCGACGTGAGGTCGCCGACTGCGGGAAGGTCGAGCACCTCGTCACGATTCTCGATGCCGTGCTGGTCGAGGTCGTGGACGAGTGCCGCGTACTCTGCCCCCGGAACCCGGCCGGTCCCGCTTCGGTCGTCCGTGACCACGCCCGGGAGGGGCTGGGAGCCGTCGCTCTCGACCCGGACCGTCCCGTTCTCGTACCGGAGCGTGACCGTCATCGGCCGGAGGTTGCCCCGCGGGCGGTATAAGACGTTGGGGAGTACCCGGTCACCATCTCCGACCGGCTGGCGGTCGCCACCGTCGTCGTACCTGAACCCTTTTGGTGTCTGGCGGGTTTTGTTCCGCACATGGACGAAGACGAGGACACGGAGACGCCGCCCTCCGAGGCGACGGAGGCGGTGGAAGACGCTCCAGAGGATGCGGAGTCGGCCCCCGTCGACGCTCCCGAGCAGGCGACGGGTGACGCCGAGGCGGAGACAGCCGCTGACACAGCTGCATCCGACGGCGACGCGGACGACGACAGCGAAGACGAGTTCGAGTGGACCGAATCCGCGGCTCCCGAGACGGACGCCGAAACGGTCGGGGAGACCCAGGTCGGCGACGACCTCGTCGACCGCATCACGGCCCTCGACGAGGAGCTTGGCTCCGAGGTGGAGACGATAATCCAGCGAGCGTTCGAGCTGAAGGACGAAGCCGAGACCCTCCGCGAGACCGTGGACGAACTCGAGGCCGAGCGCGACGAGCTTCGCGAGGAACGCGAGGACCTCAAGCAGCGCCTGGTCCGCAAGCAGGCCGACTTCAAGAACTACAAGGAGCGCTCGAAGAAGAAGCAAGAGCAGATCCAGGAGCGTGCGACCGAGGACCTCGTCGAGCGAGTCGTCCCGGTCCGGGACAACCTGGTCCGCGCTCTCGACCAGGACGAGGGGGCCGACATCCGTGACGGTATCCAGGCGACGCTCCGAGAGTTCGACCGCGTCCTCGAGGACGAGAACGTCGAGGAGGTCTCGCCGGAGCCGGGCACAGAGGTCGACCCCCAGCGCCACGAGGTGATGGTCCGCGTGGACAGCGACAAGCCCGACGGCACCATCGTCGACGTCTACCGTCCGGGGTACGAGATGGGCGGGAAGGTCATCCAGACCGCGCAGGTCACCGTGAGCAACGGCTCCGACTACGAGGGCGAGGAAGAAGCGGTCCCGCTCGGCGGCGAGGTCGAAGAGGGGAGCCCCGAAACAGCTGACTCCACGGCCTCCGACGGTGGCGAGGTCGGCGACACCGCGGAGCAGCCACAGCCGGGCGGGGAGAAGTCCGGTGAAACTGTCGGCGAAAGGGAGTGAAGATTCCTCTCAGCGAGACTAAACGTTACTGGAGAACTCGTGAAAATTGGCGTGTAGAGCCGTTTTATAGCCTTTTGACACCTTTAATTCGTCAGATAGTTAGGTAAAGCAAGTTTTAAACCTTCAAGGGAGGTATAATCCTGTAACATGGCGAGCAACAAGATTCTCGGTATCGACCTTGGGACCACTAACTCCGCCTTCGCCGTGATGGAAGGTGGCGATCCCGAGATTATCGTGAACAGTGAAGGTAACCGGACGACTCCATCTGTCGTCGCGTTTACCGAAGACGGTGAGCGACTCGTCGGAAAACCGGCCAAGAACCAGGCCATCCAGAACCCCGAACGGACCATCGCGTCCATCAAGCGCCACATGGGCGACGACTACGCGGTCGATATCGATGGCGAGGACTACACGCCAGAGCAGATCTCCGCGATGATTCTCCAGAAGCTCAAGCGTGACGCCGAGGAGTACCTCGGCGAGGACGTCGAGAAGGCCGTCATCACGGTGCCCGCCTACTTCAGCGACCGCCAGCGCCAGGCGACCAAGGACGCCGGCGAGATCGCCGGCTTCGAGGTCGAGCGCATCATCAACGAGCCGACCGCCGCCGCGATGGCGTACGGGCTCGACGACGACTCCGACCAGACCATCCTCGTGTACGACCTGGGTGGTGGCACGTTCGACGTTTCCATCCTCGACCTGGGTGGCGGCGTGTACGAGGTCGTCGCCACGAACGGGGACAACGACCTCGGTGGTGACGACTGGGACGAGGCCATCATCGACTGGCTCGCCGACGAGTTCGAGGACGACCACGGCATCGACCTCCGCGACGACCGGCAGGCGCTCCAGCGCCTCAAGGACGCCGCGGAGGAGGCCAAGATCGAGCTCTCCTCGCGCAAGGAGACCGAGATCAACCTGCCGTTCATCACGGCGACCGACGACGGCCCCATCCACCTCGAGAAGAGCCTGACCCGTGCGAAGTTCGAGAACCTGACCCAGGACCTCATCGACCGCACGGTCGCCCCGACGGAGCAGGCCCTCGAGGACGCCGAGTACGAGATGGACGACATCGACGAGGTGCTCCTCGTCGGTGGCTCCACGCGCATGCCGCAGGTCCTCGACAAGGTCGAGGAGATGATCGGCAGCGAGCCGAAGAAGAACGTCAACCCCGACGAGGCCGTCGCGCTGGGCGCGGCCATCCAGGGTGGTGTGCTGGGCGGCGAGGTCGACGACATCGTCCTGCTCGACGTGACGCCGCTCTCGCTCGGTATCGAGGTCAAGGGTGGCCTGTTCGAGCGCCTCATCGAGAAGAACACGACCATCCCGACCGAGGAGTCGAAGATCTTCACGACCGCCGCGGACAATCAGACGTCCGTCCAGGTCCGCGTCTTCCAGGGTGAGCGCGAGATGGCCGCCGACAACGAACTGCTCGGCGAGTTCCACCTCACCGGCATCCCGCCGGCACCGGCAGGCACGCCCCAGATCGAGGTCACCTTCAGCATCGACGAGAACGGTATCGTGAACGTCTCCGCCGAGGACAAGGGCTCGGGCAACCGCGAGGACATCACCATCGAAGGCGGTGCCGGCCTCTCGGACACCGAGGTCAAGCGGATGCAGGAGGAAGCCGAAGAGCACGCCGAGGAGGACCGCCAGCGCCGTGAGCGCATCGAGGCGAAGAACAGCGCCGAGGCGACGCTCCAGCGCGCCGAGACCATCCTCGAGGAGAACGAGGAGAACGTCGACGACGACCTCCGCGACGCCATCGAGGCCGAGATGGAGAACGTCGAAGACGTCGTCGCGGATTCCGAGTCCACGAAGGAGGACATCGAGGAGGCGACGAAGGCCCTCTCGACGGAGCTCCAGGAGATCGGCAAGCAGATGTACGACCAGGAGGCCGCAGCCCAGGGCGGCGGCATGGGTGGCGGCATGGGCGGTGCTGCACCCGGCGGTGACGACGACGAGTTCGTCGACGCCGACTTCGAGGACGTGGACGAGGAGTAACTCCCCGTCTGCCCACCAGAACGCGCCGCGTTCTGGGGATGGACAAAGACGAAGAAGCGTACGCCGATCAGGTGGCGTTCGGGCCCCAAGACCCGGCGCTCGCTAGCGGTTCACCGACTCGCCGACCAAACCCGTTCTTTTCAAGTGGTTCAATCTGCTATCGACTGGTAACGAATGAGCGAGGACTTCTATGACGCCCTCGGCGTGAGCAGGGACGCGTCCGAGGACGAGATCAAGCAGGCCTACCGAAAGAAGGCCGCCGAGTATCACCCCGACGTCTCCGACGCGGAGGACGCCGAAGAGAAGTTCAAGCAGGTGAAGAAGGCCAAGGAGGTCCTCACCGACGAGGAGAAACGCCAGGCCTACGACCAGATGGGTCACGACCGCTTCAAGGAGGCCGAAAAGCGCGGCGGCTTCGACGGCCGTGGCGGCATGGGGGGTGCCGGTGGCTTCGGCGGTGGGGGTGGCGGTCCCTTCGGTGGCGGCGGCGGCATGGGCGACATCAACGACATCTTCGAGCAGTTCTTCGGTGGCGGTGGCCAGCGCGGGCAGGGCCAGCGCGACCGGGGTCCCCGCCCGGGCCGCGACCTCCGGACGCGGACCACGCTCGACCTCGAGGACGTGTATCACGGCATCGAGAAGCAGGTGACCATCACCCGGCCCGAGCACTGTGACACCTGCGAGGGCCACGGGCACCCGCCCGAGGCGGATTCGGAGACCTGTGCGAACTGTAACGGCCAGGGTCGGGTGACGCAGGTCCAGCAGACCCCGCTCGGCCGCGTCCAGCAAACCCAGACCTGCCGCCAGTGTGAGGGCGAGGGCGAGATATACGACGAGACCTGTGACGATTGTCGCGGCCGCGGTATCGTCGAGGCAGAGACGACGCTGACCGTCGAGATTCCCGCAGGTATCCGCGACGGCCAGTCGGTCCGCCTCGGCGGTGAGGGCGCACCGGGCGACCCCGGCGCACCGAAGGGCGACCTGCTCATCGAGGTGTCGGTCGACCAGAGCGGCGACTTCGAGCGCGACGGCGACGACCTCTACTACCGGCTGCCCATCTCGTTCCCGCAGGCCGTGTTCGGTGACACCATCGAGATAGAGACGTTCGGTGGGCCGGTCGAGATCGACATCGACGAGGGCACCCAGAGCGGTGAGACCATCCGGCTCCGCGGTGAGGGGATGCCCCGGCTCCGCCGCAGCGGTCACGGCGACCTCTACGTGCAGGTCCAGGTCGTGACGCCCGACAGCCTCAACGACGAGCAGCGCGAGGCGCTGGAGGCGTTCGCCGAGGCTGGCGGAGAGGAGGTCGAAGTGAAGAAGGGCTTCTGGAAGAAGATCAAGAACTCGTTCTAGTCGTCGGCTTCCGGCGCATCAGCGTGCTCCGGCGGCGACTGTTCCTGCTGGACTGCACCGGGGGTCGGCTGTGCAGTCTGTCGCTCGTACCGGGCGTGGCCGTCGTAGGTCTCCATGAGTTCGAACACCTTCTTGCGGACCTTGTGCGGGTCGTCGGTGTTCTCGAAGTCGATGTAGCCGATACTCCGGTTGGTCCCCGCCGCGAGGAACGACACGTCGCCGAAGCCGAGCATCGCCTGCAGGCGGCCACGGCGGAGTTCGACGCCACGAACCTTCGAGATGGGGAGTTCGCGTGATTTCTCGCTGTAGAGCAGGTCGTACTCGCGACGGATGGAGTCGCGCGTGAGGACGTACTCCGTCCGCCGGAGCACGAGGAACTGGATGGTCAGTCGGATCAATCCGATGACCGTCAGGAGGATGATGATCCAGCCGGCGATACCCCCGTAGCCCTGTTCGCCGAGGGCCTGCTTGTTCGTGAGGAAGTACAGGCCGAGACCGGTCCCGACGACCGCGAGCACCCCGATGTATATCAGGACGAGTTTGGTCGTCGGGGTGACCCGCATGACGGCCTTCGAGCCGAGCCCCTGTTCACGTGCCGATGCGACGTTGGTATGTGTATCTCCTGCCATGTTAGACTGCTCCGTAGGTGTTCGCGAGGATGATTCCGACGACGTACAGCGCCGGAGCGGCACCGACAGCACCGATGACGAGCAGTGCCGTCACTCGCGACGTGCCGTGGTTCAGGCGAGCGCCGAGGTACAGCGAGTAGAGGTAGTACAGCAGCGAGATGACCAGGCCGGCGATGACGAGCTGGCCCTCCTGCGTGACGTTCTCGATGAGTATCTGTTCGGGTCGGCCCTGCGGTAACTCGAGGTTCGACCCGAGCGTGTCGATGAAGAAGTAGAAGAACGCCTTCTGGACGTTGATGACCAGGTCGTCTGCGACCTGGATGGACGGACTCGTCGAGAGGTGCATCACGAGCGTGAAGATAGCCGCCAGGTACGCACTCGTCGTGTAGACGACGGTGTGCATGGTCTGGAGGATACCCCGCGAGCTCAACAGCAGCGCGACCGCCGCGTGGTAGTTGACGAGCGTGATGATGAGCGCGACCGTGATGAACGAGCAGTTCTCGAGGAGTGCGGTCCAGAACTGCCACAGCGGCGTCGGTTCGGCGAGCAATGCGAACACCGAGTTCGCGAACCACTCCGGCGCGGGCTGGCTCTTCTGGATACCGACGCCAGCCAGCGTGAGCGGAATCGCGTACATCAGCAGGTTCACGATATAGACGACGACGAGCCGGTTCACCTCGACGAGGGTCCCGACCCGGGACTGGGTGTACGAACTCGTCCGCGCCTGCACGAAGTCCGATGGCCTGAAAATAGCCTGGTATAGTTCGCGTACGATACCGGTTGTAATCCGTCGTGACATAGGCCCCTATACAGGCCAGTTGCAGAACGGATACTAAACTGTACTGGCCCCGATATAAACTATTCCGGACATCTCGCGCGCGAACGGTTATCAGCTTCGCCGACGTATCAATTACATGCAATTCTCGGAGACGCTCCAGGCGACCGTAGAGAACCTGCGCGACAGTGCCCACGTCCGGACGGTGTACGGCGACCCGGTCGAGCACGGCGACAGGACCGTCGTCCCGGTGGCGCGCGTGGCGTACGGGTACGGCGGCGGGTTCGGGTCGGGCGACGGCACAGAAGGCAGCGGAAGCGGCGGTGGGTACGACGGTGGCGTGGTCTCGACCCCGGTCGGCGCGCTCGACATCTCGGACGGCGAGACCCGGTTCGTCCGGTTCGACGAGCGTCGGAACGTGGCCCGCGGGGTTCTCGCCGGCCTCGTCGTGGGGGCCGTCCTCGCCGGGACGGTGCTCGCCCGGGTCGGAAGCGGTCGACGGGCCGCGGACGACGATACCACTGAATCACGAGGGGGAGACGACTCGGTCCTCCACGTCGACATCGAGTAAACGGGGCGTTTTTGCCGGGGTGAACCGAAGCGTGGCCTATGGAGACGCTCGCCGACGTGCTCGCCCGTGACCGCCGGAGCGACGCCCCCGCCCTGTATGCGACCGGGGCGGGCGTCCAGCGCTACGACTACCGTCGGTTCCTGACGACGGCCTGGAAGGCCGGGAACTTCATGCACCACCATGGGGTCCGAACGGGGTCCACCGTGGCGGTCGTCACGGAATCCTGCGCACAGCCCGTTCTCGCCTTCCTCGGCGCGTCACTGCTCGGGGCACAGACCCGGTTCGACCCGCCCGCGTCGGTCGACGCGAAGCTCCTCGTCGGGCCGACCGCGGCCCTCGACGACTACGACCTGCCGGCCGGCACGCAGCGTATCGGGTACGGGGACGACCCCGAGAACCCGGCGTACTGGTACTGGGAGGGCGGTGTGTGGAGCGAGAATCCGACGATGCCGCCGGAGCCGTGTCACCCTGACGACGGCATCCTCTGGGCCGAGGAGCGGGTGTACTCGCATGCAGACCTGCTCGCGGGTGCTCGCGGGGCGAAGGAGGCGCTCTCGCTGACGGGCGACGAGCGCGTCGCGGTTCGGACGCCACTGTCGGACCCGCGGACCGTCGCTGCTGGCGTCCTCGCGCCGTTGCTGGCCGGGTGCGAGATACTGTTCCCCGACGAGGAGACGGCTGGCGACGTGGCGGTCGCGGCGGGAGACGCTCCCGAGGAGACGGTGCTGGCACTCGACGACGTGTCGCTGTAGCACGGTTGTAGCTCGACTCACCGACGGAATTCGAACTGCGCGCCGCGGCCTGCCGGGTTCTCAGACACGCGGACCGACCAGCCGTGGGCGTCCGCGATTCGCTTGACGATAGCGAGGCCGAAGCCCGTGCCATCGTCGCTGGTCGTGTACCCAGCATCGAAGACGTGGTCTCGCTCGGCCACGGCGATGCCGGGGCCGTCGTCGGCGACGAAGAACCCCCCACCCTGGAGGTTACCGACGACGACGTGCGTCGTCGGCCCGCCGTGGTCCAGCGCGTTCCGGAACAGGTTCTCGAACAGCGTTCGCAGGCGTGCCGGGTCGGCGGTGACCAGGCCCGTGACCGTCACGTCGAAGGTGCCGTCTCTCGTGTCGGTCGTCTCCCAGGCGTCCCGTGCGACCTGCGAGATGTCGACCGGTTCGAGCGCCGTGAGTTCCCCGCTGTTCCGGGCGAGCGTCAACACGTCTTCGATTATCGCCTCCATGCGACTGTGCGCCCGGTCGACCGCGTCGAAGTACTTCTCGTCCCCGGTCTCGTGGGCGAGGTGCATGTTGAGGTCCGCCACCGTCAGCGGGTTGCGAAGGTCGTGGGTCACCACGCCCGCGAACTCGTCGAGGCGTTCGTTGGCGCGTTCGAGTTCGCGTGTCCGGTGTTCCATCCGGTCCTCGTAGATGCCGATGAGCAGTCCCCCGCCCTCGCCGATGATGGTCGCGAGCAGGACGTCGATGATGACGAGCTGGCCGAGGAAAGAGGTGTTCAGTTCGAGAACGTTCTCGAAGAGGAGCTGGGCCATATCGGGACCGACCAGGGTGAGGGCGAGGAGCAGGATGATACCGACCGTCCCGAAGCCGGCGACCGCCGCACCGAGCAGTGCCCGCCGGGTCAGTTTCCAGACACGGTTGGGCTCCATGTCGCTTCGGGCGACGCGATAGCCGGTCACGACGATCCAGAGGCCGACGAGGGATGGCAGGAGTGCAACGAGTGCATCGAAGATACCGGCGTCCTGTTCGATGGCGTAGCTACCGATGGAGAATACGATTGCGATCGCGCCGATGCTGACGAGCGACCACCGCTTCAGTTGCGTGACCGGCCCCTGTGTCTTCCTGGACGTCCCGTCCACGGAGTGTGTAGGGTCCGCGGACGTTTAACCTGCTACGTGTGTCAGCGCGCGTCTTCGAGGTTCTCGAGCGCCTCGGGGTTCTCGATGCTGGACATGTCGCCGAGTTCCTCACCCTTGTAGGTCGCGCCGATGGCGCGACGGATTATCTTCCCGGACTGGGTCTTCGGGAACTCGTCGACGAACAGGACCTCACGCGGACGGAACGGCTTGCCGAGTTCCTCGCCGACCTGTGCGCGAAGTTCGTCCTTGAGGTCGTCGGTCTCCGCGACGCCGTCCTCGAGGATGACGTAGGCGATGACGGCAGTGCCAGTCGTGTCGTCGGGAGCGCCGACCGCCGCTGCCTGATTGACTGCGGGGTGGTCGATGAGCGCGCCCTCGACCTCTGCAGGGCCGACCTTTCTCCCAGCGACGTTGAGGGCGTCGTCGGCGCGGCCGTGGAGGAACCAGAAGCCGTCTTCGTCCTTCTGGGCCCAGTCGCCGTGGTCCCACATCGGCGGGTCCTCGAACGACGACCAGTACTCCTCGAGGTATCGCTCGTCCCCCGACCAGAGGCTCTTGGTCATGCTCGGACAGGAGTCACGCGCCACGAGGAAGCCGCGCTCGTGGGTGTCCGCGATGGATTCGCCCGCGGAGTCCACGATGTCGATGTCCATCCCGAGGCCCGGCCCGCCGAGGGTGCAGGGCTTGAGGTCGTTGATGGGCATCGGCATGAGGAAGCACCCGCAGATCTCCGTGCCGCCGGAGATGTTGATGATGGGTGCCTCGCCGCCACCCACGTTGTCGATGAACCACTGCCAGGACTCGGGGTCCCAGGGTTCTCCCGTGGAACCGAGGATGCGCAGGCTGGAGAGGTCGTGGCCCTCTAGCCACTCGTCGCCGTGCTTGCGCAGGGCGCGAATCGCGGTCGGCGAGATGCCGAACTGGGTCAGTTTGTGACGGTCGACCATCTCCCAGAACCGGTCGGGTTCGGGGTGGTCCGGCGCGCCCTCGTACATGAACATCGTGTTCCCGAAGGAGTGGTTCCCGATGAGCGTCCACGGGCCCATCATCCAGCCGATGTCGGAGACCCAGAAGAATCTATCAGAAGGCTTCAGGTCGAAGCCGAAGTAGAGTTCTTTCGCACACTGCAGCTGGACGCCGGCGTGGGTGTGGACGATACCCTTCGGCTTGCCCGTGGTGCCGGAGGAGTACAGCAGCATGGACTCCTGGCTCGAATCGAGCTCCTTCGTCTCGTAGTCGTCGTCCTGCGTCTCGACCGCCTCGTCCCAGGTCTCGTCGCGCTCGTCGTCCCAGGGAAGCTCCTCGCCCGGTTCGTGGCCGAGGCGCTGGAAGGTGACGGTGTGCTCGACGTAGCCGGCCTCGTCGATGGCCTCGTCGGCTGCCCCCTTGAGGGTGATCTCGCCGCCGCGGCGGTAGAAGCCGTCACCGGTGAACAGCACAGAGCACTCCGAGTCCGCGATGCGGGTCGCGGTCGCGTCGACCCCGAAGCCCGAGAAGATGGGCACTGCGATGGCACCGACCTTGAAACAGCCGTAGAGGATGGAGATGACCTCGGGCACCATCGGCATGTAGAGGCCGACCGTGTCGCCCGTCTCGATGCCCGTCGATTCGAGGTAGTTCGCGACCTTGTTCGCCTGCCGGTGGAGTTCGTGGTACGTGACCTCGCGCACGTCGCCCGGTTCGCCCTCCCAGATGCAGGCGACCGAGTTCCGTGTCGCCTCGTCGACCTCGGCCCAGCGGTCGAGCGTGTTGTGGGCGATGTTGATCTTCCCGCCGGGGTACCAGTCCGTGAACTGCGGGCCGTCGCTGTCGTCACGCACTGAATCATATTCCTCGTAGAACTCGATGTCGAGGTAGTTGACCAGTTCGTCCCAGAACCAGTCGACCCCGCTCTCGTCGACCCCCTCGACCTCCTGCGTGGTTCGCTCGATGAGTTCGTCGTAGTCGGCGATATCGTAGTCCTGCATGAACGCCCAGACGTTCGTCGACTCGACGAACTCGCGGGACGGTTCGAACGCCACCTCGGATACGTCTTCCAGGGATTCCATCTCGTCCGGAAAAACTCGTCGGGGTGACAAAGAAATTGCCCTCTTCTTTCGTGATGCTTTCCGCCCTCGGTCGTGACCCTTACCCCGCTGGCGGGCCACCGAACCAGCATGCCTGAACTCTCGCTCCCCGACGAAACGCGCGTCGGCGAGCCCTTGCCGATCCAGCTCTCCGGCGGTCCCACCATGGACGAGGTGTCGGTCCGACTGACCGTCACCGACGACGCCGGCCGGGAGTTGAACGCACAGACCATCTACCGGACGACCACCGACGGCGACCTCGACACCACGAAAGCGAACGTCGTCCGCGGCCCAGATATCGGAGACGCGATGCCCCTCTCGCAGCTCCGACCCGAAGAGGAGTACCAGTTCCCCTATGCCATCTTCGACGAGTCCGAACAGGTCTCCATCGCGGTCTCGGCGAAGGTCGACGACGAGCTGCTTCGGGGAGACACGACCCGGACACTCGTGGATTCCAGTGTGACGGTCGAGCCCCTGGAAGACGGCGACGCCGAACTCTTCCTTCCGCCGGGTGACGGACCCCATCCGGGTGCGGTCTTCCTGTCCGACGGCGACGACATCGACCACGCTCGCCAGGTCGAAGCCCTCGCGACGGCCGGTGTCGCGGTGCTGGTACCTGACCACGACGACGACGAATCGGTCGATTTCTCTTTGGCATCTGCCACGGAGGCGGTCGACCAGTTGGCCGCCCGCGATGACGTGCAGACCCCGGTCTCGCTGTTCGGGGCTGGCCGCGGGACCGAGGCCGCCGCGCTCGTCGGTGCCAGCCACGACGCCGTCGACACGGTCGTCGGCTACGCACCCTCGGCGTACGCCTTCCCCGGCATCGCAGGTGCAGCGGAGTTCGTGTCGCCCATCTCGCTTCCCGACGAGGACGCCGAATCCGGGGACGCCGACAGTCCAGCTCCCAGCCGCTTCCAGCGCGCCGTCGGCGACGCCAGCTTCGACGCCATGGACGCCGCGGCCCTCCCCTGGGCCGACGTCGAGACCGTGACCGTCGTCTCCGGCGGCCACGACACCGTCTGGCCCGCGACCGCGTTCTGCGAGCGCATCACGATGTGGCGCGACCAGGCGGGTCGCGAGACGACCCACGTCGACCACCCCGACGGCGGTCACGGTATCGTCGAACCGTACCACGACTACCGCGAGCGCGTGGCTGGCTTCGGCGGGTCCGCACTGGGCGATGCCGAGGCCGCGATCGACGCCTGGCCCGTCGTACTCGACACGCTTCGAGCCGACCGATAACCGCCTGTCGTCCCCCAACCAGCCGCCAGGTTGGGGACAAATCCTATGCCCTTCGGGAAGCTACCAACTACCATGTACGTCCGGGACGCGAAAAACAGGGACGAGGTCTGGTTGCTCGACCGCATCGAGGAGATGGGTCTGGACGACACAGCGTTCCGGTCCCGCGACTACGTCATCGCTGTGGACGAAGAGTCCGGGTCGAAGGCTGGCTTCGGCCGCATCCGGCTCCACACGACCGACGAGGGTGACCGGAAACAGAGCGGCCGCCGAGAGGTCGAATCCGCCGAGGATATCTGTGAACTGACCAGTATCGGCGTCCTCGACGGCTGGAAAGAGCAGGGTGTCGGTGCCCACGTCATCGAGCGACTCATCGAGTACGCTCGCGACCAGGGCTTCGAGACGGTGTACTCGCTGACCGACGAAGGTGGGTACCTCGCCCAGTTCGGCTTCACCGCCATCGCAGAGGACGAGCTTCCGCCGGTTCTCCAGGAACGGCTGTCGGAGAAACGTGAGGAGACCGCGCCGAACGCCCGCCCGATGACGCTTGGAATCGACGAGTTCTCTATGCCCGACCGGCTCCGCGAGCGGTTCAAGCAGGCGTCGAAGGCCGAAGTGGTCCCCGACGAGGTCTCACCGGAGGACTTCGGTATCGACAGCGAGACGGCGACCTACAAGTACGACACTGGAAGTTAGAACGGGAACGGAACCGCGAATCAGGCGTCTTCGACCGAATTTTTCGGCTCGTCATCCTCCGCGTAGTCGTAGTTCTTGTTGTCGCTGACGAACCCGTACTTGAAGGCGATCCAGCCGAGGAAGCTGATGGCGAGGATGGGCGGGAGTATCATGAACCCCCAGAGCGGGTCGAGGCCCCAGCCGAGGAGCAAGACGACGTCCGCGAGCCCGAGGAGCAAGAACGGGAGGATGAACAGGAACGCCTGCTTGCGTGAGACCTTGTCGTCGTCGGGAATCGGTGCGCCAGCCTGTCCCGAGTCGGCCTCCCCGTCGTCGTCCGGTAGTGGCGCATCCATGGCCGGTTCTGGGGTTCGGACCGCCAAAAAGTACCCGATACCGGTTTGGGTTTCGACGGCGAAACTACAGTATGGGAGCCCAGACCGAAGCGACCGACACGAAGCAGATGTGGCTGGTCGAACGAACGTACTCGGACGACGAGCAGAACATCGTCATCCTGGTCTACGCCAGCGAAGACGGTCGGTTCTACCATCGCCGCGAGCGCGCCCTGACGAGTTTCACCGGCGAGCATCGGGTGACACACGCCGCCCTCGACGTCCCGGCGAGCAAGTACGGGCCGGTCACGGACCCCGACGAGCGCGAGCAGTACGCGACCGAAGCGAAGCGGATGGCGGCCACGCACGACCCCGACGACCAGGTCTGACCGGGGTCGGTGAACGCGCAGGGATATCACGGACGTTCGTGAACAGTTAAGGCCGGGGTGGCCCTCGGTTTTCCTATGTTCGACGAGGACGACCTCGACGCGATTCGCTCCGGGAAATCGGAGTGGGAGACCGACTCGGTCGACCCGGTTGTCGACCGCTTCGGCGAGCGCAAAGAGGAGTTCACGACAGACACGGGGGGCCAGACGGTCGACAGACTCTACACGCCCGACGACGTGGCAGAGCTGGACTACGACGAGGACCTCGGGTTCCCCGGTCAGGACCCGTACACCCGGGGGGTCTACTCCACGGGATACCGCGGTCGCCTGTGGACGATGCGCCAGTACGCCGGGTTCGGGACCCCTGACGAGACCAACGAGCGGTTTCACTACCTGCTCGACCAGGGCCAGACCGGGCTCTCGATGGCGTTCGACCTCCCCACCCAGATGGGCTACTCCTCCGACGACGCGATGTCCGCGGGCGAGGTCGGCAAATCCGGCGTCGCCATCGACACGCTGGAGGACATGGAGACGGTGTTCGACGGCATCCCGCTCGACGAGGTCTCGACCTCGATGACCATCAACGCTCCTGCCTCGGTCCTCCTCGCGATGTATATCGCCGTCGGCGACAAACAGGGCGTCGACCGCGAGGAGCTTCGCGGGACCATCCAGAACGACGTGCTCAAGGAGTACATCGCCCGGAACACGTACATCTACCCGCCCGAGCCGTCGATGCGCATCATCACGGACATCTTCGAGTTCTGCGCCGACGAGACGCCGAAGTTCAACACCATCTCCATCTCCGGCTACCACGTCCGCGAAGCCGGCTCGACGGCCGCCCAGGAACTCGCGTTCACCCTCGGCGACGGCATCGAGTACGTCGAGGCCGCGCTCGACGCCGGGCTGGACGTCGACGAGTTCGCCCCCCAGCTCTCCTTCTTCTTCAACGCGCACAACAACGTCCTCGAAGAGGTCGCGAAGTTCCGCGCCGCCCGGCGCATGTGGGCCACGATAATGGAAGAGCGCTTCGACGCCGAGAACCCGAAATCGAAGCAGCTCAAGTTCCACACCCAGACTGCCGGCTCCACCCTGACCGCCCAGCAGATAGAGAACAACGTCGTCCGCGTCGCCTACCAGGCCCTCGCTGCAGTCCTCGGCGGAACCCAGAGCCTGCACACCAACGGGAAGGACGAGGCCCTCGCCCTACCCACCGAGAAGTCCGTCAGGACCGCCCTGCGCACCCAGCAGATTCTCGCCCACGAGTCCGGTGCGGCCGACACCATCGACCCCCTCGCCGGCAGCTACTACGTCGAGGCGCTCACCGACCAGCTGGAGGCGGAGGCGTTCGACATCATCGAGACGGTCGACGAGAAGGGCGGGATGCTCCAGGCCGTCGAGAACCAGTGGGTCCAGCGCCAGATCCAGGACACCGCGTTCGACCGCCAGCAGGAGATCGAGTCGGGCGAGCGCATCATCGTCGGCGTCAACGAGTTCGAGGTCGACGAGGAGCCCGAGATGGATATCCAGGAGGTCACCGAGGAGGACGAACAGCGCCAGATTCGCCGCCTCGAAGACGTCCGCGAAGCCCGCGACGACGAGGAACTCGACGCGAAACTGGAGGCACTCCGGCAAGCCTGCGAAGGTGACGAGAACGTCATGCCGTACATCGTCGATGCCGTGAAGGCGTACGGGACGGTCGGGGAGGTCTGTAACGTGATGCGGGACGTGTTCGGGGAGTACCGCCCCGGCGGCACGGTCTGAGAGAGTCTCTTCTCCGTTTTCAGAGTGCGTCCAGCAGCGCATCAACGTCGTCACGCGTGTTGAACACGTGCAGCGACGCCCGGACGACGTTCGCGGTCGGGATGGACCGAATCTTGATGCCCTGTTCGGCTACCTGCTCGACCGTCGCCTCGGGGTCCGGGTCCGAGAACGACACCAGCCCAGAGTGGTACTCGCGGGGTGACACCAGCCGGTCCTCGCCGAGTTCCGATTTGAAGTAGCCCGTGAGGTCGGCGATGTGGTCCTCGATGGTGTCCATGCCGATATCCTCCATCATCTCGATAGCTTCCTGCAGGCCAGCGTAGGGGGCCGGCGCGACCGTCCCGAACTCGAAGCGCTTCGCGCCCGGCGCGTACTCGTAGGGGTCGGCGTAGGGGTCCTCCAGGTTCCGGTAGCCCAGCTGGGCGGGTTCGAGCGTCTCCGCGAAGTCGGCCTCGACGAACAGGTAGCCCGCGCCCCACGGCCCGAGCAGCCACTTGTGCGCCGACCCGGCGACCGCGTCGGCACCCCACTCGTGCACGTCGAAGGCGTGCTGGCCGGTCGACTGGACCGCGTCGACGAGGACCCGCGCGCCTGCGTCGTGGGCGATGTCGACGAGGTCGCTGACCGGCGCGAGCACGCCGGACGTCCAGCAGATGGAGGAGAACGTCGCGAGCGTGGCACCCTCGACGGCCTCCTTCCACTCCTCGGGGTCGATGTGGCCGTCGTCGGTCTCGACCACCCGTACCTCGACGCCGTACGTGTCGCGCAGGCGTCGCCAGGGGAGGATGCCCGCGGCGTGTTCGGCGTCGGTCCGGACGATCACGTCGTCCGAATTCCAGTCCATCGCGAGCGGGAGCCGGCTGATGCCGTCTGTAGTGCTCCCGGTGAGTGCGACCTCGTCAGACCGAGCACCGATGTGGCTGGCGACGGTCTCGCGCACGTCGTCGAACAGGTCGAACGCAGGCATGTACATCCCCTCGCCGGCGGGGGATTCGAACTCGTGGAACTCGTACCACGATTCGACGGTTTCGGTGACGCGGCGGGGACTCGGGCCGCTCGCGCCGGTGTTCAGGTAGACTGTTCGGTCGAGGACGGGCATGTCGTCGCGGAGGTCGGAGGGGTGCATGTGGTGAGGTGTGTGGCGTGGGTAGGTGTGTGTTTCTGCTCGTGGTACTCGGAAAACAGGAGGGGCTGCGGGGTCCGCTCCCGCGCGGTCAGCGTCTCACTGGCCGCGCCGGAGGGTCCGCATGCCGACCAGCGCGTAGGCCGGGCAGGACTGCGTGTAGCCCGTGACCAGCATGACGAGGCCGACGACGGCCAGGAGCAACGGAACAACCACCGTGGCGACGGTGCCGCTGCCGAGGCTGACGACGCCAGCAGCGACGACGGCGGCCGCGACGAGGAGTACTGCACCGAGTGCGAGGCGGACGAGCCGATCTGTGGAGCCGACGTTTCGTTCCATGATTGTAATATTGCACGCTATTCCCATAAATGCACAAGTCTGTTCTCGCCCTCCGAGAACGTGGGCAAGGTGGTGACCGAAAACAGACAGCCGACTGCTGCACCGTCTCCACTGCGCCAGACCGGATTCTGTACCTTCATGTCCCTCCGACGTGTCGGTCCTCGTATGCACTTCGACCACGCCGGCATCGCAACCGACGACGCGGCCTCGATGGCCGAGCTGTACGCGGACCTGTTCGGGTTCGCCGTCGCCCACGAGGAGGAGTTCGACGGGATGCAGGTCCTCTTTCTCGACACCGGTAACGGCTACTTCGAACTGCTCGAACCGCTCGACGACGAGGGGACCATCGCCCGCTACCTGGGGAACCGCGGCGCGGGCATCCACCACCTCGCGGTCGCGACCGACGACATCGAGGCGGCGCTCGACACGGCCCGCAACCACGATGTCCGGCTCATCGACGAGGAGCCCCGGACCGGCGTGTGGGGCCACGACGTGGCCTTCATGCACCCGAAGGACACCGGCGGCGTGTTACTGGAGTTCGTCCAGCACTGAGCCGTCGTTACTCTGCCGTCCAGTACTCGGGCCAGAACTCGACGTTCGGGTGGATTTCGGCGGGGAGGTCGGCGAACCACGCGGCCCCGTTGAGTTCGCCGGGCTGGACGTCGATGCTGCCGCCGGTGTACCGACCGCCGAAGATAACGTAGGCGAGGTGGACCTCGTCCTCGCCCTCGGGGTCCGCGACGACCAGTCGGTCAACCGTCACCGGGCCGTGGACCTCGCACTCGACCCCGGTCTCCTCGCGGACCTCGCGGACCGCGGCCTCCTCGAACGTCTCACCGCTCCCGGGCTCGGCAGGGTCGAACCCCTCGAGGCCCCCGCCGGCCGGTCCCCAGTGGTTCGACCCGCGACCCATCCCGAGCAACACGCGCTCCTGGTCCCCGAAGGCGTCGTCGGGCATCGACTCGGTGAGTTCGTGGGCCTGTTCGGGCTTCCGGACGACCCAGGCGTACGCGCCACCGATGTAGCCCTCGCTGGCGTACCCGCAGAGGTCGTCGAACTCCTCCATCGGGCCCTCACGCTTTCGCTCGACGTGCACCTCCTCGTACGTCTCCTGGAGTCGCTCGATGCGGCGGGTCACCTCGTCGGCGTTGTAGCGGGCGGGCGGCATGGACTTCGTGAGCAGTCTGTCAGTCGAAAAGAAACTACCGGTTTCCGCGGTCAGACCGGCCACTCGTCGGCCCGCCGCTGGGCGAAGTAGTGCAGGTTCGGCGGGAGGTCGGCGAACCAGGCCGCGCCGTTGAGCTGTTCGGGTTCGATGGCCACGCTCCCGTCGCGGTACGCCGCGTCGAAGACGACGTAGGCGAGGTGGACCTCGTCGTGGCTCCGTGGGTCCTCGACGACGGCCCAGTGGACGAACACGCACTCGGTCGGCTCGCACTCGATGCCGGTCTCCTCGCGCACGGTCCGCCGGGCGGTCTCCTCGAACGTCTCGCCACTGCCGGGCTCCCCGGGGTCGTAGCCTTCCAGGCCACCGCCCGGCGGACACCAGCTGTCGCGTTCACAGCCCATCCCGAGGAGGACGCGCTTTCGTTCCTCCCGGGCGTCCTCGCCCTCGTCGGGGTTCTGGCTGTCCGACCCGCCCTGTCCGCCGTCGGCGCGAACCGTCCAGCAGTATGCCCCGCCGATGTAGCCCTCGGCGGCGTGCTCCCGAATGTCCTCGAACCGGTTCTGTGGCTCCTCGCGCTCGGTGATGACGGTCACGTCGTCGTACTCGTCGGTGAGTCGACCGACACGTCTGGCGACCTCGTTCACGTTGTAGCGGGCGGGCGGCATTGCCTCGTCTGGCACTCGGTGAACAGCCAAGATGAAACTGTTGGCCTCTGTCGGGTCGACCAGGGGGACCCTGTGCTCGTGACTGGCGTAGCGTCGGTGGTTCGGAAGCGAACCGACTGCGCAGTGCCGGCACCCGCGCATCGAAATGGAGATGTGTCGGCGAGTCGTGTCGAGCAGCATGACTGACGACCGAGCCGTAAAGGAGATCGGTGAACTGGCGCTGCGCGTCGAGGACCTCGACGAGATGACGGAATTCTACCGCGACGTGGTCGGCCTCGAGGTGCTCGAACGGTTCGAGACGAGCACCTTCTTCCGCCTGCGCGAGGGCTACGGTGGCCACACGCAGATCGTCGCGCTCTTCGACCGCGCAGGTGGGGACGGGTACGTCGCGCCGGAGCCAGCCAGAACCACCGTCGACCACTTCGCGTTCACCATCGACCTCGCGGACTTCGAGGCCGAACGCGACCGGCTCGAATCGCTCGGTGTCGAGCTCGACTTCGCCACCCACGAGTGGGTGTCGTGGCGGTCGCTCTACTTCTCTGACCCCGAAGAAAATCGTGTCGAGTTCGTCTGTTACGACGACTCGGTCGGCGAGTGACCCATCATCACGGCCCGGTTCACTCTCCTGTTCTCACTCCAGTTCGGTGTCGACCATCCGGGTCTTCCGGCCGTTGACCTCGTGGTCGACGACCACGCGCTTCGGGTAGGCGTTGCGGAACCGCATCCGCGACTGGTACGGGACGTGCCCGATACACTGGATACAGGCCGCATCCGTCGACTTCGTGGCACCGATGGTGACCGTCAGCACGTCGTCCTCGAGTTCGGTCCCGGTGACCCTGGCCGTATAGCACGGGTTCGGCGTCAACACGAGCCCGTCGACCACGACCTCCTCGTTCTCGCGGATGACGTCCGCACCTTCGAGGGTGCCACACCGACCACTCTCGGTCGTGAGCGCCGTCTCGACGAGTTCCGCCCCGGGACATCCCTTGCGCGTCGTCGCCGTGGTCGACTTGACCGTCCCTTCGGGTTCGACGCGGATGGTCGTGGTCGCGGTGTTGCAGTCGTACTCGGTGATCCTGGTCTCACCGCCGAACCGTCCCTCGACGTCGACGGCGACGTCGTACTCCGTGGGCTGGTTCAGGGTTATTTCGAGCCAGCCGTTCGCCGGGTACTCGCGAATCTGCCAGAGTCGCATGCGCTCGGCGTCCCTGATGCGGACCCCGATGGTCCGGGCCTCGGGACTGTCGTTCCAGAGTCTGATGGTCCGGGCCACCTGGTTGTCCGGGAAGTCCACCCCGTCGCGCGTGCCGAGCGTCACGCGCGCGAACGGTTCACTCTCCGGGAAGGTGTCATCCCGTGGCCCGAGATTTGCCTTTCGTCCGTACCTGGACCGGTAGTAGCGCCTCCTGGCGTCGAACCGGTTGTTGCCGCGCCCCGTGGCTCCCCCAACGGAGCCAACAGCTGCGAGTGATGCGGTTCCACCGATTGCGGTGAGCAGTTGTCGGCGTCGCATAGTACCCTAATAGAATCCCTCATAAAAGACCATTAGGGTACCTGAAACGCCGAATTCAGCATTCTTTGAGTGGTAAGACTCCCGATTTCTCGTTTAGAGAGTGTGAGAATCTGACCGGTGCTACCGGGCGGTAACCAGTCGTTACCCGAAGCTCTCGACGTTGGCTTCGTCGGGGTCGAGTCCGGCGTCTGCCAGCGCGTCCTGGACCAGCCTGCAGAAGTCCTGGAAGCCGAAGACGTACAGGTCGCCACGGTCACTCGCGGCCACCACCGCGTCGCCGACCTCGCCGTCCGCGTCGTCCCCGAACACCTGCACAAGTGCTCCCGAATCTTCGAGTTCGACCAGACGGTCCTCGTGTGCCGGCTCGTCGTCCTGGTACACGACGGTCGCCTCGTGTCCGCGCTCGACCGCCCGCTCGGCGATGGCGACCGCGGGGCCGATGCCGGGCCCACCAGCGATGACGACCACGTCGCCCTCGTCGTCGTAGCTCACGTTCCCGAACGGGCCTTCGATTCGGACCTCCGCGCCTTCGTCGAGGTCGGCGAGCCACGGCGTGAGGTCGCCGTCGGGGTCGACGCCCACGGTTATCTCGAACGTCTCCCCCACCGTCGGCGACGACAGGGTGTAGTACCGACTCAGCTCCTCGCCGTCGATCTCGGCCCGGAGCAACACGAACTGCCCCGGCAGCGCGTCGAACCCGTCGGGTGTCTCGAGGTCCAGTGCCACAGTGTCAGGACCGACCGTACGAACGCCCCGCACGTCGACTACCGTCTCGTCCATAATTCTAGTTATTACGGTCCCGAGTAAATTCCTTCCGTTCCGGCGCGTTTCCCCATGTTTCAGAACCCTTTTACTCCCACGAGGGGTACCCCCGCACCAACATGGCCGAGGACTTAAACTGGGCAATCGGCGGGGAGGCCGGAGACGGTATCGACTCCACCGGGAAGATTTTCGCTCAGGCACTGTCACGTGCTGGACGTCACGTATTCACCTCGAAGGACTTCGCGTCGCGGATTCGCGGCGGCTACACAGCCTACAAGATCCGCACAGCAGTCGACCCCGTACAGAGCGTGGTCGACCGACTGGACCTGCTCGTCGCGCTCACGCAGCGCACCATCGACGAGAACCTCGACGAGCTCCACGAGGACAGCGTCATCATCTACGACGGCGAGCGCTCGTGGGACGCCGAGTACCCCGACGAGATCACCGGCGTCGACGTACCGCTGAAGTCCATCGCGGAGGACGCAGGGGGTGCCATCATGCGCAACGTCGTCGCACTCGGTGCCGCGTGTGAGATCACCAACTTCCCCATCGAGAACCTCGACGAAGCGCTCAAGAAGCGCTTCGGCTCGAAGGGCGAGAAGCTCGTCGAGAACAACAAGCAGGCGGCCCGCATGGGCGCGGAGTACGTTCGCGAGAACTACGACCTCGACACCGACTACGACCTCGACACCACGGACGAGGACTACGTCCTGCTCAACGGTGACGAGGCCATCGGGATGGGCGCAATCGCCGCCGGCTGTCGCTTCTACTCCGGCTACCCCATCACCCCCGCGACGGACGTGATGGAGTACCTCACCGGCCGCATCGAGCAGTACGGCGGCCACGTCGTGCAGGCGGAAGACGAACTCTCCGCCATCAACATGGCACTGGGCGCGGCGCGCGCGGGTGCCCGGTCGATGACGGCAACCTCCGGTCCCGGTATCGACCTCATGGCCGAGACGTTCGGCCTCGTCGCCACCAGCGAGACCCCGCTGGTCATCGTCGACGTCATGCGCTCCGGTCCCTCGACCGGGATGCCGACCAAGCAGGAGCAGGCCGACATCAACATGGCCCTGTTCGGCGGCCACGGCGAGATTCCGCGTTTCGTCGTCGCCCCGACCACCATCGCCGAGTGTTTCTGGAAGACCGTCGAGGCGTTCAACTACGCCGAGAAGTACCAGACCCCCGTCTACGTGCTCGCCGACCTCTCGCTCGCCGTCACCGAGCAGACGTTCACGCCGGACACGTTCGACATGGACGCCGTCGAGGTCGACCGCGGCAAGGTCGTCGACGACGACACCATCGGGGAGTGGCTCGACGACGAGGGCCGCTTCACGCCCCACGCCAACACCGAGGACGGCATCTCGCCGCGCGCCTTCCCCGGCACGGACCAGGGCGCGCACATGAGTACCGGCCTCGAACACGACGAACTCGGTCGCCGGACCGAGAGTACGGAGGTGCGCGTCGAACAGGTCGACAAGCGCAACCGCAAGGTCGAGACCGCGAAAGAACAGGAGAACTTCGACTACCGCGAGTTCGGCGATTCGGACGCCGACAACCTCGTCATCTCGTGGGGGTCGAACGAGGGTGCCCTCAACGAGGCACTCGACTACCTCACGGAAGACGGCGTCGACGTCCGCGTCCTCTCGGTCCCGTACATCTTCCCGCGCCCCGACCTCACCGAAGAGGTCGAGGCCGCCGACGAGGTCATCGTCGTCGAGTGTAACGCGACCGGCCAGTTCGCGGACCTCATCGAACACGACGTGCTCCAGCGCGTCACCCGCATCAACAAGTACAACGGCGTCCGGTTCAAGGCGGACGAACTCGCTGCAGACATCAAGGACGCGATCTCCCAGGAGGCAGACCAATGAGCTCAGACGTTAGATTCACCGACTTCAAGTCCGACAAGCAGCCCACCTGGTGTCCCGGGTGTGGTGACTTCGGTACGATGAACGGCATGATGAAGGCACTGGCGAACACGGGCAACGACCCCGACAACACGTTCGTCGTCGCCGGTATCGGCTGTTCCGGTAAGATAGGCACCTACATGCACAGCTACGCGCTCCACGGCGTCCACGGCCGCGCGCTCCCCGTCGGCACGGGCGTCAAGCTCGCCAACCCCGACCTCGAAGTGATGGTCGCGGGTGGCGACGGTGACGGCTACTCCATCGGTGCCGGCCACTTCGTCCACGCCGTCCGCCGCAACCCCGACATGACCTACGTCGTCATGGACAACCGCATCTACGGGCTGACCAAGGGCCAGGCCTCCCCGACCTCGCGCTCGGACTTCGAGACGAGCACGACCCCGGAAGGCCCGCAGCAGCCCCCGGTCAACCCGCTCGCGCTCGCCCTCGCCTCGGGCGCGACGTTCATCGCCCAGTCGTTCAGCTCCGACGCCCTGCGCCACGCCGAGATCATCCAGCAGGCCATCGAGCACGACGGCTTCGGCTTCGTCAACACGTTCAGCCCGTGTGTCACGTTCAACGACGTCGACACCTACGACTACTTCCGCGACTCCCTGGTCGACCTCAAGGAAGAGGGCCACGACCCGACCGACCGCGAGGCCGCGAAGAAGAAGATCCTCGAAGGCGACAAGGAGTACATGGGCGTCCTCTACCAGGACGAGGACTCCGTCCCGTACCACGAGGTCCACGGCGTCACCGAGAACATGTCTGAGATTCCGGACGGCGCGCCCGAGAACGCGATGGACCTGGTCCGCGAGTTCTACTAGTACCTTTTTCTTCGTCGGGTTCGCTCACTTCGTCTTCGTTCGTACTCCGTGAACGACAGCACTCGGGTTCTGCGAACCGCTCGTGCTGTCGACGGTTGTATTGCTTGTTGAATCGTTGGAGGGCGCTATCTTCGAGACGGGACTCACAGTTGTTCGGTTCTGAGTCCGACCACGTTCTTGCCAGCGGTGAGCGTGAGTTGGTCGCCCGTACTGCTGACCTGCCGCAGTGTGAGTGGTTCGTCCGTATCGCTCGCCTCCCGCAAGTCGCTCACAGCCTGCGGGACCCCCTGGTAATAGGCCGTTCCGTCATCGAGGTGGAACCCGTGAAGAGACGTCGTCTCGTCTTCACTGTCCTCACTGACGACCCAGCAGACGTCTTTCGCTATCGCGACCGACGACGTGACGGTCTCGCCGATGTCCTGCGTCCAGACCGAGTCACCGGACTCGATGTCGACCGCCATCACGCGCTGGTCCGCACCGAGGTACAGGGTTCCCTCGTCGAACGACGGTGGTGCGACCGCTGCCGCTCTTCCCGTCTCCGTGCCGAGCTGTGACGACCACAGTCGCTCCCCACTGGACGGGTCCAGCCGCAGCAGCTGGTTGTCCGATGAGTGGACCGCGAACACACCGCCCTTCTGGTCACTGAATGGTCCGTGTCGTGGCGACGCGATGGTGGCGTCAGTCTCCCACAACTCCGTACCGGACGATGGGTCGTATCCAGTTACCCGGCCGTTTCGGAACGCAGCAGTCACTGCATCGTCCGTCGTTACCGCTCCATTGAACCCGGTGAGGTCGCTCGATACCGTCCACTGCTCGGCGAGCGTCTCCGAGTGCAATCCGTACAGTGTGTCCTCACCTGGACCACTGTTCGTGCCGATGACGAACGTGCTGTCGGCGAGCGCACCGGCTCCCTGCGTGTCACCGATTTCCGCCGACGCCAGCTGTTCACCTGTCTCCAAATCGAGCAGATACACCGTCTTCAGATTACTCGCGCTGACATACAGTGTGTCAGCATCCGATTCGAGATACAGCGCCCCCGGGAAGCCGCCGAGTTCTGTCGTCCACGTGCGCTCGCCCGTGGCGCTGTCCACTGCCGTGACCGCACCCTTATCGTCAGGGCGCGCGCTGCTGATGTACATCGTGTCGCCGTGTTTTCGGCTGTCGATGGCAGACTGAAACGAGGTCTGCCAGCGGGCTGTGATGGCGAGACGATTCTCGACCGCGTCGGTAGTCGTCGTCTCACCGGCTGTCGACGTCTCCGTTGGAACGGCTGTGTCAGTGGGTCCCTCGGTCGACGAGCGCGTGCTTGACGACTGGTCGGGTGACTGTAATCGAAGACACCCTCCAAAAACGACGGAGCCCAGCGCAGCAAGCGCTCCTCTCCTGTTCATACGGTCTGTTCAGAACAACAATAATATAAATGCGGTGATAGGGGAGGGCGTCGGCTACTCCTCGTCGGTGTCGTGGCGGACGTTCTGTATCATCGTGTAGATGTCGGCCTCCTCGTTGGGCAGTTTCGTCGGGTGGCCGCCGATGGCGACGACGTAGTCCTCGCCGTGTTTGACCTTCGTGACGTAGAGGCTGATCTCGACCGTCTGCCCCTCCAGGGTGGTCTCGCCGGTGAAGATGGTCACCTCGGTCTGCTGGCCGAGCATGGTCACCTGCTCGGTGCCGGTCTGGCGGACGTTCGAGATGTCGCCGTACCCCGTCTGGTACTGGCCGAGCACCTGGTCGATGAGGTCGCTGTTGCTCATGTTCCCGACCGGGTTCTGCGGCTGGCCGATGACGTCGACCTCGTGGGTGGAGACGACCGCGAACAGCCCGACCTGCTGGTCGATGAAGTCGTCCTGCTTCTCGTACTGGGCGATCCAGTTGTCGACGATGATGGTCCGGTCACCGATGCCGACCTCGGTGCCGTTTATCTCGATGGTCTGATTCTCGACGCTGCTCTCTGTGTAGCCGGTTCCGCTGTCACCGAGTGCCCCGTCGGCGACCGTCGCCTTGTTCGCCGAGTACTCCAGCGGCTCCTCGCCCATGACGAAGCCGAGACATCCGCTCGTAACCAGCACTGCGGCGATAGCCACGACGGCCATCCCGCGCCTCGTATCCATGTCCGGAACGTCCCCGCGGTCGGCTAAGAAGGTTCCGGCTATTGGGGTGACGCGGGTGCGTCAACGGCTGGCACAGCAGGTCGAACCCAAAAGACCTTTTTCGAGGGTCGTAATTACATCTCATTACAGATGTCCGAGTTCCCCGACTACCTCGACGTCGATTACACGGACGGCGAAGGCGAGTCCCCCGCAGACTACCCGTCCATCGAGCACAAACTCGAGAAAGCGCTCGACGTGACCAAGAAAGGTCTCGAACAGTACGAGAACCCGGCCGTGATGTGGACCGGCGGCAAGGACTCCACGCTCACGCTCTACTTCGTCAAGGAGGTCGCCGAGCAGTACGACCTCGACCTCCCGACCACGGTCTTCATCGACCACTACCAGCACTTCGACGAGCTCATGGACTTCGTGAAGCACTGGGCCGACGAGTGGGACCTCGAGGTGAAGTGGGCTCGCAACACCGACGTCGGGCAGTACGTCGAGGAGAACGACCTCGAACCGGGCGACGACATCCCGGTCGACGCGCTCTCCGAGCACAACCAGCACCACATCCGCAACATCCTCGAGTACGAGGAGGAGACGTTCCCGTTCCTGCTCGACACCTACGTCGGCAACCACCTGCTGAAGACCGTCGCACTGAACGACACGCTCGAATCCGAGGGCATCGACGGCATCATCTCCGGCATCCGCTGGGACGAGCAGGAAGCTCGTGCCGACGAGACGTTCTTCAGCCCGCGCCACGACCCCGACATCTACCCGCCCCACGACCGCATCCAGCCCATCCTCCAGTTCACCGAGGCAGACGTCTGGGAGGCGTTCTGGCACTTCGTGGTGCCCGAGACCGTCGAGGACTACCCGGACGAGGGCTACGTCCCGCAGGACTACGACGACCTGCCGAACGGCCTCACCCACGAGGACATCCCGGTGTCGCCGAAGTACTTCGAGGGCTTCCGCTCGCTCGGCTCCGAGGTCTCCACGGAGAAGGCCGAACAGGAGCCCGCCTGGCTGCAGGACCTCGAGAACACGACCGAGCGCGCCGGCCGCGCCCAGGACAAGGAGGACCTGATGGAGCGCCTGCGCGACCTCGGCTACATGTAAGCTCGGCCGCCGAGTCACACACCCGATAGCGATACTTTCCCACACCGCTTCTCTAGGGGTATGGAATCCACCCCTGCTGTCGATTACACCCTCGGTACTGGCGAGACCGCCGAGGACTACCCGACGGTCGAATCGCGCCTCGATCGGGCACGCGGGGTGGTCACAACAGCGCTCACGACCTACGACAACCCCGTCGTCTGCTGGACCGGCGGGAAGGACTCCACGCTGTTACTGTGGCTGGTCCGCCAGGTCGCGGCCGAACGGGACCTCCCGGTTCCGCCGGTCGTCTTCATCGACCACTACCAGCACTTCCGAGAGACCGCCGCGTTCGTCGAACGCTGGGCGACTCGCTGGAAGCTGGACCTGCACGTGGCGCGCAACCGGGACTTCCGGACGTTCGAACCCGGTGAATCGGTCCCGGTCGGGGCGCTCCCCGAGCGTGCCCGCCGAGAGCTCCGGACCGTCCTCGACTACGACCGCGACGAGTTCACCGTCAGTGCCGACACGACCGAGGGGGCGCACATGCTGACGACGCGGGCACTCGTCGACGAACTCGAGAACCACGGGTTCGACGCGGTGCTCACCGGCGTTCGCTGGGACGAACAGTACGCCCGGGCCGACGAGACGTTCTTCTCGCCACGTCGAGACGCACCCGTCCCGCACGACCGGGTTCAGCCGCTGCTGGCGCTCGGCGAGCGCGACGTGTGGGCGGTGACCTGGGAGACGGTGGTCCCGGAGGCCGTGGTCGGGTACCCGATGGGCCACATCCCCCGGAACGCCGCGGACCTGCCGCCGGACCTCTCGGTCTCGGACCTGCCGGTCGCTCCACAGTACTTCCACGGCTACCGGAGTCTGGGCACGGCGTCGGGCTCGGGGCGGGAATCCGACCGACCAGCCTGGGTGCTCGCGGGCAACGGTATGCCAGAGCGCGCGGCCCGCGCAGACGAACCGGAAGCGTACATGCGGCGGCTGCGCGAGTTGGGGTACATGTAGGTCCCTCGCTCGTGCGGCGACGATGCACGCTCCGGATACGGGTAAGAGGGTTCGCGACCTCCCTACCAGCATGGGAGAGAAACACACGCGCCGAGCGATGCTCGCCGCGGCCGGCGGTGGGCTCGTCGGCCTCGCGGGCTGTCTCGGTGCCGGCGGTGGCAACACCGCCTCGGTCGGTGGCGGTGGTGGCGGCGGGACCGGCACGACGGCCGCCGACACTGGAAGCGACCCCACGGCGGGCGGCGGCAGCCCCGGGACCGCCGTTCCGCTGGCCGACGAGCGGTTCACCGTCGAGTACGACTACGCGACGCTGAACGACTGGGTCCGGTCGGGTGGCCCGCCAAAGGACGGTATCCCCTCCATCGACGAGCCCACGTTCGAGGCCGCATCGACGGTCGGCTCTCGGGTTCGGACGGGTGACCCCGTCTTCGGCGTCGAACTGAACGGCGAGACGAAGGCGTATCCCCAGTCCATCCTGGTCTGGCACGAGATCGTCAACGACACCTTCGGCGACGAGAACGTCACCGTCTCGTACTGTCCGCTGACCGGGACGGCCATCGGCTACCTGCGTGGCGACACGGAGTTCGGTGTCTCCGGCAACCTGCTCAACTCCAACCTGGTGATGTACGACCGCGAGACCGACAGCCGGTGGCCACAGGTGATGGGCACGGCCATCTCGGGCGGCTACAGGGACCACAGCCTCCAGCACGTCCGCGTCACCTGGACCACCTGGGACAAGTGGAAAGCGGTCCACCCCGACACGACACTCCTCACCGAGGACACCGGCTACATCCGGGACTACGGTCGCGACCCCTACGGGACGTACAACCCGAAAGCGGGCTACTACAAGACCGATGGGATGCTGTTCGAACCCGAGAAACAGGACGGCCGCCACGCGCCGAAGATGGTCGTCATCGGCGCGCGGACCGGAAGCGGTGCCTTCGCCGTCTCGAAGATACACCTCAGCCAGGAACGCGTCGTGACCGGCATGGCCGGCGACGTGCCGGTCGTCGCGGTGTACGAACCCGACCTCGACACGGGCTACGTCTATCGGGCCGACAGCGAGGTGGTAGCCGACGGCGAGCAGTACGCGGTCGACGGCGAGACCCACACCGGCGACGCCCTCCCACTCGAGTCGATACCCGCGTTCGACGCGATGTGGTTCGCCTGGTTCGCGTTCTACCCCTCGACCGAGATCTATGTCTGAGACGAACCAGCGGTCCTGGTCGGTTCCCGACAGGGTGTCCCGGACCGGTCACGCGGTCCGACTCGCACTCGGTCGTCGGGACTCGCTGGCTGTTACCCTCGCCGTGACGGCCCTGTACCTCGGCATCTACCTGGTTGCCATCGGCGACCTCGCCATCCGGAGCGGCTTCGGGGTCGGCTACATCGTCGTCAGCGACCCGGTCGCGCGGATGTTCGAGCCGACGACGAGCCGGTTCGCCTGGGAGGCTATCGCGCTGGTGAACCTCGAAGTCGTCCGGCTGCTGGTCTCACCCCTGAACATCGCGCTCGGGCTGGTTCTCGCCGGCCTCGTGGGCATCAACCTCGGCGTCACGTACCTGACGTGGCGGCACCCGAAAGCGTGTGGCATCGACCGCGGTGGCGCTGGCTCCAGTACCAGCGTCCTCGCGGCGGTCCCGGCGCTGCTCTCTGGGACCGCGTGCTGTGGCCCGGTCGTCCTCATCGCGCTCGGGGTCTCCGCTTCGGGCGCGCTCCTGACCGTGTTCGAATGGCTCCTCCCCGTCGGCGTCCTGCTGTTGCTTGCCAGTCTGGTCTACTCGGGCGGGAAGATGGACCCCGTCGGCGCGGCCCACGGCTGAGCCTCGGCCGTCGGGAACCGCCAGTATTCTGTCGGTGACTTAGTCGTCCATCGCCGACTCGGGTTCTGCCCGGTCCTCTCCGACGCCGCCGGTCGTGCCATCCGTCTCGAACTCGAACCGTGCCCCGCCCGCGTCGCTCTCGGTGAGGGTGACGGACCAGCCGTGTGCCTCCGCGATGCGACTGACGATGCTCAGCCCGAACCCGGTTCCACTCTCGGTCGAGGTGTGACCGAACTCGAACACGGCGTCGCGCTTCTCGGGTGGAATGCCGGGGCCGTCGTCCTCGACGAAGAATCCCCCCGTAGTCTCCCCGATCGTGACGGAGACGCCGGGTGGGTCGTCTGGGTCTGCTCGAATGTTCCTCGAGCCGTGCTCGACGGCGTTGCCGGTCTCCGACCGGCTGTTCGTGGAACCGTGTTCCACGCTATTCCGAAACAGGTTCTCGAACAGTTCCCGGAGACGCTGTCGGTCCGCGGTAACCGTGTCGGACACGTCCACCAGCAAGCGGCCTGTCGCGTCCGGGACCGCCTCCCAGGCCTCTCGAGCGACGCTCTCGAGGTCGACTGGATGCTTGTCGTCGATGGTCCGCCCCTCACGCGCCAGGGTCAGCAGGTCCTGTATCATCCGGTCCATCCGCTTGAGTGCCTCGTTCACCTCCTCGAAGGCCGCATCCTCCCCGGTCTGGCGACCGAGTTCGAGATAGCCCGTGGCCACGCCAAGGGGGTTGCGCAGGTCGTGACTCACGACGCTGGTGAAGCGTTCGAGGCGCTCGTTCTGCGCTTCGAGCTGGCGCTTTCGGTCCTCGCGAACCGTGATATCGCGGGAGTTGACGACGATGCCCCCGATGACGGGGTCCTCGACGAGGTTGCGCGCCTTCGACTCGACGAGACACCACGAGCCGTCGGCCCGACGGAGCCGATGCTCGAACGTCACCGACCCGCCCGGGTCCGAGAGGACCGTCTCGATGTCGGCCCAGACCCGGTCCCTGTCTTCGGGATGCGTGAATTGCTCGACCGAGTTGCGACGGATGGCGTTCGGGTCGTACCCGAGTACGCCCCGTACCGAGGGGCTGACGTACTCGATGCAGCCGTCGCTATCGAAGACAGTCACGAGGTCCGAGGACTCCTCGACGAGCCGACTGTGTCGCTTCTCGGCGCGTCGCCTGGCCGTGATATCTCGGAAGACGAGCAACTGGTCGGTTCCATCGGAGTTCTCGGAGACGTACGTCCGCCGCATATCGAAGTGGCGGCGCTCCCCGGCGACGGTGACGACCACGTCCTCGGGGTATCGCTCGGCCGTGTTCCCGTTCCCGCCTTCTGGCACGACTGCCGAGAACTGCTCGCCGACCAGATCGTTCATGGACCGCTGCAGTATCCCCGCCATGGCGGCGTTCGCGTCGACGATCCGCCCGTCGTCGTCGAGCGCGACGAACCCGTCCTGCATCTCCGCGACCAGCGTGTGCCTGGCGACCGGGAGGACCCGCAACAGCTCGAACGAGAACAGGCTCACCGCGAACGACACCCCGGTCACCAACAACAGGAACGGGGAGAGGTCGAGGTGTTCGACGGGACTGACACCGAACCACCAGAGGAGGTTCCCGAACACCGGAACCATGACGCCCCCGAGCATGGTCAACGCCTGCAACCGGTAGAGGCGCTGGTCCCGGGACGCGACCATGACGAGTACTCCCAGCGTTATCGCTATCTGGGCGTACTGCAGGAAGTACCACGCCGAGAACAGCGGCGTGTAGGTGAAGTCCATCACGAGCACCGGCGACTCCCGGACCACCGTGGTGTCGGCCCAGATCATCGACGGTGCGAGCCAGACGACCGTCAACATTGCGAGTGGTGGGACGACGAACAGGCCGACCCGCGGCCACCGGGTCCATCCCTCGTACCCCGCATAGGCCAGGACGAACACCAGTCCGAGCGCGACAGCCGTCTGTGCGCCGAACCTGCTGACGCGGTACCAGAACAGGAACGCTTCGGGGTCGGTCTGGCCGTACCGGACGGCGTTTCCGAGACACCAGACCGCGATGCTCGTCAGTAAGAGGACGAACCATCGTGACCCGACCGCCTCGGACCGACGAAGCCCGACAACCGCCAGTGCCAGACTGATTCCTCCCGCGATCACCAGGGCGACAACGTAGGTGTTCGGCACGTTATCAAAGACTGGACCCTGATATACAAAGCTCGATTGGCCGAGATTCGCACAGAACGGTGCTCGGCAGTGGTGGTTGCTATCTGGGCAGACCGGCGTACGGATTCGGGGAAATCGAATATTTCCCTGCTCGCCGAATCGCACGAGACGGTCGCTCACTTCGTTCGCGCTGTGACTCGTTGATTTGACGAAGCTCCGCTTCGTCGAACACCGTGAAGCTCTGCTTCACGAGCGTGACTTCGGCTTACACTTCGTCAAACAGCGCAAATCGGAGATTTGCTGGCTCGACGAGTCGTTTCACTCCTCGTCGAACAGCGTCTCGCCTTCGACCATGTGCTCCTCGACGGCGTCCATGTCCAGCGTGACACCCAGGCCCGGCTTCTCCGGCACCTCGATGTAGCCGTCCACGATGACGTCCTCTTCGACCAGGTCCTCCCACCAGCCGAGCTCGTAGGAGTGGTACTCGACGGCGAGCGCGTTCGGGATGGCGGCACCGACGTGGGCAGAGGCCATCGTCGCGACGGGCGAGGAGACGTTGTGCATCGCGACCGGGATGTAGTACTGGTTGGCGACGTCCGCGATCTTGCGGGTCTCGCGCATGCCACCGACCTTCGGCATGTCGGGCGCGATGATGTCGACCGCCTGGTTCTCGATGAGGCGGCGCTCCTCGGTCACGCGGTACCGGTTCTCACCGACCGTGATGGGCGTGATGGTGGACTTCGTGACCTCCTCCTGCACGTCGAGGTTCTCCGGCGGCACGGGGTCCTCGAGCCACCAGACGTCGTAGTCCTCGATGGCGTTGGCCAGGCGCTTCGCGGAGCCACCGGAGAACGTCCAGTGGCAGTCGAACGCCACGTCGGCGCGGTCCTTGACGCGCTCGGTGACCGTCTCGACGATTTCGGCCTTGTGCCGAATCTCGCCGGGGCGAAGGTGGCGGTTCGCGCGGTCCTTCTCGAAGCCGGAGGGCACGTCGAGGTCGAACTTGAGGGCGTCGTAGCCCAGGTCCTCGACGACGCGCTCTGCCTCGTCGGCACAGGCCTCGGGGTCGGCTTCCGCCTCGGTGTGGCAGTCACAGTAGACGCGCATCTCGTCGCGGTACTTGCCGCCCAGCAGCTGGTACGCCGGGATGTCGAGGATCTTGCCCGCGAGGTCGTGCAGGGCGATCTCGATGCCGGAGATGGCCGTGACGGTGACGCCCTCGATGGAGCCCTCGCCGGACATCTTCTGGATGAGGTGTTCGTAGAGGCGGTCGATGTCGAGCGGGTTCTCGCCGACGACCATCGGCTTCATGCGCTCGATGAGCTCCGGGACACCCGCGCCCCAGTAGGCCTCACCGGTGCCGACGACGCCCGCGTCGGTGTAGATTCGCACGAGTGTCCACGGGAAGTTCCCGTCTATCATCGTGGTCTGGACGTCCGTTATCTGGACGTCCCGGCCGCCGCCGCGCTCGCGCGTGACTCCCATCGTCTCGCCGGAGAGCTCACGCATCGTGTACTCCGCGTTCGGATCGTGAAGGTCCGAGTAATCGATTCCCATACCTCGTGATTTACTCGCAACATAGTAAATGTTGGGCAATCCGCAGCGACGTGTCGGAAGAACGGGCAGGTGACTGGACGGCGCGTGTGCTATTCAGTGTATTGATACTGACTCACAAGGAGGCCATGTCGAGCGATTCCAGCCCCGAACCTACCCGAGCCGTGCGTCGGTAATCTCGATGTGCCCTCGCGTCCCCTCCCACACCGTCTCGTACTCCAACTCGATGGGCCGGTCCATATGCGGCCCGTCCGTGACGAACGTCCCAGGAACCACCTTTTTCGTCGTCGGGTGGACTCGCTTCGCTCGCCCACCACTCCTCGAAAAAGCTGGGCCAAAAAGACCGCCAGCTGCGCTGGCGGGACTTCACAGTCTCGCCGAGTCAGCCAAGCTGCGCGTCGGTAATCTCGATGTGCCCTCGCGTCCCCTCCCACACCGTCTCGTACTCCAGCTCGATGGGTCGCTCCATGTGCGGCCCGTCCGTCACGAACGTCTCGAACTCCCCACCCTCTCCGAGGACGTGAACGCCGTACTCCTCGTTGAGCGCTTCCAGTTCCGCGAAGGCGTCGGCGTCGAGGGTGCGCCCGAGCCAGGACTCGTCGAGACCGTGTGCAGCGACCTGCAGGATGGTTATCTCGAAACCGGCGTCGAGCATCTCGCGCGCCAGTTCCGAGGGGTCGCGCTGCCAGAGCGGCGCGAACACGTCACAGCCGAGGCGGTCGGCCATCGCCTGGATGCGCGAGGTCTGGTACTCGCTCTCGATAGCACCCGCGGTGACGCCCGCGAGGCCCCCCTCCAGATCGTCGCTGAGGCCGGCGAGCGCGGCCTCCAGCGGTTCCAGTTCGGCATCACCCTGTTCGCCGGAGTCCGTCGCGGTCATCGCGTCGAAATCATCGGGTGTGACGTTGACGTGCTGCAGGCCGATGCTCTCTGCCGCCAGCGACGTGAGTTCGGTCGCCGGCACGTGGTACATGTACGACTCGCCCTCGGGGTGGACCGTCAGCATGTGCGAGACCGGAAGCCCCTCTTCGAGCGCCCGGTAGAGGGCCCACGAAGAGTCCTTCCCGCCGGAGAAGAGGCTCACCCAGGAACCGTCGGCTGTCATAGCTGACCAAGTGGACCGCGAGAGTAAACGTGTGACGGACCGCGGATGACGCTACGAACCCTGTTCGAGTTCGGCCTCCTCGATACCCGTCCCAGACAGCGCCGCCGCGATGCGCACGCCCACGAGCGCGAGCAGGACTGCGACGACGACGAAACCGGCGAGGCGCTCACCCGGGAGCAATGCGAACGCCCCGAACTCGCTCTGCCCGACGGTCACCCGGGGAATCTGGAGCGCGTCGATGAGATCGCTGCGTTCGAGGAAGTACGCCGAGAACCCACGAATCACCAGCGAGACGGCGACGAGGATGAACGGCATGTTCAACATCGCGTTCGGGACGGCCTCGGAGTCGATTGCCTCGTCGAGCACCCGCCCGATGCTCGCGGTCGCACCCGCCATCGCTAACCACGGGACCGCGTGGAAGACGAACATCATCGACGGCAACACGACGCCTTCGACACCGCTCATCCGCGAGACCTCGAGCGCCCCGACGAACATCCCGACCATCGTCAGCCCGGCCGCGACGACGTACGTGACGACGGAGACGTTACCGGAGTAGAGCGCGGTCTGGACCTGCGCCGCGCCGTCTTTGGCCAGTTCGTCCACCGCGAAGCCCTTGTAGAGCAGGAACAGCCCCACGATGGCGGTGATGGTCGCCGCGCCGACGGCCGGCCCCGCCGTGAGCGCCAGCGCCGGGAAGGCGACCAGCGCCACACCCAGTGGGACCAGCACGGTCTGGCGCAGCTCCTCGTCGGCGAGGAACTGCTTCAGCAGGTAGTACGTCGACTCGATGTCGCGGGCCTGTCGCACGACGACGCGGTCGACCGAATCGACGCGGAGTCGTGACTCGACGACCGGCACCAGGCGTTCGTCCTGTGCACTGTCGATGACGACGACGGCGGAATCGAGATCGTAGCGCGCGATCAGCTCGTCGAGCTGGTGGGCGACCGACCGGTCAGCCCCCACGACGTTCTCGCTCGCACCGGAGATGACCGCCACGACGGTCTCTTCGTCCTCGTCGCGCAGGTCACGCGCGACCCGGAGTGTCTCTAGCAGACAGTTCACGTTGGAGTCCTCCGGGTCGGCCAACCCCACGTCCGTGACGAGCGAACGCACGGCTTCCCAGCCGACAACAGGCGTCTCCAACCCCGTCTTCCGTCCGATGTCGTCGGTACGGTCGACGCACACGACCAGCGTAGCCACTACCCAATGCGAGCACGAGAAGGGATAAAAAACTGCCGTGACCGGCGGTGCTGTCGCTCACGGACGGTCGAGAAAAACGCAATCAAAGTGCTGCACGTCGGGACCGCAAACAGAGAGAGTCCCCGAGTTGGGCGCTTAGAGGCGGCCAGCCTTCTGCAGCTTCATCAGGTCCTCGGTGTCGAGGGTCTCGCCTTCCTTGAACTTCTGGTAGATCTCCTCGGCCTCGGCCTCGACTTCCTCGCGCTTCTGGTCGCGCTTGGACTGCTTGGCCTCCTCCTCCTTCTTGTCCATCTCGCGCAGGCGCTTCTGGACGCGGACGAAGTCCTCGTGGTGACGGTCGGCCGCTTCCTGGGCCTCGACGAACTTCTCGTGCATCTCGTCGGCCTCGTCACGGATGTCGTCGGCCTCGCGGTAGGCCTCGATCATCTGGTTGTGGTGCTCCTGTGCCTTGTCGGCGAGCTCCGTGACCTTCTGGTGGTGCTTGGATGCTTCAGAACGGACCTCCTCGGCCTCCTCGACGAGCTCGTCGAGGTCGTCGTTCTGCCCCATCTTCTCCTTGCGGCTCTGGTACTCCTCGCGCTTGGACTCGATCTTCTCGATGAGCTCTTTCTCCTCCTCGGAGGAGAGAACCTCGGTCTGCTGCTTGAACTCCAGGTCCTCGATCTCGGACTCGAGCTCTTCGAGGTCCTTGCCGTCGTCGAGCTCCAGGTCGGACTTCATCTCCTCGACCTTGTCGAAGAGCTCGTTAGCGTCGGCGTTGAGGTCGTTGCGCTTCTGTTTGTGCTCCTGGACCAGCTCGTTGAGCTCGTCACGCTTCTCGCGGTGTTCCTGGGCCTCGTCGACCTTCTCGCGAGTCTTCGCGTTCAGGTCGTCACGGCTGGAAGCCCGCTCAGAAGCCATCTGGTTGAGATCGTTACGTCGGTCTCGCAGCTGTCCTGCGAGCTTGATAAGTTGACCTTTGGATTTGTTCGCAAGGTCGTCTTCTGTGAGTTCTACGTTCTTGGATGTGTCTATCGAATCAGCCATTGTGTATTCGTACCTCGATTCCGTCCCGCGCCGGAACGGTAGCTCTCGCTGGCGGCCTGCGACCTCTCGGGGACAAGATTCCGTGTCATTCTGGTCGGCTAGCGATGCTACCGGAACACCGGCGGCGTTCTGGTATCGATTACTACCACGGCAAGTAATTTAAAGGTACCGATTGCCTATATTCCCGGAATCGGGAGACAGCGCCGACACAGGGTGTGTAAATTGCTACCATACACGACGATTCCGGTTATAAAGAGTACTCGTTGACGTACCGCGTCCCACCAGCCTCGACGACGAGCTCGAGCCGGTCCGCACCAGCCGGAATCGAGACGGTGCCAACTGGCTCGCGGGCGCTCGGCGCGACCACGACCGGTATCGATTCACCAGCGTCCCCGGCGGTCCACGAGAAGGTCCCATCGACCTGTGCAGGCGAATCGTTGACCACCGTGACACCGACAGAGCCCGTCGGCTCGCCGTCGAGCAGCGCGACGACCGGCTGGAACGAGTCGGCCAGCGCGTCGTAGGCTGGCTTCTCGGTCCCGTCGACCGAGACGATACCCATGCCACCGCCGGCGTCAACGTCGCGCAGACAGAACGCGGCGAGGATGTCCGTACCCGACCGCCGAAGCGCCTCCGCGACACGCTTGATGGTTCTCGACTGCGCGGCTTGCGACGCCCCTGCCCCGTCGCCGCCCACAACCGCATCATGGGTCTCACGGTCGAGGCCAACCGGGTTCTCCCCCCGTTCGGTGAGCGATCCTGCGCCGAACTCGGTCACGACGGTCCCGAACTCCGGATACGTCGAGAGAAGCCACTCGACCGTGTCGGCGTCGCCGTAGTTCCAGCCGGGATACAGGTGCGCCGCATCCGGGGAACTGCCCGGCGGGCCACACACCGGGAACACGGTCGCACCCTCGGGGAACGCGCTCGCGATCGTGTCCGCGGTCGACCGATCGAACGTGGTCCCGCTGACGCGCCGCCGGAACCGAAGACGAGCGAGGCGACCGCTCCCCAGTCGCTCCGGGAACGGGTCGACGGGGTCGTCATGGACGCCGAACAGGGCGACCGACGGGTGGTGGTCGTATTCGGCCGACAACGTCCGGGCGAGTCCCTGTCCGCGGCCGGGGTCGACCGCCTGTGGCCCAGTGAGGGGGAGGTCCTGCCAGACCAGTATCCCCGCCTCGTCCGCCGCGTCGTAGAACGACTGCGGCAGCACGTGCGCGTGAACACGAACGAAGTTACAGTTCGCCGCCGCGGCGCGTTCGAGGTCTGCAATGGGTGAGTCACTCGGCATGACGTTCACCCCGCGGGCCTGGACGCGCTCGCCGTTCGCCCAGAGCCCGCCGTCATAGCGGACCGGACAGACACCGGTCGTCCGGCTCCGTTCGTGGTCACGGAACTTCGCCCGGACCGTGTACCGGTGCTGGTCCCCGTACCCACGAGGCCACCAGTACGCCGGGTCACGAAGCGCCAGCGTTCGGGTGACGGTGACGCGCTCTCCCGCGGCCGCGTCGACGTGGACACGTTCCATCGCGCCACCACCACGGAACCCTTCGGGGCGGAGGGAGAGCGTCACCGGTTCGTCGACCGGCTCCGCCGCATCCACACAGACTGCGGTGTCGATGACCGCACCCTCGTCGGTCAGTCGCGGGTTTATCATGAGGTCGGTGACGAACGCGGGCGGGCGCAATCGAAGGTGCGCCCCCCACCAGATGCCGGGGACTGCCAGGGAATCCGGCACCATATCCGTCTCGTACACACCACCGAACCCGTCGGTCGGGCGGTGGCACTCGACGACTAGTTCGTTCTCCGGCTCCGGATCGAACTCGAACTGCGCCGGCTGGAAGTACGTGTCGTGCTCGCCGAGCAACTCGCCGTTCAGCCAGATACGAGCGCGTCCGTACACACCACGGAAATCCAGGAGTACCCGCTGGTCGCTCGCCGACCGTGGGTCGCCGAACCGGAGTCGGTAGGCGACCGCATCGTCGCCAGCGAACGTGGTCGGCCGACCCGGAACCGTCACGGGTTCCCACGAGTCGACCGCCGGTGGCTCGTCGCCGTGTGCCTCCACGACCGTAGCCCCCTCCCACTGGCTCGTCATACGAACAGACAGACCGACCGCAATCAGGAAAGGTCTTCCGACCACTTTCACTTTCACCGCGCGGTTGGCGGACCTTGACATGGGGTGCGGTCGTTCCCCGTAGTATGCTCGAACACCTGACCGGCACCTGCGAGGGCTGTGACGCGACACTCGACGCGGACCGCCTGATGCTCACCATGCGGACCGACGGTGGCGTACGGCGCGCCTACGAGTGCACCTGCGGTGCGGTGACCGTCACGGTCGTTCGCGAGGACTAAGTTCACCGGTCGGATACGCCGGGGCATGCAAGAGGTCATCCACGCCCGCGGCCACGAGAACGTCTCCGCCGAGCACACGAGCACGTTCGAAGTGACCACGGACGACTATCTCACCCCGGCCGGCGACTGCATCCTCGCCATCGACGCCGACCGCAGTCCGGCTGACTTCGACCCCGAGTTCGTCGAGTTGTGCCAGACTCAGGGCGCACGAATCACCTTCACCATCGAAGCTGGCGGCTACTCGGACTCCGTGACCGGTCTCGGCCATCCCTCGCTCGAATTCACCAACGACCGGAGCATGGTCGGGCGTACCTCCGACTACGTCGACGACCGGACCATCATGCTCGCCGCCCCGTTCGCCGCCGAGGGCTTCGACCGCGACCTGGTCGCTGCGCTGGCCGAGGGAGCCGAGGTCACGGTGACGCTCGAAGTCGACGCCTGAACTCGTTTTAGAAGCCGACCTCGGAGAGCGCGGCGGTTTTCACCCTCCCGTCCCAACCCACGGCCATGCCAGACGACGAACCCACGGAGAACATCTCCGGTGGTCCCAGTGGTGGCGGCATCGCCGCCGAGTTCCAGCCCGGCGAGTGCGCGACCCGCGCCGAAGCGGTCGTCGATCGCCTCGGTGAGATGTACTGGCAGAAAGCGTACGGTGGGCAAGATGCCTTCGAGTGCCTCGTGCGCACCATCCTGAGCCAGAACACGAGCGACAAGGCGAGCCAGCCCGCCCACGACCAGCTCATGGCCCGGTACGGTCCCGAGGACGAGCTGGCGGAGACGCTGGTCGACGTCTCCCAGGACGACCTCGCGGAGACAATCTCCGCGGCCGGGCTCTACAACCAGAAGTCGGAAGTCATCCAGCGCGCCGCCGAGTGGGTGCTCGATGAGTTCGGCTCGACCACCGCGTTCGACGAGTACGTGCGAGATGGCAACCCCGACGACGTTCGGGACACCCTGCTGGGCGTCAAGGGCGTCGGCCCCAAAACGGCGGACTGCGTCCTCCTCTTTTCGGGGGGTCGTGGCGGCGTCTTCCCCGTCGACACGCACGTCCACCGCATCGCTCGTCGGATGGGCCTCGCGCCGGCCGACGCCGACCACGAGGACGTCCGAGAGTACCTGGAGCGTGACGTGCCCGCCGAGAAATGTGGCTTTGGGCACACCGCGATGATACAGTTCGGGCGGGAGTACTGCACTGCCCGCAAGCCAGCGTGTCTGGACGACCCGGAAGCGTGTCCACTCGCGGACGTCTGTGACCAGGTCGGTGTCTACCCAGAGACGGGTGAGGTCATCGACCCGGCCGACGCGCCCGAGTGAGTGTCGTCACTCCGCCTGCGATTCCAGCCGCTCGACCAGCTCGTCGAGCACGGCGTCGGCACTCGCCAGGTTCGTCGCCAGCGGGACCTCGTGCACGTCGCAGATGCGAAGCAGGGCCGCCACGTCGGGTTCGTGGGGCTGTGCAGTGAGCGGGTCACGGAGGAAGATGACACCAGCGCACTCGTTTTCGGCGATCTCGGCCCCGATCTGCAGGTCGCCACCGATGGGGCCCGACTGCTTGCGCTCGATGTCGAGTCCGGTCGCCTCCATGAGTCGCTTCCCGGTGGTTCCGGTGGCCATCAGGTCGAAGCGAGCGAGGTCGTCGCTCCGGCTGCGCGCGAAGTCGATGAGGTCTGGCTTCTTCTCGTCGTGGGCGATGAGCGCGAGGCGCATGCTCCCCGGTGCGCAGGGGACCGACAAGAAGGTTGGCGCGTGCCGGATTCTTACCGCGCCAGCAGGACGACCGCGACGACAGCGAACCCGATGCCGGCGACGCGTTCGAGCGTCAGCGGTTCGTCCAGCACCGCGATGCCGATGGCGGCCGCGACGACGAAGTAGAGCGCAGAGACGGTGGTGACCACGCTGGTCGAACCGCGGGCGAGCCCGGCGTAGAACGCGACCGCACCGAGCCCGGCGAAGACCCCGGCGACTCCCGCGGTGACCAGCCCGTCACGGGTGTACTCGATGCTCTCTGGCCGCGTGAACACGTACCCCAGGGCGAGGCCGGCACCGACGAAGTAGGAGACGACCATCGCGACCGTCGGTGAGACGCTTCGGGTCGCGATGTCGGCGACGACGGCCCAGAGCCCCCAGGCGAGCATGGCCAGCAGCGCCCACGAGACGGGAGAGTTGAGCATGGTCTGTCGGACCGCTCCCTCGTGGAAAAGCGTTGTCACTCGAGACTCGGTGGTGGCGAACAGGCGACACTCGATTCTGGGTCGGGGACTCTCGACCCGGGTCCATCACGGTGGGAGTGCCGCGCACCCGCGACCACCGTGTGGCGTTCGTCACAGCACGCCGGTCCGTGGCCGCGGCTTCGTACTTGAATTCGCGGACCCAGCCGTGCTGGTTGACGACCGAGAACCGTGAAAACCGACGGGAGAAACGTCCTACTTGAACCGGAACGTCTCCAGGTTCTTCGGGGCGAACGTCCGCATGTTGAACTCGTGGTAGAGCGCGGAGGAGAGGTCCTGCACGGAGGATTCGTCGCCGTGGACACAGAGCACCTTCTCGGGGCGCGGGTTCATCGTGCGGACGAAGTCCATCAGGCCCTGCCGGTCGGCGTGACCGGAGAAGCCGTCGACGGTCTCGACGTCCATCTTCATCTTCATCGTGTCCGAGCGCCCGCCGCCGTTGCGGCCGTTGACCGGAATCTCGTCCCAGCCGTTCTGGATGCGGCGACCGAGCGTCCCCTGTGCCTGGTAGCCGACGAAGACGAGACGGGAGTCCTCGTCGGGACCGATGTGGCGCAGCCAGGACATGATGGGCCCACCGGTGACCATCCCTGAGGTGGAGAGGATGATACACGGGCCGCCGTCGGCGACGTCCTGTCGCTCCTCCTCGCCGCCGTCGATGTGGTTGAACTCCTCGGCGAGGAAGGGGTTCTCGTCCTCGTGGAAGATGCGGTCGCGGAGGTCGTCACGCAGGTACTCGGGATACGTGGTGTGGATGGCGGTCGCCTCCCAGATCATCCCGTCGAGGTGGACGGGCATCTCGGGGATGTCTCCGTTGCGCATCGCCCGTTCGAGCACGAGCATGATCTCCTGGGACCGACCGACCGCGAACGCCGGGATGAGGACCTTCCCACCCTTGTCGTGGGTCTTGTTGATGACGTCGATGAGCTTCTGCTCGGAGTCCTCCTGGTCGGTCTGGTAGTCGTTTCGCCCACCGTAGGTCGACTCCATGACGAGCGTCTCGACCCGCGGGAAGTCGTTCACCGCGCCGTTGAACAGGCGGGTGTCCTTGTAGTGGATGTCGCCGGAGAACGCGACGTTGTAGAGGCCGTCGCCGATGTGGAAGTGCGACACCGCAGAGCCGAGGATGTGGCCCGCGTTGTGGAACGTGAGCTTCACGTCGGGCGCGATGTCGGTCACGTCGCCGTACTCGAGCGGGATGGTGTGCTTGATCGCCTCGCGGACCATCTCGGACTCGTACGGCGGGGTACGACCTTCCTTCGCCGCCACGTCGAGGTAGTCCAGCGTGAGCAGCCCCATCAGGTCACGGCTCGGCTCCGTGGTGTATATCGGGCCGTCGTAGCCGTACTTGTACAGCAGCGGGACGAGTGCGGAGTGATCGAGGTGGGCGTGGGTGAGCACGACCGCGTCGATGCTGTTGAGCGGGGTCGCCTCGGGGACGTGGAGGTAGGGGACCTCGTCCTCGGCACCGGGCTTGTCACCGCAGTCGATGAGGATGCGGGTCTCGGGCGTCGAGAGGATGAACGAAGCCCGCCCGACCTCGCGACAGCAGCCCAGCGTCGTGATGCGGACCCACTCGTCCTTGGACATCTCGTCGCGGTGGATCTGCCGGCCGACGCGTTCGAGGATGTCCCGGCGGTCCTCGCGCTCTTGCTTGAGGAAGTTACGGACGTTCGAGACGGTGGAGGACTCGATCGGCGGCGTGCGGACGACCTCGGGTGTCCAGCCGACCTTCTGCGTTATCTCGCGGAGCGTGGAGCCGTGACGGCCGATGACCATCCCCGGCTTCTGTGCCTCGATGACGACCTCACCGGTGTCAGCGTGGAAGTCGAGGTCGGTGACGCCGGCCTCCTCGGGGATGACGCTCATGACCTCCTCGCGTGCGGATTCGGGCGGGGAGAGGACGTCGGGGTCGGGCCTGACGGTGATTCGCTTGCGTAGCTTCGAGGCGAGTTTCCGGATGAGGTCGCCCTGCTGGGCGAACTTCTTCGGGTCGCGCGTATAGACGACCAGCTCCGGGCCTTCGTACTTGACCGCGGAGACGGAGATGTCGTTCGGGATTTCGCTCGTGATCTCTGCTCGTAGTTCTTCGAGTTGTTGGTCTACGGAACTCATATCTCGGGAAAAGGTAGTGCCATGATGTCCGAATGCGGGCGGTGTCTGTCACCGCACCTGCGGACGGGTCCTTGGATTCCGGTCGCAGGAGTGCCCGGCGCTGGGGCCGCCGCGGAACGGTCACGTCGCTGTGTACCGTGTCGGCGGTCACACTGGAATCGCTGGAAGTCTGTAGTATCGGCCGGGTACATGTTCGTGGTACCTGCGGTTGGAGCCCGTCCCAGACAGTCGTCTGCGCGGGAGGACCCAGGGAGAACCCGCTTATTCGACGGTATGCCATTCGAGTTATAAAAGCCTTCGCAATACTCAGGGGGTTCACCCCCGAACATCGGTGTATGGAAGTGACACCAGAGCGCGTCGCACAGGAGCGAGACTGGGTCAGAGCGCGTGTGAACGTCATCGTTCCGCTGGTCAACGACATCCGCGCTGCCCTGGCGGAGCAGTTCGCCGTGTCGGTCGACCCGATCTCGGCGGACCAGTATCACGCCGCCGTCGACGACCTGTTCGCCGACGGCGACCGGGCGGTGAACGTCGCGGCCATGGTCGCCATCCTGCGCGACCTCGACGTCGACGGCGACTATCCGGGCTTCATCGTCGACGAGGTGCTCGGCCGCGAGCTCGCGGCGACCATCGCCGGGAAACAGCCGCTTCGACTGCTCGGCGAGGCGACGTTCCACTACGCCGACATCATGACCCACGGGGAGGCAGGGGACGCCGCCGGTGCGGACGACCTCGACGCCGCCCTCGCGGCGGGGTTCCAGGAGGTCATCCCGGGCTGGGGCTGGACCGCGCGCGAGAGTCCGTTCGCCGTGCCTCCGGTCGGCGAGGAGGAGCCGTGACGGGGTCGGAGTCAGCGCGCATCCGAGACACCTATCTCGCCGCGCTCCAGCACGACCTGTTCGACCCACAGCCCGACGAGACGCTCGTCGGGGTCGTCCGGCGGCCGACGCGCTGGTTCGCCGGGGCGGTCGACGAGAACGTCCCGGCGCTCGGCCCGCCGACCGACCTGCTCGACGCGGTGAAAGACGAGGAAGAGACGCTGAAGATGCGAGGCATCTGTGACGAGGAGGCCCACAACGCGGCCTGGGACGCCGTCGATTTCGACGCGCGCTACCGGGCGCACCTGCGAGAGTCACCAGAAGCAAGCGAGGCGATGGCCGACCTCCTGCGACGCGTCCGCGACGGCGAGGGTCTCGTCCTCGTCTGCTTCGAGAACACCGAGAAGAAGCACTGTCACCGGACCATCCTCCTGGCGGAACTCGACCGACGACTGGCCGACGACGGAACCAGCTAGGTGAGTGCCAGGAACCACAAGCGGTTAGCCGACCGCCCGCACACGACGGGGTATGGATAGTCGGCCGGTCGTGCGCCTCCTCCTCGTCGCGTGCCTTCTCGGTGCCGTCGGCGTGTTCACCCTGGACTACGCCGCCACCGAGGAGTCGGTGTCGACCTACCCGACCGACCAGGAGCTGGACCGTTCGTTCGAGCGGTACCACGGCGACGAAGTGTTCATCTGGGTCGAGGTGGTGGCGGTGCGTGACGCGAGTTTCGTCGGCGAGTTCGGCCCCACCGACGACCGTGTCGTGGTGACAGACACCCGGGCCGCGGTCGACGTCGGTGACGAGGTCCAGGTGTACGGCATCGCCCGACCCGACCAGCGCATCGACCCGCAGCGGCTGGTCGTCTCCGAGCAGGGGAACCGGACCTACATGCTCGCGGTCTCGGGACTCTCGGTCGTGCTGACGCTCGGGCTGGTGTTCAGCCGGTGGCGGCCCGACCCCACCCGACTGCGGTTCGTTCCCCGGGATGGGGACGATGGAAGAGGTGACGCCGATGAGTGACCTGCTGACCCACGTCCTCGCGGCCTACGTCCTCGCGACGGTAGCCTCGTGGTCGCTGGACTGGCTCGAACCCCATCACGTCCCGATGGCGATGGTCGGCGCGGTCGTCCCGGACGCCGCGAAGGTGTACCTGCTGACCGGTACGGACCGGTTCACCGTCGCGGGCGTCACCGGGTCGTGGTACGCCCTGCAGACCGTGGGGGCAGCGTTCTGCTTCTCGCTGGCCGGGTCACTGCTCGTCCCGAAACGGGAGCGTCGGGTCGTCCTCGCGGTCCTGCTCGGCGCGGTCGGGCTCCACGTCACGATGGACTACATGGTCATACGGGCTGGCGGCGTCGCCCCGCCGTATCTCTACCCCCTCACGTGGGCGGAACTGCCGTCGCTCGACGTGTACCTGAGTTCGAGTCGCTGGCCGTCGCTGGTCGCGGTGCCGACGGCGGGCGTGGTGTGGCTGGTCGACAGGAGCCGTCGCCCCTAGACAGGTCCGTCGGGACAGCAAGGATGATTGCCCGGCAGTCCCGACGTGACGTATGGACGAGGATTCGCCCGACGAGGCGACGCTCTGTTTCCCCCTGCGTGGTGACCTCCCGCTGTCGCCGGACGACGAACTCCTCCTCATCGAGAAAAAGCGCGGTATCGGGGCCGGGCTCTACAACGGCCCCGGCGGAAAGGTCGAAGCGGGTGAGACCCCGCTCGAAGCAGTGAAGCGTGAGGTCGATGAGGAGGTCCACCTCGAACTGATCGACGTGGAAAAGCGTGCGGAACTGCTGTTCTACTTCGGCTCCGACCCACTGTTCCGCTGTCACACGTACGTCTCTCGTGCCTTCGAGGGCACCGCGACGGAGACCGACGAAGCGGACCCGCTGTGGGTCATTCGACGGGACATCCCGTACGGTGAGATGTGGGAAGACGACCAGTACTGGCTCCCGCACCTGCTCGACGGTGACCGGGTACAGGGGACCTTCCACTTCGACGAGGATGGCGAGGAGTTACTGGGGTACGACCTGCGTGTCGTCGACCGTTTCACTGACTGACCGCCGGCCTACTCCTCGTCGAACACGATACCGTCTGGCTGGATGCGGACGTGCAGTGTACTGGCGACCGACCAGTCTTCGGTGTGGTCCGTGTCGCCATCGGCCGCAACCGTGACCGACACGGTCTGTTCCATCGCGACTTCGTTGTTTATCTTCGATTGCTCACCACCGGCGAGGGTGACGGACTCGGTGACGATGTCGGTGCCGTCGGAACCGGTGACAGTGAGGTCGATGGTCTGTTCGGCGTCGCCCTCGTTGTGGAGGACGATGTCGGCGGCACCACGGTTCTGTCCAGACAGACAGCCAGCGGTGGTCGCACCGACCAGGGCGGGGATGGCGGTCTTCAGGTACGTTCTGCGAGTCGGGGACATGTGTGGGGGTTCAGTGTGGTGTTCAGGCAGTTCGGAGACGGGTCGCCAGCGCGGGACCCGGTTCGGTGTTTACGACTTCGTTACGATTTCGTGACCTTCGTGTAGGAACATTCCGACCAGCTACCCCACGTGAGATAGTGGGAGGAATCGTCCCACGTGTCGTGCAGTTCCAGTTCGTCACCGTTCGAGGCGTACCCGACGACGGTCGTCGAGTGGTCGCCGTAGTTCTGTGAGCGGTCGTTCGCCGAGCCGCCGTCGTTCATGTTGAGCAGGAACGGCCTGCTGTTGTCGGAGATCTCTCGCTTCGTGAAGTCAGGGTGGTTCCAGAGGTAAATATTCCGCCCATTGTATGAATGTGAACCGTTGCTGAACTTATCGAATCCGTCGTCGATGTCTGTCGGCCAAGTGGAGCCGGCATCGTTGGTGTTCATGTCGTCGTGCAGGCGGTCGATGAGGTACTCACGCCACCAGGTATCGGATTCGTCGAAGCCCTCGTGGTAGGCGATTATCATCGACGCCGCGACGGGAACGCAGCCGTCCCAGTCGTCCCAGGAGTCGTCACCCGTGCCGTAGCTCGTGGACCCAGAATTACCGTCGTCGTGTTCAGTCCAGGCAGGAACCCCATAGATGGTGTCCCAGTGACTCTGGATTGTCACATCGCTCGTCGTGACGGAGTCCGTCTGGAGCGCGTTCCGTTGCTGGGCGACCTGTTCGCTATCGAAGCCCATGTCAGCAGGATCGATACCACGGCCAGTTGCCGTTGGGCGTCCGTTACGGACGTTCATCGCTCGTCCGTCGCCGAGTTCGAGTCCGTACTTCACACCGCCATGGTACAGCAGTCGTCCGGTCGTGCCATGCCCGTGAGCAGCTGCCTTCGACTGTGCCTGTTCGACCAGACTGTCCGGCGATGTCGCAGTGCTGTACTCCAGTATCGGTGCCCAGTCGGCCCGGGCGGACGCGGTAATGTACCCGACTTCCTCACCCGCGTTCCGAACGCTGAACGTGTAGGCGACGGGGACGTATGCCGGTCCGGAACCGGCGTTCTTCGCGTGAAACGTCGTCGGCTTCGCCAGCGTGGCCCCTCGCCAGGAATCGAACCGAGACCGCTGTGAAACAGCGTCCAGTTTCGTCTTGGCGGCGCGCCTGGCGTCACCACTAGAAACGGTCACGTTGCGAGTAGCGCCCGCGACTGAGCTCAGCCCAGCGAGTCCGAGACCGGCTGCACCGAGCGATTGCAAGACAGTTCGTCTGTCGTACTTCGAGGCATCTCGTGCCACAACCAACAGTTATAGCCAAAACATACAACCTTTGGCAACATATAAGAAAACAAGATTAATAAGATGGATGGCTTTTCCTCTCTTCTGATATCGGAAGATGCAGACGATTACAGCCACAAGTGACGAAGTACACTTCGAATATTTTGGAATTAAAACGATACCATGCGTACGTCTGGGCCCTACATCGAAATCGAGAGGGCTTCCAGACGACCCCCGACTATCAACACCGGCTACAACTCATACGGGAAATCAGTACTCGTTACTATCACGTTTCAGTAACAGCTAGAGACCGGCCATATGAGAGGCGACGACCGGAACAAATGTGGCAGCCGGTGCCGCTACTTCGTGACGACGCTGCCGCCCAGGTCGTGCTTCTCCAGCTCTTCTTCGAGCCCCGCCTCGGGGTCGCGGGTGATACCGGTCTGCTTCGCGAGGTTCGTCGCGACGTCGGTGTCGCGCTCGCCGAACTTCACGACCCAGAAGTACGGCGTCGACGCGGGGTTGGCCGCGACGAACTCCGCGGGCGTGCCCTCGTACCACTCGAAGGAGTCGAAGAACTCGTCGTCACCGCCACCGCCGACGAACACCCACCAGAGGTCGTTCGGTCTATCCTGCGTCGCCGAGGCGACGTACAACTCCGCGATGGTGCCGGGTACGTCGAGCGCCCGGGTCGCGGCGACCGGGCCGGAACCGTCGTGATTCGCGACGGCCTGGAGCCACACGTCGTGGACGAACGTCGGAACCGTCTCGGACTCGAACCCGATGAGCAGGCGCTGGTCGTCGAGCAGTTCGAGTTCGGCGAACCGGCCCGGGTTCCCCGGGTAGACACCGGCGTAGACACGGTTGCCCGGTTCGAGGTCGTCGATTCGCTCCTGAAGCTCACCGCCGTAGTTCATTGTCCCGATTGGCATGGCAGCGCCGACCCAGTACTTGCCCGGGTCCTCGATCTCGAACAGTGGGTGGAGGAGCAGTTTCTCCTCGTCCGCGCGGAAGCCGAGCACGCGCCACTCGCCCTTGAGCATCTTCGTCACTGTGCCGCCCCCTGAACCGGTTCCCCCGATATCATGTTCTGTAGAGAGGTTTGCTGAGGTGATAAGTATGCCGTGGGTAACGAGGTGTGCCAGCCGATAGTGAGGCGTTCGCGCCTGCCTGGCACACCTTCAAGGGGTTTAAGATACCGACGAGAGTTCTTCCATACAATGAGTGGAGAGCAGGAACTTGGGATGACCAAGAGCAAGGAGTACAACACAGGCGAGTGGTACGCCGAACTCGTCCAGAAGGCGAAACTCGCGGACTACGCCCCCATTGGTGGGTTCATCGTCACGCGACCCCGCGGCTACGAACTCTGGGAGCGACTCCAGGACCATCTGGACGGGTGGTTCAAGGAGACCGGCGTCCAGAACAGCTACTTCCCCGTTCTCATCCCCGAAAGCTATCTCGAACAGGAGAAGGACATCGTCGAAGGGTTCGACCCCGAGGTCGCCTGGGTCACCCACGGCGGGCACGAGGAGCTGGAGGAGCGCCTCGCGGTCCGCCCGACCAGCGAGTCCATCATCACGCCCTTCATGAGCGACTGGATCCGCAGCCACCGCGACCTGCCCATGCAGCTCAACCAGTGGTGCAGCGTCATCCGGTGGGAGGCGACGGAGACCAAGCCGTTCTTCCGCACCAAGGAGTTCCTCTGGCAGGAGGGCCACACCGCCCACGCCACCGAGGAGGACGCCATGGACGAGGTCATGATGCGTCTGGGCCAGTACGAGCAGCTGTACGAGGACGTGCTCGCCATCCCCGTGATGCGCGGCCGCAAGCCCGACCACGACAAGTTCCCCGGCGCGAACATGACGACGACCGTCGAGGCGCTGATGCCCGACGGGAAGTCGGTCCAGGGCGGCACCTCCCACCACCTCGGCCAGTCGTTCGCGGACGCGTACGACCTCACCTACACCGACGAGGACGAGGAGGAGCAGACCGCGTGGACGACCTCGTGGGGGCTCTCCTGGCGCGCACTCGGCGCACTCATCATGACCCACTCGGACGACCAGGGCCTGGTCCTGCCCCCGGCACTCGCGCCCGAGCAGGTCGTCATCGTCCCCATCTACAACGAGGACAACAAGGACGAGGTGCTCCAGTACTCGAACGAGGTCGCCGCGGAACTGCAGGAGGACGGCGTGCGCGTCCACCTCGACGACCGCGACGAGCGCAACCCCGGATTCAAGTTCAACGAGTGGGAGCTCAAGGGCGTCCCGGTCCGCTTCGAAATCGGCGGCTACGAGGTCGAGGACGAGGAGGTCACCGTGGTCCACCGCCCCGACGGCGAGGAGGTCGTCGAGGACCGCGCCGACATCGTCGAGGCCACCCACGACCACCTCGATTCGGTGTTCGACAAGCTCTACGAGGCCGCCGAGGAGAACCTCGAGGAGAACGTCCGCGAGGTCGACGAAGTCAACGAGATTCTCGGGACCATCGGCCAGCACGGCGGCTACGTGAAGACGCCGTGGTGTGGCGACGAGGCCTGTGAGGCCGCCGTCAAGGAGAAGGTCCACGCGGAGATCGTCATGCTCCCGATGGACGAGGAGGAGACCCCCGACGCCGACGAGTGTACCATGTGCGGCGACGAGGCGACCGAGATCGCCTACTTCGCGAAGTCGTACTGAGCCGGCGATTTCGCTTCTTTTTCGACGCGACAGGCGGGTAACAAGAGCAAAGTACGAGCACGTCCCAGTTTCTGGCGACCGGGTCCACGGACGGGACTCGACGGAACGATGAGTGACAGCAACGAACCGGCGACGGCGGTGCGAGACGTCCCGCTCGACACCGAAGACGAATCGCTCGACGAACTCCACGCGGCGACGCGGCGGCTGCTCAGGGCCGAGGGGACGGAGGCGATCCTGACGGTCGCCGGCGAGGCGGCGAACGACGTACTCGGGTTCCCGGGGTCGGGCGTGCGGGCGTACGACCCCGAGACGGAGACGCTCCGGCACGTCGCGCTGGGGGGCCGGGTCGGCGGTATCGAGAGCCGCCCCTCGTACGACGTCGCGGATTCGCCACACGGCCGGGCGTTCCAGCGTGGCGAGACCGTCGTCGAGGACATCCCGGACGACGACCGGTTCGACCGTGACTCCTTCGTCCAGACGATGTACGTCCCTCTCGGCGACCACGGCCTCCTGAGCGTCGGGAAGACTGACGGACCGTTCACCGAGCGGGAGGTCGCCCTGGCGGAGATTCTGGCGGGGAACACGACCGCGGTGCTCGACCGCGCCGACCAACGCCAGCAGCTCGAGACGGAGCGCGAGCGCCTCGACGAGTTCTCCTCGGTGGTCGCCCACGACCTGAAGAACCCGCTGGGCGCGGTCCGCGGGTTCCTCGACCTCATCGAAGACACCGGCGAGACGCGCTACGTCTCCGACGCTCGGAACGGCCTGGACCGGATGGAGCGCCTCATCGACGAACTGCTCTCGCTCGCCCGCGACGGGCGAACCGTCGACGACCTGACGACGGTCGGGATCGCCGACGTGGCCCAGGACGCCTGGGAGACCGCGGAGACAGACTCGCTGTCGCTCCACGTCGGAGACGATGTCGACGTGCAGGCGGACGACGCACGGCTCGAACGCCTGCTGGAGAACCTCTTCGCGAACGCGGCGACCCACGCCGACGGGGCGACCACGGTCACCGTCGGTACCCTGTCGAACGGGTTCTACGTCGAAGACGACGGTGCAGGCATCTCACCTGCGGAACAGGCCACCGTGTTCGAGACGGGCTACACCACGGCCCCCCGTGGGACCGGGTTCGGCCTCGCCATCGTCGAGCGCATCGCGGACGCCCACGGCTGGTCGGCGCGGGTGACCGCCGGCGAGACGGGTGGGGCACGTTTCGAGTTCACCGGCGTGGACCGGACTTGCTGAGTCGGAATTCGGCGCGAATGCCACTGTGTCGGCGATTTCTCTCGGTTCCGCAACTGACTCAACTATACACATTAAATCCCTTAATATGTGTTATTAATACCCTTAGTCATTGAGGAGTAGCCTCTTATACGAGTGCGTGGCAGCAGTACACATGACTCAGCCACACCGGGCAGCCCCTGCCACCGAGGGCCTGGCCGACCCCACCGATGAACGCTCGAACTGCGGTGTCGGGGTAGTCATGAACCTCGACGGCGCGACCGACCACGACGTGGTCGCCGATGGACTCCAGCTCCTGCACAACCTCGAACACCGCGGTACGACCGGGGCAGAACCAAACACGGGGGACGGCGCGGGTATCTTGCTCCAGCTTCCCGACGCCTTCTTCGCCGAGACGGTCCCGGTCGACCTGCCCGACGAGTACGCGGTCGGCTCCTTCTTCTTCCCGCAAGATTCGGCGGCCCGCGAGACGTTCCAGTCGCTCGTCGAATCCCAGCTCGCCGAACGCGGCCTCGACGTGCTCCACTGGCGCGACGTGCCGACCGACAACGACGGTCTCGGCCAGACCGCACTCGACTCCGAACCGGACGTCTGGCAGGCCTTCGTCGAGCCGACCGACACCGACAGCTCGGAGCGGGCGTTCGACCAGGCGCTCTACGAAGCGCGACGCGAGATAGAGACGACCGTCGACGACGGCGACTACGACGGTGCCGACCGCTTCTACATCTGTTCCCTCGACCGCAAGACGGTCGTCTACAAGGGCCTGCTCACGGGTGAACAGGTCCCCTCCTACTACCCCGACCTGCGCGACGAGCGCGTCACCTCGACGTTCGTGATGGTCCACGAGCGCTTCTCGACCAACACGCTCGGCGCGTGGCACCTCGCCCACCCCTACCGCGGCATCATCCACAACGGCGAGTTCAACACCATCCAGGGCAACGTGAACTGGATGCGTGCCCGCGAGACGGACCTCGAATCCGACGACCTCGACCTCGACGCGGTCACGCCCATCATCCAGGACCCGGACCAGTCCGACACCGCGAGCGTCGACAACGCGCTCGAACTGCTCACCCAGAACCGCGACCTGCCCCACGCGCTCCGGATGCTCGTGCCCGAGGCGTGGCGCGGCAACGACGACATGGACGAGGGCCGCCGGGAGTTCTACGACTTCCACGCCTCCCTCGTCGAACCGTGGGACGGGCCCGCGCTCGTCGCGGCGACCGACGGCGAACGCGTCGGTGCTGTGCTGGACCGCAACGGGCTGCGCCCGTGCCGGTACGACGTGACCAGCGACGACCGACTCATCATGGCCAGCGAGGCCGGCGCACTCGAGATCGACGAAGCGGACATCGAAGAGCGCGGCCGGCTCCAGCCGGGGCAGCTCTTCCTCGCGGACCCGAACGAGGGTCGCGTCGTCCCCGACGCCGAGGTCTTCGACGACCTCACCGACGAGAAGTACGGCGAGTGGATCGCCAACGAACAGGTGCAACTGGAGGACGAGGCCGACGACGACCCGCGACCCGGCCCGTTCGACGGGAACCTGCGCTCGCGACAGGCCGTCTTCGGCTACACCCACGACGAACTCCAGCACATGATAGAGCCGATGACCAAGAAGGGCAAGGACCCCGTCGGCTCGATGGGTGACGACACGCCCCTCTCGGTCCTCTCGGACTACAACCGCCCGCTGTTCTCGTACTTCAAGCAGCTGTTCGCGCAGGTGACGAACCCGCCGCTGGATTACATCCGCGAGGAACTCGTCACCTCCCTCGAGACCCGGATGGGCTACCAGCGCAACATGCTCGACGAGTCGCCGGAACACGCCCGGCAACTCGTGGCCGATTCGCCCGTCCTCACCGACGCCGAGACCGACGCGGTCAAGAACCTCTCCACCAACGGCCTCTCGACCGAGGTCGTCGACACGACGTTCGACGTCGATTCCGACCTCGAATCCGCCGTCGAGCGTGTTCGGGCGGACGCCGAGGCGGCCATCCGCGACGGCGCGGACGTGGTCGTCCTCTCGGATACGAACATCGGGGCGGACCGACTGCCGGTCCCGGCCCTGCTCGCGATGGGCGCGGTGCATCACCACCTCGTCCGCAACGGGCTGCGCAACCACGCCGGCATCGTCGTCGAGTCCGGCGACCCCCGCACCGTCCACCACGTCGCGACCCTCGTCGGCTACGGGGCCGACGCGGTCAACCCCTACCTCGCGTTCCAGACCATCGCGGACATCACCGCGGGCGCTGACGGCGCGGAACTCGAGGCCGCGGTCGACGCCTACATCCAGGCGGTCGAGAGCGGCCTGCTGAAGACGATGGCCAAGATGGGTATCTCGACGGTCGAGAGCTACCAGGGTGCCCAGATCTTCGAGGCCGTCGGGCTGAACTCTGGCTTCGTCGACGAGTACTTCGAGGGCACCGAGAACCGCACCGAGGGCATCGGTATCACCGACATCGAGTCCGACCTGCGCGACCGCCACGAGGTCGCCTACGGCGAGGACCCCGACCTCGACCGCTCCGGCGAGTTCGAGCACCGGTCCGACGGCATCCGCCACGGCTGGAACCCCGAGACGGTCGGGACGCTCCAGCAGTCCGTTCGCTCGGGTGACTACGAGCGTTACGAGGACTTCGCCGAACTCGTCAACGACCAGACCGAGGAGCTCCAGACGCTACGCGGCCTGCTGGAGTTCGACTCCGACCGCGACCCCATCCCGGTCGAGGAGGTCGAACCCATCAGCGACATCGTCCAGCGCTTCTCGACGGCCGCGATGAGTCTCGGCAGCCTCTCGCCCGAGGCCCACGAGAACAACTCCATCGCGATGAACCGCATCGGCGGGAAGAGCAACTCCGGCGAGGGTGGCGAACCCCCGGAGCGCTTCGGCACCGAGAAGGAGTGCAACGTCAAGCAGGTCGCCTCGGGCCGCTTCGGCGTCACCTCGACCTACCTCGCGAACGCGGACGAACTGCAGATCAAGATGGCCCAGGGCTCGAAGCCCGGCGAAGGTGGCCACCTGCCCGGCGAGAAGGTCAACGAGATGATCGCCCACGTCCGCAAGTCGACGGCCGGCGTCGGCCTCATCTCGCCGCCGCCGCTGCACGACATCTACTCCATCGAGGACCTCAAGCAGCTCATCTTCGACCTGAAGGCCTCCAGCCCCGACGCGGACATCAACGTCAAGCTGGTCTCCGAGGCCGGCATCGGCACCATCGCGGCCGGCGTCGCGAAGGCGAACGCCGACGTGGTCCACATCTCGGGGCACGACGGCGGGACGGGCGCGTCACCGCGCACGTCCATCAAGAGCGCGGGACTGCCCTGGGAACTCGGCCTCACCGAGGCCGTCCAGATGCTCCGCCAGACCAACCTGCGCGACCGCATCCGCGTCTCGGTCGACGGCGGCATGAAGACCGGCCGCGACGTGGCCGTCGCCGCCCTCCTGGGTGGCGAGGAGTACATCTTCGGTACCTCGGCGCTCGTCACCGGCGGCTGCGTGATGGCGCGCCAGTGCCACAAGAACACCTGCCCGGTGGGCGTGGCGACCCAGCGCGAGGACCTCCGCAAGCGCTTCCCCGGCCAGCCCGAGCACGTCATCAACTACATGACGTTCATGGCGCAGGAGCTGCGCGAGATAATGGCCGAACTCGGCTTCGAAACCGTCGAGGAGATGGTCGGCCGGGTCGACTGCCTGACCCAGCGCGAGACCGACCACGAGAAGGCCCGTCACCTCGACCTCTCGGCCGTCCTGGCCGACGTCGGCGAGGGCCCGCGCACCAAGGTCCGCGAGCAGGACCACGAACTCGACGGCCACCTCGACTACGATCTCATGGACGAGGCCCAGCCAGCCATCGAACGCGAGGAGCCGGTCGGCATCGCCGCCGAGGTCACCAACACCGACCGCACCGTCGGTGCGATGCTGAGCAACGCCATCTCCACCGAGTACGGCGAGCGCGGCCTCCCGGACAACACGGTCAACGTCTCGCTGCGCGGGACCGCCGGCCAGTCCTTCGGCGCGTTCCTCGCCCCCGGCGTCGCGCTCCACCTCAACGGCAGCGCGAACGACCACGTCGGCAAGGGCCTCTCCGGTGGCCGCATCGCCGTCGAGACCCCCTCGAACGCGGGGTACGACCCGACCACGAACGTCGCGGTCGGCAACGTCGCGCTCTACGGCGCGACCGACGGCGAGTGCTACGTCAACGGCGTGGCCGGCGAGCGCTTCGCGGTCCGGAACTCCGGCGCGACGGCGGTCGTCGAAGGCGTCGGCGACCACGGCTGTGAGTACATGACCGGCGGCGTCGTCGCGGTGCTGGGCGACACCGGGAAGAACTTCGCGGCCGGTATGTCCGGCGGCATCGCCTACGTGCTGGACGAAGAGGGCGACTTCGAGGAGCGCGTCAACACCGGCATGGTCCACGTCGACCACCAGCTCGACGAGCGCGACCGCGCGATGCTCAAGCGCCTCGTCGAGAACCACCGCGCCTACGTCGACTCCGGGCGCGCCGCCGAACTGCTCGACAACTGGGAGGCGACCCTCGACGCCTTCGTGAAGGTCATGCCGGACGCCTACGAGCGCGTGCTGACCGAGGAGGACGCCGAGGACGTGCGCGAGAGCCTGCCCGACAGCGCGACCGTCGAGGGCGAGTCCGCGGCGGCCGGGTTCGCCTCCAGCGACGACTGAGAGCGAGAGACCCGCACCGCGCCGGCACACCGCGCCGGAACCACCACCGTTTTTCCTGCCTCTCCCATCGCCCCAGTCATGGACACAGCGATGGTCATCGGCGGAACCCGCTTCATCGGCCGCCACACCGTCTCGGAACTCCTCGCCCACGACTACGAGGTCACCATCTTCAACCGCGGCAACCACGAGAACCCCTTCGCGGACGACGACCGCGTGACCCACGTCGAGGGCGACCGCACCGACGACGGCGACCTCGCGTCGGCCGCCCACGCGGTCGACCCGGACGTCGTCATCGACTGCGTGGCGTACAAGCCCCGTGAGGTGCGCATGGCCTGTCGGGTCTTCTCGGACGCCGACGCCTACGTCTACATCTCCTCGGGCGACGCCTACGGGCGCGAGGAGATTCCAAAGCGCGAAGGTGTGACGCCGATGCGCGAGTGCACCGACGAGCAGGCGAAAGACGATTCCGACGAGACCTACGGCAACCGCAAGGCCGAGGGCGACCGCGCGGTGTTCGCCGCTGCCGAGGACGGGGTCAACGCGATGTCGGTCCGTCCCTGCATCGTCTACGGCCCGGACGACTACTCCGAGCGCCTCGACTTCTGGATTTCGCGGGTGAACGAGTACGACCGAATCGTCGTCCCGGGCGACGGCACGAACATCTGGCACCGCGCCTACGTCGAGGACGTGGCCGCGGCCCTGCGCATCGTCGCCGAGGAGGGCGAGGCGGGCGAGGTCTACAACGTCGGTGACCAACGACTCGTGACGCTAGAGGAGCTGGTCCACCTGATCGCCGACACGCTCGACACCGATGTCGAGGTCGTCCACGCTTCCGAGCGCGAGTTGTCCATCGGCGACCTCTCGGGCGAGGACTACATCCTGTACCGCGACTACCCGCACGTGCTCGATACGAACAAGCTGGCGTCGCTGGGCTGGGAGTCGACCCCACTCGAAGAAGCGATGCAGCGCGCGGTCGACGACCACCTGGACTCGGAACGCGACGGGAGCGAGCACGACCCTGGCCGCGAGAACGAAGAGCGCGTGCTGGGCGTGCTCGACACGCTGTGACGGCACTGACACCTCACCGCGCCGCCGACAGTGGCTATACCGGCACAGTGCCAATCACTCCCATGGCGCTCGAGCAGCCTGACCCACCCACCGGCCCGGACGAGAATCCCACCTTCCGCGTGGCGGACGACGACGCCGGCCACGTCGTCGAGTACGGACCGGACGACTACGTCGACTACGAGTACTCCGACGACGGGAACTGGCTGGTCCTCACGGTCGAGACCGAGGACGGTCTGCTCGCCGAGAAGCGGTTCTTCATCGGCTACCCCGCCTGAACCGAATCGGCAGATAGATTTATTCAGCACGGAAGATGTAGTGTAGTAACAACCTCCCACGATGGCCACGGAGACAGACACTTCGCGCCGACACGCCGACGCAGAGTCGGTCCCGTGGCCGCAGCAGGTTCGAAGTTTCGCCGTCCGGTCGACACGGACCATCGTCCGGGACCGGTCCGCGCTGTTCTGGGCGTTCGTCTGGCCCGCATTCTGGTACATCATGACGAGTCTGACGTTCATCTCCCCACCGGCGGACGCGTCGAACCCGGCCCAGCAACTGGGGTACGCGAAAGCAGGGACCGCCATCTCCATCGGCGTCTTCGGTGCGATGTCGGTCTCGCTCATCGTCCTCGGGACCCGCCTCTCGACGGACCGAACCGAGCGACGCTACCGGATGCTCCGGACGCTCCCGGTGTCGCCGTCGGCCGACCTGACCGGCCGCTTCCTCGCGACGTTCGCGTTCTCGCTTGCGTCCTTCTGCACCATCGTCGCCATCAGTCTGGTCGACGGCGCGCTCTACCCGGCCGCAGGGCCGCTCGCGGTTCCCATCGTCCTTGGCTGTCTGCTCGGCGTCTGCCTCACGAGCGCCGGCGTGAGCGTCCTCCTCGCCGAGGTCGTCCGGCAGCGCGAGTACGTCGTCGCGGTGGGCACCGTGGGACTCCTCGTCTGGTTCTTCTTCAGCGGCTTCAACGGCGGCGTGCCGTCGCTGCTCCCCGAGCAGGCCCGGCAGTTGCTGAACATCGTGCCGAACACGGTCGGGACGCGGACCATCACGTCCCACCTCATCGGCACCCCACTCCCGTCCGACCCGCAACCGCCTGACGCGGCGGTGGCCCTCGCGACCGTGCTGGGCTGGGGCGGACTCAGCTACGGGCTCGGCGTGGCCCTCGCCACCCGGTCGATCTACGACAGGGGTGGTCGCTGAGATGTGGGTCGTCGACGCCTCGGACGTGACGGTCCGCCTCGGCGGCGAACCGGTGCTCGATGGAATCGACCTCGGCGTCGAGGAAGCCAAGATATCCGTGGTCATGGGCCTGAACGGGGTCGGCAAGACCGTGCTGTTGTCCTGTCTCGCCGGGAGTCTCCGCCCCGACGAGGGTGGTGCGAGTCTGTTCGGACACGCGCCCCGGGACGTGCGCCACCGGTTCCGGTTCATGCTGGACGACGGCCTGAGCGACCCGGCACTGACCGGTCGCGAGAACCTCGCGTTCCACGCCGACCTCCACCCGCGGTCGACCGACCGGTGGCGCGACTTCGCCGAGACGCTCGGAATCGCCGACGTGCTCGACCGGCCCGTCCACGAGTACTCGAAGGGGATGCGAAAGAAGCTCGACCTGGTCATCACGCTGTCGGCGGACGTCCAGTTGTACCTGCTGGACGAGCCGACGGCTGAACTCGACCTCGCCGCCGTCGACCGGCTGCACACGATACTCCGGGAGCTACGGGCCGAGGGGCGGACCGTGGTGCTGACCAGTCACCGCCCCGTCGACGCGTCGGCCGCCGACGACCTCGCCTTCCTCCGGAACGGTGGCGTCGTCGCCCGCGCGAGCCCAGGCGAACTCCTCGACCACGTTCCGCCCGTGGTCCGCGTCGAGGGCGGCCTCAGCGAGGTGTTCGACCTGCTCCAGGCCGACGGACAGGTCGACGCGCTCCGGGACCTGGTCCGAGACGGGAAACTGCTGGAGGCGGGCGCAGAGCGCCGTGGCTTCCTCGCCGAGGGCGTGGCCCCCGCGACCGTCGAGCAGTTGCTGCCAGCCGCGTCGCTGGCCACGGCGACGGTCGAACAGCCCCGCGTCTCGGACCTGTTCAACTACTACGTCCACTTCCCGGACGCGGCAGTGTCGACCGAGACGGGCCAGGATGACCGATACCAGGAGGACCTCGAACTGCAGTTCGACGACCCCGCGGACGACCCGGCCCACCAGCAGGGCGACGAGGAGGGGTACGAGGAGGACCTCGACCTCGAAGAGTCCCTCGACTGAGCCCGGCGCAGACGAAAAAGAGTTTCCTGTCCCCCCGATGACTGTCACGTATGTTCACCAAATCTACCTGGATCCGGCTGCCACGGAACGTCGTGGTGGGCCACGGCGTCCTCGACCAGACGGTCGAGGCCGTCGAGGAGCTCCACTTGCACGGGCGACCGCTCATCGTCACGAGCCCGACGCCCCGCAAGATAGCGGGTGAGGCCATCATCAAACAGTTCGCCGAGCGCGGGCTGGACGCCGAAACCGTCGTCGTCGATACGGCGAGTTTCGAGGCGGTCGAGCGCGTCATCGAGGCTGCAGAGGAGATCGACGCCGGGTTCCTGCTGGGCGTCGGCGGCGGCAAGGCCATCGACATCGCGAAGATGGCCGCCGACCACATCGGACGGGGCTTCGTCTCTGTCCCCACTGCCGCGAGCCACGACGGTATCGTCTCCGGGCGCGGCTCGGTCCCCGAGGGCGACACCCGACACTCGGTCGCCGCGGACCCGCCGCTGGCGGTCATCGCGGACACCGAACTCCTCGCCGAGGCTCCCTGGGAGCTGACGACCGCGGGCTGTGCCGACATCATCTCGAACTACACCGCCGTGATGGACTGGCGACTCGCGAACCGACTGAAGAACGTGGAGTACTCCGAGTACGCGGCCGCGCTCTCGGAGATGACCGCGGAGATCCTGGTCGACAACGCCGACCTCGTCAAACCCGGGCTCGAAGAATCCGCCTGGGTCGTCACGAAGGCGCTCGTCTCCTCCGGTGTCGCGATGTCCATCGCCGGCTCCTCGCGCCCCGCCTCCGGGGCGGAGCACCTGTTCTCCCACCAGCTCGACCGCATCGCGCCCGACCCGGCCCTCCACGGCCACCAGGTCGGTGTCGGCTCCATCATGACCGCGTACCTGCACGAGGGCGACCGCGGCATCTGGACGGATATCCGCGACGCCCTCCGCAGCATCGACGCGCCGACGACCGCCCGCGAACTCGGCATCGACTCCGACACCGTCATCGAGGCCCTCACGACCTGCCACACCATCCGCGACCGCTACACCATCCTGGGCGACGGGATGAACGAGCGCGCCGCCCGCGAGGTTGCCACGAAGACGGGCGTCATCTGACGAGGCCACCGAAAACGAGCGACTCAGACGTGTTCGTCGAGGAACTCCGCGACCGCGGAGTACGCCTCGATCTTGTTCTCCAGCTTCGAGAGCCCGTGGCCTTCGTCCTCGAAGATGAGTTCGCGGACGGGGACGCCCTGCCCGCGGGCTTCCTCGACGATCTGGTGGGCCTCGCTCACCGGCACCCGCGGGTCGTTCTCGCCGTGGATGACGAACAGCGGGGCCTGAATCGATTCGATGTTGTTGGTGGGTGAGATGGACTCGAGGAACTCGCGGTCGTCTTCCAGCGAGCCGTACTCGGCCTCGCGGAGCTTGCGCCGCCACTCGCCGGTGTTCTCGAGGAACGTGACGAAGTTGGCGATGCCGACCACGTCGACGCCCGCAGCCCACAGGTCCGGGTATTCGGTCAGACAGGCGAGCACCATGAACCCGCCGTAGGAGCCGCCCATGGCGACGAGCCGGTCGTCGTCGACCGCCGGGTGGGCGTGGAGCCAGTCGACGCAGGCCTCGATATCTTTGACAGAGTCCATCCGCTTTCGCACGTCGTCGCGGTGGCTGTACGCCTTGCCGTACCCGGAGGACCCGCGGACGTTCGGCTCGAAGTAGCCGTACCCGCGGTTCAGGAAGTACTGTTTGACCGGGTTGAACGACGGCCGCCGCTGTGATTCGGGGCCACCGTGGATGGAGACGATGACCGGGACCTCGCCCTCGTCGTAGCCGTCGGGAAGGGTGAGGAACCCGGGAACCGCCAGGTCGTCGAAGCTCTCGACGTGGACCAGTTCGGGCTCGCGGAACGTCTCCTCGGGGATGCCCGCCGTGGCCGCGTAGGTCCAGCGCTCGGTCTCGCCGGTCTCGGTCTCGACGACGTAGACGTTCGTGTTGACCGCCGCGCCGGTCGCCGTGATTGCGAATCGCTCCGCGTCCGGGCCCCAGGAGACGCCGCCAGCGATACCGTTCGGAAGGTCGGGCGACGGGTAGGTGTCGTAGCTGGTGGGACCGGTGAACTTCCCGACCGTTATCTCGGTGAACCCGTCGACGTTGCGCGAGTAGACGAACCGACCGGTGTCCTGGTCGAGCGCGATGCCGTCGACGTTCCAGCCGTCACCCTCGACGACGGTCTCCAGTTCCAGCGTCTCCAGGTCGAGCCGGGCGAGGTACAGCGTGTCCGAGCCCTCGTCCGTGCTGACGTACAGCGCGTCCCCGTCGGGTGCCCACGTCGCGCTGTAGAACCGCACGTTCCCCTCGTGGGGCGTGACGTGGCGCATGTCGCCCGAGTCGATGTCGAGCACGTAGAGGTCCTGGTCGAAGTTCGAGTACGCCTGCGAGACGATGAGTCGCGAGTCGTCCGGGCTCCAGCCACCGACCGTGAGCCAGCCGTCGCCCTCGTGGACCAGCGTCGCCTCGTTCCCGCGCTCGTCCCGGCCCTGGACGTAGACGTCGAAGACGCTCTCGTCCCGGCGGTTCGAGGTGAACGCGAAGCGCTCCCCGTCGTGGCTCCAGCCGCCCCAGCGGTGCTTCGCGTCCGGGTGTTCGGTCAGGTTCACCTCCTCGCGACCGTCACCCGAGAGTCGGTAGAACTGCTGGCGCTCGTTGCCACCCTTGTCCATCCCGAAGACGAGTTCGTCGCGTTCGGGCGACCACGAGGCGAAGGTGACGCGCTCGTCGTAGAAGGTCCGCTGGTCCGGCCACCCGCCGGGTTCGTCGATGGTCCAGACCTGCGAGACGCCGGTCGTGTCCATCAGGAAGGAGAGTCGCTCGCCGTCCGGCGAGAAAGACGCGCTGCCGGCGCTCCGGATATGGAGATACCGCTCGATGTCGTACGACATACAGTAACATGGGACCCCACGCCGTTAAGCGGTTGTGGTGGCGGGGGATTTCGAGTGTGGTTCCGCATTGCCCGGTGACGGCCACGAGGCCATCCACGATTGCAGCCACGACCGACTCGAACCACGCGAAAAGGGGGATTTTTAATACGCTATACAGTGCCTCTCGAAACGAGCAATGCGTATCGCCTTCGTCTCGCTTGAAACTGCCCTCCACTGCGACTACGAGGCGATAGACCGCCTCACGCGGACCGCAGAACTCCTCGCGGCGCGCGGGCACGACGTGACCTGGTTCTGTGCGAAGTGGTGGACCGGGGAGAAATCCGAGTGGGAGCACGAAGGCGTCTGCTACCGGGGACTGGTCGACGACCTGGCCGATGCCCGGAAGTTCCGCTACAGTCTGGCCGTCGCGCTGCCGAAGTTCTCTCCCGACGTCGTCCACGCCGGGGCCATCCCGCCGGGGCAGGTCTCGGCCGCGAGCAAGGGTGCACGGGTCGCCCGCGCGCCACTGGTCACGGACTGGTACGGCGACGCGGCGAACGTCAGCCGCAGCCACCGCAAGGCGCTGAAGAAATCGGACGCGGTCATCGCCCCGTCCCGGCTCGTTCAGACGCGCGTCTGGGAGCAGGGTCTCGCCGAGGACGCGGTCGAGGTCATCCCGAACAGCGTCGACATGGACTACATCGAGTCGGTCGACCCGGTCACCGCCGGCGACATCGTCTACTCCCGCCGGCTGGACGAGGGGGCGAACCTGGAATCCCTCCTGCTGGCGCTCGCGGAACTCCGGCAGGTCGACTGGTCCGCCGTGGTGGTCGGCGACGGCCCGGAGCGTGAGAACTACCAGCGACAGGCGCGCGACCTCCGCATCGACGACCGCATCACCTGGCTGGGCGAATGCGACCGTGAGCAGCGGGTCGCGGTGTACAAGGGCGCACACGTCTTCGCCCAGACCGCCCACGAGTGCCTGTTCGCGACCGAACTCCTCTGGGCGCTGGCCTCGGGCTGTATCGGTATCGTGGAGTACCACGCCGACTCCTCGGCACACGAGCTGGTCGAGCTGCGCCAGATGGACGCCGAACGAGGCTTCCGGACGACCAGCGAGTCCGAACTCGCGGACGCGATCCGCGAGGCTGCCGACATGGAGCACAAGGTCGTCGACGAGAGTTTCGCCGAGTTCGACCACCGCCCGGTGCTGGAACGGTATCTCGACTGCTACCGTGAGGAGATGGAATCCGCCGGACTATTCTGAGCAGACAGCGGGTCACACCGACCGATTCAGGCCGCCTGTGCCAGCACGACCAGCGTGTCGCCACCATCGACCACGAGTTCGAGGACCGGTTCGAACCCGGCGACGGCGAGCGGCGTGTACCCGGTCTCGGCGGTCAGGCTCGTCAGGAGGTACCCGTTCGGCCGCAGGACCCGCCGGTACTCGACGAGCGTGTCGTGTGCCGGGGTCGCGGCGACCACCGCGTCGATCGTGCAGGTGTCACCGATGGGCATCTCGGCGTCGACCGTTCGCCGAGGCTCCGGAAGGTCGAGGACAGAGAGGGAGTCGTCGGTCTTGCCGACGAGCAGGTCTGCGTCGTCGGCGAGCACCGCCTGGAGGGCCGCCGTCATGGAACCGGGACCGCCACGTTCGAGTCGGGTCACCGTCGGACCGTCACCGTGGTGCGTCGCAGTATCGAGATCGCCGCGGGGAGTCGTCGTCGCCATGGTGAACAGCCACGAAGACCGGGGGTATCCCCGTTCTCCTTAATCACTTAGGCTCGGCGCTGGCCGAGCAGGAACTGGAAGGCCCCGTCGCCCATCTCGTCACCGACGATATCGGCTCTCTCGACCACGAAACCGGCGTCTTCGACGAGTTCGCGCTCGGTCTCGGCGTCGTAGAAACTCCAGCGCATCTCGACGCCACCGTCGAGCCAGTTCGGGTTCGAGCCCTCCCACTCGCCCGCGCCGGTGCTCACGAGGAGCCAGCCGCCGGGCTCGACGACCCGCGCGAACTCGCGGTAGAGGGCAGCGTGCTCCGCTCGCGGGATGTGGATGGTCGCGTGGTAGCAGACGAGGCCGGCGAACGCGCCAGTCGGGAACGGGAGTCGAGTGAGGTCGCCCTGGACGAAGTCGCCAACGGGAACGGCGTCGATGGCGCGACGGACTTGCTCGCGCGAGATGTCGAGGCCAGTCACGTCGTACTCGGGGACGAGGCGTGCAGCACAGCGCTGGCCATCGCCACAGCCGGCATCGAGGATGGCGCCCCCAGTGGGGACACGCTCGCGAAAGTGCTCGAGGAGCGGCGCACCGGCCGGCCCGTCGTCGCGCTCTGCGGCGTAGGCATCGGCGACCACGTCGTACCCTTCGCGGACGACGCGGCGGTGCTCGTCGTTCGTCATTTGCGGGAGCGACTCGCGGCGGAGAGAAATCACTTCGGGTGGGGTGTGACCGGGTGTGTTGGGGGCAAACAGGCGGGTCGATGACCGAATCGGATTCCCGTCGCGGTGACCCGCACACCAGCCTCGACCGACGACGGGTCGGTTCTCAGGAGATAGCGGGACTGGCCGCGGCATCCGATAAGAAGGGGCGGGGCGGATTCGAGAGTGCTTACTTCGAGAACAAGTCGGGGTCGCGTGCCGCTTTTGCCACCCGGACCGCGGCGACGTTCTCCGCGACGTCGTGGACTCGGATGACGTCCGCGCCGCGGTCCGCCGCGATGGCCGTCGCGGCGACGGTGGCGTGCTCGCGGTCGTCGGCGTCCTGGCCGATGTAGCCGAACATCGACTTGTGGGAGTGGCCGACGAGAACCGGGCAGCCGAGCGCGCGGAACTCGTCGATGCGTCCGAGCAGGTCGAACGACTCCGCGGCGGTCTTGCCGAAGCCGAGACCGGGGTCGACGAGTATCTGCTCGCGGTCGAGACCGGCCTTCTCCGCGAGTAAGACCTGCTCGCCGAGCTGGTCGATGACGTCGTCGACCACGTCGTCGTACTCGATGTCGTTGTCGGGGTCGACCGGTGTGTCGATGCTGTGCATCACGATGAGCGGGGCGTCGAACTCGGCAGCGACGAAGCGCATCTCGGGGTCGTCGAGCCCGGAGACGTCGTTGAGGACGTCCGCCCCGGCGTCGAGGGCGGCGCGAGCGACCGCGGCCTTCCGGGTGTCGACAGAGATAGTGGTGTCGATGCCGGCGTCGCGGATGGCCTCGATGACGGGGACGACGCGGGCGATCTCGTCCTCGACGGAGACTTCCGCTGCGCCGGGCCGGGTCGACTCGCCGCCGATGTCGATGATGTCCACGCCGGCGTCGACCATCTCCTCGGCGTGTTCGACGGCCGCGTCGACGGCGTCGAACTCGCCGCCGTCGTGGAAAGAGTCGGGCGTGACGTTCAGGATGCCCATGACGGCGGTCCCGTCCTGCCAGGGATAGTCGGTGGGGGAGTCGGGCTGCTGGATGTCGAGCGCCTCGCGGAGTTCGGTGGCGAACTGGGCCAGCCCGTAGGGTTGCCCGTCGAGCTTGTCGGTGAGGCGCTTGAACTGCGAGAGCGTCCCCATGAGGACGACGTCGAGGCGTTCACCGTCGGTCTCCAGGCCGGAGACGGAACACTCGCCGCCCAGGCTGAGCATCTCCTCCTTGAGGTAGGACGCCTGTCGCTTCTGGACGCGGGTCTTGAGCACGCGGTGGACGCCCTTGGCACGCATCCGCCAGATGCCGGGTTGGGTGACGCTGGCTGATTCGAGCACCTCGCGGGCGTCGTCGAGGTCGCGCACCCTCTTCGGAATCTCGACGCGGGTCCAGCGCGTCCGGGCCTCGGCGACGGTGAACAGCGACCCCGTGACCAGCACGCAGTCGTCGGGACCAGCGGCCGCCATGGCCCGGTCGAGTGCGGTGTCGACCGACGTCCGGACCGTGCGGTCCGACACGCCCGCCTCCTCGAACACCCGGGCGAGGACCGCCGAGTCCTCGGCACGGTCGAGATTCGGTTCGCAGGTGTACACCGCGTCGGGTGTGGGCAGGACCGCGGCCATCTCGGCGTGATCCTTGTCGTGCATCGCGCCGAAGACGAGGTGCAACTCGTCGTACTCGAACTCGTCGAGGACCGTCGCGACCTTCTCGCAGGCACCGGGGTTGTGCGCCCCGTCGAGGACGGTCAGTGGCGATTCCGAGAGTACCTCGAAGCGCCCCGGCCAGTGGGCGTTCCGCAGCCCTCTCGCGAGCGTCGCCTCGTCCACGTCGGCGACCTGTCTGGCGAGGACCGCCGCGATACCGGCGTTGACCGCCTGGAACTCCCCGAGGACCGGAATCCGCGTCTCGACGCGCCAGTCCGGGCCGTCGAGGACAATGCCCGCTTCGGCACCATCGACACGACCCTCGTAAGTGGTCTCTACGTCGCCGTCGGGGCCGACGGTGATCACATCGCCGGCCTGCTTCTTTACGGCCTTCAGCGCGGCTCCCGTCGTTCCCGTCACGAGTGGGGCATCGTCGGGCGCGACGTGGGCCTTGTCGGTGGCGATCTCCTCGACGGTGTCGCCGAGGACGCTGGTGTGTTCGAGCGAGACGCTCGTGACCGCGCTCGCAGCGGGGTCGACGACGCTCGTCGCGTCGTACTTCCCGCCGATACCGACCTCGAGGACGGCCACGTCGACGCCCTGGCGGTCGAAGTACCAGAGCGCGAGTGCGGTCATCGCCTCGAAGAAGGTGGGGGATTCGCCGGCCGCGCCGCGGTCGGTGACGTACGGCTGGACCGTCTCGACGAACTCGGTGAGTGCGGTCCGGGTGAGCTTGCGCCCGTCGACGCGAACCCGCTCTCGCACGTCCTCGAAGTGGGGCGAGGTGTAGAGCCCGACCGTCCGGTCGGTGTCGCGAAGCACCGACTCCACCATGCGGGCCGTACTGCCTTTGCCGTTCGAGCCGGCGACCTGGACCACCGTGAGGTCGTCGTGGGGGTCGCCGAGGTGAGCGAGGAGGTCCGCGGTCGACTCGGTGCCGGGGCGTGGCCCGTACCGGCGAAGGTCGAAGAGCGCGTTCGCGGCCTCGTGGTACTGCATATCCGAACGTCCGGGGCGGCCCGCTTTAGCCTGTCGAACTGCGAAGCCGGGAGCGGTCGACGGGCACGGACGCGAGACGCCCGCCTGCTTCTGTAATATATTGTAACTGTCTCACTATTTCCGGACACGAATGTAGGGATTTTAACCGCCTGTACCCGCCCCATGGTGCCTGTTTCACCGAGATGGACTTCCACTGAAAATCATTTTTCAGTATGATGAACCTATAAGGTGTCGGGTACAGTACGAAGCCACATGAATCGACGACGGTTCCTCGCTGTCGCGGCCGGTGGACTGAGTGCCACCGCCGGCTGCCTCGACGCCCTCTCCGAGGATACAGGCCCTCCCGGCGGCGGAGGGAGACGCTCCGAGACCCCGACCGCCCCGGCGACCGTGCGGCCAACGACGAAGGTCGTCACGAGCAGCATCGGTTCCCCGGCGAGCGTCGGTGATATCGCTGCCACCGTGACCGCCGCGGGCGTGTGGCGACGGACGACGCGCACCGGCACCGACCGGTCGGTCGTCGCCGCCGCAGACCGCCAGTACCTCGTCTTTCACGTCACGACGGCCCGCGCCGAGCCAGCCGCCACCGAGACGCCGGCGGCTCCCCAGTCGACCACGTCCGTCTCCGCCACCCGGACCACCGCAACGCCCCCGGACGCGACCGAGCTCTCGCTGGCCCTCTCGCTCGATGGTGTGACCTACACGCGCGTCTTTCCGACGGACACCTGCGAGGACGGGCACGGCTCGTTCGCCGTCCCGGTCCCCGCCGGTATCGACGCGTCGAACGGCGCTGTGATGTGGTACGCGCCCGGTGGCACCACGGTTCGGTGGCCGCTCTCGTCGGGGCACTTCGACCAGCTCGACCGGACGCCGCGTTTCGTGCTCGAATCGTTCGAGGTCGGGTCGGGAGACACCCAGCTACCGGTCCGGCTCTCGGTCAGCAATCAGGGCAGTCGAGCCGGTCGCTTCCTCGCCGAACTTCGGACCCAGTCGGCGACACAGGGCGAGTCCATCTCGTTCGGGGTCCCCCTCGACGAACCGGTCACGTACCACACCAGCGCCCCGGTTCCGCGGGCCGACCACGACCAGGCGACCGTCCTCCTGCGCTGGGGCGACACCGTCCACGAGCAGACGGTCGCCCTCTGAGGGCGGTCCGCGTCGTCGGCTGGCCTCGTACCGTACAACAGACGCTTCAGCTAGCTGAAAGCACTTATCCGGGTAGCGGGAAGTCGGGAACATGAACAGACGGCGTCTCCTCGCCACCGCCGGAGCCGCGATTCCGGTAGCCCTCACCGGCTGCATCGGCTCGGACGGGCTGGGTACCGACACCGGTCGGGAGCCGACCGAGACGGGCACCGACACATCACCGACCGACTCGACAGCCCCCGACACCACGGCGACCGACCCCGCGTCCGGAGACGGGTACGACCTCGTCGTCGAGAACGCCGCGGTGTACCGCCGGACGACGACCGTCGCGAACGGCGTACACGTCGACGTCGCCGCCGACCCCGAGCGCCAGTACGTCACCGCGGACGTCGGCGTGTTGCCCCCAGAAGATGGCGAGCCCACAGCGGACCCGCCCGCACCGACCGACCTCGGGTTCGCGGTCACACTCGACGGCGAGTCATACGAGAACGCCTTCGCGACCGAGTTCGGGAGCCAGTACGCGACGACCATCGCCGTCCCGGTTCCCACCGGAATCGACCCCGGGACGGGCGAACTCGCCGTCGGTCCTGCAGGAGACGGCGGCGTCCGACACGAGTTCACCGCTGCCCAGCTCGCCCGAATCGCCCGTGTCCCGCGGTTCACCCTCGACTCGTTCACCGTCGAAGGCGGCAACGCCTCGGTCCGGGCGACCCTCGAGGTCACGAACGAGGGCGACCGCGACGGGCGGTTCATGGCCGAGCTAGGCACGGACTACATCAGCGACACCCCCGAGGTGACGTTCGAGGTTCCGGCTGGCGAGACGGTGACGACAGAAGAGCTCGTGTCAGTCTACGCAGAGGACGCGTCCGAAGTGACCGTCGTCCTCGGCTGGGGGAGGACGTCTCACCGCCGGACGGTCACGCTGTGACGCTGCCGGCGGGTACCATCCAGCACGCCGTCAGTGCACCCGCCCCTGCAGCCAGAACACGCCCTCCACGTCGTCGCCTTTCCCGGGCTCGAAGTCGCCACAGAGTCGCTTCGCCGCATACAGCATCACCTGGTACTCGGTCCCGTCGTCGCCGCGGAACAGGGGAACGCGCATCCGGTACATCGGCTGGCCGCCGAAGTCGACCTCGGTGACGGTCTCGACCGTCGTCTGGAAGATGTAGTCGTCCACGTCACCGCCCTCGAACGGGACGAACCCGGCCATCCCCTCGGTCGAGAACTCGTTGCCCTCGTCGTCGGTGAGGGTCTCCGTCTCGGCCGGGTTCAGGTCGTACGCCAGCGCCGCGAGTTCGACCTCGCAGTCCCCGCCGAAGTAGTCGGCCTCGTGCTCCCAGAAGTTCGTCGCGAAGAACGAGACCGTCGCGTCGCCGAGCGTGCCCGAGAGCTGTGCTTCGGCCCCGTTCGCCCACGGGATGAGTTCGGAGACGGCCACCTCGTTGGTGATACCCTCCGCGGCCGGGTAGCCGGACCAGATCTCGCCCGCCTCGCTGGCGATGGTCACGGTCGAGAGCGCCCCCGCGCTGCCCCGGTAGCCGACGACCGTCTCGTCGTCGACCTGCCGACCCTCGGTCGCGGTCCCCGACTCGACCGCACCCATGATCGCCTCCATGATGGCGTCGTCGCCTTCGACGACCGTGTCCCAGTGGCTCCCGTGGCTCCCGCTCTTGGCCCCCTCGTGGGCCACGTTCACCCCGGAGCGCCCCCGCCCCTCGGGGTCCGACATCTCCTCGGGCGTCACGTCCGCGTCGTCGTAGCCCGCCGCTGGCCCGACGGATTCGTCCCCCGTCGATGCAGTCTCGTCGCTCCCACCGAACAGACCTCGCAACCGGTCGAACAGTCCCATGTGAGAACAGAATCGGCCGACGGTGGAATGTCTTACCCTCGGCCGGGGCCGGCTCGCGGCCCGGGTGTGGCCGCCTTGCAGGCCGGGTGTGGCCGGCTCCCAGGCCGGGTGTGGCCGGCTCCCAGGCCGGGTGTGACCACCTCGTTGGCGGCCTACGTCGTCTCGCGGTCGAACTCTCGTCGCCGGTCGCGCTCCGTGTCGTCCAGCAGCGCGTCGAGGTCGTCACGGAACTCCCTGTTCTCGAACCCCTCCTCGTCCTCGTACAGTATCTGGAGTTCCCGCTCGAACTCGCTGTCGGAGAGGTCGCCGTCGACGTAGCGCTCCGTCAGTTCCTCGCGCTTCTCTTCGAGGGTCGGCTCCGGCGGCGCGAACCACTCCGAGACGCCGTACTGGCGCGCCTGCGGGACCGCGAACTCGACGAGTGCCGCGGCGTTGGAGATGCGCTGGCTGTTCAGGCTCGGCATCGACACCTGGCTGACGATGGCCACCAGCAGCCAGACCACCCAGAATCCCGAGAGGAGCGTGAGCAAGAGGGCTGCGACGACCCACGGGGCGATGGCCCCGACGAAGGTGAACAGGCTCCCGGCGGTCCCGAGCGCCGCGAACGCTTGCAACAGCCCCCACGCTGAGACGCCGACGAGGGTGAACAGGGTCAGGGCGAGCATGGCCACTAGCGCCTTGACCTTCCGACTGGAGAGCAGACCCATGTGGTGTCCTGTAGGGCGGCGGCGTACTTCAAACGAGAAGGTTCCTATCTGGGTGGTGGTCGTGGGTTCATCGGGCGGTTCGAGTGGGGACGACGGTAGGTGTGGCTGGCAGTATGGGTGCTCTCGGTGGCGAGAAGCAGACGACTCGCGCTGGTGGCTATGACTGCCACCGCACAGCACCGCATCCACACCCTCCCCAGCCGATTCCGTCCCCAGAAATCGGAGATTTCTGGTGGGCTCACGAGACGCAAGACGTCTCGTGAACGTTCCTCGTTTCACTCCGCTTCGCTTCGTTTCACTGCGGTACTCATCCCTCGCGCGGTTTCATCTCGTGGCCTCGCTCGTGCTCGGCACACTCGAAAGCGCACGCCAACTGAAAGAGTAGAAACCGAATCCTCAGGCCTTCAGTCGTGCCTAAAGCACCGCGTCCCGGTCATGACCATCGTCATGCCGAGTTCGTCGGCGGCCTCGATGACCTTGTCGTCGTTCTTCGAGCCGCCGGGCTGGATGACCGCCTCGACGCCGGCTTCGGCGGCCTCCTCGACCGCGTCCGGGAACGGGAAGAACGCGTCGCTGCCCATCACGGCACCGTCGGCGGACTTGCCCTCGGCGTCGCGCTCGGCCTTCATCGCCGCGATCTCGACCGCGTCCACACGGGAGACCTGGCCGACGCCGAGGCCGACGGTCTCGGTCCCCTTCGCGAACACGATACCGTTGGATTTGACGTGCTTCTGGACCTTCCACGCGAACAGCATCGTCTCCAGCTCCTCCTCGGTGGGCTCGCGCTCGGTGACGACTTCGAGGTCGTCGACGGTGACCTCGTCGAGGTCGCGCTCCTGGACGAGGCGGCCGCCGACGAGTTCCTTGCTGGTGAACGTCTCCGTGATCTCGCCGAGTTCGCCCACGTCGAGCACGCGGAGGTTCTTCTTCTCGGTGAGGACGTCGAGCGCGTCGTCGGTGTAGCCGGGGGCGACGACGACCTCCTTGAACGAGTCGGTGATGAGTTCGGCCGTCTCGGCGTCGCATTCGCGGTTGAGCGCGACGATGCCGCCGAAAGCGGACTTCGCGTCCGTCGCGAGCGCGTCGGCGTACGCCTCGCTCAGGGTGTCGGCGACGGCACAGCCGGCCGGGTTGGTGTGCTTGATGACCGCGGCGGCCGGTTCGTCGAACTCCTTGATGAGGTTCAGCGCGCCGTCGGCGTCGTTGTAGTTGTTGTAGCTGAGTGCCTTCGCGCCCTCGTTGAGCTGCTCGGCGTGGACGACGCTGGCCTCCTCACAGGTGTTGTCGGCGTACAGCGCGGCGTCCTGGTGCGGGTTCTCGCCGTAGCGGAGGTCGGCGTGGCGGTCCTCGGTGAGGACCCGGCGCTGGGGCAGGTCGGCGGGCTCGTCGCCCTCGACCGAGACCGCGTTGGCCTCGAAGTCGACGGTGAGGCGGTCCTCCGCGACCCACTTGACAGCGCGGGGGTAGGCCTTGAACTCGCCCTCGTAGAGGACCCGCTCTTTGAGCGAGTCCGTGTCGTCACCCTCGTAGACGGGGACGGGTTCCTGGGTGACGATGGGGCCGGCGTCGACCTCGCCAGCGACCACGTTGCCGGCCTCGTCCACCGCGTTCGTGACGGCGTGGACCGTGCAGCCGACCGTCTTGACGCCCGCGTCGAGCGCGTCGCCCCAGGCGTCCATGCCCGGGAACGACGGGAGCAGGCTCGGGTGGACGTTCAGCGTCAGCGGCATCTCGTCGAGGAACGTCTCCGAGAGCACGCGCATGTAGCCGTCCAGACAGACGAGGTCGAAGTCGTATTCGGAGAGCGCTTCGACCACGCGCTGTTCGTGCTCGCGTCGGCTCTCCCCGTCTTCCATGGGGACCGCCTCGGTGGCGATGCCGCGCTCCTCGGCGTCGGCGAGGACGGGCGCGTCTTCGTCGTTCGTCAGGACGACGGCGAGCTCCGCGCCGCCCGGTGTGAGGTCGTCGATGTGCAGGAGATTGCGACCACGGTTTCCGGCGAGACCGGCGATGCGTGTCATACCTGTGTGGCGTGGTGCGGGCAGGAAAGTAGTTGCGGTTACGAGCGCAAAAGTATGCACAGAACTGCATACTTTCCCGGTTCGAGCGCCAAGAAACGAGTTTCCTGTGCACGAACGCGGATGGTTCCGACAGGCTTTTGCGACCCGCCCCGGCAGTTTCGCCCATGCCGAATCCGCTCTTCGCCGTCTCGCCGCTCGACGGCCGCTACGCCGGTCGCACCCGACCGCTCGCGCCGTACGCCAGCGAGTCCGCGCTCATGCGTGCTCGCGTGCAGGTCGAAGTCGAGTACCTCGTCGCGCTCGCCGACCTCGACGCGACACCGCTCGAAATCGATTCGGAACAGCGCGCCGAACTGCGCTCTCTGTACGAGGACTGGGACGAGGCGGACGCCGACCTCGTCAAGACCATCGAAACGGAGGGTTACGGCGAGTTCACCGCCACGAACCACGACGTGAAGGCAGTCGAGTACTTCGTTCGGGTGAACCTGCCCGAGGACCTCGACGCCGCCCAGTGGATTCACTTCGGGCTGACCAGCGAGGACGTGAACAACCTCGCACACCGCCTGCTCGTTTCTGGGGCTGTCGAGGAGGTCCTGCTCCCCGAACTCGATTCCCTGGTCGACCAGCTCACCGAGATGGCCCAGGAACACCGCGACCTGCCGATGCTCGCACACACCCACGGCCAGCCCGCCACGCCGACGACCTGGGGCAAAGAGGTCGCGGTGTACGCGGCCCGGCTCGGTCGCACTCGCGCCCGGCTCCGGGGCGCTGTCGAGTCGCTGGCAGGCAAACTCGGCGGGGCCTCCGGCACCTACGCCGCCCACGTCGCCGCCTACCCCGACGTCGACTGGCGTTCCTTTGCACGGGAGTTCGTCACCGGCCTCGGCCTCGACTTCGCGCCGGTCACCACGCAGGTCAACCCCTGCGACGACCTGGCAGAAGTGTTCGACGCGGCCCGCGGCGTCAACAACGTCCTGCTCGACATGGACCGCGACTTCTGGCTCTACGTCTCGAAGCGCTACCTCGGCCAGGAGGCCGTCGAGGGCGAGACCGGCTCCTCGACGATGCCGCACAAGGTCAACCCCATCGACTTCGAGAACAGCGAGGGCAACCTCTCGAAGGCGAACTCCGACCTCACCTTCCTCGCGGACTACGTCACCACCTCGCGGCTCCAGCGCGACCTCTCTGATTCGACGGTCAAACGGAACATCGGTGCGGCGTTCGCGCACTGTCTCATCGGCTACACCAAGGCCCAGAACGGCCTCGCGAAGGTCGTCCCGAACGAGCACGTCATGCGCGAGGACCTGCAAGAGACGCCCGAGATCATCGGCGAGGCCGTCCAGACCATCCTCCGGCGCGAGGGCGACACCGCGGCCTACGAGCGCGTGAAGGAACTCACCCGCGGCAAGCGCGTCACCATCGAGGACTTCTACGACCTGTTCGACGACCTCGACGTGAGCGAGGACGTGCGCGAGGAACTGAAAGCGCTGACCCCCGAGGGCTACGTCGGCGTCGGGAACGACCTCGTGGACGAGCTGGACTGAGCTGCTCGGACAATCTTACGCCGTCAATCCTTTCGCCACCGCCCGAATCACGAGGTCCCGCGTCTCGTCGTAGCGCGCCGGGTCGAGTTCCTCCTGGTGGAGCGACAGCAGCGTCACCGACCGGATGGCGTTGGCGACGATATCGGGGGCCGGCCCCTGCACTTTGCCCGCCTCGTACCACGCCTCCACGTAGGGCATGAGGTACGCGAGTTTCTCCTCCCGGCGCGCCGCGGCTTCCTTGTCGGAGAACTGCGCCCGGAGGCGCGCTGCCTCGTCGGGCTCGAAGATGACCTGTCGGATGAGGTCGTTCGTCTCGATGACGTCCATGATGCCCTCGAGGAACGCCACGATGGCCGCCTCCGGGTCGTCGTGTTCCTCCAGTGGTGCCATGACCTGCGGCATGAGGCGTTCGCCCTCGCGTTCCAGAATCTCCACGTACAGCGCCTCCTTCGAGTCGAAGAACTGGTAGAATGTGCTGGTGGCGATGCCGACGGGCTCGGTCAGGTCCGCGATGGTCGTCTTCTTCAGCCCGTAGTGGCTGAACAGGTCACGCCCCTCCTCGACCAGACGCTCGCGGATGCGCTCGCGTTCGACCTCGCTGAATCCCCCACTCATGCGATGTCCTTCCGGCGGAAGTACTCGCGGCTCGCCAGGACCAGCACCGCGCTGGCGGCGAGCAGGAGGACAGCGCCACCGAGGTCCCACTCGCTGTGGACGAGGACGGCACCCGGGTCGTAGTACCGCTGGGGCGCGATGGCCCCGAGCCACGAGAAGTCGGTCCCGGCGGTGACCGAGTCGATGAGGAACAGCCCGAACACGACACCCATGGCGGCTCGCTGGGCGATGCCGGCCCGGTCGAACACCACGGAGGTAACCAGCCCGATGGCGGCCGCCGTGAGCAGGTACGGAATCGACAGCAGGTGGACCATCACGAGGTCGGCGACCGAGATGGACTCGCCGATTGAGACGACGCCCGCGAAGACGATGACCGGCATCGCCGCGTTGATGACGAGCATCGGGACGAGCATCGATCCGAACTTCTCCAGCAGGACTCGCGAGCGCGAGACCGGCAGCGAGAGCGTCATGTCCATGCGCCCGTGCTCGATGTCGTCAGCGACGAGCGACGCCGCGGCGTAGGCCATGTACAGCCCGAGGAGGATGACCCAGCCGAAGGCGTACAGCTCTGCGGCGAGGAACCCCTCGATGGTGCCGAGCGCCTCGGTCCCGAACGCCTCTCTCAGGGCCGGCGGGAACGCCTGCATGTACTCGTCGAGGTCGACCGCGGCCGTGATGGTCGGGAACATGTAGATGTAGAGGGCAGTCATCAGCCCCAGCCCGAGCGTCATGAGCCCGGCTCCCTTCACCCGGCGCTTGCCGTGGTAGCGGACGAACTCGAACATCAGGCCACCACCTCGTCGTCGCCGTAGAAGCGCATGAACACCTGTTCGAGCGGGGCCTCCTCGACGTCGAGTTCGAGCACGTCGTAGCCGCCGACGAAGTCGACGAGCGAGTTGAAATCACCCGTGTAGGTGAACGTGAGCTCCGAGGCCGATTCGGGCGCGCTGCCGCCGTTGGCCATCGGGGCCTCGGTGACGAGGCCGTCGACTGCCCGGACCGACAGGTCGTGGACGCCGTCGAGGGTCACGTCCGCCGGCGCGAGGTCGCTCGCGACGCGGAGCCGGACGAACTTCCCGCTGCGGTCGAGCAGGTCGGAGACTCTCTCGACGGTGACGATGCGGCCTTCGCGGATGATGCCGATGCGGTCGCACACCCGGCGCACCTCGCTGAGGACGTGCGAGGAGAGGAAGATGGTCGTCCCCGCCTCTTTCTCCTGGCGGACGAACTCGTTGAAGCGCTGTTGCATCAGGGGGTCCAGCCCCGAGGTGGGTTCGTCCATGATGACGAGATCCGGGTCGTGCATGAACGCCTGCACGAGCCCGAGCTTCTGCTTGTTCCCGGTCGAGTACTCGCGGATTCTCTGGTCGAGCGGCGGGTCGAACAGCTCCAGCAGTTCCGCGCGACGGGTGTCGCCCTTGATGGACGCGTGGAGGTCGAGAACCTCGCGACCGGTCGCGTTCTCGTCGAAGCTCGGGTTCGCCGGCAGGTAGCCGATGCGCTGTTTCGCCTGGATGAGGGCCGACTCGTCGCGGATGTCGTGCCCGAGCAGGCTGGCGGTGCCCGCCGTCGGTTCGATGAACCCCATCAGGGTCCGGATGGTCGTCGTCTTCCCGGCCCCGTTCGGCCCGAGGTACCCGAAGACCTCGCCCTCCGCGACGCTGAACGACACGTCGTCGTTGGCGAGAACCTCGCCGTAATCCTTCGTCAGGCCGGACACCGTTATCGCGCTCATTACTCAGGACTACGATGAATGAACTCATAAATATATCGTTCATATATTTTTGAGCCGTCTGACGTGCGTTTTCGGGCATCTGTGGGCGATTACCGACAAACCGAATCAGTTCCACCAACAAACACTTACCACTGACAGGAGAACTCGCGTCCATGCCCCGTCCGCAGCAGTCCCCCACCTCCTCCCCGGCCGATTGCCCAGCCGACGACGACCGCGACCAGCCCGCCCCACAGGGCTGTCCGAAGTGTGACCGCGAATCGGTGACGACCGACCTGGTGTCGACGACCGGCTCCGGGCTCGCGCGCCTGTTCGACATCAAGACCAGACAGTTCCGCGTCGTCACCTGCGAGCACTGCGGCTACTCGGAGTTCTACGACGACAGCCAGACCGCCGAGGCCGACGTCGTCGACACCTTCCTCGCCTGAGGCGAGGCGGGAACCGGATAGCCGTCGGGACCCTCTCTCTAGCGTGTACTCCGGGCCAACCGCGGCCGGCTCCAGACGCGGCATCGCCAGCACGTCGAGCCGCCGCTTCGCCCTCTTCTTCGTCGGCGTCCTCCTGCTGACGCTCGCCGCCGTCCTCACCATCGGCGCGATTCGTGTCGCGCTGGTGTACGACGGCCCGGACGCGGCCCCCGACGCCCGCTGGAGCATCGACCGGAGCGACCTCACCGCGGCCGACCGGGCGGCCCTCGACCGCGCCATCGCGGGCGAGCGACTGGTCTACGAGAGTCCGGAGGCTGCGCCAGGCCCGGGCCGCGGGAAGCTGGCCGTCTACGACGACCGGGCCAACACCTGGCAGGTCTTCCGGCGGCGCGTCTACGTCGACTTCGGGACGACGTTCGGGATGGGTGCGGCGCTCTCGGGCGTGGCTGGCGTCGTGTGTCTGTTCGTCCCGGTCGTCAGGCAGCTGCGGGACTGACGCGTGCGACCGTCGAAGGAGCGACCTCGAAAACGACCCGCGAAAAACAGTTCTTCAGGCGGCAGGGTATCGTCAGGCAGCCGGGCGACCGGTCTCTGCAGTCTCGCCGTGTTTCACCAGGCCCCCGATGGCACCGCCGACGATGGCGGGTATCGAATTGAGGGCGATGAGAACGAAGGCTGCGGCCCCGAAACCGACGGTCGCCAGGATGCCACCGAGCGAGAGCGCTACGATGGAGACTACGAGTCCGAGCACCGCCAGCAGCACGAGCACGGCGATGGCCCCGATGGATCCCGCGAGGAGGCCGTTCCACGCCCCGTCTTTCATGCCGCTGTTGGCCAGGTAGCCCGTGACCAATCCGCCGAGTAACGCGCCGACGCCGGTTCCGAGGAACGCGAGTTGCTCGACGTACGCGCCGATCACCGCGAGGGCCCAGATGGTGACGATGCCGAGTATGACTGCACGCCAGTTCGTATCTACCATGGCAATCCTACGTTGCCGGGTGGTTTAGCGAGTGTAGCGGCTCCCCTGATGGCTCACCAGTAGATGATTCCGGTCAGACGAACGCGAGCGAGAGCCCACGACGGACTCAGGAAAGCAGGGTCGCGATGGCCTCGGTCACCGCCTCGGCCGCCTGTTCGACCTCCGCAATTCTGACGTACTCCTGTGGGGAGTGCGCGACCGCACCGTCTTCGTCAGCAAGCACGCCGGGCCCGAACACCACGGTCGGGGCCAGCTTGGCGAAGTAGGAGGCTTCGGTCGCGGCGGTGAAGTGCCGCGTCTCGGCGTCGGCCGCCGCGGTCAGCGCCTGCACTACCTCACTACCCTCGTCGGTGTCCCACGCTTCGAGGAAGGGTGTGTCGCGCTCCGTCAGCGCGAACTCGACGCCGACCTCGGACGGGACGTACTCGCGCAGGTGTTCCAGCAATGCGGCGTGGAACCCGTCTGCCGACTCCGGCGGGACGCTCCGGCGGTCCACGACGATGCTGGTCTCGGCCGGGACCTGGTTGGTCGCGGTGCCGCCGTCGACCATCGTCGGCGTGAGCGTCGCCCCACCGAGTTGCGGGTGGACCGGTGGCGCGTCGGGACGCTCGTCGAACGACTCGATGGCGTCGATGACCTCCCGGACTGCACTGATGGCGTTGATTCCGGAGTCGGGCTCGGCCGCGTGGGCGTTCTCCCCGGTGAGGGTGATGGTCCCCTGGAACCGGCCCTTCGCGGCGGTACACACGTCCAGATCGGTCGGTTCGCCGACGATGAAACAGTCGGGGTCGTCGAATTCCATCGCAGCTGCACCCGTCGAGAGGGTCTCCTCGTCGGGCGAGATGGCGAGCGTAACTCTCCCCGCACCATCGTCGGAGTCCACGTCAGCAGCCAGAAAACCAGCCAGCAGCGCCGCCAGTGGCCCCTTCGCGTCGCAGGAGCCCCGCCCGCGGATGACGCCCGCCTCGTCGTCCCGTTCGTAGGGAACGTGTGGCGGGACCGTGTCGATGTGTGTGTTCAGGACGATATGGGGGCTGCCACTGCCCCGTGTCGCGATCGTGTTGCCCGCGTCGTCGACGTGGGCCTCGACGCCGTGGTCGGCCAGTGTGTCCACGAGGAACGTGCGCATCTCGGACACGTCCTCGTGCGACTGTATCTGGACCGCTGCGTCGAGGAATTCGACCGGGTCGAACTCGCCGACCATCAGTCGGCTGACGGCGGCGTGATGGACGCTTCACCGTCGAACTCGTGTACTACCGGGCCGCGGAGTACCGCGGGCCCGTCGTCCGGCACCTCGACGGTGAGGTCGCCACCGGGCGGCGACACGACGAGCTCTTCGGCTTCGTGCTTACCGAGGTACTTCGCAACGGCCGCAATGGCGACCGCGCCAGTCCCACAGGACAGCGTCTCGCCCTCGACGCCGCGCTCGAAGGTGCGCTGGTCGTAGCCGCCGTCGGCGCGCTCGGAGGCGAACGTGACGTTCGCGCCCTCCGGGAACACGTCGTGGTGGCGGATGTCCGGGGCGTCTGCATCGAGGTCGATCGCGTCCACGTCCTCGACAAAGACGACGGCGTGGGGGACCCCCGTGTTGATGCCCGTGACCTCGTAGCCGGCGAGTTGCTCCTCGACGAGCGGCTCGTCCTGTGCGAGCGGGACGACCTCGGGCCGGAACGACGGCTCGCCCATCTCGATGGCGATGTCGTCGCCGACCTGTCGGGCGTGGCGGGTGCCCGCCTGGGTGTCGATCATGACCTCGGGAGCACCGGTCTGCTCCATCGCCCACTCGGCGGCGACGCGTGCACCGTTCCCGCACATCTCCGCGGTGGAGCCGTCGGGCTGGACGAGCGTCATGACGACACGTGGTGGGCGGTACTTGGCTTCCAGATGCAAGAAGAGGACGCCGTCCGCGCCGGTCGTTCCCATGTCGTTGCGCTGGACGCTGGTCTCGTCGGTTCCGGCGACGCCATCTTCGCGGTCGCAGTTCCGCGTTGCGAAGGCGAAGCGGTCGGGGACGTACTCGTCCGCGTCTACTACGATGAAGTCGTTGCCGGTGCCGTTGTACTTTCGATACTCGATGTTTCGCTGTGAGATGCTCATTCTGATACCTCCTGTCGCGTGATGTCCGCGATGGTTTCACGACGCCGCGCGAGCGACGCCGACCCGTCCGCGATCGTGATGGTGGCTGGTCGCGGGCGGGAATTGTAGTGGCTCGCCATCTCGTAGCCGTACGCGCCGGCGTTGCCGATGGCGAGGATGTCGTCTCGCTCCGGTGCAGGGAGCGGCCGATTCTGACAGAACGCGTCCGAACTCTCGCAGATGGGGCCGACGACCGTCTGGTCGACGAGGTCTCCATCGCGGTCGTCCGCGTTCAGGTTCCGCATGGCGTGGTAGGCGTCGTACATCGCCGGGCGAAGCAGCGTCGTCATGCCCGCGTCGAGGCCGACCACGGTGGTGTCGGGCGTCTCCTTGACCGTATTTATCGTCGTCAGCAGGACGCCCGCGTCGGCGACGAGGTAGCGCCCCGGTTCGACCTGGAGCGTCGCGTCGATGTCGCCGACGGCCTCACGGGTGGCCTCGGCCACCGCGTCGAGGTCGAGGGGCTCCTCGTCCTCTCGGTACGGGACGCCGAAGCCGCCGCCCACGTCCACGAACTCGAGGTCGACCGGCGCGTCACGCGCGAGGTCGCCCATCCGCGAGACGAGTTCGCGGTGACTCGCGAGGTCCTCCTCGCCCGAGATTCCGGACCCGGCGTGGGCGTGGATACCGACCACGTCGAAGCCGCGGTCGTCGGCCTCGGCGAGCAGGTCGGTCGCCTCCTCGTAGGGGACGCCGAACTTGGCGTCCGCGCCGGTCTGGACCTTCTCGTGGTGGCCCGCGCCGACACCCGGGTTCACCCGCAGGCAGAGCCGGCCGTCGTACCCTCGCGCTTCGAGGCGGTCGAGGGTATCCGCCGCACCGACCGTGACCGTCAGGTCGGGGTAGTCCTGCCAGAGCCCCACGACCGTCATCAGGTCCTCGGCAGGCGGGTTGACCGCGGTGTACTGGATGCGGTCACCCGGGACGCCCGCGTCGAGCGCCCGGGCGACCTCGCCTGCGCTGGCGCACTCGATGCCCGCACCCTCGTCGTGGAGGGTCGCGAGGCACCGACCCAGCGTGTTCGCCTTCGCGGCGTAGAACACGTCCGCGTCGGGGAACGCCGCGTCGAGCCGGCGGTAGTTCTCGCGCACCCGGTCGAGGTCGAGGACGTAGAGTGGGCTGCCGTACTCGGCGGCGAAGTCGCGCAGACCGGCGGCGTCCCAGTCCGCGAGCCTGCGGATACTGGCACCGCCATCCTGGGCCGCCACGTCGTCGGCCCGCGCGACCTCGCCGCTCATTCGCGCAGCACCTCCTCGCGCTGGGTCGCTTCGAGGGTCTCGGCCTCGAGGCCGGTCGCCACGACCGCGGGCTTGTACGCGCCGCCCGGGATGAGGTCGTGGTCGCCCAGCGAGGACTCGACGAAGCGCTGGAACGCCCGGCGCTCCGGCGGCAGCTCGCCGTAGTACACCTCCTCGTCCACGAGGTCGTAGACGGGGATGCGCGGCGTGAGCAGGGTGTTCTCGCCCACGACCGAGTTCTCGCCCACGACGAAGCCCGAGGTCACCCGGCAGCCCGCACCGAGCGAGACGCCGTCCTCGACGACCACGGGTGCGCCCTCGACCGGTTCGAGGACGCCGCCGATGAGCGTGTTCGCGCCGAGCTTGACGTTCGAGCCGATCTGGGCGCAGGAGCCGACCGTGTCACACGAGTCGACCAGCGTGCCGTCGCCGACGTACGCCCCGATGTTCACGAAGCTCGGGCTCATCATGATGCAGTCCGAGCCGATGTGGGCCCCGGCGCGGACGACGGTCCCGTCGGGCGTGTTGCGGCTCCCACGCTCGCCCAGGTCCGAGGTGTCCTGCAGGGGCAGGACGTCGTTGTAGACGACGCCGCCGTGTTCGTACTGCTGGATGTCGTTGAGCACGAAGCTGAGCAGGACGCCCTGCTTGACCCACGCGTTCGCCTCCCACTCGCCACCGCGCTTCTCTGCCGCACGGACCTCGCCGGCTTCGAGCGCGGCGAGCAGTTCGGCCAGCACGTCGTGTGCCTCGGGGTCGTCGGCGTCGAGTTCGTCTGTCTGATGTCGCTGCCACAGGTCGTCGATGTCGGATTGCAAGCTCATTCGTCGTCTCCCTCCAGAACGTCTGCAAAGTCGTACCAGCCGGCGTCGCGGCCGGCCAGCCACTGGGCCGCGTCGAGTGCCCCCTCGGCGAAGACGCCGCGGGACTCGGCGCGGTGACTGAGTCGCAGTTCCTCGTGACCGCCGGCGAGCCACACCTCGTGCAAGCCGGTGACGTTCCCGGCTCGCAGGGCGTGGACGCCGACTTCGCCCTCGGTCCGCGGGGCCTCACCCTCGCGGCCGTGGACGCGGTCTTCCTCGCCGCGGACGGACTCGACGTCGTCCAGCAGCGTGTTCGCGGTGCCCGATGGCGCGTCGCGCTTCCGGTTGTGATGCGCCTCGACGAGTTCGATGTCGTAGTCGTCGAGCGCCCCAGCAGCCTCGCGGACGAGGCTCCGGAGTACGGCGATGCCCTTCGAGAAGTTCGCGGCCTGCAGGACGGGGACGGACTCGCTCGCGTCGTCGAGTGCCGCCTCCTGCTCGGCCGAGAGGCCGGTCGTCCCGGTGACCAGTGCGGTGCCCGATTCGGCACACGCTGCGGCGTAGTCGACGGTTGCGTCGGGGACGGTGAAGTCCACGACCACGTCGATTTCGCGGTTCGCCAGCACGGCTTCGAGGTCGTCGTCCGAGAGCACCTCGACGCCGGCGACCGTGTCGTCCACGCCGGAGGCGGTGAAGCCGACGACGGTGGCGAACTCGGTTCGCTCCGCGACCGCTTCGAGTACCTCCTGTCCCATCGCGCCGGTCGCACCGGTGACACCGAGACGGACCATCAGCGCTCTACCTCCGCGAGCTGTTCCGCGTAGTCGCTGTCCTCTTCGAGTTCGGCGAGCACGTCCGCGAGCGGCTCGACGTACTCGTCCGAGAGCCGGGTCAGCGGCAGGCGCATGTGAGCCTCGCTGTAGCCCCGGATGCGCATCGCCTCCTTCACCGGAATCGGGTTCGTCTCCCAGAACAGGGCGCGGAACAGCGGACCGAGTTCGTGGTGGAGCGCCTGTGCGCGCTCGAAGTCGCCGGCGAGTGCCGCCCCGACCATCGCGCAGGTGCGCTCGGGTTCGATGTTCGCGGACACCGAGATGGTGCCGGTCGCCCCCACGGAGATCATCGGGAGCGTCAGTGCGTCGTCGCCCGAGAGGACCGAAAAGTCCTCGTCGCGGGTTCGCTCGACGATCTCGGTGATCTGGCCGAGGTCACCCGAGGCGGCCTTGAAGCCCGCGATGTTCTCGTGGCTGGCGAGTTCGGCCGCCGTCTCCGGCTCGATGTTCTGGCCGGTCCGGGACGGGACGTTGTAGACGATCTGTGGCGCGTCCACCGCGTCCGCGATGGCCTCGTAGTGCTCGACGAAGCCGCGCTGTTCGGGCTTGTTGTAGTACGGCGAGATGAGCAACAGGGCGTCCGCGCCCGCCTCGACCGACCGCTGCGAGAGCGACAGTGCCTCGGCGGTGTTGTTCGACCCCGAGCCGGCGATGACCGGAATCGCCTCTGCCTCGTCGACGACGGCCTCGACGACCTCGATGTGTTCGTCGTGGCTGAGCGTGGCCGATTCGCCGGTGGACCCGACCGGGACGATACCGTCGACGCCGGCCGTTTCGAGGCGAGAGACGTTCTCTTGGAGGGTCTCGAAGTCGATGCTGCCGTCCTCGTGGAACGGTGTGGTGATGGCGGGATAGACGCCGCTGAAATCGATGTCTGTCATGTGGTGTGTAGTGTGTATCGTGGGAAGTCGTCTGTCGCGCAGTTCAGGTCAGCCGAACGCACCCGGAACGGGGTCGCCACGCCCGCTTCGAGCACTCTACTGCGCGAATTTTTTCCCAAATGTAAAACGGAATGTGCCACTCTTCGTGGGACCTCGGGCCCGGACTGGAGTGGCGGCAGTCATCACTGCATACACTGTTCTTGCATACAATAACGTTTGTGCCGCTCGCAGATGTGTCCGCAAGGACGGGGCTGTGCCATGGGTGAGAGACACACGCTAGGGAAGACAGTGAGGTGAGGAGTTTACAAGGCCTGACGAGCAAGGGGCGCCCATGCGACACACAGGGCTCAAGCTCAGGATGCTGTTCGTCGGAACCATCCTGTTCGGATTCTACGCGGCCATCGCCGGGGTCGCGCTGACGATGTTCGGGACAGGTGTCTGGCCATTCGTGGCCGTCGGGACCCTCCTGTTCGTCGGCTTCCAGTACAAGTTCGGCAAGTGGGCGGCGCTCCGGAGCGTCGGCGCAGAGGACATGCCAGAGGCGGAGTACGCCGAGATTCACCGGATGGTCGAACGACTCTCGGACGACATGGGCATCGAGAAACCGAAGCTCAAGTACGCCCGCATGGGCGTACCGAACGCGTTCGCGACCGGCCGCCGCGGTGCCGGCGTCGTCGTCGTGAGCGTCGAACTCATGCAGATACTCTCCCGCGACGAGCTGGAGGGCGTCATCGCGCACGAGCTCGCACACATCCGCAACCGTGACGTGGTGACGATGGTGCTCGGCCAGTCCATCGCCGCCCTCGTCGGCATCGCCGTCCAGTGGGGAATCATGCTCGCGGGCGACAACGACATCGCCGACTTCATCCTCGGCTGGATCGCCGGCATGATCTCCCAGATGCTCGTGATGGTGTTCGTGCTCGCCATCTCCCGGTACCGGGAGTACGTCGCGGACGCCGACGCGCGCGAACACGTCGGTAGCGGCGAACCGCTCGCCCGTGCCCTCGAGAAGATCCAGGGTGCTAGCGAGCGCGTCGACGAGAGTCGTATCGACGACAGCACGGCCGCACTCTGTATCTTCGGCAGCGACAAGGGTCTCTTGCGAACCCTCTTTGCGACCCACCCGCCCGTCGAGAAGCGCATCGAGCGCCTCCGGAACTGACGGCGACGGCCCGGGTCGCGGCGACCGCCGGGCGCGGGCGGGCATAAAGGGCTTTCACCCCCCGTCTGCACGTTTCCACTATGACCGAGATACATCCGGGCCAGCGTGTCGCCATGCTCGTCGACGCGCAGAACCTCTACCACACGGCCCAGAGCATCTACACCCGCAACATCGATTACTCCTCGTTACTGGAGAAGGGCGTCCAGGACCGAACCCTGACCCGCGCCATCGCGTACGTCATCCGCGCCGATTCGCCCGACGAGGAGAGTTTCTTCGAGGCGCTGGCGGACATCGGTTTCGAGCCGAAGATAAAGGACATCAAGACGTTCGCGGACGGTTCGAAGAAGGCCGACTGGGACCTCGGAATGGCGCTCGACGCGGTGACGCTGGCGAGCCACAACGACACCATCGTCCTCTGTTCCGGTGACGGCGACTTCGCGCGACTCTGCTCGCACCTCCGGCACGAGGGCGTACGCGTCGAGGTGATGGGCTTCGAGTCCTCGACGGCGGACGAACTCGTCGAAGCATCGGACGCGTTCATCGACCTCTCCGAGCGCCCGGACACCTTCTTGCTGTAGCCGGGAAACCGGCGTTCGTCCCCGCGAGACACCCGATACAGCGGTCGCTACGGACTGTGAGAATCAGACCAAGAGAGAAAGAATCCGGCTTAGACCGGGCGGCCGCCTTCCGACGTGCCGACCAGCAGCGCACCGGCCGCCATCGCGAGCGACGCCGCACCGCCTGCCACGATCGGGATGTTCGCGCCGGGTGTCCCGAGGTAGAGCAGCAGGGCCGAGCTGATGAACAGCAGGACCGCGCCGAGGAGTATCTTTGTTGAATTCATCGTGTCAGTATTCTCGTGTTGCAGCAGAATATAACTTTCGCCACCGAACGGTGTGAGAATAATGATACCGAATACCAAGGTGCGTGGTGGCTTGTCTCATGCAAAACCGTGTTGGATTCACGGGCGCTCCGACACGCTTTCACCGACCGGTCTCGAATCCCGGGGCATGACTCACCCTGACGCCTTCGACGACGCACCCGAGTTACGGGTGCTCGCCGACTACCAGTTCGGTCGTGGCGCGGGCGCGGCACTGTTCCCCCCGACGGCAGACCTCGTCGTGAAACGAACCTCCTCGGGCCGGCCCGAACAGATACTGGCCGACGCCGGCAGACTGGTCAGTCACGGGACGGACGGTCGGTTCACGCTCGGTATCGAGGGCGGCCGCCAGCTGCACGAGGCACTCGACGAATCCACCGGTCGCGTCGTCGTCGGCGACGACAGCGAGCCGTTCGTCCGCGACGGCAAGAACGTGTTCGCGAAGTTCGTCCAGGACGCCGACCCGGACATCAGACCCGGTGACGAGGTGCTGGTCGTCCACTACGAGGGTCACCTCCTCGCCGTGGGACGGGCCGAACTCGCCGCCGACGCGATGCGAGACTTCGACTCCGGGATGGCCGTCAACGTCCGCGACGGCGCGGGCGACGCAGAAGCGCAGTAGAGACGCGATCCCGCCCTATTCTGCCGCCGGCGGCGGCTGGACGACGGCCTGCCGCCCGCCGTCGCGGTACCACTCGACCGTGCGCTCGATACCGTCCTCGAGCGGCGTCGCCACGTCACCGAACGTCGAGACGTACTTCCGGTCGTCGACGAGGTGGGGTTCGTCGTAGCAGTACCACAGTTCCCGGAGCCGCCGGTAGCGCTTCGAGAACGGTGCAGCGAGCAGTGCGAACCAGCCGGGAACCCGCCGGAGCGTGGGCTGGGCGTCGGCCGCGGCCGCGACCAGTTCGACGAACTCCCGCGGTGTCACGGCGGTCGGCGTCGGCGCGTGCCACACCTCTCCGTGGGTGACGGGTTGCTGGGCGAGTGTGACGAGCGCCCGTGCCGCATCCTCGACGTAGGTCACGGCGTGCGTCGCGTCCGGGTCGCCCAGGACGAGCGCGGCCTTGCCATCGAGCAGTCGGCCGAATATCGGCTGGCCGTAGGGTGAGTTGCGCACGCCCGGCCCGTACAGGTCGCTCGTCCGGAGGACCACCGCCCGAATCCGCCCGGCCGCGTGGGCAGCCAGCAGGGTCTCGCTCGCGTCGGCCCGGGCGCGCCCCCAGCGCCCGGGTGCGGTCGGTTGCATCTCCTCGTGGTAGGGTTCGTCCGCCGGGCCGTACGCCGCGACCGTGTCGCCGTACGCGACGGTCGCGCCAGCCGCCGCAGCGCCCTCGATGACGGCACTCGCGACGTCCATGACCCTGCGCGCGCCCCGACAGCGCTCCGGATTCGTACATAGAAAGACCGTGTCCGCGTCGGCGAGGACGCGTTTCGCCTCCTCGGGGTCGCAGATATCCGCCGCGGTGACCGCGACGCCCTCCGGTGTCTCCCCCTCCCCAGTGCTGTTCACCGCCCTGACCAGCCGTCCCTGCGCCGTGAGCTGGCGCACGACGGCCGACCCGAGCGAGCCGGTACCGATGACCACGTCCATACCACACGTACGCGCTCAACTGGGATGAACCACTCCGTGGGCCTTCCCAGCCCTCGTGTCGTCACCGGACAGGTACGACGTTCGTCATCGGGAAGTTCGTCATCCTTTTGCCGGTACACCGCGACGCTCCGGGTATGTTTGGAGGAGGTGGCGGGATGAACCCGCGCAAGATGAAACAGATGATGAAGCAGATGGGTATCGACGTCGAGGAGGTCGACGCCGAAGAGGTCATCATCCGGACCGAGGAGTTCGACCTCGTCTTCGAGGACGCCCAGGTGACCAAGATGGACGCTCGCGGCCAGGAGACCTACCAGGTCGTCGGGACACCCGAGGAGCGCGAGCGTGGCGCAGCAGGTGCCGTCGAAGCGGCCGACGACGACGACGACGCTGCCGACGCCGGCTCGGCCATCCCGGACTCCGACGTGGAGCTCGTGGTCACCCGGACCGGTGCCAGCGAGGAAGACGCACGTCAGGCGCTCGAAGACAACGACGGTGACCTCGCGGCCGCCGTCAGCCAGCTAGAGTGAGCGTCCTACTCGTCCACGACGACCGAGAGTACCTCGTTCCGCCCGGCGACGAACTCCAGACCGACCTCGGCGTCCTGCAGGTCCCCGACGACGTCGAGCCCGGTGCCGTCCTGGAGACCCATCTCGGCGAGGCGTTCCACGTCCGGCCGCTCCGTGGCCCCGACCTGTTCAACCACTTCGAGCGCACCGGCGCGCCGATGATGCCCCGCGACATCGGCATCATCATGGGCGAGACCGGCATTTCGGGCGGCGACCGCGTCCTCGACGCGGGGACCGGTACCGGCGTCCTGTCGGCGTACATGGCCCGCGCTGGCGCGGACGTGACGACGTTCGAGCAGAAAGCGGAGTTCGCCGACGTGGCTCGCGAGAACATGCGTCTGGCCGGTATCGACGACCGCGTCGACGTGCGCACCGGCGACGTGACCGAGCACCTCGACGAGCTCGGCGAGTTCGACGTGGTCACCCTCGACACCATCGATGCGGCCGAGGTCGTGAGCCAGGTCCCCCAGTTGCTCGTCCGCGGCGGGTTCGTCTCGGTGTACTCCCCGTTCGTCGAGCAGACGCGAGAAGCAGTCGAGGCCGCCCGCGAGGTCGGGCTCTCGAACGTGACGAGCTACGAGACCATCCAGCGCAAGATGGACTTCGACGACCGCGGCTCGCGCCCGAGCACCCGCGGCGTCGGCCACACCGGCTACCTGACGTTCGCCCGGAACGACTGAAACGTCGGTCGCCGGTGACGCTTCTACTGGTTTCTCCAGCAGCACGATACGAACTGTCGACACGCGCATATTTCTCGCTGGCCGCCCTATGGGGGGCATGGCTGAAGCACAGCAGAAACCCACGAAACAGGAGATCGAGGAGACGACCACCTGGCCCGAGCTGGCAATCGGTCTGTACGACCGGCTCACCGGTCGCGGTGCCGCCATCGTCTACGAGTTCGAGGACATGACGGTCCAGGTCCCGAGCAAGGCTGGCAAGGGCGCGAAGCACGCCGAGTGGCACCTCGACGGGAAGCTCACCATCACCACGATGGAGCAGTGAGCGACGCCGAAACGATGACCGACGTGGGGTCCCCGGGCAGGACGCCCCTGTCCGTCGACGCCGACCTGCGGCTGCGCCTCGGCGATACCGACGTGTTCGTCAAGGGGTACGGCAACACGGTCGTCGTCGAGGCACCGAGTCTCCGGGCGGTTCGGCAGCTCCGGCGAGCCGCCAGTCAGTGGCCGGTCCGACGGCTGCTGGACGCGCTCGCGTTCTCCGGCGTCGCACTCGACGTGCGCGTCGGCGACGTGAGCGTCGGTGGGTTCGACCGCGAGAAGCGGGGCGGCCTGCTCTCGCGGCTCGCCGGCACCAGCCCGGTGTCGGTGTATCCGGAGGGGCTGGTACTCGCCGCGTTGCGTCGTGGCAAAGAGGACCGGACCGCCCGGTAGAAACGAACCGGGCTCCCCGGGAGAACACGACTTTTTTCAGGAACACGGTTGCGGCTGCTCACCGGTCAGCGCGAACCGATCCATCCGCACCCCGTCAACCCTGTGCCCGTCGCTTACTCTCCGTCGTTCCGGTCGGCTATCTCGATGATCTGTACCTCCAGGTCCTGCTCGGTGTCATCTCGAAGCGTGTACCCGCCTTCGAGGTCGAGTCCTGTCTCTTCGAACTCGCGAATAAGGTCCTCGAGTTCGTCGACGAACGCTGACTTGGTGGCTGTAACAGAATCTGGCTTCATTGAACTCCCCGTGACGATGAACGTCGGTAAATGAAGGAATTATTTAGTTCTTCTTGTTTGGTTGAGGATATCACGGGGCAGGGTTGATATTTCAAAGTTTGGGACGGGACGCCGACCACGACCCCGCTCAACAGATGGGCTTCGGGTCCACGCCGAGCTCCGACAGTGAATCTGCATAATCGTCGTAGGCGACCTGAACGACGTACTCGGCGACCATCTGGGCGCGCTCCCAGTCCTCGTCGTCCTCGCAGCACTCGTCCAGCAGGTCCAGTCCCTTCTGCAGCGACGCTTCGGTCTCGCGTCGGAGGTCGCGGAACAGGTTCGCGCCGGCCTCGTCCGGCTCGTTGATGTAGAAGCCGATTATCTGCATGTGCGTCTTCAGACTGACCAGGCCACGGCCGACGAGCCCGGCCGCCGCACGCTCGACCGTGTCCTCGCGCTGGCGGAGGTAGCTGTGCATCGGGCCGACGCTGTCGGGTTCGACGGCCTCCCCGAGACGTTCGACGACGCGCTCGTAGTGCTCGTCCTCCTGGGAAGCGACCGACTCGAACACCTCGCGGGCGGCGTCGGTCTCCTCATCGTCGGCCCACGAACCGAACGTCTCGCGGGCGAGGTACTCGGAGAAGGCGGCGGCCCGGAGGATGGTCTCCTCCTCCAGGCTCGCGTCGGTGAGCGCGATGAGGAGTTTGTTGGAGCCGAGGCGGTCGAGCTCTGTCTGTTTCGACGATTCGACGGCCTCACGGAAGGCGGCTGCGTCCATGTCGGAAAGTCGACGGCAGCTGGCTTCAACCTTGGCCTGTCCGTCATCCGCCCGGTGTCGGTGTTTAAGGGCAAAACGCCCGTACCTTCGTGCATGAGCGTTCATCCCGAGTCCGACGAGTCGGTTCCGTCCGTCTCGCCGGCCGACCTCCACGAGCTGGTGGCGGCCGGGGAGCCACTCACCATCCTCGACGTGCGGAACCGCGACGAGTTCGAGGCGTGGCACGTCGACGGGCCGGCCGTCACCGCGCGGCAGGTTCCCCACGTGAAGTTCATCCAGGCGGAGGTCACCGGCACGGCGGCCGACCTCGTCGAGGACCTGCCCGAACCCATCGTCGTGGTCTGTGGCGAGGGGGAGGCCAGCGCCCACGCGGCCGGCTTGCTGACCGATCTGGGCATCGACGCACGCAACCTCGCCGGCGGCATGGACGCCTGGGCCGACCTCCTCGTCGCGCGCGAACTCGCCGACGTGCCGGGGACCGTCGTCCAGTACGACCGCCCCTCCAGCGGCTGTCTGAGCTATCTCGTCGTCTCGGGCGACGAGGCCGCGGTCATCGACCCGCTCCGGGCGTTCGCCGACCGCTACGTGGCAGACGCCTCCGAGTACGGCGCGGACATCAAGTACGCCATCGACACGCACGTCCACGCCGACCACGTCTCCGGGATTCGGGCTGTCGCCGAGTTGAGCGACGCCCAGCCGGTCATGCCCGAACTGGCGAGAGAGCGCGGCCTCTCGTTCGACGCCCGGCCGCTCGCCGACGGGGAGACCCTCGACCTCGGGAAGGAGAGGCTCACCGCGGTCGCGACGCCCGGCCACACGAGCGAGATGACCGCCATCGAGTACGACGGCCTGCTGTTCACCGGTGATGGGCTGTTCCTCGAAAGCGTCGCGCGCCCGGACCTCGAGGACGGCGACGAAGGCGCGCCCGAGGCGGCGCGCGAGCTGTACCACTCGTTGCAGGAGACGGTCCTGCCCTACCCCGACAGCGTCCGCATCGCCCCGGCCCACTACAGCGAGGCGGCCGAACAGGCCGACGACGGCACCTACACCGCCACCGTGGGCGACCTCGAACGCCGGCTCGACGCCCTGCGCATGCGCGAGGACGACTTCGTCGAGTACGTCCTCGCCGACATGCCGCCGCGCCCGAACAACTACGAGCGCATCATCGAGACGAACCTCGGCCGCGAGACCCTGGACGACGAGGAGGCGTTCGAGATAGAACTCGGGCCGAACAACTGCGCCGCGACGCGCTAGTGGGCCACTGACACGCCCGCAGAAGACTCATTATCCCACCGCCTGAGGCGTGACACAGCGATGACAGACACCCTCCCCGAAGACCGCTCCGACGAACCGATAACGGTCGACCGGATCGCGAGCGACCTGCGCGACCTCGGCCTCGCGGCCGGTGACACCGTTCTCGTCCACTCCTCGCTCTCGTCGCTCGGGTGGGTGTGTGGCGGTCCCGTCGCCGTCGTGGACGCGCTCCAGCAGGTCGTCACCGCGGACGGGACGCTGGTGATGCCCGCCCACACCGGCGACTACTCCGACCCCGGTTCCTGGCGGAACCCGCCGGTCCCCGACGAGTGGGAACAGGAGATACGCGACACGATGCCCGCCTATCGACCCGAGGTCACACCGTGTACCCGGCTCGGTGCCGTCCCCGACACCTTCCGGTCGTTCCCGGGTGTCGTCCGGAGCCGTCATCCGGTCGTCTCCTTCACGGCGTGGGGAGCCGACGCCGAGGCCATCACGGCGGAGCATAGCTACGACGAACCGCTCGGCGAGCAGTCGCCTCTCGCACGCCTGTACGAGCGCAACGCGACGGTCCTCATGCTCGGCACCGACCACGGCACCAACACCTCGCTGCACCTCGCGGAGTACCGCGACGGGCGCGACAAGCAGCTGGAACCGGACGGTGCACCCGTCATCCAGGACGGCGAGCGCGTCTGGCTGCGCTTCGTCGACATCGAACTCGACACCGGGGACTTCCCGCAGGCGGGGGAGGCGTTCGAGGCGGCCCGCCCGGACGCGGTCACCGTCGGACAGGTCGGCGAAGCCACGGCTCGACGCATCGACCAGCCCGAACTGGTCGATTTCGCGGGCGAGTGGTTCACGGAGAACAGGCCAGAGAGCCTGGAGTAGAGAGACCGGTCGTACTGTCTATTGTAGATCGTTACCGCTGGTTCGCCGGAACGTGGTGGCGAACATGCGGGAAACAGCGACAATACACAGTATCAGTCGTCGTCCGCCGCCGCCGTCTCCGAGAGCGCCTCCGCGTCGGCCTCGATGCTCGGCGGGTACTTCCCGCGGTCGAGTTTGAGGTCCGAGGCGGGGCGGGCCATGCAGGTCAGCGCGTAGTTCTCGCGCTCCTCGTCGGTGAGGCCGTGGGCCGCGGGCTGGGTCACCTCGCCCTCGACGATCTCGGCCGAGCACGCCAGGCACATCCCGACCCGGCAGGAGTACTCCTGGGCGATGCCCTCCTCGATGCATCGCCGCAGGATGGTCTGCTTGTCGGAGACGGTGATGGTCTCGCCCGTCCCGACGAATTCGACGGTGTAGTCGGTCATAATCCCGTCTTCAGCACTGCGCAACAAAACTCTTTATTCCCATTGTGACTTCGACATGCCGACAGAATCGGGGATAAAACGTTTTTTCCCTGCGGCGAAGACGGCAATTCATGACTACACACACGCCCGACGTCGCGGTCGTCGGTGCCGGGACCTCCGGCTGCTACGCCGCTGCGACCATCGCACGCGAGGGCTACGACGTCGTCGTCGTCGAGCGAAAGTCCGAGGAAGAAGCCGGACACATCGCCTGTGGCGACGCGCTGAAGGGTGCAGACGCCTTCCCGGAGGCGATTCCCAAGTCGAAGATCGAGTCCGCGTTCACCAACACGGGCGTGGACCACGGGCGGTTCGAGATCCCCCAGGAGGATACCGTCCTGGACATTCCGATCCCCGGCGAACTCGCCGTCATCGACCGCTGGGAGTACGGCCGCCTCATCATCAAGGGCGCGAAGGAGGCCGGCGCGGAGTTCCACTACGACACCGTCGTCCAGGACGTCGTGCAGGAGGCCGACGGGCGCGTGACGGGCGTCCGCGCGACGCGGAAGGGCCAGCCCGTCGAGTACGAGGCCGATATCGTCATCGACGGTGCGGGCGCGCTCTCGCTCCTCCAGGACAAGGTCGAGTTCGAGGACGCGACGTTCGACACCAACGTCAGCTACTCGCAGTTCTGTTCGGCCTACCGCGAGGTCGTCCACGTCCAGGAACCGGTCGAGTGGGACGACGCGCTCGTGTTCAAGCCGACCAAGCGCGCCGCGGGGTACCTCTGGTACTTCCCGCGCACCGAGACCGAGATCAACGCTGGCCTCGGCTTCCAGATGACCGAGCAGCCGATGAAGCTGGTCGAGGACCTGAAACAGGACCTGCGCGACCGCCCCGAGTTCAAGGGTGCCCGCGTCGAGGACAAACTCGGAGCCGCGCTCCCGACCCGCCGCCCCTACGACTCCGCGGTCGCCCCCGGCTTCATCGCGGTCGGTGACGCCGCTGGCCTCGTCAACCCGACCACCGGTGGCGGCATCGCGGGCGCGGCCTACTCCGGGAAGTACGCCGGCGAACAGGCCATCCAGGCCATCGAGCAGGGCGACGTGAGCGAGGCAGCGCTCTGGGAGTACAACCAGCAGGTGATGGACCACTTCGGTAGCCGGTACGCCGCACTCGACGTCTACAACATCCTCTCGACCGCCGTCGACGTGGACGACCTGATGGGCCTGCTCGCCGCACTCCCCGGCGAGAAGCTCGCGGAGGCGCTCTACGAGGGCAGCACCCAGATGAGCATGCTGCTCAAGGCCCAGCTCGCCATCAAGAGCTTCGGCTACTGGCGCAACATCCTGCAGTTCTACAAGACGAAACAGCGCGCCGACGAGCTCATGGCGCACTACGAGGACTACCCGAGCAATCCGAACGACTTCGGCATGTGGCGCTCGCGCCGTGACTCCATCATGGAGAAGGTGTACGAGACGACCGGTGCGGACCCGAAGTACTAGACCGCGCCACGCCCGCCTTCGGAACCGCCTTTTCCGCCGCCCTCGCCGTAGTCACCGCCGTACTTGAGGAACACGTACGCCAGTCCGAGCACCGACACCATCGCGGTCGTCAGGGCGATGCCGATGGTCTTCGCGCTGTCGGGGAGCACCGGCCCGGTGTCCTCGGGTTCGGGTGCGCCACCTTCCCGGACCTCGATGGCCCCGACCATCCCGACGCCCTCGTGCGGGATACAGAAGTACTCGTAGGTTCCGAGGGTGTCGAAGGTGTGCGAGTAGCGCCCGCCCCCGCCGATGTCACCGACCGGGTACCCCTGTCTCGCCGCCGACTCGGACTCGAAGCCACCGCTCGCGAAGTACTCGGCCTCGGACGGAATCCCGTCCTCGTAGGCCGTGACGCTGTGGCCGACGTTCCCGACGTTCACCCACTCGACGGTGTCGCCGGGTGCGACGATGAGTTCGTCCGGGTCGAACACGAGCGAGTCGGTCATGTCGACCGTGTGTGTCGTTCCCTCCTGGGCGCTCGCAGCGTCGACCGTCGCCAGTGCCGCGGTGCCCGCGACGCCGCGGAGGAACCCGCGACGTGTCACTCCCGGTGTGTAGCGTTCCCCCATACAAGAACTGCGCGACGAAGGCGGAAAGCGTTCGCGTTGATTCTACAGTCCGCTCCCGATGCGGGTCGCGTGTTCGTCCGCCAGGTCCGCGCGTTTCATGCTCGCGCCGAAGGCGTCGCCGTTGATGAACAGCAAGATGGCACTCGCGGCGTTCAGCCCGCACGCGAACATCGCTGTCGGGTCGTCAAGCACGAGGACGCCGTTGGCGAGAGCGGCCAGTGTGAACACGAGGATACCGACGAATCGCGCCCACGAGGACAGCTTGAACAGCGCCCCCGCGAGGAAGATCCTGAACAACCCGTACAGTATCATCAGGACTGCCAGTATCACGCCACCGACGGACTGGAACGACGCGCTGAACACGACGAAGATGCCGCTCACGAGGAGCGTCCAGAACCCGCCGCCGGCGGCGACGAGCGCCGCGAACGAGACCCCTGCCGGCCGCTGCATACTCCCAACCATCGACTGAACTATCCATTCACAGTACTGTATAATTTACTAATGTATTCGTAGAAACGGAAAAGCGAGTACTTCGTTGATTTAGTCGAGGGACAGCGGGGTCACGGACGCTCGGCCGCGACCGTCTCGATGGCACCGGCGAGCACGTCGACGCCGATGGGGAGGCTCGCCTCGTCCACGTCGAAGGTGCTCGTGTGGTGGCCGCCGGGGTGGTCGGTCCCGACGCAGACGTACGCCGCGAGGCCGCCGCGGCTCTGGACCTCGTTCATCAGGAACGTCGCGTCCTCGCTGCCGCCGAGGGCGTCGCGCTCGACCAGTCGCTCGACGTCGGGGTGGCCGCTCGCGATGGTCCCGACGAGGTCGACGAGGTCCTGGTCGCTCGTCGCGCTCGGGGCCTCGCCGCCGACCTCGGTACTCACCTCACAGCCGTGCATCTCGGCGGCGGATTCGAGGACCTGCATGGCGCGCTCGTCCATGTAATCCTTGAGATGGGTCGCCTCGCCCCGGACCTCACACTCCATGTGGGCGCGTTCCGGGATGATGTTCGCCGCGGTGCCGGCTTCGAGTTTGCCCGCGTTGACCCGCGTCGCGCCGTCGGAGTGCCGGGGGATTGCATAGAGGTTCTGGACCGCCGTCGCGAGCGCCTGGACCGCGTTCCGGCCCTCCTCGGGCTTCGCACCTGCGTGCGAGGGCGCACCCGTGAACTCCACGTCGAGGTGCTTCACGGCCAGAAAGTCGTCGATGCCGGCGACGATCTCCCCGGTGGGGTGGTCGAGGCCGACGTGGGTGGCGAAGAAGTAGTCCACGTCGTCGAGGTGGCCCGACTTCGCCATCGCCTTGCCGCCGCCGACGACCTCCTCGGCGGGCTGGAAGAACACCTTGAGTGTGCCCGAGAACTCGCTCTCCTTGATCGCTTCCAGTGTGCCGAGTCCGAGTGTGATATGGCCGTCGTGGCCGCAGGAGTGCATGTACCCCTCGTTCTCGGAGCGGAAGCCGGTTCCTGCAGGGTGGTGGCTCTCCTCGTCGGACTCCCAGATGGGCAAGGCGTCGATGTCGACGCGCAGGCCGACCGTCGGCCCCGGCCCCATCTCGACGACGGCGACCGCACCGGTGTGGCCGCCCGCGAGCTGTTCGAGGATGTCCTCGCGTGCGCCGCGCTCGCGCGCCGCCTCGTACCACTCCTGCAGTTCGTCCTCGTCGGGGACCGCCATGCGCTCTGTCGAATCGAGCGCTGCCGGGCCGACGTGGAGTTCGTCGACGCCGATGGCCTCCAGCTCCTCGACCAGCCGGCACGTCGTCCAGAACTCCCGCCAGGCGGGCTCTGGATACCGGTGGAACTCGCGTCGCAGCTCGACTAACCTGTCGCGGTCTACCATGGGAGAACCGACGGGCTGCGCCTACTTAACGGCGTGAGCTTTTCCCCGGGCGTGCCGAAGGAGTGGAATATGAATACGCCACGAGTCCTCACCGTCCTCCGCGCAGTCCATCGCGAGGTGAAGGCCGAGAACCTCACCTTCATGGCCGGGAGCATCGCCTACCACGCGTTCATCTCGCTCCTCCCGTTCTTGCTCGTCTTGCTCGCCGCGATAACCGCTATCGGGGGAGAGGGCATGGCGCTCGACGTGGTGTTCAGCGTCGGGAGCTACCTCTCGCCGAACGCGGGCCAGCTCCTGACGGATACGGTCCAGCGCGCCACCGCCAGCGCCAGTGTCTCCATCCTCGGCGTGGTCGCGCTCGTGTGGGGTACCCTGAAGATATTCCGGAGCCTCGACACCGCCTTCTCGGACATCTACGAGTCCGAGGCCGAGAACACGTTCGCGGACCAGCTCTCCGACGGTATCCTCGTGTTACTCTCCGTCGGGGTCGCGGCCGCGGTCGCAGCCGGCGTCGGGACGCTCGTGAATCTGGACGGCTCGGTCGCGGGTGAGGCGTTCGGCTTCTTGCTGCTCGTCGCGGGGCTCTCGCTGGTGTTCTTCCCGATGTACTACGTGTTCCCCGACGAGGACGTGACCGTCCGGGAGGTCATCCCCGGGACGGTCTTCGCCGCGGCCGGGTGGACGACGCTCGAGTCCCTGTTCCAGTACTACGTCGCCGTCGCAGGGAAAGCCGACGCCTACGGGGTCGTCGGTGCCATCCTGCTGCTCGTGACGTGGCTGTACTTCTCGGGCCTCATCATCCTCGTCGGGGCGGCGCTGAACGCGGTGCTGGCGGGTCGCTCCGATGACGTGCAGAACCTCGGCTGGCACGCCGAGTCCATCGACACGCCGGTGTTCGACGACCTGGACCGCGACCTCGTAGCGCTCCAGGAGGCGCTCGATGACGGCGGGGAGGTGACCATCACGGTCGGGGAGACCTCGGTGACGGTGCCCGAACCCGACATCGCCGAGGCCCGGAGCGAGCACATCAGCCGCCCGCAGCTGCTCGGTGGCTCGGAACGGACTGGGCGGGTCATCCTGCGCTGGCGACGGGAGGAGTAGCGCCACTGCTGGTGCTCTGTGACCGTTGCTGTCGGGGGAGGAGAGCGGCTTACGAACCCATCGAGCGGATCTGTTCGACCTCGACCTCGACGTGGACCGACTGGGGCAAGTCCTGCCCTGCGACCAGCCGCGCGACCTCGTCGTGGCCGACGATCTCTATCTCGCGACTGTACACCGTGTAGTTCCAGTGGTCGAACGGTGCCGTCTCGTCGTCGGAGAGGGTGCGATGCTGCGGAACGCGCAGGTGCTCCGGGGGCGCGGAGTGTGGCCCTTTCATCTCTGCGCCCTTGCGCGAGACTATCGCTCGGATGTCGTCGACGACGGAGTCGAGGACCGCGCGGTCCCCGCTCTGAAGTGTGAGGCGTGTGACGAAACTCATGGTCAGGTACTGATTTTGAGACGCGACACCACCAAAAAGCCATTGAGATTGTTCCGTGGGCGGGGACGAGGCGAATCCAGCCCCGATTTCTGGCGCGCTCTCCGATATTCTCTTAACTGGGGATGGTTTACCAATGGGTAATGGCAGTAGATGCTACGAGCGCAGGTGCCATCCTCTTTCGGGATACGCGGGGCCGGCGCGAGTACTTGCTGCTGAAGAGTCGCCCCGGGGACTGGGAATTCCCCAAGGGCGGCGTCGAAGGAGACGAAGAGCTCCAACAGACGGCAATACGAGAAGTAAAAGAGGAAGCAGGCATCAACGACTTCCGTCTCATCGACGGATTCCGCAAAGATTACGACTACGTCTTCGAGGCGAACGGGAAGACCATCCACAAGACGGTCCACCTGTTCATCGCGAAGTCCTACGAAGCGTCGGCAGAACTGTCCACAGAACATCGCGACCTGCAGTGGCGCGATTACGACCAGGCGTTCAACACCGTCACCCAGGACGGCCCACGAGAGATACTCGAGGACGCCCACGAGTTCCTGAACGAACTCGAGAAGAACGGCGGCATCTAGCCGCCACCGGCCCCGCGAGCCGATCCCGGCTTTTCAGACGACCTCTCTCCCAGACAGCGACTGTCCTCCCGACCGTCAGGACCGTCAGTTCCGGCACGAAAGTACCGAAACACCTTCCACTCGCGCACCCGGACCCCGCTGTATGCTCCCGGGCGAGGACACCGAGTTCGGCTTCGAGTTGCGGGTGTGTCGGTGGGCCGAGCGGTCGTGGCCGCCCGGAGAAGAACGGGAGAATCCCATCGTCGTCGCCCGCCAGCTCGGCACGAAACGCCGGCGCTGGGACACCATCGTCATCGAATGCGATTCTGAAGCCGTGCGCCAGCGGGCCAACTTCGGGCACGAGGCGCTCGACTCCGACCTCCTCCACGTCGTCCGGAACGCTCCTGAAACATGGACGTATTACCGCGACTGCCTGCCCGACCCCGGCTACCCGTGGCGCTACGTCCGCGAGGCCATCCACCGGGCGAGCACGCGGGGTATCCTGGAAGAGCGCAAGGACGGCAACCGCATCCAGATTCGCCGCAAGTGGGCGTATCCCGACTGGGTAACGCGAATAATCGCCATCGAGAACAAGCCAGACCTCGACGCCAAGGCCGCCGACGCGCTGGTCGAACAGGTCCAGTACGACGTGGCGCTGAAACTCGCCGACGAGGTGTGGGTCGCCTCCCGCGCGACGGGGGAGACGGTCGAACCAGTCCTGCTGGAGGGGATGCCGGTGCAGGCTGGGATTCTGACGGTCGACACCGACGCGAACGACGCGAGCGTGGCGTGGCACGCCCGCCGCCTCGCGGTCGACGACCCGGGGACGATGATACTCGACCGGCCCGACGGCGGCGACTTCGACGCCTCGGCCGCCGAGTTCCGGTACGCCGACCCCGAGTGGAAGGCCCGGAAGCGCCTCGAGATCGCCGAGCGCGCCTACGAGCGCGGCTGGCGGTCCTTCGCGGACACGATGCGTCCGGACTGCCGGTACTTCGAGTTGCGCGAAGACGGGCCGCTGCTCCCGTGGTGTGCGGCGAAGGGGCGGTGCCAGACCGCGGGCGAGTGCTCCGGGCGATGTGGCGACTTCGAACCCGAGCCACCGGCGTGGCGGACCAGGGGGTGGCCGATTGCGGGCGGGCCGGGCACCAGACTCAAGCGACTGCTGGCGGACCGCAGACGGCAGCAACGGCCGGGACTGGAGTAGTCAGGAAGAGTGCTGGTGCGAAGAGAGTCGGTCCCGGAACTCCCGTGCGGTCAGGTCACAGACGATAGCCGGCTTGCGGGTCACGCCCGCCTTGTCGGCGCGCAGACTGCTGTCGGGGTCGTGGTCGGGTTTGCTCACCTCGAAGTCGCGGACGAACTCGTCGTCGAGGAAGTACCCTCGGCGTTCGCCACCGAAAGCCGCGAAGGTGCTCATCTTCGGCCCGGCGCGGTCGAGAAGGCCGCCGCCGAGGGCCTCGGCTCCGGAATCGCCATCGAGCAGCACGACGCGCCGGTCGTTCCTGTAGGGAAGCCCGTCGACCGCCCGCTTGGTGTGGGCGTTGTCGGGGTGGCTGGCGAGTTTCTCCCGTTTCGTGTCGGGGTCGTCGTCGGCTTCGACGACGGTCTTTTTGGCCACTGGAAACCAGCCGACAAGGTAGCGATGCAGGCGGCCCTCGTCGTCTTCGAGCCCGGCGTAGAACGCGACCGCGTCGTCGCCGTTGCTCTCGAGCGCGGCCAGCCGGTTGACGTACCCCGGCCGATGCTCGCCGTAGGTCACCGCGTCGAAGTTCGGGTCGTGGTGCGGTGGGTACGCCGCGATAGCCGCGGGGTCGGTGATCGACTCCCCGGTCCCGTCCGGGTCAGGCGTGAGGCTGGCGAGCAGGTCGGCCATCGTCCCGTCACCGGTTCGTTGCGGTATGGTTCCAAAAGTCAGTTCCTCGCGGGTCTCGCGGGTCTTCTCCGGAATCGGGACGTACTCGAAGCGGCCCGCATCGTCGACGAGTGGAACACGAGAATCGCGCAAGGAGACGTTCGTGGTGTCGGCACCGATGCCACAGCAGACGACGGTCATCAGGACGCGACGGCGACGTCGATGTCCTCACGGGCGACCGCGAGGCGGAACGTCGGGACCGTCGTGTAGATGACCTCGACGACGCCCTTGCGCCGGAGTGCCTGGAGCGCCGAGCGAACGTCGTCCGCGCTCACGTCCTCGTCCACGTCGAAGGCGTCACGGACCGCGTGGAGGACGCTCACGACGCTCTGGCCGTCCTCCTCCGGACCGGCCAGCACCTCGAAGATGTGGGCCTGGAGTTCGGGGACGCGGACCGCGGTCGGGGTCCCGTCGCCGTCCTCGTCGGCCTGCACGCCCGGCTCGACGTCGACCAGCTCTGCGGCCTCGGCGGTCGCGCGGATGAGGCTGTTGTCGTCTCGATAGTAGTACTCCTTCAGTTCGTTCTCGAGGTACTGGTGGACCTCGCTCCCGCTCTCCATACCCCACCGCTTCTGTAGCTCGCCGTTCTTCGTCGGCTGGAGTTCGACGACGTCGGCCAGACGCTCGCGAGCCTCGTCCGAGAGGGTCATTGAGCGCGGATACGCACAGCCGCTATTTGGGAGTTCTGTCTGGCGACGACTGCCCGGTCCGCAACCACACCGGGGGGTTGGCAGCAGCATAAAGGGTGTGGCATACGTAGGCACGGGCATGCCGCAGACAGTGAAACTGAACCAGCTGGAACGGCTCCTCGCGGACGTGAGCTATCCGGCGATTCGTGACGACCTCGCCGTCGACCTCGCGGACGTGACCGTCCTCCTCGCCGACGGGGAAGCGAACCTGGGCGAGCTCGTCTCGGAGACCAACAGCGACTCCTTCGACTCCGCGGACGACCTCCTGCTCGAACTGAACAACGTCCTGCCGGTCGAGGCCGTCGGCGAGCCGGGACAGTCCGAAGGCGAAGGGTGAGACGCGTGCGAGGTGTGACCGCCGTTCCAGGGATGACAGGTCCGCGAGGGGTGAAGCGGGTACCTTAAGTTTCCGCCGCGGCGTAGGACAGTGTATCAATGGAGTTCTGTGACGACTGCGGTTCCATGATGAAGACCGAGGGCGACTACTGGGTCTGTGGGAACTGCGACTTCGAGAAAGCCCGCGATGCGGTCTCTGAAGCCTCGATGGTTACGACCGAAGCCCAGGAAGTGAGCGAGGTCGTCGACGTGAGCGACGCCGAGGACAAGGGGCTGGCCAAGACCAACGCCATCTGTCCGAAGTGTGAGAACGACCAGGCGTACTGGTACATGCAACAGATCCGGTCTGCGGACGAGTCCGAGACGCGATTCTTCATCTGCACCGAGTGCGAGCACAAGTGGCGCGAAGACGACCACTGAGCGCTCGCTTGCGAACTCAGCGCTCGGGGCGCGCCTTGTAGGCCGTCCAGATACCGGGAATCCCCGCGACGAACACCGACGCGAGCAACAGCCCCGCCCAGCTGAACACGCCGATGACGTACCCGAGCACCGGCCCGGTGAGTAGCAACACGACCGCGAGGAGCGCGGGCGCACCCGTCGCGAGGATGCTCCGCCCGTGTTTGCCAACCACGGAGATTGCGACGAGACACAGTCCGAAGACGACCGCGGTCCCCTGGATGATGAACGCCACCTGGGCGACCTCAGGGTCGGCGGCGACAGCCGTCAGGAGGAACAGCGGGCTGGCGAGGAAGACGAGCCCGAGCACGCCGGCGAGGGCAGCCCCGCCACGGCCGAGTAAGACCGGGTCGAGATTGCCGAGAATCGAGGAATCGGAGTTGCTCATGCGAGTGGGTCGTCGTGTCGCCAGAAAGGAGTTTTCGTCTGCGGTGGGGTCGGCGCAACGGGAGTAGCGTGTCGCGCCGCGCGAGACGGGGTCAGTGCGTCGCGCGCCACTCGCCGTGTTTCACGCCGATGACGAGGCAGATGAGCCCGAAGACGAGCATCGACGGGGTCACCATCATCAGGACGGTCTGCGTGGTCATCATCGGTGCGGCGACGAGCGCGAGGGTGCCCACCGCGATGAGCGCGAGGAACACCAGTGCGGTCTTCTGCAGGTCGAATTCCATGCGCGAGAGTCGGGGCTGGAGGGGGATAATCGCAGCGGAGGGCAGAAGGTCTCGCCGGAAGAACGCTCTCAGTTCGTTGGCCGCGCCAGCTCCGCCAGCGACACCAGCACGCCCAGAATCCATCCCAGGGGAATCGCCACCCCGAGCCACATCAGCACGTAGGCGATGCCCGTGAGGTCGTACTGGGTCCGGAGGTACTCGTTGATGTCCCCGACCGCGAGGACGGTGTCGAGGAACCAGATGGCGAGAGACTCGCTCTCGGAGAACACGAGTTGGCCCAGCGCGGGCGAGTAGAACGCGGCGACGACCGGCGGGAGGAACACCGCCGTCATCCCCAGCGGGTACGCCACGAGGATGGAACTCGCGCGCCCGCCGATTCGAGAGACGGCCACGGCGAGCCCGGCCGAGACGGTCGCGACGGCGGCCGCGACGACCACCGCGATGAAGCCCGCAAAGGAGAACTGGAACCGGGCGAGCGCCGAGAGCGCCCCCCAGAGCAGCGCCACGATGACGACCGTCCCGAGAACGCCGAGGTAGTCGGCGAGGTCGTCGAAGTTGTAGGCGGCCCAGCGGACGACGGTGCCGGCCAGTGCGAAGGGGTACAGCAGCGCGACGAACAACGCGCCGATGGCGCCCCAGAGCCGGTAGGCCAGCTTCCCGCTGGCCGTCTGTGGCTTCCACTTGCCGAGCACCGACCGGTCGGCGTTTCGCTGGCGTGGGAAGACGATCTCCATCCACGTCTCGTGAAGCCGTTTCAGGTCGATGCGGAGCCCGGCGACGACACCTGCCATTGCAAGAGAGGTGCGTGCGCCCGCTGTTTACGTTTTCGGCATCCCACGATTCTGGTTCGTGAGATAACTGGTCTGGGGTCCGACTGTTCTCGGTTCTGGCCGCTGGCCTGTACAGGGGTTTTCGGTCGCTAGTCTGTACAGAGATCTCCGGTGACGAAGAGAACGTGACTCGCGCTGGTGGCGATGACCGCTACCGCCCCGGAACCGCACCACACCCTCCCCAGCCGACTCCTTCCGTTTCACTCCAGTCGTCCCTCGCGCGACTCCGACTCGCGGCCTCGCTGGCTCACGGGTCGTTCCTCCCCGTTCGCTGTCGAGGCGACTGCGTCGCCTCGCTCGGCACGCTCGCCAGCGCGCGCCAGAACGGTTGGTCAGAAAAAGAGAACCGCCGAGGCAGCGGTTGGACGCCGGTTCTACCAGGGCGCGAAGTCGGGGTCGACCACGCGGTTCTCGGTGTCGATGCCGTCGATGGTCGCGATGTCGTCCTCGTCGAGGTCGAGCGCGACGGACTGGAGGTTGTCGCGCAGGTGGGCGTCGCCTGTCGCCTTCGGGATGGCGGTGACGCCCTTCTCGCGGAGCCACGCGAGGCTGACCTGGGCGGCCGAGGCGTCGTGCTTCTCGGCGACCTCCTGGATCTCGGGGACGTCGAACACCTCGCCGCGGGCCAGCGGCGAGTAGGCGACGAGGTTCACGTCGTTTGCTTCACCGTACTCGCGCAGTTCGTCCTGCGGGAGCAGCGGGTGGCACTCGACCTGGTTGGCGAAGACGGGCGCGTCGAGCAGCTCGCGGGCCTCGTCGAGGTGTTCGGGTTCGAAGTTCGAGACGCCGACGTGCCGGATGAGCCCCTCGTCGTACAGCTCGTCGAACGCCGAGAGGGTCTCCTCGGGAGCGTAGGTGTCGGACGGCCAGTGAACGTAGAGGAGGTCGACGTAGTCGACGCCGAGACGGTCGAGGCTCTCGCGCGCGGTCTCCAGCACGTCGTCGTGCGCGAGGTTGGTTATCCAGACCTTCGTCGCGAGGAACACGTCCTCGCGCGCCACGTCGGACTGGGCGATACCCGCGCCGACCGATTCCTCGTTCTCGTACGCCTGCGCGGTGTCGATGTGGCGATAGCCCATCTCCAGGGCGTCCGCGACGCTCTCGGCGCACTGGTCGGGGTCCGTGTTCTGCCAGGTGCCGAGACCGAGCATCGGCATGTCATCTGCGAGCGGCACACGCTCCGGTGTCACCTGCTGCTGGTCGGACATGCTTGTGGGCTATGCCGAGGACGGAAAAGTGGGTTGGGGATGCGGCGAGCTACCCCGCCCACTGCCGACGCACGCAAACGCTCGTGAGAAGGTTCAGCTGATGAACTTGTTGTCGCGCCAGTTCACGCCGTTGCTCGCTGCCTTGCTCTCGTTTCGACCTTCCACGACTTCGATGGTCGCGGGACGGTCCTCGCCGTCGACGATGCGCGTCGCTTCGAGCTCGTCGTCGAGGGCCGTGATGGCCGTCAAGGTGCCCTTCTCTGCTTCGCGTGCGATATCGCAGAGGACCTTGAACATCTCGTACTGGAGGAGCGAGTTCTGGAGTACCGTCTCGCGGTCGCCCTTGAACGCGGCGAACTCGACGAGTTCGGACGGTATCTCCTCTTCTTCTTCTTCCTCGCCCCAGCGCGGTCCGCGTCGCTCGTCGGGGTCCTCCTCGTACACCCGGTTCTCCGTGACGCTCGCTTTCAGCTGCGCCGTCGGGGTGTACTTGCTCAGGCTGTTGTCGGATGCAATAGCCTTGAGAATGAGGGTGTTGTTACGGCGGGTCAGGTCGACGGATTCGATGCCGTCGGGCATTTCTGGATCGCTGTTCAGGAAGTCCCGAACTGTCTCGAGCGGCAGTTCCAGTGTGGAATGCAACCGGAATACTTGGCCGGAGTTTTCTGCTGACATAGTGAAGGGGGGTATCACGGCGCGTCGAATAGCCAACCGCTTGCCCGTACGTAGGGGCGTAGAGTTTAAATGACCTGCTGTTTATTTCAATCAGGAATCGGGAAAACTCTGGGTTCGCTTCAGTTGGTCAGTGTTTCTTCGAGTTCCCCGCGCTCCTCGAGTTCTGCGAGCACGTCGCTCCCACCGACGAACTCGCCGTTCACGAACGTCTGCGGGATGGTCTCCCAGCCGGAGTACTCCGAGAGGGCGGCCCGGAACTCCTCGAGCGACTGGAGCACGTCGACGGTCTCGTAGTCGTCGCGGTACTGTCGGATGAGCCCGAGCGCGCGGTCGGAGTAGCCACACTGGGGCATGACCTCCGTGCCCTTCATGAACAGCACGACGTCGTTGTTCTCGATGGTCTCGCGCACGGTCTCGTCGACTTCCTCCTGGGGAAGACTCTGGTTGGGGTCGAACGTCATGTAGCGGGGTAGGGAACCGGCGCGGAAAGAAGTTGCGTCGGTCGCTTCGGAATCAGCTCAGTCGTCGCTGCCGACGGTGATGACCTGGAGGAGCGAGTAGATGGGGACGCCCTCGACCTCGTCGAGTCCCTGCTTGTCCACGAGGACGCAGGCCGCGACCGGGTTGCCACCCTGCTCGCGGATGGCTTCGATGGTCTCGGTCATGGTCGTGCCGCTCGTGATGGTGTCGTCGACCACGTAGCAGTCGCGCCCGCGAATCTGTGCGAAGTTCCGGGAGAACGACCCACCGAGGTCTTCGAGGTCGCCCTCGTCCCACTGGTGCTTGCGCGGCGCGTAGGACGCGAGGTCGGTGTCGAGTTCACGCGCGATGTGGGTGGCGATGGGCGCACCCGCCTTCTCGATGCCGATGGTGAGGTCGACCTCGTCGCCCTGCTTGGCGAGGAGGTCGGCCATCGCGGAGGTGACGGCTTCGAGGCGGAAGCTGTCGCGGCCGATGGCGGACCAGTCGACGTGGATGTCGTGGGTCCCGCCGCTCGTCTTTACCGTCTCGCTGTCGGCCTGGGAGGGGGCACTGCCCGAGCGCTCGACCAGCCAGGAGGCGGTCTCTCGGGAGACGTTCAGTTCGTCTGCGATCTCGCCCTTCGACAGGCCACGCTCTGCGAGCTCGGCGGCACTCTCGATGAGGTCGTCGACGTTCTTCATATACGGTCGAATTCGATGGCAGTTTTTATAGTGCTGTCGTCGTCCGCAAAGGCCGCGTCGAGGTCATCCAGACCGTACACACCGGTGACGAGTTCGTCGAAGAACCACTCGGGGAGGTCCTGGAGGCGGTCGACAGCGGCCTCGAAGTGGCCGACGTGGGAGTTGACGCTCCCGATGAGCGCCTTGTTGTGGAGGACGAACTCACGGTGGAGTCTGCCACCGTCGATCTCGAACTCCCAGTCGGTCGGCACGCCGAGCAGCGCGCCGACACCGTTGGGCGCGAGCGCCTCGATGGTATCGAACGCGTGGGGCGCGTACCCGGTCGCCTCGTAGACGAAGTCCATCGACTCGTGCGCGCCGGGGACCGCAGAGACCGGCGTCTCGCGCGAGTCGACGTAGGTGCCGCCCAGTTTCTCGATGATATCGATGGTCGGGTCCGGTCGGTCGCGGCGGCCGAGACAGTAGGTTCGCTCGAACCCGTCGCTGGCTTCGAGCATGGCGAGCGTGAGCAGGCCGAGGCTGCCGTTTCCGAGCACCATCGCGGACTCCGGGTTCCACTCGAAGGCGGAGCGAGACGCGAACGCGTGCTCGAACGCCTTCTCGGAGATGCTGACCGGCTCGACCAGGAAACCGAGGTCGGTCATCTCTCGCGGCAGGGACACGAGGTACTCCGCGGGACTGGTGAAGTACTCGCTCATGAACCCGTGCGCGCCGACGATACCGCGCTCGAAGTACTGGCCGTCGGGAGCCATGTCCGGCTCGCCGCGCTCGAAGTACTCGTTCGGGCCGTTGGGCGCGCGTCGGACCGTCGGAACGACCACATCACCGACCTCGAGGTCGGTGCCGTTCGGGTCCTCGACCACGCCGACGGCCTCGTGGCCGATGACGAGGTGGTCGTCGTCGGCCGGGAAGCCGCCGTGCCCGCCGCTGAGCACTTCGTGGTCCGTGCCGTCGATGCCGACCCTGAGCGTCCGGACGAGCGCTTCGCCTGGACCTGGCTCCGGCCGTGGTTTCTCGATGACGACGGGTTCGGTCTCGCCCCGTCGAACTGCGACTGCTTGCATACAGAGTACGAGAACCCCCACCGACAAAAGATTTATTCTCTTGCGAGTAAACATCTGAAGTGACGGTGGATGCCACCTGACTCGCAACTCGGCAGGTGCCCCCCAACACACCCCCAACCGCGCACAGCAGGTGTCTGCAGCCACATCCCGTGCCAGCATCCACCGTTTTATCCGTGCCCTTCGAAGCACCCTATACTCATGGAACAATACGACCTGCTCTACCAGCTGTACGACGATTTCGACACCGCGACCTTGCGCGATTACCAGGAGTTCGTCGACGTGTTTCCCCCGGTGGATTCCCGCGTCGCCCTCGAACACTGGCAGGACGCGAGCGACGAACTCGAGGACCGAAAGGCGGAGGTCCGTGAGGCGTTCGCCGCCGGCGAGACCTTCGCCGAGGTGGCCGCGCGCGCCACCCGCGACCAGGCGTTCACCGCGCTCGACCTCTACTCGAAGTACGGCCGCGCCGTGAACGTCCTCGTGCTCGACGTCGACGAGACGCTGCGTTCGGCCGGGAACACCGACAACGAGATTCCCCGCGAGACGCTCCACTTGCTGACCGAGTTCCACGAGGACGGCGTCCCCATCGTCATCTGCACGGGGCAAACCTTAGAGAACGTCAAGGGCTTCATGATACAGGGCCTCGGGAGCGAGGTCGTCCACTCGGGTGACCTGAGCATCGTCTACGAGGCCGGCAACGGCGTATTCACGCCCGGCCACGGCGCAGATACGAAACAACTCCTCTACGAGGACCTCGATGAATCGGTCAGGGACGTGTTCGACGACGTGCGCGCCCGCGTCCTCACCGACGCACCCGAGAGCATTCGCCACGGCTGTCACCTGCAGGGTAACGAGTTCAACGTCACCCTCAAGCCGAACTTCGAGACCGGGAGCAAGCGGTCGCGCGAGATAATCGACGAGGCGCTCGTCTACCAGCTCGACCTCGTCGGCGAGGCGGTGGCGCGCGCGACCGACACCGACCCCGAGGCGACCGCCAACTGGTCCCGCCGGTACTACGCGAAGGCCGACCCCGAGATTCGCGGCGTCCTCGAACGTGAGGGCGGCTTCCCCGACGTGGACCTCGACGCGATGCCCGACGCGGTGCGCGATACGTTCGAGCGCATCGACGTGGCCTACTACGAGGCCGACGCGGCCGAGGTCACCAGCCTCGAACTCGACAAGGTCGCCGGCGTCGAGGCCGCCCTCGACGTGCTCGGCGTCGAGGACCCCTTCGCGCTCGTGATGGGCGACTCGAAGTCCGACCTGCGGGTGATGCGCTGGGCCGCCGAGACGGATTCCGGCATCGGCGCGGCGCCCGAACACTCCTCCAGCGACGTGCTCGACTTCGTGCTCTCGACCGACGAACTCGTCTTCGACCGCGGGAAGTCGGCGGAGATGCTGCGGACCGTCTACGCGCTGAACCGGCTGGCTGGGCTGTCATAGGTTGGGTTCTCGGAGATCTCCTGCCCGCTCTGGGGCGCTCTTTTCGCGCGAGCAGAAGACTGATTTATCGTCCACCGGAACCGTCGATTCAACGTCACACAGACAATACAATGAGTGATACCAGTCCCTCCACCACGACGCGACTCGCAGGTGTTCGACCCATGCTCCTCGGCATCGCAGCCATCCTCACCGGCGGTATCCTCGCCATCCAGGCCCTCATCATCCAGCAGACCGGGCTCCCTCCCCAGTCCCCGCTCGCGGACAGCCTCGTCAAAGGCGGCTTCGTCGTGGTCGTCCTCGGGTTCCTCTACGGTGTCCTCACCGGGAACACCGCCGGCGATAGCGACAGCGAGTGACCCCGGCAGCTCGACGAACGGAGTGATGGAACAGTTCGTCTCTCCCCATCTCGCAACCGTCAAGTGATTCCTACCCTTGAATCAGGGTAGATGCGAGCTTCGCGCCGCTCGGTCCTCGTCGTCCTCGCGCTGGTGAGCGCCGCCATCGTCGGGCGAACCCTCCTCGAAGGCGACGTCTCCGGGCTGGTCGCGGCCGTCGAGAACGACTACGTCTTCCTCCTCGCGCTGGTCGTCGCCTACCTCGTCAGGCCGTTCCTCGCGCTCCCGGTGAGCCTGTTCTCGCTGATAATCCTGCTCCGCTTTGGCTGGCTCGGGTTCCCCATCGCCATCGTCGGGACCGTGTTCACCTCCATGCCACCGTACCTGCTCGCGAAGCGCTACGACGGCGACTCCGCACTCCTCGGGCGGTTCAGGCAGCTCGGGGCCGATGCGTTCGATGCGACCGGTGACCTCCGCGGGATGATCGCCATCCGGCTCACGCCCACCCCCGCGGACGTAGTCTCCTACGGAGCCGGCCTCTCGAACGTCCCCACGGGTTCCTTCGCGCTCGGGACGGCCATCGGTATCACCCCCTGGGTGCTCATGTATATGGTCATCGTCCAGTCCGCCCGCGCCGCAACCGGCACGGCACCCGTCGACCTGCGACTGCTGGCGGTGTTCGGCGTCCTCGCAGTCGTGCTGGTCGCCCGTCCGCTCGCCCGCACGGTCCGCGGTCGATGGAACGAGCACAGCAACAATTAACTCGATTCCGTGTAATTTGTTAGCCACATGGTCAGCCACGCACCCACATCCGGCAGCGACGACCCGCTCGACATCCACGGGGTCGTCCCGCCGACGATTACGGTATTCAACGAGGACGAATCGGTCGACTACGAGCAGACGGCGGCCCACGCGGAGTACGTCGTCGACGGCGGTGCCCACGGCGTGTTCCCGCTCGGGACCAACGGCGAGGGCCCGATGCTCGGCGGCGAGGAGAGCGACCGGGCCATCGAGGCCGTCGTCAACGCGGTCGGCGGCGAGGTCCCCGTCATCGCCGGCGTCGGCACGCCCAGCACCCACCAGACGATTCGACGCGCCGAGGCCGCCGAACAGGCCGGTGCCGACGGCCTCGTCGTCGTCACGCCGTACTACTTCCCGCTCGACCACGACGCCGCGCTCCGACACTACCGCCGCGTCTGTGCCGCCACCGACCTCCCGGTGTACGTCTACCACATCCCCTCGAAGACCGGCAACAGCCTCTCGCTGGACACCGTCGACGAACTCGCAACCATCGACAACCTCGTCGGCATCAAAGACTCCAGCAAGAACGTTCCGTGGCTCGGACAGGCCATCGACGCCCACCCCGAACTCACGTTCCTCTCCGGGTCGGACTCCCTGCTGTTCCCCGGCCTCGAGGTCGGCTGTAGCGGGATGGTCTCGGCCGTCGCGAACGTCTTCCCCGAGGTCGTCGTCGACCTGTTCGACGCCTACGACGAGGGCGACGAAGCCCGCGCCCGCGAACTCCAGAGCCAGGTGTACGACATCCGCGACGCCCTCAAGCGCGGCCCGTACATGGCCGGCGTCAAGACCGCGCTCTCGCTGCGCGGCTTCGATGCGGGCGACCTGCGCGACCCCCTCACCACGATGGACGCCGAGGACACCGCCGCGCTGGAGGCGGACCTCGAAGAACTGGGCCTGCTGTAAGGCGGTCGTCCAGCCAATTTCTCGATTCCCTTTCTTTCTCTCTGGCGCGCGCCGAGGAGCGTGCTGAGCACGAGGCGACTCTGTCGCCTCGCAATGCGAAGTCGCGAGTCGGAGCCGCGCGAGGGACGAAGCGCACAGTGGAGCGAACCGTAGTGAAGCGGAACGAGCACTGGAGTCGGCTGGGGAGGGTGTGGTGCGGTGTGGTCACGGTGCGGGTGCGGTCTCCATCGCCACCAGCGCGAGTCAGCTGCTCGTGGTCCCCAACATCGATAGTACGATTCCCGCCCTGCAATCCGGAGCGACTACCGATCCCCGTCTCGACAGCGCCAGCGAACGGCACCCAAAACAGTCAATTCCCCTCCCACAGACCCGTCTCACATGAGCGACCTCATCGACCACCTCCTCTCGTTCCGGAAGGCCATCGCGGTCATCGTCGGCCTCGGCTTGCTCCTGGTGCTCCTGCTCTCGACGCTCGCACTGAACGAGACCGGGACGCTCATCGTCTACCTGCTGGTCGGCGGCGTCGTCATCATGGGGAGCGTCCTCGCGATCTACCTGCGTATCGTCGCGAAAGAGAGCGAGACCGTCCGGGACCCGCCCCCGGACTGGGAGCGCGACCGCGGTGAGTAGTCGAGTAGAGAACCGAACCGACTCAGTTCCCGTTCGTGATGTGGGTGTGTGCGCCGATGAGCGCGCCGGCGAGGTCGAGGTTGTCGAGGTGCGTGTTCTCGTCGATGATGGAGTTGCGGATGTCCGAGTCCGCGATGGTCGCGTTCGGGAAGATGACCGACCCCTCGATGTGGCTGTCCGTGATCTCTGCACCCTCCATCACGTGGACGTTCTCGCCGAGGGTCGTGTTGGCGATTTCGGCCGACTCCGCGACGTAGTTCTCGCCGCCGAGGTACCACGCGACCGCGTCGAGGTAGGAGTCGGGGGTTCCGATGTCGAACCACGCGCCCTCGAAGGTGAAGGCGTACGTCGGCTCGCGGTTCTGGAGCCACTGGATGAACCAGCCGGGCTCGTCCGGGTTGTTGTCTCCCTCGAGGTACTCCTCCAGCAGGCCGACGGTGTCGCGGGTGAAGGCGTAGCAGGCGATGGAGACCAGCGTGCTCTTGGGGTCGTCGGGCTTCTCCTGGAAGTCGACGATTCGCTTCCCGTCGAGCTCGACGAGGCCGTAGGACTTCGCGAGTTCCTTCGAGCCCACGTCGTAGGCCGCGAGACACGGCGAATCCTGTGCCTCGAAGAAGTCGACGAACTCGGAGACGTCGAAGCTGATGAGGTTGTCACCGGCGATGACGACGAGGTCCTCGTCGACACCCTCGCGGTCGACGAGCTGGGCGAGCGCGCCGATGACGCCGAACTTCTCGTCCTCCTCCGAGGTGTCCTCGACGGAGAGGGTGGGCTTCTCGAAGTCGGTCTCGGCGAGGTGCTCCTCGAACTCGGGCGCGAACTTCTCGTTCGTGCTCACGAACACCTCGTCGATGCGGTCGTCGTTTTCCAGCTCCGCGAATATCTGGTCGATGACGGTCGAGTCACCGACGGGGAGGAACATCTTGGGGCGATGTTTCGTGATGGGCCACAGTCGAGTTGCATACCCGCCAGCGAGAACAACGGCTTTCATTACTCGCGCGTTCTGCAGCCTCCACTAAGGTCTTTGTCTTTCATGTCGGCCAGATACGGAGTACGCCGTCCGCCCGGCCCACAGCGAGTTCGAGCGTCCCGGCCGCTGGAGCTGCCAGATTCGTCGCTATCTCCCCGTCAACACGCCGACACCACGCGGCTGTGACGCCGGGTGTGTCATCGATGCGATGCAATCCACAGAGCCGACGTCGGTCCTGTGTCGGCACGACGAGTTCGAGCCGACCGTCGCCGTCGAAGTCGCCAGCCCGAGCCATATCGAGATTCCGGGAGCCGAGGGCGTGCGAGGAGTACGTCTCCCGCGTCGCGACGATGTCCAGTCGGTCGCCGCGTCGGCGATAGAACTCGACCGTGCCGCCGATGTGGGGTGTCTTCGTGACCGCGAGTTCCAGCTCGCCATCGGGCGCGAACGGGGCGACCGCGAGCTGGTGCCGCCAGCGAAAGCCCGACCCGATGGCGGGGCCACGGGCGACCAGCGAGCCAGCCATGTCGTAGGCGACCAGTCGGGCACCCGACTCGGCGTCCGTCTCGGTGACGACGATCGCACGCTCCCCGTCGCCGGTGAGGTCCGCGAGGATGGGTGCGAGACCCTCGACGACCGCCGGCGAGACGTCGATGGTCGTCTCGACCGTCGCACTCGCCACGTCGACGACCACGACCCGACTGGCCTCGATATCGTCGCCGAGTGCGCCGTGGGCGTATCGGTCGGTCGCGCCGGCGAGGACGACGGCCCGACCGGAATCCGGGTCGACGGTCACACGGCTGTCGGGAAGTGCCTCGATGTCGAGACGGCTGTCGCCGACGAGCAGGTCGCCGGACCCGCCGACCCGGACCAGTGTGCCATCGACCAAGACCGGGTGTGAGAGCGGTGATTCGGACCCAGTGGGTGCGAGCAATCGAGGCGTGTCACCGGTCGAGTCGCCAGTCTCACCGACGAGCGCGACCGGACTTGCCCGTGAGAGCGCACGGAACGAGGGCCCCGGTTCGACGTCACGGCCCACGGTTCGGACGCTCTCGACCGTCCCGTCGCCCAGGACCGCGACCCAGAGCGTGCCCGAGCCGTGCCACTTCGAGTCGGGGAGGGCAAGGAGCCACTGCGGGACGCCCCCCAGGTCGACGTCGACCGGGTCGACCGCGTGGACTGCGCCGGCACCCGCAGTGACGCGGTTGCTCGTCGGTCGACCATACGTGTACGCGACTGGTGTGTCCTCGTCGGCGGGGACGGTCGTTCGAGCCGGCGCGTCTGTCGGGGACGTGCTCGCCCGGGCCGCGGTCGGCGTCCCGTCCGCTGTCTCGCTTCCTCGCGCGCCCAGACACCCGGCCAGCCCGCTCGCGGTGCTCGCCGCGCTTCCGACGACCGCCAGGTAGGTCCGCCGTCGCATCCTCGACTCCTATCCGCGGTGGGAACAAGAGATTTACCTGTGTGGGTCCGACTCACGCCCATGCGCCAGGCCGACGAAACCACCCGCCAGCGCATCACCGACAGACTTCGCGAGGGTGCCTCGACCCCGAGTGCGCTCGCCACGGAGTTCGAGGTGACAGCCGGCACCGCCCTTCGACACGTCGAACACATCTCCCGGTCGCTCGACAACGCCGAGGAGGAACTGCTCGTGGCACCGCCGGAGTGTCGGGAATGCGGGTTCACGGACTTCGACGACCTCCTGAACCGTCCCTCACGCTGTCCGGAGTGCAAGAGCGAATCGCTGGAAGAACCGGCGTTCGTCGTACAGTAACAGCCGTCGCGAACGCCTTTTTCAGGGCCCGTCGAAGCCGATTCGCCCACCGGAGGACAGGTCGATATCGCTGGCCTGTCCGACGTGGTCGAACCGGTAGTCGTCGTCCGTCAGGTAGACCGCACCCTCCTCGACGGTCACGTCCACCGTCTCGAGTACCGCGCCCTCGCAGGGGCCGTGGGTACAGACCCCATCGTCCTTGCGGAAGGTCGCGGCGTGTCTCGTACACACCAGTTCGTCGTCCCTGACGGTGCCGCCCGAGCCCTTGTCGAGTCGCACGTCGGTCCAGTGCTGACAGTAGTTCAGGTAGGCCTCGACGGTGCCGTCGGTGAGTTTCGTGAGGACGACCTCGCGCTCGTCGAACCCCTCCATCACGGTGAACAGGAAGGTCCCGTCCTCGGGGACCTCCGAGACCGTCGTCACACGACTGTCCGCGTCCATGCAGTGGCGGTTACGCGCGGACCGATTTGAACGCCACGGTCGTGGCAGCGGGTTCACGCATGTTTTTGTCCCCCGCGTGAGGTGTGTCACCTATGTCCGACCTGCTCATCTACGGCTCTTACGGCTACACCGGGCGACTCATCGCCCAGCAGGCCACCGTCGACGGCCTCGACCCCATCCTCGCGGGCCGAACCGCCGAGAAGGTCCACGACCAGGCCGAATCTCTCGGCTGTCGCTCGCGCGTCTTCGAGGCGAAGAATCCCCGGACCGTCGCGGACTACCTCGAAGGCGTCGAGGTGGTGCTGAACTGTGCCGGCCCGTTCGCCCACACCGCCGACCCCATCGTCGAGGGCTGTATCGAAACTGGAACGCACTACCTCGACATCACCGGCGAGTGGCACGTGTTCCGCGATATCGCCGAACGGGGCGACGACGCGGAAGCAGCCGGCGTGATGCTCCTCCCCGGCGTCGGCTTCGACGTGGTTCCCTCGGACTGCCTCGCCGCGCACCTCCACGACCGCCTGCCCAGCGCGACCGACCTCTCGCTCGCCCTCGGCGGCCTCGGCGGCATGTCCCGTGGGACCGCGATGACGATGGTCGAGAACATCGCCGAGGGCGGCGTCGTCAGGGAAGACGGCGAAATCGTGAACGTCCCGCAGGCCTATCACGACCGCGAGATCGAGTTCAGCTACGGCGAGCGGAGCGCGATGACCATCCCCTGGGGCGACGTGTTCACCGCCTACCATTCGACGGGCATCCCGAACGTCCAGGTGTACTCCGAGACCCACCCGAAGACCATCAACCGGCTCCGGAAGTTCCGGAAACTCGCGCCCGTCCTCGGCACCGGTCCCGCCCAGAAGCTCCTGAAGTGGCTGGTGAACCGCCGGGTGAAGGGCCCCGACGACGAGCAGCTCCGGGAGGGCCGCGGCGAGATATGGGGCGAGGCGACCGACGGCGAGAAGACGGTCGTCTCCCGGCTGGAGACGCCGAACGGCTACGCGCTGACCCGCGACACGGCGCTACTCACCACGAAGCGCGCACTCGATGGCGACCTGAAAACCGGGTACCAGACCCCCTCGACCGCCTACGGGAAGGACCTCGTCCTCGAAGTCGACGGGGTCGAACGGGTCGACGTGGGCGGGACGTAGCGCGAGCATTCAAATAGGAAACCGCGGCCAGCGTCGGTGTGCACTGACCCGCCACGCGCCGGTCCGCGGTTGTGCGACGCCCCCGCGCGTGGTCTCGATTCGCGTCGCCTGTTCGCTAGTCCCTGTCCTCGACACCCTGGGACTCCGGGGGTTCCGAATCCAGTCGCTCACCGCCGTAGTGGCGACCCTCCACGAGCGCGGCGAACTTGCTCCGGAGCAGGTCGGTGACGGGGCCACCGCCCACGTCCAGCCCGTCGACCGTCGCCACCGGCCGAAGCTCCCACGTCGAGTTCGTCAGGAACGCCTCGTCGGCCGTCCGCACGTCCACCAGTGCGTAGCGGTCCTGCCACACCGGGATGCCTTCCTCCTCGGCGAGGTCGAGCACGACCTTGCGGGTGATGCCCGGCAGGAGCGGTAGCTCTGCACTGGGAGTGTGCAGGCCGTGCTCGTTCACGAAGAAGAGGTTGCTCGTCGCGCCCTCGCAGACGTTGCCCTCCTGGTCGCGGAGCAGGGCTTCGTCGGCACCTTCGATAAGCTCGTTCCGGGCAAGGATGCCGTTCAGGTAGTTGTGGGTCTTCGCCTGGGGCGGCAGCGCGTTCGCCGGCGGCTTGCGCGTCTTCGTCGTCTGGACGACGGCGGGACCGTCCCAGACTGGATCGGTTCCTTTGCCACCTCTGGAGAGGGGTTTGACGATGATGACGACTGTCGGGTCGACTTCGGGCTTCGGCGAGAGTGTCCCGGGCTGGATGCCACGAGTCACCGAGAGCTTGACGTAGGCGTCTTCGAGGTCGTTCGCGTCGAGCGTCTCGTCGATGCGAGCGCGAAGCTCGTCGTCCGAAAAGCCGTGGTCGAAGCCGAGCGCGTCGCACGAGCGGCGCAACCGGTTCGCGTGCGCTTCCCACTCGAACACGTCACCGCCGTAGGCCCGCATCGTCTCGAACGCTGCGTCACCGTACTGGAATCCCCGGTCGCGGACGCTGACGCTCGCGTCCTCGGCCGGAACCAGTTCGCCGTCTACGTGGTATCGCATTGGTCGATGAAGGTCGCAACGAGTCGCTTGCCGATGCGGAGCGACAGGTGCGCGCCGGCGGCCGGTTCGCTCACGTCGCCCGTGAGGATGCTCTCGGGGTGGAACTGCACGCCCACGTGCGGTTTCTCGCGGTGGCGAACCGCCATCAGCACGTCGCGTTCGTCGTCGGTCGCGGCCGTCTCGACGAGGGAGTCTGGAAGGTCCGCGCGCTCGACCGCCAGCGAGTGGTAGCGTCCGACGCGAATCCGGTCGGGCACGTCGGCGAAGATGCCCTGGCCGTCGTGGGTGATGACCGAGGGCTTACCGTGGACCACGTCGGGGGCGTGGACAACCGGCGCGCCGTTGGCCGCACAGAGCGCCTGGTGGCCCAGACACACCCCGAGCGTCGGGTACGCGAGGTCGCGGAACACTGGGATGGAGACGCCCGCGTCCGCAGGGGTTCCGGGCCCGGGTGAGACGACGATGCCGTCCGGGTCCAGTTCCTTGATTCCGGCCACGTCGATGGCGTCGTTCCGGCGGACGACGACGCTGTCGGCCAGCTCGCCGACGTACTGGACGAGGTTGTAGACGAACGAGTCGTAGTTGTCGACGACGAGTATCTCAGTCATCGTCTGCCCCCTCGACGGTCAGGCCCGCGCGGTCGCCCAGTGCCTCGTCGACCGCGGTGACGAGTGCGCGCGCCTTGTCCAGCGTCTCCTCGTATTCTCGTTCGGGTACCGAATCGTGGACGATACCCGCGCCGACGCGCAGGTGGTACTCGTCGCCCGAGCGGACGAGCGTCCGGATGACGATGTTGAGCGTGGCGCGGTCGTCGAACCCGAACAGACCCATGCTCCCCGTGTAGGGGCCCCGACGGGTCGATTCGAGTTCGTCGATGATCTCCATCGTCCGGGGCTTCGGCGCGCCGGTGATGGTACCCCCGGGGAACACCCCGGCGATAGCGTCCGCCAGCGTCGCGTCGTCCCGGAGGTCACCGGTCACGTTCGAGACGAGGTGCATCACCTCGGAGTAGCGGTCGACCCGACGGTACTCCGCGACCTCGACCGACCCGAACGCACAGACCTTCCCGAGGTCGTTGCGCTCGAGGTCGACCAGCATCGCGTGTTCCGCCCGCTCTTTCTCGTCGCTGGTCAGGTCGGCCGCGAGGTCGTCGTCCTCCTCTGGTGAGTGTCCTCGGGGGCGCGTACCGGCGATTGGTTCGGTCCGGACGGACTCACCGTCGCGGTCGAGCAGGAGCTCCGGGCTGGCGCTGACGAGGTCGATCTGGGGGAACTCGAACAGGCCGGAGTACGGCGCGGGGTTCACCGTCCGGAGCGCGTCGTAGGCCGCGACCGGGTGGACCGCGGCCGGGGCGACGAGCCGCTGTGAGACGTTCGCCTGGAAGGTGTCGCCGGCGTGGACGTACTCCTTCACCCGGCGGACCCGGTCGGCGTAGGCCTCGCGGCCGCAGTCGCTCTGGAACGTCGCGTCGGCCTGGTCGACCGGCGGGTCGCCGAAACTGGGGTCGCCGGTCGTCGCGCGGGTCGCGAGGTCGAGTGCATGCTCGCGACCGCGCTCGTAGACGTTGTCGAGGTCGTCGTCTGTGGCCACGCTCGGACAGGCGGTGATCCGGAGCGTCGTCTCCTCGCCATCGCGGGGTTCCTCCCAGGCGGCGATGCGGTCGTACACCCCGACTTGCAGGTGCGGGAGTTGTCGGTCGTCGACGGCTGATTCCGGGAGGGTTTCGAGTTCCCGGGCGACGTCGTACGAGAGCCACCCGATGGCACCGCACGGGTAGGGAACGTCACAGTCCCCGCGGACGAGCGTCTCGCCGTCGAGGAGTCCCTGTAACGCGGCGAGCGTCGGTGACTGGGCTGGTCGCGAGTCCGTCGAACGTACCGTCGCATCGGCCGAGACGGTCATCGCGTCGACGGGGTCGACCGCGAAGTAGCCCCAGCCGGGCTGGCCGCCGGTGGTCTCCACGTACGCGTTCCAGTCCTCGTCCTCGCGGGCCCGTCGATAGGCATCGAACGGGTCGGCGACGCGAACTTGAACCTCGACCGGAACGCGTGCCCCCGGCGGAGCGTCCGCCGCCGTCGAGGCGAACGCCTCGCGGCTGGTCACGACGTGGGGGTCGGTCATGTCCTGAGGAAAGAGAACGGAACGTAACCGTGTTGCGGTTTCGGTACTACCGTCGCGCCCTGGCCCGCTTTACCCATTCTCCGATGCGGGTCGCGGAGATGTCGGTCTCCTCGGCGACGGCCTCCGGATCCACGTCGGCGAGGTCGGCGACCGTCTCGATGCCGGCGTCTGAGAGTCGCTCGGCGTACGCCGGACCGATGCCCTTGATATCGTCGGTCGGCTCCGACGGTTCCTCGGGTTCCGGCTCGGGCTCCGGTTCGGCCTCCGGCGCGTCGGATTCAGCGTCCTCACTCTCCTCGGATTCGGGTTCTGCCTCTGCGTCGGGTGCCGTCTCCTCGGGTTCGGGTGCCGTCTCCTCGGGTTCGGGTGCCGTCTCTTCGGGCTCGGGTTCCGCCGTCTCGGGTTCTGCCTCTGCCTCGCCCGTCTCGGGTTCGGGCTCGGGCTCGGGTTCCGCCGTCTCGGCTTCCGCCGTCTCGGGTTCGGCTTCGTCGATCGACTCCGAGACGTCGGCTTCCGCCGCGGTCTCTGCCTCGGCCGTCTCGGGTTCTGCAGCTGCCGCCTCGGTACTCGTCGTCTCGGCCGCCGTCGAGGGCTCCCGCCGCTCTTTCTCCACGGTCACGCCTACGTCGCGTGAGGACCGCGGCTGCGAGTCGTCGTCCAACCCCAGCAGCGACTTCAACTTCTTGAGCAGTGCCATTACAGGGGAGTATCGGGTGACGGCACTTAAACCCGCTACCTGTCGCCTCGCAAGCGGGTTCGCAGCGCTTCGTTCATCTCGTCGATGGGTGCGTCGCGCCCGGTCCAGAGTTCGAACGCGATGGCTCCCTGGTAGAGGAGCATCCACGCCCCGTCGACTGTCGTCGCGCCGCACTCGGCGGCATCCCGGAGCAGCCGAGTCTCCAGCGGCTTGTACACCGCATCGAGGACCACGAGGTCCCCGTGGAGCGTCTCGGCCGGGACCGGTGAGACGTCCACCTCCATGCCGACACTGGTCGCGTTGACGAGGACGTCGGCGTCGGGGACGAGTTCGGGGAGGGCGTCGAGCCCGTCCCCACTTGCCTCCGGGACCTCCGCGGCGAGGCTCGTCGCCCGCTCGACCGTCCGGTTCACGATGTGGACCGTGCTGCCGGCGTCGGCGAGCGCGAAGGCGATGGCGCGTCCTGCGCCGCCCGCCCCGACCACGACAGCGGTCGCCCCGTCGAGCGTCGCGTCGCCCTGCTCTTCGAGGGCGCGGCGGGCACCGTCAGCGTCGGTGTTGTGCCCGGTCGGTTGTGTGCCCGAGAAATCGATGGTGTTCACCGCGCCGATTCGCGCGGCCATCTCGTCGGGGTCGACGAGCGAGAGCACGTCCTGCTTGAACGGAATCGTGACGTTCAGCCCGCTGATGCCGAGCGCCTCGGCCCCCTCGATGGCGGTCGCGAGCTGGTCGGGGGCGGGTTCGAACGTCACGTACCGCGCGTTCATGTCGTGGACCTCGTAGGCCGCCTCGTGCATCGGCGGCGACAGCGAGTGCCCGACGGGGTTCCCCACGAGTCCGAATACCTGCATACGCGGAGCCGATGCATCCGGGCGTGAAAAGTCGTCCGTCGCCTGCAACGTTCTCATACTGTCTATCGTCGGTCGTTCCCGCTGGTTCGCCGGAACGTGGTGGGGAACCAGCGGTAACCAGCGACAATACACAGTATCAGCGGTCGAGGTGGACGACCAGCACCGGCACGTCGACGAGTCTGAGAACGCGGTCGGTGGTGCTGCCGAGCAACTGGCCCGCGAGGCTCGACTCGCCTGTCGACGCCATCACGACCAGGTCGACCCCCTGTTCGTCGACGTACTCGGCGATACCCGTACTCGGGGTGCCCGAGCGCGTCGCCAGCTCGAAGCTGACGCCGTCGCCGGCGAAGGTGGCGTACTCGTCGGCCAGCGTTTCGAGGTCGGTCAGTTCGTCGGCGAGCAGGCTGTCGACGTACTCCTGGTCGACACCGCCGGCACTGAACGGGCCGGCCTCGCTGCGAACGTCGATCACCGTGAGGAGGTGCAGGGCCGCGTCGTACCGGTCGGCGAGGTCGGCAGCGGGAGCGACGGCCTCGCGTGCCGCCTTGCTCTTGTCGGTCGGCAGTAGCACCGTCTCGTAGTCCGCGATGGGCCCCTCGCCCGGGACCGTGAGTACGTGACGTTCGGCCGTCCTGAGGACGCGGTTGGTCACGCTCCCGAAGAGCCGGTCCCTGATGCCGCTGTTTCCGTGTCGCCCGATGACGATGAGCCCCGCGTCGACCCGATTCGCGAGGTCGACGATGGCCACCGATGGGCGGTCGGCGATGACGTGCGCCTCGACCGGTACACCGGCGTCTGCCCCCAGTTCCTCGACCTCACCGAGGATTTCCCGTGCGGTTCCCTCGTCGAGTTCCTCGTGCGCGGCGGCGACGGCCGTGACTCGACCGCTGTACGTCCCTGCAAGCGCGATTCCGGCCCTGGCGGCACGGGTCGCACACTCGCTTCCATCGACTGCGATGACGACTTGCTCGAACATGTTCCCTGGTAGATATTGGCGAACAGCGTACAAAAGCAATACGCAGACTCGGGTCGAATCACCGGAGAAGACCGTGGTGGGAGACGGTGGAACCGGCCGCGGACCGCCTGACAGGACCGGCCTCGCAAAACCACAAGCATTACCTGCGCCATTACGAACGGTTCCAGTATGCGTAGGCAACGACTCAAGCATCCCCTTTCCGCCCTCGTCTTCGCCGCCCTGCTCACAGCACCGTGGGTGGGTGTGGTGCTGTTGGGTGGTCCCGACGCGTTCGGGTTCTCCTCGCTCTTGACAGTCGCGGTAAGTGGTCTCTCGGTCCTCGGCGCGTCCTTCATGCTCGCGTGGGGTGCCGAGACGGCAGAGAAAGACGTGCCGCGGGCGTTCGCCATCGCCGTGCTCGCCGTGCTCGCGGTCGCCCCCGAGTACGCCGTCGACGCCCTCTACGCCTTCGGTGCTGGTGACGGCGGCGCGACCGCCGAAGCGTGTACCCAGTTCACGAAACAGCAGATAGAGAACGGCGTGACGCCAGTTGCCGCGGCCTGTCACGACGCGAACCTCGCGGTCGCGAACATGACGGGTGCGAACCGCATCCTCATCGGCCTCGGCTGGTCCGGCATCGCCCTGTTCACCGTCTACCGGGCCGCCTCGTACACGGACCCCGCCGTCAACAAGAAGGACGGCTTCCTCGCGAACACCGTCTCGCTGGACCGTGACCTCGGCCTCGAAATCGTCTTCCTGCTCGGCGCGACCCTCTTCGCGTTCCTCGTGCCGCTGAACGGCGGTATCGGCATCGCAGACACCATCATCCTCCTCGGCCTCTACATCGCCTACATCATCATCATCATCCGGGGCGACGTCGAGGAACACGAGGAACAGGTCGGTGTCCCGGCGTACCTCCAGGAACTGCCCTTCGCGTTCCGTTCGCTCTCGTCCATCTCGCTGTTCCTCTACTCCGGCCTCATCATCTACACCGCCGTCCACCCGTTCGCACACGGGCTGGAACTCATCGGGAAGGACCTCGGTGCCCCGCCGTTCTTCATGATCCAGTGGGTCGCACCGCTCGCCTCCGAGAGCCCGGAACTCATCGTCGTCGCCTATCTCGTGAACAAGGCGCGGTCGACCGCCGGGTTCAACGCCCTCATCTCCTCGAAGCTCAACCAGTGGACCCTCCTCATCGGGACCCTCGCTATCGTCTACAGCATCGCCCTCGGTGAGGTCGGGACGCTCCCCTTCGACGACAAGCAGGCAGCCGAGATCTGGATCACGGCCGCACAGAGCCTCTTCGCCATCGCCATCATCACGAACTTCGAGATCAGCGTCAGAGAGGCCGTGCTCTTGCTGGTCCTGTTCGTCTCGCAGGTCGCCGCCGAGTCCGCCATCATCCTGACGATGTCGGGGCCCGAGGCGGAGGCACTCAGCATGGACATCCTCTACGGCTACACCGCTCTCTACGTGGTCATCGCACTCGTCATGTTCTGGCGGCGTCGCGATGATCTCGCGCGGACCTTCCAGCAGACCGCGAACCGCGCCAGGGAGTCGATGGGTGGTGACGCCCCCGTCGCCGAGCACTCGGACTGACGACGCTCGACCGGACCCGATACCCACTTGTTTTTGCTTCGCTAACGCTCGTCCGTGATCGCGATAGTCGTGAGCCGTGCGGACTCCGCGTCGACACACATCGGGTCCCACCTGTTCGACCTCGCCGACTGGGAGTCGACCGACGACCCGAGCCGTCCCGACGGGGAGGGCGGTGGCACCGTCTACCGGACCGGCGGGTTCGAACTCCGCGAGTTCGACGACCTGCATCTCGACCTCGACGACGTGGCGGCCGCCTTCGACGACCCCGACATGCTCGTGTTCGCCTCGCGGCACTCGGGCGACACCGGAGCGCTCCTCACCGCCCACTTCACCGGGAACTTCGGCCCGGCAGAGTTCGGCGGGGAGGACGACAGCCTCGCCGAGGCGTGTCCGAACGCCCAGGCCGAACTCCTCGATGCCTTCACGGAGCACGCGCCCGAGGAGTACGAGGTCGGCATGGAGTGTACCCACCACGGCCCGAGCAGGGTCGGCGTCCCCTCGATGTTCGTCGAGCTGGGGAGCAACGAGGAACAGTGGGACGACCCCGAGGGCGCCCGAGCCGTCGCACAGGCCATCCTCGATATCGAAGACGCTGAGCCACACCGGGAGCGCACCGTCGTCGGGTTCGGCGGCGGCCACTACGTCCCCCGGTTCGAGCGGGTCGTCCGGGAGACCGCGTGGGCGGTGGGCCACATCGCGGCGGACTGGGGCCTCGACGCGATGGGCCACCCCGAGGAACATCGGACGGTCATCGACCAGGCGTTCGTCCAGAGCGGAGCCGAGTACGCGCTGGTCGAGGGCGACCGGCCGACCCTCGAAGCCGTCGTCGCGGACCTCGGGTACCGGGTCGTCAGCGAGACGTGGCTCCGCGCGGTCGACGAGCAGGACCTCGACACGGTCGCCGCACTCGAGGAGCGACTCTGTCCGGTTTCGGACGGGCTCCGGTTCGGGTCCGTCAGCGAGGACTGGGAGGTTCGCGAGCTGCCGGCGGCCCTGCTCGACGCGGCACAGGGAACCGACCGCGAGGCCGTCCTCGCCGCCGCGGCGGAATCCCTCGTCGCCTACGAGACGATACAGAGTGGGAGCCGCGTCGACGGCCGCGCGGCCGTCTCGCCAGGGGAGTACGACGCCTTCGTCGCAGCCCTGGTCGACGTCATCTCGGAGAAGTACGACGAAGTGCGGCGCGAGGACGCCGAGGTCGTCGCGCGCTCGCACAGCTTCGACCCCGAACTGGCGCACGAGGCCGGCGTGCCGGAGGGACCGAAGTTCGGCCAACTCGCCGGGGGACAGCCGGTCGAGGTCGACGGGCGTACTATCACGCCAGACGACGTGTCTTCGGAGCGAATCGAACGCTTCCCGGTCTGAGTTATAAAACACGCACCGCGTCGCAGGGATATGCCCGGAATCGCATCTATCACGACGTGAGCGCCGAAACGTCTGACGACCGTCGGACAGTGGGGGAAAGGTAATTAACCTCGATAAAATAATGGGTGCTAAGGATGGATTCGATCGTTGAAGACGCTATCGACGAGGCCGAAGGCGGGTCCCAGGAGCGAGACTCCGCCCAGCGCTCCGGTGGAGTTCCACAGGACTCCGAGCCGAAGCGCACCGGCAAGATGACCGACGACGAGCTCGAGGACGTACTACAGGAGCTCCAGACCAACATCACCGTGGTCGGGTGCGGTGGTGCGGGCGGGAACACGATCAACCGGATGCACGAGGAGGGCATCCACGGTGCGAAGCTCGTCGCCGCGAACACCGACGTGCAACACCTCGTCGAGATCGACGCGGACACGAAGATCCTCATGGGCGAGCAGAAGACCGGCGGGCGCGGTGCAGGGTCGCTCCCACAGGTCGGTGAGGAAGCCGCCCTCGAATCGCAAGGCGAGATCTACGAGTCCATCGAGGGCTCGGACATGGTGTTCGTCACCGCCGGCCTCGGCGGTGGCACGGGGACCGGCTCCGCGCCGGTCGTCGCCAAGGCCGCCCGCGAGGCGGGCGCGCTCACCATCGCCATCGTCACCACGCCGTTCACCGCCGAGGGCGAGGTCCGCCGGACCAACGCCGAAGCCGGCCTCGAACGCCTCCGTGACGTGAGCGACACGGTCATCGTCGTACCGAACGACCGCCTGCTCGACTCCGTCGGCAAACTGCCGGTCCGCCAGGCGTTCAAGGTCTCCGACGAGGTCCTCATGCGCTCGGTCAAGGGCATCACCGAACTCATCACGAAGCCCGGCCTCGTCAACCTGGACTTCGCCGACGTTCGCACCGTCATGGAGCGCGGCGGCGTCGCCATGATCGGCCTCGGCGAGTCCGACTCCGACGCGAAGTCGACGGACTCCGTGAAGGCTGCACTCCGCTCGCCGCTGCTCGACGTGGACATCTCCGGTGCCTCCTCGGCGCTGGTCAACGTCACCGGTGGCTCGGACATGAGCATCGAGGAGGCCGAGGGCGTCGTCGAGGAGATATACGACCGCATCGACCCCGACGCCCGCATCATCTGGGGGACCTCCATCGACGAGACCCTCGACGGCAGCATGCGCACCATGATCGTCGTCACCGGCGTCGACTCCCCGCAGATCTACGGCAACACCAACGAGGGCCAGGCCCAGCAGACCCAGCAGGCCCAGCAATCCCAGGACGTCCAGCAGGACATCGACTTCGTCGAATAGTCCGCGCCGGACCGACAGGCGGTCACGTCCATCGTCTTCTCTCTGGAATTCGGTCGCCACAGCGACGGCACCGCACTCGCCGGAAGTGTCCGACGTGTCACGGGTCCAGCACCCCCGGTTCCGGGGCGTAGGGCGGCATCGGCGGCGATAGCGCGCATCAATAGATAGAAAAGCACTGATGACAAAGCCCCGGGCATGGAAGTTCCCAAGGACCTCACCTCCTACGTTCGCGTGCTCAAGATGGCGAGCACACCCTCGTGGGATGAATTCTCGCAAATCGCCAAAATCGCCGGGGCCGGCATCCTCTTCGTCGGCCTGATGGGCTTTCTCATCGCCCTCGTGATGCAGTTCGTACCAGCCTAACAATGCCGATATACGCCGTCAAAACCACCGCGAGCCAGGAGCGAACGGTCGCGGACATGATCATGAACCGTGAAGAGTCCACCATCCACGCAGCGCTCGCCCCCGATTCGCTGACGAGTTACGTGATGGTCGAAGCAGACGACTACAACATCATCGAGCGCGTGCTTGAGGACATCCCGCACGCTCGCAGCGTCATCCCGGGGGAGTCCGACATCTCCGAAGTCGAGCACTTCCTCTCCCCGAAGCCGGACGTCGAGGGCATCGCGGAGGGCGACATCGTCGAACTCATCGCCGGCCCGTTCAAGGGCGAGAAGGCGCAGGTCCAGCGCATCGACGAGGGCAAAGACCAGGTCACCGTCGAGCTGTACGAGGCGACGGTCCCGATTCCGGTCACCGTGCGTGGTGACCAGATCCGGGTGCTGGACAGCGACGAGCGATAGCTCTTCGAACAGTCGAGCGGCATCGCCGCGAGACAGCGACGAGCGATAGTTCCTCGGACACCCGAACGGGGCGGAGCCCCGTGAGAGAAGAGCGATAGCGCCCCGAACGCGCGCTGACGCGTTTCAGAACGTCCGCACCGATTCCGAAGAAACCAGTCTACGCGGGTGAGCCGCCGAGCCGGTCGACCACCGCCTGCAGGTCGGCGCTCTCTTCGACGAGGTCTTTGATCTCTTCGCGCTCTCTGACCTCCTCCGAGCTCGCGCCGTAGGCCCGGACGTACTCGGCACGCGAGTGTTCGTTGAACGCGTGCCGGATGGCCAGGTAGCCGTCCGGGACGACGACGCCACAGACCTTGCACTCCTGCCGTTCGTGCTCGGTGCTCTGGTGAACGATGAGGTCCTCGACGGTCTGGTACGTCGTGTTGCACTCGTCGATTCGGCATTCCCACGGCATCAGTTGGCGAAACTACGGAGGTCGGCTATTTCATTGTTGTCCTGGCACTGTCGGCTGTCTGTTCGGACCGGTGTTCGCCATCCCGGTGTGGCGAACCCGTGCGAGATGAGACAGCCGACAGTGCGAACGCGAAACGGAACCACTAAACTCGTCCTGACGATAGCACTGAGTGTGAGCGATAGCGAGGGGTCGCGGGTGGACATGCACGTCAAGGTGCTCGACGACGGGGTCGTCGAGCGCGCGAAGTCGCGGGGGCTGGACGTGCTGGTGTACGCACCGCACTTCGTCCGCCTGCCGGAGATTCGCCGACGGGCAGAGGCGTACAGCGACGACGAGTTGCTCGTGGTCCCGGCCCGCGAGATATTCACCGGTGACTGGCGGGATCGCCGGCACGTCCTCGCAATCGGGCTGGACGAGCCCGTCCCCGACTTCATCACCATCGACGGGGCGATGGCCGAACTGACGCGCCAGGACGCCGCGGTACTCGCCCCCCATCCCGAGTTCCTGAACGTGAGCCTCGACGAGCACGAACTGCAGACGTGGGGTGACGAGATCGACGCTGTCGAGGCGTACAACCCGAAGCTCCTGCTGAAGTGGGCCGACCGTGCTCGTGGGATAGTCGAGCGTGACGGGTGGGCACCGTTCGGGTCGTCGTACGCCCACCTCAGCCAGTCCATCGGCGAGGTGTGGACCGAGTTCGACCAGGTACTCGACACGGAAGCGGCCCTGGTCTCCGCGCTCAAGGACGGGGTTGCTCGGCAGGTTCGCCGCGAGCGCGGGCTCCGCCATCAGCTCCGCTGTGTGGTCGAGTTCGCCCATCTCGGCTACGAGAACTCCTGGTCGAAGATGGACCGGCTGTTCCTGCAGGGGACCGAGCCGACCCACCCGCGTCACATCGCGTACGAGGGTCGATTCGACGACGTTGCAGTGTACTGATTCTCTCCGCCGGCCGGGTTAGAACCCGAGCGCGGCGAGACCGATACCCTGGATGCCCTGTCCGAACTCCAGCGTCGCCCACGGGACGTGGAAGACGATGACGTAGCAGACGACGAGTTCGAACCCGGTGATGACGACCGTCATCAGGTCGGCGTGGTCGCTCTTGACGGCGACGCCGATGGGCAGGCCGAACTCTTTCGACCACGGGTAGAACAGGGCGATTCCCCGTTTGCTCCCCATGATGTCGAGCACGTAGTGGGTGAGGACGCCGATCCAGACGTACTGGAGATTACCGTCGAATAGTATCGGGAAGGCGATGAACAGCGCGAGGATGCCGAGGTTGTGCAAGGTCTTTCGGTGCTTGCCGAACTCGGTGTCCACGTCGGGGAACAGCGCCCCGAGCGTGACGGGCAGGCCGACCTCGATTATCTTCACGAAGGTCGCTTCCGTCCCGGCGGGTTCGAGGATGTAGCCGAGGCCGATACTCAACAGCACCGCGTTCATCACGTGTCCTTTCTTGTTCATTCGAGAGACTCCACCTCGTCGAGCACGTCAGTGAGTGCCTGCTCCACCGTCTTCTCCCTGACGGTCGCCCGGTCGCCGTCGAACTGGTAGCGCTCGACCGTCGTGTAGGAGGACTCGCTCCCCCACGGGCCGGCGTAGGCGATGCCGATGAACACGGTCCCGACCGGTGTGTCAGGGGTGCCGCCGGACGGACCGGCGACCCCCGTCGTGGAGACGCCCCACGTCACGTCGGCGGTGTCGCGAACCCCCTGGGCCATCTGGCGGGCGACCGCCTCAGACACCGCGCCGTGGGCGTCGAGGTCCTCGCGGTTCACCCCGAGCAACTGCTCTTTCGCGCCGTAGGCGTAGGTGACGAGCGACCGGTCGAAGTAGTCCGACGAGCCGGGCACGTCGGTGATGCGGGCTCCGATGAGTCCCCCGGTGCAGGACTCCGCAGTCGCGAGCGTGTGGTCGCGTTCACGGAGCGCGTCCCCGAGGCGTTCTGCGATTTTCGTCATGTGGGGAGCAAGGAGTGGCAGTGATTTGAATGGCAGGACTCTCGGTGCCGAACCGGGCTCCGGTCGGCCCCGACGACGTGGCGAAAGAAACTCCACCCCGCGCACCGAGGCATGGCACATGAACTACGAGAAGCCGCTGTTCTTCGAGATCATGTCCTACGCGGTCCACGCCGACCGCGACGTGGTCGACATGGTCAGCGGGAACCCGGACTGGGAGCCGCCGGAATCGCTGCGGGAGGGTCTCCACGAGTACGCGGACCTCGAGTCGCTCCAGTTCCAGTACCCGCCTTCCGAGGGGCTGCGCGAGCTTCGCGAGGAGATCGCCGCCAGACGGAACGTCGACGGGTCCCAGGTCGTCATCACCAACGGCGGGTGCGAGGCGAACTACCTGGCGATGGCGCGTGCGCTCGAACGCGGGGCCGGTGACGAGATCATCCTGACGGACCCGGTGTACCCGTACTACCCCGGCAAGACCGACATGCTCGGCGGGAAACAGCGATTCGTCGACACGGCCCCCGACGGGACGCTCGACCCGGCCGACGTGCGGGCGGCTGCCAGCGAGGACACCGCCGCCATCGTCGTGAACTCGCCGAACAACCCGACCGGCGCGGTGTACGGGGAGGACGTGGTTCGGGAACTCGTGGCCATCGCGGAGGAGTACGACGCCATCCTCGTGAGCGACGAGGTGTACGACCACTACGACCTCTCCGGGCGGTTCACGAGCGCGCTCTCTTTCGATTCGTCCCACCGTATCGTCACGAACTCGTTCTCGAAGACGTTCGCGATCACCGGGTTCCGGGTCGGCTACGCCATCCTGCCGCCCGAGCACGTCGAGGCCGCGAAGTCCCGGCACATGCTGGTCACCATCTCGGCGTCCCGGCCGGCCCAGTACGCCGTCTTGCACGCGCTTCGCGAGACCGACCCGGCGTACTACGAGGCGAACCGGGAACTCCTGCGCGAGCGACGCGAGACGTTCACGGCCGCGCTGGACGCGGCCGGCGCGGAGTACTCCCAGCCAGACGGGGCGTTCTACGTCATGGCCCGGTTCGGCGATACGCCGGGGTCCATCGAGAACACCAAGCGCCTGATAGACGAGGCGGGCGTCGCGGGCATGCCGGGGGAAGCGTTCGGCGACTCGCGTTCTGACTGGTTCCGGTTCGCGCTGGTGACGCCCCGGGTCGAGGAGGCCGCAGACCGATTGGCGACGTACTTCTCCTGAGTTCGTCTGCCGGACCCCGACCCAGTCTCGGCCCCAACCGGGAAGTACACAAGTCGTGACCCGGTACCAGCGCCTATGACTGACATCAGCGTCGAGGCGGTCGACGACGTCGAAGAAAGCGACGACGAACAGCCGTCCGTCGACGCGACGGACGCTGATATCGACGTGGACGTGGTCGAGGCGGCAGCCGACGAGGTCGGCCTCGACGGTATCGACGCGCCGAAGTACGTCCTCTACGGCGGCAAGGGCGGCGTCGGCAAGACGACGATGGCGGCCTCGACGGCGCTCGCGAGCGCCAGCGACGGCTCGACCACGCTCGTGGTCTCGACCGATCCGGCGCACTCGCTCTCGGACACGTTCGAGACGGATATCCCCGCCGAGCCGACACGGATTCGCGACGACATCCCCCTCTATGCGGCCGAGATAGACCCCGAAGTGGCGATGGAGCAGGGCGCGGCCGTCTTCGGTGGGGGGCCGAAAGCCGGTTCTGAGGAAGATGCGGGCATGGGCGCAGGTGCCGGCCCCGGCGGCGCTGGCGGCCCGATGGGTGGCCTCGGCGACATGCTCGGCGGCGAGGGCGGCCCGATGGAACAGTTGATGGGCGGCGCGATGCCCGGCGCGGACGAGGCCGCCGCGATGCAGCTCTTCCTCCAGTACCTCGACGACCCGCGGTTCGACCGGGTCGTCGTCGACACCGCACCGACCGGCCACACGCTCCGATTGCTCGAACTCCCCGAGATAATGGACTCGATGGTCGGCCGGATGCTCAAGCTCCGCGAGCGTCTGGGCGGGATGATGGAGGGACTGAAGGGCATGTTCGGCGGTGGCCCGGCACAGGAGGGCGACGGGATGCCCGACGACCTCGAAGAACTGCAAAAGCAGATAGAGCGCCTGCGAGCCGTGCTCCGGGACCCCACGCAGACCGACTTCCGCGTCGTGATGAACCCCGAGGAGATGAGCGTCTTCGAGTCCAAGCGCCTGCTCGCCCAGTTAGAGGAGTACGGCATCCCCGTCGGGACCGTCGTCGTCAACAAGGTGATGGAGGACCTCGCGGACGTGACCGACAACGTGGACCCGGACGAGTTCGTCAAACCGAACCTGGACTCCTGTGAGTTCTGTCAGCGCCGCTGGGACGTCCAGCAGAAGGCCCTGGCGGAGGCCCAGGAGATATTCGTCGGCCACGACATCAAGCGCGTCCCGCTGTTCGCCGAAGAGGTGTGTGGCGAACGCATGCTGCGCATCGTCGCGGCCTGCCTGGACTGAGCTGGCCGGACCGTTCTCAGCTCGGCTCGGCGCTCAGGCCGGGTCGGGGTCGAATATCGTCGGGTCCTCGGGACCGTCAGCGTGGACGACCGCGAGGCAGCCCTTTCGAGCGACGCGGCTGAGCGCGTGGTCGACGAGTTTGAAGTCGCCCGGGACCGGGAACGACATCGTCGCGACGCAGGACGACCCCGGCAGGACCGGCGTCGTCTGGACGAAGCGGGCTGGCGGGCTCGCGAGCGCCCCCTGTTCCCACACCTCGTCCCAGACGCTCCCGATGGGGTGGAACGCCGACGTGAGGTTCGGGCCACCGACCGCGTAGAATATCCGAGCCGTCTCGCCCGTCTTCACGCGCATCTCGTCGTAGCCCTGCGGCCCGATGGCGTACTTCTCACCGTTCATCAGGACGTAGGTCGGGTCCTCGCCCGCCATGCCCGCGAAGTCGAACTCGTGGTGGCCCTGCTCGCCCGCCGTTCCAGCCGTGTACAGCTCGTGCTGGCCGAGGTAGAACTCGTGGTCGACCGGCGGGAGCCCTTCCTCGGGTTCGACGACGATGAGGCCGAACATCCCGCTGGAGATGTGGTAGTCGACGTTCGCGACCGCGCAGTGGTAGACGAACGCACCGGGGTACGTGACCTTGAAGCGCAGGCGCGTCTCCTCGCCGGGGGCGACGAGCGTCGCTTCGGCCCCGCCACCGGGACCGCGGCACGCGTGGAAATCGACGTTGTGGACCATCGAGTTGTCGGGGTGGTTGCGGATGGTCAGGTCAACCGTGTCACCGACGCGGGTCCGGACCATCGGCCCGGGAATCTGCCCGTCGAACGTCATGTAGGTGAACGTGACGCCGGGTTCGACCTCGGCGACGACTTCCAGCGTCTCCATCTCGACCTCAACGACGGCCGGTTCCGTCCGCGTGATGGGCGCAGGGATGTCTCTCGGATCAGCCGCGACCCGGTCGACGTCGACCGCCTTCGGCGGTGAGAGCTTGGCCTGGCCAGCAGCCATCCCGTGATCGAATATCGAGAGATCGTTTCGTTGGCTGCCGATCGTACAGCCAGCGAGCGCGGTCGCACTGCCAACTCCCATGGCCTGCAAGAAGCGTCGTCGGGTCGTGGTGGAACTCATGATCTACAGGCAGAGATTATTCATCAGAAGAGATATACCAGAAAGTCATTTCTCGGTAGTAGAGAATCTGAAGAGCCGATATATCCTCGATACACCTATGTTTCTCCATGGACAGGAGTCTCGTTCAACACGACGGTTCACGCCGAACGTTCCTCCGTGGGGTCGGCGCACTCGCCGCCGGTGCGGTCGTCGCCGGGAGCGCTTCGACCGCACGGGCACAGCCGGGGATTGCACTTGCCGAGTGGTTCGTCGGCGTCGAGAACTTCGACGGCCTCGTGGACGCTCGTGGCACGGCAGAAGTCTCCATCAGTGTCGGGGCACCCGGTAACGGCGGTGGCTTCGCGTTCGAGCCCGCGGCGGTCCGCGTCGACCCGGGGACCACCGTCGTCTGGGAGTGGACCGGCGAGGGTGGCATGCACAACGTCGCGGAGAAGGCAGGCGGGTACGAGAGCGACCTCCTCACCGAGGCTGGGGCGACCTTCCAGCACGACTTCGCCGAGGAGGGCGTGAGTACGTACGTCTGTTCCCCGCACGAAGCGATGGGGATGAAAGGAGCGGTCGTCGTCGGTGACGTCGCGGTCGACATCGCCACGGGCGGTCTCGTCGAGGTCGAACCGGACTACGGCGACTGGTTCGACGGTGTCGAGAACTACGAGGGAACCGTCGACATGCGCGGGGAGGACGAGGTCCGCATCTCCGTCGGAGCGCCCGGGAACGGTGGAAACTACGCCTTCGAACCGGCGGCGGTCCGCGTCGACTCCGGGACGACCGTCGTCTGGGAGTGGACCGGCGAAGGTGGTGTCCACGACGTGCGAGACGTCGATGACGCCTACGCAAGCGACCCGACCGACGAAGCCGGCGCTACCTACACGCTCACCTTCGACGGTGATGGCATCAGCAAGTACGCATGCCCCGATCACGGTTCCAGCTACATGCGGGGTGCCATCGTCGTCGGGAACCCGGAAGCAGGCATCGTCGAGATCGGTCAGCCAGCGCTCGTGACCGGTGGCCTGCTGGCCGGGGCCGCCCTCTCGCCACTCGCGCTCCTGGCGTTCCTCCATCTCCGGGGCGACAGGGAGCGACGCGGGAAGGTGTACGCGCCGGGTGGAATCGTCCCCGAGAACCGCCGGCGTCGCGGTCGATGACATGCGGCCCGACCGAGGATTGAAATAGGAGTCGGCGGCCAACCGGGTCGTGTTCTGACCGTCGCCACACGCCCGGTCCGCGGGTGCACGGTACACCGGCGTGTGTCATTCCCGTACCGTCTGTTCGCCCGTACGTCACGAGGAGGACCCGAAGGTCGGTGGGTCGTCCCGTTCGCGTCCGCTCGAACGATGCCCTCACACTCGGTCAGGTAGCCGAAGGCGTCGTTGGCTGCCAGTGCCTCGCGAGCCGATGCTTCGTCCGTTACCGTCTCGCCGTCGACCAGCGCCCCGGCCACCTCGGTCGCCCTCGCTACGACGCGAACTTCTGGACCAGCCGGAGGATGGTGTCCCGCCAGCGGTCGGGGACGAACCGGACGAGCATGAAGTACTTCGCTGCCGCCCCGACCGGATACCGCGGGTCCGGGTTGGTGCTGCTCGCCGCGTTCAGGATGGTCTCGGCGACCGCCCGTGGCTTGACCGACATCGGGCTGCCGCCACTGACGGTGTTGGCGTCGTCGTACATCTCGTAGAGGTCGCCGTAGGCGTCCGAGCGCGGGAGGTCGTCGAGTTCGCTGTCGGCGCGGTCGTAGAAATCCGTCTCGACCGGGCCGGGCTCGACGATGACCACGTCCACATCGTGCTGGTCGACCTCGCCGCGGAGCGCGTCGCTCATCGCTTCGAGCGCGAACTTCGAGGCGGAGTACACCCCCGAGCCCGGAAGCGTGATGCGCCCGAGCGCGCTGGAGACGTTCACGATGGTTCCGCGTTCTGACTCGCGCATGTGCGGGAGCGCGGCGCGGATGAGCCGGTGTGGCCCGTAGAGGTTCACGTCGAACTGCTCGTGGACCTTCTTCGTCGGGACGTCCTCGACCGGTCCCATCTGGGCGAACCCGGCGTTGTTGACCACACAGTCGATGCGCCCGTGCTCGTCGACGATCCGCTCGACGAGGCGTTCGACCTGTCCGCGGTCGGTTACGTCGAGTTCCGCCGTCTTGCAGCCAGCGGCTTCGAGGTCCGCGATGTCGTCGGTGTCGCGCGCGGTCGCGTACACCAGCCAGTCCTCGTCGAGGAACGCCTTCGCCGTCTCGCGGCCGATTCCGGAGGAACAGCCCGTGATAAGCACGGTTTCCAGCTTCGGTTCGGGGCTCCCCGACCCCGTGTCGGTCGCCGGTTCCCCGGCGTCCGTGTCCGAGTCGTCTGTCATGGACCGGCGTTCTCCCGCCGGGTACCTAAGTGTCGATGGTTCGTTTCGCCTCGTCGGCGTACGAATCGGCGAGCCGGGTGGGTTCGGGGAGTTTGTACCGGGTCGCCAGCCGGGCCACGAGCTCGGCCGCCGTCTCGGCACCGACACGGTGGCCGGGACTGACGTAGAGTGGGTTTATCGACCGGTTCGGCGACTCGTACTGCCGGGTCTGGACCGCATAGCCGATGGTCGTCCCGGCAGGCGCGTCGACCCGGTCGTCGGCTTCGATAGCGACCTGCTCACCCACCGGGAGGTTCTCGGTCTCGCCCTGGGGCGTGCCACAGAGCAGGCTCTTCGCGACGCCGATGCTCGGCACGTCGAGGATGACGCCCATGTGGGTCGCGAGCCCGGCCTGCCGGAAGTGGATGCGCCCGCTCCCGTCGAACATGACGAGGTCCGGGTCCGAGTCGAGGGTCTCGAACGCATCGAGGATGGGCCCGCCCTCGCGGAACGAGAGCAGCCCAGGGATGTACGGGATGTCGAGTGGCGACACTGCGTAGGTCTTCTCCACCACGGTGTCACCGCGAAGGACGACGATGGCGCTCACGGCGCGGTCGTCGAGGAACGCCTGGTCGACGCCCGCGACGAGCGGCCCGGTGGCAGAGCCGACGCTGTCGGGGTCGAAGTCGAAGTCGTCCTCGAACACCGCGGCCTCGGCGACACGGCGCTGCTGTGCCTCCATCTCCTCCCGGGGCGCGCCGGGGTCGGGGACGAACTCGTCTCGCATCCCTCAGAAGGGGCCGCGACCGCCACCGCGGCGACCGCCGCCACCGAGCTGGGTTTCGCGTGGGAGCCTGACCTCTCCCTTGACGCGCTGCCCGTACAGCAGACCGATGGCGAGCCCGAAGAGGTGGGCCCCGTGAGCGACGTTGGCCTGCCCCGGAAGCGGAACACCGCCACCGAGGATTCCGGTGACGCTCAACAGGGCGTACAGCCCGGTGATGACCCAGATGGGCGTCGGGATGAGGAAGTAGATGAGGACGGTGAGGTTCGGTCGGATGATGGTCAGCGCGCCGAGCATCGCCAGGGCCGCACCCGAGGCACCGTAGAGCGCGGTCGGGTTACCCTGGATGAGCGCGATGCCGATCTGTCCGAGTCCGGCGAGGACGCCGCTTCCGAGGAAGATGAGCGTGTAGTCGCGGCTGCCGACGTACTCCTCGACCAGACGGCCGAAGAAGAATATCACGATGCTGTTCCCGGCAATGTGGCCGAATCCGGGCGCGTGGGCGAAGATGGAGGTGAACCACGCCCAGATGTACTCGGGGTGTGCGCTCTGGAGGGTGAAGATGTCGTACCAGAGCTGGCTGGTCCGGGGGCCGATGTCGAGGGCGACGGGGAGGATGAAGTACTGCAGCCCCCACGTGAGCCACATCAGCGCGAGGAACACGAACGTCATGTTCCCGCGGAAGTAACTCAGTGCGCCACCGCGACCGAAGCCGAGACCAGAGAGCGCCTTCGCGATGCCACCGCTCTCCTGCTGGCCCTTCCCGGTGGATTGTTCCTCCTGCCAGACCCCCTGTGGGTCACCCCACTGCAACCCGGGGCAGTCGTGCTTCTCGGGCAACCGGTGTTTGCCACAGAACTTCTCACCACACCGGTTGCACGTGTACGGCATACTGGTGTGGTCGCCGCACTCGTCGCATTCAGCCATTGAACTGACGTAAGCAGAGGAGACGCAAAGGAGTTTGGGAACGGGCGTGTCGCTCCTAATATCGAGCGATATCCGGGAAGTAACTATCCGGGGGTCGCGCATCGAGCGTCTCGCATCGCTCGTGTGGGGGTAGTGTCTGCGTCAGCGAAGGGGGTGATTGGGGCGGGCGGCGCTGTGAACCGCCCGCCGATGAACGTGGAATCGTCCGGGATTGGAGTTATCCGTCACCTTCTGTCGAAGGTTCTGACCGACCGCCATGTCGTCGATCGTGTGAACGAACGCCTCCCGGTGACGACTGTGAAATCGTCGCGGCGGGACTCGTCCGGGGAAAGGTCGAGTCCGGTCGCGTATCGGGCGCGGATTCGTTGGGTCGACATGGCTGCCTGGGAACTTGTGTTCCCTATCGAGTACGTAGGCTGGTTCGATTGTAAAGGTATCAACGAGTTCAGGCGTCGTATCGAGTCTCGATACGCGGTGGGTCGGGGTGCCACCGGACTGCCAATCACGGGGCGAGACAGGGTTTTTGACCCGGCGGGACCGACGTACAGGTGTGAAAGAGTACGAGAAGAAGCAGCTCCTCGCGAGGGCCGACCGCGAAGGAGCCACCATCGGCGCGAACATCCCCGACCGCATCGAGGTCCAGGGGACCGAACTCGACCTCCGGGAGTTCGTGTTCGAGATCAAACGCCGGGACACCATCCCGCCAGGTGAGCGCGAGCGCGTCGACGAGGCGAAGAAGAACCTCCGACGCGAGCGCCTGCAGCGCCGCCAGCGCATCGAGGACGACTGGGCGGAGCTCTCGCGCGAGGAGGGCGAGGAACTGGTCAACGCCATCATCGGCATCGACCGGGCGCTGAACGCGCTGGAGAACCTCGGGCCGACGAACCTCGAACAGGAGGCGATGGCACAGGAGGCCGCCGACCAGAAGCGCTGGATGAGCTTCCTGAAGAAAGCACTCGACCGCTAACCCATGACACTCAAACAGGACGTGGCAGACCGACTCGAAGAGATGGCCAACCTGCTCGAAGCCGACGGCGTCGAGTACAAACCGAACGCGTACCGCCGGGCGGCCGAGAGCGTCCGCGAGTACCCCGGCTCGTTCGAGGCACTCGTCGAGGAGGGCGAGGACGCCGTGAACGAGCTCGACCACGTCGGCGACGCCATCAGCGCGAAGATCGTCGAGTACGCCGAGACGAGCGAAATCGCGGAGCTGACCGAGATGCGAGAGCGCTACCCCGTCGACATGGCCGCGCTCCTGCGGGTCGAGGGCGTCGGACCGAAGACCATTGGCACCCTCTACGACGAACTCGGCATCGAGACCCTGGAGGACCTCGAATCCGCAGCGCGTGCGGGCCAGATTCAGGAGATCAAGGGCTTCGGTGCGAAGACCGAGCAGAACATCCTCGACAACCTGGAGTTCGCGAAGTCCGCGGGCGAGCGCACCTTGCTCGGGGACGCTCGGCCGGTCGCCGACTCGGTGGTCGGCCACCTCGAATCGGCCGAGGCCACGGAGTCGGTCGAGGTCGCCGGGTCGCTCCGCCGGTGGCGCGCGACCATCGGCGACGTGGACGTGCTCGTCGGGACCGAGGATGGCGAGGCGGTCATCGACACCTTCACCGACTGGGACGAGGTCGGCAGCGTCATCGAGGCCGGGACCGAGAAGGCCGCGGTCCGCGCCGACGGGCTCCGGGTCGACCTCCGGGTGGTCGTCCCGGACGAGTTCGGGTCGGCCCTGCAGTACTTCACCGGGAGCAAGGACCACAACGTCACGCTGCGGAACTACGCCATCGAGCGCGGCATGAAGCTCAACGAGTACGGCGCGTTCGATATCTCGGGTATCGACGACCCCGACGCTGGCCAGCGCGTCGGCGACCGCGTCGGCGGCAGTACGGAGGAATCGATGTACGAGGCCCTCGATTTACCGTGGATTTCGCCGGAGATGCGCGAAGACAGAGGGGAGATACGGGCGGCCGCCGACGGCGACCTGCCCGACCTCCTCGAGGAGGACGACATCCGCGGCGACCTGCACAACCACACCGACTGGTCCGACGGGAACGAGACCATCGCGGAGATGCTACAGGGGGCGGTCGACTTCGGCCACGACTACCTCTGCATCTCCGACCACGCGACCGGTCCCGGCGTCGTCGGCGGCGTCGGTGTCGAGGACGAGGACCTGCTCGAACAGGCCGATGCGGTCCGAGAGGCGGCCGAGGACGTTGACATCGAGGTGTTCACCGGCGTCGAGGCGAACATCGCGGCCGACGGCAGCATCTCGGTCGCGGACGAGGTCCTCGACGAGCTGGACGTGGTCGTCGCGTCCCCGCACGCCGCGCTGGACGGCGATGGGACCGACCGGCTCATCGAGGCGATGCAACACCCCGCAGTCGACATCATCGGCCACCCGACCGGCCGCCTGCTCAACCAGCGCAAGGGCCTGGATATCGACCCCGAACGTCTCGCCGAGGCCGCGGTCGAGCACGGCGTCGCCCTCGAGATCAACAGCAACCCGCACCGTCTCGACCTCTCGGGGAGTGCCGTGAAGTACGCCATCGACGCGGGCGCGACCATCGCCATCAACACGGACTCCCACCGGACCGCGACGTTCGAGTACATCCGCTATGGTGTCCACACCGCCCGCCGCGGCTGGGCCGAGGCTGCAGACGTGCTCAACACCCGAGACGCCGATGGCGTCCGGGAGTTCCTGCACTGACGACTGCTGAAGACCACCAGATGACCCGCTTCCTCCTCGACGTGATGTGCGGCGGCCTCACCAGCTACCTCCGGCTCTGCGGCCACGATACCGTCTACGCCCTCGACCGCGACGGGGAGGACGACGACCGGCTCCTGGCCATCGCGGCCGACGAACGGCGCAAGCTCGTCACGCGGGACGTACACCTCTCGAACCGGGCCGACGATGCGGTTCTCCTTCGCCAGCGCGAAACCGAGGACCAGCTCGCGGAACTCGCGGCTGCGGGCGTTTCGCTCACCCCGACCGACGTGCCGACGCGCTGTGGCCGGTGCAATGGCCCGGTCGAACGCGTCGCCGAAGGATCGTCGACTCCCGAGTACGCCCCTGACGACGACACGCCGACGTGGCGGTGCCGGGACTGCGGGCAGTGCTTCTGGCGCGGGAGTCACTGGGACCGGATGTGTGCGACGTTAGAACGAGTTCGGGCTGGGCAAGGATAGCACGCGGGTCGCGGTCAGTTGTTCGGTTCCCACGACTGGCAGGCTTCCATGTCGTCCATCTCCTCGTCGTGGTGGGCGCAGTAGGGCTGGATACCCCGGTTCGTCCGGACGTAGTCGAAGTGCGCGCAGTTGCCGCAGTAGCGGTCGGCGAGGTTCTTCGCTTCGGGGGCGGGCTCCTCGGTCCGCATGACTTCGGTGTCCTCGTCCAGCGGCGACCGGATGTCGTCCGGAGTCGTGCCGCCGTCGCTGGTCGGGGAGTTCACGGCCGGGTGGGTCGGCGACGAGTTCGACCACGAGCCAGACCCGGACGAGGCGCTGGACTTGCGGCCCGGCCGGTTCGTCTGCGTCTCGACGTTCCCGTCGGGTTGCGTGCCGAACATCCCGACGCTGCCGTACTGGGCGGCGCTGGCTTTCTCGCCCTCGACCTCGTCGACCTTCTCCTCCGGGACCTCGACGTACTTCGTCTCGCCCTCCCGGGTCACCTGCATGGTGACGGTCCCGCCGGGGTCGTTACGGGTCTTGAACGTCACGACCGCGCTGAACAGGCACCCGATGGCGGTGAACACGCCGACGAAGTAGACGACTGCGACGAGCAGGGTCATCCCCTGGCTCGCGGTCGGCGAACCGATCCAGTCCCCCGGGTAGACACGGCTGAACAGCGCGACGCCGAGCACGCAGACGCTGGCACCGATGGCCGCCGCGGCCCGGATGCGCCGACTCGCCGGCAGGACCGTGAACACGCCCACGAGCACGGCGGGGATGCCCAGTCCACCCAACACACCGGCTATCTCTCTCGAGCCGTAGATGTCGACGCCGAGACCGGCGAGGACGTCGGTCGCACCGACTACGATACCGAGGACCGTCAACAGCGCACCGGCGAGGAACAGGCCCATCCCGAGGTAGAACCGACGGAGGTTCTCGACCTCCCCGACGTTGTCCTCGTACACGTCCGCGAGGCTAGTCATGTCCCTCACTTACGCCCCACGACACAAAACAGTACGTCAGACATCGGCCAGCGAAGCGAAAGGTTGAATCGACGGGATTGCAAACCCCCGCACATGGCTGACGACGAGGAAGAGGAGACAGAACCTGCCGTCGAACTCGGGTCCGGTGACGCCGTCGAGGGCGCACCGCTGGCCCGCGTCACGTCCCGACTGACCTGGCCCATCCAGAAGAGCCGTCTCGAAGCGCTCGAGGGCGAGTCCACCATCCGGACGCCCGAGGGTCCGAAGACCATCTCGGAAGTGCTCGAGGATATCGACATCACCTACTTCGAGAAGCGCCAGGAGTTCGAGAACGCCGTCCGCGACGTGGTCGGCCGCGGTGCCGTTCCCACCGCAGACGAGTAACCCACCGTGTTCTCGACGGTCGTACGGTCTTTCGACGACGCCCGGTCGTGGCTCTCCGAGCGACTGTCCTCCCTGCGCCCATCGAACCTGAGCTGGACACAGAAGTCACTTCTGCTGGGCTTCGTGCTCGCGTTGCTGTGGATGGAGTTCACGCGCTACCCGCTGAACGAGCGTGTGGTCACCGACACGCTCATCTTCTTCGTCGGGCCGATGGCGCTCGCGCTCACCCACGGGAAGAACATCGGCTACCGGGTCGACTGGCCCGCGATTCGCAACACGCTGTTGCTGGCGCTGTTCGTCCTCCCGTTCTACGTCATCGGGTCATCGCTCCCGGGTATCCGGGCGTACTACCCGATGTGGGGTGACTGGGGCGGCACCGTCGCACTGGACCAGTTCGCGGTCCACGCACTCAAGCAGTTCTGGCTGGTCGTCGCCGTCGAGACGTACTACCGTGGGCTCCTCTGTGTCGGCGTCGGTGAACGCTTCGGCATCAAGGCCGCGTTCATCAGCCCGTTCGTCTACATGGTCCACCACATCGGGAAGCCACCGCTCGAAGTCGTCCTCTCCGGGCCGACGGACGTGCTGTTCGGCGCAGTCGACTACAAGAGCGACTCGTTGCTCCCCTCCATCGTCGCCCACGGCGCGGGGCTCGTCCTCCTGGACTGGCTCGTGTTACACGACCCGCTCATCCCCCCCGACACGGTCATCGGCTGGCTCCGGTGGCTACCGATTCCGGTGTGACCGGGTGCGGGGAGACACGTTTTTTGTTCGGTACGTGCAATTCTCTAGTCGATGGCACTCAACATCGACCCCGACCAGCTCGGCGACGACGACATCGGCAAGAAACGCGCGACCCTGGAGATGGACCACGAGGAGGCTGTCGAACACGTCCGCAAGGCGTTCGCGGACGCCGGCTTCGGTACACTCGTCGAGTTCTCGCCCTCCGAGGTCATCAAGGAGAAGACCGGCTCCGAGCACAAGCCGTACTACGTCCTCGGCGCGTGCAACCCGGAGATGGCGGACCGCGCGATGGAGATAACGCCAGAGATCGGCGGCCTGATGCCCTGTAACGTGGTCATCTGGGAGGAGGAACCCGGCCACCAGCACGTGTACCACGTCTCCATCATGAAGATCGCGCGGCTGCTCGGGATGGCTCCCGACGACGAGGCATGGGACGAGCTCGTCGCCGACACCGGCGAACTCGTCGAGCAAGCGTTCGCCAACGTCAACGACGTCTGAACCGCTATCGAAGGCCGACGCGCTGGTAGTAGTAATCGAGGACGAGCGAGACGACGACGAGCGCGAGCAAGCTGGCGACGGCGGGCGTCTGCCCGCCGAAGTCGACCAGCAGAAGCGACCACACCATGATAACTTGTATCAAGGTGTGCGCGACGATAAATCCGACGGCTACGGAAACCGATGGTGTTAGAAATCAGACAGCGACGACTGGAGCCCCGCGACGAGTTCCGATTTCCTGCGGAGGCGACCCAGTGAAACCGGAAGCCGCTGGGCCACCGTCCGGACCGCCTCGTGGAACGTCTCCGCCTCACCGTGCTCGCCGTCGAAGGCGTTCCTGACGCTCTCCCTGACCTGCCAGACGCCGACCGGTGCCCAGTAGTCGTCGCTCACCTCACGCAAGACCAGACACTTCGCCTGGCGGCCGCGGTCGGCGAGGTGTTCGAGAACGCCCAGCCGACTGGCGTAGTACGCACCGGCCGTCTCGTCGACGTACCCCGTCCGGCCCTCGTAGCCCTCCGAGGCGCTTCCCATCCAGATGTCGCCGGACTCGGCCGGGTTCCAGACGCTCCCCGGGGCCTTCATCTCGACGAGTTCGTACTCCCACTGCCCCGGCGCGAGGACGACCCAGTAGCGGTTGCCCATGAACTCGTTCTCCCACACCTCGACCGAATCGATGCTCGGTGCGTGGCGAATCTGCCCGCGGAGGTACTGCCCGATGGTATCGTCGACGGCCGTGATGGACCAGCGTGTCGGGACGAGCCGCCGGTTCTCGCCCTGGCCGAGCGCACCCGCCGAGAGGATGCGGTTCACGTCGTACACGTCGAAGCCCCGGCGGTAGAGGTACGTCATCGCGCCCTGGGCCTGCCAGTCGTCGTCCTCCAGCGTCTTCTTCACCGGTTTCGGGACGTACGGGTTCTCGGTGAGGTCGACCGACGTGGCCTTGGCTCGCGGGCCGCGCGGCGTGGCGATGCCGTCGTCGACGTCGAGGTCGAGGTTCGGTTTCCCATCGAGGCCGATCTCCAGGTCGACCGGGTCGCCCGCGATGGCCACCTCGCGCTGGACGCCGACGAAGCCGTCCCACACGTCGTTCACGTCGACGTTCGCCCGCCGGGTCGAGTTCAACAGGCCGGTCCGACGCTCGACCACGTCGCCGACACCGAGGCCCTGCTGGTACCACGCGCCGTCGGTGACGAAGTCCGTCGGGTCCCCCTCGGCGACCGGCGAGAGCAGGCCGGTCGACACCCGCGGGTAGTTGGTCCGACCGACGAAGATGGAGGGTGCCGTCGCCCCGAACAGGGAATCGCCCTGCACGGTCTCCTCGAACCGCGACTGGAAGTCCTGCAGGTAGTCGGTGATGGCGTAGGACTTCTCCTTCGCCAGCTGCCGGCGTCTGGCGTCCTCGTCGGGTTCGAGGCTCTCGATGTAGTCGTCGAGCCGCATTCGGTCGTGGTACGTGCCTGACGCTGATTAATCTTCAGACGTGTCGACGGAACTCACGAATGGCGAACAGGCGACACGCTCGGCTCCCGGTCGCAGTGTGTCGCACGACCGCTGTGTGCGACCGGGCGAGTGGTCAGGACATACCGCGAGTGGCCGCTCGCTCCGATTTAAATCGTGGCGAGCGTCCGCGCGGCCGTGGGGACCTCCCCAACCTGGATCCAGCCGTGTTCCTCGCGTCGGAGGATACGGCCCGGGGCGCGTTGCTGGAACCCGTCGTCGATGCGCAGGGTACCCGCGTAGATATCGTCCTCGTCGGCCGCCCAGGAGACGACGAACGACTCCTTCTCGCCCGGATACGGAACGCGTGTCGCCTCCCGGCCCGTCTCGTCGACTGGGGTCTCGAATATCGCACCGCCGGGGGCCGACGGTCCCCAGCCGTTCGCGGCGGTGTAGAGGGTCCCGTCGTGGGCGATGGACTCGCGGAAGTAGTTGAACCAGAAGTCGCGAAAGTCGGTGTCCTGTCGGAGCCACGACCGGCCCGCATCGGTGGTGCGGTAGAGGCCGTTCCCGGTGGCTGCGAGGTACTCGTCTATCTCCAGCGCGAGGAGGTGGTGAACGTCGTCGTGGACTCCGGCAGTCCGGTCGTTCCAGGTCGAGCCGCCGTCGACGCTGACGAAGACCCCACCCGGTTCGACACCGACCGCGAGCCTGTCGGGGGCGCTGCTGTGGACTGCCATGGTCCGGACTGTGGCGTCGTCGCCGGGCGCGCGGTCGCGCCAGCGGTCGCGGGAAGGCAAGTTCTGGAAGCCATCGGACTCGGCCCACGTCGACCCACCGTCCTCGGAGACGTAGACGGCCGCGGGCCGGATGCCGACGTACCAGTACGCCTCGTCGGGGCTGACGGCCATCGAGTGGACCGGACCGGCGAACGATTCGAGTTTCGTCCACTCCCAGCCATCCTCGGAGTGATAGAGACCGGCCGGTGTCGCGGCGAAGGCACCGGCGTCGAACACGCGAAGTCGATTGACCCGCGCGTCGAGCGTCCGTTCGACGGTCTCGAAGCCGTCACTGGTGCGAAAGAGACCCCCCGGGGTACCGATGAGCAAACCCATCGCCAACACCTCGTCCCCTGCTGGGTTAATGGTTACGCCGCATCTCATATCAACCAGGCTAGTTGAATCGTGTCCTGTAAGCAGAGCAAGAAGAATGCAGTCGCTCTGCGCTCGAAAATAGGAGAGGATTGCCGACGGGTCCTAGCTGTGGATGCCCATCGCTTCGATTTGTTCCTGATAGCGGTTCCGGATAGTGACTTCCGTCACCTGTGCGACGTCGGCGACCTCACGCTGGGTCTTCTTCTCGTTGCACAGGAGCGACGCGGCGTAGATCGCGGCCGCGGCGTAGCCAGTGGGAGACTTGCCCGAGAGCAGTCCCTTCTCTGCGGTGGTTTCGATGATTTCGTTTGCTTTCGTCTGGACCTCCTCGGAGAGTTCGAGTTCAGAACAGAACCGCGGTACGTACTTTTTCGGGTCGACCGGCTTCATCTCCAGGCCGAGTTCCTGGGAGATGTACCGGTACGTCCGGCCGATCTCTTTTCGTTCCACACGGGACACCTCGGAGATCTCTTCGAGACTTCGCGGAATGCCTTCCTTCCGGCAGGCCGCGTAGAGTGCACTCGTGGCAACGCCCTCGATGGAGCGACCCCGGATGAGGTCCTCCTTGAGCGCGCGCCGGTAGATCACCGACGCGACCTCCCGGACCGAGCGCGGCACACCGAGTGCGGACGCCATCCGGTCGATCTCGCTGAGCGCGAACTGCAGGTTGCGCTCGCCGGCGTCCTTGGTCCGGATACGCTCTTGCCACTTGCGCAGCCGATGCATCTGACTGCGTTTCTTCGAAGAGATAGAGCGCCCGTATGCGTCTTTGTCTTTCCAGTCAATAGTCGTCGTGAGCCCTTTGTCGTGCATCGTCTGTGTCGTCGGGGCTCCGACGCGCGACTTCTCCTGTCGTTCCTGATGGTTGAAGGCGCGCCACTCTGGACCGGGGTCGATTTTCTCTTCTTCGACGACCAGCCCGCAGTCGTCGCAGACGAGTTCGCCCCTGTCGGAACTCTTGACCAGATTGTCGGATTCGCACTCGGGGCACTCCCTGACCCCTTCTTGCTCGTCCGAGGATTCGGTCTCGAGTTCTCGCTCCCGCTGGCGGGTAGACCGTGTCATCGCACTTTTATAGTAGTAGTTCGGAGAGTCATAAACCCTTGGTATGATTCTGGCCTCTCTGGCCGCGACAGAAAGTCCCCCTCAGAACGAATCAGCAGACTGCGGCAATTCTGTCCAACTGACACTGAAATCGAATCAGAACGGTTTTACACCAGGTTCGGTGACGTTCGGTCAATGCCGGTCATCGAGTGTGACGTCGACGAGGCCCGTGAACGACTGGAAACCGCGGGTGCGACCGTCACCGACGGGAACACCGAACACGAACGCTGGCGCGCGGAGTACGGCGACGCGTCCGCGGTTGCCTACGACGAGAAGGTCGTGATCCAGGGCGCACAGCCGTCCGACATCGAGGCCGTCCTCCGCGACGGCGGCGGGCGCGCTCACTGCTACTTCGACGGTGCATCCCGCGGAAACCCCGGTCCCGCGGCCATCGGCTGGGTCATCGTGACGAGCGACGGGATCGTCGGTGAGGGCTCCGAGCGCATCGGGAACGCGACGAACAACCAGGCCGAGTACGACGCGCTCATCCGGGTACTCGAAGCCGCGCGCGACTTCGGCTACGACGAACTGAAGATTCGCGGCGACTCCGAGCTCATCGTCAAGCAGGTCCGTGGCGAGTACGACACGAACAACCCGACGCTGCGCGAGAAACGCGTCACCGTCCGGGAGCTACTCTCGAACTTCGACTCCTGGACGCTCTCGCACGTTCCGCGAGAGATAAACGAACGCGCCGACAACCTTGCGAACGAAGCGCTTGACGATGCCTGAGGACGCACATCCGGACGAGAACGAGACGGAATCGGCCGGCGAGACCGAAGACCAGGAACTCCCCGAGGACGTGGTCGAGGAGGCAGAACGCCTCACGCGCCTCGCGAGGGAAGCAGTCGACGAGGGGGCGGTCGAGTCCTACGAGACGCGACGGACCGGCCTGCTGGAGGACCACGAGTTCACGGCCCGCGTCCGCGACGACGACGAGGGCGAGACACTCGTCCTGCACCCGGACGAGTGGGTCGAAGACGACGTCATCCGGACCGACCGCATCGAGGACACCGACCGGGCGGTCGAGGTGTCGCTCTCGGGCCCGGGCGAACCCGAGGAGTGGGACGAAGTCGCCGAACAGAACGACGAACTGGTCGACGCCGTGGCAGAGGCACACGGCGAGGTCCACGCGAACAACGCCAGGAAGCTGGCCGACTTCATGGGCAATCACTACGCCCGCCCCGCCGACACCGCGACGAGCGCGGAGCTACAGGAGTTCCTGGAGTGGTACTATCCGCGCAACGCGTGGCCGACCGAGGAGGAGAAAGCAATGGTCGAGTCGTCGCTACGGCTCGTGTTCGAAACCGCGGAAAAACGGGTGCCCGATCTGTCGTCCTAGTCGAGGAGTGCGCGGACTTCGTTCGCGCGCTCTTCGTCCTCACCGATCTTCGACAGCGTCCACTGGAGCTGGTCCATGACGGCGTCGTAGCCGTCGTCGGTCAGCTCGTACTGGTTGGTCCGCTTGTCGAGTTCGCTCTTGTCGATGAGTCCGAGCCCGACGAGTTCGTCGAGGTTCGGGTACAGGCGGCCGTGGTTGACCTCCGTCCCATAGTAATCCTCTAGCTCGCGTTTAATTGCGAGACCGTACATCGGCTCCTTTGCCAGAATGACCAGAATGTTGTGCTGGAACGCGGTGAGCTCACGCGCGATGCCCTGTTGCCCGGTGACTGCTTGTGCCTCTGACATACCTTACTAAATGTCACCAGGCTATTTAACACTTCTCAACTATTAGTGCATTTACTTGCAGTTCCGCCGACCCGTCACTCCCTAGACTGCCTGAGGTGTTGCGATTTCCGGTTCCTGTTACTTTTTTCCAGTTACCGTGCCGTGATATCGTGGCACACAGCCGTTCGCCCGAGGATAAACTGTGACGAATGGGTAAATACGAAAGGACTTTCCGCCCCGTACTCCCACGCCAGAACGTATGGCGAATCTCTGGGAAGACCTGGAAACTGGCCCGAACGCGCCGGAGACCATCTACGCAGTCGTCGAGTGCCTGAAAGGCGAGCGCAACAAGTACGAGTACGACAAGGACATCCCCGGGGTCGTCCTCGACCGCGTACTCCACAGCAACGTCCACTACCCCTCCGACTACGGGTTCATCCCGCAGTCGTACTACGACGACGAGGACCCCTTCGACGTGCTCGTCCTCGTCGAGGACCAGACGTTCCCGGGCTGTGTCATCGAAGCCCGTCCCGTCGCGCTGATGAAGATGGACGACGACGGCGAGCAGGACGACAAGGTCATCGCGGTCCCGACCGAGGACCCGCGCTTCGACCACATCGAGGACCTCGAAGACATCCCGCAGCAGCAACTCGACGAGATCGACGAGTTCTTCAAGACCTACAAGAACCTCGAGGCCGGCAAGGAAGTCGAGACGCAGGGCTGGGAGGACAAGCAGGCGGCGAAGGACGCCATCGAGCACGCGATGGACCTCTACGAAGAGAACTTCCAGTAACGACCGTCTCCGAGTCCGATTCTTTTCAGTCGAGCACTGCTCCGAGCGGGCAGACGCGCAACGCACCGGTCAGCAACAGCGTCGCACCGAGGACGCCGAGAAGGACTCCGAGTGACGTGCGCTGGAAACCCGCACCGGCGACCATCCCTGCAAACACCGCGACCGACCCCAGCCCGACGCGGAGCATCTGGCCGGTGTCGTCTACGTTTCGTTCCATGGCCCCACGTTCGGGTACCCCCCTCAAAAACGTGTCTCGTCCGCCCGGCTCGGACTGCCCGACACGCCAGCGATACGAGAAGATACGCTCTGGTAATGTCGGGCCGACCCCCGATAATTTATGAGCATGAGTAATTTTATCCGGTGGTGCCCCGTACATCAGGATAGAGATGGCCACCAACAGCGTACACCCGACGACGAAGGTCGAGCCCCGCGAGACGACGGAATCACGCGAATCAACGGGTGGCGTCGGGATGCACCACGTTACCGTCGTCCCCACGAACTTCGAGCGGTCGTCGCGTCGCGACGAGTAACGAATTTTTGCCGGGAGTCGTGACCTGCGGCCTGATTGAGTAGTGAAAAGAAGCTTCTTGTAGTCGACTGCAGTACGGGCCGATATGGGTCTCTTCGACCGTCTTCGTGGCGACGACACGCCCCGCGTCGCGTTCTTCGGCATCGACGGGGTACCGTACAGCCTCATCTCCGACAACGAGGAGCGGTTTCCGAACCTGACCGCGCTCGCTCGCGAGGGGAGTGCCGCCCCGATCGACAGCATCGTTCCTCCCGAGTCCAGCGCCTGCTGGCCGTCGCTGACGACCGGTGTGAACCCCGGCGAGACCGGGGTTTACGGCTTCCAGGACCGTGAGATCGGCACCTACGACACCTACGTCCCCATGGGCGACGACGTCCAGGCCAAGCGCCTCTGGGACCGCGTGGAGGAGGACGGTCGCGATTCGACCGTGATGAACGTCCCCGTGACGTTCCCGCCCCAGCGCAACGTCCAGCGCATGGTCAGCGGCTTCCTCTCCGTCAACGACATGAGCAAGGCCGCCTACCCCGACGAGTTCGGCGAGCACCTCGATGCCGCCGACTACAAGCTCGACGTCAACGCCAAGCTCGGGCACAAGGACGACAAAGCGGAGTTCATCGAAGACGCCCACCTCACGCTGGACAAGCGCTACGAAGCGTTCTCGCACTACATCGATCAGGACGACTGGGACCTGTTCTTCGGCGTCTTCATGACGACCGACCGTGTCAACCACTTCCTGTTCGAGGACTACGAGCGCGACGGCGACTACAAACAGGAGTTCCTCGACTTCTACGAGAAGGTCGACGACTACCTCGGCAAGCTCCGCGAGCAGCTCCCCGATGACGTGACGATGGTCGTCGCGAGCGACCACGGCTTCACCACCCTCGACAACGAGGTCCACCTCAACGAGTGGCTCCGCCGCGAGGGCTGGCTGGAGTTCGAGACCGACGAGCCGGAGGAACTCGGCGACATCTCCTCGGACGCCCGCGCCTACTCGTTCATCCCGGGACGCATCTACCTCAACCTCGAAGGCCGTGAGCCGCGTGGCTCGGTCCCGCAGGACGAATACGAGGCGGTCCGCGACGAACTCAAGGCCGACCTCGAAGCCCTCGAAGGCCCGAACGGCGAGAAGGTCGCCGAGCGCGTCGTCGAGAAGGAGGAGGCGTTCCGCGGCGACCACGACGACATCGCGCCGGACCTCGTCATCATCCCGAACCACGGCTTCGACCTCAAGGCCGGCTTCAAGGGCCACGACGAGGTGTTCACGAAGGGTGCCCGCAACGGGATGCACAGCTTCGACAACGCCTCGCTGTTCATCGACGACCCCGAGGCGAACATCTCCGACGCCGACCTCTTCGACATCGCGCCGACCATCCTCGACCTGCTGGAGATCGACTTCCAGCGCACCGAGTTCGACGGCGCGAGCCTGGTCTGAACGAGCGAGAGAACTTTTTTCACCCGAGTCGCGGTACGAATCATCATGAGTGACACGCCCGCGACGAGCGTCGTCTCCTTGCTCGTCCTCGGTGCTGGTCTAACGGCCCTGTTCCTCGACGTGAACAACTGGTGGGTGATCTTCGTCATCGGGTACGCATTCCTCCTTCCCATCGTCAGCATCCTCTCCGGCGAGGACGACGATGACGACCTCCTGAACGAGACCGACCGCCGGATGGACGAGGCACTCGACGGCGCCTTCGACGGCAGGTCGGGCGACGACCTCTCGCCTTCGAAGCGCGACGCCCTCGACACGCTCCGCGAGCGCTACGCACAGGGCGAACTCTCAGAGGAACAGTTCGAACGGAAACTGGAGACGCTGCTGGACACGGAGACGCTGGAGGACGCACGGGCGCGGGTGGAGCGAAACAGGGAACCGGAGACCGAGTTGAACTGAGTTCGGCTCAGAACAGGTCTTCGAGGTCTTCGTTGCGGAAGTTCGCGGCGTGGTCCTCGGGTGCTTTCTGTTGGTGCTGCTGGGCCTCGCGAGCGCGCTCCATGAACTCCTCGATGCGGGGCGAGCGCTCGACGCCACCGAGGAGGACGAGCGCGGCGATGCGGTCCGAATCCAGCGGGAAGTCGCCGCCACGGACCTGCATCGAGCCGGTCTGGTCCTCGACCCAGCGCCGGGCGCGTTCGACGCCCTTGCGCGGAATCGCCTCGGGGCGACCCGCGATGACCAGCAGTGCAGAGTCCGCCGTGACGGCATCGGGAAGGCTCGTCCCGGTGAACAGTGCGGACCGGGTGACGCTGGTGACGGCGTTGATGTTGTCCTCGGCAGTCTCGCCCGAGATGGCGCTGGCGTAGCCCATGCAGGCGATGCCACCCTCGCGGAGCGTGTTGATGACCTCGGAGGTGTCGACGACGCTCTCGCCGACGCCCTCGACCGCCTCGCCCGAGGCGAACAGCAGCCCGATACGCTGGGCGATGTTCTGGTTGATGCTGTCGAAGGCCCCCTCGATGGATTCGCCGGCGTCGTGCCAGGCGTCGTTGTCCACGAGGATGGTCGAATCGGCCTCGCGCACGACGGTCTTGAGTGACCGCCCGGCGTTGGCCTGGTACATCGACCCCTCGCCACGGCCGGGGAGGACGCCCAGCGCGTAGATGGGAAGGTCGTAGACGCGCTGGAGTTCGCGGACGAGGACCGGGGCACCGCCGGAGCCGGTTCCGCCGCCGAGGCCGGCGATGACGAAGATGGCCTCCGCCTGCGCCGTGATCTTCCCGTCGAGGCTGTCCATGACCTCGATGGCGTCGTCTTGCATCACCTGTGCCCCGAGTTCGTTGTCACCGCCGACGCCGTGCCCTTTCACCGTATCCTGGCCGACGAGTTGCGTCTCGATGTCCAGATTCTGGAGGTCTGCGTGCGCGGAGTTGACCGCGAGCGCACCCTGCACCGCGTCGAAGTCCATGTTGTAGTCGAACTCGGCCAGTGACTGGGCGATCTTCCCACCAGCCTGTCCGACACCGATCAGGACGACTTTCATACTATCGGCTTCCGCAGAGCGGGGGGTAAAACGTTCCGACTGAGGCTTTAAATACCAGGCCGCGGCCAGTGGCGACATGTCCGACCAACTGAACGACCGACTGCGGGCGGTCGAGCGCGCCATCACCGACGACGATGCGGTCTCGGGAACGATGGGTGTCGACTCCCTCGGGACGGCCCCGGAGGCGGGACCGACCAGCGAGACCACGCCGGGCGAGCGCGGGGCAGCCAGGCTCACCGACCGGCTCGACGAACTCGAGGCAACCGTCGCCGAGCTCGACGCCGCGGTCCAGGCGCTCCGCGGGTACGCCGGGAACGTCCGGAGCGTGAACGAGCGGGTGGAGAAACGCGCGGATGGAGCGCTCGCCGCGGTCGAGTCGCTGGAGGCCCGGGTCGAGGAACTCGAAGCCAGTGCCCGGAAGCAGGCCGAGCGAACGCCCGACCGCGCCGAACCACCCGACAGTGCGCTGGCCGCCGAATGGGCCACAAGCACGAGCCGTCGCAGCGGCGGGTCAGCCCGCCAGTACTCGGAGGGTCCGACCGACGAGCCCGACCCGTACACGATACCAACTCCCAAGGAGGACAGCGAGCAAGGGGGACTCCTCACCCGTATCCGAGAGGTCCTGTGAGCGTCCGTCCCGTCCTCTCGGTCGTTCTCGCGCTGGCGCTACTGGCCGTGACTGCGCCGGCACTGGACGACGCTCGCGAGCACAGGAGCGACCAGCAGGTCTCGACCGACCTCGCCCGGCTGGAACGCGCAGCCGACGGCCTCGCCGCCAGTGAGGACCGAACCGTCGGGGCGGGAGCGCGTCGAGTGGTGACGGTTCGGCTCCCCGGTGATGCCTGGACGACCCGCGAGGTGGAGTGGGTCGCAGTCGGTGGGGTGCCCGGCGACCCGGACTCGCGTCTCCTGTCGTATCGACTGGCTGGCGGAGCAGTGCAGCAGGTCCGGACCGGCGTCGCCCTGCACACGGCTGACGGCACACCGCTGGTCCTGGACGGGAGCGGGAGCCATCGTCTCGTCCTCACCCTGGCGGCGGATGGGGTCCACGTTGCCCGGTCGTGACCGGTGTCGGTCCGGTCGCTCACCGACCGTCCCCGACCCGTCTCGTCCCCGAGTTTAAATCCGAGACCGGGGCCACCGCCGGTATGTCACTGCACTCGCTGCTCGGCACCGACACCGACGACCCCTGCGGCTGCACCGCCTCCTTCGAGGGTGACCGGCTACTGCTCGACGCGACAGACTGCCCCGGCGGGGACCTCGCGACCGACCCGGACTGCCGGGCGACCGCCATCGTGGCCCTGGAATCACGGGACGCCGAGAGCGTGGTCGTCAGGGCCGCCGGGCTGGAACGGGCCTACGAGGACGACGCGGCCGCGTTGCTGGTCGCTGCCGGCCGGTTCGCCGACGCGGCCGCCTTCCACGACCCGGTGCTGGCGGGTCGTGCCCGGACCGACCCGCTGCGTGCCGCGGCCGACGCGACGGCTCGGGCAGGCCCAGTCGCCGACCTCGTCGCCGAGACCGGCCTCGCGCTCCTCGCAGACCGGGCCGCTGGCTACGACGACGCATTGCGGCCGTTCTCGGGGCCACCCGTCAGCAAGGCACGGGTCGCGGCGTCACTCCCACCCGGTGCGACGCTCGTCGCCACGCGCGAGACGAGAACCGATGCGACCGTCCGGGAGTACGAGGACGCCACGGGCCGGCGGTGCTACCACCTCGAACCCATCGAGTCACGACTCGACGAACCGGCCCTCGAGACACTCGCGGCCGCCTACGCTCACCTCGCCGATGGCCGAATCGACGGGGCGGCGCGGGCACCAGGCCGGGCGGTCCGGGCGGTCGCCGACGACGCTGCCCCGGTCGAGACCCTCACTCGCATCCTCCGCAAGCACACCCGCGAGTACGGCGTCCTCAGCGACCTGTTCGCCGACCCGGCCGTCTCGGACGTGTTCGCCTCCGCGCCGGTCACGGAGACCCCGCTCCGTGTCACCGCCGGGGGACACACCATGCCGACGAACGTCCGGCTCACCGGGGCGGCCGCAGGCGCGCTGGCCTCCCGGTTCCGCCAGGAGAGCGGGCGCGCCTTCTCCCGGGCCAGTCCGACGCTCGATGCCACGGCCGAGATGGCGGGCGACCCGGTTCGCGTCGCGGGCGTCACCCGCCCCGTCAGCGAGGGGTACGGGTTCGCCTTCCGGCGGAACGGGCGCGACGCCTGGACCCTCCCGCGACTCGTCGCCGCCGGGAGCCTCACCGCCGAGGCGGCCGGCTTCCTCTCGCTGGCGGTCGCACGTGCCGCCGCGATTCTCGTCGCCGGGACCCGCGGCGCAGGCAAGACGACGACGCTCGGGGCGCTGCTGTGGGAGCTTCCGCGACAGACCCGAACCGTCGTCATCGAGGATACCCCGGAGCTACCCGTCTCGGCGCTCCAGGCTGGCGGGCGCGACGTACAGGCCCTCCATACCACCACCGGCGACGGGCCGAGCATCGCTCCCGACGAGGCGCTCCGGACCGCCCTGCGACTCGGTGAGGGCGCACTGGTCGTGGGTGAGGTTCGGGGCGCGGAAGCGCGCGTGCTCTACGAAGCGATGCGGGTCGGCGCGAGCGGGAGCGCGGTCCTCGGAACCATCCACGGCGACGGCGGGACAGACGTGCGCGAGCGCGTCGTCGCCGATCTCGAGGTCCCCGAGTCCTCCTTCGGCGTCACCGACCTGGTCGTCACCTGCCGACCCGTCGAGACCGACACCGGAACCCAGCGTCGGGTCGCCAGCATCGAGGAGGTCCGGACCGGTGCCGACGGCGTGCACTTCGAGTCCCTGTTCGACCTCGACGGGACGACGCTCACCTCGACCGGCCGCATCGACCGCGGCGAGAGCGCCCTCGTGGCATCGCTCGCCGGACCGACAGAGACCTACGCGGACGTGCGAGCGGACCTCGCCGACCGGACGGACCAGCTGGCCGCACTGGTCGCTGACGGGCGAACCGAGCCCGCAGACCTGCCGGGGGCACCGTGTTGAGCGGTCTCGGGACGTGGTCCTGTCGGCACCTCGCCCGTGGCTACCCCTGGCCCGTCGACCCCAGCGACGACCTCGGGCAGGCACTCGCGTTCCTCGAGAGCGACCTCACCCCGGAGACGGTGACCCGGGCGGGCTACGTGACAGCCGCCCTCGGCGCGGTCCTCGTCGCGGTCGCCGGTGCGGCCCCCGGCCTCGACCCTGCCTCGGTCCCGGTGGTCGCACTCGCGGTGGGCCTCGCCGTCGCGCACGCGGTCCACTCGATTCCCGTCTGGCTCGCGAGCGTCCGGCAGACCGCCGCGCTCGGCGATGCCCCTGACCTCGTCGGTCGCGCCGTCCTCCGGATGCACATCGAGCCGACAGCCGAGGGTGCAGCAGCCTTCGCGGCCGAGACCGACGACGGCCCGCTGGCCGCCAGTCTCAGCCGCCACGTCCGACGGGCATCGGGGACCCCGGAAACCGGGTTCGGGTCGTTCGTCGCGGCGTGGCATGACGCCTTCCCGGCCCTCCGGCGCGCACTCCACCTCGTCGAGGCGGCGGCCGACGCGCCAGCCGGTGAGCGCGTCCGGACCCTCGACCGGGCGATGACGGCGGTCCTCCGGGGCACCCGTGACCGCCTCGCCACCTTCGCCGCGACCGTGCAGGGACCGGTCACCGCCATCTACGCCTTCGGCGTCCTGCTCCCGCTCGCGCTCGTCGCGGTCCTGCCCGCGGCCCGGGTCGCCGGTATCCCGGTGACGCTCGGCGCACTCGTCGTGGTCTACGATGGGCTGCTCCCTGTCGGACTCGTCGTCGTCAGCGCCTGGCTGTTCACCCGACGGCCCGTCGCGTTCCCGCCACCGGCGGTCACGCGAGAGCATCCGGACGTGCCGGACCGCCCCTGGCGGGCGCTGGCTGCCGGCGGGGTCACACTGACAGTGGCGGTCGTTGCCGTCCCCCTGCTCGCACCGGACTGGCTGGTTCCACTCGTCGCCCCCGCACTCGCCGCGGGCGTCGCGCTCTCGGTCTGGTACCGCCCCGTCTCGACCGTCCGGGACCACGCGAAGGCCGTCGAGGCGAACCTCGTCGACGCGCTCTACCTGGTCGGCCGTCGGGTCGCCGAGGGCGAGGCCGTCGAGGCCGCGCTCGACCACGCAGCGAGCGAGGTCGCCGGGGAAACAGGGGCCGTACTGACCGACGCGTGTCGCCGCCAGCGACAGCTCCGGGTCGGCGTGCGCGAGGCCTTCCTGGGCGAACACGGCGCGCTCGCAACCGTTCCGAGCCCCCGCGCCCGAAGCACGGCCGCGTTGCTCGGGCTGGCTGCCGACGAGGGCGCACCAGCCGGCCGTGCCCTCGTCTCGATGGCCGACCACCTGGAGGACCTCCAGGCCCTCGAACGCGAGTGCCAGCACGACCTCGCCCGGGTGACGGGGACCCTGCGGAGCACCGCGACGACGTTCGGGCCGCTGGTCGCCGGTGCGACGGTCGCGCTCGCAGACGGGATGCAACTCGACGGTGGGACAGGGTCCCTGACGGGCAGCGACCCGGCCGCAGCCACCGCCCCACCCCTCGCCACGGCCGACCTCGGTCTCGCCGTGGGTGCCTACGTCCTCGTACTCGCGGTCGTCCTCACCGTACTCGCGACCGGACTCCAGCACGGGCTGGACCGGAGTCTTCTGGGTGTGCGCGTTGGCCGGGCTCTCCCGACCGCGGCGCTGGTGTACCTCGGGGCGTTCCTGGCCGCCGGGGCGGTGGTTTGAGCGACGGAAACCGAATTGCCACTGTGGCGTGCGCTGGCGAGCGTGTCGGGCGAGGCACGGAGTGCCTCGAAGCGAACGGCGATAGCGCGGAACGAAGTTCCGCGAACCATTCGAGCGGGCCGAGAGCCCGCGAGAAGAAGCCGTGAGCAGGCCGCGAGCCAGAGGTGCGCGAGGGACGACCGGAGCGAAGCATCGCGGAGCGGAGGGAGTCGGCTGGGGAGGGTGTGGTGCGGTCTCCATCTCCGCCAGCGCGAGCACGACACTCGTCGTCACCGCCTACCAACGCCACCACGTCCACACAGGCCCCATCGACAGCGACGAGACCATCCCTTGCTTCCAGCCGCAGCCAAGCCTTCAAGTACGAACCCGCGGCCAGACGCGCCATGCCAGACCTCCCGATAGACGCGTGGTACTGCTGGGTCGGCCTCGCGGCGGCGAGCCTCGCCGTCGCAGGCGTGGCAGTCGAACTGCCGACCAGACCCGCTCCCGACGCGGCGGCCGCCGCCGACACCGTCGACGCGGTCGCCGCCGCCTCGTACCCGACCACGGCAGAGCACCCGATAGACGCGAGTGCGGTTCGCCTCGACACCCACCGTCTCTCGCTCCGGAATGCCGGCGGGGCCGCCCACGCGAGCTTCGCGTTCGGCCCGGTCGTCCCCGTCACGACCGGCACCAGACTCCACCGGGTCGCGACCGGAACACCGCCCGAGAGCGTGTTCGACTCGCCAGCAGCCTTCGCCGAGGCCGTCGCCGAAGCCCGGGCGCACGCCAGCGCCGGCGAGCCACGGTGGCGACCCGCCGGGAGCCGACTCCTGATCACCCGCGTCCACTGGGAGGGAACGAATGTCACGCTGGTCCATGCGTAGCGGGCAAGCCGCGACCGCCGACTGCCGGGCCCAGCTGGAGCCATCGGCCGCGCTCGTTGCCGTCTTCGCCGTCTGTGTCGGCCTCGCGCTGTTCGCCGGGACCCTCGATTCCACGCTGGCGCGGGTCGACGGCGACGACGAGGTTCGTCGCGACCTCGCGACACCCACGCTCGGGCAAGCCCACGCCGCAGTCGCGCCCGATGGCATCGCGAATCCGGAGCGCCTCGCTGCCGCCGCGGCAACGGCCGGTCCCGACGGCTACCACGTCGCCGTCACGCTCACCGCCGAGGGCGAGCGCTGGCGCGCCGGTCCCGCCGCCCCACCGGACGTTTCGACCGCGGTCCGGCCGGTCAGCGTCCGACTCGACCCGGGCGTCGTGGTCAGCGGGACCCTGCGCGTGGAGGTGTGGCCGTGAGAGCTGGCGAGCAGTCACGCGGGGTCAGTACGGTCCTCGACGTGACGCTCTGCCTGCTGCTCGTCTCGGCGAGCGTCCTCGTGGTCGTGACCGCCGAGCGTCCCGACCGCTCCGACGCGACCGGAGCCGACCATGCCGTCGAACTCCTCGGGGCCACGACCGCGACGGTCGAGTACTCCCTCGCGCCGGGAGCGCGGCAGGCTGACCGGTCTCTCGTGGCGTTTCCGACGACCGAGGGCGACGCCTTCGACCGAGAAACACACGGGTCACTGGCCGACCTGCTCGCCCGGGCCGCCATCGCGAACGCGACCATCGACGGACAGCCCATCTCGCACGCTGGCGACGACTACGAGCGCGCCGTCGCGAACGCGACTCGGCGGCGGCTCGGTGGGCTGGACCAGGAGTGGCAGGTCGTCGCGGCCTGGGAACCGACCGGCGAAGGCCCGGTTCGCGGGCAGGTCACCGTGGGAGACACACCGCCAGCGTCCACCGACGTGCACGCCGCGAGCATCCGGGTCGCGGTGGGGCCAGTGGTCGACACCGCCGCACCTGACGACTGGAAGGACCTCGCCTACCGGACTGCCTCGCGCACGATTGGAACCCTGTTCCCGCCGGACCGGGGCCGGCTCGCACTACTCGGGGACTACCCGGGTGACCGCCTGACTGCGTACCGGTACCGTCGCGCGGCCGGGGTCCTGGCGACGGGCCTCGACGGCACACTCGACGAGGCGGCGACTCGTCGCGCCAACCAGCGACTGACCGCGGCCCTCGCGGGGCGGGTCGAGCCAGCGCTCCAGCGTCGGTACGATTCGCCGGATGCGGCAGCCGACGCGACTGCACCAGGGACCGTCGTCGTCACCGTCAGGACGTGGTCGGCATGAGACTGGCAGACGACGAGCGGGCGCGGGTCCCCTTCGCCCTCGTCGGCGTCCTCCTGCTGGTCAGTAGCGCGACGCTGGTCGGCACGCTCGCGACGCGGGCACCCGGCGGGACGACACCCGACGCAGCCCTCGCCGCGGAACGGGCCGACACCGCGGTGAGCACCGCGCTCCGGGGCGCAGTCCGGCGGGCGAGCGCCAACGCCGGCGCGAACCCGGTTCTGTCGACCGCGGACACCCCCTACGGCCGGATTCTGAACGACTCGGCACCGTTCCGTGACGTGCTTCGCCTGCGGATCTACCGGCAGGCACAGACCGCGCTCTCGCAGGTCGACGTTCGTGTCGGGGACGCGCGGGCGACGGCGAGTCTACCCCTGCTCTCCGACCCGACCACGGCACGCCTGGCGAAACACCGGGTCCACCTCGAACGGACCGGCAACGGGAGCATGCGAGTCCGCATCGAGAACGTCACCGTCAGGGTTCGCGTCGGCGGTCGGGTGGTCGCCACCGAGGAGCGGCCGGTCCGGTTCACCGTCGCGACCCCCGTCCTGCTCGTCCACGAGCGCGTGGCCGACTTCGAGGCCCGCCTGAACCGCGGCCCGACCGAGGGCCCCGGTTTCGGCCGCCAGTTCGCCGCCCGCCTCTACGCCTGGGCCTGGGCGCGAGGCTACGTCCAGTACGGCACCAGCACGGCTGGCAAGACGGGCCAGGACGGCGGGGTCGTCTCGAACGTCCTCTCCACCCAGTACGTCTCGCTCTCGGCGAACGAGGCTGCCCTCGCGACACAGAAGGGAAGCTTCGGCCGCCCGGACGACGCCGGAAAGCGCGCACTCGGGAGAGCCCGTGCCCGCATCCTCGCGAGCGAGGTCATCGGGCAGGCCCAGTCCGTCGAGACCGGGATGTCCCCGGAGCAGTGGCTGGACCTCGTCCTCGGTGACCCGGGCGGGACGCTCGCCAACGCCGGGCCGGACATCCCGGAACCAACTGCACCCGAGACGACCGCCAGCGACCCGGTCAGCGTCGGTGTCAACGAGAGCGCGGACGACGCCTTCAGGGACCTGGTGGCCGAGAGTGGTGACGGCTCCGAATCGGCCTCGCTCCCCGACATCGTCCGCGAAACCTACAGCGCGGACGTGTTCATCCGGAGTTCGGTGACCCGCGTCGCCCACGACCCGGAGCCGGACCCCGAATCGCCAGGCCCGGGGTGGGAGCTGGTCCGGACCGAGGAATCCCAGTCGACGACTGTCCGCCATGGCGACGCTGCCATCCCGGACCCCCGGTACGGACTGTCCCGCCTCCAGACCGACGAGCGCGTCGTGACCGTCACCCGGACGACGCGGTGGCGCTGGCAGCACGCGAACCGCTCCACCGACCGGCCATGGAACGCGAGTTCGCCCGAGACCCGGGTGACGAACGCGACCCACAGCAGCCGGTACCAGGTGGGTCTGGCAGTCGTCGCGACTCCCTCGCCCGGCACAGACGGTCCTGACGCCCCTATCCAGGGCGTGTTCGAGCAGCCCGGGCCGCTCGGTGACGGGAACCTGGTCGACGTGCGCGCTGCGGCGGGCGACCTCGTGGATTCGCGCGGCGGGCCAGACGCCCTGGCGCGCCGGGCCGTCACCGCAGACCTCGACGAGAGCGGGACCCGACTGTCCGGCGACCCCCCAGCAGGAATCGAGTCGTTCGTGTACGCCGGGCTCCCCGAACTCCGCGAGACCGTCCGGAACCTCTCGGTCGAACGCGCCCGCGGCGACCTCGCCACGACGGCGACGCCTGCGGCCGACCTCGCCGAGCGGATACGGGACAGACAAGCCGAACTCGTGGACGCACCGGCCCAGTACGACAGCGTCGCCGAGCGCGCCCGAATCGCGGTTCGCGTCGCCTATCTCGACCACGTTCGCGCGGAACTGCGCGAGCGCGCCAGCAAGACGACCCACGCCCGGAAGGGCCTCGGGTCGGTCCTCGGGGACTACGGTCTCTCCCTCGACAGTCTGGCGGCGACGATGGACGCCCAGGAGCGGGCGGCGGTCCCCGAGGGCCGGTCCTTCGGCCACGGCGGCCCGACCGGACCGGTCCAGCTGGCGGTCGACGGCGTCCCCTCCTATCTGGTGGTGAACGAGGTCGAAAGCCATCGCGCTCCGGCCATCCGCTCCTCGGGCTTTCACCCCCTGGCGGCGCGGAACATCAACCTGTTCACCGTCCCCTACGGCGACGCGGGCGACACCGTGGTCGACGCATCGACCGAGGACGCCGACGCCTCGACCGTCGACCTGCGGGTCGCGACGCGAGCGCTGGTCGCGATGGAGTACGCGAGCAGTCTCGTCGAGACGGAAGCGGCCAATCGGAAGCGGGCCGCACTGGAAACATCGGTCTCAGACTCGCTCTCGGGCGTCCAGGACCGCATCGCGGCCGACCTCGCAGCCGAAACCGACCTGAACCGACCGGCCGCCGAGACGGCGGTCGCGGCGGCCCTGGACCGCTGGCCGACGACCGGCACGCGAGCACAGGCCGCGGTGAACGGCTCGCTTGCGCCCGCAGTCGCCGAGACCGTGCTTGCCCACTCGGACCGCCAGCGGACCACCCGCTGGCGAGACGAACTGACGGTCCTCGCGCGAGTATCGATACGAGACGCCGTCCGGGCAGAGACCGCCAGAACGGACGAGGCGGCCGTCGCGGACGCCGTGGGTTTCCTCCGGTCGAAACAGGACACGCTGGCCAAGGCGGCCAACACGGCGGGGGCGGCCCAGTTCGACCGCGCGGCACGCGCGTCGCGGTACGGGAACGAATCGCGGCTGTCGGTGTTCGCCGGGGTCCCGCTCGTCCCGTTCTACTCGTGGGTCGCCACGGTGAACGTCTGGGTCGTCGACGTCCGCGGGACCTACGCCCGGTTCACCGTCCGGGCGCGCCAGGGCGGCCCCGACGACCCCGGCGGGTCGTTCGTCTACAGTCGAGACGGCGGCCCCGTCGCGGTCGACCTCGACGGCGACGGCGTCCGGGAACGACTCGGCCGAGCCGACCGCGTCACCTTCGAGAACCAGGTCGGCGTGCTCGTGGTCGTCCCGCCCGGCAAGAACGGTGTCGGCGACTTCGACGGGAACATGGACGAACGCTCACCGGGCTGGCCCTGTCCCGGACCGACGGTGTGGCCGCCGCGCGAGTCCACGAACTCGACCGCGTCGACCGGATGCAGCAAGCCCTTGTACCGGCCCACCGAAGCGTCCGCTCATGTTCCACGAACAGCGGATGGACGTGTCGGGCCTGTCGCCGGCCGACCTCGAAGCCGAGTACGCTGAGGACCTCGCCGCGGTCGTCGACAGCGTCGGCATCGACACGGTCGTCGGGTCGACGGGCCTCGACAAGTCGAGCGTGAAGGCACTCGCCGAGGGTGACCTCCCTGAAGACTTCAGTCTCGAAGAGGCCGCGGAAGTGCAGTCGCTGGCCGACGGCGTCGCCGACCCCGAGACCGTGGTCACCATGGCCTGCGAGCACCTCCTGCTCGGCATGACGACCGGCGTGATGGACATCGAGACCGTGGCAGCCGACCTCGACGGCTCGCTCGACCTCGACCCGACCGAGGTCCAGCAGAAGATCGAACGGCGCGCCCCGATGTCGTTCCACGAGTTCGTCCACATCCAGCACGTCATCGCGAGCAAACAGCCCTGAACTGGCGGCTTATGTCACACAACGGTAGCGGTATCAGTGGGGACTCCCAACGTCCGTGCAAATGCGTGTCGCGATTCTCGGCTGTGGGTACGTCGGGCTCGAACTGGGACGACAGCTGACCGAAGCTGGCCACGAAGCCATCGGGGTCAGACGCTCCGACGACGGAATCACCGCCATCGAGGAGTCGGGATTCACCGCGGTCCAGGCGGACCTGCTCGACGGGGACTCGCTCGCGTCGATACCGGACGTCGACACACTCGTCTACGCCGCCAGCACCGGTGGCCGCGGGGCCGACGCCGCCCGCCGAATCTACGTCGAGGGGATGCGGACTGTGCTCTCACACTTCGCCGAGCGCGAGGACCCGCCGGAACGGCTGGTCTACACCTCCAGTACGGGCGTCCACGGCGACCACAACGGCGACTGGGTGGACGAGGAGACACCGCTCTCGCCGACCACGCCGAAGACCGAGGTGCTGGCCGAGGCGGAGGAACTCGCGCTCTCGGCGGGTGACTCGTTCGGCATCGATGGGACCGTCGCCCGGTTCTCGGGGCTGTACGGCCCCGACCGCTACCGGCTGGAACGCTATCTGGAGGGTCCGGTCACCGAGGGCTACCTGAACATGGTCCACGGCGAGGACGCCGCCGGTGCAGTGGCGTATCTCCTCACCGAGGACCTCGCCCGCGGCGAGGTCGTGCAGGTCACCGACGACGAACCCGTCTCGAAGTGGGAGTTCGCCGACTGGCTGGCCGAACAGGCCGCGGTCGACGAGCCGCCGAAGCAGACCATCGAGGAGCGCCTCGCACAGGGCGACCTCTCCGACGCAGGTGAACGTCGACTCAGGACCTCGAAGCGGTGTTCGAACGAGAAACTCCGGGCTCTCGGCTACGAGTTCAGGTACCCGACGTTCCGCGAAGGATACCGTCACGCGGTCGATTTGTACCGTCAGAGACACGCTTGACGGTCTTGGGGAACCTTCTTACCGGTCGCCCGTGAGAACTGGAATATGTGGTTCGCTGCCACCCCGGCGGTGTTGGTCTCCCGTGCCGCCGGCGTCGTCGACTCCGCCACGAACGACCCCGTAGTACTCGGTGGGCTCGTGGCGGCCGTGCTGGTCCTCGGGCTCGCCGGCTGGGTCGGCCTGAAGCGACTCCGCCGGACGGAGGGCGAGAAGTTCCTCCGGGCGATTCGCAAGAACGACGCGGTCAGCATCCTCCTTCATCCGAACCCGGACCCGGACGCGATGGCGAGCGGGATGGCCGTCGCCCAGCTCTGTCGACACGCCGGGGTGGACGCAACGTTGCAGTTCCCCGGCGAGATACGCCACCAGGAGAACCGGGCCTTCAGAACGGTCCTCGACCTCGACGCCGAGCACATCGAGACGGCCGCCGACCTCGCCGGTGACGCGGTCGTCCTCGTCGACCACAACACGCCCCGCGGCTTCCAGGGCTCGCAGGGCGTCGAACCGTACGCGGTCGTCGACCACCACCCCGGGAACGGCACCGGCACCGCGTTCACCGACATCCGGACCGACTACGGCGCGTGTGCGACCATCTTGGCGGAGTACTTCGACGACCTCGATGCGTCGGTCGGGAACGGGAACGGCGACGGCGTGAGCCTGCCGCCCCGCACCGCGACCGGCATGGTGTACGGCATCCAGTCCGACACCAACCACCTCACGAAGGGCTGTTCCTCTGCGGAGTTCTCCGCCAGCAGCTACCTCTACCCGGGCGTGAACGAGGACCTGCTCGACCGCATCGCCAACCCGCAGGTCCCCCGGGAGGTCCTGAAGACGAAGGCGAAGGCCATCCACGAGGTCGACGTCGACGGCCCGTTCGGCGTCTGTGACCTCGGCGCGATACCGAACGTCGACGCGATTCCGCAGGCAGCGGACGAACTGATGCACTTAGAGGGCGTGTCCGCGGTCGTCGTCTACGGCGAGAAAGACGGCACCATCCACATGTCGGGCCGGTCGCGCGACGACCGCCTCCACATGGGTGAGGCGCTCAGGACCGTCGTCGCGGACATCCCGATGGCCGAGGCCGGTGGCCACGCCCGCATGGGCGGCGGCCAGATCTCCAAGGACCACATGGAGGGCCTCGGCCCCTCGAAGGGCGTCTCGCGCGACCAGTTCAAGCAGCGACTGTTCGAGGCGCTCGCCGGCGAGCGCCAGTGACCACCGAACGGACGCCTTTTCTTCCCGACTCCCGAACCGACGTGCATGGTTACGAGCACGGCGACGTGGGCCTACCGCGACGCGTTCCACGAGTCGTTCGGCCGGACGTACTTCCGGCGCTTCGGCGACAGCCTCGTGTCGAGTATCGGCGTCGGGACGTACCTCGGTGACCCGACGGACGCGGTCGACGAGCGCTACCACGAGTCCATCGTGAAAGCGCTGGAGTCGGGCATCAACGTCGTCGACACCGCCATCAACTACCGCTGTCAGCGCTCCGAGCGTGTCGTCGGCGAGGCAGTGAAAGCGGCCGACGTCGAGCGCGACGCCGTCCTCGTCTCGACGAAGGGCGGGTTCGTCCCGTTCGACGGCGAGCGCCCCGCGGACCCGGGCCAGTACGTGCAGTCGGAGTACGTCGATTCGGGCATCGTCGACCCCGACGACCTCGTGAGCGGGTGTCACTGCATCGCGCCGGGCTACATCGCCGACCAGCTGGACCGCTCGCTCGACAACCTCGGGCTGGACCACATCGACCTCTACTACGTCCACAACCCCGAGACGCAACTGGTCCAGAAATCACACGAGGAGGTGTACGACCAGCTCGAGGCGACGTTCGAACTGCTTGAACGGCGGGCCGACGAGGGCGACATCCAGCACTACGGCGTTGCGAGCTGGGAGTGCTTCCGGGTCGGTCCCGGACACGACTCCTACCTCTCGCTGTCGGAGGTCGTCGGGCGTGCCCGGTCGGCCGCCAAGACCGTCGGGAACGCGGCGACGCACTTCCGGGCCATCCAGCTTCCTTTCAACGTCCACATGGCCGACGCGTTCACCGTCGAAAGCCAGTCCTCCGCCGACGGAACGGTGAGTACCCTCGCGCTTGCCCACCAGGCCGACCTCGACGTGTTCACCAGCGCCTCCATCCTGCAGGGCGACCTGACGAGCGAGTTGCCCGACGAGGTGGCCGCGAAGCTTTCGGGTGACTCAGTAGTTCAAAAGGCCATCAACTTCGCGCGGTCCGCGCCCGGCGTGACGAGTTCGCTGGTCGGCATGAGCCGCCCGGAACACGTCGAAGAGAACGTCGCCGCGGGGACGTTCGACCCGATGGGCGCGGACGCGTTCGACTCGACGTTCGAGTAAGTCGCTGGATTGGGGGAGACCAGTCGCTACCGGTTCGAAGAAAGGAGAATCGCCCCCGCGACCCCGCGTTTACCTGATCTCCTTCCACTCGCCACCGCAGTCCGGACAGGTTCGTACCGTTCCGATGGCGTCCGGGTCGTTCTTCGTCTTCAGCGTCTTCCCGCACTCTGCGCAATTGAGACGTTCGTACGTGTCCTTCTCGAGCGTGCCGTCGCGTAGGGCTTTCCTGACCGACTTCATAAGCGGCGCTACGATGGGGGAGGCCAAAAGTACCGTGGTGTCTCGGCTTTCGATTCGTAAAGTTTGAACCGACCCGGTCGATAGGTCCGAACGTGACTGCACAGACCGACACACGTGGCCGCGGCGGGGTTCGTCGCTGGCGTGTGTTCGGGTCGCTCTGTGCGATGGTGTTCCTCGTCAACTTCGCCCGCGTCGTCTTCGCACCCCTGCTCGACCCCTTCCGGGCGGCCTTCGGTATCACCTCGGAGGGGGCCGTGGGCCTCATCGCGACGCTGGCGTGGGTCGGCAGCGCCCTCCCGCGCATCCCGACCGGGTACCTGCTGACCCGGGTCCCCCGGCATCGGGTGGTCCTCGGGACCGGCGTCGTCCTCACGGTCGCGACGACGTTCACTGCCTTCGCCGGGTCGCTCACGCTGGTCTACCTCGGCGCGTTCCTCATGGGCCTGGCCAGCGGCGCGTACTTCATCGCCGCGAACCCGCTCGTGAGCGAACTGTTCCCCGAGCGCGTCGGCCGCGCCATCGGCATCCACGGGATGTCGAGCCAGCTCGCGGCCGTGGGCGCACCGCTGTTCGTCGGCCTCGTGTTGCTCCGGGAGTCCTGGCAGGTTCCGGGGCTGGGCGAACTGGCGGCCTGGCGCGTCGTGATGCTCACCCTCGCGGTCGTGGCCGCGGTGACGACCGTCGCGTTCTACCGGGTCGCCAGCCGCTCCGCGATGCCGACTGCCGGGGCCGACGACCGGAACCTGCTGGTCGCGCTGAAGCGCCAGTGGCGCATCATCCTGACCGGCGTCGTCGTCCTCGGCGGGACCGGGTTCGTCTGGAACGGGCTGTTCAACCTCTATGTCCGATACCTCTCGGTCGCGAAGGGCCTCGCCCCTGCCCAGGGCCGGACCCTGCTCACGCTCGTCTTCCTCGCAGGTGTCCCCGCGTTCTTCCTCACCGGCGACCTCGCGGACCGCATCCCGCACGTCCCCCTGTTACTCGGCGTGCTCGGGGCGTTCGCGGGCTGCCTGCTGGTGCTGACGTACGTCTCGGGCTTCCTCCCCATCGTGGTCGTCACCCTGGTCCTCGGCTACGTCGTCCACAGCGCGTTCCCCGCGATGGACACGTTCCTGCTCGACTCACTCCCCGACGAGAACCGGGCGTCGGCGTACGCGCTCTACTCGGGCGTGGTGATGCTCGTCGGGGCCACGGGGAGCGTCACCGTCGGCGCGCTCGTCGACCTCGGACTCCAGTACGACGAGGTGTACCGCGGCTTCGCGGTGATACTCGTCGCCATCCTCGGCATCCTCGTCGCCCTCTACCAGCTGGACCGGCTCCCGTCCGGCGCGGACTGATCGCCGGCGACCGCCACCCCGGGCAGAGTCGGCAACCCGCGCCCCAAGTCGGGGCCGTTTTTTAACTCCGGTCCTGAATGGCGGGTGATGGAGTACGTCCAGGAGCGGGTCGCGACGCTCCACGACCTGACGAACCCCTGCCCGGACGCCCCCACCGACCGGACCGCCGTCGTGGTTCCCATGACCGAACGGGAGTACGCGGGGCTCGCCGCCGAGCAGGTGCTCTCGACGCTCGCCGAGGTGGACCCCGCCTCGGTCATCGTCCCCCTGCGCGCCCCGGCCGAGCGCGTCCCCGACTTCCACGAGTGGCTCGGCTCGTTCGACCTCGACATCGAGTTGCTGTGGTGCTCGGCCGACTCGGTCTCCGACCTCCTGCACGAACACGGGCTGGAGAACGGGTTCGGGAAGGGCCGGGACGTGTGGCTGGCGCTCGGCCTCGCCGCCGAGCGCGCCGACTTCGTCGTCGTCCACGACGCCGACACGAAGAGCTACAGCGAGGCCCACGTCCCGCGCCTGCTCTCCCCGCTCGACCAGGGGTTCGACTTCTCGAAGGGCTACTACGCCCGCGTCGAGAACAATCAGCTCTACGGCCGGCTGTTCCGGCTGTTCTACACGCCGCTGGTCCGTGCGCTCGACGACGCCCATGACCACCCGTTCCTCGACTACCTCGACGCCTTCCGGTACGCGCTCGCCGGTGAGTTCGCCATGACGGCCGACCTCGCCCGGCAGGTGCGTGCCCAGCGCGCCTTCGGCCTCGAAGTCGGCGTGCTGGCAGACACCTACGAGCACGCCGGGTTCGAGGGGACCGCACAGGTCGACCTCGGCCGCCACGAGCACGACCATCGGTCCGTCTCGGGGCCGACCGGTCTCTCGGACATGTCGACGCAGGTCGGCCGGGCACTGTTCAACGCGCTCGCCGACCACGGCATCGAGCCCGACTTCGACACCCTCCCGGAGCGGTTCGAGGACGCGGCGGGGACGCTGGTCCGGCAGTACGCCGCCGACGCGAAGTTCAACGGCCTCGAGTTCGACGCAGCCGGCGAGCGCGACCAGGTCGCGACCTACGCCGACGCGGTCGTCGAACCCACGGTCGACACCCGGCTGCCCGCGTGGGACGACGCGCCCCTCGTCCCCGAGGACGTGGCCGCCGCCGCGACCGACGCGATGGCCCGCGTAGTCGAATGAATCTTTGCGCTTGGTGTCATCTGCACTACCATGCGCGTCAGCGCGGACGAACTCGCCGGTGTCGTTGAGTTGTTCGGGGGACTCACCCGTGACGAACTGTACGAGGCGCTCTCGGAACTCGCCTACCGCGAGGGCGAGGAGCTAGACGGGGCGGACGCCGGGGAGACCCTCGACGCGGCCATCAAGAGCTACCATCTGGTCGAGTACGAGCGCGACGACGGCGAGCCACTGTTGGTCGCCGGGCCACGGGCGTTCCCCGAGCAACCGCCACACAGCGAGGACCTCCCGCACATCATGGACGTGGCCGAGCGCGACGTCGACCGGGAGGAACTGGGTGCGGGCGTTCGGGCGACCCTGGAGGACGAAGCGACGGCGGCCCTCGCCGGGGGCGACACCGACCGCATGCGGGAGCTGGTCGACGTGAGCTACGACCTCGAGGCCTGGGCACCGGTGGACTGCACCGCCATCCGGACCCGGCTCGACGCGCGCCTCGACGACTGAGCCAGACAGGACACCGCCCGTTGCGCAGAGAGTGAACGCTTTACATTTCTGGTGCATACGTACTCTCGATGGACCTGCGTCGCGTCGCCGAGTTCACCCCGCGTCCCATCGAGGACCAGAAACACGATGCCGGGGTGCTCATCCCCGTCATCGAACGGGACGGCGAGTACCACCTGCTGTTCACGAAACGCGCCGACCACCTCGGCAAACACCCCGGGCAGATGAGCTTCCCCGGCGGTGGCAATGAACCCGGGGACGTCGATATCCAGGAGACCGCACTCCGCGAAGCCTACGAGGAGATCGGCCTGCACCCCGACGAGGTCGACCTCGTCGGCCGCCTGGACGACATCCGCACGATCACCGAATATGCGGTGACGCCGTTCGTCGGGATGGCCCCCGACCGGGCCTACGACCCGAACGAGCGCGAGGTCGCGGAGGTGGCGCTCCTGCCGGTGTCGGCCCTGCTCGACGACGAGAACTACGAGTACGAGCATCGCGACCACCCCTACTACGGCGAGATAGTCATCCACTACTTCCACGTCAACGGCTACACCGTCTGGGGCGCGACGGGGCGAATCCTCGTGCAGTTGCTCGAACTGACGACGGACTGGCGCGCCCCGATGCGGCTCGACCGGCGCATCTGACCACGCCGGCACAAACGCTTTCTCTCGCCCACCAGAATCCGCACTCGTGAACCGCAGAGCCGTGTTGACCGAACTCGGGTCGGCCGCCCTCCTCGCGAGTCCCCTGGTCGCCTACGGCGTGGGACAGCCCGACCCCGAGCCGGAGCACTGCCCGTCCTTCCAGACCGATGCCAGCGCCACGGTCTGCCGGGGTGACGATGCCCCGGTGACGATTCGGGTCGAGAAGTCGGTCGGTCCCGAGACCCGGGTGGATTCGGTCCGGTTCGTCGTGAGGAACGGGACCTCGGAACCGTGGCTTGTCGGCCCCAACTCGTGGGACCTCCACAAGTGGACTGCGGCAGGCTGGCGACACGTCGCTCCTGAAAACGTCTGGCCGACAGCGGTCAGGCTCCAGCCGTCGGCCCGGTACAGCTGGGTCATCGGGCCGAACGGAACTGGAACCGAGGGGGAGACGGTCATCGACGAGGTCGCACTCGAACGCGGACAGTGGGCGTTCTCGACCGTGGCCCGACCCGAGGCAGCGGACGCCGAACGGGGGTTCGAACTGGTCGCGACGTATCGCGTGCCCTGAGATAATCGGGAAACAGGTTCTTGCCGGTGGCGACCATCAGTTGCGACCAGTATGTCCACACCCTGTCTCTACTGTGAGAGCGACGTCGAGCGCCACGACCCGGTGTACGTCCGCGAGGGAAGCGAAACCGACGAGAAACCGTTCTGCAACTACGCCTGTCTCGCGGCCTACATCGACGACGAGGAACTCACCTTCGGGACCTCGTGTGAGTGGTCGCCGGAGTAGCTGCGGTACCTCGAACTCGTCAGCTTCCCCCGGCGATACTTCGTGTGCTCCGACACGCTTATCCCAGAAGCTGGCCTGTCTATCAGTACATGGTCGCCCAGACGATGGATCGAGTTCCACTCGACCGATAGCCTATCATTCTGTTTCACTAGCGGAGGTATTGTACGATGTTGACCAGAGGCCTCACCCTGCCCAGGACCGGCCTCGACGGCGTCGCGCTCAAGCCCAAGGAGGTCGATATCTCCCAGGCGGTCGGCCTCGACGTCGATATGCTGGCGGTTGACTACGAGGGCCGCGAGCACCTCCCCGACGCGTCGGTCCTGCGTGACCTCGCGGAGACCTCGACGGTCATGGTCACGACGCCGGTCCGCGCCGACGGGTTCGACCCCCTCGGCGACGACTCGCTGGCACAGACGCTACCCGAGGAAATCCGGCGCATCCTGGTCGCCGGCCACCCCGCCTACCTCACCGACGACGAGAAGGGCCGGGCGATTGCACCGCGACTCGGCGCGGCCCGGAAGGTCGATGCCGAGGCGTGGGTCGGCACGGAGGGCATCGAGCGCATCGCGATGGCCGCCGGTGGCACGCAGTTCGAACTGCTCTCGCGCTCGACCGCGCGGGACCTGCGCGCCCTCAGGGCTGCGGGCTTCGACGGCGAAGTCGCCATCTACGCACCCACCGTCCTCACCGACGACGAGGACGCGGTGCTGGACGCCGTGGGCGGGTACATCTCGCGGCGCGGTGCGGTGGCGCGGGCGCTGCCCGACGGCTGCGCGACGGATTCGACTGCGACCGGCCGGGCGCGGGAAGTGCTCCTCAAGGCGAGCACCGACTTCGCGCTGGTCGGCGATACTGACACTGTCAGGGAGCGCGTTTCGGAGCTGAAAGAACTGGGAGCCGACTACGTGGTCGGCTATCCTGCTCGTGGGCTGGACGAGTTCCTGAACTGAGTCCTGAACTGCGGTTTTCGAAGCTACTGGTCAGAGCGGATACCGTAGCCGCGTCGACCAGTCAACCCGTTCCTCCCTCGCGTCCCCACGGAAGAACAGCCCGGAGAGTGTGTACTCGCCGGTCGGAACGCAGCTCCGGTCGTTCGTGTACGACAGCACGAAGTAGGGCCGCGCTATGACGCCGCCTGACTCGATGTTGTAGCGTTCGAGGCTGTCAGGGACGTGGGCTGCATTGAGCGCGTTCCAGCATGCTCCCTCCCGGTCAGTCGGCACGACGGCGAATTCAGGTTCTTCGGGAGCTTCTGGGGCTGTTCCGTACACCGAGTAGACGGAATCATCGACGGGAACGAGTTGAATCCTGTGGGCATCCGAACCGGTCCCTTCACCGGACTCGTACGCGATGAAGGAGGAGAACGGGAACGTAGGAGCGGCCCAGACCGTCTGGTCGTCCGAACTGGTGTTCTCGATTGCGATTCGGAGAACGCCGGGCGACGATTCGTCGGCTACGGATTCCACGCTGACGAGGAGCGAGAAAGCCTCGTCTATCCGCGACCGTTCGGCCGTCGAGGACTGCGGTGTTTCCTGTCTAGTCGCGCCCAGGCAACCAGAGATTCCGAGCGACCCGCAGGTGGAGAGCTGGAGGAAGGTGCGGCGCTTCACAGGTGATGTTCGTTTTGGCGTGGTAAGAATCCCGACGATTACCTGACAGCAACCGGGTCTACAGTGGTTGCTGGTTGCATTGACAGTCACCCACGACAGAAGGTTTACCTCACCCCCACTGGCACGTCCGGTATGCACCTCGCGCGACACACGACGACGACCCTCGGCGAGTCCCTCGATTCCGCCGAGGTCGCGCTGCTGCCGACAGGCAGCGTCGAACAGCACGGCCCCGCCCTCCCCCTCGGAACCGACTTCATGGCGGCCGAGGCGGTCGCCGACGCGGTGGCCGACCGCGACGACGTGGTCTGCCTCCCGACGCTCCCGGTCGGCGTCAGTGAGCACCACCGGCAGTTCGACGGGACGCTGTGGACCGACCCCGAAACCTTCGAGAACTACGTCTCCGACGTGCTTTCGAGCATGGCCAGCCACGGCGTCCGCAAGGCCGTCATCGTGAACGGTCACGGCGGAAACACCGACGCCATCACCCGGGCCGCCCGGCGACTGCGCCGGAACGAGACCGCCTTCGCCGCACCCTGGAACTGGTGGTCGAACCTCGAAGGACTGGACGCCGAACTGTTCGGCCAGGCCGGCATCGGCCACGCCGACGAGGTCGAGACGAGCATGGTCATGCACATCCAGGGAGACCTCGTCCGCGAGGAGAACCTCGAAGACGCAGAGGACGGCGCGGCCGACTCGTGGGGCAAATCGGTCCACGGCGCGAACGTCGGCTTCGACACCGCCGACTTCTCGGAGTCGGGCGCGGTCGGGCACCCGACCAGCGGCTCGCCCGGCGCGGGCAAGCAACTGTTCGCGAAGGCGACCGACGAACTCGACGCGCTGGTTGACTGGCTGGCCGCCCGTGAATTCGCTGCGTTGCTCCCGGAGGACCACCGATGACGGGGGGCGACTCCGACATCCCCGAAACCGTCGCCGTCGTCGGCGGCGGTGCGGTCGGGACTACCGCGGCCTACGACCTCGCCCGCGACGGTGCCGACGTGACGTTGTTCGAGGCCGGCGACATCGCCAGCGGGAGCACCGGGCGGGCCTCGGGCATCTGCTACGACGCCTTCGCCGAGGACGTCGACGCCGCGGTCGCCCAGCGCGCCCTGGAACGCTTCCGGGCGTTCGACGGCCAGGGCGACTTCGAACTGTCGCCGTGGCCCTACGTCTGGTTGGCGCGCGAGGGGGACGAGAAGCGTGCTGACGCAATCCGCGAGCAGGTACCGCGGATGCAGAAACACGGCCGGAACGTCGAGTTGGCCGACCTCGAAACCCTCGAATCAGAGTTTTCTGACCTGAACCTCGACGACGTGGCGGTCGCCGCGGTCGCCCACGACGCGGCCCACGTCATCCCGCCGACCTACCCGCCGCTGCTGGCCGAGAAAGCAGCCGAGGCGGGCGCGACGGTCCGGACCAACACGCCCGTGGCACTCAGCACCGACCCGACCGGTGTCGTGGTCGACGGCGAGGACGAAGTTGCGGAGTTCGACGCGGTGCTCGTCGCGGCCGGCGCGCACTCGAAGCAGTTGCTCGCCGCCGTGGACGTCCCCATCGCGATGAAACCCTACCGCGTGCAGGCGCTCACGGCCAGTGACGAGCTCGATATCCCCATCTGCTACGACGCGACCGGTGGGTTCTACCTGCGGCCCCATCCCGATGGGCTGCTGGCGGGCGATGGCACCGAGGAGGTCGAATCGGACCCTGACGACTGGAACCGCGACGCCGACGACTGGTTCGTCTCGGACGTGTCGGCGGGCGTGGAGCACCGCGCTGGCTGCTCGCCCGACGTCGAGCGCACCTGGGCCGGACTGTGTACGGCGACCCCGGACCACGACCCGCTGCTCGGTGAATTACGAGACGGGCTCTACGTCGCGACCGGCTTCCAGGGCCACGGGTTCATGCGGTCGCCGGCGCTGGGCGAGGCTATCGCTGCGCAGATTCGCGGCGGAGAGGGTATCGAGCCGTTCGACCCGACCCGGTTCGACGGGGACGAGGAGTTCGAGATTGTCGAAGGGATGGATGTGGAGTAGCGAGGTTCCGACCGCAGGGAGGAACCTCGAAAGCGAGCGGCGGAGCCGCGAGCCATGGCGTGAACGCGACCGCAGGGAGGAACCTCGAAAGCGAGCGGCGGAGCCGCGAGCCATGGCGTGAACGCGGCCGCAGGGAGGAACCTCGGGAGCGAGGTTCGGAACGAGCGAAGCGAGTGAGAACTTCGAACGCGAGTTATTCTTCCGTCTCCTCGTCGTCGTCGGGTTCGGCGATGGTGACGGTGTCGACGGGTTCGTCGTCCGTCTCGGCCTCTTCTTTCGGAATCTCGATCTCCAGCGTGCCGTTCTTGCGGAGCGTCGCCTTCGCGTCCTCGGCGTTGACGAGTGCGTCGTCGGGCAGTTGCGCGTGGCCGTCGAGGGACATGCCGCGGCCGGGGACGCGCATCTCGTAGTCCTCGTAGAACTGGCGGAAGCGGTCGATTCGGACCTCGACCGCACCGTCGATGTACCGGACCTGCACGTCGGACTGCGTGGTCCCGGGGGCGTCGAACACGACGAGGTAGGCGTCGTCGGATTCGAGTACGTCGACCGGAATCGGGCGGTTCTCCTGCATCTGGCTGGCCGCGCGGCCGACCTGCTTCAGGACCGAGTTGCTCACCGACTTGCCGATGTCTCGGAGCGTCATAGTTCGATTTCCTCGAGGCAGCCGTCGCCCTGACAGTACGGACAGACGAAGTCCGCGACCGTCACGTCGTCGGGCATGTCGTACGTGTAGTGCAGTTCGAACATGTCCAGCTCACAGTCACCGTCAGTACACTTGACTTCCATCGTCGCGGGCATACCCGATGGTTCGGTCGACAGGGGAAAACAGTTTTCGGAGGGCGGAACGCTTTTCTCCGACTTGCCGAACATGTTGTTGATGGGTACCAATTGGTCTGCCACCGTCGTCGCGGTGGCGCTCCTCCTCGCAGCGGTCGCCGGCCCGACGACCGTGCCGGCGGCAGCCGACACCTCGCCAGCGCTGACCGAAAGCACCGCCGGAAACGACGCGGTCGAGCGAACCCTCGTGGTTCACCTGACACCGGACGACCCCGGACACGTCGAGTTGGTCGCCGACTTCGACGTCGCCGAGAACGTCACCGGGCTCGACGTCGCGCTCCCGCAGGGGGCGACCGTGATCGAGCGCACCGGGTTCGAGACCCGCGGGGGGCAGTGGACGTACACCTGGGACGGCGAGACGCAGACCCCGAGCATCCGCATCAGACTCGAGGCCAACCAGCAGCTGTTCGGGAGCTACAACTTCTACGACGCGGGCGACTGGGCACTGGTGCCGACCCGGTTCCCCGCCCGCTTCTTCACCGACGGTGCGGAAACGTACCACTCCTGGGAGGACGACACCCTCCCGACGACCTACGAGGCGGCAGGTGAGGGCGTCGTCGGCGACCGCATGGCGTTCCTCGGTGACCACGATGCGCTTGAATACGAGTCACAGGGCCGGAAGATGACGCTCGTCGTCCCCGACACGACCCAGGTCGACACCTCGGCCGTGTTCGGCACCCTGACGTACGCGATGGACAACCTCGACGTCCACTACGGGAACGACGACATCCGCGTGTTCGTCGCCCCGGACCCGATCCGCCGAGGCGGCCTCCAGGCCGGGAACACCGACATGTGGGTGCATCACTCCGGCGACGTGAACGACCCCGACAACGTCTGGGTCCACGAGTACATCCACACGCGTCAGCGCTTCACCACGACCCACAAGATGGACTGGTTCTTCGAGGGGAGCGCGGACTACATGACCGCGCTGCTGACCTACCAGGAGAACCGGATCACGTTCGACGAGTTCTACCAGCACGTCTCGACCGACCGCGACGCCGCGTCGCAGTTGAGTTCGGAGGACCGGTGGACCTCGGAGTTCGCCGAGTACACCAAGGGCCGGCGCGTCCTCGCGGCACTCGACGCCGAGATTCGCCAGGCAACCGGGGGGACGAACACGGTCGAGGACGTGTTCTACCTGCTGAACGTCCGCGGCGAGGAGGTCACCGTCGCGAACTTCCAGGAAGCGGTGGTCGACGTGAGCGGTGACGAGTCCCTTCGCGACTGGGTCGAGCGATACGTGACGACCGACGCCGTCCCGGAGGTCCCGGAGAACGAGTCGCTGTTCGCCGAGCCCGAGGGCCCGCTGGATTCGGACGACGACGGTCTCACCGACGCGGAGGAGAACCGTCTCGGGCTGAACCGGCTGAATCCGGACACCGACGGCGACGGCATCGACGACCAGACCGAGCGCGAGCTCGGAACCGACCCGACGAAGAAGGACACCGACGGCGACGGTCTCGACGACGGTACCGAACGGGAGTTCGCCGGCACGGACCCGACCGTCGCCGACACCGACGGTGACGGCCTCGACGACGGCACCGAGCGCTACGATACGAACACCGACCCGACCAAAGCGGACACCGACGGCGACGGGGTCCCGGACGGCGAGGACGCCGCACCGACCGACGCGTCGATCCAGACCGCGACGGCGACGAGCACGCCCGAACCGACCGAGTCTGCGACGGAAGCCCCGACCACGACGCCGGTGGCGACCGAGACGACGACCCCGACAGCGGATGGCTCCGAGAGCGCGATTCCGGGCTTCGGTGTCGGTACAGCCCTGGCCGCGCTGGCCGTGGTTGGCGCGACGACGATACTGGGGCGGCGCGACTGAGGAGCCTCGCTTCGGTGCTGGCCGGGCGCGACTGGACCGCCCCGCAGAATAACAACGTTCTGTTGCTTCTCGACGTTACCGCGGGGTGACCTGATGACAGGGGTGACAACGACCTGAATACGGCATGGCCCCACTAGTGAACTGCCCACGGAGGGAGTACAATGGCAACAAACACACAGGTACGTATCGGGCACTGCTCGCCGGACGCCCCTGCAGTCGACGTATTCGTCGACGGCGAGAAGGTCGCATCCGACATCTCGTTCACGGACGTCAGCGACTACATGGAGGTCCCAGCGGGGAGCCACGACGTGAAGATCTGTCCCGCCGGGAAGCCGGACCAGCCGGTCATCGAGAAGTCGTTCGAACTGGAAGCAGACCACGAGTTCACCGTGCTGGCGATCGGTGAGCTCGCGGACATCGATACCCTCGTCCTGAACGACAAGAACGAGGAGAAAGAGAACGCGGGCCGGGTCCGCTTCGTCCACGCTGCCCCGGACGCCGGCACCGTCGACGTCGCGTTCGACGGGGCGAGGCTGTTCGCCGATATGCCGTTCGGGAAGGCCGGTGCGTACGCGAGCGTCGACGCTGGGAGCTACGAGCTGCAGGTCATGCCCGCGGGTGAAGACGAGTCCGTCCTCAAGGTGCCAAACGTCACCGTCGAGGCCGGCAAGACCTACACCGCGTTCGCGGTCGGGAAACTGAGCGACGATTCGCTCGACGCCATCATCACGCTGGACCACCAGCCGATGGTCGCGCCCTGACCGGCGACACGCAGCGACTCGATTTTTTCGAACCAGCCACGACGGTTCCGCACTCGTTTTACCGCTTCGGCGTCCACCATGGCATATGACCGACCCCGCGACTCTCGACGTCACCATCGTCGACGGCTACGTCGACGAGCCGGCGCACTTCGGGGTGCCGCCGTACATCTCGACCTACCCCCGGTACACGGCCGGGGCGCTGGTCGACGCGGGGGTGCCGGCCGAGAACATCACGTACCTCACCATCGACGAACTGCGCGACGACCGCATGCTGTGGGCCGAGGTCGAACGGGCCGACCTCATGTGCTACCTCGGCGGGATGACCGTCCCTGGAAAATACGTCGGCGGCACGCCCGCGGAACCGGACGAGGTGAAAGAACTCGCGTGGACCGCCCAGGGGACGACCCTGATGGGTGGTCCCGTCAAGTTCGGCGTCGGCGACGAGAACGCCGGCGCGACCGAGACCGAGCGCGACGACCTCGACTACGACTTCGTGGCGAAAGGCGACGTGGAGGCCGCCGCCTACGACCTCGTGGAGTCCGGACTGGAGGGCTTCAACAATCGGATGCGGGATAACCAGGAGATCGACCGCTGGGCGTCTGCGGGTGCCTTCGTCATCGAACAGCACCCCAACCATCCCGAGTACCTCATCTGTGAGATGGAGACGTCCCGAGGGTGCCCGTACCGGTGCTCGTTCTGTACCGAACCGCTGTACGGGAATCCCTCGTTCCGCCAGCCCGAGTCCGTCGTCGGCGAGGTCGAGGAACTGTACGACCGTGGTGCCCGGCACTTCCGCCTCGGCAGGCAGGCCGACATCCTCGCCTACGGCGGGGACGGCGAGAAGCCGAACCCGGACGCCCTGCGCGACCTCTACGGCGGCATCCGGGAGGTCGCGCCCGACCTCGGCACGCTCCACCTCGACAACATGAACCCCATCACGGTCGTCGAGTGGCCCGAGCTGTCGAGAGAGGGTATCCGCATCATCGCGAAGCACAACACGCCCGGCGACACCGCCGCCTTCGGCCTCGAATCCGCCGACCCGCAGGTGCAGGAGGCGAACAACCTGAACGTCACCGCCGAGGAGGCGTTCCAGGCCGTCAAGATAGTCAACGAGGAGGGTGGCTGGCGACCGGGTGACGAGCCCGGTTCTGGCCCGTCGACCGGCCCCGACGCCCCGCGCCGCCTGCCCAAACTCCTGCCCGGCATCAACCTGCTCCACGGGCTCAAGGAAGAACGCGAGGAGACGTTCCAGCACAACCTCGACTTCCTCCACCGGGTGTACGACGAGGGGCTGATGCTCCGGCGGGTGAACATCCGGCAGGTGATGACGTTCGCCGGGACCGACATGAACAGCGAGGGGGCACACATCGCCCACGACCACAAGCAGCTGTTCAAGAAGTACAAAACGCAGGTGCGCGAGGAGATAGACAACCCGCTCCTGAAACGGCTCGCGCCACCGGGGACCATCCTCGAAGACGTCCACCTCGAGTACCACGAGGACGGCACGACGTTCGGCCGCCAGCTGGGGACCTATCCCCTACTCGTCGGCCTCCCGGGCGAGTACGACCTCGGCCAGACGGTCGACGTGTCCCTGGTCGGGCACGGCTATCGCTCCGTAACCGGGGTCCCGTACCCCCTCGACCTCAACAGCGCGTCGATGAAGGAACTGACCGCGATTCCGGGTATCGGCAAGGGCACCGCCGGCGACATCATCGTGGACCGCCCCTACGCCGACCCGGCCGAGGTCACGGCCGACGTGGACCTCTCGAAGTACACGACGGCACAGCGACAGTCCGGGGCTGACTGACAGACTCAACCCGGACCGCCGGCTCCATCCAGCACGGGATAGAGTGTCCTTTTCATCTCATGCTTCAGCGGAAATTTGAAGAGAGCGGCCCCTGTCTACTGGGGTGGAGGCTACTCACTGTGGAAATATCTGATAAACTACTGTGTCTGTTCAGTGCCGAGATAGAGGGCGACGAGGATTCGTTCACCGTCGAAGTACCGCGTCAGGAGATCGAGAACGGGTCCGTCGAACCGGGTTCGACGTATCGCGTGGCACTCATCGCCCGCGAGGAAAGCGAGACGACCGAGCCGACCGAAAGCACGGGCACCGCACCGTCGGAGCCCCAGCCCCCGGTGGAAGCCGGCGAAACGCGCTACGTCGAGATCGAGGACATTGGCAAGCAGGGCGACGGCATCGCGCGCGTCGAGCGCGGCTACGTCATCATCGTCCCCGGTGCCGAGGTCGGCGAGCGCGTCAAGGTCGAGATCACCGAGGTGAAGTCGAACTTCGCCGTCGGTGAGATCATCGAAGACACGTTTTGAATCGGTCTCGTCTTCTCACTCGGTTCTCGTTCCGTCCGGCCGTCTAGCGTCTTCTGAGTCGTAGACGAACCCTTCAGGGCTGGTTTTCAGCGGCTGAACGCTGTCTCTGACGCAGATACCCTCGGACAATTCGAGAGTCACGCTCTACTCGGTATCGTCACAGAGGACTGGATGAGAACAAGGATGGACAGCAAAGACGACGACGTTCGACCGGCACCACGACTGGTATCTGACTCACTCGGCACTGGACCCGTTCGGTCGCTTCGGCCCCTCTGAGTCGTGGACGACCACCGGCTCGCCCGCCGCCGCGTCCGGGTCGTAGTTATCTCGCACACCGATTGCTTCTTCCAGTTCTCGGACTGCCCGCTCCTTGAGCGCCGCCGCCAGTTCCTCGGCGTCCTCCCGGGTGATGTCTCGGCCCAGGCCCTCGCACTCGTGGGCCCGCACGATGCCAGACTCGTCTACTGCCTCGCCCATGGGCTGGCTCGTCCCCGAAAGAGCGACGCTGAAGGGGTAGGTCTGGCAGATGAGCGGGCGAGAGCCATGGACCGAACACGCGCCGACCCCGTCGTCGTCCTCGGTGTAGAAGGTGCAGTCGCCACAGGAATCGGTCTGGAGCGCCCATTCGAACGTCTCGCCTGCCATGTTCCCATCCGAAGTCTCGGTCAGGCCGTAGGGCATCGGCCGGGCCACGTCGCGCCAGTCGTACTCCGTGGTCTCCTGCACCTCGCGAACCTCGTCGGGGAAGACGGTCGCGGTGTGAGGGTCGTCGGCTTCCGCGGTGCAGCAGGCCCCACAGCGCGTGCACTCGAAGCCGATGTCCTCGATGGCGTCGGCGAGGTCCGCCACGTCGAGGTCCCTGGCACTCGCGAGTTCTGCTTCGAGTGACTCCATGCGTGACTGGTGGTGAGGGACCAGCGGGAAAAAGCGGTTCGTTCGGCGGGCGGGGCGGGCGGATACTCAGTACGTCGAGCGAGCGCGCCGATGAACACCACCAGCGCCCACAGGAACGGGCTGTGCGGATGCTACCAAACAATTACATAAATACTTTGTCGTGTTTGTGGGCTTCTACACGGTGGTCGCCCGCGTCCCGTCCCAGCCGATACGACCGGCACGCGCCAGCTTCTCCAGGTGGCACTCGACCGTGGCGGCCGCGAGGTCGCGCACGCCGGAGAGGTCCTTGTCGTAGGCCGAATCGAGTATCTCCTCGATGGTCGTGGCCCCGCCGACGACCGCGCCGAGGACCTTCCGCTCGCGGCGGTTCCGGTGCCGGATGAGTCGCTCGCACTGGCCGCGGGGGTCGGTCAGGACCGGGCCGTGGCCCGGGAAGAGCTGGGTGGGGGACATCGCCCAGAGCCGACGAAGGCTCGTCAGGTAGGCACGCAGGTCGGCGTCGTCGCCGCCAACGACGACGCTCCCCTGCGCGATGGCAAGGTCGCCACAGAGGATGGACTCCCCGGCGACGAACGAGACGTGGTCGTTGGCGTGCCCGGGCGTCTCCAGCACGCGAACGTCCGCATCCGGGATGACGGTCCCCTCGCGGAAGGTCCGGTCGGGTTCGACACCGGTCGCGGTCTCGAACCGGGCAGTGTGTCCCTGCCGGGCCCAGACGGTCGCACCCGTCTCCGCGGCGTAGTGCCCGACCGCGCCGACGTGGTCGGAGTGCGTATGGGTAAGGGCGATGTGGCGCACGTCGTGGGTCGAGACGACCTCGTCGAGGCGTTCGTTGACGTTCGCAGGGTCGACGAGCAGGGCGGCGCGCTCGCCGACGACGTAGGCGTTGGTGCGGGCGGTGGGCGCACGGGTCTCCGTGGGGACGGCGATGCGCGTGACGGCAGGCACGACGTCGGTCATGCGATGATAAAGGCGGGTGACAGGTAAAACGACAGGGGGCATACGCTCATCGTCACCGCCGAATCGGTGGTCGTCGTCGACGGTGGTGGTCCCGCGGTAGCACCCGCTCAGAGAAGTGGGGACGGAATCGAGGGACGGTCGGAGGGGGTCGTGGCTGTCGCCCCCGCCGGTCGCGTCTAGACGTTCAGGAAGTAGACCTGCTTGCGTGCGTCCTGGAAGCTGTAGCGCGAGCTTACGAGCCCGGCCTCTTCCAGGCGGTTGAGTGCGTAGCGGACCGTGCGGTCGGGGAGGAGTGATTCCTCGGCCAGCTGGCCCTGCGAGAGGGGCGAGTCGGACTCGAGGACCTTGGCGACGAGCTTCGCGCTCGGGGGAAGCTCGCGGAGGCGTTCGCGGTATTCGGCGTCGGAGAGGGTCTCCTCTGCGTTCTCGGCACGGTCGTCTGCGGTACTCATGCTCATACCAGTTGCACTTGGGAGGTCGGTGTTAAGGGTTGGCTATATGGTGGTTGGTATAGTAAAGATAATATTAAGTGATTATATGCCACGGTAGGGAGCAACACGGTTCCTTTTGGTTCCAGGGCCCGAATCACCCGACATGGAACCGATTCCCGAGCAGTATCACGACCTGTTCGAGAAGGCGACGTTCGCACACTTCGCGACGGTGATGCCCGATGGTACCCCTCAGGTGACACCCGTCTGGGTCGACTACGACACCGAGTCGGACCTCGTGCTAATCAACACCGCGCAGGGCCGCCTGAAGGAGCGCAACGTGCGCGAGAACCCGAAGGTCGGAATCGAGATGACCGACCCCGACGACCCGTACCGTTTCCTCTCTGTCCGGGGCGAGGTCGTCGAGGTCACCGAGGAGGGCGCGGTCGAGCACATCGACAAGATGACCCAGCGCTACATGGGACAGGAGACGTACCCGAACCACGGCGAGGAGGGCGGACCGCGTGTCATCATTCGGATTCGACCGGATCGGGTGACCGGTAACTAGGGTCGCGGTACTGCCCCATCAGACAGTTGCACTCGGGGCAATGGACCAGTGTGAGGCCCAGTCGATCGTGTCTGACGAGGTCCTCCGTCTCGATTTCGGTCGCGCAGTTCTTGCAGGTCGGCATATCATGCTCTATGCCACCATACTACAACAAGTTTCCCGAACTGGCTCGGAACCGGCCGACACCGAGACGAGTCCAATACCGTTTTATCCCACCGGGTGAGTAGCATCGGACAGTGTGAAGGGGCAGGAATGGTACCAGACCGACGAGGTGGCCGAGGAGTACGAAGAGAAGCGGTTCTCTCGAGGCGGTCGCCTCATCGATCGACGCGAGAAAGAGGCCGTGTTGAGCGCAATCGGCCCGGTAGAGGACAAGAACATCCTCGAGATAGCCTGCGGGACGGGCCGGTTCACCGTCATGCTCGCCGAGCGCGGGGCAGATATCATCGGGCTCGACATCTCCGCGGCGATGCTCCAGCAGGGCCGCCGGAAGGCGCGCGCAGCCGGAGTCGATGACCACCTGGAGTTCATGCGCGGCGACGCCGCCCGCCTGCCCTTCCCGGACGACCACTTCGACGTGGTGATGGCGATGCGGTTCTTCCATCTGGCCGACACCCCTGCCTCCTTCCTTTCCGAGATGTGTCGCGTCTCGAAAGAGCAGGTGTTCTTCGACACGTTCAATCGCTTCTCCACGCGGAGCATCTACAACTGGGCGCTCCCGATGGGCTCGCGGCTCTACTCCCGCACCGAGGTCGAGTCCCTGCTCTCGAAGGCCGGACTCCACCTCGCCGGTGAGTCCCACGACTTCGTGCTCCCCTACGGGTTCTACCGGCAGATTCCGGGCGACCTGGCGAGCACCTTCCGCGGCATCGACAAGGAGATCCTCGACGCACCGGGGCTGGAACGCCTCGCCTCGGTTTCCTACTGGAACGCCCACGTCGAAGGAAAGTAGTGCGACTCGATTGATACACTGGTTTTTAAGTATCGGAACCGCAAGCAAAGATTATGCAACTCTCGGTGGTCGTACCGACACTGAACGGCCGAGAGGAACTCCACGCCTCACTGGACGCGCTCGCGGCGCACGTCCCCGACGCCGAGGTCGTGGTGGTCAACGGGCCGTCGGCGGACGGGACGACCGGGATGGTTCGCGAGCGCAGTGACGTGGACGTGCTCGTCGAGATCAGTGAACGGAACATCAACGTCGCCCGCAACGCCGGTATCGAGGTCGCTACCGGCGACGTCATCGCACTCGTCAGCTACGACCTCGTCGTCGAACCGACCTGGTACGACGGGCTGACACAGGCCATCGACGACGGGGCGAGCGTCGTGACAGGGCCGACACACCGAACCGTCAGGGCGGGGATGACGACCGAGGAGAAGGAGGCTGTTTCTATCGCGGGCCACGATGTGACGTACTTCAACGGCGACAACGTCGCGTTCTCGCGGGACGCGCTGTCGGACATGGACGGATTCGACGAGTACCTCCAGACCGGTGGTGCCCGTGACGGAGCCCACCGGCTCGCCCAGCTCCGACACGAGGTGGTGTGGCAGTCCGACATGTGCGTCCGTGGCGAATTCGAGACCGACGGCGGCCACACGGTCCGCGACTGGGAGTGGAAGTACCGGTCGCTCGCGTACCGCATGGTGAAGAACTACGGCGTGCGCCCGACCGTGGCGGGGCGCGCCCTCCGGGACGCGGTCTTCGACGGCGCACGCTCCCTGAAGGGCGTCGTGACCGGCCACGAACGACCGTCGTCCTGGCTCGGCGGCGGGCGCTCCGTGGCGAAAGGGATGGTCCTGGGCGCGAAGGACGGTCTGGCGGCCCGGAAGGCGGACCGGACGCTCCGGCGCAATCCGAACGGCATCTCGACCCGGCAGGACCGGGCGGTGTGTCGCTACGAACTCGCAGAGAAGTAGGTCGGCCGCGACGGTCAGGCTTCGGCCGTGGGGCGAAGCGCCTCGATGACCCGACACGCGTTGTTCGAGAACGCCTTGCGCATCTTGTCCTCCGAGACGTCGAGCGTCAGCAGTTCCATCACGCCGACGTTCGGGTGCGTCCAGGGCGCGCCGCTCCCGAACAGCACCCGGTCGGGATGCTCCAGCAGGGCGCGTTCGAGCTGGTCGCGGAACCGGACGAACGAGGTGTCGACGTAGGTCTCGTCGTAGCGGTCGAGCAGGTCTATCGTGCGGTCCATCATGTCGCGGTCGAGCGGGTAGCCGCCGAGATGGGCGATGACGACCGGGAACCCGCGCCCGAGGACCGTCTCGGCGACGGCATCGGGGCCGAAGCCGTGGCCGGCCCGGACCAGGACGGGGAGACCGACCGCGGCGAGTTCTTCGAGGACGTGTTCGTCGGGCAGCCCGTCGTTCGGCGCGTCGAGGACGAACCCGTTGAACCGGTCGTCGTAGGCGTACTGTTCCACGTCCGCGGGCGAGGTGTGCCACGGTTGCCGCGACGTCGTGAGGTTCCGGAGTCGTGCCGTCGCACTCGCCCCGGGGTCTCGCTGCCCGTTGATGCGGGCGAACGCGATGAACGGCCGGTCGACGCTCAGCCGGGCGACGGTGTTGTTCTGCGTGATGTAGTCACCGTCGTCGGGCTGGGCCTCGGGGAACACGACCGACCGGACGACCCCTGCCTGTTGCATCTCCCGTTCGAGCTTTTCGGGCGAGATCGCGCGGCCGCGGGTCGACGAGAGCTCGTCGCTGGTGAGTTGGGCGTGGACGTCGACGACTCGGAACCGGTGTTCCAACTCCAGCATCTATGCTGATTCATTCGGGTGCTGCTATTTCTTGGTACCGGCCGGGTGGCTCCCCTCGCCGGTATTCACAGTTCGATTATGTCTTTCAGCCGGAAGCGTGAGAAACGCAGCCAAGCGAACCCGTAGCCAAGAAATCTATATATAGGCTCGCAAACAATACTGATACGAGGTTTCCCATCATGCCCCAACAATCTTTCGCACAGCGTAGCATGGGCGGTCAGCCGATGTTCATCCTTGCAGAGGACACCCGACGAACACACGGCCGCGACGCCCAGTCGTCCAACATCATGGCCGGTAAAGCGGTCGCCGAAGCGGTACGGACCACCCTCGGCCCCCGCGGCATGGACAAGATGCTCGTCGACACATCGGGCACGGTCGTCATCACGAACGACGGCGCGACCATCCTGAAGGAGATGGACATCGAGCACCCCGCCGCACAGATGATCGTCGAGGTCGCCCAGTCCCAGGAGGACGAGGTCGGTGACGGCACCACCACCGCGGCCGTTCTCGCCGGGCAACTCCTCGCGAAGGCCGAGGACCTGCTCGAGAGCGACGTACACCCGACGACCATCGTCGAGGGCTACCGTGAGGCATCCCGTATCGCCCTCGAGGCCATCGACGAGATGGTCCTCGACGTCAGCATGGACGAGGAGACCCTCCACCAGGTCGCCGAGTCCAGCATGACCGGCAAGGGCACCGGCGGCCTGACCGCCGACCAGCTCGCCGAGACCGTCGTCGAGGCCATCCGCCACGTCCAGGACGGCACCGACGTCGAGCGTGACGACGTGCGCATTCACACGAAGGTCGGCGCGTCCTCGAACGCGACCGAACTCGTCGAGGGTATCATCCTCGACAAGGAGCCCGCCCACGACGGCATGCCCCGCACGGTCGAGGACGCCAACATCCTCGTCCTCGACATGGACCTCGAGGTTCGCAAGACCGACGTCGACGCCGAGTACCGCATCGACTCCATCGAACAGCTCAACGCCGTGATGGAGGCCGAAGAGGGCGAACTCCGCGGTCTCGCGAAGACCATCGCCGACTCGAAGGTCGACGTCGTGTTCACCACCGACGACATCGACAGGCGCGTCGCATCCTACCTCTCGAACGAGGGCATCCTCGCGTTCGAGAAGCTCTCGAACAAGGACGCCCGGGCCATCGCCCGCGCAGTCGGTGCCAAGCGCCTCGGCTCGCTCGAGGACCTCGACAGCGAGGACTTCGGCCACGCCGACGCCATCCGCGTCGAGGGCTTCGGCGAGGACGAACTCGCGTTCATCGAGGGCGGTGCGGCCGCGAAGTCCGTGACCGTCTTCGTCCGCGGCGGCACCGAGCACGTCGTCGACGAGCTCGAACGCGCCCTCACGGACGCCCTCGACGTGGTCGCGCTCGCGGCCGAGTCCGAGGAGGTCGTCCCCGGTGCAGGCGCGACCGAGATCGCCATCTCCGACGCGGTCCGCCAGGGTGCGGCCGGCATCGAGGGGCGCAAGCAACTCGCCGTCGAGGCGTTCGCCGACGCAGTCGACACCCTCCCGCGCACCCTCGCGGAGAACACCGGCATGGACTCCATCGACGCACTCGTTTCGCTGCGTGCCGCCTACGAGGGCGGTGACGTGATGGGCGTCATCAGCGAAGGCGAGTCGGGTCGCATCGACGACCCGCTGAAGTACGGCGTCATCGACCCCGCCGACGTGAAGCGCGAGGCCGTCGAATCCGCTACCGAGGCCGCGACGATGATCATCCGCATCGACGACATCATCGCCGCGAAGTAAGCTCTCGGACCTCGATTCTATCCCTCGTTTCTGCAGCTTCGAGCGACCGCCATCCGGGTCAGTTCTCGACCGCCGATTCCACGCGGTCCGCGACGGCGTCCGCCTCCGCGAGCAGCGTCTCTCGCTTGAAGTAGAGCACCTCGATGGAGACGACCGCGACCGCCAGGACGACCACGGTGACGAACGTCCCGCGCTCGGCCACCCAGAGGTGATAGAGGATGAGCGGGAACGCGGCCAGGCAGCCGAGGAAGCCCGCTGCCGGTGGGAGCGGGTTCATCTCCTCGTGGTCGCGCTCCGTGAGCGCGAGCGCACAGACCGTCCCGAAGACGACGACGAACGCCAGCGACCCGAAGGAGGTGATGGCGTTCAGGCTCCCGTAAGCGGCGAAGGCGGCGGCTGCCGCGCCCAGGACGAGGACGGTCCGGGTCGGCGCACCAGAAGCGTCGGCGTCACCGAGCTGGTCCGGGGCGAGCCCGTCGTCGAGCATCCCCTTGGTGAAATGCGCCGCCGAGAACAGCGTCCCGTTGATGGCGCTCCCCGTCGAGAAGAGCGCGGCGACCGCGACGAAGGTGAACCCGAGCTGGCCGAGGAACGGTTCGACCGCGCGGGCGACCGCGATCTCCGGATGGGCCTGGATGACGCTCGTCTTCACGAGACTGGTCACGAGGACGGCGACGATGCAGTCGACGAGTATCGCGCCGACGATGGAGACGGACACCGCCCTCGGGAGGTTCTTTTCGACGTTCTCGATGCGCTCCTGGTCGTACAGCAGCAGTTGCCAGCCCTGGAAGGAGACGAACGAGACGGCAACCGCGGTGACGAACCCGGTGGTCGCGACGTTCGAGAAGCCGAACTGGAGGGCGTTCTTCGTGCTCCCGTAGTACAGCCCCCAGAGGCCGATGCCGAGCAGGATGACGACCTTGAGCGTGACCAGCACCTTCTCCGAACTCCCGGTCGCCCGCGCCCCGAGGACGTTCAGCCCGACGAAGAACGCGACCGCGAGCACGGACAGCAGCGGATGGAGCACGCTCTCGCCGAGTCCGAGCGACGGGAGCAGCTTGACACCGAACCCGCCGAAGGCGTAGGCGTACATCGCGATGGAACCGACGTATCCCAGCAGCAGGGTCCAGCCGACCATCCCGGCGTAGTCCGTGTCGTCGAGGTAGGTCTCGAGCTGGGTCACGGACCCGCCGTTGCGGTCGTTGATGCGGTTCAGTTTCAGGTAGGCGTAGGCGGCACACATCGACACCAGGCTGGCCGCGAGGAAAGCCAGCCAGGCGGCCGCGCCCGCGATGCTCGCGACGACGCCGAGCACCGCGAACACGCCGCCGCCGATCATCCCCCCGAGGCCGATAGCCGTGGCTCCGGTGAAGCCGAGACTCTCCTCTGACATACACGGAGAGATGGACCCGCCAGCCACGTGAGACGGCGGCCAAGATACGTGGGACTGTCGGAGTCCTCCCACGGATAGAGCCGTGGGCTGTCCCCTTCCAGCTAGGGAAACGGTCGGTTCAGGTATCGCTCCGTGCCACCACCATCACGGTCCAAGCGCCGCGATGTCCGCACCCACTGTCGCGAGCGCGTCAGCAGGGTTCGGGTCGCTGTCGGCAAGATGCGTGTACCGGTGCTCCGGGATGCGCGACAGTGCCGCCGCGATGGCCTCGCTGTACCGCTCGACACCCGGTTCCGTCGGGTCGTCGCCGCCCCAGACGTCCCGGATGACGGTCATCGAATCGATACGCACCTCGAGATTACGTGGCTCGTACCGGGTCAGCAGTTCGGAGAGCCCGAGCTGGAGGGCGACGTACTCGGCGGTGTTGTTCCCCGAACGGGAGCCGACGGGTCGGCCGAGCCGGGCGAGTTCGTTCTCCGACGCGTCCATGATGACAGCGCCCGCACCCGCGGGGCCGGGATTGCCGCGTGAACTCCCGTCGACGTAGAGGACGAAGCTGTCGTCCGGTGGCTCGGGGACGGGTGGCCGTGTGACCCCCGACGCCAGCAGGTCGTCGAGTGCGCGTCGGAGCTCGGTCCGGGTGGTCGCGGGGTCGAAGAGACCACCGTATCCGGGGACCGCGTCGTCGATGGCATCGATGGCGGCCGTCACATCGTAGCCGACGCCCGCGAGTACCTCGTCGACGAGCGTGGCGAGCGGCGAGAGGTGTTCGACCGGGAGGGGGTCGTCGGTCACGCCACTCTCCCCCTCCGGCTTCGGTCGCGGGTGCTTCCACTCTCGCCCCCGGCTGCTCTCGGTGGCCGGACACACCACTGCATAGGTGCCACTCGGTGGGCGAGCGGGATAATCCCTTCAGGTGGTATGTGCGCATCGGACGACTTCCAGCCGGTACTGGAGTGGGCGAGGATTCTCGATCTGCCGACCGGGTGAGGAACTGCCTGCTGCATACAGAGAGTGCATTCAGCAGCTGGCGGCGCAGGTGAGGAGGATGGGCCTGTTAAGACTCCGACGTACGTTCCCTTCTCCGGGCGCACGCTATATGCTCTCTAGTGTCGTATGTTACTCATGCCATCTGCCGCACCATCACTCACGGCAGTTAGAGCGGTGGTTGAAGGCTTCGGCCCGCCCGGGACTCCACTGACCACATCGGAAGTAGCCGCGAAATTCGACTGTTCCAACCGGGCCGTCTCCGAGCACCTCGAAACCCTCGTCGGCGAGAGATTTCTAGAAACGAAGGAGGTCGGCGCTCACGGACGTGTGTGGTGGCGACCCGTCGACACTCCGACGTCCCACCGGCAGACGCCACGCGGGACTGGTGATACCGTCGAGTCTACCAACACGTCAGCGACGAGCTCCCGTGCGGACAGCGAGACGACCGAGCAGGCACTGCAAGCGTCCGAGGAACGGCTCCACCTCGCGACCGAAATCGGGGGAATCGGTATCTGGGAACTCGACCTACAGACGCTCGACTCGCCCGTCCGTACGGCTCGACACGACGAGATATTCGGCTACGACGGACCGCCCGACGACTGGAGCTTCGAGCGATTCCTCGACCACGTCGTCCCGGCGCATCGCGACCGCATCGAGCGGAGCTTCGAGGAGAGCCTCCGGACGGGACTGTGGACGTTCGAGTGTCCGATCGTCCGGGAGGACGGTCAGCAGCGGTGGATCGCCGCCCGCGGGCGGATGTTCGACGACGATGTGGGTGAACCGCACCGTGCGCTCGGTGTCGTTCAGGACATCACCGACCAGAAGCGCCGCGAGCGAAAACTCGAACGGCAGCGCAAGCGACTCGAACGACAGAACGAGCGGCTGGAGGAGTTCACCAGCACCGTGACACACGACCTGCGGTCGCCGCTGGCGGTCATCGACGGCCGGTTGTATCTGTACCGGGAGACGGCCGAGGACGAACACCTCGACGCCGCCGAGGAAGCGCTCAAGCGGGCGGAGAGACTCGTCGACGACCTGCTCACCGTCGCCCATCAGGGCCGGCTGGTCGAGACGACGCAACCGACCGACGTCGGAGCGGTGTTCGAGCGGGCACGGGAAGGTACGGTTCCAGAGACCGCCGAGTGTGTGTACGAACCGGTGCCGACGATACTCGCAGACAGAGACCGATTGCTCCAGCTGTTCGAGAACGTGCTGCGCAACAGTGTCGAGCACGGTGGGAGCGACGTCACTGTTCGGGTGGGGCCACTCCCGGACGGTGCAGGGTTCTACATCGAGGACGATGGTCCCGGGTTCGCCGAGGTCGACCCCGAACAGGTGTTCGAGTTCGGGTATTCGGGCCGTGAGGATGGGACTGGATTCGGGCTCTCGATCGTCCGGGCGATCGCCGACGCACACGGGTGGGAGATTTCGATAGGATCGGAGGCGAGCGGTGGTGCTCGAGTCCAGATAACGGGCGTCGAGTTCGCGGCGGACTCGTAGCGCGAACGCTCCTCCGGAGAAGCACCGGACTCTCGGTGATGGGGCGTGTCGGTGTCCGTCAGAGGGACGTTCGAGGCCCGATACCTGCGGTGTATTCAACACGAGACTGCGAAGTTCACACGATGCTGGCAGGCGCATCGTCGATTCACTCGCGCCCTCGGTCGACCAGCGTATCCGTCGAAACGACGGCGAATCAGACCACTCACGGGTTCGGCAGCGACCAGTCGTATCGCATCGCCGCAAGCCGCAGCCCCAGCGCGAGTCCGACACTCGCAGCCGTGGCCCACACCTGCGGCCCGCCCAGTTCTCGAACGACCCAGAAGGCGGCCCCGCCGGCCAGCGCGCAGGTCGCGTAGAAGTCCTCGTGGAGGATGCTCGGGACCTCTTGTGCCAGCAGGTCCCGAATCGCGCCGCCGCCAGTTCCCGTGAGCGTCGCCGTGATGACGACGCCGAAGGGCGAGAGCCCGGCCTGGTAGCCGACGATGGCCCCGGTCCCGGCGAATGCAGCTAACCCGATGGCGTCGGGAATCGTGAGCAGCGGCGAGTCCGCGATGTCGCCTGCTTCGAGGTGCGTGAGGACGATGGCGACGCCGACACCTGCCAGTGCCAGGGTCATGTCCAGTTCCGACAGGAGCGCGCCGGGGACCTTACCCACGAGCAGGTCACGGGTGATACCGCCGCCGAGGGCCGTGACGACCCCGAGGACCGACACCCCGAGGTAGTCGAGGTCCTTCTCGACGCCCTTGGACGCGCCGGCGGCCCCGAACGCGATGGTGCCGAGGGCGTTCATCGCGGCGAACGGCGTCAACATCTCAGCACCGCTCCAGGACGACCGCGTCTCGGACTGCGAGCCCGAACGCCTCGTCGCCGCGGCCCTGGTTCACGTCGCACTCCACGAGACCGTGGCTGCCGACGGTGACGAGTGGGTCACCCTCGGGGACCGCGGCGAAGGTCTCGCCGACGGGTGTGCGGTCCCCGTTTACCGTCACTGCGCTCGCACCCGCGAGGAACTCGCCCGGGACGTTCGTGATGGCGTTCCCGAAGTCGTCCACGACGAGGACCTCACCCTCGGCGCGGCCGTTTTCCACGTCGGCCTCGGGGAGCATGCAGTCGACGAGATTCACAGAATCGGTCGGCGTGAGTCGGTCGAGGCTCTCTGCGTTCGCGACACCTGCCTCGTGGAGTGCGGCGGCGGCCGGGGCGAACACGTCGCGGCCGTGGAACGTGGTGCTGTCGGCCTCGGCGTCGTCGATGACGAAGGCCGTCACGTCCTCGCGTTCGAGGGGGTCGCCGGGCGCGAGTCCAGCCAGTTCGCGGGCGACAGGTAGGACCACCCCGTTGTCGGGCGCGACGAGGGCGTGGTCACCGACGCGAAGCACGATGGCGTCGCGGTCGGTGCCGACGCCGGGGTCGACGACGACACAGTGGACTGCCGGCGGAAAATAGGGGAGAAGCTCGCGGAGCCAGAACGCAGTCGCACGAACGTCGTGTCGGGGGAAGTCGTGGGCGATGTCCTCGATGCGGGCGTCGGACCGGGCACAGATGACGCCCGTCATGGCGGCGGGGTAGGGCGACCCGAAGTCGGAGGCGAGCGTTATCATTCCCCGCCGTTGGAGTCGCTCGCGGCCACCTGCTGGAGGCGGCCGATGCCGTCTATCTCGCGGATGACCTCGACGGCCGGGTCCGGGATGAGGCTCTCCCAGTCCTTGCCCTGGATCATCCGTTCGCGGACCTCGGTGCCCTCCAGCACGTCGCGGTTGAACATCGGCGACTGGCGCACCTCGATGCCGGCCTCCTCGAACAGCCGGATGACGAGCGGGTTGTTCGAGTACGCCACGTCGAACGACGGCGACATCGACTGGACGTGGCTCACCCACACCGAGTTGCGGTCTAAGTCCTCGATAGGGACCGAGTACGTCGTCAGGTCGAACTCCTGGAGCGACTTCGTGAGCATCATGATGCGCTCGCCCGCCGTGAACGGGTCGTGGGTGCTGTGGGAGTCCCCCGCGCTCCCGATACCAAGCACGAGTTCGTCGACCTCCTCCGCGATGGTCTTCACCATGCTGTGGTGGCCGTTGTGGTACGGCTGGAACCGCCCGATGTAGAATCCGCGGGTCATACTCAATTGGTCGACCGTGTCATTTATAAGGATGGCGGCATCGGGTGGGTGCCGTTCACGGGCTGTAGGAGCCTTGTATCCCACGAATCCGGTCGTGTGGTACAGAGGTACGAGGGGAGAAAGTATATCAGTCCCTGAGCCTTCGATTCAGGTAGTAACCCGATTCTATGAGCAACGACAGTGACACCACCGACGGAATCCCGGAGACGGTCGAGGAGACCGAGACTGACGGGGATTCCGAGTCGGGCGAGACGGAAATGCCGGGCGTCCCGAAGGACGAGCATCCGGACCCCGTCGTCCCCGACGATTCCCCCTCCGAGGACGGTGATTCCATCGAACGACTGGGTAGCGACGTGGAAGTCGACATCGGTGCCGACATCGACGAAGATGTCGCCGAGGACGACCTCCTCGGTGGCCTCCAGATCGACAGCACCGAAGAGATTGAGGTGCCAGAGCGCCTCGTCGACCAGGTCATCGGCCAGGACGAGGCCCGTGACATCGTCAAGAAAGCTGCCAAGCAGCGCCGGCACGTGATGATGATCGGCTCCCCGGGCACCGGGAAGTCGATGCTGGCGAAGGCGATGTCGCAACTCCTCCCGAAGGAGGACCTGCAGGACATCCTCGTCTACCACAACCCGGACGACGGCAACGAGCCGAAGGTCCGAACTGTTCCCGCGGGCAAGGGCGACCAGATTATCGAGGCGTACAAAGACGAGGCCCGAAAGCGCAACCAGATGCGCTCGTTCCTGATGCTCATCATCATGGCCGTCGTCCTCGTGTACGCGGTCGTCACCCGCAACCTGCTGCTGGGTATCCTCGCAGCCGGTGTCGTCTACCTCGCGTTCCGCTACTCCGGTCGCTCGAGCGACTCGATGATTCCGAACCTCATCGTGAACAACGCGGAACAGCAGACCGCACCGTTCGAGGACGCGACGGGCGCGCACGCCGGTGCGCTGCTGGGCGACGTCCGCCACGACCCGTTCCAGTCCGGTGGGATGGAGACGCCGAGCCACGACCGCGTCGAGCCCGGTGCCATCCACAAGGCGAACAAGGGCGTGCTGTTCATCGACGAGATCAACACCCTCGACATCCGGTCCCAGCAGAAGCTGATGACCGCCATCCAGGAGGGCGAGTTCTCCATCACGGGCCAGTCCGAGCGCTCCTCGGGTGCGATGGTCCAGACCGAGCCCGTCCCCTGTGACTTCATCATGGTCGCCGCGGGGAACCTCGACGCGATGGAGAACATGCACCCCGCACTCCGCAGCCGTATCAAGGGCTACGGGTACGAGGTCTACATGGACGACACCATCGAGGACACGCCCGAGATGCGCCGCAAGTACGCGCGCTTCGTGGCACAGGAGGTCGCCAAGGACGGCCGCCTCCCGTCGTTCACCCGCGACGCCGTCGAGGAGATCATCCTCGAAGCCCGCCGCCGCGCGGGCCGCAAGGGGCACCTGACCCTCGAACTGCGTAACCTCGGTGGCCTGGTGCGTGTCTCCGGTGACATCGCCCGCGCCGAGGACAAGGAGAACACGGACCGCGAGGACGTGCTCCGCGCCAAGCGCCGCAGCCGCTCCATCGAGCAGCAGCTGGCCGACGACTACATCGAGCGCCGCAAGGACTACGAGCTGACCGTCTCCTCCGGGGACGTCGTCGGCCGTGTCAACGGCCTCGCGGTCATGGGCGAGGACTCCGGTATCGTCCTCCCCGTCATGGCCGAGGTCGTCCCGGCACAGGGCCAGGGTAAGGTCATCGCGACCGGGAAGCTCCAGGAGATGGCCGAGGAGGCAGTGCAGAACGTCTCCGCCATCATCAAGAAGTTCTCCGACGAGGACATCTCGGAGAAGGACATCCACATCCAGTTCGTCCAGGCGGGCCAGCAGGGTGTCGACGGTGACTCCGCGTCCATCACGGTCGCGGCCGCGGTCATCTCGGCGCTCGAAGACGTGCCCGTCGACCAGTCGATGGCGATGACCGGCTCGCTGTCGGTCCGTGGCGACGTGCTCCCCGTCGGTGGGGTGACCCACAAGATCGAGGCCGCGGCGAAGGCCGGTCTCGACCGGGTCATCATCCCGAAGGCGAACGAGCAGGACGTGATGATCGAAGACGAGTACAAAGAGCAGATCGAGATCATCCCGGTCAGCCACATCAGCGAGGTCCTCGAGGTGGCCCTCGTCGGCGAGACCGAGAAGGACTCGCTTGTCGACCGCCTGAAGTCCATCACGGGCTCGGCGCTCGAACACAACGTCGGTCGAAGCGGCGGGTCTCCGAGCCCGCAGTAGATGCCGAACTGGGCGGCCTTCGCATCCGTCGCGGTGGTCGTCTGTGGGTTCTTGCTCTTTCTTGCGCACGCCACGAGTTCGACAGTGACGACCTCGGACCCTGCACTCCCCACGGCCGAGGAACTCGATGCCCACGCTCGCGAGCAGTTCGCCGAGCACGAGGGACTGTACGAGGAGTGGGTCGCCGAGCAGGGCGACGGCTGGGCGACCGAGCGCCAGGACCAGTGGCTGGCCGAGAACGCGCCCGACCAGGCACGGCACGAGCTCTCGACCGGCTTGCTGCTGGCGAACGTCGCACTCACGCAGGGGCTGTTTCTCGCGATTCTCGTCGGGGCGGCGGTGCTGGCGAACGTTCCACCGGCCGCGCTCGGACTCGCGGGAATCCACTTCGGGCCGGTCCCACTGGTAGCCGGCATCGGGCTCGGCATCGCGCTCTACGCGGCGAACCAGGTCGGCTCGTCGGTGTCGGCCCGGTTCGGCATCGAGACCGGCGAGGAGCTGCGGGCGCTGCTCGCCCCCGACACGCCGAAGGGCTGGGTCGTCCTGCTCGTCGGCGTCCTCCCGCTGGTCGCGGTGTTCGAGGAGTTCATGTTCCGGGCGGTCCTCGTCGGCGCGCTCGCGGTTGGCTTCGGCGTCTCGCCGTGGCTACTGGCCGTCGTCTCGTCGCTGGCGTTCGCCGTCGGTCACGGCGTGCAGGGGCCGGCGGGCGTCGCCATCACGGGAACCCTGGGGTTCGTGCTTGCGGCGGCGTTCATCCTCACGGGCAGCCTGCTGGCCGTGGTGGTGGCGCACTATCTGGTGAACGCGCTGGAGTTCGTGGTCCACGAGGGACTGGGCGTGGAGTGGGGCTACTGAGCGAGAATCAGAGTTCTTCGACCGAGCGCAGGCGCTGTTCGACCTCCGGCGGGGCGGCGCTCGGGCCGTCCCGGACGCGGTGACACGGGATGAGCAAGGGCGCGGGATTGGCGTCGAGGGCGGTCCGCACGAGGATGAGATCGTCCTCGTCCTCGGCGTCGAGCCCGGGCGTCATGCGGGCGAGCTGTTTCACGTCCAGTTGCTCACCGTACGGGACGTTCTCGCGTAAGGTTTCAAGGACCTCGCGCTGGTCGGTCGGGAGCGTGAGTGCGACCGTCACGTCGTCGAAGTTCACCTTCTGGACCCCATCGAAGTAGGTCTGGATACGGTCGAGTAGTGGGTGGTCCTCCCCCGCGCCGTCGTCGGGCTCTTCGGGGAACGAGACCGAGATAACCCGCCCGCTCGCGACGCCGAGTTGCACGTATCGTTCGAGAAAGGGGTAGTGCCTCGCGTAGATGCCCGCGTCGTCCATACGCGAATAGTCGGGCGAGACCGACTTGAAGGTTCCTCGTCAGTCCAGGTACTGGTACCAGACCTCGAAGACGTCCTCGTCCCAGGCGAGCTGGAGGTGAAGTTCCCAGTGTCGGTTGATGTTCCGGGCCTCGGCGACCGAGTCCATGGAGCCGGCGGGGAGCTTGGCGTACTCGTCCGGGTTGATTATCTCGTCGCTGTCGCTCCAGATGGCGGTGTACTCGACACCCTTCGCGAGGGTGCCGTCGTTCAGGTCGGTGAGGAAGTCGCTGCCGGGGACCATGTCGTAGCCGCCGGGGGTGAGGTACGCGAGGTAGGCGGCGTAGGTCCCCTGGTGCGGCGTCCCGAGGGTGATGAGGTCGTCGACGTGGACGTTCCCGCCGAGCTTCTCGACGCAGTACCGGGAGTCGAGACCACCCATCGAGTGGGCGACGATGTCGACCTCGCTCCCCGTCTCGGCGGCGATCTCCTGCACGCGGTCACAGACGACCTGCGCGTAGTCCTCTGGCGAGTGGACGGTCGTCCCGGGGATGGAGCCGAGGTCGAGGACGTGGACGTTCCCGGGGTCGTAGCCGCGCTCGACGAGGCGATGCTCGGCAAGGTCCCACCAGGGCGTGTCGTGGGTGTCGAAGAACCCGTGGACGAACAGGACCGGGTCGTTGTCCGGGCCGGAATCGGCGGTCGCGGCTGCCGGCCCGACCGCGCCGATAAGCAGCACGAGGGCGAGGGTTACGGAAGCGATTCGTCGTGTCGCTGGAGTCGTGGTGGCTGTTGACATGCGACACCTACCAGATACCGATGGAAATAACTTAAACTTTTAAACTGTATTATTGTGCAAAAATGTTTCCAGCAGCACTATGCGATTCTCTGAGGCGTGCGCAAGGCTTATGTACATATTAGCACATCAATGTACGATGATGAACGCTACTGAGGATATTGCGCCAGCGGTCCAGTCGATTCTGGACGCTGCGGCGCGGCGAGAGACGCCTGACGGGCGCGTCTCGGTGGAATCGCGGTCGCTCGTCGATGGGCTCGCGGCCGCCGCGGCCGACGGGCGGACACCCGTCATCGCGGAGGTGAAGCCGACGAGTCCGACGACAGAGGGTTCGCGGACCGACGACCCGGTCGAGCTGGCGAGACAGATGGTCGCGGGCGGCGCGGCCGCCATCTCGGTTCTCACGGAGCCGGAGCACTTCGGCGGGAGCACGGAGAACCTCGAACGCATCCGCGAGGCGGTCGACGTCCCCGTGCTGCGCAAGGACTTCCTGCTGGAGGAGGCCCACCTCGATGCCGTCGAGGCCGACGCGGTGTTGCTCATCGTGCGATTCCTCGACGACCTCGAAGGGATGATCCAGGCGGCCCGCGACCGCGGCTTCGAGCCGCTGGTCGAGGTCCACACGCTGGCCGAGCTGGAGACCGCCCTCGACGCCGGGGCGACGCTGGTGGGCGTGAACAACCGCGACCTCACGAAACTGGTCGTCGACCTCGACACATTCGAGTCCATCGCGCCCCACGTTCCGGACGACGTGACACTGCTCGCCGAATCCGGAATCACGACGCCCGCGGACGCGCGGCGGATGCGCGACGCTGGCGCGGATGGGCTGCTCGTCGGCAGCGCGATAATGGACGGCGACGTGGAGACGAACACACGCAACCTGGTGAACGCATGAGTACTGACGACGACGACGGGACGACGACCGAGGAACCGACACTCGACCGACCGGGAACGTTCGGCCGCTACGGCGGCCAGTACGTCCCGGAAGCCCTGATGCCTGCGATTCAGGAGCTCGAAGACGCCTACCAGCGCTACGTCCTGGAGAACGAGGACGGCTTCATGGACGAGTTCCGCCGCCGACTTCGCGACTTCGGCGGCCGCCCGACCCCGCTTCAGCGGGCCGACTGCCTCAGCGAGGAGTATGGGATAGAGGTGTACCTCAAGCGCGAGGACCTGCTCCACGGGGGCGCACACAAGCTGAACAACGCGCTCGGGCAGGTGCTGCTCGCGAAGTACATGGGCAAGGAACGCATCATCGCCGAGACCGGCGCGGGCCAGCACGGCACCGCGACGGCCATGGCGGCGGCCCACCTCGACTTCCCGTGCGAGATATACATGGGGACCCGCGACATCGCTCGCCAGCGTCCCAACGTGTTCCGCATGCGCCTGAACGGGGCCGAGGTCAACCCTGTGACCGCCGGGCGTGGCACCCTCAAGGAGGCCATCAACGAGACGATGCGCGACTGGGCGACCAACGTCGAGGACACCCACTACGTCATCGGCTCCGTGGTCGGCCCGCACCCGTTCCCGTCGATGGTGCGAGATTTCCAGGCCGTCATCAGCGAGGAGGCCCGCCGCCAGATACAGGAACAGGCGGGTCGTCTGCCGGATTCGGTCGTCGCCTGCGCGGGCGGCGGCTCGAACACGATGGGCACCTTCGCGAACTTCGTCGACGACGAGGACGTGGACCTGTTCGCCGTCGAGGCGGGCGGGTCCTCGCTGGAGGTCGACGACGAGACGGGCGTCGCCCCGAACTCGGCGTCGCTCTCGACCGGCTCTGAAGGGATTCTCCACGGGGCCCGGACGAAGCTCCTGCAGGACAGGGACGGGAACATCGTCGAGAGCCACAGCATCTCCTCTGGCCTGGACTACGCCGGCGTCGGCCCGGAGCTCGCCTACCTCGTCGACGAGGGACGGGTGACTCCGGTGAACGTCGACGACGACGCGGCACTCGCCTCCTTCCACCACCTGAGCCAGCACGAGGGCATCATCCCCGCACTGGAGTCCGCCCACGCGGTCGCGTTCGCGGCCGAGCACTCGGACCAGCTGGGTGAGGTGACCGTCATCAACGTCTCCGGGCGCGGTGACAAGGACCTCGAAGCGGTCATCGAGGAGACCGAGAAGCGGAACATCCCGGGTGCGCCCGATATGGACGTCTTTACCCAGGTCGGGAAGGAGGGAGACCAATGAGCCGCCTCAGCGACGCCTTCGACGAACCCGCCTTCGTGCCGTACCTCTGCGTGGGCGACCCGAGCGTCGAACGCACCCGAGAGTACGTGAAGGCGCTCGAACGCGGCGGGGCCGACGTGATCGAACTCGGCCTGCCGTTCTCGGAACCCATCGCGGAAGGACCGACCATCCAGGCCTCGGTCGTCCGCGCACTCGAAGCCGGGGTCACCCCCGACGTGTACTTCGACTTCGTCGAGTCGCTCGACGTCGAGGTACCACTGGTCTGTATGACCTACTACAACCTCATCTACCAGTACGGTGAGGACGAAGGCCCCACGCCCTTCGTGAAGCGTGCCGCCGAAGTCGGTATCTCGGGCTTCGTCGTGCCGGACCTCCCGGCCGAGGAGTCCGACCCGCTCCGCGAGGCGTGTGACGAGTACGGGCTCGACCTCATCTTCATCATCGCGCCGACGACCCGCGGCGAGCGCCTCGAACGCATGATGGAACAGACCTCCGGCTACGTGTACGTGCAGGCGCGACTCGGCACGACCGGGGCCAGAGACGACGTGAGCGACCAGACGTCCGATTCTCTCAGTCGCATCTGTCAGTACGATATCCCCAAGGCCGTCGGCTTCGGTGTTTCGACCGGAGACCATGCCAAGCGTATCGTGGCCGGCGGAGCCGACGGCGTCATCGTCGGCAGCGCCCTCGTGGACATCGTCGCGGAGTACGGCGACCCCGAGGGCGACGACGTCCCCCAGCGCCTCGAGGAGAAGGCGAGAGAACTCGCAGAGGGCGTCCGGGCCGGTTACGCGCAAGGAGTACCCGAACCAGAAGGGACATAACGGATTGTTTGCTACACAGTGACATACATGAACACAGACACAGGACTCAAGACACGGTTGGAGCGCATCGGGACAGACGGGAAGTACGTCATCGTCCCGATGGACCACGGAATCACACTCGGCGCTGTACAGGGACTGAAGGACATCGAATCGACCATCGACGCGGTCACGCGTGGCGGCGCGGACGCGGTCCTCACGCAGAAGGGCATCGCCCCCCGCGTCCACGAGCACAAGAACGACGCGGGCTACATCGTCCACCTCAACGCCTCGACGGTCATCGGCCCCGACGCCAACGACAAACGCATGACGGGCACCGTGAAAGAGGCCATCCGGGTCGGTGCCGACGCCGTCTCCTTCCACATCAACGTCGGCTCGAACTACGAACCCGGCCAGATAGAGCAGCTCTCGAAGGTCACCGCCGAGGCCGCCGACTACGGCATGCCGGTCCTCGCGATGGCGTACGCCCGCGGCCCTGACGTCGAGAGTGACGACCCCGAGGCGCTCGGCCACGCGGTCCGCCTCGCCGAAGAGGTCGGCGCGGACATCGTCAAGACGGGCTACTCCGGCGACGGCGACTCCTTCAAGCACGTCACCGAATCGACCCGCCTCCCGGTCGTCATCGCCGGCGGCTCGAAGGGCACCGACCGTGAGACCGTCGAGATGGTCCGCGGCGCGATGGACGGCGGCGCGGCCGGCGTCTCGATGGGCCGCTCCATCTTCCAGCACGAATCCCCGGAGAGCATCGCTCGCGCGGTCTCGGCAATCGTCCACGACGACGTGAGCGTCGACGAAGCGCTGAAGCGCGGCGGTTTCGCGATGGAAGTCTAAGTTTCTGTTCTCGTATTCGTTCCTCGGAGCAGTCGCCAGCCAGCCTGTGCCAGTACCATCCCGACCAGTGCCACGGTTCCGACGAACAGGAGGATGACCGCGATGAGGGCCCTCGGGTCGAACTCGGCGTCCGGGTCGATCTGCGTGACGAGCCAGACACCGGTGAAGAACGCTCCGGCCGGGAGCACGCGCGCCAGGTGCCCGAGGGCATCTTCGATGGTCGCGTCGTCGCCGTCGATGGCCCGGTACAGGTCGACGAGTGCGTGGAGTATCACGACCGCCGGGAGCAGGAACACCGGGACCAGGAGGACGGTGAGGAGCCAGTTCCCCTCGAAGGCGGCCCCGATGAGGCTCCCACTGGAGAGCAGGATGCCCGCGAGGCTCGCGATGAGCAAGAGTGCGAGCGCGGTCTCCACCTGCGCGAACGACGGCAACCTGTCGGTGATGGAGGACATATTCGTATCGACCCGCGAATCGGGCATGAACTTTGTGTCGTCCCGACAGGTACTGCCACGCCGGAACCGTTGGGCGGCTCTGCCGCCGGAACGCTTAGGTCGAATCCGGTCACGGATGCAACCGTGAGCGAGACCGGCACCCCAGACCCCGACACGCCCGCGGACCTCTGTGCCTGGGCGAAGACGTACGCCAGCACGGTCGACATCGACGTCGACCTCGACCGGGTGGACTGGGAGGTGTCGAAGCGGGCGAAGCGGCGCGCGGGCGCGTGTCGCTACCATCCCGGCGACGAGACCTGCACCATCGTCCTCACCTGGCAGGCGTACCGCGCCTTCGGCTGGCGGCAGTTCACCGACACCATCCGGCACGAACTCGTCCACGCCTGGGAGTTCCAGCAGTACGGCGAGTCGGGACACGGCGCGCGCTTCCGGCAGAAGGCCGCGGAACTCGACGCCCCGCGACACTGCGAGACGTTCTCGGAGCCGCGGTACGTGTTGCGCTGCGTGACGAGCGATTGCGACTGGCGGGCGGCCCGGCACCGCGCCTCGAAACCGGTGAAACAACCCGCCGACGGCTACCGATGTGGCGTCTGCCAGTCTCCATACGTGGTCGAACACGTCGACTCGGGGGAGACCTGGCGGGACCACCGGGGGTACCAGCAGGCGAGGAAGGAACTGGGCGACGACTGGTGAGACTCAGAAGACCGTCTCGAACTCGTGGAGCGAGTCGAGCTGGTGGGTCGGGTAGTGGTCGCCATCGTGGCTCGCGGCGTCGTAGGGCACCCACACCGAGCCGATGCCCATGGCGTTCGCCCCGGCCACGTCCGACCGGAGGGAATCGCCGACGTGGATGGTCGCTTCCGGCACCGCATCCAGCGCGCCCAGCGCGCGCTCGAACGGCGCGGGGTGGGGCTTCGGCTCGACGCCGTTGCGGGGGTCGACGAACACCGTCGCGTCGAAGTCGCCCGCGATGCCGAGTGACTCTAATTTCGTGGTCTGGCTCTCCTCGCCGCCGTTCGTGACGAGCCCGACGCTCTCGGCGTGGGTCCGGGCGTGTTCCAGGGCGCGTTCTGCGCCCGGGCAGAACTCGACCGCCGAGTGGTCCACGAGGTCGGCGTGGGCGCTGGCGAGCGCGTCGGCGGGCACGTCCTCGACGCCGGCGCGGTCGGCCGCCGCGGCGAAGATCGAGGCGTAGAACTCGTGTTCGGTCTCGGCCGTCTCCACCTCGCCGACGACCGCACCGAGGTCCGCGGGCTCGCAGTACTGGTCGACGCCGACGGCGTCGAATGTCCGGGAGAGGAGCGTGTCGCGGTCCTGTGTGGAGGCACAGAGGGTCAGGTCGAGGTCGAAGAGAACCGTGGCGGGGGCCGTCATCTGGGCGAGAGTAGCGGGTAGAGGGACAAAGAGCTGTCGAGGGGAACGCTGGAGGCAATCTATTTCACGGCTATCGAAAAATAGTGTGACATGTCCACCCCTGAGAACTCCCCATACGACGATGTCATCACCCTCCGCGACATCGCGGCAGTCTTCACAGGCGAGGGGGCGCTCCGGCAGCTCGCCGTGGTCGCCGGATTGCTCACGGTCGGCGGAGTCGCGTTCGGACTGGTCCCGGTACTGTACGGCGAATTCGGCGACCCCCTGTTCCTCTACCCGCCCGAGTTTGGAAGCCAGATGCGACAGAACCTCACCGCATTGATGGTGTTCAACTACGCACCCCTTCTCGCACCGATGCTCGCCTGTGTCGTGGGCGTCGCCCTTGGTGCCCGCACTGCTGCAAACCGTGGAATGGTGGCCGTGTCCGCTGTGACCGGCGCGTTCGTCGGTTGTCTCCTGTTCGTCCTCGCGAGTTCTGCGCTGGCACACAGCCAGTTCGGTATCGTCGAGAGATTCGTCGGGTTTCGGGACGAGGTCCCACCGTACAACACGACTGCCCATCTGGTAACCGGACTACTCACAGGTATCGTGGGCGCAGTCAGTGCCTTCGGTGGAAGCCTCGCTGGCAGTCTCATGAGATGACGGGACCGGTTCACGGGAGTCCGGGCGGACGTGCTTGTCAAAAGATATATCGTTCGAAGGTGAGGGCTGGACCATGAGCAACCCTGAACAGTCCTCCCCCGACGACCGCATCACGCTCGATGCCATCGAGTCCGCGCTGACAGACGAAGTCGTGGTCCGGCAGTTCGCCGGTGTGACGCTCGCACTACTGACGGCAGGTCTCGCGTTCGGGCTGGTACCCGTTCTCTACGGAGGATTCAGCGACCCGAACATCCTGGACCAACCCTCGCGGTTCGCGGCCACGACACAACAACACCAGAACGGTGTGTCGCGCAGCATCTATGACTTCGGCCCCTACCTCGCGCCGCTGCTGGCCGCGGCCGTCGCGTTCATCGCCGGATTCAGGCGCGAGGGACCGTGGCGAAGAGTGCTCCCGTTCGTGGCGGGCGGCGCGTTCGTCGGCTGTCTCCTGTTCGTCCTCGTGAGTACCGGAATCGGTCACACACAGTTAGCCGTCGCGGAAGGGTCGTGGGGCTTCGAGGAGGCGATCCCACCGTACGACACGGCAGGCGTACTCCTGAACGGCGCACTCGTCGGTATCACTGGGGCGGTAGGTGCGCTCGGTGGCGCACTCGTGGGCGGCATCATGGAGTGAGTCGTCCAGTCGACCAGACGTGACGAGAAAGAGATATATTCCTCGCGGGTGAGTCCTGAACCATGTCCAACCCTGAACAGTCCCCCTACGACGATGTCATCACACTCGGTGACATCGCCGCGGTGCTGACCGACCGGACCCTCCTCCGCCAGTTCGGCGTCGTCGCGCTCGCCCTCTTTGCCCTCGGGGTCGCAGTCGGCTTACTACCCGTCGTCGTCGGCCAGTTCGGAGATTCGACCATGCTGGAACTCGCCGCCTCGGGCGACGAGGTGAGCGCGCAGGCGTACCAGAACGAGCTGGGGCGACTGGCGTACATCTTCGTGCCGTACTTCGCGCCCGTCCTGGCGACCATGGTGGCCTTCGTCGCCGGAGTCCACCGTGAGGGGTCGCGCCGCAAGGCAGTGCCGGCCGTGATGGCTGGTGCACTCGTCGGCTGTGTCCTCTTCTTCCTGGCGAGCACGTGGATTCCCCACAGCCAGTTCGCCGTCGTCGAGAACTCGTTTCCCTTCGACGAGACGGTCCCGCCCTACGACACGGTCGGGGTTCTGCTGAACGGCACGCTCAGCGGTCTCGTCGGTGCCATCGGCGCACTCGTCGCATCTCTCGCCGGCAGCGTCCTGAACTGAGCACAATCGCCACTTCCGCCACGTTAAAGCAACGCCCTGTCCCACTTCGTGGTATGACCACAGAACGCGAAGTCTGGCTGAAAGCCGACGGCTCCGTCGGCGACTGGGAGGCTCGAAAACGACGCATCACCGCGGGACTGGAAGCCGGCGTCGACTGGGTGCTCGTCGACGATACGGACGTGGCGAGGGTCCGCGAACTCGGCGCGGTCAACATCGCTGCCTTCCGAACGGCGGGCGACGTCGACGTCATCACCGACGCCGAGAGCGGCGACGAGGAGGGCGACGAGATAGAGAGCGACGGTGGCCTCGCCGAGCCCGACGCCTACGTCGTCGGCAAGGACGGCGAAGGTGACGGCACCATCGACTTCCCGACCGACTTCTCCGGGTCCGCGGACCTCTCGACGATTCGGCGAGGCAACGCCAGCGGCGGCTACGTCCGCATCCTCGGGAAGGAGTACGAGAAGCTGGCCGAGGAGGTCGCGTCGGTCGCCGACTACACCATCGTCGTCGGTGAGGACTGGACCATCATCCCGCTGGAGAACCTCATCGCCCGCATCGGCGGTGACACGACGCTCATCGCGGGTGTCGAGACCGCCGAAGACGCGAGAACCGCGTTCGAGACGCTCGAACACGGCTCCGACGCCGTCCTGCTGGACAGCGACGACCCCGGCGAGATCCGCGACACCGTCGATGCTCGTGACGCGGCCGACCGTGAGAAGCTGGACATGGGCTGGGCCGAGGTCACCGCCATCGAACAGACCGGCAGTGCAGACCGCGTCTGCATCGACACCGGCTCGCTGCTCGACCACGACGAGGGGATGCTCATCGGCTCGATGGCGCGCGGGCTCGTCTTCGTCCACGCCGAGACGGCCGAATCGCCGTACGTCGCCTCCCGGCCGTTCCGGGTCAACGCCGGTGCGGTCCACGCCTACGTCCGCACTCCGGGCGGGGGGACGAAGTATCTCTCCGAGTTGAAGTCCGGCGACGAGGTGCAGGTCGTCGACACCAACGGGAACACCCGTGAGGTCATCGTCGGCCGCGCGAAGATAGAGAAGCGTCCGATGTTCCGCATCGAACTCGCCATCGACGACGACGAGGGCGAGGACCGCGTCGAGACGCTGCTCCAGAACGCAGAGACCATCAAGGTCCACACCCGCGAGGGCCGCAAGGCCGTCACCGAACTCGAACCCGGCGACGAGGTGCTCCTCTACCACGAGGACAAGGCCCGCCACTTCGGCGAGGCCATCGAGGAGTCTATCATCGAGAAGTAAGTTCTCGCGCCGCGTGCCCCGTCTTTCACTCGTGCTGCACGCGCCGAAGGTCGTCTATCTCCTGGGCGCACCACGGACAGAAGTCGATCTCGCCGTCGAGTTCCTTCTTACAGTTCGGACACCGCGGGCCCCCCTCTTCTGCGCGGAGCGAGCTGCTCGCCAGCAGGTAGGCGTCGGTCATCGCGGCGATCTCGACCACGCTCATCGCCACGCTCTCCGAGAGCGACACCTGATTGGAGACGCGCTGGGTGACCGCGATGATCGAGTCGAACGAGGTGATCGCGGCCTCGGGCAGCGCCAGCGCCGTGACGGTGATGAAGAGACCGACGAACAGCAGCGCCCGCGCCCAGCGGCGGAGATAGGCGTGGCCGAGGCCCGGGAAGACGAACGAGAGCACGACAGCCACGACGACGCGCACGCGAACCATGGAGCCGGGTTATCGATACTACGTCAATAGGTTTCGGGTTTCGTCGACAGCGTCGACACCAGCTCCCGCATCGTCTCGAGGGGGAGTTGCCCGGGTGCCGTGGCGTCTGCCGGGTCGACCGGCGCGTAGCCGATTCGGGACCCGTACGTCGGTGCGACGACCCGTGAGTGACTCCCGACCTCGCCCATGGCCATGGTCGCGACGCACTCCCCCTCGGCCGCGAACTCGCGGGTCACCGCGAGCAGTTCCAGCACGTCCAGGGGTACCTCGGCCGCGATGGCGAGCTTGGCCACGTCACCGTAGTCGCCGGCGGCGTCGAGCGTCTCGGCCATCTCCTCGGCGTCGTAGGCCCCCTCGAAGTCGTGTGCCGAGACCACGATCTTGGCCCCGTGTTCGCGGGCCTGCTCGGCTGCGCGGGCAGCAACAGCATCTGCATCGTCGGTGAAGGCAGCGAGTTCAATGTCGACCGCCTCGACCGCCTCGTGTTCGGCGGCGGTCGCGAGTGCCGCCAGCCGGGCCGGGTCGTCGGCCGCCTCGCCGCCCTCCCAGTCGACGCGGTTCGTCGCCAGAATCGGAAGCTCGCCGTCGTACTCGTCGAGCGCTGCGAGCGGGTCGGCTGCGAGGTCCATCCGGAACTCGACGGCGTCGGCGTGGTCCCGAGCCGCCGGCTCCTCGCGCAGGTCGCTGGTGCTCGCACACAGCACGAAGGAGTCGAAGTCCATGGGGGAGCGTTGCGTGGCGACCGGCAAAAGCCTGCGCGAACCGTCATCCCTTGTCGCGGCACCGAAACGGTGAATCCGCCGTCACCCATCGGAACAGTCGTGTGTCAGTTCCGTCCCGAGACGGCCGCCGACCGGGCCGCAGTCGAAGCGGTCCACCGCGCCGCGTTCCCGACCGACGACGAGGCCGAACTCGTCGCGACCCTGCGTGAGAGCGAGGCGTTCGTGCCCGACCTGTCCATCGTCGCCGAGGACGGCGAGCGGGTCGTCGGCCACGTGCTGTTCACCGAGGTCTCGGTGCCGGGAACCGACGCGGCGCTCACGCTCGCACCCGTCGCGGTTCATCCCGACCGACAGGGCGAGGGCATCGGCAGCGCCCTCGTTCGGCACGGGCTGGCTGCCTGTGCCGCGGTAGGATACGACCTCGTGGTCCTCCACGGCGACCCGGCGTTCTACGCACGGTTCGGCTTCGAACCGGCGACGCCGTACGGCCTCGACCACCCGTTCGAGCTACCGGACGAGGACTTCCAGGTGCGGTGGCTGGGGGACGGGAGAGACGAGAGAATCGGTGGCCGCGTCGCCTACGACGCGGCGTTTCTCGACCTGTAGCTCAGACGAGACCGAGGTTGTCCTCGGCCTCGAGCAGCTCGTGGTAGCGGTTCCGGATGGTGACCTCGGAGATGTCGGCCACGTCACTGACGGCGGCCTGCGTGGTCTTCTCGTTCGTGAGGAGGGAGGCGGCGTACACCGCGGCGGCCGCGAGGCCGACCGGGGACTTCCCGGAGTGGACGCCCTTCTCCTTCGCGTTCTTCAGGAGCGAGCGCGCGCGGTGTTCGGCCTCGTCGGAGAGCTCCAGCCCGGACGCGAAGCGCGGGACGTAGCTCTCGGGGTCGGCGGGCGCGACTTCGAGCCCGAGTTCGCGGACGACGTAGCGGTAGGTGCGTGCGACCTCGTTCTTCTCGACGCGGGAGACCTCGGCGATCTCGTCGAGGCTGCGGGGGACGCCGGCCTGGCGCGCGGCGGCGTAGACGGCAGACGTTGCGACGCCTTCGATGGACCGGCCGGGGAGCAGGTCCTCGTTGAGCGCGCGCCGGTAGATGACCGAGGCGGTCTCGCGGACGTTCTTCGGGAGCCCCAGACCGCTGGCCATGCGGTCGATCTCGCCGAGCGCCTGTTTGAGGTTGCGCTCTTTCGAGTCGCGGGTGCGGAAGCGCTCGTTCCACTTGCGCAGGCGCTGCATCTTCTCACGCTGGCGCGAGCCGAGGGAGTTCCCGTAGGCGTCCTTGTTCCGCCAGTCGATGTTGGTCGAGAGGCCCTTGTCGTGCATGGTGTTGGTCGTCGGGGCACCGACGCGGGACTTCTCGTTCTTCTCCTGGGCGTCGAACGCGCGCCACTCCGGGCCGCGGTCGACCTGGTCCTCTTCGACGACGAGACCACAATCGCCACAGACCGTCTCGGAGCCCTCACTGACGACGTTGCCGCTACATTCGGGGCACTGGAGACTGCTGTCGGTCGTTTCCTCTTCTGTACTGCTTACTCGTGTTCGGGTTCGTGCGTTTGGCATGGGTGCGAAGGCGGGGGCTACCGGGCAGGAGCTGTCCTGGAGAAACCCGGAAGCGCTGGTGCTGTAGATGTGCGATGTGGAGGCAGGTATTAAATGTTGTGGAATTTTTCCCTATATGCCACGAATTCCTATGTGATACGGCCAAACTCGCGATAAAATAGGAAACTTAATGTAGGGTTGTCCGAGCGGCGATGACAACGCACATTTGCCTGCCGCCCATGTCATCGTGCAATGCGAGTCGCCATCGGGAGCCAGAACCCCGTGAAGGTGGCAGCGACCGAGCGCGCCCTCGAAACACTCCCCGGCGTGGCCATCGAGCCCGTCGCCGTGGACTCGGGCGTGCCCGAACAGCCCCGCGGCCTCGACGAGACCATCATGGGCGCAGCGAACCGTGCCCGGCGCGCCTACGAGACGGGCGCGTTCGACCTCGCCGTCGGCATCGAAGGCGGCGTGGCCGACCTCACGCCCGAGCCCCGCTCGGACGATGCCGGCGCCCCCGCGGACCTCCACCTCATCATGTGGGCGGCCGTGTTCGACGGGAACCGTGTCGAGCGCGCCGCCGGCCCGAGCATCCGCCTCCCCGACGGCGTCGCGACGCGCGTCCGCGACGGCGAAGAGCTCGGCCCGGTGATGAACGACGAGTTCGACCGCGACGACGTCGCCCGGAGCGAGGGTGCAGTCGGCGTGTTCACCGGCGGTGCCATCGACCGACAGGACGCCCTGGAGAACGCGGTCGCTGGCGCACTGGGGCCGTTCGTGACGGCACACTACCGGTCCTGAAACCGGTCTCCTTACTCCTGTCCGACCGGCTCCGCCGCCTCCCGGGCGTCGGTGCTCTCCTCGACCGCCTCGGTGAGCGAGACGTTCAGCGACACCATCGAGGTGAGCCCGCCGACGATGGTGACGACGTTCTTGACCGCGTGGTCGACGACCGCCGCAGCGATGGCGAGTTCGACCGAGATTCCGGGAGCCAGCCCGACCGCGAGCGCAGTGAAGGCCCCCTCGTACAGACCGATGCCACCCGGTGAGAGCGGCAGGACCTTCGCGAGGTTCCCCACGCTCACCGCGAAGAAGCCGACCGTGACGAACAGTGCCAGCGGGAGGTCGATACCGACCGCACCCATCACGACCATCGCGGTCACCACGTCCAGCGTCCAGATGAGCAGGCTCGTCGAGCCGACCACCGCGAACGCCTTGCTGTCCTTCGTGACGGACTGGACGTCCGTGACGAATCCCCTGATGACGTTCACGACCATGATGGCGTAGGAGTCGTCGCTGAAGCGCGCGACGAACGGGCTCACGAGGTCACGGTCGGACCGGGCCGAGGCGAAGATGGCGGTGACCGCGGCGACCGCCGCGAGACCGACGCCTGCTGCCACGTACGAGGCGTACTCCGCCGCCGAGCGATACTGGGCGTACTCCTGTGGAATCGCCTTGCCCGCGAGGGCGTTGGCGATGTCGTCCGCGCTCCCCGTCGCGACGAGCGAGAGCATCACCGCGCCGGCGAGCCCGGCGATGGTCAGCAGGTCGAACACCCGCTCGATGGCGAGTGACGCGAAGCCCGACGGATACGGGACGTCCCGTCGCATCTTCATCACGTACGCACGGACGCCGTCACCGAGTCGCGCCGGGAACACGAGGTTCCCCGTCTGGCTGATGAATATCGCGCCGGTCAGGAATCTCGTGTCGCTGTCGTACCCGATGGTTTCGAGGATGTCGCGGTAGCGAAGCCCCCGGATGGGCCACGAGAGCAGGTAGACGAGCGCCGAGGCGAGCACGAGCGTCGGCTCGGCCGCACTCATGTGCTCGAGCACCGTCTCCCACTCCAGATAGTAGAACGCCATCAGCAGGATGGCGACCGTCGAGAGGAGCGTCCCGGCGACGAGGCTGACGCGCCGGTTCACACGCGGCTGGACCGACAGCTCCCACCACGTCCGGAGGATCTGACTCCCCATGCCGAACACGTCGCGAACGAGGTCGACCTTGGTGTCGCCCTTTGGCTCCCAGTCGACGGCGAACTCCTTGACCCGGAAGCCGCGACGCTGGGCCTTCACGAGCATCTCGGTGTCCCAGAACCAGTGGTTGTCCTCGACCTCGTGCTGGAGCGCGAGGAACGCCTCGCGGTCGAACGCCTTGAACCCGCACTGGTGGTCGCGCAGGTCCGAGCGCAGGAACAGCCGGGTGAGGAAGTTGAACCCACGGCTCGGGATGCCGCGTTTGGCAGGTCGGTCCGCCTCGCGGCCCGCCATCCAGCGCGAGCCCGTCGCGAGGTCGTACCCCTCGCTCCGGATGCTCTCGACGAGCTCTTCGAGGTGCTTCATGTCCGTTGCGAGGTCCGTATCGAAGTAGACGAGGGTGTCCCCGTGACTCGCTTCGAACGCCCGTTCGAGCGCGCCACCGCGGCCGAGGCGTTCGTCGGAGTGGAAGTGGCGCACGCGGTCGTCCGCGGCCGCCATCTCGTCCGCGATGTCCGGCGTCCGGTCGTCGCAGCCGTCCTCGGCGACGATGACCTCGAAGGCGTCGGCCGGGAGGAAAGATTCGAGTGTGGCGAGCGTCGTCTCCACCGTGGAGCGGATGGTCTTCTCCTCGTTGTAGGCGGGGAGGACGACGCTCACGTCGACCGTACTCATTGGGAGGAAATGAGCCATCGGCACCTAAGTAGCTTCTGAACGTCCCGATTAACCACCCGTACCAAGAAGCGTTGCAAAACGTTGTGCGGGGGTGTTTGGCCCCCAGTAAATCGCAAGACTGCGGCGGATTAACTCCCTGTACCAAACCCCCTATTAGAACACGTCCCTTCCCTGTAGATATGAGCACGAGTTCCGCCGCCACCCTCGACCTGTCCGACAAGCAGCGCCGCATCCTCACGTACCTCCGCGAGAAGGCCGAGACGAAGACGTACTTCAAGTCCCGGCTCATCGGCGACGACCTCGGCATGACCGCGAAAGAGGTCGGCACCAACATGACCGCCATCCAGCGCGGCGACTTCGACGTCGACGTCGAGAAGTGGGGGTACTCCTCCTCGACGACCTGGAAGGTGTCCGTCTGAGCAGGCTGCCAGCCCCGTCGCCCCCGTACCCGTCATCCCCCCGCTGTCGCTTGCGCCCCGCTGCACCCACGCTGTCATTTCTCCCCCGGATTCCGTCGGCTCAGCGCCGACATGCCGTTTCACACAGTACTATCAGCCGGAAGCTTCGCTGGCAGATGTTGCCATGGAAGGGCTAGTTTAATAATGAACAATGATTAAGGTTCCCCTGGGGGAAGGATGACCACAAACCACCCACTAACCATCGACGTCTATCTGCGTGCCTACGCACCAGTTGCGGCACCGCAGGAGACGGTGCTCGACAGCATCCGCGAACTGCGCGATATGGATATCGTGGACTCGTACGACGTCCACACCTGGCCGAAGGCGGTTCGCGCGGACCGCTCGACCGACACCTCCCGGCGTTACGAGACGTTCCGGGACTGGGCCAGCGCGGCCGACGTCCGTATCGACCAGTCGTTCGTCAGCAGGCGCGACGACAACCTGCTCACCGGCGAGACGACGGAGAAACTCGTCACCCCGTTCGTCTGCCTCGCGGTCCGACAGGGAGACGAGCTGGCGGCGGTACTCCCCTGTACGGTCGCCGAGGGCCAACACGTGAGCGTGCAGGCGTATCTCGACGCGCTCCGTGACGGCGTCGACCCGCTCGACACGCTCGGACTCGGCGAACCGGTCGACACTCCGACGGAGGAACCGCCGGAGCCCGAGACGGAGCTCACGCTCCCGAGCATCTGAGGTCTTTCTTCCCGTTTTCGATCAGCGGTCGAACGTGACCAGCTGGTCCGCCTGACCGGCGAGCCTGGCCGCGTTGGCGTCGAACGAATCCGCGTAGCGAACCACGAGCAACAGCACGGTCTCGGGGCGTTCGACCTGGTAGCCGTCCTCGCGAGAGAGCAGGCCAGCGCCCTCCAGTTCCTTCGCGTACTTGCTCACCGTCGGGCGCGAGACGCCCAGCGCGTCCGCGAGCGCGGACCCGGTCGCGGTCGGGTCGCGCAGGAGTTCGACGAGCATCCCGCGTGGGGTGTCCCGCCGGAGGTAGCCCAGCGCGGTCTTCTGGAACTCGGAGAACTGCCCGGCAGGATACAGTCGCTTGTAGTCGCCGTCACGGTGGACCTCGACCACGTCGCCGTCGACGAGCCGGCGCAGGTGGTGCTGGGTCTCGCCCGTGCCGAGCTTGAGGTCGTCACGGAGCTTCGAGAAGTGGGCACCGGGCGTCGCCGCGAGGTAGCCGGCGATGGCGTCGCGGACGTCGCTCTCGCCGGTGGAGTCGTCGTCAGTAAAGCGGGCGAACGGGCTGGCCGCACCGACCGCGGCGAAGCGCCGCAGGGTGGCGCGTTTCTGCTCGTCGACCTCGCCGCGTTCACCCATTGTTCGTTTCTTTCTATGCTTCCCCAGCCGTAAAACGCCTTCGCTACTTCTCGGTCTCCGTCTCTTTCTCGGGGTCTTCCATCTTCTTCTCGGCGCTGGTGAACGAGTCGGACATGTCGTCGCTCACGTCGTAGTCGCCGCCAGCGATCTCGTTGTCCGCCTCCTCGATGACCTCGTCGGGGTCTTTGATATCGGTCGGGTCGTCGCCCATCTTGACCGCCTCGGCCTGCTTCTCCATCTTCTCGGTGTCGAGCTGGGCCTCCTCGTCGATGGCACCGAGTATCTCCTCGATGTCGTCGAGCCCGAGCATCTCCCGGGTCTCGGTGTCGAAGTCGCGGCTGTCGAGGGCGGTCTCGGTCTGCTTGATGTCGCTGCCGGTCAGGTGCTTCCCGTACCGGCCGAGCATCGAGGAGAGCTCCTGGGGCAGGACGAACGTCGTGGAGTCGGAGGTCCCGATCTCCGCGAGCGTCTCCATCCCCTTGTCGATGACGGCGCGCTCGCCCATCGATTCGGCGGACTTCGCGCGCAGGACCGTCGAGATAGCGTCACCCTGTGCTTCGAGGATCTGGCTCTGCTTCTCACCCTGTGCGCGGATGATGTTCGACTGCTTCTCACCCTGTGCCTGCTCGACGGCACTGCGGCGTTCACCCTGTGCCTCGAGAATCATGGCACGGCGACGGCGCTCGGCGGAGGTCTGTTGCTCCATCGCCTGCTGGACGTCCTTGGAGGGGTTGACCTCGCGGACCTCGACGGACTCGACGCGGACACCCCACTCGTCGGTGGGTTCGTCGAGTTCCTCGCGGATGCGCGCGTTGATCTCCTGGCGCTTGTTGAGCGTGTCGTCGAGCTCCATGTCACCGATGACGGCACGGAGCGTCGTCTGGGAGAGGTTACGGACGGCGTTCTCGTAGTCGTCGACCTCGAGGAACGCCTTCTTCGCGTCCATCACGCGGATGTAGACGATGGCGTCGGCGACGACCGGCGAGTTGTCGCGGGTGATGGCTTCCTGGGGCGGCACGTCGAGCGTCTGGGTACGCATGTCGAAGCTCTGCGTACTCGAGACGAACGGAGGGACCAGGTGGAACCCGGGTTCGAGGAGTCCACGGTACTGACCGAGGACGGTGAGCGTGCGCTTTTCCGTCGGCTGCACGATCTTCACCGCCGAGGCCAGCGCCACGATTATCAGTATCCCGATAATCGCGGCGACGAACCCGAAGGTCGCAGCCCCTTGCAGTGGAATAAGCTCCATAATATAAAGGCAGGAAGCAGGTCACAAAAGCCTTCCTGTTGAGGACTCGATAATACCAGCCGAGTTATGCTGGTTCTGTCTCGCCGTCTTCCCGGTCACGGCGCTCGCGCTCCCGGCGAAGTTCCCGGTCGATATCGTCCTCGGTTGTCGTCGGTGCCACCGTCAGGACGTTGCCACCACCGGGGTCGGTCACGATGACCTCGGTCCCCTCGGGGATCTCGTCGCCCCACTCGCTCCGGGCGGTGTAGTTGGGGTCGAACCCGCCCCGGTCGAGCAGGCGGACGCGCCCGCTGGTCGAGGTGACGGTCTCGGTGACGCGGGCGGTCGCACCGCGGAGGTCGTCCGAGCCGCTGGTCTGGCCGCGGTCGGTCCCCTCGTAGAAGTCGAACTCGCGGTAGACGTAGAACGTGAGCAGGCCGACGGCGAGCACCATCGCCGCCAGGGCGATGGGCGTCCCGAGCGGCGAGAACAGCATCCCGACGAGGCCGGCGATGAACAGCGCGACGCCGATGACGATGAAGTGCGCGCCGGGGACCAGCGCCTCGGCTATCATCAGTCCCGTCCCGGCGAGGAACAGGAGGAGGGGCAACAGGTCGACGTCGAGTAGCGGTGCCATGTGCGTCGGTTAGGCCCCGTCCTGATTAAAATTTTGCAGGCGGCGGTGCGCGGTACGATACGTCGCTGGCGTGTCCGGCGTCATCCGAGGAGGGTCACCAGGTGCACGAAGAACGCGACCATGGCGAGGACGCCGAGGACGACGAACAGCGCATTCTCACCATCGATGGAGCCGGATTCGATGACCTCGTCGGGGTCGTACGGCCCCATCTCGACGGCGCGGGCGTCGTGACGGCCAGTGTCCTCCTCGTCGTCCTCATCGTCCTCCAGGTCTTCGAGGCTGAACCGGTACTGGTCGTCGGCGGAGTCGTCAGTCACGGGAGACAGTACGCGCCCAGGATACTAAACCGGCAGGGTCACCGCCGGGTGTCCTGTCGGCGGTGGATGGCACCGTCGTAGACGACGCCGCGCTCGGCATCGACGGTGATGGTGGTCTCGTCAGCGATAGCGGAGAGGTCCGCACCCGAGATCATCGGGATGCCGACCTCGCGGGCGACCATCGCGGGGTAGCCCGTCATGCCCGGACGGGCGTCGACGATACCGCCGACGCGCGAGACGTCGCCCTGGAACTCGCCATCGAACTCCGGCCCGAGGGTGATGATGGCACCTTCGGGGACATCGGTCAGGTCGCCGTCGTCGACGTTCCTGGTGGGGCCGGTGACGTACCCGGAGACCACGCCACGACCGATGGCGAGGGCTTCCGCGGCGACGTGGACCTTCAGCATGTTCGTCGTCTGGGCCCCCTCCAGTTCGGTCATCATGCCGGAGAGCACGACGACCGTGTCGCCGCTCTCAGCCACGCCCGCGTCGAGGGCGGCCTGCACCGCGTTCTGGATGACGGCGTCCACCCCGTCCTCGTCGAACGGCGCGTACTGGGCGTTCACGCCCCAGGAGAGCGCGAGCTGGCGACGCACCCGGTCGGTCGGGGTCGTCGCGACGACCGGCACACCCGGGCGGTACTTCGCAGTCTTGAGCGCCGTGTAGCCGGACTCGGACGCGGCGACGATCGCGCTCGCGCCGATATCGCGGGCCAGGTAGCGCGCGGACCGCGCGATGGCGTCGGTGCGGGAGTCGCTCGCCGGTGGGACGCGCTGTTCACGCATCTCGGCGTACTCCTCGCTCGATTCGACCTGCCGGATGATGCGGTCCATCGCCTCGACGACGCGAACCGGGTGGTCGCCGATGGCGGTCTCCGCCGAGAGCATGACGGCGTCGGTCCCGTCGAGCACCGCGTTGGCCACGTCGGACGCCTCAGCACGGGTCGGCCGGCGCTCGTGGATCATCGAGTCCAGCATCTCCGTCGCCGTGATGACCGGCGTCCCGGTCTCGCGACAGCGCCGGATGATGCGCTTCTGTATCATCGGGACGTCCTCCATCGGACACTCGACACCGAGGTCACCGCGGGCGACCATGACGCCGTAGGAGGCTTCGATTATCTCCTCCAGGTTCTCGACGGCCCCCGCTCGCTCGATCTTCGAGATGATGGGGATGTCCGCCCCGAACTCTTCGAGCACCTCGTTGACGTGGAGTACGTCGTCGGCGTTCCGGATGAAGCTGGCCGCGACGAAGTCGACCTCCTTCTCGGCGGCGAGTCGGAGGTCCTCTCGGTCCTTCTCGGTCACGACGTCGATGTCGAGGTCGACGCCGGGCATGTTGACGCCCTTGCGGCCGCCCAGCTGCCCGCCCATGTCGATGGTGGCGAACACGTCCGAGCCGTCGACGCGTTCGACGGTCGCCTCGATGCGACCGTCGTCGAGCAGGATGCTGTCGCCGGGCGAGACAGAGGAGATCCCGTGCGAGAGCCCGATGTCGTCGGGGGTCGCCTCGGTCCCCTCGTAGAAGCGGACCGTCGACCCGGATTCGAGTTCGATCGGTTCGTCCAGCGGGGCCGTGCGTACCTCCGGCCCCTGCAGGTCGACCATCGTCGCGACCGGTTTCTCCGTCTCCTCGTCCACCTGTCGGACCTTATCGGCGATCTCGGCGCGTGTCTCCAGGTCACCGTGACTGGAGTTGAGGCGGGCAACCGACATTCCGGCATCCGCCAATGCCCGGATGCGACCGACGGTGTCGGTCGCCGGCCCGAGCGTACAGACGATCTTGGCGTTTCTCATGTGGCCGTCTACGCTGGAGGGCGGCAAAAACCCCAGTGTTTTACTCGATTCCGAGTACCCCACTGTCGCTGACGTGTTTCGGCAGTCTGGGCGACGCGACCGGGACCGCCGACCCTTCCATTGTCATGCCGTATCCTTTCTGGCCATCCGTGTGAACACCCACCAATGGGAATGTACACGTCCCTCGTCCGCGTCCGCGACCGCGACATCAACAACGTCCAGGAGCTCGCCACGCTCTGGGGTGAGATACACACCGAAGTCGAAGAGTACGACGCGACCCTCGAAGACACGTACGCGGTCCTCGGGGACTACGACTTCATCGTCATCTTCGACGCCGACGGCCGCGACGAGGCGTTCAAGGTCGCGCTCGCGATGGAGCGCCACGGGCTGGACATGCAGACGATGGAGGTCATCCCCACCGACGAGTTCGCCGAACTCGTCACCGACATCTGAGTCGCCTGCATCTCTGGCCGCGTTACCACGACGCCACGACTTCTGGAATGCAGCCGTCTCCGGGTTCGTAGTACGAGCCGTGGTCCGGCACCTGCTGGGTGACGTCCAGTTCCTGGTAGTTGTAGGGTGCCGCGAGTCCGTCCTGGATACCCTGCTCGCCGACAGCCGTGTCCCACTCCGCCGTGGAATACGCCCAGTCGAGCACGTCGTCCTCGCGGTTGTAGAAGTTCCCGAAGCTATAGCTCGAATACTCGATGGCGTCGCCGTACTTGTCCTCCGTCGAGACCGTCTGGTCGGGGATGGCCCCACCGACGAGCGACGCGGTCTCGACGGCGTTGTAGTAGCCCCAGGCGTGGAGGTTGGCGAGCGTGCTGGCGACGACCTGCGCGCCCAGCGAGTGCCCGATGAGCCGGATGGGGTCGCCGCCGTTGTTGTTCCAGTTCGCGATCCAGTTCGCCAGCTTCGGCCCGTTCCGCTTGGCGATGTCGACGGCAGTCCACCAGCCGCGGTCGGAGTCCCAGGAGTAGCCGACGTTCGTCTGGGAGACGCCGTTCTGCTCCAGGGCGAGTTCGCAGGTGTACGCGCCGTCGATGTCCTGGTCCTCAGAGTCGTCCTGGTTCCAGCCGTGGACGAAGACGATGATCTCGTCGTGCCAGGATTCGGTGTACTTCGCCCAGTCGCCCTCGCCGTAGTAGTTGTACGTCGTCCCGCTCGACGTGAGGTTCCCGTCGTCGTCGAAGTGCCCGCGGGTCGAGATGAGCGGGTAGTCCGCGGGTGCCTGGTAGTCGCCGTCGCTCCCGCCGGCGGCCGCGATACCCGAGAGCCCGCCCAGCGCGAGGCCAGTGGTCGCGAGTCCCTTGAGTGCGCTACGTCGGCTGAGACCGTCCTTGTCGGATGTCACGACTGCACACACTGACGGGCGACTGATAAATCTAGGCCAATGGAAATAGCTAACGGTGTCAGAGAATGGTGGTCGACCCTGTCCAGACCGCCTTACCGGACCTTCGTGCCCGGCTCGGCGTCGCCGTGGGTCGTCAGCAGGTCGGCCTGGTCGCCAGCCGCGAGCACCATCCCGTTCGACTCGACGCCGAACAGTTCGGCCTTCTCCATGTTCGCGAGCAACACGACCTTCGTGCCCGGCAGCTCGTCGAGGTCGTGGAGCTGCTTGATACCCGCGACGACCTGGCGCGTCTCGAAGCCGATGTCGACCTCGAGCTTCACCAGCTTGTCCGAGTCCTCGATGGGGTCGGCCGATTCGATGCGGCCGACGCGGATGTCGAGTTCCTGGAAGTCGTCGAAACCGATGCGCGAATCCAGCAGGGGTTCGAGTTCGTCGCTCACGCTCGCCTCGTCGCCCTCGCCGGTCTCGTCACTTTCGCTTTCGTCGTCCTCGTCGTCCGCGGCCGCCTCGGCCACGCGCGCTTCGAGCTTCTCGTTCAGCTCCGCCACGCGGTCGTCCTCGACCTTCTCGAACAGCTCGGTCGGCTCGCCGAACTCGGCCGCGGGCGGCTCCAGGGCCGCGTCGACCGTGACCTCGTGGACGTCGCCCTCGCCGGCGAACTGGTTCCAGGCCTGCTCGGCCTTGCCGGGCGTGATGGGCTCGATGAGGAGCGTGACGGCCTTCGCGATCTGGACGCAGTCGCGGATGACCGGCGCGGCCTCCTCGTCGTCGAGCTTCCACGGCTCGTGCTGCTGGATGTACTCGTTCCCGAACTGGGCGAGCTTGACCGCGGCGTCGCCGGCCCGGCGAATCTCGTACTCGTTGATGGCGTCGGTGAAGTCCTCGATGGCCTGCTCGATGCGTTCCTCGACCTCCGCGGAGAGGTCGACGTCGGGCGTACCGCCGAAGTTCCGCTGGGCGAACAGCAGACTCCGGTAGAGGAAGTTCCCGACCGTCCCCACCAGCTCGCCGTTGACGCGCTCCTGGAAGCGGTCCCAGCTGAAGTCGAGGTCCTGCTGGAAGCCGCCCATCGTCGTCAGGTAATATCGCAGGAGGTCTGGGTGGAAGCCCTCGTCGAGGTACTCCTGCGCCCAGATGGCGCGGTTCCGGCTCGTGGAGAGGCCCTTCCCGTTGATGGTGACGAAGCCGGTCGCACAGATGGCGCGGGGGGCGTTGTACTCCGCCACGTGGAGCATCGCCGGCCAGAAGATAGTGTGGTGCTGGATGATGTCGCGGCCGATGACGTGGATGATCTCGCCCTCATCCTGCTTCCAGACCTGCTCCCAGTCGTACTCGTCTGCCCCGACGCGCTCGGAGTACTGCTTCGTACTCGAGATGTACTCGATGGGCGCGTCGACCCACACGTACAGGACCAGGTCTTCAGGATTCTCGCCAGGGTAGTCGATACCCCAGTCGAGGTCGCGGGTGATACACCAGTCCTGCAGCCCACTCTCGATCCACTCGCGGGGCTGGTTCTTCGCGTTGCTCGTCCCCTCCAGCCCGTCGAGGAACTCCGTGAGGTAGTCCGACAGCTCGGAGACCTCGAAGAACTTGTGCGGGCGCTCGCGGTACTCCGCCGGGTTACCCGTGACCGAGGAGACCGGGTCCTCGATCTCGCCAGGTTCGAGGTGGCGACCACAGCCCTCGTCGCACTCGTCACCGCGAGCCTGCTCGCCACAGTACGGGCAGGTGCCCTCGACGTAGCGGTCCGGCAGCGGCTGGTCCTCGGTCGGGTCCCAGGCCACCTTGATCTCCTTCTCGTAGACGTAGCCCTCCTCCTCCAGCTTGCGGACGATGGACTGGGTCAACTCGGTGTTCGTCTCGTCGTGGGTGTGCCCGTAGTTGTCGAACTCGATGTTGAACCGCGGGAACGTCTCCTCGTACTGCTCGTGGTACGAGAGCGAGAACTCCTCGGGCGAGACGCCCTCCTTCTCGGCGTTCACCGCGATGGGTGTCCCGTGCATGTCCGAGCCACAGACGTACGCCGTCTGCTGGCCCAGCTTGCCAAGGGCGCGGTTGAACGTGTCTGCACTCGTGTAGCCTCGCAGGTGGCCGACGTGCAGGTCGCCGTTGGCGTACGGCAACCCACACGTCACCACCGCGGTGTTCTCCGTGGGAAAGTCGTCGTTGCTCATGGTATCGTCTGCTATCGTGCGGGCCTAAAACCCGCTGATTCCGGTCTACTCTGTGGGCGATTCGCGACGGGATTCGACAGCGCCCAGCTTTCAGACCGCGTAGAGAAGTCGTATGACCGACCCGCACTCCGGCCCACCCGCCAGGCATGGCTCACGCCATGCGCATACGGCGGTTCTCGGGGACGTGACGGGTCGTAGCTGTCACTATTCGGTGTTGGTCGTGAGTCGGATAAAAAGGTGTCGTGGTGTGTGTCGTGGTAGCGTGATTCCGGCTCTGGCGCGCGCTGACGAGTGTGCCGAACGGCAGTGAGGCCACGGGTCAGTGCCGCGCGAGGGATGAGAAGCGCAGTGGAGCGGAGCGGAACGAGCATCGCAGTCGGCTGGGGAGGGCGAGGTGCAGTCATGGACGCCAGCGATAGTCGTGTCGTCGGATGACCACAATGGGAACCAAAAACGACGAAACGTTGCCAGCGTCGACTAGCAGCGAACTCTCGCTAGCGTATATGACCGCAACCGCCCCGCTCCGCAGCCACACCCTCCCCAGCCGACTCCCTCCACTACGTTCCGGTCGTCCCTCGCGCGACATGAACTCGCGCCCTCGCTGGCTCACGGGTCGTTCCTCCCCGTTCGCTGTCGAGGCGACTGCGTCGCCTCGCTCGTCACGCTCGCCAGCACGCGCCAGACGGAAAATCGAGAACTTACGAAAAAACGCCGAAACTCAGTTCACTTCGATGCCACCGAATCCGACCAGGCCGGTGACGATGAGGTCGACGTCGTCGCCGCGGGCGGGCCGGCCGGTCACGTCACCACCCTCTCGAATCACCCGCGGGCGGGCGTCCTCGGCCGCGCCGAAGACCGGCAGGACCTCCATGCGGACCGTCCAGTCCTCGGGGACGTGGAGTTCGACGCCGCCGAACATCGCGAACACGTCGACCTGGGCGGTGCCGACGGGCTCGGTGTCGCGCAGGTCGAGTTCGGAGCCGCCGAACAGGGTGGTCACGTCGGCCTGGGCGAACCGGGAGCCGGTCGCGCGCTTGGTGACGCCGCCGAACATCGCGAAGATGTCGAGGGTCTCCGCGTCGGTCGAGACCGTCCGGGTCCGGAGCTGCCGGCCGAAGACGACGGTGAGGCCGACGAGGATGACCAGGACGGGCCAGTACGTCTCGACGATGGCGTCGGTCAGGATGTCGAGCGCCGCGAGCTGGATGGCTCCGGCGACCAGTATCAGCACTGCGGGGCCGACGAGGTTCGCGGCGCGGCTCTGGACGATTGCCCAGACCCCGAGCAGGACGAACACGCTGGGAACGAACAGCCAGAGCTGGGCCGTGTCGTATGTTTCGGTGGTCCCGAGCAGGAGCAGGAGGCCGAAGAGAACGATGACACCACCGCTGACGAGTCGGCTGTTGAGTCTGAGGTTCATGTGTGAGAATACGCTAGCTGAGACGATATATCGAGACGCTGCTTCTCGGGGGTCGAGAACCGTGCGAATCGCCGGCTCAGCTCACAGCAGCGCGAACGCGCCACTGAAGAACAGGACGGTGACCAGCAACCGCCCGACGCTGCCGACGAACGTCGCGGCCGCGAACTTCAGGTAGTCCTCTTCGAGCACGGCGAAGGCGTAGATGGAGAGCGTGTCGGGGAAGAAGGGCACCGACAGCGCCATCGCGAGTCCGGCGTACCCGTACTTGCGTGCGAGTTCGACCGTCTGCTTCTCCGACCACTCGATGACGTCGAAGCGCGAGCGTTTCAGGAACCGGACGACGGGGCCGGCTTCCTTGGCTTCCTGACCGATGTGGAACGCGAACACGCTGCCGCCGGCCTTGCCGATGCCGCTGGCGACCATGATGAGGCCGAGTTCGACGGTGCGCGGGACCCCGAGCTGGAGTTTCGGCGCGAGGACGATCTCGCTGGGCAGGGGCAACACGAACGCGATGAGGAACGAGTAGACCGCGATGATGCCGAGGCCGACCCAGCCGGTCGCGGTTTCGACTGCCGCTTCCAGCCAGTGGTAGTCGAACCACGGGGCGAGAACGACGGCGTCGGAGAGCGCAAGGGAACCAGTCGTGAGTACGGCTGTCACTGACAGAGCCTCACCGCCGCCGAAACCTAAGTGTTGATGTTCACGGTGGGTCGGAGTCGGTCGATATCCTGCAGGAACGCCGACAACATCTCGCGGGTGACGTGGGGCATCATGACGACGCGCATCTCGTCTGAACCGGTGGTAGAGACCCGCCAGCCCTCCTCGCGGAGCGCTTCGAACAGGTCGGAGGAGACGTCCGCGGTGACGATGGGGAGGTCAGGCTCGACCACGTCGAAGCCGCGCTCGCGCAGCGCGTCGACGAGGAAGTCGGCGTTCGCGACCGACGTCTCGTACTGCTCGCGGTAGCCGTCGGGCCAGAGTTCCTGCATGGCCGCCGCGGCACTGGCGACGCCCGCGCCGGAGCGGGTCCCCGTGAGCGTCGCCTGTTTCGCGGATTCGAGGTAGGGCGTGTCGACGGCGAGCGCGTCGAACAGTTCGTCCTCGCGGGCGAGCAGGCCACCGGCCGGAATCGCGGCCTGGCCCATCTTGTGCGGGTCGATGGTCAGGGTGTCGACGCCGGCGTGGCCGAAGTGCCAGTCGTGGTCGGTGAAGGGAAGCAAGAACCCGCCCCAGGCCGCGTCGACGTGCAACAGTGCGTCGTGACGGTGGGCGATGTTCGCGAGTTCCGGAATCGGGTCGACGCGGCCGTACTCGGTCGAACCTGCGACGCCGACGATTCCAGCCGTGTCCTCGTCACAGAAGCGCTTGACAGCGCCCAGATCGACCGTGTAGTCGTCGGTCAACGGCGCGATCCGCAACTCGATGGCCAGCACGTCGGCGGCCTTCTGGAACGAGAAGTGCGCGCTCTCGGGGACGACGACGTTCGGGTCGCTCGACACCGAGCGGTTCCGGGCCATCCGGACCGCCTGGATGTTGGCCTCCGTCCCGCCGCTGGCGATGTAGCCCGCGGGGTCGTCGAGGCCGACGATGTCACCGAGCATGGCGACCGCGTCGTCTTCGAGGTCGGCGACCGTCTGGTACGTCGCGGGGTCGCCGGGGTTCGTGGCGAGGAAGCGCTCTGCGGCCTCGCGGGCGACCGGGTGCGGTGGTGTACACATCGAGGAGAGAACCCGGTCGAAGTCCTGGGGCTGGCCGCGCATACCCATACGGTGCGTCCTGTGGAATTTAGGGATTGCGTTCTGGGGAGGAGCGAGGGTCGTGCCAGTGCGGTCACGGCGAGCGCGGTGGCGGTGGCACTGTTCGGCCCGCTCGTTCTCTGAGGCCGGTCCCCGCGGCCAGACTGCGGCTACTCGTCCTCGCTCGACTGGTACGTCACGTCGACCAGCGACAGCCCGTCCCGGACCGTCACCTCCACGAAGCCGTCGATGGCCGTCCCACCCTCGGGGTCGGTGTGGCTCCCGACGTAGGCGGTCGCGTTCGTCCCCTCTGACCCGACGTTGTGGATGGACGCGGTCTGGTTGGGCGAGAGCTATTCGTCCGTCTCGTCGCTTTCGTGAGTGAAGATGGTGAAGGTGATCATCTCGTCCTCTCCGACTATCTGGAACACCACCTCACCTTCGATGGGGACGGTTCCCGACGGTCGAGGCTTTTCGCCGACGGAGAAATTCGACCCCCTGAGAGGACGTTCTTTAAGGTATATCGTCATCGTCTCACCCGGTTCGAGCGGCTCCGTCAGTTCCCCGTAGTTACTGTGCTGCGTCGATACGCCATCCCGTAACAACGCGATCGAGACGTCGGAGCCTGCGGGGATGGTATCACCGCCGGTATGTTCGACCGTCAGTGGCGCACGTCGGTCGGAATGCTCGTGCCCGATAGATTCATGCCAGACTCGTGTGAACCTATCCCGAAATGACGCGTCTCGACGACCTCCAGTCGCGGTTCGACGCCGTCGAATCGGCACTGAACGACCGGCTCCCCGGCCCGCTGAAAGTCGGCTTCCTGACGCTGTACGTCTACACAGAGCGCGGCGAGCCATGGGTCGACGCCGTCGCCGACCGCGGCCCCTGGAAGCGCTGGCACGACATCGGCGTGCTGGCACTGCTCGCGACGGGGCTGGCGAGCCTCCTCGCGGTCGCCTGGGTCGCTGTCGCCGCGGCGACGGGCAGCGTCGAATCCACCGCCGCGAACGACCCCGGGAACATGGTGGCGGTCCCCGGCCTGAACGACTTCATGCCGCTGGCGGCCGCGGGCTACATCGTCCTCGCCCTCCTGGTCGCGACCCTCGCCCACGAGGGCGGCCACGCCGTCGCGACTCGCCTCGACGACGTGCCCATCGAGGAGATGGGCGTCGCGCTCCTGTTCGGCGTGATCCCGCTCGCGGCGTACGTCCTCCCCGGCGACGCGCTCGACGACGCGCCCGCCAGGACCCGCCTCCGTGTGTTCGCGGCGGGCGTGGCGAACAACCTCGCGCTGACGGTCCTCGCCGTGGTCGGCTTCCTCCTCGTCGGCCCCGCCCTCGCCGTCGACGCCTACATGACCTACTTCGGCTGGCTGTACACGAGCGCCGCCGCGCCGACTGCTGCTGCGGTGGCCAGCATCGGCGTCGTCGGCAACCTGCTGTTCTGGACCGGCTTCCTCAACGCCAACCTCGCCCTGCTCAACGCCCTCCCGGTGTGGCCACTCGACGGCGGCAAGGTCCTGAAAATCGTCGTCGACTCGACTGCCAGTCGACTCGGCGTCGGCGGAAGCCGACACGTCCTGGTCGGCGCGGGCGCGCTCACGGCGAGCGCGGTGGTCCTCGCGCTGTTCGGACCGCTCCTCTTCTGAGTCGACGCTCCCTACTCGTCGTCACTCGTCAGGAAGTCCACGTCGACGAGCGACATCCCGTTCCTGACCGTCACCTCGACGAACCCGTCGATGACCGTCCCGCCCTCGGGGTCCTCGTGGCCCCCGACGTAGGCGGTGGCCTGTTCGTCGGAGCCGACGTTGTGGACCGACGCGGTCTGGCCGGTTGCGAGGTCGCCGTCGAGCGTCGCATACGTGACCGTCACGTCACCGTCTTCTTGCTGTACGACGAGTGTGATTTCCGTCCCCTCAGGCAGCACGTCACCGCCGACGTGCTTCACCTTGAGCGCGTCCCCCTGAATCGTGTATTCGAGGTCCGCGATGGTCATCTCGTCGCGGTGCTGGCTGACCCAGTTCGGTTCGGTGACCGTCGGCGAGGCGGGCGTGACGGTGTACGTGACCGTCACGGTCCGCGCCTCCTCGCCGGAGCCGACCGTCGCGGTCGCCTCGAGCGACTGCACGAGACCGTCAGTTCCGACCACGATGGTCGAGGTGACGGTCGCCCCATCACCCAACCCGAGCGGGTCCGCGGAGACGTCGTCGGCCTGCAACAGCGTGACAGTCTTGCCGTCGCGTTGCACCTCCGACGCCTCGTACGAGACCGTCGAGAGGAACGTCTGGAGGACCTCGCTTCCGGTCAACTCGCTGTAGGCGATATCGGCGTCGTAGCCGCTGTAGGTCGCCTCACCGGTGAACTCGTCGCGTTCGTACGCGAGGGTCCCGTCGCTGAACAGGGCTCGCCGGGCGGTCTGGTCGCCGTAGGTCGACCGCTCCGCGATGGTGAACGCACCGTCGGTCCCGACGGTGACCTGCTTCGACTGGCTCATGCTCCCGTCGGTAGCCGAGTAGTCGAGTTCGAGCGACAGTTCGTACCCGATGCCCGCGAGGACCTCCTCGTGCGCTGCGAGCAGTTCGGTCGGGTCGGTGATGCCGTCGGCGGCGACGCCCGGCGCGAAGTCCGGTGTGCTGGCCCCTGTGGAATCGACGGCCCCGAGGCCGCCGACGCAACCGGCGAGGACGACGACTGCGACGACAGCCACGCTGGCGATAGCTCTCATGCTCCAGAGAATGGACAGGTTCGGTGATAAGGACGAATCCCGATAACCTGAGGGGAGTTACCGAACCCCTCAGCGGACCGATTCGAGGATGAGCTTCTGCTCGACCCGCTTGACCTCGTGCTGGACGTCACGGACCGCGTCGATGTTCGCCGAGATGGACGAGACGCCCTCGTTGACGAGGAACTGGACCATCTGGGGCTTCGAGCCGGCCTGCCCGCAGATGGACGTGGCCACGTCGTGTTCGCGACACGTCTCGATGGTCTGGCCGATGAGTTCGAGCACGGACGGGTGGAGCTCGTCGAACCGGTCGGCGACGTTGCCGTTGTTCCGGTCGACCGCGAGTGTGTACTGGGTGAGGTCGTTCGTGCCGAAGGAGGCGAAGTCGATGCCGGCCTCGGCCATCTGCTCGACGCCGAGCGCCGACGCTGGCGTCTCTATCATCACGCCCCAGCGACGCTTGTTCGGGTCGACGCCGACCTCCTGCATGAGGTTGCGCGCCTGAATCACGTCCTCGGCGTCGTTGACGAGCGGGAACATGATCTCGACGTTGTCGTAGCCCATCGAGAACAGGCGACGGAACGCCTCCAGCTCGTGCTTGAACAGCTCGGGCTTGTCGAGGCTGCGGCGGATACCGCGGTAGCCGAGCATCGGGTTGTGCTCCTTGGGCTCGCTGTCGCCGCCTTCGAGCTGGCGGAACTCGTCGGTCGGTGCGTCGAGCGTGCGGACGCGAACCGGCCGCGGGAAGAACTCCTCGGCGACGCGCTGGACGCCCTCGACGATCTCGTCGACGTACGCCTTCTCGCCGTGGTCCTCGATGTACTTCTCGGGCGTCTTGTTCGTCGAGAGGATCATGTGCTCCATGCGGAGCAGGCCGACGCCGTCGGCCCCCGTGGCTGCCGCGCGCTCGGCGGCCTCCGGGATGGAGACGTTGACCTTGACCTCCGTCGCCGTCATCGGCTTGACGGGGGCCTGCGGGCGGACCTCTTCGACGGGTTCGCGCTCCTCCTCGTCGGGCTCGACGCGACCCTCGCGGATGGTACCCTTGTCGCCGTCGATGGTGATGAGCTGGCCGTCGTCGAGCGTCGAGGTGGCGTTGCCCGCGCCGACCACGGCGGGGACACCGAGTTCGCGCGAGACGATGGCTGCGTGGCTGGTCATGCCACCCTCGTCGGTGACGATACCGGCGGCGCGCTTCATCGCGGGCACCATGTCCGGCGTCGTCATCTCGGTGACGATGATGTCGCCCTCGCCGACCTTGTCGAGCTGGTCCAGTTTCTTGACGATGCGGGCCTTCCCGGACGCGACGCCCGGGCTGGAGCCGAGACCCTGCACCAGAATCTGCTGTTTCTCGACGCCGACAGTGCCGCTGCCGTCGGTGCTGGTACTGGCCTCCTCGGCCATCTCGGCGTCGACGCGCGTCTCGTCTGCCTCACCGATGTCGCCCTCGGCGATGGTCGTGATGGGCCGGGACTGCAGCATGAACACCTCGTCCTCGACGATGGCCCACTCGACGTCCTGGGGCGTGTCGTAGTGGTCCTCGACGGTCTCGCCGAGTTCACGGAGCTTCGAGAGCTCCTCGTCGGAGAGGACGCGAGCGTTGCGCCGGTCCGCATCGACGTCGACCTCGACGGTCTCGCCGGTGTCGGGGTCCTTTATCATCTGGATCTTCTTGTCCGCGACCGTCACCTCGAGCACCTCGTCGCTCTCGCGGTCGAGGACGTAGTTGTCGGGCGAGACAGTCCCGGAGACCACGGCTTCGCCGAGGCCCCACGCGGACTCGATGATCATCTTCGGTTCGCCCGTCGACGGGTGGCTGGTGAACATCACGCCGGACTTCTCGGCGTCGACCATCAGCTGGACGACGACCGCGATGTTCACGTCGGCGTGCTCGAACCCTTGCTGCTGGCGGTAGTAGATGGCGCGCTGCGTGAACAGCGACGCCCAGCACTCCCGCACGCGTTCGAGGAGTTCGTCCTCGGTCACGTTGAGGAACGTCTCCTGCTGTCCCGCGAAGGAGGCGTCCGGGAGGTCCTCGGCGGTCGCGGACGACCGAACGGCGACGAACGCTTCGCCGTCGTCGACGTCGCGATACGCCGCGAGGATCTCCTCGCGGAGCTCGTCGGGGAACGGCGTGCCGAGGATGAGTTCACTCGCGCGCTTTTCGGCCGCTGCGAGGGCCTTCGAGTCGTCGACGTCGACGTCGACGGCCTCGAACAGCTCTTCGTCGATACCTGCTTCTTCGATGAATTTGCGGTACGTGCCCGCGGTCACGACGAACCCGGGTGGTACAGGGAGCCCTGCGGCGGTCAGCTCGCCGAGGGATGCGCCTTTACCGCCGACGGCTTCAAGATCGCTGGCCCGTATGTCGTCCAGCCAGAGTACTGCCATCTCTATTCGGAGGCAATCCCGGCGCGACCATGAAGATTCCGGACGCCGTCTATGGATTCTCACTCGGCCCTGAGTGAACGATTCGGGCGGTCGGCAAGTGTTGCCCATGTGGATGATAGCCGCAGCGGTTATAGTCAGGGACTGTGACCCTTCGGACATGAATACCAAGCAGACGGTTACACTCGTCGCGTACTACCGCACCCTGGCGTTCCTCTCCTTCGTCGTGGGTATCGGTATCGCGGGGGTGGGTCTCTACCTCGGACTCGGCGAGACGATCCAGATTCTCCTGCAGGACTTCCCGAAGAATTTCGACGCCGCCATCGCCGCGGCCAGCCCGGTGACCTCGGTCGCACTCGGCGTCCTCGGTGTCGTCGTCTGGCAGTTCGGCAAGTCCTTCGCGATGGTGAAGACGATGGGGAAGGCAATCGAGACCGGAGGCGGCGGCCAGCAGGACGACCAGCAGGTCAAAAGCGAGGTCCTCGACGTGGTGAACGACCAGCTGTCGAGTCTCGAGTCCGACCTGCGCTCGGAGATCAAATCGAATGCCAGCACGGGCGGCACCAGCGGGACCACAGCGACCACTTCGACCAGCACTGCCGGGTCCTCATCCAGCCGGTCCTCGTCCAGCCGGTCCTCGGGCACGGGCAGTTCGCGGAGTAGCTCGCGGTCAGGGTCGGGCTCCGGGTCGAACTCGGGTTCCTCGACCGGCTCCGGCTCGCGCACTGGAAGTTCGAGCAGTAGTTCCGACGACAGCAACGGGTCCGGCGGCGGTCGTGGCAACCCGGCCAGCGACGGCGGGACCGACGACCCCCTGCAGTAGGACCTACACCTCCAGAATCTCGTCTTCTTCTGCGTCCGGGACGACCAGCGACCCGTCGAGGACCGTGACGCTTCTTCCACCGACCGCGACCGGGTCGACTCGCGCCCGGACCCGTCCGGGCCGGTCGACGTAGTGGCCCTGTTCGACCACGACCTCCTCCGGGAACTCGTCGGCGAACGCGCCGTAGTGGTCGAGGTACGCCGTCACCGCGCCGGCACCCGTGCCACACACCGGGTCCTCCGGCACTCCCGCGCCGGGGGCGAACATCCGGGCGTGGAGGGTCGCGTCCGCGCCGATCGCGTCGAAGGTGAACGGGTACACGCCGAGCGCGTCGAACTCGTCGGTCAGTGCCTCGACCGCGGCGAGGTCCGGGTCCGCGTTCCCGAGGTGTTCGAGGAAGTTCACGGGCACCAGCAGGTAGCGGACGCCGGTCGAGGCGACTGCAAGCGGCAGGTCGGCACCCACGTCCTTCAGGGAAGCCACGTCGACACCCAGCGCCTCGGCCACGCGCTCGTACGTCGGTTCGACCTCCCTGACGTGTGGCGTGTCCTGCGTGAGCCAGACCGTGCCGTCGGCGTCGATGGCGACGTCGAGGACGCCCACGTTCGTCTCGACGGTGTACTCGCCCGCGTCGATGGCTCCGTCCTCGTGGAGGTGGCCGAACGCCCCGACCGTCGCGTGCCCGCAGAGGTCGACCTCCTGGGTCGGCGTGAAGTACCGGAGCCGGTAATCGGCCTCGTCGCTGGGCAGCACGAACGCGGTCTCGGAGACGGCGAGTTCCCGCGCGACCTGTTGCATCTGCTCGTCGGTCAGCCCCGCGGCGTCGGGCAGGACGCCCGCCGGGTTGCCAGCCAGTGGCTCGTCGGTGAAGGCGTCGACCTGCAGCGCACGATAGGTATCCATGCGCCTCACGAGGAACGGTCAGGCCAAGAAAGTGGCGTCAGTCGTCCGTGACGAAGGCGGCCACCTCGGTCACCAGTCCTCTCCCGACGTGGTTCTGGGTGAAGTACTCGCTCGGGTTCGCCGGCCCCTCACCCGGCATGAGCAGGTGGTTCAGGGCGGCGAAGGACCTGAACGAGACGCTCTCTTGCGTGAGCGCGCCAGTCCAGGCGTCCAGTTCGCTGGGCGGAACCTGGTAGTCGCGCGCACCCTGTGCGAGCAGCGTGGGCACCGAGAGCGCCTGGGCCGCCGCGACGTGGTCGTACTGCGTCAGGCTACGCCAGAACGTCCCCGGGAAGCCCATCAGCGAGTCGTCGTCGGAGAACTCGCCCGCCGCGATGCGGTCTGCGGCCCGGTCGAACTGCTCGATCTGCTCGCGCTCGGCCTCGGAGACGGTCTCGTCGAGGTCCGCGAGGTAGCGCACCTGTTCCGGAATCAACCGCCACAGCGGCGTGTGCGGGGCGGCGAGCATGACGACGCGCGACACGTCGGACCGGGCGGCGATGCGCGGGGCCGCCAGCCCGCCGAGGCTGTGCCCGACCACGGTCACGTCCGCGATTCGGTCCTCGCCCGCGAGCCGGTCGATGGCCGTGACGGCGTCGTCGACGGTCACGGTGTCGATGGTCGCGTCGATCCGCGCAACCTCGCAGGCGAAGGTCCGCTTGTCGTACCGCAGGACCGCGATTCCCTGCGAGGCCAGTCCCCAGGCGAGGTCCTTGAACACCTTGTTTGGACCGACGCTCTGGTCGCGGTCGTTCGGGCCAGACCCGTGGACCAGGACGACGCCGGGTACCTGCCCGGAGCCGGTCGGCAGCGAGAGCGTCGCGCCGAGGTCACAGGCCGGTGATGGGAGCGCGAGTTCGGATTCGGTGAAACTGGACTCGTCCGCGTACTCGGGCACGCTCCACGGGGCGGACGGCTGGTTCAGCCGCAGGCCGACCACGCCGCCCGCGTCGTCGAAGGCCCAGTTGACCAGCAGGACGCCGCTCTGGAACGTCGCGCGCACCACGACGAGGTGGACCCCGTTCTGTTCCGAGTAGTCGGCGCTCGCAATGCCGGTGAACTCGCCCTTGCCCGTGGTCTGTGTCGTCCACGCCTGCCGGAGCACGTCGACGGAGACCTGCTCGGCCGCCTGGCCGACGAACTCGTCGGTGAGGCTGTCGTACGCGCCGTTGCCGAGGTCGAGGGTGAGTGCCCGGGCGCGGGCCGTGAGTTCCTCGGGTGAGCGCGGTTCGGTGGTCGGCTGCCGGGTGGTCGTTTCGGTGTCGATCGCGGTCGGGGTGGCCGTCGCTGTCGCCGTGTCGGGCTCCGGTGTGGTCGTCGCCTGCGTCCCCCCACCGCCGGAACAGCCGGCGAGAGCGACCGTCCCGGTCGCCGCGAGGACTCGGAGGATGCGTCTGCGAGGGAGGGCGTCGCGCATACGTGGTCGTACCGCCCGAAGTGTCATAAACTGGTTCTTTCCGGACTGGAGCCAGAGTCGCCCCGGGAACTCGACACGGGTATCAGGCGTCCCCGGTGACTCTCCTGTATGGACTACGAACTCCGCGAGACCCTCCCGACGCCCGAGGAGTACGTCGCCCTGCGCGAGGCCGCGGGCATGTCACCACGAAGTCTGAACGCGGCCCGGCGTGGCCTCCCGAACACCACCTACGGCGTGACGGTCGTCCCCGACAGCGACGTGACCGGCGAAGAGGAGGTCGTCGGCATGGGCCGCATCGTCGGCGACGGGGGATTGGTCTTCCAGCTGGTCGACATCGCCGTCCACCCGGCCCACCAGGGTCGCGGCCTCGGGACGAAGATCGTCGACGCCCTGATGACCTACCTCGGCCAGCACGCACCCCCGACGGCGTACGTCAATCTCCTCGCAGACGTCGAGGGGTTCTACGAGCACTGGGGGTTCGAGCCGACCGCCCCGGCGTCGCGGGGTATGTTCACGCGCATCGAGTGAGAACGCCCGAATCGGACCTGTAAACCGTTAAGTAGCGACGCGCGGGAGTGGCGGGTATGAGCGACCTCCCGGACGATTTCAACTGCACCATCACCAACTGGGAGTACATCTACGGCCTGTGTCGAGACGTCAGCAAGGACGTCAAGCAGGACGAGTTCGAGCCCGACGTCATCGTGGCGCTGGCCCGCGGGGGCTGGTTCGCCGGACGATGCATCTGTGACTTCCTCGGGCTCAACGACCTGACGAGCCTGAAGATGGAACACTACGTCGGCACCGCCCAGAAGGCCGACGAACCCCAGGTCCGCTACCCGATGCCGGAAGGGAGCGTCGAGGACAAGGACGTCCTCATCATCGACGACATCGCCGACACCGGCGGCTCCATCAAGCGCGCCGAGGAGTACGTCGAGGAGCGCAACGCGGGCGAGGTCCGCACCGCGACCCTCCAGTTGCTCCAGACCAGCGAGTTCGAACCGGACTACATCGGCGAGCGTCTCGAGGAGTGGGCGTGGATGGTGTACCCGTGGAACTTCATCGAGGACATGATAGACATCATCGGCGGCGTCATGGACCGGAACGACCAGTCGGTCTACACCAAGGAGGACATCCGCCACTCCCTCGCCGAACAGCACGACCTCCAGCGCATCGAGATGGAGATCGCCCAGCCCAACCGCCTCGACGAGGTCATGGCCGAGATGACCCGCCGCGACGTTGTCGACGCCACCGACGGTGGCTGGGAACTCGTCGACTGATTCCATCGCTTCGACTCGTTTTCACTGGTTCGATGACCGACGACGACCCCGCCCTGGCCCCGCTGCTGGCCGCCCTCGCGCTCAAGGACGAGCGGCGCACCGGCTGGCAGCTCCGGGGAATCGCGGACCCGGAGTCGGTCGCCGCACACTCCTGGGGCGTTGCCTACCTCACGCTGCTGTTCGCCGAGCAGGCCGGCGTGGACCCGAACCGGGCGCTCCGACTCGCGGTCGTCCACGACGTTGCCGAGGCCGAGACCGGCGACTGGGCGACCAGAGCCGACGAGACCGCGGACACCTACGACCCCGCGGAAAAGGAGGCAGCCGAGGCAGCCGCCGCGACGGACCTCCTCGCGGACTTCGACCACGCCCACGACGCCTGGGCCGAGTACGAGGCCCGGGAGACGCCCGAGGCGCGGTTCGTGAAGGACATGGACCTCGTGGACATGTGCCTGCAGGCCGTCGTCTACGAGCGCGAGGGGCGCTACCAGCCCGGTGCGTCCGGCGAGTTTCGGGAGTACGACCACCTCGACGAGTTCTTCGCGACCGCAGAGCCGAGACTCAGCACCGAGTTGGGGCACGAGCTGTTCGACGCGGCGAAGGAGGAGTACGAGCGGGTTCGCGGTCAGTCGTCCTGACTCGCCACCCCAGCCGACTCGGGTTCACCCCGCACACCCTCCTCCCGGTCGACGATGGCCGACTTCCAGGTCCCCCGCGTGAAGTAGAGGATGGCGGCGATGGCCCCGACCACGTCACCGATGGCGACCGCAGTCCAGATGCCGGTCGTGCCCCACCCGAGCGTGAACACGAGGTAGTACGTCACCGGTACCCGGGCAATCCAGAGCGCGAGGGCCGAGAACACCAGCGCGGTGGTGGTCTTGCCCGCACCGCGGAACGCGCCGAGGAACACGGGGAACAGCCCCATGGCGACGAACGAGACCGCGACGATGCGGAGGTACTCGCTCCCGTAGCGCAGCGTCTCGGCGGCCTGTGCGGTGTCGGCACTCATCATCGGCCGCAGGATGGTCGTCGGGAACGCCCAGACGATGAGGGCGACGACGAGCAACACGCCGGCGGCGAGCTTCGCGGCGATCCACACCGCGCGCTCGGCGCGCTCCGGTTTGCCCGCGCCGAGGTTCTGGCCGACGATGGTGTTCGTGGCCTGGCCGAGGCCCATCGCCGGGAGGAACACCAGCGAGATGAGTCGGTTGCCCAGCCCGTAGGCGGCGATGACCGCGGGCGGGAACGTCGTGACCATCGCGGTGAGGGTGATGAACGCGAGCGACGCCATCGACTGCTCGGCCGCGCTCGGGACGCCGAGCCGGACGATGTCACGGATGGTCGGGAGGTGGGGGACGAGGTGCTCGCGCAGGACCGTCGGGCCGACCGTCGTGGTGAACAGGATGTAGAACCCGAGCACCGTCGCGACGCCGCGGGCGAACACCGTCGCGATTGCGGCACCTTCGATACCCATGGCGGGGAACGGGCCGACCCCGAAGATGAGCAGGGGGTCGAGCACGACGTTGACGACCACGGAGACGACCATGATGCGCATCGGCGTCCGGGTGTTGCCGTACCCCCGCAGCAGCGAGGTGAACACGAAGAAGCCGAAGAGGAACGGCGACCCGAGGAAGAACAGGCGCATGTAGTCCGCGGCGAGCGGGATGACGAACTCGGCCGTCTCCGGGTCGGCCGGGAACACGCCCAGCATCGCGTCCGTCAGCAGGTAGCCCAGCAGGCCGATGACGACGGAGAAGATGCCGACGAAGACGATGGTCTGGCCGGCGACGAGCCCGGCGGAGCCGTCACTGTTCGCGCCGGTGTACTGCGCGACGAGGATGGCCCCGGCCGCGGTGAACCCCCCGCCCACCGAGATGAGGAAGAAGATGAGCGGGAACGCCATCGACAGCGCGCCGACCGCGTTCGAGGAGTACGCCCCGAGCCACGCCGTGTCGGCGAGGTTGTACGCGACCTGCAGCAGCTGGATGGCCACCATCGGCCACGCGAGTCGGACCATCGGGCCGAGCAGCTCACCCTCGGTGATCTCGTTCTGTACCTGCGGTTCAGCCATTACGAATCGAAACGGTTCCCAGACGTATCAATACGTCTAGGGGCCGGTAGCACGTGGCATGGGGGTGGATTCGTGGGGGTGGATTCGTGGGCGGGGAACACGTCGGCACGCATTTACACAGGGGCACCTCAATCCAAAAGTAAGATATGTCCGATGATTGGTTGTCCCGTCGTGAGATTCTCCTCGTCGGCGGAGGCGCGGCCCTCGCCGGGCATACATTCGACCCGTCCTTCTTCGCCGGGGGCGCGGACGCGACGCCCGGGAGCGCCAGCGCGCCGTGGCCGACTGCCGGTGGCTCACACCGACGGGACGGCTACACCGACGCGACGCTCGGCGACCAGTTCGAGACGGTCTGGACCCAGCGGGTGGGCGGTGGGAGCATCCGCCGCTCCCTCGTCGTTGGCAACGATGTGGTCGTGACCGCGGACTACGACGAACTCGTCGCAGTCGACGCCCGAACCGGTGCCCAGCGATGGACGACGGGCGGCCCGAAGCGCTCGATGTACACGGACGGGACGACGGGCGGCCCGAGCCGCTCGATGTACACGGACCGGACGCCAGCGCTCTCACTCGTGGACGGAACAGTCGTCGCCGTCGACGGGAACACGCTCTTCGGCGTCGAGAGCGCGAGCGGCACCGTCGAGTGGGTCCGCCGAGGCATCGGGTTCGGCGGGATTCCCGTCGGTGACGTGTTGTTGTCGCTGACTGCCCGCGACGGCCTCGGCGCGTACGACGCGCCTACCGGGCTGGAACACTGGCACATCCCGTTCTCGGACCCGAACCTGTCACCGGTGGTGTGTGGCGACGACGGCCGCGTCGTCTGTCTGATCTCGGGTGGCGACGTGGCCGTGGTCGACGTGGCCAGCGAGACCGTCACGGCGCGAACGACCGGCGTGTTCGAAGACGGCTGGAAGAGCAGCCACGCCTACCGGGACGGCATGGCCTTCTTGCTCACCAAGAAGTCCGGGCACGACCCACTCGTCGCGTTCGATACCGACAGCGGTGAGGTTCGGTGGCGTCGGCCCGACTGGGAGAGCGCCAAGGGGACCGGGTCCTCGCTGGCGGTCGACGGCGAAACGGTGTACCTCCCCGGGCACGGGGAGCGCAGCCGGCAGGTGCTCGCACTCGATGCCGCGGATGGGTCGGAGCGGTGGGTACAGGAACTCGATACGTCGGCCCCGTCCATCAGACCGGTCTGTACTGACGACCGCCTCTTCGTCCACACCGGCGAGAATCTGGTCATTCTCGATACCGAAACTGGACGGATTCGCAACCGAATCGCACTTTCAGCGGCCGGTTCCGGCTCTCTCGCCGTGGCACACGGTCGACTGTACGTCACCGCCGGGAACACCCTCCGGGCGATGGAGGTGTTGTGAGATGGGGCTGCTCGGCCGCCTCTGGCGAACGCTCCTCTTCGGGTTCCTCATCTCGATTCTGGGTATTCCCGTGGTCTACGTACTCGACGGCCACCTTCGCTTGCTCGGAGGCGTGCCATGGACGAACCTCGCCGTCTTCCCCCTCGCGGTCTACGCGGCTGGCGACGACACCGACGGCTGGCGCGTCCTCCGGTTCCTGTTCGCTACCACCACCGTCTTCCTCGTACTGGCGTCCACCGCTGGCCAGCTCAGCGCGACGCTCACTGGTCCCGTCGTGGCACTGGTCCCGGTGCTCTGTAACCTGTTCGCCGCAGCCCTCGTCGGCTACGTGCTGGTCTACCGCGGCGGTGTGACGGGACGAGGCGACACGCTCGCGAACCTCGCAGGCAGGGTAGTCGGCTACGTCCGGTACGACCGACCGCAGGACGAATCCTGAGCGGGCTCACCCATCCCTACGACGCGGCTCCGAGGGATATTTACCGCCTCGAAAACGTGTTCGATATATGTCTGGTCCCCTCCAGCACCTCTCCCGCCGCGAGGTCCTCCTCCTCGGTTCGGCCGCGCTCCTCGGCGGGCAGGCCATACGACCCTCGCTGTTCAGGGATGGGTTCGACACCGGCCCGTCAGTCTCGCTCGACGAGTGGCACCTGGCCGGTCGGAGTCCGAGCCGGCAGAACTACGCAGCCGTCGCTGGCGGCGACGACCTCTCGGTCGCCTGGGAAGTTCCGTTCGACGCAGAGACGGGGTACAGCCTCGCCGTCGCCGACGAAACGGTGTTCGTCCCGACCGAGAACGACCTCCGGGCGCTCGCTACCGCTGACGGCCGACCGCGCTGGCAGTTCGACCCGGATGCGGAACTCGCCCCTGGCATCGCCGTCGTCGACGGCCGTGTCTGCTGCCCGACCGAGTCGGACTTCCACGTCCTCGGAGACGACGGACAGCGGGCGTGGTGGCTCCCCGACATCGACGACCGCTCGCTCTTCTGGCCGCTCGACCCGACGTACCTGCCCGTCGGGACCGTCCTGTTCCTGTCCGGTGACGACGGCCTCGAAGCGCGTGACGTCGGGAGTGGACTTCCCCACTGGCAGACGACGCAGTACGCGAAACCGGTCGCCTACGGCGACGGGAGACTGTTCTGTACCGACGCGCGGTTCGAGACGGTTCGCCACAGCGCCCACGACCCGACCGACGGCTCGCGGCTCTGGCGGACGCCCGAGTACGAGTACTTCCATCGCGGCAGCGTCGCACTCCCCGACACGTTCCTCGCGTACGGCGGCTCCGGCGAAACCGGGCGACTCCAGGCGTTCGACCCGGACGACGGGAGCCTGCGCTGGGAGGTCGAGACCGATTCGCCCGTCGTCGACGCCGCTGTAACCGTCGGGCTCGCAGTCCTCACCGGGCTAGATGGAGACCTCCACGCGTTCGACCTCCAGACCGGCGACCGACTGTGGCACCGCGACGAACGGGGGGACGTGGATGGCGCGGTCCGCACCGAGAACCGACTCTACGTCCACCGGCCCGCAGGCGTCGACGTGCTCGACCCGGAGACCGGCGAGACGAGGGGACGCATCGCTCTCGACGGTGGCGAGGCCCGCACGCTCGCCCTCGGGGCGGGCCGCCTGTTCGCGCTCACGCGTTCGCGGCTCTACGCGCTGGAGGTGAGCGAGGATGCCTGAACAGACAGGCGACGCCATCACGGCCGATGCGACCCTCCTCGGCCGAATCGGACGGTCCATCCCGATGCTCGTCCCGGCGTGGCTCGCGACCTACCCGGCCGGGTGGCTGCTCGACCAGCAGGAGGTCGTGCCGTTCGCGGTGCTCCTCCGGGTGGCCCTCCTCCTCGCCGTCGCCTTCTACGCCGCGAACCCCGACAACGCCCCGAACGCAGCCATCGTGTTCGCGGTCGTCTCCGCGGCGGTCTTCTACGTCGCACAGGTGCTGTTCGCGCCTGCAGTCCCGGCGGTCCGCGGGATGCCAGTGTACCTGCTCGGGCCGACCCTGAACGTGGCCGGGGCGTACCTGCTGGGGTACTTCGTCGCGTACCGCGACGGCCTCGCGGCACTCCGGGAGTGGCCCACGCCCGGCCAGGACGCGACCGCCCGCCGTGACGACTCGTAGCGGTTTTACGCGCGCCACGAGTTCGTGAACCCATGACCATCGGCGTCATCGGTGGCAGTGGCATCTACGACGCCCTGCCCCTCGAGAACGTAGCAACGAAGAGTGTCGAGACGCCCTTCGGCGAGCCTTCCGACGACATCACGCTCGGCGAACTCGCCGGGAAGGAGGTCGCCTTCCTCCCCCGGCACGGGCCCGACCACCAGCACAATCCGACGAACGCCCGGTACAAGGCGAACATCTACGCGCTGAAGTCGGTCGGCGTCGACCGCGTCATCGCGACGAACGCGGTCGGCAGCCTGCGCGAGGACCTCCCGCCGCGCACGCTGGTCGTCCCGACGCAGATCTTCGACCGGACCAGCCACCGCGACCACACCTTCTTCGGCGACGGCATGGTCGTCCACATGGGCTTTGCGGACCCGTACGACCCCGCGATGGTCGAGCACCTCGCCGACGCGGCCGAGCGCGCCGAGACGGATGCAGAAACCCACGAGGGCGGTACCTACGTCTGCATCGAGGGCCCGCAGTACTCCACCCGCGCCGAGTCCGAGTTCTACCGCGAGCAGGGCTGGGAGATCGTCGGCATGACCGCCATCCCGGAGGCCAAGCTCGCCCGCGAGGCCGAGATGAGCTACGCCACCGTCGCCGGCGTCACCGACTACGACGTCTGGAAGGCGGACAACGAGGTCACCCTCGACGAGGTGCTGGAGAACGCTGCCGCGAACCAGGAGTCCATCAACGCGGTCGTCGAGGAGGCCGTGCGCTCGATGCCCGAGGACTTCGAGTCCGACGCCTGGTCCGCCCTCGAGGGCACCATCAACACGCCCAGCGAGGCCATCCCGGCCGAGACCCGCGAGCGCGTCGACCTGCTCGCCGGCCAGTACCTCGACGACTGACTCTGGCGACTCCCCCGACCCCGACCACCGGACGTTTTTTGCTGGTCGGTCCCCCTCGTCTGCGTGATGGACGACGAGACCCTCGTCGCGCAGACGGCCGACCAACTCGACTGCGACGAGGACGCGGCCCGCGAGTTCCTCGACACGCTCGACCACGCGGTCGGGTCGGTCTGTCCCCTCTGTGGCGAGGGCTACATCGTCGAGGCCGACGACGACCGCTGGTTCCCCTCTCGCGGCCGGCAGTCCCGAGAGCTCAACCTCGGCGTGATGCGCCTCTCGCTCTCGAAGGCGAGAGAACTCGACGAGGACGACGTGGCCGGGCTCGACAACCCCTACTTCTGCACCTCCGGGAACACCAGTGAGACGTGCATCCTCGCGGGCCAGTTCGAGGAGGTGGTCGGCGTGCGGACGCTTCGCGGCGTCGAGGAGACCGAGCGTCGGCACGAGCGACGCCGGGAGTACGTCGAGGACAGGCTGGCGAGGCTGCGTGCGCGGCTCCGGTAACGACGAGCACGACGCGCGGCGCTACGAGAGCCGGTCGAGCAGCGCCGCTATCGGCTGGTCGACCTCGTCGGCGAGCCACCACAGCCGCTGGCGCGTCGCCTCGTCGGTCGGTACCGCGTCGGGCCGGGAACTGGCGATGGCGACGTAGGCCGCTGCAGCCCCTCTGCGAACCGCCCGGTCATCCGCCGCGAGCGCGGGCGCGACCGTCTCGAGTGCGGTCGGGATGCAGCCCGGACAGGCGCTCCCGAGTCGACCGATGGCGAGCAACGCGGCCTCGCGCTGGCTCGGCGGTGCGTTCTGGGCGATGTCCGCGAGCACCTCGTCGACCTCGTCGTCGACGACGCCCGGCTGGTCGACGCCGACCGTCGCGAGCAGGTCGACCGCGGCGACCTGTAATGCGGGCACGGGCTTGCCAGCGTTGGCGATCGTCTGCTCGACCGCCGGGACGACCTCGTCCGGATGCCGGACCGCGATATCGGCGAGCGCACCGGTCGCGAAGACGCGGACGTCCCAGTCGCCCGGGTCGACCAGCGCCGTCCAGAGGTCTTCGACAGCCGAGAGGACGTTACTCGGGCGCTCGGCCGCGAGGAGCGCGAACACGTTCGCGATAGTCGCCCTGACGTACGGGTCGTCGTCATCCAGACGCGGGGCCGTGGTCTCGACCCAGGCGCTGAACGTTGCCGGGTCGGCATCGACGAGTGCGACCAGCGCGTCGGCGGCACGACGGCGTGAACTCGCGTCTCCGTCGTCGAGTCGAGACAGCAACCGGTCGACCGCGGGCTCGACCGCGTCCGGATGTGACGGTGCGAGGTGGAACAGGGCGTCGGCTGCCGCCGTCCGGCTGTCGGCCTCGTCGCTCGCCAGCAACTCCCTGAGTTCGTCGGCAGCACCCGCGGCAGCGTCGGGGTCGGACCGCGCCAGCTCGCAAAGTTCCTCTGCGCGGTCCGCGTCACCCGACCCACTCAGCAATCCCATTGGAACCTCTGTGGTCGTGCGGGTACAAGAATCCCTGCGGCTATCGGATGGAGTGTCTGTAGAACGGTGAACGCCCGGCCGGGCCGACGTGCAAGCGATTTGCGGTGACGCCTGACGGATGTGATGATGGGCTTCGACTGACGGTGGATGCGGTGTGGGGCCAGTCAGCCCGGCTGGCGTTCGAGTGATGCGGGACCAGCCTGCGAATGGTCGGTCCCGCACCCCCAGACTGCCGCCCCCTTCCCCCTCCGAATTCCGGGACGACAGTCAACTCTACATTGTCCGTAAGACGTCTTGGCCGTGGTGCTTGCTATCTAAACCGGTATATGGTACCACACCGCGTGACCCGGCGTCTGCTCGCCGGAATTGTGCCTCGAAAAGTGCCAGACAGCGACGGGTTTCTCAGGGATGTTCCGCGATGGCATCGACCTGGTCGACCAGCGCCTGCCGCAGGACCTTCTCCGTCGCACGGCGGATCCGCTCGGACGCCGCCTGGTTCGAGATGTCGAACTGCTCGGCGATGTCGTCGAGCGTCGACTGCCGCGGGATGGAGAAGTATCCCGTCTTGACGGCGTGCATCAGCGCCTCCCGTTGCTCCGGGGTCAGCCCGTACTCGTCTGCTGCGCTGTCGGTCCCCTCCTCGACGTGGGTCAGTCGGTGCAGGTCGAGGTGGACGTCTCGCTCCTGGCACATCGAGTGGAACTTGCTCACGCTCGCGTCGTCCGGGAACCGGACGGTGAAGCGCCAGCCGTTGCCGCCGCGCGCCCGGAGTATCGTTCCGTCCGTCTCGACGAAACACGCGAGCAGGTCGTGGATACCCTCGTTCCACGTGATGCGGTACAACCGTCGTTCGCCGATGCGCTCGACGAAGTCGTACGTCTTGGCGTACTCACACGCCTCCAGTCCCCGCTCGAACTCGTCCGGGTTCCCCGTGACCCAGACGTACGGGAACACGTCGTCGGACGCTGGCACGATCGGTTCGACCTCGATGGTCAGCTCTGTTCCCCCTTCGGCGGTTGCTCCGAGTGCGAAGTCCTCGGTGCCCACCGTGAAATCGGCTATGACCCCCATGGGTCACGAATACGTTCGTGAAGGATATGACCGTTCCGTACATCCATCTGATATGTATATGAACATGTTTTAAGCGACGTAGATGACGGCTACGTATGCCGGAAGACAACTATCATCAATTTCACACTACTGGGTTCTTCATGGGTTGCTAACCTCCAGATAGCACGCCGGTGTCACGAAAAACGGACGGTAGTCGTCCCGAGACCGGGTGAGAGATCGGTGTGGGACGAGCCTACCTACGACCACGGTCAGCCTACCAGTATTGCCTTACCAGTTCGGGTTGGAGACGATGCTACTCGTGAGAGAGTGAAGAGACCCACATCCGGTGGCGGAGTCGGGCCGCCACTGGGTCAGTCCGCGACGGCTTCCTCGGAGCCCCTGGCTGCGGTTGGGTCCTGGACCCAGAGGTCGCCGAACAGTTCGTCCTGCTGGAGGCGGACCTGCCCACGGTGGGCGAGGAACAACAGCGCAAGGAAGGTCTGTACCCGCGAGCCACCGACCATGTCGATCTCCGCGTACAGCACCTCGGCCCGGCCAGCGTCGTAGTGTTCGTGCAGGGCGGTGCGCACGTCGGCGATTATCTCCTCGATGTCCTCCGAGTGAGTCGTCCCCGTCACCTCGTCCTCGGTCGGTTCGTCGTCCACGCGGAAGTCGTCGCCCGAGTGGTAGTCGAGCGTCTGCGTGCCGCGCTGGAACCCGCGCGGGGAGTCGCTGGTGTCGTACTCGCGCTGGCGCTTCCACCACGAGCCGCGCTCGGCCTCGCGCAGGTCGTGGACCAGTTCGTCCAGCGTCTCCGGCGTCCCGCGGACCTGCTTGCGGTCGAGCCGACGCTCCATCTCGGCTTCGAGCCCCGCGACCGGGTCGAAGTCCGGGTCCGGCGGCTCCTCGGGTGCCTCGTCCGCGAACGGCTGCTCCCACGGCGCGAGTTCCTCTTCCTCCTCCTCGTCGCTCCCGTGGATGAGCTCGTCGCCCTTCATCCGGAGCAGGACGCTCGCGTAGAACAGCGCGCGCCCGGACGTCCGGAGGTCTGCGTCCTCGAGCGCATCGAGGAACTCGTCGGTGACGCGGACGATGTCGATGTCCCACGCGTCGATGTCGCCCCGTTTCGCTAACTGGACCAGCAGTTCGACTGGTTCGACCGCGTCGTCCTCGGTGTCCTCCATCACGTCGTCGTCCGGGAGGACCTCCTCCATGGCGGTCTCGTCCTCGTCGGACGCATCCGGGTCGTCCTCCGCCAGCACCTCGTCGAGGTCGTCCTCGTCGCCCGCGTAGAACTCGTCCGGGTTGGCCGAGTCTTCGGCTGCCTCGGAATCGGCGTCGTCGATGCCGAACGGATCCTCGTCCTCGCCGGGCGGCGTCCGGTCCTCGTGCCCGGCGATGTTCAGGAGGTTCTCTGGCTCGTCTTCAGGAGCATCACGTTCCTCAGCTCGCGGGTCGCTTTGCTCCCCACTCGACTTTTCCGAGGAACCTCCGCTTCGCTTCGGTTCCTCGCTAGTCATCCGCCGGCACCTCCTCCTCGACGTCACCGCCCTCGGACAGGTCGATGCCCGTCACCGCCGAGACGTTGTTCTGCTGCATCGTCACGCCGATGGCGCGCTCGGACCGGTCGAGCATCGCGGTGCGGTGCGAGACGACGACGAACTGCGCCCGTCCTGCTAACTCGTCGACCATCTGGCCGACGCGCTCGGCGTTGACCGCGTCGAGGAACGCGTCGACCTCGTCCAGCGCGTAGAACGGTGCCGGGTTGTGGCGCTGGATGGCGAAGATGAACGCCAGCGCCGTGAGCGACTTCTCGCCGCCCGACATCGCGTCGAGGCGCTGGATGGGCTTGTCGCCCGGCTGGGCCTTCATCGTCAGGCCACCCTCGAACGGGTCGTCCTCGTCTTCGAGGTGGAGGTGGCCCGAGCCGGCCGAGAGCTGGGAGAATATCTCCTGGAAGTTCTCGTCGATGGCTTCGAACGACGCCATGAACGTCTCCTTCTTCTGGGCCTCGTAGGACTCGATGCGCTCCGTGATGCCGTCGCGCTCCTCGGCGAGGGTGTCCCGCCCCTCGACCAGCGTGTCGAGCGCGGACTTGACCTCGTCGTAATCGTCGATGGCCTTCATGTTCACCGGCTCCATCGCGTTCATGTCGCCGTCGAAGCACTCGACCATCCGGACGACCTCGTCGTGGTCCGGCACCTCCTCGGGGTCGTAGTCGCCGACCTCCTCTTCGAGGTTCTCGATCTCCCACTCGAGCTGCTCGCGCGTGTCCGAGAGCGAGTCGAGTTTGCTCGTGACCGCGTCGACCTGTGACTTGACCGAGTCGCGCGCCTTCTCGGCTTCCTTCAGGTCCTCGCGGAGCCCCTCGCGTTCCTCCTTGAGTTCGGAGAGCTCGTTCTCGAGTTCGAGCACCTTCCGGCGCTTGCCCTCGAGTTCCTCCTCTTTCTCCTCGATCGTCTCCTCGAGGTCCGCGATGCGCTCTTCGTGTTCGGCCTTCTTGTTCTGGGCCGCCTCGATGTCGTCGTGCAGGCCCTCGATGGCCTCCTCGGCGTACTGCTTCTCGAGCTGGAGTTCGTTCAGTCGGCCGTCGAGGTCGTCCATCCGGTCTTCGAGGTCGTCGATCTCCGCCTCGACCGACTCCATCTCGGCGGTGAGTTCGGGGATGCGCGAGTCCGCGAGTTCGGATTCGAGTTCCTCGATGTCGGCCTCTATCTCCGCGATGGCCTCCTTGCGCTCGGTGATACCCGACTCTATCTCCTGCATCTCGTCGTCGACCGACTCGCGCTCCTCGGCGAGCTCCTGCTTTCGGTCTTCGAGGTCCGCGATGCGTGATTCGAGACGGTCTTTCTCGGTCTCCTTCGATTCGATGTCGCTCTCGATGGAGCGCACCTCGTCGGCCGCGTTGCTCTTGCGGTCGCGGGCGTCGTCCAGCCGGGACTCGATACTTCTGACGTCCTCACGGATGGACTGGCGCTCGTCTTCGAGCTGGGAGATACGCTCGGCGACACGTTTGAGCTGGCCCTCGCCGGAGGCGTCGAAGGAATACCGGGAACCCTTCGAGGAGCCACCGGTCATCGCGCCGGACTTCTCGACGAGGTCGCCGTCGAGCGTGACCAGCCGATAGTCGCCCTGCATGTCACGGGCCGTGTCGAGGTCCTCGACGACCAGCGTGTCGCCGACGACGTGACTGAAGATGCCCGCGTACTGCGAGTCGAAGTCGATGAGGTTGTACGCGAAGTCGACCACACCCGGCGCGTTCGGCGCGCTCGGGAGCGACCGGTTCCGCATCTTGTTCATCGGCAGCATCGTCGCCCGCCCCGCGTTCCGGGACTTGAGGTGCTCGATACAGCGCTGGCCGATGACGTCGTCGCTGACGACCACGTTGGCCATCCGGCCGCCGGCTGCGGTCTCACACGCGGTCGCGTACTGCGGGTCGACGCTGCCCAGCTGGGCGACCGCGCCGTGGACCCCGTCGATACCGGAGTTCAACACCGTGGTGACCGAGCGGCCGAACGAGGAGTCGCCGGACTGGCCGGCGTTGGCTTCCAGCTCCGCGTACTCCTGCTGTTTGGCCTGGAGTTCGTCCTCGACCTCGTCGAGGTCCTGCTGGCGCTCCTGTTTCTCGGCCTTGAGGTCGTCGACGACGCCCTCGATGTTGAGCACGTTCCGGCGCGCCTTCTCTAACTCGTCCTCGAGGTCGGTGATGTCGGCCTCGATGGCCGGAATCTCGGCTTCGGTCTCCTCGACCTCCGTCTCTATCTCGCTCGCCTCGTTCGACCGGCGGCGGGCCTCGTCGAGCAGCCGGTCCTTCTCGCGCTGGAGCTCGTTCTTCGCGTCTTTCTCCTCGTCCAGCGCCTCTTTTCGCTCCTGGAGGTCGGCCTTGAGTTCGTCGTACTCGGTGTCTATCTCGTCTATCTCGGCCTGCAGGTCCGCGAGTTCGGCCTGCTTCGTCTGTACGTCGGCCTTCAGCGAGGACTTCTGGACCTTCGTGTTGCGAATCTCGGATTCGACGTCGTCGACCTCCTCCTGCTTGCGGTCTATCTGGACGAAGGCGTCCCGGCGCTTGTTCTCGGCCTCCGCGATGGCCTCCTCGCTCGCCGATATCTTGTCCTCGAGCCGGGAGATGTCGCCCTTGAGGCTCTCGATGTCGCGCTTGATAGCGAGCTGTTCGTCCTCGCCCTTGCGCTCGATTTCGGCGTTGAGGTCCTCCAGGTCCTCCTGCAGGCGGACGACCTTGCCCTGTTTCTCGTCGAGGTCTCGCTGGAGGTCGTCGACCTCGGCCTGTTTGGTCTCGAGTCTGTCCTCCGTGCTCGCGAGGTCCTCGCGCTTGTCCTCCAGTTCGGCCGCCTTCAGGTAGCCCTCGTAGCGCTCGCGCTCACGTCTGAGCCGGCGGTAGCGCAGGGCCTGCTGGCGTTCGTCCTCGAGCTGGGTGAGCCGCTGGCGCTTCTCGGAGATGCGCAGCTCCGCCTCGTTGATGCGCTCTTCGACGGTCTCCAGTTCCTCCATCGCGTCGGCCTTCTTCGCGTCGAACTCCGCGACGCCCGCGATCTCGTCGATGATCTGCCGGCGCGCGTACGGCGTCATGTTGATTATCTCGGTGACGTCGCCCTGCATGACGACGTTGTACCCTTCCGGGGTCACACCGGCCTGCGCGAGCAGGTCCTGGATGTCCGAGAGGTTGACCGAGCGCCCGTTGAGATAGTAGTAGGAGTAGTAGTTGTCCTCGGTCTGCTTGACGCGTCGCTTGATTCGTATCTCGTCGACGTCCCCGACGTCATCGGAGCCGGCGGCGTTGACGACCTGTGTTCGGTCGAGCTTCCCGTCCGAATTGTCGAGGATGACCTCGACGCTGGCCTCGCGTGGCCCCGCCGAGTCGCCGCCATCGTCGTGGCCGGGGTTGTAGATGAGGTCGGTCAGCTTCTCGGCGCGGATACCGCGGGTGCGGGCCAGGCCGAGCGCGAAGAGAACGGCGTCGATGATGTTCGACTTCCCGGAGCCGTTGGGGCCGGTGACGACGGTGAAATCCTCGTAGAAGGGAATCCGTGTCTTCCGGCCGAAGCTCTTGAAGTTGTCGAGAACGAGCTCTTTTATGTGCATGGTAGGGGGGTTGGGCCCGGACTGGCCGGAAACCGCGCGTTATGCGACGATGATGTCGTCGCCGAGTCCGGACTCGTCGCTTTCGTCGTCGGTTTCTTCCTCGGCACTCTTAGCGCCTTCGCCTTCGCGATTAGCCATCGCAGCGGCGGCGTCCACCTCGGCCTGGGCCGCCTGGCTGGTCCCCGGTTCGGGGGTCAGCATCTCGGTCGATTCCTCGTCCTCGGAGACGTCGGGAGCGACGCCGCGAGGGTCTGCTTCCAGTTCGGCTTCGAGAATGCGGACGCGTTCTTTGGTCTCGACGAGTTCCTCCGTGAGACCGCGAACGGTCGATTCGAGTTCGTTGACGGTGGCCTCGAGGTCTTCCACCCGGTTCTTCGGCATACCTACATCGCGTGCGGCCGGAACCATAAACCTGCGTCAGACACCTGCACGCTTCCTGACATTGTGCCAACGTGACCTGTGGGTCAGAGTGCCGTCTCGTACCACGCCGACATCTCGTCGCCGTACCCGACTCGTGCCCGCGCCTGGATGTTCTCGGGGACGCTCGGGTACGACGCCACGCCGGTGAACAACAGCTGGAGTGTCAGGCGCTTCCGCTCGCCGGAGAGCCGCACCGTGCGCGATTCGCGCGCCGCCGTCTCGTCGACAGAAACCTCGCCCTCGACGGTCAACTCGGTCGGTTCCGTCCGGTCGACGTACACCTCCACCGCGAGATTCACGTTCCCGCCGTCGGGCTGGGCCCCGATGCTCGTCACCAGCAGGTCCTCGGGCCCCTGGGTCGACGGCTGGTCGTCGCCGAACTCCAGACACCCCGAGAGCGCCGCGCACGTTCCGAGGCCCGACGCCCGACGGAGGAATCGACGACGGTTCATTAGGTACTGACAATTCGATGAGACGGGTGAAAAACCCGCGGCTCGGTTCGAGATTCGAGTCGAATCGCGAGTGGTCAACGATGGCGATGAAGAACCCTCTCAGCCGGCCGGCGCGCGCGGTCGGCGGTCCCGAGCGAAGCGACGGTCGCCGACGAAAGCGTGCGAGGGACGACCGGAGTGGAGTGAAGTGAAACGGAACGAAACGGAAGGAGTCGGCTGGGGAGGGTGAGGTGCGGTTGCGGTGTGGCGGTGCTGTGCGGGGAGGGGGCGGGGCGGTTGCGGTCATGGCCACCAGCGCGAGTGACCTGCTCGTCGTCACTACCACTCCCGAACTCATCGACCACGCCAGCCACACCCACACCCGAGCAGAACCGACCATCCCACCACAACGGAACCCGTCACGCTTTAACCACCCCACACCGAATCCACGGCCAATGACTGCGCAGGCTGTGCAGCCGGACGAACTCGCGGCCGTCATCGGGCTGGAGGTCCACGTCCAGCTGGAGACGGCGACGAAGATCTTCTGTGGCTGTCCGACGGAACCGACGGAAGAACCGAACACGAACGTCTGTCCCGTCTGCCTCGGTCTGCCCGGGTCCCTGCCCGTCCTGAACGAGGGCGCGGTCGAGGCCGCCGTGAAGGTCGGCAAGGCCATCGACGCGGACATCCCCGAGGAGACCCGGTTCCACCGGAAGAACTACTACTACCCCGACCTGCCGAAGAACTTCCAGATCACCCAGTACGACGAGCCTATCTGCAAGGACGGCACGCTGGAGATCTCCGTCGAGGGCGAACGCAAGTCCATCCGCATCCGTCGCGCCCACCTCGAGGAGGACCCCGGGAGCCTCCAGCACGTCGGCGGCGACATCGACAGCGCGGAGTACACCAAGGTGAACTACAACCGCGCCGGCACGCCCCTGATGGAGATCGTCACGGAGCCGGACTTCCGCAGCCCCGCCGAGGCCCGGACCTTCCTCGCGAAGCTCACCGAGGTCCTCGAATACCTCGGCGTGTTCGACAGCCAGCGTGACGGCAGCCTGCGCGTCGACGCGAACCTCTCCATCGTCCCGGCCGACGAGATCGCCGAGGACGGCAGCATCTCCGAGGAAGTGCTCGAAGACGCGAACCGGACCGAGGTCAAGAACATCTCCAGCCACAAGGGCGCCGAGAAGGCGCTGGCCTACGAGCGCAACCGCCAGAAGAACCTGGTCCAGCGCGGCAAGGCCGTCGCCCAGGAGACCCGCCACTTCAACGAGACCCACGGCACCACGGTTTCCATGCGCTCGAAGGAGGAGGAGAAGGATTACCGCTACTTCGAGGAGGCCGACCTCCCGCCGCTGCAGGTCTCACACTGGAAGGAGGAGATTCCGATTCCGGAACTCCCCGACGCCCGCCGCAAGCGCTTCCAGGAGGAGTACGACCTCGACCTCGAATCCGCCTCGAAGCTCACGAGCACGAAGCAGGTCGCGGACTTCTACGAGGACGTCGCCGAGCAGTTCGACCCCGACCTCGCCGCGACGTGGGTCGCCGACAACCTGCTGGGCGAACTCAACTACCGCGACATGGAGATTACCGATGTGGCCCACCGCCTCGACGAGTTCACCCGGCTGGTCGAACTCGTCGCCGAGGACGAGATTACCACGAAGAACGCCGAGGAGATAGTCCTCAGAGGAATGCTCGACGACGGCGATGCACCGGACGACATCGTCGACCGCGAAGGGCTCGGCAAGACCGGCGAGGACGAGGTCGCGACCGCGGTGCAGGAGGCCATCGACGAGAACCCCGACGCCGTCGAGGACTACTACGACGGCGAAGGCGGCGCACTCAACTTCCTCGTCGGCCAGGTCATGCAGAAGACGCAGGGCTCTGCTGACCCCGGAACCGTGAACGAGAAGCTGCGGGCCGTGCTGGACGAGTAAGGCTGTCTCTCGGGTTTTCGTCGCGTTATTTTATCGAGCCGTAACACTTACACGAACCTCCGCGAGTGTGGTCGTATGCGCGCTCGTGTCGGGCAAGTAATACGACGGTTGGCACTCGTCACGTTCGTCTTCTTCGTCGTCTCCCTCCCGGTTCTCTATGGCATCGGGGTGGTTCTCACCCCGACACAGCAGGGGACGGACTACTATCCACCCCCGATGACGATCGAATCGTTCGAAGACGATATCCGGACACTTCACCTGGACAAATATTCACTCACGGAGCGGTTCATGTACCGGTTCGACCTGGGAATCGACGCCCTACTTTCGCCTCTCTGGCTGGCGGTCGGCGGTGTCGGATTGTTGTTCGCGTTCATAATCCTCGCTCGAAAGCCGACCGTGCCGTGGCCGAGTTCCGTCCCCCGCACTCAATACGTTTCTTCGGACTTTCGCAGGCGAGTGACAGCACCGCTATCGAAACTCCCTGACGGGGTGGAGCCAGTCCTCCGTGGATACGGTACTGTGCTGTCAACGGGTTGGTTGCTACTGCTGACCGTCCTCACGCTGGCGGTCCTCGTCGGACCTGCACCCGCTGGTGCAGATGCACCGGAGATTTCTCCCGACGACCCACCAGCAGAACTCGCTGCGGATGCTATCGGGAACATCGGCGCCAGACCACACGTCGTGACGTTCCACCTGCACACGAGTAACGTCTCGCGGTTCGAGGACGATACCCAGACTGTGGGTTACCGCCTCACAGTTGAACCCGAAACAGAGATGAGACTACTCGAGATGTGGCCGCAGTATCCATATAACAACACTGTCGACGACCCCCACATAGACTTCTTAGCGACTCGCTACGCGTACTGGGGAGAGTGGAAAGACGGGTCCTGGAGACGGGCAGACGATAGACCAGTCGGACGGTTGGGTTGGTCACTCTCCGACCGTTTCGACGACCTAGAAAACGCTGCCAGAACCGCAGATGCCAGCGTAATCTCCCAGACAGCGTCCTCGAAAACTATCGAGTACACGGACCGGAGCGTCAACTGGGTATTCGGAGTCAGTGCGCAGGATAACTATTCGGTGCGGACGCTCGTTACCGTCGCAACCGACGATGAGTCCCATCTGGAACGGGTCGTCGCCGAACGAACTAACGGGTCAGCGATGACGCGATTCGAGTACCGGTTCACCAAGGTCGACACCGCCACCGTCGAAACCCCCGACCACGTCCCCGCGACCGCCGAACGACTCGTCTGGCGAGCCGAACACGGCCTCGACAGGATGGCGTCGTGGGTGGGCCTCTGACCCCGTCTTCCTCGCAACCCGACCAGTAGCCCACCCTGACTGTCCCCCTCGCCAACTGCTTTCGGTTGGCCGACACGTTAATCACAGTACACACGAATTGCAGAGCCATGCCGACCGGCAGGCAGAGCCCCATCAGGGTCCTCCACGTCGACGACGACGAGGGGTTTCTGTCACTGACCAGACGGACACTCACCCGCGAGTTCGACCGGCTGACGGTCGAGTCGACGACCGACCCGGACGCCGCGATTTGCGAACTCGACAGTGCGGACTGCGTCGTTAGCGACTACCGTATGCCAGCGATGGACGGCCTCGCCCTGTTCGAGGCAGTCCGCGAACGCGACCCCGACCTCCCGTTCGTCCTGTTCACCGGGAAGGGGTCGGAGGACGTCGCGAGCGAGGCGCTGTCGACGGGTATCACGGATTACGTCCGCAAGGACGCCAGTTCGGACCAGTTCGAACTCCTCGCGAACCGCATCGAGCAGGCCGTCGCGACCGCCGAGCGCGAGCGCGAACTCCGCGAGGAGCGCGAACGCTTCGCGGCGCTGTTCGACAACATCCCGGAGCCGACCGTCGCCTACGAACTCCGGGACGGTGACGAACCGTACGTCACCGGCGTGAACCCGGCGTTCGAGCGGGTGTTCGGGTATCCTGCCGAGGAGATTCGTGACGAGCCACTCGACGAGTTCATCGTTCCCCCAGACCGCGTCGACGAGGCTGCCGACCTGAACGCGACGGTCGCCAGGGGCGAACCGCTCGACGCGGAGGTCCACCGACTGACCGCCGACGGCGAGCGGCAGTTCCTCCTGCGCGACGTACCGAACGAACACGAGAACGGGACGCAGTACGGCTACGCCATCTACACCGACATCACCGACCAGCGCGAACGAGAGCAGGCGCTGGAGACGAGCCGGGCGCAACTCGAACGTCAGAACGAGCGACTGGAGGCGTTCGCGGGCGTCGTGAGTCACGACCTGCGGAACCCGCTGTCGGTGGCGACGAGCCACGCCGACCTGCTCGCCGAGACGGGCGAAGTGGACCGGATCGAGCACGTCCAGGAGGCCCTGGGGCGGATGGACGAACTCGTCCAGGACCTGCTCGCGCTCGCCCAGCACGGGACCGCGGTCCAGCAACTCGGCCTGCACGACCTCGAATCGCTCGCGGTCAGGGGCTGGAGTTCGGTCGAGACACGCAAGGCGACGCTGACCGTCGAGTGCGAGGGTGCCATCCGGGCGGACGACGGGCGGGTACAGCAGTTGCTGGAGAACCTCTTTCGTAATTCGGTCGAACACGGGGCGACGGACGACGGCGCACTCACCGTCCGCGTCGGTTTCTGCGACGAGGACGGCTTCTTCGTCGCCGACGACGGCGAGGGTATCCCGGCCGACCGTCGCGACGAGGTGTTCGACCACGGCGTCTCGACAGTCCCCGACGGCTCCGGGTTCGGGCTCGCCATCGTGGAGTCCATCGCGGACGCCCACGACTGGACGGTCGCGGTCACCGAGAGCGAGTCCGGCGGGGCGCGCGTCGAGGTTCACGGTGTCGACGTGATTCGGTCGGCCTGTCGGGAGAACTGACACCTCTCGCGCCCGTACTCACCCGCGCGCAGCCGCGCCTTGCCCCCATGCTGTCTATCGATTTTCGGCCCCGAAACCTTTAGAACGACCTCCGACCTATCCACCGCCAATGACCGACCGAAGGGCCGGGGGTGACCCATGGAGCTGATAATCACAGAGAAGGACAACGCGGCACGACGCATCGCCGACATCCTGAGCGGTGAGTCCGCCAGCGCCGAGCGCGAGAACGGTGTCAACGTCTACAAGTGGGGTGGCAAGCGCTGCGTGGGGCTGTCTGGCCACGTCGTCGGCGTGGACTTCCCACCGGAGTACAACGACTGGCGCGACGTGGAGCCACACGAACTCATCGACGCGAGCATCCAGAAGACGCCGACGAAGGAGAACATCGTCGCGACGCTGCGACTGCTCTCGCGCAAGGCCGACCGCGTCACCATCGCGACTGACTACGACCGCGAGGGTGAACTCATCGGGAAGGAGGCGTACGAACTCGTCCGCGAGGTGAACGACGACGTGCCCATCGACCGGGTGCGCTTCTCCTCCATCACCCAGCGCGAGGTGACCGAGGCGTTCGACAACCCGGACGACCTCGACTTCGACCTCGCGGCGGCGGGCGAGGCCCGCCAGATCATCGACCTCGTGTGGGGGGCCGCGCTGACCCGGTATCTCTCGCTCGCCGCCCGCCAGCTCGGAGACGACTTCATCTCGGTCGGGCGCGTGCAGTCGCCGACGCTCAAGCTCATCGTCGACCGCGAGCGCGAGATCGAGGCGTTCGACCCCGAGGACTACTGGGAGCTGTTCGCCGACCTCCAGAAGGACGACGAGGAGTTCGAGGCGCAGTACTACTACCTCGACGAGGACGACAACGAGGCCGAGCGCATCTGGGACGAGGAGACCGCCGAGTCGGTGTACGCGGCGCTCCAGGACGCGAGCGCGGCGACCGTCTCGGACGTGGACCGGCGCACCCGGACCGACACGCCCCCGGCCCCGTTCAACACCACGCAGTTCATCCGGGCGGCGAGTTCGCTGGGCTACTCCGCCAAGCGCGCCATGAGCATCGCGGAGGACCTCTACACGGCCGGGTTCATCACCTATCCGAGAACGGACAACACGGTGTACCCGGACGACCTCGACCCCGAGGAACTGCTCGACGACTTCGTCGGGCACTCCGAACTGGGCGAGTCCGCCGAGGACCTGCTCGACCTCGAGGACATCGAGCCGACCCGCGGCGAGAACGAGACGACCGACCACCCGCCCATCCACCCGACCGGGGAGATTCCGGTGCGGGGAAGCGACGTTGACGACGACGAGTGGGAGGTGTACGAACTCGTGGTCCGGCGCTTCTACGCGACGTGTGCCGAGCCCGCGAAGTGGGAGCACCTCAAGGTCGTCGCCGACATCGGCGAGCACACCCTCAAGGCGAACGGCAAGCGCCTCGTCGACGCCGGCTACCACGCCGTCTACCCGTACTACAACACCTCCGAGAACCACGTCCCCGACGTGACCGTCGGCGAGGACCTGGCCATCGGCGAGGTGCGGTTCGAGGCGAAACAGACCCAGCCGCCCCGCCGGTACGGGCAGTCCCGCCTCATCGAGACGATGGAGAAGATGGGCATCGGGACGAAGGCGACCCGCCACGAGACCCTGGAGAAGCTGTACGACCGGGGCTACGTCGAGAGCGACCCGCCGCGCCCGACCCAGCTCGCGAAGGCCGTGGTCGAGGCCGCCGAGAACTACGCCGACCACATCGTCAGCGAGGAGATGACGGCCCAGCTGGAGAAGGACATGGACCGCATCGCGGCGGGCGACGCCTCCCTCGAGGACGTGACCGGCGAGTCCCGCGAGATGCTCGAACAGGTGTTCGCCGCGCTGCGTGACTCCCGCGAGGAGATCGGCGACCACCTCCAGAAAAGCCTCAAGGCCGACAAGCAACTCGGTCCTTGCCCCGAGTCCGGCCACCAGCTGCTGGTCCGGCGCTCCCGGCGCGGCTCGTACTTCGTCGGCTGTGACGGCTACCCCGACTGCGAGTTCACGCTCCCGCTCCCCTCGACGGGCAAGCCGCTCATCATGGACGAGACCTGCGAGGAGCACGAGATGCACGAGGTGAAGATGCTCGCGGGCCGCCAGACGTTCGTCCACGGCTGCCCGATGTGCAAGGCCGACGCCGCGGGCGAGGGGCCCGCCGTGGGCCCGTGTCCCGACTGCGGAGAGGAACACGAGGGCGAACTGCGCGTGAAGACCCTCCGCAACGGCTCCCGGCTCGTCGGCTGCTCGCGCTACCCCGACTGCGACTACTCGGTTCCCCTGCCCCGGCGCGGGAGCGTCGTGGTCATCGAGGACGAGGTGTGTGACGAACACGACGCGTTCTCCATCCACGTCGAGTACGAGGATTCGGACCGCGACCCGTGGGAGCTGGGCTGTCCCATCTGCAACTACCGCGAGTACCAGGCCAGAGAGAGCGACTCGGGGACCGACCTCGAAGCCCTGGAGGGCATCGGCACGAAGACCGCCGAGAAGCTCAAGGAGGCCGGCATCGAGAGCGTCGACGACCTGAAGGAGGCCGACCCCGACGAGGTCGCAGGCTCCGTCCAGGGCATCAGCGCCGACCGCGTCCGGAGCTGGCAGGCGAAGGCCTGAACAGGTAGTTCTTCTTCCACCTCTCGCCCGGCCGGTTGCTGGCGACGTGCCAGCAAACCCTAAGAACACTTATGATTCTATTCGCCGTCTCTCTGGCCGTTACCCATGGGAACCACTGGCACCCCAACCACAGCGGTCGTACTGCTCGTAGCCGTCCTCGTGACCGCGCCGGTCGTGGGTGCCGTCGGAACGGCAGGGCCGATTTCACTCGACGCGCCTCCGGCCGTCTCCATCGACCCCGGGCCGGCGGTCGGCACAGCACCGGCCGTCCCCGCCGAAAGGCGAACCGAGGAGAACCGGACCGTCATGACCTACGACGTGCCGCCGCCGGAGACGGTCCCGACGAGCGAACTCGACTTCCCCATCGAGAAGGGCCACAGTACGGTCATCCCGTTCCACACCGGTCCAGTCAAACTCGAACCCGGCGTCGACCCCGCGGTCTACGAGGTCGACGCGTCCCTCGTCCCTGTGGTCGTGCAGTTCCACGACACGCCGAGTGACTCCCTCCTCGACGAACACGGGTACGAGTACGAAGAGACCCTGACCTACCGGACCGCGGTCGCCCGGCTCCCGCGTGAGGCCATCGAATCCTTCGGGAACCAGAAGGTCGTCCGGGCGGTCGTGCCGTTACGCCCCGAGTGGAAGCGCTCGACCGTGCTCCCCGTCGCCGCAGAGGCGACCGCCACCGTGACCGTGGTCGCCTTCGCGGAATCGGCGCTGTTCGACGAGTACGAACTGCGGCAAGTCGGTGACGACACCTACCGGGGGACGGTCTCCGGCCGCGCCATCGACGACCTCGTACGGAGCCCGGCGGTCAGCTGGGTCGAACCGTACCACGAACCCCAGGTCGGTGTCGGCCAGGGCGGACTCGGGGTGAACGCGGACGCGGTCTCACGGCTCTACCGCGGTGGCGGCATCAGCGTCGGCGTCGTCGACACCGGTATCGCGTACAACCACCCGCACTTCGCGAACACGACCATCGTCGGCTCGTACGACAGCCGCGACGACGACCAGACGCCCGAAGCGGACAACTGGAACTGGTCGAAGAACGACCACGGTATCCACGTCGCCGGCACCATCGCGGGCCAGAGCGTCTCGAACGGTGTCGAGGTCGTCGGCGTCGCGCCGGACGCGACCCTCATCGTCGCCCGCGGGCTCGGCTTCGCGAACGTCAAGCGGACCGCAAACGACGGCGCAGACATCGTCTCGAACTCGTGGGGGTCGAACGTGTCGGGGTTCTACACCAACACCGCCGGCGAGGTCGACGAGTGGGCCCGGGACAACGACGACGTGTTGCTCACCTTCTGTTTCGGAAACAACGGCCAGATGGGCCCCTACGCCTGGAGTCCCGGTCTCGCGAAGAACGTGCTGACGGTCGGCGCGGTGACCGACGGCTCCGACGGCCAGAACGTCTCCTGGGGGTCCATCCTGGACGTCAACGACGTCTCGACCCTGAACGACAACCTGCTCCCGCGCGACGGCCGCCGGAAGCCGGACGTGCTCGCACCGGGCACGCGCATCTACGCTCCGAGCGAGAACGGGACCTACAACTCGAAGTCCGGCTGCAGCATGGCCACGCCGCACGTCTCCGGCGTCGCCGCGCTCGTGCAGGAGGCCACCGCGCCCGACCTCACGTCGAACCAGCTGAAGGCGTTGCTCGTCGCGACCACCGGCCCCGCCGCCAACCCGAACACCCTGCCCGCCGGCCACGGCCTCGTCGACACCGCGAACGCCATCTACCAGAACCAGTACGAGTCGCTCCAGCAGCCCTTCGCCGGCGACATCGCCGAGGACGAGTCGGACTGGCGCGGCTTCACCGTCGGCGCGGACGCCGAGCAGGTCGTCGTCTCGCTGTCGTGGCTGGACCCGAAGGGACCGAACCGGGCGAACGATACGCTCGTGAACGACCTCGACCTGTACGTCGGGCCCAGCAGCGACCCGATGCGCTACCGTGCCGACGGCGCGAACGACAACGTCGAGAAACTCGTCATCGAGGACCCCGAAGCAGGCATCTGGCGCGTCACCGTCACCGGCTTCGAGGTGGCCGACGACGCGACCCAGCGCTACGACGGCGTCGTTCGCGTGGTCACCGCCGAACCCGGTCTCGACCTCACCGTCAACACGTTCCAGCGGATCCGGTACTGGGAACAGCCCAACCGGACCATCCGCGCCAGCCTCGCGGGGACCGGCGCACCGACGACCGGTGTCTGGCTCCGCCCGAACTACAACAACGGCCCGCTGAACCTCTGCGACGACGGCCAGCCGTTCGGTGCCCACGTGTACGGGACGCTCTCGAACGAGGAGACCGAGTTCTGGTCGACCTGTTTCGAGGTTCCGAGACGCAGCGCCACCTACGGCATCGACATCGAGGTCGGCTCGACCAACGGCCCGCTCGGGTCGTTCAGCGAGCGCGTCACCCTCGAGGTCGTCACCGACATGCTCGCGCCCACCTCCCGCGTGGTCGGGTACTCGTCTGGCGCGCTCACCGACACGCTCCGCATCAACGCGACCGACACCATCGCTCACGCGACCGTCGACCCCTCCGGCGTCGAGACTGTCTCGTGGCGCGTCGTTGACCGGTCGGGCGTCGACGACCCAACCCCCGTGTACGAGGGGAACGGGAGCTACCTCCGAGGGGACATCTGGGAACTCGAGGACCTGCCCAACGGCAGCTACACCGTCGAGTACTGGGCGGTCGACCGCGCGGGCAACGCGGAGTCCCCCCACAGCCTCGCCGTCACCGTCGACAACCTCCCGCCGACGCCCGTCATCACGGTGACCGACACGCCCCGCGTCCTCGGGCTGACCGGCACTACCGGGACCATCAGCTTCGACCCCGAGACGGTCATCGTCCCCGTCGGTGCCCAGGTGACCTTCTCTGGCGCTCAGAGCACGGACAACATCCAGGTCGGGCGGCACGACTGGAACTTCGAAGACCTCGGCTTCCACCGCCTCGGAGCAACGACGGCCTCGCACACGTTCACGCAGCTCGGCTACGCGAACGTCACGCTCCGGGCGGTCGACGTGAACGGGAACAGCGCGACCACCACGAGACGGGTGTACGTCGCCCCGGCCGACGAGGTCATCACCGACGACGGACAGGAGCTCACGCCCATCACCGGCACCTCGACCAGTATCATCGACCCGGGCGTCATCGGCCCGGTGTTCGGCGACGTCCGGCTCGCGGGTGCGACGCTCCAGACGCCGTCGGTCGCCACCGGCGAGCCCGCGTTCGTCACCGTCGACCTGGAGAACACCGGCTCGGCACAGAGCCCGGCCACGCTCGCCCTGTTCGTCGATGGACAGCTGACCGACCAGCGACCGGTGCTCGTCGCGGGCGGGACCACGGAGACCGTCCCGCTGAGGTACACGCCGACCGCGCCGGGACAGTACGGCCTCGTGGTCGCATTGCTGGACGATTCGGGAGAGATCCAGGCCGCGCTCGAGGTCGGCACGGTGCAGGTGTCCGGCGCGACGACGACTGGAGAGGGCTCGACGACCGCCAACACGTCCAGCTCGGGGGCGGACGGGACGACGGCTGCCGAGGGCGAGACCCCCGGATTCGGCGCGCTCCTCGCTGTGGTCGCCCTGCTGGCGACGGTCGCACTCCGGCTGCGGCGCGAGTGAGAGGGTGCGCGCAACCGGACAGGGCTAGCCGTCGTCGCGGAGTCCATCGTCTCCGGGGGCGTAGTCGTCGTGTGTCGCATGGCCCCGACCACAGAGCAACGAGGAAAATCGGTTCTCCAGTGACTAGTCAATCGTCTGTGACCGCGGACTCCACGATTTCGATCTCCTCCTCGGTCAGCCCGTACAGCTCGTAGACGAGTTGGTCTATCAGGTCCCCCGTCTTGGCTATCTTCTCGTCCAGTTCCTCGGCGCGCTCGTTCGCCGCCAGGTACGCCTCGAACTCGTCGGCGATGGCGGCCGGGTCGGGCACCCGAATCGCGAGCAGCCGGTCGGCGAGCGAGTTGGTCTTGCTGGCCTGGCGGCGGAACCCGGCGGTCCCGTCGCCTCGCGCGACCGCGGCTGGGACGACGGCTTCCACGAGCGCCGCGAGCCGGTCGTCGCAGTCGAGTCGGACCGCCGGTCGCAGGTCGGTCTCGACGAACCCCCAGCGGTCGGTCTCGGTGGTCGAGAACTCGGCTCCCGATTCCGCGAGACGGTACCGGGCAGTCGCCTGGAGTTCGACACCGGCGTCGGTGCGTTCCACGGCGACGCTGCCGATGCGGAGCCCGTCGTGGGTTCTCGTACTGGCTCCCAGTGGTCCCGTCGCGATGGGGACCGCACCGAGGGCGGCCAGGTCACGGCCGGCACTGTCGGCCGAGTCAGGCTCGTGGTCGAGCGCCAGTTCGGGCTGGACCGTCCGCCGGTCCAGCCGGGCGTCGTGAGCCTCCCTGGCGAGCGATTCGAGCCGGTCCAGGGCGTCGGGCGCGGGGTCGGCGGGGAGCGGAATCTCGCCGAAGAACATCGGTTTGCACCGGAGGTAGCCGCCGCTGACGTGGCTGCCGCCGTACACCTGCCTGAAGTACCAGTCGACAGGGGTCGCGTTCACGAGCGCGAGCAGAGCCCACACCGAGTACGGGGAGTCCTCACGAGGGCGGACCACGTAGCACGAGTTCAGGGCGTAGCGGCCGCGGTCGTCGTAGCCCGCCTCGGGCCCTTCGCTCACGTCCGGGACGAGCAGTTTCTCGCCCTCGAACAGCGCCGGTTCTCGGAGGTCGGCGTACTCGCCGTGCTCGTGGTCGACGAGGCCAGCGTCGTATCTGATGTGGCGGCCGCCCCACTCGACCAGGTACGGCGTGACCGCGTCGCCGCCGACGACCGGCTCGGTGTCGGGACCGGGCTCGTCGACGAGCAGTTTCTCGCGGACGTTGCCCGTGTGGATACCCTCCGTCATGGTCGCGTGGTCGCCGAAACGTTCCCCGACTGCGGAGAGCCGCGCGACGAGGTCGGCGGCATCGGCCGAGAGGTCGGTCGGGACGACCCGGTCGCCGAGGCGGTCCACGACGGTGCGCGGGACCGACACGCGCTCGGCGGCCGCGATGGTCGACTGGTCGGTCGGGTGGGCGACGGTGACGGCCTCGGTCGGGCCCGCGTCGGCCGCGAAGCGCAGGACGAGCGGGTAGACGTTGGCGTCGGGGAACACGCCCAGCGAGGACAGGTCGACGAGTTCGGTGAGGCGGTGCCGGTCCAGCAGGTCGTCGCGCAGGGGCCGGCCGTATCGCGTCGTCGTCCACTTGTTCGGGACGACGAGGCCGACGGTTTCGGCGAGGTCGCCCGCGCGCTCGACGAAGGGGATGTAGAGGTCGAACGCGCCGGTGACGGTCCGGTAGGTCGAGCGGAGATACGCCTTCAGGTCGGCGTCGATGTGCCGGCTCCGGACGTAGGGCGGGTTGCCGATGGCGGCGTCGAAGCGGCCGTGGCCGCCGGTCGACTGGTCGGCCGCCAGCACGTTCGGGAAGGCCGCGGGCCAGTCAAGAGGGTCGGAACCTGCCTGGAACTCGGCGTGCTCACCGGTCGGCCCCGCCCCGACCAGCGAGTCGCCGACGACGAGGTGCTCGCGGAGGCCGGCGAGTGCGTCCGGGCTGGCGTCGGTCGCGAGCCAGCAGACGAGGGTCGCGAGGTCGACCGCGCGGGCGTCGAGGTCGACCCCGTACACCGCGTTCGCGACGAGCGCGTCGGCGAGTTCGTCGGGGTCGCGCCCGGTTTCGGCCGCAATCCGGTCCCGGAGCGCGGAGACCGCGCCCACGAGGAAGCGGCCACAGCCCATCGCGGGGTCGAGAATCGCGAGGTCGGCCAGGTCGCGCTCGCCCGCGACCACCGAATCGGCCAGCGGGGCGACCGTCTCGTCGACGACGTACTCGACGACCGGCAAGGGTGTGTAGTACGCGCCAGCAGCCTTGCGCCGCTCCGCGAGGACGGTCTCGTGGACCGTCCCGACGTGTCGCGGGTCGAGGCTGGCGAAGTCTCTCGGGTCGTCGGTATCGCCGACGGTCCGGAGCGTTCGAATGGCCTCGGCGAGGGCGTCACCGTCGGGCCACGCGGCCAGCGGGAGCGGGTCGGTCTGGACCCGTGCCTCGATGGCTGCCCAGGCCGCGTCGAGGCGCTCCGCCAGTCCCGCCTCCGGCTCCCAGTCGACCGGCTCCGGGAGTCGGTCCCGGGCATCGGCGAAACAGCAGACGAGGACCCGCGCGAGGGCCGTGTCGCCAGTGTCCCCAGCCGGCAGTCGGTCCCGTGCCGCGAGGGCGTCCGCTCGTAATCGCGCGACGGGACCGGGCGCGGGAACCATGTCTCTGGTGCATCAACGGCGGCTGACGATGTTAAACTCCGGGTCGCGGTTTTCGAAGGGATTTTAGCCGGTCACGAGGTTCGTCCCCGTATGAGCCGACCGTGGGAGGACTGGAATCACATCCTCAAACTCGACCCCGACAAGGAGCTGCCCGACGGGATCACCTACGAGGACGTGTGCGCGACGGGCACCGACGCCATCGAGATCGGTGGAACACTCGGGATGACCGAAGAGAAGGTCGCAGAGGTCATCGACGCCTGCGCCGAGTACGACGTCCCGCTGTACCAGGAACCGAGCATGCCGAACGTCGTCGTCGACTCCGACGACCTCGACGGCTACCTCGTCCCGACGGTGTTCAACGCCGGCGACGTGTTCTGGGTGACGGGCGCACACAAGGAGTGGCTCCGCATCGACGACTTCGACTGGGACAAGACGACGACCGAGGCCTACATCGTGCTCAACGACGAGGCGAGCGTCGCCGAGTACACCGAGGCGGAGTGTGACCTCCGCGCGGACGACGTGGCCGCCTACGCCGAGATCGCAGAGCGCATGTTCGGCCAAGAGATCATCTACATCGAGTACTCGGGCACCTTCGGCGACACCGAGAAGGTCGCCGCGGCGGCGGACGCGCTCGAGGACGCGACCCTCTTCTACGGCGGCGGCATCCACGACTACGAGTCCGCCAACACGATGGCCCAGCACGCCGACGTCGTCGTCGTCGGCGACCTCGTCCACGACGAAGGTGTCGAAGCGGTCGAGGCGACGGTCCGCGGCGCGAACGACGCCTGAGCCGTTTTCTGTTCGATATCGAAGCAACACGGGATAGACCACTGATAAATGCCTTCGCTAGCGGCACATTGGTACTAAGAGTCAGTGTGTCCAAGCGGACGTATGAGCGTCCGGGCCGAATTCGCGATTGGAACGGACGGAGGAGTTCTCGCTGAAACACTCCAGTCGTTCCCAGGTGTAAAGCTCGAGATCGGACAGGTAGCCAAGACGCGGGCAGGGACCCTGAAATGCGACCTCTGGGTGACCGGCGTCGAGACCGAGGTGTTCATCCAGGAACTCGGGGCTGATTCGACCGTCCGGTCGGCGAACCGGCTGAGCGAGGACGGCTCGTGGACGCTCCTGTCTGCCCAGGTCGTCGGCGAGGATATTCGGTCGCTGTACGCGGCGTTGATCGAACTCGATGGCCAGTTGCTCTCGGCGACCTGCGAAGCGAACCAGTGGCTCGCCAGCTTCCGGTTCCCCGACCGGGACGCGCTTGGGCGCTTCGAGGAACAGCTTCGCACCGCCGAGACGGCCGTCGCCGTCGAATCCATCGACAGCGGGGGTACCAGACGCGGTGAGTCCGACCCGAACGGTGCCGAACCCCTCTCGGACGAACAGCAAGAGGCACTGCAGGTCGCGCTCCGGGCCGGGTACTTCACCGTCCCCCGCCGGGCGAACCTCGGCGACGTGGCGGACGAACTCGGGATCTCGGGGCAGGCCACCTCCGAGCGCCTGCGCCGTGGGCTGGTCCAGCTCGTCGAGGCGCAGGTCGGCGAGCAGCCCCAGAAGCACTGAAAACCTTTTCGGAGGCGTGCTGGCACGAAACGAAGTCATTTAAGATACAGCCTCCGGAATCACGCGGTATGGAGAACAGAACGTACACCGCGGACGTGGAACCCGGAACGACGGCGACCGTCGCCGGCTGGGTCCACGAAACCCGCGACCTCGGTGGTATCGCGTTCGTCATCGTCCGAGACAAGACAGGCAAGCTCCAGGTCAAGCTGGAGAAAGACGAGATGGACGAGGAACTCGTCGAGACCGGCCTCGACGCCGCCCGCGAGTCCGTCGTCAAGGTCACCGGCTCGGTCAAGGAGGAGCCCCGCGCCCCGACCGGCTTCGAGCTCGTCCCCGAGTCCTTCGAGGTCGTCGCACCGGCCGACCCGCAGCTCCCGCTCGACCCCTCCGGCAAGGTCGACGCCGAGCTTCCGACCCGTCTGGACAACCGCACCCTCGACCTCCGCAAGCCCGACGTGAAGGCCATCTTCGAGATTCGCTCGGAGGTCCTGCGCGCGGTCCGCGAGCACTTCCGCACCGTCGGCTGCACGGAGATCAACACGCCGAAGATCGTCGCCACGGGTACCGAGGGCGGCACCGAGCTCTTCCCCATCTCGTACTTCGGTGAGGAGGCGTTCATGAACCAGTCGCCGCAGCTGTTCAAGCAGCTCATGGCTGGCTCCGGCCTGGAGAAGGTCTTCGAGATCGGCCCCATCTTCCGCGCCGAGGAACACAACACGCCGCGCCACCTGAACGAGGCGACCTCCATCGACTTCGAGGGCGCGTTCCACGACCACCACGACGCGATGGACGTGGTCGAGGGCGTCGTCAAGGCCGCCTACGAGGCCGTCTCGGAGAACTGCCAGAAGGAGCTCGAACTCCTCGACCTCGAGGACGAGTTCGACCTGCCCGAGGGTGACTTCCCGCGTCTCACCTACGAGGAGGCCATCGAGCGCGTCAACGCGACCGGCGAACTCGACGAGATGCTCGTCTACGGTGACGACCTCTCGACCGAGGCCGAGCGCGCGCTCGGCGAGGACGTCGGCGAGCACTACTTCATCACGAACTGGCCCAGCGAGATCAAGCCGTTCTACATCAAGGACCTCGACGACGACCCCGAGACCTCGACCGGCTTCGACCTCATGCACCCGCGCATGGAGCTCGTCTCCGGCGGCCAGCGCGAGCACCGCTACGAGCAGCTCGTCGCCGGCTTCGAACAGCAGGGTCTCAACCCAGACGAGTTCGAGTACTACACGAAGATGTTCAAGTACGGCATGCCGCCGCACGCCGGGTGGGGCCTCGGTGGCGAGCGTCTGGTCATGACGATGCTCGGGCTCGACAACATCCGGGAGGCTGTGCTGTTCCCGCGAGACCGTCAGCGGCTGTCGCCCTAGGCGACGCCGCGACCCTGTCGAGCGAGACGAACGCAGTGAGTCTCGCCGGACCGACAGCGCCTGAGGCCGTAAGCGTTCGAGAAGAGACTACCCGATTTTTTCGACGATCTACAGCAGGTAGACGGCCACGGTAGCCGCGGCCATACCGACCGTACTCGACCCGATGAGCGTCTTCACCTGCCTGACGGCGTCGGCCTGGTCGACACCCTCGTCGGGGGTGACCCAGTTGTCGCTGTTGTACGCCATCGAGGCGAGTGCAAGCGTGAGGATGCCGCCGGTGAGGAGGACGACGAGACCGCCGACGAGTGCTTCGACGCCGGCCAGCAGGCCGCCGAAGACGGCGACGAGTGCCGCAGTGACGACCGCCGTGACCACGACCGTCGTCACTGCCCCGCCGGGGCCGCCCTCGGTCCCAACCACCAGCCGGGAGCCGCCCGCGAGAACGCCCGCGAGGAGGGCGGCCACGGCGATGCCCGTCAGCTGTGAAATGACCATATCGAGCCCTCTCGGTGGTCCAATTTCAATCGTGCGGTCCCCGACCACGGCGAACACGAGATGATAACGATTTAACGCCCGCGTCGCAGACTCTCGGGGTATGACCGACGAGGCGCGTGCGTTCGTCCCGGGACACATCACCGGGTTCTTCAGCGCGCATCCGAACGCGGACGACCCGACGAAGGCGGGGTCACGAGGGGGTGGCCTCACCCTCACGGACGGCGTCGAGGTGACGGTTCGACCGAGTACAGAGCCCGCGGTGACGTTGAACGGCGAGCCCATCGAGGTGGACTCGGTCGAGACCGTGTTGCGGACGCTCGATGCGGGGGCGACCGTCGAGGCCGAGACGCCGCTCCCGCTGGGTGCCGGGTTCGGTGTCTCCGGCGCGATGGCGCTCGGCACCGCCCTGGCGACGAACCAGGTGTTCAGCCGGAAGCTCTCGGAGAACGAACTGGTGACCATCGCCCACGGCGCGGAGGTGCAGGCGGGGACCGGCCTCGGCGACGTGGTCGCGCAGGCTCGCGGTGGCATCCCCATCCGGCTCGAACCGGGTGGCCCACAGCACAACCTGCTCGACGGCATCCCCGCGAGAGCGCGGGTCGAGTACCTGAACATCGGCCAGCTCTCGACCGCCGAGGTGCTCTCTGGCGACACCGACCAGCTCTCGGAAGCGGGCAAGAAGGCGCTCTCGCGCGTGGTGAAGGAGCCGACGCTGGCGAGTTTCATCTTCGCTTCGCGCCGGTTCGCCCGCGAGGCCGAGTTGCTCACGCCGGAGGTGACGACCGTCATCGAGGACGTCATCGAGGCGGGCGGGCAGGCGTCGATGGCGATGCTCGGCGAGACGGTGTTCGCGCTCGGCACCGGCCTGACGGACGCCGGCTACGACGCGTCGGTGTGTGCGACCCATCCCGCCGGCGCGATGCTGAAGTGAGGTTTTCAGTCTGCTGAAAGCGTATTCCGGCCGGTAGGCACCGTGCTGTCATGTACTCACCGAACAGGGGGACACCCTGTACCCGGTCGACGCAGCGTCGGGCAAACCCCTGGCCCGGCTTCCCGGCGTCCACTCGCTCGCGGTCGAAGGACTCGACGAGACCGTACTGGTCGCCGATGGGTCGGGGGGCGTTCGGGCGCTCCCGGCGATGCCCTGAGGCGGGCTACAGTCGGTCCTGTGGGCCTCACTGGTGCGTCCTGCGGAGGGCGCGCACGTGCGTCAGAAACGCCCGCGAACCCCCACCGATTTCTTGTTCGAGAACAGGGACGACGGGGGCACCAGAGAGTGACAACAAAAAACCATAAGAAATGTTTTTATTCGAAAACGCCAGACGAGTCGGCCACAACAGTTAATACATAGACTGGGTTGTACGTTTTATTTTCCTAAAATTAGGCGTGAGTGCCGTTGAAGCATTTATTATAAATGGGGGATAGATTCGCGTGTGGGCATGTCGACGCATACCGAAGTGAGGAACAAGCTGTTCGGATTGTACGAACAATACGTGGGTGAACCGGAGTCCGAACGAGAAGTCTATGGCTACTGGATATTCATCGCAGGCTATCTCGTCGGAATCGGGGGAATCATCTTCTACCTGCTCGGCCCGGCGATGATGCCGGGCGAGCAGTTCGGGCTCCAGGAGGTGACCTGGTCCATCGCAGCCCTCGGGCTCTCGCTCGGGCTGTTCGGAATCGTGTTGCTGTTACCAGTACGCAGGCGAGCGATACAGGCGTCCGTGGTCGGGCTCGGCGTCGCACTCGTGGGTGTGGCACTGTTCACGACCGTCTACCCCCAGGCATGGGGGCCGGACGTCGCCACCGACAGGAGCCCGATGGTCATCGCGACGTACCTGACCGGTAACGCGGTGCTGGCCGGTGTGACGGCACTGGTCCCGGTGCTGACGGGTCGCAAGGGCTTCCTGGTCGAGGAGGAAGGGTACGGCGACCAGCCCCCCGTGATGGTGGGCGAGGCGATGCGGGGCGCACTGTTCGCCGTGTTCCGCAACGAGCGTGACGACTGGACCTGGCGCATCATCCAGCAGGACGCACTGGCGAGCAGCGAGGCGACGGCGACGACCCGTCCCGACGCCGAGGCGACGATCGACGGCGTGAAGACACAGATAGACGAGGCCGGACTCCTCGAGATCACCACAGCCGCGTTCCGCCTGTACGAGAACGACAACGGCGAGTGGCGCTGGGTGCTGATGCGGGACGACGGGAGCGTCGTCGCCGAGGGTACCGACCTCTACGAGGACCGCGACATGACCGAGGAATCGGTCAGCTTCGTCAAGGAAGCCGGCGCGGGTGCCGACATCCTCGACATCGACGGGGCCGCGTTCAACTACACCGAGCGCGACAACCGCTGGACGTGGGAACTGCTCGACGCCGACCGCAACGACCTCGCGGAAGGGGTCGGCGACTTCCCGGACCACGACAACGCCGAGAGCGCCGCGATGCGCATGGCCGAGGAGTTCGGCGACGCACGCGCGCTCGCCGTGGAATCCATCGGTGTCGAACTCTCCGACAACGACGGGACGTGGGACTGGCGGTTCGTCGACGGCGACGACGACCTGCTGGCGACCAGCACGGCCGACTTCGACACGCGCCGCAAGGCCGAGTCAGCCGTCGAGGAGGTCCTGCCAGCGGTCGGCGACTCCTCCGTGACCGTCGCTGGGACGCCGACCTACGAACTGCACGAGACGGACGAGGGCTGGCGCTGGCGGCTGGTCGACGCGACCGAGAGCGTCGTCGCCCGGAGCCACCATACCTTCGACGACCGCGCCGCGAGCGAGCGCTCGACCGGCGAGGTCGCCCGGAACGTCGCCAGCGCGGACCTCGTCGATATCGACGGGGCCGAGTACGAGGTGTACCCCGACGGCGAGGACTGGCACTGGCGGCTCGTCACCGAGGACCGGACCGTCCTTGCGGACTCGACGTTCGACCACATGTCCGAGGACGCGGCCAGCGAGGCCATCGACCGGGTGCGCGAACAGGCCGCAGAGGCCGACCTCATCGAGTTCGAGAACGCCGCCTTCCAGGTGTACGAGGCCGACGACGGCGAGTGGCGCTGGCGGCTCATCGACGAGGACGGCGGCGTGATGGCCGACTCCGGCGCGGAGCACGACTCCCGCTCGGAGGCGACCGAGGCCATGATGACGCTGAAGCAGAAGGCACCCGACGCCGAGATGCTGGAGATCGACACCGCCGCGTTCGAACTGTTCCGCAACGACGACGACATGTGGGGCTGGCGGCTCATCGACGAGGCCGGCCACATGGTCGCCGAGGGGCCGAAGCTCCACGACTCCCGTGGCGGCGCACGGACCTACCTCTCGCAGCTGAAGGACAACCTCGACGCCGACGTGCGGACGATGGACGACGCCATCTTCCAGGCGTACACCGACGACGGCGACTGGCTGTGGCGGTTCGTCCTCGTCGACGGCAGCGTGGCCGCCGACGGCGAATCCGCACACGCCACCCGCGACGACCTGAAGCAGACGGTCGGGCGTATCCGCGATGTCGCCTCGGAAGCTGACTCCTACGCCATCGGGCAGTTCGTCGTCCAGCTCGTCGGCGAGGACGACGACTGGCGCTGGCGGCTCCTCGACCGCGACCGCGACACGGTCGCCGAGAGTGCCCGCGCCTACGAGACCGAACAGGCCGTCAAGGACGTCGTCATGACCATCCAGAACGACGCGGCAGACGCCCCCGTGTTCTCCATCGAGTCGGCGGTCATCTGGCTCACCCGGGAGGACCGCGGCTGGCGCTGGACCCTCAGTACCGAGGACCGCGAGGTGCTCGCGCAGGGGACGAACTACTTCGGCCGCAAGAGCGACCTGGAGGCCCACGTCGAGGACCTCCGCCGGCTCGCACCGCAGGCCGGCCGCGTCGACTTCGGGGACGCCTCCTACGAGCTGTTCCGCGAGGGCGACAACTGGTTCTGGCGGCTGCTCGACTCGTCCCAGCAGGTCGTCTCGACCGGCGCGGGCGCGTTCGACAGTCGAGACGAAGCACGCGAGACCGTCGAGAGCGTGCGCGACCTCGTCAGCGCGGCGAGCGTCATCGAGATCGACGACGCCGCCTTCGAACTGCACATGCAGGACGGCGGCTGGATCTGGCGGCTCGTGGACGAGGGCGGCGAGTCCCTCGCCGAGAGCATCGAACCCCACGAGAGCCGGACCGAGGCCCGCGAGCAGATGAACCTCGTGAAGGAGCACGCCCCCGAGGGCTGGGTCTCGTTCACCGAGTAACGGTTCCGGAGGTATTTTTTCGTCCGTGTCGTATCGCGCCGTATGAGTGACCACGTCGAGGTACCCGAGAGTCACCCGCGGTACCTGTCGTTGCTGACGCGGCACCGCATCGAGGCGGGTGTCGACAAGGGCATCACGAGCAAGCAGGGCCTCATCGCGGAGGGGCGCGGCGAGGCGTTCGACTACCTGCTCGGTGAGGAGACCATCCCGAGCGCCGACGCAGCCGAGCGCGCAGCCGCCGCGCATCTCCTGCTGGCCCGGCACCCGGTGCTGTCGGTCAACGGGAACGTCGCCGCGCTCTGCCCGAAGGAGATGGTCGAACTGGCCGAGGCGACGGGCGCAGATATCGAGGTGAACCTGTTCAACCGTACTCCCGAGCGCATGCAGGCCATCGCCGACCACCTGCGCGAGCACGGTGCCGAGGACGTAAAGGGCCTGACGGCGGACGCCCGCATCCCCGGCCTCGAACACGAGCGCGGGAAGGTGGATGCCGACGGCATCTACGACGCCGACGTGGTGCTGGTCCCCCTCGAAGACGGCGACCGAGCCGAGGCGCTGGCGGAGATGGGCAAGACCGAGATCGTCATCGATCTCAACCCCGGCTCTCGGTCGCCCCGGATGGCCGCGGTGCCCATCATCGACAACATCATGCGGGCGATTCCGAACATCACCCAGCACGCCCGCGAGCTGGCGGATGCGAGCGAGGAAGAATTACGAGATATCGTGGAGTCGTTCGACAGAGAGGCGGCACTAGAAGAGGCGGAGGCGGCGATTCGGAACGGCAGTTTCGACTGAACTGGCGCAGTCCCGCCCTCAAGCTATTTGTCTGGGCTCCAACGAGTTCCACACGACACATGGTCCCTAGAGCCGACGCCGAGGCGACGACGCGAGCGTTCGCGACACGGTTCGTCGAGCAGTCGTTCACCGATGCAGCCGACCTGCTCACCGAGGACGGCCGAGAGGCGGTGGTCGAGGCTGCCCCCGATGAGTTCGCACAGGGTGACCCCGACGCCGAGGATGTCCTCGAACAGTACTGGTGGGGGCTGTTCAGCCAGTACGGCGCGTTCGAGGGCGTGCGCGAGGTGCGCGTCGATGGTACCGATGCGACCGTCGGGTTCGCGTTCGAGAATGGTACGGAGACGGCGATTCTCGAATTGGACAAAGAGGACGACGGCATCGCGGGCTTCTCGTTCTCGCCCGAGTACGAGGTCCCAGCATACGTCGACGAGAGCGCGTTCGCTGAACGCGACGTGACCGTCGATGCCGGGGACGTAGCCCTCGGTGGCACTCTGGCTGTTCCCGAGGGGGCCGGCCCGTTTCCCGGTGTCCTGCTCGTCCACGGCGCGGGTATCCACGACCCGGACGGGACCGCCGGGAACTCGAAGCTTCTCAAAGACCTCGCGTGGGGCCTCGCCAGCGAAGGCATCGCCACGCTCCGGTACGAGAAGCGACTCGCCGAGCACGAGGTTGACGACGAGGACTACACGCTCGATGCGGTCGTCACGGACGACGCGGTCGCCGCGCTCGCGGAACTCGCTTCGGCCGACGAGGTCGACGACGACGCCCTGTTCGTCGCGGGGCACAGCCAGGGCGGGATGTGTGCCCCGCGAATCGCCGCCCGACACGGGGGTGTCGCCGGTATCGTGAACCTCGACGGGCCCGCCGACCCGCCGCTCGACCCGGAGGACGCCGACATCATCCGGTACGAGTTCGAGCGAGACGGCGACCTCGACGAGGAACAGCAGGCCCAGCTCGAAGCCGACCGTGAGACGCTCCGGCGCATCCAGACGGGCGACTTCGAGGACGACGAGACGCTTCACGGTCGACCGGGAACCTGGCACCGGAGCGTGAACGACTGCGACCCGGCCGGCACTGCCAGCGACCTCGGCCGACCCGTGTTCGTGCTGAAGACGTGCCGGGCCGACGAGGAGACACAGTCAGAACTCGTCGAATTCATGCACAAGGGCTTCCGGGAGTGGCAGGCCGCGACCCTGCCCGATGGCAGCCGGGTCGAGCTGTACGAGAGTCTCGACCACTATTTCCAGGCCGGACCGACGCCGACGACGATGGATTCGCTCTACTTCGGGGGGAACGTCGAGGCCGAGGTCGTCGCGGACCTCGTGGCGTGGATTCGAGAGACGCAACCGCAGTAAGAGGGACGGCGAGGAACCGGCGTGTGCCGGCGACCAGCCGGGAGATGATGGTGGAGACCGACCTCAGCAGCCGCCACCGCACCAGTCGGGACGGTCGATGAGTTCGCCGTCGAAGTACGCGTCGATGCCGTGGTTGTACTCGTTGATGGTCAGGTCGTCGGGACTGCTCGCGCCGTCGTTCCACTTGAAGACGTCGTAACCCTCGGCGAGCCAGCCTGTCGAGACGTAGCTCTCCAGGCGCTTGCCATTCTGGTCCCAGAGGTCGCTAGCCTCGACGTTCTCGGTGGCCCGTGCGGACGGGGCAGGCATCCAGCATCGGAACGCGCCGCCACTACCGTCGGTCTCGACCCTGATGCGATGGTCGTACCCGGCCTCCACTCTTGTCGTGAGGAGTCCGGCACCAGCAAGGGCACTGACGGCCATGCCCGACTTCTTGAGCACACTTCGCCTCGATTGGTGAGTACCATCAGATTGCATCCGGTGTCGAGGTTCCGGGGAGCGAGTAGTAAATATATCTTTTCCAACACACAAAGAACAGTCCGAAGGGGAGAGAACAGCAATCCTGAAGTACGCCCTGTGTCCCCTTTTGGGTCTTCCGGGCTGGCACACCGACCTGGACCCACCCGAAATATTACTTATTTCTGCCATAGTTCGGCCACGCGTCGCCTCGTAGCTGTTCCAGTGAGTTTCTGCTGGGCGTGGTCGTTCCCAGTGTGCTACCCAACGAGTGACGCCCAACGTTCTTGTCCTCCGGGTGCCAACAGTTCTCATGGTCCGATACACGGCTGGCAACGACCACGGCGCGGCAGTGCTCTCGCGCGCCGGATACGCGGTGGATTCGGGTGATGGGCCGACCCTCGGCACCCCACAGTCCGACAGCACGCAGTTCTTCCGAACCGACCGACCGGTGGTCGTCGAATCACTCGCACCCGAGGAGGTCACCGCGGAGACGCTCGTCCCGCGGTTCGCGAACGCGCTCGCCCGGGAACAGAACGTCCTGTTCGTCGTCCCGAGCGAACCCACGGTCGGGGCGGCACTGCACGTCCTCGACGCACCCTACTGCGTCGCGGCAGAGACCGACACCCGCTGTCGAACCTTCTTCAACGGCCCCGACCGCGTCCCGCTGTCGAACGGGCGCTACGCGCTGGCGCAGGCGGGCGAGTACGTCTGGCGGGAGCTCGACCCCGAAGAGTCCGAACTGGAGGGGAGAACCGGCTCCGACCGTAAGGAGGTCGTGCTGACGGGCGACGGCGAGGAGATTGCGCTGTTCACCGACGTCGACGGGCTCTCGTGTCCCTCGCCCTCGGCGTTCCCGTTCTCGTACGGGCGCGGCCACGACAAGCAGTTCCACGTTCACGACCGCGACGGCCGCGAGGTCGGGCGCTTCACCAGCATCCAGGCGATGCGCACGCACGGGTACGAACCCGTGCCGATGCCGCTGGTGCCCGAACACCTGTTCGAGCGCGGGTCGCTCGCTGGCTCGTGGGCTGTCGTCGCCGAGGACACGTTCCGCGTCCACACCACCGACGGGACCCACGCGGTGTAGATGGCGGTGACACTGCCGGAGTCACGGCTGGACGAGGAGTGGCGACTCGTCGAGCAGGTGACCGAGACCGTGTTCAAACTGCCGACCGCGGAGGTCGTCGGGGACACCCACCTGTACGAGGACGGGCACCTCCGTGACACGGTGCGGGAGGCTACCGACGGGACGCACGACCTGCCGTGGCGCTTCTTCTTCTCGACCGACCTGACGTTCCGGCCGCCGCTCGCGCCCGGGTTCGGGACCGCGTCGGTGTTCCCGACCGTGGTCTCCTCGGCACGCCGGGAGTTCGCCGGAGACCTGCGCGAGCGCGGATTCACGGAGGTCGACCGCCAGCGAAGCGAACGGATGCGGCTGTCGAGCGGGAGCCGTGCTCGGCTCAACCGGTACACCGCGCACTATCCGCTGACGGAGACGGCCGTCGTCGTCGAGGGCTGGCTGGCGGTGTGGACCGCCGGCGGGTCGTTCGCGCTGGCGGGCGGCGCGTACCCGGTCGACGGGCTGGACGAACTGGTGCCGTCGGTCGTGCTCTCGCCGGGAAGCTACCGGAACGACCTGCTCGACATGATCAAGACGGTGGGGTAGGTCACAGCCAGCCGAGGTGCCAGTCGCCCGGTTTCACGTACAGTCCGAGTGCGACCAGTGGGAGCAACAGCACCAGCGTCCCGAGGAAGACGGCCACCAGAACAAGGGCGAACGTCTCGCCGTGCGGGCCGATGGCGGCGACTCGGCGGGCGAACAGGCCGACGGCGACGAGACACACCGCCATCGCCACGCCGACCAGCACGAGCCGCCATCGAACGAGTCGGTCACTGACCATGCCGATTTCTCGCTGGTCTGTCGCTTCTTTCTTTCGCTCGTGGGACCGAAACAGGTATTAATCACTTGGTGGTAACACTAGGTGGTATGCGAGACTTCGACCAGTTCAGCGACGTCGGCGAAGCGGACGTGACACGAGCAATCGGCCAGGAGTGGAGCGAGGAGTTCCTCGACTTCTCGGACAGCGAGGTCATCATCGTCGGCGGCGGACCCTCCGGCCTGATGGCCGCGAAGGAACTCGCCGAGCGCGATGTCAAGGTGATGGTCGTCGAGAAGAACAACTACCTCGGCGGTGGCTTCTGGCTCGGCGGTTTCCTGATGAACAAGGTGACGGTGCGCGACCCCGCCCAGCGCATCCTCGACGACCTCGACGTGCCCAACCACGAGGCCCGCGACACCGAGGGCCTGTTCGTGGCGAACGGCCCGCACGCCTGCTCCTCGCTCATCAAGGCGGCCTGTGACGCCGGCGCGAAGATGCAGAACATGACCGAGTTCACGGACATCGTCGTCCGCGAAGACCACCGCGTCTCCGGCATCGTGATGAACTACACGCCGGTCCACGCGCTCCCCCGCGAGATAACCTGCGTCGACCCGGTCGCCGTCGAGGCCGACCTCGTCATCGACTCGACGGGCCACGACGCGATGGCCATCAACAAGCTCGACGAGCGCGGCGTGCTCGATGCACCGGGCATCGAGGCCGCCAAGGAGCGCGGGAAGGTGATGGACCAGACCGGCGACGACAGCTACGGCGCACCCGGCCACGACTCACCCGGCCACGACTCGATGTGGGTCGGCCGCAGCGAGGACGAAGTGGTGGAGCACACCGGGCTCGTCCACGACGGCCTCGTCGCCAGCGGGATGGCGGTCGCGACGGCCTACGGCCTGCCGCGGATGGGTCCGACCTTCGGTGCCATGCTCGTCTCCGGCAAGAAGGCCGCCCAGGTCGCCCTCGACGAACTCGACGTGGACGCCGAGCCGGTGTCGCTCTCCAATACGACGCCCGCGCCGGCCGACGACTGAGCCCTGAGACCCCCCGCTGACGACTCACTCAGCTTCTTCATAACCACCACGTGGCCCAAACCGGGCCACCTCTCCGCTGTCCCTACCGGTCCGGTTTCCCGAACGCGAACAGCGTCATCGGTGTCTGGTTCTGCGCCCGCGGCGAGAGGTGCTGGGTCACCAGGTCGTCGTAGAACGTGAATCCGCGCCCGCCGAGGGTACGATGGGCGTACGTCGCGAGGTAGAGCCGCCCGAGTGCGATGCCACCCTCCAGCTGGGCGAGCCGGTAGCCGCGGTTTCCGAACTGCTCGACCACGGCATCCACGTCAGCCATGGTGAACACGTTCACCGCCGCGTCGCCGACGACCTCCTGGCCGAGCGCGAGGTAGGTCGCACTGTCCCTGGCGGTGTCGCCGACGCGTTCCAGGGTGTTCTCGTCGGGGTGGTACTGGTACGCGCCCTGTGGAATCCCCTCGACAGCGTGGACGAGGACGTAATAATCGAGGAGGGAGTCCGGTGCATCGCCGCCGAAGCAATCGGTCGGGACGCCGCGAAGCGCCCGGTCCAGCACCGTCGCGAGCTTGCGGTCGCTGATCGGCTCGTGGCTGTACTCGCGGAGGGAGCCGCGTCGCTCGATGGTGTTCCCGACCGGGCGGGCGGAGGCGGTCTCGGAATCCACCGGGTCGAGATCGACCACCTCGCCATCACCCGGGTCATGGGTTCCCAGGTCGGCCGCATCGAGCCCCTCGAACCCGTCACGCCACGCCTCGGCAGCCGCCCCGTCCGCCAGGGTCGACTGTGCCCACGCGTCGTGCAGGATTGGGAACTCGACCGGGTCGGAGTCGATCTCGATGGCCGGGTCGATGTGGTCGACCGACCCGGGTGCGGGTGCCGAATCGCCCTCGCCGATAGCCACGAGTTCGAGCGGGGCCTCCCACTCAGGGTCGATACCCAGCAACTCGGCGACCGGCTCGTCCGCGAAGCCCGCGACGACCTCAGCCCGATGGCCCGCGCCGTGGGCGACCGCGAGCAGGTTCGCAAGGACGGTCCCCGAATCCCAGAAGGCGTGGCGATAGGTCCGGTCGCGGTACTTCCACGAATTGCGCCACCAGGTCGACGTGGCGACCAGCGTCACCGGCGCGTTCGCGACGCCCCGTTGCCCACCACTGGCGGCAGCGAGGACGCCCCGGTAGTCGCCCTCGCGGACGACGTGGAACTCGTCGGACTCGGGGTCGTAGTGGTACACCCCGGCGTCGGCAGTGTCGAGCGGTCCGGTCACGGCGTAGAGGTCGATGTGGTAGAGCTTGCCCGTGCAGGAGGCGGCGCGGAAGGACGCCTGTTCGCCGCGGAGTTCCAGCGTCTTCGTCACACCCGCGGCGTAGTGACAGAGCATCGGGAGATCGATGCTCCCCGAAGGGCCATCAACACGGTCTGGCGACGGGCGGTTCGTCGCGAGCGCCGACAACACCGGTGTCTCCGGCGGCGTCTGGACGTCACCGAGCGACACGCGCGGCAGGTCGGTGTACACCTTCGAGGGGGAAGGCTTGTTGTCGAAGTCCATCGACCAGTCCGTGTCGCGGACGCTCTGCGGGGAGTGCTTCGAGTGTTCGTGGTAGTCGCGGGCGTCGACCATGTCGGTCGGTTCACCGGAGCGCGGCAAAGAAGTTGGGCCGGTGTGGGACAGCCAGTCAGACCCGTCCGCCGGTCACCCGGACGATTCCGAGGACGTGCTCCTCGTGGTGGGTGGCTCGCGCCCGCGAGCGAAGCGCCTCGCGGGCGTCGGTCACCCGCTCCAAGAGCTTGTCGTGCATCGACTCCTTGTAGCGGAACTTGAACGTCGGTGGGGTCGAGAGCACCGTCAGTCCGCGAAAGAGGGCGTTGATGGGTTTCGCGATTGCTCGCTCGGAGAGTGCCGCATCCACGAGGACGACGGTCCCGCCCGCACCGACCATGTCGCACCACTGCTCGACCTCGCCGGCGGGGTCGGACAGCATCCCCGAGACGAACGTCGAGAGGACCGCATCGATGTCGCCGCAGAAGGGTGCCTGGGTGGCGTCGCCGTGGACGAGATGGACGTTGTCCCAGCCCTCGCGGTCGACGAGTCGTCGTGCCCGGTCGAGCATGCCGCGAGTGTAGTCCAATCCCACGACCGTCCCCTCGGGGCCGACGCGCTCGCGGAGGTAGGGGAGGTTCGCGCCGGTGCCACAGCCCATCTCGACGACGGTATCCCCCCGTTCGAGGTCGAGCGCCGCCGCTGCCCGGTCGCGCAGGCCGCCGATGCCCGGCGTGTACCGCGCCAGCCAGTCGTACAGCCGGGCCCACCGGCCGTAGAACGCCTGAGCCGCGGCCGCACCGCCGGTCATACCAGTTCGCGAACGGTCTCGGCCACGGCGACGGCGTCGTCACCGAGGATGTAGATGATGGGTTCGATGCCGTAGCTCCCGGTCTGGTAGAGAACGGTCGCCGTCGGGTCGTCGGCGAGCGCAGCCGCGACCGAGGCGTCGACGCCGTCCTCGCTCTCGAACTCGGCGGTCTCGTAGCCAAGCTCCTCGAGCCGGGCGAGCAACTCGGCGTCATATCGGATGTTCGCTGCCGCGTTCACCTCCGCGCCGGCCTCTCGGGCGGCGAGCAGGACGGAGGCGACGTACTCGCTCACGCCGAACTCCGGCTCACTCGGGACCGTCGCACGACCCTTGATGTCGACGATACGACCCGGGACACCCGCCACATCGTCGATACTGGTGGCATCGGGTGTGCAGGCGACGAGGTTCGACCCGACGTTCGGGATGAGGCCCGCGAACCCGCTGGCGTTCTCCAGCACGCGGAGCCCGCGCCGGAGCGACGAGAGAACCCGCTCTGCGGTCCGGAACTCGCTGTCGGCGTCGTGGATGTCGAACTCGGAGCCGTACTCCGCGAGTTCGGGCATCTCGCGCTGGTGGATGGTCGCGAGCAGGTCGCCACGCTCCAGCTTGCGGATGAGGACCTCCGTCTCGACGAGGCCCTGGACGGGCGTCATCGTCCCGTCGGCGAGGCCCTCACCGACGCGCTCGACGAGTTCCTGGACGCGCTCGTCCTCGAGGAACTCCTCGCGCTGACCCACGTCGCCGTGGGCGTACTTCGAGACCGCGGACTGGCTGATACCCAGCGCCTCGGCGACCTCGCTCTGTGTGAACCCGCGGTCGCGCAGGTCGGCGGCGAGCATGGACCGGAACGTCGGGAGGAACTCCTCGACGACGATCTCTTCGATGAACCTCATTCTTTCTGTGTCCCACTAAACTCGTGGTCACCTTGAATCTTCGAGGCCTGCGGGCCGGCCTGGTCCTGGTACTTCGACCCCCGCTCGGAGCCGTAGGGACGCTTCGACGGGGAGGTCATCTCCGTGAACACGAGCTGGGAGATGCGCATGCCGGGCGTGAGGGTGACCGGGGCGGTCCCCAGGTTCGAGAGTTCGAGGGTTATCTGCCCGCGATACCCCGGGTCGATGAAGCCCGCAGTCGCGTGGACCACGACCGCGAGGCGACCGAGCGAGGACCGCCCCTCGACCTGCGCCACGAGGTCTGGGGGAACCTCGACGCGTTCTTTCGTCGTCCCGAGCACGAAGTCGCCGGGGTGGAGGATGAACTCCTCGTCGTCCTCGACCACCGTCTTCGAGACGTAGTCGTCGACCTCCTGCTCCGAGTTGGGGTGGATGCAGGGGATGTTCGTGCGCCGGAACTCCAGGAACTCCCGCCCGAGGCGCACGTCGACGCTCGCGGGCTGTACCTGCAGGTCGATGTCGTCCAGTGGCTCGATGACGAGGTCGCCGGCCTCCAGGCGGCGGAGGATATCGCCGTCCGACAGTATCATGGCCAGAGAATGCCCGTGGGTCAGGTAAAAGCTCCCGGTCCGGGCCGGGGCCACCGCCAGCGAACAGCATCCGACGCCGCACGACTCAGCACTCGATACGCTACGAACGATTAAGCGCGTGAGCGGACGAGGTACTGGTGATGCGACGACGACGCCTCGTGCAGGCAGTGGCCGCTGGCCTGACGGCGAGCGTCGCTGGCTGTTCCGACCTCGAAGCCGACCTCCGCGGACAGACCGAGACGTCGAACGGTGGCGTCGCCATGGAACCGGACGACGACGACCCGCCGCGCGCCGTCCTTCCGAAGCCGCCGGGCGACCTCGACATCACCGAACTCAGGAGTACCGGCACCAGCGTCGGTGCGAACGCCGGCCAGCTGGCGACCTACGAGGGCGAGGACGCCAGATTCAAGGTCGGCGTCTTCCGGATGGAGAACGACTCACAGGCGACCAAGCTGGCGGACCGGATCACCGACCAGGGGCGCTTCTACGGGTTCGAGATCGCGGCCCGCCACGGCGTGTTCATCATCGGCGGTGGTGCCGAGGCTGGAACGCGCGAGGGACTCGTCTCCTTACTCATCCGGTCCGAGGCGCTCTCGCGCTCGTACATCGCAGAACACGACCTCATGGCCGCCGAATAGCCACCGTTTTATCCGGACCGGCCGACGCTACGGCCATGAAACAGGCCATCGTCGCGCGGACCGACATCGGCATGGGGAAAGGCAAGCTCGCCGCACAGGTCGCCCACGCGTCGCTGTCGGCCTACGAGGACGCCGGCCGGAAGGCCCGGAACGAGTGGAAGGGCTCCGGCCAGAAGAAGGTCGTCCTCAAGGCCAGCGGCGAGCGCGAACTGTTCGAGCTCGCCGACAAGGCCGAACGCGAGGGCATCCCGCACGCCATCATCCGCGACGCCGGCCACACGCAACTCGACCCCGGGACCGTCACCGCACTGGCGGTGGGCCCGGCCGACGACGACCTCGTCGACCGCGTGACCGGCGACCTCTCGCTGTACTGAGTTGCGAGCGCCGAACGAAACCCCTTATTCCCGGCCAAGCGAACGTCCCCACGTGACGCGATTCATCGCGGGTGGTGCCTGATGCGGGACGCCCACCCACGCGAACGAGCGGTCGGCATGGAGTACTACGTGAGCGACGCCGACGGGGTCGGCGGCCACCTGCGCGACCGCGACAGTGACTTCCGGGTTCGCGAGGTCGAGGCGTTCGACGCCGAGCCGGTGGATTCGGCGACGAGCGACTACCCGTACCTCGTGGTGCGGGCGACGCTCCGCGGCTGGGACACGAACGACTTCGCGCGCCAGCTCGCGAACGACCTCGAGATGAGCCGCGGGCGGGTCTCGTGGGCCGGCACGAAGGACAAACACGCCGTGACGACGCAGCTGTTCACGCTGCAGGACGTCGACCCGGCCGACCTGCCCGACCTGAACGGGGTCGACCTGGAGGTCGTCGGCCGCGCCGGGCGGGCGCTCATGTTCGGTGACCTCGTCGGCAACGAGTTCGAGATAACCGTCTCGGACGCCGACGCCCCCGAGAACGCCGCGACGATCACCGAGGAACTCCGAGCGTTCGGCGACGGCGACGTGGCGGTTCCGAACTTCTTCGGCCAGCAGCGCTTCGGCAGCAAGCGGCCGGTGACCCACGAGGTCGGGCTGGCTATCGCTCGCGACGACTGGAAGGGTGCCGTGATGGCGTACCTCGGGAATCCCGAGGACGAAGAGCCGGAAGGGACACAGGAGGCGCGCCAGCTGGTCGACGAGACCGAGGACTGGCAGGCGGCGCTCGACGCGTTCCCGCATCGCCTGCGCTACGAGCGCTCGATGCTCCACGTGCTCGTCGACAACGGTGGGAGCGACCCGGCGGACTTCCGCGAGGCCCTCGAAGTGCTCCCCGAGAACCTGCAGTCGCTGTTCGTCCACGCCGCGCAGTCGTACGCGTACAACCTGATGCTGAGCAAGCGCCTCGAACGCGGTATCCCGTTCACGAAGCCGGTGGCTGGCGACGTGGTCTGCTTCTCGGACCGTGACGCGCCGGCGGACCTCCCGCTTCCGGACACGGACCGGCTCCAGCGCGTGACCGAGAAGCGCGTGGACACCATCGCGCGGCACTGCGAGCGCGGCCGGGCGTTCGTGACCGCGCCGCTGGTCGGGACGGAGACAGAGCTCGGCGACGGCGAACCGGGTGAGATAGAGCGCGAGGTCCTCGATGACCTCGGCCTCGAATCGGGCGACTTCGACCTTCCGGGCGAGTTCTACAGCGCCGGGACGCGACGAGCCATCCTGGTCGGCACGGACCTGACGGTCGAGGAGGACCCACTGACGTTCTCGTTCACGCTGCCGAAGGGCTCGTACGCGACCGTGGTGCTACGAGAGTACCTCAAGGCGGACCCGCTGGATCTGAGCTGAGCGTCGAGTTCGAGCGTTCGAAGGGGCAAACAGGCGACGCGTCGCTGGCCGACGGGCGCTGCGTCGCACAACCGCGGGACGCCCGCCGGTGCTGGTCAGGACACACCCGCGCTGGCCGCCCGATCGTATTTCAACCCCTGGACCAGGAGAACCGCACGGCTTTTCCCCGGCTACTCGATAGCTACGTCCATGCAATGCGGGCAGTGTGCCACCGCGCTCGAGAAACCCGGAGACTACTGTCTCACCTGTCACACTGCCAACTGCGACGCGGTCGTCGCCGACTGCGCTCGCGACCGGACCACGCTGACGTTCCTGGACGGCGAGGACGTGGTCGGCGAGACCACCGTGACGACCATGCCCGAAGACGGCGAGGAGACAGGGGTCGTCGAGTTGCGCAACTACGCCGGGAAGGTCGCCGACGAGATCCGCCGGAAGCGCCCCGAGACGGTGTACGCTGCCGGGGACCGACCAGTCATCCGCGAGGCCCGCGCGCAGCTCCATCACGAGTTCTACCGCGTCAGCGGCGACGACCCCGTCTCGGCGGTGCTGGACCGCCTCGGCGAGCCCGCCCTCGAGGTCGTCGACCTCGCCCCTCGCGAGAAGATCGGCGGGTCGCACTCCACGCTCATCGGTGGGCGAACCGGCCAGCGAACCATTCGGACCGTCGCCGAACATCCCCACGTGAAGAAGGTCATCCCCGGACCCATCGAGGCCGGCGGCTCCAGTTCGCAGGCGAGCGTCGGCGCGAAGGTCACCCGTGCGGACGTGAACGGGAACGTCCGGCTGTTGATTCGGGACGGCTCCAGCGTGCAGGAGAACCGGGTCGTGACGACCGCGGGCGACCGCGAGATGGGCGAGCGCGTGCGTGACGACCTGAACGCGGCGCTGGCAGAAGCGGAGCTACAGTGACGCACACTTCCTGACCGGTCCTCGCTGATACTACCGAACCGGACGGTAGTGCCCCTACGCCCCGGTTCGAGACGACCTATCTCACCATACGTCCAATCATTACTCCAAGGAACATGGCAGCTCTACCGAGACGGCAGTATCTGGCGGCGGTCGGAAGCGGGCTCGTGGCGCTCTCCGTCGGCGTCGTCGGCGGGACCGTCGGCCGACGCACGGCAGACCGGGGCCCCCGGTCGGAGACGAGTCGGGTCGGGACCGGCACGCCCGACCCACTCCTGTTCAACACGACGGGGATGGTCAGGCTGGACTTCGAGCGCGACGCGGATGGGAACGTCGAGTTCGACGACCCCATCTCCGGCACCAGCTTCGAGACCACCGGCGACGAGGTCGAGTTCGACGACCCGTTCACCCGGTGTCGCGAACGCCCCAGCGAGCAGTTCTTCGAACTCGAACGGGTCGGTCGTCCGGGCAGCGACCTCGACTACCTCGAACTCCAGCGCGACGGCGACGCCATCGAGTTCCGCCTCGCCCTCGCCGGTGAGGCCATCGAGGCGGAGTTCGACGACGACCGCTACGAACTGACCGTCGACGGTGACCCGATCACGTTCGAGGACGACGGCGGCAACGACGTGGAGTACCGCGGCGAGTTCTTCGACTTCGAGACGAAAGGACGCGAGGTCGAGGTCCGCGGGTCGCTCCGACTCGACTACGACGGCGTCGACGACCTGGAGCTGCGTGACGTCGGTATCGACTTCCGCTCCGATGCGAACCAGTTCCGGAGCTCCTCGACCGAACTCGGGCTCGACTTCGAACGCGAGACCGGTGAGTTCGAAGCTGGCCGGTTCGTCTGAGCCGAACCGCGAGGGACAGATTCGACCGTTCCCTGCGCGCTCCCCCCAGTATTTTCCTATGCAACAAACAAGATTTTAAGTAGCATTTGTCTGCAAATATATTGCATGACCGACGCGCCGACGCTCGAACTCCCCGACCAGTCGGGTGGGTCGGCGTCGCACGACGACAGTGGGACCGTCCCTCCGCCGATTCCGCCGGGGGACGCCGACGCCTGGTACGCCCCCGACGTTCGCGCCCAGTACTCGCTCGACCCGGAGACCGTCGCGACGATTCGCGAGACCGACACTGGCTTCCAGTACGGCGTTCGCGAGCCATCGCTGTCCGGGGCGGACGAGGCGGAACTCGACCGGATACGGGCCCACTTCGACGGCGCGAACCTGCGCCTCCCCCGGACCCGGGAGGGAACCGCCGCCCGGATGCGGACCGGCTTCCGTGAGAAGTACGAGCGTGTCCTCGACCACCTGCTGACCGGGACCGCACAGACCGAGCGCCGACTGCGCTACCACGCTCGCCGGGACGTGGGCTGTCTCGGCAACCTCACCCCGCTGGCGATGGACGACCGTATCGAGGTCGCCGACCCGAGCGGCGAGCGACTCGCGGTCCACACGACCGACTACGCGCCGGCGACGACCGACCTGCCGTCGTCGGTCGACCACCTGGACCGGTTCGCGAGCGAGCGCCTCGCGACCCACACCGTGGCCTTCCGGGGCTTCGAGATTCCCGTGGTGCTCTACCGCGAGAACCTCATCGGGTCGGACGTGTTCGCGACGAAATACGCCGTCCTCGAACCCGGCCTGTTGCCGGGCGACGAGTCCCTCATCGAGGACTGCAAGGACCGCATCTGGGAGACCAACGTTTCGGAGGTCGTCGAGGACAGCGCGACCGTGGTCCGTGCGCAGGCCGAACGCTTCCTCTCGCGGCAGCTCACGGCCGCGAACGCGACGGCCTGGCTCGACGCGACCAGCCACCGGGTGCGAGACGCCCTCGCGGACGCCGGGGTCGGCGTCCCGCCGGTGGACGGGCGGTACGACGAGGCCCGCCTGGCCGACCTCGTCTACTACGTGATGCGTGACTACGTCGGCCAGGGGCAACTGACGATTCCCGTCCGGGACCCCCACCTCGAAGACATCGAGGCGAACCGGGTCGGCGAGCGCGTGAAGGTCGTCCCGCGAACCGACCTCGGCCACGACGGCCGGGTCCCGACGAACCTCGTCTTCGAGGAGGAGTCCGCGTTCGTGAACGTCGTCACGCAGCTCGCGGCCGCCGATGGCGTCGAACTCAACGCGTCGAACCCGTCCGCGAAGGTGAACCTGCGACCGAGAGAGGTCGACGAGGACGTGACCATCAGGTGTGCGGTCGCGCTCCCGGTCATCTCCGAGGACGGGCCCCACATCTCCATCCGCAAGCAGGCACCCGACGCCCTGACGCCCATCGACCTCGTGTCCGGCGGGTCGATGACCGTCGACCTCGTCACCCTGCTCTGGATGCTGTACGAACACCACGGCATCGTACTCTTCGCCGGGCCGACCGGCGTGGGGAAGACGACGCTGATGAACGCGCACATGCCGTTCGTCGCCTACGACGACCGCCCCATCAGCATCGACGAAGGGTCGCGCGAAGTCAGGCTACCGCACGAGACGGGCGTCTCGCTGACCACGCGCGACCACGAGGACGAGTTCAAGGCGGTCACGATGGCCGACCTGATGACAGAGGCGAACTACCTGAATCCCGACGTCGAGGTCATCGCGGAGATCAACACGCCAGCCTCGTTCGCCACCTTCGCCGAGAGCCTCGCGACCGGCCACGGCCTGCTGGGGACCGTCCACGCCCAGAGCGTCGAGAAGCTGGTCAACCGCGTCGTCGAGCAGGGCCTTCCGCCCTATCTCCTCCGGGAACTCGACCTCGTCGTCTTCCCGAAGCACGTCGACGGCGACCGCTACGTCGGCGAGGCCATCGAGTTCGTCACCAAGGAGCAGTACGAGGACTGCCACGGTCGCTGTGGCGTGGTCGAGAAGACCGGCACCGCGGTGTACTGGAACAGCGTGTTCGAGCGGACTGTCGAGGGCGGCTTCGAGTTCGGCTACAGCCATCCCGACCTGCACGACGCGGCGACCGAACGGACCGACATCTGCACGTTCGACGCACTGGCCGAGCGAACCGACCGCCCCGTCACCGACGTGGCGGACGAGTTCCACCGGAAACACCGGTACGTCCAGTACCTCGTCCAGGCGGGCATCGACGACTTCGACGAACTGTTCGGGTTCCTCTGTGACCTCCGGACGGACGAGGCGGCGACGGTCGAGCGGATCCGCGCCCGGAGGGAGGCGTGAGTCGGTCGACCCTCTCGAACTCGCAGGGTGCAGACGCGAGTGGTCCGGTCCTCACGGGCGACCGCGACCACCTCCTCGACCGGCTCTGTTACGCGTTGTTCTCCCGCCACGCCGACCGGCGACGCCACGACGCCGACCGGAAACAGTATCGGGCGACCGCCATCGACGTGCCGTTCGACCTCTACGTCTCCCGAGTGTACGCCGGGTCGTGGCTGGTCGGTCTCGCGTGTGCCGCGTTCGGCGGCTGGCTGACGCTGGCCCTCGGTGACCGCGTCATGACGACGGTGTTCGACTTCCTCGCCGCGGGGGTTCCGGTGCTCGCGCCCGGAACGGTCCCGTCGCTCCCGCCACTCGCACAGGCGCTGGCGGTCGCCCTCGTCCTCGGTGGCGGTGGCAAGTGGGCGACCCGCCTGTTCGGCGGTCGATACCTCAAGTGGGTCGCCGCGGCCCGCCGCAGCGACATCGACCGGACCCTCCCGGGTGCGGTCCGGTACCTCCGCGCGCTCTCGACCGGCAGCGACGACCAGCGCGACATGCTCCGCAAGGTCGCCGACAACCGGGAGGCCTACGGCGAGACGGCAGTCGCCGCCCGGACGGTCCTGAACAAGGCGGCGCTGACAGGCAGTCTCGACGCCGGGTTGCGAATCGTCGCCCGCGACACGCCCTCGCGCGACGCCCTGGCTCCGTTCCTGCTGAAGTTCCGCGAGCACGCCGACCAGGGGGCCGCGGAGCTGACGAGCTACCTGCAGATGGAGGCGCGGATGCTCGGCCATCGCCAGACCCGGGACCGCGACCGGGCCGAGGGGTTCCTCGAACTGCTCGCCGAGCTGTTCATCGTCCTGCTCGTCCTGCCCGCGCTGCTCGTCATCGTCCTGACCGTGATGAGCGTGCTGACGCCGGGACTGAACCAGCCGACACCCACGCCCGTCGGACCGGTGACCGCGCGCCAGCTCATCGTCTACGGCTCGGCCGTGTTCGTCCTCGTCGTGGGCTGGTGTGCGGCCAGTCTGGTCGGCCACCTCCGTCCCCCGAACGGCGTCCCGAGCTACCGGCGGCCGGCCGGGGTCCTCCAGACGCTCGCGACCGCCACCGCGAACCCGGCCAGTGCCGCGGTCGTGTGGGCGCTCCCCGCCCTGCTGTTCGCACTCGTCGTCTTCGTATTGGGCGAGCGTCCCGTCTCGGCCGTGCTCCTCGGCTACGTCGCCTACGCGGTTCCCGTCGGGGTGGTCGCGATGCGCCGTGCCAGCGTCGACGACGCCAAGGACCGGGAGATCAAGGACTTCGTCCACGCTATCTCGGGCCACATCGCCCTCGGGCGACCCTTCGCGGAGGCCGTCTCCCTCGTCGCCCGCGACGTGGACCTCGGCGCACTCGACGCCGACGTGGCAGACCTCGCGTTCAACGCCACGCTCACGACGCGAACCGGAGACCTCCGGGCGCAGGCGCTGGCGCGGTTCGTCGACCGGGTGGGCACACCGCTGGCCGAACAGACCATGGGCCTCGTGACGGGCGCGCTCGACGCTGGCAGCGACGTCGAGACCGTCTTCGACACGCTCCAGACCGAGGTCGGCCGGCTCTACCACGAGAAGAAGGCGTTGCAGAACGCGATGCTGGTGTACGTCGCGGTCGGCTGGACGGTCGCCCTGCTCATCGTCGGCATCATGATCGCCGTCAACACGTACGTGCTGGACAGCTTCGCCCAGCTCTCGGCCGTCTCGACGCCGGGGACGGGGTTCGCCCTCGACCCGAACGCGGTCCAGGTCGACCGCGAGCACTTCCGGTTCTACGTCGTCACCCAGGCGACGATGCTCGCCAGCGGCTGGTTCGCCGGGATGGCGAACCGCGGCTGGTACGACGCGTTGCTCCACTCCGGCTCGCTGGTGCTCGTCGCCCACGTCGTCTTCCGCGGGGTGGGGATGGTATGATGCCAGCGACAGACTCGACGCGAGCCATGTCCTCCGTCATCGGTGTCGCCCTCTTACTCGGCATCACCGTCCTCGCCCTCGGCGCGCTGACCGCGAGCATCGGGCTGGCCGTCGAGAACGGGGCGGCCGCCGCGGACGCCAGCCGCGTCAGCGATGGGCTCGACAGCGCGCTCAGGCCGGTCGAGGTGACCGGGAGCCACGTCGGCCGCATCCAGGCCACCGACGGAACCCTCCGTACCGTTCCTCGTACTGTCCGGCTGCTGAACGACTCCGCGACGGTGGCCACCGTCGAGGCGGACGCCCTGGTGTACGAATCCGGCAGCCACCGCGTCGCCTTCCTGGCGGGTGCCATCGTCCGCGGCGACGGCCCGGGTGCGCGCATGGCGCGTGACCCACCGGTCGTCGCCAGTGCCGGCGGCGACGTACTCGTCGTCGGCGTCGCGAGGCTCGACGAATCGGCCGCGATGAGCCTCGCCGGCCACCCGGTGTCCCTCCGGACGAACGTCTCGCACGACCGCCGGAAACTCCGCGCCGACGAGTACCGGCTGGCCGTCGAGACGACCACACCTGCGGCCTGGCGCGACTACTTCGAGGACCTCGGCGCGACGGTGACGAGCCGCGACCTCGACGGCGACGGGACCGAGAGCGTCGTCGCGACCTTCGCCGGCGAGCGAACGGTGTATCTCGTGGTCCACGACCTCTCGCTGGAGGTGGGCGAATGAGGGACGTGCTCGACGGCACCGGGGGCCCTGGAACCGACCGTGGCCTCTCGCCCGTCGTCGGGAAGGTGATGGAGACCAGCGTCGTCCTGCTCTACCTCGGCCTGCTCACGACGACGCTCTATGCAGGAATCGTCCCGGACTACCGGGCGGCGACCGGCGACGAGGTCGCCGACCGGACGCTCTCGGCGACGGTCCAGCGCGTGGAAGCGGCGGTTCCGCCGAACGCGTCCCACGTGGCCGTCAGACGAACCGTCGACCTGCCCCGGACGATTCGTGGCGACCCGTACGAGATTCGAGCCGAGGGGAACCGACTCGTCCTGTCGCACCCGGACCACCGCGTCACCAGCGAGGCCGTGCTGGCGCTCCCGGAACACGTGGCCAGCGTCGAAGGGAACTGGTCGAGTTCGACAGCAGCGGTCCTGGTCGTCGCGCAGGACCCAGATTCCGACGGGGTCATCGTGCGACTCGAAGGGGGTGAGCGCTGATGCGGCCCGTGAGCGACCGCGCGCAGGCGAACCTGGTCGCGCTGGCCGTGGCCCTCCTCGCACTCACCGCGGTCCTCGGCGTGGCGCTCGTCGTCGCCGACGGCGCGCTCTCGGGTGCGGACCGGGAGGCCGGCGAGCGCCGTGTCGCGGTCTCGCTGTCGGACCGACTGGTCGCCGCCGATGGGCCGGTCGCCGCCCGGGCGAACGTCCTCGACGCGGCCGCTCTCGACGCACTGGATTCGGCCACCCTCGACCGCCAGTTCCCCGTCGCCGACGGCCACGACGTTCGCATCCGCCTCGGCGACCGCACGCTCGTCGAGACCGGCGACGTGACCGACGGGACCACCATGCGCCGAATCGTGCTCGTCGAACGCGAGACCACCGCGACACTGACGCCGAACCTCACCGCGGACGGCTCGGTGACGCTCCCGCGCCGGACCGACGACGTGACGCTTCAGGTTGCGCCCCCGACCGGGGTGGCGGTCACGACGGTCCGTGCGAACGGGCGCGTGGTCCTCCACGACCCGGCCGGGATTCGCGGGACGGTCACCGTCCCCGTCTCTCGCTTCGAGACGACGACGCTGGCGTTCGACGCGTCCGGGCCGCTGCCGACCGGAAGCGTCGACGTGACCTACTACCCGACCCAGACCACGAAGGCCGTGCTGGTGGTGACCGTCGATGCGTGAGCGCGGCCCTGGAGACCGCGCCCAGCTCTCCTTGCCGGCGGTCGAGGCCGGCATCGGCGTCCTGCTCGTCCTCGGCGTCGTGACCATGTTCGCCCTGCCCCTCGCGGATGCGGACACCCGGCAGGCCCAGCTTGACGCCTACGCCGGCGACACCGCGAGCGTCCTCGCCGGTGAACCGCCTCGCCACGACGGCGCGACCCGCCTCGCCGAGGTCGCGGCCTCCCCGGAATCGTTCGACCGCGAGAAGGCCGCACTCGACCGCCGGGTGGACAGGATCCTCCCCGCGAACCTCCTCTACCGGGTTGAGACACCCCACGGGTCAGTCGGCTACCGGCCGCCGGCGGGCGTCCCGGTCGGTGTCGCGACGGTCCCGACCGGCAACGGCGACGTGACGATCCGAGTGTGGTACGTATGAGAGGGACCGGAGTCGACGGCGGACGAGGCCAGCTCGTCCTCGCCGCCGCGGGCGTACTCGCCATCGCCCTGCTCCCGCTCGCACTCGCCTACCTGCAACTCGGGGCGCACCCGGACGTCGTGGCAACCGGCCAGACCGGAACGCCAGTTCACGACGGCGTGGCCGTGCTGGAACGCGCGGTCCACGAGGCTGGCAGCGACGCGACCGGGCGACCGTGGGCAGCGCGCGACGCCGCGGTGGCGCAGGTCCGGAGCGGTCTGGACCCCAGCTTCGCGACGCTCGAGTCCTCGCAGGTCGCCCAGGGCATCGCCTACGAGGTCGCGTACAACCGGACGACCGCGCAGGCGTGGGCCGCCTCCGAGTGCCCGCGCGGGCCACGGCGACAGTTCGGGGACTGCGAGGCATCGGACGGGGTCGTCGTCCAGGAGCGGGCTGGCGAGACCACGGTGCTCGCGGTCGCAGTGGACCTGACCGTCACGACACGCGAGGGGGTTTCGGCGGTGACGGTCGTGGTTCCGGTGGTCAGTGGTGAACGATGACCTGTCGACCACTCTCCCATCGACGTGCTACCCTCGACGTCCAGTCGAATACCCGGACAGGCGCTGCATCCAGCAGTACCTCTATGTGGGTTCGACCTGAATACGCGACCAAGAACTGCGCCCATGGAAGGTGAGGAGACGCCGATACCCCCGTATGCCGAGGACTCACTCGACGTCCTCGCCGATGTCATCCCGGACGACCAGCCCGGAATCCACGAGTCCGACGCCCGCGAGGCGCTCGTCGACGAGGGGTTCACACGGGCGGACGCCGTCGACGCGCTCGAACTGCTGGAGATGCGTGGCTACGTCTACCGGGTCGACAGCGAGGTACGGATTACCGACTGAGTCTCGCCCGTTCTCGCACTCGCGCCGCCCACTGCCGAGGCGTTCCTGTCACGGCCGGCCCTCACCGCCCCCACCGGGACGGGGCTTATCTCGGTGCTAACCGCTCGGCCCGGCCGTGGGACGGTTCACCGACGACCCCCGCGACCGTCATAGGCGTCGCATAATAAGAAGGGGCCGCGGGCAACCGGCGGGTATGAACGTCGACGAAACCGGCCGTCTCGCGGAGGACGTGCTCGCGGAGGTGTCGCGTGCCGTCATCGCCGACCGGACCGTTCTCGAAACGATTCTCACCGGCATCGTCTCGCGCGGCCACGTCCTTCTCGAGGACGTGCCGGGGACCGGAAAGACACTGACTGCGCGGAGTTTCACCGCCGCGCTCGGGCTCTCGTTCTCTCGCGTCCAGTTCACGCCCGACCTCCTGCCGGCGGACGTGACCGGGACCTACGTGTACAACGAGCGGACGGGCGATTTCGATTTCAACAAGGGGCCGCTGTTCGCGAACATCGTCCTCGCCGACGAGATCAACCGCGCGTCGCCGAAGACGCAGGCGGCGCTGCTGGAGGCGATGGAGGAGAAACAGGTGACCGTCGACGGGGAGACGTGGCAGCTGCCGGACCCGTTCTTCGTCATCGCGACGCAGAACCCCGTCGAACAGGGCGAGGGGACGTTCCCGCTCCCGGAGGCACAGCAGGACCGCTTCCTCGTGAAGACGAGTCTGGGCTACCCCGAGACCGAGGGCGGCGTCGAGATGCTCATGCGCCGGGGGGAACGCGACGAACAGCAGCCACAGGCCCAGCAGGCCGTCGCGACCGAGGACCTCCAGGCGATGCAGGCGGTGCCGGAGCGCGTCGACGTCACCGAGGACCTCGCCCACTACATCACGGAGGTCGTCGAGGCGACGCGAGAGGACCGCCGGGTGACCGTCGGCGTCTCCCCGCGCGGGGCGGTCCGGCTGTACGAGATGGCCCGGTCGTGGGCGGCGCTCTCGGGTCGGTCCTACGTGATACCGGACGACGTGAAGGACGTCGCCCATCCGGTGCTCGACCACCGGCTCGTGCTCACGCCGGACGCGCGGGTGAACGACGTGACGAAACGTGCGGTTGTCGAGGATGTGCTCGACGAGGTGCCGGTGCCGCGGGTGAACCGTGAGCCAGCACCGTCTGCGCGGCCCTGAGTCTGCGTCTCCGTTTCTGCAAAGCGATCTTCGCCGGGTCCTCACTCGTGCAGCGCCGCGGTCAGCACCACGACCGCGACCAGCAGGAACGCGAACTGCGTGAGTGGGAGTCCGGGGGTGCCGAGGCCCTGCGCGACGCGGCCGAGACCGACCGTGATGGCCCCGACGACGAGCGTTCCGAATAGGTGGACGGACTCGACCGGCCACGTCGTCGGTTCCTGACCGAGCTGCTCGCCGACGTTGACCGCGGTCTCGCCCGCGTCCCAGGCGACGACCGCGGCGACCCCGGCGAGCAACAGTGAATCGAACGACGCCTGCTTGGTGACGCCCGCGACCAGCACGGCGAGGAAGACGAACCCGCTCCCGGCCTTGAGGAGCGTCCGGGTGCGCTTGCCCCGACCGGGTGCCAGCCCGATGGCGACGAGGAGTGCCCCGAGGAGTGCGGGTGCGACGGTGGCGAACACGGTCGCCCTGCCGACGCCCGTCCACGCGAACACGATTGCAGCCCCGACGAGGGGGACACCGAGGCTGGAGACGACGAAGCCGAGGAGTCGCGTCCAGCGCCAGGCGACCCAGAGGCCGAGGGTGAACAGCCCCACGCCCGCAGCGCCGAGGAGCATCGTCGAGTCGCGAGCCACGCCGAGCAGCGAGAGGCTGGCGAGCGCGGCGACCACCGCGACGACCGTACTCAGCATCGTCGGGCGGTAGGTCACCGAGACGGGTGTCGACGGCGCGGTCGTCGTCGTGTCCGTCGTCACGCTGGAACACCCCGGGAGTGCACACGTGCGCCCTGTGTCGCCAACGCAGCCTCGAGTGGTTCGTCGCTCCGCCACTCGCTGGTCGGGATGCCCGCACCGCGGAGGGTTCGAATCCGTGCCGCCCGCTGGACGCTCGCGAATCGCTGCCCGACCGTCTCGTCGTCCGTCACGTCGGGCGTGACGACGGTGACCGCGTGGCCGTACTCCTCGAGTCGCCGTGCCGTCTCGACGATGTCGTCGTCACACAGCGGCGAGAGCAACACGACCTGGGTGCGCTCGGTGAGCCGGTGGCGCAGGTCTGCGAGGAGTTCGGTCGTATCGGGGGTCTCGTCGGGTTCCTTCGAGGAGAACGCCTCGTGCGTCGTCAGCAGCCGCTGGATGCTGGCGCGGTGGGTCGGACCCATCCCGACCGGGTGCCAGACGAGGTCGTCGTAGAAGGCGGCGACACCGACCTGGTTGCGGTCGGCGGCGAACGCCCCCACGAGCTGTTCGGCCGCGGACGTACACAGGGCGACCGCGTGTGGCTGGTCGGGGCGCGCCCGGTACGCGGCGGGGCGAGCGTCGACCAGACAGACGACGCTCGCGGCCTGCTCGGTCCGGAACTCGGTCGTCGAGAGGTCGCCCGTCCGGGCGTACCGGTGCCAGTCGATGCGGTTCAGGGGGTCGCCGCGCTGGTACTCCCGGGTGCGATGGAACTCGACGCCGCTGCCACCGGTGTCGGAGACGACCTGCCCGCTCCGTGCGAGCGTCTGCGACCGGGCGGTCACGCCCTCGATTCCCTGCGTACAGTCGATCTCGGTCGAGGCGGCGACCGTCGTCTCGACCTCGTGTTCGCCGCTGAGGTCGCGCGAGACGACCGTCGCGGGGTCGAAGTGGTGTGTCCCGCGCTTGGCTTCGACGGTGTAGGAGAACGTCGTCGACCCGCCCGCGCGTAGGCTCGCACCGTGGCGGGCCATCCCGTCGGTCACGGTCAGCATCTCCGGGACGCCGTCGACCAGCCGGAGGTCCGGCAGTGGCCGGTCCCCGGTGTTGGTGACCGTGACGGACACCTCGACCGGGTCGCCGTGGTCCGGGTCCTCGTCGCTCAGGGCCCGCTCGATGGCGAGGGACGGCTCGGGTGGGGCCGTGAGTCGCGGGTACGCCGCGTAGACGACGCCGAGGAGCGACACCAGGAGCACGTCGGGCCGGTTCGCGACGACGCCGATCGTCATCGCCACGAGCGAGATGGCGACGACGCCGCGCCACCGACGGGTGGTCCGGGTCTGGCTCATCGCGACCGCCCCTCGGTGTCCGCGTGGTCGACGATGGTCCGGGCGGTCCGTCTGGCCCGGGACTGGAAGAGCGAGTTACCGCGCGCGAGGGCTCGCAGCCGGGCCGTGAGCGAGCTGTCGGGTGACCCGTCGCGCTCCATCGCGAGGAAGTCGGCGACCGTTTCGTCGTCGGTCCACGACCCGTCGTCGACCCGTTCGGCCGCCTCGTGGCGGCTCGCCCCCGACGTGTGTGCGACCACGTCGACGGCGGTTCCGCGGAGTTCCTCGCGAACCGCCTCGCGCCGGTCCGCTGTGACGTAGGGGACCACGAGGAACCGGTCTTCGAGTGTCTCGTCGAACCGCGTCCCCGGCGCTGGCATCGCGAGCGAGCGCTCCGGGGTCGGCATCGACGCCTGGTCGAGCGTGCTCGCCCGTGCAGAGAGCAACACCGGGATGGCGAGGAGGAACCCGAGCGCGGCGACCGCGGTCGCGACGAGGTAGTCGTTGCCGAGCAGTTCGAGCAGGGCGTCCGCGACGGGTGCGCCGAGGTCGGTCCCGACTGCGGTGATTCCGGCGACCAGTGCCAGCACGCCCAGCACGCCCGCGAGCAGCCGACGCCGGTTCATCGGTCGCCCCCGGTGTGCTGGCCGCCGTGGCGCGCACGGAAGCGTTCCAGCCCGTCCCTGGCCCGGCGGCGGCGGTCGTCGGTCACCGGCTCCTCGCCGTAGCGGACCTCCTCGAACGGTTCGGTGAGCGCCGCGATGGTCTCCTCGTCGACCCCCTCGTCCCGGGCGGCGTCGGCGCATTCTCGCGGTGCACAGGCCCGGGCGTCGCCCAGCCCGAGCGCCTCGACGAACTCGTACCAGGCCGCAGAGACCTGGTTCGTCGGGTCGGGACGGGTCGGTGGCTCGCTCGGCTCCTCGTCGACCACCGGGTCGATGAGGCCCCAGCGTTCCAGCCGCTCGCGAAGCATGTCACCGAGCCGGTCGCGGTGTCGAATCCCGAGGGCGACCAGTCCGAGCGCGAGTATCGCCGGGACGAGCACCCGGAGCAGGTCGAGCAGTGTCGCCAGCAACGCGAGGAGTTTGTCGAGCAAACTCTGGGGTGGCGTGCCGGGGCCACCCGCCTGCTCCTCACCGGCTCCCAGACCGGTGTCCTGGCCCTGGTCCGCCGAGTCGGACCCACCGGACCGGTCGCCAGCCCCGCTGTCCGCCCCGGTGCGCTCGCCGTCGCCACTGCCGGCGGTCGTCTGGTCCCCGTCGCCGGGTTCCGCGGACGACGGCGTGTCCGGTGTCCCTTCAGACTGTACCTGCGACTTGAGGCTCACTGCGTTGTCGGTGCCGATGGGAATCCCGGTCTCGTCGAGGTCGATGACCTCGTCCGGGTCCGTCGTCACCGACGACTCCAGCGACGTCGCCGCCGTGCTGATGGCGAAGACACAGCACAGCGCGACGCCGATGGTCAGGAGTGACTCCCAGTTCATGTGGTTCGTTGCAATCCGAAGCCACGTGCGGGGATTATTATGGGCAGAGTAAGCCAGGCTACGCGGCTGATAACGAAACCACTGGGACGCCAAGGAACGAGTGATGACCAACACGAATCGACACGGCCGGGTGAGCTCGCGATGAGCATCGTCACCCTGAGCCTCGAAATCGAACTCGGCTGGGGCGTCCACGACATCGACGAGTACGAGCGCATCAGCGAGGACCGCCAGTGCGAGTCCCGCTACCTCCGTCGCCTGCTCTCACACTGCGACGACGTCGACATCCCCTTCAGCTTCGACGTCGTCGGGCACCTGTTCCACGCCGCCTGCAGTGGCGAACACCGCAGCCCCCACGAGGACGGCTGGTTCGACGAGGACCCCGGGACGGACTGGCAGACGGACCCGCTGTTCTACGCTCCGGACCTGGTCGCGGACATCCGCGACGCCGACACCGACCACGAGATCTGTACCCACTCGTACTCCCACGTCTCCTGTGACGAGGCGAGCGACGAGGCGATTCGCTGGGACCTCGAACAGGCACAGCAGGTTCAGGAGCACGTCCTGGGTGAGCGAACCGTCTCGTTCGTCCCGCCGAAGCACGAGCAGCCGCCGACACATGCGCTCCGCGACGCCGGTATCGAGATCATCCGGATGCACCGCAACGATGGCGTCTCGAAGCCACGGAAGTACAAGCGGCTCGTCGCGGGACCGCACCCGGAGTTCTCGCCCCCCGTCACCATCGAGGACGACGTCGTCGTCACCTACTGCACGGAGTACCCGTCGCTGACCTCGGCGCTGTTGCCCTCGGGTCGCCGGGACACCCATCCCGCCTTCAAGTACCTCCCCTTCGACACCGCCAAGCGCCAGCAGCTCCACCGCCGCTACCTCCGACAGACCGCCGAGCAGGCGCTGGAGACCGACACGCCGGTCCACCTGTGGGCGCACCTGTACGACCTCTCGAACGAGGCGCAGTTCCTCGCGTTGCGGGACTTCCTCACCGACCTCGCGGCACTGGAGGCACAGACGGACCTGGAGGTCCTGACGATGGCCGAACTGAACGACCGCGTCAGAGCGGAACGACAGGCCCATGTCGTCGTCTGAGCAGCCCCGCGCCGGCGTGTTGCTGAGTGGCGAGACGGTCCCGCGCTGGATGGCTCGCGCGCTCCAGCTCGTGGAGGTGGAGACGAACGCGACCATCAGCCGACTCGTCATCGACGACAGCACGACCGAGCGCGGTCCCGTCGACACGGTCCAGCGCCTCGTCGACCTCCGCGAGTGGGCACCGTTCGCCGCCGCCATCTCGCTCCGGTCGGACCCGTACTTCGCGGAGTCCATCCCCATCGACGAGATTCCGGCGCTGACCGACGCGAAGCGGACGTACTGCGAACCGGTGGACACGCCCGGGTTCGGCCAGGAACTCCCCGACAGTGCCGTCGCCGACCTCGAACCGCTCGACGTCGCCATCCGGTTCGGGTTCGGCATCCTCGTCGGCGACGCGCTGACCGCGCCCACGAAGGGTGTCCTCAGCTACCACCACGGCGACCTCACCGAGTACCGCGGGCAGCCCGCCGGCTTCTGGGAGTTCATCCACGACGAATCCTCCGCGGGAATCACGGTCCAGCGCATCACCGACGAGCTGGACGCGGGCGAGATATTCGCGTACGAGGAGGTCGACATCGACGACGCGGACACCTGGCGCGACGTGAGACGCCGACTCTACACCACCTCCGAGCCGATGCTCGCGCGGGCGACGCGCAAACTCCTCTGGGGCGACGACCCCCGCGAACCGGACGAACTCGGCGACCTCTACACGCTCCCGAAGGGCAAACCGGTGCTCTCCTACGCGGTCAAGACCGCGAAGGGGTACCTCTGAGTTCTCGCACCGACGCTCTCGACTCGACGCTCGGTTCAACCGCCGCGTCGCCCAAGAACGACCGTTTATCCGACGGGTAAACCGCCATATCTGGCGGATAATAAGGACAGTTTCTCTCGAACCATCGACCGATATGGCCACTACAAGCTTCACCTGTGCCGACTCCGACACCCGGTCCGTAACCGGGGTGACCCGACCGTGAGCCGGGACGCCGCCGTCAGGTCCCGGTCGAGCACGCCGTGTTTCCTGCTCGTCGGGAGCGAGGGTCGTCTCGAACCAGCGCTGCAGACGCTCACCGAGAACTTCGACGACCCGACCCTGCTGACCCACCCGTCGGTCGACCCGGGGTCGGACTGGTCGGACGTCGCCTTCGACGTCGACTGCATCGTCGTCGACGCCGAGAGCAGCGGGACGCGGCCGGGCGCGGCCATCGAGACGCTCTCTTCGGAGTTCGACGACACGCTACTGTACGCCGTGCTCGACGAGGAGGGGCCGTTGACCGTCGAGGAGGCGCTGTCGTACGGCGCGACCGACGTGGCCTGGCACGACGTGACCGGGTACGAGGTGTTCGCCTCCCGGCTCCGCGGGGCCATCGAGGAGGACGCGACCCACCGCTTCAGCTCCGCCACCAGGCAGGCAGCCGAGCACGTCGCCGCGGGCAGCCTCGGCGACGTGTTGAACGGCGGGACGCCGCTCGAGGTGAGTCGCCGACTCGTCGAGACCGCGACCGACCTGCTGGGAGACGCGACCGTCGAACTGTACCTCCACGACCAGCGGACGGAGACGCTCCAGTTGACCGCCTTCTCCAGTGGGCCACGGACCGGGAAGCCGCCGTCCTCGTACGCGCTCGGCGAGGGGTCCGCCGTCGCCAGGGCCTACCTGACGGAGGAGACGCTCATCCGTGACCCCGACGACGGGTTCATCGACGAGGGAGACGACGGTCGGAGCGTGGTCGTCCCGGCCTGCGGAATCGGTGTCCTCGTCGCGACCGAGCAGGGGTTCGACGTGCGAACCATCGAGACGGCGAGACTGGTGGCTTCGCTGGGGGAGCTCGCGTTCGGCTGGCACACCAACCCGCCGTCGGCCGAGTCGACCCAACCCGCTGAGCGTTTCGGTCACGCCGACGGCCTGACGGACCTCGCCGACAGGGTACGGTCCATCGAGCACGAACTCGTCCGGACCGAGTCCCGGGAGGCCGTCGAGCAGAACCTCTGTGAACGGCTGAACGGGTTCGAGGACGTGACCCTCGCGTGGGTCGGCGAGACCGAGACGCGGACCGACACCATCGCGCCCCGGTCGTGGGCCGGCGACAGCGAGTACATCGAGACGGTCTCCATCGACGGGGTCGACGAGGACACCGCGACCGGCACACCGGCTGCCCGGACCGCCGCCTCCGGGACCGTCACCGAGATCGCCGGGCTCGACGAGGGTGCCGCCGACGCGGACGCCGCGTGGCGGACCGCCGCCCGGGAGTGCGGCCACGGTTCCGTCCTCAGCGTTCCCCTGACGTTCGACGGCATGACGTACGGCGTGGTGACCGTCTTCGGGACCGATGCCGACACGTTCGACGGCGTCGTGGGCACGCTGGTCCGCGAACTCGCGACGACCGCGGCGTACGCCATCGACACGATGGTGTGCCGCGAGCGCCCGCTGACCGACCACCGCCTGCGACTCGACTGCCTGGCCCGGTCCGCGACAACCCTCCTCCCGCGCCTGATTCGGGAGCTTCCACCCGCCCTCGAGCTCGAGTCCCTCTTCGACACGCAGCAGGGGACTCGCGCGTTCTTCGACGTCCCCGAGGAGCACGTCGACGCCTTCGAGCGCATCCTCGTTGACGACCCCGACGTGGCGTCGTTCAGCTGGATCGGCGGACAGGCCGGGGTGTGTCACCTCGTGGTGGACGACCCGATACTGGCGACCGTCGCTGCCGCGGACGGGAACGTCCACAGGCTGGAGGACCGGGACGATGCCGTCCAGTTCACGGTCGAGGTGCCGGCCGGGACCGACGTCGACGACCTCCTGTCCTCGCTCGACGTGGGCGGCGACGACGTCGAACTGCTGACCCGTCGCCGGACCGCGGACTCGGTTCGAACCGCCGAGGGGGCCCGCTCCGACGTCGAACGTCGGCTCTCGGACCGCGAACTCGGCCTCCTCCGGCTCGCCCACGAGGCCGGCTACTTCGACTGGCCACGCGAGACGAGCAGTGCAGACCTCGTCGACCTCGCGGGTGGCTCCCAGTCCGCGGTCAGCAAACAGATTCGCGCCGGACAGGCGACGGTCATGGACGTGTTGTTCGACGGATGACGGGGACGAACCGACGTGAGCGCCACGGGGGTGACCCATGAGCTCAGAGGACACCACCGAAGAGCCGGCGTGTGAGTGGCGCGAGAGGCCGTTCATCGTCGACCTGGCCGAGGAGGACGCCGAGCCGGTGCCACGACTGGTCGACACCGACTCCTCGGCCCTCATCGCCGAGGTGCACCTGGTCAATCCGGACCTCCTGTTGAGCCACTGCATCGCCACCGTCCCCGGCGTGACCATCAGGCCGGAGTACCAGACGGTCCTCGACTGCGAGGTCAAGATCTTCTTCTTCACCGTGACCGGCGACGAGTACGACGAATTCGAGGCGGCGCTGGTCGAGGACCCCACCGTCGCGGACCCGACGCTCGTCTCCGAGAAGGACACCTACCGGGTGTACCGGGTGCGGCTCCTCCCGAACACCCAGCCGATCACCCCCGCGACAGCCAAGCTCGACATCCGGGTCGTCGACGCCAAGAGCAGCGACGGCGGCTGGCTCGTCCGGCTCGAGGTTCCGAACCGCGAGGCGCTCTTGCGCTTCCGGGACTTCTGTGACGACGAGGACGTCAACTTCTCCATCCGGCGGCTCTACACCGATACGTTCGCCGAAGACGCGTTCCTCGGGCTGACCGAGACCCAGCTGACCACGCTCCGGACCGCGTTCGACACCGGGTACTTCGACGTGCCCCGGCGCATCTCCCAGCAGCAACTCGCCGACCTGCTCGGCATCTCCACCTCCGGCGTCTCACAGCGCCTTCGGAGTGCCCTAAGCCAGCTCATCGAGCACACCGTCGCGGAGGAGCACACCGTCCCGGAGGAGGACTGAACACCCGCGGGGGCGGGACGGAGCGGAGAGAACGTCCCGCTGGCTTAACCGGTCGATAACAAACAGCCCCCGTACCGAAGGGCGAGTGAATGCCGAAAGTCAGCGTCATCATCCCCACGTACAACCGAGCCGACACCGTCCGGCGGGCCATCGATAGCGTCCTCGCACAGACGATGTCCGACCTGGAGTGTCTGGTCGTCGACGACGCGTCGACCGACGACACACAGGCTGTGCTGGACGAGTACGACGACTCCCGGCTCCGAACGTTCCGCCACGACACGAACCGGGGTGGGAACGCCGCCCGGAACACCGGGCTGGCGAACGCCGACGGGGAGTACGTCGCCCTCCTCGACTCCGACGACGAGTGGAAACCCGAGAAGCTCGAGCACCAGCTCGACAGGCTCGACGCCGAGTCCGACGACTGGGTCGCCGCGTACTGCGACTGGGAGTACGACCTCGACGAGTCAGGCGAGAGCTGGAAGCGAACGGTCGCGGCCCTCCTCGACCGGTTCGACCGGGACTATCCCACCGAAGGCGGGGCCGGCGACATGGTCCGCGAGATCCTCTCCGACAACCTCCACACGGGGGCGGGTTCGACGCTGCTCGTCGAGACGGCCGTCGCCCGCGACGTCGGCGGCTTCGACGAGGACCTCGACCGGTTCCAGGACACCGAGTTCGCCCTCCGGGTCGTGAAGGCGGGCAAGCTCGCACACGTCGCCGAACCCCTGATGGTCCGCCACGACACCGGGAGTCCCTCCGCCGAGACCTACCGGGACGCGAACGAGGAACTCCTCTCGAAGTACGACGAGGAGGTCGCCGCTATCGAGGCCGACGGGCGCGACATCCGCGGCCAGCGCAACCTCTTCGTCGCGAAGCACTTCCTCGCGGAGGGTCGCCCGGTCGGCAGCCTGCGCCACCTCCGGCGGGCGTCCGTCGACGGCCACGAGGTTCCCGGAGTGCTCGCATCGGCGGCCCGTGGCCTGAACCGCCGCAAGCGGAGTGTCGCCATCGCCCTGACGCTGGTGCTGGCCGTGACGCTCGGCTACACACTGACGAGAGGCACCGACAGTGCGTGAACCCAATCCCACCATGTTCGGCCACGGAGAACCGGGCCGTGCGATGGACCAGCCCACGGGGCGCACCGTCTCGCACTCGAACGACAAGGAGCTGTTCGGCGTCTTCGGTGACCGCGACCAGTTCGACGCGAACACCGGCGACCGGCGCTTCGACGCGATACTCGACGGTGAGGGCGTGACCGTCGGGGTCAGAAGCCCCGGCCTCGGTATCCCGAACCGCACCTCGGTCGCCGACACGGCGGACGGAATCTGCGCCGTCTGGGGCGAGGCCTTCACCCCCGGTGGACAGTCACAGCCGTCCGCGTCGTGGCTCCTCGAGGCGTACGCCGACCGCGGCGTCGACGCCCTCGGCGACCTCAACGGGTCGTACCTCGCGGTCGTCGAGCACGACGACGAGGCCATCGTCGCGACCGACCCCGTCCGGTCGTGGGCCTGTTACTACACCGACGACCCCGGGACGCGGGTGTTCGGGACCGACGCGACGGCGGTCGCCCAGACCATGGTCGACCCGACCCGGAACCGACAGGCCGTCGGTGAGTTCCTCCACCTCGGGGTGACCCTCGGCGAGAAGACCGCCCTCGAAGGTCTCCAGCGAGCCCCCGTGGACTCGTACGTCACCGCGACGGGCGTCGAAGCGCTCGACCGGTTCGTCCACGACCCACAGGAGTTCGACTACGTGGACGAACTCGCCGACCGGCTCGAACGAGCGATGGAACGCCGGTCGCACTACCCCGGAACCAAGGGCATGATGCTCTCTGCCGGCTACGACTCCCGGCTCCTGCTCTCCCAGATTCCCGACATCGAGGTCGCCTACACCGTCGGCCACCCACAGGCACAGGAGACCCAGGGTGCGCGTGCCCTCGCGGCCCAGTACGACACGGAGCACGTCGCCTTCGAGCCGTCCCGACGCTACCTCGAACCGACCGACGAGAAGATCCAGTACACCCAGGGGGTCAAGGAGTCGCTCCACATCCATCACGCCGGGTACGACGACGACATCGAGGTGGATACGATGTACCACGGCCTGCTGTGTGACACCTTCCTCACCGGGCACTTCCTGAAACAGGACTACGTCCACGGGTTCGGGAAACGGCTCCCGCTGCCGCGTCTCGACCCGGACCCCGACCCGGTCGAGGCCCTGCTCGACAAGTTCGGCTACGTGGAGGCTGGCTCCGACGCCCTGGCCGAACACGTCGGCATCGTCGACGACCCGCATCGCTTCGTCCGCGACGCCGTCCAGCGCGAGGTCGAGAAGGTCGCCGACCGCGCCGACGACATCCAGAACGTCATCGACGTCGCCGGCATCGGCAACCAGCCGTCCATCCCGTTCCGCCGCCACCTGTTCGACAACTACCTCGAGTCCTTCTTCGTCCTCGACACCGAGCTCATCGACTGGCACCTCTCGACCCCGCCGGAACACCGCAACACGCAGACGTTCCTCGACGCGTGTCGCCAGCTCGACTCGAACATCCTCGACACCCGCCCCCCGGACCGGCCCCACGACTCCGTCGTGTTCAACGAGGTCGAGGGGTTCCTGCGGCGACAGCTGCCGCTGGTCACCTCCTTCGAGTCGGCGTGGCCGGACCGCCACGACATCTTCGAGAAACACGACATGGACCAGCACCTGTTCCCGAACGCGTCACACCTCCACGAACTGCCGGTGCGCCACAAGCTCCGGGTCTCCGACGTCGTCGACTGGACGGCGATGGCGACCGGGACCGAACACGCCGGGCCGCACTGGCTTTCCCGGCCAGAGACCGTCTGAGCGCCGCCATTCTCCCGTCTGTCGCGGTCAGCAGACGCCGTGTGTCTCGTAGAACCGCCTGACCCGTTCGTCGGTCAGCAGCGGCTCGTGAACCTGCAACAGGTCCACGTCAGTGTAGTTGTTCGCCTCGATGACGGCGAACTCGCCCGGCGCGCTGACGACGATGTCCCACGCGATGTAGGGGATGTAGGAGAGTTCGTCCGCCATCGTCAGCAACTCGTCGTGGATGTCCGCCCAGCCGGGGACGGTGACGCCGGCGATCTGTGTCTCGGTGTCGGGGTGGACCTCCCGACGGCCATCCCAGCCGAACTTCGGGGCCCGGGCCGCGGGACTCAACTGGCCGGTGTCGGGGTCGAGCTGTGCAGAGAGCCCGCCCGCCGACCAGTTGTCGACGGGCGCGGACTCGTCGGTCCCGATGCGATGGACGGCGGTCGCGAGGAACGGCTCGCCGGCCTGCTGGTCGTACATCGTCAGCGCCCGGATGGTGTTCGGCGAGTCGGGATAGAGCGTGTAGGCGTAGTCGTCCATCCCGACGAGTTCGGTGACGAGGTAATCCGAGAGCGAGTCGACGCGTCGCTCGAACGACTGTCGACTGACGGGGTCACCGTCGACGCGGACGCCTTCTTCCATCGCCTGACAGAGGAGGACGTTGTTCCCCCCGCCACCCGAGGTCCACTTCAGGACGAGGTTCCCCTCGCGCTGGAGTCGTTCGAGGACGACCGACCCGGCGTTCCGGCCGTCGACGCCGCGGGTCGCCACCTGGTCGGTGCCGCCGTCGCTGCGGCCGAACCGGGCAGTCGCCGGTTCGGGGGCCGCCCCCGTGAGGTGATGGAACTGCCCGTCACGAACCAGCCCGTACAGCTCCGGGCGATGCTCGTCGAACGGTTCCAGCAGTCGGTGGAACAGGAGCTTGTTGTCGAGCGCGAGGCTCCAGCGCCCGTTGATCCGTTTGGTCTGGACGTAGCGGCTGTAGTCGTCGAGGTAGGCATCCCGACCGTGGGTCTCGAAGTCGTAGAGGGTCGCCGCCTGGCTCTGGAACCCGTCGCGCCAGAGGTCGAGCTTCTCGCCGGGCGAGAGCCCGTGGTCGCCGTCGTCGCGGAGTTCGTCCATGGCAAGCGACATGACCTGGTTCGTCGTGATGTAGGCGTCTCTGACGTTCACTGCAGCTCACCTCCGGACGAGGCGCTCCGTGCGCGTCGCGAGCGGCCGGCGTGTCGGCTGGGGGTCGATTCCTGGCGGGTCGCAGTCACCAACGGTCGGTCGTGGGTCGACGAAAGAGGGGACGACATGGTCGTGCCGTACCGGTGCGTGACAGATGAAACGCGGTGACGCTCCCGGCCGATGTCTGTCGGTTGTTGGTCGTTTACGCCGCTTAACTGTACGCTAACCGATGTGGGACGGTCCCCTGGTCGACCGACCGACACCTGCGATAGAAAATGTCCTCAGGCGAGCGCCGACTCGTACACCGAGACGAGTCGGTCGGCCATCTCCTCGTGACTCACGAGTTCCTCGGACTGCCGCCCGTCCGAGCGCGCACCGGTGGCCGCGACCTGCTCGACGGCCGCGGTCAGGTCCGGGTCGGCGTCCGAGACGGTGCAGTGCTCGACGTCGCCGACCACGTCACGGACGAAGCCGACGTCGGTCGAGACGACCGGCAGGTTACACGCCGCGGCCTCCTTCACCGTCATCGGCCCGCTCTCGCGGGTCGACGTGAGCAACAGCAGGTCGCTGGCGTTCATGTAGTACGGCATCTCGGCGTAGTTCACGCCGGAGAGCGACCGCAGGGTCACGTCGGCGTCCGCCCGCTCGACCACGCGGCGGGCCCGGTCGAAGTCCTTCTCCGCCCGGCTGGTCTCGTACGGGAACAGTGCGACCGTCTCGTCCTGCGACCAGCCCACGTGCTTGCGCGCCTCGGCCCGTGGGATGGGCCGGAACTGGTCGGTGTCGACCCCGAACGGGACGTGGGTGTAGTCGGTGGAAAGCTGGGGTGCCATGGCCTGGCTCGGCAGCACGACCTCGTCGGCGAGGCGTGCGCTGTACTGGCTCAGGGCCCGGAGCCACGTCATGTCACTCATGAGGTCCGTGCCCCAGAGCGTGAGCACGACCGGATGGCGGAACTGGGCGACCGCGTACGGCCCGACCAGCCCGTAGTTCGCGTGGACGAGGTCGTAGTCGTCGATGGCCTCCCGGGCCACCTTCGGCGCGAACTTCAGGTAGTCCGAGACCGACCGCGGCTCGTCCGGCGAGTACGTCCCCGGCACCGCCAGGGTCGTACACTCGATACCACGGTCTTCCAGCGTCTCGACCTGCGTCTCGAAGAACGTCCGCGTCGAGGTGATGAGCTGGAGGACCCTCATGCCGTGACCGGGGCAGGTTCGCGCGAGGTCACCTGGTTCACGATCACGTCGGTCGCGTCCACCTTGTCCGCGAGCAGGTTCTGGCGACGACGCTGCCAGCGCGCGGGCTGGTACTCTTCGAGGATGTACTCCGCCTTGCGAAGTGCCTCGCTGTGGCGGTTCTTGGTGTCGAAGTTGTAGAGCAGGCCGTACTCCTGTTCGAGCTCCTGCGTGTAGCCCATGGTGAGCGTGTTCACGTACACGGCAGGGGTTCCGAGGACCGCGCTCTCGGCCGCGGTCGTCGCCCCCTCGCCGACGAAGAGGTCGGCGTAGTACAGCAGGTCGTGCATGCGCTCGGGCGCGACCGTCATGCGGCGGTCCTCCAGGTGGGCGGGGAGCGGTTTCTCGGAGGTGAACAGCACCGTCGCGCCGGTCGCCTCCAGGCGGTCGAACACCTCGGTGACGTTGTCGAACCCGCCCTCGCCGAGGTCGTGTGAGGCCCCCCAGCCGTTGAACCGGCCGACGACGAACGTGTCGTCCGGGTCGAGACCCACCTCGTCGAGGACCGACGGGTCGGGCTCGAACCGGTCCGGGTGGAGGTACGCCAGTTCGTGGTATCCGGGATAGCGTCGCTGTGTCCCGCCCGGGTCGCCGTCGTAGCAGTCCGGCAGACAGAGCTGGTCCGCGAACGGGTACGCAAGCGACGTGATGAGCTTTGCGTGCTCGGTGTCGTAGAAGATTACGCTGCGCGCGCCGACGAGCTTCGCGACGTGCGAGGCCGCGACGCCGCCGATGGCGGTGATGACGTCCGGGTCTATCTTCCAGGCGCGGGCGAGCAGCTTCGCCTCGTACGTCGCCTGCACGAACGCGAGCGACGCGAGCCCCTCCGACTCGTCGGCGAGGACCTCGTAGTCGATACCGTAGGCGTCGAGCAGTTCCAGGTTCACGCCCATCCGGCGGGCGAAGACGTGGACCTCGTGGCCCTGGGCCTCCAGCTCCTGGATGGCGTGCTTGAAGAAGTGGACGTGTCCAGGGTGCTGGATGGTGACGATGACTCGCATCGTCACTCACCTCCCTCGCGCTGGTTCTCGCGACGGTCGAGCACCATCCCCATCAGCACGAGGAAGGCCCCCTGCATCGTCAACAGCAGCGACCCGTCGTCGTCGCCCCGGAACAGCTGCCGGGCGATTCCGGCCAGCACCGCCACCACGCCGAGGCCGTAGAACAGCGACAGCGGGTGGAAGTTCCGGGCCAGGTAGCGCTCCTTCAGTCGCCACAGGAACCCGTGCAAGAGCGCGAACGAGGTCTGTGGGACGAAGCCGGTCAGCGAGATGGAGCTCTCCTCGTCGCCGTACTCTGCTTCCATCGGCACGTCCACGACGTGGAGTTGCTCGACGTTGAGGTGGACGAGGATGTCGTTGGTGTACTGGTGGTCGTCGCCGAGCGCCTCCAGGTCCAGCGCGCACAGCGCCTCGTGGGAGATTGCCGTGTACCCGTTCTGTGAGTCCATGATGCCCCAGTAGCCGCTCGCGATCTTCGTGAGGACCGAGAGCAGCCAGTTGCCGACCAGCCGGAACGTCGGCATCGACTCGCGGTACTCGCTGTCGGCCAGCCGGTTCCCCTTCGCGTAGGCCGCCTCGCCGGTCGCGACCGGTTCGACGAGGTCGTCCATCTGGTCGGGGTCCATCTGGCCGTCGGCATCCAGAGTCACGGTCACGTCCATCTGCTCCTCGCGTGCGCGCCTGAAGCCGGTCTTGAGCGCGCCGCCGGCCCCCTGGTTCTCCTCGTGCCGGATGGGGACGATGTCGGGCGGCACGGTCCCGCCGTCGGTGACCGACTGCACGGCGTTCTCGACACGGGTGTCGCTCGCGCCGTCCGGGGTGTCCGTCGCGTCCTCCGAGGTGTTCTCGTCCCCGGAAGCCGCGTCGACAGTCTCGGAGACGGCGCGGCAGATCTCGTCCCAGGTGCCGTCGGTCGACCGGTCGTCGATGGCGTAGACCCGGTCGACGAACCGCGGGATGGACGTGAGGACGTCGGCGACGTGGTCCTCCTCGTTGTACGCCGGAACGACGACCGCGACGGTTGCGTTCCGGTACATCAGAGCCCCCGGTAGGTGACGGTGATCGCCCCCTGTTCGATGACCAGTGCCGGGTCGACGGTGCCCGTGACGTCGATGAGGAGCTGGTCCGAGACCTCGTCGGAGAGCAGGTCCTTAAGCGAGAGCCCGTCGATGGTGTTCAACGGTCTGAACACGACGATGGCGTCGTAACAGTCGGTCGGGGGGCCGGGTTGTTCGCCCAGCGAGTCCACGGCGGTGTCTGCCGAGAGCCCCATGACCGCTACGCCGTGGGACTGGAGCTTCACTATGGTCTCCTGGGCGACGTCGCTCTGGATGCCGACGGCCAGGACGTGTGGGTCGTCCACCCGCCGACGGTCCTTGAGCGCGTCGAGGAGCATCGACACGATATGGTCACTCGCCGATTCGTCGAACCGCGTCGGGACGTTCGGGACCTCCGACACGGGGTCGTCGCGTACAGTTGGAGTCATGGTTGGGTACCTCCGCGAGGGTGTGGTGGGGTCACCAGTTCTGGACTGGTCTCGTTCGTACACCCGGGGACTACCCGCATTATTATAGCCTGGATAAGGCCGAATGAGGCCGCTTCACGCCGAATTACAACCGATGGGACGGTTCGCGACTCGATTACCGCGCGGCTAAGCCGAGCTATTGCGGTCTATAACGAAGGAGACCCCGTACGGTTGGTTTTGTACAGATGCGAGTCGCATACGATCATAGAACCGGCGAGTCGACGGACGCAGCGAGACGGACACAGCCACCACGGGGTGACCAGCGGTGAGCCAGACAGTCGCGCCACAGGACGCACGGACCGAGTCGGTCTGTATCGTCGGCCTGGGCTACGTCGGGCTGCCACTGGCCCTGACGTTCGCCGAGGAAGGCCGGCCCGTCGTGGGCTACGACGTCCAGACGGAGAAGGTCGAGTCGCTCGCGAGCGGGACCGACCCGACCGGCGAACTCGGCGACGAGCGTATCGCCGACAGCGAGGCCACGTTCACCGACGACCCCGGGTCCATCGCCCGCGCGGACGTGGTCGTCCTGACCGTCCCGACCCCGGTCGACGAGGTCGGAACGCCGGACCTCTCGTACATCGAGAGTGCCGGCGAGACCGTCGGCGAGCACATGTCCGAAGACACGATCGTCGTGCTCGAATCCACGGTGTATCCCGGTGCGACCGAGAGCGTCCTCGTGCCCGCACTCGAGTCGACCTCCGGGTTCACCGTGGGCGAGGAGTTCGAGGTCGGCTACTCCCCCGAGCGCGTCTCGCCGGGCAACAGCAAGCGCGGCCTGCGAGACGTCACGAAGATCGTGAGCGGCCGGACCGACGCCGTCTGCGAGCGGGTCGCGGACGTGTACGAGTCCATCGTGGACGCCGGCGTCTATCGCGCGCCGGACATCGAGACCGCGGAGGCCGCGAAGGCCATCGAGAACGTCCAGCGCGACGTCAACATCGCCCTGGTGAACGAGCTCGCCATCGCGTGTGACCACCTCGACCTCGACACGCAGGCGGTGCTCGACGCCGCGGGGACGAAGTGGAACTTCCACGACGAGTACCGCCCCGGCCTCGTCGGCGGTCACTGCATCCCGGTGGACCCCCACCTGTTCTCCTACCAGTCCGAACGCGAGGGGTTCGTCCCGGAACTCATCATGCAGGCCCGCGAGATCAACGAGTACGTCCCGTCCCACGTCGCGGAGCTGGTCCGCCGGGCGATGAACGACACCGGGACGGTCCCGCGCGAGAGCCGCGTGCTGGTCCTCGGCGTGGCCTACAAGCCCAACGTCGGCGACATCCGGACCTCCGAGGTGGGCGCCATCATCGCCGACCTCGAGGAGTACGGCGTCGACATGGTCGCCTACGACCCGCACGCCGATTCGGACGCTATCAGGGAGAACTTCGACGTGCCCGTCACGACCGACCTGTCGTTCGAGGCGTTCGACGGCGTCCTCGTCGGGACGGGCCACGACGAGTTCGCGGACATCGACGTCGACGAGATGGCAGAGGCGCTCACCGGAGATGGGTTCGTGGTCGACGTACCTGGTGTGTTAGCACGCGCCAAAGACCCTACGGTCGATGTAACATACCGGAACCTGTAGAACGGTCCAGATTGGTTCCGTCTTAAGCCGAATCGGGACGCCGTTTGTTCAGAACGATTACCATTAGCCGCCCGAAGACTCCACACACCTGTTAGCGCCCCTCTGTACAGATTTCGGACAGTTGCATTCAGTTTCACCCCTTGGAAACAGTCCGGAACAGACTAATCCTAAGAAAACTGTCGGGACGGAAGTCTACGTTTATTATCGGTGTGCCGAATGTATCGGTCGAGACAATGAGTGCCGCAGCAAACGACAGCGAACACGAAAACGAGGTCCCCGACGAGCTCCTGAGTGACGAGGACGACGAGTTCACCAAGGACGATATGTTCCATCTGCTCCAGAACCGCCGGCGGCGGAGCGTCCTTCGCTACCTGCAGGATACCGACGGGCCCGTCCGCATGCGTGACATCGCAGAGCAGGTCGCCGCGTGGGAGCACGACACGACGGTACAGCGCCTCACATCGAAAGAGCGTCAGCGCGTCTACATCGCCCTCTATCAGTCCCATCTCCCCGCGCTCGACAACGAAGGCGTGATCGACTACAACCAGGACCGCGGCATCGTCGAACGTCGCCCGCTCGCCGAGGAACTGATGCCGTACCTCGACAACCCCACCGGGACGGAGGAGGCCCCGGCGGAGACGGACACCGACCGCGACTGGGCGTCCTACTACCTGGCCGCGACCGGGGTCGCCGCGATGCTGTTCCTCGGAACCCAGCTCGAACTCGTCGGCCTGTCGAGCGAGCTGCTGGCGGTCGGGATGCTGGCGCTGTTCGGCTCCCTCTCGGGTGCGAACGCGTTCTCTGCACGCCAGTCAACCGCGGGAAGTGACTGAGTCGCCCCCTGTCGACGGAGACGCATACGACCATGGCCCTGACATATTCACGCGACGACTGGAGCGATGAGTAGACGAACGACACTCTATCGGCTGGTAGCATGCTTGCTGGTCGTCGGGGCCGTCGCCGTCTCCCCCGTACAGGCTGGCACAGCACCCGCGGCCGACACGAGCATCCAGAACGTCGGTCTCTCCGGCCCCGCCGTCGTCGATTACAACGGTAGCGGCGACCGGGTCTTCCTCTGGCAGGACGCCGAACAGACCGTCACGGTCAAGCTGCAGTCCGACACCACGGACGATGCCGGCCAGCCACTGGAGGTGTGTCTCAGACAGGCCCGGTCGAACACCTCCGATTCGACGTCCGATGACACCGCCGCTGGCGAGCCCATCACGGGGCCGTGTGTGGAGACGACGGTCACCGAGAACGGCTCGACGGTGACGCTCACTGCCGACCAGTGGCCGTTCAACGGCACCGGGAAACAGCGCGTCACGGTCACCGTCGCGAACGAGACGACCGTGCTCGACGAGAGTTCGGTACAGGTGTTCGTTCTCTCGAAAAGCGGCGACGTCGACGGTGATGGGCTGACCAACATCGCCGAACTGGAACACGGGACGAACCTCACCGCGGTCGACACGGACGGCGACACCCTGGAGGACGGTCCCGAGGTCAACGAGTACGGGACCGACCCCCTGAACCCCGACTCCGACGACGACGGCGCGCGTGACGCACAGGAGATATCGGCCGGCACCGACCCCACGACGGCCGACACCGACGGTGACAACCTCACCGACGGCTTCGAACTCGAGCACGGACTCGACCCGACCGCAGCCGACACCGACGGTGACAACCTCACGGACGCCGCCGAGCGGAACCTCGGGACCAACCCCCGGAAGAAGGACACCGACGGTGACGGCATCTCCGACTACGACGAACTCAAGTGGGGGAGCGACCCCACCGCCGCCGACACCGACGGCGACGGCCTCGGTGACGCCCGCGAATACGAACTCGGCACCGATCCGACGGCCGCCGACACCGACGGCGACCTCCTGAGCGACGAGACCGAAGCCGACATCGGGTCGAACCCGACCAGCATCATCTCACCCCTCGCGTACATCGGTCTCCTGGTGCTGGTGGTCGTGTTCGTCCGGCTCGTCTACACCGGGCGCATCGACCCCGCAGCTGTCCCCGGGAGGCTGGAACGCTACGTCGGTCGTGACGACGACTCGCCCGACCCCGGCGTCGAGCCTCCGGCGGTCGGGCGGGGGCCGCCCGGCCCGCCCGACGCTGACACCATCGGCCCGAACCCCACCTCGGCCCCCGTCCTCACGGACGAGGAGAAGGTCTGCCAGATCCTCCGCGAGAACGGCGGGCGGCTCCAGCAGAAGGAGATCATCGAACAGACCGACTGGTCGAAGTCGAAGGTGAGTCGGCTCCTCTCCAGGATGGAGAGCGAGGACGAGATTCGCAAGATAAGCGTCGGTCGGGAGAACCTCATCACCCTCCCGGAAGACCAGCCCGAGAGCTCCAAACCCTTCTTCTGACGTCTCCGGCACCCTCTGGTTGGCAGTCCGGCCGAAGCCGCTAGTAGTCTCTTCGACCGCGGTCACGGCGTCGTATCTGCTGCGCACCGACAGTGGCGGCAACAGCCAGCCAGACCGCTCCCCCGTCACTCGGGGACGAACAGCCAGGACACTCTCGCTGTCTGGATTGTCCCGGTCGACGCCCTCCCCGTATCTCCCGTACTGTTTCACGACCGCGGCAACCACGCCTGACGGCCCCGCCGTGACGTAGAATCCGGCTGTGCCACCATGCGAGCGGGGACGCCAGTCGGTTCTCGGTCCGAAGCCGCCTCGGCCGAGGCCAGCCGCTCGGTGAATCGAGTGAACGATGTGAACGACGCCGTGTCAGTCCCGCGTCTGACGCTGCAATATCAGGCCGGTGCTTACCGCCGTACTAACAACTCGCTTAACCGGTCTATAGTAAACCTCCGGGGTTGTGTAGGCTGGAATCGTCCCCGCGACCCTATCGTGGCTCTGGCGGGAAACCACTCGAACCATGATCGAAAATACAGACACCGAACCGACCCCTCGCACCGACAGCGAGGCCGACGCGAACCGTTCCGAACCGCTCTGGAGCCGCCGGGTGTACCAGCCAGTCCTGGTCGACGACCCGACCGAGGTGAGCCACTGATGTGTGGCATCATCGCGTGTGTCGGTACCAGTCGGTCCGTGGACCGACTCATCACCGGCCTCGAGAACCTCGAATACCGAGGCTACGACTCGGCCGGCGTCGCCATCCAGAACGGGTCCGGTGTGGAGGTCCACAAGCGCTCGGGGCGCGTCTCCGACCTGAAAGAGGAGATCCCGCTGCAAAAGCCCGCAGATATGGGTATCGGACACACCCGCTGGAGCACGCATGGCCCGCCGACCGACGAGAACGCGCATCCGCATACCCCCGCGGGTGAGAACGTGGCGGTGGTCCACAACGGCATCATCGAGAACTACAGCGAGCTTCGCGCCGACCTCGAAGCCAGGGGCCACGAGTTCACGAGCGACACCGACACCGAGGTCATCCCCCACCTCGTCGACGAGCACCTCGAGAAGACCGACGACCCCGAGGTCGCGTTCCGGAAGAGCGTCCAGCAGCTCGAGGGAAGCTACGCCATCGCCGCCATCTTCGACGGGCACGATTCCATCTTCGCGGCCCGGCAGGGGTCGCCGCTGGTCGTCGGCGTCGACGACGACGCCTACTACCTCGCGAGCGACGTCCCGGCGTTCCTGGACTACACGGACGACGTGATGTACCTCGAAGACGGCGACGTCGTCGTCGTCAAGGACGGCGACCTGTCGCTGACGAACATCGACGGTTCGCCCGTCACGCGCGAGGTCCAGACCGTCGACTGGGACCCCAGCGAGACCGGGAAGGGCGTCTACGACCACTACATGCTCAAGGAGATCAACCACCAGCCGACGGCCCTGTCGAACACCATCCAGGGCCGTGCGGACCCCGAGAACGAGGAGGTCGTCCTCGAGGACTTCCCGCCGGGGTCGTTCACCGACATCGGCGACGTCCACTTCGTCGCCTGCGGGACCTCCTACCACGCGGCGATGTACGGTGCCACGATGCTGAGCAACGGTGGCATCACGGCCAACGCCTATCGCGCCAGCGAGTACGGGCTCCAGAGGGACATCATCGACGAGGACACGCTCGTCATCGCGGTCACCCAGAGCGGCGAGACGGCCGACACCCTCAGCGCGCTCCGCCAGGCACAGGAGAAGGGCGCGTCCGTCCTCACCGTGACAAACGTCGTCGGCTCGACGGCAGCCCGCGAGTCCGACGAGACGATGTTCATTCGAGCCGGCCCCGAGATCGGCGTCGCCGCGACGAAGACCTTCTCCTCGCAGGTCGTCTCGCTCGCCCTGCTGAGTCAGCGCATCCTCGAGGACGTCCCTGACGCGTCCCCCCGCGACAACATGGGCGAGTTCCTCGCGTCGCTGCAGGACCTCCCCAAGCACATCGAGCAGGTGCTCGACTTCTCGGCCGCCAAGCAGCTGGCCAAGCGCTACAGCGACCACAACGCGTACTTCTTCATCGGGCGCAGTATCGCGAACGCGGTCGCGATGGAGGGCGCGTTGAAGTTCAAGGAGATCACCTACGAGCACGCGGAGGGCTTCGCGGCGGGCGAACTGAAACACGGGCCACTCGCACTCATCACCGACCGGACGCCCGTCTTCGCGGTGTTCACCGGCGACGAGGAACAGGACCGCAAGACGCTCAACAACGCGAAGGAGGCCCAGACCCGCGGCGCGCCCATCGTCTCGGTCGCACCGGCGGACCACCCCTCCCTGGAGTTCGCCGACGCGCACCTACAGGTGCCGTCCTCGGAGCCGGAGTGGGTCGGCCTGCTCGCCAACGTCCAGCTCCAGCTCCTCTCGTACTACGCGGCCGAGGACCTGAGCCGCCCCATCGACAAGCCGCGCAACCTCGCGAAGAGCGTTACCGTCGAATAACCAGCCCGGATGGACTCGGTCGGTCGTCGATTTCGACGCCCCCCGGGCAACGGACGACTACCGACCGATGGTCGATGATGGTCGTTCCGGCAAGACCCCACCAGTCCCGCCGATTTCGGCGCTTAGGCCGATTGTATCGATACCGGGACGGTTCCTTACGTATCCGATAATAAAATGGATTTCTCCCGAAGGCACACACATGAACCGACGACAAGTACCGACACGAAGAGACGACGGCGCACGAGTAGTCGGCGAACCGATGACAGGATCGGAGGCCACCGATGAGTGATGATGGCCTCGACGTTCTGCTGATCGGTATCGACGCGGGCTGTCTGCCGGTGTTCGACCGGCTCGCGGAGACGGACACGATTCCGACGCTGGAGCGATTGAACGAGGACGGTGCGGTGGGACCCCTCGAGTCCCAGATTCCGCCGTGGACCCCCAGCGCCTGGCCCTCGATGTACTCCGGCGTCAACCCCGGGAAGCACGGCGTGTTCGGCTTCGTCTCCTACGACGGCTACGACTGGCACGTCAGCAGTGCCGACCACATCGACGAGCTCACCCTCTGGGAGATCCTCGACGAACACGGCATGAGCAGCGTCGTGGTGAACGCACCGGTCACGCACCCGCCGGCTGATATCGACGGTGCCATCGTGCCCGGCTTCATCGGGCCGGAGGACCCGACCTGCCACCCCCAGGGCACCCTCGAGGAGGTCCGCGACGAGCTCGGTGAGTACCGCGTGTATCCCAACTACTCTCGCGGCGACACCGACTACACGGAGGCCGAGAAGATGGAGGAGTACCGCAGTCTGGTCCGGATGCGCGGCGAGGCGTTCCGCTATCTCGCCGACGAGCACGAGCCCGACTTCGGCTTCGTCCAGTTCCAGAAGACCGACACCGTGTTCCACGAGTTCGGCGGCGACTGGGAGAAGATCCGGACTGTGTACGACGAGACGGACAGGCAGGTCCGGAAGATCATCGAGGAACACGACCCAGACACCGTGTTCGTGGCGAGCGACCACGGCATGGGCAAGTACGAGGGCTACGAGTTCCGCGTCAACGACTACCTCGACGACGAGGGCTTCGTCGAGGTCACGAACGGCGGCAAGGGCATGCCGTCGTGGAACCCCATCCGGAACGAGCTGCGCGAGGGCAAGGACGTCGACTCCTGGGAGCCGGGTCTCATCGAGAAGATGGCCTCCGGCGCGGCCAAGATGGGTCTCACCGCGAGCCGCATCCGGCAGGCGCTCGAGACGGTCAACCTCGACGAGGTCGCGATGCGATACGCCCCCGAGGACGTGGCCCGCACCGGGAACAAGCAGGTCGACTTCCCCAACTCCATCGCGTACCTGCGCTCGCGAACCGAACTCGGCGTCCGCCTCAACGTCGAGGGGCGCGAGCCAGAGGGCATCGTTCCCCCCGACGAATACGACGACGTGCGCGCCGAGGTCATCGAGTCGCTGCGGTCGGTGACCGACCCCGACGGCAACCCCGTCTTCGACGAGGTCGCGCCACGGGAGCAGTACTTCGACGGCAAGTACACCGAGGACGCCGTCGACATCGTCACCATCCCGCGGAACTTCGACTACTTCCTCTCGGACCAGATCCGCGGCGAGTACTTCGCCGACCCGACGGAGACGTTCAACCACAAACTCGACGGCATCATCACCGCATGGGGCGACGGCATCGACGCCGATGCCGACCTCTCTGCCGCCCACCTGTTCGACGTCGCGCCGACCATCCTGTCGGCGCTCGGCGTCCCGTACAACGAACGCATGGACGGCGACGTGTTGCCGGTCGTCGAGGACGTCGGCGGGCATGCGTACCGCTCCGCCGAGACGCAGGACGACCGGGACTCACCCGAGGCGGCGGTCGAGAACCGCCTGAGCGACCTCGGCTACCTCGAGTGACGAGCAGGCGTCACTGACAGACCGCCCGCGCAGCTACCGCACCCATCCTGACGGAGTTCTGTTCTCGCACCCTCACTCACCGGTCCCGCAATCGTCCGCCTGCTCGTGACAGGCGACAGTCCCCCCACAGCCATAGACCTCGGTTCCGCCATTCCCGAACCGGGACACCGTTCTCCAGAGCTGTAGCTACCGCCGTGCTGTGGGGTCGTGTCGAGCGTCGTTTGCAGTTGGCCATCTACTACCGGCGTCATCGTGAGTTCGTACACCGGGTCACCGTCACGGTGAACTCCCGGGTCGCGCCGTAGTCGCTCTCGACGACGAGTCGATACTCCCACCGGTCTTCGACCGCCGGAGCGGACACGGTGGCGTCGCCTCTCCGGAGAGGCCGCTGCAGCCAGCGAGGAGAGCCACGAGAAGGACGGCCAGGAGGGATCTATCCAGTATCACTGGGTCAGGGCGGCTCCGGGAAACTACCAGCCAGAAGACTGTGAAGAGTGACACTGCACGCATCTCGAGACGTATCGCAGGCTCCTGTTCGCGCTACGGGGATTCGACTGCGATGGAGAACAGCAGCAGGGTGTCAGAAGAACCAGCCGACGTCGATTACCGTCGAGATGAGCGACGTCGAATCGTCCGTCGTGGTGGTCGAGGTGGAGGTCGTGGTCGACGTAGAAGTCGTGGTCGACGTGGATGTCGAGGTGGTGGTAGTCGTCTGCGTGGTGGTCGACGTGGGCGTGGTGGTCGACGTCGATGTCGACGTGGAGGTTGAGGTCGACGTAGTCGTCTGCGTCGCCGTCGGTTCCGACGTGGTGGTACTCGTCTGCGTCGCCGTCGGTTCCGACGTGGTGGTAGTCGTCTGCGTCGCCGTCGGCTCCGACGTGGTGGTACTCGTCTGCGTCGCCGTCGGTTCCGACGTGGTGGTACTCGTCTGCGTCGCCGTCGGTTCCGACGTGGTGGTACTCGTCTGCGTCGCGGTCGGTTCCGACGTGGTGGTAGTCGTCTGTGTCGCGGTCGGTTCCGACGTGGTGGTAGTCGTCTGCGTCGTCGTCGGCTCCGACGTGGTCGTGGTCGTTGCCCCCGAGGTGGTCGTCTGCGTCGAGGACTGCGTCGCGGTCTCAGAATCCGTCTCGCCAGCCGTCGCCGTCTGCGTGCTCGTCGCAGTCGACTCCGGACTCGTCTCTGGCTGGCTGGTCGGCGCGTCAGTTCCTGCGCCTCTATCGCCATCGAGGACCCCGAGCGGACCAGCCGGGATGGCCGCAACGGCAACGCCGACGAAGAGGAACAGGATACCGAGGAGGGCGAGGCTCCGCTGGGACGATGTCATCCGTACACACCTCCGCAACCGGGCGGTCGCAGCCCGTGGATCCGTGGCGTGTTCGTGGGCGGTACGTCTCGTCTGGACGGGCTATGTCGGCACACAGATGTCTCGACTCAGCCTCCGTACGCCCGGAACATTGTTATCGACACGCTAAGGACCGGGACGGTCGTCGGGTGTTTTTTCGCCCGCAACACACCGGTCTAGCATGAAGACTCGGGACTGGCGAGACGCGACCGATGAGTCGCCGGCGCGGGACCGTATCGAACTCGCAGACGAATCGGCGGGGGAGACGTGGTCGCTCTTTGCCGCCGGCGACGTGAAGTACCGCGACCGGTCGGCGAGGGACGCACCCGTCGCCCAGCCGCTCAGCTCCCAGATCCGTGCTGCCGACCTCTCGATGGTCAACCTCGAAGCACCGGTCGCCGGTGCCGGCGAACCGCTCTCGAAGTCGGGGCCGACCCTGACCGTCGACCCGGACGTTCCGGACGTGCTCCGGGCGGCCGGCTTCGACGTGGCGACGCTGGCGAACAACCACCTGATGGACTACGGCGAGGACGGTCTCCGGGCCACGATGGACACCTGCGACAGGGTCGGGCTGGAGACCTGTGGCGCTGGCGAGAGCGAGTCAGCGGCGATGATGCCGGCCCGGTTCGACGTCGACGGGACCTCGGTCGCCGTGTTCAGTCTCTGCGAGCGCGAGTTCGGTATCGCCAACGGCGACGAGCCCGGCACCGCCTGGCTCGGTGACGACGGGGCACTCGACCGTGTCGCTGCCGCCGAAGCCGACGTGACCATCGTCGCGGCCCACGGTGGGGTGGAGTACGTGCCACTCCCGCCGCTGCACCGGCAGGAGCGCCTCCGCGAGTTCGTCGACGCCGGCGCGGACCTGGTCGTCGGTCACCACCCGCACGTCCCCCAGGGCTGGGAGGTGTACGACGACGTGCCGATATTCTACAGCCTCGGCAACTTCCTGTTCCCGATGCCCGAGCGCCCGAAGACCCAGTGGGGGCTCGCCATCGAGGTCGAGTTCGCCGGCGACGAACTCGTGGGCATCGACCTCATCCCCACGGAGACCGTCGACGAGACGGTCGACAAGGCAGGGACACGTGTCGACCCGGGCGACCGGCTCGCGTACCTGAACCACGTCGCCGACCTGACCGCGGACCGGGAGACGCTTCGTGCGCACTGGCAGGAGGTCTGCGTGGCGGTCTTCCGCCAGCGCTACACCCGCTGGCTGCGGACGGCCCTGGCCGGCGACCTCGTCTCGCAGCTCCGTCGCCCGGAACAGCACTTCAGCGCCGACGGCATCTGGGAGCCCGACGAACGCGAGTCGCAGATGCTCGCGCTGTTGAACCTCCTGCGCAACCGGTCCCACCGGTCACTGATGCAGACGGCGATCGAAGTCGAGACGGACAAGCGCGAAGACCACCGAACCGAGTCCGTCCGCGAGCACGTCCCGCAACTGCTCGAGGAGACCGAGGACGAGCCGATATACGACCGGCGGTCGCCGGTCCAGGAGACCCTTTCTGCGCTCATCGAGCGCGTGACGAGCTGACCGTTTCCCCGCGTCGCTCAGACTCCCGCAGCACCGGACAGCACCGCCGCCGCGGACGCGATGAGTACGATACCCGCGAGGACGAGTATCTGCTCCATCCGGTCGCTCACGTCTGGAGCCTTCTGCTTGATCGGTGAGTTTCCGTTCAACCGGCCCGCGAGGTTGCTCGCCGCCTCACCGATGGGGCCTGGCAGCGACGAGAGGAAGTCGAGCACCTCGTCGATATCGACCGCGCCGGTCACCACCGCGGCCACTGCGTAGACGACGAACCCGACGACGGGGACGACCACGAGAGCCAGGATGTCGTTGGGAATCAGCCGCGGCAGGAAGTAGATGGGTACCGCCGCGATGCCCGCGGTCAGGCCGACACGAACCAGTCGAAGGTCCTCGAGCGGGTCGTAGCCGAGGTCGCGGGCGGCGACCGCGTTGAACAGCGGCAGCGAGCCGTAGCCGATGGTCGTGGCGACGGCCGCGCCGACCATCCCGTACGCCGGGATGAGGTTCAGGTTCAGCGCGAAGTTCAGCGTCGCGGACGCCCAGGTCGCCGCGATGAGCACCTTCACGTCGCCCTTCGCGTGACTGATTGCCAGTAGCGGCCGGGCGACCGCGAACGCGACGGTCCCGGGCAACAGCAACAGCAGCGGGGTGACCGCGGGCGTCATCTTCTCGCCGAGGTACAGCGGGACGAACGAGGAGGCCAGTGCGGCCATACCGAGGGCCAGCAACAGGGTCAACAGCAGGACGTACCGGGTGGTCCGCGAGGCGAGGTCGGTGATGCGGTCGGTCTTGCCCTGCTCCCACAGGTCAGAGGTGGACTGTATCATCACGCCCTGGACCGACTGGGGGAGTATCCAGAGGAACTGCACCAGCACGAGCGCCGCCTTGTAGTAGCCGACCAGCTCGCTGTTCTTGAACGACCCCAGCATCAGCACGTCGATGTGGTACAGCGAGGTGAGCAAGAAGACGTACGCGATGGTGAGGTGGTTGAAGTTGAACAGGTCCGAGCGGGGGAACTGCGAGGGCGTCGTGTCCACGATGGTGTCGAGCGACAGTCGACTCCGCACCACGGCCAGCCCGACACCGACCGCCACGAGGCTGGCGAGTATCTGGGCGACGATGAGGCCGGGGACCCCGAACTCCAGCGCGGCGAGCGTCACGCCGCCGATGCCGAAGACGACCCGGTAGAGGACCGTCAACGGCTCGGAGACGTGTTCGAGCTTGAGCCCCATCAGCGTCCGCCGGATGTACTCGCGGTACTGGACCGCCAGCGCCATCGCGCCGAGCAGGTAGAAGTACGGCTCGAACGTCTCGCCCCAGACCATCGCGACGAGGCCGGTGTAGGAGGCGACCGCGAACCCGATGGCGGTGAGCACCGCCAGCAGGGTCGCGAGTCGGAAGTAGTAGCCGAAGACGTGGTCCTTCCAGCGATGCATCGAGCGTTCCTCGGCGATGTACTTCTTCACGCCGCTGTTCGTCCCCGAGCTCATGAAGATGGTGAGCAGGGCGAACACCGACATGATGGTCGCGTACTCGCCGTAGGTGCCGACGCCGAGGAAGTGGATGAGTAGCGGTGTCACTGCGGCGGTCACGAGGAGGCCGACGAGTCGGCTCCCGATAGTGGACAGGAACGCGGTGACGATGTTACGACTCATGTGTTGGAGTGCCGGTGTCGGTGCCCGGGGTCGGGCTGCTGGGCTGGTTCCCGGTAGGGGGCCGGTTCGTGATGGAGGGCCGGGACATCACTTACCGGTCGCGCGTGACGGTCTCGCCTGGTTCGGTCGTCGCCCCGGTCGAGAGCGTGACGCCGGCGTTCAGGCTCGTGTCGATGGCGGTCTTCACGCCGTCGCCGACCACGACGCCGAACTTCCGCCGGCCGGTCGAGACGCGGTCGCCCTTGACCGTGTGCCGGACGGGTTCGTCGTCGTGGCGCAGGTTGGCGACGGTCGTCCCCGCGCCGAAGTTCACGTCGCGCCCGAGGACGCTGTCACCGACATAGGAGAGGTGGGCAACGCTGGAGCGCTTCCCGACCACGCTGTTTTTCACCTCGACGGCGTTGCCGACCGTCGCACCCTCGTCGATGAGCGTGGCACCGCGGACGTAGGCGTTGGGCCCGACCGTCGCCCCGGAGCGCACGAGGACCGGCCCCTCGATGACGACCCCGGGCTTGATGGTCGCGCCCTCCTCGACGACGACGGTACCCTCGAGGTGTGCGTCGTCGCTGACCTCGCCCTCGATGCGCGAGTCCAGCTCTGCGAGGTACGTCTCGTTCGCTTCGAGCAGCTCCCACGGCCGCCCCACGTCGAGCCAGCGGTCGACCTCGACGGGTGTGACCGAGAACTGCTCGATGACGCGTTCGAGCACGTCGGTGATCTCGTGTTCGCCGCGCTCGCTCTCGCCGACGTCGAGCCAGTCGCGGGCAGCCTCGGGGAAGACGTACGCGCCCGCGTTGACGAGGTTACCGGGTGGGTCGTCCGGTTTCTCGACGACCCCTGTCACGGTCCCGTCCTCGGTGTCGAGGACGCCGTAGGCCGACGGGTCGTCGGCCCGGTACGAGAGCACGCTCGGCCGTCGCTCGAACAGCTCGGCGATGCTCTCCGTGTCGAAACAGTTGTCGCCGTTCAGGACGGCGAAGGGGCCGTCGATGTACTCTGCGGCGGCGGCGACCGCGTGTGCGGTCCCGCGCTGTTCCTCCTGGACCGCGTAGCGGATCGGTGTCCCCTTGTACTCGTCGCCGAAGTACTCTCGGACCGCCTCGCCCTCGTACCCGACAACGACGAGGAGCTCGTCCGCGCCGGCATCGACCGCTGCCTCGACGGTTCGCTCGACGAGTGGCCCGTCAGCCGTGGGGACCATCGGCTTGGGCACGTTGTCCGAGAGTGGGCGAATCCGCGTTCCTTTGCCAGCTGCGAGAATGACTGCTTGCATCGTTCACGCATTCGCAAGAGTACCCTTTTGTTATCGATGCGTTAAGCGATGGCCACGCTCTGCTGGGACGATACGGCAAAAATTGGATACGAGAAGATGGATGGTTGGGGTGCCCGCCACATCGCGGATCGGTCGTCCGGTGGGGGGATGGACGCGTGCACGTCGGGAGGTGGGCAACTCCCGGTTCACGAGGGGCGATGTGGGTTGATGGGCGACGACTAGTGAGGGCTTTCACCTCGCCAGTGTCTGCCACCGGCAGTTGTGTGAAGGACCCGGTATCGCATTACTACGAGCTGCATAACGCGGCCGTCCCACGTCCCAGTCGAGATTAATTCCACCGTAAGCGCCGAACAGTGGTCAGCTCATCAGGCATCGCCGCAGGCCGTCGTGACGAACTCGTCGAGCGTCTGGCGCAGCCGGTCACCGTGCTCGCTCTCGAAGAGCCCCTGTCCATGGGCCGCCCCATCGTAGGTCACGAGTTCCTTCGGTTCCGCCGCGCCCTCGTGGATGTCCGTCGCGGTCCGGACGAACCGGTCCTCGTCGCCGTCGCTGACGACCACGAGCAGGCGCGCGTCGAGAGACCCCGCGGCGTCGCTGCCGCCAGCGGGCGAGAGTACCGCGACCGCATCGACCGCCAGCTCGGCTGCAGCGGCCTCGACGACCGCTTCGCCGCCGGAGCTCGCGCCCACGAGCACGAGCTACTGGATACCGTGTGCCGACTGGAGGTACTGGACCGCGCCCCTGACCGCCGCGGTCTTTCGCTCACCCTCGTCGATGGTGAGCACGCGGTGGCCGGCAGCCGCGAATCGCTCTCGCTGTGGCCGCCAGCTCTCGCGGTCCAGGTTAATCTGTGGAACGAAGACGACGCCGCAGTCCCCGCGGCCCGCGAGCGTCCCGGTCACCGTCGTGCCCGCCGGCGACTCGAACTCGACGGTGTGGGGTTCCGTCGTCGTTTCGGCCCCGTCTTTCTGTCTCTCGCCGGTTCCTGACGTTTCCGTGCCGCTCTGCCCCGTCGTGTCGTCGGGGGTCGCGGTGCCGGTGGCGTCGGTCGTGGCTGGCTGGTCGTCCGTCGAACTCCCACTGGAGCAGCCCGCGAGGCTGGTCACGGTGACCGCCCCGAGCGTGGTGAGGAAGCGTCGTCTGTGTTGGTCGCCGGTCATACACCGGCCTACGCGGGGACCCCAGTTTACTAGCGAGACGGTAAACGTGCCCCGACGGGCGTCCGGCCGAAGAATCAGTCCTGGCTCGTCGTCGCGGCCGTCGCGCTCGTCGCGTCCGTGACCAGTTGGCGGGCGTACTCGAACAGGTCGTCGGCCCGCTCGTCGCTCCGCGCTTCCGCCGTGATGCGGACGAGCGGCTGGGTGCCGCTGGGGCGGACGAGGAACCAGCCGTCGTCGGTGTCGACACGGATCCCGTCGAGGTCGTTCACCGTCTCGTACTCCACACGGATGGCCGACTCGACCTCACGCATGGCGGCCCCCTTCTCGGGCGTCTCGATGCTGTCACGGCGGATGGGGTAGGTGTCCACCGAGTCGACGAGCGCGCCGAGCGAGTCGTTCCGGGCGACGAGTTCGACGAGTTTGCACGCGGCCAGCGGGCCATCGGGACACAGGGTTTCGTCGGGCCAGATCCACGCCCCGCTGGGTTCGCCGCCGAAGGTGACGGCGGGGTCGGTGGCGGCCTCGGCGACGAACACGTCCCCGACCTTCGTGTGTTCGACCGTCGCACCCAGGGGGGAGACCGCATCGTCGACGGCGAGGCTGGTGTCGAGTGGGACAGCGATTCGTTCGCCCTCGCCGACGGCCTCCCGGGCAAACAGTGCCAGGAGGACGTCGCCCGCGACGAACTCGCCGTCCTCGGTGACGGCCATCATCCGGTCGGCGTCGCCGTCGTGGGCGATGCCGAGGTCGGCCGCCGTCTCCGCGACGAGTCGCGTCAGGCTCTCGCAGTTCTCCGCCGTCGGCTCGCTGGGTCGGCCGGGGAACCGGCCGTCGGGCTGCCCGTTGAGCGTCTGGACGTCACAGCCGAGGTCGTGGAGGACCGACGCGGTGAGCCCGCCGGGACCGTTCCCGGCGTCGACGACGACCGAGAGCTCGTGGTCGATGCTGACGGCGTCGCGGAGGGCGCGCTCGTGTGCAGCGACAGCCGTCTCGTCCCGTTCGCTGTCGCCAACGCCCGCCCAGTCGGCCACGTCGACGTCGTCCTCGCGGACCCGCCGGGTTATCTCCTCGCGCTGGTCGGTGTCGAACGCCTGCCCAGATGGGTTCCAGAGCTTGATGCCGTTGTCCTGCGGTGGGTTGTGCGACGCAGTGATGACCACGCCCGCGTCCGCGTCGTGACGAGCGATGGACCGTGCTACCGTCGGTGTCGCCGCGAGTCCGACGTCGACGACGTTCGCCCCGCACTCGCGGAGGCCCGCGACGACCGCCTGCTGGAGCGGTTCACCGCTCTCGCGGGCGTCACGGCCGACGACCACACGTTCGTAGCCAGCAGAGGCGACTGCGCGCCCGACAGAGAGCGCGAGGTCACACGTCACTTCCGTCCCGAACTCACCGCGAATCCCGCTGGTACCGAACATGCCGGAGGGGACGGACGGGCCCGTGATAAATATAGGAGCCATAAGCGACGAGACAGTACGAGTCGCCGCTCGAACGCCGGATTCGCGCCCCAGCATGCCAGAATTATACAGTGTCAAAACACGACATGGTGGAAAGTTGCGCGGATTATCGATGGTGTAGGTTCGGCAACGGCCGAGCGGGTATTTGTGTAGGTGGTCGGAACAGGGTGGTAGAGACATGAGGACAGACCTGACCGGATTCCAACACAACCTGCTCGTCGTGCTGACCAAGATGGACGAGCCGAGTGGTCGAGACCTGAAACAAGAGATCGAGGACTCCCTCGACACGTCGCTCCCACACGGCCGTCTCTACCGGAATCTGGACACACTCGTCGAGAAAGGACTGGTCGAGAAGGGCTGCATCGACGGCCGGACCAACTTCTACGAGATATCCGGGGAGGGTGTAGAGGCGATTCGGGAACGCTTCCGATGGGAACGCGAACACATCGAACCCGAGCTGACGTCGTGAGGCCCCCGGTGCACGAAGCTGACGAGCAGTAGTTCGGTGTGTGGGCCGGATTGGTCTCCGGCGACTGGACGAACGACCCGGTTTTCTCACAGACGATAGCGCGACGCGTCTCGCGCGTCGCACCGCGTGCAGCAACCGACGGCATGTGCGCGACGCTGCCTCGCCTATTCGTCGAATTCTTCGGCAGACGCGTCCGGGACGTGCTCGAACGGGGCCATCGACCCGAGCTCGTCCGCACCGACCGCGTCGAACACCTGGTCGAGGTCGACACCGTTCTCGGCAGCAGCGTCGAGTATCATGACCAGCGAGACGCGCAGGTCGTCCCTGGTCGTGGTTCCGGCGAGTGCCGCCGAGACGACATCGTGCTCTCCCATGTCTGGCTGTCCCGGCTCCCGCCTTGTAAGTGTGTCACTCCGTTCCAGACGTTGCCCGCAGAAAACGGTTTACACCCCGATTAAGCCCTGGTATGCCCGGCCTCGCACCCGACCATCCCACGTCGTCCCTCCCCCTTACTCGACCGGTAATAAACACGCCCGGGCCAGTACGCACACACAATGAGTCGCACGAAACTGTGGTTCCTGGATGCCTTCGTCGTCCTCGCCCTTACCGCGGTCGGGGCGTTCTCGATCTACCTGAACGTCCCGGTCGCCCGGCTCCTCGCGACCGCCCTGTTCGTCCTCTTCCTGCCCGGATACACCATCACGGTCGTGCTGTTCCCCCGGGGACGGACGGACCGACCGCCGGAAGGTGGCGGGCTGCTCGGGGCGGAACGCTTCGGGCTCACGGTCGCACTGAGCATCTCCATCGTCGCACTGGTCGCCCTCGTGGCGAACTTCACCCCCTGGGGAATCACGCTCCTCCCCATCCTCGTCGGAGTGGCCGGACTCACCGGCTTCTTCGCCGTCCTGAGCCTCTTCCGGCGCTGGCGAGTGCCAGCCGCCGACCGCTACGCGCCGTCGGTCTCCATCAGGTCGGTCCTGTTCACGAAGACGGAGAGCGCGTTCCGCGACGGGGGCTCCCCGACCGCGGTCTACAACGTGGCGCTCGTGCTGAGCGTGCTCGTGGCGCTCGGGAGCGTCGGGTTCGCGGTCGCCTACGGCCCCACCGACAGCGGGTTCACCGAGTTCGCCGTGGACACGGAGGGCCAGAGCGTCCAGGAGGCCGCGGTGCTCCAGAGCGACGAGAACCCGACCCTCCTCGTCGAGAACCACGAGGGGAGCGAGCAGGAGTACACGATGGTCACGACCGTCCAGCGGGTCAGCGAGAACGCCGATGGAGCCGTCGTCGTCGAGGCCCAGCGTGAACTCGCACGCACGACCCTCACCGCCGCGAACGGCGAGCGCGTCAGCGAGACGGTGAGCGTCTCGCCGCCGAGCGATGAGAACGTTCGCGTCGTCTTCATGCTCTACAGGGGCGACGCGCCCGACGACCCCTCCCGGGAAACCGCGTACCGGGTGGTCACCCTCCGGACCACGTGAGGCGGTCGCGTTCGACCGACACACCAGCACCGTCGCCCGGGGACGGTCATCGACGACCCGGCTGCCGACAGCAGACCAAGAGAACATTCATCGATGTGGCCATGGGAACACCTCGCGTTCGGATACGTACTGTACTCGCTCTCCGTCCGTTTCACGACGGGGGCTGCACCACGCGGTGACGCGGTCGCCGTGGTCGGATTCGCGACGCTGCTGCCCGACCTCGTCGACAAGCCGCTCTCGTGGACGTTCGACATCACCGCGACCGGCTACTCGGTCGCTCACTCCGTCTTCGCCGCACCCGTCTTGCTCGCCGCCGTGTCGCTCCTCTCCCGCCGGGTCGACCGACCCCACCTGTTCGGGGCGTTCGCCGTCGGCTACGGCTCGCACCTCCTCGGCGACGTCGTCTACCCGGCCATCCGCGGTGACGGGTTCTGGGTCCACGCCGTACTCTGGCCCGTCCTCGAGCGCGAGGGGGCACCCACCAGCGGCATCGTCGCCAACGCCTCGCGCTACTTCATGCGATTCCTCCACGAGCTGCTCACCGGCGGGCTCTCCGGTGTCCTGCTGTTCGAGCTGGGTCTGGTGGCCGCCGTGGGCGTCCTGTGGGTCATCGATGGCTTCCCGGTCGCGACCGACCTCTACCGCGCAGTGGCCGGTCGTCGGCGCGACTGACGGCACACAGGTGACTCGCTCGATGCCGGGGTCGGGCCCCGGTGCGTCGCTATCGATGCGGACGACCGTTACTGTCGACGAATCACGACGAAAAGAGACGACACCGCGACCGAATCACGCGTGAGAGAACCGCGCCGAAACGAACCAACAACCGACCTGTGGGTTACCACCCGTCTTCTGGCTTGAACTTGTTGGGGATCTGTGAGAGGGTGATCGGTTCGACGTTGCTGTTGTCGAGGTAGGAGACGAAGTCCTCGAACTGGTCGCCCGTGACGTCCAGTTCGCCTTTGCGGTCGATACCGTGGAAGGTGATGACCTCGAGGTCGTTGTAGAGGTGCGCCAGGTCGACCATCGACTTCGCCTGCTCGATGTGTCGGCCGTCACCACGCGAGATGGTCATCGGGTCGGTGATGTACCCGGAGGCCGCGTTCCGGGTGCTGAAGAACCCGAAGCCCATCTCGTAGTGCTTGCTGACGAAGTCCGTGATCTGCTCGTTGTAGAGACCGTACGGGTAGGTGAAGCTCTTGGCACCCTTCTCGAAACCGTGGTCGAGGAGCCAATCCTTCGAGCCGACGACCTCCCGTTCGGCCTGCAGCCGCGAGGCGTTGAGCATGTTGGCGTGGCTCGCCGTCTGCGAGGCGAACTCCCAGCCCGCCGCCTTCATCTCCTCGATCTGCTTCATGTTGAGGAACCCGTCGTCGCCGACGTGGTTCGTGACGAGGGCGGAGGTCGCCGGGATGTCGTACTGCTTCAGCGTCTGGAAGGCCTTCGTGTAGTCCGAGCGCTGCGCGTCGTCGAACACGAGCGCGACGTAGCCCTTGTCGGGGGAGGGGACCTTTCGGAGGTCGTCGATGCGGATCTTCCCGCCGCTCCCGGCACCCTTGACGCGGATGCGGATCTTGGTGATGTTCTTCAGGTTGGGCAGCCCCGTGACCCCGGTCGCGCCGAGGTCGAGCCGCTGCCAGAACCCGCCCGTGGACGAGCGGATGGACTCGGCGTACTGCACCGAGTTCTGGTTGTTGCCGTTGAGGAGGGTTACCTGCAAGACGGCGTGATTGCTGGCGTCGAGGTTGATAGCCACGGAGAGGTTCGACCCGCCGACGCCGGTCTCGATCTCACGCTCGATGACGGGCTCGCCGTCCTGCCGCGTGATGACGGCCGACTGGCTCCCCTTGTAGGAGCCTTCCTTCATCGCGGTGAGCTTCCCGTTCTTGACGGTCCACGTGGAGAGGTCCTCGAAGTCGTCGACGACGTCTTCGGGTTTCTCACCTTGCCCGTCGGAGTCAGTCGTGTCCGTCCGCTCGCGGGCGGTGGCGGTCCCGGTCGGCGTGGCCGACGAGGAACTGGTCGTGTTGGTCGTTCCTGTCGTGTTCTGTTCGCCAGTGTTCATACACCCTGCGAGTCCGGTCACTGCACTCAAACCGAGGGCCTTCAGGGTTCGGCGTCTCGTTCTGTCTTCGACCATCGATTCGGTGTAGACCTGACACCCGTAATATTATAGTCAAGATAAGGGGTGAGGGACGGTTTCTCGGCGTCTGGAGCGTCAACACGACACATGGGGCGGTTCGAGCCCGAGACGTGAACGGTTGCGAGACGGTATCGAAACCCGTCAAATCGGGCGGACCGCCCGGTTCGGTGAGCGGCGAATCCGCCGTTCGAAACGGTCCTTACAGGTGAATTAATCGCGGGATAGTCGCGAAACGAGCCCTCAGATGCGGTTGCTGATCCAGCGGAGCAGGTGGCCGGTGTCCCAGTTCGCACCCGCGAGGTCGCCCTCGAACTCGATCTGTGGGACGTACTCGAGGTCGGCGTCGGCCGCGTCGGCCCGCGACTCGAAGAGTTCGTCGGCGTACTCGTCGTCCGCGGCGAGAAGCGGAATCCAGCCGTAGACGTCCTCGACCCCGGCGGTCTGCAGGAGGTCGCTGGCCGCGGACCAGGACTGCCAGTCGAACTCGCTCTGGTGCTCGAAGAGGTACTCGAACGCCTCCCAGTAGTTCTGCCAGTCCTTGTCCCAGGCACCGAGGGCGAGCTGTGCGAGGTGTTCCTCGCCCTCGACGGAGTTGAGGTAGTGGTCGTCGGGATAGGCGATGGAACGGAACTCCACGTTGAGATGGCCGGGTTCGACGAACTCCTCGAGGATGGCGGGGAGGTTGTCGAACGCGAACTCTCGCGTGTTCGGGTAGACGAAGTCCCCGTAGACGGTCAGCGTCGGGTTGTCGGCGTCGGTCCCCATCGTCGGGTACGGCAGCCGGCTGGCGTTCGGCGGAATCGGGGCGTCCGCGAGGCCGCTGGACCGGTCGTCACCGCTGCTGCCACCGCCGTCACCGAAGTCGGGGAGCGGGCACGAGTCACCGGTCGTGAGGCCGGAGACCTCCGCGTCGCCGACGAACTCCTCCCCGCTGACCGTGATGTTCGTGTCCCGGATGTCGTTCGCCGTCGTGTCCTGGAACCAGATGCCGTCCGGGCCCTCCCAGTCGATACAGCACTGTTTCACGTTGACGTCGTCTCGCTTGCCGAGGACGGCCGGGTAGTAGTCGCCGCCGCCGGTGATGGCGGTCCCGACGATATCGTGGTCGAGGTCCTGTGCGTCCGGGGCGTCGTCGACGAACACGCCGGGTGACGTTCGCGTGCCGCCGGACTTGTTGGCCGTGTAGTCCGCACCGATGTGGATTCGCGAGTCCTTCACCACGAAGTGGCCACCGTCTTCGGCACAGACCACGCCACCGCTTCCGCGACCGCCGGTCATCGAGATATCACAGTTCGAGACGGTGACGGGGCCGAGTCCGTCGGAGATACGCACGCCGGTGCAGGGGTCGTCACCCGAGGGGTCGTCGACCACGATGTCGGCCTCGTTGACGTAGCTCCCCGCACTCCCGAGTCGGACCTGTGCCCGGTCGTTGTTCTTGAACACGCCACCTTCGACCTGGACCGCGCCGTTCGACCACGACGCGTACAGCCCGTTGTTCCCGTAGTCCTCCACGCGACAGTCACGGAACGTCGTCGTCCCATCGCCATCCACCCAGATGCCGACGGGGCCGACGGGGTCGCTCCCGTCCGGGAGCTGGAGGTTCTCGACGACCGTCTCGCTCCAGTCGTGGTACGTCCGGAAGCCGAAGGCCGTATTGTGGCCGTCCTGTGACCCCTTCTTCACCACGTTCCTGACGACGAGCCCGTCGTGACTGCCGAACTCGACCGACGGGTCGACTCCGTCTGCGGTGTGGTCCAGGGTGAAGTTCTCGAAGACGAGGTCGCGCGTACTGGACCCGGCGATCCAGTAGTCGTCACCGTGGTTCTCGTCGGCCACGAGCGTCACGTCGTCGCCGACACCACGCAGTGCGAGGTTAGCGCGACCGTAGAGATTGAGCTGGTTTATCTTGTACCGACCGTTCGGGAACTCGATGAGGGTATCGTCGTCCTCGACCGCCCCGAACACGTCGTCTATCGGTTCCTCTCCCGTCGGGTCCGCCCCTGCCTCGACGATGTCGACCACGTTCCCGTAGTCGTCATCGTTGGCAGCGACAGTGCCAGAGATCGCGGTCCCGCCAGCGACCCCACCGAGAAGTGTCAGAACCGTTCGTCGATCCACGCTCCCATTGTTCGTCATCCGCTTAGACATCACCCCAACAGACATCGGGTATCGTACTTCAATCCGCGAGGCCGTTGCGTTCGTTGCGGCATTTGCACCATTTGTGACCGTTCGAGACTGTTTCGGAGCGCGTAAACCACCGGTTCAGCCGGTCTCCGGCCTTAATCGGCTGATAACAATGAGGGCACGTCCTGTTGGGCCAGACAATGAGTACGCCGTCTGTGGGGAGTCGAGTCGCCGATTGGATACACGACCGCCCGTTCGACCGCGACGTCGCGATCATCGGGTTGCTGCTCGCAGTCTTGCTGTTCCCGCTCCGCTTCGTCCTCTCGCACCTGTTCGCCGAGACGCTCCCGCTGGTGCTGGCGACGGCCTGCATCCTCTACCTCTTCGCGTGGCGAGCGTCGAAGAACACCCACGGTCGCAGGAGCGGGCTCGGCCACAGTCTGCCGACGCTCCCGACACCGGTCGCCAGACTCACACCAGCCGTGACCTTCCTCGGTATCGCCGTGGCGCTCGTCGTCGCCACGCTGTCCGGCGAGCGCTCACCGGTGTTCCACGCCGTCACCGCGCTCGGCGCGGTCTCGGTGTTCCTCCAGGTGTTCTTCGCGGCCGACGAGGACCTCGTGCCCGGCCTGGTGCTCGTCCAGGTGCTCGCGCTCGCGGCCGCGATCCGGTTCACCGCCCACTTCACGAGTGCCGGGTTCATCGGCATCGACATCTGGACGCACATCACCAAGCTCGCGGTCGACCTCCGCGAGACGGGCAGTCTCTCGGTCATGCGCGAGCACGCGTCCCGCGGCGCGAAGTACTACGCGTCACCCCTGTACCACCTGCTGGTGGTCGCGACCTCGCTCATGGCCGGGACGGCGCTCGAGTCCGCGCTCTACCTCTCGATGGGTGCGGCGATGGTGTTGACGCTGCCACTGGTCTACGTGGCCGGGCGGTCGTTCGTCCCTGTCCGCTGGGCGCTCGCCGCCACGGCTCTGTTCGCCTTCAGCGACCACGTCATCAAGTGGAGCATCCACCTCGTCCCGACGAGTCTCGGGGTCATCCTGTTCGTCGCCGGCTTCTACTACTTCATCCGGGTGTTGAACGACCGCGACCCGCGGGACATGGGCCTGCTGGTGTTCTTCATCGTCGGCCTGAGCCTGTCCCACCAGGTGTCGGCGTTCATCATGCTGGTGACCATCGGCACCGCGACCGTGGTCCAGTACTTCGTCACCAGCGACCTGCTCTATCCCGACGTGAGCACCCGCGAGCTCTCCGGGCTTCTCGTGTTCCAGACCGGGCTGCTCACGCTCGTCTGGAGCCTGACGCCGTACCGCGGTGAGACGTTCACAGAGGTGATGATCGCGAAGCTCCGCTCGACGCTGGTGGAGTCCGCCGGGCTGTTCAACCTGCAGTCGACGCCCGGTTCGGGTGGTGGGAGCATCGGCGAGCAGACGCCCTCCATCGTCGACCAGTTCATCCCGTACATCGACGTGCTCGGGTTCATGCTCCTGCTCGGCATCACCGTCCTCGGCTGTCTGTACGCGCTCAAGAGCGACCGGACCTCGCTGGCGCGACTGTTGCTCATCTTCGTCGTGACGGTGATGATCCTGTTCGCGCTGTTCTTGCCCATCATGGGTGTCGGGCTGTTCCTGCCCGGGCGCTGGTTCGCGTTCATGTACCTCCCGATGGCCATCCTCGGCGCACTCGGGCTTGGCTACGCCGCGAAGAACCTGAACCCGAAGGTCGCCACGATGGTGTTCCTGTTGTTCGCGGTGGGCTACCCGGGCGCGATGTTCGTCTCGACCGACGCGACGCTCGACGCGCCGGTGTTCGACAGCGACCAGCCCCGTTTCGGCTACAACCAGGCCGAACTCACGGGGATGCGGAGCACCGGCAACATGGTCTCGGGTGACCAGCCGGTGTATACCGACTCGCCCTACACCGAGGTGTACCGCAGAACGGAGGTGAACGAACGGGCGACGATGCTGTTCGTGAACCCGAACACCAGCGAGACGATCAACGACGTGGTGGTGTACCGTGACTACCACACCGAGGGTGCGCCCATCTTCCGCGTCGGCGACCGGTCCGGGCTGATACCCGTCCAGAAGCACGACGTCTGTGGCCCGGAGCGAAGCATGCTGTACGCGAACGGTGAGGTGACGATGTGTGTCGGGGAAGACCCCGACGCCAACGACGGTGGCGGCGAGAATCAGAACAGCGTCGACGCGCCATCGTCGACCGCGCAGGTCCGCCTCACCCGTCGATGACGAAGTAGCCGACCGTCTCGGCGGGGTGACCGGTCTCGGCGTCGCCGCTCGTCTCCTCCTGCAGGAACGCCTTCACACGCGACCCCGAGAGGTCCTCGTATCGGACGGTGACGGGGTTCCACCCCGCGTAGGTCGTCGGCGCGGCGAGGAACACCGGGTTCTCGTAGGAGCCGGCGAAGTCGATCCATCGCCACTCCTCGTCCATGCGTCTCGTGCCGACCTCGTAGTTGCGACCGTTCAGGGTCCCACGACCCTCTTCGAGCGCCACCCAGCCCACGCGCTCTTGCTCGGACCACGAGAGGTCACGGCCACCTTCCTCGGTGTGGAGCCGCACGTCGAAGCCGTAGCGGGTGACGTTGCGGACGCGAGCGATGACCGGGGTGTCGTGCCAGTCACTCTGGGGTGCGGCCAGGACGACCGGCGTCGCCTCGAACGGTTCTTCGAACTCGACGTACTCCCAGGACGTGCCGACGTTCTGGCGACTCGCCTGGATGCGCTTCCCGTCGTCGGACCGGGTGACGGTGTTCGCGGGGAACGCCAGCACGCCCGCGGACTCCTGGTAGTGGCGGTCGTTCAGGTAGGCCCATTCCTCGATGCGGCCCGTCGCGCCGTTGCTGTCGTCGTCGGTGATGCGCGGGTGTGCCGGGTCCGGCCCGGCGTACGAGAGCGAGGGGGCGACGATGACCGGGTACGAGAGCGACCGGTCGAACTCGAACGACTGCCAGTAGTCGTCGAAGGTGTGGGTTCCGGCGTGGAAGTCGACCGTCGAGCGCGTGGACGTCTCCGGGGTCCCGCGGACGTGGCCGTACTGGGCCATCACGTGCTCGACGGTGAACAGGTGCCACTGGGTCTGCTCGTCGAGGGGCATCTTCTCGGTCGTCTCGCAGATGAAGCCGGGGCGGTCGAGCATGCCCGCGACCCGGTGCATGAGCATCGGGTTGTCGGCGTCGAGCGTGTTGCCCATCCGGTAGGCTACGTCGCCCGAGAGCCCGAAGCGGTCGTTGAGGGCGGCGACCGTCTGCTCACCGTACGACCGCGCCGGGTCGGTCCAGGTCGGGAACAGTGCCTGGCCGACGCCGCCGTCGCCGGACTCGTAGATGCCACGCGAGCTGTGGAGGTCGAACATCCAGTCGGGGTCGACGGCCTCGACGACGTTCCAGATGTTACGGGCGAGCGACGAGAGGCAGGTACCGCCGGTCGGCGGGAACTGTCGGTTGAGGTCGTTGTCGTAGGGACGGAGGTCCCGGGCGATGGCGTCGACGTTCGCGCGGGGCATGACGACGAGTTTGCCCGTCGTGACGGACCACTCGGCGATCTGGTCGGCCGCGAGGTAGCCGGATTTCTCGTCGCCGTGGATGCCGCCCACGACCATCGTGGTCGGGCCGGAGACTCCGGAGTCGTACTCGTAGACGGTCGTCTCGTAGTAGGTCCCTTCGAGGATGTCGTAGGACGTTCGGGTGGGACCAGACGAAGCGCTCGCCGAGGCCGCCGAGGTACCGAGGAAGGCCGCACCGATGCCGAGCGCTGCTGTGCCACGCAGGAAGTTCCGCCGCGAGAGAAGGTCAGGGGAGGTGGAATTCGTCTGTTTCATCGACTACAGCTACTGCGGGGAATCCCATCGCTTCGATACTTCAGCAGGACAGCGTTTAAGTGGCCCCGGGGACGGGCGGAACAAAGATGGTAACATGGCACACGGAACGCTCCGCGAGACGCACACCACCACCGGGCTCACGGTGGCGAGGCCCGTTTCGGCCCCTGCTCAGCTGCTCAGACGCGCCGTTTCGGCTCCCGCTCAGACGCGCCGGTCCAGCCACCCCAGGAGCTTGTCGGTGTCCCAGTTCGCCCCGGCCAGTTCGCCGTTCAGGACGAGCTGTGGGACGTACATGATACCGTCCTCGGCGGCCTGTACCCGTGACGCGTACACCTCGTCGTCGTACTCGCCGTCGGTGACGAGCGAGGGGATCCAGCCGTAGACGCGCTCGACACCCGCGTCCTGGAGCATCGAGGACGCCTCGTCCCAGGTCTGCCAGGAGAGCTGGCCCTGGTTCGCGAACAGGTACTCGAAGACGCCCCAGTAGTTCTCCCAGTTGTTGACGTCCCAGACGCCGACAGCCAGCTTGGCGAGTCGCTCCTCACCCTCGACGCTGTTGAGGTAGTGGCCGTCGGGGTAGGCGACGGACCGGAACTCGACGTTCAGGCGACCGGTGACGACGAACTCGTCGATGATGTGCCGGAGGTTGCCGAAGACGAACTCCCTCGTGTTCGGGTAGACGAAGTTCCCGTACACTCGCAGGGTCGGGTTCTCGGACGAGGTGCCCATCGTCGGGTACGTCAGGCGGCTCGCGTTCGCCGGGAGCGGCACCTCGTCGAGGGGGACGTGCGCGTCGATGCTCGAGTCCGGAATCGGCTCGACGCCGGCGGGGACCGGGCAGGTGCCGCCCGTCGCGATGTTGTCGAGGGTAACGTTCCCCTTGGAGAGCTCGCCGGGGACGTTGACCGTCGAGTCCGTGACGGTGGTCGGGTCGCCGAGGTCGGCGGGGAGGTGGTCGCTGTTCCAGGTCTCGAAGCCCGAGCGGTCCGTCCCCGTCTGCTGGAGACAGCAGTTCCGGAAGGTGTTGTTGCCACGCTTCAGGAGGACGACGGGATACTCGCCGTCCGCCTCGCCGCTACCGGTGATGGAGACGTTCTCGAAGAGGCGCTCACCGCCGCCACCCGACTGCGTCAGGTCGGTCGCTTCGTCGGCGAACACCGCGGGGGCCGTGTGGTCGCTCCAGTACATCCAGTAGTCCTCACCGACGTGGATGCGGGTGTCACGGACGGTGACGGAGCCGCCGTCGAACGCGGTGACGATGCCACCGAAGCCGCGGCCCCGGAGCAGCTTGATGTCGCAGTTCTCGACGGTCACCGGTCCCGGGTTGTCCGAGATGCGGATACCGCGGTAGTTGGGCGTCCAGTCCGTCCGGGAGCTGTCCGGGCTGGTGTCGACGACGATCTCGGCGTCTTTGACGTAGCTCCCGGGTGCACCGAGCCTGACCTGGGTCCGGTCGTTGTTCTTGAACACGCCGCCTTCGACGCCGATGGGGCCGGTGCCGGTCGAGGCGTACAGCCCGTTGTTGCCGAAGCCTTCTATCTCGCAGTTCCGGAAGACAAGCTTGCCGGTGGAGGCGGTGTAGACGCCGACCGGCGCGACCGGGATGGAGCCGTCGCGCATGACGAGGTTCTCGACGAGGCCGGAGCCGGTGGTGTCGTGGATGTAGAAGCCGAACGCGGTGTTGTCGGTGTCGTGGTAGCCGACCTTCGTGACGTTCCGGACGAGGAGCCCGTCGTAGCAGCCAAAGGAGATGATGGGGCCGCAGTCGGTCGCGGTGTTGTCGATGGTGAAGTTCTCGAAGGTGAAGTTCCGCATGTGCCAGCCGGTGAGCCAGTAGTCGCGGTTGTAGTCCGGACTCGGCACCAGGACGACGTTCTCGCCGGTGCCGCGCAATGTGAAGTTCTCGCGCCCGTACATGTTGAAGTCCTGGATCTGGTACCGGCCATCGGGGAACTCCAGGACGGCATCGTCGTGTTCGAGGCGGCCGAGGACCGGGTCGATGGGTTCCTGACCTGTCGGGTCGGCACCCTCTTCGACCACGTTGTAGACGGTCGGCTCCGTCGCGGTCGCGCTGGTACTGGACCGTGTGGCTGCGCCCGTCCCCGTGAGGGAAACACTAGCGATGCCGGTGACGGCCGCGGCACGGAGATAGTCGCGACGGCTCATCGCAGTCGGTCGTTCGGAAGTGCGGGGAGAATCTGTCATGTCGTCTCGAAGAACAGTACGGTCACCGGGAGCAAACCTCGATGGCTTCAAACGGACACATTTTATATATACGTGTCACAGTCACCCACACAGCCCGCGACCGATTTCGGGGGTGGGTCAACCGTGGCCATCGAGTGTCGAGGGCTACGACTGGAAGGTGACGGTGTCGCTGCCACTGCCGTCGGTGCTGGCCGTCACCGTGTACGAGCTGCCCTGGCCCTTGTGGAAGTCGAAGACGTCGGACGGACTCGTCTCGGTCTGGCCGCTCCCGGGGGTCGTGTCGGTCCAACTCTTCGTCTCGCCCGTGTCGTCCCGCGTCACGGTCAGTTCGACGAACGCCGCGTTCTCCGCGGAGTACTCGACGCGCAGTTGCGCGTGGGGGTTCCTCGTGTTCTCGTTCCAGACCCGACCGATGCTGACGGTGGGGTCGACGGTGCCCCCGCTGTTGTCCTCGACGGTCAACGCGTTGGTCTGTGCGGTCGTCGTGTTCGCGCCGGCTGACGCGTCGGTCGCCGTCACGGGGATGGTGGCGCTCTCACCGACCAAGACCGTGACCGAACTCGTCGCGCCGACGACGAACTCGCCGGTGTAGGTCCCGCTCCCGTCGTCGACCATGTCGAGGGAGCCTGGCCCGCCGAAGGAACTCGCGTCGGCTACGACCGACCCAACCCCACTGGCGTCCGAGACGGTCGCTTCGAGCCTGACCGTATCACCGGCATCGACGGCGAAGTCACCGGTCGTCCCGTCGTCGTCGACCGTGTCGGTCGCGGTCGGGCCAGCATCGAACGTCGGCCCGGCGCTGTCCCCGAGCCCGCTGGGGAGCGGACAGGTGCCTTCGGTCGTGATGTTGGAGAGTTCGACGCTCCCGCGGGCGACCTCGCCGGGCACGTCGACCGTCGAATCCGCGACGTAGGTCGGGTCCGGGAGAGTGGCGAGTTCCAGCGTCTGGTGGTCCCAGGTCTCGAAGCCAGCGCGGTCGATGCCCGTCTGGTGGAGACAGCAGTTCCGGAAGGTGCTGTTGCCCCGGAACAGCAGGACGACCGGGTACTCGCCGTCGGCCTGCCCGTCACCGGTGATGGAGACGTTCTCGAACAGGCGCTCACCACCCTGGCCGGACTGCTCCCAGTCCGAGGGGTAGTCGACGAAGACGGCGGGACCGGTGTGGTCGCTCCAGTACATCAGGTACTCGTCGGAGACGTAGATGCGGGTGTCCCGGACGGTGAGGGAGCCGCCGTCGAACGCGTTGACGATGGCACCGAAGCCACGACCGCGAAGCAGCTTGATGTCACAGTTCTCGACGAGGACCGGGCCCGGGTTGTCGGAGACGCGGATGCCGCGGTAGTTGTGTGTCCACCCGTCGACCGAACTGTCCGGGTCGGTGTCGACGATGATCTCGGCGTCTTTGACGTAGCTCCCGGGCCCACCGAGTCGGACCTGCGTCCGGTCGTTGTTCCTGAAGATGCCACCTTCGACGCAGACGGGGCCCGACCCGGTCGAGGCGTACAGCCCGTTGTTCCCGAACCCCGCTATCTGGCAGTTTCGGACGGTCAGCTTCCCGGTCGTGTCCGTGTAGAACCCCACCGGTTTGACCGGGATACTCCCGTCGTTCATCACCAGGTTCTCGACGAGCCCGCTCCCGGTCGATTCGTAGATCCGGCAACCGAACGCGGTGCTGTCGGTGTCGTGGTAGCCGAGTTTCGTGACGTTCCTGACGACGAGTCCGTCGTAGCAGCCGAAGGAGAGTTCGGGGCCAACGTTCTCGGCGGTGTGGTCGAGGACGAAGTTCTCGAAGGTGACGTTCCGCATCGAGTGGCCGGCGATCCACCACTCCCGGTAGTAATCGTCGGTCGGGACGAGGACAACGTCGTCGCTCAGCCCGCGCATGGTGAAGTTCTCCAGGTAGCTGAGCTTCAGCCGGTACAGGGCGTAGCGACCCGAGGGGAACTCGAGCGTGACGTTGTTGCCCTTGAGTCGGTTCAGGACGTCGTCGACCGGTTCGGTTCCGGTCGGGTCCGCACCTTCGTCGACGACGTTGTAGACGGTCTGTTCAGTCACGGTCGGAGCGACCGACGTTCGCCGGGCAGCGGCCGGGGCTGCGAATGTCACACCGCCGATTCCGGCGGCTGCGGCGTTTCTGAGATAGGTTCTGCGACTGGCGTTCGATTGGCGAGCTGGCATTTCGTGTCATAATAAATTGGTGTGCTGCGGTGAACCGTTGACAGCTTCAGAGATGCAGTCTTTATACCAGCCCGGGCAACCACTGCCACGGCTCGTCGTGATGGAGAACGCTCCCTGTCGGACCTGTAACACGCCGAGTACGGCTGCCTGGCAGGATCGCACAGCCGAAACGCGCTCCCGGGAGGCACCTGGACCGGAAACAGACCCCCGACCGTCGCTACGCCGCCTGCGTCTGGGCGTCGTGCTCGCTCTGCATGGTCCTCGTCGCCTCGAACTCGTAGTCCGACAGGGCGACGATCTTCTCGCGCCCGACCGTGACGCGCTGGATCTCACCCCTGGACTCCAGCGCCGACAGGTGTCGGCTGACCGTCGAGGACGAACAGCCCACCGCTTCGACGATGTCGGTCTGCCACATCCGTCCACCCTCGCGGTCGACGGCGACGAGGATCTCCTCGCTCGTGCACATGGGCGGTTCGGCTTCGGTAGTGACGACCTCGCTATCGGGACAGTCGTCCGACGACGGCTCCATCGTCGGGGTCGCTCCGGACTCGGTGCCGGAACTCGTGCCGACGACCGACCGGAGACGCGCGACGGTGTTCGTCGACCGATCTCTGACGCCGACCAGCATCGCGTGTGTCCAGAGGATGGCACAGTCGACGAGCGTTGCACCTTCGGAGGGCGGGGACTGACTCATTGGTAATAACTCTACTGGCCGAATGCAAAGTACGTGAACCCAACTATCTTAGGGTCGGGTCCGGCTCAGTGGGCCTGGGACTGCTGGGAGAGGAGGTCCCGGACGCGGGAGATGAGGTGGCCGCTGGCGACCGTGACGGTAGACACGGTAGAGCCCGCGTGCAAGAACAGTGGCGAGATGCGTAGCAGCTGGAAGAAGTGGACCGACCAGAACACGATGCCGAGACAGCCCGCGAGGAGGTAGTATCCGAGCCAGCCCCGCGACGTCGACGAGTCCGGGGAATCGCCGAGTTGCAGGTACGACACCAGCTGGTCGAAGTTGGGACCGAGCTCGATCCGCCCGCTCTCGCTGTCGTAGTCCACGACGTCGGCTTCGGCGAGTGCTGGCAGGTGCGACTGGTAGAGCGAGATGTACACCCGCTGTCGTTCGTCGGACGATACTTCGGCGACCGGCGTCTCCATCTCCATCGCCGCGACCTCGTCCGCGAGCGTCCCGAGGTCCGTCGTCTCTTCGAGGTCGTACAGCACACGAAGCGCTCTGCGACGTCTCGTGTTCGTCAACAGCTGGAATATTTCGTCGGACGTGAGTTCGGTCCGGTCGGTCGACGCGCCATCACCGTCTGTGGCTTCGAGCGCTGCTGTGCCACTGCTCTGTGAAGACATTGTTCACCAGAAGATCATGTGCTCTCAAAAACCATCAGCCAAGTCATTGGGTGTTCGACACGACCGACGCCGGTCGATGCCCCACGACCCGGACCATCCCACGAGACTGCGGCGGTTACGCCCGGCTTAATCGCTGCCTTGCGTCGGCCACCAGTCGCATTCGGGACAGTGCTCGATGCCGTTGACGAGTTTCGTCGGGGCGGTGCAGTGCGGACATGGTTGCGTCGTAAGTTGTGTGTTGGACATGAACGTACCGTCTGTTGAGGGGTGCTAATAGATACACCAGTCCATGGTCGGGCGGGGGTGGGCGGACCCGTCTCTGTCCGCTCAGAGCGCCTCTACGTCGGGCGCGGTCGAGGTGATACCGACCGAACCGGTGAGCTCCGAGTGCGGGTATGGCATGCTGATACCGTCCACATCGAAGCGCTCTTTCACCGCCTGGACGAGCTGGGCGCGGACGCCCGCAGCACTCGTCTCGCGTGGATTCACCCAGACGCGTCCGGAGAGGACGACAGCCGAATCACCGAGGTCAGCGACCGGGGCCGACGGTTCGGGGTCGAGGAGCACCCCGTCGATGGTGCGGGCGACCTCCGTGATGATGCGCTGTGCCTGTTCGATGTCGTCGTCGTAGCTGATGCCGAAGTCGTAGGAGACCCGTAGCGTGTCGTTGCCGACGGGGTTGACCAGCACCGCGTTGGCGAGCTGGCCGTTCGGGACGGTCACCATCTCGTTGGCGAAGGTGTCGAGCGTGGTCACCCGGAGGCTGATCTCGCGGACGACGCCCTCGTTGCCGTCCCAGGCGATCCAGTCACCGGTCTTGAAGGGCTCGTCCTTCAGGATGAACACCCCGGCGACGAAGTTCGAGACGAGGTCCTGGGTGGCGAACCCGATAGCGAGCACGAGTGCACCCGTGAGGGTCGCGAAGGCGACGAGAACGGTCCCGAACCCGGCGACGGTCGCGCCGAGGGCGAGCGCGCCGACGAGTGCGATGAGACCGGCGATACTGCTCCCGAGACCGACGATACCGGGTTTGAACCCGCGGGATTCGAGCGACCGCTCGGTCAGTCGGACGAGGACGTACTTGCCGACGACGTAGAGCACCGCGAACGCCACGAGGAAGATTGCGACGGTCGCCGCGACGTCGACGATTCCCGGGCCGTACTGGTCGACGAACGCATCCGGCGTCGTCGGGAACCCATCCGCTTGCAGTGGAACGACCATAGGACTACTATCACCGAGAGGATATTTGACTAATCGCCCGTGGGGACGGGGTGGGACGGCCCCACCAGAACCGTTCTGGGGGGAAGTGATAACGACGTATTATGTCGTGATGGGGAATCCAGCGGGGGACATCGCGTCCCTGCTCGTGGAAAGCCCTTAGGTAGCCCCCGACGTAGTGTACGCATTCACACATGTACGACGATATCCTCCTCCCCGTCGACGAGAGCACCGAGTCGACCGCAGTCGTCCACCACGCGGCCGAGATCGCCCACTGGGCCGACGCGACGGTCCGGGTGTTGAACGTGGCCGACACCGGCCGCGACAGCGTCACCGTCGTCGAGGCGGACGTCGTCGACACGCTGGTCCGGCAAGGCGACACCGTCGTCGCCGAGGTCGGGTCGACCCTCGATACCCTCGGGGTCGAGTACACGACCGACGTGGTCCAGGGCGACCCGGCTCCGACCATCGTCGAGTACGCCGAACGCTACGAGTACGACCTCATCGTGATGCCGACGCACGCCCGGCAGAGCCTCTCGCGCTACCTGCTCGGGAGTGTCACCGAGAAGGTCGTCCGGCTCTCGCCCGTGCCGGTCCTCACCGCCCGGATGCTCGAAGGGGACGACCTCGAGTTCCCGTACGAGTCCATCCTGCTCCCGACCGACGGGAGCGACACGGCACTCCGCGCCGCCGAGCACGGCCTCGACCTCGCGGCCGCCCTCGACGCGCAGGTTCACGTGCTCTCGGTCGTCGAGGACGAACGCGGGCCCGAGGAGGCGGCGACCGAGGCCATCGACGCCGTCGTCTCGGCGGCCGACGAACGTGGTGTCACAGCCATCCACCGGCACGTCGAGCACGGCAACCCGGACGAGCTCATCGAGTTGGTCGCCGACGCCCACGACGTGGACGCCGTCGTGATGGGGACGACCGGACGGCGCGGGGTCGACCGCGTCCTCATGGGGAGCGTCGCGGAGAAGACCGTCCGGTCGGTGTCGGTGCCCGTGATAACCGTCCGAAAAGAATCGTAATCGTCGGGCTTACTGCGCCGGCCCGACCTCCTCGTAGGGCTGGACGATGACGAAGCCGCCGGGCTCGCTGAAGTCGAGCTGGTACGTCTCGCCCGAGGACTTCCCGAGGAAGCCCTTGATGTTGCGGTCCGTCTTGACGCCCGGAGAGACGGCGCTGCTCCAGGCGACCGTCGCGTCCGGGTCCGTCGAGACCGGCGTCTCCAGCACCAGCGGCTCGCCGTGGGTCGTGATTGCGACGTCGCCCGGGCCCTTGAGGTAGACGTTGAACAGCCCGCCGGTGGTCACGCCGGCGATGCTGTCGATGGTCCGGATGTCCCACTCGACGCTGCTGTCGAACGCGAGCACGTCGTTGCCGTTCACGCTGATCTCCTCGCCGGGGTCGAGGCTGAGTATCTGGACCTTCTTGCCCTGGTCGGCGAGGTAGAGGTTGCCCCGGCCCGTCGCCTCCATCATGACCGAGCCCTCCCCCGTCGCAGCCTTCTTCAGCATTCCTGTCAGCCCGCCAGCAGACTTCCGCTCGAACGAGATGTCGCCCTCGTAGGCGACCATCGAGCCGGCTTTCGCCATGACGGTCCCGTCGAGGGTCACGTCGAGCAGTTTCGAGTTCTCGAGCTGGAATCCGTCTCCGCCCGACTTCGGTGCGTTCTCCCTGGTGAATTGTTCGAGATCCATGTCGGTCGTTCCGAGACGCGATGTCCGCGACTCTGATAGGAATACTCCGGACACCTATAAGTATCTTGAGTAGAATTGGAGCGCGGTCGTTCCACCGTCACCCCCGCCGCCCCTCACCGGATTTCGACCGGACGCTCGTCGTGGTCGTCCTCGAACTCGTCGGAGAAGAGGGTCTCCCGGAGCACCGTCCGCATCCCGCGCCGGAGTCGTTCGGAGGTCGCCTGGCTGGAGACGCCGAGCTCGCCGGCGACGTCTTCGAGCGTGCTCTGTCGCGGGACCTCGTAGTAGCCCGCCTTGACGCTCGCTTCGAGCGCCTCCCGCTGTGCCGGGGTAAGTTCCGCGAGGTTGGCCTCCGCTTCCCGGGTCCCCGTTTCTTGGTGCTCGCGGAGGATCCGCTGGACGGTCAGGGGGATGTCGTGGCGGTCGCAGTACGCGATGAACTCCTGGAACGTCTCCTCGTTGGCGACGGTCGCTCGAATCCGGGACTCGTCCGCCGTCGCCGTGTGTGCCTGGAAGAAGATGTCGTGGTCGACGACGAAGGGGTAGAGTGCCTGTTCCGCGGCCTCTTCGGTCATCGTCGTATGGTACAGGCGGTGGTCATCGAAGTCCGAGAGGATGCTGAACTCGCTGAGCGTCTCGTCGGCCACCATGCCCGCCTCGAACGCCTCGTAGTCGTCGCCGTACGCCGAGAAGACGAGGATGACGGTCAACCGGTCCTTGAGCCGGAGGTCGTGAATCTGGAAGGTCATCCCCGGCGCACGGCTTCGGGCTTCCCGTAGCATCGGTGATTTGACGGTGAACTCGACAAAGACACTCATTGTAAGATAGATATATGCAGAGAGTTGTAAAATCTTCCCAACATCTAGTCTCGATGGGCTTTTATTTTCAGGGAGTTTCCACCCGTCGTTCTAATTCTCTGAACACAGTTCGACAAGCGAGACGGACCGTTCAGACAAGAGAACGGCGATGGTGATTGTCGGTACCGGACATTGAATATTCGACACGAGTAAGCACGGACGTGTTCGGAATGAGAGTACTATCAGCAAAAGGAACAGGACAGGAGCCGGGATGGCACGGACGGGAGACACCCACACGGGGGACACATCCAGGCCATGTCAGTGTCCGATTCGAGAGGTGTTCTGGCGTGGGTGCATCGTCGCGAGCCGTCGAACCGTCCGTGCTCGGCACCGGGTTCGAGACCACCGAGGAGCTGAAACGCAGATGAACCACGTCGCGCTCGAGGGTGTGACCGACGACCGCATCGGCGACGAGAGCGAGCGGCGTCGCCTCACCGGACCACTCGGGACCACCGACCTCGCGCTCAGCCACTACCGTCTCGCCCCCGGCGACGGGTTCCCGGGTGGCCTCCACGCCCACACCGACCAGGCGGAGGTGTTCGTCGTCCTCGCCGGGGTCGCGACGTTCGAGACGCCCGACGCACCCGGCGGCGAGGTCACCGTGTCGGCGGGGGAGGCCATCCGGTTCGGCCCCGGTGAGTTCCAGAGCGGGTGGAACCGCGGCGACACCGACTGCGTCGCCCTCGCGCTGGGGGCCCCGCGGGACACCGAGGACACGCGGATACCGGTCGCGTGCCCGGACTGTGGCCACGGCGACCTGCGCCTCGACGTCGCTGGCGATACCCCGGCCCTGGTCTGTCCCGACTGCGACGCAGCGCACATCCCGGAGCCGTGTCCCACGTGCGGGGACGGCGAACTGCTCGCCCGGCTGGGCCCGGACGCGGAGCCGATCGCGGTCTGCGAGACGTGTGGGGACGAGTTCGCGACGCCACCCCTGGGGTGACCGAGACGCCCGTCGTCGGCACTGTCTCGTTCACTTTCACTTTCACTCCGCCCTTGGCTCACCCCTTTTACGTGGGGGTGTGACCAGCCAGGTATGTCACAGACGCACGAGACGCCGACGGACGAAGAGATTCGCAACGCCCTCTCGGCCGCCGAGCGCGCCATCGAGGCCGCGGACTACGACGGTGTCGAACGTGCCAGCCTCAGACTGCTCAGCCTCGCGCGCCGGGGACGCCGCGAGCACGTGACCGAGACGGCCGGGGCGACGGCGGACTGAACGGCGCAGCCCCCGGAACAGCCGGTCAGGACTGCTCCTCGAACAGTTCGCTCATCACCTTGCTGAGCCCCCCACGCAGATGCTCGTGGAACGTCGGCGCGGAGATGTCGAACGTGGCGGCGATGTCCCCGCCGTCGGCGTTCCGCGGCCACTCGAAGTAGCCCGCCCTGAACGACGCCTCGAGGATGGCGAGCTGGCGGTCGGTGAGCCGTGCTTCGAGCCGTTCCCAGTACGCGAGTGCGCTGTCGGACTCGCGCTCGACCCGCTTCTTCGCGCGCAGGTCGACCCGGTCGAACTCGGTCTGGAGCTGTGCGACGAGGTCGCCGATGTCCGCGGTCGAGGCGGTCTCGACGGTCAGGCCGTACCGGTCGCCGGTGACCGTCGCGGCCCGGTTCCCCGCACCGCGCTGGGCGACCCTGAGCAGCGGCGACCCGCCCGTCACCACGCAGGCGAACCGGCAGCGGCCGTCGTGTTCGCCCAGCACCGAGGCGTGTGTCACGTCCGGGTGGGTCTCCAGGGTGTCGACGACCGTCTCGGGCGACACGCCTTCCCCCTCGGCGTACAGCCGGAGTCCGTCCGCGGCGACGGTGCTCGCGGTGAGGACGAGTGGCTCGTCGGCCGCCCGCGAAACCGCGGCGAGGGGTGCGCGCTTCGCGTCGACGTCGACGCGAACCTCGGTCGCGAACTCGCCGTGGAGGAGTTGCCGGGACTCGACGGCGTTCATCGCGTAGCCGAGTGTGTTCCCGAGCACCGCGAACGCGTCGCGTTCGAGGTCGCCGAAGGCGTCGGGCCGGTCCGTGTGGACGACGAGGGCCCCGTACCGGGCACCCCGGTACGTGAGTGGCACCGCCGTGTAGGCCGTACAGCCCGCACCCATCGCCAGCTCCTGTACCGGGTCGGTCGCGACGCGCTCGACCAGCGGGCCCTGCCCGTCGAGCGCCTCGCCGACCGTCGTGCGCTCGATCATCGACGGGCCGAGGGCCGCCATCTCGTCGAGCAGCTCGTCGTCGCCCGCGCCGACCCGGGGTCGGATGCTCCCGTCGACACTGCGGTCGACGACCCACGCGAGCCGGCAGAACCTCGCGTTCGCGAGCTCCCGACAGACGATGCTCTCGAGGTCTTCGCGGCGCGAGACGTCCAGAAGCGACGCGATGACCTCCCGGACGAGCCGGCCGACGCGATTGACCTGTTCGAGCTGTCGGTTCCGGTGTTCGACCGCGGCCTCGGACTGCTTGCGCCCGGTGATGTCGAGGTGTAACACCAGCACGAACGTCTCGCCCGCGTGGTCGAACCGACTGGCTCGCATGACGAACCACCGCTTCGTCGTCGGGCTGTGACACGGGTACTCGAGCGAGTAGACGTCCCGCTCGTCCAGCAGCACCGCCTCGATGCCGGCCGCCGCGTCCGTCGCGTCGTCCGTCGAACTGTGGTTACAGACCGCGAGGTAGTTGGTGCCGACCATGCTGGGGTCGTCCTCGAAGCCGTTGTCTCGCGCGAACTCTCGCCAGGCGTCGTTGGTGTAGACGATGGAACCGTCGGTGTCCAGCACCGCGAACTGCGTCGGAATCGCGTCCAGCGTGGCAGCACCGAAGGAGCCACCACGGCCGTCATCCCCCGGCGTGGGCCCGATGGTGGTGTTCCCGTCTGTCGTGTTGGTATCGCTCATTGGTAGGGCTGACACGAGCCGTGGCGAGCCCGTGCTATCGAAGGTCATGCGATTTAGCGTTGAAACCCCTATAAGTCTACTCCCAAAACAGGTGACGAGGCTGTCACGCGGTCGCTAACCACTGGAGGGCTGCCGAGCCCTCGGCAGACCTGGTCGGGCTCGCGGTTACCTATCGCGCAGATAACCGTTTTAGCGCCTGCCGCCCTACTGTCCGCGTGAAGGCGAAGGCGATACAGACAGTCACGGTCGTTACCCTCGTCCTCCTCGCCGGCTGTTTCGGCTTCTTCGGGTCCGACGACGGGACCGGCGTGGGCGACGACACCGGGCCGTTCGCCGACCCCGCGACCGACCGCATCGGCTGGGAGAACGGCTACTGGTACAACGAATCGATAGACGTCGACCAGAGCGACGGCATCAGCGAGGCGGAACAGGAGGCGTTCCTCGCCCGCTCGATGGCCCGCGTCGAGGTCTTGCGCAACCTGGAGTTCAAAGAACCGGTGACCGTCTCGGTCATCACCCGGGACCAACAGCGCGCGAACTCGGCCAACGGGAGCACCGATAACGAGAGCAAGAACCGCTGGAACGACCAGGTGTGGGAGGCGCTGTTCATCTCCGACGAGCAGAAGAACATCGAGGACGAGTTCGGCTCGGTGACCGGCTCGGCCGTCCTCGGCTACTACGCCGCCGGGACGAACAAGGTCGTCATGGTCAGCGACGACCCCGACCGGCTGGTCATCAACAACGCGACGTTCGTCCACGAGCTCACCCACGCGCTCCAGGACCAGCACTTCGACATCAAGCGCGTCCAGAACCAGGCGAAGACCCAGGATCAGCAACTCGCCGCTAACGGCCTCATCGAGGGTGAAGCCGACTACATCGAGGCGCTGTACCTCGAACGCTGTACGAGCGGTGAGTGGTCCTGCGTGAAGACCCCGGGCACCCAGTCCAGCGGCGGCAGCAGCGACATGAACCTCGGCATCCTCGTCACCATCTTCCAGCCGTACTCCGACGGTCCGTGGTACGTCCACCAGCTGGTGCAGGACGGTGGCTGGGAGCGCGTGAACAAGCTGTGGGTGAACCCGCCCCAGACCTCCAGTGCGCTCATCCACCCGGGCCGCGAGTTCACCCCCGTGGAGGTGACCATCGAGGACCGGTCGCGCAACGGCTGGCAGACGTTCGAGCACGGCACGGACACCGTCGGTGAAGCGTCCATCTACTCGATGTTCTGGTACCAGTCCCGCCAGTACAACATCTCGACCATCAACACCTCGACGTTCTCGACCCCGTCGGGCATCTACGACCGGTTCGACTACCGGAGCCCGCCCTCTGCTGGCTGGGTCGGCGACGCCGTCTTGCCCTACCAGAACAGCGACGGCGAGTACGGCCACGTCTTCGTGACCGAATGGGCCACGCCCGCCGACGCGACCGAGTTCCGGCAGGCCTACCAGACCCTCCTCGCTGGCCACGGCGGCAGCGAGCAGTCACCGGGCGTCTGGGTCATCCCCGACGGCGGCTTCGCGGACGCTTTCCGCATCCACCAGGAGGGGACGACCGTCACCATCGTCAACGGGCCGACGGTCGACGACCTCGACGATATCCGGCCGTAGCGGCCCGCTGGCGACCCCGGGAGAGAACGCATCACAAGATACTTGGTTTCAATTTTCCAAAACGTCGGTACGTTCCGACGGCGTCGTTCGGACCGACCCGTCCGTCGGACCCTCTCCACACATGCTGTCGACGCACGACCCCCTCTCGTCCGCGGAACCGGGTGCCCACCCATGACCGACCGGTATCGCCGCCGAACCCTCCTGTCGCTTGCCGCCGCCACGATGGTCTCGGGGTGTCTCGGGGGCGAATCGACGGGAGAGTCCCGCACGTCGACCGAACCGCCCACGAAGACGACCGAGACACCGGTGGTCGAGCCCGACTACGACACCCGTCTCGGCCACGACATCGAATCGTGGTCGCGGTACGACCAAGCCTGGCGCGCCCCGACCGAGTCGCCGGAGATCGAGGTCGAACTGGAGACCCTCGTCACCGGTCTCGAGATCCCCTGGGACCTCTCGTTCGCCCCGAACGGTGACCTGTTCATCACCGAGCGTGTCGGCCGAGTGAACCGGTTCGCCGCCGGCGAACTCGAAGCGGTCGCCAGCCCCGACGACGCACTCGACGCCAAAGCGGTCGACCAGGGCAGCCGCGAGCGGAGCTGGTTCCTCGACGGTGGCGAGGGCGGGACCATGGGCACGACCGTCCATCCCTCGTACCCGGACGTCCCGCTGGTGTACGTCTACTACACGTACAGGCACGACCGGGAGTGGTACAACAAACTCGTGTACATCGACGTCTCGGCGGACGACCCTGCCACCCGCGTGAAGACGCTCATCGACGAGATTCCCGCGAACCGGTTCCACAACGGGGGTCGCATCGCCTTCGGGCCGGAGAACTACCTCTGGGTGACGGTCGGCGACGCCGGCCAGAAAGCACGAGCCCGCGACCCGTCGTTCCTCGGTGGGACGGTCCTTCGCCTGACGCCAGAGGGCGAGCCCGCCCCGGGGAACCCCGACCACGGCGGCGACCCGCGAGTGTTCACCGTTGGACACCGGAACCCGCAGTGCATCACGTGGCAGCCCGACGGGACACCGGTCATCACCGAACACGGGCCGGGCCCGGACGAGGTGAGCGTTCTCCACCCTGGCAACGACTACGGGTGGGCAGACGCCCGGGACCCGCCCGCCTACCGGACAACCGACGGGGTGACGCCGCCCGTCGCCAGCAGCCTCGGGAACACCTGGGCACCCGCTGGCGGCGTCTTCTACACCGCCGATGCCGTCCCGGCGTTCCGCAACCGGCTGGTGTTCGGGGCCCTCGGCAGCCAGCGCCTGAAGGTCGCGACGTTGACCCCGGCCGACGACGGTGACCCCACGGCCGACCTGCCGCCACTCGGCGAGACCGGCGTGCGCCACGACGGCGACTGGACCGACGGCTCCTGGGTCGCGACCACACACGACCTGCTCGTCGACGAGGTCGGCAGAATCCGCCACGTCGAGCAGGGTCCGGACGGCGCACTGTACCTCGTCACGTCGAACCGCGACGGTCGGGCGAGCGGGCCGTTCCCGACCGGCAACGACGACCGGTTGCTTCGACTCACGCCCGCCTGACCGGGCGCTGCCCATCGTCGCGGCAGCATCGCCACCCGACTCCTACTCGAGTACGTCCGCAAGTCCCCACTCCTCGGCCCGCCGGGCCGCCTCCTGCTCGGCCGCCTCCTGGATGGCGGCGATGCGCTCCTCGTCGGCGAGGAACGCCGCCAGCGGGTCCTCGTCCTCCTCGACCCGTTCCTCGCGACGGTCGGCGGGCGCTGCCTCGCGCGTCCTGGTCGCGAGGGCCGGGTCGGCCGCGAGGCGGTCCGCGGGCAATCCCGGTGGCACCCGCAGGCTGGTGGCCTCGTGGGCCGCATCGAGGGCACCGTCGTCGACGGCGTACAGTTCGACGCTGTAGGGGCCGGGGGCGGCGAGGTCCGCGAGCGCTTCGGCCCCGCCGCGGTCGGTCCCGACGTGGTACGCCAGCACCGGGACCCCCGATGCGAGAGTGATGACACCGCTCCCGTCGTCGCCGAGCAACAGCGCGTCCTGCGGCTCGAGGACGAGGTAGCCCGTGACCGCATCGTCGAGCGCGGCCGCGAGCGCGGTCGCTGGTGACTGGACGACGCGCGACCGGACGATGGTCCCACGCGGCAGTCTCACGGTGGCTGCGGGATGACGGCGCTGCGGAAGCGGTCGGCCACGGCTCCCGGTTCCTGGTCCCGTATCTCGATCCCGGCGGCGGCGTCGCGGAACGCCGTGGCGGCGGGACAGTCCGGGGCGTGTGCGAGCAGTGGTTCGCCCGCGTTCCGTGCAGCCCTGGCGGCGTCCGAGTCGGGAACGCTCGCGAGGACCGGGCCATCGAAGTAGCGCTCCGTCTGGTCGGTGATGCGGTCGACCGCCTCGGGGTCGTGGACGCGGTTGAACAGCACGCCCGCGCCGCCGGTCCCGTACGACCGGGCGTACTCCTGGACCTTCAGGCCGTCCGAGAGCGCCGGGATGGTGGGCTGGAGGACGACGACCATCCGGTCCGCGAGCACGACGGGGAGGACGGCACTGACGCTCCCGATGGCGGCCGGTGAGTCGAGCAAGAGCACGTCGGTGTCCGCGGCGAGGTCGGCGACCACGTCCCGGAGTCGGGTGGGGTCGGCCTGCCGGAAGTCCCCGAGCGAGGTCCCACAGGGGACGACCCGCATCCCGAACCGGTCGTAGGTCGCGTCGGCGACCGAGAGGTCCGCGTCGCCGAGCAGGAGGTCGTGGAGGGTCACGTCGGCGTCCTCGAGCCCGGTGTGAAAGAGGAGGTTCGCGAGGCCGGTGTCGGTGTCTACGACGGTCACGTCGTGCGCCTCGGCGAGCGCCATCCCCAGCGCGAGGGTCGCCGTCGTCTTGCCAGTCCCACCCTTCCCGCTGGCGACGGCGATTGCTTCGACCATTTGCTGGATGTAGCCGCGAGCACCGCAATAAGTATTCGCATTTACTCGGGTGAAAGAAATGTGGTTGGCGTCAGGTGTCGTCCGGCCGAACACCGCCGCCGTCTCCAGGGTCGTCGACCTGTCGTCCGCCTGGCCAACGCGGGAGACGCCGTCGAAGGCGAGCCCACCGGCACCGAAGAGTGCCACCGATTTCAGCACCGTTCGTCGACTACTGGTTGGGGGACCTGCATCACCCATGCGGGAAGCGTCCCGCTAATCGCCCACCAATAGACATCAATTACTAGATTGTTTCGTCACGGAACCGGGACTGTTTCACTCCCAACCGGTCTACCAGCACCCAGAAACGAACAATACGTCCGACGCCTCACCACCCCCAGGGTCCCAACCCATCGTCTCTGTTTCCTGACCACCGAAAGGGGGGAAAGAGACTGCGTGTGACTGGCGTCGACTGGTCAGGGCGAGTGCCCGTAACCATTCGAAGAACGGGTAGGGTAGCTCCTATAAGTTTCGGCCGTCAGATGACCTGTTACCAGTGGCTTCCGACGTGGGGAAAACCCCCGAGAGGTCGACGCTGTCGGCCACCAGCGCGGCGGCCCGGTCAGCGGAGTCCGTGACAGTCCCCTGGCCGGTGTCGCCGGGGTCGACACCCAGGCGTTCGAGGAACGCCCGCCGGGCGTTCCGGTTCTCGAACAGGCCGTGGAGGTACGTCCCGCACACGTCGTCGGTGGCGGCCCCGAGTGCGGCACTCGCGTCGCCGTCGACCGCGAAGGGCGTCATCACGTCCCCCGTCGCGACCGTCTCGCCGGCGTGAATCTCGTAGCCCGAGACCGGTCCCTCGGCACCCGCCAGTGGGCCGACGCCCGCGAGGTCGTACGTCGCGGGACGGACCTGCTTCTCGTGGTCGAAGCGGGTGACGACGGGCAAGCGGCCGACCCCGTCGATGGTTCGCTCGGTTCCGGTTCCCTCGACGTGGGCGTTCTCGATACACTCACCCAGCAGCTGGTAGCCGCCACAGAGGCCGACGATTGGACCCTCGAAGGCTCGCAATGCCTCGTCGAAGCCGGCCTCGCGGAGCGCCCGCAGGTCGTCGACCGTGTTCTTCGTCCCCGGGATGACCACGGCGTCGACGTCCGACAGCCCGTCGTCGAGCGGGAGGTAGACGACCCGGACACCGTGTTCACGGGCGAGTGGCTGCAGGTCGGTCGCGTTCGAGACGTGCGGGAGCCGTGGCACCCCGATGCGGACCGGGTCCGGATGGTCGTCCGCCCCGTCGACCCGGCGCTGGCCGACCGGCGGGAGCGCGACGCTGTCCTCCTCGGGGAGCCCGGGGTCGTCGTACGGAACCACGCCGAGCACCGGGACGCCGGTCCGGTCCTCGAACGCGTCGAGGCCGGGCTGAAGGATGTCGAGGTCGCCCCGGAACTTGGTGATGACCACGCCTGCGACCTGCTCGCGGATATCCTCGGGCACGAGTTCGAGCGTCCCCACCAGCGAGGCGAACACGCCGCCGCGCTCGATGTCGGCGACGAGTAGGATGTCCGCATCCGCGAACCGTGCGGTCTCGACGTTCGCGAGGTCGCGGTCGTGGAGGTTTATCTCGGCGATGCTACCCGCACCCTCCGCGAGAATCACGTCGTACTTCGCGGCCAGCCGGCGATACGCTCCCTCGGCCGCGCCCCGTGCCTCCTCCCAGTGCTCGGCGTAGTAGGAGCCGGCTTCGAAGTGCCCGACCGCCTGCCCGTCGATGACCAGCTGGGACTCGCCGTCGCCCCGGGGCTTGAGCAACACCGGGTTCACGTCGGTCGTCGGCTGGATTCTCGCGGACCGGGCCTGCACGTACTGCGAGACGCCGATCTCGCCCCACTCGCCGTCGGGCGTCGGGGCGACGTGGGCGTTGTTGCTCATGTTCTGGGCCTTGAACGGCGCGACCGACACGCCACGGTCCGCGAGCAGCCGGCAGAGACCGGCGACCACGGTCGACTTCCCGACGTGACTGGCGGTCCCGGCGACGAGCACGGTGTGGGTCACGGCTGGAACACCTCGGCCCGAACGTCGGTCGAGACGCCGTAGGGCGCGTCCTCGACACCCGACGGTGGGTCGGTCTCCGCGTATCGCGCAGTCAATGACGCGGCGATGGCGTCCCGGACACAGGCGCGGGCGGCCGCTCCGACCGGGGTGGCACTCCCCGAGAACTCGGCCGGGTCGCCATCGGGGTCCGCGGCGACCACCACCGCGTCAGAGGTCGTGCCGGGGACGCCGACCGCGTCGAGCAGGGTCGCGGCCTTCGCCTCGGCGGCGACCGCGACCAGGTTCGCCAGCGCGCCGGGCGCGAGATTACGGGTCGTGCCCACGACGACGTTGACGGTCCCGGCGACGAGTTCCCCGGTCGGAAGGCTCCCACCAGCGGGGTCCATCGGCAGCTCGGCCGGGTTCGAGACGCCCGCCGTCACGTAGGCTTCGACCGGGCCGCAGCGTGCGCCCCGGAGGTGTGCGAGGTCGACGCCGGTGAGCAGGACCGGTGAGTCCGGGACCATCCCCGGGTCGAACCCGGCAGCCGCCAGTCGGTCGGTCACGTACTCGTCGAGGTCGTCGCAGTGCCAGCCCTCTGGCACCGAAATCGTGTAGGCGGCGTCGGCCCGCGAGCGACCGCCCCGCCAGCCTGTCGAGAGCCAGGTGGTGTCGGGCCGGGCGAGCCGGAGAACGTCGTCGGCGCTCGTCGTCTCGAACATCAGTGTGCGACTCCGAGCGCTGCCAGTGCCTGGTCGGTCGCGTCGCGGTTCTTGACGGCGATTCTGACGTGTGAGTCGAGGGTCCGGAAGGTCCGGGCGTCCCGGAGGACCACGCCCGCCTCGCGCGCCCGGTCGAGCAGTGCGTCCACGTCGCGGTCGCGACAGTCGAGCAGCAGGAACGGGGCGTCGGACGGGGCCACGTCGAAGTGCGGTTCGAGCGCGTCTCGGAGTTTCGCTCGCTCCCGGGCGACCGTCTCGCGGGTCGAGGCGACGAACTGGGTCTGGCGGAGACAGTGTGCCCCGACGGCGGCCGCGGGCGTCCCGAGGTTCCAGGCGCGCCGGGCCGTGTCCAGCGCGTCGCGGTCCGCGCCGGTCGCGACGGCGTAGCCGGCCCGCAGCCCGGGAAGTCCGAACAGTTTGGTCAGGGAGCGGGCGACGATGACGCCGTCGTGGCCGGCCAGCGACGCCTGGTCGGTGTACCCCAGGAACGCCTCGTCGGCGAGCAGCGGGATTCCCGAATCGGCACACCGGTCCGCGAGGGCGACCAGGTCATCGCGGGATGGGCACTCCCCGGTCGGGTTGTTCGGGGTGCAGGCGATGACCATGGCGTGGTCGGCCGGGTCGGTCGCCAGCATCTCGTCGTGCTCGACGAACACCGGGTCGGCCCCCTGGAGGCGGACCTCGCGAGCGTACTCGCCGAAGCTGGGAGAGGGAACCACGACCGTCTCCCCGGGACTGACCGTCGTCTGGATGGCGAGCCGAATCGCGGCGAGCCCGCCCGGCGTCGGCACCACCTGCTCGGGACGGCAGCCGACGAAGGCTGCGGCCGCGGCCCGGAACTCGTCGTACCGGTCGTCGGGGTAGCGGTCCGCCTCGGCGAGCGCCGCGGTGTAGATGCACTCGGTGCCGGGTGGGGTCTCGGGGTTCGTGTTCGCGCTCAGGTCGAGCACGCTTCTATCAGTGGTCCCGCCGTGGGGCACCCGCTTGGCGTCGCGAACCGAGTCAGGGTGCATCCTCGCCTCCCGCCGGCTCGTCGACGACCGACGCGTACACCCGGGGAATCGCCTCGCGGACCGCCGGCAGTGCGTCGGCCCGGTCCGCCAGGGCGAGTGCGCCGCCGAGGCCGACGCCCTCCTTGGCCTCCCCGGCGACGTAGCGGGCCATGGCGACGTGCTCTCCGGACTCGAAGCCGGGGTCGGTCACGGTCAGGTCGAGGTCGAGCCGCCGGGCGGCGTCGGCCAGGTCGTCCACGTCGTCGGCCACGAAACTGGTCGTGGCGAGTTCCATCGACTGCTCGCCCCCGGCGTGTCTGACGAGCGCGCCGGCGGTCAGCAACTGGGTCCCGCCGCCCAGGGTGACGCGAGTCCCGGATTCGAGCGCGCCGAGGGCGAGCCCGGCGACGGTCGCGAGGACGGGGTCACCCATCCGCCGGACCGCCTCGCGCGGGTCACCGGCGCAGTCACCGGGTTCGAGCCCGGAGGCTGCCAGCCCCTCGCGGACGACCTCGCGCTTCTGTTCGAGCGGATTGTCCGGGAACGACGACGAGACGGTCGCGACCTCGCCGAGAGCCCGTAAGACACCGAGTGCGGTGGTCGTCCCGCCGGGGACGGTTTCGCCCACGACCACGTGCTCGTCGGGGAGTGCCCGGCCGAACTGGCGGGCCGCGGTGAACGCGCCGGGTGCAGTCGGGACGGGGTTCGCCTCACGGATGTCCGCGCCCGTTCTGGCTCCGACGGACACGGTCGGTGCGCCCGTGGGCTCTGCGAGCCCCGCGTCGACCACGGTCACGTCGAACCCGAGTTCCTCGCGGACCGCCCGGGTGAGGATGGCCGGCGTCGGACAGCCCGACGGACTCACCGGGACGACCGGCGCGCGGACCGGCTGGCCGTAGGTGAGGATCTCGGCGTCGGCACTCGGCGTATGACGCATCAGGTCGGGGTCCGCCCCGGCGGCGCTGATGCCCTCGATGCTGGCGGTCTCGGTCGACCCCGCACACAGGATCAGTCGCATAGTTCCTCCGCGAGGTCGGCGTCTGACTGGCGGTTCACGTTCACGGCGAGTCGGGCGTCGTAACTGGTATACATGGTCTCGGAATCGGTGTCGGCGACGACGTTCACACCCGTCGGGGCGTACCCGTCGAATTCGGTGTCACAGCTCGCGCCGAGGGCGCGCTTCAGTTCGGTCGGGACGACGACGGCCAGCGAGTCCCCCGCGAACCGGTCAAGCACGCGGTCGACCACGACCGGCGCGAGCAGGGGGAGGTCGGCGGCCACCGTCAGCACCGGCGCGTCGACGGTAGCGAGGGCGGCCTGCAGGTCGGCGACGTACCCGTCGCCAGGGGTCTGGACGAGGGAGAATGGTTGCCCCTCGATTGCAGCATTCGAGAGATGCGCTCGCGTCTCGGGGGCGTGCGGGGAGACGGCTGCGTGCACGGTCTCCACCCGGCTCCCGGCGAGTGCCGCCACCACCCGGTCGACCATCGGCGTCCCGGCGATGGGGTAGAGCGGTTTCTCCGTCTCGGAACCGAGGCGAGTTCCCCGGCCGCCGCACATCACGAGAGCGTCCACGCGATCACCCCCACGTGGAGTCCGGCCACCCGGGCGAACTCGTTGGTCGCGCCGAACACGTCCCCGCTGACCCCGCCGAGGCGGTCGTCGGCCCACGCCAGGGCGACGAGAGCGACGAGGATTCCGGCCCCGAGCGCGGCGAGCGTGACGACGGCGACCGGCTGCCAGTCCGGCGTCGGCACGCCGAGGAGGACGACTGGCGTCGCGAGGGCAATGCCGGATGCGGTCGTGCCGCGGCCGGCGTCGGCCATCAGTGCGCTCCCGAACCCCTCGTGGGCCGCCTCACCGAGACCGACGAGCAGGACCATCCCCGCTTTGGCACCGACCTCGCTGGCGACGACGACGGCGACCGCGCCCGCCAGAGGCAGACCAGCGACCGCGACCCCGCCCAGTGCGAGTCCGACGAGCACCAGCCCGACCGCGGCGAGCGCGCCCACCCCGGTCGTGGTGTCCTTCAGCACCTCACGGCGGTCGGCCGGCGAGCCGTGAACCACCGCGGCGTCACCGCAGTCGGCCACCCCGTCGAGGTGGTTGATGCCCGTCGCGAGGTACACCGCGAGCAGGTAGCCGAACCCGACGACTGTAGCCGGGAGCGCGAGCAAATTGCCCACGACGACCGGGAGCGCACAGAGCACGCCGACGAGGTAGCCCACGGGGACCATCGCGACGGGAGCCTGTCGGTAGGCGTCCCACGCCGCCTCGTCGTGACCTGCAGGCAGCCGCGTCAGGAACCCGAGCGCCCCCCGGAGCGCGGCGAGGCTCAGAGCCACGCGACCACCCCGGCGTAGAGCACGGCGACGAGCCCCGCCGACCCGACCACCTGAATCCCCCGCCGGGCTTTCTGTGGCGACGGCAGGTCCGCACCCGCGTTCAGGACGTACACGCCCGGCTTCTCCAGCCGGACGTCCAGGACCGCCGCGATGGCCCCCATCGGCCACCCGGAGTTCGGCGACGGGACCTCCGAGAGCCAGTACCGCGCCCGGAGGAGTGCTCGTGGCTGCCTGGCCGCCTGCACGATGAGAAGCGCCGAGAGCCGCGCCGGGAGCCACATCACCACGTCGTCGAGTCTGGCCGGAGCCCAGCCGACCGGCTTCGAGTGATAGCCCAGCATCGAATCGAGCGTGTTCACCGCCTTCACCCACACGGCCGCCGCGGCCGCGAACGGGAGTGCGACGGTTGTAAACAACGTAAACGCAAACAGCGGCGCGACGAAGCCGTCTGCCAGATTCTCCGCGACCGACTCGACCGCCGCACTCCTGAGTTGCCCCGCGGAGAGCTCGCTCGCGTCCCGCCCCGCCAGCGACAACAGTGCTTCGCGGGCTTCCGCCTCGTCGTCCTCCGACAATCGAACCACCCGAAGCCCCTCGCGCAACAGCATCCGCAGACTGGTCGTCAGGTACAGCGCGACCGCCGCCGCGCCAGCGCCGTACCAGGTGTCGTACTGCTCGACGAGAAAGACCAGCCCGCCCACCACACCTGCGGCCACCACCGGCAACACCAGGGTCGCCAGCGCCCCCACGAGCCGCGGGTGCGACCACTCCCGGTCGACCGACGCGACGAGTTTGCCGAACCACGCCACCGGGTGCGCCTCGGTCGGCGGCTCACCCGTGAGCACGTCGAGTGCGAAGCCGGCCCCGACCGCGGCCGCCGCCGCGACCGTCACCCGGACCACCCCAGTTCCACCGGGAGCGAGCCCAGGGGCGTCTCCGCGATGTCGACGAACCGGCCGCCTGCATCCGTGATGCCCCCGTCGGTCCCCGGGTCGTCCCCGACGTGGACGAGGGCTTCGACATCGCAGTCAAGCTGGCGCGCCACCGTCTCGAAGATGTGTGCGTCGGGCTTGCGCCAGCCACAGGCGACGCTGGTGACGATGGTGTCGAAGTCACCACGCCCCAGGTCCGACCGGACGAGCGTCCGCCCGACGAGCTCCGGCACCGCGCAGTTCGAGCAGAGCGCGACCGGTCCCTGTTCCCGTGCGGCCTCGACTGCTGCAACTGCACCCTCTCGGGTCCTGACCTCGGGGTCGAACGCCGAGACGACCGCCCGCCGCGGCGCGTTCCCCGGCGCGTCGACGCCGCGGCTCTGCAGGGCTGCCGAGACGTGCGCCGGCAAGGGGACTTCCGCGCCCGCGGGCGCGTCAATGTGGACCTCCCGGTACGCCGCGGCCCAGTCGTCGGGGACTGCGACATCGCGGTCTCGGAGTGCCTCAGCGACCGCTTCTGCTGGGTCTGCCGGACGGTCCACGTCCACGAGCGTCCCGAAGAGGTCGAACGAAACTGCCACTACCGTAGGACTAGCGCAACTTCACTTGAACATCGCGGTCGTGGGTGGGGCGGTCTACCCTCCCCGATGTTGAACACCGTGAGACATGCTCGCTTCGCTGCGCGTGACTCACGAGCTCAAATCGGCTCGGTAGAACGTGCTTCCCGCTCACGGTCTCACTTCGTTCGACGGTTCGCGGAAAAGCAGTCCGCCCTCCCCGATTTGAACGGGGGACAAGTCGATCTACAGTCGACTGCTCTACCAGTCTGAGCTAAGGGCGGGCGTACTTTCAGATAGACGCCGGATGCGACATAAGGGTTATTATCTGGTCCGGCCGCGACACATTGTAGCAGCCCACGAGCAGCAGAACAGAGCGTCAGACGTTCGTCAGACGAGGAGGGGTTACATTCAAGTGCTTGCTCTATAATGAGTTAGTCGGATTGCAGGTATGAGTAAGATTACCGTGCGTGCGGATGACGACCTGGTCGAGCGGCTGGAGGCCAGGGACGAGTCCAAGAGCCAACTCGTCCGCGACGCGCTGCGGGCCTATCTCGACGGCGATGCGTCCGAGGCCGTCGCGAGCGACGCGGCCGGTCAGGAGGAGCTGTCGGCCGAGAACCACGGGAGTCTGGACGACCTCGTTGCCTCGCGTGTGGACGCGCTGGTTGACGCGCGCGTGGACGAGGTTCTCGAACAGAAACTCGACGCGGCCATGGCGCAGCGCCGGCAGGACCTGAACCTCACCATCGCGCTCGACGGGGTGCAGGCTGCGGACGGTGCCAGCGTCGACGCGTCGGAGCAGGTGTCGGACACCAGTCCGGCCACGGCGGTCGGCGGTGTGTCCGACACCGCGGGTGACGTGACCGAAACGACCTGCGGGCAGTGCGGCGAGTCGGTCGACGGCGACCACGTGTACTGCCCGAACTGCGGCGAGAAGGCCGCACACCGGGCGTACTGCGAGTGTGGCGACGAGGTTCGGTCGGACTGGGCGTTCTGTCCGAGCTGCGGTCGCCGGACGCCGGCGGCGGACGTGCTTGACTCGACGTAGGACACGGTGAGGAATCGAAACCTGTTATCGGCGGTACCTTTATTACGTAAGACACAGTGCATACAGTCGCGTAAGACAAATTGTCTTACACGGGGCGGAATGGGAGTTTACGGGGCTCCCGTGGCCGTAATCGCCGTGTAAGACGATGCGCGTGCGAACTGCGCACATGCGTGACGTCTTACCAGGGGAATACAACCATGGAGCGTGTGACACTGCGAATACCGAAACAGCAGATAGAGGAGGTAGAACAGATGGTCGAGACGGGAGAGTTCCCGAATCGAAGCGAGGCCATTCGGTCGGCCGTTCGTGAGATGCTTAACGAACAACAGACCGAGCGCTCGGGTGCGGGCGAGAAACAGCGCACCTGGGCCAAGGTGTAACGATGCAGGATATCGTTCAAGACGCCCTCGAACACGAGGAACGCGAGAAACAGCAGAAACAGGACTTCGACGGCGACGAGTTCGGTGACCCCCGAATCGTCATCGTCGGGTGCGGTGGCGCGGGTAACAACACCGTCAACCGCCTGTACAACATCGGCGTCGATGGGGCCGACACGGTCGCCATCAACACCGACAAGCAGCACCTCAAGATGATCGAGGCCGACACGAAGATACTCGTCGGCAAATCCCTGACCAACGGGCTCGGTGCGGGTGGCGACCCCTCGATGGGTGAGCGCGCGACCGAGATGGCACAGGGCACGGTCAAGGAGGTCCTCGGCGACGCCGACCTCGTGTTCGTCACAGCGGGCATGGGTGGCGGGACGGGGACCGGTGCAGCGCCGGTCGTCTCCAAGATCGCCAAAGAACAGGGCGCTATCGTCGTCGGCATGGTGTCGACGCCGTTCAACGTCGAGCGTGCACGGACGGTCAAGGCCGAGGAAGGGCTGGAGAAGCTCCGCGAAGCCGCGGACTCCATCATCGTCCTCGACAACAACCGCCTGCTCGACTACGTCCCGAACCTGCCCATCGGCAAGGCGTTCTCGGTGATGGACCAGATCATCGCCGAGACGGTCAAAGGCATCTCCGAGACCATCACGCAGCCGAGCCTCATCAACCTCGACTACGCCGACATGACATCCATCATGAACCAGGGCGGCGTCGCGGTGATGCTGGTCGGCGAGACACAGGACAAGAACAAGACGCGGGAGGTCGTCAACGACGCGATGAACCACCCGCTGCTTGACGTGGACTACCGCGGTGCTTCGGGCGGACTCGTCCACATCACTGGCGGCCCCGACCTCACACTCAAGGAGGCCGAGGGTATCGCGAACAACATCACCGAGCGCCTCGAGGCGAGTGCGAACGTCATCTGGGGTGCCCGGATCCAGGAGAACTACAAGGGCAAGGTGCGCGTCATGGCCATCATGACGGGCGTCCAGAGCGCCCAGGTGCTCGGTCCGAGCACGCAGAAGCAGGCCGACCGGTCCCGGGAAGCCATCGACGGCGGTGGCTTCGACGCCAGCGAGGCGGACTTCGGCAACGCCAGCTCAGCCAGCTCAAACTCCTCGAGCAACCGGAGCTTCGGGAGCACGCGTGGCGACGGCGGACGCGACGAGGTCGAGCAGAACAACGGCCTCGACGTCATCCGCTGACGCAGACACAGTCGTACCAGTCGTCCCCCTGACCGGGGACACGATTCACCAACTACCCCCACCCGGGGGTTCTTCTCTCCACCGTTTTCACACCTGTAACCGCCGGTCTCGCTGTCTCTTCTCTCGTGACGCCGGTCTCGCGGTCAGATACCGGTCTCGCGTTCGATGGTCTCGACGAGCGGGCGGAAGTTCGGCGACTCGGTGAACGCCTCGGTCGCGATGCGGAAGACGTCGATGGTCGCCTGGCCGTCCGAGCCCTCGACCACGACAACCCAGTTTCCGCTCCCGGCTTCTGTCCACTCGCCGTCGACGTCCCGGACGAGCGACTCCCCGAGGTAGCTCCCGAGCGACTGGACGAGACCGTAGAGCGTGCGCGCCTCCGGGCCGCCATCCGCGTCGGGGTCGACACCGGCGAACGCGCCCGGATCCCAGTTCTCGGCGACGAGACTGTCGAGGTGGTCGAGCGAGTCGACACTGTAATCGAGCGGGTACTCGTGCCAGAAGTCGACGAACTCCTGGGCCTCGTACGCGAACGCCTCGGGCGGCTCCCGGGGCGGTTGTTCGGGCGCAGCGCCGGGTGCGTCGGGTAGGCCGAAGTCGTCGGCGTCGTCGGGGTCGGGTGCCGTCGCGTACATCCGGTCCGGGTCCGAGGCGGGGGTCGCCCGTTCCTCCGGCTCCGGCTCCCGGTCCGACGGCGGCGACCCGAACAGTTCCCGCAGGCTATCGAGGAGTCCCATGCGGGGAGGTACGACCGCCGTCGGAAAGCGGTTTCGGGGCACGAGCACGGGTGTCTTACCCGACCACGACTGTCGCGGCCGTCACTCCAGGAACCGTCTGACGTCGGCCTCGCGGTGGACCGCGACCTCCCAGTCCTCGCCCGACTCGACGCCGCCACCGGGGAGTATCCAGCCGTCGCTCCAGTCGTTCTGGATGAGGAGGAGTCGGCCGTCGTCGTCGGTGACCCCCACCACGACGCCGCCCTCGATGGTTCCGGCGCGGTCGCGGGCGGCCTCGAACTCCCCGGCTGGCAGGACGTGTATTCGCTCGACGTAGTCGACGGAACCGCGGTCGAGGAGGTCCTCGGGATAGCTCATCGGCGGTGCTACGCGGGTGGTCGACGAAGGAGGTGGGATTTCGGGGCGTCGACACTCAGACTGCGCCGAGCGCGTCGAGCAGCGAGCACTTCCGACAGCGGTCGCGGGTGGTCGTCGAGCCACACTCCTCGCACTCGGTCAGGTCGGCTTTCGAGCCGTCTCCGTCGTCGCGGTAGCGCTCGGCGACGATTCCTGCGACCTCCTCGTAGCCGGCCATGATGGAGTGACGGGTGCCGGGGTGGTTCTCCTCGAGGTCGAACAGCAGGCGCTGTATCTCGCCGCGGTAGGCTTCGCTGGAATGCGGGCACTCGGTGATGTGCGCCGGGAGGTCCTGCAGGTGGCAGTAGAGCGCGACCTCCTTCTCGGGCACGTCACGCAGCGGCTTGGCGCGGGGGACGAACTCGTCCTGGTCTTCCCTGTCGTCGAAGGTCCCGATACTCGCGTCGAAGTGCTTGGCGATCTGGGCGACGTCCCCCTCGAGGAAGTTCATCAGGGCGGTCTGGGCCTCGTCGTCGAGGTTGTGCCCCGTCAGCAGTTTGTCCGCGCCGAACTCGTCGGCGTACTTTTCGAGGAGGTCCCGCCGGAACACGCCGCAGTAGGCACAGGCAGCCATGTTCTCCGGGTCCTGCTCGACCACGTCGTCCATGCGGACGCCGAACTCCTCCTCGTAGGTGACGAGTTCGTGGCGCATCTCGAGGTCCGCGGCGAGTTCGACGCAGGCGTCGACGCTCTCGTCCCGGTAGCCCTCGATGCCCTCGTGGATGGTCAGCGCGATCATCTCGATGCGAGGGTCGGGGGCGAAGATGTCGTCCAGGATGTGGGTGAGCACCACGCTGTCCTTCCCGCCGGAGAGGCCGATGACCCACGTCTCGGGGTCCTCGGGCGTGGCGTGCTGTGGCACGAGTCCGTCCTCGCGAATCCGTCGGCGCACCCGCTTCTCGACGGATGCACAGAAGTGCGTCTCGCAGAGGTGTGCGCCGGAGTACGCGGCGTGCATCACCGCCTCGCGGTCGCACTTGGTGCACTCGGTCATCGCCCGTAGTTGCCGCCACGCCGGGATACGGGTTTCGTTGTCCAGTCTCGGGAGCTGTCTTACACCGCCTCGACTGCGGCCAGCCCGCCGTCGACCGCCGCGAGCACGTCGTCGACGTACGCCTCGCGGCGCTCGGAGGAGAACAGTTCGTGGCCGCCGTCGTACAGCACGACCTGCGATTCTGGGACCGCGTCCCCGATGGCGCGGGTGCTGACGACCTGGTCCCGCAGCGTGCAGAAGACGACCGCGTCGTCGTCGATCGGGGGCCGTTCCCGGTGGCCGCGGCGCGTCTCGCGGATGAACCGCGGCGAGACGTTCCCCGGGCCGTCTGCCAGTTGTGAGTCGGTCGCCAGCGACCCGATGGCTTCGCGGGTGCTGACGCCCGAGGGGATGAGCTTCCGTCGAACACCGAGTTTCGCGGCGGTGTCGAGGAGCCACGCCGGCGTGTCCGACGTGTAGCCCCACCACGGGCTGAGGTAGGTCGTCGTCTCGGCCCCGTCGAGGTAGGCCCCGATGAGTCCGCCCGTGCTGTGGCCGACCAGCCGATAGTCGTCGAGGTCGGCCACGAACTCCTTCGCGGGCCGGACCCACTCCCCGTAGAAGTCCGCTGGGAAGTCCGGAATCTGGAGCGTGTGGACGCGATAGCCGGCCCCCGCGAAACGCGATTCGAGCCACTGGACGTTGTCGTGGTGGAGTCGGTTCCCCCAGCCGAGTATCCAGACCAGGTCCTCGTCCCCATCCTCGTTCGTGACGCGGTGTTCCATATCCCGTCTGGATGGGTGCCGGGCGCATAAATCTCCGAGAACCGCGAGCATAGAACACCGAGTTGATTTTCCAGCGAGTCCGAAGCTATTCGGGGGTGGCGGGGATACGGGCGGGTATGCCGTCGTCCCGTTCGCGTCGCGACCTGCTCGCTGTATGCTCCGGTTCCCTCGCCGCCGCGAGCGCTGGCTGTCTGGAACGCATCAGGGGCGTCGTCGACCCGTCGCGGACGCGAACCCACCGGCCGACCGCCGAACTCCGGCTCACTATCGAGCGACCCGGTGACGCCGAAGAACGAGTCCTCGTCCACAACGACGGCGACGACATCGTCCAGTTACGGAGCTACACGCTCGACTTCGACGGACGCGGCACCTACCAGCTGGACACCATCCCACTCGAACCCGGCGGCGTCGTCGAGGTGAAGACGACCGGCGACGTCGACGGCGTGAAAGGCGGGAGCCCCCGACAGTTTCTGCGCGGCGCGAACTTCGACGAGCCACTCTGTCCCGGCGGTGGTGTCACGCTCCGCGGCCCACAGGGAACCCTCGTCACGCAGGTGGCCTGTCCCAACGCGACCACGTAACCGGGCAGGTCGTGGGGCCGCCGAGACGGCAAGAACATTGAAGTTTATAACCACCTTGCAGTACATAGCAAGCCCTGGTCCCGGTGCCGACGATGCTATGGAACGACGAACAGTCAGTCGACGACCCAACGACCAGCGCCAGCAGTCGGCAGGCAGTATCGCCCGGTGACACGTCGGCATGAGTCTGCAGCTGACGCCGTATCACCTGCCCCTTCTGTTCTCGGTGCTACTCTCGCTGGTCGTGGCGGGGCTGGCCATCAGGAACCGCGAGACGCCCGGGGGCCGGCCACTCGCCGTGTTCGCCCTCGCCGCCGGGGTGTGGACGGTCGCGGAGATCGGCAACCTCTCGGTGACGAGTACGGCCGACAAGGTGTTCTGGACGAACGTCGAGATAACCGTCTCGACCGTCGTGCCCGCGGCGTTCCTCCTCATCGCGCTCGAGTACACCGGTCGCCTCGACCGGCTGAACCGACCCTTCCTGGCGCTCCTCGCGGTCGAACCGCTCGTCCTGACCGCACTCGTCTGGACGAACGGGCACGGACACCGGCTGGTCCGGTCGGAGACGGGGCGGCGACTGGTCACCGACTCGTACTACATCATCACGGAGACGTTCGGCCCGGCCTTCTTCGGCCACGTCGTCTACTCGTACGCCCTCATCGCCGCGAGCCTCGTCCTCATCGCCCGGACCTCGGTCATCCACCGGGGCATCTACCTCCTCCAGAGCGCATCGTTCATCGCCGGGTGCCTCATCGTCCTCGTGGCGAACGTCGCGTACGTACTGGAGCTTACCCCGGACGGGCTCGACCCGACCAACGTGGCGTTCGTCGCCTGCTCGGGCGTGTTCCTGTTCGCGATTCGGAGCCAGCAACTGCTCGACGTGGTCCCAGCGACTCGCGAGTTCGCCCGGGACGAACTCGTCGCGAACCTGCCCGACGCCATCGTCGTCCTGAACGGGGCCGACCGGGTCGTCGACCTGAACCCGGTCGCCGAGGAGGTCTTCGAGGTCGAGAACGCCGACGTCATCGGCGAACCCGTCCGGTCGGTCGTCCCGGAGTTCACCACGATTCTGGACGAGGACCGCTCCGACCTCCGACTGACGCGCGACGGCCAGCAGCGCTACTACGACGCCCAGCAGTCACCGATCGACCGTGGCTTCGGGACGGTGACGGGCCGACTCGTCACCCTGCGGGACGTGACCGACCGGAAGCAGACCGAGGACCGCTACCAGACGCTCATCGACCGCTCGCTCGACCTCATCACCATCCTCGACGAATCGGGCGTCATCAAGTACGAGAGCCCGTCGATACGGCACGTCCTCGGGTACTCTCCCGACGAACTCATCGGGGAGAACGCGTTCGAGTACGTCCACCCCGACGACAGGGCGGAGACGCTCGACGTGTTCTACCAGGACCTCGTCGCCGAGGACCCCGGGGCCGAGGCCGCCACCGAGTTCCGGTTCGAGGACTGTGACGGGAACTACCGCTGGCTCAGCGCGCGGGCCCGCAACCTGAACGACGACCCCCGGATTGCCGGGTTCGTCGTCAACCTCAGGGAAGTGACCGACCGGAAGCGCCACGAGCAACAGCGCAACGTCATGCATCGCCTCCTCCGGCACAACCTGCGCAACGATATGACGGTCGTCCGCGGGTACGCGGACCTGCTCGCCGAGCGAGCCGACGGCGACGTCGACGAGTACGCGGCCGCTATCGACGAGCGACTGGAGAAGGTCGTCTCGCGAAGTGACAAGCTCAAACGCGTCACGACCCGGCTCGACTCGGGCGACAGCCGGTCGCTCGACCTCACGTCGGTCCTCGAGTGCGCCATCCAGTCCGGCCGCGAGCGACGCGACGACGCGACCATCACCACGGACATCTGTGCCCTGCCGCCGGTGCGCGCCAACGAGGCGATAGAGATCGCGTTCACCGAACTCGTCGAGAACCCGCTCGAACACGGCGGCGAGGAGCCGCGGGTCCACGTCGCAGCCGAGGCCGACGACGAGACGGTGACCGTCACGGTAAGCGACGACGGGCCGGGTATCCCGGACGCCGAACTCGAACCCCTCAGGAACGACCGCGAGACCGCCCTGAAACACGGCAGCGGTGTGGGTCTCTGGCTCGTCAGCTGGGTGGTGCAGTCACTGAGCGGCGACCTGGCGTTCGACGTGGACGACGGGACGACCGTCACGGTGGAGCTTCCGCGGGCGTCGACCCAGACGGCGTGACCGACAACCCGAGACGACGTGGGTCTCGTTCCACCCGAAACCACGCGACTCGCGTTCCACAGCAGTAAGGTAGCCGGCGGACGCTGTGCTTGCCAATGAGCGAGTCCTGGCGCACGCGACTGTTCCGCCTCGGGTTCAACGTCTGGCCCTCCTACCGCGGCACCGGTGGCCGGGTCCAGTACATCGCCGACGACTGGCAGGAGATACACATCCGGATTCCCCAGAGCTGGCGCACCCGCAACTACATGGGCACCATCTTCGGCGGGAGCATCTACGGGGCCTGTGACCCGATGTTCGCGATGATGCTCATCAAGGCGCTGCCCGGCAAGTACGTGGTCTGGGACAAGGCCGCCGAGGTCCGGTTCAAGAAACCCGGCACCGAGGACCTCTACGCCCGGTTCCGGATGCCGGACGAGGAACTCGACGCCATCCAGTCCGCCCTCGAAGAACAGGACTCGGTCGACCGGGAGTACACCGCCGACGTGGTCGCCGAAGACGGCACGGTCCACGCCACCGTCGAGAAGACGGTGCACGTCTCCACCGACGAGAGCAAGCTGGCCTGAGCCGACCGTCCCGGTTCCCGCCCCGAAGCGAGGACGTTTTTCCCTTCCGGTGGGTACGACAGGACGATGAGTCTCGAACGCGACGCGGCGCTCGACCGAGTCGAAGCCATCCTGGACGCGGTCGAGTCCGGCCCGCTGCCGGTCCCCGTCCGCGAGGTGTGGGTGTACGGCGACGTGGCCCTCGGTCTCGACCCGGTCGACCGTCTCGACGTCTACCTCACCAAGGACATCCTGCTGGGCGGCGACGCCTCTCGCGCCGACGAGTTCGAAGCCGAGTACGGCGTCAAAGGCGTCGGCCAGACCGTCCGCACCGAGTGGGCCGAGGAGTACCCGGAACACCTCCGGGCGAACGCGAACGGCCACGCCGCCCCGGAGAAGTGTCTCGCAGCGCACCTGCTCGAGGACGACGAACCGGTCCATCTGGAGGTGTGTAACGCCAGCTTCGAGGACAACGTCACCCAGCGGTTGGCGGGTGCGAAACGCCGCGAGGACTGGACGACCCTGCTCGACCCCCGCGGGGTCTGCCTGTGGGCCGAGGGACAGCGAAGTGAGGAGGCGATGCGCAAGCTCCGCGAGTCCGAACTCGCCCTGCCGACGCTCTCGCGAGCGCTCGGCATGCTCGGGCTGGAGGAAGAACAGGCGCAAGAAGCCGCGAAGGAGCTCCACGCGTGGCGCGACCAGCAGGAAGGCGCGACGGTCCGCGGCGACGTTGTCTGAGCCGGTACACGCGGGAGAATCCCCCGCTCCCAGTCCTGTCGATAAAGTATACCTGCGGGGCGGGAGAACCGCCGTCCATGGTCCCCACCTCAATCACCGACCGGTTCTCGGCTATCTCCCCCGTCTACGCCGTGACGCTCCCCATCATCGTCGCCCCCTGGGGCTACCTGTCCGGGTGGCTGTTCGGCACACACCTCGTCGGGTCCGACACCACGGCCGTCTGGCTGACGACCGTCCTGCTGACGGTCGCGGTCTTGCTCGTCGTGTCACTGCGGTCGTGAGAGCCGTGTCTCCCCACCCCAGTGCAGTCGTGTCAATAGAAACCATGGTTTTAATTCCGCCCATAGAGAATTTTGAACGATGTCCGAATCGCGCCCCTGGCCCGACGGCACGGTGACGCTGACGCCCGAGAACTTCGACGCCGTCGTCGGTTCGTATCCGACCACGCTCGTCTACATGTGGGCCGACGCCTGCGTGCCGTGCAAGGAGTTCAAACCCGAGCTGTCGGACCTGGCCGACGAGTGGCACGAGGAGGTGGCAATCGGGACGCTCGACACGGCCGCACACCCCGAACTGGCGAAACAGCACTGGAGCTTCACCGACCGGTTGCAGGGGAAGTTGAGCCGGACGTTCGACGGGCCGCTGCCGACGTTCTGTCTCTACGAGGGCGACGAAATGGTCGCCCAGACGACCGGCATCGACCGGGAGTACGCGCTCGATGGTCGGAAGAAAGAATACGTCCGCGAGTGGGTCGACGAGCAGCAGTAGCGAGAACGGGAATCCGTCCTAATTTTCGAACCTGTCTTCACGGCTCCCTTCGGTCGCCGTTCAGATACGAGGTTCTCGCTCCGCTCAGAACCTCGCTACTGCTCGCGGCTACGCCGCTCGCAATCGGAGACGCTCCCTGCGGTCGCGTCTCCCTACTCTTCGAACCAGAACTTCCCATCGCGCTGGATGACCTCGCCATCCACCTCGATGTACGAGTCCTGGCTCATGTCGACAATCATGTCCATGTGGACCGCCGAGTCGTTGAACTCTCCGCCCTCACCGACGGTCCCCTCGATGGCGCGGCCGATAGCGAGGTGGATAGTGTCGCCCATCTTCTCGTCGAACAGCATGTTGTAGGTGAACCGGTCGATATCGCGGTTCATGCCGATGCCGAGTTCGCCCAGGCGACGGGCACCGTCGTCCGTGTTGAGGACAGCCGCGAGCAGCTCCTCGTTCTTCTCGGCCTCGTACTCGACGACCTCGCCCTGCTCGAAGACGAGTCGGACACCCGTAACCTCGCGACCCTGGGCCATCAGCGGCTTGTCGAACAACACCTCACCCTCGACGCTGTCGGGGATGGGTGCAGTGAACACCTCACCGCCGGGGAGGTTGTTCTCACCGAAGTCGTTCTTCGTCAGGTTCCCACGGATGGACATCGTCAGATCCGTCGTGTCACCCGAGACGATGCGAACCTCGTCGGCGTCGTCGAGGCGGTCGACGACCTGCTGCTGGAGTTCGCGCTGTGCGCCCCAGTCCCGGTTGATGGCGCTCCAGACGAAGTCCTCGTAGGCGGGGGTGGACATCTCCGCCTTCTGGGCGTCGCCCGTGGCGGGGAACTGCGTGCCTACCCAGCGCTTCTCCATCATCGCGTCCTGAATCGGCTTGTTCAGCTTCGCGAGTGCCATGATCTTCTCGGGAGGGACATCGCTCGTCTCGTTCTTGTTCGAACTTCCACTGATGCCGATGAGGACGTCAGTCTCGTCCATGAGCGCCTGAAGGTGTTCCGGCAGGTCGAGTGTCTCCGGGTCGACCGCGAGGACGAATTCACGCATCGCCCGCGAGTCCTGTGTGAGCTGGACGGGGCGAGCACCGACCTCCCCCAGTTTCTTGAAAACGGCAGCGACGAGGTCGCTCGCCTCCGGGGGTGCAGCGACGATGACCTTGTCACCGGGCTGGATGTTCGTGGAGTGGTTGACGAGGATATCAGCGTGTTGTTCGATTCGTGGGTCCATACCAGACCGACGACTCGACCGGGATTAATGGTTCGCAGAACGACACTTCTGTCCGATAGTTGATATTGCGGCGAGTGCACACGGAACCAGAGACTGGTCCTCTGGGTGGCCGAGACGAGCCTACTGCTCGAACACGAACGTCCCGTCGCGCTGCACGACCTCGCCGTCGACCTCGATGTACGAATCCTCGCTCATGTCGACCAGCATATCGACGTGGACCATGCTCTCGTTGCACGGCTGGCCCTCCGGAACCACATCCTCTATCGCCGTTCCTAGCGCGAGGTGGATGGTGTCACCCATCTTCTCGTCGAACAGCATGTGGTTCGTCACCTGGTCGATGTCGCGATTCATCCCGATTCCAAGCTCACCGAGACGCTTTGCACCCTCGTCGGCGTCGAGGATGCTCGCCAGCGTCTCCTCGTTCTTCTCAGCCTCGAATTCGACCACCTCGCCCTCTTCGAACCGGAGCCACACCCCCGCTAGTTGCTTTCCGCGCTGGACGACCGGTACGTCGAAGCGTACCTCGCCCTCGACGGAGTCGGGGATAGGAACGGTGTAGACCTCCCCACCAGGAAGGTTTCGCTTCGCGTAGTCGTTCCCCGCGTCCATCCCATCGACCCGCATCGTGATGTCGGTCTCATCACCGGAAACGATGCGGACCTCCTCGGCAGGGTCGAGAAGTTCGACCAGTTGTTCCTGGAACGCTCGCTGTTCTTCCCAGTCCTTGTTCACGGCGTCGTAGACGAACTCCTCGTAGGCGGCCGTGCTCATCTCTGCCTCCTGGGCAGTCCCCGAAAGCGGGTGTATCGTCCCAACCCAGGGCGTGTCCATTCGCTCCTCGAAGACAGCGCGGTTCGCCTGACCCATCGCGTTCGAGATCTCGGGGTCCATCTCGCTCGACGCGCGCGTGTTCTCCATCCCCCACACCAGAACGACCTTGTCCGCGGCCTCGTAGGCGGCCAACCTGTGTTCCTTCAAAGACGCTGTACCGATATCGAGTTCTCCGAGGTACGCCTGCGAGGCGCGCGGACTGTCCCCGACTCGCATCGGAAGCGCGTTCCGCTCGCCGAGCAATTCGTACAGTGCCACGACGAACTCCTCGACCGCTGGCTTGGCTTCTACCAACACGTTCTCACCTGCCTGTACGTCGAGACAGTGGTCGACAACGATTTCGGCGTGTTTTCTGACACGAGGGTCCATGTGGGCAATCAACGCCCATGGACTGGAAAACCGTTCCGCGAAGCCCGTTTCTGTTTGCTTTCTGTCTGTTCTGTCGCTTCGGAGGGTTCCCCCGCTACTGCGCGCGACTCCGCCGCTCGCAATTCGGAGAGTCTCGCTCCCTGCGGTCGCCGTTCGGACTCGGAAACGCTCCCTGCGGTCGCGTCTCCCTACTCCTCGAACCCGTCCTCGAATCTAAAGGTCCCGTCGCGCTGCACGACCTCGCCGTCGACCTCGATGTAGGAGTCCTCGCTCATGTCGACGATCATGTCCATGTGCATCGCGCTCTCGTTGAGCGGCTGGCCGTCGGGGACGGTGTGGGCGATGGCCTTCCCGATGGCGAGGTGGATGGTGTCGCCCATCTTCTCGTCGAACAGCATGTTGTACGTGAACTCGTCGATGTCGCGGTTCATCCCGATGCCGAGTTCGCCCAGGCGACGGGCACCCTCGTCGGTGTTGAGCACCGCGGTCAGGACCTCCTCGTTCTTCTCGGCGCTGTGGTCGACGACCTCACCCTCCTCGAACTTCAGCCACACGTCGGTCATCTCGCGGCCCTGGGCCATCAGCGGCTTGTCGAACAGCACCTCGCCCTCCACGCTGTCGGGGACGGGTGCCGTGTACACCTCGCCGCCGGGCAGGTTGAGCTCGCCGAAGTCGTTGGCCGTGACCATCCCGTCGACGCTCATGCGGATGTCCGTCGTCTCGCCGGAGACGATGCGGACCTCGTCGGCCGGGTCGAGTATCTCGACCATGTTCTCCTGGAACTCGCGCTGGGCGTCCCAGTCCTTGTCGATGGCGTCGTAGACGAAGTCCTCGTACGCCGGGGTAGACATCTCCGCCTCCTGGGCGTTCCCGGACGCGGGGTACTGTGTGCCGACCCAGCGCTTGCCCATGCGCTCCTTGCCGATGGGCTGGTGGGCCGTCCCGAACGCGCTCATGGTCTCCGGCGGGACGTCGCTTCGCTCGTTCGTGTTCTCGTCACCGCGGATGATGATGACCACGTCCGTCTCCTCCATCTGGGCGAGGTCGTGCTCGGAGAGGTCGAAGTCGTCCGGGTCCGAGGCACGGAGGTAGGCACGGAGGGCGCGCCCGGACCGCATCGACAGCGACGGGCTCGCACCGATCTCGCCGAGTCGTTCGTAGACGGCGACCACGAGGTCCTCCGCGACCGGCGGGGCCATCACGAGGACGTTGTCGTCGGGTTCGACGCTGGTGGAGTGGTTGACGATGATATCGGCGTGGCGCTCGATTCGGGGATCCATACACCCACGTCTCACGGTGTGTAAAAAAGCGTTCCCAGAAGCAGCGTTCTGTATTCAGTCCGAGGTGTCGAAGCGCTCGGTCTCCACGACCGCCCCGTCGCCGTCGAGGGTCGCCCGGAACGTCTCACCGTTCTCCTGAATCTCCAGTCGGTAGCGTGCCGGGTCTTCGCCGACCTGCTCGGCAGGCGTCTGTATCACCGGCAACAGCCACGGATAGGTGTCATCCACGTCGATGCCGTGGTCCCGGTAGAACGTGGCGAGGTCCGGATGCTGGAGAAGACAGATGCCGAGTGATGCCTGCGACTGCCGACCACACAGGCGACAGGTCCAGTACATGGCGTGGAACGACACGCCGTTGGCCTCCTGATACCGAACCTCGCTCTCGACGTGGCCGTAACACTCGGGACAGATGCCACGGGTGTTCAACAGGACCCGGCTGTGCGTGAGGTCGACCGAGAACGCGAGCAACTCCTCGACAGTTCGCCCAGTCGCCGCGGCTGGTGGGACGGTCGTCCGATAGAGTTCGTGTCCCTCGTCACAGCGCGCAGTGACCCGGCCCGCGTCGAAGCGCGCAGCCATCGGCGCGTCACAGATGGGGCAGTCGTGGTCGAGTGCGACCGGGTCACGCGTCTCGCTCTCGTCGAGGGTGCCGGCGAGGATGGCCGAGGCGACCTGCTGGCCCGCGTAGTTCAGCTCGTAGCCGTCGTCGGTCTGCTCGACGAAGCGACCGCGGAGCTTCCCGAGGTGATAGTTGAAGCGCCCGGAGTCTTCGACGCCGACACGGTCGCGCAGTTCCGAGAACGAGCGTTCCGGGTCGTCGGGGGTCTCGCGCCGGGCAGCGACGAGTGCCTCCACGATGGCGACCCGGATCGGGTCGCTCAGCGCGTCGAACGCCTTCGAGCGGTCACGTTCCTCGTACACACTGAATCTTCCTCCGGAGCCGAAAAAAGGGTACCGTGAGTCCGCCACTCAGCGCATCTCGTCGAGACCGTGCCGCAGGTTGGACTGTATCCAGGCCGCTGTGTTTCGCGTGTCGTAGATGATGGTCTCCTCCCGCGAGATGTCGAACGCGCTATACACCGCGTCGTCCGGTCTGTCGGTGGTGACGTCCTGTTCCATGACGGTGGGTGGGGCAGGGAGCACACTGAGTGGCCCCCCTAACCGGTTCGGGTCGGCACACGAACCAGGGAGCCACTACGTCCGGCCGACGGTGACGAAGAAGGGGACGGTCTCGGTACGGCGGTACGCCTCGTCCTGCATCTGCTCGATGACGGCCCGACCCATCTCCCGCCAGGCCGCCCGGAGGTCGTCGTACTCGGCGTCCGACAGCGTCTTTCGAATCTCCCCCGCGTCGCTCGCGAGGCCGGCCCCGCTGGCCTTCCGGGTCGCGGCCTCCAGCGCCGCCTGGTCGTAGGGCGGGGCGACGCTCCGGGCGTGGTCGTACCGCCGCGTCCGAACGTCGGTGAGCCCCGCCGTGGTGAACAGGTCCCGGGCGTCGGCCCCCAGCGCGACGTTCGTGTCCACGCCCGCCAGATAGGCCTCGCGGGCTTTCGCCGCCAGCCGGGATTCGGTATCGACCGTCGACTCGACCGTCACGAGGCTGTTGTCCGGTTCGACGGCCGCGACCGCGTCCCGGGACACCCGGGCGAACTCGCGGACCGCGGCGGCCGGGTCGGGGAGGTTGATGAGCAGCGCCTGGCACACCACGAGGTCGAAGCTGTCGTCCGGGAACGGGAGTCGCGTCGCGTCGCCCGCCACCACGGGCCCGACCTCCCGGGCGTGGGCGAGCAATCCGGGGTCGGCGTCGAGACCGACGACCTCGCCATCGCTCTCCTCGGCGAGGACCGCCGTCAGCTTCCCCGTGCCACAGCCCACGTCAAGCACCCGCTCGCGAGTGTCGAGTTCGAGGGGGGCGAGGGCCTCACGGGAGTCCGCCCACATCCCTTCGCGGGTCGCATCGAGGTAGTCGGCGTCGAATCTGCGCACGCGACCGCTTGGAGAGGCGACGGCAAAAACGGGTCGGTGTCCGGGAATCCGACACCGCCTGGTTCACGCGACCGGCAGGAACGAGAGGCCGACCGCGGCGATGGCGAGCATGGAGGCGATTAGCAACAGGGTGGTTCTGAACGAGACCATACACACCGCTTCCACAGCCAGTACTAAAGTGGCTCTGCTGACTGAAAGAACGATTTCAGTCGTCTCTCCAACCGGTCAGTTGGCGACCTCGCGCAGCTCCTTGACGCGCTCGATGTTCCAGGCGAAGCCCTTGCCGTCCTCCGTCGGGGTCTCGAGGACGAGTGGGACGTCCCGAATCATCTCGTGGTTGATGAACGCGCGCATGCCGTCCTCGCCGATGTAGCCCTCGCCGATGAGCGCGTGTTCGTCCTTGTTGGTGCCGCACTCGTGCTTGGAATCGTTGAGGTGGACGCACTGGAGGTGCTCGATACCGACGACCTCGTCGAACGCCTGCATCGTCTCGTCGACCGCTTCGGGCGAGGAGAGGTCGTAGCCCGCGGCGAACATGTGGGCCGTGTCGAGACACACGTCGAGGTCCTGCTCGGACCGGTCGAGGACCTCGGCGAGGTGCTCGAAGTCGCCGCCCAACTTGGTCCCCGAACCCGCGTCGGACTCGATGAGGACGGTCACGCCCTCGGGGATGTCGAGTTCGTCGAGCGCGCTCGCCGCGTTGTCGAGGCCGCCCTCGACACCCGCGCCGGTGTGGGCACCGAGGTGGACGTTCACGTACGGGATGTCGAGCTTGGCGGCCGCATCGACCTCCTTCTGCATGGAGTCGATGGACTTCTCGCGCAGGCCGTCTTTCGGCGTACAGAGGTTGACCAGGTAGGAAGAGTGGATGACCCAGGGACCCACGTCGTTCTCGTCGGAGCGCTGGCGGAACTGCTCGGCTTCCTCGTCGCCGATGTTGGGGTCCTGCCACACCTGCGGGGAGTGGGTGAATATCTGCCCGCAGTTACCGCCGTCTTCGACCTGACTGTCGACCGCGTTGTACACACCGCCCGCGATGGACTCGTGGGCACCGACTCGTAGCATACCAGACGGCAAGGAGGGCGGGAGGAAAGGCGTATCGGACCGCGACGGTCACATCGGCGACGACGACGACGTTACTCCGACCCCATCTCGGGCGCGGCCACCGCGTCGTCGAGGCCGTCCTCTCTGGCTTCGTCGAAGTACGCCTCGTCCTCTTCGGTGGCCGCGTCGTGGCTCACGCGATCCTCCTGTTCGTCGACGAGTTCCGTCTCGCCGGTGACCTTCTGGAACAGTGCTGCCGCGTCGGGGGAACCTGATTTCGACATACCCGTGAGTATCGATGCCACGGTGTTGAGCACACGCCCTACCTAGCTAGGGTCGTCCCGCTCGCGGTTCCAGGTGTCGCTGCGGTACTTCGATTCCGCGAGGTCCGCGGCCCCGGCGAGTTCGTCCTCGGTCCACGACCCCTCGGCCGCCCCGGCCCAGTCCTGCAGGGTGTCTTCGAGCGTCGCAACGGCCTCCTCGCGGCCGATACCGGACTGCGCGTGGATGCTCGTCACCCGCTCCTCGAAGGTGTCGTGGGCCGGTTCGCCCGAGAAGACGCCGCAGTGCTTCTCGGTCGCGAGGTCGAACGAGAGCGAGCCGTGCTGGATGACGGCCTCGCGCTGGCGGTACTGGGCGTTCCCGGAGATCTTCTGGCCGCCCGCGAGCACGTCGTGGGCGGGGTGGATGTCCCGCAGGTAGCACGCCGGGCGGTGGATACTCTCGTATTTCTGGTCGGCGAAGGCCGCGTCGACACCCATGTTCGCGAAGGCGTCGAGGATGGGGTCACAGAGCAGCTCGTAACTCTCCATCAGGTCGCCCGGCAACTCGTCGGCGGGCGCGACGATGGAGTAGGAGATGTCGGCGTGGTAGTCGTGGTAGATGCCACCCCCGCCGGTCTGACGGCGCGTCACGTCGATTCCCGCCTGCTCGCAGAAGTCCCAGTCGACGCTCTCGGGGTCCTGGCCGTAGCCGAGCGAGAGACAGCTCGGCTCCCACTGGTACACCCGGATGGTCCGTATCCCGTCTTCGGTCGCCGACTTCGCGGCGATCTCGTCCAGTGCCATGTTGGTCGGGCCGTCTCGCGATTCCTCTCGGATGAGTCGCCACTCCCGTGCCGCGACGTCTGCCATGGGCCGGGGTTCGGCCCCGAGGGGCAAGGCGGTTGCGGGACGACGGCAACGCGAGGACAGCAGAGTTAGGTCGCTGGCGCGCCCACCCTCTCGTATGCAGCTGACCGTCCTCGGCGGCTCGTTCGACATCGACGAGACGCTCCTCGATGCCGAGCCCGAGACCGTCCGCGAGCAGGTCGCCGAATACGGCCGCGGCGAGCGCGAGACGTTCGATTTCGACGTGCGATTCCCCGGCACCTTCACCGGCGACGTGATGCGCGAGATGGCCGCGATTCCCCGCGGCGAGACCCGGACCTACGGCGACCTCGCCGCTGCCCTCGACTCCAGCCCGGTCGCGGTCGGGCAGGCCTGCGGGCGGAATCCCGTCCCAGTGATCGTCCCCTGCCACCGCGTCGTCGGCACGGACTGGCTCGGCGGCTTCTCCGGCGAGACCGAGGGCGACCGCGTCGACCTGAAGCGCCGCCTGCTGGAACACGAGGGCGCGATTCCGGGGCGACAGACGACGCTCGCTGACTCGTTCTGAGCCGCCTGCACCCCCCGCCAGTCGGACCCGGGAGATTCAATATCGCCGCCACGATTCTCCGTCACATGACCGGCGACACCGACGACCGCGAACTCCTCCGCGCCACGCTCGACGTCTGGCACCCCGACTGCTGGGGTATCGAATCCAGCGAGCAGACGGGCGCGAGCGTCGTCGGCCACGGCGCAGCCACCGACGGCCGGTTCGCGTTCGAACGCTGCACCATCTACGGCGACTCCTCGGAGCACCTCGCGCAGGCGGTCGACGTCGCCCACGAGTCCACCTTCATCACGGCAATCGACGACCTCGGCGACGGTCGACGCGCGACTCCCGATGCGCCCGCGATGGGCCGGGCCGCCCGCGACGTGTTCATCGAGTACGAGGCGACCGACGGCGTCGGCGCGGCGTTCGTCTCCCGCGGCTTCGTCCTCGACAGCCACTACGAGGTCCGGGGCGGCCGCGAGACGTGGAACCTGCTCGTCCGCACTACCCGCGACGAGTTCGGCCGCACCCTCGATTCGATTCGTGACGACCTCCACGCCGACATCACCCTCGACCGCCTCGCCCCTGCCACACAGGCCCCGCCGCCGGAGCGCCCCGATACCCACGCTGAGGCGCTCACCCCGCGCCAGCAGGAAGCCCTCGCGCTGGCCCGCCGCCGCGGCTACTACTCCTGGCCCCGCGAGGTCACCGCCCGCGAACTCGCGGGCGACCTGGGTGTCTCGAAGACGACCTTCCTCGAGCACCTCCGGCGGGCGGAGGCGACGTTGCTGGGACCCGACGAGCGCGTGGAGTGAGAGTCTTCCGAGGATGGGTTGCTGTGGCGCGCGCTGACGAGCGTGCCGAATAGCGCGGTTCGAAGCAACGCGAGAACCGCGAGCCAGTGAGGCCGCGAGTCAGTGTCGCGCGAGGGACGACCGGAGCGCAGCGGAGGGAGTCGGCTGGGGAGGGCGTGGTGCGTTGCTGAGGCGGTGGCGGTCATTGCCACCAGCGCGAGTCGTCGTATCGGTTCTCGAACCACCATTGTAGACGTCTCAGTACCACCGAATCAGGCGGTCATGGCCACCAGCGCGAGTCGTCGAAATCGCGGAGCAACCAACTCCCGACACGCGATATGAAACCGAACACCATCAGCATCGAACAGCGACCAGCAGACCCTCCCATGGGAGGGCGACCTTCACCCTGACCCACGACCACCAGTCCGTATGGCCGAGCCGAACACCCCCACCGCCGACAAGCCAGCCCTCCAGACGATCGGCATCCTCGGCGGCATGAGCAGCGAATCGACCGTCACCTACTACCAGCGCCTGAACTCGGGCGTCAACGAGGCCCTCGGCGGGCACCACTCCGCGCCGGTGCTCATCAACAGCGTCGACTTCGGCGTGGTCGAAGGCTGCATCCGTGATGGGCGGTGGGACGACGCGGGGGAGTACCTCGCCGAGCGAGCACGAGAACTCGAATCGGGTGGCGCGGACTTCGTCGTCATGGCGACGAACACGATGCACCGGGTCGCCCCCGCCATCACCGACGCGCTGTCGATTCCCTTCCACCACATCGTCGATGCGGCCGCCGACGCCGCCATCGACGACGGCCTCGACACCGTGGGGGTCCTCGGGACGAAACCCGTGACTCAAGAGCCGTTCTACCGCGAGCGCTTCGCCGAGAACGGACTCGACGTGGTGCTGCCCGACGCCGACGCGTGCCAGGTGCTGCACGACGTCATCTTCGACGAACTCACGAGAGGCGTCATCACGGACGAATCCCGCGAGGCGTACCTCGACAGCATGGACGACCTGGTGGACCGGGGCGCACAGGGAATCGTCCTCGGCTGTACGGAAATCGAGTTGCTCGTCTCGGACGACGACTTCTCGCGGGTGCCACTGCTCGATACGACCGAGTTGCACGTCCAGCGGGCGCTCGAACTGTGTCTGCCCGACGAAGTCGCGACGCCGACGCCCTGAGTTGGGCTCCGAACCTCGTTGCTGGCCCCGACGCCCTGAGCCGCCTCAGTCGTCGGCGATGCTGACGCCGAGTTCGTGTGCGCCCGCCTCGACCACGGCTACGTCGTAGCCGCCGATCTCGGCACTGCCGACGAGGAACGAGGCGTCCTCGGGCGCGCTAATCTGTACGTCTGCTGGGCCGAAGTTCGTGACCCAGGAGTAGCCGTCGCGTTCGGCGACCCGGACCGAGTCCGGGAGCCGGTGGGTGCGGGCGACGCCAGCCGCGTCGAGCACGTCCGAGACGAGTGCGTCGGCGAGGTCCGCCTCGGGCCAGACGCCGCAGAGGGTGACCTGGCCGTCGCCGCGCTCGGTGGTCGTCACCGCCGAATTGCCAGCGGCGGTTCCGCTGGTGAACTCACCGAGTGATTCGGCGTCCTCGGGGACGAGCCACTCGGCCCACGTCCGGTACTCGAAGGACTCGCCCCGGTACTGGAGTTCGGTCGGGACCTGCGATGGAAGGCTCTCGTGCTGGTCGACCGTCGCGCCCGCGAGGTCGGCCAGCGGGCCGGGTGCGGGCGCGTTGTGCAGCTTGTTGTAGGGGTCCTTCAGGCCGGTCCGGGGACCGAGCAGCAGGTGCCCGCCGGACTCGACGTACTCCGTCAGGTTCCCAGCGAGGTCCTCGTCGACGAGGTGCAGTGCCGGCGCAACCACCGCCTCGTAGCCCGAGAGGTCAGTCTCCGGGTGGACCACGTCGGCCTGCACGCCGTGGCGGCGTGCCGCGGCGTAGTAGGACCTGAGATGGGACCAGTAGTCCCAGTCGGGGCTGTGCGGTTGAATCTCGGTCGCCCAGAGGTTCTCGTAGTCGTGGAGGATGGCAACAGGCGCGTCCACCGGGTCGAGGTCGAACAGCTCCTCGGCGGTCTGGGCGGCATCGTGGTAGCCCCGGTCGGCCGAGCCGTCGGCCTTGCGAAGCCCGGCGTGGTACTGCTCCTGTCCCTCGCGGCAGCGCCGCCAGCGGAAGTAACAGACCGCGTCGGCACCGTGAGCCACCGCGTGGTGCGCCCACAGCCGCATCGCGCCCTCGCCCGGCTGCGGGGCGTAGGGCGGCCAGTTCACGTCGCCGGGTTGCTGTTCGAGCACCCAGAAGGGTTTCTGCTTGGCACCCCGGTAGATGTCGTGGTTCATGCTCACCTCGTCGGGGTCGCCCGCCCGCAGTTCGGGGACGGTGGCGTCGCCCTGGCGACGGTCCTGGACGAAGCCAGTGGGGTAGGAGTCCCAGCCGAGGAAGTCCAGGTCCGGAGCCAGCGAGTAGGCGTCGAGGCTGGCGAAGTCGCCCATGAAGTTGTGGGTGACGAACCAGTCGTCGTTGGCTTCGCGGATGAGGTCCGCATGAATCCGGTTGTACTCGACCACGCTGTCGTTCGCGAACCGGTAGTAGTCCAGCAGGCGCGAGGGGTGTCGTTCCGCGGGTGAGGGACGGGGCGGGTCGACCGCCGCGAAGGAGTCGTACTGCTGGCTCCAGAAGGTGTTGCCCCACGACTCGTTGAGGTCCGCGATGTCGTCGTACTTCTCGCGGAGCCAGTCGCGGAAAGCCACGGCGCAGTCGTCGCAGTAACACCGCACCGTCTCGTGGCAGCCGAACTCGTTGTCGGTCTGCCAGCCCGCGACGTGCGGGTTGTCGGCGTATCTGTCCACGAATTTCCGGACGATTCGCCGCGTCTCCTTCCTGTAGGTCTCGGAGTTGAAGCAGGTGAATCGCCGGCTGCCCCACTCGCGCAGAGTGCCGTCCTCGTCCGCCTGCAGGATGTCGGGGTGTTCGTCGACGAGCCACTTCGGGGGCGTGGCGGTCGGGGTGCAGAGCACGGCCTCCATGCCGTACTCACCGACGAGTTCGACTGCCTCGTCGAGCCACTCGAAGTCGAACTCGCCGCGTTCGGGCTCGACGCGGCCCCACGAGAACTCCGCCATGCGGACGTACTCGAGGCCGGCGTCGGCCATCTGTGCTACATCTCGTTCCCAGTTGTCGCTGGGCCAGTGTTCGGGGAAGTAACAGACGCCGATGCTCATGTGTTGGTAGTCGTAAATCGCAGTGCGTTCTCGCCGGGCGTGAGGGTGACTCGCGCCACGTCGGTGGTGCCGTCGTCGGGGCCGTCGGGTGCGCAGCCGTCGAGTCGCCAGTCCTGGGGGACGGCGACCACAGCAGACTGTGGCTGCTCGGCGTCGAGGGACACCGAGAGCGTCCCATCGTCCCACTCGATAGCCGCGACCTGCGAGGCGAGACCAGCCAGATGGTCGGTCCCGAGCAGGTGCGGTCGGTCACGGGCCGGTGTCAGGTGCACCAGCAGGCAGCCGTGAGCCGGGACCTCGCGCTCGACCGCGCCCGCGTGGACCTCCTCGCGGAAGGCGTCCCACGCCACCGAGTCGAGCAGGCCGTACTCCACAGGGTCGACCCGCAGCGTCTGCGGTTCGTCGCGCCAGTTGAAGACGGCCACGGCGCGGCCACCGTCGGCCGGTCGCTCCGCGACGATCCGGGTCGGAATCTCGGCCTCGCCGATGCCTTGCACCTGTCCAGTCTCGACCGGTGGGAGCGAACGCTCGACCAGTTCACGGCCGACGTCCGCGATCTCGGCGACGCGGTCGCTCACGAAGTTCGAGCCGCCGAGCAGTCCGACGGTGGCGGCGAAACTGCGACGCTCCGCCAGCGAGAGGTCGGTCGTCTCGCGGACGAGCTGGCAGTCGGGGTCGTTCACCCACCAGCGCCGGTGGGTCCACTGCCGGTTGAGGACGTTCCGAATCGCGTTCTCGTGAGCCGGTTCGCTCGCCGGGGTGTTCTCCCAGTGGGGTGCGGTGTCCGGGCCGACGCGCATCGCGTCGACCAGCCCGACGCTCGGGCCCTGTGGCGCGCCACAGCCGAGGATGAACGTTTCCTCTCCCACAGCCTCGCGGATGGTCGCCATCCCGCGGCGGTAGGCTTCAGCGCGGGTCGCACCGTCGTCGTACCGGTCGCCGTCGAGGGCGGCCGCGTAGAGGAAGTCGAGTTTCAGGTACGAGAAGCCCCAGTCCGCCACGATGGTCGTGAACGTGTCTTCGAGCCACGCCAGCACTTCGGGATGGGTCGTGTCGAGTCCATACATCGGGCCGTGACGAGCCCCGGCGTCGACCGGCTCACCGTCCTTGGTGAGCAACCACTCCGGGTGGGTCTGGGCGAGGTCGGAGTTCGCCTGCACGTAGAACGGGGCGAGCCAGAGTCCCGGGTCGTAGCCAGCCGCGTCCACGTCCGCCACGAGGCCGGCCATGTCGTCGAATCCCTCGGCAAGAGTCCGCCAGTCGCCGAAGGCGGTCTGGTAGCCGTCGTCGAGCTGGACGAGGTCGAGGGGGACACCCCACTCCGAGAGCGACTCGACGTTCTCGTGGACGGCCGCCTCGGTGACCTCGGTGAAGTAGTGGTACCACGAGCACCAGCCGGTGGGGACCCGGTCGGGGACACGCGACTCCATGCGTTCGGCGGTCGCGTCCGCAATGGATTCGATGGCGTCGGACACGTCGGCCGTCGCGTCGATGCGGAGGGTCGGGAGGGTGAGTCGCCGGGGGTCGTGGTCGGCGTCGTGACCTCGAACGACGGCCCCGTCGCCGGGGCACACCGCGTCGAGGCCGTGGATTCCCTCGTCGTCGCGGTCCACGTCGAACCGGGTGACGAACCGCGAGTGGTCGAGAAAGCCAAGCGTGCAGTCGGGCGACCCCTCGCCGCCGAGAAGGGCAGTGAGGTAGTTCGAGGTGTCCTCGGGTGCGCCCGGGTCGAGCATCATCGGGACGTTCTCGGCAGGTTCCTCGGGATAGGACTCGCCCACGGAAAGCGTTCCAGTGGGGGTCCACGACTGGTAGCCGTGGCGGTAGACGGCCGACTCGGGGCCGTACGCCGGCACGTCAGCGTCGGCCAGCATCCGGAGGTCGCCGAGTTCGGTTTCGCCTTCCAGTTGTACTGAAATCCGCACGTCGACGTGCCCATCGCCGGGCATCAGGTCGACCGTCGTCTGCCAGTCGTCGTCGTGGACGATGCGGGCACCGTCGTCCGAGTCGGGGACGGGGTCGACCGCGGCCCGGGAGCCGACTGCCGGGGCGACTGAATCGCCGAGTGCCAGCGACAGGGTCCCAGAGAGCAGTGACGTCGTCCCGTCGGAATCGTCCCGTTCAACGACGAGCCGCCGGACCGCCGGGTCGTAGGTGACGGTCGTCTCGCCACCGGTCACGTCCACGCCGGGGCTCATTCCGGCCCTCGCTCGCGGCGCTCGCCGTAGTCCGGGAGCATGTCGTCCTGCATCACCTGCGAGCGCCCGCCGTCGACCAGCACCGATTCGCCGGTCATGAAGGCGGCGTCGTCGCTGGCGAGGAAGGCGACCACACCCGCGATGTCCTCGGGTTTCCCCACCCGGCCGACCGGGTGAATCGAGTCGAGGTGCTCGCGGTACTCGGGGTCCATCTCGCCGGTGGTCCGGTCGATGGACACCCAGCCCGGGTTCACCGTATTGACCCGGACGTGGGGGCCGAAGTCGAGCGCCATCGCCCGCGTCATGCCGTTGATGCCCGCCTTCACCGCGTTGTACGGGAACATCTCGGGCATGGTGAGGAACGCGTGGTTCGAGGAGACGTTCACGATGGCCCCCTCGTCCATGTACTCGCGGGCGTGCTTGGCACAGAGCCAGTACGACCGGAAGTCAGTCTCGAGGACGAACTCCCAGTCGTCCATGCTCGCCTCGTCGGCCGCCGTGTTGGTCTCGACGCCCGCGTTGTTCACGAGCACGTCGAGGCCGTCGTACTCCTCGGCGGTCGCCTCGACCAGTGCCGCAATGTCGTCGGGGTCGCGCATGTCCGCCCGGACGAAGACGGCCTCGCCACCCTCGTCCTGGATCGCTTCGACGGTCGCTTCGCCGGCCTCGACCGTTCTCCCGGTGACGACCACGTTCGCGCCCTCGCGGGCGAAGCGTTTCGCGATGCCCTCGCCGATACCGCGGGTCGACCCCGTGACGAGGACCGTCTCGTTCGCGAACCGCGAGCCGCCGTCGGGCAGGGGTACGCCGAACGGCATCTTACCACTCCGCCACGCTGCCGTCCTCGTGACGCCAGACCGGGTTGTGCCAGTCGACGTCGCCGGACTTGGCGCGCACGTGCTGTTCGTCGATTTCGATACCGAGACCGGGGCCGTCGGGCAGGTCGACGTAGCCTTCGTTGTACTCGAAGACGGACGGGTCCGCGAGGTAGTCGAGCACGTCGCTGCCCTCGTTGTAGTGGATGTCGAGGCTCTGCTCCTGGATGAGTGTGTTCGGCGAGCAGGCGTCGACCTGGATACAGGAGGCGAGCGCGATGGGACCCAGCGGGCAGTGCGGGGCCATCGCCACGTCGTACGCCTCGGCCATGTCGGCGATCTTCTTGACCTCGGTGATGCCGCCGGCGTGGCTCACGTCGGGCTGGATGACGTCGACGGCACCCGACTCGAACACCTCCTTGAAGTCCCACCGGGAGAACATGCGCTCCCCCGTCGCGATGGGCGTCGTGGTGTGACAGGCGATTTCGGGCAGTGCGTCGTTGTGCTCGGGCAGGACCGGCTCCTCGATGAAGAACGGGTCGTGCGGTTCGAGCGCCTTCGCCAGCCGCTTCGCCATCGACTTCGAGACGCGACCGTGGAAGTCGACGCCGATGTCGACCTCCGGGCCGACGGCCTCTCTCACCGCCGAGATGCGGGCCACCGCATCGTTGACCGCGGCCGGGTTGTCCACCCGGCGCATCTCCGCCGTGGCGTTCATCTTCAGGGCGGTGAAGCCCTCCGAGACCTTCTCGGCTGCCGCCTCGGCGACGCCCTCGGGCCGGTCGCCGCCGACCCACTGGTAGACGCGGACGCGATTGCGCGCCGCGCCGCCCAGCAGTTCGTACACGGGCGCGCCGAACTGCTTTCCCTTGATGTCCCAGAGCGCCTGGTCGATGCCCGCGATTGCCGACATGAGGACCGGCCCGCCGCGGTAGAAGCCGCCGCGGTACATCGTCTGCCAGTGGTCCTCGATGGGGTTGGGGTCCTTGCCGAGCAGGTAGGTGTCGAGGAGTTCCTCGACCGCGGCCCGGACGGTGTGTGCCCGGCCTTCGACGACCGGTTCACCCCAGCCGACGGTCCCGTCGCTGGTCTCCAGCCGCAGGAACAGCCAGCGCGGCGGTACCTCGTACAGCTCGTAGTCGACGATGCGCATCTACCGACCACCCTCCGGGGCGTACTGCCCCACTTCGACGTCGGTCTCGTCGGTCTTCGTCTTCAGCGCGTCGCCCGTGCGCGGGTCGAACAGGTACAGCGCATCCTCGTCGAACTCGAGTGTCACCGTCTGGCCCGGGCTGGGCCGGAGCGCGCTCGCGATACGTGCCGTCAACTCGATGTCTGCCAGGGTCATGTACAGGAAGTTCTCGTTCCCCATCGGCTCCACGACCGACACCTCGGCGTCGGTCCCCTCCCCGTCGGTGAGCCGGAGGTCCTCCGGGCGGATTCCCACGCGGACCTCGTCGTAGCCGTCTACCCACGAGTCGTCCTCGAGCGTGTGTTTGAATCCACCGGGACCGCGCAGGGTCGACCCGTCCACCTCGGCGGTGAGCAGGTTGATGCTCGGCGACCCGATGAAGTCCGCGACGAACTCGTTCGTGGGCGAGCGATACACCTCCTCGGCGCTCCCGACCTGCTGGAGGACGCCGTCGTTCATGATGGCGATGCGGTCGCCCATCGCCATCGCCTCCGTCTGGTCGTGGGTGACGTACACCGTCGTCACGTCCAGGTCGTGCTGGAGCTCCTGCAGTTCGGTCCGCATCTGCGCGCGGAGCTTCGCGTCCAGGTTCGACAGCGGCTCGTCCATCAGGAACACCTCGGGCTCGCGGATGATCGCGCGCCCCAGGGCGACCCGCTGTTGCTGGCCGCCCGACAGTTCCTTCGGCTTCTTGTGCAACAGGTCGGAGATACCGAGCATCTCCGCGACCTGGTCGACCTTGCTCCGGATCTCCGCCGAGGACATCTCACTCGAGAGCTTCAGGCCGAAGCCGATGTTCTGACGGACGTTCATGTGCGGGTAGAGCGCGTAGTTCTGGAACACCATCGCGACGTCGCGGTCGCGGGCGCGCTTCCCACTCACCTCCGTCTCGTCGAAGTAGATCTTGCCGCTGGTCACGTCCTCCAGGCCGGCGATGGTTCGCAGCGTCGTCGTCTTGCCACAGCCGGACGGCCCGACCAGCACGAGGAACTCACCGTCCTGGATGGTGAGGTCCACGTCGTCGACGGCGACGATGGTGCCCTCTTCGTCGTTCTCGAACTCCTTGCGTACCGTATCGATATCTATTGTTGCCATGATTATTCTTTCACCGAACCGGCCAGGATGCCGCTCACGAAGTACTTCTGCAGGAACAGGAACAGCAGGAATATCGGGATGATAGAGAGCCCTGCTGCCACCATGATCTGGTCGTAGTAGACGCGCTGTGCGCCGACGAGGCCGCTGATGGCCACCGGGATGGTGTACTTCTCCTGTCCGAGGATGACCAGCGGGAACAGGAACAGGTTCCACTGGAACAGGAACAGGATGATAGAGAGTGCCGCCAGCGATGACTTCATCGTCGGGAGTGCGATGCGGTAGAACAGCTGGAACTCCGTCGCGCCGTCCATGCGCGCGGACTCCAGCAGTGCGTCCGGGATGGAGCGCATGTTCTGGCGCATCAGGAAGATGCCGAGGGGGTTCGCCGCCCACGGCAGGATGATGGCCCAGTAGGTGTTGGTCATGCCGATGCGCGACATCAGCAGGAACAGCGGGATGACCAGCAACTGGATGGGCAGGATGAGCGTCGCCAGAATAGTGTAGAAGATCGGCTCCTTGTACTTGAACTCGTACTTCGCGAAGGCGAAGCCGCCCATCGAGCAGATGACCAGCGACAGCAGCGTGTACACCACGCCGATGAAGACGCTGTTCCCGATAGCCCCGAGGAAGCCGAGCTGGAACCCGTCGAAGCCGGGGATGAGCGTCACTCTGACCGGCGTCCCGCCGAGGGTGAACGTCAGGACGAACTCCTTGAGCTTCAGGAAGTATATCTGGCTCGTCCGTGCTTGCAGTGCGGCGAGGTTGCTGAAGAACTCGCCCCCGGGCAACAGGCTCGGTGCACTGCCCGCCGCGAGGAACGCCTCCTCCTTCAGGGTCGAGGCGACCACGATCCAGTACAGCGGGACGATGGTCACGACGACCGACACGAGCAGGAACAGGTACGTGACGACCTTCCAGGCGAAATCGCGCTGGGCTTCCTTCTCACTCATCACCATCACCACCGGCCTTGATCTGGACGACCGAGAGTATGCTGACGACGGCGATGAGCACCCACGTCAACGCACTCGCGTAGCCCAGCTGGAACTGTTTGAACGCCATCTGGTAGATGTACTGGACGATAGTCCGCGTGGCCTCCGCCGAGGCCCCGGCCTGGCTCACGATGAGCGGCTCGGAGAACAGCTTGAACGTGCCGATGGTCGAGGTGACGACCACGAACAACAGCACCGGCTTCAGCTGTGGCAGGGTCACGTATCTGAACTTCTCGATGCGGTTCGCGCCGTCTATCTCGGCGGCTTCGTACAGCTGTCGCGGGACGTTCTGCAGGCCCGCGAGCAGGATGATCATGTTGTAGCCGGTCCAGCGCCAGGTGACCGCCCCGACGATGGTCATGCGGGACCAGAAGTCGTTCTGGAACCACGGGATGGGGTCGATGCCGACCGTTCCCAGCATGAAGTTCACCAGCCCGGTCTCCTGCATCAGCAGGACGAACACGGTCGCGTACGCGACGAGGTTCGCCGACACCGGCAGCGCCAGCAGCGTACGGAACAGCCCGCGCGCCCTGACGAAGGCGGCGTCGAGTGCCACCGCGAGTGCGAGCGCGATGACGATCATGAGCGGGACCTGGACCACCAGGATGAACACCGTGTTGTACATCGCCTGGTGGAACTGCCCGTCGCTCAAGAGCCGCTCGTAGTTCGACAGACCGACGAACTTCAGGTCGGCGATGGCGGTCAGGGTGAACTGGTAGAATCCGAAGTCGAACGTGAGCAACGCGTCCCCACCCACGCTCTGGAACTCGAAGAACGAGAGGTAGAGCGTGTAAACGATGGGGAACGCGAGGAACACGCCGAACAGCACGAAGAAGGGCAGCAGGAAGAAGTAGGGCACTCCGGGGAGCTCCGGCAGCGTCCGCGTGAGCTGCTGGCGGCGCTTCCGGAACGCGTCTACGACGCTTTCCCGGCGAGATGCCTGCCGCTCGTCAACATTTGTTTCGAATGACATGAAAGGCGGTGCGGCGTTAGGCGAGGTCGCGACCGGTGCGGTCTGCGACCTGCTGTGCGGCCTTCTCGACTGCCTTCGTCGGGCTCACCTTGTCGTCCATCATGTCGCTGAAGTGCGTGTTGATGGCCTTGGTGACCTCGGGCGTGTCGACGCTGTAGCGGTACGACGGGATGTTCGGTGCGACCTCCGCGAACATACGTCCGGCGCGCTGGCCACCGAGGAACTCGTTCTTCGTGTCGAACTCGTCCGACTCGTAGGCCGGCTTGTAGGCCGGGAAGATGCCGAAGTTCTTGTACATCTTGATCTGCATCTCCTTCGAGGCGAGCGTGTACTGCATGTAGTCCCACGCGCGCCGGGCCTTCGGGTCGCTGACCTGGTCGGCGATGACGAGGTTCGAGCCACCCCAGTTCGTCGCGCGACCGCCACCGGACTCGTACGCCGGGGGCTTCATCACGCGCCAGTTGCCGGACGTGCTCGGGAGTTCGGCCTTGAGGGTGCCTTCCATCCACGCGCCACCGTTGAGGGAGGCGATGGTCCCGTCACCGAACGCCGAGAACCAGGCGCTCGACCACGAGGCCTTGCTGTCGGCGATGCCGGCGTCCTTGATGGCCTTGAGGTTCTGGGCCACGCGGACGCTGGTGTCGTTGTTGAACGCGACCTTCCCGTCCTTCGTGAACGGCTGCCCGCCGAGCTGGCGGTACTGCATGCGCCAGAGGCCGTCGTAGTCGTTCGACGGGAGGTTGATCATGTACTGACCGTCGGGCAGCTTCTTGCCCTCCTCGATGAACTGGTCCCACGTCTCGACCGTCGAGAGGTCGACGTCGTGTTCGGCGAGCACGTCTTCGCGGTAGAACGTTCCGACCGGGCCGATGTCCCACGGCATCGCGTACACGCCGCCGTCCTTCGTGAGCGGGCCCCACTTGCCGGAGACGAACTTGCTCTTGACGTCGTCGTCGAGCCACCCGGAGACGTCGCGCAGTCCGCCCGTATCGATCCAGGCGGCGGCGTCGACGCTCTCCATCATCGCCGCGGCGGGCGCACCGGAGCCCGCGAGCAGCTTCGACTTGAACTTGTCTTTCATGTCCGAGCGGCCGATCTGCGTGATGGAGACGTCGCCACCGTTGGCCGCCTCGTAGGGCTCGTCGGTGAGGTCGAGCGACTTGGCTGCAACGTCCCAGCCCCACGCTTCGATACTATCTGCCATGGCGGTGTCGCCGCCACCGCCGCCATTGGTGGTGTCGCCACCACCGCCACCGCCGCCGCCGCCACCGCCGCCGTTGGTGGTGTCGCCACCGCCACCGCCTGTGCTGACACAGCCCGCGAGTGCGAAGAGGCTGGCTGCGCCGGTTCCTTTCAAGACTGTCCGCCTGTCGATGGTGCGTTCCTTACCACTCATGCTGACCACTGTCATACAGCATGAAAAATAGAAACTTAATACTTTTGGTAAAATGTCGAGAGCTAAACTAAGTCCACGCTGTATGGCGATTCTCCACTAATATGTACCGTGAATACACCCACAAGTACCAGATATTTTATTGTTTCGTGGGTTCACCAACAGTGAACGAGGCAGTCAGGCAGGAGAACCCCGATACCCACGAATACGGGCCGTATAGCACCTGAAACCACGATATCCGCCCAGTCCGAGGAACGCATTCAACATCATTTATCACCGAGTTTCGTTCACCGACCGTGAACGGTTTTATGTGGGGAGGGTGTTTCATGAGACCCATGGGAGAGTATCCGGTGGGTGCAACCGCCACGACGTTCCGCGTCGTCGACGAACTCACGAGGGTCGAACGGGCAGGCGTCACCGAACTCGCCGACAGGCTCGACCTGTCGAAAGGCGGTGTCCACAACCATCTCCGGACGCTGGAGCAGCTGGGATACGTCGTCCGAGAGGACGGCGAGTACCGTCTCGGGTTCCGATTCCTCGACCTCGGCTCTCAGATACGCGCACGTGAGAGACTCTATCAGGTGGCCCGCCCCCACGTCGAACGGTTGGCCGAGTCCAGCGGGGAGACGGCAAGCCTCGTCGTCGAGGAGCAGGGCGAAGCCGTCTACGTGTTCAGTGCCGGCTCCGACGTGGACGACCCGATCCGAGACGGCGGCCGGGCCCCCCTGCACGCCTGCGCCGGGGGGAAGGCGATACTGGCCAACAAGCCGGAACGTGAGCGCGACGAACTCCTCGGCGACGAACTCGCGCCGCGGACAGAACGCACCACCACGGACCGGGACGACCTCGCCAGCCAGCTCCGGACTGCACGGGACCAGCGGCTGGCGTTCGACCGGGGCGAACTCCGCCCGGACCGTCGGGCCGTGGCCGCACCGATACTCACCGACGCGGACGTGGTGGTCGGTGCAGTGAGCGTCTCCGGTCCGACCGAACGGATGAGCGGGAAACGACTCGACGAGGACATGCCGGGGCTGGTCATCAGCTGTGCGAACAGCGTGACCGTCGAATTCGTATCGAGTTGAGCGTTTCGTTTACTATTAGTGAATAAGCTGTTTTAGAGTGTTCAGAGGCGTTATGGGGCACTTCTGACGAACCGAACTCGACTAGGATTCCGACCAGATAGCTACTCGGTTCACGATTAGTGAACATAAACCCGCATTCGCGGCGAAAGCCACGATATCATATTTCGCACATATATCCGGCCGAGCATTGCGTTCTCCGGGCAGCAGAACCCCGAGAACTCCGCGCCTCGCTGGTTCCCCACCACGAGGAACGTGTTCTCCGAGGAGTCGAGTCTCTCGGCCCCGACGCGCCACCGGACTCCCGGTGTCTCCGGGTCGTCGGTCTCCACCTGGGTCGTCGGTCACTACGCTGCCCCTGCACGGTGGTATCGCGACAGTTGCACACTCCAACCCGTCCCGACCGATGGCCGCCAGCCCGGACCGACCCGCGTCGGCGACGTCGTCCAGATGGGACACGGCGTTCTGGAACCGCCTCGGGCAGAGACTGGTCGCCCTTCAGCCATTTCTGCTGGCCTTTCGATAGTAATTATCTCTGTAGAGGGACAAAACAAGGAAGGTAGCTATAACCGTCTCGCACCCGTCGGGGTAACTAGTTCTAAGATGAATATCTCAGATATCCTTTCAACGAAGTTCACTGAATTCGACATTGGGACACCGCTGTCGAAGGTCGCCGGAGCGTTCGAGAACCAAGAGCTCGATTCGGTCATCGTCACAGACGGTGAGGAGTATCAGGGCGTCGTCAGCCGGCGACAACTGGCCTCGTCGTCGAACCAGCCCTCGGCGAAGGTCGGCTCACAGGTCCAGCACGTCCCGACCGTCGACCGCACCGAGGACGTCCGCGAGGTCGCTCGGCTCATGATCGGGAGCGACGCGAAAACGCTCCCGGTCCTGCGTGACGAACAGATCGTCGGCGTCGTGACTGCCGACGCCGTCCTGAAGGCGGTCCGCCCGTTCCTCGACGCCGTAACGGTCGAGGACGCCTACACGACGAAGCTCATCAGTGCGACTCCCGAGACCACGCTCGGGCAGGCACTCAACACCCTTCGCGAAGCACGTATCGCACACCTTCCAGTCGTCGACGAGGGCGACCTCGTCGGGATGGTGAGTCTGTACGACGTCATCGACTTCACCACTCGCGGCGGCCGGAAGGCCCACGGCGGAACGACGGGGGCCGGCGGTCGCGGGAGCCGCCGTGGTCAAACCGGTGGTGGCGGCTCACGCGGTGGGGATACCGAACGAATGCTCGACCTTCCCGTGCGAAACGTGATGTCCGACACGGTCGCAACGGTCCGACGAAACGCACCGCTCGACGACGTGGTCGAAACGATGTTCGACCGGGAGATCTCCTCGCTGGTCGTCATCGACGACGAGAGCAACGAACCGGTCGGAATCATCACGAAGACCGACGTCATCGAGGCACTCACCTGGGAACGCGACGACCGGCAAGCCGTTCAGGTGTTCGGTCTCGACCTGCTCGATGAGATGGACTACGACGACGTGGCCGCGCTCATCGAGGACATGTCGGCGAAGTACGGTAAGATGACCGTCATCAAGGCCAGCATCGAACTCGACGAGCACAAAGAGCAGAGCCGGGGGGTCCCGCTGGTGCTGGCACGGATTCGACTGGTCACCGACCGGGGGTACTTCACCGCCGACGGAGAGGGGTACGGCGCTGCACACGCACTCCGCGTCGCCGCGAACGCCGTCGAGCGACAGCTGCTGAAGGGGAAGACCTACCACAATGGGCAGAAGCACCGCGACGACGACGAGCAGGAGAAACTGTACGGTTGGTGGCTCGGCGCGTAACGGTCTCGCCCAGCACAGCGGTATCCGGGTGAATCCCTGCTGTCAGGAACGTGAGAGACGTGGGCGGTACCTTCCAGAACAGGTATGCGCTGATACGTGGGCCCAGCCTAGGTTACGGACGATGCCAACGTACCGCCACGGAACGAAGTCGTTTATCGACTTCATGAGTACCTATCTTCAGGACCACCCCAAACGCTGTCCGACGTGTGACAACCAGGCCCGTTCCCGGTCGGAATGGCGAGTCGAACGGCGCGACGAGGACGGTCTTCACTTCGTACACACCTGTCCAGTCTGTGGTACCGAAGAAGACGTATTTCTCGACCTCGCACCGGAACACGAGCGAACCAGGCAACGATGAGATAGCCCAGGCGTGTGTCCCCGAGCGCTGACCGGCCACACGAATCCGAATCGGGATGTCGTACTATCGCTGTTTCTCCCTCACGTACTCGTCGAGTTGCTCTTCGATGAGCGTCGAGACGCGCTCGCTGTACGTCCAGAGCGCTGCGTTGAGCCGCTCTTCGGCGTCGTCGTCGATACCGTCTGGGCCTCGGAGAACGGAGTCTTTCGTAATCTGTGGATGATACACACAGATGACGCCGATAGAGGCACTCGAACTCGACGTCCCAGCCGTGTGTATCCCGTACTGGTCGGTGCCCCAGACACCGTCACCTCCCTGTCGTTCCAGTGCGGAGTCGATGGCGTCGAGCAGCTGCAGGTCCTCGGGAGCGAGAAGTGGGTCGTCGCCCTCGAACAGTTCGGCGTACGCCTGTGTCCGGGCACTATTCGTCCAGTCGACCAGCTGCGCACGGGCTTCGATGACGAGCTGGCGCTCGTCCGGGAATTCGACCATATCGCTAGTAGGTCGTCTACACGAATCAGCGTTCGTACTGGACCCAGCCGATAGATTCCGAAGAGTTCGGCTGGTGCCCTGAACACCACCCGACGCAGGACGGGGAGGAAGGGAGGTTCGCACGTCACGATAGGCGACTCGCCAGACGGTCTGTAAACACGGTCGCCAGATCACTACTCCCTGTTCGCAACCGAGCGGTATCCAGCCGTCACGTTATGCTCGCTGCTCGCTAACACTCGGTATGGCGACAATCGTCTATCAGGGGGCAGACGAGATGGTGACGGAACACGTGGACGACGAGGACCTGAACTACCGTGAGGACCACTGGCAGATTCACCAGGGGAACGATAATTACGTCTACGTTCCTCGTGAGCGCGTCTACACGGTGACCATGACAGACCCACACTCGATACTCGACGAGGACCGATAGGCGGATTTCGTATCGCAAGATACGATTTATCCTATATATCGACGCCGACGCGCGGGGCTTTTACCGCCCGCCCGGCTACACCACCGCATATGGTACAGAACGTCGCCCCCATGATGCCCGACCTCGAAGCCGAGGACTTCTATCTACTCTCGGGCGTCGAGCAGGGGATGCGATTCTCCGAGTGGGTCCAGCGCGAGAAGATCCCGAAGTTCTCGAGACTCACCATCGAGAACGTCGACTATCGGCTGGACCGCTGTCTCGACCGCGGCCTGCTGGAGCGAAAGACCATCCAGTACGAGGGGTACAAGCTCACCTTCGAGGGGTACGACGCGCTCGCGCTGCACACCTTCGCCGAGCGAGACACCATCCAGGGCTTCGGCTCCTCCCTCGGCGTCGGCAAAGAGTCCGACGTGTTCGAGGTGCAGTCGTACAAACCGCTGGCGCTGAAGTACCACCGCGAGGGCTTCACCAACTTCCGCGAGGTGATGAAAGAGCGGGACTACACCAGCGACCGCGACCACGTCTCCTGGCTCTACACCGCGCGCAAGGCGGCCGAACGCGAGTACGAACGACTCGAAGAGCTCTATCCCGATGTCTCGGTCCCCCGCCCCATCGACCAGAACCGCCACGCCATCGTGATGGAGAAGATGGACGGAGTCGAGCTCTCGCGCGCGAAACTAGAATCCGAACAGGTCGTCGGTGTCCTCGACCTCGTGGTCCGGGAGATGGCGACCGCCTATCGAGAGGGGTTCGTCCACGCGGACATGAGCGAGTACAACGTCTTCGTCTCGGAGTCGGGGGTCACGGTGTTCGACTGGCCCCAGGCCGTCCCGACCGACCACGACAACGCCGACGAGTTCCTCGAGCGCGACCTGCGCAACATCGTCGGCTACTTCCGGCGTAAGTATCCCCAGGAGGTGCCCGACGTCGACGTGCCCGCCGTCGCCGACGCCATCACCGCCGGCGAGTTCGAGTCGGTCCGCCAGCACAGCGACTGAGCGCCCCGCTTCTGCCGTTTCGTGTCGCCAGCACCGGGAGCGATGCGACCGCGCTGCGACCTGTATAAACCAGTATGCGCGATATCAAATCGTCGTCTCGTGGGAGACCAACGCCACAGCAAGCGCTGGGCCGGAGCGACCGGTGTACCGGCGCGTGAAGGCCTGCAAACCCGGGGCCCAGCGCGTCACCAGCGACGAGGGAACCACCAAATCTGACAGTCGATGAACACACGCGGTGCGAGCATAGACACCACATAACAGGCCAGATACGCCCGAATAATAAACCAAATCGTGAAAATTACTAACAGATGAAAAGTTATTAGGCAAAACTGACCGTCATCGTCAACCATGAACGACGGGGAGCACCCAGGCCGTTTCGAGACGCTTGCAGTCAGCCACGGTGAGAAGCCCACACCCGGCGAACCCCAGGTCGGGGACGTGGTCTCGCCCATCCACCTCGCGTCCACCTTCGCACTGCCGGGGCTCGACACGAGCATGAGCCTCGAAGACATCGACCCGGACAACGGCGAGTTCGTCTACTCGCGGCTGTCCAACCCCACGCGCCACGCGCTCGAGAAGCGTCTCGGGGCGCTCGAAGGGGGGAAGCACGCCTTCGCGTTCTCCTCCGGGACGGCCGCCATCGCCTCGGTCGTCATGTCGGTCGTCCGCCCCGGCGACCACGTGGTCGCCTTCGACGACCTGTACGCGGGCACCCGCCGGATGTTCGAGGACCTCTTCACCTCGCGCCTGAACGTGGACGTCTCCTTTGTCGACGCCACCGAGACCGCGAACGTCGCCGACGCGATCACCGACGACACCACGATGGTCTGGATGGAGACGCCGACCAACCCGCGGATGAAGATGTGCGACATCGGGGCCATCGCTGAGCTGGCCGACGACGCGGACGCGGTGTTCGGTGTCGACAACACCTTCATGAGCCCGTACTTCCAGAGCCCGCTCGACCTCGGGGCCGACGTGGTCGCCCACAGCACCACGAAGTACCTCAACGGCCACTCGGACTCGGTGGGCGGTGCGGTCATCATGAACGACGACGAACTCGCCGACCAGCTCACCTTCATCCAGCAGATCGGCCTCGGTGACATGCTCTCCCCGTTCGACAGCTACCTCCTCATGCGCGGCATCAAGACGCTCCCCCTGCGCATGCGCCAGCACGAGGCGAACGCGACGGTCATCGCGGAGTACCTCGAGGACCACGACCTCGTCGAGAGCGTGTTCTACCCCGGCCTCGAGAGCCACCCGCAACACGACCTCGCGAACGAGCAGATGCACGGCTACGGCGGCGTCCTGAGCTTCGAACTGGCGGGTGACATCACCGACGCGAAGGCGTTCCTCGAATCCCTGGAGGAGTTCACGCTCGCGGTCTCGCTCGGGGGCGTCGAGTCCCTCATCGAACTCCCCGCGGGCATGACCCACGAACCGCTCCCGAAGGCAGAGCGCGAGGCCCTCGGCATCACCGACACGCTGGTCCGCGTCTCCGTCGGTATCGAGCACATCGACGACCTCATCGCCGACCTCGACCGCGGCTTCGACGTGCTCGCGGACCGGGTCGCCGTGACGGCCTGATTCACGAACCGGAATCGACTTGTTTCGGACTGCCGGAGCCTCGGGCAGTGACCGACGACTCTCGCTTCTACGCGCTCTACCTGACCCGTTTCGCGACCGGGTTCGGCCTCGTCACCCTGTCGACGCTGCTCCCGTTCTACATCAACATCTTCGACCCGTCGGGCCTGGTCGTCGGCCTGTTCATCTCGGGATTCACCATCGCCCAGACGGTGGCGGTCGTCCCCCTCGCGTGGGCCGGTGACCGCTACGACAAGCGTGACGTGTTGCTGTTCAGTCTGGTGGTCAGCCTCGTCGCCTACCTCGGGTTCGCGGCCATCTCGATATTCGACGGCGCGAGCCTGGAGTTCATCCTCGTCCGGGGGATACAGGGTATCGCCGTCACCGGGTCGGGCCTCATGTCGCTCTCGATGGTCGGCGAACTCGCCGCCCACGACGAGCGCGCGAACTACATCGGGAAGGCGAACGCGTGGCGCTTCGCGGCCGCCATCCTCGGAGGTATCGCTGCCGGAATTCTCTACGAGCAGTTCGGGTTCACGCCCATCTACGCCATCATCGTGGCGCTGATGGCCGTCGCGACCGTCGGCGTCTGGTACAGTCTCGAGCCCGACGACACCCGTATCGAGGGGTTCCCGTTCTCCGACCTCGCGCTCAACGACCGCATCCTCACCCTGACCGGCTTCCGAGCACAGTACGCCGTCGCGGTGACCCTCGTCCGGACGTGGGTTCCCATCTACGCCGGGGTCGCGGCGGCACAGGGTGGCCTCGGCTACACCGAAGCCGGTCTCGCCGTGGCCGTCGTCCTCACCTCCGAGAAGCTGACGAACATGCTGCTCCAGCCCTACACCGGCACGCTCTCGGACCGGTTCGGCCGGTCGCTGTTCGTGCTCGTCGGGGGGTCGATGTACGCCGCGGTCGCGGTACTCGTCCCGTTCTCACCCGCGGTTGGCACGGCGCTCGGACTGCCCGCCGTGTATCCCATCGTGGGCGAACTGTCCGCGGCCTTCCCGGTCCTCGTCGGGCTGAACATGCTGCTCGGGATTGCCGACTCCTTTCGCGAACCGGCGAGCATGGCGCTGTTCGCCGACGAGGGCACCGACGGCGCGGGGGTGGCGTCGAGCTTCGGCGTGCGCGAACTCGTCTGGCGGCCGGGCAGCGTCGGCGCGCCGATGCTCGGTGGCTTCCTGATGACCCAGGTCGGCATGCAGTGGGTGTTCTTCGTCGGCGGGGCCGCGGCGTTCACGGGCGTGCTCACCTTCTTCGGCTCCCTCTGGTACACCCAGGGTGCCGGGGCCATCACCGAGTGGTGAGCGATGCGGGGTTCGTAAGATACACTTAATCGCTCCCCTGAGTGGCGTTCGTGCGACAGCTCCCCGCCATCGACTCCCGGATTCTCCGTGCCCTCGTGGTCGTCCTCGTCCTCGCGCTCTTCGCCCCGGCGGTGGTCAGTGCGGTCACGTTCGACCCCGCCGACCAGCCCTCGCTCCAGCGCGGAACGGTGACCAGCACCGCCGACGACACGACGGTCGTGAGCGTCCAGGGGTTCACCTTCCGCGCCTCGACGAACGACAAGAAGCCCGCCCGTCTCGTGGCCGCCGGTGAACGCGGCCTCACGGAGTGGGTGTACAACAGCAGTGCAGGCAAGAACGCGTGGTTCTTCGACGTGGACCCGCTCCCGAACGGGAACCTGCTCGTCGTCTCACCCCGGGCGGGTGAGACGCTCATCTACGAGTTGAACCCGGAGACCCGCGAGCGCGTCTGGCAGGAGCGCTTCCCGTTCGAGGACACCCACGACGCGGACATGCTGAGCGAAGACGAACTCGTCATCTCGCACATGCGCGCTTGGGACGGCGAGAACGGAACGAGCGCCGACGAGATCGTCGTCTACAACCTGACGACCGACGAGGTGACCTGGCGGTGGCAGTACCGGGACCACTTCCCCGCGGACACCGACGGCGGGATGAACGCGGACTGGTCCCACAGCAACGACGTCGACGCCCTCGGTGACGGACGACTGCTGCTCTCGCCGCGGAACTTCGACCAGGCGGTCATCGTCGACATGGAGACGAAGAACATCACCATGCGCCTCGGCTCTGACGACGACCACTCCGTCCTGAACGAGCAGCACAACCCCGACTTCATGGTGAGCGACGACGGGACCCCGACGATGCTCGTCGCCGACTCGGGGAACAATCGCGTCGTCGAGTACGCCTACGAGGACGGCGAGTGGGTCCGCACCTGGACGATCGGCCAGAACACGCTCAACTGGCCACGTGACGCCGACCGGCTCCCGAACGGGAACACCCTCATCACGGACACCCTCAACCACCGCATCCTTGAGGTCACGCCCCAGGGAGAGGTCGTCTGGGAGTACTACGCGACGTGGGGGCCCTACGACGCCGAGCGACTCGGGACCGGCGACGAGTCGGTCCAGGAGGGGCCGACCATCCGCGACATGAACGCGAGTGGCACCTACTCCATCACGGGCAGCGCGAACCTCGTCGCGGGTGGCGGGGACAGCGTCACCTTCCGGACCTCGGTGCAGGCCGCCTTCGCGGGCACACCGCTGTCGGGGTACGCGACCGAGTTCGCCACGATGTGGGGCCACTACGCGCCGTGGATCAGCCCCATCTGGATGACCGGCTGGGAGATGTTCTCCTGCATCCTCGGCGCGCTCTTGCTCGTCGGGTGGATGGGGAGTGAACTATCGCTGGCCACGTACCGGGTCGCGACCAGTCGCCGGGAGCAGCCGGCCGAGTCGGTCGGCGATTAGACCCGCGGCTGGTACTCCATCTCGTCCGCGACCGCCTCGCCGATTCCCTCCTCGCAGTGCGTTCTGACCAGGTAGAGCGCGAGGTCCAGCCCGGCCGTCACCCCGCCCGCGGTCAGTACGTCGCCGTCGTCGACGATGCGGTCGTTGCGGACGTCGGCGAACACGGCGAGCTCCTCTTTCGCGCTGTGGTGGGTGGTCGCCGGCCGGTTGTTGAGGAGGCCCGCGGCGGCGAGCAGCATCGCGCCGGTACAGACGCTCGCGACGGTCGTCTCCTCGTGAATCTCTGCGAGCAGGTCGGGGATCTTCCCGGACTCGAACTCCCGGCGCGCACCGGGTTCGTCCGGGTCGGTGTTCCAGCCACCGCCGGGAACCAGGACGAGGTCCGCCTCGTACTCCTCGAGCCGCCCGTCGGGCGCGACCGTGAGGCCGTGACTGGCGGTGACCGTCGAGACCGGGTCGACCGTCCGCAGGGAGGCCTCCATCTCCCCGCCGAGGTCGCCGGCGGTCTGGAACACTTCGTAGGGGCCGACCGCGTCGAGTTCGTCGAACCCGTCGTACAGCAAGATAGCGATTCGCATACCCCCAGCTAAGAGTGTAAGCCTCTTATCGGTCCGGTTCGAGTATGCCCACATGAGCGACGACGACACCAAGAACAACGTCATCCCGGGCTCCGAGGAGGAGCTCGACACACCCGACGTGCGCGGCTACGATTACGCGGGCGAGTTCGACCTCGGCGAACTCCTCGAAGCCTACGCGACCACCGGCTTCCAGGCGACCCACCTCGCCGAGGCCGTCGACATCGTGAAACGGATGCGCGACGAGGGCGCGACCATCTACCTCACCTACACCTCGAACATCGTCTCTTCGGGGCTTCGCGAGACCGTCGCGTACCTCTGCCGCGAGGACCTCATCGACGTGATGATCACGACCTCCGGCTCCATCACGGAGGACGTCATCAAGACCGAGAAGCCGTTCAAGATGGGCGAGTGGGACGTCGACGAGGCCGCGATGCGCGAGCGTGGCATCAACCGGTTAGGCAACATCTTCGTCCCGTCGGACCGCTACGTCTGGCTGGAGGAGTACCTCAACGACTTCTTCGAGGACTTCTTCGCCGAGAAGAAGGTCCGTACGCCGGTCGAGTTCTCGCGCGAACTCGGGAAGACACTCGACGACGAGGACTCCATCCTGAAGAACGCCGCCGACAACGACATCCCCATCTTCTGTCCGGCGCTCACCGACGCCGAGGTCGGGAACTTCCTCTACTACTACAAGCAGGGCTACGACTCGGACATCGGCATCGAGATCCTCCAGGATTACGACGACCTCATCGAGGAGGGGCTGCTCGCGAACAAGACCGGCCTCATCGTCCTTGGTGGGGGCATCCCCAAGCATCACGCCATCATGACGAACCTGTTCCGCGGCGGCGCGGACTACGCGGTGTACGTCTCGACCGGTGTCGAGGGCGACGGCTCGCTCTCGGGTGCACCGCCGGACGAGGCCGTCTCGTGGGGGAAGATCAAAGAGGAGGTCACGAACCACGTCGAGGTCAAGGCCGAGGCGACGCTGGTCACGCCGCTACTCGTCGCGGAAGCCTTCCAGAACTACGAACCCGAACCGCAGGAAGAAGCCGAAGCGGTCGCGGACGACGACTGAGTCCGCTTCAGTCCTCCAGCAACGCGTCGTCACCGAACTCTTCTCTGAGCGATTCGAGGTACGCCTGCTGCTCGCGGAGCTTCTTCGGCTGGTCGGCGTACACGTGTTCGAAGATGTGTCGCGGGTCGGTCGTCGCCGCCTCGGCCTGCTCGACCGCCTCGTTCAGCCGGTCCTCGATGTCCTGTTCGATGGCGTCGACGTCCTCCTGGTCGAGCCGCCCGGTCTCGAGCATGAACCGCTCGAACCGCGGGACCGGGTCCATCTGTCGCCACTTCTCGGTGCGTTCCTCGTCGCGGTAGACCCCGGGGTCGTCGGAGGTCGAGTGTGCGCCGAGGCGGTACTGGAACGCCTCGATGAGCGTCGGCGCGGGCTCGTCGCCCGGGTTCTTCGCCTTCTGGACCGCGTCGCGGGTGACCTCGTAGACGGCGATGGGGTCCATCCCGTCGACCCGGACGCCCTCGAACCCGTAGGCGACGGCCTTCTGGGCGATGGTCGCGCTCTTGGTCTGGTTCTCGCGCGGCACCGAGATGGCCCACTGGTTGTTGTTACAGAAGAAGATGACCGGGGCGTCGAACACGCCCGCGAAGTTCAGCCCCTCGTGGAAGTCGCCTTCCGAGGTCGCGCCGTCGCCGAAGTGGACGAGTGCGGCACGGTTGTCGCCCTTCAGCTTCGCCCCCCACGCCAGCCCGGTGGCGAGGGGAATCTGCGTCGCGATGGGGTTCGTGACCGTGAACACGTTCCGCTCGCGCAGGGCGGCGTTGCCCGCCTCCGACCCCATCCAGTACTCGAGGTTCTTCGACATCGAGACGCCGCGGGCGAGCATCGCCCCGTTCTCCCGGTAGCTCGGGAACAGCCAGTCCTCGTCGTCGAGGGCGTGGACGCTCGCGACCTGTGCACCCTCCTGCCCGTAGATGGGCGGGTAGGTGCCCATCCGGCCCTGTCGCTGGAGCGCGACGGCCTTCCGGTCGAAGCGCCGCACCAGCTTCAGGTCCTCGTACAGTGCCAGGAGCGTGTCGTCGGAGAGAGACACCGACGCCCCATCGACGACCGAACCGTCACGGTCGATGATGCGATGCAGGTCGTCGGGTTGGTCCGAGACGAGTTGAGACATGGAACTGGTTGAACCGACGGCCGATTCCGCGATAAAGATGACGACAGATTCCGGCGGGACTTAGAGCCGTGCCGCGAGTCGGCGGAGCTGTTCGTCGCCCTGGTCGCGAAGCGGTTCGCCGTGGCCCATGCAGGCGACCTCGAAGGCGGGCGCTCGCTCGGCGAACGACCGGATGCTCTCTCCCGCCTGCTCGCGGTCGGCGTCGACGAAACTGTTCATCCGTTCGAGGGTGGCATCGTCGGTTCCCTGCGCAAGGTCGCCGAGGAGGCCGACCCCGAGTGACGAACTGACGTAGCAGGTGTGGCCGGGCGTGTGCCCCGGGGTCGCGAACGCGGTGAAACTCCCCGTCTGCTCGCCGTCGGGGACCGCCTCGACCGGGAGGTCCGGGAGCGTGACGAGGCGGCGCATCAGGTGGCGCGTCAGGAACCCCTTGAACCCGGGCGCGTCGGGCCGGCGGTCGCCCCGGAGGACGCTTGCGGTGTGTTCGCCCGCGACGACCACCGCGTCGAGGTCGGGTGCCAGCTTCGCGAGCGCGCCGACGTGGTCCAGGTCGTAGTGCGTGATGACGACGCGGTCCACGTCGCCGAGGACGTGGCCCGAATCCAGCACGCCCGCCCGGATGCGCCCCGCGTCCCAGGGCGTCCCGGCGTCGACGAGCACGAGGTCGGCACCGTCTTCGAGGAGGTAGGCACTCACGCCGCGACAGGATATCTGCCAGACGCCGTCGGCGAGTTCGGTTGTCATGGCCGTGGCTACGAGGGTCGGCTACAAATGCGTGGAGGCCGCCGCGAGGGTGCGACACGCGCGGGCCCGGTCCGAGAATCAGTGAATCTTCATATGCTCGCGCCCTACTGCCCCCCGTGACCACCCGCCGCGACCGAACCATCCTCGCGAGCGTCGTCTTCGTCGTCCTCCTCGCGCAGGTCCTGCTGTACCCCGGCATCGACACGCTGGTCGCCGTCTTCGACGGCGGCACGGCACTCCAGGCCGGGATGTGGTTCCTCGCCGCCGAGTTCGCCGCCTTCGTGGCCTTCGCCGGCGTCTGGGGGGCCGCGAGCGACGCGGCCGGCAGGCGGGTCCCCTTCGTCGTCGCCGGGACCATCGGCGGTGGCCTCGGCTACGCCCTGCTCGCGGTCGTGCCCGCCGTCATGACCGTCCCGTTCTGGGCGGTCCTCGTCCTTCGCGTCCTCCAGGGCGCGGCCACCATCGGCGCGTTCTCGCTCGCCATGACGATGCTGATGGACCTAGACGGCGGCCACGGCCGGAACATGGGCGCGGCCGGCATCGCCATCGGCTCCGGGACCGCCCTCGGCGCACCCCTCGGCGGACAACTGTACGAACTCTCACCGCTAGCCCCGGTCGCCGCCGCCAGCGTCCTCATGTTCGGTGTCGCGGTGCTGGCGACCGTCGCCCTCACCGACCGGCCGGCCGGCCCCGTGGCGAACGAGTCGGCCTCGACCATCTGGCGGGCCATCTCCGGCGTGCGCGAGACACCGATACTGCTCGTGCCCTACGTCTTCGGCTTCATCGACCGGCTGACCGCCGGCTTCTTCGCGCTCGTCGGCACCCTCTACTTCCGGGACGTGTTCGAACTCAGTCCCGGGGCGACCGGGCTGATGCTCGCGCTCTTTTTCGCACCCTTCGCGCTGCTCCAGTACCCCTTCGGCATCGCCTCGGACAGGTACGGCCGGGTGATTCCGGTCGTCGCCGGGTCGGTGCTCTACGGCGTCGCCATCGTCGCGGTCGGCCTCGCCCCGACCGTCGAACTGGCCGGCGCGGCCATGGTCGCCGTCGGCGTGGTCGGGGCGCTCATGTCGCCGGCGACGATGGCGCTCGTCACGGACTTCGCGCGCGACACCGAGCGCGGCGTGGCGATGGCCGGCTTCAACGCGTTCGGCAGCACGGGGTTCCTCGCCGGCATCCTCGTCGGCGGCACGGTCGCCAGCCGCTTCGGCTACGAGGCCGCGTTCCTCACCGCAGGCGGGGTCGAGATACTCATCGCCGTGGTCACCGTCCCGGTCTTCCTCCGACTGCGGACCGGACGGGAGCGGCCCGCCGCGGCGGGTCGGTGATGTGTGACGACAGGACACGGTTCGGGACAGTTCGACACCCTTAAAGGCCGAGACGGGGAAGTATCGACAACTCGCTGGACGACGGGCACCAGTGGGCACCTGCCCCCGTGCAGGTCATCGGAATGTGGTTCGCCTTCGCGAACTGAACCGGCCAACGCCCGTGGTGATACACCATGACAAAGAGCTTCTATTCCCACATCAAGGAAGCGTGGCAGGACCCGGACGACGGCAAACTCGCCGAACTCCAGTGGCAGCGAAAGCAGCAGTGGCGCAAGGAAGGCGCAATCGAGCGCGTCGAGCGCCCGACCCGCCTCGACAAGGCCCGCGAGCTCGGCTACAAGGCCAAGCAGGGCGTCGTCGTCGCGCGTGTCTCCGTCCGCAAGGGTGGCGCACGCAAGACCCGACACAAGGCCGGTCGCCGTTCGAAGCGCCAGGGTGTCAACCGACTCGGTCGGAACAAGAACATCCAGCGCATCGCCGAGGAGCGAGCGTCGCGCAAGTACGTCAACCTCCGCGTGCTCAACTCCTACTGGGTCGGTGAGGACGGCTCGCAGAAGTGGCACGAAGTGATTCTCGTGGACCCCGAGCACCCCGCCATCCAGAACGACGACGACCTCAACTGGATCTGTGACGACAGCCACAAGAACCGCGCGTTCCGTGGTCTCACGAGCGCCGGTGTCCAGAACCGTGGCCTGACGTTCAAGGGCAAGGGTACCGAGCACACCCGCCCGTCCACGAACGCCGGCCGCAAGCGCGGTAACTAAGCGAACCGCTTCTCTCATCTTTCACATCGCCCCCGAGCGACAGCGTCGTCTTCGAATCCGAACGAACGTTCCCGATACTCTTCCCGAATCGAACCGTTCTTCGGGGCAGGTCGTCGACAGTGAGACGTGAGTGGAATCGCGTACGCGCTGTTCGCCGCCGTCCTCTTCGGCGTCTACCTGTTCGTCGTGAAGCGGTACTTCAGCGCGTACCCGGTCTCGGTGTACCTCTCGTGGGTGTACGTCGCGGCCGTCGTCTGGTACCTGCCGATCGCGTTCGCGACCACCGACGGGGTGCCGGTCCCGACAGACCCGGTCGCGTTCGCGGCGACCGTCGCCGTCTCCCTCGGGGTTGTCGTCGCGTTGGTGGCGTTCTTCCGGGCGCTAGCGATCGGTGAGGTGAGCTACGTCGCTCCCATCAGCAAGGTCGTCCCCGCGTTCGTCCTGCCCATCGAGGTCCTCCTCCTCCAGGAACGCCTCACACCCATGCAGGTCGCGGGCGTCGTCGTCGTCACCATCGGGCTGTACCTCGTCAACTACGAACCCGGCGAGTTGCTGACGCCGCTTCGGCGCGCGGTGACCGCCCGTCCGGCCCAGCTCGCGCTCGTGAGTGCGGCCACCTTCGGCGTCGTCGACGTCGGCAAGCGGGTCCTGCTGCAGGAACTCGCGGTCACGCCGACCGAGTTCGTCGTCGTGATGTTGGTCACCATCCTCGTCTCGGTCGTCCCCCTCGCGGGTCGGAAACTCGACCTCGTGGCGGCCGCCGAGGACTGGTGGAAGTTCGTCGCCGTCGGCGCGGTCATCGCCGGCGGCCAGCACGTCATCGCCATCTCCTTCACCACCCTCCCCGCCAGCGTCGCCTCACCCATCGTGAACGCGCAGGCGGTGGTCGCGGTGCTCCTCGGCGGTGTCCTGCTCGACGAACCACAGTTCAGAATCAGACTGGTCGCCGCGAGCGTCGCCATCGCGGGCGTCGCCCTCATCACGCTCGGCTGAGTCAGGCCAGCAGTTCGGAGTAGAGCCCTTCGAGCTCGGTCCGGGTCAGTCTGGGGAGGGCGTCGAGCTCGTCGTCGACGTCGAGTTCGTCGAGGGCCGTCCGGCAGATGTGAGTGTGCGAGCGCACGAGAAGCGTATCGATGTAAGAGATCCGGAGCAGCGTAAGCGCCTGGTCCACGTCGCCAGCATCGGTGATGCGGAACGACGTCCAGCCCGAGCGCGGTGCGAGCGTGTGTGGCGCGGTCAACCCGTCGGCGATGACCGCGTCCCGTAGCTGGAGCCGGTACTGGACGTCGACGAGACCGGACCGGTGGACGTGGCCGATTTCGGTAGTGCCGAGGTAGAACTCGCGCCCGCCGTCGCGGTGGTCGCCGTCCGAGACGGCCGGCCACGTCGTCACCTCGGCGCAGATAGCGGTGACGAACTCTCCAGAATCGCGCGTCGCGTCAACATCACTCATACAATAACAGAGGCGTTACTACGGCTTTAGAAGCACGCTGGGGTTACCCAGGTGACTGGACAGTCAGTGGATTCGTCGAAGTCTCATCGGCTGTCAGGAACGACGTGGGACCGCATTCCGGAGCAGGACCCCCACGAGTTCGAGCGTCATCCTGCCGCGAGGTCCTGTGACTGCATCGCCTCACCGCCGAGGCGGCGCTCGACCAGCGCGAAGCCGGAGTCGAGCGTGATGGCGAGCAGCGCGCCCGGAATCGCGCCGGCCAGCGCCTGGGGCATCGAGTAGAGGTTGATACCCGAGATGACCCAGAGGCCGAGGCCGCCACCGCCGATGAAGAACGCGAGGTAGGCGGTCCCCACGTTGATGACCGAACTGGTCCGGATGCCCGCGAAGATGACCGGGATGGCCATCGGAAGCTGTATCTTCCGGAGTATCTCCATGTCGGTCATCCCCATCCCGCGGGCGGCCTCGACGACGCTGTCGTCGACCTCCTCGATACCCGCGATGGTGTTGGTGAGGATGGGCAACAGCGCGTAGGTGAACAGCCCGATGACCGACGGCCAGAAACCGATGCCGACGATTGGGAACACGAGGAAGATGATGGCCAGCGTCGGGACGGTCTGGGCGGTGTTCCCGATGCCCTGGATAGCGGTCTTCGCCCGTGGGTTCCGTGTCGCCGCGATTCCCAGCGGAACCGCGACGAGGATAGCGAGCACCTCCGAGACGAGCACGAGCTTGATGTGCGTCGTCAGGAGCTCCATGAACTTCGCCTGGTTGTCCATGAGGAAGCGGAACGCCTCCGGAATCTGGCCGATGACGGCCGGCTGGACCGCCGCCATCTCAGACCGACCTCCGTGACGTTGGCCCGTCGTTCCGGAGGTCGTCCTCGACGACGACACCCACGACCTGCCCGTCGCGTTCGACCGGCAGTTTCGAGTGGCCGGTCTCCAGCAGCCGAGAGAGCGCGACGTGCGCACTGTCGGACGGGGTAACCGGCGCGATCGAGGGGAGTTCCTGCCCGTTCCTCTCGCGCATCACGTCCCGGACCTGGGTGACCTGCAGCTTCTTCAGCTCGCGGTCCTGCCCGATGAAGTCGCGGACGAACTCGTTCTTCGGGTCCGCGAGGATGTTCTGTGGCGTGTCGTACTGGACGAGTTCGCCAACGTCGAAGATGGCGATGCGGTCGCCCATCTTCAGCGCCTCCTCGATGCTGTGGGTGACGAACAGGATGGTCACGTCGAGTTCGTCCTGGATGGCCAGGAACTCGTCCTGGAGTTCGTCGCGCGTGATCGGGTCGAGCGCCCCGAAGGGTTCGTCCATCAGCATCACGTCGGGGTCGGCCGCGAGCGCCCGGGCGACACCAACGCGCTGGCGCTGCCCCCCGGAGAGTTCGGTCGGGTACTGGTTGGCGTACTCCGTGGCCGGCAGGTCCATCAGGTCGAGCAGTTCCTCGACGCGCTCCTCGATGCGGTCGTCGTCCCAGCCCTTGAGTTCGGGGACGGTGCCGACGTTCTCCGCCACAGTCATGTGGTCGAACAGGCCGATCTCCTGGATGACGTAGCCGACGTCGCGCCGGAGTTCGATCTCGTCGAGGTCGGTGATGTCGGTGCCGTCGAAGTAGACGGTCCCCTCGGTCGGGTCGATGAGACGGTTGACGAGCTTCATCGTCGTCGTCTTCCCGCAGCCCGAGGGACCGACCAGCACGGTCGTCGTCCCCTCCTCCACCTCGAAGCTGATGCCCTCGATGGCGACGGTGCCGTCGCCGTACTGCTTGGTGACGTTGTCGAATTCTATCATGGTTCGGTCTCTCTGCTGAAAACGGCTCTGACGGTGCGCGTCCCGAGGTTCTGTTCGACGGTCTCGCCGTTCCTGATACGGAACACCTGTTCGACGACGCCGAGCGTGTAGTCGATCGCGAGCGTGAGCAGGGACAGGACCATCGCGGCCCCGATTATCTGGACGCTGTTCGAGCTGTCCAGCCCACTGAATATCGGGTCACCGAGCCCGCCAGCACCGATGAACGCTCCGATGGCCGCGATACCGACGAGCAACACGACGGCGTTTCGCACGCCCGCCATGATGACCGGCAGGGCCATCGGAATCTGGACCTTGCGCAGGCGTTCGAACCGCGTCATCCCGAGCCCCTTGCCCGCCTCGACGGCGGCCTCGTCGACCCCCGTGAGCCCGACGTACGTGTTCCGGATGACGGGCAACTGGGTGTAGAGGATGAGTGCGAACACGACCGGCGGCTTCCCGATGCCGAGCGACGGGATGAGCAGTGCGAACAGGGCGATAGAGGGAATGGTCATCATGATGCCGGCGAGCCAGAGCACGACCGTCGCGAGCCGCTCGTCGTAGGTGATGACCGTCCCGAGGGCGACCCCCAGTGGGACTGCGATGACCATCGCCCGGCCGACGATAGCCGCGTGCTCCAGCAGGAGGCCCCACAGCGTCCCCTGGTTCTCCACGAAGTACGACAGCAGGTCCGTGAAGAACCCGAGCACGATGCCCGGCGTCCAGGTACCCAGTACGACCGAGTGGCTCAGACTCATCTGCTCAGACGATTCCTTCGGACTTCAGGTAGTTCTTCGCGACGGTGCGGGCGTCCTGCTGTTCGATGGACACTTTCCGGTTGAGGCCACGGATGGTCTCCGTCGACAGCGAGTTCGCCACCTCGTTCAGCGGCTCCTCGATGCTCGGGTTCTCCTCGACGACAGCCTGGTCGACCATCGGGGCCGGGTTGTACACCGGGAAGAAGCCCTTGTCGTCTTCGAGGGATTGCAGGTCGAACTTGAGGATCTTCGGGTTCGTGTTGAAGCCCATCCCGATGGTGGCCTCGCCCTCGCCGACGACCTCGTAGGTGAGCGAGGAGCCGACGTTCTTCACGGTGAGCTGGTCGGCGGTGTCGCCGAAGCCGTAGTGCTCCACGAGCCCGGGCCAACCGTCGTCACGCTCCTGGAACTCCGCGTTCATCACCATCGTGTGGTCGGTGTTGTTCTGCGCCCACGAGACGTAGTCGCTGATGCTCTCGATGCCGTTGTCGTTCGCCCACTGCTCCCGGACGATGAGGACGTACGTGTTGTTGAACGGGGCGCGGTCGAGGAGCGTGATGTCGTACTCCGACTCGAACTCGCTCTGGACCTTGCTGTAGATCTCCTCCGGGTCGGTGATGACCTCGCTGTGCTTCGGCGGGAGCGTCGCCCACGCCGTCCCCGTGTACTCCCAGTACAGGTCGGTCTGGCCGCTCTTGAGCGCCTCGAAGTTGGTGACGCTGCCACCCAACCCGACCTCGTCTTGCACGTTCACGTCGGTGTTCGCCTTCAGCGCCTCGACGGCGAGGTAGCCGAGCACTTCCTGTTCGGTGAACTGCTTCGAGGAGACGGTGACGGTCCCACTGCCACCGCCCCCACCCCCACCAAGGATGGCGGAACAACCCGCGAGAGAGGTCAACCCTGCTGCACTGGTCACTGCACCTGCCGCTTTGAGGGCATCACGCCGTGTGGTCTTCTGTGTCATGCGTATCAGTACGTATCCTGAATTACCCGATTAATCATTGGCACAAACTATTCTCACTCTTTAAGTACCCCCGTCCTCAGCCCTCCGGCGGGACGACCGTCACGGGTACCCCTGCGTTGAGGATGAGTCGCTGCACGGTGCTCCCGAAGACGGCCTTGCCGGCCGGGCTCCGCTTGCGTCCGTAGACGTAGAGTCGGTCTGCGTCCTCGCTCTCTGCGACCCGGAGTATCGCGTCCGCGGTCCGCTCGTCCTCGTGCGCACCCCGCGGTCGCGACGACAGCCCCTCGTCGGCCAGCACGTCGATGGCCGCGTTCACGCCGCGTTTGCGCGAGGCGAGGTCGTCGAGGGTGAGCGTATCCTCGTCGTCGAGGTTCTGTCGTGTCGATTCGGCCTCGGCCTCGTCGAAGACGTGGAGGACGACCACGTCGGTGTCCTCGTCCTCGACGGCCGCCGCGGCGTCCGCGACGGTTTCGGCCCAGGGCGCGTGGTTCTTCACCGGCACCAGTACCGTCTCGCTCATATCCGATACTCCAGTGAGACGGCCATTATTCGACTGTCGCACATGTGTTCCCGTATAAGTGTGTCCGCCCTCAGTCGTCCTCCGCGGCGAGGCTGACGTAGGAGACGAGGAACTCCATGAACGAGCGCTCGGCCTTTCGGAGGTGGTTCGAGGCGGTCGTCTTCGTGATACCCATCTCCTCGGCGAGCTCCTCCAGCGTGACCTTCCGCGGGATGTCGAAGTAGCCGCGTTCGAGCGCGAGGGTGAGCAGTTCGCGCTGGCGGGACGGGATGGAGCCGAGCAGTTCCTGCCACTCCGCCGCACTCGGGGTCACCTCCCGGCTGAAATCCTGCGAGATGCGCTCGACCGAGACGGGCCCGAACTCCGAAAGGAGCTCCGTCGCCTGCGACAGTTCTTTGCGGTCGTTCAACAGCAGGTCGAAGCACTCGCGTCCGTCTTCTAACTTGGTCGGGCCGATGGGGAGAAAGCCCTCGTACAGCAGCGTCTGCAGCGGCGTGAACTCGGTGAGTTGCCCCCGAAGGAACAGCGTGGCTGACTCGCGGTCGGTGTCGCGGCGCTCGTAGCGTTCGAGCACCTCGACCTCGTCCGCGGCGTCCCAGTACTCCTGGATGACGGCGACCGTCTCCTCGAAGTCGTCCGTCTCCAGGGCCATGATACCGATGTAGCGCCGGTTCCGGAACGTCGACGCGAGGAACTCACCGAAGACGTTGTACCGGGCGAGCTCTGCGGTCCAGTCTCCCTCGTATCGGACACAGACCTTCGCGGTGAGCATTATCGAAACCCTCTGCGCATGGGTATTAAACCCTCCTCCCTGTCGTGTCGCCCTGCCAAGGTTCGAGGAGGGAATCGACCCGGGCGTCCGGGTCGTCGAGGACCCGTTCCACCCGTGAGACGGTCTCGGCCGGCACGGTCGGTTCGAACAGACCGGCGGCCTTCTCGCGTCGTTCCGCGTCGGTGAGCGGCTGCTCCCGGGCACCGCGTGGTCGCAGCACATCGGAACTGTAGGTCCCGGATGCGGTCACGAGGTCGACCCGCGCGAGACACTCGGCCGGGAACCGACGTTCGAGAGCGTCGTCGACCACGAGGTCGACCCGGTCCGCGAGGGCCAGAATCGTCTCGTCCTCCCGGCGCTCGGCCGCCAGTTCGGCGGGTGTGAAGCCGCCGGTCACCAGCGCGGCTGCGACCGGGTACGGGTAGGAGTATTCGGCCTCCTCGGCACTCTCGGGGCGGCTGGTATGGAGGTGTGTCGCCGCCTCGAAGGTGTGCACCCGGATGGTCTCGACCGTCTCCGGGTCGATACCGTGTTCCTGTCGGAGCGTGAGCACCGCGTCGACGCCGGGCTGTGCCCACCGACAGCAGGGGTACGGCTTGAGATAGCCCGAGGTGAGGTAGAACCGGTCGCCGAGGTCGTCGGTGACCGCAACGGAGGACTCGTCGAAGACGGTCCCCGACGCGGTGAAGCCGCGAGCCGCGAGGTCGGCCGCCGCCACCCCCGCGAAGGCTCCCCAGCCGATGCCGTCCTTGGTCATCCCGGGACGTTCCACACCGCGCATGATGGGTGTCCGGGGAGCGTGGTACTCCGCGGTCCCGAGCGCGTGTGCGGTCGTCTCGCGGTCGAAATTCCGGAGTCTGGCGACCGCGGCGGCCGCCCCGACCGCGCCCCACGAGCCGGTTCCGGTGTACGTCTCGTCGGTCGCGTGGATGGCGAGGCCAGCCCGGACCGCGAGTTCGTAGCCGACCGCGACGGCCGTGCGGAATTCCGAGACGGAGGCATCGACTGCTTCGGCAGTCGCCAGTGCCGGCGGCACGACCACCGCCGCCGGATGCCCCTTCACGGCGCGGTGGCCGTCATCCACGTCGAGCGCGTTCGCGGCCGTCGCGTTGACCAGGGTCGCACCCGCGGGCGAGATGCGTGCGCCCGACCCGTCGAGCAGGGTGGCGTCGGCACCGTCGGCCGCCCCGGCGTGGTGTGTCTCCGCGTAGGACCGGACCACGTCCGCGGTCGGGAAGCGATAGCCGGCCGTGATTGCGGCGATGGTGTCGAGCGTTCGGGCATCGAGGTGCTCGCACACCGCGGGTGGGAACGCCGAGAGCTGTGCGTCGTGGACGAACGAGGTCGCTGTATCGGTAGTCATGGTCGAAACGAACTGGAACAGACACGGAGGAGTGAGTCGACGGGAGCGGGCGAATCGACAGGAGCGACGGTGGTGGGACGTGACAGGGACAGAACGTCAGTCGTCGGCCGGGGCGGCCTCGACCTCCTCCCAGTCCTGCTTGGCCACGTCGAGGCCGTAGAGGTCGATAGCGTTCTGGCCGAGGATCTTCGCCTTCTGCTCCTCGTCGGCCCCGATGCAGTTGATCTTCTCGAGGGCGACCGGGATGTTCGAGGAGTGCTCGGCGGCCATGAGGAGCTTCTCCGCGCCGACGCGCTCCATCGCCCGGCGGATATACATGTTCATCGCGAGCGTGGTGTCGAGGTAGATGTTGTCCCAGCGGGCCGCCATCTGGATGGCCTCCTGCGTGAGGGTGTACGCACCGCCCATGTGGGCGAAGATGATGGGGAGGTCCGGGTAGTCGTCGGCGACGTCCATGTACATGCCGGGGACCGAGAACGGCATACCGTGCGGGCCGGTGTGGACCATCACGGGCACGTCGTTCTCGACACAGGCGTCGTACACGTCGTAGGCGATGTCGGAGGTCGGGTCGACGCCCCACGCGAGCGTGTGGAGTTTGACGAACTTGAAGTCGAGTTCCTGCACACAGCGCGTAATCTCTTCGTGGACGAACTCGGTGCCGAGGTGCGGGTTGACCGCGGCGGTGCCGAAGATGCGCCCGGGGTAGTCCTGGCTGGCCTGGTAGATCTGGTCGTGGACCTCCGCGACCGACCTGTCGGTCTCGCCGCCGAGCGGCTGGAGGATGGTCGCGTCGACCTTGTTCTCGTCCATGGCCTGGATGACCTGTTCGACACTCTCGGACCACTCGAAGGTCCGGTCGGTCTCTGCGTCTTCGTTGCCGAGGTGGTGGTGTCCGTTGACGACGGGGTAGTCTGCCATTGCACTCGGTTCTTGTGGGGATACCACCCATGAGGCTTGACGACAACGTGTAAACGATTGAAGTGGGGGTAGGAAATTCAGTCCAGCCGGAGCAGCCGGGCCGGGGTCTCGGTGAGGCACTGACGGACCGTCTCGCGTGGGACCCCCGCGTCGTCGACGGCCTCGGCGAACTCCCGCAATCCGGGGACGGGCGGGTTCTCCGCCTGCCCGTAGTCGGTCGCCAGCACCGCGTTCTCGGGGCCGACGCGCTCGACCGCCTCGGCGACGCGCTCGATGCTGTGGCCCTCGGTCGTCTGGACCGCGTAGGCGCAGTACTCCATCACCGCGCCCAGTTCAGCGAGACGCTCCTGGCGGTCCAGGGAGACGTCGACCACGCGGAAGCAGGGGTGGTTCACCAGGCAGTCCACACCCGCGTCCGCACAGGCTTCGACCACGGTCTCTATCTCGTCGGGGGCGGCGTGACCCGTCCCGAGCACCGCGTCGTACTCGTCCACGAGGGTCATCACCTCGCGGGTCGCGGGCGTCACCTCGCCGTCCCGGGCGACGGGAATCTCCTCCTCCTCGTCGGGGACGCGCTGGCCGACGAATCGTTCGACGCCACACTCGCGGGCCTGCGAGGCGTGATTCGCGCTCCAGGCGGTCGGGAGCCAGACCACCTTCGCGCCGAGTTCCAGCGCGGCCTCGACGGCGTCGCGATTGAGCCCGCCGACGCCGCCGTTGCAGGCGACGCCACCGAACAGCAACTCGTCGCCGACCGCCTCGTTCACGAGGTCGACGCGCCCTGCGGTCGGGACGACGTGGCTCTTGACGAGGATGGCGCGCATCCCGGCCTCGCGGGCGTCGCGTGCGAGGTCCACGTCGCTCTCGAAGCGCTCGATGAGGTCCGGCGCAGTGTGGACGTGCATGTCGATGGCACCGTCGAGCAGGTCGCGGTCGCTCATCGGACCACCTCCGCGAGCAGCGCCATGGGATGACGGGTCTCCACGTCACAGTCCGCGAGTTGCTGGCTGCAGGACGCGCCGCCCGCGGCGACCACGTCCGCATCGACCGAGTCGAGTTGCTCGGCGAGGTCGGTTCCGAGGTCCATCGAGAGGTCGTAGTGCTCGGTCTCGTAGCCGAACGCGCCGGCCATCCCGCAGCAGGTCGCATCGACCGGCGTCACGTCGTAGCCAGCCTGCCGAAGCAGGGCGACCGGGGCGTGGTCTCGACCGCGGGCGGTCGCGTGGCAGTGGCCGTGGTAGGCGACGGAATCGGCCGTCTCACCACCCGCCTCGGGAAGCGAGACCTCGCCAGCCAGTACCTGCTCGTACAGGAACCCGGCGACGGTGTCGGCGGCCGCCGGAATCCCGCCAGCGTCGTCGACGAGGTCGTCGTACTCCTCCAGCGCGCTGGTACACGACGGTTCGAGACCGAGGACCGGCACGTCCCCGGCGTCGTCCCGGAGCGTCTCGACGTTTTCGGCGGCATCAGCGCTCGCGTTCTCAACCAGCCCCTGCGAGAGCGCGGGGCGGCCACAGCAGTTCACGTCGGGAATCTCGACCGCGTAGCCGAGTCCTTCGAGTAGTTCGACCGTCGCCTTGCCCACCTCGGGGTGGTTGTACGTTGTGTAGCAGTCGGGGTAGAGCACGACCGCGCCGTGCTCCCCCGCGTTTTCGGCGGGGTCGTGGCTCGCGAACCACGCCAGCAGGGACTCGTCCGCGAACTCGGGCAGGGTGCGTCGGCGGTCGATGCCCAGCGTCTTCTCGGCGAGGACCCTGCCCGGCCCGAACTCGGCGAGCCGGTTCGCGACCGGCGCGAGGGCGCTCCCGACCCTGTTCAGGGTGCGGACGTTCCCGAACAGCCGGGCGCGCAACGGGACACCCGATTCCTGGTGCTTCTGGTATTTGGCTTCGGTCTTCAGCTTCGCCATGTCGACCCCGGTCGGGCACTCCGTTTCGCAGGCCTTGCAGGCGAGACACCGGTCCAGCACGTCCTCCTGGAACCAGTCGCTGGTCAGGGCGTCCTCGCCGAGTTCCCCGTCGATTGCGTCCCGGAGCGCGTTCGCCCGCCCCCGGGTGCTCGTCACCTCCTCCTCGGTGGCGCGGTAGGAGGGACACATCACCCCGCCGTCCATCGTCCGGCACTTCGAGCAGCCGTTGCACTGCTCGACCAGCGAGCTGAAACCGTGCTCGTCGGAGAAGTCCAGCGCTGTCTCGACGGTCGTCGGGTCGTAGTCGCCGAAGCGCAACTGTTCGTCCACCCCCGCGAGATTGCCGTCCTGGTCGGGCACGACGTTCGCCGGGTTGCAGACGTCGTCCGGGTCGAACGTCTGCTTGACCTGCTCGAACGCCCCATACAGCGTCTCGCCGTACATCTCGCTGAGGTACTCGGACCGGAGCCTGCCGTCGCCGTGCTCGCCCGAGATGGCCCCACCCACGTCGAGGACCACTTCGTGGACCTGCTCGCTCACCGACCGGAGGCGTTCGCGGTCGCGCTCGTCCTTGAGGTTCAGGAACGGCTTGATGTGAAGGACGCCCTGTCCGGCGTGGCCGAAGACGCTCGCATCGAGGTCGTGGGCCGCGAGGATGTCGCCTACCCTGTCCAGATAGTCCGGGAGCTGGGCGGGTGGAATCGCCGCGTCCTCGATGAACGACGGGGCCTGCTCGTCGCCGGGCCGGCGGTTCAGGAGTGGGTTCGACGCCTTGCGGACCTTCCAGAGTCGGTCCTGCTCGTGGTCTTGGACCGCCCGCTCGACCGAGACGGTGTGCTCGGTTCGGCTGGCGGCGACAGCCTCGTCCAGCCGCCGCTCCCCCTCGCCCGCATCGCACTCGACCTCCACGAGCAGGGCTGCCCCGGCCTCGTTGGGCACGAGGTCGATGCCCCAGGCCGCCCTGGCGTGGCCGAGCACCGCGTCGTCCACGAGTTCGACCGCGCTCGGGTCGGCCGCCAGCGCACCGGTCACCGCGTCGGCCGCGGTCCGCACGTCGTCGTAGAACACCAGCGCGGCGGCCCTGGTCTCTGGAACCGCGGTGAGTGAAAGCGTCACCTCGGTCACGACCGCCAGGGTGCCCTCGCTCCCGACGACGAGGTTGGAGAGGTCGGCCCAGGAGCCGTCGCTGGCGACGCTCGATTCGAGGTCGTAGCCGCTGGAGTTACGGTCCACGTCGGGGTAGCGGCGGTCGATCTCGTCGGCATGAAGCGCCGCGAGGTCGACCACGGTCCGGTAGCACTCGCCGACGCGGTCGTCGCGTGCCAGTTCCGTTTCGAGGGCCTCCCCCGAGACCTGCTCGAAGTCCGCGACCGAACCGTCGGAGAGCACGCACTCGACCCGGCGGACGTTGTCCCGGGTCGTCCCGTGCCGGACCGAGTGTGCCCCGGCGGCGTCGTTCGCGACCATCCCACCGATGGTGCAGGTACTCGACGTGCTCGGGTCCGGCGGGAAATAGAGTCCATGGTCGGCCAGTTCCTCGTTCAACTCGTCGAGGACGACGCCCGGCTGGACCGTGGCGGTCTGGGCGTCGGGGTCGACCGACACCACCTCGTCGAGGTGGCGTGAGCAGTCGAGGACGATGCCCTCACCGACTGCGTTCCCGGTCAGGCTGGAGCCGGCACCCCTGGCGACCACACTGGTGTCCACCTCGCGGGCGTACGCCAGGGTTCGGCGCACGTCCTCGCACGAGGCCGGCCACACCACACCGGCTGGTTCGACCCGGTAGATGCTCGCGTCAGTCGCATACAGTGTCCGCGCTGTCCGGCCGAAGTCGCCCTCGCCGTCCAGTCGCGTCAGTGGGTCGGGGACGGTCCCCGACCCCGTCTCTCCCTCTACACTCATGGCTCACACTCCGCGTTCATACCCAACCCTCGGCAGGGGACCGGGATGGGCGTTCAGTCGAACATAGGGCTGGCTTTTTGAACGTAAAAGCCGGACATGTTCTCAGCCACGCTCAAGGGCATCCCCCGCGGTGTGCTAGCTATGCGCGGTTCACCCTCCGTCGCAGCCTGTCAGTTCGAACCGACCGTCGGCGACGTAGACGCCAACCTCGCGGCCATCGAGCGCGCCGTCGAATCGCTTCCCGAGTCGGTCGCCCTCGCGGTCTTCCCCGAACTGTGCGTGACCGGCTACGCGCTCGACGTGGCCGAAGAACTGGGCGCGCCCGTTCCAGGGCCGCTGACCGACTGGCTCGTTCCCATGGCGAGCGAGCACGACGTGACCCTCGTCGCAGGCGTCCCCGAGCGCGACGGGGAGTCGCTCTACAATAGCCTCGTCGTGGTCGACGGGGACGGTGTCCGGGGAACCTACAGGAAACGACGCCCCTGGGGCGAGGAGGCCGACGTGTTCGCGACCGGCGACGGCCCAACCACGGTCGAGACCCGGGTCGGCACGCTCGGCCTCGCGCTGTGTTACGACCTCAACTTCCCCGAGTTGGGGCTCGAGTACGCCCGCGAGGGCTGTGACGTGCTCGCCGTCTCGGCCGCGTGGCGCACGAGCTACCGGGCGGACTGGCGACTGCTCTTGCGTGCGCGTGCGCTCGATGGACCATATTACGTCGTCGGCTCGAACCACATCGGCGACCAGCGCGGACGCGACCACGCCGGCGGGAGCCTGGTCGCAGACCCGACTGGCACGGTCCTGTCGGAGACGACAGCCGGCGCTGGACACGCAGTGGCGACCGTCGAGAAAGAGCGATTAGAAACGGGACGGGACCGCAATCCCGTCCGGGCGAGCCGGGGCTGGGAGTAGCGAACCCCGGGTTACAGTTCGTCTTCGTCCGGGAAGCCGTCGTACTCCGTGATGTCGACGCCGTCGGCGGTGACTTCACAGAGGACGAGGCCGTTCCCGGAGCCGGTGTCACGCTCGGCGGCGGAGCGGACCGCACGCGCGGCGGCGCGCTTGGCCTCGGGCATGGTGATGTCCTCGTGCCACTCGCCTTCGAGCAGGCCGTAGGCGACCATCATGCCGGAGCCGGTGACGGTGTAGTCGTCTTCCATGACGCCGCCGGCCGGGTCGATGGAGTAGACGTGGCTGCCCTCTTCGTCGACCCCGCCGATGATGGGGTTGATGGCGAAGAACGGGCCGCCGCGGGCGAAGTTCCCGGCGAGCGTCGCGAGGGCGGGGATGCTGATGTCCTCGCCGCGACGGGTCTCGTAGAGGTTGACCTCCGCGCGGAGCGAGCGGATGAACGACTGGGCCCCACCGACGCTGCCGACCAGCGTCATCGCGGCCGTCGGGTGGATCTGCTCGACCTTCACGACGTTCTTGTTCGAGACGAAGCGGCCGCCGAGGCTGGCACGGCGGTCGGTCGCGATGAGGACGCCATCGTCGGTCGCGATGCCGACGGTGGTCGTTCCGGTCTTGTTGACCGTGTCCTCGTCTCGCTTCTCGTCTTTCCACTCAGCGTTACCGAGTTCGGGTTCGTAGGGGTTGGTGTTCTCGAGTTTCATTCGTCCTCACCCTCCGCGAGGAGGTCGAGTTCGGTCAGTCGGTCGGCGATCTCGTCCGTCTCCAGGGTCCGGTAGGTGCCGGTCTCGGCGTCGATGGTCGAGATGGCGAGCCCTTCCGGCGGGAAGCCCTCCTCGTCGCCGGGGGTGGCGAGCGCCTCGATGGCGAGGTCGATGCCTCCCTCCAGGCCGAGTTCCTCGGAGTAGTTGTCCTCGAGGTGGCTCTGGATCTCTTCGCGGTTGCCACCGATGGCGATGGCCTTCCACTCGTAGGGGGTCCCCGAGGGGTCCGTCTCGAACAGGCGCGGCGTGCCGTTCTCGACACCGCCGACGAGCAGCGCGACGCCGAACGGGCGTGCGCCACCGGTCTGGGTGTACTGCTGGATGTGGTCGGTGACCGCCTTGGTGAGCGTCTCGACACCGATGCTCTCGTTGTACCGGAGCTGGTTGACCTGTGCCTCACGGCGTGCGACGTCGATGAGCTGGCGAGCGTCGGCGACGTGGCCGGCCGACGCGAGGCCGATGTGGTCGTCGACCTTGTGGAGCTTCTCGACGGAGTCGCGCTCCATGAGGGGCGAGCGGCTGCGACGCTCGGCTGCCAGGACGACACCCTCCGGTGTTCGGACGCCGACACTTGCACTCCCGCGTTTTACCGCTTCGCGGGCGTACTCGACTTGGTACAGACGACCGTCCGGGGAGAAGATGGTGATACCCCGGTCGTACGCCTGCTGCTGACTTTGACCTTGCATAGTTAGCCCTTACCTGAGGTAAGTATCCGCTTTTTAAGTACCTTTTGTATGCCCCTCCATTTTCCGACAAAACCGAGGGACTGCACTGCGTACTCGCACCCAGTACTCCCAGACCCATAACGACTCCGCACTCGGCAAGCCGACGGGTGCTACGGCGAGCCATCGGCGTGCGGATTCAGACAGGATAGGACCCCTCGCTCAGGCCGGGTCGGCGGTCTTTCGCAACGCCACCGCGATGACGACGAGGCCAGCCGCGGTCGCGGCCGCCTGGGCACTGAACCCGAGTGCCGCCGCGGTCGGTGCGAGGCCCAGGACGACGCCGGCGATGGCGGCCCCGAGCGTGATGCAGGCGAAGCCGACGGCCAGCGACCGGAGACTGCTCGCCCCGGTCCGCCGTCCCGCGCGCCGGGCGAGGGTGGTGAGATACGTACCGACGAGTATCGTGGTCGCTTGCGCGGCCACGAGCGCTGTGTCGAGTGGGGTCATCCGAATCCCCATCCGGATGGTACGGTCCCCCACGGGGTAAAACACGGCCGGGGTTCCCAGTTCTCGAAAACTGGCGGACCCAGTTTCCCGTGGGTGCCGACGATGGCGAACATGTTCACTGGGCTTGCAGCGGTCGAGAACCGGCTTTTCGGTTGATATGGGTCCGCCCACAACGACCGAATGAGGAGAGGATCAATGAACGACGACCACACCAGACGACACGTGCTTCGGACGGCCGCGGTCGGTGGAATCGGCCTCGCCCTGGCAGGCTGCCTGGGTGGCAACAGCTCGGGGACGAAGACGGCGGCCGACGACGGAGCCGGCGGTTCCGGTGGGAGCAGTGAGGACACGGCCACCGGTGGCGACTCGAAGGAGTCCGGCGGGAGCGGTGGGAGTTCGGACGCCGACGTCACCATCGAGGTCGGGCCCGGCGGCCAGTTCAAGTACAAGCCGGAGAACCCGACGGTGAAGAAAGGCGAGACGGTCGAGTGGGTCTGGAAGTCGAACCAGCACAACATCGTCGTCTCCAGCCAGCCCGACGGTGCCGGCTGGGAAGGTACCGAGGGCGGCAAGTCGAAGCTCTTCGACGAAGGCTACCGGTACACCCACACGTTCGAGACGGCAGGGACCTACGAGTACTACTGCTCGCCGCACAAGAGCGTCGGGATGGAAGCGAAGGTGACGGTCGAATAACGCGGTCGTAATCGAGGGACACAACCATGTCAGAGCATACCCCCAGTGCCGACAGTAGCGACCCAGAAAGCGTGGTCGAACAGTACGAGCAGCAACTCGAAGACGTGCTCGCAGAGGTCGAGACGGAGACGCCACGGGACGACGAGGACGGCCTCGCCGTCGAACTCGCCGGTCTCGAACTCGACCGCCGGGACTTCATCAAGGCGGGCGCGGTCGCCGGTGCGATGACGGCGACGGCCGGCTGTGCCGGCGGCATCCTCAACAACGGCGGGTCGGGAACCAGCACGTCGGCCAAAGCCGGCTCGAAGCCGGACCACCTCGTGCCCCCGGGCGAGCACGACGAGTACTACGGGTTCTGGTCCGGCGGTCACTCCGGCGAGATCCGCGTCCTGGGTATCCCGTCGATGCGGGAGCTGACGCGCATCCCCGTGTTCAACACGGAGGGTGCCCGCGGCTACGGCTACGACGACCAGACGAGTGAGATGCTGGAGGCGGCCGGCGACTACACCTGGGGTGACAACCACCACCCGAACCTCTCGGAGACCGGCGGCGACTACGACGGAGAGTACCTGTTCGTCAACGACAAGGCGAACGGCCGCATCGCGCGAGTGAACCTGAAGTACTTCGAGACGGACGCCATCACGGACGTGCCGAACGTCCAGTCCGTCCACGGGACGACCGTCCTCAGCCCGGACACGAAGTACGTGTTCGGGAACGGCGAGTTCCGGACCCCGTTGCCCAACGACGGCCGGGACGTCCACAACCCGGAGAAGTACACCAGCCTGTTCAGCGCGGTCGACCCCGACTCGATGGAGACGAAGTGGCAGGTCACGGTCGACGGCAACCTCGACATCTGTGACTCCGGCAAGGAGGGTCGCTGGGTCATCTCCTCGGCGTACAACTCCGAGGAGGCGGTCGGCATCAAGGGCATGACCCACGACGACCGCGACTTCGTGAAGGCGTTCGACATCCCCGCCATCGAGCAGGCGGTCGAACAGGGCAACTACGAGGAGGTCAACGGCATCCCCGTGGTCGACGGGACCAAGAGCAGTTCGCTGAACTCGGGCGACCGCCCCATCGTGAAGTACATCCCGACGCCGAAGAGCCCGCACTGCGTCGAGGTCGAACCGAACGGCAAGTACGCCATGATCGCCGGCAAGCTCTCGCCGACGGTCACCATCCTCGACCTCCAGAAGCTCGGCGAGGTGTCGGACCCGTCGAAGGCGGTCGTCGGCCGGCCGAAGGTCGGTCTCGGGCCGCTGCACACCACCTTCGACGGCAACGGCCACGCCTACACCAGCCTGTTCATCGACTCGCAGGTCGCGAAGTGGGACATCGAGCAGGCCATCGAGGCCGAGAAGGGCTCCGAGGACCCCGTCCTCGAGAAGATAGACGTCCACTACAACCCCGGGCACATCCAGGCGCTGGAGGCGATGACGACCGACCCGGACGGCGAGTGGCTCATCAGCCTGAACAAGCTCTCGAAGGACCGGTTCCTGCCGGTCGGGCCCATCCACCCCGACAACGACCAGCTCATCCACATCGGCCAGGGTGAGAAGGAGATGGAACTGGTCGCGGACCACCCGGCCTACCCCGAACCGCACGACTGCGTGTTCGCACACCGGGACAAGCTCGACCCCGCGACGACCTGGGACAGGGAGGACTACGAGGGCGAGAAGCCCTACATCACGGAGAAACAGACCGGCGTCGAGCGCATCGACGACCAGCAGGTCCACGTGAAGTCCTCGGTGAAGCGCTCCGAGTACGGCCTGCAGGAGTTCACCGTGAAGGAGGGCGACGAGGTCCGGCTCACCCTCACCAACATCGAGGACGTCCGGGACGTCATCCACGGGGTCGCCATCCCCGAACACGACGTGAACCTCGCAATCGCGCCCCAGGACACCCGCGAGGTCACCTTCACCGCCGACGAGCCCGGCGTCTACTGGGTCTACTGTACGTACTTCTGCAGCGCGCTCCACCTGGAGATGCGCTCGCGGATGATCGTCGAACCGCGCGACTGACCACACACGGTCGAGCAGCACTCCATCCCCCGTTTCCAGACGCCAACCCGGAAGTGAGAGACCATGCAACTACCCACGCCCGACGATTTTCGTGAACTCAGGCGCACGCTGCCGGCGATAGCCGCGGTGCTCCTGGTCGCCGCGCTGGCGTTCCCGATGTGGACCATCAGCGTGCACGCCGTGCAGTACCCCGACACCGTGTTGCACCTGCAGCTGTACGCCTACCCCCACATCAGCGGTGACTACGTCGAGATGGCCCGGCTCAACAAGTACATCGGGTTCTACTACCCGGACCCGGTGTACTGGAGCCCGAACTACCAGCCGAACCCGAACGCGGTGAACGTCCCCGAGTGGTCGCTCGGGCCGCTGGCGTTCGTCGGCGTCGCGGCGGCCGGCGCGTTCGTCGCGCTCGCCCCCGACGAAGAACGGCTCCGCCGCGGCCTGCGCTGGCAGCTCGTCGGCACCGTCGCGGTGTTCGGCGTGATGCTCGCCGACATCAAGTACCGGCTCTACCAGACCGGGCACAGCCTCGACCCGAACGCGCCCGTCATGGGCGTCTCCGGGTTCACCCCGCCGCTGTGGGGCAAGTACGAGGTCGCGAACATCACCAGCTACTCCCGGCTCGGTCTCGGTGCCTACCTGGCGACGTGCTCGGTCGGCCTGCTGGTCGTGGCGTTCTACTACCGCGACAAGCCGGTGACGTTCGGCGACCTGCCGGGTCGGCTCCGGAACCTGCCCGGGCCCATCCGGGAGAAGCTCCCCGGTGCAAGCGACGAGGACGAGCTGCCGGAGTCGGAGGACCGGGACGAGCCAGCCGACCGCGACGACCGGAACCAGCCACCCGGTCACGTCGGAGGTGACTGACCGTGCGCGAGGTCCGGGAGTACGGCATCGTCGCGGTCGCGCTCGTGGTCGTGCTGGCGGCCGCCGGCATCGCGGTCGCCGGGCCGGCAGCCAGCGCCGCGCGCACTGCTGACGCCAGCACTGGAAGCGCGAGTAGCGACGACGGCCGACAGGTCGCCTTCGACCCGTCGGTCCCGCGCGACCTCGCGTTCGAGGCACCCACCGAGGACGGCGTCGCCCGACTCGACGGCCAGGAGTTCGACACGCTCCGGGCGGCACTCGATGCGGCCGACCCGGGCGACGTGGTCCGCGTCGAGGGCCGGTTCGACGAGACCGTCAGGGTCACGACGCCGAACGTCACCATCCGCGGGGCCGGGCCGGACCGCACCCTGCTCCACGGTGACGGCGAGGGCGACGTGCTCACCATCGACGCGCCGAACGTCACCGTCGCGGGCGTCTGGGTCCGCAACTCGGGCTGGCAGACGAGCGGGAACGACGCGGCCATCTGGGTCGACGGCCGGCGCGTCACCGTCCGGGACAGCCGGGTCACGAACACGACCTTCGGCGTCTGGGTCAACGGGACCGAAGACGTGCGGGTCCTCGACAACACCATCGTCGGGCGCGAGTCGGTCGAGTCGCTCACCGACCGGGGGAACGGCATCCAGCTCTGGCGGGCGACCGGGGCCGTCGTCAGGGACAACCGCATCACGGACGTCCGTGACGGCGTCTACTACTCGTGGGCCTCGGAGGTCGTCGCCACCGGGAACACCATGTGGGACCTGCGGTACGGGGTCCACTACATGTACTCCGACAACTGCGTGCTGCGGAACAACACCGCGTTCGGCAACGACGCGGGCTACGCGCTGATGATCTCGGAGTACCTGCGCATCGAGAACAACACCGCGGTGAACAACACCGGCCAGAGCGGCCACGGCATCATGGTCAAGTCCATCGACCACAGCGTGCTGCGGGGGAACGAGGTGGTCGGGAACGGGCAGGGCCTGTTCGTGTACAACTCGCTGAACAACACCATCACGCACAACCTGGTGATGGAGAACCAGGTGGGCGTCCACCTCTCGGCCGGGAGCGTCCGCGAGCGCGTCCACCACAACAGCTTCGTCGAGAACGACCGGCCGGTGAAGGCGGTCGTCGGCGAGCAGGTCGCCTGGAACAGCTCGCGCGAGGGCAACTACTGGTCGAGCGCGACCACCGCCGACACCGACCAGGACGGGGTGAGCGAGACGCGGTACCAGCCCGCCGGCCTGGTCGAACACCTCGTCGCACAGCACCCCGAAGCCGCGGTCTTCGCCGACTCGCCCGCGTTCGCGGTGGTCCGCACGGCCGAGCGCTCGGTGCCCGTCATCGAGGCCCCGGGCGTCGTGGACCAGCACCCGCTCGTCCGGCCACCCCACGACAACTGGAGGCGATACTATGACGACGATGATTGACGTGACCAACGTCCGGCAGACGTACGGTTCGGTGACCGCACTCGACGGCGTCTCGCTGTCGGTCGACCGCGGCGAGACGTTCGGGCTCGTCGGCACCAACGGGGCCGGCAAGACCACCCTGTTCCGCCTGCTGGTCGGGCACGAGTCGCCCGACGAGGGCGAGGTGCAGGTCGCTGGCCTCGGGGCCGACGCGGGCGTCGAGCGCCGCCGCCACGTCGGGTTCCTGCCCGAGGACGCCGGCTTCGAGCCGCGCCTGACCGGGCGCGAGGTGCTGACCTACTACGCCCGCCTCCGGGACGTGCCGGCCGACGAGCGCGACCACCAGGTCCAGCGGGTGCTCGCGACGGTTGGGCTGGCCGACGCGGCGGACCGCGAGGTGGCGGGGTACTCCAACGGGATGACCCGCCGCCTCGGGCTCGGGACGACCCTGCTCACCCGCCCCGACGTGCTCCTGCTGGACGAGCCGACCGCCGGCCTCGACCCCGAGGGCGTCGCGGACTTCCACGACGTGGTCCGGTCCATCGCCGAGACGGACATGACCGTCGTCCTGACGAGCCACGACCTGCGCGAGGTCGAGGCACTGTGCGACCGGGCGACCATCCTCCGCGACGGCCACGAGGTCGCCACGGGGCCCGTCGAGGCGCTTCGCAACGCGGTCGCGACCGAGACGACCGTGACCTGCCGGCTCGCGTCCGACGCCGACCCCGCGCCCGCGGTCGAGGCCGTCACGAACCTCGACGGCGTCGAGCTGACGGTCCAGAGTCCCGACGACCCGCTGGTCGTTACCTGCCCGCAGGGCGACGAGGGCGCAGTCCTCGATGCCATCCGCGAGGCAGTCGACGTGGCCGCGTTCGAGGTCACCGGTCCCGAGTTCGTGGACGCCTTCCGCCAGCACGTCGCGGACGACCGGCCGGCGAACGAGGTCTTCGCGGAGAACGGGGGTGAGGCAGCATGACGGCGGACCGTGAATACCCGGACGACGAGGGCGACCCCCGCCCCGACGGCGGCACGACGACGGCCGTCGAAGGTGCGGCGAAACTCGGTCGGGCCACCCCGTCGCTCCCGGCTCTCGAGGGACTCGGCCACGTCCTGACCCTGGCCGACCGCGAGTACCGCACCCTGTCGCGGTCGCGCTGGCCGGTCGGGCTCGCAGCCCTGTTCGCGGTCGTCTCGCTCGCGGTCGCGGCCGCCAGCGGCTCCGGTGCGGGGAGCGGGAGAGCCGGCGCGGTCGTCGTCTCGCTCGCCGAGTTCTCGGTCTACCTCGTCCCGCTCGCGGCGCTGGCGTTCGGGTACGCCGCCGTCGTCGAGCCGTCCGAGCGCGGTACGCTCGACATGCTGTTCGCGCTCCCGGTCCGTCGGTCCCGGGTGCTGCTCGGGACGTACCTCGGACGGGCGCTCGGGCTGGTCGCCGCGCTCGCCGTCGGCTTCGGCTTCGGCGGCGCGCTGCTGTTCCGGTTCGTCGGCGTGTCTGGAACCGGCCCCTACGCCCGGTTCCTGCTCGCGGCGGTCGGTGCCGGGCTCGCGTTCCTCGCCATCGCCGTGCTCGTCTCGACGCTGGCCCGCGAGAAGACCCACGCGCTCGGTGGCGTCCTGCTGGCGTGGGTGTGGTTCGTCTTCGCACACGACCTGCTCGCGCTCTCGGCGGTCGTGTTCGCGGACCCACCCGAGCTGGTCGTCACCGCGCTCGTGCTGGCGAACCCGGCGGACTGCTTCCGGGTGCTCGTCCTCTCGGGCGTCCAGACGACCGGGGGCGGCGTCGGTGCCGCACTGGCGAGTTCGTCGCTCTCGCCGGCACTGGCCGCGCTCGGGCTGCTGGCGTGGATCGTGCTGCCGCTGGCCGGTTCGGTGAAAGCCGCGGAGACGGTCCACGGGCGGCGATAATCGGGGAGAACTATTTTCAGCAGCAGTAGATGAACGGGTACATCAGCGCGACCCGGTCGCCCGCTTCCAGTTCCGTATCGAGCCCGTCGAGGTGCTCGTTGAACCGGCCGTTCACGCAGATACGGGCGTAGCGCCGGCTCTGCTCTCCTTCCGGGTTCTTCCGCCAGGTGCCGGGGAGGTCCTCGGCGTGTGGGACCCAGCCCCGGTGGGTCGACTCCGTCTCGCTCTCTGCGATGAGCAGGTCGGCCACGTCGTACTCCGCCAGGAACGCGTCGAGGAACTCCCGGAGCGTGTCGCCCTCGAAGGTGTACTCCAGCCGGGGCTGGCCGACGGCCCCACGGACGTGGCCGGTACACTTCACGTCGACCGTCGTGGTGACGGAGTTCGGTGCCGATTCCTCCAGGCGATGACCAGTCGAGACCATACCTGAGAGTAGCGCGAGTAGGCAGATAAGGACTGTCGCGAACATTTACGCCTGCAGCGTGTCACATAGTTGTATGGACGACCGTACCCACGAGCCCGCCCACAGCATCTGTCCGTTCTGCGGGGTCGGCTGCGGCATCGAGTACGCCCCCGCCTCGGGGAAGGCGACGGGCTGGCGCGGCCCGGTCAACCGGAAGGGCGAGGTGTGTCCGAAGGGGGTCGCCGCCTACGACGCGGTCACGAGCGACGAGCGCCTGACAGAACCCCTCATTCGCGGGGACGACGGCGACCTCCACCCGGCGAGCTGGGACGAGGCGTTCGACCGTATCGAGCGCGAGTTCACCGCGGCCCGCGACCAGTACGGGCCCGATTCGTGCTACTTCATGGCCTCCTCGAACTGCACGAACGAGGAGAACTACCTGCTCCAGAAGGTCGCCCGGGTCTTCGGCACCAACAACGTCGACAACTGCGCCCGGCTCTGTCACTCCTCGACGGTCGCCGCGATGAGTGCGCGCTTCGGCGCGGGCGCGATGACGAACACGCTTTCCGACCTCATGGAGGCAGATTGCTTCCTCGTCGTGGGCGCGAACCCGGCGGTGAACCACCCCGTCATCTTCCGGTCGTACCTCCTGCCTGCCATCAAGCAGGGGACGACGATGATCCACGTCGACCCACGGGCGACCGACACTACCGAGGCTGCCGACCACCACCTGCCCGTGAAACCGGGATACGATATCCCGCTGTTGAACGCGATGGCCGCCGTCATCGTCGAGGAGGGACTCGTCGACGCCGCGTTCGTCACCGAGCGGACCACCGAGTTCGGCCCGCTCAAACAGTTCCTCGCCGAGGTCGACGTTGACGACGCGGCCGAGCAGGCGGGCGTCGACCCCGACGACCTCAGAGCCGCGGCCCGGGCCTACGGCGAGGCCGACGCGGCCGCCATCTTCACCGGGATGGGGATGAGCCAGCACCACTGCGGGACCGCCAACGTCCACGCCCTGCTCAACCTCGCGCTCCTGACCGGCAACGTCGGCAAGCGAGGAGCGGGCGTGAACCCGCTCCGGGGCCAGAACAACGTGCAGGGCGCGGGCGACGTGGGTGCGCTTCCCTCCGTGTTGCCGGGGTATCGGCCGGTCACCGACGCCGACGCCCGCGCCGACCTCGCCGAGGAGTGGGGCGTCGAACCGTCTGCAATCCCCTCGACACCCGGGCTGACCGAGGTCGAGGCGACCCACGAGATGGGCGAGTCGGTTCACGCCTGCTACGTCTTCGGGGAGAATCCCGCCGTGACAGAACCGAACCAGACCCGCGTTCGCGAGAAGCTCGACGAGTGCTTCCTCGTCGTCCACGACATCTTCCCGAGCGAGACGACCGTGTTCGCCGACGTGGTCCTCCCCGGGAGTGCCTGGGCCGAGAAGGACGGCACAGTCACGAACACCGACCGGCAGGTCATGCGGATGCGCCCGAACACGACCCCGCCCGGAGACGCCCGCACCGACCTCGCCATCATCCAGGAACTCGGCCGTCGGCTAACCGACGACCCGTTCGAGTACGACAGTCCAGCACGGGTCTTCGCGGAGCTCACCCGTGTCGCACCAATCTACGGCGGGATGCGGTACGACGACATCGGCGACGGGAGCCTGCGCTGGCCGTTCCCCGCAGGCGCGGATGCTGGCACCGACGTGCTCCACGTCGACCGGTTCGAGAACGGGTCCAGAACCGCCCAACTCCGCGTGGTCGAACACGTCGCCCCCGCCGACCCCGTCACGGATGACGACCTCGTGCTCACCACGGGCCGCGTCATCGAACACTTCAACAGCGGCGCGGTCACCCGCCGGTCCGACACGCTCACGCGACTCCGGGGGGCCGGCACGCTCCAGATACATCCGGAGGACGCCGAATCGAGGGGTATTTCGGACGGCGACACCGTCCGCGTCGAGAACGACCGTGGCTCGCTGACCGTCGCCACCGAGGTGACGCCGGCCATCCGCCGTGGGACGGTATTCATGACGTTCCACGACGATGACCCACTCGTGAACGTGCTCACCGGCGACACCCTGGACCCCGAGGCGAAGATTCCCGAATACAAGCACAGCGCGGTCCGCGTGGAGGTCGAACCGTGCAACTGACGGAGGCGGTCCCGAGCGAGGGCACGGTCTGCGTGGTCGGCGCGGGCGGGAAGAAGTCCCTCCTCTACACCCTCGCACGCGACCTGCACGAGGCGGTCGTCACCGCCACGGTCCGCATCCCCATCTTCGACGGCCACGTCGGCCGCGTCGTGGCGACCGAGGACCCGGTGGCCGCGCTCGCCGAAGCCGACGACGAGGACTGGCCGCTCGGCCTCGTCCTCGAACAGGAACGCGAGGACCGCTACCGCGGCTACGACACGGCGACGGTCGCCGAACTCGCCGAGGCAGCCGACGTGCCAGTCCTCGTGAAGGCCGACGGTGCTCGCGGGAAGTTGTTCAAGGCACCCGGTGACCTGGAGCCGGCGATCCCCGAGAACGCGGACGCGGTCTGCCCCGTCGTGAGCGTCCAGATCGTCGGGCAGGCGCTCTCGGACCTCGTCGTCCACCGGCCCGAATCCGTCGTCGACATCACCAACATGCGCATCGGTGGCGTCATCAAGACCCGCCACGTCGCACAGGTCCTGACCGACCCCGAGGGCGGCCTGAAGAACGTCCCGGATGACGCGACTGTCGTCCCGGTCCTGAACATGGTCGACGACGACGACCTCGAAGCGACCGCCCGGCAGATCGCCGCCGAGATTCACGACCGGAGCGACCGCATCGACCGGGTGGTCCTGACGTGTCTCGCGGACGAGGACGACCCGGTCGTCGACGTCATCTAGCGCAGGTCGCCCGCTTCGTTCACGTCGGTGAAGGTGGCCATGTCGGGCACCGCGTCCTCCGGTATCTCTTCGATGTCCAATCCGTCGAGCGCCGCGAGAATCCGGGCGTCTTCGCCGCCCAGCACACACTCGCAGGCGGCCCGCATCGCGTCGGTACGGTACACCGCCTGCGTCGTCTGGAACCAGCCGTCGTCGGTCCGGACCAGCGCGCCATCAGCCCCGGCGGCCCGCTCGAACAGCAGGTCGAGGAGGTCAGAATCGACCAGGGGCATGTCGCAGGCGACGACCGCGGTGTAGGGTGCACGAACCGCCCGCAGGCCCGCCCAGATACCAGCCATCGGCCCCCGGTCGGGGACCGGGTCGACCGCGAGCGCGACCCGCGGGTACCCCGAGAGTGCGGCCCGGAGCGCCGGCACCTGCTCGGCCCGGCAGTTCACGACGACGCCGTCGGTCACCTCGCCCACTCGCCGAACCACCCGGCGGACCATCGGCTCGCCGTCGTAGTCGGCGACGGCCTTGTCTCCCTCGCCGAAGCGCGTCGAGAAGCCGCCGGCGAGGACGAGGCCGGCCCGTGTCCCGGTCATGCCCTCGACTGCGACAGCCAGCCCCAAATAGCCGCCGGGGGAACCGACTTCCCCCCTCCCGGCGTAGAGTCACCTATGGAACACGTCGAATACGTCTACACGTTCGGCATGGAGCCCGACGAGGTCGAACGTCGCCTCACCGAGCAGGGCCACGGGACCCTCGCCCTCGCCGACGAGGGCGACGCCTACGCGATTCCCATCTCCTACCACTACGACGCCGAGGACGAGCGCATCCTCGTCCGCCTCGCCGAACACGAGGGCAGCGACAAGATGCACTACGCCGAGACGACCACTACCGCGACGCTCGTCCTCTACGGCTCGCCCGAGAGCGACGAGTCCTGGAGCATCGTCGTCAGAGGGGGCCTGACGCCGGCAGACGACCTGACCGACGCGGAGATCAACGAACTGTACCAGCCGATCCGCGTGTTCGGCGAGGACGTCGCCGAACTCGAACCGACGTTCTGGGCACTGCACCCCGACGAGATAACGGGGCGGCGGACCGGCGAGGTCGGTGAGGAGTAACCGGTAGCACTCAGTACGTGAACGTCCCTCACAGGACTCGCAGACCGACCAGAACCGTTATCCGAACGATTGAGAAACCGTTCAGATATGACCGAGACCGAGCGGCTGGAACGGCTCATCGCCGACCAGTTGGGCGAGTGTCGTGCCAAGGACGTGGACGCCCGCGTCGCCGACCTGGACGACCTGCGAACCGATGCCGACCTCGACCGAATCGACGACCACGTCGCCGTGTTCGGTGCGCTCTCGAACGAGACGCGCTACCGCATCGTGCGCCTGCTGGCCGCGGCCGACGGCGAGCTCTGTGTCTGCGAGTTCGACCCGCTGCTCGACGTGAGCGAGAGCGCCATCAGCCACGCGCTCTCGGACCTCACCAGCGCCGGGCTGGTCGACCGTCGCAAGGACGGGAAGTGGCGCTACTACCGGACGACAGACCGCGCCGACGCACTGCTCGACGTGCTCCACGAGACGGAGGGTGCGCGATGACGACGCTCGGGTTCGTCTGCGTGCAGAACGCCGGGCGCAGCCAGATGGCGACCGCCTTCGCCGAGCGCGAACGCGACGAGCGCGGCCTCGACTGGAACATCGTCACCGGGGGAACCCTGCCCGCCGACCACGTCCACGACGAGGTCGTCGACTCGATGCGCGAACTCGGCATCGACCTCTCGGACCGGACGCCGCGCGAGGTCTCCGACGAGGAACTCGCATCCTGCGACGTGGTCGCGACGATGGGCTGTTCGACCCTGTCGCTCGACACCGAGGTCGACGTCCGCGACTGGGACCTCACCGACCCCGACGGGAAGTCGCCGAACGAGGTCGCCGAAATCCGCGACGAGATAGAGCGACGCGTGACCGCGCTGTTCGACGAGATCCAGCATGGCAGTCAGTGACCTCTGGGCGCTCTAACTCCTGCTGGCGATGACCCCGCTCCTCGGGGACCCGAACGTCGTCCCGGACCCGTCGTGGCTGAACTGAGACCGCTACCCCTTTTGACGACCGCGCGGTAACACCGGGCAATGAGCGACCGTGGGAAGATCGACCGCGAGTTCTTCGACCAGTACATCTACCCGAACCTGGGTGCCGAACGAGACGACGTGGCGGTCGGGCCGCGCCACGGCGTCGACTTCGGCGTGCTGGACGCGGGTGGGACCGCGGTCGTGACCGCCACGGACCCCATCTCGATCCTTCCCGAGCTCGGCTGGGAACGTGCGGCCAGATTCGCCCTCGGCGTGGTGCTCGCGGACGTGGCCGTCTCGGGGATTCCACCGAGTCACCTCGCCATCGAGTTCTCACTGCCGCCGGAGATGACCGACGAGGCGTTCGCGGCGGTGTGGACGACGATGGACGAAGAACTCGAGGCGCTCGGGACCTCGGTGCTGACCGGGCACACCGCCCGCTATCACGGCTGCTCGTTCCCGTGGGTCGGCGGGGCGACGGTCATGGGCGTGGGCGACCACGACGAGGTGATCCGGCCGGACGGTGCTCGACCGGGGGACCATCTGCTCATCACCCACGGTCCTGCGGTCGAGGCCGCGGCGCTGTTCGCGAACCTCTACCCGGACCAGCTCCGGGACGCCGGTGTGGAGGTGGACCTCGACTCCCTTGCCGACCGCCTCCCCGAGACCGGCCACGTCAGGGACGCACTGCTCGCGGCAGCCTCGGGGCCGGTGACGGCGATGCACGACGCGACCGAGTGCGGCCTCCACGGCGCACTGGTCGAACTCGCCGAGACCGCCGAGGTCGCCATCGAGTTCGAGCCCGGGGCGGTGCCCGTGGCCGACGACGTGCGAGCGGTCTGTGACGCACTCGACATGGACCCCTGGGCATCGACCACCTCCAGCACGCTCCTCATCGCTGTCCGTCCCGAGGGTGTCGACGACGTGCTCGCGGCGCTCCGGGAGCGCGGGACGCCCGTCGCCGACGCTGGTCGGGTTCGCGACGGCACGGGCGTCTCCATCGATGGTGAGCACCTCAGCCACCCAGAAGAGGACCCAGCGTGGCGGGCGTACGCCGAGTTGGCAGCGGCTGCAGACGGCAGTGACGACTAGCTCGCCACGTCGACCAACCGACGACCGTCGAGCCGCGGAATCACGTCCCGACTCGACAGCGACATCGCGTACTCGCGGACGTCGCTGCTTCGAACCTCGTTCTTGTCGGGGTAGTTCGGTCCCTTCGCGTACTCCAGCTGGTCCCGGAAGAGCTCAGCTTCGACCGGCTCGAGCGGGACGCCGGCGAGGTGTCGCCCCACGAGCAATGCCCCGATGGTGTCCTCGGTCGCCGGCTCGCCGTCCTTGCCCGCGGCGAGCAGGTGGACCGGACCGTCGACCGTCCGGAGGTGCTGGCCCAGCGCGGCCGCGTTCGTCGTCGACCCGACGTAGATGCTCGCGCCGTCGGTCCCGAGCAGCCGGTCGATGGCGCGACCGCCGTTCGAGGAGGTCATCGCCACGGGTCGGCCAGCCACGTCGAGGGACTGGACGTAGCTCGGCGAGTTGAAGAAGTCGTAGCCGTCGGCCGGCTCGTAGGTCGGTGTGGTCCCACCACCGATGCACGCGTCGGGGTTCGCCTCGCGGAAGGCGAACTCGTCGCCGCGCTCTTCGGTGATGTGGACGTACTCGGCCCCGTTGGCCAGGAGTTCCACCACCGTGGTCGAGAAGTGCATCACGTCGATGACGACGTAGTGCCCCGGGCCCGGGTCCGGCGGGAGGTCTTCGATGCGTTCGAGAAGTCGATCCGTCAGGTAGTCACCCCACTCGGTGCTGCCACCAATCACGAGCGTTCTGTGGCCGTCTGGACTAATGAACGTGTCCCCAGCATCAGGCGGACTGACAGGCTCTGGAATCGTGGCGAACAGGCGGCGGGGTGGCAGTAGGGGAACCCTCGGGGGGTCGCCGCACAACCGCGAGCCACCGAGGGGCTGGTCTCAGGTGATACCGGGACTGGCCCCGGCTTCCGGTTTGAACCCTCGGTCACTGGTCGGCAGAGACGGCCCGCAACTGCGTCAGTACCCACGCCAGCACGAGGAAGGTACTCCCGAGCGCCGCGACCCAGACCGCCCACTCGACGAGGACGGCCTGGTTCGCGGTCATCGCGGCCTGGGGGACGCGCTGGGAGAGCGCCCAGACGTGCCGGACGACCTGGACGAACGCCACGAGGCCGAGCGCGCTGCCGGCGAACAGCAGTTTGGTCTTCGTGTCCACGAGCGTCACTCGGTGCGGGGTGGCTTCAACGCGTGGGCCGACCGGCGGGTCGCGTCGAACCGCCACCGGCGAACCGTAAACCATCACCTGCCGACGCGAGACGGTCCTATCGATGGCCCCGTCGCTCCCTGCATCGAGCGTGGTCCGGTACTACCTGTACAAGGCCACCAAGGCGGTCGAGTTCTACCGCCCGGTGATGTACCTCTACTTCCTCTCGCAGGGGCTGACCTTCACGCAGATCGCCGCACTCGAAGCGGTCTACAACCTCACGACCGTGCTCGGCGAGGTTCCCACCGGCTACGTCGGTGACCGGGTCGGCCGCCGGAACAGCCTCCTCCTCGGGACCAGTGTCATCGCGGCGACGCTCGTCGGCCTCGGCTTCGCCGAGACGTTCCCCGCGTTCCTCGGCCTGTACGCCCTGTGGTCGCTGGGGTACACGTTCCGGTCGGGGAGCGAGGACGCGTGGCTGTACGACACCCTGACGGTCGAACTCTCCGAGGACGCCTTCGCCCGGGTCCGTGGCCGCGGCGAGTCGATGGCACTGCTGGTCGGCGTGGTCGGTGCCGTCGCGGGCGGCTACCTCGGCAGCGTCGATTTGCGGTACCCCTTCTGGGTCGCGGCTGGCCTCACCGCGGTCGGTATCCCGGTGCTCCTCTCGATGCCCGAACCCGAGTCAGTCGAGGGTGCCGGCGGTGACGTGCTGTCCGTCCGGCGTGCGCTCGGCATCGTCCGCGGGGCACTCACGCGCCGGCGGCTCCGGGCGTTCGTCCTGTACTACTACGTCCTGTTCGCGGCCGTACTCTACCTCGTGTTCATCTTCGTCCAGCCGATCTTCGAGACGGTCACGCTCGACCTCGGTCTCCAGCAGAGCCAGGTCGAACAGGCGCTTGGCTGGTACTACGCCGGTATCAGCCTCGTCGGCGCGGCCCTGAGCTACAACGCCGGGGCCATCGAGGAGTACGTCGGTCTCCGGACGTGGTTCCTGCTCCTCCCGCTCGGGGTGGGTGCCGCACTCGTCGGGATGTGGGCCGTCCCGGTTCTCGCGCTCCCGGTACTCCTGCTGGTTCGCGGTGTCGCGGACACGACGGGGACCCTCGCGAGCCAGTACGTCAACGACCGCATCGAATCGACCGGGCGCGCCACGGTCCTCAGCGCGATGGCGATGGTGAGCGCGGTGACCGTGGTCCCCTTCCAGCTCGGCAGCGGCGTGCTCTCGGACGCCGTCTCACCCCTGTTCGCACTGGCGGTCGGGGGCGGCGTGCTGGCGGTCGGGTCGGTCCTCGTGTGGCTGTGGGAAGCGCCGGTTCCGTCCGCGTGAGACCCCACCAGCCAGAACACTGTCAGACCCAGTTACCCACCAGAAACCCCATAACCCCTGTGAAACGTGCTTTCGACAATAACCCCTAGAGAAACCATATATTCTTACTCGCCGTATCGTACAACTGGGGATTTTCCATGGCAACCAACGACTCCCAACTCATCGACCGGTACAGCGAGATCATCCGCGACGTCGTCGACGGCATCAACGACCAGGACCTCACAGGCTTCGAGGACTACTTCGCGGACGACCTGGAGACCGAGATTCCGTACGGCTGGAGCGGGGACTACGCATCGGGCTACGACGAGTTCGAGGCGATGCTCGAGGACTACTTCATGGCGTTCCCGGACTTCACCATCGAAGCCGAGTCCTTCACCGCCAGTGGCGACTGGACGTTCACCTGGCTCTCGTTCGCGGGCACCCACGAGGGGAGCTTCTGGGGGTTCGAGCCCACCGAGAAGTCCTTCGCGACCAGCGGCTTCTGGATCAACCGCTTCGAGGACGAGACCATCGTCGAGAGCTTCGGCTGGTTCGACCTGTTCGACCTGTTGACCCAGCTCGGATACGAGTTCTCCTTCGACGGCTGACCGGAACACCAACGACTTTTATCACTGGGTTGTACCACACGTGTATGCACCAGCGACAGCCAGTCCCGACCGGGCCACCCGTCGGGCTCACCATCGCCGGCAGCGACTCGGGTGGCGGTGCCGGCATCCAGGCAGACATCCAGACGATGGCGGCCCACGACGTGTTCGCCACCAGTGCGGTCACGAGCGTGACGGCCCAGCACACCCGCGGCGTGACCGCCAGCACCGTCCTCGACCCTGCAGCGGTGACCGCACAAATCGACGCCGTGTTCGACGATTTCGCCGTCAGGGCGGCGAAGACCGGGATGCTCGGAACGGAGCCGGTCGTCCAAGCCGTCGCGGACCGACTCGCAGAGACGGACGTGCCGGTCGTGGTCGACCCCGTGATGGTCGCGACCTCGGGTGACCGGCTGCTCAGCGAGGGCGCTGAAGCGGCGTACGAAGCGCTCATCTCGGAGGCAGCACTCGTGACGCCGAACACCGACGAGGCAGCCGTCCTGACAGGGATCGAACCGACCGACGAGGCGAGCGCCCGGGAGGCCGGAACGGCCCTCCTCGAGCTGGGCGCGGACGCCGCGCTCGTCACCGGCGGCCATCTCCCGGGTGACGACATCGTGGACGTGCTCGTGACGCGCGACGGCGTCGAGACCATCCGCCACAGCCGCATCGCCGGTGCGGCGACCCACGGTTCCGGCTGTACCCTCTCCGCGACGGTCACGGCGAACCTGGCCCGTGGATTCGAGATGGAAACGGCCGTCCGCGAGGCCATCTCGTTCGTCGAACGCGCCCTCCGCTACTACCAGAACGTCGGCGAAGGCCCGGGCGCAGTCCATCACATGGTCGAGGTCCGCAACGGTGCTGCGGCCGGCGCAACCCTCCAGGCGGTCGAGTCGGTGGTCGACGAACTGGTCGCGGCCGACGTCTCCGCGCTCGTTCCGGAGGTCGGGATGAACGTCGTCGGCGCACTCCCGTTCGCCGAGACCACCGACGAGGTCGCCGCGGTCGACGGCCGAATCACTCGGCTCCACGTGGGTGTACGACCGAACGGCGGCGTCCGGTTCGGCGCATCCAGCCACGTCGCGCGCTTCCTGCTCGCCGCCCGTGAGGAGGCGACAGACTTGCGGTTCGCGGCCAACTGCCGGCTTGACGACGACGTGGAGGCTGCGCTCGAGAGGCTGGACTGGCAGGTCGCGGTGTACGACCGCGACGCGCAGCCGGACCCGGACGAAGAAGGGAACACGATGCAGTGGGGGGCCAGACAGGTGTTCGGTGCCGCCGGCGAAGACGACCGTCCGGTGGCTGTCCTCGACCACGGCGCACTCGGGAAGGAGCCGATGTGCAAGGTCGTCGCGCCGACGCCCGAGACACTCGTCGACCGTGTGCTCGGACTGCACGACGCGCTGGACGAGTAGTGGCTCAGCCCCGGTCGACAGATTCGACTGCGTCGACCAGTTCGTGCAGGTCGTCGACCGCGTCGGTGAGCGTTCGGGCAAGGTCGTCACGGCGCTCACAGGCGGCGACGTAGGCCTCGTCGCGGTCCAGTTCGAGCTGGGAGAGTTTCGATTCCAGCAGGTCGAGCGTCGCGACCAGCGAGAGCAGGGCTCGCACGTCGTCGTCGTACGCGCCGAGACGAAGGTGCAGGTCGATGGCCGCGTGCAGCGTCGCGCTATCGACGGGTTTGCAGAGGTAGTCGTCGAAGTCGAGGTCGACGATGTCGACGACGGGGTCCACCGCGGTCACCATGATGACCCGGCATGTGGCGTCGCGTTCCCGGAGCCGGGCGAGGACCTCGTCGCCGGACATGTCGGGCATTCGGCGGTCGAGGACGATGACGTCGAAGTCCTCCGCGATCTCCAGGGCATCAGCGCCGTTGTACGCCACGTCCGTCTCGTACCACTCTGCCAGTCGCAACGCGTACGCGTCTGCCACCGCCTCCTCGTCGTCGACCACGAGGACGCGTGCTCCATCGGCTCCCATACTACCTGCCCGTACGACCTGATAGCGGATAGTTCTCCCGGGGGCCACCGCCTGGCAGCCGCTCAGAGCTTCGCCGTCGCGAGCAGGAACGTCACGAGGACCATCGAGAGCGCGACCGCAGCGCTCTGCAGGAGGGCGATTCCCAGGTCGACCCGGAACGCGACACCTATGCCGAGAGTGACGAGGAACCCGAAGACGGCGTAGACGAGTGCCCGGACGAGTCGGTTCGGGTCAGCAGCCATACAGACACCCGCGCCCCACGGTGTGAAAGTTCCTTCGGCAACCGCAGCCCGGCGGGCCGAACCCGCAGGGTTTTACCGCGCCTACCGACCAGTACAACCCATGACAGAGGCGACGGGTATCGTCGGCGAGTTCCTCTCCCTCAAGGAGGAGACCGACGCCGACGTGTTGGCGATGCAATGCGGTGACTTCTACGAGTTCTTCGCCGATGACGCCGAGCTCGTCGCGGCCGAACTCGACCTGAAGGTGAGCCAGAAGTCGAGCCACGGCTCCTCGTACCCGATGGCCGGTGTCCCGCTGAAGGACCTCACGCCCTACCTCAAGGCGCTCGTCGAGCGCGGCTACCGGGTCGCCGTCGCCGACCAGCACGAGGAGAACGGCGACATCTACCGCGAGATAGAACGGGTCGTCACCCCGGGCACGCTGCTGGAGACGACTGGAGACGATGCCCAGTACCTCGCCGCGGTCGTCCGCGAGGGCGACGAGTACGGCCTCGCGTTTGCCGACGTGACGACGGGGCGATTCCTCGTGACGAACGTCGACACGGTCGAAGCGGCGCTCACCGAACTGTACCGGTTCTCACCCGCGGAGGTGCTCCCCGGGCCCGACCTCCGCGACGACGAGGCATTCTGTGACCGCGTGCGCGACCGGACCGACGCCCGGATCTCCCTGCACGACGCCGACGCGTTCGCACCCGCGAAAGCGACCCACACCGCCCGCGAGCACTTCGGCACGGAGACGTTCGAGAGCCTCGGTGTGACCGACCTTGCCGTCAGAGCCGGCGGTGCCGTCCTCGACTACGTCGCCGAGACCGGCACCGGCGTCCTGGCCTCGATGACGCGCGTCCAGCCCTACCATGGCGGCGACCACGTCGAACTCGACGCGACCACCCAGCGCAACCTCGAGCTCACCGAGACGATGCACGGCGACCGAAGTGGGAGCCTGTTCGACACCATCGACCACACGGTGACGAGTCCCGGCGGTCGGCTGCTCAAAGAGTGGCTCCAGCGCCCCCGACAGGACCTCACGGTCCTGAAGGAGCGACAGGCGGCCGTCGCCGCCCTCGCGTCGGGCGCACTCGGCCGCGAGGAGTTACGCGACGTGCTCGACGACGCCTACGACCTCGAACGCCTCGCGTCGAAGACCGTGAGTGGCAGCGCCGACGCGGGCGACCTGCTCCGAATCGAGGAGACGCTCGGCGTCCTCCCCGCCCTCGTCGAGGCCATCCAGGCCTCGCCAGCCCTCGACTCCTCGCCGCTGGCCGACATCGTCGACCGTCCGGACCGCGAGGCCGCGGCGGGACTCCGCGAGGAACTGTCCGAGGCACTCGCCGAGGACCCGCCGAAGACGGTCACCCAGGGTGGGCTGTTCAAACAGGGCTACGACGACGAGTTGGACCAGCTCATCGAGCGCCACGAGGCGGTCCAGGAGTACTTCGACACGCTCGCCGACCGCGTCAAGCGCCAGTACGGCCTGAGCCACGTCACGGTCGACCGGAACAAGACCGACGGCTACTACGTGCAGGTCGGGAAGTCGGTCGCCGACCAGGTGCCCGAGCACTTCGAGCACGTGAAGACGCTGAAGAACTCGAAACGGTTCTCGACCGACGAGCTGGCGGAGAAGGAGCGCGAACTCCTGCGGCTGGAGGAACAGCGCGGCGACTTCGAGTACGAGCTGTTCGAGGAGTTACGGGAGCGCGTCGCGCAGGACGCCGAACTCCTGCAGGACGTGGGGCGGACGGTCGCCCGGGTCGACGCGCTCCAGAGCCTGGCGACCCACGCCGTCACCAACGACTGGACCCAGCCCGAACTCACCGAGGACCGGACACTCGACATCTCGCAGGGGCGGCATCCGGTGGTCGAACAGACCGTCCAGTTCGTCCCGAACGACTGCCGGATGGACGACGACAACACGTTCACCATCGTCACCGGCCCGAACATGAGCGGGAAGTCGACGTTCATGCGCCAGAACGCGCTCATCGTCCTGCTCGCGCAGGTCGGGAGCTTCGTCCCGGCGAAGGAGGCTACTGTGGGACTGGTGGACGGCATCTTCACCCGGGTCGGCGCGCTCGACGAACTCGCACAGGGGCGCTCGACCTTCATGGTCGAGATGCAGGAGCTCTCGAATATCCTCCACTCCGCGACCGCGGACTCGCTGGTCATCCTCGACGAGGTCGGTCGGGGCACCGCGACCTACGACGGCATCTCCATCGCCTGGGCGGCCACCGAGTACCTGCACAACGAGGTCCGGGCGAAGACCCTGTTCGCGACGCACTACCACGAGTTGACCGCGCTGGCAGACCACCTGGACAGGGTGGTCAACGTCCACATCGCGGCCGACGAGCGCGACGGTGACGTGACGTTCCTGCGGACGGTCCGCGAGGGACCGACCGACCGCTCCTACGGTATCCACGTCGCCGACCTGGCCGGTGTACCCGGACCGGTCGTCGACCGGGCGCGGGACGTGCTCGACCGGTTGCGACAGGAGAAGGCCATCGAGGCGAAAGGCGGGTCAGCCGGCGGTTCCGGTACCAAGCAGGTCGTCTTCGACCTCGGGAGCGGCAGCATGACCACTGCCGACGGTGGGTCGGTGCAGGCCGAAGACGCGGGGGCGGAGTCGGCACTCGACCCGGAGACGGAAGCGGTGCTGTCCGAGTTGGCCGACCTCGACATCGCCCAGACATCCCCCATCGAGTTGATGGGGCGTGTCGAGCAGTGGCAGCAGCAGCTGAACGAGGAGTAGCCGACTACCCCACGAAGGGGTTCTGTTCTTCGACCAGATTGGTCTTGTAGACCCCACGGGTCGTCCCGAGTCGCCGGTCGTCCTCGTCGAGGAGTTCCACCTCGACCACGCCGGTGTCGCTGCCGTACCGGACGACCTCGGCCTCGCCGTAGATGTCGCCGGTCGCGGGCCGCATGTAGTCGATGCGTACGTCGAGCGTCGGGCCAGGGTTGCCCTCGACCGATGCCAGTGCCGCCGCCGACAGCGAGTCCGCCAGCCCGAACGCGACGCCGCCGTGGGCGAGGCGTGTCGTGTCCGACAGCGAGTGGTGGTCTTCGAGTTCTATCTTGCCCTCGACGTAGCCCTCCTCGACGTGGGTTATCTCGACGCCGAGGTGCTCGCCGAAGGGGTACCGCTCGTTGAATCGTTCGAGAACGTCCATACGTGCCTCCGGACTCACGGAGAGTATATCATCGTTTCGAGGGGTCCGGGTCGGCGGGCAGCCGCCGCCGGCACCGGACCGCGGTCAGTCGTCGGCATGGGTCCTGTTCCGTGACTCGTGCAGTCCCTCGCAGACGGTCCCCTGCCCCCGGACGTTCACCGCCGCGGCGCGCATCCGGTGCTGGACGAGGTCGAACTCGTCGACCGCGATGGGGTCGCCGTCGGGGTCCCGGAAGCAGCGGTCGGCCGGGTCGGTCACGAGACCGATGGTTCGGGCCTTCTCCAGGTAGTCCTCGACCGGCTCACGTGGTGCCGTCACGGTGAGGGACCCGTCCTGGACGGTGACGGCGACGTGCCCGTCGGCCACCGAGAAGTCCAGGTCACCGAGGGTCAGGTCGACGATCTGTGCCGGCTGGAGGCCCGCGTCGCGGAAGGCCTCGACCGCGCGATGCTGGCGGGCGAGACGCGCCTTCTCGTCGAGCTTCCGTCGAACCGCCGCGACGCCTGATTCGGCGTCCGGGAACGTCTCCGCGAACGACCGGCGCTCGTTGATGCCCGTTGTTATCTCCTCGCTGTGCATGTGGTCCAGCAGCGACACCGTGACGCCAGCGACCGAGTCGATGTCACCGACCTCGTCGCGGATGCCGGTCGCCATCATCCAGGCGAACGCCGGCGAGCACCACGCCGTCGGCAGGACGAACACGACGGTGACGTGCCCGTCCGCGATGGTCACGCGCTCGACGTACTCCAGGTCGACGATGGAGCGGTCGAGTTCGGGGTCGTCGACGCGGTCCAGTCGGGCCTCGACGGCGGCCGGGTCGACCGACCCGTCCGTGGAGGCAGGCTGTGCAGCCATCGGTCAGTCCGCCGCCGCGTCGTACTGGTCGGCGAGGTCGAACTGCTGGCTGAGTTCGTCCGTCCGGAGCGCCTCCTTCTTCGCCTCGATGTCGATGTCGTACAGCTCGGCGACGTTCTCGCCCATGACCTTCTTCATCACGTCGGTGGTCAGCTCGACGCCGTACTCGTCGCGCTGGTCCGGCGTGAGTTCCGCGTCCAACAGCGTCGGGATGAGCCAGTCGGGCTCCCAGAGCGCGTAGTCGCTCCCGTAGATGATGCGGTCCTCGCCCAGCCAGAACAGGAGTTCACCCATTATCTCGCCGAACTTCCGCGGTCGCGTGCCGGCCATCGGGGCGGCCACCGCGAGGCCGCCGTAGACGTTCGGTTCCTGGGCCGCGATCCAGCAGAAGTCGTCGAGGCGTGGCAGCCCCACGTGCTCGACGATGAAGTTCAGGTTGGGGAACGACGAGGCCGCGTCGTCGATGTCGGCGACGTCGAAGGCGTCCCGGTTCAGCGGTCGGATGGTCGGTCCCTTGTGCGCGTGGATGTTCTCGATGCCGAGTTCCGCGCACCGTTCGAGGAACTCGAAGGCCTCGTCGCTATCGAGCCGCCAGCCCTTCGAATCGCCGCGCCACTCGGCCGTGTACAGCTTCACGCCCTGCAGGTCGTAGTCGTCGTCGAGTCGTTCGAGGTGGGCCATCCCCTCCTCACCGTCGCGCGGGTCGAAGCTCCCGTTGAGCACGAAGCGCTCGGGGTAGCGCTCGGCGAGTTCCGCGTTCTGGTCGGTCGTGTTGAATCCCTCGTCGTAGAAGTCCGAGAGGTACGTCGGCTGGAAGATGCCCATGTCCGTCGCGCCGTCGCGGAACAGGTCCTCGACCATTCGCTCCTGGCCGTACTTCCGGTAGGTCTCCATGTCCCACTGCTCTTCCTCCGGGGTGAACGCGGTGTGGTAGTCGTAGAAGCACTGGATGAACTGTTCGCCCCCCTCGTGGACGATGTTCTCCTCGCTCGCGTCCCACAGGTGGATGTGCCCGTCGATGACGAAAATCTCCTCTCCGTTGTGTGTGTACATCGACCGAAATGTGGTAACACACACCAATATCCGTTGTACCAATCCTCATAGGTAGACAGTTTAGACCCGAGACCGGCGTTGTGCGCAATGTTAGCATGTTAGCAGCGAGACTACACGAGTACACCGACGACATGACAGAAGCCCTGACTATCGAGGACATCGAGCGACCGACCGTGGAGGCGTCCGACGGGGTCATCGTCGAGGTCGAAGGGGCGGGGTGGTGCCAGACGGACAACCACATCGTCGAGGGGATGTGGACCGACTACGTCGAGCAGGAACTCCCGATGACGCTGGGGCACGAGAACGCCGGGACGGTCGTCGAGACCGGGCCGGGGGTCTCCGTCGTCGAGGAGGGCGACTCGGTCATCTGCCACCCGGTGATGACCTGTGGGACCTGTCGCCAGTGTCGACTCGGCGAGGACATGTACTGCGAGAACATCTCGTTCCCGGGACTGACGACCGACGGCGGGTTCGCGGAGTACCTCCGCACGAACGAGCGAGCGGTCATCCCGCTCCCGAAGGGTGTCGACACGACCGACATCGCCCCGCATGCGGACGCGGGAATCACGGCCTACCACGCGGTCAAGAAGGCGGCTCGGGAGCTGAACCCGGGCGACCACGCCGTCGTCATCGGGGTCGGGGGGCTGGGCCACATCGGCCTCCAGTGTCTCGATGCGATGAGCGCGGCGACCATCACCGCCGTCGACCTCAAGGACAAGGCACTCGACCTCGCAGCAGACCTGGGTGCCCACCACGGCGTCAACCCGGCGGACGAGGACGTGGCCACGACCATCGCGGACCTCACCGACGACGCCGGGGCCGAGCAGGTACTCGACTTCGTTGGGGCCGACGTGACGACCGGGTACGCACCGGACATCGTCGCACCCGGCGGCGACCACCACGTCGTCGGCTACGGCGGCCACATCCACGAACCCGCGCAGTCGCTGGTCGACGGCGAGTTCAGCTACAGGGGGACCCTCGTCGGGCGCTACACGGAACTCCAGGAACTGGTCGCGCTGGTCGACCGCGGCGACGTCGAACTCCGGACCTCCCGGTACTCGCTCGACGACATCAACACCGTGGCCGAACGCCTCGAACACGGCGAGATAGAGGGTCGGGCCGTCATCACCCCGTAGGGGCGCTACCGACCGAGGGCGGCCTCGTCCTCCTCGAAGAGCGTGGCGAACATGTTGGCCTGTGCAGCCCGGATGTGCTGGCTGAACGTCGGCTGTGAGATACCGAGTTCGTCCGCGCACTCCTCCGACGACGCTCCGCGTGGCCAGTCGAAGTACCCGAGGTCGTACGCGACCCGGAGCACCTCCTGTTGTTTCTCAGTGAGTCGCTGGGCGAACAGCGCCCGGGTACCGTTTTCGCTCTGAACCGGGAGCCGATGCCGCCTGTCGTGTCGCGAGCGGAGTGTCACGTCCGAGTGCCGCTGTTCGAACGTCTCGACCACGGTCCGGACCGAGACGTGCGCGGGCACGTCGGCGACCACGTGCCCGACGCCCTGCTCCGCCCAGACCTCGCGAGTGTACGCCTGGACGTCGCCGAGGGTGGCAGCGACGCAGGGACCCGCCAGCACGAACTGGAAGAGGCACCCGTCGCCGGCGTCGAGGACACACTCTGCCTCCTTCACCGCCGCCAGGTCCGCCACGACGGCACGGACCTCGTCGGGCGTCGCGCCCTCCACCGTGATGAACTCGAGGAGGGTGCCATCTGACCGATGTGCGAGGTGTTCGAGTTCCATCCGACAGTCCGCCCGTGCCGACAGGACGACGAAGAAGCAGTCCTGGTCGCGGACAGTGAACTCCAGTTCGACCGTCTCGTCGTTGTCGCCTGTGCCCGCTTGCGCCATACGCCAACGTATGGTAGATAATGACATACAGGTTGTGTTGCCCCACCTGGATTGCGGGAAACTCGGCCAGTCGTCCCCGCACGAACAGCTATTTGTCTCATCGCCGGATACGAACACCGAACACGGGGACCCATGCACGACACCGATATCCAGCGACTCGACCCGAAGACCATCGACCGAATCGCGGCGGGTGAGGTGGTCGAGCGCCCGGCATCCGTCGTGAAGGAACTGGTGGAGAACAGCCTCGACGCCGACGCGACGCGCATCACGGTGGCGGTCGAGGAGGGCGGCACCGAGGGCATCGTCGTCTCGGACGACGGCATCGGCATGACCGAGACGGACGTCCGGGCCGCTGTCGAAGAGCACACCACGAGCAAGATACGCAGCATCGAGGACCTCGAATCCGGGGTCGGCACGCTCGGGTTCCGTGGCGAGGCGCTGCACACCATCGGCGCGGTGTCGCGGACGACCATCCGGACGAAACCCCGCGGCGGGTCAGATGGGACGGAACTCGTCTACGAGGGCGGCGAGGTCGAGGCGGTCCGGCCCGCGGGGTGTCCGGAGGGAACGACCATCGAGGTCGAGGACCTCTTCTACAACACCCCCGCACGTCGGAAGTACCTGAAGACCCGGGCAACCGAGTTCAGCCACGTCAACCGCGTGGTGACCCGGTACGCCCTCGCGAACCCGGACGTGGCGGTGACGCTGCAACACGACGGCCGCGAGGTGTTCGCGACGACCGGCCAGGGCAACCTGCGCTCGACGGTCATGAACGTCTACGGGAAGGAGGTCGCGAAGGCGATGCAACCGGTCGATACCGCGGGCGAGGACGACCCACGAGACACGCCCCTCGACTCGGTGTCGGGGCTGGTCTCCCACCCGGAGACGACCCGCAGCACCCGCGAGTACGTCTCGACGTTCATCAACGGCCGGTACGTCACCTCGAAGCTGGTCCGGGACGCGGTGCTGGACGCCTACGGCGGGCAGCTCGCGTCTGATAGATATCCTTTCGTCGTGCTGTTCCTGGAGATGCCGGCTGGGGAAGTGGACGTCAACGTTCACCCGCGCAAGATGGAGGTCCGGTTCTCGGAGGAGGCGGGCGTCCGCCGGCAGGTCCGGGATGCGGTCGAGGACGCACTGCTCGACGCCGGCCTGCTCCGGTCCTCTGCGCCGCGCGGGAAGTCGAAAGCGCCCGAGGCCGACGTTCGACCCGAAGCCGGGGAGGAGTCGGAGCCTGACGAATCGGAATCGTCGACTGGCGGCGAGCAGGCCAGCGACGACGGCGGCAGTGCAGAAACCGCCGCCGGAGTCGCAGACGCAACCGGGACTGCGGAGGACCGCTACGCCGACGAGGGATGGCTCCCACCCGAGGAACGGGAGGACGGGGCGAGCGCCGAGGGCGATAGTTCGGCGGCCGACGCCGACGGATCGGCGACAGCCGAGGCGACGCCCGACAGCAGCGAGGAACCACCAAGCACCGCCAACGCGGGCGAGCGCCGAGCGACCGTCTCGCGGCCGGACCACGAGGCACTGGGCGACTTCGGCCCGACAGGTGGCGACCTCGATGACCTCGGTGCGTCCGAGACCGAGCCACCGGCCGAGACGGCCTCGACCCCCGAGTCCTCCCGCAAGTTCTCCGGCGAGCAGACCCAGACCACCCTCTCCGGCGAAGATGCCAGAGACCGCGGCGAGTACGAGACCCTCCCGAGCCTGGACGTGCTCGGCCAGTACCGCGAGACGTATCTCGTCGCCGAAGGCCCCGACGGCCTGGTTCTCGTGGACCAGCACGCCGCCGACGAGCGCGTGAACTACGAGCGCCTGAAGCAGACCTTCGCCGACGGCGTGACCGCCCAGGCGCTGGCCGCGCCGGTCGAACTCGAACTCACGGCTGGTGAGGCTGCGGCCTTCCCGGACTACAAGGACGCACTCGCCCGTCTCGGCTTCCAGGCAGAGGCGAGCGACGACCGGTCCGTGACCGTCACGGCGGTCCCCGCCGTGTTCCGGAAGACCCTCGACCCCGAGGACGTACGGGACGTGCTCGCGGGGTTCGTCGCCGAGGAGGCCGACGGCTCCGAGACGGTCGAGGAGCTGGCCGACGCCTTCATCGCCGACCTCGCGTGTTATCCCTCCATCACGGGGAACACGTCCCTGACCGAGGGCTCGGTCGTGGACCTGCTCACCGAACTCGACGCCTGCGAGAACCCCTGGGCCTGCCCGCACGGCCGGCCGACCGTCGTCCAGTTCGGGAGCGAGGAGATCGAGAACCGGTTCGAGCGGGACTATCCCGGCCACGGCGGCCGACGGGACCGCTGAGGACGAGGGCTGTCACGACCCTGCACGGCTGGCGCACCTTTACAGCGCCGCGACAGGTATCGTCGAGATACATGTCCAGTCACGTCCAGAGTCCGGGAACCGAAACCGGGGGGAGACCACCGTGAAAGAGGTCGACGGCCAGGACGGCGGCGGCCAGATTCTACGGTCGGCGCTGACGCTGTCGGCCCTCACGGGCGACCCGGTCACCATCGAGAACATCCGCGGCTCGCGGCCGACACCCGGGCTGAAACCGCAGCACCTCACCGGGGTCGAGGCCATCGCCGCGATCTGTGACGCCACCATCGAGGGCGCGAGCGAGGGGAGCGAGAAACTGGTGTTCGAGCCGAAACGACCCCGCCCGGGCCACTACGAGGTATCGGTCGGGACGGCCGGCAGCGTCACGCTCGTCTTCGAGACGCTGCTCCCCCTCGCGACGGCCATCGACGGCCACCTCTCGGTGACCGTCTCGGGCGGAACCGACGTGAAGTGGTCGCCCTCGATGGCGTACTACCAGCACGTCAAACTCCCCACGATGCGTCGGTTCGGCCTGCTCGCGGCGGTCGAGGAGACCCGGCCAGGGTTCTATCCCCGCGGTGGCGGCGAGGCGACCTTGCACCTCGCACCCTCGTCGCTCGACCCGATTCACCGGCGCGAGCGGGGTGACCTCCAGGGTGTCCGGGTGTACTCGACGGAGTCTGCGGACCTCTCGAACGCGGACGTGGCGGCGCGGCAGGCGACGGCCGCGGTGCCCGACTTCGGTGAGGAATCAGACGTGCCCCTCACCGAGCGTGTCGTCCGGACCGCCGACTCGCCCAGCACCGGAACCGCGGTGTGCGTGCGCCTCGACTACGAGCAGACGATGGTGGGCTTCGACGCGCTCGGGGAACCGGGCACCCCCGCCGAAGAGGTCGGCAAAGCGGCCGCCGACGCCGCGACCGACTTCCACGCCAGCAGTGCGGCCGTCGACGAGTTCCTCGCGGACCAGCTGGTCCTGCCCCTCGCACTGGCCGGCGGCGAGGTCCACATCCCCGGGGTCACGGAGCACGTCGAGACGAACTGCGGGGTGATGGCCGCCTTCGACCGCGAGGTGTCTGTCGAACTGGCCGACACCGGCGCAATTCTTTCCGGCTGAGGAGGGGACACTTATACCCAACCCGTTCGTTCACGCGAGTATGATTCACGTGAGCGAAACTGTGGGGGTGCCCTGCGGCCAGCTATGAGTGACGACCTCGTAACCTTCGGAGAGACGATGCTGCGGCTCTCGCCGCCGGGGCAAGAGCGCGTCGAGATGACCGACTCGCTGGAGGTCCACGCGGCCGGTGCCGAGTCGAACACGGCCATCGCGGCCGAGCGACTGGGCGCGGTCACGTCCTGGATGTCGAAGCTCCCGGACACACCGCCGGGTCGGCGTGTCGCGAGCGGCGTCCGAAAGCACGACATCGACGTGGACGTGGTCTGGGCGGACGAGGGCCGCGTCGGCACGTACTACCTCGAACAGGCGGGCAAGCCCCGGGGGACGAACGTCGTCTACGACCGCGCGAACTCCGTCATCTCACAGGCCGAGGCCCAGGAGTTCAACGTCGACCGCATCCAGAACGCGAGCGCGTTCTTCACCACGGGCATCACGCCCGCACTGTCGAGCACGTCGCGCGAGACGACGGCGAACCTGCTCCAGGCCGCCAAGAAGGCGGGGACCATGACCGCGTTCGACGTGAACTACCGCGCGAAGCTCTGGTCGCCCGATGAGGCCCGCAAGACGCTGACGAAGCTGTTCCAGCTCATCGACGTCCTCATCATCGGGATGAAAGACGCCGAGACGGTGCTCGACTACGACGGCCAGCCGGCCCAGCTCGCACACCACCTCGCCAGCGAGTTCGACTTCCGGTCCGTCGTCGTCACCCGCGGCGCGAACGGCGCGCTGGCGTGGAACGACAACGTCATCCACGAGCAGAAGGCGTTCGAGACGGACACCCACGACGCCATCGGCTCGGGCGACTCCTTCACCGGGGCGTTCCTCGCTCGTCGGCTCTCCGGGGACAGCGTGCCGCGGGCGCTCGAGTACGCGACCGCGACCGCCGCCCTGAAGCGGACCATCCCGGGCGACGTGGCCACGGTCACCAAGCGCGAGGTCGAAGCCGTCATCAACGAGAACACCGGCGCGATATCACGATAACGTCCCGCCGACCCGTCGCAGTCTATCGGTTCGCCCCCAGTAGTCGTGCGTGGTTTTCACACGACAACCCTAGTCGATTTGGCCTCATGTTTTCTACCCAACGGGAAAGACCGGCAGATGCGATGAAACGGATACCAGTACTGTTCGCGATGCTGCTGATTGTCGCGTCGGTGCCGGCGTCTGCCGCCACCGCGACCGCGACACCGGAGTCGAGTAGCTACACTGGGACACACGTCGCGTTCCAGGCGGAATCGAACGCGGTCGCGAACTACACCGTCGACGGCGAGCCGATGGTCGCGTCCGTCGCGGTCCAGTCCGAGTCGACGGTGAAGGACGAACTCGGCATCGGCCTCGGTGGTGACCTCGACCTGAAGACCGTCACCGACATCGAGGCGGCCGGTCTCTCCGTCGGTGCCGAGACCACCACGCAGGCGAACATCGAGACCGAGAGCGGGGCCAGTATGACCGCTCACGACAACGCCGACGGGACGCTCGTCGTGACCGCGAACGACAGCGCCCAGGTCGTCGACGCGGACCTCGCGGCCGACGCGAGCGCCGAACAGCAGAGCGACAGCCGCGTCACCGTGACGACCGAGAACGGGACGAAGGGCTCGTTCATCGTCGCTGGTGACGGTCGCGTCACCGTCGACGAGGAGGGCAACGTGACCGCCCGACTCGACGAGGACGCCCGCCTCGTCTTCCGCTCGGCCGGTGAGGAGCGGAGCGAGGAAGAGAACCGGACCGCCGAACTCATCGCCGACGGTGAAGCGGCTGCCGAGGTCTACGTCGTCCAGCAGGGCGGCGAGGCCGTCGTCGACACCGTCACCTACGGTTCGAACACGACGGTCGAGACGAAACAGACCGCCGAGAACGAGGTCCAGCTGACCGTCGAGCGCACGACTCACGACGGCAAGGTCGTGGTGACCCACGTGCGCGAGGCGGCCGTCGGTAGCGTCGAGAACCTCTCCGTCACCGTCGACGGCGAGGCCGCCGCGAAGGCCAGTGCGTTCAGCGAACTCCGCGCGGCCACCGACAACGGCTCGACCTCGAAGTACATGGTCAAGCAGACGAGCAGCGCCAGCGCGGAGGCCGACGCGAAGGTGTACGTCGCGGTCAACCACTTCTCGACGCGGACCGTGACGATGTCCGGCGCGGGCGACAGCACCAGCGATACGACCAGCACGACTGCGACCGACGGTGACACCACCGCCGACAGCTCGACGACCGCCGAGGACACTGCCACGTCCGGCGACGACGCGGACGATGGTGGCTCCTCGGAAGCCAGCGGTTCGCCCGGCTTCGGTGTCGGCGTGGCCAGCCTCGCCCTCGCGGGTGTGCTCGGCATCGCGCGGCTCCGTAGCTGACGTCTTCGACCGTCGTCTCCGACTGCCGTCTCGCTGCCACCGTTCTGGCGGCAATTCGATTTATCGTCCCGTCCCACAGAGTACGAGTCATGACGTTCGTCGTTCCGTACGATGGTGGGGAGCTGGCGCGGACGGCACTCGACCGCGCCGGGGGGTTCGCGGAGGTAATAGACGAGGAGGTGGTCGTGGTAACGGTGGTCCCGAAGGACCAGCAATACGCACGAGAGCACGGCTGGCTCGGGGCTGACGAGTCGTTCGACATCGAGGCGGTCGTCGGGCAGGTTCGCGCCGATATCCGCGAGCTAGCTCCCGATGCACGGTTCGAGTACGTCCTGACGGACCAGTACGCGCCAGCGGGCACCATCGCTTCGAAGGTCCGCACATTCGCTCGCGAACTGGACGCCTCGCTGGTGTTCGTCGGAAGCGACGATGCGGGCCGGCTCGTGACCTCGCTCCGGAGCGTCGGGAGCACCATCGCCGCCGACGACCGCTACGACGTGTATATCGTCCGGAAGGCACAGCCGAGTGCTATCGACGCTGTCGCGGCGCGGTCCCGACTGTTCGATTAGGCATCCCGCACGCAATCGGGGACAACTGCTTTTGCCGTGGGTACCGGACTCCGGACCGATGACACACGTCGCTATCATCGGCGCGTACGGGAGTGCCGGCGCTGCGGTCGCCGGCGAGTTGGCCGACGAGCCCGGCATCGAGTTGACCCTCATCGACGACGGGGAGCCGGGCGGCGGCCTCTGTATCCTCCGTGGTTGTATGCCCTCGAAAGAGGTCCTCTCCGCTGGCGCACACCGCTTCCAGGCGCGGCACGACCAACGGCTCCAAGGCGACCTGCCCGAGGTCGACCTCGAGGCCGTGGTCGAGCGCAAGAACGAACACACGCTCTCGTGGGCCGGCCATCGCCGCGAGTCCATCCACGACCTGGCCGAGCGCGAGAACGTCGAGTTCATCCACGACACCGCACAGTTCGTCGACGACCGGGTGCTCGCGGTCGGCGGCGAGACCATCGAACCGGACTACGTGGTGGTCGCCACCGGGTCGGTGATGAACGTCCCCGAGCTTCCAGGGATGGAGTCGGTCGACTTCATGACCAGCTCGGAGATACTCGATGCGACCGAGTTCCCGGACTCGGGCATCGTCATGGGCTTTGGCTACATCGGGATGGAACTCGTGCCCTACATCGCCGAGGCCGGTGGGACCTCCCTGACCGTGGTCGAGCACGACGCGCGGCCCATCGACGAGGCCGACGCGCCCTTCGGCGACGCCGCGCTCGACATCTACGAGGAGAACTGGGACATCGATATCCGTCGCCACGCGTCCGAGAAGCGCATCGAGGGGACCGACGACGGCGGCGTCCGCCTCACCCTCGAGGAAGACGGCGAGGAGACCGTCGTCGAGGCCGACGAACTGTTCCTGTTCACCGGCCGCCGGCCGAACCTCGATCGCCTCGGCCTGGACGCGACGAGCCTCGAGCCCGAGGCGGGCTGGGTCCGCGACACCATGCAGGCCCGCGACGACGACCGCGTGTTCGTCGTCGGTGACGTGAACGGGAAAGAGCCCATCCTCCACGTCGCCAAGGAGCAGGGGTTCACCGCCGCGGACAACATCCTCGCACACGCCCGCGGGGACGACCTCACCGAGTACGAGAACGTCCACCACCACGTCATCTTCTCCGGCCTCGGCGTCTACCCGTTCGCCCGTGTCGGCCACTCGAAGTTCTCCGCCGAGGAGGCGGGACTGGACTACATCCACGTCACGCGCGGGGCCAGCGACGACGGGGTGTTCAAGACGAAGGACGTGCCCGAAGGGCTGGCCTCCCTCGTGGTCGACGCGAACGACGGGACCGTTCTCGGCTACCAGGGACTGCACTACCACGCAGACGTGATGGCGAAGACGCTCCAGCTCGCGGTCGAGATGGAACTCGACGTGCGAGAGCTTCCCGACCGCGCGTACCACCCGACCACGCCGGAGATACTCGACGGTCTGTTCAGAGATGCTACAAATAAGTTATAAAACAACTACCTGATATTCCAAGAACCGCCATCATTCAGCACTGTGTCTGCAGTTTACACAGTTCACAGATGTATTTATCTTCTTATGGTTCGTACGTTTGGGTACCCATGGCGACCTACACTCCGTCCGACATGGACTTCATGTACAACCAGATGAACCGCTTCAGCGACCGAATGGACCGCACATACGACACGATGCGTGCCGACTACGGCCGCGACTACGCCCCCGCCGGTGACCGCCGACGGGCCGACGACATGCCCCGCTTCTTCGAGGAGTGGGACAGCCGACGGACGGGCGAGTCCTATCCGCGACGATCCTACGAGGGCTCACGCCCAGGATACGAGTCCGAACGCGGTGACTACCGGTACGGAGCACGTAGCGAGTACTACCCACGCGCCGACTACCGTGGCATGGACTACCCGCGCGGCGAGTACCGTGGCATGGACTACCCGCGCGGCGAGTACCGCGCCGACTACCGAGGCATGGACTACTACCCGCGAGGCCGCCGCAGCGAGTTCCGCGGCGACGACTACCGCAGCGACTACCGCAGCGACTACCGTGGCGACTACCGTGGCATGGACTACTACCCGCGCGGCGACTACCGCAGTGAGTACCGTGGCATGGACTACCCGCGCGCCGACTACCGCAGCGACTACCGTGGCATGGACTACCCGCGCGCCGACTACCGCAGCGACTACCGCGCCGACTACCGTGGCATGGACTACCCGCGCGCCGACTACCGTGGCATGGACTACTCCCGTGGCGACTACCGCGGTGAGTACTACCCCCGCGGCGACTACGCCTACCCGCGCGACGGGTTCCGGGGCATGAGCTACCCGTACAGCGAGTACTCCCCCCGTGGCGACTACCGCAGCGACTACCGCGGCCGCCGCAGCGAGTTCCGCGGCGACTACCGCCGTGATGAGGCCGACTACCGCCCCGAAGCCGAGTACCCGCGCGGCCGTGAGATGATGGCCGAGGGCGACTTCCCCGCCGAGATGGGCCGCCGCTACGAGCTCCGCGAGGTCGACGGCGAGTTCGTCTGCATCTGTGAGCTGCCCGGCTTCGAGCGGTCAGACATCGAATGCACCTACGAGGACGGTGTCTTCTACATCGACGCTGCCCGCGAGGGTCGCCGCGATGCCGACAACGTCTGGATGCGTCGGTCCCGCCGCGTGAGCGAGCGCATTCCGGTCCCGCGCCCCGTCGACGTCGAGGGCTTCACCGCGTCGTACCGCAAGGGCATCCTCGAGGTCCGCATGCCCGTCGCCAGCCGCGACCGCACCAGCGCCCGGATCATCACCATCCGCGACTGAGTCCCGTCCGACTGGACACGATATTTTTGTGAGACCCACCACCGGCGAGCGGTCGCCACCGTGTTTTAGAATAGTAACATGTTCGGCAATCAGGGGGCAGAACAGATAAGACAACAATACAATATTATTGTCTGGCCCTCCCCCTATCTTCCTTTCCTGGCCCGTTTACAACGGTTTGTGTAGTCAACGGTTGTAACTATACGCTTAGGTTTTGAAGTTCTGCATGGACATGGCGACCTACAACCCCACCGACATGGAGTACATGTACGACCAGCTGAACCGGTTCTACGACCAGATGGGACGGACGTACGACGTGATGCGGGCCAACGCGCCCTGGATGCTGGGCGAGGCCGGCCCGACCGGGGAGCGACGAGGTGAGGTGCCGCGATTCTTCGAGGAGTGGGACGACCGCCGACGCGACGCGTCGTACCCGCGACGGGGTGGTGAGGAGTATCGCCGAGGCGACGACTACCGCGGTCGTGAGGGCTACGACGGCGAGTACCCGGGTGGCGCTCGAGGCGGGTTCTCCCCGTTCGGCCCGGCACCGGCGTTCCGGTTCCGGCCGGGCTTCGGCGGGTTCGACTACGGCCGCGACGCCCCGGACTACCGTCCCGAAGGGCGGTACGACGACCGTTACGACGGCCGGGGTCGCGGTGAGCGCGGTGAGTACGCGGGCTACCCCGTTGACTCGGGTCGTCGCTACGAGCTTCGCGAAGTCGACGGCGAGTTCGTCTGCATCTGCGAGCTGCCCGGCTTCGAGCGCTCGGACATCGAGTGCACCTACGAGGACGGCGTCTTCTACATCGACGCCTACCGCGAGGCGAGCGAGGACGCCGAGAACGTCTGGATGCGTCGCCCGCGCCGCGTGAACGAGCGCGTCCCGCTGGCGCGCCCGGTCACGGTCGACGATATCACGGCCTCCTACCGCCGGGGCATCCTCGAGGTCCGCATGCCCGTCGCCGGGAGCGAGGGTCGCGCGGGCCAGTCCATCACCATCCGCGACTGAAGGCGGCCGTGGCCACACCCGGCCGACCGATGCCATTTTTCTGAGATTTCGTCACAGTTCGCGACAGATGCGGCAGGTCACGAGCGTCTACCACTCACCACCCAGATACATGCCCTCACAGTCACGAATTTCTAGTTCTCTGGATTTGTAGCGGAGAGGAGCGTGCTAACAACTATCCACATATGTTTATATCCTTATGAGTAGTACGTGCTGATGAGTACTATGAGCTTCAAGAGATTCGACGACATGAACTCGATGTTCGACCAGATGGACCGCATGTTCGACCAGATGCGCCGCAACTGGGCCGGTATGACACCCGAACTCGAGTCCCGACGCGGTGACTTCATGAGCCGACCCAGCTTCGGCGGCCGCAGCTTCGAGCAGTCCGGCATGATGCTCACCGAGGAGGACACGATGTACGTCTTCGTCATGGACATCCCCGGCTTCGAGAAGGCCGACATCTCGTGCACCTACGACGACGGCATGCTCCGCATCACCGCCGAGCGCGAAGAGGACGAGTCCGCCGAGAACGTCTGGATGCGCCGCTCGCGCCGTGTGAGCGAGTCCGTCCGCATCCCCCGTGAGATCCTCGCCGACGAGATCACCGCATCGTACCGCAACGGTGTCCTCGAGGTCCACATGCCCTTCGCGCAGATGGACGAGGAATCGGGCCGCAACATCGACATCCAGTAAGTCGAGTCGCCGCGACCGACGCGTCTGACGACGTGTCCACGTGCATGCGCCGTTGAAATAACCGTTCGTTTTCGTAACTATTCAATTTAATTTTCATTATCCCCCGCGACGAGTTTTTCAAGTAACTTTAACCTTATGGCCGTTTGAACACTGTTGCATGGGAAGGATACTGGGGACTATCCTCGAATTGGTGGGACTGCTCGTGACAGTTAGCTCCGGCTGGTACGTCGCGAAGGGACCGTTCTTCGGCTACGCGACACCGTCGCTGCAGTACATCCTGGTCGCGACCGGCGTGTTCATCGCCGGCATCCTGCTGTTCGGCTGGGGCCTCAGCGGGCGCATCGCGGCGGCCGGACAGGACGAACGCGTGATTCCGAGCAACAAGAAGGTCTAATCCTGCGCCCACTCGGCGTCAGCCAGCGTTTTCTGCACTAACTCGTCCCCCACAGCGGCGGCCAGCGTCTCGAACCCGGTGCGTTCGACTCTGTCCTTGGCGTTCGCGACCAGTCGAGAGACGATGAACTCCGGCGTGGACTTGCCAAGCTCGCCAAAGCGTGGCTGGTAGTCGACCTCGAGTTCGAGGTCCGCGGTCAGGCCCTCGGCGAAGATGCCGTCGACCCGGGCCTCGGGCGGGAGCGGTTCGAGGTCGTCCGCGAGGTGGGTGACGAACGCACCCAGGGCGTCCCGGTCGACCGTCAGCGTGACCAGCCCGTGGAGTAAGTCGGCGGCACTGCCCGGCTCCGTGATGGCCTCGAACTCGTCGACGAGCATCAGCGTCCGGCCGTCGCCGGTCAGCGGCGGCACGACCGATTTGAGCGTCGATTCGAGCACGCCCGCGTTGAAGCTGGCGTGGCGGCGGTGGAACACTACGTCGTCGAACAGCGCGACCTCGGCGCGCTCGGCCGGGACGGGCAGGCCCATGTGCGCCAGCAGGACGACCTGGCAGACGGTCTCGAGCAGCGTCGTCTTCCCACCGGAGTTCGCCCCGGTGACGACCGCGACGCGCTGGTCGGCCGGCGGCGACCCGAGCGAGTGTGGCCCGAGCGCGTACCGGATGGGTTGGACGTCCTCGCCGCGGCCCACGAGGTCGAGGTTGCGCGCGCCCTCGATGGCGACCGCGGCCTCGCCCTCGACGAACGTGGGCTTCACGAGGTCGAACTCGGTCGCGAACCGCGCCAGCGAGAGGTCGAGCGCGATGTCGTCGACCGCCGCGACCGCCCGGTCCACGTCGTCGCGGGCGTCGCTGATGGCGTGCTGGAGGTCGACCCGGACCTCGCGCTCGCGCTCGTCGGCGGCCTCGCGCAGCGACGAGGAGAGGTTGCGCAGGGTGCTGCTCACGAAGTCGGTCACGTCCCGGGCGTCCTCGGGCACCGCGTCGCGGACCCGCTCGGGGTCGACCTGGGCCTCCTCCCGGACGTGGTCGACGAACGCCTCGCTGAACTCGTCGGTCGTGCGCGCGCCGCCGTCTCGGACCCGCTGGATGACCGATTCCGCGTTGGCCTCCATCGTGTCGACCACGGCCTGGGCGTCCCGGAGCCGGTCGAGTCGGTCGTCCGCGCCCGCGGCGACCCGCCCGTCCGTGAGCGCGCCGAGTGCCTCCTTCGCGTCCGCCAGCGCCTCGCGGTCGAGGGCCGCGAGGGGCTCGAACACCCCGTCGGTGACGCCCGCGTCGAGCAGCGCCATCGCGGCCTCGACCGCGGGTTTCTCCCCGCCACCGGCCTCGTCGTAGCGCTCGAACGCCGCGAGGACGGCCTCCCGGTCGGCCTCGGCGATGCGCTCCCACGACGCCTGCGCGGTCGTCACGTCTTCCAGTCGGGACTCCATCGCCTCCTGCGAGGCCAGCGGCGTCAGCACGCGGATGCTGTCGGCCGCACCCTCGGTGACGGCGTGCTTGCTCGCCAGGTCGATGAGGTCCTTGTAGACCGAGCGCGCGTCGCTCGTCGCGAGTACGTCCATCCCGGCCCCACCGGTCGCCCGCCGGAGGATTCGAGTGGCCCGCCCGCGCGAGAGCCCCGCCTGCGTGAGCGTCCGCACGTCGGCCGATTCGATGGCCCGGATCGCCCGCTCCTCGCCGAGTTCGTCGGCGAGCAGCTCCCGGGTCTTCGGCCCAACACCCCAGTAGTCGTCCAGTCGCATGTGCGCCGCCACGGACCGGTCCGCAATGAAGGGCGCGGATGTTCCCTGCACCTGGACCACTCCAAACGGCGGCAAGATTTTTTCTGTGGCCCGCGAAGCCGCAACCATGACCACGGCGTTCGGTCCGGACGGCCACATCGACCCCGACAGTCGCTCGTACCGGTACTACCGCAACGCGGTCGAGCGACACTGGGACCCTGGCGACATCGACCTCTCCCCCGACACCGAGAACATCCAGCAACTCGACGACGCGACGTTCACCCAGTTGCGCGGGACGCTGGCGCTGTTCGGGGCGGGCGAGGAGGCCGTGACTGAAGACCTCTCACCGCTCGGGGTGGTGCTTTCGGACGTGAACGACCAGCTGTTCGTGACGACACAGCTCTACGAGGAGGCCAAGCACGCCGACTTCTTCCACCGGTACTGGACCGAGGTCGTCCACCCCGAGGAAGCCCGCCGCGGGCAGGCTCGCTCGGACCCCCGCGACCCCGACTGGTACAACGACGCCTACGTCGAACTGTTCGAGCGCAACGACCGGGCGATGCACCGCTTGCTCGACGAAGACACCCCCCGGACCCGTGCCGAGGCGTACTGCCACTACCACCTGACCATCGAGGGCATCCTCGCCCAGACCGGCTACTACGGCGTCCAGAACTCCTTCGACGGGACGACGCCGGGCGTCCCCGAGTTGCCGGGACTGGTCGCGGGGTTCTCGAAGATACGCTCCGACGAGGGCCGCCACGTCGGCTTCGGGATGGCGAAACTCAAAGAACTCGTGGCGGCCGACGAGGTGGACCCGCAGGACCTCTACGACCTGACCACCGAACTCGCGATGCTCACCCAGCAGGTGGTCTCGGGTGCGGCGAGGGAGGACGGCCCCGGTGTCGGTCCCAGCGGACTGGCGGCCTACGCCGCCGAGAAGCACTCGGAACGGATGAGCCAGATAACGGACGATGCAGCAGAGATTCCGGACGTGTCCGAACTGGTCCGCATCGACGAGTAACCAGTGATAGTCGTGGTCGTCAGGCCGTGGGTTCTTGCCACCACCGTGTGACATGGTTCCACATGCGAGCAGCAGTCCTCACCGAGTACGGCGAACCCCTGGAGATACAGGAGGTCGACTATCCGGAACCGACGCCCGACCAGGTGGTCGTCGAGACGAAGGCCTGTGGCGTCTGCCGGAGCGACTGGCACGCCTGGCAGGGCGACTGGGGCTGGGTCGGTGCGCAGGCCCCCACCGGACAGGTCCTCGGGCACGAACCCGCGGGCGTCGTCGCCGAGGTCGGCGCGGACGTGGAGAACTTCCGCGAGGGCGATCGTGTCGCGGTCCCGTTCCACCTCGCCGACGGCACCTGTCACCAGTGCCGGACCGGCCACGCCAACGTCTGCGAGACCGTCTTGCCCCTCGGGTTCACCGGCGTCGCTCCGGGCGCGTTCGCCGAGGCCTTCCCGGTCCGGAAGGCGGACGTGAACCTCGCGAGACTGCCCGACGACGTGGACTTCGTCGACATGGCCGGCCTCGGCTGCCGGTTCATGACCGCGTTCCACGGGCTGGCCCACCGCGCCGACCTCGCCCCCGGCGACTGGGTTGCGGTCCATGGCTGTGGCGGGGTCGGCCTCTCCGCGGTCCACATCGCCGACGCGCTGGGCGCGAACGTCGTCGCCGTCGACATCCGTGAGGACAAGCTCGAGGCGGCCCGTGAGTTGGGCGCGTCAGAGACCCTGAACGCGGCCGAGTCGGACCGGGTGGCGGGCGACGTGAAGGCGCTCGCCGACGGTGGCTGTGACGTCTCCATCGACGCGCTCGGCATCCCCGAGACGTGCCAGAACGCCATCGGCTCGCTGGGGCGGCGCGGCCAGCACGTCCAGATCGGCCTGACCACTGGAAACGAGCAGGGCCAGCTGTCGATTCCCTCGGACGCGATGGTGATGCAGGAGGTCGACTTCCTCGCTTCCTTCGGCATGCCGCCCACCGACTACGGCGAGATATTCCGCATGGTCGCCGCAGGGAAGTTAGAGCCGGGGCGCATCGTCAGCGAGGAGCTCTCGCTGGACGAGGTGCCCGAGACACTCCAGAAGATGGACAGCTACGACACAGTCGGGATTCCCGTCGTCAGCGAGTTCTGACGGTCAGGCCTTCACGACGAGCACCGGCACGTCGCTGAGTCGCACCACGCGCTCCGTACAGGAGCCGAGCAGCCGGCGGTACTCCTCGGTGTGTTGGCCTTCGCCCATGACGATGCAGTCGATGTCGTGGTCGGTCGCGTAGTCGAGGATCGCCTCGTGGGGCTTGCCCCGGACCTCGACCGTCTCCACGTCGAGGTTCTCGCGGTCGGCCGCCGCGGCGAGCTGGTAGAGGGCGTCCTCGCCGAGGTCGGCCAGTGCTTCCTCCGCGTTCTCGATGGCGTCCATCGCGGCGTAGTGCTCGAAGACGTCTTCGTCGACGACGTAGAGCCCATGCACCCGGGCGTCGTGGCGTGCTGCGAGGTCGACACCGTGTTGGATGGCGACCGTGGAACCGTCCTTGCCGTCTGTCGGGATGAGGATATCGTCGTACATCGTGTGAAGAGACGCGCGCCGTGACCGACTACCCATCTGCTGGTTCCCAGCCGATGAGAACGCCGGAACACTAGCTTTCAAGCCGGGGTCGAACGTCTCTGCGGCCAGACAGTGGACGCACTCGACCCGACACTCGCGGCCGTCATCGAGGACATGGGTGCCCTCCCCGAGTGGCACGAACTCGGCGTCGACGAGGCCAGGCGTGTCGAAGACGACCTGTTCGGGAGCGACGCGGGGCCCCAGACCGACTCGGAGGACCTGCTGGTCCCGGTCGACGACCACGAAGTCCCCGTCAGAGTGTACCGCCCTGCACCGGTATCGACACCCGCCCCGGGCATCGTGTTCGCCCACGGCGGCGGCTTCGTGCTTGGGACCCTGGACTCCGCCGAGGACCTCGCCCGGCGACTCGCCACGGAGACCGGAAGCGTCGTGGTGAGCGTCGACTACCGACTCGCGCCCGAACACCAGTTCCCGGCCGCGCTCGACGACGTGGACGCGGTGCTGGACTGGGTGTTCGAGAACGCGGTCGACCTCGGTGTCGACCCGACCCGGCTCGGCGTGGCCGGATCGAGCGCGGGCGCGAGCCTCGTCGTCGGGGCGGCCCGCCGACGCCAGGAGGACGCCACACCGGCGGAGCCCACCATCGAACTCGCCTTCCAGGCGCTGTTCTACCCGATGCTCGACCCGGCCTGTGACCGGGACTCGCACGTCGAGCACGCAGACGGCCCCCTGCTGACCCGGCGCGACCTCGCCTGGTTCTGGGCGCTGTACCTGGGGGCGGACGAGGAGACGGCAGCGACAGCAGCCGAGCAGGTCGGCGAGCGCACCCCCGACGTGCTCGACAGGTCGGACCTCCCGCCCGGTCTCTCACCCTTCGACGCGACCGACCTCGGCGACCTCCCGCCCGCAGTGGTCGTCACAGGGGGCGTCGACCCGCTCCGCGACGAGGGGCGGGCGTACGCCCGGGCGCTTGCAGCCGCTGGCGTGCCGGTCGCCGACCAGCACCACCCCGGGATGTGCCACGGGTTCCTCTCGCTGGCCGAGTCGGTCCCTGCCGCGGCCAGCGCGTGGGACGACATCGGCGCTGCCATCCGGGAACATCGCCGCGGCGGCTCCCTCCGCGACGAGAAGCGTTAACCCGCGGACGTGAGTGGAGACAGACACAGAATGGTCTCCGCCACCCTCACGGACCTGGTGTTCATCATCGCCGGCGCTGCGGGCCTCTGGTTCGGCGCGGTCGTCCTCGTCGAGTCGGCGGTCCGCATCGCCTGGCGGCTCGGTATCCCGACGCTCATCATCGGCCTGACCGTCGTCGCCTTCGGCACCTCCGCTCCCGAGTTCGTGGTGACGATCGACGCCGCGCTCGCGGGAGAGGCGAACGTCTCCGTCGCCAACGTCGTCGGCTCGAACGTGTTCAACCTCGGGTTCGTCCTCGGCGGCGTCGCCCTGGCGGGCGCGCTCCCGGTGTCGTACGACCTCGTCCAGCGCGACGGGACGGCGCTGCTGGTGGCGGTCATCGCGACGACGGCGTTCCTCGTCGACGGGCAACTCGACCGCATCGAGGGGAGCATCCTCTTTCTGGGCCTGCTGGCGTACCTCTCGCTGCTGGTGACGATGAGTTCGAGGGAGTCGATGCCGGCGATGGTCAGCGAGGACGACGACCTCGCCGACGTGAGCGGGTTCGAACTCCTCGACATCCCCAAGCTCCTCGTCGGGCTCGCCGTCGTCGTCATCGGTGGCCACCTGCTCGTCGACGGGGCCGTCGATATCGCGAGAGACCTGGGCATCTCGGACTGGGTCATCGGGGCGACGGTCGTCGCCGCCGGGACCTCCGCACCCGAGTTCGCCACGTCGCTCATCGCGGCGCGCCGGGGCAGTGCCGGACTCTCCGCCGGGAACCTCATCGGGAGTTCGGTGTTCAACCTGCTCGGCGTGCTCGGACTCGCGAGCGTCATCGCCCCCCTCAGTGTCGGCCCCGCGGCCTACCCGAGCAGCATGGCACTGCTCGTGCTCTGTCTCGTCGTCGTCGCGCTGCTCACGACCGAGGAGGAACTCGCCCGCTGGGAGGGCGGGTTGCTCGTCGGCGTCGGGGCGGTCAACTGGATCGTCGGGTTCCTCGCCGGGTGAGTGAGCCCGCGGACCGACACACTGTCGGCTGGGAACACTCGCCAGTCTGGCGCAGGCCGCGCCAACCAGCCGTGCTCCTAAAAGCGTCGGCGGCATACCGGGGGACATGAGTCAACACCAGCGCCCGGTTCGCCTGACAGGCGGCGACGAACTCGACGACCTCGTCTCGACGGAGCCTCTCGTCCTCGTCGAGTTCTACACGAAGGGCTGTGGCAAGTGCCAGTCGATGGAGCCCATCCTCGGCAACGTCGCCCGCGTCACCGACGCGACCGTCGCCATGGTCAACCCCGGCGACGACCTCTCGCTCATGGACGAGTTCGATATCCGGAGCGTCCCGACCCTCGTCCTGTTCCGCGACGGCGAACCGGTCGCGAGTCTCGCCGACGGGTTCGTCCCGACCGACGAGGTCGTCGACTTCGTGGAGACGAACGCTGGCGAATAGGGCGAATCAGTCGAGTCGCTCCAGTTCGACCCGTCCCTCCGGCACGCGGAACCGCCGTAACAGCGTCTTCTCGGCGTCGGCCGAGTTCTCCGTTCTATCCACGCCCCAGGCGGTCCAGACGCAGTCCTCGGGCGTGAGTTCCAGTGTGGTGTATCCCCAGCGGCTGCTGTTGAACCAGACGAGGTGCGGGTTCTGGGCACGGACCACGTGGTCGGCGAGCCGTTCGCCCAGGCTCGCCGGTATCGCACCCAGCGCAGCGAGGTTGTCACTCGACACCGCGGGCGTCATGAACTCGACGCCGACCCGTTCTTCCGGCGGTGGGAGGGCCGCCGGCGAGTCGACCCCGTCGGAGGTGTCCAGCAGGTACCCCGCGAGATAGGAGTGCATGTCGCCGGTGAGCGTCACGAGGTTCCGCACCCCAGCCCGGGCGAACTCGCCCAGGAGGTAGCGACGTTCGAACCGGAACCCGTCCCAGGCGTCGTAGTTGCGTCGCGAGGACCCGGACTTCCCGAACGAGAGCGGCGACAGCAACACCTCGTTCCCCCAGAGTTTCCACGTCGCGTCGGATCCGGTCACGCCGTCGACGAACCAGCGGCGCTGGGCCGCCCCGAGCATCGTCCGGGTCGGGTCGCCGGCGGTTCCCGCTCCCCACGGGCGCAAGCTGTCGGGTCGGCCGTCCTCGGTGTCTTCGACCGGTGGCGGTGACCGGTACAGCCGCTCGTCGGTGAGGAACAGGGTCGCGAGGTCGCCGAAGCGGAGCGACCGGTACAGCCGAACCTCGTCGTGAATCCGGTCGGTGGCGAGGCGACCGTCCGGCTGGAGGATTCGCGACGGGACGTACTCCGTCATCGCCGTGATGCCCGCGACGGACAGCTGTCGCATGAACTCGGGGTCGCCACCCATCGGGTGGTCCGTCGTCTCCGGCGCGTCGGTCTCGGCGTTCCACCAGCGGTCGTTGACTATCTCGTGGTCGTCCCAGACGTGCAGGAGGGTGTGGCGCTCCAGCGCCCGCTGCATGAACGGGTCGGTCCGGTAGGTCCGGTGGAGGTGGCGGAAGTCCGCGAGGGTCCACGCCAGGCCGTGCCCGCTGGGCAACTGGATGTCGCGCCCGGGGACGTCGGTCTCACCACCGTATTCGTAGATGAAATCGCCGAGGTGGAGCAGGTAGTCCAGGTCCTCCGAGGCGACGTGGGCGAGCGCCCCGAAGTAGCCGTGGCGGTAGTTGTTGCACGAGACGACACCCAGGGTGAGCCGGGCGGGCGAGGCGTCCGGGGCCGGAAGCGTCCGACAGCGCCCGACTCGACTGGCGTCTCCACGGTAGACGAACCGGAAGCAGTAGTGGCGGTCCGCCGCCAGCAGGCCATCGAGGTCGACCGTCACGCAGTAATCGTCGTCGGGACTCACCGCCTCGGCCGGGACGACCCCGCGGAAGACCACGTCTGTGAACGTGTCGTCCATCGCAACCTCCACGCCGAGGTCGGTCGCCGGGTCGTAGGCATCGGGGGCGATGCGCGTCCAGCAGAGCACGCCACCCGGCGTCGGGCCGCCGCTGGCGACCGACTGCGGGAACACCGCCTCGACGCCCTCGCGGTCGACACTGAAGACGTCGCCCCGGTCGGCTCGCGTCGTCGGCTCCGGGTCGACGGGCGTCGCAGCCGCCCCACTCTGGACGAGTGTCGCCAGGGCAGCCGCCCCGCTCGTGGCCGTCGCCGCCCTGAGCACGGCACGACGCGACACCCCGGTGGGTCGGCGGTCCCGTCGCGGGATATCTGCCATCGTCTGTGAGTACGCACTGGTCGGGTAAATCGCGGACGAGCACTCACGGGGATGAGGAGAGCACGGGCGAGCAGCCGGTCAGAGCCGCTCGACGAGCGCGTCCTCCGCCGGACGGACCCGGACCGCCTCGACGCGCCGGGCGAGTTCGAGCGCGTCCGCCAGCTTCGTCGACTGCTCGGCGTAGATGGTGAACAGCGGGTCGCCAGCGGTCACCTCCTCGTCCACGCGGCGGTGGAGCGACAGCCCCGCACCCGTATCCCGTGGGGCCCCGGCGCGGCGGGCGATGTCGCTCACGAGCCGGTTGTCCACGTGCGTGACGAGGCCGTCGCGCTCCGCACGGATGACCTCGGTCTCGGTCCCGGGCTGGAGGTCGTCGAGCGTCACCTCGGGGTCGCCGTCCTGGGCGGCGATGATGCGCCGGAAGGTGGCGAGTGCCTCGCCGGAATCGAGGAGACTGGCTGCATCCGCGTCGAGGCAACAGCACTCCAGCAGGATGTCGGCGAGTCGGAGGGCCTTCAGCCGGAGTTCGGTCGGACCCGCACCCTGCAGCACCTGGAGCACGTCGCGGGCTTCGAGGACGGGGCCGATACCCCGCCCGATCGGCTGTTCACCCTTCGTGATGGTGCATTCGATCGTCAATCCAAGGTGCTCGCCGACGACCCGGAAGTCCTCCGCGAGTTCGCGCGCCTCGGCCAGGCTCTCCACCTTCGCCCCCTCGCCGTAGGGCAGGTCGATGAGCACGTGGGTCGAGCCCGCACTCTTCTTCTTCGAGAGCACCGAGGCGATGAGCTGGCCCGGCGGGTCGAGCGACAGCGGCGTCTCGGCGCGGATAATCTTGTCGTCGACCGGCGAGAGGTTCACGCCACCGCCCCAGACGAAACAGCCGTTGGTCTCCTCGACGATGGCTTTCACCTCGTCGAGGGTGAACTCCACGTCGCAGAACACCGCCATCGTGTCGGCGGTCCCTGCCGGGGACGTGACCGCCCGCGAGGAGGTCTTGGGTATCTTCACGCCCGCGGCGGCGACGATGGCGACGATTATCGGCGTGACCCGGTTCCCCGCGACCCCGCCGATGGAGTGCTTGTCGGCGATGGGTTCCTCGCCCCAGTCGATGACCTCGCCCGCCTCGGTCATCGCCTCGGTGAGTGCGGTGGTCTCCGCCCGCGAGAGCCCGTTGGTGTAGACGCCCGTGGCGTACGCCCCGAGCTCCACGTCGCTCAGCCGGTCCGCGTCGATGTCACGTACAATGGCGGCTATCTCGGCGGGTTCCAGTTCGATGTCGTCCAGCTTCTTGCGGATGTACGCCACCGCGTTCGGTCTCGGGGCGGCGCTCACCTCGACCTCACCGGTGACGTGTGCGAGGCGCGCGGTGACGCCGATGGTGCCCCGCGGGACGAGCTGGTCGGTCACCTCGACCAGCCCGACCGTGGTCCGGCCGTCGTACGCCAGGTGGACGCGGTCGAGCGCGTGGACGCCGAGTTCCTCCGCGTCCGCCCCGTTGAGCAGGACTGTCGGGTTCCGGGTCCCGATGTCTATCTCCGTGGCGGTGAGTCGCATACGTACTCTGAGGCGAGGACGGGAGAAAAGGCTCGCCCGCCACTGACACCAGTGTCACCTGGTTAACCCGGCGTCCGCGAGCGCTTATGATGGTGCCGTCCCAGACTGAGAACGAGGACAGTTCCAGGGGCACCACGGCCCGTCCGACGGCCACACCCCTGCGTGTATCCCCCTCACGAGTCACATCTATGTCAGAGAAATCGCAGTACCTCGAAGACGTCTCCGCCGACGAATCGTACGACCAGTTCCCCGACGACGCGACCATCGACGAGACCGTCGAGAACCTCGAATCCCGAGGGTTCGACGTGGTCGTGGTCGACGACGCCGAGGCAGCCCTCGACGCTGTCACAGCCCAGATTCCCGACGACGTGTCCGTGATGAACGGGCACTCCACAACCCTCGAAGAGATCGGCTTCGTCGAGTACCTCAACGAGGGCGACCACGACTGGGAGAACCTCGCGGGCCAGGTCTGGAACATCGACGACGACGCCGAGCGCCACACGTTCCGCCGCGAGGCCCAGACCGCCGATTACTTCCTCGGGAGCGTCAACGCCATCGCCCAGAGCGGTGAGCTCGTCGCCGCCGACGCCTCCGGCAGCCGTATCGGCGCGTACCCCTTCGCCGCCCAGCACCTCGTGCTCGTCTCGGGCGTGAACAAGATCACCGACGACCTCGACGCCGCCTTCGACCGCATCGAGGAGTTCGCCTACGAGCTGGAGAACGCCCGTGCCCAGGAGGCCTACGGGATGGAGAGCGTCATCGCGAAGCAGCTCGTCTACCGCCACGAGACCGAGGAGGGCCGGACGACGCTCGTGCTCGTTCGCGACAACCTCGGCTACTGAGCTACCGACTGGTCTGCCACGGCCGCGAACCGCCCCACGACACCCGTTTTTCGACTGGCCGACGCGCCGCCATCACAGTATTCTAAGATTTCGGACAGAACTCCGTTTCAGCGAGCCTATATCCTGTTTCCTGTCGTCTCACCGGGTATGACGACAGATTCCAACCGCGGCTTCCTCGGCAGCCTCATCGACGGTTTCGTCGAGCAGGCGACGCTCGGGACCGGCCCAGAGAAGACCGAACTCGTCGAGGAGACCTTCGACGCGAGCACCCTCGACCGCCTGTCCGTCGACAGCCTCACCGGGGACGTGACGGCCCGCCGAACGGACGACGACACCGTGTCGGTCACGGCGACCAAGCGGACGAAAGCCGACCCGACGCATCTCGCCCGGTTGCTCGTCACCTGCGACGTGCGTGATGGAACGCTCCACGTCGTCGTCGAGCCCGAGGACCGCGAGGGCGTCCGGACCGTCCGGGCGAAGGCCGACCTCGACATCGCCGTCCCGGCGGGCGTCGCGGTCGACCACGTCGAAGTCGTGAACGGCAGCGTGACGCTCGACGGCGTCTCGGGCGACACCCGGGCCGAGGTGGCCAACGGTTCCATCGACGCCATCGACGTGGACGGGTTCGTCTCGCTCCACGCCGCCAACGGGAGCGTCGAGGCCCGTGGCTGCACCGGCATCGACGCGGCCGAGACGGCGAACGGGTCGGTCGACGTCGAGGTCCGGTCCCTGCGTCGGAACGCCGAGGTGAGTTCGCCGAACGGGTCGCTGACGATACGACTCGCGGCCGGCCTCGACGCCGACGTGCTGGCGGAGACACTGGTCGGCCGTGTCTCGGTCGAGGACTGCGAGCTCGAGGTCGCGAGCCAGTCGTCCCGCCGGCTCCTCGCGACCCACGGCCGCGGCGGCTACGAGATAGAAGCGTCGGCGGTGAACGGGTCGGTCACCGTGACCCGTGCCTGAGTCCGGGTCCTTCTCGACTGCTCACCCGGCCATCGCCACCGGGTCCTGCATCCCATCCTTGACGCCACGGTGGACGAGGAACGCGTTCACCGGGTAGGCGACGACCAGCCCGACACTCAGCGAGAAGACGAGCCCGGCCCAGAACAGCGGCTCGGTGATGTAGGCCTCGCCCGCGACCCAGATGTCGGTCCCGATGGCCGCGACCTCCATGACGGTGATAGAGGGCGTCTCGCTGTAGAGCGCGTCCATCACCGCCTCCGTGAACCCGACCCCCTCCTGCATCAGCGGGCCGACCGTCAGCGCGAAGCCGGCGGTGTAGGCGAAGATGAACGTCGTGACTGCGACACCGAGCGTGGACAGGCGAAGGAGCCCAGCGGCGAGGACGATACCGACGACTTCACCGAGACCACACCCCGAGAAGCAGTGCGCGACCGACCGGCCGGCGCGCCGCCAGAGCGAGTCCTGGGAGATCTGCGTCCGGCCGGCGTAGGCGTACAGCGCAAGCCCAAGCGGGCCGGCGTACAGCACCGAGAGTACCCAGACGAACTGCATCAGGGGTGCGATTTCGGCGTTGTTCGTCCGCAGGTCGTACACCACGATGGCCAGCGTGACCGCCACGAGCGCGGCCCAGCCGGCGAGGACGGCGGGGTTGGTCAGCACGTTCCGGAGGAGTGCCTGTACCATAGCTGGTCGTGGTGACGCCAGCCGGAGAAGGGTCGGGGTAAGACAGGTTGGCTCGGACGCCGGAGCCCGGTCAGTCGCGTTCGAGGCGCTCGCGCCGGCGGTCGAACTCCTCGTCGGTCAGGTCGCCGCGGGCGTACGCCCGGCGGAGTTCGTCGAGGGCAGAATCACTCGGCTGACCGCCCCCGAGCGATTTCACCAGCAGGTAGCCGCCGCCGATGACGACGGCGAGGACGAGTAGCCTGCCGAGGAGGCTGGCGGCGAACCACCACCACGACCACTGACCGTCGAAGCCCATCCAGTGGTCGTGCCAGGTCGCACCGCTCCCTGCCATCCCCATGCCCATCATCCCGCCGAACAGCAGCGGGACGAAGAGCACGGCCGCGAGCAGGAGCGCGACGATACCGAGGCCGGACCGTGCGGAAGTAGTGTCCATGTGTGTATATACGGTGGCATCGTTAACGTCGGTTCTCCTTTCGAGACCCGGGTTCTGTCGCCCGCCGAGACTTCGAATCTGGCGTGAATATCCGTTCGACCACACGACTCCAAGGTTACCGCCGGGTAATCGCGCCTCGCGGTCTACCCACTCACATGGACAGCAGACAGACCAGCAGGCGCGCGTTCGTGCGAGGCATCGGTGCGCTCGCCGCCCTCGGCGCAGTCGGTGGGTCCATCCCCGGCACGGCATGGGCGCAGGAGCGGGAGCGAGACGACGACGAGAGCCGCGTCCGACCGGTCCGGCCGACGACGGGCCGGCGCGGCGGGCGGCTCCGTGGCAGCCAGCCCACCCAACCGGCGACCACGGGAGCCTACCTCAAGTTCGACGACATCGAGGGCGAATCGACCGACCGGAAGCACCGCGGCGAGATAGATATCCAGTCGTGGTCGTGGGGCGTCGCCAGCGAGGAAGGTCGGGTCAGCCGTCGGGGGCGGGTCCAGCACAGACCGCTGACCGTCACCAAGCGGGTCGACAAGGCGACGCCGAGACTCACGAAGGCGGCCACCAGCGGCCAGAACCTCGGTGAGGTCGTTCTCACGGTCGAACTGGGCGGTCGGACCATGACGATGACCATGCGGAACGTCCGCGTCGTCGCCAGCAGCCTCAGCTTCGATAGCGAGACCGGCTGGCCCGTGGAGACCCTCGAACTGGAGTACGACTCGCTCACCGTGGCGGTCGACCGGGTCGAGGCCGACGTCGAATAGGTATTTATAACGATTAATCGATATGTTTAGGTGGCTGGCGGTCCTTCTAGGGTGCGGTCAGCACGATGGAACTCAGAACCGGGCTCTCGTACGGCGATGTGTTGCTCGTCCCCCAGCGCTCTCCCGTCGCGAGCCGCACCGAGGTGGACCTCTCGACGACGCTCGCGCCGGGGCTCACACTCGACATCCCCGTGGTGAGTGCGGCGATGGATACCGTCACCGAGACAGCCCTCGCTATCGCCCTCTCGAACCGCGGTGGCCTCGGCGTCCTCCACCGATTCTGCACCATCGAGGAGCAGGTCGCGGAGGTCGAGACGGTGGTCGCGGCCGGCGAACGCGTGGCCGTCGCCATCGGTATCGACGAGGACTACGAGGCGCGCGCCGCGGCCTGTCTCGACGCCGGGGCCTGCGCGCTCGTGGTCGACGTGGCACACGGCCACCTCGAGATCTGTCTGGAGGCGACGCGTCGACTCGCCGAGGCGTTCCCCGACGCGCCACTCATCGTCGGGAACGTCGTCACGGCGCAGGGTGTCGAGGACCTCGCCGCGGCCGGCGCCGACTGCATCAAGGTCGGTGTCGGCCCCGGCTCGCACTGCATCACCCGGGAGCGGACCGGGGCCGGGATGCCCCAGCTCACCGCGGTCGACGACTGTGCGACTGCAGCGGAGGACTACGGCGTCACCATCATCGCGGACGGCGGCATCCGGTCCTCGGGCGACGCCGTCAAGGCACTCATGGCGGGTGCCGACGCGGTGATGATGGGCGGCTACTTCGCCGGCACCGACGAGGCTCCCGGGCGGGTCGTCACACTCGACGGCGAGCGCTACAAGGTGTCGCGTGGGATGGCAAGCGAGGCGGCGAATCACGACCGCAGCGACAAGGAACTCCTCATCGAACACGGGGAGGGTGTCGAAGCACTCACACCGGTTTCCGGGCCGTTCGACCCGCGCCTCACCGAGTTCCTCTCGGGGGTGCGCTCCGGACTCTCGTACTGTGGCGGCCGCGACATCGCGGAGGCCCGGTCGAAGGCCGAGTTCGTGCAGGTCGCCGAGAGCGCCCGGGACCGCGAGGGGGTCCACTCGGTCTCGGCGATGATCGACAGCGACCTCGAGGGGGCGACGGCGGACGACTGATTCGCCGATTTTACACGATAGAGTTCGTGAGCCCCCTGGTACCGCTCGCGCTATATTCTGTCGGAACCTAACATCGGGTTAGTGACGGCCCTGCCCAGCGGACGCCGTCGACCATCACCTGCCATGGCGAGACGACACATCACAGCCGCGGGACTCGGCGCTCGGAACCGCCCCAGCCCGCCCACGACGGAGGCCCGATGAGACCGGCCAGAGAGACGCTCCCCTTCGAACCCGACGCGGACGCCCCGGACCCGATGCTCCGGCTCTTTCGGACCTACGGCCGCGACGACATGCACCTGTTCGTCCTCGGGCTGGTGACGAGCCTGTTCGCCAGACTGGTCGGGCTGGTGCCGCCGCTGGTACTCGGCATCGCCATCGACTCGGTGTTCAACGACAACACGCCGTTCCGGCTCCCGCTGGTTCCCGCCGACCTGCTCCCGACGACGACGCTCGACCAGCTCTGGCTGTCGGTCGCGCTCATCGTCGGGGCCTTCGTCGGCAGCGTCGTCTTCGGCTGGACCCAGGGCGTCAGCCTCTCGCTGTTCTCGAACCGGGTGCAACACGCCCTGCGGACCGACACCTACCGGGCGATGCAACGCCTCGACATGGCCTTCTTCGACGACAAGCAGACCGGGCAGGTGATGTCCGTCCTCAACAACGACGTGCGGAACCTCAAGCAGTTCCTGAACGGGACGGTGAGTGGGGCCATCCAGCTCGTCGTGACGGTATTCGGCATCGCCGCCCTGCTGTTCTACCTCAACTGGCAACTGGCCCTCGTGACGCTTGTCGGGGTGCCCCTCCTGCTCACCTTCACGGTCTGGTTCATGCGGACGATTCGGCCACTCTACCGGTCGCTGCGCTCCAGCTTCGGCGACCTGAACACCAGACTGGAGAACAATCTCAGCGGGATGGAGGTCATCAAGACGAGCAACACCGGTGAGTACGAGGACGGCCGCGTCACCGACGCCTCCTGGGACATCTACGAGCGCACCTGGGCGGTGGCTCGCCTCGAGTACCTCTACCAGCCAGGGATGGACCTGCTGGCGGGCGTCGCCTTCGCCGCGACGTTCCTGCTCGGCGGCTACTGGCTCGTCGCCGGGCCGCCGCCGGGGTTCTCGGGGACCCTCTACGTCGGCGAGTTCGTCACGTTCCTGTTCATGACCCAGCGGTTCGTCGACCCCCTGGCGGGCATGGGCCGCATCGTCAACTCCTACGAGAACGCCCGCGCCTCCGGCGAGCGTATCTTCGGGCTGAAGGACCTCCCCGTCACGGTCGCCGAGTCCGAAGCGTCGACCACGCTGGACCACGTCACGGGGCGGGTCGAGTACGACCACGTCGGCTTCGGCTACGTCGACGGCGAGCAGGTGCTCCACGACGTGACCTTTACTGCGGAACCGGGCGACACCGTCGCCTTCGTCGGCCCCACCGGCGCAGGGAAATCCACCGCCGCGAAGCTCCTGCTCCGGCTCTACGACGTGGACTCGGGCGCGATTCGCGTCGACGGCCACGACGTGCGCGACCTCTCGTTCGACAGCCTGCGCGACCACGTCGGCTACGTCAGCCAGGACGTGTTCCTGTTCGACGGGAGCGTGACCGAGAACATCGCCTACGGGAGCTTCGAGGCGACCGACGAGGAGATTCGCGCCGCCGCACAGGCCGCCGAGGCCCACGAGTTCGTCCTGGACCTGCCCGAGGGGTACGACACCCGCATCGGGGAGCGCGGCGTGAAGCTCTCGGGTGGCCAGCGCCAGCGACTTTCGCTCGCCCGGGCGATGCTGCAGAATCCCGCGATCCTGGTGCTGGACGAGGCGACGAGCGCGGTTGACACCGAAACTGAGCTCTACATCCAGCGCGCCCTGACCCGGCTCACCGCGGACCGGACGACCTTCGTCATCGCCCACCGGCTCTCGACCGTTCGCAACGCCGACCAGATTCTGGTGGTCGAGGACGGGCGAATCGTCGAGCGCGGCACCCACGACGAACTCGTCGCCGACGGTGGGCTGTACGCGACGCTCTGGAGCGTGCAGGCCGGCGAGTTCGAGGGTGACGCCGAGAGGCTAGTTCGGCGGCTGCTGTCGGATGGAGAGGGCGAAGGGGAGACCGGGGAGTCTACAGGATAGCTCCTCCGGCAGGGGAATGAACTACCATCCCCCGGTTCCACGGACAGGGTAGTGACAGCCGATAGCACACATGGTGTCCGACTCGGAGAGTGGCATCGCGAGGACTGGCGCAAACCCGTCGACGGCGGCCCAGTCCAGTTCGCGGTCGTCGGTCTCGGCGGCTTCGCCCGGGAGTACGCCCTCCCCGCCTTCGCGGAGGCATCGAACTGCGAGGCAACCGTCGCGGTGAGCAGTTCACCCGAGAAGGCCGAATCGGTCGCCGACGAGTTCGACATGGCCCGTGCCATCACCTACGACGAATACCACGACGGCGTCGCCGCCGAGGACTACGATGCGGTGTACGTCGTGACCCCCCACGCCCTCCACGAACCGTACGTCGAGACCGCCGCCAGGCTCGGGAAGGCGGTGCTGTGTGAGAAGGCGATGGCGGCGACGCGAGACGGGGCGGAACGAATCGCGAAGACGGTCGACGAGGCCGGCATCCCGTTCATGGTCGCCTACCGGATGCAGTTCGGGCCAGCGGTCCGGCGGGCCCGAGACCTCGTCGAATCGGGGTTCGTCGGCGACCCTGTTCACGTCCACGGGTCCTTCTCGTTCCGGATGCTCGACGACCCCAGCGAACCGGGCGACAGCTGGCGGCTCGACAAGGGCCTGTCCGGTGGCGGTGCTCTCACCGACATCGGCCTCTACCCGCTCAATACGACGCGGTTCGTCCTCGACTCGGAGCCGGTGAGCGTCGCGGCCGCCACGTCCAGTCCCGATGCTGCGTTCGCGGACGTTGACGAACACGTCGCGTTCCAGTTCGTCTTCGAGGACGGCGTCAGCGCCCAGTGTACGGCCAGCTTCAACGCCTACGAGGGCCACCAGCTTCGAATCACGGGGACCGAGGGCCGCATCACGCTCGACCCGGTGTTCGTCGAGGGGAACGAACAGACCGTGACGCTGGAACGCGACGGGATGACCGAGACGGTCGAACTCGGCGCGGTCGACCAGCTCCCGCCACAGTTCGACTACTTCGCGCAGTGCGTGCTCCGGGGCGAGGAACCCATCGCTGGCGCTGCCGAGGGCGTCCGCGACATGGAACTCGTGGAAGCCATCTACGAGGCAGCCGACGAAGAACGAGTGGTCGACGTGGCGCTCAGCTGAGCCAGTTCCGCAGGACCGCGCCGAACCCGGCCGCACCGATACAGAACGAGACGATGCCGCCGATGCCCGTCAGCGCGAGCCCGCCGTTGATGGCTGCACCGACCAGCAGGGGCTTCAGCCAGCCGTCCTCGAGCCCGACCAGTCGCTCCGCGATGGCCAGGTAGGCGATGGCCGCACCGACCGCCCAGGCGACGAACACGACGATGCCGAGCGGGATGGCGAACAGGATGCCGATGATGGTGATGACGAGGATGAGCATCACGAGCAACAGGAGCACCAGCAGGAGGATGCCGTAGATGGCCGAGCCGATGGGTTCGTCGCGGACCCGGTCCATCATCTTCTCGGTGTACTTCGGGGCCAGTGCGACGAGGATAGCCCCGACGAGCAGTGTCGTCAGGAACGCACTGATGGCGCCCCCGACGAGGCCGAAGGCGGGGTTCACGTCGACGTTGACGCCGTTGCCCTGTACCTGCAGGAGGATACCGGATACCTGTATCGGGGAGAGAATCATGCGTTCTCTAAGGATTCGAGCGGAGAAAAACCCCGTCCTGCCACTTGATAGCGACCCACCCACCCCCAGATAGCGACCTTCCTACCCCCGTCCGAACCAGTCCGCGACGACCGACCCCAGCCCCGCCATCGCGAGACAACCGGAGACGAGGGCACCGGCGAGGGTCAGCCCGAGAATCCCGTTGGCGGCCGCTGCGGCCACGACCAGCGTCGGCCAGTCGTCGCCGAGGCCAGTCGCCAGGTCCGCGAGCGCCAACAGCGAGATGGCGACCCCAGTGACCCAGACGACGGTCGTGAGCACCATCCCGCCCATCATCGCGTAGGCCCCGCCGAGACCGAGTTCCGACACGACCAGGATGAGGAACCCGACGGTCCCGACGACGACGACCAGCCCGCCAGCGACGCCGTACACCAGCGAGGCGAGTGGATCCTCGCGGAGGTACGCCATCCGGTCGCGAGTGTAGTCCGGGCGCAACACGACCAGGAGGCCACCACCCACCAGCGTGGTGAGGAACAGCCCGACACCGCTCTCGACGGCCGGCTGGAACAGGTTCGGCGCGAAGGTGACGTGGTCACCGCCGGTCTGGGCCGCGAGCCCTGCGAGCGTCGTCGGCACCCCGTGCAACATGCGAGACGAATTGATTTCGAGCTGAGATAACTACACCGGCCAGTGGACAGCCGGAACGTTGAAACTCTGCTGAACTGAGATGTTCGTATGGACCTGCGGCTGCGCCTCTCTCTGGTCGTTCGGATGGTCGTCGCCACGGCGATAGTCGCCTCGCTGTCGGTCTGGGTGGCGCTGTTCACCGGCGTGCTCGGGTCGGCGCTGCTCCTCGGTGTGGTGGGCTGGATTCCCTCGAAGGTGGCGACGTTCGCGCTCGACGCACCCCGACTCTCGACGGTGCTCGACATCCATCCGGGCATCGTGGCCGTCGCCGCGTTCGCCGTTCTCTTCGTCGTCTACGCTGGCTGGGAACGCGTCGCGCACCACACCAGCAACGACTACCTCCTCCCGCCCTCGGACGTTCCCCAGGCGGTCATCGTCGTCGTGGTTCTGGGGGCGCTGTACTCCCTCCTCATCGAGTCTGCGGCGGCCATCACGCTCGCCGTCCTCTCGGTCCTCAGCCCGTTCTACCTGGGGGTCGGCGTGCTCGTCATCGGGTTCCTCCTTGGTATCTACGGCTTCGTTCTCGGTGTCCGCGGAACGGTTCAGTCACTGCAGGAACGCTCCATCTCGGAAGCGGTCCCGGTCGACGAGGTGGACGGCCGACTGCCCGAAATAGTCGCCAGGCTCGCCCGGCAGGGGAACGTTCCCACGCCATCGGTGCAAATCACGCCCCGCGACCGGCCCGAAGCGTTCACCGTCGGCTCCGGCTCCTCGGCCCTCCTCGTCGTCTCCCAGGGCCTGCTCGACCTGCTCCCCGACGACGAACTCGAAGCCGTGCTGGCTCACGAGGTCAGCCACCTCGCGAACGGCGACAGCCGGGTGATGGCGACCGCGCTCGCCCCGATAGTGTACGCCGAGGGGCTGTACATCGACGAGAACCCGGACGACCCCGGCGATGTGATCTTCAACCTGTTCGTGCGGATGGCGCTCCGGTACGGCGAGTTCGGCGTCGCGTTCCTCTCCAGAGGGCGAGAGTGGGCCGCCGACGCCGGGGCGGCCGAACTGACCGGGAACCCGGCCGCGCTCGCGAGTGCACTGGCCCGGCTGGACGACGAACACGGGATTCCACAGGAGGACCCCCGGGAGTGGTCGGAGGCGTACGCAGCGCTGGATATCGTGCCGACGCTGGACCCCGGTGAGCGGGCGTTTCCGTTCCGGACACATCCGTCGACGCAGGACAGAATCGAGCGGTTGCAGCGGCTGGCGAGGGAGTTGGAATCGTAGGGACCACCTGGAGTCCACAGTGGATGAGACGAATACCGGGTAACCGGGGGACAGTTCTTAGGTACTACCGTGCGTAGTACCGCACATGAGCGCCGAGAACGACACCGATGGCAAGACCACTCGCATCACCCGGAAGGGGCAGGTCACCATCCCGAAGGAACTGCGAGACGAGTTCGGCCTCGAGGAAGGTGATGAACTGGTCTGGCAGAAGACCGAGGACGGGATTCGAGTCAGGAAGGCGACACGGTCTGCGGGGCGTGGGATGCTCGTCAGCGACGACGTTCCCGAGGAGAAGCGCGAGGAGATGGCCGAGGAGATGGAAGCCGAGATTCGCCAGAAGCGACGGACTGAGTGGCAGCCGTGACCCGGTACACGGCCGACGGTGTGGCGATGTCGCGGTACCTCGTCGACCGGCTTCCGCCGGCCGCGGACGAAGTATTCGAGGGGGCCGAGAAGGGCGTCGACGTCATCGAGGCACCGACGGTGGCAGTGAGTGAGGCCATCTGGACGGCAGCCAAGAAAGGGACCATCGCCGGAATCGACGTCGAGACGACCCCGAATGCTGTGCTTCGCGGGCTGGTGAACGACGGCCCTGTCCAGATATCTCCGACCGACGAGCAAGACCTCGCGGTGTTCGGAAGCCTCGTCGACCACCACACGCTCCACGACGCCCTGCTGATTGCGAACCACCGAGTCCGGGAAACCGAGGCGCTCATCACGAACGACGAGGAGTTCGCCGCTGAAACCACCGTCTGGCGCTGACCGTCCTGCCCTACTTCGACGGCGGCGAAGACTGGTCAAGCTGAAACAGCAGTACGTATTGGAGCGGCTGTGTTCAGTAAACTGTCTCTGTTCGTTTCACGTTCGAATAGCTGGATACGCCGACAGACTCAGAATGCATGTTCATCAATCGACTGCCTATTTGTAGCAGGTCACATTTCCACCACAAACATGCGTTTCGGATCCGCTATTGGAAAATCGATATAACGATGCTCCAGAACTGTAGCCCTCGCCTTCCTCCTCGGTTGTATATAATTTCGAACTCGTGTATCCTTCTCCTGATGGCGTAATCTTGAGATCGTACTCGTGATTACCGTGTTCCGCTTCGGTTAGTGTGACTGCTACCCACCTTTCGCCCGGATGTAGCTGTTGTGACTCGTTCAATGCAATCCGACCGCTCTCGGTTGTCAATGTCACCGTGAAATCTTTGGTTGCTTCATAGTCATTCTCAATTACAATCCGATACTTCCACTGTTCTCCAGCCGCCGAGTCTGACTCCGGACTTAGGTCGCCAGAAAGACCGCTGCAACCAGCGAAGAACAGTAATATAAGGACCACCGATAATTGTTTCTTCATAACTAGTTGTCCAGATTCCTCTATAATAAAACAATGTCTTGAGCCAGACACCATGCTGCATTCCGGCATCTGTATTCAGTGGTGATTTTTACAACATTTAATCGACCTACCGACTGGCGCGACAGACCCAACCCTCTATGTCAATCGAATAGACATCCTCCCTCGAACCGATACCATTCGAGAATCTCAGCAGAGCCACACGGAGGGGAAGAATCGAACCCTACGACCAGTCTCTCACCGCAGCCAACCCAACAGCTCGTAATCGTGGTCGGGCGTGTACTTGCGGAACAGCAGGCTGTTCGCGAGCACGGAGACCGACGAGAGCGCCATCGCACCCGCAGCCAGCACGGGCTGAAGTAACCCGAGAGAGGCCAGCGGAATCATCGCGGTGTTGTAGCCGAGCGCCCAGAACAGGTTCTGCTGAATCTTCTGGAGCGTGCCGTCGGAGATGCGGATAGCCTTCACCACGTCGAGCGGGTCGTCACGCATCAGGGTCACGTCCGCGGCCTCGATGGCCACGTCGGTCCCGGAGCCGATGGCGGTCCCGACGAAGGCGGTCGCGAGGGCGGGCGCGTCGTTCACGCCGTCACCGACCATCATGGCCTTCGTGCCGTCCTGCTGGATGGCGTCGACCGCGTCGGCCTTGTCCTCGGGGAGGACCCCAGCACTCACGTTCTCGGGGTCGATGCCGACCTCCTCGGCGACGGCGCGGGCGGTCCGCTCGTTGTCGCCGGTGATCATGTGGACCGTGACGCCGCGCTTTCGGAGGGCGGCGACGGCCTCTTTCGAGGACTCCTTGACGGTGTCTGCGTCGGCGACGACGCCGGCCACGCGGTCCTCGACGGCGACCAACATCGCGGTCTTGCCTTCGCTCTCCAGCCGGTTCATTGCGTCCTCGGCGGGGGCGGTGTCGATGCCCGCAGATTCGAGCAGTTCGCGCTTGCCGACCCGAACCTCCTTGCCGTCGACCGTGGCGACGATGCCCTTCCCGGGGACGTTCTCGAACGAGTTCGAATCAGCGAGGTCGATGCCGCGCTCTCTCGCGCCCTCGACGATGGCCCGGGCGAGCGGGTGTTCGCTGTTCTGCTCGGCGGAGGCGGCCATCCGGAGGACGAAGTCCTCGTCCAGGGTCTCGGGGTCGGTGGTCGTCGCGCCAGCACTCCCGCCGTCGGCCCGGGCCTGGTCAACCACGACCACGTCGGTCAGGCGCATCTCGCCGGTTGTCAGGGTGCCGGTCTTGTCGAAGACGACCGTCTCGACGTCCCTGACGCGCTCGAGGATGTCGCCGCCCTTGAACAGGACGCCGTTCTGTGCGCCGATGGTCGTCCCGACCATGGTTGCGGCGGGGGTGGCGAGCCCGAGGGCACAGGGGCAGGCGATGAGCACCGCCGAGGCGAACACGACGATGGCGAACTCCTCGGCGCCGATGGCGGTCGGGCCGCCCAGGATGACGCCCCACAGGGGCAGGGCGTTCACGAAGTCCGTGAGGGCCGTCGGGGCGAAGTACCAGACCGCACCCCATAACAGGGCGTTCGCGATGACCGCGGGGACGAAGTACGCCGAGATGCGGTCCGCGAGGTTCTGAATCTCGGGCTGGCGCGACTGGGCCTCCTTGACGGTCTTGACGATCTGCTGGATGGCCGTGTCTTCACCCACTTTCGTGGCCTCGACCACGAGCACGCCGTTCTCGTTGATGGTCGAGCCGACGACCTCGTCGCCGGGCTCTTTCGAGACGGGCACCGATTCGCCGGTGACCATCGACTCGTCGACCGCGGAATCACCCTCCACGACCACGCCGTCGGTGGGAATCTTCTCGCCGGGGCGGACCTTCATGCGGTCACCGACCTCGACATCCTGGAGGGGGACCTCGCGCTCGGTCCCGTCCTCGTCGACGACGGTCGCGGTGTCGGCCTCCATCTCCAGCAGGGAGCGAAGCGCCTCGCTGGCCTGCCCTTTCGAGCGGGCCTCGAGGTAGTTACCGAGGGTGATGAACACGAGGATGAGCGCGGCCGTGTCGAAGTACAGCCCCGCGCCCTCGACCGCGAACACCAGCACGCCGAGGCTGTAGAAGTACGCCGTCGAGGACCCGAGCGCGATGAGCACGTCCATGTTCGCGGTCCGGTTCTTGACCAGCGCCTTGTAGGAGTTCTCGTAGAACGGCTTGCCGAGCAGGTACTGGACCGGCGTGGCGAGCGCGAAGGCGGCCCAGCCTATCGCGAGGTCGGTTCCCGGCACCGTCTCGGGAAGCACGCCGGGGAAGAAGAAGTGCTCCAGGAGCATGAACAGCAGCGGCGCGGCGAAGGCGGCCCCGACGAGCGTCAGGCGTTTCTGCTTGCGAATCTCGGCGTCGCGAGCCGACTCACGGGCCTCGTCCTCGCTGTCGGCGTCCTCGTCGCGAACCGGCGTGTAGCCCGCGTCCTCGATGGCCTGGTAGAGGTCTCGGCGCGAGACCGCGCCGGGAACGTACTCGATGCTGGCCTCGTCGGTCGCGAAGTTCACGTCGGCCCGGACGATTCCGGGGACCCGTTCGAGCGCGTCGTCGATGGTCTCCGCGCAGTTCGCACACGACATGTCGGTGATACCGATGGTCGTGGTCTCCGAGACCGGCTCGTAACCGGCGTCACGGATGGCGTCGAATACAGCGGCGAGCGACACCTCGCTGGAGTCGTAGGTGACGCTCCCCTCGTCGGTCGCGAAGTTGACCGAGGCCTCGCCTACCCCGTCGAGCGACGAGACGGCGTCCTGCACCGTATTCGAGCAGTTGGCACAGGACATGCCGGAGATTTCGAGCTGGATAGTCCGTTCTGGCATCTTGGTAGAGACTACGGGTTCCTCTTTCAATCGGGTTGTGCTTTCGATACCCGCGTCGAAACCACCACTCGAATTTCGATTCGAATCTACACGATTCGTTTCACGCTCGGGTTGTGGGCGTCTCAGGCAGCCTCCTCCAGTCGTTCGAACCGGTCGCGAAACCGACCCTCACAGGACGTACAGCAGAAGTTGTACACCGACTCGCCGACCCGCGCCGAGACGCCCTCACTCGTGACGGTGTTGCCGCACTCGGCGCATTCGAGGGCGAACTCGGTGCCACCGACGCTCGGCGACCAGTCCACGTTCGACAGCAGTTCCACCGAGACGTCCTGGATGAGCGTGGTGTCCGTCACGGACGCGAGCCACCGGTGGACCGCCGTATCCGGAACCCGGGCGTGGAACGTCAGGTCACCGTCGGCGGTGGTGAACAGGTGTTCGACCGCCTCCGCCTGGCGCAGGTCCGCCTTGACCGCATCTGCCATCCCTGCATCGAGGTCGAGGTGGACCAGCACGGGCGTTCCCTCGCGTAGCTGCGAGCGGTCCACGTCCACGGTGAACCCGCGGACGATTCCGACCTCTTGCAGTCGCTTCACCCTGTCCGAGACCGCGGGGCCGGAGAGCCCGACCTGCTCGCCGATGTCGGCGAACGACCGCCGGGCGTCGGCCGCGAGCGCTTGCAGGATCTCCATGTCGGTATCGTCGAGGTCGCGCATGGCTCGCAAGACGAGGCACAGAGTCAAGAGTGTTCGGCAGATTTTGCTTTGGATTCGAAAGTCGATTCGGTGAGATAGTGCTGACCCACGAACGAAAAGTGGAATAGTCGCCCCTCCCCTACCCTCGTCCATGAGCCAGAAACTGACGGTGGAAGGCATGAGCTGTGGCCACTGCGAACAGACCGTCGAGGACGCGCTGCTCGACGTAGCAGGCGTCGAGGATGCGACCGCGGACAACGAGTCGAACTCGGTTACGGTGACCGGTGACGCACAGGTCGACGACCTCGTGGCAGCCGTCGAGGACGCCGGCTACGACGCGTCGGCCTGAGACACCCCGCTTTTCGTCAGGGTTCCGCGACCACGACCAGCCGGTGGCTCTCGCGCTCCAGATCGCTCCCGTCGAGGCCGCCATACAGGGACACCTCGGAGAAGCCAGCCCGTTCGAGCAGGCGGCGAAGCTCCGACGGGGCGTACAGGCGCAGGTCCCACGACACCTCGCCGACGTGGTCGTACCCTGCGCCTCGCTCCTCGAACAGCGTCAGCGTCGTCTCCATCCGCCCGGTCGCCGGCGTGTACTCCGTCTCCTCGACGTGGAGGAGCTCGTCGTCCCGACCCGCGAAGGAGTTCCGGTAGTTCGCCATCGTCGCCTCCTTGTTGACGAGTTCCATCACCAGGGCACCGTCGTCGGCGACCGTCTCGTGCAGGCCCGCCGCGACCGCCTCGTTGGTGTCCTCGTCGAAGTAGCCGAACGCGGTCCACATGTTGGTGACGAGGTCGTACTCGCCGTCGACCGCGCCGAGGTCGCGCATATCCCCCACTTCGAAGGTGGCCCGGTCGGCCACGTCTGCATCCTCGGCGCGCTCCCGGGCGATCTCGACGTACTGTGGCGAGATATCGACACCCCGGACCGATACGTCCGCGCTGGCGAGTTCGACCGCGTGCCGGCCGATACCGCAGGCCACGTCGAGGGCGGTCTCGGGTTCGATGCCGTGCTCGCCGACGAGGGCGAGCAACTGCTCGACCTGCTCGGCGGCGGCGTCGATGCGCCGGTGCATCGTCACCGCGAACACCTCGGGGTGGTCGACGAACATCTCCTCGGTCCAGTGGGTCATCGGGTGGGTTTCGCAGTGTCGGCAGAAAAGCACTGCTCTCGAACAGATGTCAGTAGACCGTGCCAGCGCCGTAGACGATGAGGACCGCGACGACCAGCAGCGCGACCGCGACGAGACTCGCACCGTAGAGGAACGGTTTCGCGGCGGCGGCCGGTGACCGGACCTTCTTCTCGGAGAACCCGTCGGCGAGCTTGCTCGCGCCGACCTCGCAGAGACCGGTCAGCACCAGCCAGAGCCCGAGCATCGTCAGGACGAGGTGGCCCCGCGGGCTCCCGAACAGGGAGATGCCGCCGCCGTCGCCGACGGTGTAGAGGGTGCCCGCGAGGTGGCCGCCGGTGACGAACAGGACGACCGCGGAGCCACGCGTGACCCAGCGGAACCGGCCGACGATGGACTCCATCGGGCTGGCGTTCAGCGACCCGTCGAGTGCCGAGGGGAGCAGTCCGAGGGTGAGAAACAGCACACTGCCGGCCCAGACGGCGGCGGTGACGCTGTGCAACATCCGCATCACGAGGTCGAGAAGTGCAACCATATCCGCGGGATGTGACCGGGGGGCGAAAAACGTTGACTATTCGGCCGAACTCGCGCAGTCGGCACAGAGCAACTCGATGGTCGCGGTCTTCGAGCCCAGGACGGTCTCCAGGTCGTTCACCGGGTGGGTCTCGCCACAGCGCTCGCAGTCGGCCATCGGCTGTGAGACGTCGCCGAGCAGGGTGTCCACGTCGAACGCGTCCTCCGTCTCGAGGGTACCGACGGCGAAGGCGTCCTCGCTCGGGCGGTCACGCATCGACCTGTCGGCGACGCCGCCGAAGCCCGCCTCCGGCGTGTCCGTCTCGATGACGCTGACCAGCGCCTCGCTGAAGAACTCGGCTGCGAGGTCGTCGGGGAGGCCAGCGTTGCCGTACAGCGCGGCGACCAGGTCGTCGTGGAGCGTTTCGGGAGTACGGTCCTCCTGCGCCGCCGCGGCCGCCAGCGCGGCGGCCTCGCGCTCTTCGTACCCCGAACTCTCGGCCGGGTCGCGGACGAAGTGGTCCACGACCGCACGGACCTGTCGCCGGACGGGGGCGGCCGCGCTCCAGCGAGCCGGGAACGCCTCGTCGATGCGCTCGTCGCGCTCGCCGGTTCCGTGCGGGCCGTCGAACTCGGATGCAACGCCCGTGGTGACGGTCCCGGCGTCGGTCCTCCCGTCGGCACCGCCGGGATGTGGCTCCTGCCGGTCTCCGGTCGCGCCACCGCTGGCTACGTCACCCCCACCGTTGGGGCCGCCACCGGTTTCGCCGCCCACCCTGTCGCCTCGTGTCTCTGCTGTCGGACTGCGCGGCGAGGGGCCGTTCACGACGTCCACGTCTCGCTCACCACTCTCGGTCTCTGTCGGGTCGGTGACGACCTCCGCGGCGGGGCCGCGAGCGTCCTGCTCCGCCGTCTCCGGGGGGTGTGGGTCCAGTCTCCCCGAGGCGAGGTCACAGAGCACGCTCAGACTCTCCTGTAGTGACGAGGGCTCGTAGCCGCGACAGTCCGCGTACAGTCGGTCGATACGGTCGGCGAGTGCTGCTGGAATCTCGACCGTCACGACCGCTTCGTCGCTGTCCTGACCCTCGTCCATCGTACACGCTCTCACCGCCGACGCCTATAAATTTCACTGACTCGGGCGGTGGACCGTGGCCACGTCTCCCGTGTTGGATGCGTACAATTATCATCTCTCGACGTAGAGGCTAGTAACTGGACACGCAGACGATGTGGACCAAGAACCGGCTCATCCTGTTCGCCGTGGCCATCGCGGTCCTCCTAGTCGGGACCACACTCACCGCACCGTCGGTCAGTACGCCCGACCCGGAACCCACCGACCGCAAGCTGGTCACCCTCGGGGAGAGCGAGACCACCATCTGGCCGTACGTAGGCCCGAAACGGTCGTTCGACCGGCGCGCGAGCTCCATCAATCTGGTCGTGCGGGCGGACGCCTCGGAGGTGACCCGGCGGCTGCGGTCGGGTGAGACCATCTGGAACACGAGCGAGCCGGCGTTCACGGAGGAGAACCGGTCCGAGCGACAGGTCGACAACGGGACGGGCGTGAGCTGGTCCGACGCCTACGGCGCGAAGCGGTACGTCTACTACGAGACCGGTACCCAGTCGGTGTGGACCGCCCAGACGAGCCAGCTCCACCACGGCGACTACTTCGGGGGGCAGTACCACGTCCGGGTGTACGACCTGCACCAGGCCGAGGGGAACTGGACCGTCGTCCAGGCCCACGCCGAACACTGGGACTGGTTCACCCTCACCCACACCGTCGACAGCCTCGAAGAGGCACGCATCAACATCGAACAGGACTTCATGACCGCCGCCGGTCCCGACGACGTCCAGCGGGTGTACTACGACAACGGCGACACCTACGACCACGACGGCTGGACGACGCTCGTCTACTTCGCGCTGCTCCCGCTGGTCGGCGCGACCGCCTTCGTCCCGACGCTCGAACGGGCGTTCGACCGGCTGTGGACCCGCCACACCGTCTGGCGGGTCGTCCTGTTCCTCTCGATTCCGGCCGTCGTGCTCGCGGTTCGCCTCGGTGGCGTCACGGCCGAGAACCTCCTCACGGTCGACCCAGATATCGTGGTCGCCGCGTTCTACCCGGTGCTCGTCATCGGAACGCCGCTGGCCGCGTTCGCGGCCGGGAGTCGGCTGGAGCCGACCGACGGGTTCCTGTTCGGCTCGCTCGGCTTCGGCATGGCCGTCGTCGTCGACTACGGGTTCATCGGCGTCTCGGTGCTCCCGATAGAGGTCGTGATGCACCGGGTCGGGCTGGCGGTTGCCATCGGCCTCGTCGCGGCGGGGGCCCGCCGGCTCGACGACTTCGAGCTCGAACCCCCGCTGGTCGTGGGGCTGGTGACCTGGCTCGTGCTCGTGGTCGCGGCCCACGTCGTGTGATGGGAGACTGTACGTTTTTACCGGACCCCCTCGAATCGTCGACCCGTGATTCGCCGCCCTCACTCGCCGCAGGCCCGTGACCGCCTGCACCAGCGCCCTCTCCAGCCACGGCCCGCCCCGAAAGGTGGTTCGCCGTGATGCCACGACTCGGCCACGTCCGCCGCATCGCCACGGTCGAGGTCAAACGGACCGCGAGAAGCCTCGGCGACAACCGGATACAGCTCGCGGCGGTGGCGCTCACCGTGGCCATGCTCACCGTGTTCGCCGGCGCTGCGGCCTACGCCCTCGTCACGGCCGGCGAGACGCTCCGGGCCGGCGACCTCCCGGAGATTCCGGTTCCGGGCGGCGTGGTCGGGCTCGTCCGCGGTGGTGTCGGCCTCGGGTTCGTCTTCCTCGTCGTGATGAGTGCCATCAGGACGGTCGGCAAGCGGGCGACCGTCGACGAACCCGCCGGCCTGCTGCTCGCCAGCCCGGTCCGGAACGTGGTGCCCGGCGTGGTGTGTAGCGAACTCGTGCTGTACCTCTCCTGGCTGCTCTTGCCCATCGCGGTGCTCGTCACCGGCTTCAGCTACGGCGCACGGGCACCCGGCGTGCTGCTGGCCCTCCCCGTGGTCGTCCTCGGGGTCGCCTTGCCCGCGATCTGGCTGGGCTACCTGCTCGGACTGGTCGGCCACCACCTCGTCACCCGGTACCCGCCGCTGGCCCGGAACCGGACCGCACTGGTCGCGGCCGCCTTCGTCGCGTACTTCGCGCTGATATTCACGGGGTCGTTCGGTGAGGCGGTCTCGCTGCTGTTCGAACCGGTCCAGGCGTCGCCGCTGTCGTGGTACGGCGACCTGCTGTTGCTGGGTGCGCCAGCAGTGTCACCCTCGGTCGTCCGGGCTGGTCTCGCGGTGCTCGCGACCCTCGCCCTGCTGCCCGTGCTGCAGGTGGCGACGGTGACCGTCGCCTCCTTCCACTGGTTCTCCGACCCGGCTCGCGAGGTGGAAGAAGACGACGAGGCCGCCGCGGCGGGGACGAACGCGCTCCAGGGAACCGGTCGCCTGTCCGTCCTCACGGCTCCGCTCCTGCGCCCGCTCGACCGGCCGACGCGGCAGGTGGTCCGCGTCGCGTGGATCCGCACGAAACGGGCCCCCATCAAGCTCCTCTACCTCGGCTACCCGCTGTTCGCGTTCCTCCAGCAGTTCGCGGCCATCGTCGAGACCGGACGGGTCCCCGAGCACATACCCTTCCTGCTGGGGCTGTACGTCGCCTGGGGGACCGCGATGGCGTTCACGCTCAACCCACTGGGCGACGACAGCCCGGTGCTGCCAGCCACGCTGAGTTCGCCGCTCACCGGCCGCCAGTTCGTCGCCGGGCACGTACTGGCCGGGGTGATTCCTGGCCTTCCCGTCGCGCTCGTGGTCGTCGGGGTGAGCGCGGTCGTCAGTCCGCTCTCACCGACGCTGGCTGTCGCCGCGACTGCGGCTGGCGCGCTCGCGACGGTCCTCGCGCCGACCCTCGCGGCGGGTATCGGCGTCTCGTTCCCCCGGTTCGGGAGCGTCAAAGTCGCCGGGAACCGCAAGGCTGTGGTCCCGAGCAAGACCGCGATGCTGGTGTTCTCGCTGGCGCTCGGGGCCGTCGCGTTCGGGGCCGCCGCCGCGTTCGTCCCGCTCGTCAGGGAGGTGGTCGTCGGGCTGCTGGGGCTGATCGTCGCGTTCGTGACCCCGTGGGAACTCTCGCTCGCACCCGGGACGGTCCAGCCGGTCGGCTACGCAGTGGTCGTCGCCAGCGCGCTCGCGCCGGTCGTCTCCTACCGCTACGCAGTACAGCGATACGACTCCTACACGGTCGATTAGTCGGGAGAAGCGGGGCTACCGGAAGCGTTCGGGCGTTATCTTGGGCAGCTGTTTTCGGATGACGGTGTAGCCGAACGAGACGAGCAGTCCACCGACGACGAGCTGGCGGACCAGTCCGTCGAAGACGAGCAGGCCGGGCACCGCGAACACCGCGCCGACCGCGAAGTCCTCCGGGGCACCGTCGTACCGGATGTAGCGCCGCGGCTCGACCCAGCGCTTGAGCGGGTGGATGTAAACCGCACGACTGGAGGTGGCCTCCCAGGGACGGAGTTCGAGCCCGCCGCCGAGGGCGTCGCTGGCCGAGTGGATGGCCGCCGCGGCGAGGAACACCGCGATGCCGACGGTCATCGGACTCGGCGAGACCAGCGCCGCGGCGGTGGCCGGGACGGTCGCAACCGAGTACCAGACCGGGAAGTGCAGGGTCTTGCGGTGGACCGCCGCGAGGTCGAGGTCGGGGAAGGTTCCGCCCGCGAGGCCCGCGATGGCCGCCACAAGCCCGAACTCGGGCGCGACGGCGTTGACAGCCACGGCCAGGAAGAGTCCCACGAACGCGTGGGTAGTCGCCATCATGTGCGAGCGGCTAGGACTGCCGACGAGAAAACCCTGTCCCCCTGCAGTGTTCCGGTTCCTGCACCCCGTCCGGCCCGGCAGGGTTTTTCTCCTGGCGTGCCAACACGCGACCATGTCGCTGACACTGTACCAGCTCGACGGCTGTCCGTGGTGCGAGAAGGTCGCCGACCGCCTCGACGAACTCGAGATGGCGTACGAGAGCATCTGGGTCGAGGCGCTGCACTCCCAGCGCGACGAGGTCAAGCGCGTCTCGGGCCAGCGCGCCGTCCCCGTACTCGTGGACGACGAGACCGGCGTGACGATGAACGAGTCCGCGAACATCCTGGAGTACATCGAGACGACCTACGCGGAGGCGTAGGGCAGCAGCGGGCCCTCACGGGTTCTCGTGATTCCGCGACCGAAAACAGTACCACCTGTCGCCCGTACCTGACAGCTATGCCTACACCGACCGTCGGTGACGACTTCTCGCCGACGCGCGCGTTCGCCGGCGACCTGGACGACGCGGACCCGCTGGCCGCGTTTCGCGAGCGGTTCCACGTCCCCGACGACGAGCGCTACATGGACGGGAACTCCCTCGGCCTCTGCTCGGCGGACGCCGAAGCCGCCATCGACCGGGTGGTCGCCGAGTGGAAGGACCTCGCCATCCGCGGCTGGACCGACGCCGACCCGGACTGGTTCCACTACGGCGAGCGCCTCGGCGACCGGCTCGCGCCCCTCGTCGGGGCCCAGGAATCGGAAGTGGTCGTCGGCAACTCGACCACGGTCAACATCCACACGCTCGTCGGCACGATGCTGGACCGATACGACGGCGAGACCGTCCTCGTCAACGACCTCGACTTCCCGACCGACCACTACGCCATCGCCGCGCAGTTGCGCCAGCGCGGGCTCGACCCCGACGAGCACCTCCTGTGCGTCGAGAGCGACGATGGGAGAACGATAACCGCGGCGGCGGTCGAGGACGCCCTCGAAACCCACGACGTGGACATCGTGTTCATGCCCACGGTGCTCTACCGGTCCGGGCAACTGCTCGATGTGGGGCGAATCACCGAGTTGGCCCACGAACACGGCGCATTCGCGGGGTTCGACGCGGCGCACTCGGTCGGAGTGGTCCCGCACGAGTTCGCCGAGAAAGACGTTGACTTCGCCGTCTGGTGTACCTACAAGTACCTCAACGCCGGCCCAGGAGCCATCGCGGGCCTGTACGTGAACGAGCGCCACTTCGACGCGGAACCGGCCCTCGCGGGGTGGTGGGGCCACGACAAGGCGACCCAGTTCGAGATGAACCACGAGTTCACCCCGGCCGGAGACGCTGGGGCGTGGCAGATCGGGACGATACCCGTGCTCGCGGCCGCGCCGCTAGACGGCGCACTGGACGTGACCCACGATGCCGGCATCGAGGCCCTGCGAGAGAAGTCGATTCTGTTGACGGACTACCTTATTCGACTTGCAGACGAGCGACTGGCCGACCTCGGATACGCGGTCGGGACGCCCCGCGATTCGGACAGACGCGGCGGCCACGTCGCCCTCGAACACGACGAGGCGTACCGCATCAGCCAGGCGCTCAAGGACCGGGGCGTGGTCGTCGACTACCGGCCGCCGAACGTGGTTCGGGTCGCGCCATCGCCGTACTACGTCGGGTTCGAGGCGGTCTGGACCGTGGTCGAGGACCTGCGGGACATCGCAGAGAACGAGCGGTTCGACCAGTACGAACCGCAGTCCGGCGGCGTGACATAGGGTCTGTTCGGGCCGCTACGGCCGCCCCGATGCCGACCGAGGCGACTCGTCCCACTCGTGCTCGGAGCCCCGCTCGCCGTCGGTAACGTGGAAACCACCCGTCTCCGCCCGGCCCGACAGTTCCCGCTGCGGGAATGGAATCTTGACTCCCTCCCGGCCGAACGCCTCCTTCACCGCGTGGATGGCGACCCGGCGCGCCTGCCACCGGCGCTGTGGAATCGGGTCCTCGATCCAGAACCAGAGCCGGAGGATGACCGCCGAGTCGTCGAACCGGACCGCGACCACCTCGGGGGACGGCTGGGACATTATCTCCTCGAGTGACTCGAGCGCGGCCAGCGCGACGGCCTCCGCGTGTCCCGGCTGGACGCTGTAGTCGACACCGACCTCGAGACGGACCCGCAGTTTCTCCTCGCGACTCCGGTTGACGATGGTCTGGTTCTGTACCGTCCGGTTCGGGAGGACGACGTGTTCGCCATCGAGGTTGCGGAGGCGCACGTTGTTGATGGTGATGTCGCTGACGAACCCCTCGTGCTCACCGATCTGCACCCAGTCGCCCACGTCGAAGGGACGGGAGAGGATGAGGATGAACCCGGCGACCATCGACCCGATGGTCTCCTGGGCCGCGAACCCCAGGATGATACCGAGGACCCCCGCACCCACGAGGAGTTCGCTCAGGTTCACGCCCCAGAACACGACCGTCGTGAGCGCGAAGCCGACGAAGACGACCACCTGCGCGGAGTAGAAGACAGCCAGCCGCTGGTGGACCGACGTGAACTGTGTTCTCCCCCCACGGTTCCGGAGCAGCAGGAGTTTCAGGACGCGTGTGAGGGTGTACGCCGCGACCAGCAGGATGACCGTTATCAGCACCCGAACGACCGTGTCGACGCCGAATTCGAGCAGACTGACCGCGGTGACCACCTCTCCCGTCCCGTCCCAGTTGACCGCCACGAAGACGGTCGTGAGCGTCGCCACGGCCAGCAACAGCAGCGCCTGGATGACCTCGGCGTTCTCCGGGCCGAACCGTGCGTCCAGCCGGTCACCCAGGTACCATATCCCCGCACCGACCAGCACCGCGGCCATCAGCACCGGCAACACGTCCGTAACCGGCGTAGCGGCTGGTAGGAGAACCAGTAGTGACGCCCCCATACCCACTACTACGCCTCGATTCTGTTTAGCAACAGAGGGCAGTGGTCCTGGGGCTGTGCATCGCTCGACAGAGTACAGTCTCGCCTGGACTGGTCGTGGGTGCGTCGAACGGAACGCGAAAATCGGTGGGTCGGTCGACCGGTTCGACCGGCTCAGTCGTCGATGTCGATGGTCTCGGGTTCGTCTTCGGCCTCTTCTTCCGCGACCTCGTCCACGTCGAGTTCGACCGGTTCGTCCTTCGCGGCCGCCGCCTTGTCGCCGGCGCGGTCGGCCAGGATGTAGCCGAACAGGCCACCGACGAGCATGCCGAGGCCGGACGCGCGGGCCGACTCGACGTACCAGTCGCGGGGTTCGAGCTCTGCGGTGTTCTCGAACGTCGGCGCGAGTACGACGCGCTGGGTGAGTTTCGCGGCCTTCCGGGGGAACAGGAGACTGACCAGACCGTACACCGCCGTCGCGGCCGACACTGCCTTTCGAATCTTCGGGGAACCGAGCATACTCGCTGATACGTCGCCCAGGGGGAAAAACCCCGACCAAACGGCAGGCCGCTACTGCGTGCTCCGGATCGCTTCGACGGTGCTCGCAGCGTAGTCCGCGGAGTGGAACATGAGGTGGAACGTGGTCTCGTCCAGGAGTGCATCCGGGGCCGCGTCAGCAGGCTGGCCGACGGACAGCAAGACGTCGCTGCCCTCGCGCCACACCCAGAGCGACTCGCCTGCCGTGAGTTCTCCCGGCACGTCGACGTAGGCGTCGTAGTCCGGGCCAGACATGCTGAATTGACTCCCCGAGACGACCGGGTTGCCGCCCGTGTGTTCCAGCACGAGATAGTCACCCTCGACCCGCTGGGAGATGGCTGGCGCGTTCTCCCTGGCCTGTCCGAGCCACGGGGGGTCGGCGACGCTGGTCGTCCCGACGGCGGAGACCGTGACCGTGTGGTGCAGGTCGAGGAGCTCGTCGTCGGTCACGAGGCGTGTGTCCGCCGTAAAATCACGGACGATGCCGTCGGAATCCGCGACGAGCTCCGCCGAGAAGTCCGCGATACGGTTCGGACCGGCCCACCCGTACAGGTCCATGACGGCCGACTCGTCGGCCAGCGAATCCGCACTCGTCTCGAAGACGGTCGTGTCGCCTCTGACGGTTCGCTCCGGCGCATCGAAGTCGCCACCAGCGATGAGCGTCCGCAGGTTCCAGTGCTGGACCAGCCAGTCTAATGGCATCCCGCTGGACCAGTTCGACCCCCACGATGGTTGGACGACCCCGTAGGTCCACCCACCGCCGGTGTCGCCACGCCAGGTCGCCCGCCCCTCGTTCCAGAGTTTCTCGACCCTTCCGTCTCGTGTGAGCAACGCCCTGTCGCCGTCGTTGTCGACAGTCATCGAATGTGCCGTCTCCTTCCCGACCTTCTCGAGTGCCGTCTCGAGGTGGTAGGAGGTCCTCGCGAGGCTGCTTCGGTGTGCGTCCGCCAGGAGTGGAGTGACGCCATCGGCAGCCATTCCGACGGGGAGGTCAGCAGGTTCGTCGGTCGGCTCCGGCGTGGTCTCAGCGTCGGTCGTCGTCGCAGTGTTCTCCGACCGTGTCCCGCTCGAAGTCGGTGCTGCACCCGGTGAACCCGTGTCCGTTCCACCACCACCACCTGCTTCAAGCCGAAGACAGCCAGAGAGACCCATCGCGCCCAACACACCGAGCACGTCCCGTCGATTCATACCACGTCTTCTTGACGGTCTGATAAAATGCTGCTGTCCGTGACAGTCCGCACCCGTGGGTCACTCCCCGGTCGGGAACTCGTCTCGCTCGCCCATCCAGGCCGAACTGCCGTCGCCGCCCCCGGTCTTGTACACACCGCGGGCCGTGGCGACCGTCCGTCCGGACTCGTTCTCGATGGTCACGTCGACGGTCGCGACGTCCCCGCCGTTGCGGACGACCTCGGCCTCGGCGACGAGGTCCTCTGTCGCCGGCGAGAGGTGGTCGATGCGGATGTCGATTGTCGGCGTCGGCTTGTGGACCAGCGAGATGATGGCCGCACCACCGACGTGGTCTGCGAAGGAGTGGACGACGCCGCCGTGGGCGACGGTCCGGCCCGGGACCGACGAGTGCTCCTCGCCGAGTTCGAGCGACCCGCGGGCGAAGCCGTCCTCGGCCTCGGTGACCTCGATGCCGAGGAGGTCGGCGTAGGGCATCGCGTCGAAGATGTCTGCGACAGTCATGGACAGGGGAACGAGAGCCTCCGTGAAACCGTTTCGCCAACGGGGACAAACGCGCCAGTGGTGGATTCAGGACGAGAACGGGACGACAGGATGCGTGTGACGGGCCGCTATTCGGACGTGTCGCTCTGCCCGGGCACACCGCGGCCCTGGAAGAACGTGCCGCCCCACTGGCTGATCCAGATATCCTGGTTCGAGAGGTACAGCGACTGCTCGCAGTCGAAGGTGTCGTCGACGACCGACCACGAGTCCGACTGGGTGTCGTACTCGACCGCGGCGTTGTAGACGGCTGCCTGCCCGAACTCGCCGCCGGCCTTCGGCGGGAGCGGAAGCGTGTGCTCGGCGTTCTCGTCGCGCGACGGCGGGCGCTCGGCGCGCTGGAGCCGGCCGCGGTTGAACGTCTGGTCGTAGAAGCTCGCGTACTGCTCGCGGACCTTCGACATGCCGAGGACCGCGTCGGCCGCGTTCACGCCACCGGTGATGTCCCCGGCGTCACGGGCCGTGATGCGGTAGGCCGAGTCGCCCTTGGCGGACATGTAGGTGCCTGCTTCGGCGTCGAACAGTTCGTCGGCCATGTAGCCGAGCGTCGCCTCGCCGGTGCTGGTGAAGTCCACACCGTCTATCTCGGAGGCCCACAGCAGGCCCTGGCCGACGATACCCTGCGTCGCGGCCTGGTTCGCCGCGCCACCGGAGACCTTGCCGTTGCCGTCGACGTTCGCCTCCACCTTCGCGGCGAGGTTCTCGGCGTAGGTGGCGGCCCTGGCCTCGAGCTCCGCGCTCCCGGCGTGGGTGCCGTACCAGCCCATCGCGCCGAGCATGAGGCCGAGGTCGCGGGTCGACCCCATGGAGACGATGTCGTCGGGCGAGAAGGCGTCCATCGTGGCCGTCCCGACGCCGTCGGTGAGCATCTGTATCTTCTCGGCGGGAATCAGCGGTTCGGGATTGACGTAGCCGAACCAGTCGCCCTGCGCGAGGCTGGTGAGGTCGGAGAGGAACCACAGCATCGCGGCGTGCTGGGTCGGCTTCGGCTCGGGGGCGACCACGGCCGGCTGCGTCGGGTCGAACCCGGAGATGAGCGGGAAGCTCCCATCCGGCTGGGTGAGCGCACCGTTCCCGTGCGGACCGCCCGCGATGAGCGTCGCCTTGACGCCGATCTGCGCCAGCGTGGTGAGGACCTGTGCGCGGAACTTCGCCGCGATCTCTGGAGGCAGGCTGTCGAAGTGGTTCTGGAAGTTCTTCGCCCAGGTGACGCCCTTGAGGTGGGTCCAGCCCAGCGACGCGGGCGAGACCGTCTTGGAGGACTTCGACATGTCCCATTTGAGCGTCGCAGCGTCCGGGCGACCGTCGCCCGAGTCGAACACCGGCTGCTGGGTGAAATGCGGAACGCCCGTCGTGAACGGTGCCATGTTCAGGTTGGGGTTCTTGATGGGCGGTTTGTCCGTGTCCGCGTGCTTCAGCATCGCCGGGATGCGCTCGTCGGCAGCTGCCTGCTGTTCCTCGTTGTGCGGGAACTGGACGCCGTTGCCCGACATCGCGATGTTGGTACTCATGTTGTAGAGCGAGTACCAGTACGAGTCCCACGTCGCGGCGATCCAGTCGTAGGTGGGGCCGGTGTTCTCGCCGCCAGCACCCATGATGCCGGCGTTCTGGAGCTGGGTCGTGAGGTGGGCCGCCTCCGCACCAGAGAGGTCCGCGGGCTGGGTCGTCCCGGGACCGTCCTGCGGGCTCCCGACCACGACGATGCCGACCATCCCGAGGCCCTTGTGCGGTTTACAGAAGTAGTTGTGGACGCCTTCGGTCTCGAACGTGTGCTCGAAGGTCTCCCCGGCGGATATCGTGCCGGAGTCGAACGCGGGGGCTCCGTCGGGGACGCGGTGGACCGTCCCGTTCCCCTCGTGGTAGGCCGTGACCGAGTGGGGCATCCCCTCTATCTGCCAGGTGACGGTCGCACCCGCTTCGATGAAAACGACCGAGGGCGTGAACACGAACTGGCCCGCGCCCTGGTCGCCGTCGAGGACGGCCGCACTGACCTCGGCGCTGGACTGTCGGTCGTCCGGACCACCGAGTACGTCAGCACCCGGCGGGTTGTTCGAGCCGGCGCTCCTGTCGGATTGCGTCTTCGTTGCTGTGTCCGTGGCGGCGTCCGTCGCCGTCTCGGTCACTGTGCCAGTCGATTGCTGTCCGGAACAGCCAGCGAGTGCAGCCAGGGCGGCGGCACCGCTCGCGTGGATGAAACGTCGTCTGTCCATCGTTTAGTTACTCCTCGTAACCGGCTTTCTTTGGGTTAGTAATCAGTTTCACCCAACCCGGAACTAACCGAGTAACGCCGAGGTTAGTTGAGAAAGCTAGATGAGAGCACGTCTCGGTGGTGTCGAATCGGGGCTACCAGAGTCCGGTGGTGCGTGAAATGGGTGTGACCCGTTATCCCGGATGGTGACATCTCTCTGTACATGGCCACGCGCACCGTCCAGCCCACCCCCGCGTGGAAGGTGGGCGCGCTCCTCGTCCTCGCCGGCGTTCTCCTCCTGCTGGACACGACCGGTCTCTTTCCGCTCGACCTCACCGCGCTCGTCCCGGCAGTCATGGTCGGCTTCGGCGTGTACGTCCTGTTCGCCCGAGGCTTCACCCGTGTCTTCTGGCCGCTGGTGCTCGTCACCGTCGGGCTGGGGTGGCAACTCGTCACGCTCGGCGTGACGACCGAGGCACGAATCTGGGACTACTGGCCGGTCTTCCTCATCGTCCTGGGCGTGTCGGTCCTGATACGCCGCCGCCAGCAGGTGTACCGCGTCGACGACGTCTGGTTCACCAACCACGGCATCGCCTTCGAGGACCTCGACACCAGAGAGGTCGTCGCGGTCTTCAACGATGCATCCGTCGACCTCCGCGAAGCCGAGGCACCTGTCGCGGTCGAGTGCGTGGCCGTCTTCGGCGACGTGACGGTGTTCGTCCCCGAGGACTGGACGGTCGCGACGACCGCCATCGAGGTGGTCGGCGACGTCGAGGACCTGCGACTGGACCACCCGGCAGCCGACCCCGACGTCGTCATCGACGGGCTCACCGTGTTCGGCGACGTGCTGGTGCGGTGAAATTCGCCGGGACGACGGGCCGACGAATCACAATCCCTACGTGCCCACCTGTCCGAGCGTGAGCCATGCAACTGGGCGTAATCGGTCTCGGCAGGATGGGCCGCATCGTGGTCGACCGCGTTCTCGACGAGGGCCACGACGTGGTCGCGTTCGACCTCGACGACGACGCAGTGGAAGCCGCTGCGGACGCGGGTGCCACACCCGCCGACTCGGTCCGCGGACTGGCGAACGAACTCGGCGACGACAAGCGCATCTGGCTGATGGTTCCGGCCGGCGAACCGGTCGACGCCGCGCTCGACGACCTCGAACCGCTGCTCGACGAGGACGACGTGGTCGTCGACGGCGGGAACTCCTACTTCGAGGACTCGGTGCGACGCGCGGAATCGACCGACGCAGCCTACCTCGACTGCGGGACCTCCGGCGGCCCTGCAGGCGCGAAACTCGGCTTCTCCCTGATGGTCGGCGGCCCGCAGTGGGCCTACGACGAGCTGGTCCCCGTCTTCGACGCGGTCGCGACCGGCCCCGACGGCCACGACCGCATGGGCCCCGCCGGCTCCGGCCACTACGTCAAGATGGTCCACAACGGCGTCGAGTACGTGCTGATGCAGGCCTACGGCGAGGGCTTCGAACTGCTCGCGAACGGCCGCTACGACCTCGACCTCGAGGCCGTCTCGCGCACCTGGAACAACGGCGCGGTCATCCGGTCGTGGCTGCTCGAACTCTGCGAGGAGGCGTTCCGCGAGGAGGGCAACGACCTCGGCGACGTCTCCGACCACGTCGCAGGCGGTTCGACCGGTACCTGGACGGTCCAGGAGGCACTCGAACAGGAGGTTCCCGTCCCGCTCATCTACCAGTCCCTCGCCGAGCGGTTCAGTTCGCGTGCCCCCGAGCAGGGTCGGTTCTCGCGCCGGCTGGCGAACCGGCTCCGGTACGGCTTCGGCCGGCACGAGGTCAAGCGCGACTGACCGGCCATCACTGGTCGAGCGCGACCGAGTGACCCTTACCAGTCAAGGTGACGACAGATTACAATCTATTTAACCTAGCGTCCTGTTTTGCGTTGGTATGGTGAAAAGTACGGTCCGATTCTCCGAATCGACCGTCGACGAGATCGAGTCACTCGTCGAGGAGGGCGTCTTCGAGAGTAAGTCCGAGTTCTACCGCTTCGCCTCGGAGTACATCCTCGAACAGCTCTCGGACGATTACGTGCCGTCGACCGTCGACTTCGAGGACATCAAGAACGACGTCTTCCCCGACGAGCAGCTCATCGAACCCGCCGAAGGCCCCGAGTCGGGCCTCCCCTTCTTCGAGTCCGTGGCGACCATCCGCCGGTTCATCATCCGCGGCAACGTCCAGGACGCCGAAGACTTCATCGACCACCACTACAACAGCAGCTCCCGCGACGCCCTCATCCTCGAAGAGTTGCTCGAATGCTACCGGCTCCAGTACGACGCATCCCGGTCCGCCCGCGACTGAGCGCCGACTCCCCCGTCCCACCACCACCACCGAGTGGCGACAACCCCGCGACGGGCCGCTCGCCAATCACAAATGAATTAAACCCGTACTCCAAATCTCCGAACACATGGCCATCAACGAACTGGGACTGGCTATCGGGCTCTCCCTGACGGTCATCGCCGTCGTCATGCACTTCTTGCGTGGGACAGCGTGGACCCCCACCGAGGACATCTCCCAAGAGGTCCTCGAACGACGCGCGTCGACCGTCGCCGAAACCGACTTCCCCGAACCCATGAACCGCGCCATCGGTGGCGGCGGCGCTGCCGGCGCTATCGCTGGCGGCGAAGCCGGCGGCGAGCTTGAGGGTGGCGAGGAAGCCGAAGAGGAATCCACGAGCCCGGCCGACATTCCCGAGGACGAGGTCGAGTACTTCGACGTCGAGTACAAGAAGGAAGGCGCAACCGTCGAGGTCGCCAACAACGAATCCCTGCTCGAAGCCGGCGAGGACGAGGGCTGGGACCTCCCCTACGCCTGCCGCCAGGGCCAGTGTGTCTCCTGTGCGGGCCACATCGCCGACGGTGGCGACTCCCGCGACTACGTCGTCCACGACAACCAGGAGATGCTCGACGACCCCGAACTCGAGGACGGCTACGTCCTGACGTGTGTCGCCTACCCCAAGGCCGACTTCACGCTCGAGACGAACGAGACGCCGTAACAGCCCGCCCGATACCTCCGTTTTCGTCTTTCTCACCGCCCGCCGAGTGATTTCTTTCCGGTCCGTTACCCCGATTCAACAGAGTGAAATGGGAGTGTTTCGTTTCGAAGCACCGTGAGCAACGCACCCTCAGACAGCATCACCGAGGGTGGCCTCGCGCGGCCCATGTTCCGGCTCGCATGGCCCATCGTCGCCCTCCAGCTCCTCCAGGTCACGTACAACATCGCGGACACGTTCTGGCTCGGCCAGTTCGACACGGACGCCCTGGCCGCCATCAGCCTCGCGTTCCCCCTCATCTTCCTGCTCATCTCCCTCGCCGGCGGCTTCACCGCCGCCGGTGCCATCCTCGTCGCCCAGTACACCGGCGCGAAGAGCGAGGGTTCGGCGGGGCGGGTCGCCGGCCAGACCATCTCGTTCGTCTCCATCCTCGCCGTCGGCCTCGGCCTCGTCGGCTACCTCTTCACCGAGGAGATGCTCGCCCTCCTCCCCAGCCAGGGCGAGACCCAGGCCAACGTCATCCCGCTCGCCGCCCGCTACATGGAGGTGTTCTTCCTCGGCATCGTCTTCATGTTCGGCTTCTTCGTCTTCTCGGCGCTCATGCGCGGCTACGGCAACACCAAGACCCCCATGCGAGTCATGGTCGTCAGTGTCGCCCTCAACGTCGTCCTCGACCCCATCCTCATCTTCGGCTGGGGCCCCATCGATGGCATGGGCATCGTCGGCGCGGCCATCGCCACGGTCGCCTCCCGCGGCCTCGGGACCATCCTCGGCCTCTACATCCTGTTCATGACCGACGCCGGCCCCGCCATCGAGTTGCGCCACCTCGCCCCCGACATGGCGGTCATCAGGGAGATCGTCGACATCGGTGTCCCAAGCGCGCTCGAACAGTCCGCCAGCGCCCTCGCCATGGTCACGTTGACCGCGATGATCGTCCAGTTCGCCCCACCCGTCGTCGCCGCCTACGGCCTCGGCAACCGCATCGCCTCGCTCATCTTCCTCCCCGCGATGGGCCTCGGCCGCGCCACCAACACCATGGTCGGCCAGAACCTCGGTGCCGGGAATACGGAACGCGCCGAGCGCGCCGTCTGGCTCGCCGCGAAGGTCTCTGGCGGCGTCCTCCTCGCCGTCGCCATCGCCGTCTTCTTCTTCCCCAGCGTCCTCGTCGACGCCTTCATCAGCAACACCATCCCCGACGCCGCCGCCACCATCAGCCTCGGCTCCGAGTACATCCAGATTCGAACCGTGGAGTTCGCCTTCATCGGCGTCCTTCAGGTCCTGCTGGGTGCCTACCGCGGCGCGGGCAACACCAAGACCGCCCTCGTCTTCTCGCTCGTCGCGCTCTGGATCGGCCGCGTCGCGACGGTCTCGGTCCTCGCGTTCGACTCGGTCCCGCTCCTCGGCTTCGCCGGGTATGGACTGGGACCGACCGGCTTCTGGTACGGCATGGCCATGGGCAACGTCGTCGGCGCGATTGCAGCGGGTCTCTGGTTCACGCGAGGGACCTGGAAACGGTCGATCATCGACGAGCCCGGGCCGACGCCCTCGGTCGCCGACGGCGGCGAAGAATAACTGGTTCACAACCGTTATGTCGGGGCATCGTCTATCGAAGCGTGAGGGCCCATAGCTCAGTGGACAGAGTGCTTGGTTCCGGACCAAGATGTCGCGGGTTCAAATCCCGTTGGGTCCGTTCGGACTCCTTTCAGTCGTCCTCACTCCCCCAACGTACTCACGCTCGCTGACGCTCACGTGAGTCCCGTTGGGTCCGTTCTCCTGCGAACAACGTGAGCAGTGAAAACGTAATCCGCGGGATTTGAAACAGCGAGCGGAACGAAGTGGAGCGAGTGAGGTTCAAATCCCGTCGAGTCCTTTTTTAATCCCTGGTCATATTGACCACAAAGTGACAAATTTAATACATATAACGGCTATCGTATAGATTGGCTTCAACGTGTATAAAACGGTCAAGTAGCCAATTGTTCAGACCCGCTATATCAGGGTTTAGAGCAACTACCAATAAGTGCAAGCATTAATTAGTTACCACAAAGAAATTCTGAGCAACAAAAGAGATAATTTGGACGAAGAATCCGGCCAATAGTAACATTAATCCACGAAATGACACGCGTTCTTTATTTCTATTAGCACGAAACTCCGATTCCCTTTCAATTCCATTTGAAATTGTTGAGTCATAAATTGCGTTCTCTATTCGGTTCCCCTGAGTGGTGATTACATCAATTTCCTTGAATAGTCCTTCTGCGTCCGAATTCAGTTCTAAACGGTCGATTTCAACATCATTATCAATTTGCGATAGGACAATCTGTTTAATGAACTGAAACTCTGGGTCGGTGCTTTCGAGTACACCTGTATCACGTAAAATCGCCAGTCCTCCGCGTTTCTGTTCTTCAAATTCAGTTTGAGCAGTATCCATCCTCTCCTCAAAAATTATAAAACCACGATATGCCAGTATCAGAGTCCCCCAGAAACTCAGAATCAAGCCCAATAGTGAGGTAAAGTCCCAGAACCCAGGCATTGTGAAAGAGACATTATTGAGGAACCCCAGGTCTATCATTACTTCTGATTAAACTGTCGAGATTAATAATTCCCAGTCAAAAAGCATACCGCGACGAGTGCTATCCGAATCTTCTATTTAATGAATAATTTGAAGTCACTAAGACATTCTACCAGCTATTCGGTTCAGTTCTCTAGAGAAATAGAATCTCCTTCACCCAACCAAAGCCGGCCCACCCGTCACCAGCCCCGCCCCAACAACCACCAGCACCACACCCACGACAACCCCCCGAGTGACCCGTTCCAGCCCACCCAGCCAGAGCCACGAGAAGACCACCGTGAACAGCGGTGCAGTCGCAACGATGGGGTCCACCACCGCAATCCGCCCTTCCGGGGCCGCGAGTGCGGTGAACATCGAGAGCAGGGCGACGGCGGTGATGAGGCCGCTGGCGGCGAACACCGCGTAGGTCTTGCGGGGCTTGCCCGCGACGCGCTTCCGCCCGGTGGCCAGGACGTAGCTGCCGAGTGCGACCAGGGCGGCGAACTCGTTGATGGCGACCGCTTCGAGGGGCGTTGCCTCGCCGAGGCCCAGTCCCCAGCGCCGGGCCACGTTCCCGGCGGCGAACAGGAGCGCGGCGGCGAGGGGGACCAGCAGATCGCGGGTGGTCCAGCCGTCGAGGTCGCCACCACGGGAGACCGAGAGGACGGCGAGGCCGGCGACGATGACGACGATGCCGACCGCGGTTGGGGCCGAGAGGGGTTCGCCGAGGAACCCGACCGCCAGGGCCGTTGCGAACAGTGGCCGCGAACTGACCGCGGCACTGGAGAGGCTCGCGCCGACCCGGGCGTTCCCGGCGAAGATGGCGAGCCGGCCCATGGCGGTGCCGACCGCGCCGGCGGCGGCGAAGATGGCGACGGTTCCGAGCGTGAGGTCGGCGAATGGGTCCGGTTGGAGAACCGCGAGGGCGAACAGATAGACCGCTGAGTCGACGACGACCACGGTGAGGGCGGCCTGGAGTGGGGTCCCGCCGTCGGAGAGCGCCCGTTTCTCGATGACGGGCGTGAACCCCCACAGCAGTGCCGGAGCAAACGCGAGCAAAAGCACTGCCGGCGGGGCAGAGAGGTCCATACTCGTCTCTCCGAGACACGCCAATTTGTAACACATGGATTCGAGAGAGGACCGACGACAGGGTCGTCGGGTCCGTTTTCCTGCGAACAACGTGAGCAGTGAAAACGCACTCTTCGAGGGTTGGATTCGTCGAACAACGACACCCAGAAACACGGTTCCAGCCGCCACTCGGGCGAGCGAAGACGACTGAGAGGTGACGGTGTCGCTGCTACTTCCTATGGAATCCAACACGCCGGAGTCGGTCGAAGAGCTCGCAGAGGCGACTCGACAACGTCGTCGTAGCCCGCCCGCCGAAAGGCCACGCAACAGCGCGAGGCCCACCAGTCACGAGCGCAGCGTCGAGGAAGACGGGAGCCGCACCCAGTCTGAATGTGCCATGGTCGCGCGAGTCGCCGATTTCCCAACGCGGTGGCGACGGGTCTGGGGGCGTGACTGTTCAAAGGCCTGGTAATGACTCCATACCGGGGCTTACCTCCGTTTCTTGCCGGTTCCTGCCCGGTGCCCGGACCGGCGTACGGTCTGCGTACGGTGCTCGAACGAATCGTTTCGACCGTCGAAGCGCACCATAGGTAACCTGTCTTCTCCCCTTATTATTGATAGATGCCATAACCGCGGGGCAGCTAAGGGGGGAGAGACTCGTATGACACAACTTTCACGGCGGCAGGTATTGGCAGGGCTGGGAGTGGTCGGTGTGGCCGGGGCGGGGACAGGTCTCGGCACCACCGCGTTCTTCAGGGACAGCGAGGCGATCGAGGGCTGGTACCAGAGCGGACGGGTCGACCTGTTACTCGACTATCGCTCGACGTACAAGCCCTGGGACAGATACGAGCTCAAGCAGGAGGTTCCACCCGCGCTCGTCGCCGGGACCTCGAAGACGTACGAGATCGCCGCTGCCCCGGCGATTCGGTCGGTCGCGACCGGCGAGGCGCCTTCCCACGAGATGTGGGGGAACCTCGTCACCGGGAACACCGACGTGTTCGCCGACGTCTGCGAGCTCCCGGACGCGAGGGACATCTCGGACCTGTTGCCCGAGGGCTTCGAGACGGTACAGAGCGGGACCGCGGACGCACCCGGCGTGTATCACCCGGGCTTCATCGACGGCCCACGGGGGATGTTCATCGACCTGGTCGACGTGAAACCGTACGACGAGGGAGAGACCACGTTCAGCGTGCACGTGTGTGGCAACCCGGCGTTCGTCTTCGCCGAACTGGTCCGCGAGGACAGCAACGGCGAGCCTCTCCCACGGAGCGAGGAGAAGAAACGTATCGAGCCGGAGAAGGCCGCGGGTGACCTCACCGACCTCCTCGGCGAGCTCTGTGATTACCTGTACGTCGTGGTCTCGACCGAGCCCGACTGCGACAACCTCGCCACCGACGCGGACGACGACGGCGACACGAACCCCTTCGGTCTCGCGACCGAGGAGGGTGACATCCTCTACGCCGGGTCGATGTCCGGCTGGCTCGAACAGTTCGGGCCGACCGGGGACGGCCGGGTCGTCATCCCGCCGGTCTCCCCCGTGACCGAAGACGAGACCGCCAAGCAGTGGTGTTTCACCCCTGGCGTCCACTGCTACGTGATGAACTGGTACCTCCCGTGCAAGGAGTTCGACGAGCCAGGTCGCCTCGGCTTCGCCGACCTCCCCATCAAGAACGTCCTGGTCGACGGGAATCCGGTCACCGACCAGGACGGCCACCTCGGATTGACGTTCAACGACGAGCTCCGCCAGCGGGGCTACATGGACGTCGTCAACGGACTGGACGTCACCAAGTCGGTGAACGTCACCCAGACCGACTCCTGCCACGTCGGCATCCGCTTCCTCGCGGAGCAGTGCCGGCACAACATGGACTGGTCAGAGGACCCGGACACCGCCGAAATCGGCCAGGAACCCGATGGAACCACCGAGTCGGAAGAGGACTGGGACGGAACCACCACGACGCAGGACCCCACCACCGAGCAGGGGACGACGACCACCGAGTCCGGTACTACCACCACCGAACAGGGCACTACGACTACCGAGCAGGGGACGACGACTACCGAGTCTGGTACTACCACCACCGAGCAGGGCACCACCACTACCGAGCAGGGCACCACCACCACCGAGCAGGGCACTACGACTACCGACCCAGGTACCACGACTACCGACCCAGGTACCACGACTACCGACCCACGTACCACGACTACCGAGCAGGGCACCACCACCACCGACCCAGGTACCACGACTACCGAACAGGGGACGACGACTACCGAGTCTGGTACCACCACCACTGACCCAGGCACCACGACTACCGAGTCCGGTACCACCACCACCACCAACCCAGGCACCACCACCAACCCAGGCACCACCACCACCACCAACCCAGGCACCACAACGGCAGACCCCGGGACCAGCACTGGAGGGAAGTCCACCGGTGGGACCAGCACTGGAGGGAAGACAACGGGCAGCGGGACCGGTGGCACCGGGACGACCACCACCGGAACGACCAGCGGGACGACCGCAGTGACCACCACCGCATCCGGTTCGGCAACCGGGACGGGCACCACCGGCGCGGGTGCCGCGGCCAGCGGTGGCACGCCGGGCACGAATCCACTGAACTACGCGGCGAGCCAGTTGTCCTCCCCGGCTGGGATGCTCATGGGTGGTCTCGCCGCTCTCGCGGCCGCAGGCGTCGGTCTCTGGCGTCGGTTCGCGGACGAGAAATGAGTGCCGACGGGCGCTCAGCCGCGCCCGTGGCCTACGACCCGACCGAGCTACCGCGGCCGGTGTAACCACCCCGCACCGCGTTGATAACGACACCGACGAGCATCACGACGCCGGAGAAGTACAGCCACGTGAGCAACAGCATGATGCCCGTGAAGATGCCGACGGCCTGGTCGCCGGTCGACGCGGCGACGTATACCTGGAAGAGCCCCTGTAGGAGCGCCCACCCGACCGCCGCGAAGAGCACGCCCGGCAGGACCTCCCGGACCGTCACATCGGCGTCGGGGAAGACGTAGTACATCGGGAAGAACGCGAGCACGAGCCCCGCCGCGAGGACGAGCGGGAGGAACACCCCGAGGTAGGGAATCACGCCGGCGAAGGCAGCGAACGCGCTTGTGGCGACGACGAGCGCCGCGATCGAGAGCACGAGCGAGACGAGAACGACGAGCCCGTCACGGAGCTGGTCGAGGAAGGACGTGTCGTTTTCGACCTCGTATATCTGCGCGAAAGCGGTGTCGAGGCCCCGGAACACCTTCAGCGCCCCCCAGACCAGTATCAACGACCCGACCACGGAGGAGCCCATGCCACGGTCCGCCCGCCTTCTGAGTATCTCCTCGACCAGCGCCCCGATGGTCTCGGAGACGGTCTGCGTGAGAAGCGTGAGGACCTGGTTCTGGAGGCCACCGCCGATGAGGGAGAGCGCGAACACCGCGAACATGAACAGCGGGACCATCGAGAGGAAGGCGTTGTACGCGATACCGCCGGCGAGAAAGGTGATGTTCTTGTCGCTGGCCACTCCGGCGACGGTGGTGATGAACTCCTTTGCAGCTGTGAGGCGTCCCATTCAGCACGAGCTAATAAGTCTGGAGTCAAAAACGACCGAGATACTCTCGGCATCCGTCGTTTTCGAGCGTTTCGTCCGAGAAGAAACGAGCGGGTCGAGCGCCCGAACCGCGTCGATTACTGCCCAGCCGTGATGAGCGACGGCGTCTGCGTCTCCTCGTCCTCGGCGCTCGCGGCCTCGTAGACGACGTGCGCGGCGGCGACGTCCTGGATGGCGAGGCCGGTCGAGTCGAAGACCGTCACGCCGTCCTCGGGAGTGCGGCCCTCGATCTTGCCCGTGACGATCTCGCCGATCTGGCCGTCGATGTCGTCGTCGGAGAGGACGCCCTCGTGGAACGGGACGTTGATCTCGCCGGAGTGGGTCGTCTGGTCGTAGTCGTCGATGATGAGCTTCGCGTTCAGGAGCACCTCGTCGGCGAGTTCGTGCTTGCCCTCGGCGTCGGCCCCCATCGCGTTGATGTGGGTGTGCTCACCGAGGTCCTCGGCGGAGACGATGGGCGATTCGACGGGCGTCACCGTCGAGAGCACGTCACAAGAGGCGGCCTCGGCGATGGAGCCTTCGCGCACGTCGAACTCGTCCTCGAAGGCGTCGATGAAGGCGGCGACGCGGGCCTCGTCGAGGTCGCTGACGACGACCTCCTCGATATCGCGGACCGCGGCGATGGCCTCGACCTGGGTGTAGGACTGGACACCCGCGCCGACGATACCGAGCGAGGACGCGTCCTCGACCGCGAGGTAGTCCGTCGCGACCGCGGCGGCCGCGCCGGTGCGGCGCATGGTGAGTTCGGTCCCGTCCATGATGGCCAGCGGGAAGCCGGTCTCGGGGTCGGAGTAGATCATCGTCCCCATCACGGTCGGGAGGTCGAACTCGCTGGGGTTGTCCGGGTGGACGTTGACCCACTTGATGCCGGCGGCGTCCCAGTCGCCCGCGTCCATGTAGGCGGGCATCGACCGGAAGTCACCGTTGTACTGCGGCAGGTCGATGTAGGACTTCGGGGGCATCTGGGCGTCGCCGGTCTCGTAGGCCGCGAACGCGTCCTCGATGGCCGAGACGAGGGCTGTCATGGGGGAGTACTGCTGTACGTCGTCACCGTCGAGCAGGTGGGTTTGCATAGTACAGGATTGCGGAAACGTGGGCTAATATGGGTCCCCTCACATGTCCGGGGGTCCGGTATCCGGCGTCACTCGAAGACCGGGTTCTCCCCGAAGCGGGCCTCCACCCACTGCTGGTCGTCGATCGGCGGCCGTTCGTACTCACCGCGCTCCTCGCGGGGTGGGAGTTCGATGGGGTCGGGCGTGAGGTCCTCGTAGTCGACCTGGTCGAGCAGGTGGCTGATACAGTTGAGCCGGGCGTGGCGCTTCACGTCGGCGTGGACGACGTGCCAGGGTGCCTCGGGGATGTCCGTGTGTTCGAACATCTCGTCTTTCGCTCTCGAGAACTCCTCCCAGCGGGCGCGAGCTTCGAGGTCCATCGGGCTGAGCTTCCAGCGGCGCTTGGGGTCCTCGTTTCGCTTCTGGAAGCGACGCTCTTGCTCCTCGTCGCTGATGGAGAACCAGTACTTCACGAGGATGATGCCCTCACGGACGAGCATGCGCTCGAAGCGCGGGCACTCCTCGAGGAACCGGTCGTACTCGTCGTCGCTACAGAAGCCCATCACGCGCTCGACGCCGGCGCGGTTGTACCAGCTCCGGTCGAACAGGACCATCTCGCCCTCGCTCGGCAGGTGTTCGACGTAGCGCTGGAAGTACCACTGCCCCTGCTCGCGGTCGGTCGGTTTTCCGAGTGCGACCACCCGGACGAGCCGCGGATTCAGGCGGCGCATGATGCGCTTGATGACGCCGCCTTTTCCGGCCGCGTCGCGGCCCTCGAACACCACCACGACGCGGAGTCCCTGCTCGCTGACCCAGTGCTGGAGCTTGACGAGTTCCTCCTGCAGGCGGTTCAGCTCGCGCTTGTAGTGCTTCTTCTTCAACACGCCTGCCTCGTTGTAGCGGTCCGCCCGCGAGTCGGATGGCATCGGCTCAGGTACGCACGCGTTGGCCAAAACTATGCAGCGTCTCCGCCCCCGTGGCGGTTCCGGAATCGCTCGCTGTAGAGAGACGGCGAGCGCAACCACCATCGACCGGTACCATCACGTCATGTGTCCACTTGCAGACAGTATCCGCGTTGCCGAACGGCGGCGGAGGCGTTTCGCCCTGTATATCCATGCACCACTGATATAGGTCGCACAACGTGAATGATTACTGAAGCGGTCAGTGCGCATATGAACCAGCCGGTGATGCGTCAACTGAGAGGTACGGCGCTGCCCGACGTTAGAAATACAACAGATTAATAAAATTCCATGTTTGTTCGTTTCAATCTCGACTCCACACTTCTGCAGCACGCACTTTCTGTCCCCGACGGGATGCAGGCCTCGGTCGAACAGTTCGACACCACTGGAACGATTCCCCTTCGCGTCGTCTTCTGGGTGACCGGTGGTGATTTCGAGACGTTCGAGGACGCGCTGGACGAGGACCCGACGGTCGTCGACAGCACCGGCCTTGCGACGGAGAAGACCCGGCGGCTCTACCGTGTGACGTGTCCGGAAGGCATCGCCGATGCGAAGGCGTACACCGCCGCGATCGAGGGTGACGGGGTCATCCTCAACGCGACGAGCGACGGCGACGGCTGGACCGTCAAGACGCTGTTCCCGGACCGGGAGTCGTTCGCCGGGTTTCGCGACGCCTGCGAGGAGGTCGGGCTCACACCCACCGTCGAATCCATCCACAGCGACACGATAAATCAGGACGACAACGCGGCCGACCTGACGCCGGCACAGAAGGAGATACTCACGCGCGCAGTCGAGGTCGGCTACTTCGACATCCCGCGCCAGACCACGCTCCGCGGGCTGGGTGCCGACGTCGGGGTCTCCGGCCAGGCCGCCTCCGAACGACTCCGCCGAGGCATGGAGACGCTGGTCCGCGAGACCCTCGCGGACGACCTGCCGAACCAGTAATCACCGTTCTCGCGTAGCGCTCAATCGTCTGCGAGCGATGGCTCTGTCGCTGCCGCCGCCAGCCCGTCCCTGGCGGACGGGGTGAGCCGGTTCAGCACCGACCGCCCCTCGCGTTCGCGTTCGACCAGTCCCGCGTCTTCCAGGCGGCCGAGGTGATGTGAGAGGGTGCTCGGCGTCTTCTCGGGCGGCCTCGGAGCCCTCGGCGTCGTCGGGGCCGGGAGCGCGGCCTACCGGGTCCGCGACCGCCTGCTCGGGTCATTGCCCGGCGTCGACACCGAACTTCACGACCACCCCGACCGCGAGGAGTGAGCGCACGACCCTACACGACCAGTCACCACCACCCACGGACGAGTCTCGAACCCCCGAAACGCACGCCCCAGGCACACACTACGTTTCCACACGGTTCCCTGAAAACCCAAGCCGAAACCCATTCAGGACCAAAAAGGTTGTAGCAGCCTGGGCGCTACTGTCTGGCGAACGACCATCTCGTCATGAACAGCAGGAAACACGTCTTCATCGCGGTCGCCCTCGCGCTCCTCGTCGCCCTCGCCGGCTGTAGTGCCTTCGTCGGCACACCATCCGACGGTTCGGACGATGAGACACCGGAAGGACAGGAGATCAAAGCGGACGCGGTGAACCAGATGCAGTCGGTCAACGCCTACAACTACTCGATGGTCACGGTCGTCGAGTTCTCCGGCAACGAACTGCGCACCGAGTCCACCGGGACCGTGAACGTCAGCGCCCAGCGCATGTCCGCGACGAACATCGTCACCGCCGTCCGGACGAACTCGACCCAGACGCGCTCGTTCTCCGAGGCGTTCATCTTCGGTGAGCAGCAGTGCCTCCACATCGGCGACGAGTGGCGGCAAGAAGACGTGGAGAACAGCCCGTGGCGCACCAACGCCAGTCTCGGTGCCCAACAGGAGATCCTGAACAACTCCAAGTCGACGCTGCGCAACGAGACGCTGGCGAACGGCCAGGAAGTGTACGTCATCGAGGTCACGCCGAGCCAGGAGGCCATCCAGCAGTTGGTCGGCGATGACACCGGGAACATCGACTTCGGCGAGGTGACCTACCGCCAGTACATCGACAGGGACTCGAAGCAACTGGTGAAATCGACGATGAACGCGACCTACGTCGTCAACGGTCGGGCGGCCAACCTCAGCGTGGAGATGTCCTTCTCGGACTACAACACGACCCACGAGATCGAACTCCCGAAGGTTGCAGGCGGGGAGAAAAAGCCCTGCGCAGCGATGAACAGCACGACGCAGTCGAACCGCGTCGTGGCGCTGCCCTGAGCGCTACAGGTTCTCGTTCTGGTAACTCCCGTCGTACTCTCCTTCGTGGTCTGCCTCGGCGAGCACGAGCTGGGCGATGCGGGCACCCTCCTCCAGTTCGATGTCGTGGTGGACCTGCAACAGGCCCTCGCCGCGACCCTCGTAGCCAGCGTCCCAGACCGCGGTGTTCAGCATGCAGGAGTTCCGCAGGAGCGACGAGCGCGGGTAGAGAAAGCCGACGTGTCCCTCGGGGATGTGGATGCGCTCGGCGTATCTGACCACGTAGCCGCCGGGTTCGAGGTAGTGCGTCGGCGGCGAGTCGTCCTCGTACTGGGCGGGTTCGAGTTCGCTCCGGGAGCCGACCTCCTTGCCGTCGCGGCCGATGCGCCCCGGCTCGCGCTGTTCGAACACGGCGTCGAGCGTGAGGTCGACCCCGTTGGGCTGGACCTGCTGTGGGGTCGTCGGTGTCACGTGCTCTGCGACGAAAGCGCCTGAACGGTGCATACACGAGATGTCCGATGGAGCGGAATGTAGCTTGCGAGTTCAGCCCACCCCGGCAGGTCCAGCCTACCGGCTCTTCTCGAGCAGCCGTGGGTAGTTCAGATAGAGCCACCCGTGGGCGACGGCAGTGACCGTGACGAAGCCGATTCCGACGACGAGCGGGAGCGTGAAGCCAGGGCCAAGGACCTGCATCTGCGCGTCCGGCGCTGGGGTGTCCTGGAGGAACGCCGGGTCACCGAACAGGAGCGGGGCGAGGACGAACACGTACAGAACGGTACCCAGAACCAGCGACACGCCCAGGCCCACCAGGTACCACGTCACGGACACAGAACTGGTGTTTTCCGTCATCGATTCCCAGACGATACGTTCGAGGAGTGAAATAACTACCGCTGGTTCGACAGGTCGGGGTGTGGCGGGTCACGGCGGGAAGCACCCGAGGGCGGCAGTGACCAGCACGTCTTCATAGTTTACCGACACGACAAGCGCGGTCGGCGTCTGGGCTACGAAGGAAGCAGGCAATCGTTGCACGAACCGACAGCAGTGACGGCGAATTCTGCACGGTCTTCCATCCATAAACACGCGGGATTTATGGTTGCGGGAGGTCGATTTCAGGATGCTATGGGACAGACTCTTACCGAGAAGATTCTCGAGGAGCACCTCGTCGAAGGTGAACTCGAGACAGGAGAGGAGATCGGGATCGAGATCGACCAGGTCCTCACGCAGGACACCACGGGGACGATGGTGTGGCTGCAGTTCGAGGCGATGGACCTGGACGAGGTCCAGACCGAGATCGCCGCCCAGTACTGTGACCACCAGACCTACCAGTTCGACTTCAAGAACACGGACGACCACCGCTTCCTCCGTTCCGCCGCGGGCACGTATGGCGCGTATTTCTCTCGCCCCGGCAACGGTATCTGCCACAACGTCCACAAGGAGAACTTCGCCGCACCCGGCAAGACGATGCTCGGGTCGGACTCCCACACGCCGACGCCCGGTGGCCTCGGCGAACTCGCCATCGGTGCCGGCGGTATCGACGTCGCCGTCGCCATGGGTGGGGCCCCGTACTACATCGAGATGCCCGAGGTACACAACGTCCGACTCGAGGGTGAACTCCCCGAGTGGTCCTCCGCGAAGGACGTCATCCTCGAGCTGCTCCGTCGCCTCTCCGTGAAGGGTGGCGTCGGCAAGGTCCTCGAATACACCGGTCCCGGTGTCGAGACGCTCTCCGTGCCGGAGCGCACCACGATCACCAACATGGGTACCGAGCTCGGTGCGACCTCCTCCATCTTCCCGACCGACGAGAAGACGAAGGACTACCTCTCACGCCAGGATCGCGAGGACGACTACGAAGAGGTCGGTCCCGACGAGGACGCCGAGTACGCCGACACCATCGTCGTCGACCTCTCGGACATCGAACCGCTCATCGCGTGCCCGTCCATGCCCGACAACGTCGTGCCCGTCCGCGAGGTCGCGGGCGAGCAGGTCGAGCAGGTCATGGTCGGCTCCTGTACGAACGGTGGCTACGAGGACATCCTCCCCGCAGCCAAGATAGTCGAAGGCCGCGAGGTCAACAAGAAGACCGAGATGATCGTCGCACCCGGTTCGAAGCAGGCCTCCGAGCTGCTCGCCCGTGAGGGCTGGGTCGCGGAGATGATGGCCGCCGGCGTCAACTTCTCCGAGGCGACGTGTGGTGCCTGTATCGGCATCGGTCACGTCCCGGCCAGCGACTCCGTCTCCCTGCGTACCTTCAACCGCAACTTCGAGGGCCGCTCCGGTATCGAGGACGACAACGTCTACCTCTGCAGCCCCGAAGTCGCCGCCGCAGCCGCCATCAAGGGCGAGATCATCGACCCGCGCGACCTCGCCGACGAACTCGGCGACCTCGACGCGCCGGACTACGTCCTGCCGGACAAGTACAACGGCTCGAAAGCAGACCTCATCACGCCCGAGGAGGCCGTCGACGACGAGCTCATCAAGGGCCCGAACATCGGCGACGTCCCGCTGAAGGACGAACTCGACGCCAAGCTCGAGGGTGAAGCGCTGCTCAAGATGGACGACAACATCACGACCGACCACATCATCCCGGCGACCCAGGACATCCTGATGTACCGGTCGAACGTCCCGAAGCTCTCCGAGTTCACGCTCTCGCGTGTCGACGACACGTTCGCCGAGCGCTCGCTCGAGGCCGACGGCGGCTTCCTCGTCGCCGGCGAGAACTACGGGCAGGGCTCCTCGCGTGAGCACGCCGCGATGTGTCCGATGTACCTCGGCATCGAGGGCGTCTTCGCACAGAGCTTCGCGCGCATCCACCGCGCCAACCTGTTCAACTTCGGTATCGTCCCGTACCTCATCGACGAGGAGACGTACGAGAAGCTCGAGCAGGGCGACGACCTCGAAGTCGTCGACGACGTCCGCGAGGGTGTCGACTCCGGCCAGGAGGAGTTCACCGTCCGCGTCAACGACGACTGGGAGTTCACCGCGACGCTCGACGCCTCCGAGCGCGAGCGCGACATGCTCGCCCTCGGTGGCAAGCTCGCGTGGACGAAAGAGCAGGCGGCCGGCGGCTCCGGTGCGGCACCGGCCGACGACTGAGCCAGCTCGACACACTCGATTTCGAATCTTTTCTTCGACGCGCTGAAACCCCTCCAGTGAGGAGTCCATCCCGATGGACCACCGCGAGAGCCTCGTCGCCGGCGGCCTGTTCACCGTCTGTGGCGTCGTCGCCTGGGTGACTGGCCTGCCGTTCGTCTTCCCGAGCCTGGGCCCGACCGCGTTCGTGCTCGCGACGACCGAGGACCCCGGGCCACGCAGAATCGTCGGTGGCCACGCAATCGGCGCGGTCGTGGGCTTCACCGCAAACGAGTTCGTCGCGCCGGGGCTCGTCGCGACCGCACAGTTCGCGCCCTTCGCACCGGCCTCGGCACGCCTCGCGGCCGCCGGTGCGCTCGCCGTCGCCGGAACGACGGCGGGGATGCGCGCGACCGGGACCGTCCACCCACCCGCCTGTGCGACGACGCTCATCCTCTCGCTGGGGCTCCTTGGAACCGTGCAGGCCGTCGGCGTGGTCGTCGCCGCCGTCACTCTGCTATACCTGACCTTCCGTCTCGTGACCCATGTGATTGATAGGCACAGGGGGCGAACCTACCCACCGTGACGACCACGGCCCCGAACCCGACGAACGACGTGACCATCAGGCCGGCCGAACAGGCCGACCTGCTCGCCGTTTACCGCATCGAGAAATCGTCGTTCCCGCAGCCGTGGCCCTTCGACGCCTTCCAGCGCTTCCTCGACACGCCCGGCTTCCTCGTCGCCACCGAGGGCCAGAAGGTGACCGGCTACGTCGTCGCCGACTGCATCCCGAACCACGGCCGCGGTATCGGCCACATCAAGGACCTCGCGGTCCACCCGAAACGCCGCGGCCGAGGCATCGGTCGGCAGCTACTCGGTCGCGCCATCGCCACGATCGTGACCCAGGGTGCCGGGTCGGTGAAGCTGGAGGTGCGCGAGACCAACGCACCCGCGAAGAACCTGTATCGTGACTTCGGGTTCGAGCCCCTCCGGAAGGTCCCGCGGTACTACGACGACGGCGAGGCCGCGCTCGTGATGGTCAAGGAACTCTGAGCGGCGAGTCATCGTTCTCGTTTTACGCATCGCTCTCTTCCTGACGAGCATGGGATACGCCTGTCCAGTGTGTGAGGTCCCACACGCCGACGCGGAGCACCTCGCGAACCACCTCGCGTTCACCGCGATGCTCCACAGCGACGAGCACGAGGACTGGCTCGACGACCACGCCCCCGACTGGGAGTCCTCGAACCCGGCCGAACTCGGCCCGGTCGTGACCGAACACGTCGAGGAAGCCGAGTTCGATGGCGTGTTCGACGACACGACGCATCAGCACGACCACGACCACGGCCACGACCGGTTCGAAGACGCCGTGGCGGAGCAGGTCGGGCATGGTGCCGGCGGCCGCGGCGACCTCACCAGCGACCAGGCCGACGTGTTACAGGAGGCCCGCGAGCTCACCCGGCAGATGCACGAGTCCGACGAGGAGGAGGATGAGAACGACGACGAGGATGACTCGGCCGACACCGAAAACGAGTAACCGCCGGGGCACACGAGTTCGACCATGCACACCGAGGGCACCCTGACGCCCGAGACGGAAGCCGCCGCCCGCGAGGCGTACGAGTCCGCTGGCCCGACGGCACAGCTCGTGGTCAGAGAGGTCACGAAGGCGATGTCGTTCGACCGCGAGGAGTACGCCGAGCGCGTGGACAGCGACGTGGTCGAGACCGCGCGGGACGTGCTGTTCGCCGCCGAACTCGCGGTCCACGTCGGCACGCGCGAGGAGTACGAGGACTGGCGCGCCGACTTCGATGGCGAGGTCACCGAAACCGGGAGCGAGAACGTCGACAACGTCGCCTGGCACGCCGCCCCCTTCGCCGGCGAAGCCGTCGCCGCGACCTTCCAGAACGAGGAGGACGCCGCCGTTGGCACCCTCCGCAGACAGGCGCTCGGGCGGATCTATCAGGAACGGCTCTGAGGACGACTCGCGACGAGTCCGCCGACGAAACCCCCTTACTGCACCCGTTCTAACGACCGACCATGCGACAGCGCTACCTGCTGGTCCTGGTCGGGGTCGTCGTCCTCCTCCTCGCGCTGGGTGCACTGCCGTCCCTGCTCCAGAGCGGCGACCCGTACTACGTGACCGCGACCGAGGTCGACACCGACCACGCCGCAGTCGAGGCGTCGAACCTGTCCGAGCGACGGTACGAGTACGTCTTCGGTGCACTCGACGACGGTCGGTCGAGTGCGTACTACAGGGGACCGTTCGGGGTGAAGGAGGCGTTCAGTAACTCCCCGTTCGACGAGTTCTCCGCACTCAGGACGTGGAATGGCGACGCCGTGGACGGCGACACCGTCTACGTCCAGCGAAACGGTACGATTTACCGCCTGGCGATCACACAGTCACCTGATGTCTGAGCACGAGGAGTGGCCCGTCCTGGAGTCGGTCACCGAGTACGAGACCGGCTGGTACACCGGTGGGTACGACCGCGTCGAACAGCCCGACGGCAGCGAGAAGGACTACTACTGGGCCGAGTTACCCGCGGCGGTCGTGGTCGTCGCGACCACCGGCGAGGATATCCTCTTCGTCGAGCAGTACCGCCCGACCATCCGCGAGACCCACCTGGAGCTCCCCGCGGGAATCGTCGAGTCCGGCGAATCGTTCACCACGGCCGGGGCACGCGAACTCCGCGAGGAGACCGGCTACGACCCGGCAGGCGTCTCACTCCTGCAGGAGTACTGGTGTTCGACCGGCGTGCTTCGCCACCGCCGTGGTATCGTCTTCGCCGAAGGGCTGGAACCCTGCGAGCGTGACCTCGACAGCAACGAGTTCATCACCATCCGTACGGTCCCCATCGAGGACGCCATCGACCGCGCACGGGAGCAACCGACGAACGACGCGACCATCGAAGGGCTGTTGCTGGCCAAAGAAGACGGCCTGCTGTAGCGCTGGAGAACTGTTTACTGATACTGATTACCAGTAGTAAATTTTAATGAGGGTCCGTGAGCAGCGATAGCTGGATGCACCGACGAGACGTACTTCGAGGGCTTGCAGCGAGCGGTATCAGTGCACTCGGCCTCGCGGCCGCCGACCCGGCGATGGCTGCCGACAGCCAGCTCGAACCGGGGACGTGGTACGACGCCACCGTCACCGACGTGACCGACGGCGACACCGTCGACGTCACGCTCGACAGCGACGGGACCGAGTACGAGATTCGCGTCCTGGGTGTCGACACACCCGAGACGAAACGTAACGGCAAGTACGAGTCCGTCCCCGAGTGGGAGGGTATCGAGGACGACAAGCACCTCACCACGTGGGGCGAGAACGCCAAGGACTACGCACAGAACGTCTTCCCCGACGGCACAGCCGTGCAGATCGCTGTCGACGAGGCTGAAGACGAGGTCGACCCCTACGGGCGCCTGCTGGCGTACATCCGGTACGACCCCGACGGCGACGGGACGTACACGCTGTACAACCGCGACCTCATCGAGCAGGGCTACGCCCGGGTGTACGGCTCCAGCCTGACGAAGCACGACGACTTCTGGCAGGCCGAACACGACGCACAGGCCGCCGGAGCGGGGGTCTGGGCCCAGAGCGACCCCGCGAACACGAGCGAGGTCGACGACGACCCCGTCTCCGAACTGTTCTTCCCGAAGGTCTCGTCGGTGCGGACCGACACTGGTGCCATCGACCCGAGCCGCGTCCCGGTGTTCGCCGAGTCGACGGCCTACCAGCAGCTCTCCGGTGGCGTCAGCTACGACCAGATTCCGCTCGTCGGCGTTGACGAGTCTGCGAGTGTCGCCATGGTCGGTGGCCTCTCCATCAACGAGGCCTACGAGGACCAGCAGACCGGCCAGCACGAGGTGTTCCTCACCAACCTCGTCGACTACCTCTCCTCGACGTCCGGCCAGCTCCTCATCGACGGTGGCCACGGCCAGTTCAACGCCGAGCACGCGCTCTCGAACGAGGACGCGGTCCACTACCAGCGCTATCTGGAGGGCCAGGACATCGCGTTCGAGCAGGTGAACACCCTCGACGGCGTCGGCGACAACGCGCTCTCGACGGCTCGCGCGATCCTCATCACGAACCCGCCGCAGGCGTTCACCACCGGCGAGGTCGACGCACTCTCGACGTTCGTCTCGAACGGCGGCGCTGTCGTGTTGCTGGGCAGCGCGCTCGCGTCGAGTTCCGCCCGGTCGAACCTCGACGCGCTCGCGGCCGACCTCGGCACGGACCTCCGGCTCAACGACGACCAGGTGTTCGACGACCAGAACAACGCCGGCAAGGGCCGCGGCGACAGCAGCCTCATCACGACGGCGAACGTCGACTCGTCGTTCCCGCTGTTCGGCTCGTACAGCTAGGTCAACGCAGTCGCTGGCATCGGATAGCGAACAGCCGGTGCACCGCGCCGGAACCCACTGCCGGTGCACCGGACACCAGCCTCGTTCGACAGCGGACGAGACTCACAGCATCGACGATGCTGGCCGCGGCTTCGTATTTGAACCCCGGGAGCCCGCTGTCTCACGACGGTTCCGTGTCCAGCACGCTTAACCGGCGTGCTGGTCAACTACCGCCAACGATGGACGGCGAGATCCAGCCCGACGAGGTCAAGGAACTCCTCGATACGGACAGTGACGTCTGTGTTGTCGACATCCGCAACGAACTGAACTACCAGCGGGCACACATCCCCGGCTCGACGAACCTCCCCTTCCAGCGGCTCGCGAAGGACGTCGAGCGGTTCGAGGGCTGTGACCACGTGGTCACGGTCTGCCCGCACGGGCAAGCCAGCGTGCAGGCTGCGCGCCTCATCGGCTCCTACGAAGGCTTCGACGGGACCGTCGAGAGCATGGCCGGTGGACTGGAAGCGTGGGAGTGGGAGTTCGAGGAAGGGAACGGCAGTTCGGACGACGGTGACACCGACGAGAACGCGACCGACGCACCCTTCTAAGCCGGGGCGACACCCTGTGCTCGGCCGAGCCGAAGACTCGACGACGGGAGTCCACGGGCCGGCTCACACAGACGGCGCTATCGCTCGCAGCAAATACGAAAAGACACGGTGACGCGTGGATTCAGGCGACGTTGAATCCGCGGTCGCGGAGGAAATCCTCGATGCGGCCCGAGTGGTTGCCCTGCAGTTCGATGTGGTCGTCTTCGACCGTCCCACCGCAGGCGAACTTCGATTTGAGGTCGGACGAAAGACTGTCGAGGTCGACGTCTTTCGAACCGAACCCTTCGATGACCGTTACTTCCTTACCGTATCTGCGCTCGTCAATGCGGATTGTGAGTTCAGTATCACCCTTAGCAACGTCCTCGCAGACGCAGAGTTCCTCGGGCAATCCACACGTCGAGCAGACTTCCGACATTACACTGCGCATGTACGAAATCGCCCTATTAAACACTATCGGGTGTGCGTGCAACGAATGGAACCGCAACGGTGATTTCAGCCGTCTTCGGTAATACGACAACTGTTGGAAGTCTCTGCGACGACCGGTATTAATAGGGCGACCACGCCCGCGCCGAAGCGCGGTCGAGCCATCGAAGCGCTATCCGGCGAATCGACGGAGTAGCGGCGTCTGGGAGCGGACGATCGCGTCGACCAGTTCGACCGCCTCGTCCGCCTCGGCCCGACTCACGCCGGGGCCGTACACCGCCTTCTCGTGGAGTTCGCCGACGCGTTCGGCCCTGGCGTCGAGTCCCGAAACCGAGAGCCCGGAGATGTACCGTCTGGGTGATTCCTTCGCGCGCCGCGGCCGGTACTTGCGCTCCAGCAGGAGTTCGAGCCGTTCGACGGCCCGGACCACGTCGGTGTCGGGCGCGCGCCTCGCACCCTGCCAGCGCATCTTGGCCTCGCGCTGGACCGCGTCGGTGACCCCTGCCCGGTGGGCGCTCGCGACGAGCCCGACCATGGCGACGAAACCGAACGCGAGCAACCGGCGCTGGCCGTCGGTGAAACCGTCGAAGCCGCCGCTCCCGCCACCACCGGTGGTCGCGCTCGGGAAGGTACCGTTGAACTGCCCGTCACCCTGGGGCGTCGTCTGACCGATGTTCGGCGTCCGGAACGTCCGCGTCTGGTTCGAGCCGTTGAACGTCCCGTTCGTGGTCGTGGTCGGTTCCGGCGTCGTCGTGAGCGGCTGGTCCTCGCTGTCGCCGGTGTCGACGTTCGGTTCGCCGTCCTGACGTGCGTCGGTGACGCGCTCGTACTCGGCGTCCTCGCGCGGACCTGCCGGGGTCGGGTCGAACTTGACCCAGCCCACCTCGGGGAAGTACACCTCGACCCACGCGTGCGAGTTCAGGCCGCGCATGACCCACTCGTTCTCGTCGACCTGCTGGCCCGGCGTGTAGCCGACGACGTACCGCGCCGGGATGTCCTGTGCCCGGAGCATCATCGTCATCGTGGTGGCGTAGTAGACGCAGTAGCCGCGGTCCATGTTGAGCAGGAAGTTCTCGGCGATGTTACCCTGTGGGCGGTTTACCTCGAGCGAGTACTCCTTGTTCGCTTCCAGCCAGTTCTCGATGGCGACCGCGGTCTCGTAGGGGTTCTCGGCGTCCGCGTCGTCGACGATCGCCTGGGTCCGCTGCTCGAACTCGGTGGAGAAGTCTGGCTGGTTGCTGTCCGCAAGGTAGCGCGAGGTTACCTCGTCGGGGTAGTCGGTGCCGGCGGTCCGCAGCGTCGCGGGGCCGGCCGTCGGCACCTCGCTGATGACGCGGTAGGTGTCGTTGGGCTGGAACCGGACTGACGAGCGCAGGCTGCCCAGTTCGGTGACCTGGGTGAAATCGCGCACCTGTCCGTCGACCCGGACCGGCTGGTTCGCCGCTGGCATGACGTTCAGGTCGGACTTGATGGTCACGAGCTGACTCACGCGCTCGGTCTCGCCCGGTGGCCCATCGAGCTCGCCGGAGTACGGCTGTGACTGCCCGGTTCGTATCCACTTCCCGCCGGTGAACCGGTCGTACGCGCCGACGCGCATGTACTGTGGCTCGTCCATCTGGGTGGTGAATCGCACCTCGGGCGAGAGTTCGATGGAGCCGAGGATGGTCGACTCGCCGGGAGCCTCGGTGAGGCTCCCCTCGACCGTCGTCGGTCCCGTGTCGTACAGTCGCAGGGCTTCGCCGGCGAACGGGAGCTGGATGGCCGACGCGATGAGCATCAGCGTGAACAGCACGACGAGCACGTCCGCCTGCAGGATGGAGCCGCCTCGCCGCTCGAGTTCGCCGAAACCGACCATCGCGATGCCACCGAGCGTCCCGCCGAACAGCATGCCACGGAGCAACCAGCCCTGGTTGCCGAGGTAGGTCGCGGCGTCGCCGGTGAGGATGAGGATGAGGAACGCGAGGCCCCCGGTGACCGCCGCCCAGACGTAGCGGCGGCGGAACGCCAGGAACCACGAGAAGAACACGGGCGCAGGTGCGAACCCGAGTATCCACAGGTTCGCCTCCTTCAGCCGGAGGATGGTGAGCCCGGTGAGCAAGGCGATGGTGTCCGCCAGTATCTTGTCCCAGGCCTGCAGCAGGATCTGGAGGCCATCGGGCGTCGAGAGGATGTAGAACAGGTAGCTTCCGACGAGGAGCGTCCCCGTCAGCACGCCGGCGACCCGTTCGGAGATGACCCGGGAGAGGACCGCCGCGAGCGCGATACAGAGGGTGACCGCGAACAGCAGGCCGAACGAGCCGCCGACGACCTGCGTGAGCTTGTAGAGGACCGTCACCCACGTCGCGGTCAGGACGGCGAGCCCGCCCAGGGCGAACAGTCGATACCAGTTCACCTCGTCCTGGGCCGTCGCCGCGGCGGTACTGGCCGCGGAGCCGGTTCCAGTGCTCATGCTGTGGCCTCCGAGATGGTGGCGGCAGTCGTCGAGCTCCCGACGAACGAGTCGAACGGGACCGTCCCGTTCTGCATCTCGACGCTGACACCGGTGTTCTCGCTGGCGACGATGACGATGTCGGCCTCCTCCCGGTAGCTTTCGGGGACCTGGCCGGGCCCGACGGTCGCGAGGTTGTGCAGTATCGCCTCGCGCTGGTCCGCCCCGGTACCGACGGGCAGGTCACCGTTCGGGGCGGCCAGCCCCACCGCGATACCGGCGTCGAGCAGGTACAGGGCGATACTGGCCGCAGCTTCGGCCATCTCGTCGTCCCAGCCGTCGGCGGCCTCGGCCGCGATCTTCACGTCACCGAGGTCGTCTTCGGCGATGAACTCCTTGACGACGAGGTCGTCCGCCGGGCGCTTGGCGCTTGATTTCCAGTGAACGTCCCGGAGAGAGTCACCGCGGGCGTACTCGCGGAGGCTGTCGAACTCCTCGCGGTTGTGCTCCGGCGACCCCTCGGGGAGGAGGTTGAGGTCGTGGCGGGTCGCCCCGGTGAGGGTGTAGACCCGCGGGTAGACGAGGACGGTGTCGTGCATGCTGTAGGTGTAGGTTCGTTCGGTGAGCCCGAGCACGTCCCGGACTGTCACCGAGAGCGGACCGAGCTCGTGGTGGCCACGGAAGAGGTACTCTATCTCGTAGGTCAGTTCGTTGCTGCCGATGGTCGTGTCGAACTCGTTCCCGACCGCGCGAAGGCCGGCGGGGATGTCGTCGACCACGCGGGCACCGACCGGCGAGGAGAGGTTGAACTCCAGCCCGACCTCTTTCATCTCGCCGATGTAGCCTTCGTCGGGGAGCTTGCGACGGACCTCGGGCCGCCCGGTCATGTAGAGCTGGATGCCGGCCCCGAGCAGGGCGACCACCACGGGGATGATGATAGCCCCGAGCTGGCGCGACCCGAACCTGACCGCCATCACGCTCGTGACGACGACGAGCACGACCGCCCCGATACCACGTCTCGTGAGTATCATTCGACTCGGACGTTCTCCAGGGCCTCCTCGACGACCTGGACACCCTGGTCGCGGGGGCCACTTGCTTCGAGCCGGATCCGGTGGCTCAGCACGCGCGGTGCCTCGACCTGCACGTCCTCGGGGATGACGTAGTCACGCCCTTCGAGGACGGCACGGGCCTGTGCCGCCCGGAAGAGGGCGATGGTCCCACGGGGCGAGACGCCGAGTTTGGCGTGTTCACGCGTGTACTGGGAGAGGCGGGTGCCGTAGTCGCGGACGGCCTGTTTGACCGTCACGGCCGCGACCGTCTCGCGGGCCCGGCGGATGGTCTCGATGTCGGTGACCGGTTCGAGGGTTTCGATGGGGTGGTGACCGACGACGCGGGCGAGCATCTCGGACTCCTCCTCCTGGTTCGGGTAGCCCAGGTGGAGTTTCTTCATGAAGCGGTCGACCTCGGCGAGCGGGAGTTCGTAGGTCCGGTTCGGCTCGACGGAGTTCTGGGTCGCGATGACCGTGAACGGCTGGGGGAGTTTGCGGGTCGTCCCGTCGATGGTGACCTGCTCCTCCTCCATGGCTTCCAGCAGTGCGGACTGTGTCTTCGGCGGGGCGCGGTTGATCTCGTCGCCCAGCACCATGTTGGCGAACACGGGACCTTCCTGGAAGTCGAACTCGCGGGTCTTCTGGTTGAACACGTTCACACCGGTGATGTCGGAAGGGAGCAGGTCCGGGGTGAACTGGACGCGCTTGAACGAACAGTCGATGGATGCCGCAATCGCCCGTGCCAGCATCGTCTTGCCGACGCCGGGGACGTCTTCGAGGAGTACATGGCCACGGGCGAGCACGGTCGTCACGACGTGCTCGATCTCGTCGTGATGGCCGACGATGACGTTCTCGACGTTCGCGATGACGTCGCGGCTCACCTGTGCCGCCTCGTCTATCGGAAGTGCGTCGAGGTTGGTTTCAGGGCGGCTCGTCTGCGGCGCAGCGTCTGGGGTGTTTGCATCCGTCATAGGTGGATAAACCGACCAGTCTGGTCGACAGTGAACGGTGGAGGGCCGTTGTTGTGCGGTGCGTTGGTCACCCGCATATGTTTTTTGTTCGTTGTGGTAACGTAGTACGCATCCGGTAACCTGGCCCCATCCGACCATTCACTGCAGTGGGATTTGATGACACTAGCGGCCCCACCCTTGTAACGTTGGCTGTGGGAGACAACCCCACCCTCACCAGACACCGGCAGGCTCGACCGGTTCTTGCGGCGGTTCTATAAATCGGTCGATACCCGGCTCGATTCACCACTCCTTACAGTCAACACAAACGAAGCCGGTCTGGTCACGCCAGCGACGCTGGGTCGCGGTGCCACAGCTCGCGCACTCACCGCCTTCGGGAGTCCAGCTGTAGGTCGTCACGGCCGGTGACGAATCCGAGACCGACGGTGCCTGGTCGGTTTCGGTCGTCGACCCGGCCGCCGCGTCGTCGTCGCTTCGCTCCTCGCTCGTCGTATCCGGCCCGAACTCGTCCAGCGACCTGTCGTGGGGCATAGCGCCCCATTGGGTCTCGGTCGTCTTGATGCCAACGGACAGAATCAAGTACCAGTGCTCGAAGGCTCAGGTATGGTAAGCGGACTCCCGGGGGTCGTCCTGCAGAGTGCGACCGACCCGATCTACAACGTCGAACAGATAATCGAGGGGTTCACCGCGGTTGCCCAGAACGGTGACCCGCTGTCGTTCGTCCTGCTGGCCGTCGGTGGACTGCTGACCGCCGCCGCGGCCGGTGGCTTCGGCGTCCTCGCCCTCGGCGGCCTCGGCAGCGCTATCGTCCAGAGCTTCGCTCGATCGCCGCCGCCAGAAGGCGAGGCGCAGTAGTCGGGTCCGGCCCGAGCGGCGTTCCCGCCACGAAACTATCGGCGTACTCGAGGACGTCGGCGATCTTCTCACCGACCTGGTCCGGCGTCCCCGCGAGACAGAACGCGTCCAGCATCGGCTCCGTGACGCGCCCGAACGCCTGCGTGAACTCGCCCTCGCCGAGTGCCTCGCCCACCGCCGCCACCGCGTCGTGGTCCAGTCCGTGCCGGTCGAGCACCGGCGGGGCCGCTCCGGCCGCGATGAACGCGACCGGCGGCCGCGCCGCCTCGCGGGCCGCCTGTGCGTCCTCCGCGATAGAGACGCTGGCGAACGCCGCGAAGTCGAACTCGCCGCGAGAGTCGGGACGCTCGGCGAGCCCTTCCTCGACGCGCTCGGCAGCCCACTCGAAGTCCCGCGGATGCGAACCGTTGAGTAACACGCCGTCGGCGTGCTTCGCGGCCATCCGAATCATGTGGGGTCCCTGTGCCCCGACGTACACCGGGATGTGGCCGACGTCGAAGTTCAACTCGGCGGCGGTCGCCTCGAAGGTGCCGTCGTGGTCCACGCGCTCGCCGTCCCAGAGTCGCTGGGCGACCTTGAACGACTCCAGCACCCGCCGGAGCGGCCGGTCGTGCTCGTAGCCGAGGTTCGAGAGGGCCGACCTGTCCCCCGCGCCGATCCCGAAGACGGAGCTCCCCTCGGTGGTCTCGTCGAGCGTCGCCATCCGCGAGGCGAGCGAGACCGGGTGCGTCTCGTAGGGGTTGACGACGCCCGGCCCCACGTCGAGGTCGGTCTCGCGGGCGATGCGGTCACAGACCACGAACGGGTCGCGGTTGAAGTGATGCGAGGAAGCGAACAGCGTGTCGAAGCCCGCGTCCTCGGCAGCCCGTGCGGTCGCCAGCAGCTCGTCCATCGGGTGCTCCGGCGTGAGCTCGATACCGAGTCTACGCATCGAACTCCCACCCCCGGAGCGCCTGGCGGACGAAATCAGACTCGACATCGCGGAACACGAGATCGTGGCCCTCGTGGTCGCCGAACTCCCAACCGCGGGCGACCGTCACGGGGGTGCCACCGGCCCCCTCGCCAGCAACCAGGTTCGCCGCCGCGGCGAGTTCGTCGACGACACACTGGACCGTGACACCGAGTTCGCGGCCGTCGCGGTCGTGTTCGCCGCGCCAGTCCCGGCTGGCGTGCATGCCCGCCCAGCCGATGGCGACGGCGGTCTGGCCGTGGCGGAACGGTCGGCCGCTCGTGTCGGTGACGACGACGGGATTCTCGTGTTCGAGCCCGTCGTGGATTCGCTGGGCGCTGGCTGTCGGGTTCTCCGGGAGCAAGAGCAGGTCGTGGCCCGGGATGTTCGACCGGTCGATACCGGCGTTGACGCCGACGTGGCCGAAGCGCGTCTCGGTCAGCAAGAACGGCTCTTCCATGAGCAGCTCTGTCGACTCCTCCAGGACCGCCTGGGCGAACCGCGGGTCCTTCTCGTCGCCCGTGATGGCTTCGAGGTTCTGTGCGATTTCGCGGGCTCGCGGCCCGGCGGGGAAGTCCGCAAGGTCCGCGGACCGTCCCTCCGCCTTCGAGACGATGGTCGAGGCGACCACCACCACGTCGTCCGGCTGGAGGTCGAGCCGCTCGGACACGATGGCGGCGATGTCGTCCCCTTCCCGAATCTCCGGGATGTCGGGTACGGGCAGTAGTTCCATGCACAGGGGTGTGAGAGCGCCGGAGAAAAGACCGCCGATGTTGGAAACGTGTGCCCCTACCGGGGACCCTCCCGCAACTCGACCGACAGCTCGCCGTCTTCGACCTCGGCGACGTACATCGTCACCGCGATAGCTGGGGCTGCGCCGGTCGCACTGCCGGGGTTCAGGAGCCGGACCCCGCGGACCGCCTCGTCCATGACCTCGTGCGTGTGGCCACAGATTCCGACCGCGTCGCCGTCGGCAGTGCGTTCGACCGCGCCGACGACCCGGTTCCGGTAGCCATCGAGCGGCCCGGTCCCGTGGGTGACGACGAAGGTGACGCCTGCCAGTTCGAGCACGGCGACCTCGGGCAGGTCGAGCGACGGCGGGTCCACGTTCCCGGCGACCGCGGTGAGTTCGGGCGCGAACTCGCGGACCGTCTCGTACGCCTCGGGCGAGTCGAAATCGCCCGCGTGGACCACGTGGTCCGCTTGCTCGCACGTCTCGCGGACCCAGTCCGGGATGCGTGCTTCGCGAGAGGGGACGTGGGTGTCGCTGATGATGGCCAGTCGAACCATGCCAGAAGGTGTGGGCCCTGTCGACAAAAACCTCCGCGCGCCGGAGGGGAACGTTCAGGACCCGGGCAGTCGTCGTGTCGACCATGAGCGACGGAACCCACGTCGTGACCGCGTTCCTGCGAAACGAGGGCACGGTGTTGCTACTCCGACGGAGCGACGCGGTCGGGACGTACACGGGGCAGTGGGGCGGTGTCTCGGGCTTCGCCGAGGACGCCCCGGACGAGCAGGTCCTCGTCGAGATCGCAGAGGAGACCGGGCTGGACGAGGCGGCCGTCGAGCTGATCGGAACCGGCACGCCGGTCCGGTTCACGGACGAGGAACTAGACCGGAACTGGGTGGTCCACCCGTACCTGTTCGACTGCGAGACCCAGGACGTGACGCTGAGCGACGAACACGACGAGTACGAGTGGGTGTCACCGACCGAGATACCCCGGCGCGACGCGGTGCCGGAGCTCTGGACGGCCTACCAGCGGGTCGCCCCGACGGTCCGGGACATCACCGCCGACGACCAGCACGGCGCGGCGTACCTGTCGCTCCGCGCACTGGAGGTGCTCCGCGACCGGGCCGGCCTGCTCGTCCAGGAGGGAGCCGACGACGACGAGGCGTGGGACGAACTCACCGATCTCGGCCTGCGGCTCCTCCGCGCCCGGCCGAGCATGGCCGTGCTCAAGAACCGGGTGAACCGGGCACTGGCGAGTGCGGACCAGTCGGCCGCGAGCCTGGAACAGCACGCCATCGACGGCATCCACCGGGCCGTGACGGCCGACACCGACGCGGCGGTCCGGGCGGGCGCACTCATCAGCGACCGGACGGTCCTGACGCTCTCGCGGTCGGGGACGGTCCTCGGCGCACTCCGCGACGGGGCCCCGATGGAGCTGTTCGTCGCCGAGTCCCGCCCCGGTGGCGAGGGCGTCGCCGTGGCCGAGGCGCTCGTCGACGAGTATCCGGTCACGCTCCTGACCGACGCGGGGGTCGCCCACACGGTGGCCACCGAGGACGTGGACGCGGTGCTGGTCGGTGCCGACACGGTGCTGCCCGACGGGACCGTCGTGAACAAGACCGGGACGAGAGCCGCAGCGCTCGCGGCCGCGCACGAGGAGATACCACTCTACGTCGTCTGCTCGACGGACAAGGTGAGCACGGAGGAGACGGTCAACCTGGAGACTGGACGCCGGTCGGCGGTCTACGATGGCGATGCACCGATCTCGGTCTCGAATCCGGTGTTCGACGAGACGCCGCCGCATCTCGTCGATACCATCGTCACCGAGCGTGGGGACCTGGACAGCAAGGACGTCCGCGAGGTCGCCGAGGAGCTCGCGTCGCTGGAGACGTGGGACGAGGACGAGAACGCCGACGACGACGCCGACGCGGTAGAGAGTCCGGCCGGTCGGGATTCGTAGGGCGAACAGGCGGCGTCTGGCAGGCAGGGTCTGGCCTACCTGTGACTGTGGGTCGTCCGGGGCACGCCGCGCACCCGCCTGGACCGCCGGACGGCATCGCTCACTGCACAGCCGGTCTGGCCCCGTTCTGGTATTTGAATCGACCGACGAACAGCGACTGCTGCGCCGACTGTGCCTGATAATTCATGCAATGCCGGCGCGCCGGGTTCCGGCAAGTGTCACCTCGCCCGCCGGTGAAATTTTGAACGACTATTACACCAACTGTTATTATCCGGGGGGTCCTTGCCCCATGTAATGCAATTACGGGACGCACTCAACGACTACAAACATCACAGGCACGATGCGACGGCGTTCCCGGGCGAGTGCCGGTCGACGACCGGCCACTTCTCGGGGCGTGACGGCCGGCTGGTCCACGTCGAATCTGACGGGTCTCTCTCTGACTACGGCTATCCTCTCACCGGTCTCAACGGACTGGAACGGTCGCGGTTCGGGCTTCGCGTCGACGGCGACATCGTGTGGTTCGACCACTGCCAGACCGGCTCGCAGGAGTACTACGACGACACCGGCCTGGTCGTCACCGAACACGACACTCACCTCGGGACCGTCACGCAGTTCGACCTGACGCTGGGGGACGCACACGTCACCTACTTCGACTGCGATGGCCTCGAACCGGCGTCCGTCGAGGTCGTCGCCTTCGTCGGCTTCGCACCTGACTCGCAGGACACCCGCATCGGCCAGCTCCACCACGACGACGCCATCGAGGTGTTCCACACCGACGAACACGACTTCGTCGGGAGCACGACCGGCTTCGCCGAGATACAGGGGCAGGTCGCCGCGAAGTACGGCGAGATACTCGACGACGAACCCGTCGACCTCCCCCGGCCCATCAGCAACGGCCGCTACGAGGAAGCCCGTCTGAGCGGCAACCTCGTCGCCTTCCTCCCGGTCGAAGACGGAGCCGCGACGCTGACCACGCTGCTGACCGACAGCGACGAGGTCAGCCGCGGCGACGCCCTCGACCAGCTCGACGACCTCGCATCGAGCTATACCTCTGCCGCGGCGCTCGAGGACGCCGCCGCCGAACAGGTCGACGTGTCCGTGCCCGGGGACCATCCCTACGCGGAGGCGATGGCCGCCGACATCCGCGTCCTCTCGCTCCTCTCGGGTCGGACCGGCCTGCGCATCGCCGGCCCCGACTTCGACCCGTTCTACGCCTACTCCGGCGGCTACGGCTACACCTGGTTCCGAGACGACGCCGAGATCTCCCTGTTCCTGCTCGAATCTGCCGCGGAGTACGACCTCGACCTCGACGCCTGGCACGACCAGAGCGCGGCAGCCTACCGCGACACCCAGCGTGACGACGGCTCGTGGCCCCACCGCGTCTGGCCCCACGACGGCAGCCTCGCCCCCGGGTGGGCGAACGGTCGCCTCGAAGCCGGCGACGACGTGGATTACCAGGCCGACCAGACCGGGAGCGTCATCGCCTTCCTCGGCGCGTACGCCGACGCGACCGCGGACGACGGGGACGCACCCGACGTGACCGGGACGCTCGAATCGGCACTCGACAGTCTCGACGACACCCTCGAGGACGACGGCCGCCCCGAAATCTGCCAGAACGCCTGGGAGGACATGACCGGCCGGTTCACCCACACCGCCGCGACGTTCCTCGAAGCCTACGCGACGCTGGCGACCGCCGCCCCCGTCGACGACGACCTCACGGCGCACGCGGGCGACCGCGCCCACGAGGTGTACGAGGCAATCGACGACCTGTGGGTCCCCGAGACGGGAATCTACGCGCTCCGCGAGTACACCGACGACGAGGAGGGTGCCGTCCTCGACGGCCGGTGTGACTCCGCGACGCTGGCAGTCGTCGCCGCACACCGCACCTACGACCAGCTCGAGGCGGTCGACGACGAGCGCCTCGACCGCCTCGTCTCCCACGTCGAGACCATCATCGACACCCTCTGGCGCGAGCCGAGCGACGACGTGAAAGGCCTCATCCGGTACGAGGGCGACGGCTGGCGAACGCGCGACCAACACGACGAGAAGATATGGTCCGTCTCGACCGCGTGGGGCGCTCACGCCGCCGCCAGCCTCGCGGCGCTGCTGGCCGACCACGACGACGACCGCGCCGACGAGTTCGCCGAGCGGGCGCGCGACCTGCTCGACCTCGTCCTCCCCGGCGGCCCGCTGTGCATGGACACCAGCTATCTGCCCGAGCAGGTGTTCGACGACGGGACACCCGACAGCGCGACCCCGCTGGGCTGGCCGCACGCGCTCCGGCTGGCGACGGTCGCGCTCATGGACGAGTACGACATTCTGGCGCCGCGTCGCGCGGTCGCGGACCAGTAACGACCCGGCCCGACGACCCGGCCCGGCAGCTGATTTCGCGGTGCTGTTTCTCACAGACAACAGCTGGCCAGCGATGTGACTCGACCGGGGAGAAACGAGAGAGAACAGCGAGGCCGACGCGACGGTCGACCGGTCTCAGGCGGTGACGGCGCGCTCTTCGGCCGACTGCAGGAACAGCGAGTCACCGGTCTCGATGTCGAAGAGGTGGACGTCGCTGGAGTCGAAGGTGACCTGTATCTGTTCGCCGGGTTCGGGCTCGATGTCGGAGTCGACGCGGGCGATGAAGTCGTCGCCGATGTCGAGGTAGAGGTAGTTGTCGCTCCCGATGGGTTCGAGCACGTCGAGCGTGGTCGTCTGGGCGTTCGGGCCGCCCTCGGTGACGAACACGTCCTCCGGGCGGATACCGAGGCGGACCTCGTCGCCGGTGTCCGCGTCGCGCAGGCGTGCCGCCTCGGATTCGGCGAGCTGGAAGTCGAAGCCGTCCGGCCCCGTGAGGCTGATGCTGCCACCGGTGTCGTCGATCTCGACGTCGAAGAAGTTCATGCTCGGGGAGCCGACGAAGCCGCCGACGAACTCGTTCGCCGGGTTGTTGTACACCTCCTTGGGCTTGCCCACCTGCTGGAGTTCGCCGTCTTTCAGGATGACGATGCGGTCACCCATCGTCATCGCCTCCTCCTGGTCGTGGGTGACGTAGATGGCGGTCGTGTCGAGGTCGGCCTGGAGGCGCTGGATCTCGGTCCGCATCGAGGTCCGGAGCTTCGCGTCCAGGTTCGACAGCGGTTCGTCGAAGAGGAACACGTCGGGTTCGCGGACGATGGCGCGGCCCAGCGCGACGCGCTGTTTCTGCCCGCCGGAGAGCTCGTCCGGCTTGTCTTCGAGCAGGTCCTCGATGCCCATCATCTGCGCCGTCTCGAGCACGCGCTGCTGGCGCTCGTCCTTCGAGAGGTCGGTGCTCATGCGCAGGCCGAAGCCCATGTTCTGGGCGACGGTCTTGTGCGGGTAGAGCGCGTAGTTCTGGAACACCATCGCCACGTCGCGACGGCGCGCGTGGACGTCCGTAACGTCCTCGTCCGCGATCGTGATGCGACCCGAGGTGGGCGTTTCGAGGCCTGCGAGCATCCGAAGCGTCGTGGACTTACCGCACCCCGACGGGCCGACGACGGTGACGAACTCGCCATCTGCGACATCTATCGAGACGTCGTCGACGGCGACGATGCGCCCGTTGTCGAACTCCTTTCGTAGGTTATCCAGCGTGACTGTAGCCATTATTGGCATGAGTCGTTTTCCCACAGTATAGTTCTTGCCCTCTCAGCGAAAACTGTGATGCATAATTTCGTAGCACTTTTGCATCCCACGCCACCAGATACCACGACAATGAGTGACGAAAGGCCCGCAGACCGGAGACGGCCGACGCGACGTGCGCTGCTCGGGAGCCTCGGAAGTGCCGCGACGGTCGGTCTCGCCGGGTGCAACGGACAGAGCGACAGTGCGGGAACGACGGCCAGCGACGGGACGGGCACGGGGGCCGACCCGGGGACTGGGACCGCGACCGCGACGCCGGAACTCGACCCGGTCGAACTCGCGCCCTTCTGGACGACCGGCGAGAAGTACGGCCTCGGGACCGTCGCGGACCACGCCACCGACGACCCTTCGCGCGTCTGGTTCACGCTGACCGAGGGTGCCCTCACCGAGCCGCGGTTCCCGCGCGTCGACCTCATGCACTTTCGCACCGTGGACTTCCTCGTGACCGACGGCGAGGGCTACGTCGTCCGGACGCACAACGCGAACCGGCGGGACGACGAGGCGGTCGACCGGCAGGTCGTCCCGACCGAAGACGACGCCCTGCTGTACCGGCACGAGGTCGCCGCGACCGACGACCGCGACTGGTCGCTCGAGGTCGAGTACGCCGCCGACCCCGCGGGCGATGCCATCCTTCTGGACATCGCGTTCGACGCGGCCGACGCGTTCGACCTCTACCTCGTCGCGCGCCCGGCCATCTCCTCGGCAGTCTCGGGCGACGCGGGTGTCCGCCTCGAAGACGGCGATGGGTACGCCCTCGCCGCAGCGGACGCGCCTACGGGCGGCGCGGTCCGCGACGAGGACGGTGACCCGTACGTGGTCGCCGCCAGCGTCGCCGCCGCCGACGGCTTCGACTGGGCGACCGTGGGTGACGTGGAGTCCGAGTCCGCGAAGGCACTGGTCGAGCAGGGTCGCGCCGTGGAACCCAGCGAGTCGGCCGACGGGAACCTCGTGCTGGCCGGCCGGCTGGGGTCGGGCAGTACCGAGACCACGGCCGCTATCGGCTTCGTGCAGGACGCGGCCGCCGAGGACGCGACGGCCGAGGCCCGGCGCGCACTGGCCCGTGGCTACGACACGGTCCGGGAGGACTACCGTGCCTCCTGGCAGTCCTTCTTCGAGGACGTTGGAATCCCCGAGTCGGTCGCCGGCGACGACACCCTCGAACCGCAGTACCGGACCGCGGCGATGGCCCTGCGTGCCGTCGAAGACAAGACGTTCCACGGCGCGGGCATCGCCTCCCCCTCGGTCCCCTGGGGCAAGGGCGTCATCGCCGACGAAGCCCGCGACATCGGCTACAACTTCGTCTGGTCGCGCGACCTCTACCAGGCGTTCACCGCCCTCGACGCGATGGGCCACGCCGACGCGGCCATCGCGGCCACGGAGTACCTCCTGACCGTCCAACAGGACGAGCAGGGCTTCCTCCCGCAGAACACCTACCTCGACGGGCGCACCCGCTGGGGCGGCGAGCAGCTCGACAACATCGCGTTCCCGCTCGTGATGGCCTACCAGCTGCGTGAACGCCACGGTCACGGATTCGAGGACGCAGCCTACGACTACGCGTCCATCAAGGCGTCCGCGGACTACGTCGCCAAGAGCGGCCCCGAGACGGCCCAGGAACGCTGGGAGGAGGAGGGTGGCTTCTCACCCAGCACTATCGCGGCCGAGATCGCGGGTCTCGCGTGTGCCGCCCGGCTCGCCGCCGACGAGGGCGAGCGCGCGGACGCGCTGGTCTACCTCGGTCTCGCGGACCGCTGGCGCGACGGCGTCTCGGAGTGGTGTGCGACCACGACCGGCGCGGACGGCCACGAGCCGCCGTACTACGTCCGCGTGAACGACGACCGCGACCCGGACGACGGGGCGGACCGCGGCCTCGCAAACGGGGGGCCGACGCTCGACGAACGGGCTGTCATCGACGCCGGTTTCCTCGAACTCGTCCGGCTGGGCATCGTCGACCCGGACGACGACCTGATACGGAACTCGCTGGCGGTCGTCGACGAGACCATCCGCGTCGACACCCCCAACGGGCCGGCCTGGTACCGCTACAACGGGGACGGCTACGGCGAGGGCGAGTCCGGTGCCCCCTGGTCGGTCGCGCCGAACACGAAGGGGCGACTGTGGCCCATCTTCACCGGCGAACGAGCCGAGTACGAACTCCGTGCCGGCACGGACTCGGGGGACCTCGCGCCAGCGAACCTGCTCGCGACGATGGCCCGGTTCGCCAACGAGGGCCGGATGATTCCCGAGCAGGTGTGGGACCGCGAGGACGCCACGGAGTACGGCTGGGAGTTCGGCGAAGGGACGGGGAGTGCGACTCCCCTGTCGTGGAGCATGGCACAGTTCGTCCGGCTGGCCTGGAGCATCGATTCGGGCGACCCGGTCGAGACGCCCGAATTCGTTCGCACGCGCTACGCGGGCGGGAGTCCATCTGCGCCTGCACTCGACGTCTCCTTCCCCGAATCCGTCGTGGACTCGGAGACGGTCTCGGTGTCGGGGACGACCGACGCGGCCAGTGTCATCATCCGGACCGGTGCCGAGACCACGCGAGTCCCCGTCTCCGACGGCGGGTTCGACGCGACCGTCACACTGGCCGAGGGGCGGAACACGGTCACCGTCGTCGCGGCCAGTGGCGACGGCCCGCTCGAATCGGTCGGCCTCGCGACGGCCCGGGCCACCATCTCCGCCACCGGGGGGTCCTAGAACACGGGGGTAACAACAGGAGTTGTTGAAACAATAGTGACGGAGCCGAATGATTTAAGGTGTGAAGGACTAATTCATCTAATATTCACCATGTCAATGGAACGCAGGGCAGTGCTCAAAAAGCTCGGTGTGGCAGGGACCCTCGGAACGCTCGCAGGCTGCGTGGGCGTCCAGGAGCAATCAACCGCGACGCAGGCGAACGACGACAACAGCGGCGGTGGCGGCGGGAGCGACGACGACTCGGGCTCCGGTGACTCGGAGGCGACCGAATCCACGGGACCGGCTGGAACCGCGAAGGTCTGGTACAGCCTCCCCGACACGGAGATCCCGGCGCGCAAGGAAGCCATCGAGCAGTTCAACAGCGACACCAAGCACACCATCAAGGGTGCGGACATCGCGGACCTCGCGAAGAAGACGACCAGTGCGATTCCCGCAGGACAGGGCCCGAAGCTGTTCGAGTGGGCGCACGACTGGGTCGGTGACTACTCCCAGCGCGGCTTCCTCACCGACCAGAGCGACCAGCTCTCCGTCGACCTGGACTCGTTCACGGACGCGGCCGCACAGGCCGTCCAGTTCAACGGGAACACCGTCGGCCTCCCGCACTCCGCGGAGACGGTGACCCTCATCTACAACAAGGACATCGTCGACGAGGCACCGGAGAGCGTCGCCGACATGCGGGCCGTCATGGACGACTACCACGACCCCAGCAGCAGCCAGTACGGCCTCGGCATGCCGTTCGACCCGTACTTCGCCAGCGCCTGGCTGCAGGCCTTCGGCGGCTACTACTTCAACCCCGACAAGGACCCGATGCTCGGGCTCACCAAGTCCGAGACGGTCAAGGGACTCAACTTCGCGCTCGACAACTTCAAGCCGTACATGCCCAAGGACCCGGGCTACGAGGCCCAGGCAGCCGTCTTCGCGGAAGGGAACGCCGCCTTCGCCATCAACGGTCCGTGGTACCTCGCGACGCTCAACGAGAAGGGCGTGAACTTCGGCGTCACGAAGCTCCCGATGCCCGAGGGTGGCGAGCCGAACCCCTACACGGGTATCACGATGTGGTACTTCTCGAAGGGCATGGAAGACGGCGACGCCAGCGCGGCCGCCGCCCGGCAGTTCGCCGAGTGGCACGTCACGAACGAGGACCGCGCGCTCCAGGCCGCCAAGGAACAGGGGGCCATCCCGGTCCTCTCCAGCCTCGCAGGCAGTGACGAACTGCCGGACGAGGTCAGCGCCTTCTCCGAGTCCGTCGCCATGGGGACCCCGATGCCGACGCACCCGAAGATGAACAAGGTCTGGAGTCCCGTTGGCTCCGCACTCACCAAGGTGTTCAACGGCGACGCCGAGCCCGCAGCCGCCCTCGAACAGGCAGAGAAGGAAATCCGGGCCAACTGGGAGTAGCGCATGAGTACCGAATCTGGCATCGCATCGCGGGTCGAAGACATCCCCTTCCTGGAGCGGGGAGACGCCTCTCTGCTCCTCGTGCTGCCGGGACTGTTCATGTTCTCGGCGTTCATGCTGTTCCCCATCATGTACCTGATCGGGGTGTCCTTTACGAACGCCAAGCCGTCGAACCTGTTCGCCGGCGAAGGGGCACTGTCGCTGCTCACCTTCGGTGAAGCCACCTTCGTCGGGCTTGAGAACTACATCACCGTCCTCTCGGACCCCGCGTTCTGGAACTCGTTCGGCATCACCTGGCTGTTCGTCGCCACGAGCGTCGCGCTGAAGATCTGCGTGAGCCTCGGCATCGCCCTCGTCGTGACCGGCGAGCGCGTCCGTGGCAAGCGCTTCATGCGCTCGCTCATCATCGTCCCGATGGGGCTGCCGGCCATCTTCACCATCACCGTCTGGCGCGGCATCTTCAGCTCCGCGGAGTTCGGCCTCGCCAACCAGGTGCTCGCGATGCTCGGCTTCGAGTCCATCGCGTGGATGAGTCAGCGCTGGATGGCGTTCCTCGCGTACAACGTCACCGAAGCCTGGCTCGCGTACCCGTTCATGGTCATCATCACCGTGAGCGCACTCCAGAACGTCCCGGACGAACTCCACGAGGCCGCGATGGTCGACGGCGCGGGCTACTTCTCGCGCTTCCTGCACGTGACGCTTCCATCCATCAAGCGACCCGTGCTGTTCGCGTCCATCCTGACCGCGGCCGCGTCGTTCCAGCAGCTGCTCATCCCCTTCGTGTTCAACGAGGGTGGACCCGCACGTGCCAACGAACTCATCATCCTCTACGCGTACAAGGAGGCGTTCTCGTTCTCCCAGTACGGTGAGGGTGCCGCAATCAGCCTCATCGCCGTCGTCATCATCGGCGTGTTCATGTGGCTGAACGTCAAGAAAGGACGGCTCGCAGACGGGGTGAACGAAGCATGAGCCTGCTTCGCTCCGTCGGCCGTAGCATCAAGGAGGACACCAAGAACGTCGCGATGGTCCCGGTCGAGTTCGCTCGGGAGGTCCGGTACACCATCCACGCCATCCGGGAGGGGAAGATCTCCGCGACGAAGCCACTCAAGACGGCGGGCATCACCATCGGCGCGATCATCGTCGTGCTCGCACTGCTGTTCCCGCTGTACTGGATCCTCATCTCGGCGCTGTCGGGCTCCGGGGGGTCCATCTACTCCACGGGTGGCCTCTCCCTCTTCCCGAAGAACCCCACGATGCGGAACTTCGTCTGGGTCATCGGCGACCTCATCCTCCCGGCGTACGCCATCAGCTTCAACATCCCGCTGACCAACGCCGCCATCGTGGTCAACACCCCCTCGGTCACGTTCCTCGACGCCTCCACCTACGGCATCGAGAACCCATCCGGCTTCAAGCAGTTCTTCGTGAACAGCATGACCGTCGCCATCCCGACGGTCCTCATCGCGATGTCGCTCATCGTGCCGGGCGCGTACGCGCTCTCCCGGCGCGAGTTCATCGGCCGGAACAAGATCCTGTTCGGCTACGTCCTGCTGACGCAGGTGGGCGGCGGCCTCGGTATCGCCCTGCTCATCGGGCTCTACACCGTCTTCGTCCAGCTCGGCGTCAACAACAGCAAGCTGGCACTCTCGGTGTACTACGCCGCCACCGCCGTGCCGTTCAACACCTGGCTGCTCAAGACGTACATGGACGGTATCCCCGTCTCCTACGAAGAAGCCGCCATCGTCGACGGCGCACCCCCGTGGCGCGTCGTCACCGAGATCATCCTGCCACTCTCGAAGGCCGGTCTGGCGACGGTGTTCATCTTCACCTTCCTCACCGGCTGGACCGAGTTCATCGTCGCCCAGACGCTGCTCGGGACCGAGAACTACACGCTCCCGGTCGGCCTGTACTCCATCATCGGCGAGTACTCCATCCCGTGGGCACGGTTCTCCTCGTTCGCGCTGCTGTTCGCGACGCCCCTCGGCCTCGTGTACCTCTTCGCACAGCGGTACATCGAGGGCGGGCTGTCGTTCGGCGGTGTGGAAGGCTAGGCAGTTCTCTTCTCTTTCGATTACTGCGGTTTTTCGAGAGGGCCAGAAAGGTGGATTCTTGACGCTCGACCTCCGACAGCTAGTCGGTGGCAGTGACGACAGTTACCCCCTCCGAGCCCCTTGTGACGAGGACTTTCCCCGAGCCACCGACCTTTCAAGGCCTGTACCCGGCGTTCTCAGGAATCTATTCGTAGAACGTCGTGATTCGACTTCGAGACACTCGTGGCGAGAATTGGATCTACCACCAGCCACTGTCCGCAAGCTGCCAGCCGTCACTCGGTGTAACTCTAGAGCGAAAGCTCCCAGTCGTACAGACGAATCGTTCGTAACCAACAGAGGGAGGTGTCCAAAATCACGGCCAGTGGTAGATATTGCAGATTTCTATGACAGATAACCAGTTCTGATTTAAGAATTTTGGCTGTAGCGGCCTGTGCTATACAATTTCACGCTCGAAACTGGCCAAAAGTATTAAATTACGTTGGAAAAGACAGTCTCAGCAACATAAACAATTTCAAGGGATTGAACGCCGTAATCTTATCCCTCCTCATCGTTACTGCAACATTCGCGCCCGTGGTATCGGCACAGCCCGCCAGCCCCGGTTCCACGCTCGACGGGTCCCAGTTCTCACAGGGACCGGACCAGCTCGATTCGAACACACTCGCGACCACCGACACAGGTGGCACACCAGCGAAGGTTCGAAAACAACTCGCGCGCTCTTCTCTTCGATCGCTCTCCAGCAAGAACCCGGCACAGGACCGCCGGAAGTCTGACGCCATCTCTACTATCGATTCCTCGCTCTCCTCCTATCGCGACCCGGTCCGACTCTCTACTCGCGCTATCTTCTCACAGGACGCCGCAATCGTCCACGACCTCGCGAAGTTCCACAAGAAGGGACAGCGCGGGACCGTCGACGAAATTACGACGCACCTCGCGAAGGCCGACCAGCAGACAGCCGACATCGCCATCGAAGACGCCCAGCGCGCACTCGACCGCGTGAGTGCTCGTGGCGCATCGCAAGCCAGCCTCGACGCTGCCCAGGCACAGCTCGACGCAGCCCAGCAGGATTACGAGCAGGGGGTCGCCAAACTCCAGAAGGAACCGCAGGCGAACTCCGCGAAGGGCGCGTTCAAACAGCGCCAGAAGTACCGCGAACGCGCCATCCGCGCCTTCGGTGATGCGTGGGTGCACGCCCAGCGCGCACTCGACGAACTCGACGCTGGCAGCACGCCCGAGGTCACCATCCTCACCCGCGAAGACCCCTACCACAACGGCTCGATGGAGAAGGTCGTCGTCGGGACGGTCTCGGACCCGCGGGCCTACCAACTCTCGGAGGTCACCGTCACCCTCAACGGCGACCAGCAGACCACGGTCCCCCTCAACACCTCGACCGCGCCAGCCGCGAACGGCACCTTCCAGTTCACGATTACGCTCTCGGAAGCAGTCAACACCATCAACGTCTCCGTCGCCGACAAACAGGTCGACGGGACCTACGCCGCCGCCCGCTCCGCAGAAGACGAGGAGTCCGACGGCGGAAACCAGGGTAAGAAGGGCAACGGCAAGGACAAGAAGAAGTCGAAGGGGAAGGAGAACGGCAAGAACAAGGGCAAGAACTCGGCCCAGTCCAGCGGCACCGAGGACGAAGACACCGAACCGGAGACAGTCACGTATACTCCGGTCGGCGACGCGCCCCAGGTCGGCTTCGAAGTGCTCAAACTCGACGGCGACGGCCTGCCGGACTACTACGAACGTGATTCCACGAAGACCGACCCGCTGAACCCCGACAGTGACTCGACGGCCACCGACCGCGACGAGGCCGGAAACGGTACCCTCGACGGCCTGGAGGACTTCGACCAGGACGGCCTGGTCTCGGTCACCGAACGCGAACACGACCTCGACCCCCTCGACCCGGACACCGACGACGACCGCCTGCTCGACGGCCTCGAATTCGAGACCGACGGCATCAGCCCCCACGACCCCGACACCGACGATGACGGCGTCAGTGACGCCGAGGAAGACCTCGACGGTGACGCGCTCATCAACGTGCGCGAGCAGACCCACGGCACCGACCTCCTCGACGTCGACACCGACGACGACCTGCTCGAAGACGGCTACGAGGTCGACATCACGGAGACCGCACCGCTCGACGAGGACAGTGACACGCCCCTCGTCGGCCAGAACTTCTCGGACAACGGCGTCATCGACGGGAACGAGGACTTCGAGAACGACACCCTCGCGAACCACGTCGAGGCCAAGCACGGCACCGACCCGTTCGACGAGGACACCGACGACGACAAGCTGCTCGACCCGTTCGAAGTCGCCTACGACCCCATCGATGGAACCGTCGCAGACACCGACGGCGACGGCGTCGGCGACGCCAAGGAGGACCACGACAACGACACGCTCCGGAACCTCCTCGAACAGGAACTCGGCACGAGTCCGGTCGACGCAGATACGGACGGCGACAACCTGACCGACGACTACGAGTACTACACCACGGAGACCAGCCCCATCGATTCGGACAGTGACACGCCGCTGACCGACGTCGACGAGGCCAACGACGGGACCGACGACGGCCAGGAGGACTTCGACACCGACAGCGTCGTCAACGCGCTGGAGGCGACCGTCGGGACGGACCCGTTCGACCCGGACACCGACGACGACCGCCTGACCGACGCCTTCGAGATCGAGTACGACGACCGCATCGACCCGCTGGCTTCGGACACGGATTCTGACGGCGAGAACGACAGCGTCGAGGACACAGACGCTGATGGACTGATTCATCTGGACGAGCAGTTCTACGGCACGCACCCGTTCGTCGCCGACACCGACGCCGACAACCTCACCGACGGCTACGAAGTCAATACGACCGAGACGGACCCGCTGGTGCCGGACTCCGACTCCAACCGGACCGTGCCTGACGAGAGCGGGAACGCGGTCATCGACGGCAGTGAGGACTTCGACAAGGACGCCCTTGTTACAGCTATCGAGGCTGAGCTGGGGACGAAACCGTTCGACCCGGACACCGACGACGACCAGCTGCTGGACGGCTTCGAGGTGAACTACAATCTCACGTCGCCACTGGCGGTGGATTCCGATGGTGACGGGCTGAACGACACCTACGAGGACCACGACGGAGACACGCTTCGGAACCTCGCCGAGCAACAGGTCGGAACGAGCCCGGTCGACCCAGACACCGACGACGACGGCCTCACTGACGCGTTCGAGGTGAACCAGACGAAGACGTCGCCGCTTGCGGTGAACTCGAATTCGACGGCAACCGACCTGAACGAGTCTGCGAACAACCTCACAGACGCTGAGGAAGACCTCGACGGTGATGGCCTGACGAATCTGGAAGAGCAACAGAACGGGACAGACCCGCTTTCAGTGGACACGGACAGGGATGGTCTCCGAGACGGCTATGAGCTGCAGACGACGAAGACTGACCCACTGGTGAACGATAGTTCCTCAGCGAGGACTGATACCAACGAAAGGGGGGACACCGTCATTGACGGACTTGAAGACTTCGACGATGACGGGCTCCCTGCATATCTCGAATGGTATTACAACACGAGTTCATTTGACAGCGATACTGACGGCGATACCCTCCCGGACCTCTACGAAGCAAACTGGTCTGCCTACCATGGATACGACGCTGATTCTGACGACGATGGTATCGGAGACGAACTCGAGGATTCAGACAATGATACGCTGACCACACTGCAGGAGAAAGCAAACGGGACTTCGCCCATTAGTGCAGACACGGACGGTGACCGGTTGTCCGATGCCAATGAAACCGCTGGAGTAACTTCAGCAGTGAACCCAGACACGGACGAAGACGGTGTCACTGACTTCGAGGAGTTCAAACTTGGTACTGATCCTTTGAGTGCTGATTCGGACGGTGACGGTATCCCCGACGGAAATGAAACGTACGTATCTGAAGTTGCAGACAACGAAACTGGGACGACTATCAGCGTTACTGGGCAAGGGTATCTAGCTGATGAGGTGGGAATCGAATCGAAGCCGACGTACCACAACCAGACCGACGCCCGGAAGGCTCCCGTTGTTCAGGTCACCGAAAGCGATGCTGTCGAGAATGCGACGGTGACGCTGCAGTACAACCAGAGTACGCAGGACAACCCAAAGGACCTCTCTGTGTACGAGTACGACTTCGAGAAAGGCATCTGGACGAAAGCAAAGTCGACGCTCGACACTGAGAATGGGACACTCTCGGCGACGACCGACGAGCTGACCTACTTCACTGTCTTCAACGAGACGCGGTGGATCGAAGAGACGACGGTCGAGGCACCTGCATCGAACTTCACCGAGCACGAGTTGGAGTGTTCGAGTTCGTGTAACATCGAGGATGGCGTGTTGATTCTGGAAGGGTCGGAATCGGGGACTTCCACGGTGCAGTCACAAACGAAGGAGGAGTCCACTACTGAATCTTCATTGAACGGAGGCTCGAGTGGAATCTCAATTCTAGGACTTGGTGGTGCTCGTGATAACGATACTTGGCCACCTGCAAGCGACAACTGTCCTGACAAAACGAACGAAGACCAGAAGAACTCTGATAACGATGGGCTCGGGGACGCGTGTGATGAGTATCCCTATGACAGCGACAACGACGGAGTCCCTGATAGCGAAGAAGAGGAAGACGGTGGAGGCGGTGGCGGCGGTGGCGGTGGCGGCGGTGGCGGCGGTGGTAGTGAGACGGATACCGACGGCGACGGGGTACCGAATAACGAGGATACGAACGACGACAACGACAAGTATCCGGACATCGACGACCTCTGCCGACTCATCCCGGCCGAGGAGAACCCGAGCGGCGACCACGAGGACAAAGACTCCGACGGGAAGGGAGCTCTCTGTGATGCTGATGAGCCGGTTACGGATGGTTCGGTGATGACGTACTACGTCTCAGAGTACGCTGAGACGGCTGCGTTCGACTTCCAGTACAGTTTCGACTTCGACTCGGTTGACGGCTATTACAGACCCAGAGTGATCATCACATCAAACGAGGACTCTGACACCAAAATACGTGAAATTGCGCCCCCGAGTACTGGTTCAACGGGGACGCTTTCAGTTGATGTCTCCGAATTCGGTGGGGAACACATCACGGTAGAAATTGCAAAGCCACGGTCACTGAGAGTCAGTATATACAATCCGAGATTGGCTGAAGATCGCGATGGCGATGGGCTGTACGGCTATTGGGAAGAACAGGACCACCTCTTCCCAGGGCTTGAGGGCCAGACGATTGAGGGCCTTTCAGATTACAATAGTGATACGGATGGAGATGGGCTCGAAGACGGTAGAGAGATTACTGTAGATTGGGCGTACCGGCTAAATGAACCACATAGAGGGGTTTTGCAAGAACGGCGAGTGGTACAGGCACTATCCAACCCAAGCCTTGCGAATACTGATAACGGTGGTGTTGATGATGGGGTTGAAGTTCAGTATGGAAGTGATCCACAAGTTGTCGAAAAAATATGGACTGGTGCAAAAATCCTCTCATATTCGTATGAAGGTAAGCCTGCTCTTCTCAAAGATATTGATCATACAACGGTTTTCAACTCTAGAAAACTCCCAGAAACTCCGCTTGACGATTTTGTTATTGCAAGCGGGAAAACTAAGGCACTCAGAGGACAGAAGTACAATGTTAATGCAACTGTCATGATATACTTCCATGTGAATGATGCAGCAAGACGTTACTTTGATAAAACAAATCAGGATGTAAAGGGCGTCGTGAGTGGAATTTCATATGACCATACTTCGAGAGAGGTAATTCCATCTAAGGACCGGACAGTGCGTCCAGGAGAAGGAACCAAGTTCCAGTGGCACTTGACTGTTGATCCAAAAATTGGGTATGGTGGCTCATTCAATGTTGTCACTTCAGCCATGGGTTTGGAATACGAGCTCCGAGGACTCAGAGGTACGCCGTTCCTTCTCACTGAACGAGGTGGTGCTACTGTTGATTCCGTTTCGCAAGTCGCTTACTATGCTGGTCGCGGAAACCCACTTGTTGGGTCTACTCAAAGATTTGTAGATGATTCAGAAAGTATTTACTCAAATGGTATGCTTATTTCTTCATCATATCTAGCTGGCCGAAAAGTAGTAATCAAAGGAGGCACTTACGAGCAAGGGTTTGAAGAATTCTTCTGGAGAGTGCACAAAGGAATTTTATCCCCAATCCCAACAAGTAAACAAGGCCTTGTCAAGAGGGCTTCGACAGAAGGGATAGGGGCATTTGTCGCACGGTTAGATGAAACAAGACAAATAGACCCTGATGACCGGGATATTATTTGGGTAGGTCCTGGTTATGTAGCCTTCTCTTAATCAGGAAGTATTAACACCAAACTTTTCTCAAAGATAAAAACTAACCCATGAAATATTGTGGACTCTGTGATGGTCAATAACGACGCTGCAGCTTCTAGTCTTCAATATGACAGTAAAGCTGAAAGCTTGAAATAATCCAGTCCCTTCCGCATGGCCCCTTCCAAATTACTTTTGCCTCTTCATTAGGCTGCTTCAACATCTCAAATGAGTCCCCCTTCTTCAAGCTCTTCAGTTTAGTTGGCACCTCTGATTTTTTCTCTTTTATCTGGAGGTAAATCTCGGATGTGTTAACTGGATCGCCACCTGTATGAACGACTTTCATTTTATTAGTATCTGGTACACACTGAGATTCGAAGACGGGAAGTGGGCTTGGCTCGATCGGCTCCTCACAATCCGTAGTGGTTTTGGTCGAATTTGTCTGGTTTAGTGAACTTTGTCTAGATAGACAACCTCCCGTTCCAACCATACCTCCCGTAATTAATGTAATAACAAACCTTCTCCGGCCTTTCATAAAGTGCTTAATCTTACCACAGTAAAATAGGTATTGAAAAACCGGCACTGTCTAGTTAACCTCCTGAGTTGGCGAGGAGATTACCGTCAACGTCACCACGGTGAACAACGCCACGGTCGAGATGAGCCACATCCGGGCGTTCGGTGACGCCGACGGCGACACCATCCCGGACTCTTACGAACGACGTCACTGGCTTCTGCCCAAAGGCGACGCCTCACAGGTCCGGCTCGACCCTTACAGTGCGGACACTGACGGTGACGGTCTTCGCGATGACGAAGAGATCTCGCTCGAAGAGGTCGAAACCGAGTACAGCTCGTTCCTCTGGATCGAGGAGCTTCACTCGAACCCGGCCGACCCCGACACCGACGGTGACACCATCGGCGACGAGATGGAAGTCGACGGCTGGGAGGTCGACCTCATCGCGACCCACTCGGACGCGCAATCGTTCCAGTCAGCGACGGCCGACCCTGACACGAACGCGGGCCAGTTCGTCTCGAACCCGACCGTCAGGAGCGACCCGTACGACCGCGACTCCGACGACGACACCCTCTCCGACGAGCAAGAATTCGAGCTCGGCACCGACCCAAGTGGCACTGACTCCGACGGTGACAGCATCCCTGACGCTCGGGAACTCGAAGTCAACGAGGACCCCACGATGTTCGACATCACCCCGCCGGAGATTCGGGTGGTGCGCTCGAACTACAATAACGTCATCCACAGCGATATCCTGGACGGCAATGTCGGTGTCGAAGGCCAGTACTTCATCGAAGCGCGAGTGAACGACCCCAGTGGGGAGCGTAACTACACCGTCAAACTCGATGGCAAGAAGCGAGTCGAATCGCTCGTCTACTCCGACCTCGAGGAACCGCTCATCTCCGAAGTCGTCGTCGTCGGTCTCGACAAGGCACTGTTGACCGGCCTCCAGACGAACAAGCTCCGACTGACCGTCGCCGACGACCACGGCAATCAGAAGACGGTGACTGGGTTCTCCAGTTCGAACTTCTACATCCAGGCCGGTGAGGAACTCGAAGTCCTGAACGACCTGAGTCCAGAGGAAGCCGCTGGGCTCGGCTACGTCTCTGGTGTCTCAAAGAGCGCCGGTGGGATGGGTGAGACCATCCGGAAAGCGATGATGGATCCGGTCGGGTACGTCGAGCAGGCGGCGGACTACAAACAGTACGTCGCGCTCGTCGAGAACGCCGACAAGCTGCCGGGCGCGATGGTCCAGCAGTACCAGCAGGAGATGCGGGTCACCAACCCCTACTACGACCCGCAGGCCCAGCAGGTCAAACACGAATCGAACTACAAAGCCTTCGAGAAGGGCTACTACGCGGGTGTCGCCACGTTCGAAGTCGCGCTGTCTGCTGCCCGTGGGAGTGGTGCGGCGACGAAGTTCAAGAAGCTGAAGACAGTCCAGAAAGCCGCCTCGGAGCCGAAAGTCGCGAAGGCGCTGAGCTACTACCGGAAAGCTCAGAAGGCCAAGGCAGGTGCGAAAGCGAAGTACCTCACTGGGCCTGCGGCAAAGACCGGGTATCGTATCGGCAAGGCTACTGATGAGGTTCTAGGAAGAAGTGATATCGCAAGTAAGGTAATCCGAAGGACAAGAACAGTTGGTCAGCAGTGGCGAGTATCACGCCACCTCAGGAAGGTCGATCCCCAAGCGAGAGATGCGCTTGGTGATTACTCTGGCGACCTTAGCCGACTCCTTTCGAAACACGGTGAGGACGGTGTTGAGTTCATTAACGACCTTGGGCCAGAGAAATCGAAGGATTTCTTCGAAATATCGAAAGTCTGCCGACGCAATTCGATTGTTCTCTATCGAGGATATGGCGTCCAGTCAAACCTTGGAGGGTCACCCTGTGGTATTGATAGTGGTGTTCAGGTTGACGTTAGTGACGCGTTCGAAGCACGTGTCCTTCAGTTATACAAACAGACCGATGGCGAGTTCCCTGACGGGAGGTTCGTGAGTGCAGTGAAACAAATGGAAGACGAACAACAGGAGCGGTTCATGGAGAACGTCGCGAAGGGACGGTATCATATGAAGGACTTCAAATCAGGAGATAAAGACCAGTATGATGAACTCAACGATATTAGCCTCGATTCCGACTCGACCACATTTAGGGCAGAAAAAACGGGACTGGATGGCGATTCTATCGATATGTATGCAAGATATTTCGACGAAGGCGAACAGGCGTTTGTTGATGCCGTTGCCAGGAAACCAGACCGAGTGAAAAAGGTCCTCGAAGCAGAGGGCATGGAAAATCTCGCAGACGGCCTCGATCTCTCCAGACAGGGCGATGTGAAGACCTTGATTCAGAGGGTGAATAACATAGACTCTGGGAGTGATTCCTCGATCCGCGGAAAGATATTTGAGGACGCTGTTGTTCCAGTGATTCTTGAGAACAAGAAGGGGTACGATATGTCCTTTAACAGGCGGTTCAAAGAACACTTTGACGAGGGTGAATTCAGCGGCTCTGACCATGGTTTCGATGGACTAGCAGTGGATAAAGACGGGAATCTAGTCATAATCGAAGCGAAAGCAGTCAACAGTAACGGGAGAGTCACTCCATCTGAATACCACCTTGGTGGTACCGATGCGGGAGAACAGATGAGTGATGCATGGATTCAATCAAAGTTCAACGAGATGGCACTGGAAGCCCAGACGAATCCACAAAAAGCGAAATTGCTGGCAGATTTAGACTCTAAAGGATATATCGATTATGACCCTTCAGCAAGTGACATTGAGGTACAGTTCCAGAACGTTCAAAAAGAAGTAGTGGCCATGCAGGATGCTCCGACCTCGGGGACGATGGCTTCCGATGTAATGAGAAGATCTTCTGAGCGAGTTATACCAGACGTAGTGCAAATTGATACTGTGGAAGTTCTCAAATTCGGCCAAGTATTTTCAATTGGAGGGAATAAAAAGGCCAATGTTCAAATATCGAGGAACCAGATATCGTCTCAAGGAATCAATCAATGTTGGACGAGCAAACACTGCGGGACTTCATCGAACATGAAAATGAAAAGGTACAGAAGTCAATCCAGATTCATGGCTATGGGAGCCAAACCGAGGGATACAGGGCTCGACGTATATTCTCACAGAGAGTTGGTCTCGCATATATAGAGTTAGGTGAACTTGAGAAGGGAGTCGAACGGCTGAAAGCTGCCGCAGAGGGGCAATTGGACCTGTTCTCATATCGGCTTGAAAAAAAGGGTGACGCAGCTAGTTTCCTTGAAGGCTACAGCCTTCAAGAGCTGAGAAATGGGATGTTCTGCGCACTCCTATCTGGTGATGACGCCCTTATCGAAGATTTTTCTGAGGAGATTCAATCTACATTTTCTGGAGACGTATATAAGGAAGTCGTAGATAAGAATCCGGAAGACATTCCCCTATTACTTACACTGTCAGAGGTTGTTCAACCAACGGAGATTGGTCGCGGATATCTTGATGAATTACAACGCAACGTCGAACGCCTTCCACAGGGAGATAAGATGAGGAAGTATTCGATTATCAGCCAAATTCTAGAATCGATATGGAACTCAGACTCAGACGAGATAGAGGACGCAATTCAGGACCTACTGGACTATCACGATGAGCTACGAAACCGAACAGATGGGGGTCATATGATAGATAACCAGTTTAGTATAGAGGTATGTGCGTATGTTGCATTGTCGTATAGACGAGGCCTCCACATCCGAATAGAAAGTGATGGAATTCCAGATAATTTCTATAACATAGTGCTATAGATAAGACCAATAAATGTGGGACAGGAAAAAGTTGCAGCGCTATAATCGACTCCGCCGATAAAATATTACAGAGCACAGATTCAGACTCCATTCAAGAAGCCATAGATAAGAAGATCGCAATCAAAGACTACGATAGAGCGTATTTCTACACCTCGAATAGTCGTAACGGAAAAACGGTCTCGAACAGGAACTCTCGGGGTTACTACGTGGAAGATATCTTCGACAGGGTATATCACTTCAAAGCTGGAGGTATCGATGATGAGGACTAATTCAGACTCGGAGCTCAGGTCAATTCGTCAACGAATCATTGACGATCTCGATAATAAGCACTGGGCTATGAAAAATACGGAGGAAGTAAACCAGACCATCCACGTATATCGGGGACTACACACCGATTGGTGGCAAATTGCGAATTGCTCCATGTTGCTGGGAGAGAGCCAGCGCGCCCGTGAAGAGTTTGCCACTGCTGGACTGTACGTTCGTGCGCTGCAAAGAAGATTGATTGGAGATTGGGACAGGTTAGAGAAAGAGTACAGACTCAATGCTGGCAGCTATCTCGAGTGGGGGATGTACATCACCGTGATTTCTGGACACAGTACGCTTATTAGTGCTATGTCGACCGACATCTGTTCGATAAGTCGATATTTCGAAACAAATGATGGTAGTGAAGGAGAGTCAAATGGAGCCTATTGGCGCGCCTGTACTCTCAGTACGTTGTACCGTGGTGAAGACGAGCTCAGCCGAGAATATATGTCGATGTACTCTGCAGAGGATAATGATGAGATTGGGAAATTACTAACTCAGGTACAAAAGTCGCTGCTTGATAATGATGAACAGTCAACCCGTAGTACGCTTAAAAGAATGGTAGACAGCCATGAAGAGATGTTCGGGGATAGTTGGCCATGGGTAGCTGAATTCAGCCACATAGCAGCTGCCCACTTACTAATTGCGAGAAATCATGGAATGGGGATATTAGCCTCAGAACTGGACAGCGAGTATATTCCGAAGGGACTAGATGAGTACGATATCGGTGACGATTTTGAACTTCCGACGCCAAAATATGTCGATGATACGCTCATTCCGAATTAAACGATGAGAATGCTCGCCGAATCTACTAGCAGAAACCGTCTTGCCCCCTCCGAGCCCCTTGTGACGAGGACTTTCCCCGAGCCACCGACTTCTGACAGGCTGTACCCGGCGTTCCCAGGATACTATTAGTAGAAACTCGTGATTTGCTCTCGAGACACTCGTGACGAGGACGTTCTGAAAGCGACTCGATAGACGCGGGCCAGTTCGTCTCGAACCCGACCGTCAGGAGCGACCCGTACGACCGCGACTCCGACGACGACACCCTCTTCGACGAGCAAGAATTCGAACTCGGAACCGACCCCAGTGGCACTGACTCCGACGGTGACAGCATCGCCGGCGCCTACGAACTCGCAGTCCCCCTCACCCGTCAGGGGGCAAAAAATGGCTTAGCTGGCGAGAGCGGTCAGCAAGTCAGGACTGGTCTGACGCTCGAATTTCTGGCCCGTACTCCCAGTCGTATTCGTACTCGCCAGGGTAGACAGGGTCCTCAACAGTATCCCAGAGCGCCGCCCGTCGGTCGTCGATGAACGCCAGCGCGTTCTGAATCACCCCGTTCAAATCTCGTGGGAAGCTGGCGTCGACAGCGGTCGTCGCTGCAATGTCTGGTGGTGGATGAAAGTGGTCGGTGTCGTTGTGCGGGTTCTCGTGTCGGTCCCAGCGGCACTCCCACCGCTGTCCGTTCCACGCTTCGATGTACTGGAGGTTGAACTCACCAGAGAGTCTGAGCCGCAACTCGAGACGAACGGTCGAAACCGGATCGGGGTACTGGCTTGCGTGCAAGAAGGCGACGACACGGTCGGGCTTCTCTCGTGGAAAGACGTCCACTTGGTCGACGAATGGTTGCTGTCCAAGTCGAGCAGCGACTACTCGCATCCGCTCTTCGTTGAGGTCGTCAGGCCGCCCCATCGCTATGCGGGCTGGAAGACGTCACCGCTCCCGTCTTCGTCGCGTTTGAGACGGAGCAGTGCCTGTCTCGCATCGCGGATCCGGCGGCGGAGTGCCTGGAGTTCGCTCAACTGGTCGTACCGGTCTTCGAGCTCGTCGAATGGGACATCGGCAAGGATGCTACCATCGACCTCGGTCGCATCGAGTTCGGTTTCGAGTTCGTCGACGCGCGTTTCATACTCCTCGACGAGCGCTTCGAGTTCGGTCCGGCTGTACTCTCTCGTGAGGCGTTCGATTCTGAGGAAGTCGAAGTACGCCTCGTTGCGCCTGTACAGTGCCGGGTCGCTGGCGGTCTGTTCGACGACTCCCATCTCATCGAGCCACTGCAGGTTCGTCCGTGCCCCACCTGGAGAGCAATCGGCAAGCTCTGCAATTTCAGACACCGGGGTCGGCTCCGTGAGTCCAGTGACGACCTCGTAGACACGCTCTTTCGTCGAGCGGTCCGCGACGCTCTTGCCCCACGACTCGGCGAATGACCCGACATCCTCGGGAGCGTCATCTGGGGAATCACGGTCTGCCATCGTGTCTCTGAGTACGGAGGCTGCTCATAATATTCTTTGGGTGAGCAAATATATATCCTCAATCTCGAAGAGCGCCGGTGGGATGGGTGAGACCATCCGGAAAGCGATGATGGATCCGGTCGGGTACGTCGAGCAGGCGGCGGACTACAAACAGTACGTCGCACTCGTCGAGAACGCCGAGAAATTGCCCGGGGCGATGGTCCAGCAGTACCAGCAGGAGATGCGGGTGACGAATCCGTACTACGACCCGCAGGCTCAGCAGGTCAAACACGAATCGAACTACAAAGCGTTCGAGAAGGGCTACTACGCGGGTGTCGCCACGTTCGAAGTCGCGCTGTCTGCTGCCGGTGGGAGTGGTGCGGCGACGAAGTTCAAGAAGCTGAAGACAGTCCAGAAGGCCGCCTCGGAGCCGAAGGTCGCGAAGGCGCTGAGTTACTACCGGAAGGCTCAGAAGGCAAAGGCCGGCGCGAAAGTGAAGTACGTCACCGGGCCTGCAGCGAAGACCGGCTATCGGTTAGCGAGTGGCGTCTCCTCACGGACCGGCGTTGACGCTGAGGCTCTGCACGATATGTTAGGGTCTGTTCGGACCGTCGGAGGCCAATGGCGTGTTACACAGAGGGCCCAGACCGTCGGTCTCGGGAAGCTGAACCGAGTCTCTGAGACTGCCAGAGAGCAGGTCACTCGACTGTTACGGCGGTCTGATAACAAGGACATCGATGACGAGATGGCCGAGATGAGCAGAGACGAAATCGATGCTGCCTCACGGCTCAGTTGTAGTCTCCCTACCCCTTCGATTCTGTATAAAGGGTCTGGTGTTTCCAACCAGCTCGGACCTGGTGATTGCACTGACGAGGTCTCTGTCGCACGGGGGGCAATGAAGCTGTCCAACGACCTCACAGACGACGAATTTGACCAGATAACAAAACTCGATGACCCCGTCGAAGATGCCATAGCAGCAGCCTACGATCAAGACAGAGGCCTCGACGTTAACGAACTCAAAAAGCTAGACGAGATCAATTCGAGGCATCTGGAGAGTGGTGATTTAGACGAGGCTGAACTGGGAGACCTTGCAACGAGATTAGCAAAGAGTGAGAACCCGGACCAGATTGTTCGGTTCGTCAATGAACTAGACGATTCTGCAAACGTACGTCGGCTACTCAGTGAAGATATTGAGTCGACCGAGCGGATGAGTAGGCTATTCGAGAACCGAGATGCGGATACTGGAGGTATCGGTGACCCATCCAATGGTGGAATCCTGTATCGTCACGTTGATTCAGACCTAGAGGCTTCTGATATCGTTGACCTATCTGAGAAGACTAATATTCTAGAAGTTCGAATGGTGGTGAAGCGAGATGGGAGAACGACATGGTTAGGTAACGGAGATCTCGAAAAGGGATGGGTACATATCAAGGAAAGTCACATAGTTGGTTCATATAATTTGGATGAACAGGGTGGAACGACGATGTTTCCCACTGGAGGTACGATACGTGGGAAAGAGATTCCCTCCACGCTCACCGATGAGGATGTAAAGGACCTAATATATAAGGCCATAAAGGACGGTGAGACCACAAACCCAAAGGGTAAGGTTAAATACTATTTCGAACCCACTGATAATGGATTCCCTAATAGTGGGATTGATGATATGAGAGTCATTGTAACAGCAGAAGGAGCTGTAAAAACATCTCACCCACTAAGCGGCAAAAGTGTCTGGAAGTATGTCCCGGGGGTGGGATGGATAAGTGCGTAAAAGAAAACACTTGGACTCTGTTAAATCGCCATTCGGCGCTTGATTTCTATCGTAGGCGCGATCTCAAAGCACCCACGTGGGTTCTTCGACGGCGAGCGCGTCCCGGGTGACACGGTCGCCGCTTCCTGATCCGCTTGTTTGGCTTGTATGAACTCCGACGCGATCGTGATCTTCGAGTCGACCGTACAGCCCTAGTAGTACTCATTGTCTGTTGGTTCGTCGTTCCCCGACGCAGTCGTTGTATGGATCGTCTCGATGGAGTACTTGGAGACGAGCAGACCACGACGGGCGACTTGCACGACAAGCCTGTTGAGACATCGTCGATTCGTGTTCGAAGTCGGTGAAAAATCGCTCTACCATGTCTCTAAATGCGAGTTACCGAGTACGAAGTAGTACCAGACAAGCACGTTCTGAAGTTCTCGTGTGACTGGACGTTTGCTGTAACAACCCTCATGTGAAGAGGGGAATCTTCGGCATCGACATCGATAATTCTCCACTTGACTTCACTAGTTCTAACGGCCGAAGTTGATGCATCCTATGGATTAACCAGAGCCAACAAATTCTATCAGTATGGTTTAATCACTTCGGTGTGTGAATCAGGGATAGTAGGTTATTATATGTTTGAGTGTACTATCTGCGATTGAACAAACGTTCATGCCCGATGAAATTCCAAGTACTGAGATTCGGTTCCTTTTTGACTCAAAGGGATATCTCGACCGGGTTCGAGAGAGTAAATCAATAGATGAGTGGATTGAGATCTCTATTCGAGTTGGAAATGAATATATATATGGTGACGAGGAAAATGGAGTCACTGGATTAGCATATTGTGTAACTCTTGGCTTCTTAGAATCAGTAGAGAAGATAATTAAAGGTCAAGAGCATGTTATTGAGTTTGAATATGGGCCAACTTGGTTAGTTATCGAACCGAAAAACCAAGACGAAGTCATTATCGCACGTTCCACTCGCTGGAGCGGAGTTAAAAATCCAGATGAGAGACTCGAAATAGATACCAATATTCGAGTTCCGAAGACAGAATGGGCGACTGCTGTCATAAGTGTAGTTGAAGAATTTGTACATACAGTAGTAGAGATTGATCCCGAGATATCCCACAGCGACGAATTGGAAGAGCTTGAGAACTACCTATCTCAAATTAAGGCACTGTCTAGTTAACCTCCTGAGCTGGCGGGACCACCACGACAGCAGGCACCGACGCCGCCTTCGCAACCGCTCCCAACCCCGTCATCCAGCTGTTCATTCCCGCCTTCGCTATCGCTGCCACCAACATCCTCCCCATCATGTACATCTTCGAGATGCTCAACGGCACCCTCGGCGGCATGGCCGGTGCCGCCATGGGAAAAGCCAAACAGGGCGTCTCGAAGGGACTTGGCAAGCTCGGCCAGAAAACTGGTCTCACTGGTGGCGGTGGCGGTGGCGGTAGTGGTGGCGGAGTCCTTGCAGGGTCGGGATGGGCGAGAGTTCCGACGGGCCGGCTGGTGTCCTGAACAACGTCGCTCCCGAACCCACCGATGTCGATATCGCACAGACCACACTCGGCCAGTACAGTGACCGAACTGTCCCCGACCGAAACTGGCCACGAGTATCACGAGCCTACGCCGGAGCCCTATTCTCCTTCTGGGCCTGCGTCGAGCGACACTGGCGATACGACTGCGGGCACCGACACCGCGTTTTAGATAAATCCGGCCATACTCGTCCCCGAATCGATTAGCAGAAATCGTCTTGCCCCCTCCGAGCCCCTTGTGACGAGGACTTTCTCCGAGCCACCGACTTCTGACGGGCTGTACCCGGTGTTCTCGCGAGTCTATTCGTAGAACGTCGGCACCCTGCTTCGAGATCCCTTCTCACGAGACCTTACTCGGATTCCCAGCCATGGATACTCTAACCTGAACGCGCTGGTGAGAATCGCGAAGCGATAACCGGTGAAATGAAAAAGAAACTCTTAATGAGTTTCGCCAATATTTAATTTCTATCTTTGTAAACAACAAAGAATCTCTTCGTTCATGATCTTTCCACAATTTCTTAGTCGAATACCTGCTTAAACCTCAAATACTCATACTCTCGGGCATGGTTCGTTATGGTGTAAATAAAATCTAGTTTATTAACTCCCTCGTTCGATAGCGTGGTGCGCTCCATATGAAGTACTAACCGACTACTGTCTATTGATTGTATCACAGGGGCACAGACCACCCTACGGGAACCCATCCAGACACTCCCGCTTCGACCCGTACCCTTATTTCCTCACCGGAAAATGGCCCCGTATGGCGGTCAGCCTGAATTACAACGCTCGACGGATTCTCGGCTGGGGGGTCCTCGCCGTGCTGTTCATCTTCGTCAATTTCCATCGCATCTCGACAGGAGTGCTAGCCGACTCGATAATGCGTGCGTTCGATACAACCGGAGCGGAACTCGGTGTCCTCCATTCATCGTTCTTCTACATCTACGCACCACTCCAGCTGGTCGCTGGACTCCTCGTAGACCGTCTAGGCACCCGGCGAGTGACCATCTGGGGTTCTATCGTGATGGGCAGCGGTGCCTTCGGATTCGCGATGAGCGAAACCTACACCATGGGCTTTCTTAGCCGAGCCTGTCTCGGGTTCGGTGGGAGCGTCATCTACATCGCGATTCTCCGGTACTGTGCGAACTGGTTTCGTGGGGATCAGTTTGCCACGATAACGGGGTTCACACTGTCCGCCTCCGCCGTCGGGGGGTTGCTCGCGACGACCCCACTGGCGATAGTAGTCTCCCGGTTCGGGTGGCGTATGGCCTTCATCTTCGTTGCCGCAGCTGGGCTCGTCGCGACGATTGGTGTCTTCCTCGTGGTCAGGGACTCACCCAGCGATGCCGGATTCGAGCCAGTTGAGGGCTCCGTTGAACAGCCATCGCTGACGTTCGGACAGGTCCTGACCAATGCGAGGTCGGTGCTGGTAGAGCAGGAAACATGGATTCTGGGGGCGATGATGTTCTTCGCAGTTGGGACGAATTACACGGTGATGGGACTGTGGGGAGTTCCGTATCTCGTCCATGCCTATGGGCTCTCCGTAAAGACGGCCTCGCTATTCACCCTGGTTGGGAACGCTGGCCTGTTGTTCGGCTCCCCCGGCGTGGGATGGATCTCAGACCGTCTCGGTCGACGGACGTCGATTACAGTGGTCACGGGCGCACTCTACTGTTCGCTCTATGGGGCCATTGCCCTTCTCGTGACTCCACCGCTCGCGTTCATCGCGCTCGCGTTCTTCGCAACGATGTTCCTGCATGGCGGGTTCTTACTCTCCTATACGGTCATCAAAGAGCGCCACTCCGGCGCGAAGAGCGGGACCGCAATGGGCATGGTCAATGGTCTGGGGTTTCTCGGGGCAGCGGTCCTGCCGGGGCTCATGGGGGTCGCACTCGACGCCTTCTGGACCGGCGAAACCCTCGCAGGGAGCCGCATCTACACGCTCCCGGGGTATCGGATCGCATTCGGAATCGCCACGCTGAGCGGCCTGCTCTCACTCGCCTGTGCCGTCTGGTTACACTGGTTCAGCGACTCGTGACTGTCGAGACCGTCACCGGATGCCGACCAGGGTCAAGAAATCAGATCGTCGAGAGCGAGCCCACAGAATCGACTATCGAGCCGGCGGTCCCGACTCATCAGTCGCCACGGTAACTGTGCGGTGCTAGACTTCCCACTTGATGTGTTCGAAGACGTTCCCACAGTCTTCACAGTGATACTGTGACTTTATCATCGTACTTCCGAACGGGCTTTCGAGGACCGTGTTCTCGTTCTCACAGTACGGACATTCGACCCCGTCCGTCTGTTCGTTCGTGACACGCGCGTCTCGGGGAGTATTGTCCGACATTATTCAGCGAGGTACTTGTGTTCACGGCCGGTCGCGGCTTCAACTGTGTCATCGAAGCGCTCCGATGGTGGCTCGGTCCGTCGGGTGGACTCGTCCCACGCTGACCAGTCGGGCGAGACCGCCGGCATCTCGAAGCCATTGGCCGTGACGACGTCCTCGATGTCCTCGAGGAATTCCTCACGGAGGCTGTCATTGCTCTGTGCGAGCACGCCAGCGTCGACGAGTGTCGAGTCCGAACCGCCCGTGCCGAGCCAAGTGGCCACACCGGGGACGAACTTGTCGATACTCGTCTGCAGGTCGGCAGGGTCGAACTCGTCCTGTGATTCGTCGGCGTAGACCGAGAACCAGGCCTGCCCGTGCTGGGCGTGCTGTGATTCTTCCTGCAGCACCTTCCCAGCCATACTCTGGAGTGGGCCGAAAGAACCGTCCCTGACGCTTTCGTACAGCAGGATGGTTGCGTAGTCCAGAATTGCGAGCGACGCGATGACGTCGGCCCAGCCGTCGAACCGATGGTCGAGCACTTCAGGGCTTCGCCACGCTTCCGGGCCGCGTTCGTACAGAAGGTCGTCCACCGTGGTCGAGGGGGACATATCGCTGGGCAAGGCATTCCCGACCTTCTCAGCAGCTTTGTAGCCCGCTCTCGCGTGTCCCAGCTCGTCCTGGATGATCGACGAGAGTGCGATGTCCTCCTCGATATCGGGTGCCCCGAGCATGGCCCACTCGGAGTAGCGATGGGCGGTGATGAACTTCGTGTCCGCGAGCACGACAGCGAGGTCGTACGCGTCGACGTGGGCCTCCTCGGAGAGGTCGAGTTCCGTGCTCATCGCTTCTCACCTGCCACCGCAGTGACAGAGGTCCCTTTATCGACGTTTCCGGTGTCCTCGTACTCGTGGCCGGTGTCGCCTTTCACCTTCAACATATTCCGACGGTCGACGGCGAAGAGCACGTCCCAGTCTTCCTCGTCGTAGAACATCTCGGCGTATCGCGTCGCGAACGAATCGTTCGGAGCATCGACGGCACCCACAGACTGGAGCGGTTCGCCGGCCCTGATTCGACCGAACACTTCGTAGGTTCGCTTCTTCATCAGGCGATCCCCCGCACAGTTTCGACGTGGTCGACCGGCCCCGGTGCCTCCTTCCACTCCGCGTAGACACCAGCCCAATCCATCTCGAGGTCGACAACGTACTCCTCTTCGTCCTCGTCGTAGCGGGCAGGAACGTCAACTTCGAGGGGCTCGAACGTCTCGACGACCTGCCGCAGCCACTCCTGCCGGTGTTCGTAGTTCGACCCCTTCCGTAGATTATACTCGCGGATTCGCTTGATCGCCTTCCCCTCCTTTTCAGGGTGACCGAGGAACGCGATGGCCTTCGGGAACATCTTGTCGACCGCAGCCTGAAGGGTCTCCTGCTGGGCTTCGGTGCCGTTGCCAAGCCGCTTGAACCACATATCGCCGAGTCGCTTGTGGAAGCCCTCCTCCGCGACGACTTTCCGTTCGTACCGCCGCCACGGTCCGAACGAACAGTTCTGTTCGATGTCGCCAATCTGTATCGTTCCTGCACGGTCGTAAAAGCCCACGCCACAGGCGAATTCGGCGAAGTTTTCGAACTCGTAATCGAAGGCGCGCATGTTGCGCCACTCTCTGGGTTCGCGTTCGTACATCAGCTCCTCTTTGTCGAAGCCGAGGTCGGAAAGGACGCGGTAGCCCAGGTTCGCGTGGCCAATCTCGTCCTGCACGACGGCACTGCCAGAGATCTTCGCGTTCAGATTCGGCGCTTTCTGCGTCGCCGCAGGGTGGTATGCACACGCACTCATGATCTCGGTGTCGTGTTGGGTGAGCATAAACTCGACCAGCGTGTGGAGGTACCCCGGACTCATCTCTTCGAGGGTCTCTATCGTCTCACCACGCCCGACTTTCCTGATGACTTCTTCGTCATCCGCGCTACACTCCTCTTTCAACTCCTCTAACTGACGTTCTACAACGCCCATATCATATGCTACTCATTGTTACACCGTCTTAATACTTGCCTCGCTGAAGACTGCGTTGTCGGACCTGTTCCGACCGGGGTGAGAAACGGAGAGTACCGTCTTCGAGACAGCCGAGTTGGCGAGTCGCACCCGGCGGAAGATTCTTTTCGTCGGCTCTCGAGGTCCAGACGATGTTCGAGCACACGATTACAGCTAGGTTCGATGATATCGATTACGCCGGTCGCGTCTTCTTCGGCCGTCTCTTCAACTACGTCCACGTCGCCGAGGAGGAGTGGTTCGAGGCGATGGGGTATCCGATTTCCGAACTCGCCGAAGAACTTGGCGTCCTCTTCCCCATCGCACATGCCGAGGGGGATTTCACGGGGCCGATCGAACTCGGCGACGACATCACCGTCCGCGTCGGCGTCCAGTCGCTGGGGACGAAGTCTTTCGACGTGCATGCGCGGGCCACCAACGTCTCGAACGACTACGAGGCGTTCCAGATCGACACAACCCGTGTCTGTCTGTCGACCGAAGCAAGCGGACAGACCCTGGAGATTCCGTCCGAGTTCCGGGCCGAACTAGAATCGTACCAGTGGGAGTAAGCGGCTCAATTGTTCGCGATGAATCTGTGCAGCTCGGTCGAGACCGCTTTCGGCGCTTCGAGCTGCGCCATATGGCCCGCGTCCTGAATGACGCTGACCTCGGCACTGGGTATTTTGTTGCTGAGGATGAACGATGCGACGGGCGGGGTGACGGTGTCGTTCTCCGCTGCTAGTAGCAGGGTAGGTGCCACGATGTCGTCGACGACGGGCATGAGGTTCGCCTCCATCAACCCGAGCATAGATTCGGTGTACCCTTTCGGGTCGTTTTCGAGGATCATCTCCCGGTAGAGACCGACGAGTTCCGGCCGCGTTTGTTTGGTGTGTTCCGAGAGCGACTCCTGCGTCTCCGTTTCTGCATGGGCTGTCATCCCGTCGCGCTCGATTTCATCGACGACCGTTTGCAGCTCTGATTGCTTCTCCTCGGGCATGCCGGGCCCAGCAGCAGCCAGCGACAACGTTCGAACGCGGTCCGGATGCTGGGCTGCGAACTGCATCGAGATGAGACTCCCCAGCGAATGGCCGACGAGATGGACCGCGTCGAGGTCCTGGTCGTCCAAGAACGCGTGGAGGTCGGCGACCCACGTTTCGAGAGAATACGGCCCGTCGGGGACGTCACTTCGGCCGCTGCCACGGAGGTCGAAGCGATACACTTCGTACGAGTTCGTGAGCGACTGGACGACACCCTCCCACGTGTTCAGTGTACTTCCGAGGCCATGCACGAGGACGACCGGCCGGCCCCGTCCCTCGACTTCGTACGCGAGTTCGACACCGTTGACTTCGGTTTGCATACGCTGACCCATGCAATCCCGTACCAAAAGGATACCGGGGGAACAGGTGTGCTGTCCCTCGACCAGACTGACCCGAAGCTATAATATTGTGACGCGGTTACACGGTATCATGGCCGCAACCGAAGACGTGTCTCTCGTCGAGCAGTGCCACGAAGCTCTCGAAGATGTCACTGACCCTGAACTGCCGATCAGTGTCGTGGACCTCGGACTTATTTACCAGATCGATATCGAGGGCGGACACGCAGATGTCGACATGACGCTCACCGCGATGGGGTGCCCTGCAGCGGGACTGATTACGGGCGAGGTTCGCGAACGACTGCTCGAACTCGATGGGGTCGACTCTGCGGATGTCGAGATCGTCTGGGACCCGGTGTGGACGAAGGACAAGATGACGGACAAGGGTAAACAACAGCTTCGGTGTCTTGGTATCGCAGTGTAGTCGGTGGCACCGCAGGGAAGCAGAACGGCATTCCGCTTGTACTTTGATTTCGACTCCCGCAACTGATTAGTTACCCCCTTGCGAAGGATGGGTATGAAATTCCAAACGAGATACGCTGAAGAAGACGACGCGGACGACATCCTCTCCCTTTGGTACCAGTATTCCGACCAGCTCTCTGCAATCGACGACAGATACCAGCACAAGGAGGACGCCGGCGAACAGTGGCTGGATTACTTCCTGAACCGGATGATCGGGACCTCGAAGGCGGCCGTGTTCGTGGCGGAATCAGAAGAGGTCGATGACCTCCTCGGCGTCATCGAAGTCCGGGTCATGGGGGCACATCCGATCTTCCAACTCGAACAACACGGGATGATCTTCGGGCACCACGTCCGGAAAGACTACCAGAACCAGGGGGTCGAGGGTGAGTTACTCGACAGGGCAGAAGATTGGTTCAAACACGAGAAGAACCTCTCTTTCTACCGCGTGAACATCCTCGCCGCGAATGGATACCTCGAAGACGTGTACGAGGACTACGGCCTGAAACAGATCGAGCACACCTTCGAGGGAGCCCTCTAAAGATGACGGAGCACACCGTCCATTTCATAGAGGAGGACGTTACGTTCAAGATGAGCGAGAACACTGACGACAGTATCCTCGACATCGCCGAGAAGCATGGCCTCGACCTCCAGTACCAATGTCGCATGGGCCACTGCGGTATCTGTGCGGCACGTGTAGAAGGTGAGGTCGAACAAGAGGACGCGATGATGTTGACCGAATCTGAGAAAGCGGAGGGGTACATCCTGACCTGCGTCGCCAAACCCCTGTCCGACCTGCAAGTCTACTCCGACGACACGCCCTAGCGAATTTCTACACACCCTAAGGGTGTGTATCACCCGCCGTACTTTCGGCTGTTCTCTCACTGTTCTCCGGCCGTGTATCGGACCCAGTTCGACACGACCGATTTCGATGGCGCGAATTCAGTAGTCTGCTGGGAGTTTCCCCTCGTCTTGTAACGTCTGTGTAATCTGCTCTTCGAGTGAAATTTTCGCTATCTTACCGACCTCCGTCCGGGGGATCTCGCGAACGACCTCGAGACGCTCTGGGTGTTTGAACACGGCGATTCCCTGGTCTTCGAGGAAGGAGGAGAGTTCTTCCAGCGTGAACTCGTCGATACCCGGTTCGAGTTCGACGAACGCACACGGTCGTTCTCCGAGGCGTTCGTCCGGCATCCCGATGACGGCGACGTTCTGGACGCTCTCGTGCTCGATGATGACGTCCTCTATCCCGGGCGCATAGATGTTCTCACCACCGCGAATGATGGTGTCCTTCATGCGGCCGAACACCTCGTAGTTCCCCTCTTCGTTCAGCTTGAGCACGTCTTCGGTGTAGAACCACCCTTGGTCGTCGAAGTTCTCCGCGTTCTCTTCCTCGTGTCGGAAGTACCCGGTGAAAAAGCCCGGGCCACGCACACAGAGTTCACCCGCCTCGCCCGCCGGGGCGTCCGATTCACGACGCTCGTCGACGATTCGCACCTCGTCGGCGTCAGGTGCGATGGGACGCCCGACAGTGTGTGCCTGCACGTCGATATCATCATCCGGTCGCGTGCAGATGAGTGGTCCTTCTGCCATCCCGAAGATATTCTCGAAGCCGACACCCCACCGCTCGACGAACTCGTACACTGCCTTGGGTCGCACCTTCTGCCCCCCACTGACGACGACTTCTAGCGACGAGAGGTCGTACTCCTCCAGGTTGGGGTGTTCTAGGATGTCTATCAGCTGGGTCGGAATCGGGAGCGTGTAGTTCCCTCCAACCGTATCGATGAGCGCCATCAGCGATTCGGGTTTGAGATTCGGTTCGACGGCGACTGTCGCCCCCGCCCAGAACGAGGCCCCAACGATACAGTTCAGCGAAGCGTTGTGCCCGATAGGCACGCTGGGGAACGCGACCCAATCGTCTTCGACCTCGGAGACTTCGGCCATGTACTCCCACTGAAAGACGTAGTCGTTGTGTGTACGGGGGATGCCCTTGGGCATTCCTGTCGTCCCACCCGATAGTAACATCACGCCCGGATTGCACGGGTTGACTTCGAACGAGTCGAGCACTTCCGAATCGCTCGGCTCACACAGTGAATCGAACGAGACCCACCCCTCCGGGACGTCGGCGTCACTGATGGCAACCTTGTGTTCGAGCGTTTCACAGTCGTCTTCTATGTCCTCGATGAGTCCGATGTGGTCAAATCCCATCTGGTACCGGTCGCCGGCCGTCAAAATGGCTTTGGCGTCGGTAAGGTTCGTCACGTGGGTCGCCTCGGCCTGGCGGTGCCGTGGGAGCAGCATCACGGGGACGACGCCAACGCGAGAGCAAGCAAAGAACGCCTCGATGAACTCGCTACAGTTCGGCAGCTGGAAGACCACCATGTCACCCTCTTCGAGGCCGAGATCGTCGACGAGCCGGCGCGCGAGGTGCTTCGTTCGCGTCTGTAGCTCACCATAGGTGAGTTCCCGAAGTGGGCCGATGACGGCGGTCCGGTCCGGCTGCTGGTCTGCGACCCTGTCGAGGACATCGTGGAACGTCAGATTCTGCCAGTATCCGTCCGCAAGGTACTGCTCACAACGCTCGTCGGGAAACGGCACGTAACCGTCTATGTCTGCTGTTGAGGACGTGAAATCCGGCATGCTATGTTGGCTCAATCCACTACATCATAATAAATCTACGCCAATTCGTGACACACCGCCACGCCCGCTAGTTTAATTGGGGGCCCCGCCGATTGGTGACGCATGTCGGACGCAACCTATTCCGTAACCGATTGTGTCGCCGAGATCACGCTCGACCGGCCTGATGCTCGGAACGCGATGAACGCGAGTGTCATCGAATCACTCGTCGAGCACGTCGAAGCAGCGGGGGCAGACGACGAGGTCCGGGTCATCGTCCTTCGAGCGACCGGGGATCTGTTCTGCGGCGGTGGCGACGTGAAGAAACTCGGCGCATTGCTCGACGAGGACACCACCCCTGTAGAACGCCGCAGGTACATCACCGACGGTATCCACCGCCCGATCCAGGCCCTCGTTGACGTTCAGAAGCCGGTCGTCTGCCGAATGCAGGGAGACGCTATCGGGGCCGGTGCGAATCTCGTCCTGGCCTGTGACATGATAGTCGCCGCCGAGGAGGCGAGACTCATCGAGGGGTTCAAAAACGTCGGGCTGGCCATCGACTGTGGCGGGTCGTACCTTCTGCCGCACAACACGAGCCTCGCGAAAGCCAAGGAGCTGGTCATGACTGGCCGCCCAGTCGACGCGACAGAAGCCGAGGAACTAGGGTTGGTCAACTATGCCGTCCCAGCGGACAAACTCGACGAAAAGGTCGACGAACTCGTCGGCCAGCTTCGCAATGGTCCCACGGCAGCACTGGGCCTCTCGAAGCAGCTGCTCCACGAGGGAGTCAACGCGACCTTCGAAGAGGCGCTCGAAAACGAAGCCCGGGCGAACACTATCCTCGGCGGCAGCAAGGACCACGCAGAGGGAATCGCGGCGTTCCGCGAGAAACGGCATCCCGAGTTCACCGGGGAATAATAGGGTATAGGTAGCACCCCCCAAGGTTAATACCCATTCCATTGAAGGGGGAAGTGGAGATGCTCAAAGATAGCTTTTGGTGGCCGAGTAGCTCGAGCCGCGGTGTCGTACTCGCGGCTGTGGTTCTCATGATACCGTTACATCAGAGCGAACTACTAGGCTTACTCGACTCACAGGTCTTGCTTTTCGACTGGCTTCCGATGCAGCTTGGGTACGACATACTGTTCAACCTCATCGGTGCCGTAATCCTGTACGCCATGTACCGACTCGCGCCTGAACCACCAGCCAGTGCGTTGGCTGAATCATCGACTGCGGTGTCAGAGTCAGCAGTCGAACAAGATGCCCCGGAGGTGAACGCCGATGGTTGACCAGAATTACCTCGTCCTGGGTATCACCCTCGTCTACATGGTAGTCGTTCTCGGCATCGGAGGGGCTGCTGCCCGGGTTACTGGCACCAGCCGAGAGGACTTCCTCATGGCCAACCGGTCGTTTAACACGGTAATCCTGCTCGCTGCGCTCTTCGCGACGAACATGACCGCGGTCGTGATGGTTGGCGCACCAGGACTCGCGTACAGTGCAGGAGCGGGAGCATACGGCTTCTTTGTGTCACTGTTCGCGTTCCTCTTCCCGGTGTTCCTCATGACGGTTGGCTACCGAATCTGGCTCGTGGGGAAGCGGTTCGACCACATCACACCAGCACAGATCGTCAACCACCGATGGGATGCGTCCTACCTCGGAATCGTCATGATGGCGATGTTCACCATCTGGACGATACCGTACCTGCTCGTCGGAGTCCAGGGTGGTGGCATCGTCTTCGAGGCGTTGACCGACGGGTTAATCCCGTACTGGCTCGGTGCCTTCATCGTCCTGGTCGTTGTAGGCCTCTACGTGTATCAGGGAGGTATGCGTGGGACCGGGTGGACGAACGCCTTCCAGGGCGCTGTCTTCATCGTTTTCCTTCTCGCGATGTTCGTCTGGATCCCCAGCCGAATCGGCGACTTCAATACGGCGACCGGGGCCGTCGCAGCGATCAACGACGGTGTGCTGTTGAACAGGGGCGGAATCCCGCCGTTCCAGAACCGTATCTGGTTCTCACAGGGGCTCATCGTGGCGTTCGGCGCGTTCATGTTTCCCCACCTCATCCTGCGATATATGACCGCGAAATCCGTGAAGACTCTCAAGCAGACGTCCGTCCTGTATCCGGTCGCGGTCATCGTCGTCTGGGTTCCGGCCGTCATGATTGGGTTCTGGGGTATCGCACAGGTCCCGGAGTTGGCCAACCCCGACTTCATCCTTCCGACGATGGTCGACCAGTACCTTCCCGTCTGGGTCGTCGGGTTCGCACTCGCTGGGATTCTTGCGGCGCTGATGTCCAGTCTGGACGGACAGGTGCTCACGCTCAGCACCTTCTTCACCGAGGACGTCGCCCGCCAGTTCTTCGATGTCGATGATCAGGATCAGGAAGTCTGGCTGACGCGCGTCTTCCTCGTCGCCATCTTCGGGTTGGCGTACGTGGGCGCACTCATCACTTCGGAAACGATCGTCGACACGGCGACGTTCGCGTTCTCTGGATACGCGCTCATGTTCGTCCCGTTCGTCGCAGCGTTCTACTGGCGGAACTCCTCGAAAGAGAGTGTCTTCGCCGGTCTTCTCGTCGGGTTCATCGGTCTCTGGGCGTTCGAACTCGGCGTTGCTCCGACCTCAGTGACGTTCGGATTCCTGCCCTTCATCCCACTCCTTGTCCTCCAGATTCTCGTCATGGTCGCCGTGACGTTCGTTACCGACCCGGCACCACAGGCACGGGTTCAGGAGTACGAAGAGACGTTCGAAGACGTCTGGTAACACTTCTACCAGGACGGATTTTTTGTTATCGGTTCCGTCAGAGCTGCTCGACGTGGGCGTAAGACGTCCCGACCGCGACAGCCAAGTTCTCATCTTCAGCTTCGTTCCCAGCATAGAGCGCGTTCCCGGCGGGGACGTCCAGCTCGTCGAGACACGTCTGGAGCGTCGCTGGGTCGGGTTTGTGTTCGGCCGTCGTATCACGAGCGACGATGACGTCCACTGCGTCGCGCATGTCGAACCGTTCGAGTGCAACGGTGGCCGCTCGTTCGGCGTTCGCCGTACAGAGACCGACTGGGCAGTCGAGCGTTTCGAGGAGACGCAGGGGCGACAGCGGTTCAGCCGAGGTCGCGCCGTCGACTTCGGCCTCCGTGACGATGTCGTCCAATCGGCCGTACAGGCCATGTTCGCGGGCCAGTTCGAACACTTCGGGCCGGGAATACGAGGTGAGCGCCCCGTCGAGATGCGGGTCGAGGAGCGCTTCGAGTCGTGCATGAACCTGTTCCCATTCCACAGTCAGGTCCACGAGCGTCCCATCGAGGTCGAAAACCACGCCGTCGAACTGCTCGATTCCCTCACTGACGAGTGCGGGTTCGCTCGCGCACACGTCCGCACTCGTGAGAGACACGTCTCCACCGCTCTCCACGCCGAGGACGGACCGGAGGTTCACGGGTGCGATAACTTCCGTCTTGTCCGCTGGGTAATCGGGGACGAGTGGGCGGATGACCGCCGAGCGAATCCCAGCAACCCGACACTGCCTACTTACAAGTCCGTCGCAGTGGTCGTCACCCGGGAGCGGATGGCGCTGTGCTTGCAGCTCCGCCAGCGACGTGACACCCTCGAGGTTGAGCGTCCCGGGGTAGGGACGAAAACCGACCTGCTCGGTCAGAAGTTCACTGATTGCGCCGATAAATCCACTCGCCTTCCCTTCACCATCGGTTATCCGGCCGTTCATCTCTCACACCCACTGGAGACGAACGATTGGTCTGCGTTCATCCGCGATTACTCCACTTCGGTGGACTCTAACCCGGTCCACTCGTCGATTTCGACATCGATACCGAACTGTGACAGTGCTCGGGCAGTCGTTCGGGTAATCATCTCGGTGAGGTCCCAGGGCTTCTGATAGAACGATGGGAACGGCGGGAAGACGATGGCACCGGCGTCCGTGACCGAAAGCATGTTCTCGAGGTGAATCCTGTTGAACGGCTTCTCCCGGGGCATGAGGACGAGTGGCCGACGCTCTTTCAACATCACGTCGGCGGACCGGGTGATGAGGTTCCCCGAGTTCCCGTGTGCAACGTTCGAGAGGGTCTTCATCGAACACGGCGCGATCAACATCCCCTCCGTCTTGAACGAGCCACTGGCTGTCTTGGCACCGATGTTCTTGATGTCGTGGGCGTAATCGGCGAGTTCGATGACATCGCTCACGTCCGTTCGTGCTTCCTGTGCCAGGTTGATCTTGGCAGCGTTAGAGAGGATGAGATGGACCTCGTAGTCGGATTCTTCGAGGATCTCAAGCGCTCGGATGCCATATATCTGTCCGGTTGCGCCAGTCATCCCGATTACGATTCGTTTAGACACATGAAGTCGTTGTTCAAGGAGTGATTTATAGATTTGGCCCTGCGAATACGGCCCCTGTGACGCAATCCGTGTCGTTCCAGCGATGACCCGTCCGGAGTGAGGGACCCAATCCTTTATCTGCAATCCTCACGCGAGAGTAGCCATGGCTCCGACAATGAAGCAAGTGTATCTGATGGCGAGCGACGTCGAACGGTCCACGACGTTCTATGAGGAGGCACTGGGCCTGGAGTGTACCGACCGCGGCGACCGGAGCGCAGCGTTCGAGACGGGCGCGTGTACCCTGAAGATCGAGAACGAGTTCGACGAGGCGACGTTGGACGCCTTTGGATTGGCTCCACCGGGGAACTCGCGGGGCGACGGTGTCATCATCGTTCTCGAGGTCGAGGATGTGGAGGCAATCTATGAAAATGCGGTCGAAGCAGGGGTGGAACCCCTCATCAAGCCCCGGGAGGTCGACTGGGGACGGAAGCTCTTCCTCGTCCGTGATCCAGATGGGTACACCCTCGAAGTATCACAGCCGATGTAAGAATGTGAGCAGGCGTTCAGTGGGAGGCGTCCCACCAGACGACCCGCTTGTGAAGCTGCTTCAGCATCCACGGGAGCGCGATACCGAGGACCATGAGCGCCAGTACGATACTGGTGACGCCTTCCAGTTTGTAGGAGGCACTCCAGATTTTCAGGATGCCACCGATACCGGAGACCGCCACGATGATCTCCGTCACGACGAGTCCCTTGACGGCACGACCGATGCCGAGGCGGAGGCCAGCGAGGATGTACGGCACCTCGTGGGGAATGATGACTTTCTGTATCTTGAAGCGCTTCGACGCGTTGAACGATTCAGCGACTTCGAGCAAGTTGTCCGGGGCGGTCTTCGCACCTTCGAAGGTGTTGATGATGATCGGGAACACTGCGAAGATGAAGACGATGACCAGTCGGACCCGGAACCCGGTCCCGAACCAGATGATGAATGCTGGCACCAGGGCTGCGATTGGCACGACATAGAGACCGTTAACGTACGGGTCAGCGAACTCCTCAACGAACCGGTTGACACCCATAGCCAGCCCGAGTGGGATACCAACCACGACCGAAATCAAGAAACCAACCAGTATCGCCTGCAGTCCATCGTAGAACGCCTCCAGCAGGCCCTGGTCCTGAACCTGAATGATGAATGCCTCCACGATTAGCTGTGGCATCGGGAGCCGTTCGATGACGGTCTGTGCCATGATGATGTAGACGGTGAGCAGGAACGCGCCAAAGGCGACCTGAAGGCCCAGTTGATGGGATCGCTTCTCAATGTCCAGCATCAGATATCCACCTCCGGCTCCCAGTCGAGCATCCGTGACTCAGCCACCTGAAGCAGTCGGGTCAACCCGATGCTCGTCACCATCAGAATCACAACGACGGAGAGCACGCCAGCGATCTGGAACAGGTTCGCCCACGTGCGGATGATCTTCCCGAGGTTCACGAACTCGACGAGGATCTCGGCCAAGATCATCCCCTGGACTGCACGCCCAAGACCGAGACGAAGCCCGGCCGTGATGTACGGCAGGTCGTGCGGCAAGATGACGTGTCTGACGGTGAAGTACTTGCTCGCTCCGAACGAGCGCGTTGCTTCCAGGAGTCCGTCGGGCGTCGTCTTCACCCCTTCGTACGTGTCGATAGTGATCTCGAAGAAGGCGAACAGGAACACGATGAAGAGCCGTACTTCGAACGTGGGGCCGCCGATAAGGATGAATATCGGCACCATCGCTGACACCGGGGCCACGTACACCGCGTTGATGTACGGGTTCAGCATGACATCGATACGTTTGTCGAGACCCATCAGGAGGCCGATACTGACGCCAAGCACCGCAGCGAGCAGGTAGCCGACGAACATCGTCGACATGCTCTTGATGTACGCATCGACGAGCTCGTATTCGGCGTACTGTTCGACTGCTGCCTCCGCGATGAGTTCGAGCCCAGGGAAGAGGTACACCGGCTGTCCTCGCGCATAGAGTTCCCATGCGGCCAGGCCCACCAGGACTGCGAACAGTCTGACTACGATACCCCGATGTTCCACGATCCAGGCCATCCCGGGAAGTCGACTCATCGACCGGAATCGTTTTTGTACAGAATCTGAATATGACATTGTTACTCGGTGATACTCGCTGCTTCGCTGTCCAGGAACCTGTTCCCACAGGTCGGACACAGAAGTTTGACGTTACTGTTTCGAAGTTCCCCGTAGTGTGCGTGGAACGCTTCTGTGCAGTTCGGACATTCAACCCAGAACACTCTGACCATGATTACTCGATAAACTCCTCCGGTTGCATTCGTTCAAGCGCGTCCCTGGGAATATCCAGTTGCGGCGGGTACTGTTCGTTCATCGGCTTCGTCGCGTCGATTATCATCTTCGACCCGGCGACCTCGCCCTTGACGCTCGGGTCCAGCGTGTTGCCCTTCACGTTCCGAATGATATCGATATCCTCGTCCGCACGCATTCGGGTCGAAACGGCCCAGAGGACCTCGGTCTCGTCGAACGCGTCGACATCGGCATCGGTGACGATGACTTGCTTGATGAAGTCTGAACTCGCCATCGCTTGCAGTGCGGCGTGTTTGGCTTCACCCTCGGTGTCTTGGTCGACGCTCACGTAACAGCGAAAGCGCCCACAGCCGGATTCTGGCAGGTGAACCTGCTCGACGTTGGGGACGCGGCCCGCGATATCACGATAGATACCGCCTTCTTTCGGAACGGACCCGAGAATCGCAACGTCGCGATGACCGACGAACGCGTGCTGGAAGATCGCGTTCTCACGACGCGAGATGTGATGAACGTCGACCACCGGCTTCAGCCGCTGGGGGCCGTAGTACCCGGGGAACTCCCCGAACGGTGCCTCGACCTCCAGGTCGTCCGGCCGGATTTCGGCCTCGATGACGACCTCGGCGTCGGCGGGGACGAGGAACTCTTCGCCCCAGGTCTCTGACGGCGTGAGTCGAAGCGGTTCTCCCAGCATCCCCCCGATGACGTCGTACTCGTCGACCTCGAAGCCGGCGAGGGTCAACGATCCGAGGTAGTAACTGGGATGGTGTCCACAGACCACCGCCATCCGGGTCGGTTCGCCGCGTTCCTTGTTGGTCTGGAAGATGCGGTAGTTATGCCTCGGGGACATGTGAACGCCCATCTTCCTCGGCCCCTTGACCATGTTCCGGAGGAATGCGACGTTATAGACGCCCGATTCGGGGTCCTTCATCGTCGGCGTCATGTTGACGTACGGTGCAGGGTCGAGGCGATGGTGCCTGACGACCGGCAGGTACGTGAGGTCGGGGACCTCAGCCGCGCTCACTGGTGCTTGCTTCCGGGGGACCACTTCCGGCTCGAGTCGGTTCTCCTCACGCCGGGCGTATTCGAGGCTCGTCTCCATACGCCACTGGTCGCTGGACAGGTCGAGGGCCTTCGCGATTCGGCGACGGTCCGCGAAGAGGTTGCTGATGAGCTTGATGTCGGTCTCCCGTCCTTCCATGTCGGTCGGGTTCTCGAAGAGGACGGCCGGGAACCGGTCTTCGTTCTCCAGGTTCTGCAACAGCCCGGTCACGTCGAAGTCGGCCGGGTGAACCTCTCTTTCGACCCGCTCGAGTTCGGACCCATCGAGCCTCTCGAGGAAGCGACGGAGATCTTTCATCACGTCGCCTCCAGTGTCTCTTCGGATTCCTCTTCCCCGGTCAGGCCGAGATGCGCACGGAGTTCACGTTCGATGTCTTCGAAGCGGTCGTGATTCTCGACTTCGATCCGTCGCTTCCACCGAGGTCGATCGAACGGAATGTCGATATCCGCGACGACCGAACTCGGTTTGTCCCCCATCACGAGCACACGGTCCGCGAGGAAGATCGACTCGCGGATGTCGTGAGTAACGAAGACGACCGTCTTCTTCTCGCGCTCCCAGAGCTTGAGCAACTGGGTCTGCATCCGGTCCTTGGTCTGGGCGTCGAGTGCCCCGAAGGGTTCGTCCATCAGCAGGACTTCCGGGTCGACCGCGAGTGCTCGTGCGAGGCCGACGCGTTGTTGCATCCCGCCGGACAGTTCCGAAGGAAGGCTACCTTCGAAGCCATCGAGGCCAACCTTCCCGATCCACTCACGGGAGATCTCGTACCGCTCTTTCTCCTTCATCCCCCGGATTTCGAGGCCCAACGCAACATTGTCGAGGGTTGTTCGCCACGGGAACAGCTCGAAGTTCTGGAACACGACCGCCGCGTCGTCCGTCGGCTCCGTCACTTTGTTCCCGCCGATTCGTATCTCGCCGGTCGACGGCTCGACCAGCCCGTCCATCATCTTCATCAGGGTCGTCTTCCCACAGCCCGAGGGGCCGAGGACACAGACGAACTCTCGTTCCGGGATAGTGAAGCTGATATCGTCGAGTACGTGTACCGCACCGTCGCCGTCACCGTACGTCTTCGATATTTTGTCGACTTGGATGTCTTTTGGCATCGTTTGTTCCTCCGTTACATCTCCATGGTTGAATCGCTCTTTTCCGGTGCCTCCTCAGCGTCAGCCGCCTCCTCGTAGAAGATGGGCAGGCTCGGTGGCTCGTAGTCGAAGCCGAGGTCCTCCCATCGGTCGACGACCGCCTCATACATCTCCTCTCGAATCGCAGTGCGCTCCGGGAATTCGTCGATGTACCGGTACTCCTTGGTCGCGTCGATGATCAGTTTCGACCCGGTCGGACGCTCCTCGGGTGGGTTCCGCGATGGGTCGAGGGGGGTGCTCCACGTATCAGTGAGCATGTCGGTGTGTTGCTCGGCGTCCCAGCGGGTCGCCATCGCCCAGATCACCTGGTTCGTGTCGGCCGGATTGACGTCTTCGTCGACGACGACGATGAACTTGCTGTAGTACGCCCCGCCCGGACACTGCGCAGCGAGTGTCGCCGCCTGGCTAGCGTGGCCAGCATACTGCTGGTCGACGGAAACGACGGTCATTGACATACCCGACGCCCCGGCAGGGTGGGCATATACGCCTTCGATGCCGGGGATTCCGAGCGTGTCGAGGTCATTCCAGATACGTGCAGACCGCCCAACACTGTAGGTCAGGTTGATGTCACAACCGGGGTAGTCTGCCATCAGCGCGCAGGTGAGAATCGGGTCGTCTCGGTGGTGGACAGCTTCGACCGTATGTACCTCCGCGGGTTCTTCGGGTCGGCCGTAGTAGCCGGTGAACTCTCCGAACGGACCTTCCATCTTGCGTTCGTTCGGGTAGAGTTTCCCTTCGACGGCGATCTCGGCGTTCGCAGGTATCGGGAGGTCGGTAATCTCACCCTCGGTCACTTCAATCGCGCTCCCGCGGATCCCGCCAGCGATTTCCAGTTCGGATTGATCTTCGCCGAACGTCAGTTGGGAAGCCAGGTACAGTTCGGGCAACACGCCGTAGACAGCGACGACCTCCAGGGGTTCACCCTTCTCCCACGCCTTCTTCATGTGCAGGCGCAGGTCCTTCCCCGGTGAGGTGAAGAGACCGGTCTGATTCTCATTGTGAATCATCTGCCGGTAGGTTCCCATGTTGAGTTCGCCCGTCTCCGGGTTTCGCGTGATGGTCAGGTCGGCAGTCCCGATGAATCGGCCACCGTCACCCGGCCACATCTTCGGAACCGGGAACTTCCGAAGGTCGATATCCTCCCCGCGGTCCGTGTTCTCGAACACCGGGGCGGCGTCCTGGGAAACGTTGGTGGGCATCTCCTTGGCCGTCAGCTTGGACCGCGCTGATTGGATGAGTTCGTGCTCGGTGAGGTTCGGCCCGTCGTTCATCGCGATTCCCAGTCGGGTGGTGCTCGAGGAGAACATGTTGAACAACACCCGGTACCCCTCGGGATAGTCTTTCACGTTTTCGAAGAGAAGCGCCGGGGCACCCTCTTCCTTGTGTGAGACGTATGTTATCGCCGCCATTTCCTCGTCCCAGTCAACTTCACTGCCGATTCGCTTCAGTGAGTTGGCTCGCCCCACCTGGTCCAACCAACCACGGAGGTCTCGCCCAGGGCTCTCTTGTGCCATGATGTCACCCATGGTGCCATTTGTCATATACGCTTTGGTACCTTTCACGAGTAAAGTATAACTTCTGAAAAATATCCCGACAAGCATGTACCGCCTTATTCTCCTTCCGCACGCGCACCAGCTGTCTCACCTTCACCTGTACGCAGCTGGTTTGAACCCGCTCTAGAGGGCAACAGGTCCCTCCCAGATACGGTTCACTGGTAGACGGAGACCAGCATTCCGCGGTCCTGTCTGATGTGTAGTTCTAGTCTCCGTAGCACGCTTTGAGAGCTGCATAATCTATCTTGTTCGTCCCGGTCCGCGGCAGTTCAGTGACGAATTCGAACTGCCGGGGGCGCTGATACTCGGAGAGCGCAGGCAGGGTTCGACAGATGGTTTCGAGTTCGCCCTCGGTGAGCGTCTCGTCGGACGGGACGACGATCGCTTTCAGGGTCTGACCCCACTCGCGGTGCGAGACACCGATGAGTGCAACGTCCTCGATGCGAGGGTGAGATGCAATCGCTTCCCGAACCGTCTCTGGGTAGACGTTGATTCCACCGCTGACGATCATGTTGTCCTGTCGCCCGTTCAGATAGAGCAACGTCTCATCGCCGACGTGAGCCAGATCCCCCGTGAACACCCAGCCGTCCTCGTGGAACGTTTCACGGGTGCTCACTGGGTCGTTCCAGATCTCTTCGGCGACCGAGGGGCCTCGGATGAGTATCTCACCGGTCTCACCCGGTTCGACCTCATTGGCAGGGTCTCTTGTTCCCGGTTCGACCAATCGAACCTCGGTGTTGGGAACGGGATACCCGATACTATCGAGCGTTCCGTTGGTCACGTCCGCCGGAAAGAGGACCATCGAGGACGACATCGTCTCCGTCGTCCCGTACATCGTGCACACGTTCGGTGTGATGGCGTCCCGAATCGAAGCGAATAGTGCTGGCTCCAGAGGCTCGCCAGCATATCCAGCCAGTTCGACCGAAGAGAGGTCGTACGAATCGAGGTCCTCCGCGAGGATCCGCTTCCAGACAGTCGGGACAAGGACGACCGAGGTGACCGCCTCTGCGCTAATCGCAGTGAGTATCTCTGCCGGCTCCGACCGTTCGAGGTAAACAATGGATGCTCCCGCAGTGAGGACCGGGAACGTCGCGTTCGCCCAGGCGATGAACGACGGCGTGTTCGTCTTCAGCGTTCGTGTCGTCGGCCGAATCCCCTTCTTGAACATTCCGAGATGGCCGCTTTCGACGACGTTCCCGTGGGTGTGGACGACTGGCTTCGGCGTCCCGGTCGTTCCCGACGAGAAGTTGATGAACGCACTGTCGTCGCGGTCGATAGATGGGAGGGTGGCAGACGAATCGTTCGACGCCGTAACGGCGGTGAACGTGGTCGCGTACGCCGGCGGTTCACCAAGTTGGTCGAGTGCGATGTACGTCTCGACCGTCTCGCAACGCTCCCGGATGTGGGTCGCAGTCGCTTCGAGTTGTGGCTGAAACACGAGCGCACGTGGGGTGATCTTTTCGACCATCGCACGGATAGCGGCATCTGACTCCCGGAAGTGGAGCGTGGCTGGAATCGCCCCAGCACGAAGCGCACCGAGAAACGCGATCGTGTGTTCGACCGTCGAGCGATTCAACATCGCGATTCGGTCACCCTTCTCGACGCCGAGTGAGCCCAGTCCGATCGCAAACTGCCGAGTCACCTCGTCTACCTCCCGGTACGTCACAGACCGTCGGTCACCCTGCTCACCCTGTATCAGGGCCTCACGGTCCGGGTACCAGGTAGCTCCTTGTTCGAGCGAGTCGACTATCGTCAGAGCCGTCGTCATCGTGCCCGGATTCGATGGGAGCTGTTAAACCACTTTGTGTTGTGTTCACACTGCACGATGGCAGTCCTTCCTGCACACGACAGTCACCCGGGGTGCCGAATTCGACCCAGCAGCTCGAATCCAGGTTCGCACGACATATGTTGACAACCGGCACCTATAGATACGGCCGAAGAGATGGCTAGGGCAATATGACGTATGAGTACGTCCAGTTAGCCATCGAGGACAGCGTCGCGACGCTCACCCTTGACCGGCCCGAGAAACGAAACGCGATAATCCCACAGATGGCCGACGAGGTAGTCGATGCGCTCGACCGCGTCGAGGGGCAGGTTCGCGTCGTGGTCATCGAGGGCGCGGGGTCGGCGTTCTGTGCGGGGATGGACCTTGAAAAGCGGTTCCACGAGCCACGGAACGAGGGGCCGAAGGCGTTCCTCGAAGCTGGCCGCTCGACCGGGGCAATGTTCACCACGCTCTATGAGTATCGACATCCGACAGTCGCCAAAATCGAGGGCTGGACCTTCGGCGCGGGGTACTGCTTGCAAGCGGTCTGTGATTTCGCCGTGGCGACCGACGAGTCCGTGTTCGGCCTCTCGGAGATAAACTTCGGAATCATCCCTGGTGGTGGTGCGATGTGGGCCGCGGTCAATACGATGGACCGCCGAACGGCGCTTTACTACACCTCGACCGGGAAGACGTTCACTGGCGAGGAGGCCGCGAACAACGGTGCGATCACCATCTCCGTCCCGGAGACAGATTTCGAGACCGAAATCTCCGAGCTCATTTCGTCCCTCGTCGAAAAGAACCCGGTCGCGCTACAGTTCAACACCGCAGTCCTGGAACGTGTGAGGCAGATGAGTTTCGCTGAGGCTCTCGACTACGAACGGGGCAAGAGCGAGGAGATGAAATACTATCAACAGGACGAGTGGGTCGATGAGGGAATCGAACAGTTCAGGGACAGAAAGTACAAGCCAGGCCTCGAGTCCTACGAGGAGCAGTCGAAGTGAGCGGTAGGGGAACGGTGTCGTGTAGCCCTTCTGTATCGTTCAGACGGTAGTATACGCATCTCTCAGACGGTGGAGGAGGCCAACACCATCCCAGAAGACCAATGGTAATATAAGGCGAAATTTTCCCGAATCGCCCGACAGCGCCGGTTTGTGCATTATTCACAACACCCAAACTATTATAACCTCCTTAGGGGATGTACTATCATGGTCAATCGACCAAATACTGCCCAGACCACAGACGGTGGTGCGGCAACTTCGAACAGACGACGATTCCTCAAAGTCGCTGGTGTCGGCGCACTCACGGGCATAGCAGGGTGCCTCGGTGGCGGTGGAGACGATAGCAACGGTGGCTCAACCGATAGCGGTGGGAACGACAACGGTGGCGGTGGTGGTGGTGGCGGAACCACGATGTCGGACAACGACGAACCAGAACTGCCCGACACGCTTCGAATCGGGCATCCGTCACCGGCACGACCGGTGTACAACCTGCCGACGTATACGACGTTCCTCAGCCGGATGGAGGAACGTGGCGTCACTATCGAGCCCAAGACCTTCAGCGGCTTCACCGGCGTCGTCGCTGGCATGGTCAGTGGCGAAGTAGATCTCGCGTATACGACGCCGCCATCGCTGGTCAACGCGACCAGCCAGGGCTTCCCCATCAAGTCGGTGATGGAACTCTCCCAGCGGTTCTCCCAACAGGTCATCGTGCAACCAGAGATCGACGACTGGGAACAGCTCCGCGGGGAGACCCTTGTTGCACACTCGCCACAGTCCTTCTCGGCACTCGTGCTGAAGACGGCTGTCGCAACCAATCTCGGGAGTGCGGATGCCTGTGAATACCGGTACATCATCGGGACACCCAACCGGCTCGCGGCGATGGAGAGCGGCGACACGCTCGCAACGACGGTCTTCACCAGTGGTGCAGTGAGTGCAGAGAAGGATGGCATCGCCAAGATCTTCTACAACCTGAACGACGACACTGATGCGATGACCCTCGCACAGTGGACGCTTCTGGAAGACCAGATAAACGAGAAGGAGGGCATGTACCAGATCATCTTCGACGAGATGCAGAACGCGTACAACGACGTGTACAGCGGGGACTCGATGGAGCTGGCAAACGCCGCACTCAGCTCCCCGACGAACTTCCCCGGCTTCGGTGCCGAGATCTGGGCCCAGACGATCGACATCGCGAAAGAGGACAAGATGTTCCCACAGGACAAGTCGAGTCAGCTCACGGAGGCCAAGATCGACACGGGGCTCCAGCTCTCACTTGACACTGGGCTCATCGAAGAGAAACCAGATACCGATTCGCTCGTCGACCGGCGTTTCCTCTCTAACTGAACAGTTCTCGCTCTTCATTCCGGTGGCCGTTCACTTTCGAACTTTCTAACACACCCTAAGGGTGTTGTTTGCTGGATGGCGATGTGTCGCTGCTACTCACGTCTGTTAGTCAACGGTCCTGATTCTCACCCCCACTGCCTGTCGCGGTAGTTATAAGACCTGCCCAGTGGCATCTGCTACGTATGATACTCTCCGAACGAGGTGTGTCTGTATTCGCCGCGCTCGACCTGGCGAAGGCCATGACGCAAAGACGTCCGGACGACTTTGAGGTCGTGCTGAACGATGAGTAGACGAGGCGCAGTCGGGGACGGTGAGGTCGACGGACGTGCACCGGTCGTTGTCTCGTTGTGGCTTCTCACGACGCTCGGGTACGCCTACATCATCGTCCCGACGAGCGTGTTCCCACTGATACAGGAGTCGATGACCATCAGTCCGCTCGCGGCGAGCGCACTGATCAGCGCCACGCTCGCCGCACAGGTCATCGCGAACGTCCCTGTCGGCGTCCTTCTCGACCGGTTACACAACCTTCGGCTCCTCGGATGGGCGACGGTGGGCCTGCTCGTCGTCGCAGTCTGGGGCTGGCACGCCGGTACCACCGGGAGCTACTGGTCCCTGCTCAGTTCCCGAGCCGCTGGCGGGGTCGTCACCATCGTGTTGTGGACTGCCGGAGTGACGATCACGAGCGGACTGTACGGTGTGGGCAGCCGGGCGACCGCCGTCGGGTTCTTCACGACCAGCGCGCCGGCCGGGTTCGCACTCGGCCAGTTCACGGGGCCAGTCCTCTCCGAATCGGTCGGTTGGGCGGGAACCTTCGTGGTGTACGGAGTTGCCTCTGTCCTCGTATTCGGACTGTTGCTGCTCGCGGCGTCCTGGTGTCCATCGCCGACAACCCCGCAGACTGAGACGCCGACCACCGAACAGTTCCGTGCTGCCCTCGTCGACAGGCAGGTGTGGCAGGTCGCTGTCCTCGGATTCATCTCGTTCTCGGCGTTTCTCGTCCTCACGAACTGGATGCCCAGTTACCTCATCGACGAGTTCGGCTACTCACTGGTGAACAGTGGTGCGTTCGTCGCCCTCTTCCCTGCAACCGGAATCGTGTCTCGCTGGGGTGGCGGCATCCTCTCGGACACGTGGTTCGGGGGACGTCGCCGACCAATCGTCATCTGGTCTTTCGTCATCGCGACTCCGGCGTTCCTCCTGCTCTCGGTCGTCGTACACCCTGTCTTGCTCATCCTCACGTTGTGTGTCGCGGGCCTCGCGATACAGCTCAGCATCGGCATTCTGTTCGCGTACGCCAGAGAGATCGTCGAACCCTCTGTCTCAGCCACGGCCGTCTCCGTTACGAGTGCAGTCGCGGTACTCGGCGCGACCGTCGGGCCAATACTCACGGGAGCCCTGTTCACGTACACCGGCTCGTATATGAGCATCTTCGTCTATACGATCGTCCTCTCATCCATCGGTATCGTGTTCGCGTGGTCGGCACCCGAGCCCAGGGAACGTGTACATGCCGGGACCGAGGCTCCGAGCGACTGAATGAACCGGTACGGAGCAACAATTATACTACTGCTGTTCGATAGCAAGTGTATGGTGATTCTAGCCGCTGTCGACGGTAAGGAAGAATCTCGGACCGTCGTAGAAACGGGCGCTGACCTCGCCGATGCGTTCGACGAAGAACTGGTCGTCCTGCACGTGATGTCGGACAAACAATACGAGTCTGTTCGCGACCGTCTTTCGAGCGAGGATTCCGTCACGTACCCACTCGAAACGAAATCCCAGATCTCCGTCCCGGCGTCACCAAGCAATAGTACGGAGGGGTATCCCATCGATTCCGCTGCGAATGACGCTGCCTCGGTCGCTCGCCACGTGATAGACGAAACGATCGACTCGGACCGGGGAACCAACGTGACGACCAGAGGTCGAGTCGGTGAAGCCACGCAGGAGATCGCCCAGGAACTCGAACGGCTCGATGCTCGGTACCTCGTGATCGGCGGCCGGAAGCGCTCGCCCGTAGGGAAGGCCCTGTTCGGTAGCACGACGCAATCGATACTCCTGAACACGAACCGGCCCGTCATGACTTGTATGCACGAATAGCCCGCGACATCGACCTCTAAATGGAACTTCCAGGTGATGAATTCGAGTGCATGCACTGTGGCGAAACCCACATCGTTCAAGAAGACGACGACGGGTTTCGGCCCGGGTTAGGCTTCCGGAAACTGTACGTCGAGTGCCCGGCAGTCGGTGGCGACGTCGTTTGGGCACTGACTGTCGACGAGTGACGCCGGTAGCACCCTAACGGAGTGTTAGTACGAAGTTTCGGTGAGCCTGTTCAGGACCTGTCGACTTGAACGCGCTCTTCGACGACGAAGAAGACCGTCTCGTCCGTCTCAGTGAACTCCGCAGCATCCTGCTGAACCTTGCCGAACGTCTCGGAGTCGAGCGCTGCGAACAGGGCTTCCTGCGTTTCGAAGACGAGCTCCGCAACGCCGTCGTGTGGTGCCTTCTCTGGGTCTGCAACCGGACAGATGGCGTATCTCTGGAGATTCGGTAGTTCCGCCGCGAGCGGCGCGTGCTCCGTCTCCCAGTAGTCGATGAACTCGTCGAACGAGTATCCGTCTGCACGGCTGAGCTGGATGATTGCCTTGTACATCGTAGCTTCGAGTTTGGCGAACGGTTTCTTAAACATTGGCATCAGCACACACACGAAGACCCATGTCGCCCACCTGCCTCAGGTCGTCAGCGTCACGATAACCCCACCAGCAACGATTATCATCGAAGCGCCGACGAGGCGTCCCGTGACACGTTCGATTCGCGGCAGGAACGCGACCGAGAGGAGTGCGACAACCAGCGGGCTCATCTGCACTATCGGGACGACGAAGACCACGGGGGAGACGGCCAGTGCTGCGTAGTATGCGAAGAGGAAACAGGTGTTCGTCACCCCGGCTAAGAATATCCACTGTTGGGTCCTCGCCTCGAGCTCGGTGAACGAGAAGGAAGGGACGGCTCCCTTCCAACGGAGGTAGATGAACATCCCAGCCGTCGCTGTCGTGACCTTCACAACGAGACCGACCAGCACTGGCGTACCCTCAGCGAATCCCAGCTTGGCGAACGTGGGCTCGATGCCGAAGAAGAAGGCGGCCCCGAGCGGTACGAGCAACATGACCGGTGGAACCGCCTGGAGGCCCTTGCGTTCGTTGACGATCTCGCGAGAGACGACGGCCAGGCCGAGGATGATGAGCAAGATTCCGAAGAGATTCTGGGCGGTCAGGGATTCCCCCAGGACGAGTGCAGCGATGATGGCAGCGTGCAGTGGTTGCGTAGCCTTCACCGGTTCCGTCCTGCTTGCGCCGATTCCTTCGATGCTCCTGTAGAACAGGACCCGGCCGAACAGCGTACCGGTGGCACCAGCGGCCGCAAACGCGAGAAATGCCCGCAGCGTCAGCCCGTAGTCCGGATAGTAGTAGATGGCGGTCACGGGAATCAAGAGCAGGACGTTGATGCCGAACGTGTACATCGCGACGTCCGTCGACTTCCCCTCCTGTGTGCCGAGTCTGACTAAAATAGAGGTCGTGCCGAGCGCTAGCGCAGCCAGCAAAGCGAGCAGGAGTCCGTCCAGATCAACCATGGACCCACCATATCGACGGCCCGGTCGGTGAGTCAGCGTATCGGGTCAGTGGACCGGTTGCCGACGCTGCACATCGGTCGGACGACTCCTCCTGTATCCTGCGTTTGTGTGGGTTCATTCTGACTGTGGTTTCGATGGCTGCCCGGGGTGCAGTCCGCCCACCGCCGTCACTGGCGTGCGCATGGCCCGTTCCGTGGAGTAGCTGACCGTCACAGGTATTGCCCTGTGTTCAACCAACCAGATGGTCGGTCTCACTATAAATCGATGGTATGCGACGACGACGGGGCAGCCGGGCACGCTCCCTGTGGGTTCGGTTTCAATGAGGCGGTGCGTGCGTACCCCACGAGATTCCTGGCAGTTGGAACTGACCATCGGCCCCTCGATTCTTATGTAGAAGTTCTTGAACTCCCGTTTTGGAATTTAAAAAGTAATGATAACTGTCGGTAGCTATATGTAATCTAAGCTGAAAAGTGGGCCTGTATGTCCGTCATAGACTCAGAGCGATTTCCGCTCACTGACGAGATGCGAGAGGCGTTCGTGGTGGACGTTGACTTCCACTTTCGAGCTCCAATCGAGAAATTGCTACCCTACATCCGACACGACGCAATCAAGCGGAACCTCAAAATAACTGGATTACCGCCGACAACGTCGTACTGGTATCCGGGCTACTCGACGCCCGTGGGAGAGGGTGGCCTCGAAGCACACGGAAAAGTCGAGACGGGCGAGGACGTCGTCGAAGTCATGGACGCGATGGGGATCGACATGCCCATCCTGACACCAGGCTATAACAAGCTTCCCGACTCCCAATATCCGATGATGAAGACCGAAATCGCGATGGCGTACAACGATTACGTCATCGAGAAGGTCCTCCCAGTCCACGAGAACATCAAGGCCGTCGCCTTGCTGCCCCAGTGGGACCCGGAGCGGGCAGCCGAAGAGGTTCGCCGGGTCGGTGACGAGGACGACATCGTTGGAATGTACGGCTTCTTCGGCCACTACGACCTCCTCGGGAACCAGGAGTACGACCAGGTGTTCGAGGAACTCGTCAAACGTGACCTTCCCCTCGCGCTCCACGGCGGCGGGACAGCCAATTGGAACCAGAAGGACCCGATCGGGCAGTCGCTCCGAACGTGGTCCTGCGCCTACGGTCTGGTCCATCCGGTCCGGGCGATGATGAATACAGGCAACATGATTATGACGGGTGTCTTCGACAAGTTCCCCGACCTGAACATCGCCATGATCGAAGGCGGCGTTAACTGGGTACCGTTCCTGTCGAACCGACTGGACGAGATGTACCAGGACCATCCAGAAGATATTCAGATGGTCGAACGGATGTACGACGAAGGCTGGACGTACCTGGACAAGCTGCCCAGTGAGTACGTCGAAGCGAACTTTACGTTCTCCAGCCAGCCGATGATGATTCCGAAGAACACCCGGCACTTCAAGGCGCAACTGGAGATGATAAACGCCAAGAAGTCGCTCATGTTCGCGACGGACTTCCCCCACTACACGACGGAGCTCCACAACTGGACGTTCGAGTCCAGCGTCATCGACGAGGAACTCCGGACGCAGATTCTATCGAAGAACGCGGAGCGTGTCTTTAGAATATGACGAAACACCACGTGGCCACGGCTGACGAGATTCCCCCTGGTAAAGGCCAGTCGTTCGAAGTCGACGGGTTGCCGATCGCCGTCTTCAACGTCGATGGCGAGTACTACGGGATTTCGAATCGGTGTGTGCACAAAGGCGGTCCCCTCGGAAAGGGGGTCCTCCATTCCGACCTTCCATCCATCGACCCCGAACGAAATTCGGTCCACTGTCCGTGGCACTTCTGGGAGTTCGACCTCGAAACGGGCCGAAGCATCGTCGACAAAAGCACCGGCCTTCGGACATTCGACGTGACCGTCGACGACGGGAAGATTACCGTCGAAATCTAGAGGCGCAGCGCTGAACCCGACCCCGTAAAGGTCGAGTCACGGAGCCTGTTGACAGCCGCTCGTGGCGTCAGAGAGAGGAGGGTGAAGATCAGGTGCCAGTACCTGGTACTGTCCTGCTAGCGGGCCCGACCAATTTGATGTGCTAACAACCGACAAACTATAAGAGAGTCCACGGAGTGCTCCATCTATGGAGATTCCCGAGGAGCCAGCGGCAGATATCGATGAGGCGGCCGTGGTGAGTGCTGCCGAGAGGATGCTACGGGCGTGGCGACGACACGGTGTCGAGTACGTGTTCTCCAACCTCGGCACCGACCACGCCCCTCTCCTGGAAGCGATGGCTCGACTCCGAAACCAGGGGGACGCTGATGCAATGCCCGAAGTGGTCGTATGCCCGCACGAGTTCGTCGCGATGAGCGCTGCGCACGGCTACGCCGCCGTCTCGGGTGACCCACAGGTCGTCCTTGTACACGTAGACGTGGGGACACAGAACCTCGGCGCTGCGATCCACAACGCGCACCGGGCGAAGGTGCCGGTTTTTGTCGCATGCGGGCTGGCCCCCGTCTCGGAGGACCGGTATCTCGGGGCGCGAAACCACTTCGTCCATTATCACCAGAACGTGTTCGACCAGACCGGCATCGTCCGCGAATACTGTCGCTGGACAGAAGAGTACCGACCGCCAGCCGACCCCGCAGAGCAGGTGGTTCGTGGCCTGGAACGAGCACAGGACACACCACAGGGACCGGTGTATCTGACCGCAACACGAGAGGCACTCGAGGCCCGGTTCCGCCCGGACGAACTCGGCTCGGAACGCGAGGTTACCATTCCTGCTCCACCAGGACCCAGCGACGAGTCACTCGCGACCCTGACGGAGGTGGTCGATGCGGCGGACGCACCGGTCGTCATCACGGGTGGGAGCTGCGACCCTGATGCACTCACCGCGTTCGCAGAGCGCACCGGGGCAGGTATCGTCGAACACGCATCGACCCGCGTCGGGTTCCCCCGAGACCATCCGAACCACCTGGGCTTCGATCCGAGCGCCGTCTTCGAGACGACCGACCTGCTCTTGCTTGCTGGTGTCGACATCCCGTGGATTCCGAAACATGGCGAACCCGCGGACGATACTCTCGTCGTGCAGGTCGACACCGAACCGACGAAGCGGACGTTCCCGGTATGGAACTTCCGAGTCGATTACCGGGTCGCGGCCGACCCGTCACTTACGTTCGCTCGTCTGGCCGAGACGGCAGCGGGCGGTCCCGAATTGTCCGAACAGTTCGTACAGTTCACCGAAGAACGACAGCGGCAGCAGGCTGCAATCCTCAAATCCCACCGGGACGCTACCGCGTTGACACCGGAGGTGGCAACTGACGTCCTGAACTCGGCCCTCGACGAGTCGACCATCGTCGTCGAAGACGCAGTCACCTCGATGGGCGCGATTCGAAACTACCTTTCAGTCCGGCCTGGGGTCGGCCATCTCTCCAAGGGTGGGGCGGGACTCGGCTGGGCCGGCGGTGCCGCCGTTGGCGCAAAGCTAGCCAGCCCCGACTCGCGAGTACTCTCTATCGTCGGGGATGGTTCCTACCTGTTCACACACCCGGCTGTCTCCGCCTGGCTCTCTGCCGCCGCAGATGCGCCGACGTTGACGGTGATCTACAACAACGGCGGCTGGAACGCGGTCGAGAAAGCGACGCTCAGCCAGTATCCGGACGGCGTCGTCGGGACCGAGGGACTCGACGAACGGACTTTCGACCCCGCGCCGAACCTCACCGCGGCTGCCAAAACTGTCGAGTCTTACACGAACACCGTGGCGACGGAAACCGAACTTCGCGATGCGCTTGGAGCCGCCATCGAGGCCGTCGACGGCGGGATTCCGGCAGTACTCGACATCCGGCTCGACTCAGCTAGCCATCATTCGTAGCTTATCGTCGCGTTCTTGACTTGCGTGAAGTTGTGGATGGCTTGTTTTCCTTTCGTTCGGCCGATACCGCTCTCCTTGTAGCCCCCGAACGGTGTCTGGGGAGCCAGAATCGGGAATTCGTTGACCACGACGACGCCGGCTTCCATCGCGTCGATGAGCCGGTGGACCCGACCGACATCGTCGGTCCAGATCGACGCATACAGCCCATAGTCTGTATCATTTGCGCGTCGAATGACTTCGGCCTCGGTGTCGAACTGGTGGAGGGTCTTCACTGGGCCAAACAGTTCGTCACAAACTATCGGTGCGGTATCTTCGACGTTGTCCAACAGGGTTGGTGCGTAGAAGTTACCCCGTTCGCGTGGTGTCTCACCACCTGCGAGGAGACGAGCACCATTCTCGACTGCCTCCGTTACGTACGTGTCGAGGCGATCTACGGACGCTCTGGAGATGACCGGGCCGATGTCGGGCTCTTCCTGCCATGGACCGATTTCGAGGGCTTCGATCGCCTCGACGAAAGCGGCGGTGAATACATCGTATACGTCTCTGTGGACGAAAAAGCGGGAGATGGTGAAACAGATTTGGCCCGCGTTGTCGTAGGAAGCGATGGTGTCTTCGACGACGTCGTCGATGTCCGCGTCCGGGAACACGAGACAGGGGGTGTTTCCACCGAGTTCGAGGTCGACCGGTGTCAGCGTTTCCGCCGCAGTTTTCATGACCTGTTTGCCAGCCGAGCGCGACCCCGTGAAACTGATGCCACGAACGGTCTCACTCTCCGTGATGGCCTTGCCGGCGGCGGCATCGGAATCAGGTACGACATTGAGTGCGCCGGCGGGAAGCCCCGCTTTCGTCGCGATCTCAGCAATGTGCATCACGGTGAGTGGAGCCTCCAGTGACGGTTTCGCCACGACCGTGTTTCCACAGGCGAGCGCAGGCGCGAAACTCCGGCAGGCGAGGACGGTCGGCGAGTTCCACGGAACGATATGGCCTGTGACCCCGAGTGGTTCACGGATGGTGAAACTGTGGCGTTTGCCGTCGATCGGAATCGTCTCCCCTTCGATCTTGTCGGCCAGACCGGCGAAGTAGTCGAAGAACCCGATGCCACCCGTGATTCGGCCCCGGGATTGGGCTATCGGTCGGCCAGTCTCCATCGATTCGATCTGTGCGAGTTCCCCGTGATGGTCACGAAGTTCATCCGCGATGGCAGACAATACCCGACCACGCTGGGCTGGATCGACTGCGCTCCACTCCTCGAATGCGTTCCCAGCTGATTGGATGGCGAGTTCGGCATCTGACGCCGTTGCGTCTGCCACGCTCACCAGCGGTTGGTTCGTTGCTGGGTCCAGTACGTCGAACTGGTTGTCTCGTGGCTGCCACTCACCATCGATGTACAGCCCGTACTCGTCTCTGATTGGCATGGTACCTGTTGACTGGCGCTCTACTTCATTATTCGTATCACCTGTCTCTTCGTATCCCCTGTCTCGAATGGGCCCAACAGCCAACAGATACACCACACGAACAGAATAGTCAATTAAACTTGAATTCTTCCATAAGTTGCCCGTGTACCTGAACACAGAGTTTTTGTAACCATCAGACAATCGCATAGTGAAAGTGCCTTTACAGTCCGTCACTACACCGAAACAGCAAATTATTGGTGATTGTTTTCGCCTGTGTATACTTAGTACGGGACAGATACGCGCCACTCAACAAAACATAGGAGTATAGAGAATAACAGAGATATATATTTTGTCGACGAGGACGACATGAATCCGGGCAGGGTCCGGACTGAGATACGGAGCCCTGGCGTCACAGCGGAAACAACACCGGAGCACGAGCTCAAGAACACCTAGATGGCAATAATAGGATACCTTTATTAAGGCCGTCCTCGAAAGTTATGTAGTGACTCGCTCGGTTTGTTGCAAAGTTGGTTCGCTCGTCGAAAAGTACAATCTAAACGCGACCGGGAGCGCTACAGAGTTTGACGAGCAGCTGATATCACGATGGCTGGGAAGAGGCACATATTCGTCCGTCGGATATCGGCCCCTCACCGAGTGGTTCAACAAGCGGCTTCTCAAAACCGCGTACGAACAGGCCGGTCGGAACACGATGAGCGTTCGTGTCGATAGCGACTTCGAGTCCCTCACTGGTGACGACATCGTCAAGATGGAGTTGCTCGACGAACTCGACGCAGCGGGAATCGATGGGCAGGAACTGCTGGACGATATGATCTCCTGGAGTACGATGCGGAATCACCTGAAGGACTGCCTTGAAGCGGACAAGGCTACCCAACCAGCGAAGACCAACTGGGAACGCGAGAGCATCGATATCGCGATGGAGCGTAGTAAGAAGAAGGCGAGAGAGGCGCTCAAGTCCTTCAAATCCAAGGGGAAAATCGAGGACCAGCAGGACATCGACATCGAGATCAAGCTCCAGCTTTGCTGCTCGGAGTGCCCGACGCGCGTCCCGCTCGACGTCGCACTCAACCGCAACTATGTCTGTGCCGAACACCGATCCGGGTCCGTCGAGGAAGCAGAGAAGGCCCTCGAAATTGGAACCGGGTCGGGGAAATCCCTCCACTGGTCGCCTGTCGTCCATCAAACGCAAGAGCCGTCGTTCGGCGTCTGAGACGGCCGGCGTTCCCTCAGCCAGCATCGGTCCACTTGTTGACTTATCGAAGTCAATTCCAGTCTCGCCGGCTTCACTTCGGCCGGTTATATCGGGCTGAAGAAAACGTGGAATAGTGATATATTTTACCGTGCACACGCTTAAGAGCCTCGCCGACAACACGAAAATATGACCTGGGAGCTTGATATCAAGAACATCGCTGGCATCCTCGAGGGGGAAACGACCATCGAGTCGGGTCTGAATGCCGTTCGTGCCGAGAATTGGCGCGGTAAATCTAGTTTGATTCTCGCGATAGAAGCGGCCATGGGCACGCGAAATCCCCTCACAGATGGAGCAGACAGTGGTTGTGTTACGCTCACCGCCTCCGACCGGACTGTCGAGCTTTCCTTTACCAAAACGGGGAACGGAGTCTCCCGGAACGGGACACCTTATCTGGAAGACCCGTACGACAGAACATGTGCATCACTCTACGCCTTCTTGACCGAGAAGAATCCCATCCGAGAAGCCGTCAGAAATGGTGACAATCTCGAATCACTCCTAACGCAGCCGCTCGAGCTGGAAAACATCGACGACCAGATCGCCGAGCTGAAGACCGAACGAAACCAGGTCGATAGAGAACTCCAGAACGCAGAATCAGCCGGACAGAAACTGGTGGGCAAACAGAAATCACTCTCGAAGCTCGAAGACAAGCTCTCAGAACTCGAAGCGAAGCGCGAGTCGGTCGACGAACCTGAAACCGGCAGTAGTCGAGACGATTTGAGCGATGCCCGTGCAAAACGTGAGAGCATCAAGGGACAGATCGAACGACTCGAGAGCAGCATCGAACGCATCGAGGACCGCCTCGAAGACAAACAGGCCGACCTGGACGATGTTGAAGTCCCTGATTATTCGGCCGTAGACGAAGACCTGGAACAGCTGATGGAGAAGGTGAGCAATCGCGAAAGGGACATCGAATTGCTCCGGACAGTGTACACAGCAAACAAACGAGTTCTCGATGAAGACCGGGTCGAGCTTCTATCAGGTGTCGAACGCGGCCTCCTCGGTGATTCAGTCGAATGCTGGCTCTGTGGGTCAGATACGGACAGGGACGACCTTTCAGCGAAACTCGATACAATCCAGGAGCAGATTCGTGAACTCGAACGGAACGTCAGTGCGTACCGCAAAGAGAAGCGGGAACTCGAATCGAAGAAGGAAGAACAACGAACCAAGCGGAGGGAGAAAGAGCGTCTTGAATCTGACATCGGTGATTTAGAGAGTAGACTAGAGGAACGACAGGAGAGCCTCGAACGAAAGAGAGATTCGCTCGAATCGGTAGAAGAGCGGGTCGCTGAACTGTCTGAGTCCGTTAGCGAGCAAGAAGACGAACTGACAGAGGTTGAGAGTGATATCAAGTATACGCGCGAAAAGATATCAGACCTGGAGTCAGAAATCAAATCGCTCAAATCCCGTGCAGAGCAGAAGTCGACTCTCCAGAAAGAACGTGAATCGCTCTCTGATGAGATACAGGAACTGCGCTCTCGTCGGGAAACGATGAAAAAGCGAACCCGTGAAGCCTTCAGTGAATCTATCTCTGAGATTGTTGACAAGTTCGACACGAGTTACGAAAGCGCACGGTTAACTCCGAACTTCGACCTCGTCGTCGCCAGAGACGGACGCGAGGTTTCCCTCGACGCACTGAGTGAAGGGGAGGTTGTCCTCCTTGGAATAGTGGCTGCACTGGCCGGCTTCGATGCATACGAGGTGGACGACCAGGTTCCAGTCATTTTGGTCGACAGTCTTGGCGGCCTGACCGATCGGAACCTCCATCGACTTGTGGATTATCTCAAGGACCGGTCCGAGCGTGTAGTCTGTACAGCATATCCCGAACAGTCGTCGTTCGCTGGCAACGAGATTGATCCGGCCGAGTGGACCGTTGTTTCCGACGACTCGACGGTAAGCGCCACGAATTAAGGCTGGTAAAACCTCGGCTAAATCAGGAATTCGGGTTGATAGCCCAGCGTTGTATTGTAGAGGGCAACTCGAGAGCGGTGTTCATACCCTCCCGTCCTGAGTACTGCTACTCGTCGGGCAGTCGGTCGGCTGGGGGAAGTTTCACCGTTTCAGCGTTCGGGTGGTCGAGGGGAAATCTCATCGAAAGTTCAGCACCCTGTGAGGTGGTCTCAAATCCAACATTTGTATATACCGAGATGGCTTTGCGGTTACGAGAAGAGACCGTCAATCTCAATTCTTCGTGTTCTTTGGTAGTCGCATATGCGATTACCTGCTTGACCAGTTCAGTACCGATCCCCCGGCCCTGATAGTCGTCGTGTACGAAAAGAACGAATTCTGGGGTGACCTCCTCTGCTGGACTTACGCTGACGTGTCCCACAATCTGTTCACCTTCACGAGCGATAAGGTTCCATCCGCGCTCACGAAGGGTATCGAGCCAGTCCACAAGCTGCCTCCTCGTGACCGGTGGAAGGCCCATTGTGGAGGATTCAATCGTTTCGTACATCCCCGCCAAGGGCTCCCAGTCGCTGCTTGCTGGTGGTTGAATGAGAATCGGTGTCCCGGTTCGGTCAAAATACCGAGGGCAGCGTGGCTGACAGTAAGGGGTACCGGAGCACTCCATGTTTCTCCAGGCCAGACAAGCGTGGGCACTTGCTTCATCGGTATCAGTTCCTGGGGGCTGATCCGTTCGGTCTGTTACCATATTACTAGGTTAGTATTCGGTCTGGCATCGAATTAGTGCCGCAGTTCATTCTCAGGATATAGGAACCTCACTTGAAAGTAGGTGAGCACACAACCAGAGATACCCGATAGACTCTGGTGAATCGCCATGCCGCACTTGAATTCACTGTGTCACAGCTCGCTTGATGGTGTGGACGACAGTTCCAGCCGAGTTAGGTGTCGTTCGGTTTCCCGGTCGGACAGTGAACGTCGCGGACAGCTTGCGTTTCTGTGTCGACGAGCGTCGTCGCTTTCAGTGTTCGACACGCGATTATTCAGGTTTCGACCGGCGTAGTCGCGTCGACCGTTCAATCCCAGTCAAGCGAGCGAAGCCCAGTATCCGAACTGACCTGTGAGACACCCATTCCTGGACCCAATTGCAAGGTGGCTCGTCCCCCTGAAGAAGCCGAGCAGTGAGGTCAGAAACCCCGTGGAATACCGAACAGACAACGTGAACACGTTACTATAGCAGACGTTAGAATTATTTGCTCACATAGTGTTGCAGTCGTTAATGGACCATCTCGACGAGATCTCTATCGAAGAGTTGCAAAGGGCTCTCGACAATGTGGAGGGGAAGAAGCCGACAGAGCGGCTGTTAGCAGCCATCGCATACAAGAACGGTGTGACGCAGACGGAGTTGGCCGAGTGGTATAACGTTCAGCGGCGGACGATCTACAGCTGGCTCAAGCGCCTCGACACCGACGAGTCGCTTGAGTCGGCCGTTTCTGATAGTAAACGAACTGGAAGAAAGCGTAAGCTCTCAACAGTACAGCAAGAAAAATTCGAGGGCGCTGTTCACGAGCCACCCGAAGAAGTCGGTATCGACGCGCCGGCGTGGACGCCGGCGCTCGCCCAACAATATCTCGCAGACAGCTTCGATGTGGAGTACTCGATCCCGAGTTGCCGGCGGTTGCTGAAAGAAGCGGGATTGAGCTATCAAAAACCTCGCCGAACAGCCGCCGGGGCTGACGAACGCGATCGAGAAGCGTTCCACGAGGAGTTCAAAAGAAGCGGCGGGAGATGGACGCCACCGTAGTCCGTATCGACCAAACCAAGAAATCCGTGCAAGTCGAGCCGCGTGCCGCGTGGTTTCCGCGCGGTCCTCTGTCGAACTGTCCGGGCACCGCGACTGGACGTGTTTACTGGACGCGATCATCGAGTATTTCCCGCCGATTACGCTATACACCCCAATTTTGTATCATACTAAGATTTCTTATATTATTTGGTAGTGGTGCTCGATAGAGCGCCGTATTTTCAGGCGTCGGCCGTCACGGACCTGGCGGCCTGTGGCGACCGCGATTTCATCACGTTCCCAGCGTACCCACCAGAACTGAACCCTGTCGAAGAGTGCTGGAGACAGTTGCAAGCAGCTCTGAGCAACCGGTTCTTGACTCACTCGACGGTCTCACAACAGCGATTGACACTACTCTCGACCAGACCTCTATCCAAAAGTGAGCAACTATTTCTAACGACTACTCGAGTTACTCGAACCCGACAAGGGTGTTTCCGAACGGAACCACGGCCCGGGTACCGGCGACGATAGGATTACCGACGAGTCCTGCGCGTTCGACTGTCGCCAACTGCTCACCAGTCTCGCGGTCGAAGAGCATCGCCAGACCGCGTTCTCTGTCTACGTACTGGGTTCCACCGCTCTCGTATCCCTCGTTCCCGGCGATGACGAGCGTGTCCTGGCCGACTGCTGGTCGCGACCACCGGAGCACCGATGTCGACAGGGACCACAGCAGTTCACCCGTGCCGAGGTCGAGTGCGCGGAGCGCTCCGTCTGCAGACCCGACGTACGCCGTCTCGTCTGCGATCGCCGCCCCGTACACCTGGCGGGTGTGGTCGCTGCCGTCGACGGGTTCGACGGGTGCGGTCCACTGCTCGTCACCGGAGGCAGCATCGAGGGCGACGATTGTGTCCCCGCCCGCGACAACCGTCCCTGCAGTGACTGCCGGGCTTCGGTCGAGCCGACCGACTCGCCGAGGGCGTGACCGGACGGCGGTCCGGAACTGTGTCTCTCCCGTCTCGGCGTCGACGGCGAGCACGTCCGGCCCGTCACGAACGTATACCCACCCATCGGATTTCGTCGGACTGGCTCGAATCGGATACGTCGTCTCGATGGGCCAGCCGTTGGCTGCGAAGCCCGCTTCATCGCCGACGGTTGCGCGGGCCACCGCGCCGTTCGCGTCGGCCGACGGTGGATACTCGCTGAACCCGATATGGAGTTCTTCGTCGACGGTAGGCGTGCTGTCCAGCCGGTGTGGACCGGTCCCCTCGTGGCTCTGTGGTCGCGGTGCCTGTATCGTCCAGTCGATGCCGTCACCGGGGCTGACACCGACGACCTCGCCGGCTCGGGTCCCGAAGACGACCCATCCGTCGGTGAGGACCGGTTCTGTCGTCACTGGCCGACCGCCCGAGAGGTCACCGCCCAGCCGACGACCGTCGGCCACGCTGAACGCGGTGATTCCACCGGCCCGTGACGCCGCGTAGACGACTCCATCGGCCGCCGAGACCCGAAGCGTATCGACCGTCCGGAGCGACTGCACCCACTGCTCGGTCAAGCCCGTGGGTCCACTGGCGTCGCCGACTCGGCCCGTATGGCCGTGGTCACCTCGGAACGTCTCCCAGCCCGACACTGACCGGCCTGTCTGAAACGTGTCTGTGGCTGTCGCCGACTCCGTGGCCGTCCCTGTCGTCTTACTGCCAGTCCCGTGCTGGGCCGTCGTCTGGCAGCCCGCGACAGCAGCGACTCCCGCGACGGCGAGTGTCCGGAGTGCGCTGCGTCGGTCCATCGTCTGGTTTGAGATGTCTGCCATCGGGTATTAACTGTGGGTGACGATGCTACGCTCGCAGTGCGTCGGATAGATGTGCCGGTCTCGGGCGTCGTTTTCGGCGCTGTCATCGTCTCGTCGTCCATCTTCACCGAGGGAGCCGCACAAGAGAGTAGCAGGTTCTCCTCGGTGAAGGTTACTACAAGCGATCCAACGACTACCGGAAACCGTCTATCCTCTCCGAGCCATTCTACCGAGCCACCAACTCTCGAACGCTCGGCCGATAGCGGCGAACCGGTCGGGCAACCGTTCCTGTACGGTCGCTGCACTCTTGGCCCAGAGCCACGTCTCTGGTCGTATGGTCACCGTCCGACCGGCCACGCACGAAGACATGCCTGCCGTCGCCAGCCTGCACGCGGCCTCGGCACGTGAACTCGGGCGCACCCACTACGACGACCGACAGGTGCTCGCCTGGGCTGGCCGGAAGGACCCCGAGAAGTACCCGTACGACGAGCCGGGCGAGCACTTCGTCGTCGCGGAACTCGACGGCGAGGTCGCGGGCTTCGGACATCTGGCGGTCGACGACGGCGAAGTTCGGGCGGTGTACGTCAAGCCGGCGGCAGCGAGGCGAGGCGTCGGCTCCGCGCTGCTGGCACACCTCGAGGGCACGGCCAGGGACGCCGGGCTCGACGGCTGTTACCTGTGGGCGTCGCTGAACGCGGTCCCGTTCTACCGGCAGGCTGGCTGGGACGTGGCCGGTGCCGATGTGGTCGAGACCACGAGGAACGGCGTCACTGCCGAGCTGGCGGTCAAACTCATGGAGAAGACGTTCGTGTAGTCACCACTCGAGAGCCCGGCGTCGCTCGTCGCTCAACGCGACGAAGGCAGCCGTCCACTCGGGGACATCCGGATGGCTCTCCACCGCCGATGGTGTGAGCCAGTGCAGGGCGGCAACCTCGTCGGAGGCCGCGATGTGGGCGTCGCCACCGTCGTGACGTGCCAGGAAGACGACGTTGAGGCAGGGGTCTCCGGAATCGGTAACGAAGGCGTTGCTCTGGACGTACTGCAGGTCGGTGACCGACAGCCCGACCTCCTCGCGGACCTCACGGTGGACCGTGCTCTCGAGCGCGCTCGTGTCGTGCTCGGTGCGTTCGACTTTCCCACCGACGAGGGCGAGGGTCCCGGGTGCGTGGTCCTCGGCGGGAGCACGCTCGACGAGCAGGTACTCCCCGCCGCTGTAGATGGCCGCCTCGACATTCACCACGTACCGCCCACCAGATGTCATCGTAGTGTCGTCTTCAGCCAACGACTTATCACCATCGGCCATCGCAGTCGTGGTGGCCTGAACAGCCCGGCCGGAACGGCGGGGCCGCCTCAGAAGAACTTCAGCAGGTCGTCGCGCTTGTGGTCGTGGAGGATGGACCGGACGGCCTGCTCGAACGGGTCGATACGGCCCTGCTTCGCCGAGATGGGGGCGATGGTGTCCTGCCACTGCTTCCACGGCGGGTAGAGGCCGAGACGGTCACAGAGGTCGTTCAGGCGTTCGTCCTTGTCGTCGACCTTGTCCATCTTGTTGACCGCGACGACGGTGGGGACGCCGAGTTCCTGCAGGAAGTGGAACATCTCCACGTCGTAGGGGATGGAGTCCGGGCCGGAGTGGCGGTCGATGATGTCGATGACGCTCTTGCCGTCGACCACGACGACGCCGACGAGGAAGTTGTCGGCGTACTCCTCGAGGTAGTGGACGATGTCGTCCTTGATGGCCTCGCGTTGCTCCTCGGCCACCCCGGACATGAAACCGAAACCCGGCAGGTCGGTTATCATGAAGTCCTCGGGTGCCCAGTCGTAGTGGTTCGGCGAGCGCGTCACACCGGGCTTGCCACCCGTGTCGAAGCGGTGCCCGGTGAGCTGGCGCATCAGCGTCGACTTGCCGACGTTCGACCGCCCTACCAGGACGACCTCGTGCTCTCGGTTCGGGCGGTTCTCGAACATGGAGGGTCGTAGCCCGGGGACGGGGAAAAGCGTGTCTGGTTCGGTCGGCCCTTCCCTGCGCGGTGTGCACTCACTGTGAACGCTGGGTCTATCACACCCAGGCCCCTGGGATGGGGTATGGCCTTCGGTGAATCGCTCGCTGCTCTCTCACTCGGCGTCATCGACGCGCTGGTGCCAGCGGCCCTCGCAGCGCTGGTCGGGTTCCTCGTCGCCGCGTACGCCCTCCCGACCGAGACCGCCCTCCTGTTCACCGCACTCCTCACCGGCATCGTCTTCCTCGGGCTGACCATCCACGGCTACAACCGGTTCCGCCACGAGCGCTGGCTCTTCCCGGCGACGAAGTGGCTGGTGGGCACGGTTCGCGGCCTGCGTCCCTGACCCCCGTCCCACTCACCGAGGCTTCTTATCCGATGCCGCGGCCAACCCGGCCGTGCACTGACTGCGACTGCCGGTGACCCAGCGGTTGCGCGACGCCCTCCCCGGCAGCAGACATCGAGCGTCGCCTGTTCGCCATCCAATTCGGAGACCCACAGGCGGGAGCTATTTCTATCAGCTACCCGTCGGAGCGGACGTGCGACTCGTCCAGGTCATGATTCCGGCGGGCAAGCGCGAGGCCGTCCTCGATCTCCTCGACGACGAGGGCATCGATTACGTGCTCACCGACGAGACCAGCGGCCGGAAGTACACGGGTGTCGTCTCGTTCCCGCTGCCGTCCGAGGCCGTCGAACCGATCCTCCACGAGCTCCGCGAGGCCGGTATCGAGCGCCAGTCCTACACCGTCGTCGTGGACGCCGAGACGGTCGTCTCGAAGAAGTTCGAGCGACTCAAAGAGAAGTACGCCAGGGAGGAGGAGACCTCGAACCGTATCTCCCGCGAGGAACTGAAGTCACAGGCCAGCGAGATGGCTCCCGAAGTGCCGGCGTACGCCCTGTTGACGGTGGTGAGCGTCGTCATCGCCACGGCCGGCGTGTTGCTCGACTCGGCCGCCGTCGTCGTCGGCTCGATGGTCATCGCGCCACTCATCGGCCCCGCGATGGCCGCGAGCGTCGGGACGGTCCTCGACGACGCGGACCTCTTCTCGCGTGGGGCCCGGCTCCAGATACTCGGCCTCGTTCTGGCGGTCGTCGCCGCCGCGGCGTTCGCGGCGTTGCTCCGGACCCTCCACCTCATCCCCCCGATGGACATCCTGGTCGTCGGGCAGGTCCAGGAGCGACTGCGCCCCGATATCCTCTCGCTGGCAGTGGCACTCGGGGCCGGTATCGCCGGCGCGATGTCGATGCGTTCGGGCGTCTCCGCCTCCCTCGTGGGTGTCATGATCGCGGTCGCGCTCGTCCCGCCGACCGCCGTCATCGGCATCGGCATCGCGTACATGAAACCACTGGTGGTCCTCGGTGCGAGCGTCCTCGTCCTCGTCAACGTCCTCTCCATCAACCTCGCCGCGACGGCCACGCTCTGGTACTCCGGCTACCGGCCCGAACACTGGCTCCGGCTGGACGAGGCCCGGACGGCGACCCTCAAACGCGTCGCCGTCCTCGTCGCGTCCATCGCGATTCTCTCGGTGTTCCTCGGCGGCGTCACCTACATGTCCTACACGACCGCGGCCATCGAGGACGACATGATCGCCGGTGTCGAGACGACCGTCAGCGACTACCCCGAGCTCAGACTCGTCGACGTGAAGCTGGTCCACGAGGAGAACCTCTACGAACGCATCTTCGACCCGCGTCCCGAGCGGGTCGTCGTCACCCTCGCCAGACCACCCGGAGAGACGTATCCAGGGCTCCCCGAGCAGCTGCGCACCAACGTCGTGAACGGCAACGACGTGGCTGTCGAGGTCAGGTACATGGAGTACGAATCAGCCGAGAACGTTCAGGAAATCGGCTAACCGGTGGGTTCTCGATAGTTCTTCTCGGTTGCTCACCTACCAGAGTGTAGCATGAAGCTGAAACTCGCGGTCGCACTCGTGGCGCTACTGGTCACGACCGCCGGCTGCCTCGGGATGGCCGGTTCCATCGACGACGGGACGGTCGCTGCCAGTACCGACGACGGTGACTCGAAGAGTACGGTCTCCGTCTCCGGGACGGGGACCGTCTCGGCACCTGCAGACCTCGTGGTCGTCTCGATCGCGGTCGAACGCGAGGGCAAGACCGCCGACAGCGCCCGAACCTTCGCGGCACAGGATTCGACCAGCATGCGCGAGGCGCTCCGGGCCGCCGGGATTCCCGACGAGAACGTGAAGACGACGAGCTACCGGCTCGTCCCGCAGTACAACTACAAGGAAGGCCGTGAGATAACCGGCTACACCGCGGTCCACGCCTACGAGGTGGAGACCGACAACGTGAGCGACGCAGGGCGCATCATCGACATCGCCGTCGCCAACGGCGCAGCCCGCGTCGACAGCGTCTCGTTCAAGCTGAGCGACGAGCGCATCGCCGAGTTGCGGTCCGACGCCATCGCGAAGGCGGTCGACGCCGCCGAGGCGGACGCGAACGCGGCCGCCAGCGCTGCCGGCGTCTCCATCACGAAGGTCAAGACCATCAGCGTCTCCAGTGGCGGCTACCAGCCGCCGTACCCGGTGTACCGCTCCGCCCCCGCCGAGGACAGCACGACGCTCGAACCCGGCCCAATCGACGTGAAGGTGAACGTCAACATCGTGTACGAAGTCGAATAGGACGGCCAGCGCGGAGAACAGAACGACCGACTCAGCCGTCGAACGGCAGCTCGGGTTCGTACCCGATAGCGTCGACGGCTGCATCGAGGACGGTGTCCAGATTCTCGTCCTCGGTCACGCTCATGTAGTAGTCTGCCTCGACGTCGCGAGAGACGTCGCTCTTGTTGCAGACGGTGATGACGGGCACGTCGCCGAACTGGGCTTCGACCGCGGCGAGTAGCTCCAGCTGGTCGTCGAGCGGGTAGCCGCAGTTCGCGCTCGCGTCGAGGACGAACAGCACGCAGTCCGCGAGGTGCGTGAGCGCCGAGACCGCCTGCGCCTCGATGTCGTTGCGGTCCTGGGGCGGGCGGTCGAGCAGCCCCGGGGTGTCGACGATCTGGTAGCGGATGCGCTGGCGCTCGAAGTGACCGACGCCGATACCCTTCGTCGTGAACGGGTAGGTCGCGGTCTCGTGGCGGGCGCGGGTGACTGCGTTGACGAACGAGGACTTCCCGACGTTCGGGTAGCCGGCGACGACGATGGCCGGCTCGTCCGGGTTGATATCGGGGAGCGTCTTCAGCTCGTCACGGGCCGCACCCAGACGGAGCAGGTCGTCCTCGATCTCCTCGACGACGTCCGCGAGGCGAGCGAACGCCTGCTTGCGGAATTTACGGGCCGTGTCGAGGTCGTTCCGGCGAATCCGGCCCTCGTACTCGCTGCGAATCTCGGCGGTCTTGCGGGAGGCCCAGGTGACCTCCGACAGCGACTTGCGCACCTCGTCGACGTCGACGATGGCGTCCGCGAGCTCGTAGTAGAACGGGTCGACCTCGTCGAAGTCCGGCCAGGCCGTCACGACGTTCTCCAGATTGTCCGAAAGGATGTTCGACGCCGTCTGGAGCATCGACGTCTGGGCCTCGTGTCCCGACTTGGCCCGGCCTGCGCGGGCGGCGCGGGAGAACGCCTTGTCGATGAGTTCCTCCGACCGTGGTGTCGTCGGAAGATTCTCGAAAATCATGCAAGGTGCTATGACAAGCGGCCATAAAAGCGCGTTTATCCCGCCTCGTCCGTGTGAGAGCGACTCGTAGCGGTCGCCGCCGGTGGTCGCTCAGGCGTAGCCTGCGTCGAGGTACGCCTCGACCGACCAGCCCCAGATGTCGTCGTCCAGCCAGTGCAGGCCCCACCAGGTGTAGCCGTCCTCGTCGGTGGGTCCATTGACTATCTCGGCGTTCGAGCCGGTCGGCATCGTCGCCACCACCGACGAATCCAGATTCGGCCGCTCGCGGGTGTTGAGGTCGGCGGTGCAGTGGACGATGTCGCCGTCCGACCACCCGCCGCCACCGCCGCCCGAGCCATCGTTCACGAGCGACATGAAGTAGTCCCAGTCCCAGGTGTTGCCGGGGTCGTACTTGCCGCCGGTGACCTGCGAGCAGTCGTTGGGGTCCGGCACCTGGTTGTGGCCGATGATACCGCCTTCGCCGGAGTACGCCGAACAGGGTGCCAGATCGTACGTCGGGTGTTGCTTGGGGATGCCGTAGGTGTCACAGACGTGGCGTGCCACCTCGGCGGCCTGCTGGTAGATGGTGTCGTTGAAGTTCGTCTCGTTGGCGTAGCCTTCCAGTTCGATGGAGACGCCCGTCTCGTTGTACTCCCAGTTGCCCTGGGTCCACGCGATGTCCTCCAGTCGGACCATCTTCGTTATCTGGTTCGACTGGTTGCCGACGACGTAGTGCGAACTCACGTTCGCGTCGGGGTTCTGGAACCAGCTGATGCAGCCCTCGTACGAGCCCTCGATGGTGTGAATCACGAGCCAGCGCATATCGCTCGCGGTCCGGCTCGCGTTCGTGTAGTTGCTCGAATCCGCGGGTTCCCAGCGGTCGTGGACCGAGGCAGCTGCCGTCGACGCCGTCGCCCCGAGGAACCCGATCGAACCGAGTGATGCGCCCGTCGCCTTCAGGAATGAACGCCTGTTGCGTTGCATGGCGTGTGACTGTGTGCCAAGGGGCGCCGGAAAAGATATTTGGAATCCGACCCTAGTTTACAGTAGTTTGTTTTGGTGATTTCCATTGGATACTATGTTGCAGGCAGTGGTTCACCCATGCAACGGCGACGAAAACCGTCACCGCCGGTCCGCCAGCTCCGCCCGCAGGTCGCTCACGTCCATGTCCTTCATCGAGAGCAACACGAGCAGGTGGTAGATGATGTCGGCGCTCTCGTGGGCGATCTCCTCGTGGTCGTCGTCCTTCGCGGCCAGAATCAGTTCGGTCGCCTCTTCGCCGAGCTTCTCCAGTACCGCGTTCTCGCCCTTCTCGTGGGTGAACAGACTGGCGGTGTAGGAGTCCTCGGGAAGCGTTTCCTTGCGGTCTTCGATGACCGCGAACAGGTCGTCGAGAATTGCGTCGGTGCTTTCGGTCATGCGTACTCGGCTACCTCGCGGATGTCGTCGAGTTCGGCGAACTCGGCGGGGTCGCGCCGGCCGTCCTCGTACACCTCGTCGTCGACCTCGAGCGGGGCGTTCGTCCGGGCGGCCAGTGCCAGCGAGTCGCTGGGTCGGGCGTCGATAACCACGTCGCCCCGCGGCGTGTTCACGTGCAGGTCGGCGATGTAGGTCCCCGAATCGACACGGCTCACGACCACCTTCGTCACGCGCCCGCCCAGCTCCTCCATCACGTCCAGCAGGAGGTCGTGGGTGAGCGGTCGCCCGATGTCCGTGGCGTCCAGCCCGCGGACGATGGCGATGGCTTCGTCGAACCCGATGAAGATGGGCAACACGTCGTCGTCCTCCTCGACCTCGAGTACGACCACCGGAACGGGCCCATCCTGGGTCCCGGCGACGCGTACCGTGTCGATGGATGCCTTCATAGCCCGACGGAAGGGTGCCAGCAAGAAAAGCCTGCGTTCTCAGCGTGCAAGCTGTTCGGCTTCTGCGGCGAAGAACGCGAGCCGGTGGATGCGTACGTCGGGCGTGAGTTCGGGGTGGAACGAGGTGCCGATGACCGGGCCGTCGCGGACCGCGACCGGCTTGCCGTCCCACTCGGCGAGCACCTCGACGTCGTCGCCGACGGCGTCGATGAGCGGCGCGCGGATGAACACCGCGGGGAACGGTTCGTCGAGCCCCTCGACGTCCAGCGGTGCCTCGAAGCTGTCCTTCTGGCGGCCGAACGCGTTCCGGTCGACGGTCACGTCGACGAGGTCGAGTGTCCGGACGCGGTCGTCCTTCGCGTCGGTCGAGGAGACGATGAGCCCGGCACACGTCGCGAGCAGCGGCTTGTCGGCGGCGACGTGAGCGACGATCTCCTCGTCGATGCCCTCGTCGTGGAGGAGCCGCGAGATGGTCGTCGATTCCCCGCCGGGCAGCAACAACAGGTCGCAGTCGGGGACGATGCCCGACTCCCGGATCTCGTGGACGGTCACGTCCTCGCCGTGGGCCTCGCCCGCGCGCCGGATGGCGTCGGCGTGTTCCGAGACGTCGCCCTGAACGGCGATGACGCCGGCTGTGAGTGTCATACTCGCTGGTAACGACCGGTCGAAGAAAAACGTCGTGTTCGTCCGTCGCCGTGGTTACAGTGCGACGCGCATCACGAGGACGAGCGCACCGAAGAAGACACCGAATGCGACGATGGTCTTCGGGTCGACTCGGATGGCGTTGCGGTCCTCGGCGTCGAAGTAACGGACGAGTCCGGCGCTCGACATGAGGCCGCCGGAGTTCTGGCCCTTGCTCATGTTCCACCCTCCAGTCCGGACGCCTCTAAGTCTTTCGACACGGGTCGAGTCGGGGGCGGGGCCGTCGTGAGGCCGGGCCGCGACGGTCGTGCACGACGGCTACTGGAGCGCCCGCGAACCAAACCCTTATGCGCGGCGCGAGGGAATTTTCGACTCGTTATGGCAGTCACGCTCAAGGACTTCTATGCGGACTGGTGTGGCCCGTGCAAGACGCAAGACCCCATCCTCGAGGAACTCGAAGAGGACTGGGAGGGCCGCTTCAGTGTCGAGAAGGTGAACGTCGACGAGGAGCAGGACGTGGCGAACGAGTACCAGGTACGCTCGCTCCCGACCCTCATCATCGAGAACGACGACGGCATCGTCGAGCGCTTCGTCGGCGTCACGCAACGCGACGATCTCGAGGACGCCCTCGAGAAGGCTGGCGCATAGACGTCTCCCGTTTTCACCGGTCGAGAACTCCGACAGCCATGCTATAGCATGGCCGTGCTTTTCAACCGAACGTGAGTTACGTCGCGTATGGATTCCTCCGGTGAGGCACCAAGACCTGACGAGTCACACATGGTCATCGCCGACGTGACCGTTCCAGCGCACGCGTTCGAGCTGGGACGCGTGTTCGAAAACGTCCCCAACGCCCGTGTCGAACTGGAGCGTATCGTTCCCATCGACGGGGGGCGGATGCCACTCATCTGGGTCTCGAACGAGGAGCGGGCCGAGGCCAGGGCGAGCCTCGAGGCCTCGTCCGCGACCAGCTCCGTCATCGAACGGACCGACGACGGTGACCGGACCCTGTTCGAGGTCCGCTGGACCGAGGACCTCGACGGGCTGGTGTCGATACTGGAGGAGACGAACGCCAAGTTACTCGAAGGCACCGGCATCGGAGAGGGCTGGGACCTGCGCATCCAGTTCGACGGACGCCCCGCACTCCGGGCGTTCAGGGACAAGTGCACGGAGGCGGACATCCGGGTGTTGCTCCGGCGCATCTACAACCCGCACGTCCCCACAAACATGTCGCTCATCTCGGATGAGCAGCGAGAGGCTATCGTGCTGGCGTTCGAACACGGCTACTTCGAGGTGCCACGGCGGACCAGCGCGATGGAACTCGGCGAGATGCTCGGCATCAGCGACAACGCCTTCTCCCAGCGACTCCGGCGCGGGCTCTCCGCGCTGGTCGAGACGACGCTCATCCACCAGTAACCCCTCGCCTTCGACATCGAATTCTACTATCGATATCGAACCGGTTTCGCGCCACCACCGCGCCACCTCCCGATTCCCCGTTATCCGTGAACTAGCACATTCAGGGCGCGACTTCATAACCCTCGGTAGCGAAGCTTCTATATAAACAGGGGGCTGCGGAGACAATGATACCAATCGTCGACATCACCGTGCCTGGCGACGCGTTCGAGCTCGGCCGTCTGCTCGAAGAGGTCCCGGGAATCAGAATCGAACTCGAGCGCATCGTCCCGCTACAGGACACCATCATTCCGCTGTTCTGGGTCTCGAACGGGGACCAAGCAGAGATCGAGGAGATACTGCGCGACTCGGCGCTCACCGAGGAGGTGACCTACCTCACCGAGGACGGGAAGCGGAAGCTGTTCGAGGTGCGCTGGAGCCGCGACGTCAACGGGCTCATCAAGGCGCTGCTCGACACCCGGGCGAAGATGCTCGAGGGCGAGAACATCGGCGAGGGGTGGGACTTCCGACTACAGTTCCCGAGCCACGACGAGCTCTCGGAGTTCCGTCGCATCTGTGACGAACAGGAGGTCCCCATCATCCTCCGCCGGCTGTACAACCCGCACTTCCCGCGCGACGGGAACTCGATGTCGACCGAGCAGCAGGAGGCCATCCTGCTGGCGTACGAGCGCGGTTACTTCGACGTCCCCCGGAACGTCAACATCGACGAACTCGCCGAGGTCGTCGGTATCAGCGACAACGCGTACTCCCAGCGGCTCCGGCGGGGACTCTCGAACCTCATCTACGAGGCGATGGTCAACCACTGAGAGGGAGTATTGGAGCGTATTTCCGGAGTGTGCCAACCCCAGGGCGGCGCGTACCGATAAATCGCAACAACAGGCCCGATGACGCCCGGTTCGAACGCGAAGGAGACCACGGTACCTGCACCACGTTCAACCCCTTCGATAGCCCCTACTTGGCGTAAATTGCTTCGGCAGCGAGGGAAAGAACCAGGAGCGACCGACTTCGGTCTCGAAGGAAAGCCTCGTCCCCCGTGCCACCCAATACCAAGGTGCGGGAGCGGACAAGCGTGGCGACGGCTGCAGGTGTCGTGAACGCCTTCTGGGGGGGAGGCGCTCGGGGGTCGACACCGGTGTGGCCTCGCACCGCTTCGAGAGCCGTCACCGAGACCGGCGGCTCTCAGGTCTCCCGCTTCGTTTCGATTCGTGACCGGTTCGCTGTGACCCACGCGTTCGTGCCGTTCGTTTTCGATACTCGAGAACCCCGAGCAGTGACGTCGCCGTGACTCAGTGGAACGTGACGCCCACGTCGTGCATCCCGTCGTTGTAGCGGGCGATGTTGATGACGAGCGGCGTGATGCTCTCGACCTCGGCCGCGTTGGCCAGCGGGCCGGCGTCGAGCGGGCGCAGCCCCTCGATCTCGTTTGCGAGTCGGCTCACGATGTCCTTCGCGTCGGGGTCGTCCCCGACGAGGAGCGTGTCGAGGTCGAGTTCGGCGTCGAGGTTCGCGAGGCGGTCCGCGGAGAGGTTGTGGAACGCACCGACCGTGGAGACGCCCTCCGGGGCGGCCTTCGCGGCGAGTGCCGTCACCGACCCTGCGCCAGGGCGGTGATAGTGCATCCCGTCCTCGTCGCCTTTCATGCCGACCGCAGGCGAGACCAGGATGGTGTCCTCGTCGAGCTTGTCGGCGACGCTCTCGACCGTGTCCGCGACGTGGTACGGCGGGACGGCGAGGACGACGACGTCCGCCCGGTCGGCCGCCATCTCGTTGGCGAAGCCGTTGACCGTCACGTCGACGCCGCGGCTGTCGAGTTCGGTCTCGTACTCCTCGGCCATCGTCCGTGCCTTCTCCGGGTCGCGCGACCCGATGAGTATCTCGTGGTCCGTGTCGTAGGCCCAGCGCAGGGCGAGCCCCTGCCCGATGTCACCAGTACCGCCGAGTAGTGCGATTCGCATACGTGTGTCGTGGTTGCGGATGGGAAATAAGGGTTCGGAGTCGGCAGCCCGGGCCGGTGTCAGAAGCGCGGGCGGGACTCAGGAGAACAGGCCGTGGAGCCGGTCGAACACGCCGTAGTAGATGACGATCTCCGCGACGAGGAACAGGCCGCCGACGCTCCCGGCGACCGCCCCGAGCTGGTACTCCTGCCTGAGCTCCCAGAGCATCGTGGGGTCGAGCCGGCTGAACGCCGCGCCGGCGACGAGCAACAGCGCGAGCAGACAGCCCGCGAACAGCCAGAGCCGGTTCGGTCGCCGCCCCTCTGCCGGGTTCTCTTTGCTCGCGACGTGGTACCCCAGCAGGAGCGTCAGGGGTAGCGCCGCGCCGATGTACGCGACCGTACTGAACACGTCGGGTGGACTGAAGGTTGTGCCACCGACGACCGCAGGGGCGGCCCCGAGTGGGACGGCCCAGGAGAGACGCCGCAGTATCAGACTCATTGGGGAGAGATTGTACCGGTATCGTATAAAATTGCTATTCACTCGGGACGGTTTCGGCCGAGGCGACGGCGAACCGGTGCGGCGCTCGGCGCGAACGCGAGCCAGCCCCCGACGAGGAGCGCCGCGAGCAGCAAGAGTCCCGTCTGGAGGGTCGTCAGCGTCGGGTCCGGCACGAGGAGCGCGCCAAGAATCACCACGCCGAGGACGGTGACCGCGAACAGCCAGAGGTCCGCGATGGTGGCATCGAGGACCCGGTAGCCAGTCCGAGAGAACCAGAGTCCGGCCACCAGCGCCAGCAGGATGCCCGGAACGAACGACAGGAGTTGCGTGACGGGGTCCGGCGGAGAGAGCCACGCCGGGAGCACCCATGCGAGAAGCAACAGGGGATACAGCGACCGCGAGAGGGAGGGCTGGTCGGGCATAGGCGATAGTTCCGAGAACGGACCCGAGAACCGTTCCCTACTGCTCGACGCCGAGCAGCCCCGGCAGCAGGTTCACGTCGTCGAGGATGGCCTGTGCGCCGTAGGCGACGAACTTCTGCTTGCCCTCGACACCGGTCAGCCCACCCGTGAGGACGCCGACACCGGTGTACGTACGAGACTCGTCCTCCTCGTTCGCCCGGCGGGCCGTGGTCACGTCGTCGATGGTGTCGCCGACGAACACCACGTCCTCGCTGTCGAAGCGCTCCGCGAGCGTCATGAGCGCGTGCGGGTGTGGCTTGCCCTCCTCCCAGTCGTCCATCGTGAAGCGATGCTCGTCGGGGATATCCAGCCCGACCCGCGAGAGCGCGATGTCGGCCTCTGCCGACGGGCGACCCGTGACGACGCCGACGTCGAAGTTCGCCTGGAGTACCTCGATGGTCTCGGGCTCGATGATGATCGGCTCGTCGTGGATGAACCCCTCGCAGTCGATGTCCGGCTCACTGCCTTCGAGCGTACGATACAGGTCGCTCCCGAGGTAGAGCTGCTGGAACACGTCGCGCAGGCGCTCGGGGTCCCACTGCTCTTTGATGCGTTCGAACGCGTTCGCGCCGACCTCGGCACCCATCGCGAGTTCCGCGCTGTCGAGGCCGCCGCCGTGCTCGCGAATCTCGTCGGTGAACTCGTCGAGCGAGAGCGAACAGCCCTCGCGGAGCGCCAGCACGTACAGTGCCGCGGCGTACGTCAGCTCCCAGTCGTTGTTGAATCCTCCGGCGTCCTTGAACGACTGGATGTCCTCTTTGCGGATGGTCTGGTCGTAGACGCGCTCGACGGACTCCACGATGGCTCGGCGATAGGAGTCCGCCACGTCCACGAGCACCCCGTCGATGTCGAGGACGACCGTGTCTGCCTCCATGTTCACGGACACTAATCTCACGGGTAATGGGCCTATCGGACCGGCAAGGCATCGTGTCGCCGAACTTACCGACCAGGGCCAGTCCGGGCCACGTACAGCGTATCGCCCGGAATCGTCTCTCGCGTCACCGGAATCGCGGGCTGGTCGCCACCGAGCGTCGTGAACACGAACTCCGCGCCGACGCGCTTCGCGACGTCCCAGACGGGCCGGTGCAGCTCTGGCGGGAGGTTCAGTGCGTAGAGCACCTCGGCGTCGCGGTACACGTCGAGGTCGGGGGCGGTCACGTCGTCGCGGACGAACCGGACCCCCTCGGGCACCGGCCGCTCGTGGATGTCGGTGGCGGTGACCCGGACCCCGCGCTCGGCGAGGCCCGCGGCCACGTCGGTCCGGTTGCCGATTCCGACCTCGACGACCGCCTCGTACTTCGCTAACCACCCGCAGAGAGCGGGTGTCGAATCGGTTACCACGGCGGGATGTTTATGCCCGAAGCTGCCTTATCGTTTGGCATGCACGTCGACATCGTTCCTGTGGGTGACGTGTCCGCACCAGTCAAGCGGGCGGCATCCGAAGGGCTACGGACGGTCTACGACTGTAACGTGACCGTTCACGAGCCCCAGTCGCTGCCCAGTGGTGCGTACGACCCCAAGCGCAACCAGTACTCCGCCGAGGAGTTCATCCAGCTGGCAGAGCGCGTTGGTAACGGGGAGAAGAACATCGCTGTCACCCCCAAGGACCTCTTCTATCGCCGACGGAACTACGTCTTCGGACTGGCCTATCTCGACGGCAGCGGGAGTGTCGTCTCCACGTACCGACTGCAGACCTCCAGTGACGGTGGGTTCTCGCACAAGAGCTCCGAGGAGATCTTCGAGGACCGCATCCGCAAGGAGATCGTCCACGAGATCGGCCACACACTCGGGCTCGAACACTGCGACAACAACCGCTGCGTGATGAACTTCTCGCCGACTGTCCGCGAGGTCGACGTCAAAGAAGAGACGCTGTGTGGCACCTGCCAGCGCATGGTGCTCTGAGGTGATGCGGGGGGATGGGCTTCCGAAGGGCTGGGTCCGCGAGTACGAGGGGCGACACGGAGCCGAGTTCTACCACGAGGCGCGCAACCTGACCGTCAGCGTCCTGCCGCGCTACGACTCACCTGCGGGGAGAGCCAGCGCCATGACGCCTGCAGGGTACACCGTCCGCGTTCACCGACTGTTCTCGTCCGACTTCGCCGTGCCCCTGACCGTCGGGACCACCACGACGTTCGAGGCGGCCACAGAGCTGGCGACCGAGTACATGGAGCAGTTCTCGACCGAGTTCGTCCGCAAGGGCGGCCCGAACGAGACGGTCGTCATCGAGGCGCTCTCGACGGTCGCGGACTACTCGGACGACCTGCTCGTCAGCGTCGTCCAGTCCCGGACCGGGTGGGGCCTCGCCGGTGTCGCACACTGCTCGCCGGCGTCCGTCGAGGTCGTCTACCGCGAGGACGACCGGACGCTCTCCCAGTCCGAGGCGACCGGGCTGTACGAGGCGGTTCGTGACGGCGTCGTCGCGACGGCCGGCAGCGACCGGCCGGTCGGCACGCTGACCACGACCGACGCGGGCACCGTGGTCTGGCTCACGCCCGACGGCGACCCCGAAGCTGGGACCCTGTTCCTGTTCGCACCGGACACGCCGCTGTCGGTTCCAGCGTTCTTCGAAGACACCGCCGACCTGCTCCGTGGGCGTCCCGGTCAGCGAGCCCGATAGCGCTCGACGCCCGCAACGCCGAGCAACACGACGGCCGCGAGCAACGCGTAGAGCTGTTCCGCGAGCCCGTTCGGGAGCACGTACTTGGAAATCGACACCGCCAGCTCGAGGTAGTTTCTGACCGTCGACCCGGCGACGATGTTCGAGGACAGCCCAGCCGCCGCCGCGCTCGGCCCAGCGGCGCTCCCGTCCGCGGTGGCGGCCTCGCCCGGCTGCACCCGGTCGGCCTCGTACGGCAAGTCACCCGTCTCGACCGCCCAGACGACCTCGCCGTTCTCGTCGAGTTCGACGACCCGGTCGTTGTACGAGTCGGTGACGAGCGTGTGCCCGTTCGACAGCCGGTCACCGTCGCGCGGCCAGTCGAACAGGCCGCTGCCGCCGGCCTCCCAGGTCACCTGTCCCTCAGAATCGAACTCGACGATTCTGTCGTGTTCACTGTCGGCGACGAGCAGCGAGCCGTCACCGAGTCTGTCCGGGTTGTGCTGTTCGTACAGCGGCCCGGCCGACCCTTCGAACTGGTTCGGGCCGATGACCGGCTCGACGCGAACCGAGCCGTCGTCGGCCACGTGGAGTTCGACGACGGTGTCGAAGTTGCGCAGGCTCACCTGGAAGACGGCCGGCTCGACGCGGTCCACGTCGTTCATGTGCGTCCAGTCGGACTCCGGCCCCATGTCGTCGGGCCGGTCGTAGGTCTCCGTGGCGTTCCACTGCCACAGTTTCTCGCCCTGCTGGTCGACCGCGAACACGCGGTCGTTGCCCATGTCGACCAGCACGTACCGGGGCTCGCCGTCGACCACGTAGCGGTCCGCGTCGTGGAGTTCGTGCTCGTGCTTCTCCACGTCGTACCAGGCGTACTCCCAGACCACGTCTCTGGTGTCGCGGTCGACGAGCTGGAGGGCATTGCGGACGCAGCCGTCGGTCTCGTCGCTCGCGTACGGCTCGGGGCACTCGGAATCGGGGACGGTGTCGGCGGTCGCGACCTGCACCGTCGAGGCGTTCACCGGCTCCACGTCGAAGACGTCGCCCGGTCCGTCGTACTCCCAGACGACCTCGCCATCGGGCGAAACCTCGATGACGCGACCCTCGTCAGCGTATCCCTGCAGGCCGATGAGCGTGTTGTGCTGGGGCCGTTCCTCGGCGACGGTCAGGCGCGGTTCGGCGGGGGTGGTAGCGTAGCCAGCGAGTGCAGTGGCCAGACAGACCAGCGCCAGGAGCGCGAACAGCCGGGCGCGGCCACCGGGCTCACGGACGCGAGCGAATGCCGACGTGAGCCGTCGCAGGCGGAGGGGGAACCGTGTCACGGGCTGGGAGAAGGAACTGATAGCACGTTACCGCTTCGGTTCGATACGAACGGTAGGCGCTCAGGGGGCGTAGTAGTACTCGCCCTCGGACTTCTGCTGGCGGTCGAGCTGCGAGTCCGGCTTGTTCACCCGCGGGCGCTTGGTGCGCTCGTCACGACGGAACGTCACGTCGAGGTTCGCGAGGAACTCGTTCATGCCCGAGCGCATGCCCTGGGGTGTGCCCGCGTGCCCGTGCTTTGCGGGCTCACCGTCGAACACCATCAGGCGGTCCGCGAGCAGGTCGATCATGTAGATGTCGTGGTCGATGACCATGACCGTCGCGTCCTGGCTCTCGGCGTAGCGCCGGATGGCGCGCGTGGCCTGCACGCGCTGTTCGACGTCGAGGTGGGCCGATGGCTCGTCGAGCAGGTAGAGGTCGGCGTCCTCGGAGAGACACGCCGCGATGGCGACGCGCTGGCGCTCACCGCCGGAGAGGTCGGTGAGGTTCTGCTCCATGATGCGGCCGAGCTGGAGCGGGTTGGCGATCTCCGTCTCCCAGTACGAGGAGCCGAACTGGTCGGTGATGGAGGCGAGGAACGCGTCGACCCGCATGTGCTGGTCGATGTCGATGTACTGCGGCTTGTAGGAGATGTCGAGCTCGAAGTCGATCTCGCCCTTCGTGGGCTCGATGCCACCGTTCAGCAACTGGGCGAACGTCGACTTCCCGATGCCGTTCGGGCCGACGATACCCAGGACCTCGTTCTCGCGTATCTTCCCGCCTTCGACCGCCAGACCGAACTCGCCCTCGCCGTAGCTCATCTCGAGGTCGGGGTACTCCGCGATGACCTCGCCCTTGCTGACGGTCCGCGGGGCGTGCTCCTCGAACTTGATGGCGTTCGGGCGGATGCGCATGTTCTCGTTGTCGAGGTAGCCCTTGAGGTACTCGTTGATGCCGTTCCGCACCGATTTCGGCTTCGTGATGACACCGTACGCGCCGGGCTCACCGTAGGCGACGTGGAGGTTGTCCGCGAGCAGGTCGAGGATGGCCAGGTCGTGCTCGACCACCAGCATCGACCGGTCGCCGTCTTCCGCGAGGTCGCGGATGAGCCGCGCCGCGGTGACGCGCTGGCCGATGTCCAGGTAGGGCGTGATCTCGTCCAGGAAGTAGAAGTCCGCGTCGCGGGCGAGCGTCGCCGCCAGGGCGACGCGCTGGAGCTCCCCGCCGGAGAGGTTGTCGATGTGCTGGTCGAGCACCGGCGTGATGGAGAGGCGCTCGGCCAGCTCGTCGAGGACACCGCGCTCGTCGGCGGATTCGAGCAGCGTCCGAGTGACCCCGTCGAACTGCTTGGGAATCTGGTCGACGTACTGGGGCTTGCGGGCGACGGTCACGTCGCCGTCGCGCAGGGACTTCAGGAAGTCCTGTAACTCGGTGCCGCGGTAGCGGTCGAGAATCTCCTCCCAGTCGGGGTCGTGGCCGTAGTCCCCGAGGTTGGGCGAGAGCTCGCCCGCGAGGATGTGGACGGCCGTCGTCTTCCCGATACCGTTCGGGCCGAGGATACCCGTCACGCGCCCCGAGTCGGGGGCCGGCAGCCCGTACAGCGAGAACGCGTTCTCGCCGTAGCGGTGGGCCGGTTCCTCGGTGAGCTCCTGTGGCAGGTTGATGATCTCGATGGCGTCGAACGGGCACTTCTCGACGCAGATCCCACACGTCTCGCCCAGACAGATCTCCTCGGAGATGCGCACCTGGTCGGGCTTGCCCTCCATGGCGTCCTCGCCACGCAGGGTGATGCACTCCTTCCCCGTGCGGTTGGGCGGACAGTAGTTCTTGCACTCGTAGTTACAGCGGTCGGGCTGGCACCGGTCCAGGTCGACCACCGCGATGCTATCCTCTGCCATGGTCAGTTGGCCTGTGCGCTGAGCATGATGCCCCACGTGACGAACCACATGGAGAAGGTCATGAACGCGATGAAGAGGAAGTCCTTCGCGCCGAAGTCGTCCTTGTACACGCCGAGCAGCCGCTGGATGAGCGGCTGGATGGCGATTGCGACGAGGACGACCGCCTGTGCGGGCTGGTGCAGGGAGGCTGCTGCAGGAGCCATATCCCCGGTGAGCCACGCGGAGACGAACGCTGCGGCGACGCCAGCCGCCGCCGACAGCGTCGTGCGCGTGACCGTCCCAAAGTGCTGACCCCCGGAATCGGTGCCGGAGCCAGCTGTTTCGGTAGCCATGGTCGTTGGTGTGTGACGACTCGTAAAAAGGCGTTCGCTTGGCGATTCGCGTGTGCGTTCGCCATACCCGTTGGGGTCAATCTTTATGAGCGTGGACGCTTTCGATTCGTAACGATGGCCGCTACAACTGGGGAAGATCTCGAGGAGCTCCCGCCGAGTGCGAAGCTCGTGTTCAAAGTACTCGAGTACGACGGGCCACTCACACAGAAACAGATCGTCGAGGAGTCCATGCTCTCCGCACGAACCGTCCGGTACGCCCTCGAACGGCTACAGGACATCGATCTCGTCAACCAGGACGTGTACTTCGCCGACGCAAGACAGAGCCTCTACGAGATAGATGAGAAAGCGGTCGCGGCGGACGGCGGCGACGCAGAACCCTGCTGCGCCGAATAAGTCCACTCTCCTTTCGGTCTCATCACTGGACAGTGACAGCTGTCCGCCGGTGAACCCGTCACAGCCGCATGCTACTTGTAGGTCGACCGCGACGCGAGTGATATGACCGACGAGGCGGAGATCCAGCGCGCCCCACAGGAGAAGCGGACGTGGGTCATCGCGCTGGTGTTCGTGATGCTGGCCGCGAGCGTCCTCGGTGTCGGCGGTGCCTACATCTTCGGCGGCCAGGAACCGCTGAACCCACCGGACACCGAGTTCGCGTTCGAGCAGACCGGCGAGGCGGAACTGCGTATCACCCACGACGGCGGGGAAGCACTGACCGCCGGCGACCTCCAGATCGTGGTCGACGGCTCGCGGACCACCTGGGACGCGACCGACTTCGGCATCGAGCCGGGCGAGGAGGTCGGTGAGGGCGACTCGACGACCATCTCGGGGGTCGAGCCCGGCCAGACCGTCCAGCTCATCTACGAGCGCGGCTCGCGCAGCTACATCGTCGGCGAGTACACCCTCGCCGGCAACGAGACGAGCGCCTGAGCACCCCCGCCGGACCGGCGCACACCGAACCGCCTTTCTCCCCGGCCTGTCGTACCACTGCCCATGAACGTCAAACGACTCGCCATCGTGGTGGTGACGCTGTTCGTCGCGAGCATCGTCGCTGGCACGGTCCAGGCGACACCTATCGCCGGCCTCTCGGAGGCCCAGCGGACCGCCATCGGCATCGCGTTCTCGACGCCGGCCGGCCTGCTCGTCTTCGGCCTCATCAGCTCGAACTTCGACACCGACGACTACCTCAAAAACCGGTCGCGGGCCGCGATGTTCGGCGACCTCGTCTTCGTGGAACTGGCCGCGTTCATCGTCGCGCTGGGGGCCGCGACCGCGTTCGAGGGCTCGCTGGGTAGTCTCGCGGGCTGGATCGGGGCGGGTTCTGGCTACTTCGCGGCGTTCCTGACGTTCACCTGGCGGGCCGGTGACTACCTGCTCGACCCGAACGCGGACGGCGACGAGTGATCGAGGGATGCCGGGACTGGACCCGGCACAAAGTACTTGCTATTGTCTAAAAAAATATATTTATGCGCCGACGGACCCTCCTCGTCGCCGCGCTCGGACTGCTCAGTGGCTGTCTCGGTGGAGACGCGCCAGTAGCCACGACGACGACGGAGACAGCGAGCACCACAACGAATTCGGCGGGCGCACCCGCCGGTGTTCCGGTACCCGGTGACGACTGTGCCGTCACCACCCTCCCCGAGGGCGAGTACCCGTCGCTTCCGGCCTCCCTGACGGAAGCCACTGCCGAGACGTTCGCCATCGATCTCGAGAAGGCGTACGCCACGGCCGAACTGGAAGCGGACGAAGACGTGAGTGTGTCCGGCTTCGACGGCTGGAACGCGAGGGTGGTAGAGCGGTTCGACTCGGGACTGCTCCTCACGGCATCGGTGCAGGTCGACTTCGGAAAATCGGGGGACGGGACTCGGACGATGCTTGGCAGTACATCCTCGCACGGCTGGTACTACGTGACCGAGCAGTTCGCGGCGCGAGCCCCCGGCGCGGAGTACGAAGAGGAGCCGCCGACGTACACCTGGGAACTCGTCGCCTGCGGGTGAGCGAGACGACAGACGACGGAGGGACACGGTGTCGTCGCCCGAACGAGCAACTGCCGGGTCGGAGGCACCGAAGACCTATGTGTCAATTCTCTGTATCCGATACGAGTGCATGTGCTCTGGAAGCTACTACAGCATGGCCCTGCTGGGCATCTTCTTCGCGCCACCCATGGTCCTCTGGCCTGTGAAACTGGCACGGTGGGACGAGATGCTGGATGCCATCGGGCGACGGTCCAGTGGACCCGTCGAACCGGCGGCGTGGAAGGTCGCGCTGACGCGGTACGCCGGGGTCGTCTGGACCCTCGTCGGCGTCGGCTCGCTCGTGGCCTGTGAGTTGCTGTGACGGGCTCGAAGCGGTGACGCGCCGACCTCAAGCCGTGTGAATTCTCAGGTCGTGGACCTTCAGGCTGTGTGAACCGTCACGGTGTTCTTGCGGTCGATGGCGCGCTCCAGTTCGTCGGCGATTGCCGAGCCACGGGAGACCTGCACCTCGCCGCCGCGGCCGACCGTCGCCGTGAACAGGTAGTCGCCGTCGGCACGGACTTCCACGGTTTCGCCGGTGTGGCCGTCGACCGGGATGACGATGTGCCGGGACGTGATTTCGGGGGTGACAAGCTGGCCGGTGTCTTGCTGTCCTGATCCCTGACTCTGACCGCCACCGCCGCCACCGCCACCGCCCGAGCCGCCGGTGCGGTAGTTCGGGTTCTCGTCGTGGGTGCGGACGTCGATGTCGATGCCGAGGCGGTTCTCGACATCGGTGATGCGGCCGCCGCCCTTGCCGATGACCGCCGAGATGTCGTCGTCCTCGACGTAGACGACCGCCCGGTTCTGGCCCTTCAGGTCGACCGAGACGTGCCCGCGGGCGATGGAGCGGATCTCGCGTTCGATCTCCTGTTTGGCGATGCGGTCGACGCCGGTGTCGCTCTTGCCGTCGTCGTCGGTGAGCGGGACGGTGACGACCTGCCGGTTGAACGTGTAGATCTCGTACTCCGGAGTGCCCGTCTCGAACTCGTTGATGGTGATGACGGGGCGCGCGAGGTCCTCCTCGGTGAGGCCGTGGGGGACCTTCACCTCGGTCTGGACGTCGTACACCTTCGCGATCTCACCGTCCTCGATGTAGACGACGGTGTCGACGACCTGCGGAATCATGCCGAGTTCCACGCGGCCGACGAGACGCTGGAGCGCGTCGATGGCGCGAGTGGCGTGGACGACACCGATCATGCCGACGCCGGCGAGGCGCATGTCCGCGAACACCTCGAAGTCGTTGGTCTTGCGAACCTCGTCGTAGATGGTGTAGTCCGGGCGGACCATCAGCAGGGCGTCGGCCGTGTTGGCCATCTGCCCGTCGAGTTCGGTGTACTGGGTGATGTCCGGGCCGACCTGCAGGTCGCGCGGTTTCTCCATCGTCTTGACGGAGTAGTCGTTGTCCGAGATGAAGCGGGCGACCGCCTGCGCGAACGTGGACTTCCCGGCCCCGGGCGACCCGGAGATGAGGATGCCGCGCTGGCGCTCCAGGATGCGGTCTTTGAGCTCCCCGCTGTGCTCGTAGTCCTCCATGTCGGTCTGGGCGATGGGCCGGACCGCCGTGATCTCGATACCGTCCGAGAACGGCGGGCGAGCGACCGCGATGCGGTAGTTGCGGAACTGGACGATGTCCATGCCCGTGCGCGAGAGTTCGAGGAAGCCCTCGGCGGACTCCTTGGCCGCATTGAGTATCTCGTCGGCGTACTCGGCCATGGTCGCCTCTTCGAGGGGCTCGTCGGCGATGGTGACGTAGTGCATGTCGCCGATGTCGCCACGCTTGGCCTTCGGGACGGTACCCGTCTTGAGGTGGACGCTCATGGTCGCCTCGTCGAAGTAGTTCTCGACCGCGAGACGGTCTATCTCGCGGGCTTCCGCGGAGAGGAGTTCCACGTCGAGGCCCTTCGCCTTCGCGACGTGGGACTGCACCACGTCGCTGGTGAGGAAGGTCGCGCCCATCTCGGCGGCGAGGTCGCGAATCTGGGCGTCGATCTCGCCCTCGGCGGCGTGGTCGATGCTGCGGGCGTCGGGGCGCTTGCCGACGTACTCGAGGGTGATGACCCCCTCGTCGGCGAAGTCCGCGAGTCGCTGCAGCTCTTCGAGTCCCTCCCAGCCGGTGTCGATTCCGGCGTTCGCCTGCGATTCCAGCTCTGCGACGACGGCTTCGGGGACGGAGATAGTGGCCCCTGCGTACTCGCCGGCGTCGACTTTCTCGGACACGCGGCCGTCGATGACCACGCTCGTGTCCGGTACAACGTTCATGTGCGGTGTTCGGAGTCGACGGTTCATAAGGGCACGGACGTGCACGCCGTCGCGAATCCGGGCACCGCCACAGATTCCAGCCGAGTGAGAATCCCCCTGCGGGCTTAGGTCTACCCGAACACGTTCGTCAGGTATGCAACCGGAACAGGAGTTCGGCCAGGGTGGCCTGAACCGATTCGTCGACGCTGCCACACTGGTCGAGGACATCGGACTGGACGCCGAGGAAGTGCGCTGGCGCAAGGAGTTCATCGGGTTCGATGGCGAGGACGAGCGACGCCTCGCCGACCTCGAACCGCTCCTGCGCGAGCACCAGGACGCCATCGCGGACGACTTCTACGAGAACCTCCTGCAGTACGACCAGACCCGCGCCGTCATCGAGCGCTCCCCGAAGGGCGTGGAGATGCTCAAGCAGACCCAGCGGGCCTACCTCGTCTCGCTGGCGACCGGCGAGTACGACCAGCAGTACTTCGCGAACCGGGCTCGCATCGGGAAGCTCCACGAGATTCTGGACATGCCCCTCAAACACTACGTCGGCCAGTACGGCGTGTACTACGACCTCATCCTCTCGGAGGTCGACGACCGCGTGCAGGGGCAGGTCGTCGACGCCATCGAGCAGTGGGCCGAAGAGCGGGACGACGACGCGGGGGGTGGCCTCGGCAAGCTCGTCGGTGCGCTCGGCTTCGGCGACGAAGCGGCCGACGGGCTCGACGAGTCGTTCGAGGCGACGGTCCGCGAGGCAATCCACGACGGGATGCAGGACGTCCTCGCCCTGTTGCGCATCATCAACCTCGACCTGCAGGTCGCGACCGACACCTACGTCGACTCCTACAGCCAGCGCCTCGAACGCGCCATCGAGCGCCGCGAACAGCTCGCTCACGAGGTCGAATTGGAGGTGCAGAGCCCGGTCGAGGAGCTCCACGAGGCCTCCAGCGCGGTCTCGAAGAGTGCCCAGGCCATCAGCGACCTGACCGGGACGCAGGCCGCCCAGATACAGGCGACCGCGGGCGAACTCGACGAGGTCAGCGCGGCCGCCGAGGAGGTCGCCAGCGTGGCCGACGAGGTTCGCACCGAGAGCGAGCGGACCGAGGCGCTGGCCGCGGACGGGGCCGACGCAGCCGACGGCGCGCTCGACTCGCTGGCGGCCATCGAGGAGGCAGCAGCACAGGTCGAGGCCGCCGCGAGCACCCTCGAAGCCCGGACCGACGACATCGACCAGGTGGTCGACCGCATCGACTCGCTGGCGGAACGGACCGCCGTGCTGGCGACGAACGCGAACATCGAGGCGACCCGGGCCGACGCCACCAGCGACACGCTCAGCGTCATCGCGACCGAGGTGAAGTCCTTCGCCGAAAAGGCCCAGGCCGACCTCGACGAGATAGAGGAGGCGGTCGAGGGCGTGCGCGAGGCGACGACCGAGACGGTCGAGACCGTCGACGAGACGGCCGAGCAGGTCGAGGCGGGGACCGACCAGGTCCGCGAGACCGTCACGCACCTCGACGAGATTCACGAGTCCGCCCGGGCCACGGCTGCGGGGATGGACGACGTGGCGGCCGCTGCCGACCAGCAGGCCGAGAGCGTCGAGACGCTCGCAACCTCGGTCGAGCAGGTCGCCTCGGCCGCGGACCGGGTGGCCAGCGAGGCGGAGTCGGTCGCGGCCGCGAGCGAGGAGCAGACCGCGAACGTCGCCAGCGTCGAGATGGCGGTCCACCGCCTGACCGAATCGGAGGGAACCGAGGAGACGCCGGTGTACGAGCAGTTCCCGTAGGTTCCCTGTCGCGAACTTTCTTGCCCGCCACGCCCGTCGCCCTCGCCATGGACGAACTCACCGCCCTCACCCGCGACCTCGTCTCGATTCCGAGCCACGACGGCGAGGCCGCAGTTGGCGATTTCATCGAGGACTGGCTGCGCGAGCACACTGCTGCAGCAGTCACCAGGGACGACGCCGGCGAGCACGACGAGACCGACAGCGCCCCCCGCGGCGGCAACGTCATCGCCCGGAATGGCTCCGGGGGCCGCAGCCTCGCGCTCGTCGGCCACCACGACGTGGTGCCGCCGGACGAATCGCAGGTCGACGCCGGCGGCGACTACGTCGTCTATCAGGAAGATGGGCGGCTCTACGGCCGGGGCAGCGCGGACATGAAGGGCGCGGTCGCGGCCGCGATGCTGGCCTTCCGTGACGCCGACCCCGACTGCGAACTGGTGTTCGCCTCCTTCGTCGGCGAGGAAGTGGGCGGGGTCGGGGCCCGGTACGCCATCGACCAGGGATTCGCGCCGGACCACGCCCTCGTGGCCGAGGGCTCGACCGGGTACGACTCCCCCGAAGGAATCGTCGACGTGGCGCTCGCGCACAAGGGCCGCCGCGGGAGTACCGTCACGGCCCGCGGGGCGGCCGCCCACGCCAGCGAGCCCCACCTGGGCGAGAACGCCATCTACCGCGGCTGCGAGGCCGTCGAGCGCATCAAGAACCTCGACTGGCCGACCACCGAAGCCGCCGGGGAGACGCTGGAGGGGAGCGTCGTCGTCACCGAGATCGACGGCGGCTCGGCCTGGAACGTCGTCCCCGAGACCTGCGAGATAACGGTCGACGAGCGCACCGTTCCCGGTGAACGGGCCGCCCTCGAATCCGTCGAAGAACTCGACGGTGTGGAATGGTCCGTCGTGCAGGACCTCCCGCCGATGCGCTGCGACGACGACGACTTCGCGGCTGCGGTGCTGGCGGCCGTCCAGGACGTGCAGTCGGGACAGGGCCAGCACGTCACCAAACCCCACGCGACCGACGCCGGGTGGCTCGCACAGGCTGGAACTGAGTGCATCGTCTGTGGCCCCAGCGAACCCGGTGAGGCCCACACCCGCGACGAGAGCGTGAGTCTGGCCGTGCTGGAGACCTGTTACGAGGCGTATCTCGGGCTGTCGGAGAGCTGGTCGTAATCGGCCTGCGTCTGAATTTCGAGGACTGGTGCGGCGCGCGCTGGCGAGCGTGTCGAACACCAGTGAGACCGCGAGGCGGCGTCGCGCGAGGGATGAGTACCGGAGTGGAACGGAGTGAAGCGAGGAACGGAATCGGCTGGGGAGGGCGTGGTTGCGGTGCGGGGCGGTTGCGGTTCCAGTGCCACCAGCGCGAGTGACCTGCTTTCTCACAGACCCACGCAGCGAGACCCTCCACTCTCCTACACCACCCACAGGCCCCTGCCACCCATGCACACCACACCGCGAGATTGATGGGTTTCGAACCGAAACTGGCCGGGTATGGCAAGCGAAGCCGCCACTGAAGAGTCAGGGGAGCTCTACGAGGAGTTCCTCTCGACGGTCCAGCGCCTCTCGAACGTCGGGTACGCCCAGCAGGTCCTGAACTGGGACCAGGAGGTCATGATGCCCGAGGAGGGGACACGCGCCCGCTCCCAGCAGCTCTCCGCCCTCTCGGCCATCGGCCACGAACTGCTCACCAGCGACGAGATGGCCGGCTACCTCGACGACCTCGAGGCCGCCGACCTCGAGCCCGAACAGGAGGCAGTCGTCCGCGAGATTCGCCGGAAGCACGAGCGCGCGACCCGCGTGCCGACCGAACTCGTCCAGGAGATCTCCGAGACGACCTCCGAGGCCCACCCGAAGTGGAAGAAAGCGAAAGAAGAGGACGACTTCTCCATCTTCGCGCCCAGCCTCGAGAAGCTGGTCGAACTGAAGAAGGAGTACGCCGAGTACATCGACCCCGACAAGGACCCGTATGAAGTTCTCTTCGAGGACTACGAGCCGTACCTCGGCCTCGACACCGCCGAGGAGACCCTGGCGCAACTCCGCGAGGACCTCGTCCCGCTCGTCGAGGACATCCGCGACTCCGAGGTCGAACTCGCCACCCCGTTCGAGGGCGAGTTCGACGCGGAGACCCAGGAGGAACTGGCCCGCGACGTGCTCGACACCGTCGGGTACGACTGGGACCGCGGCCGCCTCGACGTGGCACCGCACCCGTTCTCCACCGGCACGCAGTTCGACGCCCGCGTGACCACGCGGTTCAACCCCGCCGACCCGCTGGGCGCGCTCACCTCGACCATCCACGAGTTCGGCCACGCCAGCTACACGCTCGGCCTGCCGGACGAGCACTACGGCACGCCGCTGGGCGAGGCCCGCGACCTGACCGTCCACGAGTCCCAGAGCCGCCTCTGGGAGAACCACATCGGTCGCTCCGAGGCGTTCTGGGAGCGCTTCCTGCCGGCGATGAAAGAGCGCTTCCCGCAGCTCGACGACGCCACCCCGCGTGACGTGTACGAGGCCGCCAACACGGTGAAGGAGGACAACCTCATCCGCGTCGAGGCGGACGAACTCACCTACCACATGCACATCGTGGTCCGCTTCGAGATCGAGCGCGAACTCATCTCGGGCGACCTCGACGTGGAAGACGTGCCCGAGGCCTGGAACGACAAGTACGAGGAGTACCTCGGCATCCGGCCCGACACCGACGCGACGGGCTGTCTGCAGGACATCCACTGGAGCCACGGCTCCTTCGGCTACTTCTCGACGTACTCGCTCGGTTCGGTACTCGCGGCGCAGCTCTACGACGCCGCCGAGGACGACATCGACGACCTCGAATCGAAGGTCCGCGAGGGCGACTTCGAGGAGCTGCACGCCTGGCTCACGGACAAAATCCACCGCCACGGCAAGCGCTACACGACCGACGACCTCGTCCGCGAAGCAACGGGAGAAGACTTCACGGCCGACTACTTCATCGACTACGTCGAGCAGAAGTACGGCGCGCTGTACGACCTGTAACTTCCCCGTAATCTTTTTGCGCAGCTTCCAAATACTGGGGTGCATGCCACGGCCCTCCAGGCGTGCATTCCTCAGCGGCGTCACCGCCGGCGTGAGCTTCCTCGCCGGCTGTGGCGGGACCATCCAGAATCGCCCGGACCGGTTCAGCGTCACCCCGACGCGGACGACCCGACCGGCCAACCCCGAGGCACCATCCCTCGACCCGGGTGACCTCCAGCGGCGTGTCGAGCCGCCGGACAGCGGCTCGTTCGTCCGGGCGTACGACCAGCGCGGGCTCCAGTTCCTGGTCGACCCGACCAGCCCCGTCATGCAGACGGTCCCGGACGACGAGCTAACGCTGCGAATCCGGGCACAGGGATACCCCGCGCCGGAGCCGGGCGAAGTGTACGACGAGAAGAAAGTCATCGTCGAGCCAGCGGCCGAGGGGCGGACGGGCGTGACGGTCCCGCTGGACCCGCGCGCGGCCCCGGAACACCGGACCGTCTACTACACCGTCGCGTTGCTTCCCGGCGGCACCGAGGAGTCCGCGCCCGTCCACCTCCACGAGACGGACCCGTTCCTCGTGAGCGCGGACAGTATCACGGCCGTTCGGTCCCGGGCGTCCGAAGAGCTGGCCGACGTCGAGAACGACAGCAGCGTGCGCCGGACCAGCGTCGAGGGAGCCATCCGGGTGGCGTACCCCGTCGGCGACCGGCGAGTCGCGCTCTCGGTTCCCAAGTCAGCCTACCTGCGGGCCGGGCACTACGCCTTCCAGACGCTGGCCCCACAGTCACTCGTCTCAGCATCCGTGCGCAACGGCGTCGTCCCCCGGCTCGCCCGGAGCATCGTCGGGCAGACCATGGTGGACGGGGTCGCGAGCACACCCCGGGAGCTGGTGAACCACGCCATCGACGTGGTGCAGGCACTGCCGAACGGCCCCAAATCGGTGACCGAGACCTACGACAGCAACCGGAAGTCCCTCGCGCAAACTGTCATCGAGCTCGGCGGCGACAGCGAGGACCGGTCGTTGTTGCTAGCCGGGCTCCTGGCGACTGCACCGTTCGACCGGGACGTGGTGGTGATGGTCGTCGACGGTCACGCGGCCGTGGGGCTGCGAGACGACTCGGCGACGGACGACACCTACACACTCGACGGGCGGACCTACGCCTTCGTCGAGACGACCGAGCTCGGGTGGGACGTCGGTGAAGCCCCGACGGCGTACCAGGGCGCCCCGGTCGAGTGGTATCGTCCCATCTGAACCGGCTCCTTCACTGCGGTAGACCCCGATGTTGATTACCGCGCCACCCGCAGTGTGAGACATGGCAGCATACGACGACCTGCTCGACCGGTATCGCCGCCTCTCCAATATCGGGAACGCCGCCGGGCTGTTGAACTGGGACCAGCAGGTGATGATGCCGGCCGGGGGGACACCCGCGCGCTCCCAGCAGCTTGCGGCGCTCTCGACCACGCGACACGAGTTGCTGGTGAGCGACGAGACCGCCGACCTGCTCGACGCCGCCGACCAGGAGGGACTCGAACCCGACGAGCAGGCCGTCGTCCGCGAGGTTCGCCGCGAGTACGAGCGCGAGACCGACGTACCGAGCGCCCTCGTCGACGAACTCACGCGCACCCAGTCCGACGCCCAGGAGACCTGGCAGGAGGCGAAAGCCGAGAGCGACTTCGAGGCGTTCGCGCCGACCCTTCGGAGCCTCCGAGACCTCCATCGCGAGCGCGCCGAGTACATCGACGAGTCGAATTCACCCTACGAGGTGATGTTCGAGGACGGCGAGCCGTACCTGCCGCTCTCGCGGGTCGAGCAGGTGTTCGAGGAGCTGAAAGCGGAACTCCCCGACCTCATCGAGGCGATTCGGGCGTCCGATAGCGAGGTCGCCTGGCCCTTCGAGGGGAGCTACAGCGAGGACGCCCAGCTGGGCCTCTGCGAGGACGCGCTCGACTTCCTCGGGTACGACTGGGACCGCGGCCGCCTCGACACCGCCCCCCACCCGTTCATGTCCGGTAACCAGTTCGACGCTCGCATCACGACCCGGTTCAAAGACGGCGAACCACTCGACGCCCTCACCGCGGCTATCCACGAGTTCGGCCACGCGACCTACCAGCTGGGCCTGCGCGACGACGCCTACGCGACACCCCTCGGGGAACCGCGTTCCTCGGGGGTTCACGAGTCCCAGAGCCGCTTCTGGGAGAATCACGTGGGGCGGTCCCGGGCGTTCTGGGAGGCGTTCCTCCCGAAGTTCACCGACCGGTTCCCACAGCATTCTGACGCCACGGTCGACGAGATCTACCAGGCCGTGAACAAGGTCCGCCCGGACAACCGCATCCGCGTCGAGGCCGACGAGATAACCTACCACCTGCACATCATCCTGCGCTGTGAGATCGACCGCGCCTTCGTCGAGGGCGACCTCGCCGCCGACGAGATTCCCGACACCTGGAACGCGAAGATGGACGACTACCTCGGGATTCGCCCCCGGAACGACGCCGAGGGCTGCCTGCAGGACATCCACTGGTCCTACAGCTTCGCCGGCTTCCAGAACTACACCGTCGGGAGCGTGCTCGCGGCGCAACTGGCGGCCGCCATGGAAGACGACATCGGCGACCTCGACGGGCACATCCGCCGCGGCGAGTTCGAGCCCATGCACGAGTGGCTCACCGAGAACGTCCACGAACACGGCTGTCGGTACACCACGGACGAACTCGTCGAAGAGGCCACCGGCGAACCCCTGACTGCGGAGTACTACCTCGACCACGTCCGCGAGAAGTACGGGGAGCTGTACGACCTGTAGCGCGGGGCGACCGGCCATCGCGGGCGGGGCAGTTCGACAAGCTTGAAACCACCCGGGAGCGAGCCAACACACATGACACGCGCTCGGACGGTCCGTCACGCGAAGTTCGCCCTCGGCGGGGCTGTAGTCCTGTTCGCCCTCCTCGTGGTCGCGACGCTCGGCCTCGGGGTGACCGTCGGTCACCTCACCCAGCGCAACACCCTGGTCGCCGGGATGGGCGGTATCATCGCCCTCGTCGGCCTGCAGTACCTCGTCTACGCCGAAGCCTACTCCGCCTGGCTCGCCGGGCTCATGACGGGTGAGACCGACTACGACGCGGTCGAGGTGGACCCCGACGACGTGAAACAACGAAAACGCGGTGGCCTGCTCATGGTCGTCGGTGGCGTCATCGCCATCGCCATCTCCGTTCTCTGACTGCGGTGACTGCCGCCGACACGCCTTTTATCTCGGCTCGCACCGGACTGGCCAGTATGAACGTCGTGACGCTGTTGCCTGCCGCGACGGAGATCGCCTACGCGCTCGGGGTGGAGCCGGTCGGCGTCTCGCACGAGTGCGACTACCCGCCGGCAGCACAGGCCCTCCCGGCGGTCGAGTACAGCCACGTCGACGCGAGCGCCAGCAGCGACGACATCGACCAGCAGGTACACGAGGCCCAGTCCGAGCACGGGAGCGTCTACGGCATCGACGTCGACCTGCTGGACGACCTCGACCCGGACCTCGTCGTCACGCAGGGGATGTGCGACGTGTGTGCCGTCGACGAGGTGCTCGTCGAGGAGGCCATCGACGCCATCGACGCGACCCCCGAGGTACTCACGACCGACCCACACAGCCTCTCCGACATCTACGACGACATCCAGCGCATCGGGGCCGCACTCGGCAAGCAGGCCGAAGCCACCGACTTCGTCGACTCGCTCCGGTCGCGGGTCGCCGCGGTCGAGGAACGCACCAGGGAGGACGGCTGCGAACAGCAACACCTCACCGTGCTTGACTGGACCGACCCCGTGATGGTCGCGGGTCACTGGGTGCCCGAACTCGCCCACCGCGCGAACTGCGAGTACGGGATGGCCGCCCCCGGCGACCGGTCCGTCCCTCGCGAGTGGGACGACCTACTGCGGTACGACCCGGACGTACTCGTGGTCGCACCCTGCGGATTCGACCTCGACCAGACCCGGCGGAACCTGGGCGACCTGACCGAACGCGAGGGCTGGGAGGACCTGACCGCGGTCCAGGAGGGGAACATCTGGGCCATCGACGGCGACCAGTACATGAACCGCCCCGGGCCACGGGCCGTGGACTCGCTGGAGCTTCTCGCGAGCGTCGTGCACCCCGGGGCGTTCGAGCGCCCGCCCGAGTCCGCCGCCCAGCCGCTATCGACACTGGACGAACGCCGGTTCGGGACGGTCTGACCGGATGGGGGACCGACACCTTCAGCTCCCGGACGACTGCCGGAGCCACCTTCTCGCGCACGCCCGGGCCGTCGCCCCCGACGAGGCCTGTGGCGTCCTCGGCGGCACGGAGGACCCGGACGGCGACCGGACGGTGACGAGCGTCCACCCCGTCACGAACGTCGCGGACAGTCCTCGAACCCGGTACGAACTCGACCCCGCGGAGACGGTCCACGTCATCGACAAACTGGAAGACTCGGGGCACGACGTCGTCGGCTTCTATCACTCGCATCCAGCCGGGCCGGCCGGACCGAGTGCGACCGACCAGGCACAGGCGACGTGGAGGGGAAAGGTGTACTGTATCGTCTCGCTGGCCGGGGAGACCACGGAAAAGAACGCGGCGAACATCGGCGCGTGGGTCTGGACGGGCGACGAGTTCGAGACACTGCAGACGAGAGACGGCCGCGATTAGCGGGCCCGGATTGTCACGTCACCGTTGCTCGATTGGACCCGGATGAGCGGGCTGTTCCCGCCGTTGATGTTCCCCTGGACCTCGTTGTCGTCCCAGGTGGTCGTCACGAGTTCGATGTCGCGCCAGGTCACCTCGCCGTTGCTCGTCTTCGCCTCGAGGGCGGCCTGCAACGACGGGTCGAGGCGCGCCGTCACGTCGCCGTTCGACGACCGGACCTCGGCGTCCCCACGCAGGCCGAGCACGTCCACGTCGACCGCGCCGTTCGTGCTGATGGCCGCGTCGAGCCCCTGGATGTTTCTGGCCGTGACGTCGCCGTTGGTCGAGCGCAGCGTGACGTAGCCCTCGACGTCGGTGACCTCGACGTTCCCGTTGCTGGTTTCGGCGACGAGGTCACCGGCGACGTTCTGGACGGTGACGTCGCCGTTGGCGGTCTTCGCACCGATGACCCGGACGCCCTCCGGGACGCGGATTCGGAGGTCGACGGAGACGCTCAGCGGGATGAACCCGCTGGCGTCGATGCTCGCGACGACCCGGTTCGCCGCACCGGTCTCGACGTCGACGTGCACCCGGTCGAACTCCGAGCGTGGGCCGTTCGTCTGCATCGTGTACGAGACTTCGAGTTGCTCGCTGTAGGTCGGTTCGACCATCACGTCGCCGTTGCTCGTCTCGACGACGAGGGTGCCGCCGTCGACGACGTAGGAATCCGACCGGACCTCGGTGCTCACCGCGAGTCCGGTACAGCCGGCGAGGCCGAGAGTGAGCGCCGCGGCCCCGGCACCGATGATATCTCTCCGCGAGAATGATTGCATGGGACAGATTCGTCGGCTGAGATGATAAAGCGCGCCTGAGCCGTGCCAGCGGTTCGCGCCCGAGCACGGCAAGGGGCCGGGGGCAGCGTTACAACCCCGGCGGGCGAATCCAACGTCAATGACACGACGCGCGGCCATCGTGGACCTCGACGGGACCGTCTGGCGCAGCGAGCAACTGATTCCGGGAGCCGACGAGGGCGTGCTGGCATTGCGGGACGCCGGCCTGGCCATCCGGTTCGTCACCAACAGCACCAGCGTCGACCGCGGCAGTTTCCCCGCGACGCTGGAATCGCTCGGCATCCCGGGCGACATCGGCGGCCTCTCCTCCTCTGCGTCTGCCACGGCCACATATCTCGCCGAGCACCACCCGGACGCCGACGTGTTCGTCGTCGGCCACCGTATCCTCCACGAGGAGATTCGAGCCGCCGGCCTCACCGTCGTCGAATCGGGTGACGCCGACGTGGTCGCCGCCGGGAAGGCCTACGACATCAGCCACGAGTTGCTGACCAAGACGCTCCGGGCCTTCCACAGGGGGACTCTGTTCGTCGCGACGAATCCCGACCGGACCTACCCGACGCCCGACGGACTGGAACCCGGAGCAGGTGCGACCGTCGGTGCCATCGAGGGCATGACCGGCCGCGACCCGCTGGTCATCGGGAAACCGTCGGAGCACATGGCAGACGCGGTCTGTGAAACGTTGGACGTGAAACCGAGCGAGTGCCTCGTGGTGGGGGACAACCTCCACACTGACATCCTGATGGGCGAACGGGCCGGGATGGAGACGGCGCTGGTGCTGACGGGCGCGACGACGCGGGAGGAGGCGGTGGCGTCGGACGTCCAGCCGGACCACATTCTGGAATCGCTGGGGGACATCGAGGAGATTCTGTAGACGGGACTGGGGCAGTTCTGGAACCCATCTGTCCACCCGGTGTGCGCTTTCGCGCAAATCAGGAAGACGTTTTGAGAGCGCAATTCGAGTGGCGAAAAGAAAACTGATCAGTGCTGAAGTGTTTCTTGTCGATATGGACGGTGACGGCGGCGGGACGGACGGGGTCAGTCCGGGAGTGCTGAATGGAGGCAACGTCGCTGGACGGGACCATCTCGACGGAGAACCCACGAATTCTGAGTCGTCAGTCCTCCAATCACTGGGATACACAAACGATCACGCGGGAATGGACAGGGCCGGTGGCGACGCTGCCAATTCTCGAATTGAAACACTCAAGATGGTCATCCTCAACACCGTCTTACTGTTCGTCGGACTGAATCTCCTGTACTTCCTCCTGTCCGGGATATTGGCCATGTTCGGGGTGCGACTGTAGTGGGTGATGCCACTGGGACAGGTAGCTGCATCCAGTCGTTCGATAACCCGGTGAAACCTCACTCGATAGCACACGTCTCTGCGTAGTCCACGTCCGCGACCGACCCGATCTGTGGCTCGTCCCCGCACACCGGGCAGCCGGGGTTCTGGCGCACCGGCACCTCGTCGAAGCTCATGTCCATGGCGTCGTACAGCAACAGCCTGTCATCGAGACTCTCGCCGGCCCCGAGCACCTTCTTGACGGCCTCGGTGGCCATGATGCAGCCCAGCGTCCCGGGCAAGACGCCGAGGACGCCGGTCGTGGCACAGTCGGCGACGGTGCCGGGTTCGGGTGCTTCCGGGAACACGCACCGGTAGCAGGGCGCGCCCGGTTCGTACGTGGTCGCCTGCCCCTCGAACTTGTAGATGGCGCCGTGGACGAAGGGCGTCTCCGAAAGGACGCAGGCATCGTTCACCAGATAGCGCGTGGCGAAGTTGTCGCTGCCGTCGACCACGAGGTCGTACTCGCCCACGAGGTCGGTCACGTTGTCGGGGCCGACGCGCGTCTCGTGGACGTCCACGGTCACGTCGGGGTTCAGGTCGCGGACGAACCGGGCGGCACTCTCGGCCTTGGGTTCGCCGACGTCGGCGTCGCGGTGGATGACCTGACGCTGGAGGTTCGAGCGTTCGACCACGTCGTCGTCGGCGATGCCGAGGCGGCCGACACCCGCGGCGGCGAGGTACTCGATGACGGGCGAGCCGAGGCCACCCGCGCCGATACAGAGGACGGCCGCGTCGAGGAGACGCTCCTGGCCCTCGGGGCCGACCTCGTCCATGATGATGTGCCGGGAGTAGCGGTCGAGCTGCGTCGGATCGAGACTGAGGCCGGTCATACTGCGACTTCGGTCGGTGGGGGAAAAACTCTCACGCCTCGGTCGGGACTGACTGGCGCATTAGTATGCTAAATATTGCCTAGGCGTGTTTTGTGGTGTCACACCACAATCGTTTAGTACGTGGTGTGCTTTACCATGTCACATGGCGTCCGCACCCCAATCCGGTGACGACGTGTTCGACCAATTCCTCGCAGACCGCGGTCACGAGACAGAACCGGTAGGGTGGGATCGAAGTTACAACAAGCTCCAGTGCCCCGATTGTATGGCGCTCCACGACGAGACCGCCGACGACTGCGGGGTCTGTGGCTGGGCACCGAACTGACCCCAGCGACGGCGCGCCCCGGTGAACAGAAACCGACCAGTGACGCGCAGATGACCGACCGGTGGTCGTGGCGGCGGACCGCGCGCGACCACGGGTGACACTTCTTTCGACAGTAGTAATCACCGTAAGCAGCGCGCCCCCGCCGCTCAGCACGCCGTCAACAGTTCAATCGGGCGGACTTCTGTCGGAGTTGATACCACGGTATCCCTCCAGCGACTACCCATCCTTTCCCATTCATGGCCGTTCGAGCGGGCCGTGGTATCAGTTGCCTGAGAACCGGCAACCGAGGTCACTAGGGGGAAACATTATTAAAGATAATTCCATCTCCACAGAATGGAGATTCAAATGCCGGAATGCCAGAACTGCGGGTCTTTCGTCACAGATGCATATGCCAGAGTGTTCACACCACGAGGCATCGAGGACCCCCGTGTCTGTCCTAACTGCAAGGACAAAATCCGTGACGGAAGCGACGTACGAGAGGCTCGTTCTCCTCGAAACAACTAGTACCGTCTACAGATCGAGGACCGTCTACAGACCGTTCGCGACCCCGGCCGTTCATCCGCCGTTCTCACGTCGGATTTTCACCACCCTGCGCCGCTGTTGGTATCGCCTCACAGGGGGCGGAGCAAACCCATGGTTCTTATCCGTGTCGGCCCCCAGTATGCGTCTAATGACTGACGCCGAGACGAAAGTAACCCGCCTCTTCGGTGGCCCGGGAAGCGGGAAGACGACAGCCCTCCTCGACAAGGTGGAGGAGATCCTCGAAGACGAGGATGTGACCTTCCGCGACATCCTCGTCGTCTCCTACACTCGTGCGGCAGCAGCCGAGATCCGCGAGCGTCTCGCCGAGCGCCTCGACATCAATCCCCGCTCCCTCCAGGGGAACGTCTGCACCATGCACGCGAAGGCGTACGACCTCCTGAACCTCTCCCGCAACGACGTCGTCGGCGAGTCCAACAAGGAGGAGTTCTGCGAGGAGTACGGCATCGAGTACGAGGACGAGTACGGTGGTGCCGGCCGCCGCACCGCCCGCTCGACCACCATCGGAAACAAGATCATCGCGACGAGCCAGTGGCTCCAGCGAACCAACCGAGAGGTCGCGGACTGGTACGACGTGCCGTTCCAGTGGGACGTCGAGACGGTCCGCCTCCCGCCCGAGATCGACCCCAACGCCCAGGAAGGCAACAAGTACACCCCGACGTGGCCCTCGGACGACGACCGTATCGACGTCCCCGAGACCATCCGGGCGTGGCGCAAGTACAAGGGCGACAACGAACTCGTCGGCTTCGCGGACATGCTCGAACGGGTCGAACAGCGCTCCCTGCTCCCGAACGTCGACTACCTCGTCATCGACGAGTTCCAGGACATCACGACGCTCCAGCACCGCGTCTACGACGAGTGGCGGCCTCACATGAAGGGCGTCCTCATCGCGGGTGACGACGACCAGGTCGTCTACGCCTGGCAAGGTGCCGACCCCGACCTCCTGCTCGACGCCGAGCCGGACGACGACATCATCCTCCCCAACTCCTACCGTCTCCCCTCGCGCATCCTCAACATCGTCAACAAGGAGATCCGTCACATCGAGAAGCGCCAGGACAAGGACCTCAAACCCCGCAAAGAGGGCGGGGTCGTCGAAGCCGTCCAGAACCCGTCGATGCTCGACCTCGTGCGGAACGTCCGCCGGACCATCCAGAACGACGACGGGACGATCATGATCCTGTTCCGGGCGCGCTACCAGATGTTCCAGTTCATCGACGAGTTCATCACGGAGGGTATCCCCTTCAAGTCGCTGACCGACCAGCGCATGTGGACCGACCGCCTGAACGACTACGTCACCGCGGTCGAGCAGATCGAGGAAGGCGAGGACATCACCGGGCTGCAGGCCCGCCGTCTCGCCGACATGCTCCAGGAGTCCGCCTTCGGCACGAACGAGCGCGACGAGTTCTTCGACGCCATCGACGAGGCCCAGGAGGAGGCCGGCGTCGAGGACCTCACCGAGCTCACCATCTCGCCCGACCTCGTGAGCGACTTCGTCCCGTTCATGCCCGGCCCGGCGTCGGCGTCGGACATGGTCCGGAAGGTCACCTCCTTCCAGCGCAAGTCGATGAAGGCGTACTTCGCGACCGGCGAACACCGCGACATGGACCGCGACCACGTCCGTCTCGGCACCATCCACTCCGCGAAGGGTCGCGAGGCTGACCACGTGTTCATGGCGACCGACCTCACCGAGAAGGTCGTCGAGCAGATGGTGGCGACGGTCGACGAGGACGCACTGGACGACGATATCGAGTTCACCAAGACGACCTCGCCGGTCCCCATCCTGACCGACAACGAGCGACGTGTGTTCTACGTCGGGATGTCTCGCGCCCGCGAGCGCCTCGTCCTGCTGGAGAACCTCGTCGACGGCGCGCCGACCCTCTCGATCGACGTCCTCCTGAACAACGAGATAACCGGCATCGACCTCGACGAGCTCATCGAGAAAGCGAAACAGCCCGTCGAGCCCGAAGCAGCCGACTGAGGCCATGTCGCTTTCAATCGATTTCGAGCCCGTCCAGCGCGAGCTGCGAGCCCGCGATGCCTGTGCGTTCGTCCACGTCGGCCGCGAGTCCGACCCGACGCTTCGCTACCTCGCACGGACCGCCCAACTCGACGGCGAACTCGCCGTCGTCGTGACGGCAGACCAGGCGCTGTTGCTCGCGCCCGAGGCACCCGACGCCGCGACGGAGGCGTACCCCGACGCACAGGTCTTGCCTGCTGGCGAGGCGATCCCGACCGGTACCCGGGTCGCGACGGTGCTGGACGACCTCGGGCTGTCCGGGACGGTGCTGACGCCGCAGACGATTCCCCACGACGCCGCGCTGTACCTGGAGAACGACGGCTTCGAGGTCGCCTCGACGGCCGTCGTCGAGACCGCGCGGGAACGCAAGACCGACGCCGAACAGCTCCGCCAGACCACGGTCCAGTCGGCAGCCTGCGCTGGGATGCGTCGCGTTTCGGAAGTCCTGGCAGAGGCAGAACCGGGCGACCTCACCGAGGAGGGACACGGCCACGGTCATTCACATAGCCATTCCGGCGACGGCACTGGCGAGTCACACGACCACGACCACGACCACGACCACGACCACGATGGCCCCCTCGTCTGGAACGACGCCCCGCTCACCGCGCTCCGACTGCGCCGCGAGGCCAACGCCGCCCTCGCTGCCGAGGGCGTCCACCCCGGGACGACCGCCATCGGCGTCGCGGGCCGGACGGCGACCCCGCGCTCTGACGACCCCATCGAACCGGGCGACACCGTCGTCGTCGACCTCGCGCCCCACGGCCCCGACGGCTACCACGGGCGGCTGGTCCGGACGTTCGTCGTCGACGGTGACGGCGGCTGGACCCGGCGTGCGCAACTGGCCGCCGAGACCGCCCTCGACGCGGCGCTCGGCGAACTCGAACCCGGTATCACCGTGGGCGAGGTCCTGCTGGAACTCGAGGCCGAGGTCGCTGCCTACGGTTTCGACGGCGACGACGGGGCGGCCTACGGCGTCGGACTGGAACGCCGCGAAGCGCCGCTGCTCGGCGAACTGGACGACGACGACGAACTCGACTCCGGGACGGTGCTGGCGCTCGATGCCACGGTCAGTGATGCAGACGAAGGGACGGTCAGGCTCGCTGACCTCGTCGCGATAACCGAGGACGGCGGGCGGGCACTCGGCGCGTTCCCGCGGTCGCTGGCACCCTGAGAAAGACCGTTCTCGCTACTCGCTGTTCGACTCCTCGATCTCCTCGGGCTCCTTGATGACCGTATCGACCGCCGCGCCCGTCAGCTTGCCCGGGAGGTCGAACGGGCTGTCGATGTACTTCTCGACCAGTATCATGAGGACCCCGATGACGACCAGTGCCGCACCCATGGTGGTCTCACCGCGCAGGAAGACCATGTCCAGGCCCGCGGCGATGGCAGGGAGTGCGAACACGAGTACCGCCAGCAGTTTCACCGATTCGATGATGCTCCGACCCATCGACAGTTCGTTGGCGACAGCACGACAAAAAGGGTGCGGACCCGTCGGTAATCGAATGGATGGGTGGTGAAATCGCTGGTCGAGTCGGAGACGGTGCCGGATTCGGCTCTCGACTCGAACCGATGGCTGGACGCCCTGGAGTTCAGGCGATGGCTGGTGGCGACGAGCAGGTCACTCGCGCTGGTGGCAGTGGAGACCACCCCCACACCGCACAGCACCGCAACCGCACCACACCCTCCCCAGCCGATTCCGTTCCTCACTCCGTGGTTCGAAAGGTCTGCGACCTTTCGTCATCACGAGACGGCTTTGCCGTCTCGAACGACTTCGCTACGTTGCGGTACTCATCCCTCGCACGGCGCCGACTCGCGACCTCCGACACGCGAGCCAGCGCGCGCCACCCAGTAGGGTTACCAGCAGACGAGCACCCGAGATAGCAACCCTTTCCGCCGCCCGCCCCGAACGCCCGGCTATGTTCACCGGTATCGTCGAGGAGACGGGCGAGGTGGTCGAGGTGACAGAGACCGACGACGGGCGACGCCTGCGAATCGCGGGCGACGTGGTCCTCGAGGACATCGGCCACGGCGCGAGCATCGCCGTCAGTGGGGTCTGTCTGACCGTCGAGGAGTTCGACGCGGAGACGTTCGAGGTGTTCCTGGCGGAGGAGACCGTCGCGAAGACCTACCTCGGGTTGGTCGAGGCGGGTGACCTCGTGAACCTCGAACGTGCGATGCCCGCCGACGGCCGGTTCGACGGCCACATCGTGCAGGGCCACGTCGACACGACGGCCGAGGTCCTCGCGGTCGACCGTGTTGGCGAGGACTGGCGCTTCACCTTCGAACTCCCCGAAGGATACGAGAAATACGTCGTCGACAAGGGGTCGGTCACCCTCGACGGCATCAGCCTCACGGTCGCCGAGAAGGGCGAGGGTGAGTTCGCGGTCGCCATCATCCCGACGACGTACGAGCTGACGAACCTCTCGGCGAAGGAGCCGGGCGACTTCGTCCACCTCGAGGTGGACGTGATGGCGAAGTACGTCGAGAACATGCTGGACGGCTACACCGACCGACTGGCCTGACGCAGGTCGAACTCAGTACCGCGGGGGCTGGTCGAACTCGGTGAGTTCCGATTCGCCGGGTTCGACCCCGTTCCGGTGCGCGCCGACCTCGTCGTAGGCCCGCCGGTAGTTCCGTATCTTGCGGTAGAGGAACAGGCCGATGACGGTGTCGTAGACGACGACGTAGCCGAAGAACGCCGCGATGGGGCTGATATCGAGGGCGGTCGAGAGCACCTGCGGGACCCGGCTGACGGTCATGTTGTAGGTCGCGTGGAACAGCGCCGCGAGCAGGAGACCCTTCACGACGATGGGACCGAAGTAGTCCCGGTTGAACTTCGCGAGCCCGAGGTAGAACCCGGCGATGGCGGAGTAGATGACGTGGCCCGGCCCGGCGAACGCCCGGACCGTCGCGATGGCCGAGCCCGCGTCGACGATGGGGACGGTCGACGCCTGGTTGATGCTGCTGGTGATGTACACGGCGTTCTCGATGGTGGCGAAGCCGAGGCCCGCGATGGCACCGTACACCGCGCCGTCGATGACCGCGTCGAACTCGGGGCGGCGGTAGGGGTACATGCGGATGGCGAGCCACTTCACGAACTCCTCGCCGGGCGCGACGATGAAGAAGAAGTAGACGAAGCCGCCGAGGAGTGTGCTGGTCGGGAGGCCGACGAAACTGAAGCCCGCACTCATCACGGTGTTGACGACGCTGGCGAACGTCGAGAACAGGATGGCGAGCAGGAACGTGCCGACGACAAGCCGCAGTGGCTCCTGTGTCGTCACGTCGCTCCGGTAGACGTAGACCGCAAAGAGCAGTGCGGGGACGATGGAGAGCACGACGAAACCGCCGACCAGTGGGGTGGTGATGGCCCCGATGGCGACCAGGCCGAACAGCACGAGCGCGAGGATGCCCGCGAGGACGATGACGCCGAACCGAGCGGCGGGGCGGAGTCCCTCGTAGACAGAGACCGCGAACCCGTCGAACTCGGTGCGTGGCTCCCACGTCGCGATCTCGTACAGGTCACTGGCCCGGTCAGCAGCCCGCTCGACCGGGTCACGGCGAGGACTCATTGCCCAAGCGTACGGACATCCTGCCTGTAATGCTTCCCCCTACGGCAGGCTGTGGACCCGAATGAAGTGCTAGGTGACGAACGTCGAATCCTAGAATGACATTAATCCACATAACGCGTAATAGGGGGAAGCTTATGATGGGGGACTCCTCTATGCGAGACAATGACAGAGAATAACAGCCGACAGATGCTCTACACACCCCTTCCGACGGAGGAAGACGGGTTTAGGAAACCAGTACCTACACTCACACCGACCGACGACGAACCGCAGACGACCACCACGCCTCCCTCTTCTCGCACGCCGGCCGAGGGCTCGTCCCGCTGGGGCGAAACCCTGGCCGACGACTGAATCCCGACGACCGACTCACGCGGACGCTGTCGTACGAGTAAAGACCCTGCCACCTGTAGCGCCGGGTATGCACTTCGACCAGCGGACGCAGGCCGCCTTGCGCGAGGTCGGCCTGTCGACCGACGAGCTGCAGGCAGCCTCCGCGGCCGTCGCCGAGCAGACCGAGGCCGACGCCGCGGCGCTGATGGAGTTCTTCGAGACGAACGACGTGGTCTACTCCGACATGGACATGGCCCACAGCGCGAACGAGTACCCCGAACACACCGTCGAGTACTGCGACATCACCACGCACGCGGCCGAGATGCGCGGCTGGCTGCGCTTCGACACCTGGGGCGTGTTCGTCGAAGACGGCAGACTCCTCGACGACGGGACGGTCGAACTCACGCTCGGTCCGAGCGTCCACGACCGGGTCCGCTTCGCACCGACCCGCGACCAGCTATGACGGTCAGGGTCCGGGGCATCTACACGACCGCGCTCACCCAGCTCCTGCTCGAGGAGGGGTTCGATGTGGTGCAGGCGTCCCCGCCCATCCGGCGACGGTTCGAGGAGCACGACGCCGACCTCTCCGCGAGACCGGCCGCGGTCGAGATCGAGACGACCGGAGACCGCCAGGGTGTCGGCCTCATCGGCGAGCGCGAGACCCTCGCGACGGTCCGCGAGGTCGTCGCCAACGTGGGCGTGGACGCGCTCCACTGGGACAGCGCCGCCCCCCGCGGGGCGGTCTTCGACGGAATCGTCACCGAGACGCTCGGCAGCGGCGCGGTCGTCGACCTGGGCGACAGCGAAGGGTTCCTCCCGTTCCGCGAGGTCGAGGACTACGTCGACGATGGCGACGTGGTCCGCGTGCAGGTCCACGAACCCGCCGCTCCGTGGAGCGACGACCGCCCGCTGCTCTCGACCGACATCACGGTCCACGACGGACTGGTCGAACTCTCGCAGGGGCGCTCGGGCGTCTCCGCGAACGTGAACGGCGAGCGCGCCACCGAAATCGTCCGCACCACCGACATCCTCCCCGTCGAGGTGCCCGACGGCTGGGGCGTCCGCTGGCAGCGCGCGGCCGCCGACGCCGACATGTCCGCACTCGGCGACGCACTCCAGGCCGCGGTCGACCGCGCCGCGGAACTGGACGACCAGCTGGCTGCCGCCGGCGGCGACCCCGACGACGCCCCGGACCTGCTCGCCCCCGGCGAGGGAACCGCGTGGGTCTGGTTCGGCCGCGAGTGCCGGTTCGCCCTGGACGAGGTTCGGCGCGGGGTCGAACGAACCATGATCGGCCACCATCGAATCAAGGCGGCCCACCGCGCCGCCAGTACGGCCGTCGACTTCGTCGAGGCGGTCTGTGAGGACCCCGGCGGTGAGTTCCCGTTCCAGGCGGTCACCGAACAGTTCGGCCCGTTACTCGGCGACCGAATCGCCCTCGCGCACGGGAAACCCGAAGGGCGGCTCATCGTCCTCGGCCGCGGCGAGATAACGGACTACGACCCCGACGGGCAGGTGACCCTCGAACGCCAGATGTCCGGCGGCGGCACCTACGACGCCCTCGGCGTCCCGCGCGAGCAGGGTGACGTGGCCATCACGAAGCTCAAGGAAGGACGCTGGTGGTACCCGACCGTCTACCGCGGCGAGGATGGCGAGAAGAAGGGCACCTACGTGAACATCTGCACGCCGGTCGAGCTGTTCCCCGACGAGGCGCGCTACGTCGACCTCCACGTCGACGTGGTGAAACACGCGGATGGAACCGTCGAACGCGTCGACGACGACGAACTCGACGAGGCCGTGGCTTCGGGGCACGTCTCGGAAGCACTCGCGGAGAAGGCCCGGAGCGTCGCCAGCGCGGTCGAGCGGGCGCTCAGCTGAGTCAGAAGGGTAGTTTCTTCCGTAACTCGTCGATGAGCGACGGGTCCTCCGCGAGGTCCTCCGGGTCGGGGATGACCTGGTCCGCGGGCTTGATGACCGTCCGGCCGGTCGACTGTTCGACGACGATGAGTTCGTCCTCTTTCAACCCCGCGAGGGCCGTCTCCAGGTCGTCGATGTCCGCCTCGACGTGCGAGCGGAGCTCGAAGACTGTCATCCCGTCGTCAGCACGGTCCACGAGGGCATCGAGCACGGATACGTCGATGTCGGCTCGATTCCGGAACTCCCGCTTTGCCTTCATCAGTATCCACTTCGTGCGGATACGATTTCACGCTTACCCCTGTCGTCGTGGTCGGGCAGGGTGTCGAGCAGTGGGTTCGTCGGTTCAGGCGAAGTCGTCGGTACCGGTGGAGTCGTCGGTACCGGTGGAGTCCCCAGTCCGGGTCGAGTCGCTGTCGTCTGTGTCTTACTGGCCCGGATGGCTGTCGGTGTCAACGAGCAGTGACCGGCTGGGCAGCCCGCGCTGCCTGCTAGCACAGCCATCGGTGCGTCACCCTCCGATTGCCAGGTCGGCAAAGTCTTTTACGGCCGGACGGGGTAGGCCGTCATAATGGGTCTGAGGTGTTCGCTCCTCGGTCACGACTGGAGCGAGACGGAGATAGAGGACGAGCGCGACGAGCAGGGCAACGAGGTCGTGATGACCGTCCGTGAGTACGAGGTGTGCGCGCGCTGTGGCGAGAAGACTCTCATCAGCGAGAACACCGAGGTAACGAGCGTCTCGAACGGACAGCCGACCGACTCGGCCGAGGAGCCGGCAGACGACGCTGATACGGTCGCCGCCGAGGTGGTCGCCGAGGCGACAGCCGACGAGGCCGACGCGGAACTCGTCGACGACGACGAACCCGATGTCACGGTCGATAGCGAGGACGAGACGGACGACGACGCCGAGACGGACGACGACGCCGAGGTCGTAGGCGACGAGGCTGTCGACGACGATGATGAGACGCCGGTTCCCGATTCGACGCCGGACGACGCGGCGGCCGTGGCGGCCGACGACGACGCGATGATCATCGACGGCGACGACGACCCGGAACCGACGGCTGACGCGGTCGACGCCGAGGCCGACACCGCCGAGGCGACCGCGACCGACGTCGACGACGCTGGTGAGTTCGTGGAGGACGCACCTGCAGACCCCCACGAGAACCCGGAGACCGACGACGGCGTCATCCTCCCGGGCGACGGCCCCGAGCCCGAGGAGACCGAACGCGAACACGGCGAGTGGCCGGAGCACGAGGGAGGCCACGCGAACGCCACGACCGAGGCGCGCGAGTGGCCCGACCACGGTGACGAAGACGACGGCTTCGACGCGACCACGCCCGACGGCGAGACGGCGGACGTCGAGTTCGAAGGCGGCCACCCGCAGACGGACGCCGAGGGCAACCCCGAGAAGGGGCACGACGCGGAGTTCATCGACAACACGGGAGCCCAGTCCGTCGAACAGGAGGTCGACCAGCGCGCCCGCAGCGCCGCCAGTAACTCCCCGACGGGCATCGCCTCCGCCAACGAAGCGCGGGCCCCGGGCACCGGCTCGCCATCGCGGTCAGGCGGCGATCTCGTCTGTCCTGCCTGTGACAACACCGAACTCGCCGCACGGACCTCGCTGCGCGCCGGAGACATCTGTCCCGAGTGCAAACGGGGCTACCTCGCCGAGGAGTGACGAAACAGGTAAACACCCACCTGCCCATGTCCCATCCATGAAGGAGTACAAGATGCGACGCGGCGAGTACCTCGAAGAGCGCATTCCGGACCTGAAAGCGAGTATCGAGGAGTACTTCGGACCCGTGACAGGTACGGAGGAGTTCAAGGGCAGCGACCTCTACGTCATCGGCGAACCGGCGAACCCCGTCTTCGAGCGCATCATCGTCGGCGCTGTGGAGTACTCGGGCAAGAAGGACAAGCTCGCGGTCGATTTCGTCGAGCGCAACCCGGCCGAGCTCTCGCCGGACGAGCTCGAGGCCGCCGGCGACGCCGTCTCCAAGAAGAACGAGTTCCTCCTCGAGGCGACCGGCCGTGACGCCAAGTCCCGCCGCGAGTCCATGAAGCGCGCCGTCGAGGACGACCCGGACCACGACGTCGACGCCTGAACAGCGACCCTGTGCGGTGCTTCTGCGTTTTTCGCGCCTCCAGAGACATCGCCCGGAGAAACGAGAGCCTTTACCCGCGAACCGGCCCAACCTGCAGATATCAATGACGGTCATCGAGTCGGTCCACGCGGACCACGGGGCGACGTTCGGCGAGCGCGGCGGTCGAACCGTCGTCGAACACTACGGGCGACCGGAGCGAGTCCACAAGGCGGTCAGGAACGTCGCCGGCGTCTGCGAGATGGTGTACGGCGTCGTCACGGTCACCGGCGAGGACAGGGTCGAGTTCGTCGACAACGCCGTCTCGAACCGGGTGCCCGGTGAGGACGGCGAGGGCTGTTACGCGCTCTTGCTCGACCCCCAGGGCAAGATCCGGATGGACATGTACGTCTACAACGCCGGCGAGCGCCTGCTCCTGTTCGTGCCGCCGGGACTGGCCGACGAGCTGGTCGAGGACTGGGGCGAGAAGGTGTTCATCCAGGACGTCGAGTTACGGGCCGCCACCGACGACTTCGCCACCTTCGGCGTCCACGGCCCGAAGTCCACCGAGAAGGTCGCGAGCGTCCTCAACAAGTCCGCGACCCCGGACCACCACCTCTCGTTCGTTCGCGGGACGATGGGCGACGAAGGTGTCACGGTCATCCGGGGCGACGGTCTCATCGGCGACGAGGGCTACGAGGTCATCTGTGCCGCAGACGACGCCAGGGCGGTGTTCAGCACGCTCGTCAACCACGGGCTGAACGCGGCCCCCTTCGGCTACCAGACGTGGGATGCCCTGACCCTCGAAGGCGGGACGCCCCTGTTCGACACCGAACTCCAGGAACGGCTCCCGAACGTCCTCGGCCTGCGGAACGCGATGGACTTCGAGAAGGGCTGTTTCGTCGGCCAGGAGGTCGTCTCCCGCGTGGAGAACCGTGGCCAGCCGTCGCGCCGACTCGTCGGGCTCGAACCCGAGGTCGTCCCCGACTCCGGAGCCGCGGTCTTCGACGGTGACGAAGCCATCGGCGAGGTGACCCGCGCGTGCGAGAGCCCGTCGCTGGACCGTCCGCTCGCCATGGCGCTCGTCCCCTACGACTCCGAGACGACCGACCTCACCGTCCGTGTCGACGGCGACGAGGTGTCGGCGACCCGCGTCTCGCTGCCGTTCTTCTCCGAGAGCGACCGGTCGGCCCGTGTACCAGAATACCCGTCTTAGCTCGTTTTAGCAGGGAACTCGCCAGATGACTTTTGGTCACTGGCGGTTTCTTTCTAGCCATGGATGAAACCGGAGTACGATACTCGACCGGAATCTCCGGTCTTGACCACGTCCTTCACGGCGGCTTCATTCCGGGCCGGTCGTACATGGTCAGTGGGCAGCCCGGCACGGGAAAGACGATTCTCGGCCTGCATTTTCTACTCGAGGACCCGGAGAATAGCCTCTACGTCGCGTTCGAGGAGCGCGAGAAGGATGTCCTGGCGAACGCGGCTGCACTCGGGTTCGACCTCTCCGATATCACGATTCTGGACCTGAGCCCCGACTCGGAGTCGTTCCAGTCGCGGACGCACTACGACGTGTTCGAACCACCGGACGTCGAGGACGACATCACGGAACACGTCGTCAGGGCCGTCGAGGAAACCGAACCGAACCGGGTGTTCGTCGACCCGCTGACCCAGCTCCGCTACTTCGCCCCCGACGACTACCAGTTCCGCACGGAGGTCGCTGGCTTCATGAGCTTCCTCAAGGACTCCGAGGCGACCATCGTGTTCTCCACCCAGCCGATGCCGAACATGCCCGACGCCGACCTCGAGTTCATCTGCGATGGGAGCATGGAACTCGGCTACGCCGCGAAGGGCCGCACGCTCACCGTCACGAAGTTCCGTGGCTCTGGCTTCCAGGGCGGCGTCCACACCATGCGCATCACGGAGACCGGAATCGACGTGTTCCCCGAGCTGATTCCGACGGTTCGCTCGCGCGAGTTCGAGGCCGTGGCCATGTCGACCGGACTCTCCGAGATGGACAGTCTCCTCTCCGGCGGCATCGAACGCGGGACGGTGACGGTCATCAGCGGCCCGAGCGGGGTCGGGAAGACGACGACCGGCTCACAGCTCATGAGCGCCGCCGCCGAGCGCGGCGAGCGCTCCGTCATCTACATGTTCGAAGAGTCGACCGACACGTTCGTCCACCGGTCGGAGGCCATCGGGATTCCAGTCAAAGAGATGCAAGCGAAGGGGACCCTCGAGATCGTCGAGGTCGAACCGCTGGCGGTCTCGTCGGACGAGTTCGCACACATGGTCCGACAAGAGGTCGAAGAGAAAGGAGCGAAACTCGTCATGATAGACGGGATCAGCGGCTACCGGCTCTCCATCCGTGGTGACGACGACGACCTCGTCCGTGAACTACATGCGCTGTGTCGCTACCTGCGAGGGATGGGTATCACGTCCCTGCTCATCGACGACGTGGCCGCGGTCACCGGCGACTTCCAGCCGACCAGCGAACGGATAAGCTACCTCGGTGACAACATCCTCTTCCTCCGGTACCTCGAACTGCACGGTGAGATAAACCGGGCGATGGGCGTCCTGAAGATGCGGACGAGCGACTTCGAGCGAACGCTCCGAGAGTTCGAGATACGCTCCGATGGCCTCCATCTCGGAGCACCGCTGACCGGTCTCCGCGGGGTGTTGACCGGAACGCCAGAGTTCGTCGAGGACAGCGGTGAGTGATTCCGACGCCCCCTCACATCCACGAGCTGTCGCACTCGTACTGGCAGACAGTGGGAACGAGAACGTCCTGACGACGTGGCTCGACGAGCACGGCATCGACGCAGAAGCCATCGAGCCGGGCGACCCACTCCCCGAGGACACCAGCCTCTGTCTGGTCGACATCGGTGCGCTGTCGCGTGCAGCCGCCGAGATACGTCGTCAGAAGGAGCAGCGGGACGAGGCTGACGAGTTCTTCCCCTGCTTGCTGGTCGTCCCACACCGCCTCGGGCCTCGGGTCGCCGCCAGCGACGACACCCGGTTCGACTTCATCGACGAGCTCATCACGGTCCCGATAGACCCCAAGACACTCCGCCATCGTATCGATAGCCTGCTCGAGCAGCATCAACCCGGGAAGAAGGCGACCAGGACGCTCTCGCTGGACACGGTCGTCGAGGCGTTGCCGTTCGCGACGTTCGTCGTGGTCGACGGCGTCGTGACAGTGTCGAACACTGCTCTCAGCCGGGCACTCGGTACCGACCCCGAGGACCTGCATGGCCGACGTCTCGACGAACTGGTCGCGACCGAGGACAGAGAGCGGGTCGAGCGCCTGTTCGAGCGGGTCGAGCTCTCGGTCGAACACGTCCGACTGGTCGAGGGAACCGAATCGCTCCCGGTCGAACTTCGCCCCATCACCATCGAGAACCGGACCGTCTCGGGCTACCTCGGTCTCAGCCGCGACCGGGACGAGGCCCGGGGCTGAGCCGCCAGTCAGCGCAGGAACGCTTTCAGTTGGTCCGTCGAGAACAGCGAGGTGGGACGGTCCATGTGGACGCCGATCTCGCCGGACAGCGTCGACAGCCCGAGCGTCTGCACCGGTTCCGGGAGCGAGTACGCCTTGCGAATCCAGTGGCCGAGTCGAATCTCGCTGGCGAGGTCGTCACGCCACGCCTCCTCGTAGTCCGCAAGCGTGTACGGGTCGTCGGGGTCGACCGTCCGGACCGCGTGGTCCGCACAGGTCATCCCGTAGAGGATGCCACCGCCGGTGAACGGTTTCGTCTGTGCAGCCGCGTCGCCGACCAGCAACCCGCGGCGGGTCGTCACGACGCCCGGGGGTCCGATGGGGATGAGCCCGGAACACCGGCGGACGATGTCCACGTCGTAGCCCGCGACGAGTTCCTCGAACAGCTCGTTCACCTGTTCACCCGGCGGACAGGCGAGCCCGTACTCGACGCCGGACTCGTCCCGGGGGATGCGCCACGCGAAGAACCGGGGCGCGGTGAGGTGGACATCCACGAAGTCCTGTGGGTCGGGCTCGTCGGAGAACCCGAGGACGCCATGGAGCAGTTCCCCGGGCTCGGGGAGGCCGAGTGCCTGCCGGACCCGCGAGCGCGGGCCGTCCGCGCCGACGACCATCTTCCCCTCGTGGGTCTCGACGCCGTCAGGACCGCGGGCCGTAACTTCGACCTTCTCGCGGTGCTCCTCGACGCCGGTGACGGTGTGCTGTTCGCGGAGGTCCGCCCCGGCCTCGCGGGCGAGGTCGGCGAGATGCCGGTCGAGACCGACCCGGTCGATGACGTTCGAGACGACCTCGCGCTTGTAGAACTCGTGGGCGTTGCTATGGGGGCCGCCGACGTGGAAGCGCGCCCCGAACACCTCGTTCTGGAGCAGCTCATCGCGGGCACCGTCACCAGTGAACTCCCAGATGTCGGTGCTGACGTGTCCCGAACAGGCCAGTGGTTCACCGACGCGGCCCTGTTCGAGCGCGAGGGCGTCGTATCCCGCCTCGCTGGCGCGGCGGGCGAAGCGTGCGCCGGCGGGACCAGCGCCGACCACGACGAAGTCGTACATGTCCGTCGCCTAGTGAGTCGCGGCTAAATACCTTCCCGGTTCGGGTCGCCAGGCTCACCACACTGCGAGGCCGCGAACCGGACCGGCCACGTCCCACGATTCGATGCGGTTCCAGCCGCCGGCCCGGTCGTCGGTCTGGTAGAGTCCGTCGTCCGTGGCGGCGAAGAACGTCCCCGGGTCGGTCCCCGGTGCCAGCACCGGCCGGCGGAACCCGTCTGGCTCGGGCAGACCGCGCATCGCGAGCGTCCACGGCTTGTCACCGACCTTCCGGTAGACGTAGGATTCGGCGGTCTCGGCCCGGTGGGCCGCGTACGCCCCATCCGCCGCCGAAACGAGTCGCACGTCGGGGTTGCCCGGGTCGACCGCGACGCTCCAGCAGTAGCGGTGCTCGAGGCCATCCTGTGGCTGGACCCACGTCTTGCCGCCGTCGTTGCTCTCGGCGTAGCCGTCGCCGGCGGCGCTGTATACGCGGCCCGGGGCGTCCGGGTGAGTCGCGAGCTGGTGGTTGTCGCGACGGCTTCCCTCGGGGCGCTCGCGCCACGTTTCGCCACTGTCCTCGGTGACGACGAGCGCACCGGCTTCGATGCCGACGAAGAGTCGGCCCTGGCGATTCGGGTCGGGCTGGAGCCAACGGACGTGGTGCGTGTCGGGCCGGGGCGGAAAGTACCACGAGTCGGCGGAGGGCAGGTCGGTGAGACCGCCTCGCTCGGTCCAGGTGTCGCCGAAATCCGGCGAATAGAAGACGCGGCTCGGCTCGGTCCCGGCCCAGAGTCCGCCTGCGCGGTGTGGATCGAACGCGACCGACATCACCGCATCCGGGAGGTCGAGCCCGACACGTTCCCAGGTCTCGCTCCGGTCCTGGCTGTGCCAGAGCCCGGCGTCGAACGTCCCGGCGAAGACGTGCTCGCCGTCGGTCGCGACGCACTCGAAGTCGTGGCCGTCGAACCGGGCGACCGTCTCGCCGTCGCGAATCGTGAGAAGGGTGTCGGAAAGGGCGACGAACTGCATAGCTCCCTCTACGTCGTGGTCCGACAAAACTCTCCGTCCTGAGAGATCCCTCCGGTGGCCCGACTACTTGTAGCCCAGCGCGCTCAGCCGGTCTTCGATCTCCTCGGGGACGACCTCCTCATCGGCGTCGTCTTCGCCGGCCGACTCGGCTGCGTCCGCGACGGAGTCGAGCGCCATGACCCGTTGCTCGGCGGCGGACTGGAGACGCGCGACGGCCTCGTTCGGTGGCTCGCCGTCCCACAGGTCGTCCTGCTCCGCTGGGTCTGCCTGCCGGTCGTAGAGCTCCTGGTCGTCGGCTGCTGGGTGCTCGATGTACGTCCACTCCTCGCTCCGGGCGCTGACGAGCACGTCCCCGTCGCCGAGCCGTCGTGGAATCGGCTGCTGGGTGACCGAGTCGCCCCTGACGGTGACCGAGACGACCGGTTCCTGGTCTGGCGCGACGCCGTCGTGGACCGTCGGCATGACGCTCTCGCCGGTGTAGTGGTCCGGCGCGCGGATTTCCATCGCGTCACACACCGTCGGCGGAATCGCGTCGAGCGCAACCGGGTCGGTGACCCGCTGGCCGTCGCTGCCGGGCGCATCGACGATGAACGGGACTTCGACGAGCTCCCGGTACAGCTTCGGGTAGTGGGCGAGGTGGCCGTGCTCGAGGAACTCCTCCCCGTGGTCGCCCGCGACGACGACACAGGTCTCGTCGCGGATGCCGGCGTCTTCGAGGGCCGCGAGGACGCGGCCGATGCTCTGGTCGACCTGCAGGGCAGCGGCCTTGTACAGCGTCTGCAGGTCGGCCAGCGTCTTGCTTCCCTCCTCGATGCCACGGCCCAGCCCAGTCCGGAAGTGCGGGCTGAGCATCCGTAGCGTGCTGAACGGCTCGTCGGCGACCTCGCGGACGTGGACCGGTGCCGGGACGTACGGCGTGTGGGTGTCCATGTAGTGGATCCAGCAGAAGAACTCGCCCTCGGCGTTCTCGATGAACGAGATGGCTGCGTTCTCCACGTCGCGCATCCGTGAGGTGTTCTCGGCGGGGTAGCTCTCCTCGCCCTTGAGTCGGCGGACTGCTGCGCGCATCGGCTGGGTGGCGAACTGCGCCCAGGCCTGCCAGGTCGGGTGGGCGGAGAACAGCTTGCTCACCGGGTTCGTCGCCTCCGCGTGGAAGGCGTCGAACTCCTCGAACCCGCGGTCGTAGCCCCAGTAGGCGGTGAGGAAGCCGTTCGAGGCGTTGAAACCGCCGGTGGTGACCCCGGCGCGCTGGAGCGTCTCCGCGAGCGTGGCACCAGGGCCGACCCCGATACGTGGGCCATCGGCGAACACTGGCGTGCCCCCGAGGATGCTCGGGAAGGAGAAGGGCGTCCAGTTGCCCTGTGCGAAGGCGTTCTCGAAGACGGTCGCGTCGTCGGCCAGAGACCGGAGGGTCGGCGTGTGTGTGTCCTCCGAGTCCAGGTCGAGCGCATCCGCCCGCAGCGAATCGACGGTGATCAAGACGGTTGCTCGTGCGTCGTCGGTCATGCGTGTGTGACCGGGGGGTTCGGTCGGTCGTGCGGGTGTTACCAGCAGTCGCTCAAATAGCTATCGGCGAACGAATATATACTTGACAGTAGCACCCCGGGCGGAATCGAATGGCGAACAGACGACACTTGGCCTCGCGCGACGACGTGTCGTACAACCGCAGCCCGCCGCGCGGTGAGGGTCAGGGCACGACGAGAGTGGTCGCGGCTTCGTATTTGAAGGTCAGGCTGGCACGTCCCAGTCGAGGGTGCGGTTCCGGTCGGCGAGTCGTGCGGACACGTCGGGAGCCGTCTCCGGCCAGGAGATTCGCGTGCCCTCACGGTCGAGAAGAGTCTGTCTGAGGAGGTCGCTCTCGGTGTCGAAGTCTGGTGCAGTCCAGAGTCGGAGGTTCCGGTCGAGGGTGAACAGGTCGGCGTCGAAGGCGGCGTGGTGGGTCTTTGAGAGAAGCATGACGTTCCCTGGGTTCAGTTGCTCGTCTTCGTACTCGCTCCACGGGAGGATGTGGGCCACGTCGAGGAGCGCCGGAACGTCGACGCCGGAGAGGACACCCGTGTTTCGGTAATGTCCCAGTGTCTCAGTCCGGAACGCGGTCGGCATCGACCGGGTCGTAGTCGTCGTCTCGTATTCGGTACCGCGGTACGACGGTTGCTGGTACTGGCTGGTCTGGTAGCTCGGTTCTGTACCGTCATCGTCAGCGATGTCGTCCTCGTTCAGGTCCACTATTCGGTAGGTACCGGCGTAATCGACGAAGGACACCTCGCCAAGCGATTCGAGTTGTTGCATAATCTGGCTGAACTTCTGCCCAGGCGTGTTGTTGTTCGGGTACGCTTTTTCGAACGCTGGACGGGCCTGGTCGAGGAACTCTTGTCTGGTGAGGACCGGGCAGTTCGTCTGTTCGTGATATCGCCGGAGTTCACGCCTGACGAGCGCCTGCCATGTGGTCATGAAGGAGCCGACGGATCGGGTGCTCGAAAACCTTGGGGCAGTCAGTCGTCGTCGGTCGGCGCTGCCATCTCGCGCGTCTCGGGTTCGACGCGCTGGCCGCGTGGGCCTTCGCGGTCCACGCTGGGAAGCAGGTCGCGGAGGTAGCGCCCGGTGTGGGAGTCGTCGTGTTGGGCGAGTTCTTCGGGCGTCCCCTCGCCGACGAGCTGGCCGCCCTTCTCGCCGCCCTCGGGGCCGAGGTCGATGACGTGGTCGGCGTTCTTCACGAGGTCGAGCTCGTGTTCGATGACGACGACCGTGTTGTCGTTGTCGACCAGCCGGTGGAGCACGTCGATGAGCTTCTTCTCGTCGGCCGAATGCAGGCCGGTCGTCGGCTCGTCCAGCAGGTAGAGCGTGTTGCCGGTGTCACGCTTGCCCAACTCCTCGGCGAGCTTGACGCGCTGGGCTTCCCCACCCGAGAGGGTGGTCGAGGGCTGGCCGAGCTTCATGTAGTCCAGGCCCACGTCCTTGAGGAGCTTGAGCTTCCGGCGGATGCGCGAGGAGGACTCGAAGAAGTCGTACGCCTCCTCGACGCTCATGTCGAGCACGTCCGCGATGGTCGCGCCCTTGTAGGTCACGTCGAGCGTGGCGTCGTTGTAGCGCGCCCCGTCGCACTCCTCACAGGGGACGTACACGTCCGAGAGGAAGTTCATCTCGATCTTGACGGTACCCTGCCCACCACATTCCTCACAGCGGCCGCCCTTGACGTTGAACGAGAAACGGCCCTTCTTGTAGCCGCGCTGTTTCGAGAGCTTGGTCTCGGCGAACAGCTCGCGGATGTAGTCGAAGACGCCGGTGTAGGTCGCCGGGTTCGACCGCGGGGTGCGACCGATGGGCGACTGGTCGATGAGGCGGACCGTCTCGATGTTGTCGATGCCGGAGATGTCGTCGTGCTCGCCGGGTTTCACCGACTTGTTGTCGTTCATCCGGCGAACGAGGCTCTTGTACAGCACGTCGTGCATCAGGGTGGACTTCCCGGAGCCGGAGACGCCGGTGATGGCGGTGAAACAGCCCATCGGGATGTCCACGTCGAGGTCCGTGAGGTTGTGCTGGCGGGCCCCCTCGATGGTGAGGTAGCTGTCGGCGGTGCGCCGGGTGGCGGGTACGGGAATCTGCTTGCGGCCGGCGAGGAAGTCGCCGGTGATGGAGCCCTCGGTCTCCATGATGTCGTCCGCATCACCCTGTGCGACGACTTCGCCACCGCGCTTGCCCGGACCGGGGCCCATGTCGATGACGTTGTCGGCGCGGCGCATCGTCTCCTCGTCGTGTTCGACGACGATGAGGGTGTTCCCGAGGTCGCGCAGCTCTTCGAGCGTATTCAGGAGGCGGTCGTTGTCGCGCTGGTGCAGGCCGATGCTCGGCTCGTCGAGGACGTAGAGGACGCCGACGAGACCGCTCCCGATCTGGGTCGCGAGGCGGATGCGCTGGCTCTCGCCACCCGAAAGTGTGGAGGCTTCGCGGTCCAGCGTGAGGTACTCCAGGCCGACCTCAGTCATGAAGCCGAGGCGGGCACGAATCTCCTTGAGGATCTCCTCGGCGATGTGGGTCTCGCGCTCGTTCAGGTGGGCTTCGAGCCCTTCGAAGTGTTCCAGCGCGTCGCCGATGCTCATGCCGTTTATCTCCGTGATTGCGGTGTCGGCGATGAGCACCGACCGGGAGGCGGGCTTGAGGCGGGTGCCCTCACACGCCGGGCACTCGGTGACGGACATGTAGTCCTCGATGTGTTCGCGGGTGCCCTGCGAGTCGGTCTCGACGTAGCGGCGTTCGAGGTTCGGGATGATGCCCTCGAAGCGCTTCTCCTTGCGCCGGATACCGTTCTTCGTCTGGCGCTTGAACACGACCTCCTCGTCGGTGCCGTAGAGGAACTGCCGTTTCACGTCCTCGTCGAGGTCCTCGAGCGGCGTGTCGACCGAGACGCCGAAGTGAGCGGCGACGTTGTCGAGCCGGGTCCGGTAGTACGACCGGTTGTAGCTCCACGGCTCGAAGGCGTGCTTGATGGGCTTTGACTCGTCGAGGACGACGAGGTCCTCCGAGACCTCCTTCGTCTCGCCGATACCCTCACACTCCGGGCACGCGCCATGGGGAGAGTTGAACGAGAAACTGCGCGTCTCTATCTCGGCGAAGTCGATGCCGCAGTGCGTGCAGGCGAGATCCTCGGAGAACTCGAGGACGAGCCGGTCGTCGCCCTCACCCGCCAGGTCGCCGGTCGAGCGGGATTCGGAGCCGCCGATGTCCACGTCTTCCGGCGGGTCGGGGAGGATGACCTTCAGCAGCCCCTCGGCCTCCTCCAGCGCGGTCTCGACCGAGTCGCCGATGCGCGCCCGGGACTCCGTCGAGAGCTTCACGCGGTCGACGATGACGTCGATGGTGTGGTCGTAGTTCTCGTCGAGTTCGGGTTTCTCGATGGTGAGGTCGTACTGCTCGCCGTCGACCTCGACCCTCGCATAGCCCTCGGAGACGAGGTCGTCGAACAGGTCCTCGAACGCGCCCTTCTGGTCGCGGACGACCGGCGCGGCGATCATCGCCTTCGTTCCGTCAGGTAGGTCGAGCAGCCGCGACACCATCGTCTGGGCGGACTGTTCGCCGACCTCGCGGCCACACTCGGGACAGTGCGGCGTGCCGACGCGGGCGTACAGCAGGCGGAGGTAGTCGTGGAGTTCCGTCACGGTCCCGACCGTCGAGCGCGGGTTGTTCGCCGCGTTCTTCTGGTCGATGGAGATCGCCGGGGAAAGGCCCTCGACCGTCTCGACCTGCGGTTTGTCCATCTGCCCGAGGAAGTTCCTCGCGTAGGCAGAGAGCGACTCGATGTATCGGCGCTGGCCCTCGGCGTACACCGTCTCGAACGCGAGCGAGGACTTGCCCGACCCCGACAGTCCGGTGACGACGTTGAACTGCTCGCGGGGGATACGCACGTCGAGGTCCTTGAGGTTGTGCTCCTCGGCACCCCTGACCTCGATGTACTCCTTGGTCATTCGGTTGTTGGCAAGGGCGGTACCATCCTTAGGGTGTCGGTTCCGGACGAGCGTGGGGGACAGGCGACGGCGAGGTGACAGGAAAGAGTCCACCCAGACACGGGTAAGGTTTTAAATACGATACCGGGGAACGAAAGGCCATGAGTGTGATTTCGGGCATCGACCTCAGCGACGACCACTACGACATCAAACAGAGCCTCATCCGGAGCAAGTACACCGTCTTCGACAAGGCGGGGAACGTGGTGCTCAAGGCGAAGAAGAAGCGCTTCAAGCTCAAGGAGGAGTTCCCGTTCAAGTCCCCCGACGGTGAGACGGTGTTCACCATCAAGGCCGGCGGCATCATGGACCACGCCGGCGACTACACCATCACCGACGAGCGCACCGGTGAGGAGGTCGCCATCCTCGACAAGAACTTCACCTTCTTCCAGCACAAGTGGCAGGTCCGGGCACCGGACGGCCGCGTCCTCGCGAAGATAGAGGGGCAGGGGGCGCTGCTCGAGTTCCTCCGCCACCAGGTCCCACTGATGGGCTTCCTCCCGCACAAGTACACCATCGAGTCGCCCGACGGGAAATCGATGGGCACCATCGAGGGCAAGCTCTCGCTGGCCGACAAGTACGAGGTGAACATCACCGACAGCGGCGACGCCCCGAAGGAGGCGCTGGTCGTCGCGGGTATCGCCATCGACGCGCTGGAAGGGAACTGAGCCCGGTCGCTCCCGGTCGCTCAGGAATCGTCCGGTCGCAGTCGTAACACGACCTCGCTCCCCTCAGTGGGGTCGCCGAACCGCACGTCGCCGCCGAGCGACCGTGCCACCCAGTTGACGACCCAGAGGCCGAGCCCGTCACCGTGCTCGACCCGCGTCACGTCGCGGTCGCCGGTGAGCAACGCCCGCTCGTGTTCGGGGATGCCCGGACCGTCGTCCGCGACGCCGATCTCGACGTACTCCGGTGTCCGGTCGACCGTCACCTCGACGGTCGGCCGGTCCTTCGGCGTGTGCTCGATGCTGTTCTCGATGAGGTTCTCCACCGCGAGGTCGAGGCGTTCGTCCGCGTAGGCGACGCAGGCCGATGGGCTCGAGAAGCGGATGGTCGCGTCCGGCTCGACCTCGCGGGCCCGGTCGACGAGCGGTTCGACGCGCTCGGTGACGTCGATGGGCTCGGGGTTCAGGTCGGAGTCGCGCCGGATGACCTGTTCGAGCTGGTGGACCTTGTCGGCCAGCCGGGCGGCGTCCTCTGCCCGGTCGGTGACGCGCTCGATGAGCGCGAGTTGACTCTCCTCGTCTAGCTCGCCCTCGAGTTCGCCGAGGTAGCCGATGACGACGCCCATGTCGGTCCGGAGGTTGTGGCGAAGTACCCGATGGAGCACCTGCAGGTGGCGCTCGCGGTCGCGCTGGTCGGTGATGTCGGTGTAGATGCCGAACGCGTGGGTCTCCTGGTCGCCGGCCCGGTAGGGGATGCCACGGAACAGGAAGAAGCGCTCGCCGTCCGCGGTCTCGCGTCGGACCTCGGCCGAGGTGGGTGCCTCCTCCAGCGTCTGGCGGTCCAGTTCGCGCCCGCCTGCCTCGTCGCCGGTCGGGACGAGGACGTCGTTGACGGACGAGCCGATGACGTCGGCCGCGTCGTGGCCGAAGACGCGCTCGAACGCCGGGTTGACCCCCTCGATGATGGGTTCGCCGCCCTCGAAACAGGTGTCGACGACCGGGTCGGGGATGTGCCGGAACAGCGACCGGAAGCGGTCGCGCTCGTGTTCCAGGCGCTCTTCGGTCTCGACGAGGTCGGAGATGTCTCGAATCGCGCCGATGGTCCCCCGGAACTCGCCGTTCCCGGTCGGCAACAGCGAGAGCTCTATCTCGACGGGAATCGTCGTCCCGTCGGCCTGTATCGCCTCGGTCCGGTAGGTCCGGTTCCCGGGTTCGTCCTCGGCGAGCATCTCGGTGATGACCCTGGTCCCCTTCTCGAGGCCGTCGGGTGTGAAGAACTTCGAGACGTGTTCGCCGACGATCTCGTCACGGTCGTACCCTGCCGCGTCGACGATCTGCTGGCTAGCCAGGACGACCCGGCCGTCCTCGTCGAGGACGTACACCATCTCACGGACGTTGTCGACGACCGTCTGGTAGAGTTCGAGCGCCTGTTCGCGAGCGGCACGGCCGAACGCCGCGGAGGCGTTGGCCGCGAGTATCTCCGCGAGCTGGACGTCGGCGTCCTCCATCGCCCGGACGCTGTCGGCGGTGACGGCCATGACGCCGTGGTCGCCCAGCGGATAGTACATCGTCGCCCCCTCGTCGGTCTCGTGGACGGTCGGTTCGCCGGACTCGAACACCGAGCCGACGGGTCCCGACCCCACACCGTAGTTCGCGACGTCCGAGCCAGCGGCGAGTCGCAACACCTCCTCGTGGTCGTCGACGAGCCAGACCGCCGCGCTCTCGTACTCGAGGATCTCGCTCGCGGCGGCGGCGACGACGCTCGCGATGTCGGCGGGTGCCCGCGTCGTCATCAGCTCCCGTGCCGTCGCGAGCAGCCCCGAAAGGGTTCGTTCGTCGGGTCGGGTCGGGTCGTGTGTGTCGGCGAGCGCGTGGACCCGGTCCGCGAGGCGCGCGCCGGGGTCCTCCCAGATGGCCAGCGGGAGGTACTCCGTGATGGCACCGCTCGCGACCGCACTCGCCAGGTCGTCGTCGGGCGTCTCGGAGACCAGGACGCTCGGGACGTTCGGGTGCGAGGTGCCGAGTCGTTCGAGCAGGGAGAGCCCGGCGAGACCCTCACGGGCCTGCGGACAGACGATGCAATCCACCCGGGCCGACGCGAGTGTGGCGGCCGCCTCGGCCCGGTCGGCGACCTCGTGAACGCGGACCGCGGGCTGGTCGGACAGGGGCGACTCCCCTGTCGCCCCCTCGATCCATAGCACCCCGGTTCGCGCGCTCATTACGTCGTGTCACCCCAACGATGGGGGTGGGTACACATGAAACTGACTCCGGTTCGGGTGAAAACTACCACCGGTGTGGTTGCGTCGTCGTGGTGGGTGGCCTACACCTTCTCGGGCAGCCAGCCCCCGTCGACCTCGACGTTCTCGCCACTGATGTAGTCCGAGTCCTCGTCGAGGAAGAACAGCATGGCCTGCTCCATGTCGGCGTAACTGGCGGCTCTCCCCCGCGGGAGTTCGTCGGGGAACTCGTCGGAGTTCTCGATGACGTAGGGCGAGATGGCGTTGACCGTGATGCCGTCGTCCTGGGTGTCGGCGGCGAGCATCCGGGTGAACATCAGGACGCCAGCCTTGGCCATGAAGTACGGCGCGTTCTTCGGGTTGACGAGTCCCTTCTCGCTGGACGCGTAGCCGACGTTGACGATGCGGCCGTACGCCTGCTCACGCATGGCGGGGAGGGCGCGCCGACAGGTCAGGAAGGTGGCGTCGACGTTGGTCTGGAAGACGGTCTGCCAGGTCCCGTAGTCGATGTCGGTCCAGTGCCGGGGGGCGAACGCGCCGACGTTGTTCACGAGGACGTCGACGCTTCCGAGGTCGCTCTCGACGGCGTCGAACATGGCATCGACGTCGTCGGGGTCGGTCACGTCGGCCTGGACGGTCGTGACGGCGGGTGCGCCGCGCTCACGAGCGAGTTCGGCGACCGTCTCGGCCTCGTCACCGCTGGTGCGGTAGTGGACGGCGACGCTGGCACCGCAGTCGGCGATGGCGAGGAGGAGCTCGCGGCCGAGGCCCTTCGCACTCCCCGTGACGAGCGCGACCTGGTCGGTGAGGTCGGGTCGAATCATGTCGATGCGTTGGCCCCGGAGCCCCATAACGAGTCGTTCCAAGAAGTTTCTTCAGAACCGAGTAAATTTCCAGAAGTTTTTACTGGCTCCGGCGAGCACGACGTTCCATGACGATTCAAACCATCGTGCTCGCCGTCGGCCCGAGCGACGGCGACCGCACAGAGCGACTCGCAGAATCGGTCGTCGAAGTCGCCGACCCGACCGGTGCGTCTGTCGTGCTGACCCACGCCTTCACCGAGGACGAGTACGACAGCACCCGCGACCGCCTCGACTTCGCGAACCCGAACGACGCGACCCCCGACGAGGTCGCGAGCCGGCACGCGACCATCCGCGACCTCGCCAACCACCTCGACGACGCTGCGGTCGACTACTCGGTCAAAGGTGCCGTCGGTGACCACGGCCGCGCCATCGTCGACGTCGCCGAGTCCGTCTCCGCCGACCGCGTGTACGTCGCGGGTCGCAAGCGCTCGCCGACCGGGAAGGCCGTCTTCGGCTCGACCGCCCAGGAAGTGATGCTGTCGGCCCCGTGCCCGGTCACGTTCGTCCGCGACTAGCCCGCTCGCGCCACTCGCGTTCCTGCCGGCGTTCGGCGACGTGTCGCTTCCCGCCGGCCACCTCGTCCCGGGTTCGCGCCTCGAAGCCGACCATGTCCGCGAGGAACCCGGCCTCGAACGTCTCCACGACGTCGTACGACCAGCGGTCGCCCTCCTCCGGCGTCGGGCCGCGGTCGATGACGCCCCGGGGGAGGTGCTGGTCACGAATCTCGTCCGCGAGGTCGGCGTGTCCGCTCTCGCGAAGGAGTTCCTCGGCGGCGTCGAGGTGGTCCATAGCGTGCCCGATGCCGTGATGGAACTCCAGCAGGTGTCCGTGGGCCCGTCGGAGCCACTCCATGGCGAGTTCCGTCCGGTGGAGCGCGTCTATCTCGACGTCTGTCAGTTCTGTCGGTTCCATGTACCGTGTAGTACCTCGCCACGCCTGAGGATGTCGCACACACCGGTTGGGAGATATATCTGCGAAGCGATTACTCCGCCATGGAATACGAGATTCGAAACCGTCCCTCCTACGCCCTGCTCGACGTCGACCTCACGACCGGCGAGTCCCTGATGGCCGAAGCCGGCGCACTGGTCTCGCACACAGACGGCATGAGCATCAACACGAGCCGCGGCGAGGGCGGCCTGTTCAAGAACGTCAAGCGCTCGGTCCTCGGCGGCGAATCGTTCTTCCGCAACACCTACACCGCGGAGCAGCCCGGGCACGTCACCCTCGCGCCCGCCCTGCCCGGCGACGTGGTCGCGCACGAACTGACCGGCGAGACGCTGTACGTCCAGGCCGGCTCGTACCTCGCCTCTGACCCGTCGCTCTCCGTGGACACGAAGTTCGGCGGCGGGAAGTCCTTCCTCGGCGGCGAGGGCTTCTTCCTCCTCGAGCTCACGGGCGAGGGGCCCGTGTTCATGTCCAGCTACGGCGCGGTCGAACCGGTCGAACTCGCCGCGGGCGAGCGCTACACCATCGACTCCGGCCACATCGTCGCCTTCGAGGGCACGACCAGCTGGGACGTCCGCCGCGTCGGCGGCCTGAAGTCCACCCTGTTCTCGGGTGAAGGGCTCGTCGTCGACTTCGAAGGTCCCGGCACCGTCTGGCTCCAGACCCGCAGCGAGGACGCGTTCCTCTCGTGGCTCATCCCGCGGCTCCCCTCGCGGTCTGGCAACTGAGCCGAGAACAATACCGGTTCCCGTACTCAATCGCGAGTAAATCTAACCAATTAAGTGTCCGCCCGTCCGTTTCCCATTCAATGGCCACGTACGCGGGCGTCGACCTCGGCGCGACGAACGTCCGAGCCGTCGTCGGCGACGACGACGCGCGAATCATCGGCTCGTATCGCACGAAGACGCCACAGGGACCGACCGGCATCGACGTGACCGAAGCGGTCCTCGACACGCTCCGTCGCGCCTGCGCGGACGCCGGCGTCGAGCCGACGGACGTCACTGCGGCCGGCATCGGTGCGGCCGGCCCCCTCGACCTCGCTGAGGGGACCCTCGAAACCCCACCGAACCTCCCCGATACCGTCGAGCGCGTTCCCCTGAGTGGGCCCATCGGACAACTCATCAACTCCGATCGCGTCCACCTCCACAACGACACCAACGCTGGCTGCATCGGCCAGCGCTTCTTCGCCGACCGCAACCCCGACGACATGGTGTACATCACCATCTCCTCGGGTATCGGCGCGGGTGTCTGCATCGACGGGAATATCGCCAGTGGCTGGGACGGCAACGCTGGCGAGGTCGGCCACTACGTCGTCGACCCGCAGGGACGGCTCACCTGTGGCTGTGGCATGGACGGCCACTGGGAGGCGTACTGTTCCGGGAACAACATCCCGCGATTCGCCCGCCTCCTCGCCGAAGACGACCCCGAATTCGAGACCGACCTTCCGCTCGACGACCCCGACTTCTCCGCGAAGGACGTGTTCGAACACGCGTCCGACGACGAGTTCGCTAACCACGTCGTCGACCAGGTCGCACACTGGAACGCCATCGGCGTCGCGAACGTCGTCCACTCGTTCGCGCCCATCGTCATCTACATCGGCGGGGCGGTCGCGCTCAACAACTCCGAGCTCGTCATGGACCCGATCCGCGAGCGCGTCAGCGAGATGGTGATGACGAACGTCCCCGACATCCAGCTGACCACCCTCGGCGACGACGTCGTCGTCAAGGGCGCGCTGGCGAGCGCCCTGACCGCGGGGACCGGCGACCGGTCGAAGCTCCGGCGGTAGCCACCGGGGAACCGACAGGCTCGACACCCGCGAATCGTGTGAACCCGTAACACAAACAGCGACTTACATTACAGCAGTTTTTCAGGTGCACAAATCGTCCGTGGCGGTATGCGACGCAGAGACGTCCTGCGAACGGGTGCCGGCGTGCTCGCGGCGAGCGCGGTCGGCTCTGTCGCAACCGCCCTCCCCACCGAATCGTACGCCCCCCTCGGCAGTGCCACCGTCGACGGGACCCAGGAAGTGACCGTCAGCGACGACGGGAAGACCGCCTACGTCGCCGCCGGCAGCGGCTTCGCCGCCGTCGACGTGACCGACCCGGCCAGCCCGACCGTCGTGGCCGAGCAGCGCGACCTCCTCGCCGACGCGGAGAACGGCCCGATGCAGATGGTCGCCGACGTGAAGGCCGACGGCGACCGCCTGCTCGTGGTCGGTCCCAACGGGCCGAGCCGCGACAAGCTCGTCAAGGCCGCCCTGCTGTACGACGTGTCCGACCCCGCGAACCCGGAACAGCTCGCGGTGCAGAAGGTCGACCACCCCATCCACAACTCGTTCCTCGCCGACGGCCACGCCTACCTCACCCGGAGCGACTTCGACAACGAGACGATGCGTATCTTCGACGTGACCGGGGACAGCTTCACCGAGGTCACCGAGTTCGGCATCATCGACCACGACGAGAAGTGGCAGGACGTCCACGGCTGGCTCCGCAGCCTCCACGACCTGTACGTGCAGGGCGACTACGCCTACTTCGCGAACTGGGAAGCCGGGACGTTCATCGTCGACATCTCGGACAAGCAGAACCCCGAGGTCGTCTCCCGGCTGGGTGGCCTCGATGCCACGAAGCTCGCCCAGTTGAAACAGGAGGACTTCAGCCGCATCGGCATCCAGCCGCCGGGCAACAACCACTACGTCACGGTCGACGACGCCGCGGAGACGCTGTATATCGGTGCCGAGTCCTGGGACATGCACCCCGACGACGAGACCCGTGGTGCCTCCGGTATCGACGTCTGGGATATCAGCGACAAGGCCAACCCCACGGAGCTCACGACCATCCGTGCCCCCGGCTCCCCGGACGAGAGCTTCCAGGGCAAGTTCACCACCTCCCACAACTTCGACGTGCGCGACGGTCGCCTCTACACCAGCTGGTACTACGGCGGCGTGATGATCCACGACGTCTCGGACCCCGCCAACCCCGAGCGCATCACCTGGTGGCGCGACCCCGAATCGACGCAGTTCTGGGGCGCGAAGGCCGCGGGCGACCGCGACTTCTTCGTCGCCGGCAACATGGGTCCCGGCCAGGATACCACGGTGGGCCTCATGACGTTCCCCGACGCCGCCGGTGAGATGGCGGACCCACCGGGTGTGTTCACTGCGCCGTCGAACACGAGCATCGTCACCGAGAGCGACTGGCCCGACTACGTCGCCAAGGAGACACAGACGACCACGACGACAGCCAAGCCGACCACGACCGAACAGACGACGGCCCAGCCGACGACCAGCGACCCGCCGGAGACGACCACGACACAGGCGAACACCGACACGGCGACCGCGGCCGACAGCGAAGGCAGCACACCCGGCTTCGGCATCCTCGCGACCGTCGCCGGTCTCGGCCTCGGCGCGGCCCGGTTCCGCCGCCGACGGGACGACTGACAGTCGAAAATCAGTATCTTTCACAGGGGTTCGGACAGATTTATCTTTCTACAGGGGTCACCCGGACCATGGACGAGTCCCCCTCTCGAATCGATAGACGGACACTGCTGCGAGCCGGTGCCGGTGCGCTCGCGCTCCCGCTGCTCGGCGGTGCAGCAGCTGGCGCGACCGACCAGCAGGCCGGCTACGAACCCCTCGACAGCATCGAACTCGACGGCGCGGCCGAGGCCGTCGTGAACGAAGATGCCACCGTCGCCTACGTCGCGGTCGGCTCCGGGTTCGTCTCCGTCGACATCTCCGACCCGAGCGACCTCTCGATACTGGGTGACGCCGCCGGCCTCACCGACCCGGACGGGGACAGCGTACGGGAGGTCCTCGACGTGAAGTACGAGAACGACCGCGTGCTGGTCCCGACGGCCGCACAGAACGGCGGGCCCCGCGGCATCTTCGTGTTCGACGTCTCCGACCCGGCCAACCCCGAGCAGGTCGGCGACTGGTTCGAGACGCCCAGCCACGGCAACCACAACTCCCACCTGGTCGACGGCGTGGCGTACCTCACCGGCGGCTACGACCTCGACATCATCGACGTCTCCGGGTCGTCGTTCGAGCGCCTCGCGACGTGGAACCCCGGCGACTGGTCGGACGAGTGGGCCGAGATCCCCCCGAACACGGTCCTCCACGACCTGTACGTCCAGGACGGCACCGCCTACTGCGCCTACTGGGACGCAGGCGTGTTCCTGGTCGACGTGAGCGACCCGGCGAACCCCTCCTTCGTCGGTCGGAAGGGTGACTACACCCGTGCCGAACTCGAGGAGCTGAGCCAGTCGAAGTACCTCGAGCCCCTCGGGAACGACCACTACGTCACGGTGAACGACGACGCCAGCATCATGGTCGAAGGCGGCGAGTCCTGGGACACCAACCCGGACGACGACGAGGGCGGCCCGTCCGGCCTCGAACTCTTCGACATCAGCGACCCCGCGAACCCGCAGAAGCTGTCGGCTATCGACGCGCCGAACTCGGTGAGCAACACCTACCGGAACGGCACGTGGACGACCGCACACAACTTCGAGATCCGGGGCGACCGCCTGTACGCCAGCTGGTACCAGGGCGGCGTGACGGTCCACGACGTGTCGGACCCCGAGAACCCCGAGCGCATCGCGTGGTGGGCCGACCCCGACACCTACGCGTTCTGGACCGCCCGGACCGCGGTCGACGGCGAGTTCTACGTGGCCTCCGGACACCAGGTTGGTGGCGTCACTTCCGAGGGCCTCGTGACGTTCCCCGACACCGCCGGCGAGATGGACGAGGTGCCGAGCGACGTGTGGTGGGGCGAGAGCCGGCCGGAGACGGCGACCCCGACCGAGACGGCAACCGTCAGGACGGAACCGACGCCCACGGCGACCGAGACGGCGACCCCGACCCCGACAGCCACGGCGACCGAGACGGCGACCACCGAGGACGACGCGTCGACCAGCGCCACGCCGGGCTTCGGTATCCTCGCGACGCTCGCCGGTGCAGGGCTGGCCGGGGCACGACTCCTCCGCCAGCGCAACCGGGAGTAACCCGGTTCCTCACGGTCGTTCCTGCGGAATCGTGCGAACGAGACCCAAAGCTTTCTCACGTTCGGGCCGCCTATGGTTCGGTAATGAGTACCGACTCGTCAGACGGCGAGGGGGACACGCTGAAAGAGCGCCTCGAACGCTGGCTCGCCCGCGAGATGCCGATCATCCAGATGCACGGCGGGACCAGTGCCGTCCGCGAGGCCGACCCCGAGACCGGTGAGGTCGTCATCGAACTCGGCGGCGGCTGTAGCGGCTGCTCGGTGGCCGATGTCACCACCGGGAACATCGAGGCAGAGCTCTACAAGTGGCCCGAGATACAGGACGTCACGGTGCGGGTCCCCGAGACGGGTGAATCACTCGGCGTCGAGCAGGCCGAGTCCATCATGGGCGTCGACCGGACCGAGGGCGGCCGGGGCGACTGGGGCTCCTCGAACCCGGGCAAAGACCACTTCTGATTCTACTGCCGCCGCTGGTGGGTTTCGGAGAGAGTGAACAGGCAGCGACAGGGCATCTCGCGACGGGCACGCTGCGCAACCGCCCAGACCCGTCGCGAACACGTGGTCAGGACATGCCGGTGCTGGCCGCTCCCTGGAACGTAAAATATCGGTCTCGCCGACGCCCAGCGTCGCGAGCGAGGCTAGTTCAGTCGCGCCCGAGTTTCTCCCGGCTGATCTTCACGCCCGTCGGCGTGACGATGAGCTGGTCGTCGCCCTTCTGGACGATGTCGCCGTCGACCTCCTGTGCCACCTGACGGAGTTCGTCGATGATGTGGTCGACGGTGCGGTCTTCGGTGCGCAACCGTGTGATGTCGGCGATGACGAGGTCTCCGTCGTACACCGCGTCCTTGATATCGATAGCATCCGCCTGTCCAGCGACCTCCGCGATGTGTACTTGCATCGCTGCCTCGCCGGAGACGGTGTCGAAGTCGTCGAGATCGAGTTCGAGATAGTCCTCGGTGCTACGCGAACCTGTCGTGCCGAGGATCTTGGCCATGAACCCCATACCCGAGTAGGTCCGTCGGGACCGGTATAGTTCTTGCGTCGGACACACTGCAGACACGTGACACAACTATCTCAGAGCTGTTACTTTTTCCGTGTCGCACAGTCGGTCGGTGAGCGGGAGTAGAACGATGGGAACAGTCCCACCACGCCCGTCTTTCCTCTTCTGGTTCCGGGTGGTCCGTCGGCGACGCCGGCGTTCTCATGAGACGGGCTAGCGAACACTCATACCCACGGGAGACCTATGTTTACTGAGAGGTTATGGAACGACACCGGAAGGGATTGCTCCCTTCTATCGCCGCCGGCGCACGGGGGACGCGGGCGGTCGGGAGGCCGAGACGACAGGGAGAGACGCACAGAGGGGGGGCGATGAGTCCCGCTCTCGCCCGCACCTACCGGGGGCGACGCACCTCACGTGCAGGTACTCACGGTGTGGTCCGTGGGGGCCTCATGACCCATGCGAACCTCTGTCTAGGTGAACGACGATGACAGGGGAGAGAACGAGGCGACTGTCGACGGGCGACGACGCCGACACGATCCGGACCGATGCCGACACAACAGGGGAGACGCGGGCCACCCAGCCGATTCCGCCGCGGGTCGAGGGTGTCACGCTCGACGCCGTCCTGACCGACACCGACACCGACGAACGGGCGGTCGTGGTCTCGTGGGAGGCGACCGACGGTGACGGCGACCTCGAGGCGGTCACCGTCTGCGTCATCGGCCAGAACAGCGAACGGACCGCGGTGACCGAATCGGTCGAAGGTGAGGCGGTGACCGGGACGACCGCGGTCGGCGTCGGCGACGACGCGCGTACGACCCGGTCCGGCCGAGTCCTCGTCCGTGTGACCGCACGTGACGAGCTGGGCGCGACCGCGACGGCCATCCGGCCGGTGCAACTCGACGACCCGCGGGTCTGAGTGTCTCGCGGCGGGACTGGCAACCGAACGTCTGCTGACACGACCGACCATCTCGCTGGTTAGCTCCTTTCTGACCGCTCAGGACCCGTTCATACGGGTTCCAACCCTCTCTGCAAGAGAGATATCATGCAGTTTTCACGCCGTCAGCTGCTCCGTGGCCTCGCCGGCAGCACGGTCGGACTCGGACTGGCACCGGCCGCTGCCAGCGCAGTGACAGGAGAGCACATCGTCGGGACGAGCGACGCGGTCGGGCTCGCTCGCGCCCGCGAGGTCGCGACCCGTGTGAGCCGCGAGTTCGACTTCGGTCCGGCCATCGGGCAGGCGCTCGTGGGGACCTTCCCGGCGGCCGCGCTCGACGGCCTTCGCCGGAACCCGCACGTTCGGTACGTCGAGGCGAACGGGACGATGCAGGCCACCGGCCAGACCGTCCCGTGGGGTATCGAGCGCGTCGGCGCGATGACGGCCCAGGCCGCCGGGCAGACCGGAGTGACGGGGGGCGGCACACCGGTCCACGTCGCCATCGTCGACACCGGTATCGATTCGGACCACCCCGACCTGCAGGCGGTCGTCGGCGCGGGCGCGAGTTTCGTCGCCTGCGAGAGCTGTGGCGTCCCGAACACCTGCCACCACACCTGGGACGACGACGACGGGCACGGGACACACGTCGCCGGCACCGTCGCGGCCCAGGTGAACGAGCTTGGTGTCATCGGCGTCGCACCGGGGGTACAGCTACACGCCGTGAAGGTCCTCAACTGCAACGGGGGCGGCTCCTACGAGAACGTGGCCGCGGGCATCCAGTACGTCGCCGACCAGGGCTGGGACGTGGCGAACATGAGTCTCGGCGGCGGCGACTCCAACCTCGTCTCGGACGCGGTCGACTACGCCGTCACGGCCGGGGTGACGCTCGTCGCCTCGGCGGGCAACGGCGGCTGCACGGACTGTGTGGGCTACCCGGCGGCCTACCCCGACGTCATCGCGGTGTCCGCGAGCGACGAGGGCGACGGCCTCGCCTCGTTCTCCTCGACGGGCCCCGAGGTCGACCTCATCGCACCCGGCGTCGGTGTCCGGTCCGCGCTCGCCGGTGGGAGCTACGGGCTGAAGAACGGCACCTCGATGTCGTGTCCACACGTCACCGCCGCGGTCGCGTTGTTGCTGGCGTCTGGCTACACCGGCACCCAGGCCCGCCAGCAGCTGAAAGCGACCGCCGACGACCTCGGTCTCTCGGCGGCCCAGCAGGGCGCTGGGCTGGTCCGCGTCGACCGGGCCCTGGGTGTCGAGCCCGCGGCAGGAACGCTTCCGACCGTGCTCACCGACCCTGCCGGCGGCGTGAGCGGGACGACGGCGCAGCTCCGCGGCCGGGTGACCGACCTCGGGACGGCCGGCGACGTCACGGCCTACTTCGAGTGGGGGCTCGCCGGGACGGGTCTCACGATGACCACCCCCGCACAGACGGTCTCTGCGACGGGGGCGGTCGTCGCGGACCTGACCGGCCTCACGGCCGGCAGCGCCCACGAGTTCCAGCTGGTGGCGACGAACTCGGCCGGGTTCGCGAGTGGCGATACCCTGTCCTTCCTCACGACCGGGACGGCCCCGGAGCCGCCAGTCGTCCTGACCGGCGACCCGACGGACGTGACGGGGACAGCGGCGACGCTGCGGGCGACGCTGGCCGACCTCGGGTCCGCCCAGTCGGTCGAGGCATGGTTCCGGTACCGGCCGGTCGGCGGCTCGTGGACCGAGACGACTCCCGAGACGCTCACGACCGCGCCGACGGGCTACACCGCCCCGGTGACCGGGTTGACCGACGAGACCACCTACGAGGTACAGGCACTCGTGTCCGGCAGTGACGGCAGCGATTCGGGTGCGATCCGACAGTTCACGACGCTCTCGGGGACACCGACTCCGCCGAGCATCGACGCCTTCACCGCGAGCGATACGAGCGGGAACAACCCGCACGCCGATATCAGGGGGGAGTGGACCGTCTCGGACCCCAACGGTGACATCCAGTCAGTCGTCTACGCGGTGTACGAAGGTGGGGGGCTGGTCGACTCGGTGACCCGGACGGCCACCGGCGTGACGACGGCGGACAGCGCGACCATCCACATCCACAAGGGCGGCGGGCGGACCTACGAAGCGCGACTGACGGTCACGGACGGGTCCACGACCGTCACGAAGAGCGTGGTCGTCGGCGATGGTGGCGGCGACCCCGGGACGCCACCCACGGTCGTCACCGAGCCTGCAAGCGCGGTCACCGAGACGACTGCCGACCTCACCGGACAGCTGACCGACCTCGGCTCGGAGGGCACTGCGACGGTGTACTTCGAGTGGGGCGAGGCGGGTTCCCGCTCGGTCACGACGCCGGAGCAGGTCCGCTCGGAGACTGGGCAGGTGACCGCCACCCTCACCGACCTCACTCCCGGCACCGAGTACGAATATCGTATCGTCGGGGAGAACAGCGCCGGCTCGATGACCGGGGACGTGGCGGCGTTCACGACCGCCGGGACGGCCCCGGAACCGCCGGCAGCAGTCGCACCCGAAGTCGTGAGCTTCGCCGTGACCGAGGCCGGTGCCCCGAGCCCACACGCCGAGGTGACCGGCACGTGGGAGGTCACGGATTCCGACGGCGACCTCGCCGAGGTCGTCTTCGCGGTGTTCGACGAGGGCGGTGCCAGCGTCGGCACCGTGGGCCGGTCGGTCTCCGGCGGGCAGCACAGCGACAGCGCCACCGTACAGATAAAAAAGGGCGGCGGCCAGACCTACACCGCCACCCTGACCGTCACCGACGCGACCGGACGAACCGCGAGCGCGACCCGGAGCGTGACCGCGGCCGGGAAGGGCGCGAGATAGACACTTTTCGTCCTCCACCCCAAAGCGGGGGACATGACCTTCAGCATCTGCGTGCGCGAGACGTACGAGGACGACGACGGCGACGAGCAGACCCGCTTCGGCGTCGCGGTGACCACCCGGCTGCCGGGCGTCGGCGCGCTGTGCCCCTGGGCCAGCGAGAACGGGGCCGTCTCGACACAGAGCCTGACGAACGTCCGGCTCGGGCGGAAGGGCATCGAGTATCTCGACGACGGGCTCGCGGTCGAGGACGCCCTGCAGGGCCTCCTGAACGCCGACGACAACGCTCCGGCGCGCCAGCTCCACGGCGTCGGCCACGAGGGCGAGTTCGCGTTCACGGGCGACGAGTGCATGGACTGGGCTGGCGACCGTGTCGGTGGGAACTACACCGTCGCAGGGAACCTGCTCGCCGGCGAGGGCGTCGTCGATGCCGTGGCCGAGGCGTACGAGGCGGGCGACCGCGACGAGCCGCTGGCGAAACGACTCGTGGACGCCCTGGACGCGGGCCACGCCGCAGGCGGTGACAAGCGCGAGGACCTCACCATCCAGAGCGCGGCCCTGCGCGTGGCGACCACCGAGGAGCGCGACCCCGAACCCTACTACGACGACCTCCGGGTCGACGCCACCGAGACGCCCATCTCGGACCTGCGCGAGACCTACGAGCTGGCGCGCGAGGGGTTCGAGGCCGCGCTGGAGAAGTACGGCGACGCCTACGAGGACGACGACATGGACGCGGTCTCGGACGCCTGAGACGGCGACGGTACCGTGGTGGCCGGCCGCTGGCGTCGTGACTCGTCGGTCGTAGATACGTGAAGATGGCGCCGCGGGCAGCGGCGCACAGAGGCACTGTGAGACCAGGGGGATGCCCTGTCCTCGAGTAGATGGATGGTCGCAGAGCGGATGAGTTACGTGCCTGAATCCTCAGGCACCAGTGGCATCCAGCGGGAGTGAGACGGCCGAAATCGAGCGACTACGCCGGGGTCAGACCCGGAACTCGTAGAGGTCGTCGCCGACGTGGTGGAGCGACTCGACGACCTTCCCCGAGTCACCGACCATGTCGTCCCCGTTCGTCAGCGCGCGACCGATGGCGAGCGCCTTCCCGTGGGTCTCCTCGACGATGACGACCAGGTCGCCCTCGGCGATGTCAGAATCCGCCTCGACGATGCCCGGGCGCATCACGTCCGCGCCGCCGGAGACGAACGAGATGGCACCGGCGTCGACCGTCACCGCGCGGCGGGTCACCTCGTGGGCATTCGCGCCCGCGACGGTCAGGAACGGTTCGTCGTCGACGTAACAGATGTGGGGCTTGCCGTCGACCAGGACGAGGTCGAACTCGCTCCCGTCGAGCTCGACGAGCTCGTAGGCGTCCCCGTCGAGCTCGACGCCGAGCTGTTCCGAGACCGCGGATTCGACCTCGTTCACGTCGTCGCTGCGAAGGTGATGGCGTGACTTGACCTGCATACTCGGGCGGTCGAAGGGAAGCCGCATAAACGACGCGCTCTCGCCGAGCACGCCCTTTCAAGAACTAGCATGCCTCACCGCGACAAGGGCTTTAACCCTCCCCTGCGTCTGTGGATGTATGTGGGGTTCCCGGACAGACCGGGGAGACGAGACCGTTACGTGCATCTCGTGTGGCGAGGACGTTCCACGTCGGAACGCGCGGGAGTACGACAAGTACGGTAACCGCTGGGAGCGCACCGGCAAGGAGTTCGAGTTCCTCTGCAAGCCGTGTTATCGTGCCGAGTGCCACCAGCCGCGAGACGAACTGGAATCGCTCCTCTGTGAGATCGACGAAGCGACCATGAGCCAGGAGGAGTTCCTCGAGACGTACGACCGCCTCGTACAGGAGCGCTACGGCGCTTCCGAGCAGTAACGGACGCGACAGCGGCACCCGCCACCGCGGCGCGGCCGCCCCGACACGTTTTCCTGCAGGCCGGGCGTAGGCCAGTGATATGAGTGATGATACGAGCGCGCAGGCCGCGGCCGGGACAGCGGAAGGCCAGGGCCCCGTCGAGATCGACGAGGAACTCGCGCGCCATCTCGAGAACAAGCGGGAGGAACTCTTCGAGAAGTTCGAGATTCGCGACGAGTTCCCCCAGAAGGTGATGGACGAGGCCGAAGAACGAACCACAGACGTCCAACAGGAGATACAGGACGAACTCGACGAACGCGAGGATCTGCGGGACCTGACGACGTGGACCACCGACCCCATCGACGCCCAGGACTTCGACGACGCCATCTCCATCCGCGAGAACGAGGAGACGTTCACGCTGTGGGTCCACATCGCCGACGTGACCCACTACGTCCACCCCGAGAGCGCGATGTGGGCCGAGGCCGTCGAGCGCGGGAACACCGTCTACCTCCCCGCCTACACCATCCACATGCTCCCGCCGATGCTGGCCGAGACCGTCTGCTCGCTGGTCCCCAACGAGGACCGCCTCGCCCACACCGTCCAGATGGAACTGGACAAGGAGACGCTCAGCTACGACGAGATCGACATCTACAAGTCCGTCATCCACTCGGACGAGCGCCTCACGTACACCCAGACCGAGCGCCGCCTCGACGAACCGGACGCCGACCTCCACGACGATATCTCGCTCGTGTTCGAGGTCGCCGACCGCCTGCACGAGCAGCGCAAGGAGGACGGCTCGCTGGTGCTGAACCCACGACGGGACCGCGCTCACACCATCATCGAGGAGTGCATGCTGAAGGCCAACAAGGCCGTCACGCACGTCCTGATGTGGAACCGCGGCGTCGAGGCGATGTACCGCGTCCACCCCCAGCCCACCCCCGACGAGTGGGACAAGGCACTGGTCGAGATACAGGACTTAGACGGTGTGAGCATCCCCGGCGACAAGTGGGACGACCCCCGGAAGGCCGTCAACGCGACGCTGGAGACCGCTCCCGAGCGCCAGCTCGGCAAGATCCAGTGGGCCGTGATGAAGGTCATGCCCCGCGCGAAGTACATGTCCGACCCGTTCGGCGGCCACCACGCGCTGAACTTCGACATCTACGGGCACTTCACCTCGCCCATCCGCCGCCTTTCGGACCTCATCAACCACTACATCGTCTACACCAACGACGTGCCCGAGGACCTCGCCGCGCTCTGTTCGGCCGCCTCCGACAAGCAGAAGGCCGCCGAGACGTGCGAACGCGAGTACAAGCAGTTCCTCCAGGAGGTCGGCCTCGACCCCAACGCCGTGAACAACCGGGGTATCGAGGTCATCCCGGACGACGACGACGAGGACGAAGAAGCGCCCGACCAGTAAACCAGTCGACACTGTTTTCGTCCTGTCTGGAGAACGAACAGGAAGAGATGTGCTGCCCGCCCACCGTCCCTCCCCAGCAGCCGCGACCCCCATGAACTACGTCGTCTTCATCGCTCTGACCGTAGTGCTGTTCATGGGCGTGTTCTGGGTCTTCATCACCGCGCTTGACCGCCGAAGCACCGGTTCTTCCCGGTCCGGGTCACCGGGTGACCCTGCAGGAATCCCGGACCGGTCCCGGACCGGAAACCGTCACCACAGCCACGAAGCCGCCGCCCCGAGCCAGTCGCTGACGGACCGGTTCCACTGTCGGCTGGTCGGCGTGACCGACGACGGACTCCGCGTCACCGTGAGCGACGGTGCTGCGGCAGCCCCGTTTCTCGTTACCGGGTACGACGACCGTGCCGAGCGTGCGACGGTAGTCGCGAACCACGCCGCAGAACGGGCCGAGAACGGCGATGAACCGGTGTACGATTCCTTCCGCGTCCCACTGGGCTACATCGCGTCAGGTGGAGCGGTCGCCACCATGCACGGGAAAACACGGTCCGACGACGAGGACGCTGGTGACGGTTCCGACTGGCACGCGAGCGCCCGCGCGGCCCTCGAATCCGGGTTCGAGCCCGTGTTCGACGTTCGGGACTGTCTCCCCAACGCAGACCCACCCCGGGTCCGCGACCTCCGCGAGCGATTCGAGCACTCCCATGTCGCCAGCTACCCGGACGGGCACCTGCTCGAGGTGACCGACGGTGACCATCTCGTCCGTGTGCTCGTCCCCGACGACGGGAGCCCGAGACTCACCGACCCCGGTGCGAGCCCGTCTGGCCCGCTCGATTCCTGGGTCGACGACAGCCTGGAATACGCCGCGTCTATCGATTGCTCGACCATCGGCGAGACCGAACACGGGTCGAACGCCCCCACCGAACGAGAATGACGACGGGCTGAAACCCCGCGTCACGGATTTTACGCCTCACGCCGTATTCTCGTACATGTACAGGGTCATCCTCCACGAAGGCCAGATCGAGTGCGATAGCTACGAGAAGATAGAGCGAGGCATCGAATGCTACATCGACGGCCAGTTCGCCGCGTTCGTCCCGTACGAGAACTGCTGTGCCGTCGTCGACGAAGAGGTGGTCGTCACCGACGAACGATCGGTGTGGTGAGAGTTGTTCGAGCGGGGTCGCGATACCCGGGGCAGAGGCGACCAGGCCTGTTTCAGCGTCCCTGGCCGTTGCTGCCCCCTTTCGGGTTGAGTGTCACGTCCGTCAGCGCCTGGCTCGGAGCTCCGAGCGCGCCGAACGCGGGGACGTCGACCCGGTCGTGCCAGAACCGCTGGTGTTCCGGATGATGAATCGGGAGGAGAACGGCATCGGTCCAGTTCGCCTCCTCGATAGTAACCGCAGCACGTGCTCTGACCTGTCGCGCTGATGCGGTCGAGCCCTGGTTCGTCTGGATGGTCTCCCACGCGTCGGCCGCCTGCTCGGCCGCCGACGTGCCGCCCCAGTCGAAGTACCCGCCGGGGATGTTCTCCTGCGACGTATCAGTGTACGGTGGGTTCAGCAACTTGAGGAAGTTGGACGCGTCTGCCCAGTCCGCGATCCAGCCAAGGACGAACGCTTCGAGGTCGCCCTGTCGGCCTCTGGAAAGGAGTTCGCCGAACCTGACTTCCTCGACCGTGAGGTCGATGTGGGCGTCGGCGAGTCGCTGGCTGAGCCGCTGCCCGAGCTGGGCCCAGTTGTCGTTGGGATAGGTGGTAAAGCGCAACTCGTACCGGTTGGAGTCGTCGTAGCCGGCGTCCTCCATCACCTGTCGCGCACGCTCGACACGAGCGTCGGTTCCGTAGGGGTACCCGGCAGCGTGGTCATCGTACGCGGCGGGACCACCCGGATAGAGGTTGGGCGGGGTGAAGTGGTACGCCGGTCGGCTTCGGCCCTGGAAGAGGTCCGCCGACACTGCGTCCTGGTCGAGCCCCCACGCGAGGGCCCGCCGGACAGGCCGGGGGACCTGCTCCGTGTTGAAACCGACGTAGAACGAGGTGAGCGACGTCGCAGAGACGTACTCGACCGTCTCTCCGCTCGGGAGCGGTCCGTACTCGCCGAACTCGCGGCCCCGGTCGTCGATTCGCTTCGGGTCGAGGAGTGACGGGTCGTACTCGCTATCCGGGATGGGGAACACGTCGACCTGCCCGGACACCGCCCGCTCGTACCGGTCGTCCGCGTCCGGCACGATGTGATAGTCGATGCCGTGAACCTCCCGTGCCGGCCGGTTGCGGTGGTACGGCCGAAACCGGTCGAGTCGAAGGACCCCATCCCCCCATTCTCGGAGCGCGAACGGACCGGCACCGATGGACCGACTACTCGCGAACGTCTCGTAATCGAACACGCCGTCGTATCCCGGAACGTCGCCGACGATGCCCGCGGGGAGAATCGCGAATGCACGGCGACTGAGCACTTCGAGCGTCCCGTAGAACGGCGACTCCAGTTCGATTTCGACCGTCTTCTCGTCCACCGCCCGAACCCCGAGCGACCCCGGCACGTAGTTTCCGTCCTCGTTCCGGTCGTGCTCGATACCAACGACCTGGAGCAGTAGCCACGGCGGGACCCCGGGCGAGTGAGGTGAGGCGACGGCCCGCTCGAACGAGTAGACGACGTCCTCGGCTGTGACTGCACCGAACTGCGGGTCATGAAACCGAGCCCTGTCGTCGAGCGTGATGGTGTAGACCGTCTGGCTCTCGTCGAGCACATAATCGGCTGCGATGCCACCGACGACATCCGTTTCGCCGTCGGGGTGCTCGAACAGCCCCTCGTGCAGTTGCTCGACGACGCGTCCCGAGACCTCATCGAAGAGCGACACCAGTGGGTCCAGTGTCTGGACTTCGGAAGCGAGGTCGATGGTGAGCCGACGGGGACCACCGCCGGAGTTCCCCGGTTGCTTCCCCTCGGCGCTGGCCGTCCCTGTGACGCCAGCCAGTGCAGTAGCGGACGCGATACCAGTCCGTTTCAGAAACGAGCGTCGTGTTGGTTTCCCCACATTTGGGCCCATGACGCCATCGTCAGATGGAAAACACAAATATGTAACTCATTTATTCACTCTTCTGCTCTGGCAGTAAGCGAGAGCGCAGGGCGAGTCTGGCGTCTGCCGTCAGGAACGGACACGAAAGCGAGGGGTAGACCGTTCGAGAACCTATCAGTCCCGTCGCCGGGCGAGCAGCAGCGTCGCGACGAGCGCACCGACCATCGCAGTGACGCCGAAGCCGGGCGTCTGGCCGAGTCCGTCACCGGACCCACCCGACACGTCGGTCGCCGTCGTCGTCTCGGCTACCGCCGTCGTCGTGGTCGTCTCCGACTCGCCGCCATCGCCCGGTTCGGTCGTCGTGACCGGGGTGGTCGTCGCCGTCGTCGTCTCGGTCGTGGTCGTCGTCTCGCCCGCTGCTTCGACGGTGACGAACTCGAAGTCGTTCCCGTCGGGGCTGAGGCTGTGCGTCCCCGACTCCTCGAACCGGTAGGTGAACTTGACGGTGCGTTCCATGTCTTTCAGCACCGAGAGGCGCTTGCCCTCGACGAGTTCGCCGTCGACGTACAGCGCGGGCGTGATGGTCTTCGTGCTGTCGGCGGTGTTCGAGACGGTCACCGACATCGTGACCTGCTCGCCGGGGGTGACGGTCGAGTCGGACACCGACCAGTCGCTGATCTTGACGGTTCCGGCGGGGCCGCCGCCCTGGCCGCCACCGCCGCCACCGCCACCGCCGCCGGTGTTGGTCTGCTTTGCGGGCACGTCGAACGAGTACAGCCCGACGAAGTCGCTGTTACCGGCCGTGTCGGCGATCTCCGTGATGACGACACTGTAGTCACCACCGCTTTCGGGCGTGTAGTTCATCGCGTAGTGCGATTCGTTCCGGGTGAAGTCGCTCAGGTCGAGCTGTTCCACCGTGACACCGGCCGAGTTCTGGACCGCGCCCTCGATACTCCCGATGGTCTCGTTCGCGTCGAATTCGAAGGCGATGGTCCGGTCCGAGAGGGTCGCGCTGACGTTCGAGACGTCCGGAGCCCAGACGTCCTGGGTCTCGAGGACGACCGTGTGGTTCGTCGCGTTCGTCACGGTCACGTCGGTCGCGTTCAGGCTCTCGGGGAACTGCGGTTTATCGGGGATGATGACGTCCACGCGGACGGTCCCGTTCGCCTCCAGTCCGGTCGTGTTGCCGACCACGAGCGACCCGTTCGCGTCGGTCGTCCCGTTGATGCGGCCACCGACTTTGAGGCCCTGGCCGTGCGTCGGTGTGCCGTTGGGGACGTCGATGAGGAACACCTGCGCGTCCGAGACCGGGTTCCCCCGGTCGGTGACGACGGTCACGTTCAGCCGGTGTCCCTCCGGGAGCGTGACGGTCCCGAGGTCGGTGTCGTTCTCGATGGTGCCGACCGGGACGGTGTGGACGTCCGCGATACCGTCGATGGGTGCCTCGGTGTCGTAGCCGAAGCGGTCGGTCTCGGCGACCCAGAGCGTGGGACTACTCCGGTTCGGGAGCGTGAACGACGTGGTCCCGTTCTCGTCGATGTCGTGGACGTCGGTGGTACCGTCGTACCACGAGACGAACTCGGTGGTGTTCGAGACGTTCCCATCGGGTTTCAGGACCGTCGCCGTGATGTTCCGGTCAGGGTTGCGGTCCCAGGTGGTGTCCGCGCCCTGCCGAGCAGTGACCGTGTAGCGGTCGCCTTCTTCGTCGACGACGGTCACGCTGATGTGCATCGGCCCGTCCGTGACGTTGCGCGTGTCGAGGGTCGCGCGGATGGTGCCAGCCGACGCGTCGACCATCTGGACGTCCGCCTCCCGCCACGGGAAGTTGGTGGTGTTCACGTCGCCCTCGTAGGGAGCCTCGTCCACGTAGTTGGACGCGTAGCGGACGTACACCGTTGCGTTCGTCAGGTTCTGGTCGGCCGTGATGGTCGCCGAGACGGGTCGCTTCGGCAGCGAGTTGTTCGCGTCCAGTTCGGCGAAGTCGATGGTCGTCACCTCGGGGACGTCGCTGTAGGAGCCGTTCCGGACGGTCGTCTCGTAGACTGCGCGAGTGCGCCCGTCCCAGCCGGCCCGGTCGAAGTCGCCCTCGACCATGTATCGGTAGGTCGTCCCGTTGGGCGCGACCGCCTCGGTGGCACTGGAGGCGTCCCAGCACCAGCTGCTCCCCCAGTCGTCGACCTGCGTGCCGTTCCGGTACAGCTCACAGTGGTCCGGCTCGGGGATGCCGTCGAGGGCACGACCGGCCTGGTCGATGGTCGTCGACTCGACGTTGAACGCTTTACCGTAGTCGGGCTCCGGCGTCCCGACGTCGATGAGGAGCGGATACCGGTTCAGGGTCGTGTTCGTCCCGTCCTGGACGACGCTGGTGGTGTCGTCGGTCCACCACCAGTAGCCGACGCCCTCGATGGCGTACTCGACGCTCTCGTTCGCTGCGTGCTGTGAGGCGTAGATGGTCTGGTCCGTCCGCCCGTCGAGTTCGTAGTAGGGGACGAAGTACGTCGATTCGTGGACCGACCGGTTCGTGATGCCCCAGTGACGGGCGACCCAGATAGTGACACCGGGGTCGGTCCGGTGGTACGTGATGTTCTTGACCGCGAGCGCCTCCCTCGTCGGGGCGTACGTCACCGGCCCATCGACACCCCACGTCGCGTTAACCACGTCGTAGAGTTCGGGCGTGTCCAGGTTCCTCGTCTCGTTCGGGTAGGCGGCCGACGGGACGACGATGTGGTGCGTGCTCACGTTCAGGTCCGAGATGTTCGACACCCGGAACGTGGTGCTCTCGGGGAACGCTGCGTCGATTCGGAAGGGGACACCGTCGAGTTCGGCGGTCACGTCCCGCTGCAGCACCGAGAGCGACTCGTTCGCCCCGGACAGGTTCGACGTGTCGAACCTGAACCGGACGGTGTCGGACTCGTTCACCGTCACGGTCGTATCACCCGTGACGTTCACCGTGGCGAGCGAGAGCACCGACTGGTTGTTCGCGGACTCGTCCGTCCCGTGGACGGTGACCGTGTAGGTCCCGTTCGGGAGTCCGGTCGCGGTGTAGGTCCCGTTCTCGTCGAGCGAGCCGATAGAGCGGGTGTAGTAGCCGTCGTTGATGGTGACCACGTCACCCTCGACGCTCGTCCCGTTGAGCCCGTTGGAGTGCACGGTGACAGTCCGCTGGGAGACGAAGCCGAAACTGGCGCGTCGCCAGCTCTCGTTGCCGGTCGCGGCCGAGTCGTTGATCGCGAGCCGGCCCGAGAAGAACCCGTTACCGGTCGCCGTGACGGTGAGTTCGACCGTCGCGGTCTCGTTGGGCGCGAGCGTCACCGACCGCGTTCCCAGGGTCGCGGTGCCGCTCCCACTCCCGCTGACGGCCCGAACGGACGCGTCGAGCGAGAGGGTTCGGTTCTCGTCCCCGTCGTTGTGGAGGGTGACGTTCTTGCTGGCCGACCCGTCGATGAGCCCGAACTGGACCGTACTCGGACTCACGAGCAGGTCGGTGCCGAGTGCACGGGAGACGTTGAGCCGGCCCGAGCCGGTCTGGTACACGTCGTAGGACGCGTCGAGTCGGTCGGTGGTGGTCACGAGCGCGCTCCGGACCTGGCTCTGGTTCCAGTCGGGATGCTCCGCGATGAGGAGCGCCGCAGCGCCGGAGACCGCCGGAGTCGCCATGCTCGTCCCGCTCATCGTGGTCGTCCCGTTTCGCCCCTGCGCCGCGCTCTCGATGTCGACCCCGGGCGCGACGAGGTCCGGCTTGACGTAGTGCTGGAGCGACGTGGGTCCGCGCGAGGAGAAGTACGCGAGCCGGTCCGACTTGTCGCTCGCACCGACCGTGATGACCTCGGGCGCGACGCCGGGGGACCCGATGGTCTCCCGACCATAGGACCCGTCGTTACCGGCAGCCACCACGACGGTGACGCCGTTGTCCGAGGCGTTCTGGACCGCGTCGACCAGCGGGTCGTTCGTCGACGGCGAGCCACCGAGACTCATGCTGATGATATCGGCATCGTTGGTCACCGCGTACTCGACGCCCTCGATGATGTCGGACTCGGTCAGGTAGTAGTCGCCGACGCGAACGTCCATGATGCTCGCGTTCGGCGCGATACCGGTGATGTTGCTGCCGTTGACCGACCGCCCCGCGACGATGCCCGCGACGTGGGTCCCGTGCCCGACGGTGTCCTGGGCGACCCCGTCGTGTTCGACCATGTCGGCCTCGTCCACGACGGCGTCTTCGAGCATCGGGTGGCTGTTGTCGACGCCGGAGTCGACCACCGCGACCGTGACGTTCGTCCCGGTCACGTTGTACTGCTGTCGGCCACTCGGCGCGGAGACGAGTTCGTTCGCCTCGTCGAGGTTCAGTTCGATCTGACTGTCGAGATGGACCCGCTCGACAGACGGGTCAGCCCGCAGTCGTGCGGCGACGGCCGATGCGTCGGCCTTCGAGACGCTGCTCGCGACCGCATTGGCGGAACCGAGCACGCTCTTGGTCTCGACACCCTCCGCGGCCGCCAGCGAGGACCCGAACGACTCGAGCCCGAACGGTCCCGCCGTCTCCCGACGCTCGACGATGATGGGAACGCTGTCGGTGTCCGCGTCGGTGTAGTTCTGTGCGACGAGCTGGTCGACGTTGAACAGGGCGGGCTCGAACGTCGTGAAGTCGACCGACTGCGGGAAGACGTACGTCCCCTGCCGGGTCTCGACCTTGCGCAACCCCGGACTGTGGACCTGGTACGTCGTCTCGTTACCCTGCTCGACGACCGTGACCGTCTGCCCGGTGACCAGCGTCACGTTCGTCGTCGTTACGGTGGCCGTCTCGTTCCGGTCCGGTGGCGCAATCGAGGCCTGTTCGGCCGGCGTCCCGACCGACGCCTGGCCGTCGGTGCTCGGGGACTGGCCCGCGTGCAGGTCGGCCGGGCCTGTCGAGGCCGCCGACACGGCGAGTGCTGGCGTCACCATCCCGGTCAGCGCGACGACTGCGAGCACCACAGCGAGCGCCTTTCGTGTGTCAATTGTTGTCATATTCCCGCCTAACATGAGTGCTATTATTGTTGGAAACTAAACCAACGCTACTTAGCTCTTCTTGCCGACATGACTGCGCTTGAATCCAGCCGGGGGGTGGGCGAATCCGGGCCGCATCCGTGGTGTGTCGCCCCCGAACGGCGGCGACCCCGCCATCCGGCGGACCGCCCTGGAACCCCCAGAGACGCCGATATTCACGGTTCTAATGCCTGCAGGCGCGAAAAATCGTTATTCGGCCCTCCGGCGTACTAGCCCTTGCTAGCGCCGCGGGACCACGGCAGAACGAGAACACGCGAACATGTCGACAATCGGTCCCCGACCTGGCCAGAGGGGAGGTCAACGAGAGGCACTATGAGACAGATACCAGAACGCGACCAGCGACTGCCAGCGACCCGCCGCTCCGGAATCGGGCGGCGTGAACTACTCACCGGACTCGGAACCCTGTCGGCGGGCCTGTCGCTCGGGACAGTCGGCGTGACGGGTCCAGCACGGGCGGCCACGCCGCCGTGGGCACCACACGCTCAGTATCGCCGCAGGCAGCGGGGGCAATGGGTTGCCCGGCACGGCTTGACCGGGTCCCAGTACCAGCGTGCGTTCACCAGCTACGCCAGACAGGGGTATCGCCTGACGAACATCAGCGGGTACACCGTCCGTGGCCAACCCCGCTTCGCCGCCATCTGGGAGAAGCGTCGTGGCCCTGCCTGGGTCGCCCGCCACGGCATGACCAGCGCCCAGTACCAGACCGAGTTCACCAACCGCGCCAGACAGGGCTACCGGCTCACCGACATCAGCGGGTACACCGTCCGTGGCCAGCCCCGCTTCGCCGCCATCTGGGAGAAACGTCGCGGGCCACAGTGGGTCGCCCGCCACGGTATGACTGGCTCCCAGTACCAGACCGAGTTCTCCAACCGCGCCAGAGACGGCTACCGCCTCGTCCACGTCAGTGGGTACGGCGTCGACGGGAGCGCCCGGTACGCCGCCATCTGGGAGAAGCGCTCCGGGCCCGCCTGGGTCGCCCGTCACGGCATGACCAGCGCCCAGTACCAGACCGAGTTCACCAACCGCGCCAGACAGGGCTACCGCCTCGTCCACGTCAGTGGCTACACCGTCCGCGGTGGCTCTCGCTTCGCCGCCATCTGGGAGAAGCGCGCCGGACCCGGCTGGGTCGCCCGCCACGACATGACCAGCGCCCAGTACCAGGGTGAGTTCGAGTCCTACGCCTACCAGGGCTACCGCCTCGTCCACATCAGCGGGTACAGCGACCGCCGCGGCGCTCGCTACGCCGCCATCTGGGAGTCCGAGGGACTCTCACCGGGCGACATCCGGACCATCGACCGCTTCCTCGACGGCTACCGCCGCCGGAACGGTATCACCGGGCTCTCGGTCGCCATCACCAGGGACGAGCGCCTCGTGTTCGCGAAGGGCTACGGGTTCGCGAACAGCGACACCCGCGAGCTCGTCCGCCCGTCCCACCGGTTCCGGGTCGCGAGCATCTCCAAACCCATCACCGCGGTGGCTATCATGGAGCTCGTCGAGACGAACCAGCTCGCCCTCGACGACCCCGTCTTCGGCTCCGATGGGGTCCTCGGGACCAGATACGGGACGCCGACCTACGGGCCCGCCATCACCACCAGCAACCCGAACCGGGTCACCGTCGACCACCTGCTCGAACACACCAGCGGCTGGCAGAACACCCCGAACGACCCGATGTTCAACTATCTGGATAAGGACCAGGAGGAACTCATCGAGTTCGTGGTCGCGAACCGCCCGCTCCAGACCGAACCGGGCACCAGCTACCAGTACCTGAACTTCGGGTACTGCGTCCTCGGCCGCATCATCGAGGCGGTCTCCGGCCAGTCCTACGAGAACTACGTCAGGTCCGCCATCCTCGCACCCGCCGGCATCAGCCGGATGGAGATCGCGGGCGACACGGAGGCCCTGCGCAAGTCCGGGGAGGTCACCTACTACGGCAGCAACGCGTACAACATCCCCGTCGCCAGGATGGACGCCCACGGCGGCTGGGTCGGCACGCCCATCGACCTCTGCCGGTTCCTCACCCGGGTCGACGGCCAGCCACGGAAACGCGACATCCTCGACGCGGCGACCACGACCGAACTGTACGACGTGGAAGGCCCGAACCCGAACTACGGCGAAGGCTGGACCGTCATGTCGACCTGGCGCGGCCACAACGGGGCCATGCCCGGCTCGCTCGGCTTCATGGTCCAGCGCACCGACGGCTTCGCGTTCGCCGCCCTCGCGAACACCCGCCCGTCGAGCGACAGCTTCGGGAACTCGCTCAAACAGGCCGTCGACAACGCCATCGACAACGTCGACAGCTGGCCGAGCTTCGACCTGTTCTGAGTCGGGTCCTCGGACCCGGCGTTTCGGGTTGGCGGGACAGGACGAGAGGCGACGGTGTGGCGGGGGACGGTTCCCGTTGGGTGGATTGTAGCTCTCGCCAGAGTGCCAGCTGGACCGAATCAGTGTCCTCCCGCGAGCTCTGTACGTGGTCGCGGAAGGTCAGGTGGTCTTTCTCATCGGAATCACACCCGCTGGCGCTCGCCGTCTGCTTCGGCACGTTCGATTCTCGCCCGACACTTGAGCGCGTACTCGATGACCGCGTCCTGCGGGTTGTCACCGTGGCCGACGATGTCGGTCCCGTCCTCGGTCGCATAGTAGCCGTCGTCTTCGCTCGATACTCGAATCGTGAACAGCCTACTGTTCCAGGGCATCGAATAGACTCAGGGGAAGGTGTAAGATAAATGTCAGAGTGTCCGTTCCGGAAGTTCCGGAAGTTGGCTGAAGTTCGGGTTTCGGGAGCTTTGAGCCGTGTGAATCCGGAACAGGTGTGTTCCGGAAAGGGGCCGGAAGTCGTTCCGGGAGTGGGCTTTCAATCTCAGGCACCCGACAGGACTATTAGCTTCGGTTATTTCTATAAACGTGATTCAGCAGTGTCACAACAGATACCGAAGACACACCGAGATGGGTTGGAACCGTACATTTCTGGTGGGGAGAAGGTCCACGACGTAGTTTCGACCGGGCCGAAGACCTACGTACTGACTGATTCTCGAATCGTCTCGATCTGGCGCGGTGCCGAGTCGTCGTCGGGTCGCGCGCGGGAGCAGGTAACGACGACGCAATTGGGCCACGTTGCGAGTGCGAGTGTCGACTTCCACGGTGAGGAGCCGGTAGATACGGAGTCGCTGATTGCTGGCGGCATCTCAGCGTTCCTCGGCCTGCTGGGAGTCGTGTCGGCATCTCTGCTGAGCGAGCAAACACTACAACTGCTCGCGATTGTCCTGGGTGTGGTGTTCGTGCTGGTCGGCGGCTACTACATCCTGAAGGCCTACGACACTGACTCGGCGTTCGTGCAGCTCCACATGACGCTGGCAGATGGGACGAAGAAAAGCGTGAGTTTCTCCGAGAGGGGTTCTGGGTTCGTTGAGTCTGTAACAGAACAATTCGGCAGGGTTTGATTTCAAGTAAATTTAACCATGGACAGGAATAGATACCTCATCTATCAAGATGGTGAACTCAAAACCACGGACGGAACCAACAGCTACTGGGTTTTGATGAAAAAACGGTTGATTGAGGGGCTTTTCGCAATATCTGGCTTCATTCTTTTTGCTATACTCTCGCTTATTCTGTTCGTCTGCTTCGCTTTGATTGACAGGCCAATCATTGCGATATATTTTGCACTAATCTATATTTCTGCACTCTCAATTGAAATCTGGAAAACGGGCCAAGTGATAAAATACCATTTCGAGGAAAGATGGAAGAACGTTTCTCCGCCGCACACGGAGGGAGTAGAAATACCAGATGGTGTCCTTAGAAAACTGGCCTGGTTTGCCAAGCCAGTATTCCATTCTGAAACACGGGAAATCAGATTTACCTCCCCGAGAAAATCTGCGGTAGCTGCCTGCGTTTTCTATGCAAGAGGTCTCATCTCAATCATAGTCTTTGGTGGGGTGGTTAGCATAATCCGTGATGCGACGGGCGTCTCAAGTGGAGATTTTCAAGAGGCAGTCCAATTCGATATTTCATACGTCCCGGCAGTTTCAACAGCATTGTTTGGGCCTGTCATCGGTATAATTACTTTAATTCTAGAAAATATCGTCAGATACCCTTGGGATGTCGTAGTGATTTTGGCGTTTGTTGGTGTCCCGATGTATTTCTTTATTCCAGCCGTAGACAACTCAATGGCGGCTATCAGTTCATATTTCTGGAGGCTGTACAAGTGAGAGATGTACTATTCTGACAAGCTGAGGTACTCCATCGCCTGTTTCGTGATGTGGTCGGGGATTGGGCCGAGATAGTTCGTTCTGAAGGTGTCGCGGCCGGAGTTGGTGACTACCCAGACGCCATAGCTCATCGTCAACTAAGACAGTCGGACGGCTCACCGAGAAAACAACCCAAACGACGCTGGACTCGTCGGGAGTCCCGCGAGCGAAGCGAGTGGGACTACGACGAGTCCATTGACTGACGGAGCGAAGCGACGGAAGGAAATGGACTCGTCGGGATGGTAGGATTCGGGTTTTCGATGTGTCTAGTAGTGGTCATGGTTCAGGGAAGCTGATTTCTGCGGACGTCCATCTTCTCTTGCTCGGTGCGCGCATCGTAGTGCTTGTACAGCACCTCCAGCGACACGTCCATGCGCTCGCTGACCGTCTCCGGCGGCGTGTCCTCGTTCAGGTGGGCCGTGATAGCCCCGCGGCGGATCTCGTGTGGTGAGCGCGCCGACGGGCACTTGCTAGCCTGGTGAGCCCGGCCCTTCGCCTCGCAGGTGTCCGGGTCGCGGTCGTGTGGGCACTCCCGGTAGTTGCAGGGGTGCGTAGCGCGGTTGATCCAGCCGTAGATGGTGTCACCTGACGGCCGGCCGTACCGGGATGTGAACAACGGCTTGCGGCCGTGCTCGTCCTTCACGTCGTGGCGGTCCGGGTTGTCGCGGTAGTCCTCGATGATTTGGTACCACTTCGGCCCAAGGTAGACCCAGCGCTCTCCGCTGTTCCCGTTCTTGAGCGCGGTCCCCGTCTCGGGCCGGTGCTTCAGAGCGACCGCGTGCTCGTTGGGACGGAGGTCGCACTCGTCGAGCCCGCGGAGCGCTGACCGGCGCATCCCGGTTCGCCAGAGGAGTGCAAGGGCAGCGTGCTCCTTACTCGCGTAGTGGAACCGGCTGTGGTAGGCCAGCAGCCCCTCGGCACGGTCTGGCTCCAGAAAGCCGTCGCGGCTCTCGGCACCGTCGGGCAGCTCCGGCGCGTGGATCTTTTCGGCGAGTCCCTCGGGAACGGCCTCGATGTCCGCCCAGTACCGGCACGCCTGCCGGACGCTGGAGAGCTGCTTCTGCATCGTGATGGGCGCGATGTCCTTCTTCCGCCAGTTCACGAAGTCGGCGAAGTCGCGCCCGGTGAGATCGTTGAGGTTCTCGACATCCTCCATCTCGCACCAGTCCAGGAAGTGGCGCAGCCTGGTGCGAGCGTTCTGCATCGTCGACTCGCGGACCGACGACTCGCGGAAGCGGAGGAACCGCTCGACTCCCTCCTTTGGGGAGAGCGGGTGGAGATCTTCTCGCCTCACTCGTGTTCACCTTCCTTCCGGATGCGCGGAGCCACAGTGAAGTGGCCGCCGTAGGCGACAACTTCGTCGCCGTCGTCCTCGATGTGGCGCTCGAAGTCCAGGCGGGCCGGGATGGACTCACCCCAGCGGAAGGTCACGGTGTCGAACTTCGCCTTCTTGATGGCGGTCGCGAAGTCCGAGAGGTAGCTCAGGTGGAGCCACGTCTCCGCACCCGTCGAGGCGTCGTCGTGAATCGCCTCGGCAACGTGGCCAAAGTCCGCGACACTGGCGAACTCGCTGTCACCGTCACCGACACCGCCGAAGACGAGGGTACCGTCTTCCTCGAACACCCGGACGGTATCGGCCATATCGTCGAGGCTGGAGACGACATCGGCGAACGCGGCCGTGTCGAGTTCGGCCCGCCAGTCGCGCTTGACCTGCGGCTCGTCAGGTTCATCGCGAACGCTGGCCGGGTCGATGTTCTGGAGATCGTCGGTCTGGCGAACCGTCGTATCGACGTACTCGCGCTCGGTGGTGACGAGAACCCGACGCTGGTCGACGTCCAGGTCGATGGGGTCCGGGTCCGACCGGCGCATCCGGGCACGGCTCGCCAGCGCGGCGAGCTTGCCGACTGGAAGGCCGACCGTGCTCTCGGTCTCGACTTCGTAGTGGTCGAACGCGCTCGGGGTCACGTGGAACTGGCCCAGGGCGACGTTCGCCGGGTCGACGAACTTCGAGCGAAGCCCATCCTCATCGACGTGCAGCTTGATCTCCTCGGTGACCGCGGTCGGTATGTTGAGGAGCGGCCGGAGGATACGGGCATGCGTGTCGATGGTCGCCACGTCGCTGTGGTCGGTCTCACCGAAGATGCTCGCCTGAATACCGGCTGCCATCAGACTCCACCTCCGAGGGTGGCCCGGAGAACCAGCTCCGTGTCGAACTCCCTGGCAGGAGTCCCTCCGCAGTTGGGACACCGACTGGCATCGGTGTCGTGCTCACGCCGACAGCGAACGCACTTCATGCGCGCACACCTCCGCTCAGGGCGCGCTTGACGAGCAGTCCATAGGTCGCGTCACACCGCCGGCAGATGGGCTCGCGAGACTTCGCGTCGATGCCGTCTGCGTAGCCGCCGCAGATGTAGCACCGGCCCGCGTCGTTACTGTTTTCCTTAGGCGATTCGTCTCCTGACGTACGGGGTTCCAGCCCCGTGTTGGCTTTAGCGCTCATTGGTCTGAGTGAACGGAGCCGCCTTCTGGGCCGTGTTCCTGCACGGCCCGGTCGTCACACCGCCAAGAGAGTCATCATCGTCCTGCGGCGGCCCCGTACGATGACCAAACAGCCCTCGACAAATATAGCTTACGACAGCTTTGTTGGATTCCCTTGGTTGGTGAATCAGTATTCAGCTGGAAATAACCCGGTACGCCACAATAGCTGACTTAAGCAGATATGAGGAAATCGGGAAAGTGGATGGCCCTAGTCGACGACAGGGTTCTAGAGTACATCAACGAGAACGAGCACGGTTCACCAACAGAGATGATGGAAGAGGGTCCAATCCGCTACTCCCGCCAGTACATCGCACAAAGGTGCCAGAAACTCGCCAAGCACGGCCTGCTGACCCACGTCGGGAACGGCGTTTACGTCATCACAGACCGTGGGAAAGCGTACCTCGAAGGCGAGTACGACACCAGCGAAGACGCACTGAACGAGGTACCAAACAACGGCAACGGAGACGTATCGGCATCCGAGGAAGCAAACTGAATCCCCCATTCAAAGCCGCAACCCACCCCCCATGACCATAAGATTCCGTCGCTCCGCAGAATGGATGAAGAAGATAGACGACCGCATCCTCGAACACTTAAACGAGACCTCGTGGGCTACCCCGCACTCGATGAGCTACGAGCCCGAGTTCAGATATGCTAGTGAACGAAGGATAGCCGAGCGCTGCTGGATGCTTGCTCACGCGGACATGATTGCACCGATGGCGGAACGGACCTACGAGATTACGACCTGGGGGCAACTATATCTTGATGGGGAGATCGATGCGGCGCATCAGCCGTATCCGACGCCGAAAAGAATGTTGAGGGGATAGTGATCTCACCAGCCGGAATCATATTTGGAGTGTTTACCTGTTACGTGACAGGCTAGGGTTTTATTGCTAATCACCGAAAGAGACGTGTCATGGGAAGCGAAGTTCCAGTGGAAGAACAATATTCCTACGACGGTTGGCTCGTATTTAACGAATTATTTCAAACAGAGATAGTTGGTGAAGAAGATGACGTTGACGACGTGATTGAAAACCTCCCAACTTACGAGCGAGGTACACCAACCAATTCTAATTCAGGATTTCAGGAACAAGAACTGCCAGAACATCTGTCAAAGCTACCAGACCTTACTCGGGCGCTCGAAGAGTACTCGGAAGACCTGCTCGCGCTCCGGTATGTAGATGAGGATTGGGTTGAAGAGTTTGGTTTTGATGAACAGGGGAATGAAGAACTCTATTACAAGGATTACCACCAAGACGTAGATATTTTCTGGGACTCCGAAGGCGGAGTAATGATGTTTAAAGGTGACAAGCAGCTACTAAAGAGTAAAAAGGAGCACCTCCAAGCGGATCTCTCTGGGCTCATGAAGTTGAAGCCTGTGACGTTTGACTTCGACTTTTTCCTATGGGTGTTATACAAAGAATACAAAGGCGAACAATTGAGTTCCGACCTAAGAGTCAAAGAGCTCAACAGAAGCGAGACGATCGGAGAAGTAGAAGACAACTTAGGAAAGGAGGTCAGCGTGAAGGACTCCGACGACATCATCCGATCTCTGATGCTTATAGCACCTGTATTAGCAGGAAAGCGGATTGACTCTATACAGGGGTATTTCCTTCTAAACCAGAACATAGTACAAGCAGAGATACAACATGGTGGAAAAGTACATGTTAAAGTCTCAGACAGTCCTCTAAGTAAGATGAGTGACCTCCGACGGATGGGTGTCACCCTCCGGTTCGTTTCTGAATTGATAAACTTATTCGATTACTGGAACAAGCTTGATTCCGACGATCGCTACCCTCCGCCCTCTTTCTTCGATGAGCTTGGCGATATCGCAGGAGAAGAAGGGTGGACCATGCGTTTCGACCCCCAAGATATCAAGGACGAATACAAACGTAAACGCGAGTCTTCTGCTAGTGAAGGTGATTCTTCTGGTCAGGGGCAAACGGCCTGATATCGTCATATAGATAAATATTGGGCAAAAGAGATACGGTCGTACGGTAGAGATATTACGGTAGGAGCCGCGTGAAGGGAGTTACAAATCAATGTCGACAAACAGTCTGGGCTGGTCCGAAGATCTCGATAAATATTGGTCTGAGGAGCTGCTGGATTCCCCCGACTCCAGGGTCCACATCCAATCTGTTAACGAACGGAATGTGTACTCCTTTCCGGAAGTGTCTAATTACCCCTACGAGGGACAACTCGAGATAAGCGGCACGTTTGAGTATGATATTCCGACCGGCGGAGATAGTCATTTCACCAACAGCGGAGAATACACTTATCGAGAAGCTTCCGGTCTGTTTTTGTTAGAGACGATCACTGACAGACCGACACCAAAAGAAGTCATTTCAGAGATTAACAAATTTGTCTCCGACCATGCGAAAATAGAGGAGGCTCTGTCACTGAACCGTGATGACCTTTGGTCATTTTTTGCTAACGCAGATTCCTTTGAGAAGTTCATCGTCCGTGACTCCAACGGGACGTATGATTTGGTGATCCTGATCGAGTTGCTCAATCGTGATGACCCAGTTAGTGTACTCGAGGAGGACGATTTTAGAGAAGATGTTAATAGAGATGTCCTTCTTTCAGTGATTAACGAGATCCCTATTCCCGAAGAAATTGATGATGTCAGGGACTTAGATATCGACTGGTACAACAAAATCATCGACACCATAGAAGCGAACTTCTGGTATGATAATTATCCCGCGTCAGTCGAATATCGGCGTGGTCTCCTCGAAATAGATTCAGACAATGACGCCACTAGTGAATACGTCCTTCAGCTATTTGAGAGGGATGTCGTTCATCCAGCGTTAGACTCCGAATGGTGACTGAGAGTCTGGTAGAGTCCTGTGTTCAGGTACTTTCATCCGAAACTGAGTCTCTATTGTCGATAATTGCGGGATATCTCGGGGTCATTCTCATTCTGGTACTGTACGAACTTACCCTCGGAGTTCTAAATGGACTGGATGAGATTGGAAATGAGCTTTCGAGCTTCGTTGAGGACTACAAGACCACAAGCCATTGGTGGACAGCATCGCTGTTCACCACAATTGTTGCACTGACAATCGGCTCAAATCCGGGGATAGTTGCGGATTTTCTGGTCTTATCTATCTTTTTTTCACCGGCAATATACTATTTCCACACCAGGTATCCGTTCAGCCTTGGATGCGATTTCCGAGCCAGATCAAGCTCAGGGCAGACAATTCCTGGCCAAACAAGAGAGAAAGTGTGCAGATTGAACAGTAATGACGAATACCTCTTGGAACTCGTCATAAAGACTGGTAAAACAGTTGACGAATTTTGTTTCGATTTGACCTTACCGGCAGGGGTGGAAGCAAGGAATATCCAATCTGTTCACTCCTTAGTGAGGCTCGATAAGAACGATAACCAATTGCTCGGTAAGGCTCCCGTTGGTGAAGACAGCATTGCAATTGATCTAATAATTGTTCCAAATACAGGAGTTCGACCTGGTGGAGGGTATTTAATAATCACCGATGAAGAAAGCGGGAGAAATCTGGAGCAAGTTCGTCTGTTAGGTCGCGACAAGAGTTAGAGCGATACGTGAGTCATGCTTGTGATAATATTCTCCTCGGTAGGCGCTGCCAGATATGGCTCAATCGCATCGTAACTACTCCACCCCCCCAGCGCCATCACGATTCGCGGACTCACATTCTCCTCGACCAGAAGATGGTTCGCCCAGCAGCGCCGCAGGTCGTGCGTCGAGATGCGCAGGTAGTCCTCGTCGCCCGTCTCCTCGGCCGCGACCTCGGCAGCCTGCTCGACCCAGTACTGTACCGTGCGCTTCCCACGGTCGATGAGCGGCTCGTCCTCGTCGACGTCGTGCTGCTGGCAGTAGCGATTCACCAGCGCCTCGAGCTCGCGCGGGAGCCACGTCTCGCGATGCTTCCCGCCCGCGTACTCGCCGGTGGTGTCCTTGCCACTCACAACTTCGAGATCGTAGTGCTTCCCGTCGGCCTTCCTGGAGATGTGCTCGGGCTTGACGTCGAGCACCTCGGCGACGCGGAGTCCGCAGTCGCCCATCAGTCGGATGGCGATCTCTCGCTGGAAGGTGTCTGCGGCTCGGGGCAACTCGTGATACTCGTCGCGGGTCATCCAGACGTTGAACGACCCATCCTTGTTTCTCTCACACCGCATTGCACGCTTCTCTTGAGTTTCGTGAACCTAGAGTGTTCCGGCGCTGGGCAGGGAGTTCTGTGAGATGCCGGATTTCAGGCGATTCGGCTCAATGGGGTCGGTTCGGTTGCACGTTTCTGAATAAACACGAAATTAGGCCGGGTAGCCAGTAGGAATTTCAGAGCGGTCACAGAAGCAGACAATCATGAGCGATTCAAACATTCGCTACTACTCGTATCCGCGGACCGAGGTTCCGCCTGATTTCGCAGAAAAAATAGTAGCCGTATTTCGAAAACATGAGTCCATTATCGGAACAGAAAACCTGGACGACGGGCTGAAAAGCAACGAGGTTCTCAAAGAGGTTCGCGACGACCTCATGGAGGTTGGCTTCGAGGTGGAATCTGGGAAGGGTCGCGAGGAGATCATCGAACGACCTGTACTATTCGGCGAAGACGGCGAGCCTGAACTCCAGTACGAGGTCGATGGATACCACCCACAATGGCGCTGTGGCCTCGAGGTGGAAGCAGGTCGGGCGTGGAAAGGGAACGCAATCTACCGGGACCTGATTCAGGCGCTCGTGATGGTCCAGGTCGACACGCTGGTTCTCGCTGTTCCTAACGTCTACAAGTACGGCTCAAACAACCAGATCAACAATCGCGCCTTCGATAAGACCAAGAGTGTTCTCGATACGCTCTACTCTACACACCGTTTCGAGGCCCCATACGACCTGATTCTCATAGGGTACTGAAGGGAGATTTCCCTACATTTCTGCTGCCTCCCCTGCAATTCGATTCGCTTTTTCAGCGTGTTCAGAATCCGAGAAAGTCTGGATTTCAATCTCAAGTTCATCCAGAAGTTCACGGGCCTCATCACGTCGCCACCGAAGTTCTTCATCATTGGTGTCTATCCGACCCTCGATTTGTTCGATATAGTTGCCTTGTCGGCCGAATAGTTCAATCGAGGCATTCGGATATTTATTTTTGCAGTATTTTAGTGCCGAGATTAGCGCATCATACTGACAGCGGTGATTCGTCACAGGCTTTCCCTGCCCAAGATTGTCGGCCTGCTCATCGATTACAGTCCCACCTTCAACGACTACGAACCCATATCCTCCACTTCGTTCCTCCGGGAATTGATGCTTCTTTACGGAACTGTCGAACCAGATTTTCACAAATGTGTCACTGAAGGTGAATTTGGAACCACTGGATTCACTCATCATCGGTTTTCACCTCAGGAGAGAACCCGTATTTCTTTGTCAGTTCACCAAGAACGTAGTTGGTAATTTCTTCATTCATCACATATGGTAATACGCACTACGGGGGCTTAAAACCTTTCAAATGATAGATATATTTGAGTATTTGACCCCGGCAGAGTGTTGCGATTATAATCACTTAAGAAATATTACATAGCCCAATAGACCCCTATACGCTCGAAATCAAGCAACCCAAATAATGACACATATCAAACACAGGAGACGGCGAAGGGGCAGAAGAATGGTAATTCAACAGACACAAATGCCCCATGATGCGAAATCTAGTATTTATACTTATTCCCGCCAGAAGACACCTTACTGAATCCTGCTCAAAGTAACCAGTAGTTCAGCCAAGCAACCGCGGAGCATCACCATCATCCTCTACCGGGGTAATTAGAATCGTCCCCGTATCGGCGTGATATCCGACCGCCAAGCTTGACCCTTGTTCAAGACAGTGCGCGTCACGAATCTCCGATGGGATAACCGCGTAGATCGACCCGCTCCGGTTCTGGGCGGAACAGGTTCCGAACGGAGTTACTGCGCTATCATCACTCACCGCTTGCGCGGCCCTACGTTGTGCCTTCATCGCTCCGGACATACAGGATTCACAACGGGTTCAAGCACCAAAAATGGGCAGATATCTGGGGAGACGACTGGGCACACGCTTGCCACTTTACCTGTCGAGACCACCGACCGCGGGGTATGGTCGACAATCTGACCGACCCGACTGACGTAGAGACGCTAGAAGACGAGGATACTGCAGCTCTGGAGTACCTGCACGCGATAGCTGATGGAGTGCAGCGCCTCGCAGACGCCCAAGAGCAGGCCAACCAGACCAACGAGGAGCTGCTCGACGAGTTCGATCCGTTCCTCGCACAGGCGAAGGCCGACATGGGGCTGACCGATGACCCGGCCGAGTAGCGATACCGGCCACGACTGTCCCCGCGAGGACTGTGGCGAGTGGCGTTTCTCTCGCATCGGTATCGAGATACACCTCGCACGGGACCACGACCCGATCACGGAGATCTAACCAGTGCCGGATTTCGAATTCGGCGGGCTCGCCGACGCCAGTGCGTTCCGAGACGAACACGAGGAACACCTCTGTCCAGACGACGACCGACGCAAGAAGACGGTCACACTCGTCTCGGACACACCCGAGCGCACACTCGACCAGGCCGCTATCGCTTCAGCGGTCTCTCGCGAGGACCGAAACGGGACTGGGCAGGAGCCACTGACAGAAGCAGAGAAGGACCGAATCGACTTCACCGAAGGTCGCGCTTCGGTCCCTCACGCGAGGGCCGTGAAGGGTATCGCTGTCGATGCCGGTGTCGACGACTGGACCGCCTACTACGACGCGACACTCACAGTCGACGAACATCGCGAGGTGATGGAACGTGCCGCTCGCGACGAACGCGGGCAACGCATGGACGAAGGCAAGTCGAACGACGAACGACTCGCCGACCTCGAGGAATCACTCGACGGGCAGTGCGAACATGCGAGAGACCACTGCCAGCACGGCGACCAGGAAGCCTGCGAGTTCCTCAAAGATGGGTGTGGGCTTGACGACGACCAGGTCGAATCCATCCTCGACGACAGCACCGAGATACCCGGCGACGTCCACGGGGTCAAGAACAAGCTTTGGCAGCAGTACCAGATCGGCATCGCGGAGGCGAAAGAGGCGGCCGCGGCAATCAACGAGATTCACGAGCAGTACGGACGCGACCTCGTCGCGTTCGAGGAACTGGGCGACCGGCGACTCACGCCGGACGACATCGACTGGAACAATGACTGACTACTTTTGCCCCGTCGAGGGGTGCGACTTCGGAGAATCGAGCGAGAAGACACACACGCAGGTCCGGACCCACATCAGCGCGAAAGGCGACGGCAAGCACGTCTGGGAGGACCTGAAACCGGTGGTAGCGAAGCAAGGTAGCGACGCTACCGACGACGCTACCACCGAGGAGAGCACCGACGAGCACCAAGAATCGCAAGACGGCGAAAACGAGACTACCGTCGAAACTACCACCGAAAGCACCACTGAGGATGGTGCTTCTGACGGTGGTAGCACCACCGACGACGATGCTATGCCTACCGACGAGGAAATCGAGCAGCAGTGGAACCAGGGGGAATCGCAAGACGGCGAAAACGAGACTGCCACTGAAACTACCGTCGAAAGCACCACCCAGAACGGTGCTTCAGACGGTGGTAGCGACGGTAGCAGCGGTGGTATCCCGATTCCGTTCTCGACTACCACCCTTCTCGTCGTCGGCGTAGTGCTCGCGGTCGTCGTCTTCTGGATGCTCCGTCGTCGCGGCGATTCGGGCATGAGCGAAACGGGCGGACCGCAAGACGGCGATAACTCGGAGGGTGCGACCGGCGGTGGCATGAGCCGGACCTCCGGAGGTGGTTTGCAGTGACCGAAGCCGAGGCGGTAGAACCGGCGGAAGAGCAGCCCGAAGCAGCCGAAAGCGACGCTCCCGACCTCGACGATGACGATTACGTCGAGATACCGGACGACGTAGCTGAACAGGTGGCTGAAGCGGATGCAGAGCAGTCTGAAGCAGACGAAAACAGCGAAAGCGAGGAGACAGACGACGCTCCCGACTCGCCCCCGTCGACGCCGCGATCGGACCGCACCACGCTCGGCGACGTATACTGCAACGCTCTCGGCATGGCGACCGTCGCCGCGAAGGACCGCCACGGAAGCGAAGTCGACGACCGACAGGCCGCCATGGATGAGTACGCGGACATGGCTCGCCAGCTCGACCTCGACAATTTCGTCGACGACTGGCTCGAAGAGCACGGCCAGTCCAACGAACTCACCCCCGGACAGGGCATCCTCGTGTTCACCATCGTGTTCTGTGGCTCCGTGATGGTCGAGGACGCCGAACTCTCGAACTCCGTAATGGAGGGGGTCGGCGCATGATGGGCGCAGCCATGACCGACGGTATGAAGCGACGACTCGCCCAGAAGATGCTCGACTCCCGGATGGGCGAGTCGGTGCTCAACATCATCTCCGGGGCCGAGAACGAACTCGTCTCGTCGGTGGTCGACCTGCAGGCCGCGGCCGACCTTGACGACGAGGAGCGAATCGGGATGCTCCCGTCGCCGGAGGACCGGAAAGAGCAGATTCGGCAGGTCATCGAGGCGAAGCTTGAGGGACGGTTCCCCGAGTGGTGGGTCACACACGTCAGCGGTCTCGAAAACGCCGGAGAGGCAGCAGAGAAGGCAGACATCGACGACTGGGAAGCTCAGAAGGAACGCTGGGCCGACCTGCTGCGCGAGAACGGCACCGAGGGAGAGACCGACCAACTCGCCGGCTCTTATGTCCGGTCTCGGTACGGCTGCACGCTCGACGAGTTCGAGGAGATCGTTGTCGAGTGGCCCGACCAAACCGAAGACCAGAACTCGCGGCAGGCCGAGGAGATGAAGGCCGTCATCGCCTCGGGCGTGCTGATGGCGAACCAGGGCATCGAGCAAGTCACTGCGGAGCTGGAGGACAAATGAATCTCGCCTTCGCCGCCCAGACAGGCTGGGGCAAGACGTACGTCAGTCACTCCTACATCGAGCAGAACGCCGCAGACTACGACGTGACCATCGTGCTCGACTACAAGGACGAGTACAGTGGGCTCGTCGAGACCGGCTACCTCAAGCGGATGACCGCTCCGAGAGGTAGCGAGAACATCACGCCGAAGACGTGGCAGGGCCTCGTGACGGGTGTACCAGGGCTGCAGATCGTCCGGCACGGAATGACCGACGAGCAGTGGCAGCAGCTCCTTGCGAACCTGATTGTCGGTCTGGAACAGATGGACCTCTCCGTGTTCCTCGTGCTCGACGAGGCGCACCGCTTCGCCCCTCAGTCGGGGAGTTACCCCGAAGAGATATCGACGCTGGCGACGACCTACCACGGCGACGGGTTCGGGGTCTGCTGGATGTTCCAGCGGTTCGCCAAACTCGACAAGGACGTGCTCTCGTGCTGTACCGCCTCGATGCTCGGCGGGTTCCAGACGACGAACGACATCGACCAACTCGACACCATCGAGTACGACGCCGACGTTCACCTCGAAACCCGAACGAGAGTCCCGCATCTTCCCGACGATCTCCTCGTCGACGGGGAACCGCTCGCGCTCCGTCGGTGGCTTGACAACGATGAGAAGACCATCGGGAGCGAGTGGATTTACACCGACGGGAAGTCGACACAGCGCCTTGATTCGAGAAATTTCGAGATGGAGAGCAGGCACTACGGCAGTGACCGGAAACAAATCAAACATCCATTCTGATTATGCGTATTGACGTGACACTCCGGAGCGGAAAGGCAGAACGGTTCCAAGAGATAAAGGGCGAATTGGCAAATGAACTGGGATATGAACCAACTCGGCCAGAGGTGTTGGGATATCTCATGGGAAATTGGGATGGAGTAGGTACACCTCTGCCATAGATTGATACTGTTTCCTATAAGTCGTAGGAACAGTGATTCAGATTATCTTCTCTATTGTGTTAGGCGCAATAGGTGCAGTGATTGGTGGGTCAATAGTGACGCTTTTCGGCCCAGTAATCGAGCAGAAAGCAAGTAGGTTCAATATCTGGTTTTCAGAGACCTACAAGGATTTTGAGAGGCCAGACGTCGATGTCAGCCTATCTAAATCCAAGCCATACGAACCAGGGGATCCTATCGCAGAATTCAGAGAGATAGACCAACCATGGAAGACAAGCCACCATATTGTAGAAATAGAGATTACTCCAGAAAGCGACCGTCCCATACAGGATTTGAAATCTCAGGTGGCGTTTGATGGAGCGTATATAGACAAGAAGTTGCTAAGGTCTAGTTATCCATTTGTACAAACAACACTACTGAGCAGGGGAGATTATTACATCAAATCAGAGGATAGAACCTATCACCAAGTTGCTCATCATGGGGCGATAAATATTCATTGTGACCATCTACCGCCAGAAGAGTCAATCTCACTGAGGTTTCTGGTAGACGATGACTGGGTTACTGAACCGATTTTACACGAAGGGGTTTCAGACTCGTATGTTGAATATTCATGGGAGCATCACGGGTTTTCCTATTCCGAGAAGGTGGTTGCTGAACGCTAAGAGCAATTTCAGTCGTGATGGACCCAATTGCCTTGCATTGCCATTGAATTAACGTGAATCTCACGCGGCGTTTTATCGCTTCTACTACACGATTTCGGCTTGCAGCAATGGCAATGAATTTTGGAGGCGCGTTCGACGCGCTCGCAGACGACGACACGTGGATGGACGCCGCTGAGGTGGCGGCAGGCTACGTCGGCCCGATGGCACTCGCCAACGTCGCCGAGGGCGTCACGCCCTGGGACATCCCGAACGAAGCGTATGGTCTCGCCGGTATCTTCGCCGGTGAGAAGATGGACCGCCGCATGGTCTCGGTTGGCTCGGGCGTCTACACGCTCGACGTGCTCGCACAGCGGTTCGGTCTCAAGAACAAGGTCACCAGCATGGGGGCGTAAACGATGGGAGAGTCCCTCTACGCCGCCGAAGGCACGACTTCGGACTACGTGACCACGGACACGAACGTCACGGGCCAGCTCACGCCGGTCATGGAGATACAGCCCGACGACGGTGTCGGACTCATCATCAAGAACGCGGTCGACGTGGGTCAGAAGCGCAAGGGCTTCCCGATCTACGCGGACCTGCGCGACAGTGGGGACAATCCGCTCCCGCTGGACACGCAGGTCGCTATCGGCTACGAGTCCCCGACGGACGACAGCCTGCAGGTCGTCTCGATTCCGCTCTCGAACATCAGCTCGTTCCGGAAGAAGACGATTCAGGAGCAGCAGAACCGTGAGAACGTCGACTCGGTCAAGATCGAGCTCAAGAGTGGCCGCCTGGAGATCCGCGACATCGACAAGGCCTACCTCCTGCTCGACTCCTCGGCGCAGATCGACCACGCGAACAGCGAGGTGTACATCGAGCCCGACGCCGTCGAAGAGGTGGACATCGAGTGATGTCGGGAGTTCAGAAGCAACTCGACAACGCCCCCTGGCGGCCGGGCTACATCTCGCTCCGTGACTGGTCGTTCTCGGCGAACACGACCGGCGAGAAGTCCGTCGTCGCCACCTACGCGGCTCCCCGACCGATTCGACTCCGCGAGGACCGAGAGATGGACCTCGCGGTTCCCGCCTACGAGAGCTTCACCGTCGACGGCACGGCCGACAACACGGAGACGTTCAACCTCGCGAACGACCTCCTCGACACGCCAGTGACCGAGGCACTCGTTCTCTGGGAGGACGGCAGCCCCGTGCAGCCGGACTCGGTCGACTACGCGAACAACTCGTTCGACTACACGAGTTCGAACACGGGCACCACGCTGGACGTGTACTACATCCCGCGAAACCCTGCATCGGTCGAGTTCGAGAAGGTCGCACCCGGTGGCGGCAGCACCATCAAGCAGCCGCTGTTCGAGATTCCGACGGCCATCGCGCACACTCGCGACCAGTCCAAGGACCCGCTCTCGTTCGACCTCGGACGCACGCCACTGCAGGACGCCGTTCCGCGCAAGTGGGTCGTCCAGGTGTCGGTCAACGCTCCGTACACCGTGAAGTTCGAGGAGAGCACGCGGGGCACGAGTGCGACGAACGCGCTCCTGTCGGTGCCTCGGGCTCAGACCGAGAGCCGTATCCCCGGCCTCAAGGACGCCGTGAAGGCCGACATCGCGGGGCTGAGTTAGAGCCATGCAGGGCGGCCTATCCAACGGACACACCGGCATGGGGTCCGCCTACAGCGCCGCGACCAGTGTCGACACTCCCGACCAGCCCGTCACGAACCGCGAGGCTGTCCGCATCGGCGGCTTCTCGCTCACCTTTGAGGAGCTGCTCGCGCTGGCGGTCATCGTCAACGCTGGAGCCACCCTCGTCACGCTCTACCTGGAGGTGGCGTGATGGTTGTGATGGACTCGGACGGGTCGGCCCGGACGGGCACCCGTCTCCGCGACAAGGAAGGCGAACTCAAGGACGAGACCGGCAGCGCAGACCTCGAGGTTCGTCTCGACAAGTCGACCGCCCGTGCCGAAGAGGTGCTGACCGGCATGGGCTCCGGCGGGGCGAACGGCGGGTTCAACTCAACCGAAGGGGTCGAACGCGAGGACTCGTTTCAGGTCACGTCGATATCGTCAGACTCGTCGACGTCGACGGTCAAAAAGACCGAGCAGGCCCTCGAAGACGCGACCGGCGGCCGCGCGTTCGGCTCGACCCGCGAGAAGGAAGACATCGGGAGCGGAGCTGCCGTAACCGACACGACGCCGCAGGCCCCCGCGCCAGCGGCCCCGATGTTCGACGGTCTGCCGGTCGACAACCTGCTCGTGGGCGCTCTCGCGGTCATCGCGCTCGTGTTCGTCGTCGGAGGTGGTCTGAATGGGTGACTTCTTCGGCGGCCTCCAGCACGCCGCAGAGCAAGCCTATCAGGGCGCTGCAGGACAGGCCGACGCACTGGCCGGGTCCACCGACGAAGCGGTCGGCCGAGCAGCAAGCGCGGCCTCTCGTGGAGACGTGGCCGGAGTCGCGGACAACCTCGCCGGTGGTCTCGACGAGGCGACCGGGCAAGCGACCTCCGCGGCCATGCGCGGCGACCTCGCGGGTGTAGCTGACGCCGTGGCAGGGTCGACCGACGAAGCCTTTGGACGGGCTGCACACGCCGCAGGAAGCGGTGACATCGCTGGCGTACTCGACAATCTCGCCGGTGGTCTCAACGAGGCTGCCGGACAGATCTACCAGGGACAGGCAGCCGTGCTCGACGCGGCTGCAGGCACGAGTGACGAGGCTTGGCACCGCCAGTTCGACGACACTCCGGGCGGTGGAATCGGTGACGAGGCACTGAACGCCGGGGAGGATGTGGTCGACGCCGGTATCGACGGCGCGAGCTACCTTCTCGGCGGCCTGACCGACACCTACACCGAAGTCGGCCAGAACGTCATCGGAGACTGGTTCCAGTGGTGGATGATTCCCGCTGGTCTCCTCGCCCTCGTGCTCCTGTTCAAGGACGAGATCGTGAAGGGCGGCGAAGCCTACGCGACCGGAGGTGCATCGCTCGCATGAGCAGTCTCCTGTTCACCTACGTCGTGACGGCCTGCGCGATGATTACGGCCTCTGCAGCCGTCGCGGGCGCTGGCTACCTCCGGTCGATGAAGAACAGTGTCGACGAGAACGAGAAGCGCTCGAAAGCGAACAAGCGCCTGCTCACCGGGAAGGGAGCACCACACTACGAGGGCGTAATTCACAAACTCAAGCGCCTGGAGAGCCGAGGTGATGACTCGTGACGCCCGGCCCGAACGGACAGGTCGAGCAGCTCCTCGGTGAGTACGGCCTCGGCGCGAACTCGTGGGCATCGGACATCGTCCAATCGGACACCGACCGCCTGCTCATGGCGCTGCTACTGGAGCAGCGCGACCAGGACCTGATCGATGCGCTCGACCAGGCCAACGACGAGTACGGCGACACCGAGAAGACCGCCACCTACGCGACGGGCTCCGAGACGGCCGACCAGGAGTGGTCGGAGCCCATCGAGTTCGGGTTCGTCTCGTCGAGCATCGACCTCCGGGTGTCGAACGCAGACATCGAGGTGGCGTTCGCCGACCCATCGAAGAGCGAGAACATCGGCGTGCCGTACTCGACGAGCGAGTCGCCCATCATCGGTGTGCCGGCGGAGACCTCGAAGATGTGGGTTCGTCGCGATCCGTCGGCCGGGTCGGACGCGACCGTGCAGTTCGAGGCGTGGGGGTAGCGTAACCCATGCCGACTCTTCCTGACGGCGCTTCGGTAGTCTCGAAGTCGTTCGAAACCTTCGAGAGTATCGGCTTCGACCCTGGTCGGAGTCGCGCGACAGAGGGCTTCGAGGAGCCGATTTTCGTCATGGGAGATTTCTCCATCAGCGTCACCGAGACTATCATCGAAGCAGGCGGGTCAACGACGGTCAACGGGACCGCGACCGATGACACTGGAGCTGCCCAATCGTCGGCCCCGTACTCGGTGAAAGCAGAGAATTCCGACGGGACCGTGGTTGTCACATCGAGTGGGACCACTGCAGTGGACGGCTCGTTCAGTGAGTCGCTGATTATCGACAGTCCCGGCGAGTACGCCTGTTACGCCGAAAACGACGCTGTGGGCCAGCAGTCGACGGACGACTTCGAAAGCATCGGCATTGACTTCCCCACCCTCCGGGTGAGCGAGGGATTCGAACAGTGACATGGCACTAACCGATTGGTCGAAAGAATCTGGCGCAGAGTATCAAGGAGCAAGTAACGAACAGGCCCAGAACGGGTCGTTCAGCTACAAGGCTGAGAGCAGTAGCGGCTACAACGCGATTGCGGCCAACAAGCAATCGAAGACCGACTCCCCAACCGAGGGCCGAGTCCAGTACTGGATGTATCCTGTTCAGGTTATTGACGGCTCAGGGTACGGCATCGCCTTCCGCCTACAGGACGCCTCGAACTACTACTACGCGAGGGTTCAGGACTACGGCAGTGACGGCTTCGGGCTGATGAAAGTCGAGAACGGGACGCCCACGAAGGTCGATGGCAGCCAGATCAATGCGAGTCTCTCTGACGCGGTCTGGCAGCACTTCCGAATCACCTACTGGCAAGACAGCGGGACGCTCAACGTCCGGTTCGAAGTCGACAGTGCGGGTGACGGAACTTGGTCTGCCGGGGCCTCAGACATCGCAGACCCGAACCCGTCATTCGAGACGGGCGGCGGGGTTGGCATCGGACAACCGACCAGCTATCTCACCAGCACCTCACTCGATGTCAACGGGTACGGCGACCCCGGCTACTGGGACGAAGTTGAGGTGTTCTACTGATGGTCAAAAGCAACGAGGTGACCGTCCAAGTCGAAGGCCTCGGATTCTCCAAGCGCGACCTCCGACACCACTCTCCCGACGGCCATCGCCGCTCGATGGGCGGGTGGTCGCCATGACCGAGGTGGCCAACCCGACGCTCTTACTCGCGTTCGTCGCGGGCCTGTTCGTCCCCTTCGGGTTTGCCATGGAACGCCTGCGTGGATTCGGACGGCACATCGTTGCCAAACTCCCGTACCGGCCACCTAAAGATTCGGAGAAGTGCCAGGAACAGTAGTGCTAAGCCAGTAAATACAGAGAGTGGAAAATCGAACTAGGCCTTTCAATCCCAGATTCGCCTTATGATTGATGGACCAAACCAACCAATCAGTATCGCCCCGGGGAAACTTAGGGGGTTCCCAAGTAAATCTGGGACAAAAGTCAACACCAGAAGGTAGATCGACATCAGTGAAACAAACGTTATCAGGTCAGGGCTGGTTAAAAATTCACGAGGGCTTGAAATAAAATCTTCCTTGAGCTTTGTTAGAGAAGTAGCTCTTTCAATAGTTTCAATATCATCATCAAGGCCTTCAGCATCTTCTCGAACGTTCTTCAATTCATCTAGAGTCAGGTCATCTTGCACATCTTCAGGAACCTCAAAATCAGTCTCTCGAAGTTCAGCAACGGTCTCGACATCTCGTTTTTCCATTTCCTGAATTAATTCCTTGACGATTCCTTGGAGATTTTTAGCTGTATTTAGAAGAGCCCGATGCTCTTCCTTTGAAGAAGAATAGATGAACCACAGCAACACTCCAATAAATAGCAGCCCCATTGAAATGAATTGTAAAGATATAGTAATCAACGTCGAAGTTGTTAGACTCCATAGATAAGCCGCGCTTGAGATTGCGCCCATCAGCAAAAACAGACCACCGGTAGAGAGAACGAGACCGATTGAGAATGTCGGCTGATTTTCTGTCATGCGAAAGTAGGTCTGGGTCAATATCCCGAAAACAGGAAGAGACAGCCCAACAAGTTGAAGAATCCCCATCGCGATTTGACCGTCTGATATCGCCATTAGGAATTCCAAATGGTGGGAATAAAATAAAACCAGCCTCTGAAATGCTCGTCAATTATCCTCCCCTTCCCAATCTAAAAAATTCGTTATTGCTCTGGCAAAGGAGCCGTGCTTAGTCGTCAGCAACGATTTCTTCGGTAACAATTCGGCAATTCGGACACGTCTCGCTCTCTGAATTTAGCACGGTTCCGCAGTCACATCTGACGGTTTGATACCCGTCTCCGAGACTGACCCCACACTTCAGACAGGTCGTCCCGGCTTGGTTGGGATGATGTCCGATGCATTGCCCATCGTCCTGAGAGTTGTGCTTCAGCAGTTTGGAGGTGATATCCCTATCAGCGGGTTCTTCGGAGATTTCACCGGGATCCTTCACAACGATGGTCCCCCACTTCGGTTGAAGCAGGCCGCGGCGGTCGAGTGGCTTGATGACCGTACGGCGGACTGCTCCCTTCTTGATGCCTACAGCTTCAGCAACGGTCGACAGTGCTTCGTCGGTGTCGATGCGGCCGGTGTCAGGGTCGGACACCTCTCGAAGCCGCTGGTAGCCGTCTCTGAGCCTGCCGTCTTCGGGGAGGTTCTCGTCGGAGACGGGAGCGTTCCCGTGATCGGCGACGTAACCCGCAAGGAGGCTCTCGACGACATCGGTCATCGTCTCGCCGTTCTCCTTGCAGGTGTCGCGGAAGTCTTCTTTCAGGTCTTCGCCGATCTTCGCAGAGAGCTGGGTTGAACCAGACGAGGTGTAACCGTGTTTGCCCATCCGCGGCATCAGCAGTCACCCCCTGCAACCACCGCTGCAAGTGAAGCGGGCGAATCTACACGGAACGAGTTCGCGTAATACGCAGACGGGGCGGCGAAACACAGTTTAGCTACACGCCCCCCCGTGCTGTTATGAGCGAGGGGCTTCACGCGGGGCGGGCGTGCGGAATCTGGGCGAGTCTGCCGTCGGGATTGTCGAGTGACAGACTCAGGGTTGGCGTCAGTCATCAGACTCACCCCACCGAGACGGTCTGGCCTTAACATCGGCTTCGAGGTCGGGGACAGACTCGTAGTGGCCAGCATGTTCGTCGCAGACCCAGACGACACGCACCTTTGTCGAGATATGGACGCCGTGGTCGTTGACTCTGTGACTCACCCGTGCGAAATTCGCTTTTACAGCGTCGTTCGTACAGGGGCGGCCACCGTAGTCGGCCTTCCAGTCGCATTTCTTCTTGGGCAACTGGTCACCAATTTCGGCATCGTCGGCAGACTCAGCGTGAGTGTCCGTCACCATCGCCGCACACCTCCGTCGGCCCGCGCCCGCTCTGCACGGTCGTCGGGGTCCAGACGAACCGTCTCCTCGGTGACTGACTCGATGGCCACAGACTCCTCGTCGATCGTCTCGGCGTCGATGAACTCGGCCTTTCGAATCGTGCAGAGGTGGGCACAGGGGCCAGTCTGGTACTCGAAGCCGCGACAGTCGCACCGCCCGACGTACTCGTCGCCGTCGCAGGCGATTGCCACCATGTGGTGGCTGCCTCCAGGAAGGCAGACGCGATAGCCGAAGTGGCTGAACCGCTCGATGAGCGCGGCCTCGGGATCGGCGCGTTCCCAGCTGGTCGTCGCGCCGTCGCGTTCGCTCTCGAAGTCGAGAACGGTCGGCATCAGGCGACCACCTCCTCGACGTCGGCGCTGTCTTCGAGCGTTGGGGGTTGTCCTTCGAGTTCTGTCAACGCCCACTCTGCGCCGGGTGAGAGGGTACCGGAGCGTCCGCTGGTGGTTGTGTAGTGGAGGACACCGCTGTCGCGGACATCGAGGTCGGAACCGTGGCAGTAGTCGGTCTGCGGGTATCCCTCACCGACCTGGTAGGTTAGTCGGTAGAAGCTCACGCCGCTTCACCCCCGATTTCACTCGATTTTATCGCAGGACTGCGGCGACCTCGATTTCCTTTCCGAGGTCCTTCGATTTTTTCGGCCGTTCTTTCCGGTCCGGTACCGGATGCAGGATTCCGCGTTGACCGGACGAAACCAGTGGTTAGCGGATAGTTCGACGAAGTGTCAGAAGACAGTGGACTCGTCGGGATTTGAACCCGAGGCCTCTTCCTTGCGAAGGAAGCGATCTACCCCTGATCTACGAGCCCGCGGAACGCAACCAAAGCTTGCCCCCGCGGCGTATTAGTAGCTTTCCTTTCGGGAGCCGTACGTGGGTTGGTGTGACGTGGCGAGGAGGCGCAGTCGGCCGGCGGCGACGCCGAGGAGGAAGCCGGTGAAGTGGGCGATGAGGGCGACGCCGGGGGAGCCGGTGGCCCAGGTGACGAGGGCGGCGACGAGGACGAAGCCGGCGAGTTCGGCCCACTCGGGGAGGTCGAAGCGCGACAGCAGGCCGTCGGTGAGGCGGTTGCCGCCGAGCACGTAGCCGTAGAGGGCGAAGACGGCACCGCTCGCGCCGAGGACGGCGGTGGGCCGGCCGAGACCGACGGCGGCGACGAAACCGCTCGTGAGGACCTGTGCGAGCCCTGCGAACGCACCGGTGACGACGAAGAAGGTGTGGTAGCGGAATCGGGTGGTCTTGCGTTCGAGGGCGAAGCCGACGAGGGCGAGTGCGATGGCGTTCGAGAGGAGGTGCAGCAGGCCCGCGTGGGCGTACACGCTCGTGACGACCGTCCAGGGTCGGCTGAGTGGCGAGTGGAGGACGAACAGGAAGTCGTAGACGCCCGCGAAGCCGACGAGCGCCTGGAAGAGGCTCACGACGGCCTGGAAGGCGAAGACGACCGCGAAGAGGGCGAACGTCTCGAGGGTGGGGCTCCCGGAGCGGCGGGACATACGTGTACTCGGGCGCTGTCGCTACTAAACATTCGGGTGTCATGAAAGAGAGTAAAATTCGCGGCCGAGGTGGCGGACGACGGAACTGCGCGAGAGAGCGACGGCGGAGCCGTCGTCGGGCCCTCGGGTCAGTCCTCGAGGACGATCTCGATGCTGACGTCGTTCGGGACCTGGATCCGCATGAGCTGGCGAAGTGCGCGTTCGTCAGCGTCGAGGTCGATGAGACGCTTGTGGACGCGCATCTCCCAGTGTTCCCACGTCGCAGTACCCTCTCCGTCGGGGGACTTGCGGGTCGGGATTTCGAGCGTCTTGGTCGGCAGCGGGATGGGACCCGACAGGTTCACACCCGTTTTGCTCGCGATTTCGCGAACGTCGTCACAGATGTTGTCGAGGTCGTCGGGGCTCGTTCCCGCGAGCCTGACGCGTGCCTGCTGCATTGTTTACTTCTCGTTGACGCTCATGACCTTGCCAGCCGCGATGGTCTGACCCATGTCGCGGACTGCGAAGGAACCGAGCTCCGGGATCTCGCCGGCGGGCTCGATGCTGAGCGGCTTCTGGGGACGGACGGTGACGACCGCGGAGTCGCCGGACTGGATGAAGTCCGGGTTCTCCTCGGCGACCTCGCCCGAGGACGGGTCCATCTTCTTGTCGATGGATTCGATGGTACAGGCGACCTGTGCCGTGTGGGCGTGGAAGACCGGCGTGTAACCGGCCGTGATCACGGACGGGTGCTGCATGACGACGATCTGGGCCGTGAAGGTCTCGGCGACCGTCGGCGGGTCGTCGGCGGGGCCACAGACGTCACCGCGGCGGATGTCGTCCTTGCCGATGCCACGGACGTTGAACCCGACGTTGTCACCGGGGCCAGCCTCCGGGACTTCCTCGTGGTGCATCTCGATGGTCTTGACCTCGCCACCGACGTCAGACGGCTGGAACGAGACGTTCTCGCCGATGTTGAGCATACCCGTCTCGACACGGCCGACCGGGACCGTACCGATGCCGGAGATGGTGTAGACGTCCTGGATCGGGAGGCGCAGGGGCGCGTCGGTCGGCTCCTGGGGCTCCGGGAGGTTGTTGAGGGCCTCGAGGAGGATGTCGCCATCGTACCAGGAGGTGTTGTCGGAGCGCTCGGCGATGTTGTCGCCTTCGAACGCGGAGATCGGGATGAAGGTCGCGTCCTCGGAGCGGAAGTTAACCTGCTTGAGGAGCTTCTGGACCTCGGCCTTGACCTCCTTGTACTTGGCCTCGTCGTAGTCGACGACGTCCATCTTGTTGACGCCGATGATGAGCTCGTCGATACCCAGCGTGCGGGCCAGGAAGACGTGCTCTCGGGTCTGGGGTGCGACACCGTCGTCTGCGGCGACGACGAGGACGGCGTTGTCTGCCTGGGACGCGCCCGTGATCATGTTCTTCACGAAGTCACGGTGACCCGGACAGTCGACGATGGTGAAGTAGTACGAGTCCGTGTCGAACTCCTGGTGGGCGATGTCGATGGTTACACCGCGCTCGCGCTCCTCGGCGAGGTTGTCCATGACGTAGGCGAACTCGAAGCCACCCTTGCCCTTCTCTTCTGCTTCTTCTCGGTACTGATCGATGACGTGCTCGGGCACGCTCCCCGTTTCGAAGAGGAGTCGCCCGACCAGTGTGCTCTTACCGTGGTCGACGTGGCCGATGACGGCCAGGTTCTGGTGCGGTTTGTCGCTCATTGTTGTATCTCACGCGCAGAGGCGCTGTGTGGGAATCTTTCGGCAGAAACAGTTAAAACCATTTCGATACGGGCCTCACGACAGCCCCACGCCGTCTTGCGGTTTGGCGTGCGAACGCACACCAAAGGGGGCCTCAGGAGAGGCGTGCGATGTCCGCCAGCACCGCGCTCGCAGTGGGGTCACCACCTGCCCCGCGCCCCCGGAGCGCGAGGGTGCCCGCGTGGGTCGTCTCGAGCTGGACGATGTTCTCCGTCCCGGTCACCGCAAGCGGGCTGTCCGTCGGGACGAGTCGCGGGCCGACACGGATGCCGGACGGGGTCGCCTCGCCGACGAGGCGGACGGTCTGGCCGTCGGACTGGGCGAGCTGGAGCGCGCTCGGGGGGATGTCGACGATGCCCTCCACGTCCGCGTCCGCGAGCGTGTACTCGATCTCACCTTCCGCGAGCACGTTCGAGAGGATGACGCATTTGAGCGCGGCGTCGGTCCCCTCGACGTCGAAGGCGGGGTCGGCCTCGGCGACGCCGAGGTCCTGTGCCTCCGCGAGGACGTGCTCGTAGTCCAGCCCTTCGGCGGCCATCCGCGAGAGGATGAAGTTCGCCGTCCCGTTGAGGACGCCCCGCACCGCGGTGACCTGCGACGGGCCGTAGTCCGCGACCGTGCCCAGCACCGGGATAGCGCCGGCGACGGTCGCCTCGAACAGCACCTCGCCGTCGCTCTCGGCTTCGAGCGCCTGCACGTCCGCGTAGCGCTCCGCGACCGGCCCCTTGTTCGCCAGCACGACGTGCCTGTCGCGCTCCAGCGCGGTGCGCACGTGCGAGAAGGCTGGTTCGGCGTCACCGAGCGTGGTCGGCGTCGCCTCGACGAGCACGTCGTACTCGCCGTCGAGCACCACGTCCGGGTCGGCAGACCCGACGTGGCCCCGCGCCGACTTCCGGCTGAGGATCGCGTCGACGTCGATGCCGTCGGGGTTCGACACGCCGGAGCTCGAGTCCGCGAGCCCGGTCACCGTGTGCCCGTGCTCGCCCGCGAGCCGCGCGACCGACCGGCCGACCGCGCCCGCACCGAGGATGGCGACCTTCATGCCTCACCCTCCACGAGCGGTTCGACGACACGCAGGTCCTTGCGCTCGGCGACCTTCCGGACGACCGAGAGCGCCTCCTCGGTCTGACCCGGCTCGACCGCGAGCTGTGCGCGTGCGCTCGAAACGTCGTCGGTACCTGCCGGCGCGTCGAGCGCGAAGTCGGTCACCGAAGCCCCACTGCACTCCTCGATGGTCTCCAGGGTGTCCGAGAGGTCCGTCTCGACGAGGTGCCCGACGAGCAGGACGCTCACCTGTTCGGCGTACTGGTCGGCACCCGCCTGGATGATGGTCACACCCGCGTCCCTGAGCCCGTTGACGACGTCGTCGAAACGACTCGGCGTACACTCCAGGTCGACCTCGACCGGGATGTTCCCCCGCGGTGTGAGGTTCCCCCGTTCGTGGAAGATAGAGAGGAGGTTCCCTCCGTTGTCCGCGATGGGACGCAGCGCGCGCAACAGTTCGCCCGGCTCGTCGACGAGTTCCAGCCGGACTGTGTACGCTCGCCGCGTCTCGGAGACGTCAGTCGCCATCGAAATCACCCGCGAAGAACACGGCGCGTCGTCGGTCCATACGTAGGTCTGACCTGCCTGAGCGATATAAGCCTTCAGCCACTCGCAAAACTCTCCTCTCCTTCGGTGAGTACTTTCGCATCGGGCGACTCGTTTCGCCATCGGTGACTGGTTTCACCTTCGGTGACTTCTTTGCCGCCCGACCGAACCCTTCGGTATGTCCATCGCACGGCAACTGTTCGACGTCCTCGTGGCGGGCGTGCTCGCGTTCGCCATCCTGTTCGTCGGAAGCTACGTCGCGCCACAGCTGGCCTCGACGCTCGCCATCCTCGCCGCCTGCGGGTTCTACTTCTCGCGCTACCCGTGGGGGTCACAGGACGGCACGGATATCAACGACCGTATCGACGACCTGTACGACCGCTACCTGCCGTTCTGAGGGTAAAACATCACTCCCGGTACGTCTGAGCCAGCCGGTCGAGGTGAGCCCCGACCGCGTCCCTCGCCTCCTGCTGGCCGGTGCAGGACTCCTCGGGACACCACTCCGCGACGACCGGCTCCGGGTCGTCAGGGCGGAGCGCGACTGCCCTGATGACGATGGTCCGCTCCGTGAGTTCGGCCACCGTCCGGCGCAGTTCCTCGCGTTCGCCCGCTGGACCGCCCACCGCCGACGGCTCGTCATCGCTCCCACTGCCGGCCGAGGTGGCGACTGGTGGCGAGATGACCGTCGTGTGGACGCCGACCGGGAGCAGCTGACGACCACAGTGGGGGCAGCCTGCAGGCACGTTACATTCCGTATGTCTCGCGGTATAGAATAAACCTTCCTGATAACGAATCATACACTCAGTTCAACCAACAGACGCGCCGCTGGGCGGGGTCGAGAACGAAAGAGAGGAGAATCGAGTTACAGGTAGTCGTCAGCGCCTTCCGGCAGCTCGAGCTTCATCCCCTTGCGCTCGCGGATCTCCATGATCTTCTCCTTCTGGAGACTGTCGGACATGAACTCGAAGCCGGCGTTCTCCGTGTTCCACGACGCACGACCCTCGGTCGCGCTGCGGATGTCGGAGGAGAAGCCGATCATCTCGTCGACGGGCGCGATACCCTCGACGACCATGAGGTCACCCTCCTGGTACATGTCGTCGACGCGGCCACGGCGACCCTGGATCTCGCCGGAGGCAGCGCCCATGTGCTCGTTCGGCACGTCGAGGCGGACGTCCTGCATCGGCTCCATCAGCGCGACACCCGCGTGGATGAGCGAACGGTGGACGGCCTCACGGACCGCAGGGATGACCTGCGCCGGACCACGGTGGATGGTGTCCTCGTGGAGTCGGGCGTCCTTCAGGCGAAGGAGCGCACCCTGAACGGGTTCGGCAGCCAGCGGCCCGTCTGCGAGCGCCTCTTCGAGGCCCTCGATGACGAGTTCCATCGTCTCGTTGAGGTGCTGGATACCCTTCGTGTCGTCGATGAGGACGTTCGTCCCGAAGATGTGCTCGACGTTCTGGGAGGTGTCCTTGTCCATGCCGGCCTCCTGGAAGGCCTCACGGCGTTCCAGTTCGGGCATGTCCATGGAGACCTCGCCCATGCGGATCTTCTCGACGATGTCCTCGTCCATCGGCTCGAGGGTCATGTAGAACCGGTTGTGGCGGTTCGGGGAGATACCCTCGACCTCGCCGGTCTCCGCGCGCGGTGCCTCGCGGTAGACGACGATTGGCTCACCGGTGATGACCGGGATGCCCTGGTTGCGCTCGATGCGCTGGGTGATGACCTCGAGGTGGAGCTCGCCCTGCCCGGAGATGAGGTGCTCGCCCGTGTCCTCGTTGATCGTGATCTGGATGGTCGGGTCTTCCTTGGAGACCTGACGGAGCGTCTCGATGAGCTTCGGCAGGTCGTCCATGTTCTTCGCCTCGACGGACTTCGTGATGACCGGCTCCGAGATGTGCTCGATGGACTCGAACGGCGTCATCTCGACGGAGGAGACCGTCGAGCCAGCGATGGCGTCACGCAGGCCGGTGACGGCCGCGATGTTCCCTGCCGGCACGTGGTCCACTTCCTCGCGCTCGCCACCCATGTAGAGCCCGACGCTCTGGAGGCGGTTCGTCCCGGCCGTCCCGGAGACGTAGAGGTCCTGGCCCTTCTCCATCGTTCCGGAGAAGACACGACCGGTCGCGATCTCGCCAGCGTGGGGGTCCATGTGGATGTCCGTACACATGAAGACGACCTCGCCGTCGTCGTCGACCAGACGCATCTGCTCGGCCAGCTCGCTCTCGTCGTCACCACGCCAGATGCGCGGGATACGACGGGGCTGGGCGTCGATGGGGTTCGGGAAGTGGTCGACGACCATGTCGAGCACGACGTTCGAGAGCGGCGTCTTCTCGTGGAGTTCCTTGCGCTTGCCGGCGCGCTCCATGTCGATGATGTCGCCGAAGTCGAGACCGGTGCGCTCCATGGAGTTGACGGAGACGCCCCACATGTACAGGGCGGACCCGAATGCGACGGTTCCATCCTGGACCGAGACGGTCCAGTCGTCGACGTCGTCCATGTCCTCGGTCATCCCGCGGATGAGCTCGTTGACGTTACCGATGACCTTCTGGAGACGCTCTTGCATCTCCTGGGGGCCTTCCTGCAGCTCCGAGATGAGGCGGTCGACCTTGTTGATGAACAGGGCCGGCTTCACACCCTCGCGGAGCGCCTGCCGAACGACGGTCTCCGTCTGCGGCATGGCTCCCTCGACTGCGTCCACGACGACGAGTGCGCCGTCGACTGCACGCATCGCACGCGTCACGTCGCCACCGAAGTCGACGTGGCCCGGCGTGTCGATGAGGTTGATCAGGTGGTTCTTGTCGTCCACTTCGTGGGTCATCGACACGTTCGCCGCGTCGATGGTGATCCCACGTTCCTGCTCGTCCTCTTCCGTGTCCATCATGAGCTTGGTCGCCTCACCTTCGTCGGCGATCATGCCCGTCCCGGCGAGCAGGTTGTCTGTGAGTGTCGTCTTACCGTGGTCGACGTGCGCGGCGATGGCGATGTTCCGGATGTGCTCCGGGTTGTCCATCAGCCGTTCGCACTGTTCGACGATCTTCTTTCGTCTACCCATTGGTGTTGCGTACCGACGTAGGCGGTAAAAGTATGCTGTTTTCGATTCGCCATGACACCGTGAGACGGCCGTTTTCGGGCACCTCGGAACGGCTTGGTGAGTCAATAATACGCACAGTAGCCACGGAACTCGGGCGTCGGAACCGTCGTGAGACCGCTGTCACCGGGCATCGTGTCGACGAACAAAGCATTTACCCCCGGGACCGATAGTCCTCGCATGAAGCCGAATATGGTCCCCCGTCGAGGATTTCTCGCACGCCTCGGCACAGCCGCGGGCGTCGTCGGTTCCGCTGGCTGTCTCAGTAGCTTCGGGAACGCCAAGTACACGTTCTACACGTTCCCAGAGGCGGACTCTCTCGCCGAGTTGACCGAGGGCTTCATCGAGACGGACCCGACCAGTATCGGGGCAAACCAATCCATCGACTACTCGGCCGAGTACAAGCGGTCGGTCGTCGAGACGCTCTTCGAGCAAGGGACCGCCGAGTCTGTCCAGTGGCAACTCGCGTACGACCGCACTTTCGGGACGACCAGCCGCCCGAAACCACGGTTCATCGAACGCGACGGGACCTATTACTGGGTCACCGAGACCGACCAGACCGAGTTCACGGAGACCCGCTGGGTGTTCTACCTCGACCTCGTCGACGAGACGCCCGACAGTGGCGATACGGTCGTCACCGAGCCGCCGTCATCCCTGTCGGAGACGGACCAGTTGCTCGTCCGACGCGCGCTCGAAGCGGCACGGGATACGCACGGTGGCTACCAGGACGTCGACGACAAGCAGCTACAGGCTCGCGGTCCCGACTTCCACCACGAGATGGACCCCGAAGCGAGCGACCTCGTACCGTCTGCCCCCTTCGATTACGTCCGGCAGGGCGACCAGTATCTCGTCCCGCGCGCCGAGCAAGGGCCAGTCGACCTGACGCGATACACGTTCAGCGCCGAAGAAGTCGCGTCCTCGAAAGCGGAGCTCCAGCAGTACGTCGAAGAGAACCTCGTCGACGCGGTGTTCGACCCGGCAGAGCTCGGCCCCGACGCGCTCGAAATCCTCCGAACCGCGACCGACCTCCGCCAAGGTCGAATCTACACCGAGAAAGGAGAGCTATCCGACGGCCTGCGGGTGCTGACCGAACGACTCGGGATGGCACCACACATCCCAGCAGAGGTCTCGCAGTTCACCGCACTCAACGGCACCATCCTCTCGTTCGAGGGGCGCTGGTACCGCGGGTCGCTGTCCATTCGGTCGACGATGTTCTAGAGCCCACGAAACCCAGTATCGGCAACGGTTCACAGGGCCGGAACCCTCATACGGGTAGAACGCTTGTGAATGTATAGCATGGAGGTTCGCGTACAGGGTTCCGGGCCCACGGCTCCCTTCTTGAGCGCCCGGGACGTCTTCGAGACCGAGGCCGACGTCCAGTTGCCGATTCACGTCCACGTCAGGGACGACCCCGACGAGCGGACCTGGACAGGCCACTACGACGACCACCACGTCCTCAACATCTCGCGGCGGGCCGCGACGAGCGTGATGGCCCGCGAACTCACCATCCACGAGTTCTCGCACATGGTGCGCTACGAGCAGAACCACCCCTCGCACGTCCAGTCCACCGAGGAGGCGCTGTTCCTGGGGCTCGCGGGCAACAGCGTCGAGCGCCGCAAGGTCGCACACTGCTACCAGATCGCGAACCACATGAAGGACATCTACGCCGACGACATCACGATGCGGGTGTCCCCACCCGAGAAACTCGTCTCCTTCCTCGAATCCAGCCTGGCCGCGGCGGTCGCCGACCAGCCGACCCCACCCCGGGCAGGCCTGATGCCCATCCAACCGGGGTCGGACCCGGACATCACGGCGGTCAACGCCGCCTTCGCGCTGGCCCTGGTGGAGCGCCACGACCTCGTCGACGACGACCACCCGATTTACGACCTCGCACGCGTGGCCGCGGGCGACGCACCCGACGTGAGCGTCGAGCGATTCAAGCAACGGTTCGCCACGCTCGCGGACGACCCCTCCGAGAGCGAGTACCGCAAGGCCCTGGTCGACGTGACCCGGGAGTACGCTCTCGGGCGGCAGCAGGCCGCGGACTGAGTGGGGCGAGCAAGTTCAAACGGCCATTTTAGGTAAGCGAGCCGAGATATACTCGCACGTCCTCTGTACCGGCATGACCACCTGGAATCGACGGGAGGTGCTCGCCCTGGCGGGCGCGCTCTCCATCCCGGCCCTGGCGGGCTGTCTCGGGAGCCTCGGCAACGGTGGCTCCGGCGTGACGCCCGGCCTGCTCGCCTCCGACCTCTCCCGCGACACCGACCCCGACGTCTCGACCGACACCCTCCGCGACCAGGTTCGCGCGAACACCCAGTTCGCGCTCGACCTGCACCACAACCGGGTGGCCGAGAAGCCCGCGGAGAACCTGTTCCTCTCGCCGCTCAGCATCTCGCTCGCCATGGCGATGGTGTGGGCCGGTGCCCGCGGCGACACCGAGGCGCAGATAGCGGAAACCCTGCACTACGTCTCCGACCAGGAAGACCTCCACCCGACGTTCAATCGGCTGGACCTCGCGCTGGACGCCCCGGACGACGCCGAGGACGAGGCCTTCCGCCTGGACCTCGTGAACGCCCTCTGGGGCCAGACCGACTACCCCATCGACGGCGACTACCTCGACACCATCGCCCGGAACTACGGCGCTGGCCTGCGGACCCTCGACTTCGCGGCCGAGCCCGAGGCCGCCCGCGAGACCATCAATTCGTGGGTCGCCGACCAGACCGAAGACCGCATCGAGGAGCTGCTCCCTCAGGACTCCATCACCGACCTGACCCGGCTCGTGGGCACCAACGCGGTCTACTTCAAGGCGAAGTGGGCCCAGACCTTCCCGGAGGAATCGACCTCGAATGGTGCCTTCACGGCCCTCGACGGCACGGAATCGCAGGTCCCCCTGATGCGCCACTCCGAGGCGTCGGTCCCCTACGCCAAGGTCGACGGTGCACAGGCCATCGAACTCCCCTACGAGGGCGACACGGCCAGCATGGTCGTCGTCCTGCCCCCCGAGGGCGAGTTCGAGGCGTACGAGCACGCACTGGACGCCGACGGGCTCCACACCCTGTTCGACGCGCTCGAAGAGAACGACGGCCGGGTCGTCCTCCCCAGGTTCACCTTCGGGACGAAGGTCGGCCTGAACCAGGCATTGAAAGACCTCGGGATGCCCGACGCCTTCGACCACGACCTCGCGGACTTCTCCGGCCTGGTCGAACCCGGTACCCCGGAACGGCTCGCCATCGACGACGTGCAACACGAGAGCTTCGTCGCGGTCGACGAGTCGGGCACCGAGGCGACCGCCGCGACCGGCGTCGTCGTCGGCGACGAGTCCGCCCCGATGAACCCCTTCGAGTTCGTCGCGGACCGGCCGTTCCTGTTCGCCATCCGGCACCGCGAGACCGACTCGATGGTCTTCCTCGGGCGGGTCGTGGACGCGGCGGCGGCGCAGTCAGCCGAGTAATCGGTCCTCAGCCCGTGGCCCCGGTCACGACCGGGACGAGCCCCGCGAGCGCGAGCCCCGCCCCGACCGCCAGCACCACGTAATCCACCCGCGAGAACGACATCTCGGGCGGCGTCGGGTTCCACGAGAAACAGCGCGCCTGGAGCGCCACCGACAGTCGGTCTGCCCGCTCCAGCGCCCGCGAAAGCCCCACGAGTACCAGCCGTCGCGCCCGGTCGACGACGGACCGGTTCGCGCCACCCCGTGCCTGTATCGCCTCGCGAATCGAGCGGACGTCACGGCGTAACAGCGGGAGGAACCGCAGCGTGAGCGCCATCCCGACGCCGAGCAGCCGCCCGGCTTTGCCAGGGACGTGGCGCTGGATGGCCGCCCGTGTCTCCCGGACAGGCGTCGACGTGACGTACGCCATGCTCACGAACAGCACGAGAATCACCCGTGAGATGGACAGCGCCGAATCGACCGCCTGTGCTGGCACCAGCCAGGGCGGCCCGAGCGTCAGGGCCCCGATGAGCGGCCCGACCAGCAAGAACGCGAGGACGACCCGGTACGCGTGAACCACCGCGACCGGCGAGAGCCGCGCGGCCGCGAGCGAGGCGGCGGCGACGAGGGCCATCGCGGCCAGCCACGGCGGCGTCGGGTTCGCGAACACGGCCACGGCGAAGCCCATCTGGAACACGAGCTTGGCGCGTGCGTCCAGGTCGTGGGCGACCGAGTCACCCGGTGCGTATGCGAGCATGGTAGGTTACGAAGACGGCACGTCGACGGCGACCCCCGCCAGGTCGTCCCGGACCGCGTGGGGCGAACCGTCGACGACGACGTGACCATCGGACAGCGCGACCACGCGGTCGGCACGGTCCAGCAGGTCGCGGAGGTCGTGGGTGACGACGACGATACTCGTCCCGTCGGCGTGCAGGTCGTCCAGCCGGGCCAGCACCGACCGGCGGGCACGCTGGTCGAGCCCGGCGAAGGGCTCGTCGAGCACGAGGTGACTGGGTTCCATCGCGAGTGCGCCCGCGATAGCGACCCGCGACTGCTCCCCGCCGGAGAGCTCGTCGACCCGTTCGTCCTCGCGGCCCGCCAGCCCGACCGCGTCGAGCGACGCCGAGACGCGGCGGTCCACCTCCTCGCGAGGCACGCCCAGGTTCTCCGGGCCGAACGCCACGTCAGCACCCACGGTCGAGGCGACCAGCTGGTCCCGCGGGTGCTGGAACACCATCCCGACGCTGGTCCGGGCGGCGACCGGGTTCTCGACCACGGACTCGCCATCGACCGTGACCGTTCCCGAGTCGGGGGCCAGCAGCCCGTTGAAGTGCCGGACCAACGTCGTCTTCCCGCTCCCGTTCGGCCCGACGAGCAAGAGGAACTCCCCGTCGGGAATCGTCAGCGAGACGCCGTCCAGCGCGTCGTGGTCGCCGAACCGATGGACCAGGTCCGCGACCCGTATCATCCAGTCAGCTCGGTGAGGTCGCCCGCGTAGACCAGCCCGATGACTGCGGCCATCTCTGCCAGGTCGCCGGGCAGGAACGGGAGCATGAACGTGAACGCCTTCCCGAGCGACCAGTCGAGCACGAACGCCATGTACGGCGTGCCGACGACGTAGATGATGGCGATACCGAGACAGATGGCCACGACCTGCGTGGGGACCGACACCGCAGCGAGCGAGCGCGTCTCGAACCCGCGGTGGACGACCGCGCCGATGGCCACGGCGGCCAGCAGGAACCCGACGATGAACCCACCGGAGGCCCCGACCAGCGTCCCCAGGCCCGCGCTCCCCTCCGCGAAGACGGGTGCCCCCGCGACGCCGGTCAGGATATACAGGACCATGGCGAAACCACCCCACCGCGCCCCCAGCACGAGGCCGGCGAGGAACACCGCCGTCGTCTGGAGCGTCACCGGCGGGAGCGGCCCCGGCATCGGCACCGCGACCTGTGCCAGTGCCGCGGCCAGCGCCGCGAACATCGCAGACGCCGCGACCATCTTGACCGTTTCACCCTCGACGAGGTCGACCTCGCCGTACCCCTCTGTCTGTGATTCCGAATCTGCCATGTACGGAACAGGCTCGTCAACCAGTAAAATCGTATCGGTTGACGGGTCGTCTCGAGGGGGCGAACCGAACCACGTGGCGCGCGCTGGCGGCAGTGCGAACGAAGTGAGCCAGCCGACGAAAGCGCGCGAGGGGCGACTGGAACGGAGCGAAACGGAGTGAAGCGAAGTGAAAGGAGTCGGCTGGGGAGGGTGTGGGTGCGGTGCTGTGCGGGGCGGTTGCGGTGGCGGTCTCCACTGCCATCGGCGCGAGTCACATGCTTGTAGACCCAACCGTCAGCAACACACTCTCGGCAGGCCCCAACAGAAACCGAGAGTCGCCACTCACGACACGCAGAAAACCGAAAAGACAGAAACCGCAGACGTTAGCGGGCTGCAGCCGCGACGCGCTCTTTCTCTTCCTTCTGGCTGATCGGGTACGCCTGGACGTCGTAGTTGGCGGCACCGATGAGCTGCTGGGCGAGACTTTCAGCGGCCGGGGTGGCCGTCTTGTAGGAGGCCTTGTATGCCCCGTCCGCGATGAACTTCAGGGACTGGTCGACGCGACGCTGCGGTGCGACGTCGACGGCCTTCGGGACGGAGATGCCACCGTACTTCAGGCGGACGGTCTCCTCGCGGGGTGCCGCGTTCTCGACGGCACGGACGAGCACCTGCACCGGGTTCTCCTCGGTGCGCTCGTGGACGATGTCGAACGCCTCGCGGACGATCTTCAGCGCCTTCTGCTTCTTCCCCGTGTTCTCCTCGGTCTGCATGAGGCGGTTGGTGAGCCGCTCGACGATGGAGATCTCGGACTTCTTGAACTGCTTGGAGGCGTGACGGCCCATCGTGTGCGCGATGGGGGTGACCGTGATGTAGCGCTCCGTGGAGGGGTCACGGTACTCGATCTCCGTGATGTCCCACTTCGTGAACAGCTGTGCGCGGGCAGTGTCGTCGTCGGTGCCGGCGGGCTTGTCCGGCTCGGGTGTGTCTTCTGCTGCCATTGTTTAACGCACCGGTTTCTCTGCGTTACCGCGGACGAGTTCGATCATCGAGACACCGTTGACCTTCTCGACCTTGTAGTTCACGCCGGAAAGGTCACCCATCGCGCGACCCTTCGCACCACCGATACCGGCGATGGTGACCTCGTCGTGCTCGTCGATGAACGAGATCGCACCGTCACCGGGACAGAACGCGGTGACCTGCTTCCCGTTCTTGATGAGCTGAACGCGGACACACTTCCGGATTGCAGAGTTCGGCTGCTTCGCTTCGATGCCGACCTTCTCCAGGACGATACCACGACCCTGCGGCGCACCCTCGAGGGGGTCGGACTTCTTGCGAAGCCCGCGCTCGCGTCGGGCGTACTCGGAGTCGGACCACCGGTGGTTCTGGCGGTCCTTCTTCAGTTTGCGTGCGGCGTATTTGCCGTTTGCCATAGTATCAGTCGCTACCTGACGGAGGCACTTAAGCCTCCCTCTTTCGACCCGGAGTTACGCCCCCAGCGGGCGCGAGAGGGTGCAAAGAAGGAATCTGAGGCAGTCTCAGAGATTCGAGTTACGGGTTCTGCGAGCGTTTTATCCAGTAAAGTCCGCGCAACGCCGCTCGTTCGGGTCGCGTTGTGTCCCGTGTCTGGCCGTACGCACCCCCTGCCAGCGACTCCGTCGTTCACCACTACGACGCGTCTCGGCATCCCCGTACAGGTGCAACCCAGCGCGGTGCTACCAGCTGAGACAGGAGTCGAGAATCCGAAAGAATCGGGCCTCAGAACAGCGGGGAGAGTTCCTCGTCGCTGTCCGAGAGCAGATCTTCGAGGTTCGCCTCGGACTGTGACCGGATGTCCTCGATGTTCTCCAGCGCCTCGATGGCGACCTGCTGGAGTTCCTTGATCCGCGGCACGTTGGTCACGCCCGACAGCAGGACGACGCACGCCACCGCGTTCTCCTTCGGGAGCGGGTAGTCGCCGCCGCGAATCTCCATCGAGCCGGTCTGCTCCTCGAGCCACTTCCGCCCGCGCTCGATGCCTTTCCGGTTGAGCCGGGTCGGCGGGCCCGCGACGACCAGCAACGCCCGCTCGGCACCCTGGACCTCACACGGCAGGGTGAGCCGCCCGAGCGTCGCCTTCCGGACCAGCGACGTGATGCGGTTGGTCTCGTCGACCTCGTCGAGGTCCTCCTTCGAGAAGCGCGAGAGCAGCCCACCCTTCTTCTGGTCCCCGAGCGGGTCCACCGCGTAGCCGATGGTCGAGACGCCGCCACCCGCGAGCGTGTTGATTATCTCCGAAGAGTCGACGACGCTCTCTGCGACCACGTCGCCCGCTTCGATCTCGCCCGCGCCGAACAGGAGTCCGAGTCGCCGGACGATCTCGTCGTTGATGGTCGCGTAGCCACCCTCGACGGACTCCCCGGTCGAGCGCCAGGCGTCGTTGTCGAACACGATGAGGTTGTCCACCTCGCGGACGAACGTCTGGAACGAGCGCGCGGCGTTCAGGGTATAGATGCCACCCTCCTGGGAACTCGGGACGATACCGAGCCCGTACACCGGTTCGCTGTAGATGCGCTTGAGGTGCTTCGCGAGGACGGGCGCGCCACCGCTCCCGGTGCCGCCACCGAGCCCGGCGACGATGAGGAACGCGTCGACCTCGTGGACCGGAACCCCGTCCAGTGCGGCCTGCACCTCCTCGATGTCCTCCTGTGCGACCTCCGCGCCGAGTTCGTTGTCAGCACCGACCCCGTGCCCCTTCACCCGTGTCTGGCCGATGAGCACGCGGTTCTCCGGCGGGACGTGTTCGAGGCCGTGCAGGTCCGCCTTCGCCGTGTTGACGGCGATGGCCGCTCGAACCGTCTTCCCCCGGGTCTGGCGGTCGAACTCGATGAACCGGTCGACGACCTTCCCCCCCGCCTGCCCGAAGCCGATCATCGCGAGTTTCACTTCGAGACACCCCCGCTGGAATGAATGCAGACCATAGTAACGACTACTGATACGACGGCGGGGTAGATAAATTTCTGCAGGGAAATGAGGTGTCGACCCGAACTCAGGTCAACTGGATGTCATCAACGTCGAAGTGACGCGCAGCGAGCCGCCGGGCCGCGTCGATGTTGCGACCGTCGACACCGATGGCGACACCCGTGTCCTCCTCTGCGACCTCGGCGTAGGCAACCGTGTCACCGTTCTCGCTGATGGTGACGTGGTACACCGCCGCGGGCGCGAGCGCGTTCGCGACGAAGTCCTCGACGAGGCTCGCGTCCTCGACCAGTTTCACGTCGCGCTTGAGCTTCTCCTCGAACGTGCGGACGTGCTGTCCACCCGGCCCGATGGCCTCGCCCATGTCGCCCGCTGCGACGAGGACGATGACCCGGTCGTCGTCGACCAGACAGTCGCGTCCGGTCGCACCCGTCACGTCTTCGAACAGCGCCAGGATACGGCGCGCCTCGTCGGACAGCGTGATCGCCATCAGTCGGCCTGTTCGGGCTGGCGACTGACCGAACCCATCTTGAGGTTCACGTCACCCGTGCCCAGCTTGATAGGCTTGCCGACGATGACGTTCTCCGTCACGCCGTTGAGGTCGTCGACCTCGCCGTGGATGGCCGCGTCGAGCAGGTGGTTGACCGTGACCTCGAACGCGGCACGCGCCAGCACCGACTCCTTCGAGCCGGAGATACCGTGTCGACCGATGGACTCGATCTCACCACGGTTCGTCATGATGTCTGCGACCAGCATCAGGTGCCGGATGTTCACGTCGTCGAGACCCTGCTCTTCGAGCGTGTTCTTCGTCTCCTCGATGATCGCCTCGCGAGCCGCCTCGATGCCGAGCTCGCGGTGGATCTCGTGGATGTTGTTACACGTCGAGCGCGACGCGTCGACGCCCTCGATGGTGAGCACGTCGCCGAAGGCCGACCCCTCGGTGTAGAGGACGAACTCTTCGCCCTCGTCGGTCTCCTCCTTGCGGATGACGACGCGGGTGACCTCCTCGATGCCCTTGAACGTGATGTCGCGCAGCTCCTCGACCAGCTGGAGCAGGTCGCGGTAGCTGGGCTCCTCGGGACCGAACTCGATGTTCGTCCCCTGCTGGATGGTCGTCACACCGAGGCTGTCCTCGATGATGTCGGCCACCTCGCCAGCGATCTCGTCCGTGCTATCCATGGTCGGCCAGCGCTCCTGGAGTGTGTCCGGGTTCAGGCTGACCTGCACGCGCATGTCGGCGACGTTCGTCGAGACGTCACCCAATGCGAGTATCTTCGTCGCCTCGATCTGCCAGACGACCTCGTGGGCGCGTTCGCGTTCCGTCGCGAACTCGTCCTCGAGGTACACCGTCATCATCGGCGTGTCCGGCGTCTTCCGGGCGTCCACCAGCTCGATGAGCCGTGGCAGGCCCTGCGTGACGTCGATCTCTGCGACACCCGCGTAGTGGAACGTGTTCATGGTGAGCTGGGTCCCCGGTTCCCCGATGGACTGCGCGCTCACCGTCCCGACGGGGTCGAGCGGATCGACCCGCGTGTCGAGGTAGCGGTGCTGGACCGCACGGGCGATCTCGTCCGCCTGCTCGACCGTCGCGCCACGTTCTTCGATCGTCTGGTACACCTCGTCTTTGAGTCGTCGCGGAAGCTCCGTGTCCTCCACGACGGCTTCTACATCGTCGGAAACGTCGAATTCAGTCATCGTTCACCTCCGAGCTTCGCTCGGTTGTGAGCCTGATTGGACTCCTGTTCAATCATCGGATTCCACCCCCTGGAGGAGGTCGGGGTTGCGACGTGAGTCGGCGTGCTCCGAGAGGTTGGTCGGGCGCGCCTTGTCGCCCAGGAACTCCAGCTTGGAGTCCTCGCTCTCGAACTCCGCCTCGATGACGCGGTCCGCGATCTGCTCCACGTCGATGCCGTGCTCGTCGTCGTACGCCACCTTGGTCGGCGAGGTACCGTCCTCACCGAACTCGAACTGGACGATGGTGTCCGAGGTGTCCCGGACCGTGCCGTCGTACTGCGTCTCCAGCTCGGAGAGCGCGTTGATGAGCCGGCGCTGCAGGTAGCCGGACTTGGAGGTACGGACTGCCGTGTCGACCAGGCCCTCGCGGCCACCCATCGCGTGGAAGAAGAACTCACGCGGGGTGAGACCACCGGTGTAGGAGTGCTCGACGAAGCCGTGTGCTTCGGCACTCAGGTCGTCCTTCTGGTAGTGGCTCAGGGTGCGGTCCTCGTAGCCACGGTTGATGCGCTCCCCGCGAACTGCCTGCTGACCGACACAGCCGGCCATCTGGGTCAGGTTGAGCATCGACCCACGCGCACCGGAGTTGGCCATGACGACCGCCGGGTTGTCGTCCTGGAAGTGCTCTTCCGCGATGTCACCGGCGTTGTCACGGGCCTTCCCGAGCGTCTGCATGATCTTCATCTCGAGCGTCTCGTCGACGGTCCGGCCGGGCAGGGATTCGAGCTCGCCCGCCTCGTACGTCGAGATGAGCTCCTCGACGCGGTCGTACGCGTCGCCGATGGTCTCGTCGATGCGCTCCTGGGCCTCCTCCGGAATCGTCTCGTTGTCGATACCGATGGAGAACCCGAAGTGCATGATCGAACGCATCGCGAGCGTCCCGACCTCGTTGATGAAGATGCGGGCACGCGTCATGCCGTACACCTTCGCGATGGTGTCGACGACCTCGCCACCGAAGGCACCGACACCGTCCTCGTCGATGGTGCCCTCGATCATCTGGCCGTCCTCGATGACGACCGTGTCGCCCGTGTTCGACGTGAACTCCATGTTCAGGTCGTCCGGGAGCAGCTCGGAGAACAGCTGGCGGCCCGTCCAGTACGGGCGGTCCGCGTCGTCGTGGCCGGTCGGCTCCGGCAGCTCGTCGATGCGGGTCGCACGGAGCAGGTCGAGCGCCTGCGTCTCGTTGAACTGCGGGTTGTCGTGAGTGAGCAGGTAGGTGCCACTGATGTGGTCCTGGATGGCACCGATGATGTTCTGCCCGAAGCGCGGGCTGAGAATCTGCTCTTGCACGCGCATGAGGACGCGCGCCTCGGCGCGAGCCTCCTCGTTCTGCAGTGCGTGCATGTTCATCTCGTCACCGTCGAAGTCTGCGTTGTACGGCGGGCAGACGACGGTGTTGAGGCGGAACGTCTTGTACGGCATCACCACGACCTCGTGGGCCATGATGGACATCCGGTGCAGCGACGGCTGCCGGTTGAAGACGACGATGTCACCGTCGATGAGGTGCCGGTTGACCTCCCAGCCGGGGAGGATCTTCTCGGCGAGCTCCTCGCAGTTCTTCTCGGTCACCTTCAGGCGACGACCGTCGTCACGCCGGACGTAGTTCGCGCCCGGGTGGCCCTCGGGGCCGTTGCGGACGTAGCGCCTGGCGTCCTCGATGTTGCGCTCGGTGACGTTCATCGTCTGGGTCATCTCCTTGGCGACCCGGTCCGGAACACCGACCTCGTTCAGCGAGAGCGTCGGGTCCGGCGAGATGACGGTACGCGCGGAGAAGTTCACACGCTTCCCGGACAGCGAGCCACGGAAGCGACCCTCCTTGCCCTTCAGGCGCTGGGAGAGCGTCTTCAGCGGGCGGCCGGAGCGGTGTCGCGCCGGCGGCGTCCCCGAGATCTCGTTGTCCATGAACGTCGTGACGTGGTACTGGAGCAGCTCCCACAGGTCCTCGATGATGAGCTGTGGCGCACCGGCCTCGCGGTTCTCCATGAACCGCTGGTTGATGCGGATGATGTCGACCAGCTTGTGGGTCAGGTCGTCCTCGGAGCGCTGGCCGTTGTCCAGCGTGATGGAGGGACGGGCGGTGACCGGCGGGACCGGCAGCACCGTCAGGATCATCCACTCGGGGCGGGACTTCTCGGAGCTGATACCCAGCACCTCGATGTCCTCGTCCGGGATGTCCTCGAACCAGTCGCGGATGTCCGAGGGCATCAGCTTGTTCATGTCCTCCTCGGTCAGGTCGATGTCCAGTGCCTTCTCCAGCTTCTTGCGGTCGGACTCCCGCGGGCGGAACTCGCCCGAGAGAATCTGGTTGACACGCGAGAGGTCGATGCCGGTCTCGTTGGCGAGCTCCTCGCGGCCCATCCCCTCGTCGTCCTCGTCGTCGGGGTCGGGCTGCATCGCGGCGGCGATGCGCTGGGAGTACTCACCAGTGAGGACCTGCTGGACCTCGTAGTACGTGGTCGGCTTCTCGTGCTGGATGTCGAACTGGATCTCGCCACAGTGCGGACAGCGGTCCTTCTTGCGGGCCTGCCGGATGGCGGCCTTCGTCACGTCGTTGAGGTCGCCGCTGAGTCGTCGCGTCTGGGTGAGCTGCTCGCGGAACTCCTCTTTCTCGTCCTCGGTGAGACAGAGGCGTGCGCACTCGCGGCAGGTCCCGCGGAGCAGGCGACGGATGAGCTTCGTGAACCCGACGTGGATGACGGGCGCGGCCAGCTCGATGTGGCCGAAGTGTCCGTTACAGGAGCCGGAGTGCTTCCCGCACGTCTTGCACTCCAGCCCGGGGTCGATGACGCCCAGGCGCGGGTCCATCAGCCCCATGTCGATGGGGAAGCCGTCGTCGTCGTAGGTGTCCGCCGTGATGATCTTCGTGGCGGACATCTCTCGGTACTCCTCCGGGTCCATGAGTCCGAAGTTGATCTCGCCGATCTCCTTCGGTGTCTGTGAGCTTACCATGTTAGACTGCGTCCTCCAGTTCCAGTCGCGGGGCGATACCGAGCGCCTTCATCTCGTCGAGGAGGAGCTTGAACGCGTAGGACATCTCGATCTCGTGGATGTCCGTCTCCTCGCCACAGTTCGGGCAGTAGACACGGCGCTGGTCGACGTTCTCGACCGCGCTCATCCCACACTGGCCACACACGTTGATGAACTCGCGGTCGGACTCGTCGAGGAGCCGTTCCTTGAGCGCCATCGCGGCACCGTGCCCGATGAGCACGTCACGCTCCATCTCACCGACACGCAGGCCACCCTCGCGGGCACGACCCTCGGTCGGCTGGCGCGTGAGCACCTGCACCGGCCCGCGCGAACGGGCGTGCAGCTTGTTCGAGACCATGTGGTAGAGCTTCTGGTAGAAGATCACGCCGACGAAGATCTCCGCTTCGATCTTCTCGCCGGTGACGCCGGAGTACATGATCTCCTTGCCAGAGGACTTGAAGCCGGCCTCCTCGAGGCCGCCGCGGATCTCCCACTCGTCCTCGCCCGTGAAGGGCGTCCCGTCGACACGTCGGCCCTCGAGTGCGCCGACCTTGCCGCCGAGCATCTCCAGCACGTGGCCGACCGTCATGCGTGACGGCAGCGCGTGCGGGTTGACGATGAGGTCCGGGACCACACCCTCCTGCGTGAAGGGCATGTCCTCCTGGGGTGCGATGTGGCCGACGACACCCTTCTGGCCGTGTCGCGATGCGAACTTGTCCCCGAGTTCGGGGATACGCTGGTCGCGCACGGATACCTTCGAGAGCTTCGAGCCGTCCTCGCCCTCCATCAGGGTGACCGTGTCAACGACACCGGACTCGCCCGAACGCATCGTCACCGAGGTCTCCCGGCGCTTCTGCGGCGAGAGCCCACCCATGTCGTCCGGCTCCTCGAGGAACCGCGGCGGCGACGTCTTGCCGAGCAGCACGTCGTTCTCGCCGACGCGCGTCTCGGGGTTGACGAGGCCGTCCTCGTCGAGGTGCGTGTACGCGTCCTCACCGCGCGCACCGCGCACGTCCTGGCTCGGAATCTCGAAGCGGTCCTCCTGGCCACCGGGGTAGCGGCGCTCCTCGCCCTCGTAGGTACGGAAGAAGTGCGAGCGAGCGAGCGCGCGGTCCACGGAGCCGCCGTTCAGGACCAGTGCGTCCTCGATGTTGAACCCCTCGTAGGACATGACCGCGACGGTGAAGTTCTGTGCCGCCGGGCGGTCGTCGTAGCCGATCTGCTCGGTGGTCTGGGTCTTCACCATCGAGAGCTGCGGGTAGTGCAGCAGGTGCTGGCGCGTGTCCGGGCGGATGCGGTAGTTCGCCGCGGGCAGCCCCAGCGACTGCTTGATCATCCCTGCACCCATGGTAATACGCGGCGACGCGTTGTGCTCCGGGTACGGAATCATCCCTGCACCGATACCGAAGATGAGCTGTGGGTCGACCTCGAGGTGCGTGTGGTCCTCGTTGAGGTCGTCGGTGTCGACCGCCACGTAGATGTCCTCTTCCTCTTCGGCGTCGATGAACTCGACGTAGCCGTGTTCGACGAGGTCGTCGAACTCCAGCTCGCCGTTCTGGACCGCCTCGAACTCATCCTCGGAGATGAGCGGCTCGCCGTCCTCGACGACGAGCAGCGGACGACGGGCACGACCGGCGTCCGCGTTGATGATGACCTCCCGGGTACGGTCTTTCACCGAGACGTTGACCATCTCGGAGACGTCACCCAGGCGTCGGGCCTCTCGAATCTGTTCTGCTAGCTGGTGTGGTTCGGGATGTGTCCCGACCAGACTACCGTTGACGTAGACTTTCGCTTCTCGCTGTTGGCTTGCCATTTGTTTAGTCGTCCGCGGGTTGCTCCGTTCCCTGTCCCTCGAGTCCGGGGATACCCTGTACCCCCATCGACGCGAGCTCGCGCTTGAGCTCCTGTTCGTCTTCGATGTTCTGCGACAGCTCCATGGCCTGGGCGAAGTTCTTCACCAGCCCACAGTTCGGTCCCTCCGGCGTCTCGGAGGGACAGATGCGACCCCACTGGGTCGCGTGCAGGTCACGTGCCTCGAAGTGCGGCTGCGACCGCGAGAGCGGTGAGCGCAGGCGACGCAGGTGAGACAGCACACCCATGAAGTCCGTCCGGTCGACCAGCTGGGAGACGCCGGAGCGGCCACCCACCCAGTTCCCCGTCGCGATGGGGTGTTCGAGCCGCTCGGTCAGCACGTCGGATCGAACGACCGTGTTCACCGACAGCTGCCGGTTGCGCATGTTCGCGCGTTCGAGCTGGTACTTCACGTCACGCGCCAGCTTGTTCAGCGCGGTCCGGAACAGGTCCTTCATCAGGTCGCCCGAGACCTTCAGCCGCTTGTTGGCGTAGTGGTCCTTGTCGTCCGAGTCGCGACGCTGCAGTGCGAGCTCGAAACACGCCTCGGCCATCCGGCAGAGGTAGAACGCCTTGTTGATGCGAACGTCCTCTTCCTCGACGCCGTCCTCGTGGAGGTGCGGGAGGAGGTACCGGTCGATGACGTAGTTCGCACGCTTGAGCTGGTAGTTCTTGCCCTGCCCGGAGGCGACGCGCTTCCCGAGCTTCTCGATGGCTTCCTCCTGGGACTGGACCTCGGCGGCCTCCAGGTTCTCCAGCATGTACTTGACGACCTCGGGGTCGTCGCTGACGCGGTGGACGATCTCCTCGTCGGATTCGAGACCGAGCGCACGCACGAGCGTCACGAAGTTGATGCTCCCCGAGACCGACGGGAACGAGACCTCGAGCAGGCCCTCACGGTTCCGCTCGGTCAGTACCAGGGCACGGTAGCCACGGCGCTGGCTGAACGTCTTCGCGACCTGGATTTCGTCGCCGTACTTGGTGTCGTACTCCGCGAGGATCTTGTTCGGCGCGAGGTCCTCGCTCGTCATCAGGACACGCTCGGACCCGTTGACGATGAAGTAGCCACCGGGGTCGGCGGGGTCCTCACCGATCTCGATGAGTTCCTCGTCGGAGAAGCCCGCGATGTTACACTTCTCGGAGCCGACCATTATGGGCATCCGTCCCACCTTGGTCTCCGTGGAGTCCACCACGCGCTCTTCACCTTCCTCGCCCTTCACGATGGACATCTCCATGAACACGGGCGCGGAGTAGGTGATGTTGCGCAGGCGAGCCTCCTGCGGGTAGAGCAGTTCTTCGGAACCGTCGGCCTCACGCACACGCGGGGTCACGACGCGAACGTCGCCAAGCTCGACGTGGACCGGTTCCTCGCCTTCCTTGTCGCCGATGTCCGTCTCGATGGTCGCCTTCTCGTCGACGACCTCCTGCATGCCACGTGTCAAGAACGCGTTGAACGACCGGAAGTGGTGCTCTGCGAGTCTGTCCTTCGAGAAGTACTCCTTCGAAATCGCGCGTCGTTTTGATCGGTCCATTATTCACTCCACCACGAGTCGGTATACTACGGCTTCGTCTGTTGTTCGCGAGTTCCGAACGACTTTGATCACGTCGTTGACCTCGGCATCGTCGGGGAGCGCAGGGTCCGTGCGCTTGATCTTCGGAAGGTCTGTACTATCGATGTCGTACTCCGTAAGCACGTCCTCGAGCTCGTCCTCGTCGAGGATGGTGTGCTCCGGAACCATTTCATGTTGGCTTACGTCTACCATGGGTGTGTCTGGCCAGAGGGAGAAGCGGCTGTCACGAGATACTACAGGTCACTATTAGTGGGACCCATTTAACGCTTGCCAAGTCGTCCGAGACTTAGCACTATCGGTTCCCGTCAATCCGACGGGGGTTCGCAGGACCGAGGTGTCCCAGTTGCGAATAGATGTTACAGTCTCACGATTGTACTACTGTACTAAATGGTTTGCCCCACGGCCTCCCCTACCACACGTCCATCGATTGGAAAGCCTTAATACTGCGACTGCGAAACGAATGGTTGCAGGGAGCCCGGGTGGTGTAGTGGCCCATCATACGACCCTGTCACGGTCGTGACGCGGGTTCAAATCCCGCCTCGGGCGCTTCTTCGATTCCAACTCCACGAGCACCCAGCTTCGCTGTGGTGCGAGCACAACGAGTTCGTCGAACACGCTGACAAGGGAGTTGAACCAGCGAGTGGAGCGAAGCGGAACGAGTGAGGTTCACATCCCGCCTCGGGCGCTTCTTTGATTTCAACTCCACGAGCGGTCTCTCCCGCATCGTCTGTCTCCAGTGTCGACCAGCAGCGCCTCCGACCGAGAGATTATCAACGATATCGACTCAGCATCGGCATGAACCCATCTCGAAAAGGGGACGAGACCGAGGCGGTCATTCTCGGCGCGCTGATGCGCCTGGGTCTCTCCGTCTCGGTCCCGTTCGGCGACAGCGACCGGTACGATATGGTCGTCGACGACGGTGACGACTGCTACCGCGTGCAGTGCAAGACCGGAAGCTGGGTGAACGGCGCGGTTCGGTTCAAGCTCTACAGTTCGACCGTCGGCACCGACGGACGGGTGGACACGGACTACACCGCAGACGAAATCGACGCGTACGCTGTCCACTCGCGAGAGATGGAGCAGGTCTACTGGGTTCCGATTGCAGACACCGGGTCCGGAGAGATGCGGCTCCGCGTCAATGACCCGCACCCGAAGGCACCACGTTCTCGAATCAACTGGGCAGCCGAGTACGAGGTCTCTCATCAGTTCAGGTGACCGCTGTCGACCTGCCAAGGGCGAATCGTGGTACTTCCCCTCTCGGAACCCTTATCCGTCCGGGGCCGGTCTCATCAGAGGCAATGGCGACAGGCAAGGTTGACTTCTTCAACGACACTGGCGGTTACGGCTTTATCGACACCGAGGACGCGGACGAGGACGTTTTCTTCCACATGGAGGACGTTGGCGGACCGGACCTCGAAGAGGGCGAAGAGATCGAATTCGAAATCGAGGACTCCCCCAAGGGTCCGCGCGCCGCGAACGTCGTCCGTCTCTAAGACTCGGCGACCTTCGTAGATTCATTCTTTCAGACCCGACCACATAGCCGCCTGCTCGCGATTTCGAGCGCAGTGAGAACGCGGGGCACAGGGCCGACGATTGAAAAGGCATAAAAGTACCCGGCAGTTAGCAATGAGTGCAGGGAGCCCGGGTGGTGTAGTGGCCCATCATACGACCCTGTCACGGTCGTGACGCGGGTTCAAATCCCGCCTCGGGCGCTTTCTGACGAACTCAACCCACGAGCAACCAGCTTTGCTGTGGTGCGAGCACAACGAGTTCGTCGAACACGCTGACAAGGGAGTTGAACCAGCGAGTGAAGCGAAGCGGAACGAGTGAGGTTCAAATCCCGCCTCGGGCGCTTTTCGAGTGAACTATTCCGATGAGCACCGCGGAGCGTGTGCTCGTCCCCGTGAGCGAGAAGACCCCTCCCACAGTACTCCGAACGGGCTCACCAGAAGCATCGAGTGCTGTTGTGCGACCGACAGGAGGGGCGGAATGCGGCCACCACCGAGCAGGCAAGCGATTCCATCGGCAAACCTGTCCGCTGGCATACACGCTACTCTAATTGTTTAGTACCCTCCGGTCGTAGACGGGTGTATGTCGCAGGACGGGATCGGTCGGTTCGAACGACGGGAGGCACCGATAGACGAGGTGACCGTGCTGTTCGTCGACAACGACCCCGATTTCGCGGACGTATCGAAGGCGATGCTGGAGCGAGAACAACCGGGGCTGGACGTGGTTCCGGTCCCCAACGGGACGGCCGCGTTGGCAGCGATCGACGACGGCCAGCCGGTCGACTGTATCGTGAGTGACTACGATATGCCCCAGATGAACGGGCTGGAGTTACTCGAGTCGGTGAGGGAGCGGGACGACCGGCTCCCGTTCATCCTGTTCACCGGGAAAGGCTCAGAGGAGATCGCAAGCGAGGCGATCGCGGCGGGTGTCACGCAGTATCTCCAGAAGAAACCGGGGCGGGACCGATTCACGCTGCTGGCGAACCAGATCGGGAACGCGGTGTCACAGTACCGGACCGAGAGTGCACTGCGTGACCGGGTCAGACAGCAGGAGGCGGTGGCAGCCATCGGGCAACAGGCGTTGAACGAGCCACAGCTCGACGTGCTGTTCGAGACGACGGTTCGACGGGTCTCGCGGGCGCTCGACGTGAGTCACGTCCGGGTGTTGCGTCGCCACGAGTCGACGGGAGAACTCCTTCCGGAGGCGGAGGTCGGCTGGACAGCCGAGGCAGACCCTTCGGCACAGGCCCGCTACGTGGTGGATAACACCGACACACCGGTCGTCGTCGTCGACGACGTGGATGAGGAGAGTCGCTTCGAGCCGAACGAGGTGATGGTGGATGCGGCGGTCAGAAGCGGCGCGTGCGTGGCTATCGGGTTGCGCGGTGAGACGTGGGGCGTGCTGGAGGCGCACGCGACCAGTCATCGGAAGTTCACCCAGGACGACGTGACGTTCCTGCAGAACGTCGCGACCGTGCTGGCGAGCGCGGTCGAGCGGACCGTCATCGAGGACGAGCGCCGCGAGAGCAGCGAGCGCTACCGGACGCTGGTCGAGGTGTCGCCGAACCCGATTCTGGTCCACCGGAACCTCGACGTGGTGTACGCGAACCCGGCGGTCGTGTCGTTGCTCGGGGCGGAAAGCGCAGAGGCCGTCCTGGAGAAATCCGTCTCGGACATCATCCACGCGAACGAACTCGAGGAGGTCGAGTCGATCATCAGTGAGGTCGAGCGAGGAACCATCGAACCGACGCGGCGTGAGCGGCGCATCGTCACGGAGGATGGGACCGTCAAACACGTCGAGACGACCTCGCGGGCTATCGAGTACGAGGGGGAGCAGGCGGTGTTGACCATCGCGACGGACATCACCGAGCGCAAGCAGTACGAGCAGACCCTGAACACGCTCCACGAGACTACGCGCGTGCTGATGCGGGCGGAGACGTACGAGGATATCTGCGAGACGACGGCCGGGACGGCCGCGGACCTGCTCGGCCTGAGCGCGATGGTCGTCTACCGGTTCGACAGCGAGGTCGGTCGACTGGAACCGGTGGCGACGACGCCGAGCACGGCCGACTTACTGGAGTCCCCGCCGGCGATCGAGCGCGGGGACAGCAACGTCTGGTCGGCGTTCAGTGCGGGCGAGTCGCAGTACTTCAGCGACGTGACCGACGGCGATGGTGGGCTCTGCGCGGGCGTCGAGAGCGAACTCGTCATCCCGCTCGGCACGCACGGGGCGATCGTCGCCGCCAGCGGGGTCGTCGATGGGTTCGACGAGTCGACCATCGAGATGCTGCACATCCTGGCGGCGAACACCGAGGCGGCACTCGACCGGGCCGAACGCGAGCAGTTGCTCCGGGACCACGACCAGACGCTGAGTCAGCAGAACGAGGAGCTCCGGAAGTTGAATCACACGAACAAGATCGTCCGGGACGTGAACCGGGCGGTCGCGCAGGCGTCGACGCGGCGCGAGATAGAGCAGGCGGTGTGTGACCGGTTGGCCGACGCGGACCCGTACGTCTGCACCTGGGTTGGGGAGGTCGACGCCACGACCGAGTCGGTGTCGCCGCTGGTCTGGGCGGACGCCGACGCGAACTACATGGACCGTGTGGGTGACACGCCCGAGGCCGCGACGCCGGAAGGTGAACTCTGTCGGCGGGCGAGCGAGGAACAGTCGGTGCAGGTGGTCGAGAACGTCCTGAACACGCCCAACTGGGAGGAACGCCGGACCGAGTCGCTGACGTACGGCTTCCAGACGGTCGTCGCGGTCCCGCTGGTCGACAACGAGCGCGTCTACAGCGTGCTGGTGTTACACGTCTCGACGCCGGAGACCGTCACCGACCGAGAGGTCGAGGTGCTGGCCGAACTCGGCCAGACTATCGGCTACGCCATCCACGCTGTCGAGCGAACCCGGGCCCTCGTGACCGACAGCCGAATCGAACTCGAGTTCCTCGTCGAGGACGAGCGCCTCTCGTTCAGCCGGCTCTCGAAGGAGGTCGGGGGGACCCTCGCGCTCGACGGCGCGATCGCCCGCCCGGACGGGACCCATCTCTGTTTCATCACCGTGACCGGGGTCGCCCCCGAGACGGTCGAGGAGACGGTCGCGGACTGGTCGGCGGTCACCTCGATCACGCGCATCACCGAAGACGAGGACGAACAGCGGACGCTGTTCGAGCTTCGTCTGGTCGAGCCACGGCTGTTCGAGTTGCTGCGTGAGTACGACGGGTCGCTCCGTGAACTGGAGGCGACCGAGGGCGTCACCGAGCTGCTCGTCGACCTGCCACAGGGCGGTGACACCCGTGGCCTCTGGAACGACATCCAGGAGACCTACCCGGGGACCGAACTGGGGGCTCGCCGAGAGACGACCAGTGGCGCACGGAAGACGCGCGACCTGCGAACCTGGGTCGAGAACGAGTTGACCGAACGCCAGTTCGAGGCGCTCCAGGCCGCGTTCTACGCGGGGTTCTACGCGTGGCCGCGTGGCGTCACCGGCGAGAAACTCGCCGACGCCCTCGACGTGACGCCCCCGACGTACCACTATCACCTGCGAGCGGCCGAACGGAAGCTCGTCGAGTCAGTGTTCGAATCGGACTCTAACTGATTAGAGTGCCGGGTTTCCAGACACGAACTGGTTAGAGTAAACGGTTAATCCCGTTCCCCCCATACCATGAGATGGCGAATGAGCAGCTAACCGCTGTCGCCACCCCCATACTCCCCCCAACCCCCCTTCCTGACGAACCAAACTCCCGAGAGGCGTGGCTGTGTGTCGATGCGCTCGACAAAGAACAGGACCGCTGAGTGGGATGACCCTGTGTCGTTCAGCGACGCGATCCGATACTGACCGCGTTGTATTTCTGGCGCGAGTCACCACCTCCACCGAACTTGGGGATGTCGACCCAATCGTACGCGAAGCGCTCGTCGACCGCGTGGTAGGCCGGCAGGAGGACCATGTCCTCCCAGTTGGCCTCCTCGAGGGTGACGTAGCCGTCGTTCCGTTTCTGCTGGGCCGCCTCGGTCGATGCCTGGTTGTTCGAAATCGTCACCCAGGCGTCGGCAGCTCGCTGTGAGGCGGACCCGGAGGCGTCGCCGTCGTCGGTGTTCTTCGTATCGTCGGTGCCGTTCGTGTCGTCGGTCCCGCCGTCGGTCGTGCCGGGGTCGTCAGTGGTCGAACACCCGGCGAGGGCCAGGGCCGTCGCCGCGCCGCCGGTCGCTTTCAGGAACGTCCGGCGCTGGAGGGACTTTTCATCTGGCATACGACCGAACGTTCCAAGAACGTTCTATTAACAGACAAGTGAAGGAAAAGAGCCGTTTGTCCAAAATGCGATTTTTACCTAATTTACAGTCACGTATTCGTCGGTGCATGTCCGGGGGGCGTCGCGCCGCGAGAAACGGGTGACAGTCACCGGCGTGGGCAGGGACCAGTGACCGGAGGACACCGGCGAGAGGGCGGCGACACCGATATCGAGGGGTTGCCGTGCCGACAGGAGGGCGGTGGAAGGGCAGGGGGATGACAGTGGGCGGCGTGTCCTGTCGACAGTCTACTGTAGCACCGTCGCGGGCTTAACCCCGATGAAGACTCAAACGCTCATTTGAGGCTCTGGGGGGTCTCTCCTGCAGGATTCACTGTGCTTGCACGCGGACTCGACCCACCGTGGGGAGTCGTTCGTTCTCGCACGCGAACCGCGTGGATGGCCTCTCCCGTGTCGTCGACCACCGTCACGTCGCCCGGACGGGTCGGCATCCCGGCGGTGAGTGCATCCGCGGCGTACGCCGGGCGAGCACGGTCGAGCGCGTCGCGGTCGGCCCGGTCGGTCAGCCGGTGCGCGATGACCAGGTCCGACTGCGAGATGGCGACGGTGGGCACCGCGTCGGGGCGCTGCGTGGCGACCAGCAGGCTCACGCCGGGCTGGCGACCCCTGGTCAGCAGCGTCTGGAGCGCCGGCGCGGCGACCCCGTCGAAGAACACGTGTGCCTCGTCGCAAAGCAGCCACGGGAGTCGGGCGATATCCCCCGCGACGCGGGCCTCGTACAGCCCCGTGGCGACCGCCCGAACGACCGCGTTCATCGCGGTGGCAGGCTTGCCCGCGAGGTCGAGGACGGTGGCCTCACCCGTCGCGAGGTCGCTCGCGTCGAGTCCCGCCGGCGCGAACACCGCCCAGGAGTCGGCGAGTGCAAGGTGGTTCCGGGCGGTTCGGCGCGCGACGGGACCGCACTCCAGGTCCTCGACTCGCCGGCGCATCCCCGCCAGCGTCTCGGCACCCGCTGCCGCCTGCCAGACCACCGCCCCCGCGGCCGAGTCGGGTGCGAGTCCGACCAGGTCACACCACGCCCGGGGCGGCAGGGTCGACGCGGCGACCCGCGGCTCCGCGACGACCGAGGCCGGCACTGCCCCCGAATCGAGCGTCGTGAACACCCCGAGGGGGTCCACGACCACGGGTGCGACGCCCTGCGCCTCGGCCAGCCCCTCCGCGATAACCCCGAGGGTGTAGGACTTCCCGTAGCCGCGCTTCCCCACGACGATTCCTGCATGGGGGAACTCGCAGTCGAGGTCGACCCCTGCGCCGTGGCTCCCGTCCGGGGCCCTGAAATGCCCGAACTCGACCGTCTCACCCGTCTCGTCCGCGTCCCGCCCGATGACGACCATGGGACTTCTGGCCCCGGCTTCGGGTTTGAATGCTTGGGGAATCGACCGCCACCCATCCCAACCATTCAAGTACGAAAACGGGACCAACCCCCGGCATGACTCGCGACCACTTCCGACTCGACCGCCTCCGGGACGACACCCGCGCCATCGAAGGGCTCCCCATCCGACTCGTCATCGCCCTCGTCGTCGGCGTCGCCAGCCTCTCCGTGATGATGAACATGATCTCCGGCATCGGTGCCCTCACCGTCACCGAGGTCGACGCCCAGCCGAGTCCGGACGTGGTCACGCCCGGCGAGCAAGCCGTGACGATCACCGTCGTCGACACCAACGGCGACCCCGTCGCCGGCGCGACCGTGGTCGTGAAAGGCGAGACCGCCAAGCTGGACGGAATCAGGACCGCGAAGACGGGGGCCGAAGGGCAGGCCACCCTCGACATCGCACCCACACTCGGCCCGAATCAGGAGGAAGGCACGCTCGAAATCGACATCAAACCACCCGCCGGCAGCGAGTACGCCGACCAGCGCGCGAACACGGTCATCCTCGTCATCGAGGAGTAGCGGCGGAAGGACCGGGGACTACTCCCACTCGATCCAGTCGTACTCCCAGCCGCGCTGGACCGCCTGGGCCGCGCGCTCGCGGTCCTCGCGGGCGGTCCGGTTGCGCTCGATAGCACCGGCCTGCTCGCCCTCGACGAGCAAGGGGGCGAACGCGACCGGGCCGTAGCTGTCGACCTGCTCGCCGTCCTCGACCGCGACGATGTGCTGCTCGCCGACGCCCTGGGGCATCACGAGTCGGCCGTCGGCTGCCAGCTGGTCGACGAGCTTGCGCGGCGGGTCGACAGCGGCCGCCTCGACCAGAATCTTGTCGAAGGGGGCGTACTCGGGTAGCCCGCGGGCCCCGTCGCGGCAGTCGACGAACACGTCCTCGTAGCCCGCCGACGCGAGGTTCGTCCGAGCGTCGTAGACGACGTGCCGGGTGATGTCGATGGCGTGGACGTGTCGCGACCCGGCGATCTCGGCGGCGACGGCGGCCGTGTACCCCACGCCCGCGCCGACGATGAGGACCGAGTCGCCCTCGCGGACGTCGAGCGCCTCGAACAGCCTGGCGACCAGGCTCGGCGAGAGGACGGTCGTGCCGCCGTGGTCGTGGGCCTGGTCCGCGTAGGCGGTGCGGTCGTCCGCGACGAACTCGTGGCGGGGGACCTCCCGCAGGGCGAGGCCGACGGCCTCTGTGGACACGACGCCCTTCGCGTCGTGTTCGAGGCTGTCGACCATGTCGTCGCGTAGCACCGCTGGCTCCATACGTCGGCCTCGGTGATGCACGTATATCAAACTCGCGCCTGTCCGAAGACGACCTGTCTGGCGGTTCCAGGCACATCTCGGACCTGTACCGCCCGGAATCCAGCCCCGTCGAACCACGCCCGGTACTGGTCGCTCGTGTAGCACACCCCCTCGCCGGTCGCCAGCTCGGTGACCGTCGTGGCAGTGGCCCGTTGCGAGCGGTCCCGGAGGTGGTCCACGACGACGAGCCAGCCGCCACTGTCGTTCTCGGTGAGCACGTCGTGGGCCCGCTGGACCAGGTCGCGGTTCGTCTCCGTGTCGAACTCGTGGGTCCGCATCGGGACGAAGACGCAGTCGACCGCGGGGAGGGTCGCCCCGGCGTCCTCGCTGTCCAGTGCCGCTGGCTCCCCCGCAATCGTCTCGACCGGTTCGTGTGCGAGCAACGACTCGCTCTCGGCAAGTCGTTCACGAGTATCCAGCAGCGTCACGTCGTACCCCCGGGTGGCGAACTCGACGGCGTAGGTTCCCGGCGCGCCACCCAGGTCCAGTACCCGTCCGGTCGCGTCCGTCCCCGAAATCGCGTGCTGTGCCGCCGTCACGCAGGCCCGGACCGTCGCCGCGTCGGTCGCCTGCACGTGGCCGAGCTCGTTCCAGGTCGCGTCTGCGGCGTCGGGTCCCGATGCAGGCGGCTCCCCTCGCCGCATCGTCTCCGGAAGCGCCCGGAGCGCGTCGAGCACGTCGAGTTCGTGCGGGAGTCGGCTCACGGAGCGAAGGTCACTCGCCGCGAGGAAGCCCAGTGCCCGGTTCGTCGGCTCGTAGGCCCCGTCAACCTGCGCGAAGAATCCCTCGTCTGCCAGTGCCTCGACCGTCAACCGGGCGGCTCGCTCGGTGATGCCCGTCTTCGCGGCGACCTCGGCCGGTGTGTCGGCGTCGGCGACGAGCGCGTCGAGTACGCCCGTCTCGCGGGCGGCCCACAGCAGAAACAGCGTCTCCGTCCTCGTCTCCGTCTGCTCGCTCATGCCCGAGTCATGGGGTGCGGGCTACGTCAACCTTGCAGCCTCACCCCTGCATCCTGACGAAGCGAACGCCGCCGCGGTCTTCGGTCTCCAGCGACCCGTCGGCCCGGCGGGTCGCGGCGATGAGGCGCTGGCTGGCCGTCCCGATGGGCGCGAGCAGCCGCCCACCAGGCCGGACCTGCTCGACCACCGCCGGGGGGAACTCGGGCGCTGCACAGGTCAGGTACGCCGCGTCGTAGGGCGCGTGCTCGGGCCAGCCCGCGCGCCCGTCGCCGACCCGAATCGAGATGTCGTCGTAGCCCAGCCGGGCCAGCCGCGTGCGGGCCCGCTGTGCCAGGTCGTCGTTGTACTCCACCGAGAAGACGTTCCCCGGACCGACCACCTCGGCGGTGACCGCGGCGTGGTAGCCACACCCCGTACCGATCTCCAGGACCCTGTCCCCGGGCTCCAGGGCCAGCTCGTCGACCATGATGGCCACCATGTGCGGCGCGCTGATGGTCGCCCCGTCGCCGATGGGGAGCGGCCGGTCGGCGTACGCCTCGCTCTGGTGGCCGCTGGGGACGAACTCGTGTCGCGGGACCGCCCGCATCGCGTCGAGTGTGGACTCGCGCTCGATGTTCTCGCGGCGAGCGAGTCCGTCGACGAGCGAGTTCCGAGCGGTCTCGAAGTCGGTGGCCATGGTCGTCTCTGGTCGTCCGGAGATTGGACCGCGAGCCTGAAAGCGGTTCGCGTTGGAAAAGTGAGGTCTCGCCGGTTACCAGGCGGACCAGGCCGTCGTCTCCTCGTCCCAGGCGTAGACGCGCTTTGCGTCCTTCGCGATGACGGTGTCACCGGCGTGGCTGAGGTGGTCCTGGTGGTAGCCCTCGGCGTCCTGGCGGACCGCGATGCCCTTCACGGTGAACTCAGCCTCGCCGAACACCTCCTTCTCGCCGACGGTGAACTCGTAGTCACCGGGCACGTGGACCTTCTCCGCACGGGTCTCGTTGTTCCGGCCGTCGCGCGGGTGGATGGTCACGTTCACGCCGACGTTCCCGACCGCCCGGGTCCAGAACACGTCGACGTCCTTCGCGAGCGCCTCGTCGGTCCGCTGCTCCTTGCCGACCTCCAGGTCGGTGATACGCACCGTCATGATGGCCTCCTCGGTGTCGAGGATGAACTCCTCGCCCACCGCGACGGTCTCCTCGGCGGGGGCGTCGACCCGCGCCGTGAAGGAGTCGCCGTCCTGGCTGACGACGACCTTGACGTTCACCGTCTCGTCCTCCTCGATTCGCTCCTTGTGGACGTGACTGCACTCCGTACAGCGTACCGTGTACATGTCGCCGCGCTCCTTCAGCACCTCGTGGACGGTCTCACCCGACGCACAGGAGGGGCAGGGAACGGCGACGCGTTCTGCGACCTCGGTCATAGTCGGTTCTAGCAGGGAGCGCGGTAAAAGCCGTCGGAGTCCGTCTCGTGTGGTTGCGTGTGCCACTCGGCCGGTCGTGGGCGGTCGTCTGCTGGTGGTTTCTCGGGCAGTTCGTCGTCCGAGTCCTGCACCATAATCGTGGCGCGCGCGGCCGAGACGGGCGAGCGATAGCGAGGTGTGTCGAAGGCGACGCGCGAGGGGCGACCGAAGTGGAGCAACGCGGAACGGAGGGAGTCGGCTGGGGAGGGTGTGGTTGCGGGGCTGTGCGGTGGCGGTGGCGGTGGCGGTGGCGGTGGCGGTGGCGGTGCGGTGGCGGTTTCCACTACCATCGGCACGAGTCCTCGACTCGTCGCCACCAGCACTCCTTGCACCGCCAACCGTCCGACTCCTCACCTCGATTCGACCAGAAACAGCACCCGACGAAATCCGAATGCAGAAAACGTCGTTACCCGATATCGACAGGCAGCTCGACCGCCTCCCCGTCTCGCGGCTTCACCGGTCGACCGTCGGGAGCTCTACGACCTCCCCGTCCGCATACACCGTCGGGTCGCGGATGATGCCGTCCTGGTGGATAGGCGCGCTCACGTCGCCGCCGATACCGGCGTCGTCCCCGAAGGCGATGTGGACGGTCCCACCGGCCTTCTCGTCCAGAAGCACGGACCCCACCAACTCGGTCACGGCGACGTTCGTCCCGATGCCGAGTTCGGCGAGGTTGTAGGCGTCCTGCCCGACCTCCTCGGCCGCGGTCTCCAGCATCGCGTCGATCTCCTCGGAGTCCGTCGACGTGACGTAGCCGTCCTCGACCTCGATAGTCACCGTCTCGCCCGCCGCGAGCAGCCCGTGGGGGTCGATGGTGCCGTCGACGACGTAGGTCCCGTTCGCGGTTTCAGGTGAGACGAACACCTCACCGGCGGGGAGGTTCGAGAAGTCGCCCGGCTCGTGGACCATTCCGGTGTCGGAACGCCAGTCGCGGTCGCCGATCTCGAAGGTGATGTCGGTGCCCAGGTCGGTGGTCACGCGAACCTCGTCGGCGTCGGCGACCTGTTCCAGCATCGCCTCGCACTCGGCCGCGATGTTCTCGTAATCGGCGTCGAGCCCGGTCGTGAACACCTCCTCGGTGATGCCGGGAAGGGTCGACCCGCGAGCGCCCGCCTCGCAGGCGTTGCCCCGGGCGCGGGTGTGGCTGATGCTCTTGGTCGTCGGCGCGAGGAACACGTCGCTGGCTTCCATCGCGGCCGCGACGGGGGCGGGCGGCTCCTCGCCGTGCTGGTCGCCCGGCGGGTAGCGCGCGATGGTGACGTCCTCGGTCACGGCGGCGGCCGCCTCGTACAGCGCCTCGCCGATGGGCTGGCGCTTGTCGTCGGTGACGATGACGCAGGACTCGTCTGGCTGCACCGCGAGACACTGCCGGATGGCCGTCTCGGCCGGCTCCTGGAGGTCTGACATACGAACTCGAACTCGGGGACGGCTGAAAGAGCTTATCGTCTCGGTGCCGCCGCGTGGCGGACGCTCCTCGCCCGCGGACACCTGCCGCGTCGGTCCCGAGAACCACCGCTCAGATGAGCGTGGTCGCGAGCATCAACAGCAGTCCCAGGATACCGAGGACCGAGCCGTCGCACTCGACGTGACGCATGGCACTGTCGCGGTGGGCGGTGTCCCGAACGAACAGCTGCTTCGCCGGGCTGTTCCGGTCTGTCGTCGTCCGGATCGACCGGATTCCCCCGACGAACAGCACCAGCCCCGCGACGAACACCCCAACTGTGAACATACTCCATCGTACAGATTTCCGGACTGATATTTAATATTTGCACATTATCCATCATGGAACTATTGGCGGTGGCTGAGAACGGAGGTAATCACGCGTTACACCCCACAGCTGTTCACACATCACAGCCCACCGGTACGACCGAACCGCCAGACGTCGCGTCGATTCGAAGAACTTACTCGACTCCGAAGTAGGTACGGACCTCGAAACCGTTATGCACGGTGTCTGTGCACCTTCGCGTATGATCCAGGTGGCCATCAACGGCTACGGTACCATCGGCAAACGCGTGGCTGACGCCGTCACAGCCCAGCCCGACATGGAGGTCCTCGGCGTCGCGAAGACGCGCCCCAACTTCGAAGCCGAGACCGCCGTCGAGAAGGGATACCCGCTGTACGCCGCCATCGAGGACCGGCTCGACCAGTTCGACGAGGCCGGCATCGAGGTCGCCGGGACCGTCGACGAGCTGGTCGAGGCGGCCGACATCGTCGTCGACGCCTGTCCCTCCGGCATCGGTGCCGACAACAAGGCGATGTACGAGGAGTACGACACCCCGGCGCTGTTCCAGGGCGGCGAGGACGCCGACGTGGGCGAGGCGAGCTTCAACGCCCGCGCGAACTACGACGAGGCGGGCGACGCCGACTACGTCCGCGTCGTCTCCTGCAACACGACCGGCCTCTCCCGGCTGGTCGCCCCCCTCGAAGAGGCATACGGTATCGAGAAGGTCCGCGCCACGCTGGTCCGCCGCGGCGGCGACCCCGGCCAGACCGGCCGCGGCCCCATCAACGACATCCTGCCGAACCCGGTCACGCTGCCGAGCCACCACGGCCCCGACGTGAACACCATCTTCCCCGACCTCAACATCGACACGCTCGGGATGAAGGTGCCGGCCACCCTGATGCACACCCACAGCATCAACGTCGAACTCGAATCACGCCCCGACGCCGCCGAGGTGCGCGAACTCCTCGAATCGCAGTCCCGCACCTTCGTCGTGCCCGACCACATGGACATCGACGGCGCGGGCAAGCTCAAGGAGTACGCCATGGACCGTGGCCGCCCGCGCGCCGACATCTGGGAGAACTGCATCTGGGGCGCGTCCATCACGATGGAGGACAACGACCTCTACCTGTTCCAGGCCATCCACCAGGAGTCCGACGTGGTCCCCGAGAACGTCGACGCAATCCGTGCGGTTCTCGGCACGAAATCCGCCGAAGAGAGCGTCGACGTGACGAACGACTCGATGGGGATGGGCTTCTGAACGCACGGTGAGTGTCGGGGACAGAAGGTTTTTGACCTGACGCCCGCTACCCACGTCCATGCGTCGTGACGACCGTGACGAACCGTTCGACGACTTCTTCAAGGAGATCGAACGGATGATGAACGAGATGATGGGTGACCGGTCGATGGACATGCACTTCGAGGGCGACGCTGGCTTCGGTTCCGACACGCATGTCGACATCCACGAAACAGACGACGAGATCCGCGTCATTGCGGACATGCCAGGTGTCGAGAAAGACAACATCAAACTTGAATGCGACGGCGAGGCGCTGACCATCGGCGCCGAGAGCGAGCACCGACAGTACCACGAGCGCGTCGAACTGCCCACGCGCGTGGACGAACACAGCGCGACCGCGACCTACAACAACGGGGTCCTCGAGGTCGTCTTCGACCGGATGGACAGCTCGGCCGACATCGACCTGAAGTAGGTCCCCCTACCCCGATTCTGCGGTCGTTCGTATCACGTCCGCGAGCCGGTCGTAGAACCCCGGCTCGTACTTGTCCGCGTCGTCGATGGTCGGCCGCGCGTTCGTCTCGTTGACCAGGACTCGGTCGTTCTCCTCGTCGACCAGCAGGTCCACACCGAGGAACGTGATGTCGAGCGCGTCGGCAACCGACTCCGCGAGCCGGCGGTACTCGGCATCGAGGTCGACCGGCGTCGCAGTCGCCCCCCGGTGGACGTTGTGCTTCCAGCGTCCGGCTTCGCGGTCGGGCTCGGGCAGCCGGCGCTCGACCGCGCCGACGTACTCGCCGTCGAGCACCATCACGCGGTAGTCCCGCGCGTCGGGGATGTACTCCTGCACCAGGAACGACCGGTCGCCCGTCGCACGATAGTCGTGGACGAGGTCGAGATAGTCGGTGACGCCGAGGAACGAGTCGAGGTCGCCGACCTTCGCGACGCCCACGCCTCTCGTCGTCGAGTTCGGCTTGAGTACGACCGGTGGCTCGAAGTGCTCGAACGCGGCGGCCAGTTCGGACTCGTCGACGGGGTTCGACACCACCACCGATTCGGGAACGGGGATGCCGGCCTGGCCGAGCCGGGCGAGCACGCCGGCCTTGTTCCGGGACGTGAGAATCGCGTCCCGGCCGTTCATCCACGGGACGTCCAGCAACGCGTCGGCCACGTCACCCTCCATGAGCCGGCTGGGGTAGACGAAACCGACGTCGAAGTCACCGGGTGCGAAGGGTGCGTCGGCGGGCGAGAGCGGGAGCGTCCGCTCGTCTACCTGGACGTACTGGACCGAGACGCCACGCTCTCCGAGTGGCGCACGCATGCGCTCGAACGTCTCCGCATTGGTGACGACGGCGAGGTCGACCATGCGAGGGCGTTCGAGCGCGAAAAGAAAAGCGCTCGCTTACGCGATGAGCTTCTCTTCACCGCGTTCGACGACGACGCGGCACGGCGGCGAGATCTTGTTGTAGGCACGGCGGAACGCGTCCTTGACGACGGGTGCCTGCTCGACCGTACACCAGCACGTAAAGAGACGCTCGCCACGCGGGATGCGGGCGGCAGTCCCGACGACCTTCCCGAACGCCTGGCGCATCCCGTCGGAAACACGGTCTGCCCCTGCGCCGGTCGCCTGCTTGTTCTCGCGCAGGACGTGGTGCGGGAACTTCCGCAGGATCATGTAGTAGTTGCCCTCGCCGAGTTCCTTGATGAGGTGGCGGTTCGCCGACAGGCGCGATGCCTCCATCGAGCCGTGGCGGATCTGGCACTCCTCCTCGAGGACGAGGCTGATCTGGACCGGCCAGTCGTCGGGCTCGGACGCCGTGTCGCCCATCTTGTGCTGTGCAATCTTCGAACCGGGGATGCCTGTGATGTATTCACGTCGCGTGTACGCGGGCTTCGAAATCTCCCGGTACATCGAGGCGGGTTTGTCCGACATGGTTATTACGGACAACTGAGGCTGAGAACGTGAATAAAGCCTTCGAAGCGGGAGCGGTTCCCGCCGCCCGGCAGAACCGGGGCGACATGCGGGAGCATGACCGCTCAGGCCCCGGTGGAAAAAGACCGCAAAAACAGACAGATAGAATAAACGTTGACTCAGGCGCAGACGTATTCGTCGCCGTCGCGCTCGACGTGGCCGTCCTTCGAGAGGGACTTCAGGACGCTCAGGAGCGCGATCTTCTTCATGCCCAGGGTGGTCTGAATCTCGTCGACAGTCGCCGAGCCGGCCGTCTCCAGGAAAAAGTAGACGAGCTTGGCGCGCGGCGAGGTGAGGGTTTCCGGCAGCGGTTCGAAGGTCGGTTTGACGACAGCCTGTTGAATGCTCATTGTGTTTGTGAGGTCGCATTTCTCCAATATAAATCTATGCAGGGGAGAGTAGAAACTCCTAGAATGGCATTAAATGTGTACGTACGCAATGACACACGATTGAGACTGTTTGTCATATCCCTGGAACCGCCATCCGGCCGACCCATACCTGGCGTTCCTGTCGCGTAGGGTCCGAAGAATACCGACGAGCGTCAACCGCCGACTGTGGTAGGACACGGGACGACGGCCATGCAGCCACTCACGGCCGCCGTCTGAGCATGAGTATCGGCAGGGAACGCTCGATAGAGGCACGTGCCCGACGTGGGCAAGTGAGACTCCAGCGCACAGCGGGTGACCGCTGCATCTACTTCTTTGGACCCATGTATTAAAATCTTGCCCATTAGCGCAAAGATAGCCAGCAATTCCCCGATACAACATACAAACAGCAAATTAATTCGCGAAACAGACACAGAAGCAACTATTTCTTGTTCGCGCCCCCGTGGAACTGCCCGTTCGTCAGATGAGGCTGGCTGGACGAACGGTGAGATGACGGGGCGGCTCCACCGACGCGTCGCCACACGACGGTGGAGAAATCGGCATACGCGTGCCCGGGAACAACCGCCGATGTCGTCACTGGCAGGCAGTACGCGAAAGAAATCCGCTCCGGTGTTCGTGTCTACAGACGCGTCAGGTTGGCCGCGCGCGGGCCCTTGTCGCCGTCGACGATGTCGAACTCGACTTCCTGGCCCTCTTCGAGGTCCTCGCCGCCGATGTCCGCCATGTGGAAGAACACGTCGTCGTCTTCGTCTTCAGTATCGATGAAACCGTAACCGCCGGACTCCTTGAAGAAGTCCACAGTGCCTTTCGCCATTACGACTGGACGGAGTGGGCAGTCCGAAATAACGTTTTCGAGATACTCGCCACTGCCGGCGCTCACGGTGCTGTCGTCATTGCTTCTGGACGGACCCGGCGTGTACGTCTAGCCCTTCCGAATACCTCGCCATTGTGACGAGTCTGTGCGGACGAACCGGCGTGGCGCTAGCGGCCCGACAGGAACGTCGACTGAGACCTCAGTCGGCGGGAGTACCTCTGTCGCTTTGTCGCTCGGTCGCCACTAGTTCGGTATGGCGGTCTCGCAGCTCGCACCCGTCGACCAGTACGGCGGACTCGGCATCCAGCTCTTCGAGTTCACCGTGACGGCGCTCGGGCTGTACCTGTTCGGTCGAATCATCCTCGAACCCGGCATCCGCTGGGTACTGGCGCGAAGCCGCCTCAACGAGACGTTCGAGCAGGCGCTCGGGAAGGTCGTCCACGTGCTCGTCATCGGCGGCGCTCTCACCGGCGGCATCGCCGCCGCCGGCTTCCGGACCGCGTTCGTCGGCTCGGCCATCGTGGCGGCCGGGGTCACACTCGCGATCGGGTTCGCCGCACGGGACGTCCTCTCGAACTTCGTCGCAGGGGTGTTCATCATCCAGGACCCGAAGCTGAACGTCGGCGACACCATCACCGTCGACGGCGTGACCGGGACCATCCGCGACATCGGCTTCCGCGTCACCCGCGTCAGGACGCCGGACAACGAGACCGTCCTCATCCCGAACACGCAACTCGTCACACTGACCATCCGGAACCAGACGGTCAACGACCCGGTGAGTATCAGCTACGAGTTCGGCATCGACTACGACGAGGACGTCGAGGCGACCATCGACCTCCTGCGGGCCATCGCCGCCGAGAACGACGTCATCCTCGATACGCCAGCCCCGACCATCCGCGTCACCGACCTCGCGGACACCTCGGTCATCATCACGGCCCGGGTCTGGCTCCACAAGGAGGACCGCCGCCGGCTCCCGGAGATTCGGTCGGCGTACCTCACCGCCGTCCACCAACGCTGTCTCGCGCACGGGATCGACCTCAGCACGACCAGCCAGCACGCGCTCTCGGGGGCGCTCACGGTCGACGAACCGGCACTTGGGATGGCTCGGACCGCAGAGTCCGCGACCGCCGAGCAGGGGACGAACGGGGGCGAGAACGAGGGCTTCTGGCGGCGCGGCGACGACGAATCCACGTGGTATGAGGACGACGAGTCTCGACGGGGCGAAGATGACGACTCACGGCTGGTCGAACCCTGACCGGCCGGGTCGGTCGGCACGTTCCCCACCAGCGCGTCCCGACCGACCGTTCCCGGGGTATCTCGGCCGGGGCGAACCGGCCCTAACTGTCTCGGCCGGGGCCTCAAGCGTCCCGGCGGAAACCGTCCGTTCAAACCGTTTGAACGGGCTGAACGGCGGTGAAGTCAGCCCAACGGCGTCACCGGTTGAAGGGGGAGTAGCCCTGCGTACCGGGTGTGATGAAACTCGAACGCTACGCGCTGTCGACGGTTACCGCCGTCCTGTTGCTCGCGGCCGCGGCGGTCCTCGTTCCCGGGGCGGTCCCCGCCACCGTCCCCGGTGAGACACTGCTCGAACTCACCCTGTGGACGACCACGCTCCTGTTCGGGGCGACCGCCGCCTTCTGGTTCGTCCTGACCTACGTCGTCGGTCAGGGCTACGACTCGCCCGCGCCCGCCTACGACGGCGACGACGTCCAGGTCCGCATCCTCACCATCGACGCGGCCGAGGTCGTCCAGGCCACGGTCGATTCCCTGCCCGCCGAGCTGGCCGACGTCCGCGTCATCGCCGAAGAACCCATCTCGGTCGACGGTGCCGAGGTCCACGTCGTCCCCGACGACTTCGAGTGCACGGCCGTCCGCAAGGGCCGCGCCATCGAGTGGGCGCGCCGGACCCTCGCCTGCGAGCGCGAGTTCGTCTGCTACCTCGACGAGGACAGCGTCGTCGAGTCCTGGAACGGGCTTCCGGACGCCGACGTGGTCCAGCTCCGCGAACAGCCCCGCCGGACCGGCTCCGTGCTCAGCTACCTCGCCGACGTCTACCGGATGGGCGTCCAGCTCGAACAGCGCGCGTTCGCGCGGCTCCAGATCCCCCTGTTCGCGTGGGGCGGCGGCATCGCGATCCGGAGCGACCTCGAAGACGCCGTGACGTGGGACCGTGAGACCATCGTCGAGGACACCGCCTTCGTCTGGGCGGCCGCCCGTGAGCACGACATCTCCTTCGCCCTCTCGGAGACGACCTGCCTGAACGAGGCCCCGCCGTCACTGGGGGAGATCCTCCAGCAGCGCCGCCGCTGGGCCGCCGGCAACGTCCAGGCCGCGTCGATGCTCCCCGCCCGGTACCGGGTCCTGACCCGCGTGCGCAACTACGCCTGGGCGCTCTCGCCCATCGTGACGCTGGTCGCCGTCCCCCTCTCCGTGTTCGGCGTCTCGGTCGTCTACGGCGGCCTGTTCGTCCTCGCGTCGCTCACGCTCGCCGCGTTCACCGTGTTCTGGTACCTCCGCGGCATCGCCTACTACGGCGGTCGCGCGCTCAAGTGGACCCTCGTGCTGCCGCTCGTGCCGCTCGTCTCGCTGGTGCACTCCATGGGAACCATCGCCGGCATCCTCCATCCCCCGGACGGGTTCCGCGTCACGACGAAGGTCGGCCCGGACGGCTGACGGTCCGGCAGAGCCGACGGTTGCCGCTTCTGTCGCTGCTCACCGTTTCCGTCGCTGCTCATCGCTTCTGTCTTCACGACAGTCGCGACTCCGGCGCGACGGCACGACGCGGTCTACGCAGTGTCGTCACTTCTCCGTGTAGTCCCTGAAAAATTGTATCGTCGCGTCGTCAGCGTTCGCAGTAAGACTGCGGCGGCTTACAGACGGGTGACGTTGGTCGCGCGGGGGCCCTTCGGGGCGTCCTCGATGTCGAACTCTACTTCCTGACCTTCCTCGAGATCCGGGCCGCCGACGTCTTCCATGTGGAAGAACACGTCCTCGTCCGCATCCTCAGTCGTAATGAAACCGTAGCCGCCGGTGTCGTTGAAGAAATCAACCTTACCTTTCGCCATTTCAATTCGTTATAACGAGCGGCTTGCCGTTAAGCCTTCCGAGATAGGGCTCGAACAGCTGAACTCGGCCTACAGACCCACAGCAACCCCTATTCGAGGGTTTACTGCCTAAAAACCCACTGGACGAGTCAGCCAGCACGCATGTTGGTGTGCCGCCCACTCGTCCCTGTCTCAGAGTCGTTTCACGTTCTTCGCGCGCGGTCCTTTGTCGGTGTCGACGATGTCGAACTCGACCTCCTGGCCCTCTTCGAGGTCCGGGCCGCCGACGTCCTCCATGTGGAAGAACACGTCGTCGTCCGCGTCCTCGGTTTCGATGAAGCCGTAGCCGCCCGTATCGTTGAAGAAATCAACCTTACCTTTCGCCATCGTGGTTCTATACGACGTCTGGAGATACGAGGTTTACGCCTGTGTCAGCAGGTCTCACGACGGCGAGGCTTCGAGGAAGAAGAACGCCCCGCCGAGCACCAGCCCGTAGAGCAGGTGCCAGCCGACCAGTGCCGCCGTCACGTTCGGGATGGTCGCCGGGACCGGTGCACCGACGGCACCGAGCCAGATGGGCATGATGATGCCCGCCCCGAACACCGCCAGCACGATCCCGTAGACCGCACCCGCGAGGACCGTCTTCCAGAGCCAGTCGCTCACCGCGTACAACCCGGGGTCCGCGAGCACCGCCGCGAACACGACACCGAACAGCGCGCCGTGGATCAAGTGAGCCGCCCACCCGACCACGATGTTCCCCTCGAAGCCGTACAACCCGGCGATGGCGACCCGGAGCGTCTCCATCCCCAGCAGCGTGATCGCCAGCCCCGTGACCCCCGACGCGAGGAACCCCGAGGCGGCACCGCTGCGCCACCTGAAGCGTGATTCGAACGGCGACTCCCCGACGTGCTTCTCCTTGTGAAATATTGCCATAGCTATGTGGCACCCCAGTGTGCTAGTAGTTCGCACTATGGCGGCAAAAGCGAACGCGACGATTGCCAGTGTGTTCGGCCACGTGACCGGTCACGCACGGTCGCGTCGCTCTCGAGTGCGTCGATAAATGAAAGTGGAATCGGAGTCTGCCGTCAGGACGACGGCCGAATCCCGATAGTTACAGCCGAGTGAGGTTCTTCGCGCGGGGACCCTTGGGGGAGTCCTCGATTTCGAACTCTACTTCCTGTCCTTCCTCGAGATCCGGACCGCCAACGTCTTCCATGTGGAAGAAAACGTCCTCGTCAGAATCCTCGGTGTCGATGAAGCCGTAGCCGCCAGTGTCGTTGAAGAAATCAACCTTGCCTGTCGCCATTGCTCTTGAATAGTCCCGCTGCCGCCGGAAAAGGTTTGTGGAGGCGAGACCCCCTGGCAGTGGCATCGCCAGCCTCCCGGTCGTTCCACGGCGCATACGGGCCCAGAGCGAGGGAATAGTTATCTCAGTACGCGACATACTCCGTTCAAATGAGGGAAGCGGGGACCGGAACGAGTCGACATCGCGTGCGGAGTGGCCTCGAGGGCGTCCGGCAGTCACGACCCACGACCGACACCCAGCACGTCGGCGACGCCGAAATCGTAGCCCTCGTCAGTCTCCCCTTCACCTCCGTCGCCGACGCCCACCAGCGCCTCCTCGCGCTCGAGGCACTGTTCCGCGAGCGCGACGACCGACGGGCGGTCTTCCTCTCGATATACAGCCGGGTGACCGAACTGGTCGGTGCCGGCATCGAACGTGACGAGTTCGAAGACGGCGACTGGGTCGCCCGCTACCTCGTCGCGTTCGCCAACCTCTACCGCCAGGCACTGTACGACTACGAGACCGGTAACCTCGCCGCACTCTCCGACCCGTGGCAACTCGCCTTCGAGGCTGCCGACCGCGGGGACTGTCTCGTCGTGCAAGACGCCATGCTCGGCATCAACGCCCACATCAACTACGACCTCGCGTTCGCCCTGCACGAAGCCGGTGTCTCCCCCGACCGCCGCCGCAAGTACGCCGACCACTGCACGGTCAACGAGATCCTCCGGTGCCTGGTCGACGAGTCACAGGACACCCTCGCAGCGGACTACGACGCCCCCGGTATCTCGGCCATCGACGACTCCCTCGGGCGCGTCGACGAGTACCTCTCTATCCGCACCATCCGCGAAGGCCGCGACAGCGCCTGGCGGAACGCGGTCGCGCTCGAGTCCCGCTGGAGCGCCCGCCGTCGCCTCGCCCGCTGGATCACCCGTGTCACCGCGACCGGGGCGGCCTACCTCCTGTTGAGCCCGAACACCAGTTCGCGCGTCCACGGTTCCCTCCGGGAGTTCGAGACAGGGACGACCGACGACTGAGCCCACCGCGGTCGAGCTACGACCCGCCGTCTGCACGCCGCAAGCGAAGCTGCACGCGGTTCCCGCCCGCATCGCTGGTTCCGAACGAGAGGACACCACCGAACCGCTGGACGGTCCACCGAACCAGCCACAGCCCCAGCCCCGCCCCGTGACTCGTCGCCGTGATCGGTGAGTCCCCCGTCACCGTCTCGTGTTCCATCACCGGTATCTTCGGCCCGTCGTCCGCGACGACCACGTCGACCCAGTCACCGCCCGCGACCCGGTGCACTTCGAGCCACACCCGCGGCTCGGCAGCCGGGTTGTGCAGGATGGCGTTCTCGACCAGCTGGGCCAGCACCGCTTCGAGTCGCTCCGTCGCCGCGACGTGCACACCCGACGGTGTCTGGGTGCGGATCACCGCGTGGGGGAACTCCTCCCGGGAGCGGTCGACCAGTCGTTCGAGCATCGCAACGCAGTCGACACGGGGTTCCTCGGGCAGCGGTTCACTCAGCGCCCGGTCGATCGCGCCCGCCTCCTGTGTGAGCCCGTTCAGGTTCTCCGCCGCCTCGGCCAGACACGCCAGCAGCTCCATCGTGTGCTGGTTCTCGTGCTGTTCCTCCAGCAACTCCACGTACCCGGCGATGACGTTCACCTGGTTGCGGAGATTGTGTCTGAGCAACCGGTTCAGCACTTCGAGACGCCGCTCCTTTCGCCTCGTGTCCGTCAGGTCGGTGTAGATGGCGAACCCGAAGGGGTCGTCGTCCGCCGATGGAATCCCCCGGTAGAGGAACTCGCGGAGGCTGTCTGCAGTCTGCCGACGGACGACCCGGTAGTTCACCATCCCTGCGTCGGTCCGCCCGTCGAGTTCCGTCGCCTCCTCTGTGAGCCAGGACGGAACGATGAGGTCGTTGAGGGACCCTCCCAACACCGCCTCCTCGTCGTACCCGAACGTCTCGACGAACGACGCGTTGAACCCCCGCACGATCGGCTCCCCGCCGACCAGCTCGAACTCGACGACCGCATCCTGGATGTGCTCCAGCAGATGCCGAAATCGAACGGTTCCACGGCCCGAAGAAAGAGTGTACGCATCTTCGCGTACTCCTCGTTTTTCGTGTCTATCGTCGACATCCATCGGTAGTCCTTCGACATTTGTCGTGCATAGACGATGATAAACGTATTGGCACCGCGGAAAGGGCCTCGTCACACCCGCCGACCGACACGCACGGATTCGACGGACGCCACCACAGGCCGGCACCACTCACCGTGGTCGGCCGTGTCGGGAATCGACCACGTCGACACGTGCCTGAAAGATAATGTATGTTTCCTGAATGGAGTACGTGTAGGGCCGACGGCCAAAAACATCAAAACAAGGAACACCAAAGCTACCATCACCCGTCAGGAAACCCTTCGCGGGCCTGGAACAACCACGAGAACATGACAGGAGCGAGAACGGAAAACGACGGCGTTTCATTCCCGAAGTCCATCCGCCACAGACAGATCCTCGACGTCGCCGAGGAGAACCCCGACGCATCCATCGAGGAACTGGCGTCGCTGGTGCCGAGCGCGACGGCCGACCTCGTCGAACACGTCTTCGAGGAGTACGGTGACCCGGCTGCTGAGGACGACACCCCGACCGAGCCTGCCGCCACGACAGCAGCCGACGACCAGCCGAGTGCGCACGGGGACACCGACGACGACAAGGCGATGGAGACCAACGAAACCGAGACCAACGACCCCGACGAACAGTCCCCGACGGTCGACGCGACCGAGGTGAACGACTCCGGGAAGGAGACGAACGATGCAAACAGCCCGGAGAACGCCACCCCCTCCGAAACCGAGCCATCGCTCGATGAGCTCTCCGCGAAACAACGAGAGGTGCTGACCGCGGTCGCAGCCCAGCCAACGGCGACACAACAGGAGATCGGCGACCGACTGGACGTGACGGGCGCGACCGTGAGCAACCGCGTGAACAGCATCGAGGGGTTCGACTGGAGCGAACGCGAGTCGTTCGTCGACGCCGTCTTCGACGAACGACCATCCACTGCTGTACCCATGACCGGCGAGTCCACCACCACCGAGACGAACCAGACCGAATCGCACGCGACCGACGAGGAAGCGACGGTCGCCGACGCGACGACCGACGTCGAATCCGCCCTGGAGCGGATCGAAGCACGACTCGCAGACCTCGAAGCAGCCCGCGGACAGACCGAGACGAACAGCCACTCGGTGTTCGAAGACCCGGCGCTCGTCCACAAGGTCATCCACGCCTGCATGGACGCCGAGACCATCTCGAAGGACGAGGAACTGCAGGTCATCAAGGGACTACTGGAGTAACGTGGGTACACACGGCGTCGGTGCCGCTTTTCTATGGGTGTGCAGACGCTCTGCGAATCGTATCCGCGTAGAATCGTGATGCCGCCTCCCGGAGTGTGAACCTCACTCGCTCACTGCGTTCGCTCGCTGGTTCAGAATCCGCTCGGGTCTCACGTACAGAATCCGCCGCGCTCGCTGCGCTCGGCGGTCGGATTCAGAGAAGTGCCGCCTCCCGGATTTGAACCGGGGACAGCTCGATCTTCAGTCGAGTGCTCTCCCAGTCTGAGCTAAGGCGGCGCGCATCCTACACTCCGCCGATGATACAAAAAAGGATTTCGATGTGACGCGACCGAGGTGTGGGGTACCACACTGCCGTCGGCGGGTCAGCGCGCGGACGCGGAATCGAAACGTCGGCCGGTGTGGCCTTACTTCTCGGCGAGCTCGACCTCGGTGAACTCGAACCGGGCACCACCGTCGTCGCTCTCGGTGAGTCCGATGGACCAGTCGTGTGCGCGCGCGACCTGGGAGACGATGGCGAGCCCGAACCCGGTGCCGCCGTCGTCCGTGCTGTAGCCGGGGTCGAAGATCGTGTCGTGCTCGGTGGCAGGAATGCCGGGGCCGTCGTCGGCGACGTAGAACCCGTCGCGATCTGCCAGCCGCCCGACCCTGACGGTAACCGTCCCGTCGGCGGTATCCTGCCTGTCCATCCCCTCGGCCCGCTGGTGGCTCGTCGAGCCGTGCTCGACGGCGTTCGAGAGTAAGTTCTCCAGGAGCTGCTGGAGGCGACTCGTGTCGGCGACGAGTCCCAGGTTCGACTCCATCACCAGGTCGGCGTCGTCGCGCTCGACCGCCTTCCACGCCCGGTGGACCACCACGTCGAGGTGGACGGCCTCGGTGTCGCCGACGACGATGCCCTGCCTGGCGAGCGTCAGCATGTCCGAGACGAGCGATTCGACGCGTTCGAGCGCCTCGCTGGCCCGGTCGAAGTGCGCGGCGTCGCCGGTCTCTTCGGCCAGCCGGAGCTGGCCGCGTGCGACACCGACCGGGTTTCGAAGGTCGTGGCTGACGATGTTGGTGAACTCTTCCAGTCGCTCGTTCTGCGATCGTAACTCACTCTCGCGCTCGCGAAGTGCACTCTCCCGGTCCGCCCGCTCCACGGCCGACTGCAAGGTCGCGCTCAGGATCCGGGCGAGGTTCCGGTCGTCATCGTCGAAGGCACCGGGCTCCGGTGACGCGAGGACGAGCACACCGAACTCGCCCAGCGGCAACGCGAGCAGCGACCGCACGTCGACCGCCGCCTCGACCTTCGTCTCCGTCTCGGACACATCAGAGACGGACTGCACCTCGCCGGTGGTGAAAGCCTGCCACGCCGGCCCGTTCTCGCCGGGGAACGCGAGCCTGTCGTCCAGTGTCTCTGCCGTATCGTCCGTGAATGCCACCGGCTCGAGGGACGCCGTCGCCTCGTCGTACAACCGAACCGACGCGATGGGGAACCCGAGCGAGTCACAGGCCGCCTCGACTGCGACCCAGGCACACTCGTGACGGTCTCCCGTCTCCAGGAGCCGGCCCGCGGTCTGCGTAACGCTGTCCAGCCGTTGTCTGTACTGCGTCCGGTCCGTGACGTCGGTGATGAACCCCTCGAGCGCGACGAGATCACCATCGCGGTACACGCCACGACCCTGCTCCCACAGCCACCGAACCTCGCCGTCGCGCCGTCGGATGCGATACGTCACCTCGAACGGTTCCGCTGTGTCGAGGGCACGCTGCACCTCCTCCCATATCTCCTCCTGGTCGACATCGAGGATGATGTCCTCACCCCACAGGATGTCTTTCCCCTCCAGTTGTTCCGGATGGTAGCCCGTCAGGTCGAGACACCCTTCGCTGACGAACTCCATCGGCCACATCGGCTCGTTCAGGCACCGGTACACCATGCCCGGCAGGTTGCTGATGAGCGTCGAGACCATCCGCTCGGTCTCCTCGAACGCGGCCCGCGTCCGGTACGCCTCCGCGGCCTTCTCGATCCGGTTCGCGAGCAGCTCGAACTGTTCGGTGCCGCTCCCCTTCTGGAGGTAGTCGGTCACCCCCGCGGAGATGGCATCGCTCGCGACCTGCTCCGACCCCCGCCCGGTGAACAACACGAACGGGATCGACGGGTCGTACTCGCGAACAGACTCGAGCAGGTCCAGTCCATGCGCGTCCGGCATCCGGTAATCGCTGACCACGCAGTCGGGCCGGAAGCTATCGATGTACTCGAGCGCCGCCGATGCCGATCGAACCGACCGGACTTCAACACCTGACAGTTCCCGTTCGAGGAACTTCGCCGTGAGGTCCAGAAACGCCGGTTCGTCGTCGACGTGGAGCACTCGAATCGGCCCAGTCATCGACTACAACCTCGTGAGTCCCGTACTTTAATCCGATGGGGTACGACCCAGCCCTACCGATGGCCGGGAGGGGTCAGTCGTCGAACGGTTCGTCACGCTGCTCGTAGACGATCGTCAGCGTACCCGGGACCGTGCGCTTCGTCGCGTCGCGAATCTCCCTGAACTCACGAAGGACCTCGTTCGGCACGCTATCGGACCGGTTGTGCAGCTGTAACTCCTCGCGGAACGCGTTGTACGCCTGTTCCATGAGTGTCTGAACCGCCTGGGCGTCGGTCTTGTCGCTGATGTCGAACGTCGCCTCGTGTCGTGACATGGTCACAATAGGTGCCCGACGGGGAAAGCGGTGCCCACGGGTGGAGCCGGTGCTTCGAGGGGACAGATGCTACCGTCCGTCTCTGACGGTCGCAGGAAATCATGGGCCCTGTCGGATTCGTACCTCGGTCGCTGACGCTCCCTGCTTCGAATCCGCAGATATCTACGATCCGCTCGCCGCTACTGCGACTCGCAGAATCGATGGGCCCTGCCGGATTCGAACCAGCGATCACCCGGTTATGAGCCGGGGGCTTTGAACCAGACTAAGCTAAGGGCCCGACAGGTACGGATTCACCCCCGTTCCGTATCAACATTACGAACCGACTGCTTGCTGGGGACCGATAGAAGACAGCAGACGCTCGCTCGAATCTGAGTTTCGAAGAAGCGCCGTCCCGAGAACGCTCCACGTTCTCGTGGGCGCGAAAGACGCTATGCGTCTTTCGCAAGTCGCCGGACTGCGTCCGGCGGGCCGGAAAATCGCGAAGCGATTTGACGCCGTCACCAGGGCTCGAACCTGGGACCACCACGTTAACAGCGTGGTGCTCTACCAACTGAGCTATGACGGCTTGCTGCACTTGCAGATAGTCCGGGCGAATATAAAGAGACTTTCGCTTTACCGCGGCGGTGTATCACGGTATCTCGTGACGTGCTGGCGGGTGAGCCAGGCCATCGATACGCGTTTACCGGGCGGTCCTGTACCCGACGAACATGAGCGACGACGCGTTCGAGGACGCGGTCTCGGCGGTTCGCGAGCGGGTGGACCCATCACCGGCAGAGCGGGCGAAGCTGCGCGAGACCGCCACCGAAATCATCGAACGGGCCGAGGAAGCGGTCGCGGCGTACAGTCCCGAGGCGGACGTGATGCAGGTCGGGTCGACCGCGCGCGGGACGTGGATTTCTGGGGACCGCGACATCGACGTGTTCGTTCGGTTCCCGGCCGACCTCGACCGGGAGACGCTGGAGGACTATGGACTGAAAGTCGGGCACGCGGTGCTGCCCGACGGGCACGAGGAGTACGCCGAGCATCCGTACATCAAGGGCGAGTACGAGGGGTTCGACATCGACCTCGTCCCCTGTTTCCGGGTGCCCGAGGCCCCGGCCATCCAGTCCGCGGTCGACCGAACGCCGTTTCACAACGAGTACCTTCGCGAGCACCTGACCGACGAACTGGCGGCGGACGTCCGCGTGGCGAAGCAGTTCCTGAAGGGTATCGGGGTCTACGGGAGCAACCTCCGCACGCAGGGCTTCTCGGGCTACCTGACCGAACTGCTCATCTACGAGTGCGGCGGGTTCCGGCCGTTCGTCGAGGCCGCTGCCGACTGGGAGCCGCCCGTCGTCTTCGACCCCGAGGACCACGCAGCCCGGGAGTTCGACGACCCGCTGGTCGTCATCGACCCGACCGACCCGGAGCGCAACGTCGCGGCAGTCCTCTCCGCGGAGAACTTCGCACGCCTGCAACACCACGCGCGGGCGTTCCTCGCCGAGCCGACCGTCGACCGGTTCTTCCCCGACGAACTGGCACCGCTGGACGCAGACGCGATTCGCGCCCAGGTCGAGGACCGTGGGACCACGCCGGTGGCCATCCGGTTCGACGCGCCGGACCTGGTCGATGACCAGCTCTGGCCGCAGCTCCGGCGCTCGCTGACGGGCGTCGCGAACGAACTGGAACGCCGCGGGTTCGACCCGCTCCGGTGGAAGACGTTCGCGGACGACACGGCCGTCCTGCTCGTCGAATGTGGCGTGGCCGAGCGCCCGGCAATCGAACGCCACCAGGGGCCGCCGGTACACGTCCGCCAGCACGCGACCGGGTTCTACGAGAAGTACGCCGAGTCGGACGCCTACGGGCCGTTCATCGAGGACGAACGCTACGTGGTCGAACGCGAGCGCGAGGTCCGCACCCCGCGGGAACTGGTGGACTCCGACCGGCTGTTCGACGTGGCACTCGGCGCGCACGTGGCGTCGGCGCTCCAGGACGAATACGAGGTGCTGGTCGGGACGGAGATCGAAGCGCTCGCCGAGGAGTTCGGCGTCGAACTCGCGGGCTACTTCTCGCCCAGGCCGTGAATCTCGCGGACCTCGTCGATACAGGCCAGAACGTCGTCTGAGACGTCCTCGTCGGGGTCGATGGGCTGGCGACCGTCGAACGTCTCGTGGACGATGGCGACACCGTCGGCGAGCACGTCGAGGCCGTAGCCACCTTCGAGCACGAACGCGATCGGCATGTCGACGCGGTCGCACAGGCTGCGGAGCCGGTCGGTGAACAGGGCGTAACCTTCGGTCGAGACGCGCATCCGGGAGATGGGGTCGTGACGGTGGGCGTCGAAGCCAGCACTCACCAGCAGCAGGTCCGGGTCGAACCGCTCGATGGCCGGTTCGAGACAGCGCTCGAACACCGCCTCGTAGTCGGCGGTGCCCGCGCCGGCCGGGAGCGAGACGTTCATCGTCGCGCCCTCGCCGTCGCCCTCGCCGGTCTCGTCGTGGTCGCCGGTGCCGGGATAGAGGCCGTCCTCGTGGATGGACGAGAAGAACACGTCGCCGTCGTCGTAGAAGATGTCCTGCGTGCCGTTGCCGTGGTGGACGTCCCAGTCCACGATCGCGACGCCATCGAGGTCGCGCTCCTCGAGTGCGTACTTCGCGGCGACCGCGACGTTGTTGACAAAGCAAAAGCCCATCGCGTCGTCGTACACCGCGTGGTGCCCTGGTGGGCGACCGATGGCGAAGGGCGTGTCACGGCCCTGTTCGCCGTCGAGGGCGCTCTCGGCGGCCCACTGCGAGAGGCCGGCGCTCTTGCAGATCGCGTCCCAGGACTCCTCGACGGCGGTGGTGTCGGGGTCCCAGTCGCCGCCGCCGTTCGCACAGAACTCCTTGAGTTCCTCGATGTAGTCGGTCTCGTGGACCGCGGTTATCTCGTCCATCGTGGCCGGGTCGGCGTCGACGTACTCGACGCCGTGCTTTCGTTTGAGTCCCTCGCGGATGGCCCGGACGCGGTCCGGTGTCTCCGGGTGGCGCGGGCCGGTGTCGTGGTCGAGACAGCGAGGGCTGTAACCGAATCTCATCTCATTCGAACAGGGAGAAGTAGGTCTGGATGTCCTCCCCCTTGATGGTGCGTCGGTCGGCGTGCCGTGCGAGTTTGGCCGCTGCGGCCGCGACGTTGTCCGCGTAGTCCTCCAGGATGTCCGCGAGGGCGACGCGCGCGTCCATCGAGACCCGGTAGGAGTCGTCGATGTTGAGGCGCGCGATGCGGTCGACCGGGGCGACCGGTAGTTCGAGTTCGTCCTTGTCGATGTCCGCTTCCACCCCGAAGTCCGCCGCCATCAGCGTCTTTCGACCGTCCGCCGTAGCGACCTCGGCCGCGTCCTCGGCGAGGATAGCGCCGTGTTCTTGAATCCGGCGGGCGAGCTCCTCGGCCGCGTCTGCACTGACCCGGAGGTCGCCTGCGTTCCGTCGGATGATGGAGTCCACCGGGGCGAACGGTAGCTCAACGCTCATACGCGAAAACGAATCATCCTGGCCCTTTGTAGTTTTCCGTAGGCGCGTTCATCGCCGGCGTTAGGTCGAAAGGCCCGCTCAGAACACGTCGTCCGCGTCGAGGACGCCATCCGAGACCGACCCGCGGGCGGTCACTTCCTGCCCGAGATGGACGTCGGCGTCGGTCTCGACGCTCATCGTCTCCTCACCGTTGTCGAGGATGACCGGGCTCCCCGCCTGCACGACGGTCCCGGTGAACTCGACAGCCTCCTCCTGCAGGGACGCGGTCGCGCCGCCTGACGCGCTCGCAGTCTCGGTTTCGGTGCGACCGTCGCTCGAACCGCTCTCGCTCGCGCCCTCGTCACCGCTGAACGCGCCGAGCCCGGTCGCCTGGTCGGCCTCGCCGTCGCCGCCCGCGTCCGCGCTCGCGCTGCTGGACGTGTCGGCGGCGTCGTCGAGGACCGTCACGCTCGACCGCCAGCCAGCGGACGCTTCGAGGTCGTCCTGCCAGCCCTCCTGTATCTCGACGTCGGCGAAGGCGGCACGGTCGCCCGGCCCGAGGTCGTAGTCCGCCTTGTCGCCCCACAGGGCGACCCGGATGTCCCCGGTGTCGTCCTGCACGCGGACGTTGCGGACCTGGCCCTCGGAACCGTCGTCGCGGTCGAAGGTGCGCTTCGGGTCCGCCGAGCGGATGACACCGGAGATGTCGACGGTCTCCTCGAGCTCCAGTTCGGCGATGGGCGTGCTCTCGGGCTCGTAGGTGATGTCCTCGTCGAGTTCCTCGATAGCCCCGCGCTCGCCGACGTGGAGTTCGAGCTGGCCGTCGCGCTCGCGAACGTACCCGTCGACCACCTCGACAGTCATGCCAGCCTCGACCGCCTCGACGGTGTCGGCCTGGCCGTCCCACATGGTGACGCGGATGCGACCGGTCGGGTCACCGAGCACCATGTTGGCGACCTTGCCCTCCGAGCCGTCGTCACGGTCGAAGGTGCGGATGGACTCGGTGTCGAGAATGCGTCCCTTGAGGTTCACGTCGGAGAGTCCGAGCGAGAGGTCCTCGATGCGGTAGGCGTCGAGGATCTCCACGTCGACCTCGGCGTCGTCGTCGACCTCGACCTCGTCGACGCTGACCTCGATGCCGTTGTAGCCCTCCTTCGGGCGGCCCTTGATTCGCAGGACCTGCCCGACTTCGAGTTCGTTCTCGGCGGCGTCGGCCTGCTCGTCCCAGAACGAGAGCCGGACCGAGCCGCTCTCGTCGGCGACCTCGACGTTCGCGACCTTGCCGTCGGGGTCCTCGCCGTCGCGCTCGAAGGTGCGGGTCTCGCCGATGGCGGTCACCTTGGCGATGAACTTCACCTCCTGCATCCCCGGACTGATGTCCGAGATGCCGTTGACCTCCTTGTCCTCCAGTTCGTGGGCGATGAGCATCGCCGCCGTCTCGTCGTCGGCGAGGCCCCCCATCTGTTCGACCTTGGCCTCGACCGCCTCGCGGAACTCCTCCAGTGTGACTTCCTCGGCGTCGAGGTCTTCGTAGACGTCCTCTATCGCGCCCATAATCGTATCAATTCGCAGGGAAGGGGCGCGCTTAAGCGTTGTCCTTGCCGGGAGGCCCCGCTCTCGTCTGCCGATTCCGCCGGTGGGTCGTGCGTGTGCATCACCGCCGTTTGCCGCCCCCTGCTACAAGAAGTCTCGGACGGGCGTGCAGGTCACCGGGAACCACGCAACCGCGAGGGCGACAGCGTGCTGGCCCCGTCAGCGCGACGTCGTGGTGACGGTCGTCGTCTTCCCCTGGCTCGCGTGGACGACCTCGACCGTCTCGGGGAGCCCATCGGCGAATCCGAGGGTCGCGGCGTACTCGACGACACCGATACACTCCATGCACGCATCGGACCCGTCGGACTCCACGCCGACGGTGACGGTGAGCGTCTTCGACTCCGTGTCGAACGTCGCGTCCTGCAACACGGCGACGTGGCACGGCGTGGACGCGACGACCGACCCCGTCACGTCGACGGCCGCATCCCCGAAGTTCACGCTCGCATTCCCCTCGGAGCCACAGCCGGTGTCCGTGGTCTCGATGGACTGTGACTCCAGTTTCGGGGTGGGTTCTGCCGTCGGGGTGGCCGTCGGCGTGTCTGTCTTCGTCTCGGTCTCCTCGTCGACACCGCCGAGGCTATCGCCGCCGACACAGCCGGCGAGTGCCCCTGTCGCAGCGAGGGCTGCCGTCCGCTTCAACAACGCACGTCGCTTCATAGAGGGAGAGAGAACCGCTTATTTCAAAGCCCTTTCGGACGGTGAAAATCCGTTTTCAGCTTGGTTCCCTCCGGCGAATCGTGTGGCGTGTCCGCAGGGGTCGGAGGACGAACACATCGTAACCCTCTTATCCTTCTCCCCGGTACGTGTAATTGAGTCCTGATAGGGTAGTGGACTATCCTCTTGGCTTGCGGAGCCAGGGACCGGAGTTCAAATCTCCGTCAGGACGTTTCTGCCGAACGCTACACCGCGAGCGAAGCGAGCGGTACGCGTTCGGCGAACGGACGAGCGGAGATTTGAGCAGCGAGCAGCTTTGCTGCGAGTGAGTTCAAATCTCCGCCAGGACGTTCATTTCATCACCGGCGACCGTGTCGCCGGTTGTTCGTGGGACCCCCGCTCCCGCGTTATTCACGACCTGACTTGCCCTACGCTCGCGTAGGACTCCGTCAGGACGTTTCTGCCGAACGCTACACCGCGAGCGAAGCGAGCGGTACGCGTTCGGCGAACGGACGAGCGGAGATTTGAACCAGCGAGCAGAACACGCTCTACCAGCAATTCGCTCCGCCAGAAGAACCGCGCCGACCGGCACCGGGCACGGTTTCGTCACCCAAAAACGGCAGCCACGTCACCAGAGCGTTCTCTATGCGACCGACTGGACCTGGCCGGCAGCTCACTCCTCGGTCTCGTCGTCGTCGACCTCGGCTTCTGTCTGCTCGGGCGGCTCCCACACCGGCCGACTCGGCCGGGACCCCCAGTGGTGCCGCGGTTTCGGAACCGAAAGCGGGTCCGAGGGGCGCTCGCGCTGGATGTCGAGCCATTCGTGGTGGCATTCGCTGCAGTAGTTGCCGTGGTACTTGCCGGTCATATGGAATCGCGTTCCGCACGCGACACACGTTCGCCTGTGCTCCATCGTTTGTGTCCTCCGGGAAGAGAGTTTACACGCTGGTATCTCTGTGTCGTGTGTTCTCTTGTGTCTATCAGTAAGGTAGCAAGAAAGGTAAGGGTGACGGAAACCTGGTATTGCCAGTGTTAGAACCTTTCCCTGGCGGAACTCGGTGGTCCGCGACTCAACAGCCACGACGAGTAGTCAGTCTTTTGGGAGCTCGTGTCCGAATGGCAGGCATGCGGGAGCATCTGCGTGCCGGGCTGGCCATCTACAACGCGGGCGACCTCCACGACGCCCACGACGCCTGGGAGGCCCTCTGGCTCGAGCTGCCCGAGGGGAGCGAGGACGAGCGACTGCTCCACGGGCTCATCCAGTTCACGGCCGCGTTCCACCACGCCTGGAACCGGAACTGGGAGGGGTGTGTCGGCCTCGCGGACTCGGCGGGTGACTACCTCACCGGCCTCCCCGACGACTACCGGGGCATCGACGTACCGCGGGTGCGTCGCATCCTCGCCGCGATCGCGGCCGACCCGGAAGTCGTCGAGCGTCGGTCCCGACCGAAACTGACCCACGAGGGGACAGTCGTCCGGTTCGCGCAGCTCGACCTCCCGGCCATCGCGGTGGCGGCGCGGGTCTATGCCGAGGACGGACCCTACGACGAGGACGTGCTGGCGAGTGCAATCCGGTTCGCCGAGGAAGACCGCGCCGACGGTGTCGAAGGCGGGCGCTTCGAGAGCCTCCTCCGGGACTTCGTCGCCGACTCAGAGAACCGGGGACTGGTCTACCAGCGACTGGAGGGACACGTCTCGAAGCGAGAAAGCAAAGAATCGGACGTCGACGGGCTGTTCGGGTAATCAGTCGTCCGCGAACTCGGCGGAGTTGTCCTGCGGGTCGTACCCCAGCACCTCGCGGGCGCGGTCGATGGAGTAGTACTTCCGGTCGTTGTCGGAGATACCGTAGACGATCTCGTAGCCGTAGTCGGCCTGGATACAGCAGTCGAAGAGGTGCGCACAGTCCCGGTAGGAGAGCCACATCGCCTGCCCGCGCTCGTAGTCCTTCGGCGGGTGGCCCTTGGTGAGGTTGCCGATGCGGACGTTGACGACCGAGAGGTCGTGCATGTCGTGGAAGTAGCGCCCGAGTGTCTCACCGGTGGCCTTCGAGACGCCGTAGACGTTCTTCGGTCGGGGGAGTTCCGTGCCGTCGAGGCGGAACTCGTCGTGGGCGCGGTACATGTCGGGAGTCCGTTCCTCGGTCTCGTACGCGCCGACGGCGTGGTTCGAGGAGGCGAAGACGAACTTCTCGACTCCCGATTCGACAGCGGCCTTCATCACGGTGTGGGTGCCGTCGATGTTGTTCTCGAGGACGGACTTCCACGGCGCGTCCGGGCGCGGGTCGCCCGCCAGGTGGATGACGGCGTCGACGCCGTCCATCGCGTCGCGGATGGCTTCCTCGTCGTTCACGTCCGCGACGACGAACTCACCGGGATACGCCGACTCGTCGGTCGGCGGGTCACGGTCGAGCAGTCGCCAGTCGTACTCCGCCGCGAGGTCGGCCAGTATCGCGCTGCCGACACGGCCGCCTGCACCGGTGAGCAGAACGGTGTCGTCCATTCGGTTGGTGAATGGGTCGGGGGTGGTAAGTAGGATGCGATTCCGCGTGCACCGCTTTCGCGTTGTTGTCCGTTTCGGAACTGGAGCCAGGGCCCCCTGACGACCAAAGCCAGCCGTACATCAGAATCGCATGGTAATGAGTAGCATATGGAGTCACTCGGGCCATGCCGCGTCTACATCGGGACCGACGACGGACTGTTCACCTTCGATATCGCAGACGGGCAGGCTGATCGCGTCGGTCGGTCACTTGCGGGTGAGACGGTCCGCGAGGTCTCGGTCCACCCCGACGACGCGAGCGTCGCCGCGGTCGGCTGTGGGCTCCGCGGGTGGGGCCTGCACCGGGTGACCGACGCCGGGGACCGCGCCCGAACCGTCGGGTTCGCAGACGAGTGGGTGTGGGGCGTCACCCGGGACCCTGGCGACCCGGACGCGGTGTACGTCGGGACCGAACCGCCAGGGCTGTTCCACGGTCGCCCGGGCGAGGACGACGGCTTCGAGCGAGTAGGCGACTTCGCAGCCCTCCCCTCACGCGAGACGTGGTCGTTCGGACACGACCCGTTCGCGGCCGGGCACGTTCACGGTATCACGGTCGCCGGCGAAACGCTGGTCGCGGCCGTCGAACACGGCGCGGTCGTGTTCTCTCACGACGGCGGCGAGACGTGGCAAGACGCGCTGCCCGGGGTCGACGCCCACGATACCGTGCTGGTCGACGACCGGGTCATCGTCACCGCGGGGACGGCGGACGACTCGACCGGCGGGTTGCTCTGGAGCGAGGACACGATAGCGTGGCATCGCATCGGCCGGTTCGACGGCATGTACGTGAAAGAACTCGTCCAGGGACCCGACGGCCGCCTGTACGTCGATGCGATTCCGGACCCGGACACCGACAGGGCCGGGCTCTGGACCAGCGAGGACGGTGGGCGGACCTGGACGAGCGTCGGCGCGGTCCCACCGGCTTCTGTCGTCGGCTGTAACCTCCTCTCGACCCATCCCACCGACCTCGGAACCATCTTCCACGCGACCCACTACGGCCGGGAGGCCCGGTTCGTCGTGAGCACGGACCGGGGAGCGACCTGGACCGAACTCGGCCCCCACCTCCCGACCATCCGGACGGTCGACGTCGCACCGCTCTCCTGAGACGCTCGCACGACAGAACCCGAACCGACTTCCACCCCGCCGCCGACACGTCGAGCATGGACCCGACCGACAGAGAGACCGCCTGCTTCGAAGCGGGCATCAAGTTCGGGACGCTGTACCACCAGTTCGCGGGCACACCCGTCAGCCCAGAAAGCGCCGAGAGCCTCGGGCGAGCCATGGAGGAGGCCATCGAGAACCAGCCCCACTGCGCCGACGTCCGAGTGACCATGCGGACCGACCGCATCGCGGACGAACTCGCCGGCCAGAGCGCGGCGTACACCGAGTTCACCGGCCGGTTCGCCGACGTCGAGATGACCATCGAGTACGAGGGCACGACGGTCGAGACCAGCATGTCGATGGAGGGCGACTACCCGATGATGCGGGTGGACTCGGTCGCTGACGACTGACCGGGAACGTATCGGTTCGATGGGGACACAGTTGGTTTCGGTTTCTCTGTGCTATTTCGTGCTGCCAGCCCCCGTCGCAACCGATTTCACTTTCACTTTGAGGCAGGTATTTAACCCATCGGGCACCGAATGGTCCGGTATGAGTCAATCGACCCTGAACGACGACGAGCTGTTCGGCGAGGCGGCATCGGAGATGCGCGAGGACGTCGAGGCCTCCCTGGAGAAGGCCTGGGCCGAACTGCCCGACGCGGACGACGTGTGGGAGACCAGCGCTGACAACGTCCTCGGCGTGTTGAACGGGTTGCGGTCCGCACTCGACACCGGCGACGCGGAGGACCACCTCCGAGACGCCAAGAAGTGGTTCATGATGGGCCAGCGCGCCGACGCCTTCGAGGATTCGGACGACCTCGAAGCCGAGATCGAACAGATCGAGACCGTCATCGAGGACATCGGCGACGCCGGCGAGCAGGTCGGTGCCCTCACCTCCACCATCCCCGGCCTCCGGAGCACGCTGGAGGACGCCCACGCCGCGGACGACGCGGAGGACGAGGCCGACGACGCCGACGAGGCAGAAGCCGAAGAAGCGGCGGCCGACGACTGAGTTGCCCGGTCTCCCCCAATTCGCTAGCGGTCAGCTATCGCGTCCAGCAGTTCGAGTAGCTTCGCCACCGCGTCGTCGAGCACCGCCTCGCCGTGCTCGGCGCTGGCGTCGCTCGGGTCCTTGACGTTTCCACTTTCGGCGAACTCGGCGAAGTCGTAGGCGATGTTCACGCCCGATACCCACTCACCGAAGCGCTCACCAGCGCCGGCTGCGGCCTCCTCGAAGCGGTCCTCGTGGACGAGCGAGGCGTCGATGGCCTGCACGACGCTCGTCTCGATGGGACCACCGTGGCCGAGGTTCGCCAGCAGCTCGCTGTCGACCGTGTCGAACCACGTGTAGGGCACCGCGTAGGCCGTCCCGTCGCGGGTCACCCGGGCACAGAGCTCTCGTACTGCGGCCGCGTTGCCGCCGTGGCCGTTCACGACCGCGATGCGCTCGAACCCGTGGTGGGCGAGGCTCTCGATGGTCTCGCGGACGTACGCCCGGAAGGTGTCCTCGGAGACCCACAGCGTCCCGTCGAAGTGGCGGTGTTCCTCGGCGACACCGACGCTGACGACGGGTGCGACGACGAGCTCCTCGTCGGCTCGTTCTTCGGCGCGTGCGGCGATCTCCGCGGCACTCAGGGCGTCGGTTCCCAGCGGGGCGTGCGGGCCGTGCTGTTCGGTACTGCCGACCGGGAGGATGGCCACGTCTGTGTCCACGGCGCGGACGTCCGTCCAGGTCGCCTCGGTGAGGTGCATACCTCGGGCCACGGCCGGCCGGCTATTCAGGGCACCGTTCGCTGGCCCAGCCGACCGAGCCGATGGCTGGACGTGTGGTGGAGAGCTGCAGGAGAGAAGTACAGAAGCGAACCGCCGTCGACCGAATCGGGATTACCCGGACCAGCCGCCAGCGATGTCGTCGGCGATGTTGCCGCGCCACATCTCGAACCCATCCTTACAGTCGTTACTGTCGGTGAGGTGGTCGACGAAGCCTGCGCCGGGGTCGGCGAGTTCGGTCCCGCAGAACGGGCAGACGTTCGGGTTGCTCCACGTTGGTGTCGAGGTGTCAGGGGCGCTGGACATGTTCACGTAGAAGTCTGGAATAGAGACATATGAATCTATGTCTACAGATATTAGGATGATTACTAAGTGATTATATACCATTGTATAATTTCGCACGATTAAGACAAACCACCAGACAGGAGTCGAACGGCGAGTGCTGGCCCTCGCGTCCGTCTACGCGTTCGATATCGACTGCAACACCTGCCGGCATTCGCGAACGAAGCCCATCAACTGGCTCCCGGCCTCGGGGTCGAGGGCGACGACGACGCCCTGTCCGTCGTCGAGCGCGAAGTGGATCACGATGCTCTCCGCGAAGGCGTACACCCCGGACTCGAACTCGCCTAACCCGGGAATCGCTGGTCGCTCGTCCTCCAGCCTGTGCAGATGCCGGAGATGGCCCACGAGCGTGCCGACGACGTCCGCACCGAACAGGTAATCGAGGTCGTCGCGCACACGGACCAGCTCGAACCCGTCGTCGTCGTACACCAACGTCCCACGGAGGTACTCCCCGGCCCGCCGTTCGCAGTAGTCCGCCAGCTCCGAGCCACGCTCTTGTAGCATTTCGTATTAATTAGCAGTGTCAGGATTTGAATCTACGCCTGCCCGATTCTCAGCCGTCGAGAGCAGGACTGCGAGTTTTTATACTATCTCGACGAACTATCTGACAGGTCGTCCTTTCTGGACGACAGGTAAGAGACATGCCGGGAGAATCCATGCACGACGTCGATGCGAGACAGGGGGACGAAGCCGAGAGAAGCGACGAGGACGCTCTGGCTGCCGTCGCGGAGCCGACGGACCGCGGCGTCGAGGTGACGTTCTTCCCACTCGAGGTGGCCGAGGCCGACGTGTCGACCACGTGGTTGACCGCCGACGCAGACAGCGTCGTCGACCTGGCGGCCTGGCGGTAATCGGTCAGTCGTCGTTGACCTCGGTCCGGGCCTGGCGCTCCTGGGCGCGCTGGATGAACTCCTGTGGGAGTTCGTCGATCTCGCCGGCCTGCACACCCCAGAGGTGGGCGTAGAGGTCGTCGTTGCCGAGCAGTTCCTCGTGGGTGCCACGCTCCTTGATGCGCCCGTCTTCGAGGACGAGGATGGTGTCCGCGTCCTTGATGGTCGAGAGCCGGTGCGCGATGGCGAACGTCGTCCGGTCCGCCGCGAGCTCGTCGATGGAGCGCTGGATGAGCATCTCCGTCTCCGTGTCCACGTCGGACGTCGCCTCGTCGAGCACCAGTATCTCGGGGTCTTTCAGGATAGCCCGGGCGATGGAGAGCCGCTGGCGCTGCCCACCCGAGAGCTTGACCCCACGCTCGCCCACCTCGGTGTCGTAGCCGTCGGGAAGGTTCTGGATGAAGTCGTGAGCCTCGGCCATCCGCGCCGCCTCGACGACCTCCTCGCGGGAGGCACCGAACGTCCCGTAGGTGATGTTCTCCTCGACCGTTCCGTAGAACAGGAACGTATCCTGGGAGACGTAGCCGATGTGCTTGCGCAGGCTCTGGATGGTCACGTCGCGGAGGTCCTGCCCGTCGATGGAGATGGAGCCATCGTTCACGTCGTACATCCGGAGCAGGAGTTTGAGGACCGTCGACTTCCCGGCCCCGGTCGGCCCGACGAGCGCGAGCGTCTCGCCGCCGTCGACCTCGAAGGAGACCTCATCGATGATGGTCTCCTCCTCGTCGTAGCCGAAGGTCACCTCGTCGTACACCACGTCGCCGTCCTCGACGACCAGGTCCTCGGCGTCGGGGTCCTCCTCGATGCGCGAGGGCTCGTCCATCAGCCCGAAGATGCGCTCGGCGGAGGCACGCGCCCGCTGGTACATGTTGATGATCATCCCGAACTGGGCCATCGGCCAGATGAACTGCTGGGAGAGCAGGATGAATCCGGTGAACTCCCCGACGGAGAGGGTACCGGTGAACGGCCCCGGCGCGGGGTTCCCGTTCGCGCTGGCGAACACCCACAGGCCCCCGATGAGGAAGGTGATCATGTAGCCGACGCCCGCGAGCACGCGCAGGCCCGGGAAGAACTTGATGCGGGTGTCGATGGCGTCCCAGTTCGCGTCGAAGTAGTCGTAGGACACGTCGTCGACGCGGTCGGACTCGTAGTCCTCGGTGTTCGAGGTCTTGATGACCTGGACGCCGCCGAGGTTGTTCTCCAGGCGCGAGTTCAGCTTCCCGACCGACGAGCGCACGTCGGCGTACTTCGGCTGGATGGTCTGGACGAACTTGTACGTGAACAGCGCGATGAGGGGGACCACGCCGACGGTGACGATGGCGAGTTGCCAGTTCCAGAAGAAGAGGATACCGGCGATGCCGAGGACCATCACCGAGAGCCGGAAGGTCGAGTTCATTCCCTCGTTGAGGAACCGCTCCAGGCGGTTCACGTCGTTCGAGAGGATGGACATCATCTCGCCGGTCTGCTTGTCGGCGAAGAAGTCCATGTTCAGTCGTTGCATCTTGTCGTAGGTGTCCGTCCGGATGTCGTGCTGGATGTGCTGGGCGAAGGAGTTCCACCCCCAGTTGCGCATCCAGTGGAACGCGGCCCCGCCGAAGAAGCCGAAGGCGATGAGTCCCGCAGAGAGCCAGAGTTGTCCGGTCTCGTTCGGTGGCAGCCACGCATCGGGGACGAACAGGAGCGTGAACGCCTGGTCGTCGCGGAAGATGGAGTCGATTGCCAGTGTCAACATGACCGTCGGGATGAGGTCCAGCAGTCGGGCAACGATGCTGGAAACCAGCCCGAGGGTGAACGCGAACTTGTTCTCGGACCCGTATTCGAGGAACAACCGTGTCATGGCGTTCTCCGCCTGTTCCCGTTGTTCCTCGAACGGGTCGTCGTCTTCCCCTGAAAGTTCCATTGTTCTCCCGCTAGGGTCTCGAATTGAAAAGGCTTGTTACGAATCGAAACGGTTGCCGCCACTCGCTCTTCCGACAGGTCAACGGACCCGACTCGGCGACGGGTTTTCGACGGCAGGCATCGGGCTGTGATGAAATAACTTATCGAGAATGATCTACCTGGCACTCCGGCGAACAGAACACCTGTCCGTCCCCCTCGACGAACCGGGGGGCGACCACGTAGTCGCCGCCGTCGACCGTCTCGGTACCCATCGGGGCCGTGTTCAGCAGCAAGATCGAGCCCGCAAGTGCGGCCAGGCCGTCAGCCGCGACGTTGGACGCCATCGCCTCGCCCTCGAATCCAGCCGTCTCGCAGGCACAAAAGAACCCCGAGCCGTCGAACACCAGCCGGCCACACTCAGCGCAGAATACGTCGTCTTCGAGACCTATCACCATGAGACACTAGAACCCGCAGGAGGGTATAGGTATGAACCAATTACCAGTGAGACCCACCAGAAGACCGGGGAGAACGAGTCGTTAGCGTCGTCCTCAGAGTTGCCGCCCTTCGATCTCGGGGTCGACACCCGCCTCGGTCAGGTCCTCGCGGATTCGCGCCCGGAGCGGGTCGGGCACCGTGTTCCGCCCGACCGGAACCGCGGTCTGGCCGTCGCCTTTCACCTTCCAGTACACCACACACTCACTCGGTTCGTAATATTCGATGCTGTAGCGGTCGCCAGCCCCCTCGTAATGCACACGGGCGGCGTAGTCGTCGGCCTGCCAGCCGTCGAGACGCGCCAGTTCCGCGACTGCGTCTGCCATACCGGACCTCCTCACCGGTCCTGCGTAGGCGTTGTGGTCTCGTCAGGCCGGGTCAGTCGTAGGAGACCTCGACGTGGTCACCGACATCGATGCCGGTCTCGTTGGTGTATCCGCGCGGGACCTCCAGGACGTACTGCCCGCGGCCGGGGGCCTTGATGTTGTTCCCGTCCTGGCCCGGCTCCGGCGCGGGCATGTGGTGGATGCTGGTGATGCGGCCATCAGACCCCACGTAGATGATGTCGATGGGGAAGTCCATGCGGCGCATGACGAACGTCATCTGGCGTTCCTGGTCGTAGACGAACCACATCCCGTTGCCGTCGGCGAGCGAATCGTGGTTGCTCAGGCCGGTGTACTGCTCCTCTCTGGTGTCGGCGACCTCGACGCTGATGGTCGCCAGTCGCGTGCCGTTCTCGTCGGTCACGACGGCGGTACCGGTGTCGTACTGGTCCTCGCCGGGCAGCTCGAGGAAGCCGGCGTAGTAGACGAGGGCACCGGCGAGTGCGACGAACAGGACCACCAGGGCGAGGTTCAGGGCGCGCTCTCTGTCCACACTCCTCATAGCGGGTTCTGCAGGAAAAGGTAAGCGTTATTCCGGCCCGCTGGATACTCTTGGGTGCGGGCTGGTGGTCTAGTTGGTTATGACATCTCCTTTACACGGAGAAAATCGGCGGTTCGAATCCGCCCCAGCCCACTAATTTTGCGGCGAACGGCAGTGAGCCGCAGATTCGTAACCTGGAAGGATTCGAACCAGGGAGCGGAGCGACCGCGGTTCGAATCCGCCCCAGCCCTCACAGCCTGAATCCGCCCCAGCCCTCCTGCCCCAACCTTCCCAGCCCCCACCCCAGCCCTCCTGCCCCAACCTTCCCAGCCCCCACCCCAGCCCTGAAACCCGTAATCGACAGTCGCCACACCGACACCTCGGCACGACATACCATACCGTGACAGTCTTAACCCTCGCCATGATAGACACGGCGACGATGGTAGACTACTACGTGGTAGTGGACGGACACGAGTTCGAGGGTCCCTTCGAGGACCGGAAATCGGCCAAGAAACGCGCCGACCAGCTGAACACCAACGAGGTCGGTGGCCGGTATCGCGTCAGTAAGAAGTAACGAACCCTCATTCTCACTGCGACCGTACCTCTGGCTATGAGTCTCCAGTTCACCCAGCGCGACGAGCGGGTCTGGGACGACCCCGAGCGCTGCCCGTTCTGTGGCGGGCCGGTCTCCGACGGCGGCGCGGGGTTCATCGACCACGTCGAGCACGTCCCCGAGTGTGCAGAGCGATTCGAGCGCTGGCGGTCACAGGTCGGTGACGACGTCCCGGGTGAGTGGGTGGGCTGAAGCAGCCACCACTCCGGGCAAATTTTGTACAGGACGCTCCTCGGTCGACGTATGGACGACCGGATTCACGAGCACGCGGAGGTTCTCGTCGACTGGAGCGCGCAGGTAGACGCTGGAGATAACGTCCTCGTCAGCGTCAGTGAGGGCACACACGAACTCGCCGTCGCGGTCGCCGAGAAGCTCGGCGAGCGCGGGGCGAACATGGCGACGATGTATAGCTCCGGTGAGGTGAGCCGCGCGTACATGAAGGCACACGATGGCGACTTCGAGGACGACCCGGCCCACGAACTCGCACTGGTCGAGAACGCCGACGTGGCGCTGTCGCTGGGCGGTGGGCGGAACACCAGTGCCTCGGCGGACGTGCCGGGCGAGAAGCGCCAGGCGAAGGCGAAGGCGTCCCAGCAGATTCGCGAGGCGTACATGGAGACGGACTGGGTCTCCACCGTCCACCCGACCCGGTCGCTGGCCCAGCAGGCCGGGATGGCTTACGAGGAGTACCAGGACTTCGTCTACGACGCGGTGCTTCGTGACTGGGAAGCGCTCGCCGAGGAGATGGCGAAGATGAAAGAGATCCTCGACGAGGGGAGCGAGGTCCGCATCGTCAAGGCGGACACCGACATCACGATGTCCATCGAGGACCGCATCGCCGTGAACTCCGCGGCGTCGGTCCGCTACGACTCGCACAACCTGCCCAGCGGCGAGGTGTTCACGGCCCCCTACGACACCGAGGGTGAGGTGTTCTTCGACGTGCCGATGACCTTCCGCGGGAAGAAGGTCCGGAACGTCCACCTCACGTTCGAGGACGGCGAGGTCGTCGACTACAGCGCCGACCAGAACGAGGACGTCCTGACGGAGATACTGGAGACCGACGACGGTGCCCGTCGGCTCGGCGAGCTCGGCATCGGCATGAACCGCGGTATCGACCGCTTCACCGACAGCATCCTCTTCGACGAGAAGATGGGCGACACCATCCACCTGGCCGTCGGCCGTGCCTACGACTCGAACATGCCGGAGGGCGAAGAAGGCAACCAGTCCGCGGTCCACGTCGACATGATAACCGACATGAGCGAGGATTCGTTCATGGAGGTCGACGGCGAGGTCGTCCAGCGGAACGGGACGTTCCGGTGGGAGGACGGGTTCGAAGGGTAACCCCATTCACGCCTGGGTCGCACACCAGGTTCTCATGCCCCAGTCGCACACCTGATTCTCACTCGTCGACGGCCGACTCGGGGACCCGCGTCTGTTCTGGCTGGCTCCGCGACCCGACCAGCGTCGCGACCAGTCCGATGACGGCCACGACGCCGACGACGGCGAAGGGGCCGCCCGTGAGGATAGCTGCAGATTGCAGGGCGCTCGCGCCGCCGACGAGCATCAGGACGGCCGCGACGATGCCCTGGCTCACGCCCCAGAACACCCGGACGGTGACGGGCGGGTCGTCAGTTCGAGTAGTCAAAAGCGCCATCCCCAGCGTCGAGGTGTCGCCGGACGTGACGAAGAACGTGATGACGAGGAGGAGGAAGGGGGCGACGAGCACCCCGCCGGCGGGGACCGCATCGAACACCGGGAAGCCGGCGACCGCGACCGAACTGTCGGCGACGACGCCGATGACGTCGGCCGCCCCAGAGCGCTGGAGGCTGATGGCGGTCCCGCCCAGAACGACGAACCAGGCGAGGGTGGCCGCGGTGGTCGCGCCGACGCAGGTCGCCACGACCGTCCGGATGCGGTGGCCACGGGAGACACGAGCGATGAACAGGCCGACGAACGGGGCCCACGAGAGCCACCACGCCCAGTAGAACGTGGTCCACCCACTGACCCAGCCGCTGCCGTCACCGAGGAAGAGACTGAGCGAAAGGAACTCGAGGGTGTAGCGACCGGCTGCCCGCGTCCCGGTCGCGACAATGGACTCGGTCGGACCGACGACCAGCAGCCCGCAGAGCACCGCCACGAAGACGGCGACGTTGACCCGGGAGATTCGCCTGATGCCGCGGTCGATGCCGGTCGCGGCCGAGACGGTGAAGATGGTCGTGAAGCCGACGACGAGCACCAGCGTCTCCACGCTCCCGAGGTCGACGCCCCACTGGTACTCGATGCCCGTGAGGAACTGGTCGCTGACGAATCCCAGCGTGGTGGCGACGCCGCCGATGGTCGCGAACACGGCGAGGATATCGACCAGCCGCCCGACCGGGTGGTCGACCGACCGCTCGCCGAGGACCGGAACGAGAACCGACGAGACGCGAAGCGGTGCGCCGCGGTTGTGGGCGAAGTAGGCGATGGGAAGCCCGAGCGCGAGGTAGGTGCTCCACGCCGAGAACCCCCAGTGGAACAGCGTGTACTCCATGGCACCGACGGCGGCCCCAGGGGACCGGGCGGTAGCGTCCACGAACGGTGGCACCGCGTCGAAGTGGATGACGGCCTCGGCGGGGCCCCAGAACACGATGCCGGCGGCGATACCCGCCGAGAACACCATGGCGAACAGCGACCAGAGCGAGTACTGGGGCGTCGCGTCGCGCCCCCCGAGGCGGATGCGACCCCACGGTCCGGCCACGGCGGCCGCAGCGAACCCAACGAACAGTAGTATCGATCCGTGAAACAGCGGGCCGCCGGCGTCGAGAACGACGGCCGTGACCGTGTCGACGGCCGTCCCGGTCGGGGAGCCACCCCCAGCGACGAGCCGTTCGGTCAGGAGGACGAGGACAGCGAGGAACGGGAGCGTCGCGCCGACGACGAAGGTTCCCGGGTCGATCTGCTCGCGGAACCGGTCGAGCGAGAACCAGCCTGCAGAGACGTGTGGTGCCCCCAGCGAGTCGAGGCGGCCGTCCGCGGGGAGCATCGCCATCGCGGAGAGGCCACACCCGACGAACGTGAGCGAGAGCGCGAGTAGGGCGCGGCCGCTGATGAGGGCGCCGACGATGGTCGGCAACAGGAACGCGGCGACGACGAACGCCCCGCTGACGACGCCGAGAACGACGACGAAGAAGAACGCCGAGTTGACCTCGTCCCGTTCGGGCATGGGTAGTTCTGGACGAGGGTATCGAAAGGCGTTCCGGCCATCTCATTCCTCGCTGATGCCACCGACCGTGTCGAACTGGAAGCGTGCCCCGTCGGCGTCTGGGTCGAGCCTGACCGCCCAGCCGTGGGCGTCGGCGATGGACTGCACGATGGCGAGCCCGAACCCGGTTCCCGACGCGGACGTGGTGTAGCCGGAGGCGAACACCTCCTCGTGCGCGTCGACGGGGATGCCCGGCCCGTCGTCGGCGACGGCGAACCCTGCCCCGCACCGCGAGACGGTGACCGTCAGGGCTTCACCTGCTGCTCGTTGCGCACCGTGTTCCACGCTATCACCGGCTTCGCCGGTGGTTCGTCGAACGCCATGTTCGACGCTATTCCGAAAGAGGTTCTCGAAGAGCGCGAGCAGCCGGGTACGGTCCGCCGGGATGGTCAGGTCGTCCTCGGCGACGAAGCCGGCGTCACCGGTGTCGACGTTCGTCCACGCGTCGCGCGCGACCTCCCGGATGGACACGGGGGCCGGGTCGGTCACGGCCTTGCCGTCGCGGGCCAGCGCGAGCACGTCGTCGATGATGTCGCGCATCCGCTCGTGCTCCTCGCGGACGACGTGGAGCGAGTCCTCGCTCCCCGTCTCGATGGCGAGGCCAAGGTGGCCCTCCGCGACGTTGAGGGGGTTCCGGAGGTCGTGGCTCACCAGCGAGGCGAACTCGTCGAGGCGTTCGTTGGTCCGCACGAGTTCGCGCTCGCGGCGCTTACGGTCGGTCACGTCGCGCGAATTGATGACGATACCTTCGACGTACGGGTCCGAGACGAGATTGCGCCCGACGGATTCGAGGACTCGCCAGGAGCCGTCGGCGTGTTGGACCCGACTTTCGACCCGGACAGTCTCGTCTGGGTCCTCCCGGAGCGTCTCGAGCAACTCACGGACCGCCGCCTCGTCCTCCGGATGGACGAGCGAGACCACCGACCGCCCCTCGACGTCTCCCGGGGCGAAGCCGAGGACCGTCCGGAGCGAGGGGCTCTCGTACCGGACCGTCCCGTCCTCGTCGAGGACGGTTATCACGTCGGTCGCGTTCTCGATGAGTGCCTGGTAGCGCCGCTCGACCCGCCTTGCGTCGCCGACCTCCCTGACGAGGAGCAGCCGGCCGCCGCGGTCGCGCACGTCGAGGTGGGAGAGGGTGACCCGGACCAGTCGCCCGCCGGCCAGTTCGAGTTCGGTCTGGGTGGTGTCGCCGTCGAACAGCGGCGCGAGGCCGGGGAGAAGTTGCCGGACCGGTCGGCCGAGGTCACCACTCTCGTCCACGCCCAGCAGGGCGGCCCCGGCCGGGTTCACGTCGATGAGGCGCTCGGTCGTGTCGAGCAGGGCGTACCCCTCCTGCATGGACTCGATGACCGAATCCCGGGCGACCGGGACGAGTTCGAGCAGCCGATAGCGGAAGATGGAGACCGCGAACGCGGTTCCCGACACCGCAAAGGCGATGGGCGTCAGGTCGACGAGCGCGGGGTCCAGCCCGCTGACGTTCGCGAGATTCGCGGAGACGGGGACGAACACCCCGACGAGCAGCGCGGTCGACTGCCCGCGGTAGAGACGGCGCGACCGTGCCACGAGCCGGACCAGCACCGCCACGCCGACGGCGACCGCGAGGTACGAGAACGTCGCGTGGACGACCAGCCACAGGCCGGGCGAGAGCCGTAACACCTCGTAGCCCGCCGGGGAAACCGTCGTCGGTGCGTGCCAGAGGAGCCCGTCACTGCCGTTCGTAACGGCGAACGCGACGGTGAGCGCCGGGACGACCGCGAGCAGGGCGAGCCGCCGCCTGGTGACCCAGCGGTCGAGCCCCGCGTACGTGAGCGCGAACACGAGCAGCGCGGGCGGCGCGATGGCCTGTCCGACGACCTGGACGGCGTGCCAGAGCAACTTGCCAGCGAGGTCGTCGCTGGCGAACTGGAACGAGTAGCCGAGCGACCAGACGGCCGTCCCGAGCATCAGCGTGAAGAACGCGACGACCCGCCGATCGCGCCGGACGCTCACAACGTACACCGCGGCGTACAGCGCCAGGGACAGAGAGACGACTGTCGCGAGGAGAAGCGGATCAGCCCACGGTGTCGGTTGCCAACCCATCGTTTCGTCGGTTCCGGCGAGCGGGAATCCGACCGGTCGGAGTGTCCCCCCTTGCCGGATATGCACCCTCGTACCACACCCGTACATATCAATGCGCGGGCCGCCGCTACCACGTCGCGGAGCCTCCGCGTTCCGACCCGTCTAACCGCCGGTTCGTCACCCCAGCGAACTGGTGTCGACGTAATTTCGTTACCTGTGCGGAGATTCGTCAAATCCGCTCGCGTGCATTGTACGGTCGATATGTCACAGACAGCTATCGTGTTGCAACAGACCGGCGACATGACGGTGTTGCAGGACGTCTTCGCGAGCATCGTCGACTTCCTCCCGAACGTCATCGGCGCACTCATCATCCTGGTGGTCGGCTGGATCGTCGCCCGGGTGGCCGGCTCGATCGTGACGAAGATAATCGACAAGTCCGAGATCGACAAACAGGTCCTGAAGACCCCGCTCGGGCGGATGCTGGGCGGAACAGAGAAGGCCATCTCGGGTGCATTCGGCACCCTCGCACGCCTGTTCATCTACGCGATAACGTTGCTCGCCGCCACCGAGGTACTCGCCATTCAGACGCTCTCTGAGTGGGTCGCCACCGCGACGACGTACCTGCCGGCGTTCATCGCCGGGCTGGCCGTCATCGTCCTCGGGTTCGTCGTCGCCGACTGGATCGGTGACACCATCGCGCGGACCCAGGCAGCGACTGATGAAGGCAAGCTCACGGGGCTCTTTGCCACCGGGACCCGGCTGTTCCTCTACTTCACCGCGCTCACCATCGGTCTCGACACGATGGGCCTCGACGTGGCCATCCTGTACGTGGTCGCCCAGGCAGCCGCCTACGGCCTCGGTGCTGCACTCGCCATCGGCGTCGGTATCGCACTCGGCTGGGGGGGCAAGGACTACGTCTCCGAGAACATCGCGAACTGGATGGGCCGCGCCAGCGGCACCACCGGCACCGGCCCCAGCACGCCCACCCCTGGCCCCGGTGGTATGCAGCCCGACGGTGGGGACATCGACGACCCTGCCGACGACTGACCGCAGAGCCAGCGAACCGCCCGAGACCACGCCGGCACCGCGCCAGCGTCACCACTCATCGTTTTCGGAAAGGCAGAGAGGAGTAAGCCCCCTTCTGTTCGGCCCGGCATTCGGCTAAGCGTCCATCACCATTCGTCCGGGCTACCTTTGGCGTGGACTTGCACCGGTGAAGATTCGCCGTTCCATCCGTTCTCTCCCGTCGACGCTCTGTGGGTTAACTCCCTTGCCTCTCGGGTCGGTTCGCGCACGTCATCGCTCGGGGAGAGGGGTCTCGTTTCTGTTCCAGAGCCAGCGGTCTCCCGCTCCGGGCTTGCGCCCGGTCACCTGCCCAGACGGTGGGGGGACTTTCCTCGCGAGCGCGCCGGGGATAATCCCGACGCGGGTACACGCCCGAAGGCGTGCCGCGGCAGCCAGGCTCTCTCTACCACCAGACTCTATCCTCGTCCCGCATTTAAACACCTCGGTCGGTCAGACGCGCCGTCCCCCACCGGTGCTGCTGGGGCCCTGTCGACACGGTGGTCATTCTTGAGCGAAACGAAACGAAAGCGTTCAAGAGCGACAATCGCCATACCTGTACTATGTCGCAGGCACAGAGCGTCCGTCTGACATACGATGATGGAGCCCGAGCCGTCGAACTGGCACGGGAATCGGTAGAAGGCTTCGTTCTCAACGGTCGCCGTGAGCAGCCCGGCAGCATGCGAGATGCGTTCTACAACCGGACCGGCGCGTTCGTCCGGCTCGAATCCACAAGGGGTCGTGGGAGCCTCAGGGGCTGTGCGGGTGGCTACGAATCGAGCGACCAGCTCGGGCACGTCATCGTCGACGCCGCCATCGAGGCAGCCAGCGAGGACTCCTGTGGCTCGGAGATCACGCCCTCGGAGCTATCGAACCTCACCGTCTCGGTCTGCTCTGTGTGCAACGTCGTCCTCACGGACGACCCCGTCGCGGACATGGAACTCGGGAAGCACGGCGTCGCCATCGACACCGGCACGAACGCGGGCTGGCTCTACCCGACCGTCCCCGTCGAACACGGCTGGTCCGAGGAGGAGTACCTCGGTCGCGTCTGCCGAAAGGCTGGCCTCCCGCCGACCGCCTGGCAGCAGGAGGACGTCGTCGTCACGCTGTTCGAGGGACAGATCTTCCGCGAGCGTACCCCCGAAGGCAGCATCGAAGAACTGACGAACTGAGGAAAGAACTGCTTACTCGAAGCCGACCCGGTCGGCATCCGTCGCGGCGTACCGCTGCGCCTCCCCCAGATCGAACTCCCTGACGAGTTCACCGTCTCGAATCAGCGGTTCGAGCAGCGGCCGGCCATCGGTCGGCCCGGGTCGCGCCGCGAGCCCGACCTCGTGCCCGCCGTCTTCCGACCGGTACACCTGTTTCTTCCCGGAGAGTTTACCGCGCTTGGCCGCCGGTTCGCCGTCGACCTCGACGATGTCGAGCGCGAAGTCCACCGGGTTCGCGTTCGTGACGTAACTGCCGACACCGAAGCCGTCGGCAACGTCCCGAAGCTCGCGGAGCCGCTCGGGAGTGAGGCCGCCGCTGACGAACACGTCCACGTCCTCGTGGCCGCGGGCCGCCAGCTCCCACTGGACCTCCCGGATGATGTGGTGGAAGTCCCCGCGACGCGAGCCGGTCGTGTCCAGGCGAACCCCGTCGAGGTCGTCCCCCAGCTCGTCGACCGCGCGGAGCACCTCGTCGACCTCGTCGGTGTAGGTGTCACAGAGCGCGATTCGGGGAACCGAGTCGGGGACCGATTCGTGGAAGGCCCGCCACGCCGCCTCCTGGTTTCCCTTGCCCATGCAGATCATGAGCGCGTGGGGCATCGTGCCGCTGGCCTCGCGACCGATGACGTCACCGGCGGCGACGTGCGAGAATCCATCGAGGCCACCGACGAGGGCGCTCCGCTCGACGGTCGCCGCGATGGCAGGGTGGACGTGGCGCGCACCGAAGGAGAGCACCTGCGAGTCCGGGGCGGCCCGCCGTGCTTCGAGGGCAGCCGTGGCGAACGCGCTCGCCTGCGAGAGGAAGCCCAGGAGCGAGGTCTCGAACCGCGCGAACTCGAGGTACTCGCCCTCGATTCGCATCACGGGACCGCCGTCGAACAGGCAGCCCTCCGGGATGGCGTCGGCGTCGAGGTCGAGACCTTCGAGCAGGTGGGCCGCGTTCTCCAGCCCGGCGAACAGTTCGAACTCCCCGTCGGGGAACTGGTCCGCCGTCACCTCCGCGACCACCGTCGGGTTCCGGCCGGCGTGTTCGAGTGCCGACTCGGTCCGCTCGAAGTACGCGTCGGTCGCACGACCGTCGCGAATCGCGGCGGTCGGAATCGTGTCGAAGGGGTCGTCCATACCCCCCGTTTCTGCGGGGATGGCGAAAAAGCACCGCTACGCGGTCGGCGACGGACTCGGCTGAACGTCCCGAACCGCCGACGTGTTCGTCCCCGACTGCACCCGGTGGACCGCGTCGAGTTCCTGGACCGTCGGTGCGTTGACCACGACCACGGTGTCACCGCGCTGGACGACCCGGAAGGCGTCCTCGAACGTGCCCGACTCGATGGCGTACACACCGTTTCCGCGGGCCGTCGCGTCGTTGGCCGCGAGGACGTCCTCGTAGGCCTGCCGGAACTCGGTCGCGTCGGCTTCCGAATCCCACACCGACTGCCAGACGTACGCCTGCTGGTCGCCGTTCTCGTAGAACACCAGCCGGTCACCGGCCCAGCCGGTCGAGAGCGGGTGGTCGTAGGTGTAGCGCGAGACCGACCCGTTCCGGCTCGTCAGGTGCTCGCGAGGGACGACCCGGGCGTACCACAGCATCGTGTACACGTTCGCCTCGCCGACGGTCTCGGCGCGGTCCTCGCCTTCGTCGGTCTCCAGGCGCTGCCAGCCGCCGGTCGCGCGGTCAGGTATCGAGACGGCGACAGGCGTCTCGTCGGGATACTTGCTGGAGTGGATAACCTGCTCCGTGCTGGCCGGATGGTTCTCAAAGGCACCGTCGACGGCCTCCCAGCCGCCGCGGTCGTACAGCTCCGAGACGAACACCGGCCCTTCACCGTAGGGCACGAACGATGCGACGGAGAGCCCGACGTTGTAGTCCGCGGACCGGCTCCCACCGCCGGACTGGCCGGCGACCGTGACACAGCTCCATTCGCCGGATTTGCAGGCGTCCTCGTACCGGGCCTCGACGTAGTTCGCGTCCCCCTCGATGACCGACTGTGCGGCGAGTCGGCCATCACGGGTGTCGGTTCGGTAGCCCAGCCCGAGGTGTTGGTCCTGCAGGGCGTGTTCGAGTTCGTGGGCGAGTGTCGCGCGCGAGACCCGCAGGTCGTTCGGGTCGTCGCTCACGAGGACGATCTTGTCGCTGGTGTAGTAGCCGAGGACGGTCGACCCGTACAGGCGGTCGAACGCCGCCTCGACGCCAGTGTCCTCGCCGACGACGAACAGCGCCTCCCAGAACTGCTCGCGCCAGGGCGGTGCCTCACCGCTGCCGCCACCACCGCGCTGGTCGCGGTAGGTCTCACGTGAGATGACGCGGACCGACACCTCTCTGGTGAACTCGTACCCGCGGAGGTGTTCGAGCCGGGCCATCATCCGGGCTTTGACGACCTCGACCTCTGCCTGGGTCAGCCCGTCGCTCCCGTCGACGGCGACCGAATCGTTCCACCAGTAACCGTCCTCCCAGCCGAGGCGGTCGCTGGCCGGGTCCGGCCGGTTCGACTCGGGTTCGCTGATGGTATCCTCGCCGAAGTCGAGCGCCGAACAGCCGGCGAGCAGGAGGACGAGCACCAGCGCGAAGACGAGCAGCCCACGTCGCATTGCCCGACCCTTACGAGAGCGTGGCTATAGCACTTCCCCCGACTCGCCCGGGAACTGCCAGCCACGGGACAACCGCTTTGGGCCAGCCGGTCGAACCCTCGAGCATGGAGTTCGACCCTGACAGCACCGCGGTCGTCGTCGTGGACATGCAGAACGGCTTCTGCAAACCCGAGGGCGCGCTCTACGCGCCCGGGAGCGAAGCCGCCATCGAGCCGGTCGCGTCGCTCGTCGACCGGGCCCACGACGCCGGCGTCCGCGTCGTCTTCACCCGGGACGTCCACCCGCCGGGCCAGTTCGACGAGAACCACTACTACGACGAGTTCGAGCGCTGGGGCGAGCACGTACTCGAGGACTCCTGGGAGGCCGAGCTGGTCGACGAGCTCACCGTCGCCGAGGCCGACCACGTCGTCGAGAAGCACACGTACGACGCCTTCCACGAGACCGAACTGGACGGCTGGCTCTCCGCGCGCGGTATCGACGACCTGCTCCTCTGTGGGACGCTCGCGAACGTCTGCGTCCTCCACACCGCCGGGAGCGCCGGGCTCCGGGACTACAAGCCCGTGCTCGTGGAGGACTGCATCGGTGCCATCGAGGACGGCCACAAGGAGTACGCGCTGGAACACGCCGACTGGCTGTTCGGCGAAGTGGTCCAGCGTTCGGAGATCGCGTTCGCTGAACAAGAGGGCTGACAGGCGGCACTATAGTCGCGTTTGCACGTCATTTCACACTCGACCGCACGACTGCGTGCGGTCCGATGTGTACACAGTTGCAAACGCTACTATACCCCCCGTCCGGCGGTGTGCCACACACCCGCCGAGTTCGCCGGACGGCGATTCTTACGTCACGGCGGGTCTGGATGCGGTCTCGTATTTGAAGTCGCGGGTGCTGGAGTGGCCAGTCCACCGTGGCGCGCGCTGGCTCGTGTGTCGAACGCCAGTGAGACCACGAGCAGAAAGCGCGCGAGGTCTCCACGAGCCTGCGAGTGGAGGCTCGTGAGAGCTTGCTCTCACGTTGGACGACCGGAGCGATAGCGGAGGGAGTCGGCTGGGGAGGGTGTGGCTGCGGAGCTGTGCGGGTGCGGTCTCCAGTGCCACCAGCGCGAGTCGATGACCCGGTGGAACTGGCAGCAGTCGTACCTGATCTACCTCTCAAAGGGCGGTAGACGACAGTACCCGACCGAACACCACAGCTGAGCAGCTACCCCAGAATTATCGGCTCGTCAGTCTGCTGAATCTCCACACTCAGCGACTCACCCACCGAAAACGAGTGCCCCGGACAGATGACCTTCGCGCCGAAGCCGTCGTCCTGCGCCAGGAAGAGCGACAGCCCGGTCACCTGCTCGCCGTTCGCCCGAATCTCGATATCGTGCCAGGAGACGGTTCTCCCCGTGGCGTCGCCCACGGGCGTCCCCAGCAGCGACACCTCGCCGCCCTCACCAGCCAGCAGCCCGCCGCCATCGTAGTGGCGCAAACCGCCGTCGAGCACACCCCCCGAATCCGCCGCGATACCCACGAAGCCCGCACCCGGTGACGGGTGCGACGGCGAATCGAGCAGGGCGTACGTCTCGCCGGTCTCGACGACCGTTCCGGTCCCGTCCCATGCCAGGGGTTCGACCGGTACGTCGACCGCGAGGGGAAGCGACCCCGACGCCCGGAGCAGGTTCTGGTCGGGCGTCCGGAAGCCGACGTGGAGGTGGTTCCCGACCCAGGGGGCGAAGAAGCCCGCCCGGACCATCGTCCCGAGCGAGTCGCCCGGAGCGACCTCGTCACCGGCTTCGACGCCGGGGTCGACGTGCATGATGCGGGCGAGGACGTCGCCGTCATCGGTGTAGTCGAACCCCGGCGTCGCCCCGGCGTCGACCCGGACCACGATGAGGTGGTCGTGGTCTGGCGAATAGGGTTTCGTCGGCGCTCGAACCGTGTGCGTCTCGACGACCTCGCCGGCGACCGGACTGTGCGCCCCATCGTCGGGATAGAGGTCGATTGCGCAGCCGTCGTCGTGGGCCGGGTACGGCGAGTTGTACAGCGAGAAGCGCGGGTAGCGCGCGAGCAGGTCGCCAGTGAGCGTGACCGCCATCGGCTGGATTTCGGACCGGACGGGTTTAGGCACGTCGCCCCGAACCCCCGGCCATGCGCGTGGTCAGAGGGCGAGCAGGCTCGGTGTCGGCGGACAGGGACGCGACGCGCGAGTTGCTAGACGAAGTCGGAGACTCTGGAGAGCCGGTCGTCCGTGTCTGGGCCCCTCACCGCCAGATCGCCTTCGGTCGTCGGGACGCCCGCGAGGACGGCTTCGCGGCAGCCACAGCCGCGGCCCACGACCACGGCTTCGAGCCGGTCGAGCGGAGTGTCGGCGGCCGCGCCGTGGCCTACGACGGCGAGACCACGCTGGCGTTCGCTCGCATCACCCCGCACGAGGACATGCGCCTGGGGATGGACGAGCGATACGAGTCGCTGACGACCGATGTCCAGCGCGCCCTGCGAGAACTGGGCGTCGACGCAACCCGGGGCGAACCCGCGAACTCCTTCTGCCCCGGGCAGCACTCGCTGCAGGCCGACGGCAAACTCGTCGGTATCGCCCAGCGCGTGACCAAGGGCGCGGCCATCACGTCCGGCATCTGCCTGGTGGCGAACCACGACGAACTGGCGGCCGTACTTGAGGACGTGTACGAAGCCCTCGGCGTGCCCTTCGACCCCGCTTCGGTCGGGAGCGTCGCGAACGCCGGCGGACCAGCAGACCCCGAGGTGGTCCGGGAGGTGCTGGAGGTTGCACTCGTCGGTGACGCCGGGACCACCGTGGAACATCTCCGAGAGACTTAGGACGCGGGCCGCTGGAGTGGACGTATGCGCATCGGCAACGCCACGCTGCCGGACGGGACGACCGCCGACGTCGAGGTCGAGGATGGAACGATTACCGCCGTGGGGGACCTCGGCGGCGAGTACGACGTGGACGCGACCGGGAAGCTGCTCTTCCCCGGCGCGATCGACGCCCACGTCCACTTCCGCCAGCCCGGCTACGGCCACAAGGAGACCTGGGAAACAGGGTCGCAGAGCGCGGCCGCCGGCGGCGTCACCACCGTCGTCGACCAGCCGAACACCAGCCCGCCGACCACGACGGGCGAGGCGTTCGACCAGAAAGCCGAGTTCGCCGAACAGTCCATCGTCGACTGGGGCATCAACGGCGGCGTCACCGCCGACTGGGACCCCGAGTCGCTGTTCGACCGGCCCCTGTTCGCCCTCGGTGAGGTGTTCCTCGCCGACTCGACCGGCGACATGGGTATCGAGGCCGACCTGTTCGCCGAGGCCGTCGAGTTGGCTGGCGAACACGACGTGACCGTCACGGTCCACGCCGAGGACGCCGACCTGTTCGACGAGTCCGCGAAATCGCGGGACGACGCCGACGCCTGGTCGGCCTACCGCGCCGCCGAGGCCGAGGCCGCCGCCGTCGAACGCGCCTGCGAGGTCGGGGCCGAATACGACACCGCCATCCACATCGCCCACACCTCCACGCCGGAGGGTGTGGACGCTGCCGCAGCGGCGGGCGCGACCTGCGAGGTCACCCCACACCACCTGTTCCTCTCGCGTGACGACCTGCCCGAGCTCGGTACCTTCGGCCGGATGAACCCACCCCTCCGGAGCGAGGACCGCCGGGAGGCCGTCTTCGAGCGCGTCGCCGACGGTACCGTCGACATCATCGCGACCGACCACGCCCCCCACACCCGCGAGGAGAAGGACGCCAGCATCTGGGACGCGCCGTCCGGGGTTCCGGGCGTCGAGACGATGGTCCCGCTGCTACTCGAAGAAGCACGTACGGGAACCCTCAGCTACGAACGCGTCCGCGACCTCGTCGCCGCGAACCCGGCGAGCATCTTCGACCTGCCCGAGAAGGGCCGTATTCAGGAGGGCATGGACGCCGACCTTGCACTGTACGATACCGAGAATCCCCGCGCAATCCGCGGCGAAGACCTCCACTCGAACTGCGGCTGGACCCCGTTCGAGGGGAAACAGGGGGTGTTCCCCGAGTGGACGATGGTCCGCGGCGAGGTCGTCTGGGACGCCGAGGACGGGTTCGGCGAAGTCGCAGGAAAGAACGTCCGCGAGTAGACCGGCCGCCTACAGCGACGGGGCGACCGTTCCGACGACGGCGAACACGCCACCGCCGACGCGGTAGCCCGTCCGCCCCCGCTCGGTCAACTGTGTCTCCGCCCCCACCAGCGAGTTCTCGAGCCTGAACAGCGCATCCGGATAGCGCAGATGCAGGTACGCGAGCAGCCAGCACAGCGCTGCGAGTCCGACGCCGAGGAATGCCATATCGGGTGGTCGGGGACTGGTGCTTGAATACCTTGTGTGGTCGATTGGAGAGTGTGGCTTCGGAGCTGTGCGGTTCGGTTGCGGTATTCATCGCCATCGGCGCGAATCGTCTGCGAGTTCGCGGACCCACTGCGTCGGACTCCGACGAAAGACACGGCCACGAACGCGCTCGGGACTCAGGCGAGAATCAAACCAGCCAGCTACACACCCACCGCAACCACTTCCACGACCGAACTCCCGAGCATCACACCGAAGCCGAACCCACCGATTTGCGCCATCGCCCGACGCGACTTCGCTTCGGTCCAGTCCGAGTTCTTCCCCAGGAGCCCCTCTCGTACCGCGACGGCGTCACCGAGGATGATGGAGCCCGACCAGCCGACGAGACCGAAGCCGAACGCGAGCGTCCCGAGGGCGAAGACGGTGCCAGCAGCACCACGAGGAGAGAAACCGAGTGCGACGAACAGCGGGACCGCGACCAGCCCGACGACCGCACCGACCGCCAGCGCGGTGGCGACCAGCCGGGCACGGCCGCGCCAGTGCATCAGTCGACCGTCTCGCGCATCCGCGGGTCCAGCGCGTCACGCATCCCGTCACCGAGCAGGTTGAACCCGAGGACGGTCAGCGCGAGGAACAGCCCGGGGAAGAACGACATCCACCACAGGCCGGTCTGGAGCCCGTTGCTCACACCGTTCGAGAGCATCAGCCCCCACGAGGGCATCCCGGGCGGCGCGCCGAAACCGAGGAACGACAGCGCCGCCAGGTCGATGATGGCCAGCCCGAAGTTCAGCGTGGACTGGACCGTCACCGGCGCGAGCGTGTTCGGGACGACGTGTCGGATGAGCACCCGGGCGTCGCGTGCACCGAGCGCCTGCGTCGCCTCGATGTACTCGTCTTCGAGCACCTTCAGCGCGGCGCCGCGGACGACGCGGGCGAACCGCGGCGTGTACACCAGCGTGAGCGCGGCGACCGCCCGCCACAACCCGAGGGTTATCTCCTCACCGAAGAACGGGAGCGCCTCCAGGAACCCCGGCGTGGCGATCTTCTCCGGGAAGACGGCGACCAGCGCCAGCGCCAGCAGCAGCGACGGGAACGCGAGCAGCACGTCCATCGACCGCATGATGAGGTTGTCCGTCACGTCGCCGTAGTACGCGGCGAGGATGCCGAACCCGACGCCGAACGTGGTCGAGAGCCCGACGGTGACGGTCCCGAACTTCAGGGCGATCCACGCCCCGTACAGCGTCCGTTTGTAGATGTCGCGGGCGGACGCGTCGGTGCCGAACAGCTGTTCCGTCACCCCTGCGGAGCCGAGCCACCCCGGCGGTGCGCGGTCCACGAACGTGGTCCCCAGCCGCGACCGCTGGAGGAGCGAGAGATCGTAGAACAGCCGGGCGTAGACGGCGATCACCAGCATCGCGAGGATGATGCCGATGCCCATGAGGGCGAGGCGGTTCGACAGGAGTTGCGAGAGGAACGGCGAGTCACGAAGCCGCGTGAGCAGCCCCCGGTCCGTCCCGACCGTCTTCGAATCGGATGTTTCCGTGCTCATTGTTGGATACGTGGGTCGAGGTAGCTGTACGTGATGTCGACGCCGAGGGTCACGAGCGTGAACAGCAGCGCGAACGTCAACACGGTACCCTGCACGAGCGGGTAGTCACTCGCGTTGATGGCGGAGACGAGCAGGTTCCCGACGCCACCGATGCCGAACACCGTCTCGGTCAGCACCGCACCGCCGAGGAGCGTCCCGAACTGGATGCCGACGACGGTGATGACGGGAATCATCGCGTTCTTGAACCCGTGTTTCAACGTGGTGATCTTCGCACCTTGCCCCTTGGCGCGGGCGGTCCGCATGTAGTCCTGCCTGACGACCTCGAGCATCGACGAGCGCATCATCCGCGAGACGAGCGCCATCGAGTACACCCCGATGGTCACCGCCGGGAGGAACATGTGATGCACCGCCGAAAGCCAGGCGTCGAGGCGACCCAGCAACAGCGTGTCGATCGTGACCATCCCCGTCAGCGGCAACTGGACCCCGAGGAGGGACCAGCTGTTGTCGAGGAAGATGGTGCTCCCGATGCGACCGCTGGTCGGGAAGATGCCCAGGTAGATGGAGAAGAACAGGATGAGCAGCGGCCCGGACCAGTAGATGGGCACCGAGATACCGGCGAGCGCCCCGATACGGGTCGCGTGGTCCGTCAGCGTGTCCTGCTTCACGGCCGAGAGGACACCCAGTGGGATGCCGAGCAGGAGTCCGATGGCCTGGCCGTACAGCGCGAGCTCCACCGTGACCGGGAGCTTCTCGATCAGGACCTCCTTGACCGACTGGCCCTTCGCGATCTGGTAGGACTGGCCGAACTCGAACTGGGCTGCATCGGCGAGGAACCGGACATACTGCACCAGGAAGGGGTCGTTCAACCCGAGTTGCTCGCGAACCTGTGCGATCTGCTCCGCGGAGGCCCGCTGGCCGAGGATAACCCTGACGGGGTCACCCGGGGCCAGATGGAGGATGGCGAAGACGAGCGACGCCACTCCGAACAGGACCGGCACGAGCAGTAACAGCCGTTTCAGTACGAACCGCTTAGAGACCATTGTACGAGTGAATAACGGAGGGAATGGGGCTGCGCTACTTCAGTGTAACCGTCTCTAGGTACGGTCCACCGACAGAACTGACGGTGTAGGAGTCGGACTCGACCGCCTCGTTGACCGCACGCAGCGTCTGTGCGTAGTCCACGAAGATCCACGGCGCTTCGTCGTGAGCGATCTCGTTCGCCTTCCGGTAGAGCTCCTTGCGCTTGGCCTCGTCGTAGGTGGACTGGCCCTCACGCACCGTCTGCATGAACTCGGTGTTGGCCCAGCCGCCGACGTTGAGGGTGCTGTAGCCCTCGGTGTCGAAGCTGACCCAGTCCTGGCCGTCCGGAACGGCGTCCATGTCGACCTTCGGGTCGAGCAGGACGTACAGGAAGTTGTCCGGGTCCGCGTTGTCGGTGTACCAGCCGAGGAAACACGCGTCGTGCTTGCCCTGGGCGGTGTAGTCGAGGTAGGAGGAGAACGTGGAGAACTGGTTGATGTTCACCGTCAGGCCGATCTCCTCGAGGTCGGACTTGACCTGGTTGGCCGTCTGGACCGGGCTCGGGTTGTACCCACGCGGGTTCGAGAACGTCGCGAGCTCGAACTCGATGTCGGACGCACCGGCCTCCTCGAGCATCGTCGACGCCTTGTCCTTGTCCGTCGGGTACGGGTCGAGGTTCACGTTGTGCCCGAGGACGTCCGGCGGGAGCGGCTGGTCGGCCTGGCTGGCGAAGCCCTCGTAGATCTGGTTGACGATGGCTTCCGTGTTCACCGCGTAGCTGATGGCCTGGCGGACCTTCTTGTCACGGAACTCCTCCTTGCGGGCCATGTTGAACGCCATGTACCCGACGTTGATGCCGTTCTTGGAGGCCAGCGTCGCCGTGTCGGCGTCCTGGACCTGCTTCGAGGACTGCGAGTCGAGGTTGTCCGTGATGTGGGACTCGCCCTCGATGACGCTGGAGACGCGCGTGGAGTTCTGCTTGATGGTCGAGAAGACGACCTCGTCGACGTTCGGTCCGTCGCCCCAGAAGTCACCGTAGGCGGCGAGACGGACGCGCTGGTTGGAGTTGTCGAGTTCGTCGAACTGGAACGGGCCGGTCCCCTTGGGGTCCGTGCCGAGCTCAACCTGGCCGCTCGGGTTGGAACCCAGGGACTCGATCTGTTTCTTCGAGAGGATGGCCGCCGCGAACATCGCGAGGTTGCGGAGGAACGGCGCGTACTGCTGGGTGAGCTCGATCTGCAGCTCGTAGTCGCTGCTGGCGTCGATGCTCTTGACCCAGCTGCCGAAGGTGAACGGGCCGTAGCCCGAGCGGTTCTCGTCGCCGAGGTAGTAGTCGTACTCGGAGTCGGTGAAGCGACGGATGGTCGCCTTGGCGTCGGCCGCCGTGAACTCCTCGCCGTTGTGGAACGTCACGCCCTCCTGGAGGGTCAGCGTCGCGGTCGTCCCGTCGAGGCTGTACTCGGTCGCGAGACTGTCGCTGAGCTGGCCCCCGCTGCCGGGCGCGAACTGGATGAGCTGGTCGAAGATCTGGTTCGTGACCTTCGCGACCTCACCACTTGTCGTCTGCTGCGGGTCGTAGTTGGTCGGGTGGTCACCGCGCGAGTAGACGAGTGTGCCCCCGCCCCCACCACTGTCACCACTGAGAGAGCCGAGACACCCAGCCGTCGTCGTCGCTGCGACGGTCGCCGTCCCAGCTGCCTTCAAGAAACTGCGTCTGTCAACCGTATCGCGTGCCATAGCCACGTGTGGCACCGTTTACCTTATAAACATACCGATGCAGTGACACACCTAAACAAGGCCATGAGGACGTGTTATAGGGCGAAATCGACAGATAGCAATACTTGCGAGAGAGGCTCTGTACCATCGGTATTCACCGGAACAACTCAACAGTGGTGCTACAGAAAAGCCGAGAGACGCGTTACCGTGGGAGGTGACAGGCCGTCTGGTGGCGGTCACCGGCGAGGTCGGGGTCGTCGAGTTCACACGGGGTCTCGAACGTCTCCTGCAGGCGCGATTCGGCCTGCTCCCACTCGTCGGCGACGACCAGCTCGCACACCTCGCGGACGATGCTACCGGCCTCGCCCCGGGGCGGCTCCTCGAACTCACGGTCGAGGAGGGCGTCCACGAGGTCGCGCGTCGATGCGCCACCGTCGGTCGCGGCCTGCATCGGTGGCTCGACCTCGCCGGGGTCGTCTTCGACCGCCTCGTCTTGCACCGCCTCGAGGCTGATGTCACGCCCCTCGACGCGCTGGCGGAAGTCCATCACCGCCCGGAACGTCTCCTGGTCGAGGTCGAGGTCTGCCGGCGGGATGACCTGGGGACAGCGCGTCCGGAACGAACAGCCCGACGGTGGGTCGATGGGGCTCGGCACGTCGCCCTTGAGGATGATGCGGTCGTCGGTGTCCGCCAGGGGGTCGGGTTTGGGAATCGAGGAGAGCAACGCCTGGGTGTAGGGATGTTGCGGGTCGTCGAACAGCTCCCACGTCGGCGCGGTCTCGACCACCTGCCCGAGGTACATCACGGCCACGCGGTCGCAGATGTGCCGGACGACGGAGAGGTCGTGGGCGATGAACAGGTAGGTGAGCCCGAACTCCTCCTGGAGGTCCTCCATGAGGTTGAGGATCTGCGCTTGCACCGAGACGTCGAGCGCCGACACCGGTTCGTCGGCCACGATGAAGTCGGGGTCGACCGCGAGCGCGCGGGCGATGCCGACGCGCTGGCGCTGCCCACCGGACATCTCGTGGGGGTAGCGGTCGAACTGCGCCGGTTCGAGGCCGACCGCCTCCATCAGTTCGACGGCGCGGTCGCGGCGCGCCTGGCGCTGTGACTTCCCACCCGTGTTCTCGGGCAGGTCGTGTATCTTCAGGGGCTCGATGATGGTCTGGCCGACCGTCATCCGGGGGTCCAGCGACGACAGCGGGTCCTGGAAGATCATCTGCATGTCCTGTCGTTTCTCGCGGAGCCCCGTGCTGTCGAGTCCGCCGAGGTCGTCGCCCGCGAAGACGACGGTCCCGTCGGTCGGTTCGAGCAGTCGGAGGATGGTCCGCCCGGTGGTGGACTTCCCACAGCCGGACTCACCGACCAGCCCCAGCGTCTCCCCCTCGAAGATCTCGAGGTCGACGCCGTCGACCGCCTTCACGGTCTGTGGCTCGTTCGAGAGCCACTTGTCGAGCAGGTCGTCGGCCCGCGAGAAGTACTTGTGCAGGTCGTCGACCTCGAGCAGCGGCTCGCCGCCGAACTCCTCGCGCTCGGCCGAGACGGTCTCCAGGTCGGCCCCGTACTCGCTCTCGTCGAACTCGTCGAGGACGCACTTCGCGCGGTGCTGGACCTCGGGCCCACCGTGTTGCTTGAACGGCATCTCGCCGCTGGTACACTCGTCGGTCGCCCAGGGGCACCGGGGCGCGAAGTGGCACCCGGCGGGCATGTCGATGAGGTCCGGGACGTTCCCCTCGATGGGGGTCAGGCGGTCCGAGTTCTCGGTCGGGATGGATTCGAGCAGGGCGTAGGTGTAGGGGTGCGAGGGGTTGTGGAATATCTCCTCGACCGGGCCCTCCTCGACGATCTCGCCGGCGTACATCACGGCGACGCGGTCACACGTCTCGGCGACCACGCCGAGGTCGTGCGTGATGAACAGCACGGACATGCCGAAGTCGTCCTGCAGGTCGTTGATGAGGTCCAGAATCTGGGCCTGGATGGTCACGTCCAGTGCCGTCGTCGGCTCGTCCGCGATGAGCAGCTTCGGGCGACAGGCGAGCGCGATGGCGATGAGGACGCGCTGGCGCATCCCGCCGGAGAACTCGTGGGGGTACTCGTCGAGCCGGGCCTCGGGTTCGGGGATACCGACCGCGTCGAGGATGTTGATGGTGTCCTCGATGACGCGGTCGTCCACGTTGCGGTCGGGGAACAGCTCGCGGATGGCGTTGAGCCAGGTGTCCTTTCGTTTCCCGTCGTAGCGGTGCAGGCGCAGGCTCTCTGCGACCTGCTCGCCGACGGTCACGGCGGGGTTGAGCGAGGTCATCGGGTCCTGGAAGATCATGCTCATGTCCCCGCCCCGGATGTCGCGCATGGCCGCCTCGGGCGCGTCGGTCAGGGTGACCGTATCCCCGGAGACGAACCCATCGGCCTTCTTCGGGTACTTCTCGCGCAGTTCGGTCGCGAGTTCGGCGTCGCGGAACGTCACGTCACCGCCGGCGATCTCGCCGGGGTCGTCGACGAGTTGCATCGCCGACAGCGCCGTCACGCTCTTGCCCGACCCGCTTTCGCCAACGAGTCCAACGGTTTCCCCTTCGCGGATGGTGAGGTCGACCCCGTCGACGGCCTTCACCGTACCGCGCTCCGTCTTGAACTGTGTCTGCAAGTCGGAGAGAGACAGTAGGTCGGTCATTGTCGTTTATATCGCAATACTGGCCGGAAATACCTTTCCACATGAGAGGCGATAACTCAACCAGCGAAGGGAACGCTTTTGTCCGTCCCTCACCGGCCCGGACGTATGGACGAATCCGAGGACCCACAGCACGTTGCAGAGCGAGTACTGCCGGTGTGGGAACGTGTCGTCGCGGACATGGAAGCGACAGCCGAGGAGTACCGCGAAGCGGGCTGGAAGGCCCTCGAGTGTCACCCCGGTGACATCGCGACCATCACCGAGGGCGAGGGCCAGACCGGCCTCGACGTCGTGTTGCCCGACGACGAGTTCGACCGTATCGAGGCGGCGTACGACGCCGACAGCCACTTCGACGAGGTCGAAGCCTTCCGCGCCGTCGAGCAGGGTATCGTCTTCGCCGTCGCCGCCCTGAAGAACGCCACCACGGAGACGGCGCTGCTGGTTCCCATCTACTACGATGCCGACTCCTCCCAGGAGTTCCTCCAGATGGTGAACGAGGAGGGCGAACTCCGCATCCACCTCCGCCCCCTGGACCAGCGTCGCATCCTGACGTTCACCCAGCACGAGCCCGCGCCGTTCCTGCCGGGTGGCGAGTGACCGCCGTGTCGACCGACCCTGCCGACGTGGTGGCGGCCCACCGCGACGAACTACTGGAAGACGCCGCAGCCATCGCCGCCGAGTACCGCGACGCGGGCTGGAACGCCCGCACCCTCGAACCGACCGAGGTGACGCCGCTGACCGACGACGGTGCCGACGCTGGCGACGAGTTGCCCACCGTCGGCATCGAGGTCGTCGTCCCGGCCGACCAGTTCGGGCCGGTCGAGGCCGCCGTCGCGACCGAGGCCGCCACCTTCGACGCGAGCGAGGTGTACTCCCGCCGGGTCGACTCCGTCGCGCTCGTCATCGTCGCCGTCGCCGACACCGCGACCGAGTCCGCCGTCGTGATTCCGCTGTACTACGATATCGAGACGGCCACGCCGATGCTCGACGCCGCCCGCGACCGCGGCGAGTTGCTCACACACGTCCGACCGGCCGAGCAACCGGACGACGCGGACGCGAGTGTCGTCACGTTCGCCCACGACGACCCCAGCCTTTTCGTACCCGGGATGGGGAGTCTCGAGTAACAGCCGATGGACACTTCGAACCCTGAATACGAGTTCCTCCTGACCCTGGCCTGGCGAACGTTCCTGCTCGCAGTCGCGGGCTTCGGCGTCTCGAGCGTCGTGCTGGGCAACCTCCCAATCGTGCCCATCGTCTCGCCGGACCTGCCCGGCGCGCTCGCGAACGCCGGCCGGCTCGCGACGCTCGTGGTCGTGCTGGCGTACCTCTCGCTGCGGCTGGAGGAGTACGGACAGCTGACAGAGACGACCGAATCGGCGACGACCGAACCGGACGACGCGACCTGACGCGCCGACCAGCCGTGGCTCACACGAACCCGTCGTCGCCTGGCGAACTGGCCGGCGGTTCCACTGGTGCGGTCGTCTCGCGCTCCTGGGCAGCCCAGGCGAGGAGCCGGTCCTTCATCGCACTCGGGACACAGCCCTCGTGGGAGAAGTCCCCGCGCGGCCGTTCCTCGAACGTGGCTGGAAGCCGTAACTGCTCCCCGTTCCCCTCGGCGATGACCCCCGCGTAGATGCCGGTACCCGCATCGGTCGTCACGACCGTGATACCGGTCCCGTCGTTCTCACTCGCGGTACAGTCCAGCATCGACAGACGGTCGACCTCGACCACGGCGATGCCATCGATGGCGTTCTCCCCGGCGTAGCAGCAGTACAGCTCCAGGTCGTCGACGGAGTGGGTGCGGATGCCGCTGGTTCCGTTCCCGAGCGCGGCGGCCATCCGAACCGATGCACTCGTCGGGGTCTCACTGGTCAGGTGGAACCCGTACTCGTTGCAGTTCTGCGCGAGGCACCGCGATATCGAGACCATCCTGTTGTCCTGCAGCCTGAACCCCGACGCTTTGGCTGGCCCGCCGCACCGGTCCGCCAGACAGTTGCGGAACCGAACCGGCGTCCGAGCCACCACGAACCCGTCCCACTGCGACCGACGGACACGAACCTGGTCGAGGACCGTCTCGGCCGGGACCCGCCGGTCTCTGTCGGCCTCGTCCCACGACGCGGAGGAGACGTTGACGCCACCTCGTGCTCCCTCCACGTCCACGTTCTTCAGGCGAAGGGCCGGGGCGTTGAACGCCCGGATACCGGTCTGGGCGTTCTTGACCACGAGGTTCTCGATGCTGACGCCGATGACCACCTCGTCTTCCCGAACGGAACCCTCACCCGGTGGTCCATCCTCTCCCGAAGGTCCAGCCTCGCCCGATGAGTCGTTCTCATCCGATGATTCGCTCTCATCCGATGATTCATCCGCATCCGGTGGTCCATCGGGAGGCGCTCGGTGCATCGGCCTGACGACCACACCGTCTCCCGGCTGGCCCGTTTCTTCCGTCGGTTCGATGACGAAGTCTGCGCCGTCGAGGGTGATGCCGTTCGCTTCGATGGTGATGGTCCCGTAGAAGTCGCTCACGAGCTGGTAGGTCGTGTTCGGCTCGGCGAGCACGACCGGTTTCCCGTCCCATTCGAGCGTTTCGTCTGCGCTGGCGGCGGCGACCGTCGTGCTGGCCCCTCCGACACCGGCCGAGAGGACGCCGACAGCCATCCCCTGCAAGAGCGCCCGTCGACCGACCGCGGGTCGCCGGGTCCCTGCAGTGCGGTCGACTGCTGATTCACGACGATTGCCATTCGAACCCATGGTAGAGAAAGGCAGTCACGGCAGATAGCACCCGTGCTTCCACCCACGCCAGTGAGGAAACGAGCACCCTCACCGGTCGTCAGCCCGGGAGACACGCCCTCTTCGCCGTTCAGGGCACACTGACAGGCTGCTGGCCAGGCAGCCGGCTACTCTTCCTGCTCGCGCAGTTCCGAACTCGCCTCGCGCACCTCCCGCATCACCGACGAGATGCGCTCTTCGGCGTCGAGTTCCTCCTCGACCGAGAGGTTCACGCCTTCGACCTCGAGCAGGAACTTCGCCACCTCGGTCGCCTCGTACATCACGTCGTCCAGCTCCTCGGCGGTGAAGAAGTCACACATCGCGCCGTAGAGGAACGTCGCACCCGCCGTGCGAATCTTGTCCTCGAACGCCGAGCGCGCCTGGTTCACGGCCTGGGGCGTGTACGTGTCGGTCATGAACGGGACGAGTTCGGGCAGGTTCTCACCGATCTTCGTCATCTCGACGCCCGTCTCGGTTCTGAAATCGGAGCACAGCCGGGCGATAGCCCACTCGCGGGCCGTGATGTAGGTCCGGTCGCGCAGGAACTCGTTCACGCGGTCGTACTGCGCCCCGTCCATCTTCTTGAAGCGGTCGTACTTCGCCACGTCCTCGGGCACGTCGAGGTTCTCCTCGGAGGGAACGCCAGGGGTGGGGTCGGTGTCGGGTTCGGTGTCCGGTTCAGGGGAATCGGGGTCGGGGGCTGCGTCCGGTTCCGACTGCTCGGCCGACTCGGCTGTCTGTTCCGGCTCGTCTCGTTCCGGTGTCTCCGGCTCGTCGCTGGCCTGTTCAGGGTCGGTTCGTTCCGGTGTCTCCGGCTCCTCGTCGCCAGCGTCGGGGACATCGGGGGAATCGTCGGGCGTCTGCTCGGTCATTGGCTGTGCGTCTGGCGGCGACCGGGAAAAAGCTTCGCTGGCTGTCGGTGCGATGGGTGTGGTGTTGTGACCATCTCGATGGCGCAGGAGCGAGTCGGGGTGGTGTCGGTGGTGACCAGCAGTTCACTCACGCTGGTGGCGATGGAACCGCCCCGCACAGCACCGCACCACAGCCTCCCCAGCCGATTCCGATGCTCGGCTTCGCCTGCGCTTCTCATCCCTCGCGCGAAGCTGGCTCGCGGCCTTCGGCACGCTCGCAAGCACGCGCCATCCGGAATTTCGGCCACCGTCGACAGGCACACACCACCACGAATCACCATCACGGTTAACGTGTGAACCCGGGCCTATACCGCGGGAGAATCAGAAATGACGAGCATTGTCATGAGGCGACGTGACATCCTGAAGTCGGCGGGTACAGCACTGGCAGCCACGGGGGCGGTCGCGGCCGGGTCGACAGGGACCCTCGCGGCGGGCGGCAGTTTCACCGACGAGTACTGGGACGGCTACCACTACACGAAGTACGTCCCCTCCGACGGGGCGGCCGGCAGGCCATTACTGGTGATGCTCCACGGCTGCGGCCAGGAGCCGGCCGAGTTCGCCCGGGCGACCGGGATGAACGCGGTCGCCGAGCGCGAGGGGTTCGCCGTGGTGTACCCGGACCAGTCGTCGTTCGCGAACAGCTTCGACTGCTGGAACTGGTACTACGACTACAACACCGAGCGCGGGTCGGGCGAGGGCGAGAGCATCACCAGCATCGCCCAGCACGAGATCGCTGAAGAATCGCTCGACGCCTCACGGGTGTACGTCGCGGGCTTCTCCGCGGGCGCGGCGATGGTCCCGAACCTGCTCGTGGCCTACCCCGACGTGTACGCCGCGGGCGGGGTCCACTCCGGGCTGGAGTACGACGCCGCCGAGACCGCGACGGGGGCGACCTACGCGATGACCTGGGGCGGTCCCGACCCGTACTACCAGGGCGAGGACGCCTACGACGCGATGCAGGCCAACGGCGTGGTCGGCGAGGTTCCAACCGTGGTCTTCCACGGGACGAGCGACACCACCGTCTACCCGATAAATGGCGACCAGGCGACCGTACAGGCCATCGAGACGAACGACCTCGCGAGCGACGGGGTCGACGACGGGAACGTCGACGCCACGCCGGAATCGGACGACTCGGGGACGACGGGTGGCTACGACTGGCGCAGGCGGCAGTTCGAGGATGGGGCAGGGAACGTCGCAGTCGAGTACTGGGAGGTCGAGGGGATGGGCCACGACTGGGCCGGTGGGGACGCGGGCGAGGCCTACACCGCGCCCGACGCGCCGGACGCCAGCGAGGCCATGTGGACGTTCTTCTCGCGCTGGTGATCGTCAGGTTCCGTCGGTACCGGCTTCTCCTCCGTCTCCTCGCCGTCGTATCCAGGGCCGAGTGACACCTCGGTCACGGTCTCCCACGAGGTCTCGTCGACCACGACGAGTTCGGACTCGCTGAACACGTACAGGTAGTCGTCGAGGTACACCGCCCGGGTCGCGGGCGTGTCGGTCCGAACGAACGCCTTCTGGGAGAGGTCCTCGCCGAAGACGTAGCCGCCGCGCTCGGTGGGCAAGAAGAACACGTCGTGCTTCGGGTCGTGGAGGAACGCGTGGTGGGTCTGGGCGATTGCGGACCAGTGCGCGTCGAGGACCTTCGACTCGGCGACGGTCGGGTTCTGCGGGTCGGACACGTCGAAGACGGTGGCCTTCACCTGGCCGTCCTCCTGGCCGATGCCGAGCATCCGGTCCTCGCCGAGGGGGTGGAGGTACCGCGAGAAGCCCGGCAGTTTGACCTCGCCCTTCACCTGCGGGTTCGACGAATCGGAGAGGTCGACCACGTAGAACGGGTCTATCTGCCGGAAGGTGACGACGTAGGCCGTATCACCCATGAACCGGACCGAGTAGATGCGCTCGGTGACGCCCATGTCCTCGACCGACCCCTGGATGGAGAGTGCGGAATCGAGCGTGTAGAGGTCGTTCGTGGAGGTCGCACCCCACGGGTCGACCGTCGTGGCGATCCTGAGTTCACCGTCGTGCTCGTCGAGCGCCCACTGGTTCAGCGGACGGCCCGGCACCTCGCCCGTCTCGGCGACCGAGAGCGAGTCACCGTCGATGGCGACCTTCACGATGCCGGAGCGGAGCAGCTGGCGCTTGCGGTCCTCGACGTACTGCTGGTACTCCTCGTAGAATTTCTGCTGGAGTTCCTGGCGCTCCCCGGCGGGTTGCCGGGCGAGCCAGTTCTGCACGAGCGCCTGGAGTTCGACCTGTCGCGCCCGCGACGAGAGGTCGTAGGTGGCGAGTTCGTCGAGCCGGTTCTCGGCCTGCTGGTCGAGCAGGTCGCTCGATTCGAGGTAGCCCGCGAACGTCTCGGCGTGGCTCACCCGCTTCGTGTAGGTCAGGTACACCGCGTTCTCGGAGACGTAGGTCGCCGAGTGGTCGTAGGTCCCGAGCACGGTCACGGAATCCAGCGTCTCTCCCGATTCCGGCGAGAGGACCGCCGTCGTGTAGGTCACGGTCGCGTCGGTCTGGCTGGTCGGGTGGTACACGTCGGTGCAGGCGATGCCGGGCCCGTCACCGAACGGTTCCACCGGGCAGGGATGGTCGGGGAGAACGCCCTTCTGGAGGACGAGGTACAGCCGACCGTCCATGAGCCGGGCCGACCGGACGCTCGCGTTCAGGGTCCGCGACCAGGTCCGCTCCGGGTTCGCGGAGTCGGACACGTCGTAGGCGTAGATGCCCCGCTGGTCGAAGACGACGAGGGTGTCACCCGAGAGCAGCAGTTTGCCGGAGGCGTCGATACGGTCGACGACGGCGGGTGCGGCGGGGTCGCTGGTGTCGATGACACGGGTCTGGCCGCCCTCGCCCCAGTAGCCGTGGCCGTCAGCGTAGTAGATTGCGGAGCCATCGGGCGCGGTCTTCACCCGGTCTGGCTCGTCGATGCCGGTCTCCTGGTTGTTGGTCTCGGAGACGCGCGAGGCATCGTCGGTCGCCTGGCTCCCGGCGGCCCCGTCACCGCCCTCGGCGGCACCGGCACTCGCCGAATCGGTCGTAGCCTCGACGCCCCCTTCCGCGACGGCGACGTCACCGCCGAGGAAGAGCCCACCGCCCCCACGTCGGTCCTGGGCGGCCTGGACGTAGGCGGTGAAGGCAGCCGCCGAGTCGAACTGTGTGACGCTCCCGTCGCCCACGTTCGAGCCGGGGTCGTCGGGTGACGGGTCATCTGGAGCAGGGTCGAATCCGCCAGTCACGGCCACGAGGCCGGCACCGACCGCCGACACCACGAGGATGCCAGCGAGCACGAGTGCGGGGAGAGAACTGCGCATACGACTACCACGTCAGGCAAGATAAAGGCGGTATCCCAGGCTCAAACGCCCGTTTGAGCTTGGACGGGTGCAGGTCGTGGGGCAACGGTTTTCACGGGGGCGGGTGGACGTAAGAACATGAGAGTGCTGCTCGGAATCGAGGGAAGCGACGAGTCGATGCGGACGTTGCGAAAGACGATAGAGCGGACGAAGGAGGCCGGTGACGAGTTGACCATCGTCGTGCTCGAGAAGGACGAGGCGAAGCGCGAACAGTCCGAGATGGCCGCACAGGCCCGAGAATTCGTCGAGAAATCCGGCATCGACGCCGAGGTCCGGGTGGTGTCGGGCCACCCAGGTAGCACGCTCGTCGATATCGCCGAACGCGAGGACTTCGACCAGCTCGCCATCGGCGGCGGCACCCAGAGCCCGATGGGCAAGATTCGACTCGGGCCGATCACCGAGTTCGTCCTGCTCAACGCCAACGTCACGGTGAGATTAGTCCGATGAGTCCGGAACGTGTCTACCCGGACGAGCCAGCCGGCCCGTTCCCGAGGCCACCGCGGTCGTTCGCGGACAAGGAGGAGCGCACCATCGAGTTCGAGCCAGCAGACATGGAGGACATCGACGACATCACCGCGATGTACCTCGACTTCGACCCCGCCGACCGCGCCCAGGGGATTCCCCCGACCGGCGAGGACCGCATCCGCGACTGGCTCGACACCATCGTCGGCGAGGGGCTGAACATCTGTGCTCGCCACGACGGGCGCGTCGTCGGTCACGCAACCCTCGTCCCCGACACCAGCACCTTCGAGACCGACCAGGTCGCCCACGAACTCGCCATCTTCGTCCTCCAGGCGTACCAGCGCGCCGGCATCGGCCGCCAGCTCCTCGAGACGCTGCTGGGCTACGGCAACGAGGAAGGCATCGAGCGCGTCTGGCTCACCGTCGAGCGCTGGAACACCGCCGCCGTCTCGCTCTACCGCGACACCGGCTTCGAGACCTGCGGCTCCGAGAGCTTCGAGTTAGAGATGTCGTTGCTACTCGCCGAGACGTAACAGCGCCGGTCACACCGACAGCAGCGGTTGACTCGCGTACAGCAGCACGTATTCTGCGGCCTTCGCCAGCACGTCGCCGGAGTCACTGGTCAGCGGCTCGCGGGGCACCACGATGAAGTCCGCCTCCAGGTCGTCGGCGGTGTCGAGGATGACGCTGCCGGGGTGCTGGGTCTTGCGATGGGTCGAGAAGCCGTAGGCGGTCGAGCTGTTCAGGGGGACCTCGGTCCCCCCGACCTCGTCTTCGACCTGCTCGATGAACTTCTGGGCGTCGTCGGCGACCTCCGCCTGGTCGAGGACACCCTCCTCGATGCCCCGGACCACGTCCTGGCCGACGACGTAGACGGCGTGGACCTTGGCGTCGTACTTCTCGGCGATGGCCACCGCGTACTCGACGGCCGTGACGGACTCGTCGCTGCCGTCGACCGGTACGAGGACCATCTCGACGTCGAGCGGAGCCGTCGCGGGCGGGGAGTCGGTCATGTCCGAGAGTGCAACGCCGGGCACCAAAAAGCTACAGGGGTCGGTGTCGCCCGGGAGCCCGCCACGAGGTGCCGCCGTGGCGCGGGCTTTAAGCCGTCACACTGCGACGCCTGACGTATGTTCGATACCGTCGTCATCGCCACCGACGGCTCCGAGAGCGTCAGGCGAGCCGTCACGGTCGGGCTCGACCTCGCCGAGCGCTTCGAGGCCACCGTCCACGCCCTGTACGTCGTCGACGCGTCCGAGGTCGAATCGTCGCCCGAGTCGGTGCGGGACGAGTTCCGCGCCGCCCTCAAAGAGAGCGGCGAGGAGGCCCTGGAGACGGTCACCGCCGAGACCGACGCCGAGGTCGTCACCGCCGTCCGCGAGGGCCGCCCCGCCGCCGAAATCTGCGAGTACACCCGCGAGGTCGACGCCGACCTGGTCGCGACCGGGACGAGGGGACGGCACGGCGAGAACCGGTTCTTGATAGGGAGTGTGGCCGAGCGCGTGGTCCGGACGTGCGATAGGCCCGTGTTGACGGTACGGCAGCTGCAGGAGAAGTCGTAACGGCGAGCACACGCGAGACGGGCAGCGGTGGAGACCCAGCCTTCCGCGGACCACACCTATTAGTGTGCGTTACAAAACACCGATACATGCGCGGTCTTCTCCGTCGGCACCCCTGTCTCCCCGTCGTCGGAATCGGGACCGGGTATCTGCTTGTGGCGGTCTGGCACGTCTGGTCGAACCCCGGGTCAGCGGTCCCGACGGCCGTCGAAGCCGCCTTGCTGGTGTTCCTCGCGGGCGGCATCCTCTACGGGAGCTATCGCCTCTCCCGCCTGGACCTCACTGCGGCGGACGGGCTTCGAGTGTTCACCTGGGTCGTCGGCTCCGGCCTCGTCGGCTTCGTCGTCGGCGGTATCCTCATCGAAATGCAGCAACTCGAAGGGGTCGCCCTCGAGAACGTCCCCATCCTGCTCGTGACGTCGTCCGGTGCGACGGCCATCGTCGGGCTCGGTGTCACGGAGTACCGTGAACGCCTCCTGGCCGAGAAGGAGACCCTCCGCTCGCAGACGGCCGCCATCGCCCGGTTGCACCGGCGACTAACCGTGCTGAACCGCGTCCTCCGCCACAACCTCCGGAACGAGAGCACCATCATCCGTGGGTACGCCGAGTTGCTGCTCGAGGACGGCCCCGACCAGGCCTCACGCGACACGCTCGCGACCATCGTCTCCCACGCGGACAACATCGAACGCCTGAGTACGCAGGCCAAGCGACTCAACTGCGTGTGGGAGGAGGACGCGACGGTCGTCCGCGACCTCACGGCGGTGGTGCCAAAGAGCGTCGATTCAGTCAGGGCCGACCACGACGAAACCGACATCACCACCGACCTCCCCGAGTCGGCACACGCCAGGGTTCATCCCAGGTTCGAATTCGCCATCACCGAGGCCGTCGAGAACGCGGTCCGCCACAACGAGCAGGCGACCTCTGTTCATGTGTCGTTGACACGGGACGGCCCCAGCACCGTGACGGTCACCGTCGCCGACACCGGCGATGGCATCCCGTCCGACGAACTCGCGGTCCTCCGTGAGGGGTCCGAAGACTCCCTGTTCCACGGGTCCGGGCTCGGACTGTGGCTGGTGTACTGGACGGTGACGCAGTCGGATGGGGCCCTCGCCTTCGACGATAACGACCCCCAGGGGACGGTGGTCGAGATGGCGGTTCCCGCCACCGACGCGGCGCGACGCTGACGAACCGGCGGTTTCTTCCCCGCCCACCCGCACTGTCTGGGCATGTACGAAGACGTCATCGACGACGAGGACATGTCTCTCTCCCGCAAATCTATCCTGCCCGGGACCGGTTTCTTCGTCCCCGACGAGATCGACGAGGAGCGAAAGGAGCGAGAGATCGCCGCCGCCCTGGAGGGCCAGGAGATCGCCGTCGTGGCTGACCCCGACGCCGACGGCCTGGCCTGTGTCGCGCTGGTCCGCGAGGTGTTCGGCGAGGGCGCGCTCGTCCCCGCCGGGCCGCACGAACTCGAAGACGGCCTCCAGCGTGTCGCCGACTACGCCAGCCCCGACGTACAGGTGTTCGTCTGCGACCTCTGCCCGGACAAGTTCGAGTACGTCGACGAGGAACTGGAAGCCCTCATGGCGAACAGCGCCTCCGTCCGCTGGTTCGACCACCACCAGTGGCACGACGACGTGGCCGCGAAGGTCCGCCAGGCGGGCGTCGACCTCGTCGTCGGCGACAGCGAGGAGGAGTGTACCGCCGACGTGGCGCTGCGCTCGCTCGACTACGACTTCGACGAGCAGTTCGCCGAACTCGCGAAAGTCACCCGCGACCACGACCTCTGGCTCCGCGAGGACCCCCGCTCGGACGACATCGCGGACCTCGCGTACTGGCTCGAACCCGAGGAGTACGTCGATATCGTCGCCGAGCACGGCGTCGACCTGCCCGAAACGGCCCGGGAACTGCTCGCCGAGCGCCGCGTCGAGAAGGAGGCGCTCATCGAGAAGGCGGTCGAGCGCGGCGAGATTCGGAACATCAACGGCTGGAAGGTGGCCGTGACCTACGGCCGCTGTTCCCAGAACGAGGTCGCCGAGGCATTCCGCGAGAAGGGCGCTCACGCCACGGTCATCGTCAAGCCCGCCGGCTCGGCAAGTATTCGAGGAACCGACGAGTTCCAGCGCTGCCACGAGGTCGCCGGGCAGGTCAACGGCGGCGGCCACCCCAAGGCCGCGGGCTGCAAGCCCCGCATCTACGACGACATGCTGGACTACGCCCACCACTGGACGACCCGCGGCGCGACGACGAAGCAGGTCATCCTCGACGCCTTCCGGAACCTCCCCGAGGAGGACGACGAGGGTGTCGAGACGGAGCGCTAGAACAGCGACAACCGCGATTCGACCGTTTCTCGCGTCGGCAACCCACCACGAGCCCCTGCGCCGAGACAGTTCTCGGCCGCGACCGCCGCCGCGAACCGACCAGCCGCGGCCGCCGATTGCTCGTCCAGAATCCAGGCGTCGACCAGCCCCGCAGAGAACGCGTCACCTGCGCCCGTCGTATCCACGGCGTCGACCTCGAACGCCGGTACCTCGACCACGTCGTCCCCGTCGAGCAACAGCGCGCCGTCCTCGCCCTGGGTCAGTGCCGCCCGGGTGACACCACGCTCGCGCAGTTCCGCGGCGGCCTCGCGGCCGGTACAGCCGAGATACGACTCGATGGGCACCTCGCTCGACACGAAACAGTCCACCACAGCGAGCAGGTCGTCGATGGTCTCCTTCTGGGTTCCCCGCCCCTCCAGCTCCGCGAGCGGGCCCGCCAGGTCGAAGACGATAGGTGGAAAGTCGTCGTCACCTCGTGCTGCCTCGACCAGCGCCGACACCGCCGGGTCGGGGGCGTAGGCACTCGTGAAAACAGCGTCTGCCTCGCGGCAGTACTCGATATCGTCCGCGTCCAGCCGCAGCTTCGGGACGCTCTCGCCCCCGGCGATTATCATGCGCTCCCCGTCGTCGTCCCGCAGAATCATCGTGTAGCTGGAGCGCTCGGCGCCGCGCTGGACTCTGGACGCATCGATGCCGCGCTCGCGCAGGTCCGCGAGCACGCGGTCGCCGTCGTCGTCACGGCCGACCCGGCTGACGACGCCCGTCTCTCTCCCGAGTGCCGAGAGCCCCGATGCCACGTTCGCGGCGACCCCGCCGACCGCGAGCTGCTCGTCGCGGGCGAACGCGCCGCCGTCGGGTTCGGGCAGGTTCGTCACCGGGTAGATGCGGTCGAGCAGGGCGCTGCCGACCGTGACGACCGTGGGCATCGCCTACCGCTCGCCGGCGACCCACTTCTGGCTGTACGCCGCACCGCAGGTACAGCGAGCGTAGGCGTGGATGACGTCGCCCTCCTCGTAGAGCCCGCCGACCTCGTCGTTCTGCTCCTCGGCGAACGCGAACACGTAATCGACCGTCCCGCCCTCACACTCGGGGCACTCCCCGCTGGTCAGGTCTGCACCGATGGTCCCCTCGATCTTCATCGCCTCCTGCGCGAACGCCATCGCGTCCGAGCCGGTGCCGACGGTGAACGCGTTCCGGCCACTGTCGCCGTCGACGACGATGACGATACCGTCGTCGGCTCGCTCACCGTACTTCTCCAGTCGGCCGATGTCGTCGACGTACGAGTCGGCGAGATACAGTGCGACGTCGTCGGTACGTTCGCCTGCGAGGAACTCCGTACGGGGTGAATCGCTCATAGACGCGGTAGCTCCTCGAATGGTAAAAAGAACGCGAGTCGCGGACGTGGGAAGTGCCCGCGAGCCCGCGAAGGTGGGAATGGAGTACGGGTCCGGGACGAATCGGGTCAGTCTCGCGTTGCCTCGCGATGTGCCCTGGGATACGCCACTATCATAGCGTGAGGGGTCGACACCGATTCGCTTCCGTCGTTGCCTGTGATGTGTGTGGGATACGCCACATCGTTTCTGTTGATCGGTCGCACTGTACTGAAATCCCGGGTCGGGTCTACGAGCGCATCCGTGGGTCGGACGCGTCGAGCGGCCGTTCCTCCGGTCGGTCTCACCGGCGCATCCCCGGTCCGGAGACCGAACCGATGGGATGGATGCGCCCGCAGACGGGACGACTCGGAGCGGGTGTCAGCCGCTAGTTTAGACCGCGACGAAGGTCTCGCCCGAGATGGTGTCCGGGACGTTCACACCGTAGATGGTCGTCGCGCCGGACTGGTCGACCAGCCGGACGGTCGCTTCCTCGCCGGGTGCGAGGGCGTCACCGATACCGGATGCCGACGTGAGGTCGACGGTGATCTTCACGCGCTCGGTCGTGTTGTCGAGCACGTCGTCGCCGTTACCGACCAGCGAGGTCGTCGTGTAGTTCGACGCGCTCGCGGTCGCACCGTACGCGAGCGTCGTACTCGCGTCGCTACCGAGGTACTCGATGGTCGCCGACTGCAGGTCTATCTGGTCCGAACCGGCGGACTTCTTGACCGTGAAGTTCAGCGTCTCGACGTCACCACTGGTGGCGTTCGCCTCACCGACAGCCGTGACCACGTCGATCTGGTTGGAAACCTGTGCCTGTGAGTCCGCGCCCGTGTCGGACGCCGACGCTTCGAGCAGCCCGGCCGTGTTGATGAGCACGCCCGCCGCCACCGCGGCGACCAGCACCATCGCGATGAAGATGATGAGCGTGCCGATACCGACCTGACCGCGGTCGTCGTCTGCGTTGAATTCTCCGAACATGATTACACCGCCACGAACGTTTCACCCGAGATCGTGTCGGGGACGTTCACACCGTAGATGGTCGTCGCACCGGACTGGTCGACCAGCCGGACGGTCGCCTCCTCGCCGGGTGCGAGGGCGTCACCGATACCGGATGCCGACGTGAGGTCGACGGTGATCTTCACGCGCTCGGTCGTGTTGTCGAGCACGTCGTCACCGTTGCCGACTAGCGACGTCGTCGAGTAGTTCGACGCGCTCACGGTCGCACCGTACGCGAGCGTCGTACTCGTATCGTCCGAGAGGTACTCGATGGTCGCCGACTGCAGGTCTATCTTGCCCGAGCCTGCGGACTTCTTGACCGTGAAGTTCAGCGTCTCGACGTCACCACTGGTGGCGTTCGCCTCACCGACAGCCGTGATCACGTCGATCTGGTTGGAAACCTGTGCTTGCGAGTCCGCGCCCGTGTCGGACGCAGACGCTTCGAGCAGCCCGGCCGTGTTGATCAACACGCCAGCTGCAACTGCTGCGACCAGCACCATCGCGATGAAGATGATGAGCGTACCGATGCCCACCTGGCCGCGTTCGCCGTCCGTTGTATTGTCCACTATCATTTTCCTGGGTGGGGATGCGCCCCGAATAGTCCATAGCAAGGTACTACTATCAAGGCAAGTATCATTTCAATCGCCGATTCGAACCTCGACTCACGTCTCGATACGAGGTGGAAAACGAGCCGATATCCGCACTCTAGTCTATCGGTTAGTAGAGAACCACGCGGTCGTTGCTACCGCTACATCGTCGAGAAACAACCGAGAAACTACCAGATTCAGTACGTAACTTCGAGCTCGGACGCGTCGAGCAGGATCTGCAGCGTCTCCTCCGGTGGGAGCTCGTCGTCGAGCTGCCGTGCGTACCAGCGGAGCAACTTCGTGAACACGACCCGAATGTCGCTCGAGGTCAACTGTTCGCGTTCGAGACCGTCGTCGGTCTTCACCGTCACGTCCACACCGTAGCGGGCACTCGCGTTCGCTAGCGTATCGGCGGGGTCGGCCGACCCGCTGGTCGGCCGATCCCGGTCCCGGGTGTCGGACCCGACGTCTGGGATGAGCGCCGGGTCCACGTCCGGTAGTCGGTTCTCACCGCCGTACGTGTTCGCAGCGGAGTCCTCGCTCGCCGAGACGACGAAGCGGTTCTCCGCGAGGGGCTTGACGCGGTCCTCGTCGGGAAAGAGGTCCTCCGGCGAGAGGACTCCATCTGCGTTCGCGTCCGCGTTGATTGTGCGTTCGTTCATGTGTGATCGTGGTGCCCCGGATGGGGCACGGTTCGTGGTACCTCTCAGACTTTGACGTACTTCTCGTCGGAGATGGTCGACGGGACGTTGATGCCGTAAAGCGTCTTCGCCCCAGATGCATCGACTATCTGCAACATCGCTTTTTCGCCTTCTGGGAGGTACTGTCCTTCGACTGCTGCGTCAGTGACGTTAATGGTGACGCGGATCCGGTCGGAGCGGTCGTTGAGCGTCGTGTTCGAGTCTCCGCTCATCTTCGTGAGCGAGACAGCAGTGCTGTCGCTGGACAGCGTGACTGCTGCCGTGTCTGAGACCCATTCGAACGACGCTTTGGTCAGGTCTATGTCGCCGGCACCGGCGGCCTTCATCAAGGTGATGTTGACCGTATCGATTCCGGTGCCATTTGCGTTCACTTCACCGGTCGCCGAAACGACGGTGATGTGATTCGAGACCTGGGCCTGGGCGTCCGAACTCGTGTCCGACGCCTTCGCTTCGAGCATGCCGGCCGTGTTGATCAACACGCCAGCTGCAACTGCGGCCACCAGGACCATCGCTATGAAGATGATCAAGGTGCCGATTCCGACCTGCCCGCGGTCACCATCTTTTGATTCCGTTACGTTCATCGGTATTTCACCCCGTGTGCGAGCGGCTCACTCACGACCGCGCGGGCGAGATGGCCCACGTGGCCGTGACCAGCTGCGCATGGCCCAGATGGGCCAACCGGCAGCTGGGCGGACGGGTCGGTCCCGTCTGTCGCCAGCTGCCGCGAACGTCGTTCCCCGTTCCGGGGTGAGCCGATGTGTAGCATCACAGCTTGGGGAGCGTTCCCCGAGTATGGCATCGGAGTATGAGCCTATCAAGGCCCGTATGCCCTCGGGCGTCGAATCGGCCGTCGACTCACGTCTCGATACGCCCACCGAGTCGGCCTCCGAACTCGTACGAGCCTCTATACAAACTACCCTGTAAGTGTTCGATGGTGACTGCTGAGAGCACAGAGACGGTCGCGAGACTCGCACTACGTCACAGAGACGACGGCTCGCACACGAGCGAAGACGAGTACTAACGACACGACATGGGACTTCGAGACATCCTCGCCGACTTCCTCGGTTCGGGCGGCAATCAGGCACGGGGGACCGCCCCCGGTGCCGGCCAGAACCAGCAGCAGCAGTCGGCAGGCGGTTCCCAGGCTGGACAGGGCGGGATGCCCGGACAGGGCGGGATGCCCGGACAGGGCAACCAGCCCCCCCAGCCACAGAACACCGTCTCCATGGAAGACCTCGACCAGGAAGAGCAGATCGAGACGCTCGAACAGCGTATCGACGGGATGGAAGAGGACCTGAGCCAGTCCCAGAACCAACTGGACGGCATCCAGGGCTCTCAGGAGCAAGTCGCCGATCGCATCGAAGACGTGAACGACACGGTCCGCCAGCTGCTCGGCATCTACGACCAGTTGACCGCGAGCGCGAATCCGTTCATGGAGGGCGGGCAGCCCGACGCGGCGATGGACGAAGACGCCGAGGGGTTCGGCTTCGCCACCGAGACCGACGAACCGGCCGGGATGCCGGCCGCCGAGGAGGACGACGAGGACGGCGAAGACGCGGACGAGGACGGGGACGACAACGAGGTCCCCGTCGAGCCGACCGACGCCACCGCGGACGAGGACGACGAGGACGGCGATGCGGTGTCGTTCGACGACCTCAAAGCGGAGCAGGCGGCCGAGTCTGAGGTCGAAGCCGACCACGAGGAACACGATGACGACGGCGAAACAGGACAGACGCATAGCCCAGAGGAAGCAGATGAACCGGACAACGAGATACAGGTCGAGACCACGTCCGAATCGGAGGAAGCCGAGATGAGCACTGCCGAACAGGACGTTGCACAGAACGACCGGGAGGACGGAGCCAACCAGATGACGGAGGCGGCCGAACCGTTCGTCGCCGCCGAAGGTGCCGGCTCCGACGCGACGCTGCCCAGCCTTGCGGACACGTACGCGACGGACATCATCGTGTTCGAGTGGCTGACCGACCTGGTCACCAGCGCGGGACCCGCCGCGACCCTGCGGGCGATCGCCTACTACGAGGAGATCGGGTGGATATCGCCCGCGGTGAAATCGTACCTCGAGGGCGTCCTTTCGGGACCGGACCTCGACCTCAACGTGGACCCAAGCCGGGACCCGGAAGAACTGAACGCGGAGGACCACGCCGAGAGCTACGAGTACATCATGAAGCTCAGCGCGGTCCAGGAGACGATGGACGACACCGGACTGTAACCATGGGACTGAGTACCAGCGGCGCGGCGGCCATCCTGTTCGTGGGCGTGCTCCTCACCGTGAGCACGGCCGTCCCGGTCCTCGAGACCGCGAACGAGCGGGTCACGACCGCGGTCGACGACCGCGGCGAGCGCGAGCTGGAACGGCGGAACACGGACATGAACGTGACGAACGTGACCTACAACGCCAGCACGGACCGGCTGACGGTGAACGTCACGAACACCGGGTCTCGCACCCTCTCGGTGGACGAGACCGACCTGCTCGTCGACGGCGTCTACCGGACCGACGCGACGACCCGCGTCGAGGGTGATTCCGGCCGCGTCCTCTGGATGCCCGGCGAGTCCCTGCAGTTCGAACTGACCGGCGTCACCACCGCCCCCGACCGGGTGAAGCTGGTGACCGAGTACGGCGTGGCGGAAACGATAACGGAGGTGTAAGATGGCAAGTACATCAGTCTCGAGTCTCATCATGTTCATCGCCGCGATGCTCATCGCGGTGAGCGTCGCCGGGACCATGGTGACCAACGTCGGCGAGGTGAGTAGCTCGATAGACGCCAAGAGTGCGGACGCGGCACAGAAGATAGATACCGAGGTCGACATCATCTCCGACCCCGGCAGTACCGCGGTGTACGACGACGGCTCGGACACCATCACGCTCCTGGTGAAGAACACCGGGAACCAGCGGCTGCCGAACGAGACGAGCAACGTCGACGTGCTCGTCGATGGGCAGTACGTGTCCGATGGCGACCGCACGCTGACCGTCATCGACGGCAGCGAGTGGCGGCCGGGCAACGTCGCACAGCTCGACCTGGACCGGAGCCTCGCAAGCGGGGCGCACCGCGTCGTCATCATCGTGAACGGCGACGAAGAGGTGTTCGAATTCTACGTATGAACGACTACTACTCGCTCGGACTGACCGACACTGACCGCGTCAACCACGCTTTCGGCGGCGGCATCCCCGAAGGCAGCATCGTCCTCGTCGAGGGCGTCGACGGTGCCGGAAAATCGGTGCTGAGCCAGCGGATCGCGTACGGTGTCGCGTCCGAAGACGCCTACGTCGGCTACGTCTCGACGGAACTCACGGCGGGTGAGTTCATCCGGCAGATGCACTCGCTGTCGTACGACGTGGTCGACCACCTGCTGTCGGGGAAGGTGCTGTTCCTCACTGCGGACGTGGACACGCACCGCAACGGCGACCGCCGGGAGCTGCTCTCCCGGCTGACCCAGCCCAGCCTGCTGTGGCAGGGCGACGTCATCATCGTCGACGCCTTCAGCGCGTTCTTGCGCAACGACCCGACGTTCGACGCCATCACCGGCGTCGGCGACGAGGACCACAAGATGGAGAGCGTCCTCACCTACCTGCAGGGCATGACCAAGAAGGGGAAGTCGGTCGTGTTGACCGTCGACCCCGAGGCCGTCACGGAGAAGGCGCTGTTGCCCATCCGGAGCGTCGCGGACGTGTTCTTGCAGATCGAGACCGAGACCGTGGGACAGGCCATCAGACGGACCATCCGGGTGCGCCGGTTCACCAACATGCGGGACCCGGTCGACGACACCATCGGCTTCAACGTCCAGCAGGGTCGTGGGATGACCGTCGTGAACCGGACGGTGGCCTGAGATGGCGGAGTACGGCACCACCAGGATGTCCACGGACCTGCGCCAGCAGGCCGAACAGCATCTGCACCTGATGGACCACCTCCAGGAGTTCGGCGCGGAGTTCGGGGAGTACCCGACGCTGGTCGACGACCCCGGCGACTACAAATCGGACCGACCGAACGTCTGCTACCAGGTGTCCGACGACGTGTTCGTCCACGTCTTCGGCGATCTCGGTATCGACACCACCTACTACTGCATCGAACCGACGCTCTCGGAGCAACAGCGCGAGCTGTACGCGCAGGTCCGCCAGCGCATCCTCGACCGGTCGGTGACCCGGCCAGCGCCCTCGGAGAACGACGAGTTCGAGAAGCACCTCGACAGTCTCCTGAACGAGGTCGTCTCGGTCGGCGGCGCGATTCGTGGCATCGGCGGTACCCTCGGCGGGAACATCACCGTCGACCAGCAGACGTACCACTCGCTTCGCTACCACCTGCAGCGCGACATCGTCGGCCTCGGCCCGCTCGACCCCGTCATGCAGGACCCGGAGAACGAGGACATCCACGTCATCGGCCCGCACCAGTGCGACATCGACCACGGGACCTACGGGATGGTCGGCACGAACATCGACTTCGGCTCACTGGAGGCGTTCCAGAACTGGATCCGCAACATGGGCGAACGGATGGACACGCCGGTGTCTGACTCCCACCCCATCATCGACTCGACGCTCCCGGACGGGTCGCGTGTCAACATCATCTTCTCCGACGACGTCTCGGTGAAAGGCCCGTCGCTCACCATCCGGCAGGGCGAGGAGATTCCGCTCTCCATCTTCCAGATCACGAAGTGGGGAACCCTGAGTCCCGAACTCAGCGCGTACCTCTGGCTCTGCCTGGAGAACGAGCAGACGGTGTTCGTCGTCGGCGAGACGGCGTCGGGGAAGACGACGACGCTCAACGCGAGCCTTTCGTTCATCCCGAACGACTCGAAGATATACACCGCCGAGGACACCGCCGAGGTGAAGCCGCCACAGGAGACCTGGCAGCAACTCCTCACGCGTGAGGGCTCGGGCGACGACGGCGCGGACGTCGACATGTTCGACCTCGTCGCGGCCGCGCTGCGCTCGCGCCCCGACTACATCATCGTCGGGGAGGTCCGTGGGGCGGAGGGCCAGATGGCGTTCCAGGCGGCCCAGACCGGCCACCCCGTGATGCTCACGTTCCACGCCTCAGACATCGTCTCGATGATCCAGCGGTTCACCGGTGCGCCCATCAACGTCCCCGAGACGTTCATGGACAACTGCGACGTGGCGCTGTTCCAGAACCGCGTCAAGCAGGGCGACAAGGTGTTGCGCCGGGTCACGTCGGTCCAGGAGATAGAGGGCTACTCCGACTACGAGGGCGGCGTCGTCACGCGACAGGCGTTCAACTGGGACCCCCGCGAGGACAACGTCGACTTCACCGGCCGGAACAACTCCTACGTGCTCGAAGAGCAGATCGCGTCACTCCTCGGCTACCAGGACACCCGGCTCATCTACGACGAACTCGACAAGCGCGCCGAACTCATCCGGCGCGCGATGGACGCGGACATCCTCGGCTACCACGAGGTGAACGAGTTCATCGCCGACTTCCAGCGCGACGGGATGGAGGGTATCCCCATCCGGACCGCCGACCTCGGCGCGACCATCTGACCATGTCAACCGCGACCCCACAGCCCGGCGACGTGAACGCCCTCATCTCCTCCATCCAGGAGGCCTACCGGCGGATGGAGATGCCGGTTCGGACGTACCTGCTCATCATCGTCCTGCCGTCGTTCGTGTTCGCGGTCGGGACCATCGCCATCACGGTCGCGCTGTCGCTCTCGCTGACCGTCGGCGGCCCGCTCGTCCTGCTCGGGCTGTTCTCCGTGGTCGCGGCACTGCTGTATCCGAAAGCGGTCCAGGACAGACAGCGCAAGCAGATTCGCCAGCGCTTTCACCTGTTCTTGACCCACATCACCGTCCTCTCGATGACGAACATCAATCGCGTCGAGATATTCCGGACCCTCGCCGAGGAGGACGAGTACCAGGCGCTCGCGGAGGAGATGGGCTACCTCGTCGCGCTGGTCGACACGTGGAACCAGAGCCTCGACGACGCCTGCCGGATGCGTGCCCGGCAGGTGAACTCCCCCCTGCTCTCTGACTTCCTCGAACGCCTCGCGTACACCATCGGCGGCGGCCAGCAGATCTCGGAGTTCCTCATCGACGAACAGGAGAGCATCATCCAGCAGTTCGTCATCCGGTACGAGGCGGACCTGAACAAACTGGACGTGATGAAAGAGCTCTACCTGTCGATGATGCTGTCGACGGCGTTCGTCCTCGTGTTCGCCATCGTCCTGCCCGTCCTCGTGGGGGTGAACCCGACGCTCGCGGTCGGGGCGGTCATCGGGATGTTCGTCATCGTGCAGGCCGGGTTCGTCTACGCCATCCACACCATCTCGCCGTACGACCCGGTGTGGTACATCCAGGAGACTGCCGGCGACTACCCGCTCAAGCGTGCCATGCCCGCGATGGTGGTCGGTGGTGGCCTCTCCATCGTCTGCTTCGCCGTCGTCGGCGGTATCTTGCTCGGCTACCTGCCCATCGAGAGCGACGTCCTCCCGTTGCCCATCATGGCGGCCATCCCGGTGACGCCCCTGCTCATCCCGGGCTGGCTCGTCCGACGCGAGGAGAAGAAGGTCCAGGACCGCGACAGCGAGTTCCCGAGTTTCATCCGGGCGCTCGGGGCGGTCGAGTCGGTCAAGCAGACCTCGACCGGGAACGTCCTCGAGACCCTTCGCAAGAAGGACTTCGGCTCGCTCACCAAGAACATCGACAACCTGTACAAGCGCCTGAACATCCGTATCGACTCGACGCGGTCGTGGGCCCTCTTCGCCGCCGAGACCGGCTCGTACCTCATCCAGAAGTTCGGCGACATGTACGTCGAAGGCCGCCGGATGGGTGGGGACCCGAAGATGCTCGGGCAGGTCATCTCCCGAAACCTGGGGGAGGTTCTGAAGGTGCGCGAACAGCGCCAGCAGGCGACCACGACCCTCATCGGGGTCCTGTACGGTCTCACCGCCGCCTCGGTGTTCTCCTTCTTCGTCGGGCTGGAGGTCGTCGAGTTGCTGATGCAGATAACCGAGGACATGAACCTGAGCGCGAGCCAGATGAGCTTCCTGCTGTCGACGAAGCAGTACGACGTGCAGATGATCGAGTTCCTGCTCATCCTGACCATCGTTCTCAATGCGGTGCTCTCGTCCATCATGATCCGGGTGACCGACCGTGGCCACATGCTGAGTGGGTACGTCCACTTCGTGGCGCTGACCTGGACCGGCGCGCTCACCGCCGAGCTGACCCGCTACGTCGTCGACGCGCTCATCTCCGTGTGAGCTGCCGAGAGCGCGACACAGCCCGCGACTCAGGGCTCGATATGGCAAGAGCTTTTATACGGATATGGGCCGAGGATTCCAGTAGGAGACACGGATGTCACTGCACACCGAGAAACCGTATCTGCGGTCGATGCCCAGCACTCCGGCGGCCATGGAGGCCACCATGGAGTGGGCTCGCTACCTCGGTGAGACGTTCGGGACCAGCGGGGCGCTCAACTGCCTGCGCTACTACGAACACCTCGGCTGGATCAGTTCGACCGTCCGGGACGCGATGGTGACGTACATCCGCGGGCTGTCGCTGGCAGAGATCCACAACAAGAAGTACGACGAACCGGCGACACTGGAGTACCCCCTGGAGACGCTCTCGGGGACACCCTTCGGGACCCACGCCCGGTCGCTCAAGTACATCGCCAGGATGGCAGAGGACGACCTCGAAGAGCACCTGATGCTCGCCCGGCTCGCGGAACGGCGGGTCGAGAAGAACCTCGACGACCAGGAACCCGCTCGACAGGAGATAATCAAAGCCATTGGCGACGACTGACGGGCAATAAAATAGTTCTGATACGTTGTGCGGGCATCAGCAGTACCGACAGAAATCACCAATTCTGAATTTTAGAGTTTCGAGTACCTGAGACTGTAATTTACTGCATTTCCCGACTAGCGAATTCCAGCGCCCCTCGGCCAGTACACTTATGTCATAGAATGTTGGTTGGCCGATTGACTTATTGCAGAGGACTCCTAGCATCTATTCAGTATCTGGACGCGGCACGAGGCTTCTGGTGGAGGCCCCCTACGTCCGTTCGGAGAAGGCCAAAAGGTGACGACAATATGTACGACGATTCCGATTCCCAGTCGGTGTTCAGCGACCTCACGGCAGCTGCCACCGGCGACGATAGTGGCGAGGAACAGTACGAACTGACCATCGGGTCCGCCCACAAAGTCGACGACAAATCCGTCGAGCGAGAACTCGACGAGATGCTCGACTCGGTCGAGAAAGCGCTCCCGACCGACCACGCGGACTTCGAGGAGACGATCATCAAGGAGAACCTCGACGAGATCTTGCTCATGCTCATCTCCCTTCGCGGGGAGACCCACGGCAAGGAGCTCATCTCGGACCTCACGCGCCTGTTCGACGCCCAGCTGAGCCCGGGGACGGTCTACCCCAGCCTGCACCAGCTCGAAGAGGAAGACACGCTTCGCATGCACAAGAAGGTCCGCACCAAGGAGTACTCTATCGAGGACGAACACCAGGTCCGCGTGACCGTCGAACGCACCATGCTCCAGCACCTCGCGTTCGGCTATCTGCTCTACTCGTTCCTCCCCCGGCTCTAATCTTCGATATCTTCCGCGATAGACGCGAGACTGTCACTCGGCTTCTCCAGTGCGGTGTAGAACGCGCGGTCTCCCGGGGCCCGGACGCCGTACTGGAACGCGTCTTCGATGATGTCGACCAGCACCGACCCGCCAGCGCTGCGGTTGTGCTTCGAACACCACTCGGCGAGTCGGTCATCCCCACTCTTCTCGCGGGCGGCCGACGGCGTGTCGAAGACACCGGCGATGACCAGCCCGTCGCTCGTCAGGTGCGATTCGATGCGGGCGTGGCGCTCTTTCCCATCGAGCATCATCCGGACGACCTCGCCCTCGGGGAACTTCTCGGCCTCCTCGGCCGGGAGTTCGATTCTGAGTCTGTCCGTCGCTCCGTGTTTCTGTAGCTTCGCTCGCACCGTCGGCACTGAGTCGGAAGAAACGCGATCAGCCATACGTACCAATGGACCGTCACCGCTGGAATACCTGTCGCTCGTCGGGGAAGGGCGCGAAAGAAGTGTCGTGGGCCGCGAGCGCGCGCCGAGGGAGTGACCCTCAGGAGACCTACGACGCGCTCGGGACGGACCCGTCTGGTGGTCTTACTCTTCGTCTGCGTCTTCGTCCTCGTCCTCGTCATCGCCGCCTTCGAGGCCGAGGAGCTCCGGGACACTCTTGTCGCCGACGGAGACGACCTTCGTGTTGACCTGGCTGGTCTCGTCGGAGACGACGCGACCGCGGAGGGTCAGGCGCTTGCGCTGGCCCGGACGGTCCGGCTTGTAGCCGACGGAGCGCTCCTTCATCAGGACCTCCTTGAGGTTCGGACCGGCGATGTCGGCGCGCATCGGTCGACCGGCGGTGTCGGAGCCGCCCGTGATCTCGAGCGTGCAGCCGTCGAGGCCGACGGCACCGCCGTCGACTTCGTCACCGATCTCCTTGTTGATGAATCGGTTGGCGTCCTGTTCCTCTGCTTCGAGCTGGTGTGTCGCGCCCGTCTCGGGGTCCGCAACGACGACGTTGAAACTCGCCATAGTGCTCCCAACTCGTTCACCGTCGTTCAAAACTCCGTCGAAACCACCCCGAAAGGTAAGTCACCCGCCGCCGAACCAGCGACCATGCAACCCGGCCGACTCGAGCTCCGGCTCGAACGCGAGTTCGGCGGACAGGCCCACGTCGTCGTGCGCGAGGCAGTGGACCTCCACGACTCCGGACAGTACCGGCGGGATGCGGGCCACGAGCTCACGTCGGACGTCATCGTGGACAACCTCCGCGACGCCCCGGAGGGTGACGTCGTCGAGCGCTGGAACTGGTGGCTCGGGTCGCTCGCGCTGGCGTACGGCGACCAGTACGAGTACTTCACGGTCAGGCGGAACCAGCGCGAGAACGGGACGTTCTAGAACCGACGAAGGGAAACACGTCGAGAGGATAGACGGAGACAGATGCAGCTACGGTTCCTCGGCGGCGCGGGCGAGATCGGTCGGAGTGCCATCCTCGTCGACGATTCGCTCTTGCTCGACTTCGGGATGGCCTCGGGCAACCCCCCGCAGTACCCCGTCGAGCAGCCGACGCCCGATGCCGTGGTCGTGAGCCACGGCCACCTCGACCACGTCGGCACCATCCCGGCCCTGCTGTCGGGCAACGAGCGGCCCCCGGTCCACTGGACGCCGCCGACCGCCGAACTGACGCAGGTCCTCGGGCGGGACACGCTCAAACTCAACGGTGGGACCTACGACTGCCCGTTCACCGAGGCCGAACTGAAGCGACTCACCCAGGTCTCTCGCACCCACGCCTACGGCGTCCCGTTCGAGGCCGCGGGCTACGAGGTGACGTTCTTCAACGCGGGCCACATCCCCGGCAGCGCCCACGTCCTCGTCGACGACGGCGAGACACGACTGCTGTACTCGGGCGACTTCCACACCGAGAACCAGCGCCTGCTCGCCGGCTCCCGGGACCGTCCCGACGCCGACATGGTCATCACGGAGGCGACCTACGCCGACACCTACCGCGACCCCCGGCCCGACATCGAGCAGCGCTTCGCCGAGAGCCTGAAGACGACCATCTGGGAGGGCGGTACCGTCGTCGTCCCCGCCTTCGGCATCGGCCGCACCCAGGAGATAATGTGCGTCTGCGCCGCCCACGACATCGGCTGCTACGTCGACGGGATGGGCAAGCACGTCACCGAGATATTCCGCCGGTATCCCAGCTTCCTGCGCGACCCCGACGAGCTGAAACGGGCCAGCGGCCACGCCCGGTTCGTCACCGGCCGCGATGGGCAGCGAAAGCGTATCGCGAAGCAGAACACGGTCATCATCACGACCTCGGGGATGCTTCACGGCGGCCCCGCGATGACCTACGTCCCCGAGATCCGGGACCACCCGGTGAACAAGATCGCCTTCACCGGCTATCAGGTCGAGGGCACGCCGGGCCACCAGGCGCTCGAACACGGCCGGGCGGAGATAGATGGCCGGGTGATGCCGATATCCGCACAGACCGAACAGTACGACTTCTCGGCCCACGCCGACGCGAACGCCCTGCGGGAGTTCCTGGATTCCTACCGGGACACGCCCATCCTCGTGAACCACGGCGACGACTGCGCCGGGTTCGCTGCGGAGTTACGCGAGGAGGGATTCGAGGCGGCCGCGCCCGAGTTGGGTACGACCGTCGAGCTCTGAACCCGTCCGCTACACCTCGACCTGCAACTCGAAGTGGTACCAGGCCCCCCGGTAGCTCGCGACCGCCCGGGGATGAGAACCCGGGTGCCCGTCACTCCGCGAGGAACCGCCGAATCGGTGCAATCTGTGTCTCGTCGTTCAATCCCGGCGGGTGGCCACAGTCGAGTTCGAGCAGTTCCATCCCCGGTCGTCGTTCCAGCATCTCCTCGACGGTCTCCTCGTGCAGGATGTCGGACTCGCGGCCCCAGACGACGAACACGGGACAGTCCAGCGCTTCCCAGTTCGCCCACGCCTCGGCGTCGGACTCGTCGTTGCGCAGCAACGGGGCGACGATGCGCTCGTCGTAATCACGGGTGAACCGCCCGTCGTCGCGTCGCCGCATACTGGTCAGGGTGAACCGTCGCCACTGGGCGTCCGTCTTCGGGTTCGCGGTCGCGTAGGTCTCGCGGTACCAGGCTTCGAGTTCCGAGACGGTGTCACAGACCGGTGGGTTCGTCAGGTAGTCCACGATGCGCTCGACGCCGTCCTCGGAGTGTGTGAGGACCGGCCCGATATCGTTGCAGACGAGGTGCGTGATTCGGTCGCGGAGCGGGCCGGCAGCGAGTGGAATCCCCAGCAGGCCGCCCATGGAGGTGCCGACGTAGCGGAACTCCTCGAGGTCGAGCGCGTCGCAGAAGCCGAGGACGGTCTCCCGGAGGCCAGCCTTCGCGTACTCGGTGTCGGGGTCGTCGGCCCACTCGCTGAGCCCGCGGCCGGGCATGTCCGGGCAGATGACGCGGTACTCGTCGGCGAGCTCGCGGGCGAGCGGGTCGAAGTCCCGCCCGTTGCGGGAGAGACCGTGGACGCAGAGGACGACTGGGTCGTCGGGGTCCCCCCACGCCGAATAGTGAATCTCGGTGTCGGCGACCGTGACGAACTGGTCGGTTCGTGTCATGTGTACACGACCCGCAGTGTGGTAGTATAAATCGGGAGGCTAACGCGAGGGCAGCCGGACTACCGCCAACCCAACCTACACCTGTCCTGCCGCAGAATCCCTCCCCATGGAGTACACACGACTCGGCGACACCGGCCTGGAGGTCTCACGCCTCTGTCTCGGCTGCATGAACTTCGGCAGCAGTCAGCCGTGGATGACCCACGACCGCGAGCAGTCCCTCGACGTCATCGACCGCGCCAGGGAGCACGGCATCAACTTCTTCGATACGGCCAATATCTACTCGACGGGCGAGAGCGAGGAGATTCTCGGCGAGGCCATCGAGGAGTACGACCGCTCCGAACTCGCCATCGCGACGAAGGTGTACTTCCCGATGCGCGACGGCCCGAACGGCGGCGGCCTCTCGCGAAAGCACGTCCTCGACCAGGCGCAGGCGAGCCTCGACCGGCTGGGCACCGACTACATCGACCTCTACCAGATCCACCGCTGGGACGATGACACACCCATCACGGAGACGCTCTCGGCGCTCGACCACCTCGTCGACGAGGGCGTCGTCAGGTACGTCGGCGCGAGTTCGATGCCGGCCTGGAAGTTCACGAAGGCGCTGTACGAGGCCGACGTGGAGAACTACGAGCGCTTCGTCTCGATGCAGTGCGAGTACAACCTGGTCGACCGCCACGAGGAGGCGAACGTCCTCCCAGCCTGTCGCGACCAGGGTATCGGCGTCATCCCGTGGTCGCCCCTCGCCGGCGGGTTCCTCTCGGGCAAGTACGAGCGCGGCGAGAAGCCCGAGGAGGGCCGCGCCGCGACCGACGAGTACACGCGAGAGCGCTTCACCGAGGACGGCTGGGCCGTGCTCGACGTGGTACGGGAACTCGCGGACGAGAAGGACGCGACCCCGACGCAGGTCAGCCTCGCGTGGCTGTTGCACAAGGAACTCGTCGACGCCCCCATCGTCGGCCCGAAGTCGGTCGACCACCTCGACGAGGACGTGGGCGCACTGGACGTGGACCTGACCGACGAGGAGATGGAGCGCCTCGAAGCGCCCATCACGCCCGTCTGGAACCGCGAAATCGGTGACGTATGAGCTTCGACCGGTCACAGGTGTCGACGGTCACGTTCGACTCCTACAGCACGCTGGTGGACGTGGATGCGGCCGAGAACGCCCTCGCCGCCCGCGTCGAGGACCCGGAACCGGTCTCCAGATTGTGGCGCGCCCGGTCGCTCGAATACACCTTCGTCGGCAACCACGTCGACGTGTACAAGCCGTTCTACGAGGTGAACCGCGACGCGCTCCAGTACGCACTGGACGCCCACGGTGTCGAGGTCTCCGAGAACGAACGCGAGGAGATACTGGCGGTGTACCACGAACTGGACGTGTTCGACGACGTTCGCGACGGCATCGAACGCCTGCGAGACGCCGGCTACGACACCTACGTCGTCTCGAACGGGAACCCGGAGATGCTGGCGTCGATGGTCGAACACGCCGCCATCGGTGACCTGCTCGACGGCGTCGTCAGCGCCCACGAGGTGGAAGTGTTCAAACCCGATGCCGAACTGTACCGCCACGCCGCGGGCCGCACCGGCACGCCTATCGACGAGATCGCCCACGTCACCGCGGCCTGGTTCGACGTACTGGGCGCACAACACGCCGGGATGCAGGGTGTCTGGGTGAACCGGAAGGACGACCCGTGGGAACCCTTCGGCGACGACCCGGACCTCACGGTCGACGGCTTCGAGGAACTGGTCGCGAGGCTCGAATAGCGACGAATCGCGAGGGGGTCAGGGGTACAGCCGGTAGAAGCGGTTGTGCTCGTGTTCGATGGGCAGTACCTCGACCCGGTCGAACCCGGCTTCCTCGGCGTACCACCGCAGGGTCTCCGTGCGCATGACCGCGCCGGTCTCGGCCGACGGCTGGTCGGCCATCCCGACCGGGAGACAGTGGAGCATGCTCCAGCCGTAGGTGAGCCAGTCGTACTCCAGTTCGTCGCCGAAGCCGTCGCCGACCCGGCGGTCCATCACGAGGACGGTCCCGTAGTCGCCGGCGAGGTCACGCATCGCGGAGAGCGCACCGATCGGATCCGCGAATTCGTGGATGCACTCGAACGCGAGGACGAGGTCGTAGTGGTCGTCGGTGCGCAGACTGGCCGCGTCCGCCTGCTGGACGTCGACCCGGTCGACCAGGCCGAACTCGGCGACGTGGCGACTGGCCGACTCGACCGCGGCCTCGTCGGTGTCGAAGGCGTCGACGTGGACCGTCGGGTACGTGTCCGCGACGCCGATACCGGCGAAGCCGTGGCCACAGCACACATCTGCGACTCGCGCGTTCTCCAGCTGGAGGGTGGCGTCCACGTCGGGCATCGAGGGGATCCACTCGCGCCCGAGCAGGTCGAGGTAGGCCGTGCGGTTCAGCCGCCCCTGGCCCTCGCGGTAGTCGTCGCCGTACGCCTCGCGTGGGACGCCCTCGCCCGTCCGGAAGGCGTCCACGACGGCCGATATCGGGCTCGCGGCACCGACGAACAGCTGGGCGAACGGTGCCATGAAGCGCTCGCTCTCCAGGTCGGTGAGTATCTCGACGTGGGCCGGGGGGAGGGCGTACCGGCGGTCTTCGGCCGGTTTCGCCGGGTCGTCGACGGTGATGATGCCGGAGACCGTCTGTTGTTCGCACCACTCGCGGACGTACCGCTCGTGGGTGGCTGTCTCGGCCGCCAGGTCGGCCGCCGTGAGGGGGGTGTCACCGGCGAGGGCGTGGTAGAACCCGAGGGTGTCGCCGATGTAGATGGCGTAAACGTCGAACGCGCCGGCGAGGGCTCCGACGAGCCGCTCTGCGAACGCGTCGCGCTCCGCATCTGTGGCCAGGGTTGCCATAGGCGTACAGAGGTAGCCCGAGACACTAAACGGTCGTGTCCGGCCACAAGACAACTCTCATCCGGGTATTACGGCCGATTGAGGCGTTCGACGACGGCGTCGGCAAGCGCCCCTGCAGCGGCCGGCTGATGCTCGAAACCGAGCGACGGGGCGATGAGGTCGAGGGTGAAGACGGTGAACGTGTCGTCCACCTCGATACCGTCGACACGGGCGTACAGGGGCGTCTCCCCCAGTTCGGCCGTCGCCGCATCGACGACCGCCGTTCCGGCTTCCCTGGTCGCCGGGGTCGGTGTCTCCAGGGCCGTCGTCCCCCCGAGATGTTCCTGTGGGCGGAAATCGCCCGCGGCCGGCCGTTTCGACAGGGCGTGTGTGTACTCGCCGTCGGCGAACAGCAGCGACCACTGCCCATCGTGAACCTCGGGGACGAACCGCTGGACGAGGATGTCCTCGTGGGCCCGCAGGCGCTCGTAGCGCTCCTGGTGTGAGTCCGCCCGGGCCCGGTCGGTCCGCCAGACGTGGTCAGCGCCCGCGCTGACGGCCGGTTTGACGACGGCTTCGCGCCAGTCGTTGTCGTCGAGGACCGTCTCCAGCGAGCGGGTGTCCGTCCCGGAGACGTAGGCCGTCGAGACCGTCTCGACCCCGCGGCCCGCGAGGTCACGCAGGTAGAACTGGTGGCTGTTCCAGCAGATCGCCGAGGGCGAGTTCCAGAGCGTCGTCTCCGCCGAGACACGGGTGACCCAGTCCTCGAACTCGCCGATCCGTGTGTGGTAGTCCCAGCAGGACCTGACGAGGACGGCGTCGAAGGCGGCCCAGTCGACGCCGTCGTCGGTCCAGACGGCCGGGTCGACGGTCACGTCGTGCTCGCGAAGTGCAGCCGCGAGCTGTCGGTCGTCGTCGGTCAGGTCGGCAGACTCGGCGCTGGTTGCGAAGGCGACGTGGGACATCTGGTCCGACAATGAGACGAAATGAGATAACTCGACCGGTGAAATCGCCCCCGGCGGTCGGGCATCCCCGGACGTGAGCGGGGGGAGCCGACAGACCAGCAGAAGAATATATTTTTTCAGACAAGTATTTCAGCAGTGATTTCGAACGTCGAGACGAACTGGCCGCAGGTCCACCAAGTACGATGCACGACAACGGTCCCTCCACGACTCGACGTAGCGTTCTGAGCCGGCTCGCGGCGACCAGCCTCGTTCCCGTCGCCTCGGTATTCCCGAACACGGGTGCGTCACGCACTGCAAGCGTCTTCTCCAGCCGCGACAGTGTGACAGGAGCGACGCGAGCCGTCCGGTCGTACGACCAGCACCTTAGCCTGGCCGAACTCGACGAACGGCGTCGTGTCACCCTCGAAGCCGCCGGCGCAGACGACGGGCGGGTGACTGCACAGGCTCGGCCGTCGCTCGACGGACCGCAACGAATCACCGCCCACGTCATCGACACGGTCGCGGCCGGCCACCTGCGCGAGTTCGTCGGAATCGCAGGAAGCCCCGGCGACGCCGTACGGACACACGACGAGGCGAGGCAGTTCTGGAACCGAACGGACACCGAAACCGAGAGCTCCCCGGACGACTGGGCACGGCTCGACACGGCGGTCACCTACCTGCGGGAACCCTTCGGGAAACTGCACGTCCAGTACCGGGCTGCCCAGGAGAACGGCTGGTTCGGCCTCAAACAGTCACAGACGCTCATTCCGGGCGTCAACGCCCACGGGTGGGACAGCGACGCGGAAGCCGTCTCGCTCACGGTCACACACGACTACGGGGAGTACGACCGACACGAGCGAGCCGACCCCCTCGTGGTGGTCCAGGATTACGAACCCCGGTCGGCCGAGTCCCTCCGGCTCGACGGTGACACCGATTCGGCGGTGTACCGGTGGACGACCCCGCCACTACCGAGAGATGTGCGCGGCCACACGGTGGCCTACGAGGTCGGGTCCTCGGCGACCCACGACCGCCCAGATTGCGCCGAGGACATCGTCGACGTCGGCCAGTGGGCGACCTTCAGAGACCCGGCGGCCGGGGAGGCGAGAATCGGTGGCGAGTGGGTGCTGTCGGTCGGCGGGGCATGTGGACACAGCCCGTATCAGTAGGGGGAACTGTCTTTGCCTCCTCGTGAGAGGAACTAGATATGACAGACCCGTTCGTCGTCGTGGGCGGTGACGCGGCCGGCCTCAGCGCCGCGAGCAAGTGCAAACGCGAGGACCCCGACCGCGAGGTCGTCGTCTTCGAGAAGGGGTCGTGGGTGTCCTACGCCCACTGCGGGACGCCGTACTTCGTGAAGGGCGAGGTCGAATCGCTCGACCGGCTGCTGTCGCTCTCCCCGGAGGACGTCGCCGACCGGGGCATCGACCTGAAACGCCACCACGAGGTGCTGTCGGTCGACACCGACGCACAGACCGTGACGGTTCGCGGGAGCCACGACGAGACGTTCGAACAGCCCTACGGCGACCTGCTCGTCGCGACCGGGGCACACGCCGTCACGAGCCCCATCGACGGCGCGGACTGCGAGGGCGCGTTCACCATGCACGGGCTGGATTCGGCGGCCCGGACGCGGGCCTTCCTGCTCGACCCCGAAACCGACGCCGTCGCCGACATCGGTGGCGCGCCGTACGTCGACGAGGCCGAGGTCAACCACTACGGCACCATGGAACCACCCGAGTCCGTCGCCATCGTCGGCGGGGGCTACGTCGGCATCGAGATGGCGGAGGCGTTCTCGGCACACGACCTCGACGTCCACCTGTTCCAGCGCAGCGAGCACGTCCTGAAACCGTTCGGCGAGGCCGTGGCCGACCGTGTCGAGGACCACCTCCGCGAGCAGGGCGTCACCCTGCACATGCAGAGCGAGGTCGGGGGAATCAGGAGCGACAGCGAGGGGACCGTCGAGGCCATCGCCTTCGACGGGAAGTCCATCGCCGTGGAGATGGCGCTGGTCGGTATCGGCATCCGGCCCAATACGAGCATCATCGAGGACACGCCAGTCGCCATCGGAGACTCCGGCGCCATCGCGGTCGACGACTACGGCCGGACGAACGTCGAGCGCGTCTACGCCGCCGGCGACGTGGCCGAGATGCGCCACGCCGTCACGGGCGACCCCGACTGGGTGCCCCTCGGCCTCACCGCGAACCGGGCCGGACGCGCCATCGGCCAGACCGTCGCAGGTGGCCCCAACGACCTCGAACCCGTCGGCGACATCGCCGGCACCGCCGTCGTGAAGGCGTTCGACCTGGAGTGCGGCCGGACCGGCATCACGGACGCAGAGACGGCCCGCGAGCACGGCTTCGACCCGGTCTCGGAGACCATCACCTCGCGCTCGCGGTCGGGCTACTACCCCGGCGGGGCCGAGACGACCGTCACCCTGGTCGCCGACCGCGACTCGAAACGGCTCCTCGGCGGGACCATCGTCGGCGCGGACCGGGCCGCCATCCGCATCGACGTGCTCGCGATGGCGCTGGAGCAGGACACGACGGTCCCCGAACTCGAACGGACGGACCTCGCGTACGCCCCGCCGTTCGCGCCCGTGTGGGACCCCATCCTGACCGCGGCGAAGGTGCTGAACGGGAGCCTGTAGCCCGGTCCTGGGACCTGCTTAACACCCTCCAGTGCGTATTGACTCCCAGATGGCGACGATTGCCGAGTTCACGTTCGAGGCCGGGACGCTCCCGTTCGGGAACGTCTTCGACGTGCTGCCCGACGCGACCATCGAACTGGAGCGAGTCGTCCCGACGCAGGACGTACTGGTCCCCTACTTCTGGGTCCGCGGCGCGTCCGGCGACGACGTAGCGCGCCTGTTCACGACCGACCCGCCGGTCCCGAACGTCGAACTCATCGACACCGTCGATGGTCAAACGCTCATGCGCGCGGAGTGGAACCCCACCTCGCGCCAGGGCGTGTTGAACGGCATCTTCGAGTCGGACCTGTCGCTCCTCTCCGCGACCGGGACGGCCGAGGGCTGGGTGCTCGAGGTCCGGGCCGACGACCACGAGACCATCACCGACTTCCAGACCTACCTCACCGAACAGCAGATTCCGGTCCGGCTGACCGGCATCCACGCGCTCGCGGCGGTCGACAACGAGGCGCGAGCACTGACCGAGACCCAGCGCGAGGCCCTCCTGCTGGCGTACGAGCGGGGGTACTACGCGTCTCCCAGAGAGGTGACACTCGAAGAGATCGCCGGTGAACTCGGAATATCGCGACAGGCACTCGCCTCGCGGCTCCGTCGTGGCACCAATCGACTCATCGAGATGGCACTCGAACGAGAGCTGTGAATCCCGGCACCACTTATAAAGGTATTGCATAGTCAACAGCCACTCCTGATTGCGCGGTGCGCCATACGATGAGTAGACAAGTATGGGCGAAACAACTGACCGGAACACCGAGGGCGGGGCGGTCGATGGTCTCGCCCGGCGGACGATTCCAGTGCTGCACGTCGACGACGACCCACAGCTCGTCTCGCTCGTCTCGACGTTCCTGGAGCGCACAAGCGACCGTCTCGAGGTGACCTCTGCGACCAGTGCCGAGGAGGGGCTGGAACTGCTTCGCGATGGGACCTTCGAGTGCGTCGTCAGCGACTACCAGATGCCGGAGATGAACGGGCTGGCGTTCCTGGCGGCGGTCCGTGACACCTCGCCCGACCTCCCGTTCATCCTGTTCACCGGGAAGGGCTCAGAGGAGATCGCGAGCGATGCCATCACCGCCGGCGTCACCGACTACCTCCAGAAACGCGGCGGAACCGACCAGTACACCCTCCTCGCGAACCGCATCGAGAACGTCGTCCACCAGTACCGGTCACAGCGCGCCCTCGTCGAGCGCGAGGAACGCTACCGGAAGCTGACCGAGACCGCCCCCTTCGCCATCCACACCGTCGACACCGAGGGCGTCATCCAGTTCACCAACCCGGCCGTCGAGCAGGTGTTCGGGTACACCGACGCCGAACTCGTCGGCGAGTCGTTGCTGAAACTCATCCCCGAAGCCGAACAGTCCGCGTATCGAACGGTGTTCGACCGGTTCGCTGCGGCGAAGACGACCGACGAGGAACCGACCGTCTGGGACGAGATGGCGATTGCGGGGCGACACGCCGACGGCCGCGACCTCGACCTCGACGTCTCCTCGTTCGCGTTCGAACACGACGGGAACGTCCGGCTCACGTTCATCTTCGAGGACGTGACCGAGAGGACCCACCGGGAGCGCGAGTTCCGCAGCGTCTTCGACCGGGCGTTCGACGCGATGGTCATCGCGAACGACGACGGGACCTACGTCGACGTCAACCCCGCCGCCTGCGAGCTGTTCGGCCTCCCCGAGGCCGAGCTCGTGGGGCGCTCCATCGACGAGTTCGCCTCCCCCGAGTACGACTTCGAGGCGGCCTGGTCCGAGTTCCGGGCGACGGAGCGGTCCCGGGGCACCTTCGACCTCGTCCGCGACGATGGCGGCCGTCGAACCGTCGAGTTCGCCTCCACGTGCGACATCGTCCCGGGCAAGCACCTCGCCGTCCTCCGGGAGGTCTCCCGCACCGGGACGGGCTCGTAGCCTGCTGGTCGCGCTCGAAGGCTACTGGTCGCGGTCGAGCGTCGCCCGGACGCCGAAGTCGTACTCGACGCCCGTCAGCTCCTCCGAGGCGTCCCAGAGCCGCTCTGCGGTCGCCACGTCGTACGACCGGTCGCTGGAACGCTGCTTCTCGGGATAGCCCCGCATGTCCATGAGTCCGCCCGGCCCGATGTACTCGCCACCGGCCACGTCGTAGGCGGTCGCGGCGTACAGCATCGGCAGCGCCCCCTTCGCGGCCGACTGCGCCAGCACCGCGTTGGCGGCCTTCATCATCCAGAGTCGCAGGGTCGAGCCCGATTGCTCTGGGCCGCGGCGCTGGAGGTTCGTCGCCGCGTAGCCCGGATGGCACACCACGCTGAGGACGTTCTCTATCTCGGCCTCGTCGAGCAGCCGGTCGAACTCGTAGGCGAAGAGGACGTTCGCCAGCTTGCTCTGGGCGTAGGCGTCCCACTCGTCGTAGGACTGCTCGCCGTGGAGGTCCTCGAAGTCCATCTCGCCGCGCTCGTGCAGGCCGCTGGACTGCGTGACCACGCGCGTCTCGCCCTCGGTCTGGTGGAGCGTGTCGAGCAGGTGCCCCGTCAGCGCGAAGTGTCCGAGGTGGTTCACACCGAACTGCATCTCGAAGCCGTCCTGTGTTTCCTGTCTGGGGATGGCCATCACGCCCGCGTTGTTGCAGAGGACGTGGAGTTCGTCGTAGTCCTCTTCGAACGCCTCCGCGAAGACCCGGACTGATTCGAGGGAGGCGAGGTCGCACTCGCGCACGTCGAGGTCCGCGTTCGGGACCGACTGCTGGATTTTCTTGACCGCCTGCTCGCCCTTCTCGACGCTCCGACAGGCCAGCACGACCGTCGCCCCCTTCTCCGCGAACGCCTTCGTGACCTCGAAGCCGAGGCCGCTGTTCGCGCCGGTGACGATGACGGTCTTCCCCCGCTGGTCGGGCATGTCGGCCAGGGTCCACTTGCTCATGTTGTCTCCTGCTAGGGACTGGAGGTTGAAGGTCGTACTGCTGGGGGAAGCGCTGTCATGGGGTGTGGGCAGTGGTGCTGGTTGCGCGACCGTGGGTGGTTCCGTGACGGTGAGTCGGTCCCCTATCTGGTTCGACTAGCAGGTGACTCGCGCTGGTGGCAATGGAAACCGCCCCGCACAGCACCGCAACACCGCAACCACACCACAGCCACCCCAGCCGATTGCGTCCCCAGAAATCAGAGATTTCTGGTGTGCTCGTTCCATTCCACTTCGCTTCACTCCACTGCGCTTCTCATCCACTGCGAGAGCACGCTCTCGCAAGCTGCGGGCGAGTGCTCCACACTCGCAGCATCCCACGAGTCACTGATTCGTGAGGACCTCGCACGTAAACTCGCGAGGACCTCGCGCGAAGCCGCCTCGCGGCTTTCGGCACGCTCGGCCGCACGCGCCGGATTCCTGGTTCTGCACCCACCGCCCGGTTCCCAATCCCAGACACCCGCAAAACAGACACCTTTCACGCCAGAACCCGACGTCCTACCCACACCTATGCCAGTTCAGAATCAGGCGGACACCTTCGACATCGGCGGCGAGTACACGGTCAAGCGCCTCGGCTTCGGCGCGATGCGGCTCACGGGCGAGGAGATCCTCGGGAGCCCGGCAGACGAGGAGTACGCACACGAGGTCCTCCAGCACGCGGTCGACCTCGGTGTGGACCTCATCGACACCGCGGACTCCTACGGCCCGGGGGTCTCCGAGCGCCTCATCGCCGAGGCGCTGGACACGACACGGGACGACCTGGTCGTGGCGACGAAGGGCGGTCTCTTGCGGAATCACGACGGCGAGTGGCTGCCGTTGGGCGACCCGGACTATCTGAGAAACGCGCATCTCTGCAGCCTCGACCGCCTCGGCGTCGAGAGCATCGACCTGTACCAGTACCACCGACCCGACCCGGACACCGACTTCGAAGCGTCGATACAGGCCCTCGCGGAACTGCAGGACGACGGCCTCATCGACCACGTCGGCGTGAGCAACGTCACGGTCGAGCAACTCGACACGGCCCGCGAACTCGTGGACGTGGCGACCGTCCAGAACCGCTACAACGTCGCCTACCGCGACGACGAGGACGTGTTGCAGGCGTGTGAGGAGTACGGCATCGGCTTCATCCCGTGGTACCCGCTAGCGGCGGGCGACCTCGATTCGGTTGGCGAGGCCATCGACGACGTGGCCCAGGCCCACGACGCCTCGCGCCAGCAGATCGCGCTGGCGTGGCTGCTCCACCACTCCGACGTGACCCTCCCGATTCCGGGCACGTCGAGCATCGAGCACCTGGAGGAGAACGTCGCGGCGTCAGCCATCGACCTGACCGACGACGAGCAGGCGCGGCTCACCGCCGCCGGCCAGTAGGGACCCGACTGCACGACGACGGGGTGGCAACGTTCTTTTCTGGCGGCCGAGTACTCCCGAACGAATGCCGGGATTCGTCGCGAGCGTCGAACAGCAGTTCACCCTGTGGTTCGGCCACAGCGCCCTGCTCTGGGGGCTGGTCGGCGGCCTCGTCATCGCGGGTATGAACATGTTCGGCGCGCTGCTCGTCTTCGTCTGGGAGAACCCGTCACAGCGCGCGCTCGACGGCGCGCTCGGGTTCGCCGCCGGCGTGATGCTCTCGGCGAGCTTCACGAGCCTCATCCTGCCGGGTATCGAACTCGCCGGCGGGAACCTCTTTCCTGTCATCGTCGGCTTCTTCGCCGGCGTCGCGCTGCTGGACCGGGCCGACGCCTGGGTCCCACACGTTCACGTCGCTATCACGGGGAAACAACGGCTCGAAGGCCGCGGCGACGACGCCCGGGTCGCCTCCGTCCTGCTGTTCATCGTCGCCATCACGCTGCACAACATGCCCGAGGGACTCGCGGTCGGGGTCGGCTTCGGCTCGGCTGCCATCCACCCGGGCGCGACCGTCGACGGCCAGAGCGCGCTGGGCAACGCCATCTCGCTCATGCTCGCCATCGGCATCCAGAACATCCCCGAGGGGCTGGCGGTCTCCATCGCGGCCATCAACGCCGGCCTCGGGAAGCGCTTCTACGCCGCCTTCGCGGGCATCCGGGCCGGGCTGGTCGAGATTCCGCTCGCGCTGTTCGGCGCGCTCGCCGTCTCGATGGCCGAACCGATCCTCCCCTACGCGATGGGGTTCGCCGCGGGCGGGATGCTGTTCGTCATCAGCGACGAGATAATGCCCGAGACCCACGCCCGCGGGAACGAGCGCATCGCGACCCTCGGGACGATGGTCGGCGTGATGCTGATGCTCTCGCTCGACGTGGCGCTCGGGTAGGCAAGGGCGGGGGGAATGTCACACTATGACACACCACATTCATCTAGTCAATCGAAACGGGACGCCACCATCCCCCAGAATATAGCGTCTTCAGATAGGTCCGGGATGGGTGTGAACACCACTATTGGCCCCTGTTGACACCCACAGAGTGTCCTTTTGGTGCTGCAGTTCCGAGTACCCCACATGACGTGTACTGCCGCCGGTCCCTCCACACCGTGCAAGTCGACGCTGTTCTGTCCCGACTGTGCGCACGAGGCGCCGGTCGACGGCGACTGGGTCCTCGCAGAGGGTGCCAGAGAGACCGCCTACAACTGCCCGAACTGTGAATCGACCATCACCGTCCGACCCTCCTTCGAGGAACCCGGGCCCCTGGCCCGGCAGGTCGGTGCCGCGTTCGCCCCGCTCGGCTCCTGGAACGACTACCTCCGGGCGGTCCAGCGCGCCGCCACCTCCTGGTGCCCGTCGTTCTGACGGAACGACACCAGAGCCCGGTACGGTCTTTTTACCTGTCCAGTCCGTTATCTTAGGTATGACAATTGGTGGCCTGCATCACGTTGCGCTCGCCGTCCCCGACGTGGCCGCCGCAGAATCGTACTACTGTGAGCTGTTCGACCTCGACGTGCTGTTCAGAGAGGGCAGCCTCGACGGAGACTTCGGTGCCCTGCCCGAGGGCGTGGACTGGCCCGACGCCAGGGACGCCGGCGTCGAGCCCGGACTGACGTTCGTCGGCCGCGACGGGCTCGCCCTGGCACTCTCGCACGACCCGTCGGCTCCAGACGGCGGTCACGTCGACCACATCGCGCTCTCGGTGAGCGAGGGCGAACTCGGCGACATCTGCGACCGCGCCCGCGACCTCGACTGCGACGTCGACCAGCGCAAGTCGGCTGCCTTCGTCGTCGACACCAACGGCGTCGAGTGGGAACTCAACACGAGCACCCCGCCGCCGGAGACGCCGTTCAGGACGCTCGATATCTGAGACTACTCGCCGCCGTCGTCGGCCGCCTTCTCGGCAGACTTCTCTAGCGCCGCCGCCAGCGTCCGCGCCTGGTCCGGGTCGAGCGAGAGTTCGTCGACGTGTGCCGGCAGGTTCTGTTCTGTCATGTTGTCGAGTTCCAGTTGCAGGAGGACCCTGCCATCGTCGTCGGTGGTGACGTTCGCCACCGAGAAGCCCTCCTCGGTGAAATCGTGGCCCCGGGCCTCGGCGTCGATGAGGTCGAGGGTCGTGTACGCGTTGACCTTGAGCAGTCGGTCAGCCATGTTCGGGGGCAGGGTGCGAGGGCACTTAGGCCGCTCGTCAGCGGCGAGTGTGCGATGGGCCGGGCGGACCTGACAGCCAGTACGCTTATCAAGACTTCCTGATAGGTTCGCGTATGAAACGACGGGCGTTGCTGGGGTCGCTCTCCGGAGTGGCCGCTGCGGGGTGTTTGCGGTTGAGTTCTGGCGACGAGGGGGCGACGGGGACCAAAACCGGAGCGACGGCGACGCACGCAGACACGGCGACGACGGCTGCAACTGAAACCGAACCACCAGAGACCACGACAGCGTCGACCGGCGAACCCGACCTGCCCGACGGGCTCGCCGAGGATGGCCCGGAGGACTACCTCTACGCGTTCCACGTGAAGGAGCTCCAGCAGGCGAGTTTCCGCGTCTCGTGGACGAAGATAAACACGAACCGGTCGTTCGTGAAGTGGCAAAAGGAGTTCGCGGTCGAGTCGGGCACCTCGCTCGGGTCGTTCACGCGTGGGGACAGCGGGAACCCGGTCGACATCTACCGGTCGGGGACCGACGCCTACTGGCGCGAGAACATGGGCGACCACTACACCTACGGGAACGACGAGGAGGGGTTCGACATCGGGGAGGTCACATGGGACCAGGAGATAGAACCGCTGCTCACCGCCGGTGACTGGGGCGCGCCGACGTTCGTCGAGGACGGGGACGACCCGATGTGGGAACTCGAAACGGACACCGTCGCGGACGCGTCGGCGATTCCGGGCTACCACCGCGGCACGATACAGTCCATCGACGCGACGATGCGGGTCGACCAGAACGCGGTCATCCGGAGCGTCGACGCGGCCACCACGATACAGGACCGCGACGGCGAGGAGATACAGTACGTGAGCGAGTTCAGTATCGACGACCTCGGGGAGGCATCGGTGTCGGAGCCGGAGTGGTTACCCGACGCGAAGGCGGGCGTCCCGAAGGTGTCCGCGAGTCTCACCGACGACGGCCGGTTCGTGCGGCTGGTCATCGAGGACGGCGTGGCGTTCGAGCCCAACAGCACCGTCATGCTGTTCGCCGAGGGGCAAGAGGAGGCCACCCACCGCGGGCTGGACCAGCCCATCGACCCCGGCGTCGAGACGTACCTGTACAAGGCCGACGACTGGGACCAGACGAGCCACATGAACGTCGCTCGCGGGAGCAAGCCGACAGGCGTCACGCCCGCCGAGTTCTCCCCGCCACTGATGTTCGCAGCGCGCCGGGAGACGAACACCTACGTCTTCGACGTCACGGTCGACTGACAGTCGGCGGCAGCGACGGCCGACACCGCCGCCAGCGTCGACATCCCAGCAATCCTCAAATACCAGCCGGCCGACGGGACCGGTATGGTCAACGTCGCCGTCCTCGAACCACTGCTTCTGGGGGCACTCGCCCTGGCGATACTCGTCAAGAGTGCCCAGGCGGCGGTCGGGGCGCTCATCCGGCTGGCGAAGCACTACGACGTGCCGGACGTGGTCGTCGGAGTGACCATCGTCGCGGTCGGGACGAGTCTCCCCGAGATCGGCTCGCACGTCATCGCCTCCCTCGGAATCGTCTCGGGAGCCCTCGATTACACGGTCACGTCGGCGACCGTCCTCGGCGGGAACATGGGCTCGTCGGTGACCCAGCAGCTGTTGCTGTTCGGTATCTTCCTCGTGGGGTTCGGCCGGTATCGGCCCCGGCAGGTCTTTCTCACCTCGACGTTCGTCCCGATGGTGCTGGCGTCTGTGCTCGTCCTGGCCGTCGCCTTCGATGGGACCATCTCGCGGCTCGACGGGCTGGTCCTGCTGGGGGCGTACGTGGCCCACACCTACTACGCCGTGACGCACCGGGAGCGCGGCGGGGTGCCGCCGGAGCCCGAGAGCAAACGGGTCGGCCGCGACGCGCTCATCGCGGTCCTCGGGCTGGTCGGGGTCATCGTCGGCGCGTACATCGTCCTCACGACGGTCGAGACCATCGTCGCCCGGCTCCGGCTCGGCGGCTCGATGGTCGGTCTCGTCACCATCGGGCTCGCGTCGGCCCTGCCCGAACTCTCGACCGTGTTCGAGGGACTACGCCGGCGCGCACCGGACATCGCCGTCGGGACCCTCGTCGGGAGCAACATCGTGAACCCGCTGCTCGCCATCGGGCTCGGCGGGGTCATCTCGACGTACCAGGTCCCCGAGGCCGTCGTGGTGTGGGACCTCCCGGTGAAGATACTCGCCGGCGTCGTCGTGCTCGGGTGGGTGTGGACGCTCGGGAAAGGGAGTCTCGGCAGGAGAGAAGGGTTCTACATGGTCGTCGCGTACTTCACCTTCGTCAGCGGCCGACTGCTGCTGTTCGCCGGGCAGTGACTGTCCCGGCCCAGCCTCAGTCGTCCGCCAGCGGCGTGCCGTCCGCCGCGTTCGGGGCGGGACTCGCGTCCATGGAGTCGTCCTCGGCGTAGGGGTACCACGTCCGCTTCGTGTTGTGCATGAACGGGTCTTCGTAGCTGGTCTCCTCGGGCTCAACCAGTTCGGCGAGTTCCTCGGCGTCGCGGTCGGCCACGAACGCGCGGAAGCTCTCGCCGCCCTCGCGCTGGTCCTCGAAGTTCGCGAGCAGGTTCTCGATGGCACCCGGGACCTCGTCGGCCGGGACGCGCTCGGTGACCCACTCCGCGAAGTTCGGGTTCTCGCCGAGACCGCCACCGAGACCGATGTCGAGGGCCTCGACGGGCTCGCCGTTCTTGCGCGTCTTCATCCCGCGCAGGGAGATATCGGCGATCTGGGGCTGGGCGCAGGAGGCCGTACAGCCCGAGAGGTGGATGTGGAAGTCATCGACGCCCTCGGGGAGCTCGACGTTCTCCTTCAGCCAGCGGGCGTAGCGCACCTGGCGGTTCTTCGTCTCGACGATGGAGAGCGAGCAGAACTCGGTGCCCGTACAGGCGATGGAGCCACGCATGAACGGGTGCGGGTCCGGCGAGTAGTGCTCGAAGACGTCCTCGGCGAGCAGGTCGTCGAGGTTCTCCTCGGGCACGTCCGTGAGGATGATGTTCTGGCGCTGGGTGAGGCGGGCCTCACCGGAGGCGTACTCCTCGGCGGCGTCCGCCATCGCGATGACGTCGTCCGCACCGACGCGGCCAACGAGGCAGTTCAGGCCGACGTAGTAGTTGCCGTCCGCCTGCTGGTGGATGCCCACGTGGTCGTGGTGGCCGCCCTTCTCGTAGCCAGCGTTGTAGGTGTACTCGGCGCGCAGGTCCTCGCCGGCGGTGTGGAGTTCGAAGTCGACGAATTCCTCCTGGAGCGTCTCGCGGAGCTTCTCGGTGCCCCACTCGTCGACGAGGAACTTGATGCGGGCGTTGTAGCGGTTGTCGCGATCGCCGTACTCGCGGAACAGCAGCGAGATGCCGCCGGCGACGTCGGCGACGCGCTCGGGCGTCGCGAAGACGTCGATGTCGCGGGCGAGGCGCTCCTCGTTCCGGGAGAGACCGCCGCCGACGCGGATGTTGTAGCCCTTCACTGCTTCGCCGTCGATCTCCTTCGTGGCGGGTTCGAGCGCGAGGTCGTTGATGTCGCCCTGACCACAGCCCTCGCGGCAGCCCGTCACGGAGACCTTCCACTTCCGGGGCAGGTTCGAGTGTTCCTCGTTGCCCTTGAAGCGGTCGTTGAGCTCGTGGATGGTCGGCAGTGCGTCGACGTGCTCGTGCTTGTCCTTGCCGGCGACGGGACAGCCGACGATGTTACGCCACGAGTCACCACACGCCTGCAGGCTAGAGAGACCCACAGATTCGAGTTCGTCCCAGATGGCGGGCACGTCCTCGATGGTGATCCAGTGGAGCTGGATGGCCTGGCGGGTGGTCACGTCGGCCCACCCGTTCCCGAACTCGGGGTTCTCGGCGGGCCCCTGGGAGTACTCCCTGGCGACCTCGCCTATCTTGCGGAGCTGGCCAGGTTCGAGCACGCCAGCCGGCGGCCCGATACGCATCATGAAGTAGGACTCCTGACCGGCGCGCTGGTGGTACAGGCCGTACCACTTGAAGCGCTCGAACCAGGCGTCTCGCTCGTCTTCCGGGATGGCGTCCCAGCCCTCCTCGGCGAACCGTTCCATATGGGCGCGGATGTCCGTGCCGTAAAGCTCGGACTTCCACTCCTCGACGTCAGTCGGCATAGAAGCGCATACCGTCTCTAGCACTAAACCAGCGCCTCCCTCGTCAGGTAGCCCCGGTACTCCCGACTACCGGAACTATTTGCCAGGTTCGAGCGTCGCCCGGAGCTGGGTCGGGTCGAAGGGATGGAATTCGCCGTCGCTGACCCGGCCAACCGGCAGCCAGTCGAGGAATCCCTCGGTCCCGCAGTCGATGCACTGCCCGACCGCACACACCTCGACGAGGTGGCGGTCGACCCCCACCTCGGTGAACGCTTCGAGCACCACGTAGGCGATATCACAGTCACAGAAGTCTGTCGTCGCGAGCGGCCAGATGTCGCTGTTTGGCACCTGGCGCTCGTTGTTGACGCTGATCCACGCGCCGTCGTCGAGGACCCGCAGTTGCGTGGCCATACACCCGGTACGGCTTCGGGATGCCTCCTTCCGTCGCCTCGTGCAAAGGTTCGCGTCGTCGGTGACGCCGCCCGCGTCCCCAACCACCAGCAGGCGGCCGAATCGCCCGACGTGGCGGCGTCACAGATACCGGCCGCAGTATCCGGTATCAGGTAGTGGCGGACACGATTGTGGCTGCAGCGCCGGTTATACCTGTAGCTGACATAGGAAGGGTCGATGACCGACGAGTCGACTACCGAACGCCAGCACGCGTCAGCAGACGTCGCTCCCGAGCTGTACGAACCGGAGGGAGACAGATGACACAGCAGGACGTCGAACACGAACACGAAGCCGAGACAGAGGACGAACCGAGCACGAAGCGACGTGGCAAGAAGAAGCGCCACGACGAGCACCTCCGTGACGTCGACGTGGGCGCGGGCTGTACCGAGATCTGGGAGCACCTCTCCGACCAGCGCGACGAGGAGTAACCCACGCACACCAGCGAGGTGTTTTTCACTGATGGCGAGAAACCCAAGTCTATGACAGACGACCCTCCCCCCGGTGCCGGCCGCGAATCGCCGGTCGGCGAGCCCGTCATCCGTGGCGACCCCGCCGTGACCGGCGAGCGCGCCCGGGACGCGGTCGAGTTCGACCCTGATGACCCCGAGAGCGTCGCCGAGGCCGCCGAGACGGTCCACCAGTTCGCCCAGAACACCGTCGGCGGCAGCGACAACGTCTACATGCTGCGCGGTGCCGCCGCCTGTGCCGCACTCGTCCGTGGCACCGGGTCCTACAAGGTCGCGGCAGAACGCGCGGGCGACCCCGCAACGGTCTCGTTCATCCGGAAGTGGGCCCGCGTCCACGACCTGCCCCAGTCCATCCGCCGGCACGTCGCGATGGGCCACATCGCCCCGACCGCCGCCAAGCACATCGCCCGCGTCGGCGGCGAGGCACGGTTCCAGCTCGCGTGGGCCACCCTCGACGGCGACCTCACCGTCCGCGAGGTGCGGACCATCGCCAGCGCCGTCAACGACGGTGTGCCCGTCGACGACGCCCTGGCAGAACACGACGTGAACCTCGGCGAACTCACCGTGACGCTTCCCGCGGACGTGTACCGGGAGCTCCGGCGACACGCCGCCATCGAGAGCAAATCGGTCGACGACGCCGTCGCGGACGCCCTCGAAGAGTACCTCTGATTCTCGCGGACTAGCGCTGGTTCTCGCGGCAGAACCGCTCGACTGCATCGACCAGTACCGACCCCGCCGTCAGCACGTCCTCGAAGTCGATTCGTTCGTTCGGGAAGTGTGCCTGCTCGATGCTCCCCGGCCCGAACAGCACCGTCGGGATGCCTGCGTCTTCGTAGTGTCGGCTGTCTGCCCCGTAGGTCGCCCCGCGTGGCTCGCTGTTCAGCCCGGCCGCCGCGGCCGCGGCCTGGACCGCCCCGACGACCGGCTCCCCGGGGTCGACCTCGGCCGACTCGAACTGGATGGAGAAACGCTCGAACTCGGGCGGGTGTTCACTGAGCCACTCGCTCTCCGCGGCGACCGATTCGAGGCGCTCGCGGAACTCGGCCTCCACGTCCGCGACCGTCTCGCCCGGCGCAACGCCGATTCGCACCTGTGCGACCAGCTCGTCGGGGACCGCCGACGCCCAGTTCCCGGCGTGGACCGTCCCGAAGCTGACCGGCCACTTGATCGGGAACTCGTCGTACAGTGGGTGGGTCACGCGCTCCTCGCGCTCGGCCTCGAGCTCCGCGAAGGCCTGCCGAATCGTCTCGAAGTGCGGGAGCACCGACTCGCCGCGCCAGCGCGTCGCCGCGTGCGCGGACCGGCCCTCCAGACGGAGCTCCATCATCGCGCTCCCCTCGACCGCCGTCACCACGTCCAGCTCGGTCGGTTCGGTGACGATGGCCGCGTCCCGGTCGAAGGGGTACGGGTTCGACAGCGCAGCCGCAGCCGCCCCGATACCGCCCTCCTCCTCGCCGGCGACGGATTCGACCACGATTCGCCCGTCGAACTCGGCCACCTCGGCGAGGTGGCGCGCCACGAACACCGCCACGGCAAGCCCCGATTTCATGTCCGCAGCACCCCGTGCCGTCACCTCGGACCCGTTCCACGACGGCTCGAAGGGGTCCGTGTCCCACGCGCTCTCGGTCGCCGGCACCACGTCGACGTGCCCGTTCAGGACGATGGTCGGCCCCGCCTCCGGGTCCCCGAGCTCGACCACACCCGCGACGCTGGGCCGGGCCACCGTCTCGATCTCGGCGGGGTCGTCCGGGAACGACGGGTGTGCGGCCAGTTCGTCCGCGTCGGCCACCCACTCGTACGTCTCGAACCCGAACGACTCGAACTGCTCGCGAAGCCAGCGCTGGGCCGCGAGTTCACCCCCATCGGTCGTGTCGAATCGCAACAACTCCTCGAGAAACGCCCGCAACTCCTCGTCGTAGCCGGCGAATGCGGTCATATTTTCGAGCAAGATACGGGGCGCTAAAACACCCTCGCTACGCCCCGACAGAACGATAACCATTTAACTGTCGCCGGAACAATTTCGCAGTACGGGGCCGGTAGCTCAGTTCGGCAGAGCGTCTGGCTTTTAACCAGACGGTCGGGGGTTCAAGTCCCTCCCGGCCCGCTTCTGCGAAGTCACGGAGGTGACGAGTGAAGCGGCTTGAGGGTCTTGAAAAGACCAGTCGCGCGCAGCGAAGCGAGCACGTCTGGGCGTAGTTCAAGTCCCTCCCGGCCCGTTTTCCTGCGAACGATAGTGAGCAGTGAAAACGCCATGGAGGACTTGAACCAGCGAGCGAAGCGAACGCGGAGCGAGTGAGGTTCAAGTCCCTCCCGTCCCGTTTTCCTGCGAAGTCACGGACGTGACGAGCAACGCGGCTAGAGGCTCTTGAAGAGACCAGTCGCCAGGTTCGGAATCGGTCACCTTCGCCCTGTGAATCCACCGACACACCATCGTCCAATAGCTTTCTATCCAGAAGATTTTAATCGTAACAGGTGAGTTGATAAATTGATTCTTCTAGACGCCGCTTCGTTGCAGGTGGGTCAGGGCAGAACGGAAGCAAGCTCGGTGACCAAGGGTAATAAAACCATAGGCCATGTGGATTGGTGATTAATTTTATTACATATAAGTACAGTGTGGTTGTCATAGCATGCCCTGTCCACACAGCAGGTCGACGGATGACGAAGACCACGGGATAGAACGGCGCGAGTTCATGAAGACCGCACTCGCCATCGGGGGGACCAGTGCGATGTTCGCGGCCAAGGCCCGCGGGGAACCGGTGCTCCAGGGAAGCACCGAGGGGCTGCCGGCACGGCAGTACGCCTGGAACGACTTCATGCCGAAGAACGGGCTGACCGGCCTCGCGAAGACGCCAGCGCACCACCTACAGCTCCTGGTAGACTACACCGGCGACGGAACGCCGACCGAAGCGGACCGCGAGCAGGTCGAAGCCGCGCTCCAGACCCTGGAAGACGCCTACGAGTGGGACAACGAGGGGCTGATGTTCACCATCGGGTACTCCCTGTCGTACTTCGACCGGTTCGACGAGGACCTGCCCGAGTCCGCCGGGATGCGGCCGCCCGAGGACATCATCGACGAGACCGACATCGCCAGTAGCGGGAAGATAGAGGCCGACCACGCCGACGCCCACCTGCATCTCGCCAGCAAGCACGCCCACGTGCTGCTGGAGGCCGAGGAGGCGCTGTTCGGGGCCGTCGACGAGGTCAACGGTGTCGACGTCGAGACCGACCTCTCTGGCGTGTTCGAGAAGACGGACCGTCGGACCGGCTTCATCGGGAACCCGAAAGAGCGGTGGGACGAGGACCTCCAGGGCAAGAACCCCATCGAGGAGGGCGCGTCCGTCTTCTTCGGCTTCAAGTCGCTGTTCACCGACAGCCAGCCGAGCGAGGACGACGTGGCCATTCAGGAGGGGCCGTTCGCAGACGGCACAACCGAGCAGGTGTCCCTGCTTCTCGACAACAACCTCAAGCAGTGGTACGGGAAACACGACATCGAAGAGCGCATCGAGCGGATGTACAGCCCGAGCCACACCCTCGACGAGACCGGCGAGTTCGGCCGCAAACTCGCGGAGAGGGATGGGACGAGTGCCCCCAGCGACGAGAAGTCGATGGGAGACGCCGCCGCGGAGACCGCCGAGGACGCCGAAGACAAGGGCGTCGTCGGCCACGCACAGAAGCTGGCCCGCGCCCGCGTCGACGACCCCGACTGGGAGGACGGCCGGCCGCTGATCCTGCGCCGGGACTTCCCCTCGACGGACGGTGGTCGCGCCCACACCCAGTTCATCTCGAACCAGCGACGCATCGACGACTTCATCAGCGTCCGGAAGGCGATGGCGTTCGTCGACTGGGACGCCGACGACCCCGACCCGGCCGAGTCCGAAGTCCAGCTGAAAGACCACGGAATCCAGGGTCACTTCAAGGTACAGAGCCGCGCCACCTTCCTGGTGCCGCCGCGTGACCTTCGTGCGCTGCCCCCCGCGAGCCCGTGACGATGGCGGAAGACACAGACAGCTCCGGCATCCCCACGCCGTGGGGATGGGTACGCCGGAGCTACGCCAGAAAGCTCGGGTTCGCGCTCCTCGGAGCCGTCCTGCTCATGCTGGTCGCCGGCTACCTCGTCCAGGCCCAGACCGCGACCGAGGTCAAACAGGACGCCGAGGGCGACCTCTCGCTTGCCGCCCAGGTGCAGGCGAACGAACTCGACCAGTGGGTCAAAGGGAACAAACGCCAGGCGCGGACGGTCTCTGAACTCCACACGCTCCAGACCGACGACCCCGAGCAGATACAGCCGAAGTTGAAAGAGCTCGTGAACGAGGGGCAGGTGTCGGACGAGGTCGTCGCCATCCACTACGTCGACACCTCGAAGGGGCAGGTGATGACCAGTTCGAAGGACAAGTTCGTCGGCGTCAAGCCCGCGAAACAGGGCGCACCGTTCGTCTCGAAGATCAAGGAAGGGTTCGATGGCCCGGACGAGGTGTACGTCTCGAAGCCGTTCAGCATCCCCATCGCTGACTTCCCCGTCGTCGCCGTCCTCACGCCCGTTCCGAACGTCGAGAACCGGGTCGTCGTCTTCATGATCAACCCGACCGGGGAGACGACGGAACTCGAACAGCCCGTCGCCGACGGCTTCACCCGCGTCGTGACGACCGACGGGACGGTCGTCGCGTCACCCGAGAACGGGACCGCACTCACCGACCAGAACCAGCAACTGGTTCTCAGTCAGGCTGCGGGTCGTGAATCCGGCGTCGAGGAGACACAGGGCGACGAACTTGTCGGCTACGCCTCGCTCGACTCGACGAACTGGGTCGTGCTCATCCACGCCCCGACGGAGAACGCCTACGCACTGAGTTCGACCGTCCGCGAAGGACTGGGCGGCCTCATCGCCGTGGCGCTGATCTCACTCGGACTCGTCGGTCTCACCATCGGGCGCAGCACCACGAAGTCGCTGCGCTCGCTGGCCGGCGGTGCCCGCCAGATGCGTGACGGCGACCTCGACGCGGACATCGAGTCCAGACGGACCGACGAGATCGGCACACTCGCCGCGACGCTCGCGGAGATGCGTGACTCGCTCCGCGAACAGATCACGGAGGCGAAGGAGGCCCGCGAGGCAGCCGACCGCCGCCGCCGCGAGGCCGAACAGATGAACCGCCATCTGGAGCAGAAGGCGACCGAGTACGGCGACACCCTCTCGGCCATCGCCAAGGGTGACCTCACCCAGCGGATGAACACCCAGAGCGAGAGCGAGGCGATGGAGCAGATCGCGACCGACTTCAACGCGATGGTCGCCGGGATGGAGAAGACCCTGAACCACATCAACGCGTTCGCGACCGACGTCGCCGCCGCGAGTGAACAGGTGGTCGCCGGAGCCGAAGAGGTCCAGCAGTCCAGTCAGCAGGTCACGGCCTCCACCCAGCAGATATCCGACGGTGCCGAAGAACAGAGCAATCGCTTCCAGGAGGTCTCACAGGAGATGAGCGACCTCTCTGCCACCATCGAGGAGGTCGCCGTCTCCTCGAACGAGGTCGCAGACATCGCCGAGCTGACGGCCGAGACCGGGAACCGCGGCCGAGAGGCCGCACAGGAGGCCATCGCCGGGATGCGCGAGATAGAGGAGAAGTCCGAGCGCGCCGTCGAGGCCATCGAATCGCTCGAGGCCGAGATGGAACAGATCGACGAGCTCATCGAGTTCATCTCCGAGGTCGCCGACCAGACCAACATGCTCGGGCTGAACGCCAACATCGAGGCGACCCGCTCCGGGATGTCCGGGGAAGGGTTCTCCGTCGTCGCCCAGCAGGTCAAAGACCTCGCCCAGGACACGAAGGAGGCCGTCCAGTCCATCGAGGGCAGCCTCGAGAACCTGCAGGACGAGACCGACCGTACCGCACACGAGGTGCAGACGACCGCAGCCAGCATCGAGACGCACGTCGACGCCGTCGAGAACGCGGTCGACGCACTAGACGAGATCGCCGAGTACGCCCGCAAGACGAACGACGGCGTCCAGGAGATCTCGACCGTGGCGGAGCGCCAGTCCATGACGACCCAGGAGGTCGTCTCCATGGTCGAAGACGCCGCGAGTATCGCCGAAGAGACCACCGCGGAGACCGAGAGCGTCGCCGCAGCGACCGAGGAACAGACCTCGGCGCTGTCCTCGGTGACGAAGAACGCGAACGGCCTCGCCAAGCAGGCGAGACAGCTGAGCGACGCGCTCGACCGCTTCGAGACCGATGTCGACGGCAAGGCCGCAGCCACGAAGACGCCTGCCGACCGACAGCTCGAAGACACGACGACGCCGAGCGGCGAGGACTGACCGCGACGCCGTTACACTTTTTTCGAGACCGAAGGGACACGCGACGGCAACCCAGGCGAGACACCGGTCTGTTCGACTCGATATCCGAGACAGGTTCCGCACGCAGGGCTCGGGGAGCGAAGTCGAGTCGTGAGGAAACGGTCGCTACCGAAGAAGACGAGTCGCGTTACTCCTTGCGCGGGAGGAACGCGAAGGCGACCAGCAGGATGAGGCCGGTGCCACCGACGAGGACGACGCCCCAGACACCGTTGATGCGCTCTTTGAAGCGGTGTTCGGTCTCGATGGATGCCGCGAGGGACTGCTGAGCGGACTCGCCACGCTTGAGCTCGACCGAGTCATCGGTCGGGAAGTGCGCAGCGTACGCGACACCGTTGAGGGACACGTTCGCGTTCTGGCCGAACGAGACCTCGTTCTCCGTGGGCGAAGTCCACGTGAAGGTGATGGTCTCGGGAGCGCGGGTTACCGTGCTCTCGTTGCCCTTGAAGGTCATCGTCTCCCCGGAGACCTCGAGCGTGCGCGTCTGGATGGAGCTGTTGTCCGAGGACGCGATGAACTCCTCGACGGTGACGGCCTGCCGGTCCGGCTTGTCGAGGTCGCCGTCGATGTACTGGGTGCCGTCGACCCACTGCGGGCTGTACTGGTCACCGGGCTCCCAGCGGAGCGTGACCTCATTCGGCGAGGACGTGTTCTCGATGAACGCGCGGTAGGTCGTGTCCTCGTAGGTGACCGTCGTGTTGTTCGTCCACGTCTCGGAGGTCGTCGCGGATTCGTTCACCCAGACCAGCTTGGCCGTGTAGGTGACGCCACCACCGCCGCCGTGGCCGCCACCGGACGACTCACTCGCCGAGACCTCGGCCGCGTTGTACTGCCGACCGTCGACCGTGATGGTGTCTCCCGATTTCAACGTGGCATCCGGGTTCTCGAGACCCACCTCGGGTGCTTCCGCGATCGTGATGAACGCGTACGCCCCCACTGTGAGTACGAGGAAGATAGCGACGTACGCCGCCGCTGCTCGTCGTTGCATGTGTGGGGCGTAGTACGCCCCGCGTATAACGATTACTAACTCTCTCAACCGGTGAGACCGACCGTCACTGGTCCCCTCCGGCGCACTCACGAACAACCGTCGACACCAGGTCGGCGGCAGACCCTTCCCCCTGTCTGTCCAACGAACTCTCCATGGGACTGTACGACGCGCTTGCCGACCTCCCCCTCGACATCGACGACTACGAACTGACCCGCCACGAGCGCGACACCTCGAGTGACTTCACCCGCGTCTCCACGGTGTTCGAACTCCACGGCGACGGGCACGTCGGCCGCGGCGAGGACGTCACCTACGACACCCCGGACCACGACGCGCTCCTCGAAGCCCACGACTTCGACTTCGCGGGCACGTACACACACGAGACGTTCTCCGCTTTCCTCGACGACGTCTCGCTGTTCGCACAGCCACCCGAACGCGACACCGCCCACCACTACCGGCGCTGGGCCGTCGAGAGCGCCGCCCTCGACCTCGCGCTCAAGCAGGCCGGAACCTCGCTCGGGGCGGCACTCGGGCGGTCCTACGACCCCGTCCGCTTCATCGTCAGCACCCGCCTCGGCGACCCGCCGACGTTCGACCGCATCGACGCGGTCCAGCGCGTCTTCCCCGACGCCGAGTTCAAACTCGACCCGACCCCCGACTGGGACGACGACCTCGTCGCCAGCCTCGCCGAGACCGGAGCGATCCGGGTCCTCGACCTCAAGGGTCTCTACGAGGGCACGAGCGTCGACCAGGCACCCGACCCCGACCTCTACCGGCGCGTCGTCGAAGGATTCCCGGACAGCGTCATCGAAGACCCCGGGCTCACCGACGACACTCGACACATCTTCGACGACCACGAAGCCCGCGTCAGCTGGGACTACCCCATCACCGGCATCGAGAGCGTCGAATCCCTCCCGTTCGAACCCCAGTGGCTCAACATCAAACCCTCGCGGTTCGGCACCGTCGAATCCCTCCTCGACACCATCGACTACTGCTTCGAACGAGACATCACGATGTACGGCGGCGGCCAGTTCGAACTCGCGGTCGGGCGCGACCACATCCAGGCGCTCGCCTCACTGTTCTACCCCGACGCCCCCAACGACGTGGCCCCCGGCGGGTACAACGACCCCGAGCTGGACGCGGGGCTGCCGACGAGTCCGTTGCCTGCGCCGGTGGAGCCGAACGGGCTCGACTGGGCGTGACGACTCGGACAATCTGCCTCCACGACGCACCCTGCAATCAAGACCAGTCGCTCACCGATCGAATTCGAAAGAAGCCAAGGGCCGGATTTGAACCGGCGATGGGCGGCTCTGCAGGCCGCTGCGTTCGGCCGGACTCTGCCACCTTGGCACGCAACAGATAGTACTGCTTTCTGGCGTTTAAACGTAGCGATACGGTGTTGCCACTCCGTCACCGAACGCACCCGGACAGCACCGACCACTGTCGGCACTCCCCGAGCTATAAATGAAGAAAGCCACACACCCGCAGTGGGTGTGTGGCTTCGTAGTATGAGTGGAGGCGGCGAATGAATTTTCCCAGAGGCTCGCGCACTCCAGTACTCGCCCAAACGCAGGTGAGCTTAACTTCCGTGTTCGGGATGGGTACGGGTGTAACCTCACCGCTCTGGCCGCCTTAACGCCGATCCGCGGAATCGAACCGCGACAACGATCCAATATCGGTGGTCTTTGAGACCGTAATGTAAACGCAATCCAGTTAACGCCTGGACCTTCCACCATGTGGTGAAGGTCCCAGTATGCGGTATGATTGTGTGGCTTGACCTGTTAGTGCTCGCGGACTGAACGCCTCGTTGCCTTGGCGCGTACATCCCGAGTCTATCGAACTCGTCTTCTACGAGTGGTCTCAGCGGCACCTCTTTTCCATGTGGGTTTCGAGCTTAGATGCATTCAGCTCTTACCCCTTGTGACGTAGCTGCCCGGCACGTGCCCTCTCGGACAACCGGTACACCAGTGGTCACCATTCGTAGTTCCTCTCGTACTATACG